>NZ_LWCN01000004.1:0-1510000 GCF_001622915.1 Delftia sp. GW456-R20 | reverse complement strand
TAGCGGATGAGCTGTGGATAGGGGTGAAAGGCTAAACAAACTTGGAAATAGCTGGTTCTCTCCGAAAACTATTTAGGTAGTGCCTCAAGTATTACCTGCGGGGGTAGAGCACTGTTTAGGCTAGGGGGTCATGGCGACTTACCAAACCTATGCAAACTCCGAATACCGCAGAGTACAGCTTGGGAGACAGAGCACCGGGTGCTAACGTCCGGACTCAAGAGGGAAACAACCCAGACCGCCAGCTAAGGTCCCTAAAATTGGCTAAGTGGGAAACGAAGTGGGAAGGCTAAAACAGTCAGGATGTTGGCTTAGAAGCAGCCATCATTTAAAGAAAGCGTAATAGCTCACTGATCGAGTCGTCCTGCGCGGAAGATGTAACGGGGCTAAGCCAGTTACCGAAGCTGCGGATTTGCAATTTATTGCAAGTGGTAGGAGAGCGTTCTGTAAGCCTGTGAAGGTGCCTGGTAACGGGTGCTGGAGGTATCAGAAGTGCGAATGCTGACATGAGTAGCGTTAAAGGGGGTGAAAAGCCCCCTCGCCGTAAGCGCAAGGTTTCCTACGCAACGTTCATCGGCGTAGGGTGAGTCGGCCCCTAAGGCGAGGCAGAGATGCGTAGCTGATGGGAAACAGGTCAATATTCCTGTACCGATGTGTAGTGCGATGTGGGGACGGAGAAGGTTAGCTCAGCCAACTGTTGGATATGTTGGTTCAAGCCTGTAGTCGTGCCTGGTAGGCAAATCCGCCGGGCTTAGATGAGGGGTGATAACGAGTCTGCTTGCAGACGAAGTGAGTGATACCCTGCTTCCAGGAAAAGCCACTAAGCTTCAGCTACACACGACCGTACCGCAAACCGACACTGGTGCGCGAGATGAGTATTCTAAGGCGCTTGAGAGAACTCTGGAGAAGGAACTCGGCAAATTGATACCGTAACTTCGGGAGAAGGTATGCCGCAAGTAGGTGAACTTGAACAAAGGGAGCCCAAAGCGGTTGCAAAAAATCGGTGGCTGCGACTGTTTAATAAAAACACAGCACTCTGCAAACACGAAAGTGGACGTATAGGGTGTGACGCCTGCCCGGTGCTGGAAGATTAAATGATGGGGTGCAAGCTCTTGATTGAAGTCCCAGTAAACGGCGGCCGTAACTATAACGGTCCTAAGGTAGCGAAATTCCTTGTCGGGTAAGTTCCGACCTGCACGAATGGCGTAACGATGGCCACACTGTCTCCTCCAGAGACTCAGCGAAGTTGAAATGTTTGTGATGATGCAATCTCCCCGCGGAAAGACGGAAAGACCCCATGAACCTTTACTGTAGCTTTGTATTGGATTTTGAACGGATCTGTGTAGGATAGGTGGGAGGCTTTGAAGTGAGGACGCTAGTTCTCATGGAGCCGACGTTGAAATACCACCCTGGTGCGTTTGAGGTTCTAACCCAGGTCCCTTATCGGGATCGGGGACAGTGCATGGTAGGCAGTTTGACTGGGGCGGTCTCCTCCCAAAGCGTAACGGAGGAGTTCGAAGGTACGCTAGTTACGGTCGGACATCGTGACGATAGTGCAATGGCATAAGCGTGCTTAACTGCGAGACTGACAAGTCGAGCAGATGCGAAAGCAGGACATAGTGATCCGGTGGTTCTGTATGGAAGGGCCATCGCTCAACGGATAAAAGGTACTCTGGGGATAACAGGCTGATACCGCCCAAGAGTTCATATCGACGGCGGTGTTTGGCACCTCGATGTCGGCTCATCTCATCCTGGGGCTGTAGTCGGTCCCAAGGGTATGGCTGTTCGCCATTTAAAGAGGTACGTGAGCTGGGTTTAAAACGTCGTGAGACAGTTTGGTCCCTATCTTCCGTGGGCGCTGCAGATTTGAGGAAGCCTGCTCCTAGTACGAGAGGACCGGAGTGGACACACCTCTGGTGTATCGGTTGTCACGCCAGTGGCATTGCCGAGTAGCTAAGTGTGGAAGAGATAACCGCTGAAAGCATCTAAGCGGGAAACTCGTTTCAAGATGAGATCTGCCGGGGCCTTGAGCCCCTGAAGAGTCGTTCAAGACCAGGACGTTGATAGGTCAGGTGTGGAAGCGCAGTAATGCGTTAAGCTAACTGATACTAATTGCTCGTGAGGCTTGACCCTATAACTTTGATGACGTGATCATCAAGGTGGTTATGCCAAGTAAGGCGCAGTCAAAATACAAAGCTGATTACAGACTCTATGAATTCGTTGTGTTGCTCCATGAGCAGCATGACAACAAGTTATGCCTGATGACCATAGCAAGTTGGTACCACTCCTTCCCATCCCGAACAGGACAGTGAAACGACTTTGCGCCGATGATAGTGCGGGTTCCCGTGTGAAAGTAGGTCATCGTCAGGCTCTTACAGCCCAAGAAACCCCGTAGCCCAAAGCTACGGGGTTTTTTGCTTGTTTGCGCAGAAGTACTTGTATCGTCGCCTGCGCGATGTGCGTGCGCCATGGTGGGCGCAAACGGCTTGAAAGATGAACATGCAACTGCAAGACATTCTGTATTCCCAAGGGTTCGGCATCCGCCGCGTGTGTTCGGGACTGGTCCAGCAGGGCTGGGTGGAACTGTGGGACACCGAGGCCAATGACTGGGTGCGTTGCCTCGACTCCACTCAGGACATCGATCCTGAAGGCCTGCGCTATCGCGTGCAGGGCGTGGAGTGGGCCTATCACGCGCTGGGCTATGTGCTGCTGCACAAGCCGGCGGGCACGGAGTGCTCGCAAAAACCGTCGACCTATCCGAGCATTTACTCGCTTTTGCCCTTGCCGCTGCGGCTGCGCCCGAACAAGGGTGCCGTGCAGGGCGTGCAGGCCGTGGGGCGGCTGGACCAGGACACGACGGGTCTGCTGCTGCTCAGCGATGACGGTCAGTTCATCCACCGCATGAGTTCGCCCAAGAAGCATGTGCCCAAGATCTATCGCGTGACCACCAAGCATCCGGTCGATGCCGGCCAGGTGCAGCGCCTGCTCGACGGCGTGGTGCTCGACGATGACCCCAAGCCCGTCAAGGCCGCTGCTTGTGAGCAGGTGAGCGAGCATGTGCTGGACCTCACGCTGACCGAAGGCAAGTACCACCAGGTCAAGCGCATGATCGCGGCCGTTGGCAATCGCGTCGAGGGCCTGCATCGCTGGAAGATCGGCGAGCTGGAGCTCACCGAGGACCTGCAGCCGGGCCAGTGGCGATGGTTGACGGCCGAGGACCTGGCCAAGCTCAAGGCCAAGTGAGGCAGGGGGCCGCGTTTCCATGATGAATTCCGCTGACCCTGGCCAGGGCTGGGCCCTGTTGTGCACTGCTTTCGATGCGCCCGTGCCGGATGCGCTGCGTATCCAGCAGGACGTGCTGATCGTGGTGGATAGCCGCGGCATGATCGATGCCGTGCTGGAGCGCGGTGATCCCCGCCGCGCCGCTCTGGAGGCCGCGCATGCGGCCGCAGGCACGCTGCAGCGCCTGCCCGAAGGCCAGTACCTTTTGCCCGGCATGGTGGACCTGCATGTGCATGCACCGCAATGGCCGCAAAGCGGCAAGGCCCTGGATGTGCCGCTGGAAACCTGGCTGCAGGAGTACACCTTTCCCCTGGAAGCGCGCTACAGCGATGCCGGCTTTGCCGCTTCGGTCTACGACAGCGTGGTGCGCACGCTGCTGGCCAATGGCACGACGACGGCCATGTACTTCGGCACCATCCACGCCGTGGGCAACCAGGTGCTCGCCGAACGCTGCCTGGCCCTGGGCCAGCGCGCCCTGGTGGGCAAGGTGGCGATGGACGAGCCGTCGCAATGCCCCCCGTACTACAAGGACGCCAGCGCCGCCGAAGGCATTGCCGAGACGGCGCGCTTCATCGACTGGCTGCGCCAGCATCCGGACAACGCGCAGCAGCGCGTGCTGCCGGTGATCACGCCGCGCTTCATTCCTTCGTGCACCGACGAGCTGCTGCGCGGCCTGGGCGACCTGGCTGGACGCACCGGCGCCCATGTGCAAACCCATTGCTCCGAGAGCGACTGGGCGCATGCCCATGTGCTGGAACGCCAGGGCCGCACCGATGCGCATGCGCTGCATGATTTCGGCCTGCTCACGCGCCGCACGGTCGTGGCCCATGCCAACTTCCTCACGGCCGATGACGTGGCACTGATGGCGCGCACGGGCGCCTCGGTAGCGCATTGCCCTCTGTCCAACTTCTATTTCGCCAACAGCGTGTTCCCGGCCCGCAGCGGCCGTGAGCAGGGCCTGGGCATGGGGCTGGCCACGGACATCTCGGGCGGCTACAGCCCCAGCATGTTCGATGCCTGCCGCCACGCCATGACGGCCTCGCTGGCCTTGCATGAGGGGGTGGACCCGGCCCTGGGCGCTTCGCAGCGCGGCAGGGCGGGGCAGGGCGTGCAGGCCCGCATCGACCACGTCTTTGCGCTGTGGCTGGCCACGGCGGCGGGGGGCGATGCGCTGGACCTGCCGATTGGCCGCATCGAGCCCGGCCACGCCATGGACGCCCTGGCCATCGACTGCCAGGGGCCTGACTCCAATGTCCAGATCTGGCCCGGCGCGGATGGCCCGGCCGACATTCTGCAAAAGATCATCCACCACGCCACGCGCGCCAATGTGGCCAGTACCTGGGTGCAGGGCGAGTGCGTGCACCGGCGCCAGGCCGCCGGCGCTGTCACTGCTGTCTGAGCGCCGCAGTCTTTGCGCTGCGGCCGTTTTCCGCATTTTTCCGTCCCATGACCGAACCGACCTCCTCCTACGAAGGGCGCCTGATCGCCCGCCCCGACGACCGCGTCTCGCTGTCACAGGCCCTGTTGCTGGGCCTGCAGCATGTGATGGCCATGGACGTGTATGTCGTGCCCTTCATCATTGCCTCGGCCTTGGCGCTGTCGCAAGCCGATGCGGCGTCCATGATCCAGTCCACCTTTCTTGCCGCAGGCGTGGGCACGCTGATCCAGACCGCCTGGTGCATGCGCATGCCTGTTGCGCAAGGGCCTTCCTACATTCCGCTGGGTGCCATCCTGGCCGTGGCCTTTGGCGCGGGCGGCGGCTTCGGCGGCATGGGAGCCGTCTATGGCGCGCTGATTCCGGGAGCTCTGATCGTCATCGCACTGGGTGCGCTGGGCTGGTTCCACCGCGTGATCCGCTGGCTGGTGCCGCCCATCGTCGGCGGCACCATCATCCTCGTGGTGGGGCTGTCGCTGTTGCCGATTGCGCTCAGCGCCAACGTGTTCTCGGTGCATGGCGGCATGACGGTCAACCAGTCCATTGCCCTGGCTTCGGTGTCGGCGGCGCTGCTGATCGCGGCCATGATGCTGGGCCTGCGCTTTGACAACCGGCTAGGCCGCTGGATGCGGCTGTCGTCGGTGATCATCGCGCTGGCCGGCGGCACGGCCGTGGCCTGGGCCATGGGCCTGTTCGCCTGGCAGCCGGTTGCGGATGCGCCCTGGCTTACGCTGCCCAAGCTGGCCGGCATCGACTACCCGCTGCAGTTCAGCCTGCCTGCCGTGCTGACCTTTGTCGTGATCTATCTGGTGGTCATGGCGGAAACCACGGGCACCTGGTTTGCGGTATCGGCCGTGATCAACCAGCCCATCACCAGCCGCCAGCTCGACCGTGGCGCCGTGGGCGAGGGCCTGAGCTGCAGCGTGGCCGCCCTGATAGGCGCCACGCCCGTCACCGGCTACTCCACCAATGCGGGCGTGATCTCGATCACCGGCGTGGCCAGCCGCATGGTTTTCATTGCAGCCGGCCTGGTGCTGGCCTGCCTGGGCTTTCTGGGCAAGTTCTCGGCGCTGATTGCGGCCATTCCCTCGCCCGTGATCGGCGGCATGTTCGCCGTGGTCTGCGTGACCATTGCCATGGCGGGTATCCGCATCCTGCGCCATGTGCGCCTGGACGAGCGCGCCATGCTGGTGGTGGGCGTGCCCATCATCTGCTCCTTCTTCGCCACGCTGGCTCCCAAAGACTGGGTCCAGACCCTGCCGGACATGCTGCAGTACCTGCTGGGCTCGGCCGTGACCGTGGGGGCCATGGCCGCCATGGTGATGAACCTCATCCTGCCGCGTGCGCAGGGGGACGACGCACCGGCCAAGGACCAGGTGGTCTGAACGCCGCAGGGGTCTGCGCCCGCAAACCCATGAGAAAAGGCCATGCGCAGTTGTTGCGCATGGCCTTTTTGCTGGAAGAGGCGTGAGGCGGGCAGGGCCGCAGGATTCAGCGCCGGTCCAGGTCGTCGATGGATGCGCTCCAGCGGCTGTCCCAGTTGCCGCGCTCGCGCACCTGGTCGATCTGGCGGCGGTCACGCTTGGTGGGGCGGCCGTCGTGCTGGTCGGCAATGCTGCTGGCGGGCTCGGGCGCCAGCCGGCGCTGCTCGGCCAGGCGCTCCCGCTCGGCCAGGCTTGCGGCGGTTTCTTCGTAGAGGGCCTGGGCCACGGGCGCGGGGCCGCGCATGCCGGACAGGCCACGAATGACCACGGTGCGCGGAATCTGGCCCTGGCGCAGCGCCACGGTGTCGCCGCAGCGCACCTCGCGCGCGGGCTTGACCAGGGCTCCGTTGACGGTGATGCGGCCCTTGCCGATCTCTTCTACCGCCAGGCTGCGCGTCTTGTAGAAACGCGCGCACCACAGCCATTTGTCCAGACGCATGGATTCGATATCGGTCATGGCGTTATTGTGCGCGCGGCGCGGGGTGCTTGCCAGTGGCCGGTTGCAGCGGAATCGCCACGTGCGCATGCAATCCGCAGACCAGGCCTTGCCGGTAGATGTTGCGCAGTTCGATGGCGCCGCCCAGCGTCTGCACGATCTCGTGGCAGATGGCCAGCCCCAGGCCCGAGCCGCTGCGCGCATTGCCGGCCGAGAACGGCTGGAACAGCCGCTGGGCCAGGTCGCTGTCTATGCCTGGCCCGCTGTCGCGCAGGCTGAGCACGGCCTGGCTGCCGGCCTGGTGCACGCTGATGTGCAGGCTGCCGGCCGCAGGCATGTGGCGTATGGCGTTGTGCAGCAGGTTGCGCGTGAGTTCGCGCAGCATCCATTCATGGGCCGGCACGGGGCAGGGTTCGGTGTCTATGGAGAAGTCGATGTCCTGCTCGGCAATCAGCGGCGACAGCTCGATGGCCACGTCGCGCACCACTTCGTCCAGCAGGCTGGGGGCGGGCGATGCCGGCTCGGCGCTGTCTTCCTGCCGTAGCTGCTCGACCTTGGCCAGCGCCAGCATCTGATTGGCCAGCCGCGTGGCGCGGTCCACGGTGGCGCCGATTTCCTCGAAGGCCTGCTCGGCCGGCACATCGCCGCGCTGGGCCGACTGCAGCTGGGCCTTGAGCACGGCCAGCGGCGTGCGCAACTGGTGCGATGCATCGCGCACAAAGCGCTTCTGGTCCGACAGCAGCTGTCGCAGCCGCAGCATGAGCTGGTTGATGGCCTCCAGCAGGGGCTGCAATTCGCGCGGCGCAGCGGGGGCCGACAGCGGGCTCAGGTCGCCGCGCGGGCGCGAGCGCAGGTCGCTGCTGAGCTGGCGCACGGGCTGGGTGGCCCGCTGCACCACAAAGATCACGATCAGCGCCACGGCAGCCACCAGCAGTGCCTGGCGTGCCAGCGTGGTGCGCAGGATCTGCAGGGCCAGGGTCTCGCGCAGCTCCAGCGTCTCGGCCACCTGGATCACGGCCATGCCGCGCCCCTTGGCGCTGGCCACGGGCTGCAGCAGCACGGCCATGCGCACGGGCCGGCCGCGGAACTGTGCGTCGTAGAAATCGACCAGGGCCGCGTAGGGCGGGCGCTGGGGGATGACGCCGTGCCACATGGGCAGCTCGCCAAAGCCCGACACCATTTCCCCGTCCAGCGTGGAGACGCGGTAGAACATGCGGCTCTGGTTGTCGGCCTCGAAGATCTCCAGCGCCGAGTAGGGAACGATGGCATGCAACTGGGCGGACTCGTCATAGCCCGTCACATCCAGCTGCTCGCTGATGCTCTTGGCCGAGGCCAGCAGCGTGCGGTCATAGGCCGTGTTCAGCGCAGCCAGAGTCTGGTGGTACAGGCTCCAGGTATTGAAACCAATGAACAGAATGACGGGTACGAGAATGCCCGTCAGCAGCTGGCGGCGCAGCGACCAGGGCTGGCGCGCGCGGGCGGGGGCGGGAAGGGGAAGACCGGGGTCGCGCATGGGCTTGCGGTGCTGGAATGCGGCAATGCGTCAGGCCGACTCGGCCTTGAGCAGATAGCCCAGGCCGCGCAGCGTGACCAGTTGCACGCCCGTGCCCGACAGCTTCTTGCGCAGCCGGTAGGCGACGACTTCCACGGCCTCGTACTGCACGTCGGACTCGCCGGGAAACACCAGCGCGAACAGCCGCTCCTTGGCCACGGCATGGCCGGGGCGCGCCAGCAGGGCGTGCATCAGGGCCAGCTCGCGGGGCGTCAGCTCCATGATCTCGCCATCGCGGTGGATGGCGCCGCTGGTCTTGTCGTAGCGCAGCGCGCCCATGGCAATGGTCTCGGGCGGCGGCTTGGGCGCGAAGCTGTCGCTGCTGCGGCGCAGCAGGGCGCGCAGCCGGGCCTCCAGCTCGTCGAGGTCGAAGGGCTTGGCCAGGTAGTCGTCCGCTCCGGCGTTCAGGCCCAGCACGCGGTCGCCCACGGTGCCGCGCGCGGTCAGGATGAGCACGGGCGTACGCAGGCCCTGGCCGCGCGCACGCTCCAGCACCTGCAGGCCGTCCAGGCCGGGCAGGCTCAAATCCAGCACCACGGCGTCGGGCTCGCGCACCAGCCACTGCGCCAGGGCCGAGGGGCCGTCGGCCGCCGTCTCCACCTGGATGCCGCGCCGGATCAGCGTGCGCTGCAGCGTGGTGCGCATGGCGTTGTCATCTTCTACGAGCAGCAATTGCATGGCCCGCACGTTAGCACCGGGCGCGATGCAGGCCATCGCGCCAAGAGCGATCTAGGGATTCCCCTAGGGGTTTGGACAGCCATTTGACAGGTAGCGAACCGATCATCGACAGCCTTACAACACAAGGAGTCAAACCATGCGTCGTGATACTTTTCTGAAGTCGCTGGCCGCACTGGCCGCCGCAGGCAGCCTGCCGCTGTCTGCCCAGGCTGCGGTCGCCGTCAAGATGATGCTGCCGGCCAACCCCGGCGGCGGCTGGGACACCACGGGCCGTGCCCTGGGCAAGGCTTTGCAGGACGCTGGTCAGGCTGCTTCCGTCACCTATGACAACAAGGGCGGCGCCGCTGGCGCCATCGGTCTTGCGCAGTTCGTCAACGGCAGCAAGGGCGATCCCAACGCCATGATGGTCATGGGCGCCGTCATGCTGGGCGGCATCATCACGGGCAAGCCGCCCGTGAACCTGACGCAGGCCACGCCGCTGGCGCGCCTGACCAGCGAATACAACGTGTTCGTGCTGCCCGCCAACTCGCCCTTCAAGAACATGGCCGAGGTGATCGCCCAGCTCAAGAAGGACCCGGGCTCCGTCAAGTGGGGCGGCGGCTCGCGCGGCTCCACCGAGCACATTGCGGCGGCCATGATCGCGCGTGAAGTCGGCGTCGATCCCTCCAAGATCAACTACGTGGCTTTCCGTGGAGGCGGCGAGGCCATCTCCGCCATCCTGGGTGGCAACGTCACCGTGGGCGGCAGCGGCTTCAGCGAGTTCGCCGAGTACATCAGCACCGGCAAGATGAAGCCCATCGGCGTGACCTCGGGCCAGCGCCTGAAGGGCGTGGACGTGCCCACGCTCAAGGAGCAGGGCATCAACGTCGAGATCGGCAACTGGCGCGGCGTGTACGGCGCGCCCGGCATCACCAAGCCCCAGCGCGACGCGCTGGTCGCCATGCTGGAGAAGGCCACCAAGAGCAAGGCCTGGGCCGAGGCTCTGCAGAAGAACGACTGGACGCCCGCGTGGCTGGCCGGCGATGCCTTCGGCGAGTTCGTGGACCAGGAGTTCGCGAGCCTGCGCGCCACCATGGTTAAGTCCGGCATGGTGTGATCGCACGGCTGCACCGGCCTCTTGCGGGGCCGGTGCGGCCACAGGCCCGCACTCCTGCGGGCCACGGCAGGCGCCAGTCGCAGCGCCTGCTTCAAGAAGCGGAAGATGCCCGCGCGCCGCGCCAGCGGCCCGCTGGCCCCGGCGGCTTAATTTTTTCCCCACGTCTGCAGCGGTGGCCGGCCCGGTCGCCGGTTCCGCTGCGGCCAGGAACTGACCATGTCCGAGTCCTCACAACCCAATCCACTTGCCACGGATGCCGCCCAGGCCGATGAGCCCAGCGGCTTTCCCTCGGTTCGCGCGCAGACCATCGTCGGCTCTGGCGTGCTGCTCGTCGCTGCAGGCCTGGCCTTCGGCGCGCTGCAGATCCCTTCCGACTCCGGCTACGGCGGCGTCGGCCCCAATTTCCTGCCCTGGCTGTGCGCCGTGGTGCTCGCGGTCTGCGGCGCCTGGCTGGTCTGGGAGGCGCGCACGGGCGGCTACCGCGAAGCCTCTGCCCCTGGCGGCCATCCACGCGCCGACATCGGCGCCTTCGTCTGGGTGTCGGCCGGCCTGATGGTCAACGCCGCGCTGATCGGCACGGCGGGCTTCATCGTCAGCTGCACCATCTGCTACGTGCTGGCCGTGCAGGGCCTGCGCCGTGCTGGCGGCCAGGCCCAGGCGGGCGCACCCATCACCTGGGTCAAGGACGTGGTCACCGGGCTGCTCATCTCGGCGCCCGTGTTCTGGGCCTTCACGCAATTCCTGGCAATCAACCTGCCGGGCCTGACTGAGACAGGGTGGCTGTAATGGAAATCTTTGACGCACTGATGGCGGGCTTCGCCACCGCCATCACACCCGCCAACCTGCTGTGGGCTCTGGTCGGCTGCGCCCTGGGCACGGCCGTGGGCGTGCTGCCCGGCATCGGCCCGGCCGTGGCCGTGGCCATGCTGCTGCCCATTACCGCCAAGGTCGAGGTCACCGCCTCGATGATCTTCTTCGCGGGCATCTACTACGGCGCCATGTATGGCGGCTCCACCACCTCCATCCTGCTGAACACGCCCGGGGAGACCGCGAGCATGGTCACGGCCATGGAGGGCAACAAGATGGCCAAGAGCGGCCGCGCGGGCGCCGCGCTGGCCACCTCCGCCATCGGCTCCTTCGTGGCCGGTACCGTGGCCACCGTGGTCGTCACGCTGTTCGCACCGTCGGTCGCCGACTTCGCCGTCAAGCTAGGCCCGCCCGAGTACTTCATGCTGATGGTGCTGGCCTTCACCACCGTCAGTGCCGTGCTCGGCCAAAGCGCGCTGCGCGGCATGACGGCCCTGTTCCTGGGGCTGGCGCTGGGCTGCATCGGCATGGACCAGATCTCGGGCGCTGCGCGCTACACCATGGGCAAGATGGAACTGCTGGACGGCGTGGACATCGTGCTCGTGGCCGTGGGCCTGTTCGCCGTGGCCGAGGTGCTGTATGCCGCCATGTACGAAGGCAAGGTCGTCGATACGCAAAACAGGATGGGCCGCGTGCACATGACCGGCCGTGACTGGAAGCGTTCGTGGCCCGCCTGGCTGCGCGGCACCGTCATCGGCACACCCTTCGGCTGCATCCCTGCCGGCGGCACCGAGATCCCCACCTTCCTGAGCTACGCCACCGAAAAGAAGCTGGCCAAGGGTGAGAACCGTGCCGAGTTCGGCACCAAGGGCGCCATTGAAGGCGTGGCCGGCCCCGAGGCCGCCAACAACGCCACCGTGACCGCCGCGCTGATCCCGCTGCTGACCCTGGGCATTCCCACCAGCAACACCACGGCCGTGCTGCTGGGCGCGTTCCAGAACTACGGCATCAACCCCGGCCCGCAGCTGTTCAGCTCGTCCGCCGCCCTGGTCTGGGCGTTGATCGCCTCGCTGTACATCGGCAACCTGATGCTGCTGGTGCTCAACCTGCCCATGGTGGGCCTGTGGGTCAAGCTGCTCAAGATCCCGCGTCCCCAGCTGTACGCAGGCATCCTGATCTTCGCCACCGTGGGTGCCTACGGCATGCGCCAGAGCGCCTTCGACCTGTTCCTGCTGTACGGCATCGGCGTGCTGGGCGTGATCATGCGCCGCTTCGACTTCCCCACTGCGCCCGTCGTGGTCGGCATGATCCTGGGCCCCTTGGCCGAGGCACAGATGCGCAATGCCGTGTCCATCGGCGAAGGCAGCTGGTGGATCTTCCTGCAGCGCCCCATGTCGCTGACGCTGATCATCATCGTGGCCTGCGTGCTCATCGTGCCGCGCGTGCTCAAGCGCCTGCAGCCCAAGCCCTCGCCGGAGGCGGCTGCCGGCTGATGCCAACCCGTTGCTAGCCGGCCCGGCGGTGCCACGCATGGCGCCCCGGGCCCCTGACAGCCCCTGCCTTTCGAGGCAGGGGCTTTTTTTATTGGCGCGCCTTGATGCGGGTCAGCAGGCGCCTCATCCCCATTGCACCAATGGCATGAGAAATTTATCGATATGTCCTTCCATTGGTGAGGCGGCATTCAATTGCTGATGTATCCAAGATAATCAATTTGCTTACATTTATAAGAGGAGTCTGACGCATAAATCAATTGCGCCATTGCCAGTGGCCTGTCTATGATTCCCGCTCATCGAGAGAGGGAGCCGTCCGTAGGGCGGTTGACACAATGACACGACCATTTGCCATCCGCACGCCATGGGGCGAGCCACTGCATTCTCATGAAATGCCTGGCCATCAGAGAATCCGCCACTGTTTCCATCTACCCGGAATGAGGCAATGTGAAGCAATTGCCGCCCTGGATACAGCGATACATTGCGACTGCGCCATCAAGTCCACTCAGGAGAAGTCTGCATGAGTGGCAAACCCGCAGCCCGCATCACCGACAGCGTCGTCAAGGGCAAGATCGTCACCGGCTCGCTCACCGTGCTCATCGGCAGCCAGGGCGGCCTGGCCTGCTCCGTCTGCCCGGACGGCATCACCGTCGGATCCCCTGTGAACCCCCAGCTCGGCGCCAAGGTCCTGCTGGGCGCAGAAGACCTGGACTTCGCCCTGCCGTCGGCCGCGCTGCCTGTGGCTTGGCAGCGCCAGTACAGCAGCTACGTCAACCCCGAGCACGGCGCGGCCTGCGGCCTGCTGGGCCATGGCTGGCACCTGCTGCAGGAGCTCAGCATCCGCCTGCAGGACGAGGCCACCTTGCTGCTGGACGCCAGCGGCCGCGTCATCACCTTCGACCAGCCCCTGGCGCCGGGCGGCCAGCTGCACAGTGCCAGCGAGGACATCTGGCTGCTGCGCGGCGGCAGCCCTGAACAGGGCACAGCGCCCTGGGCTGCGAACCCACGCTGGAGCCATGTGGAACAGGCACTGGTGCGCAACCCCGAAGCCATCCTTGCGGTCAGCGGCGATGGCGACACCCTCTGGGGCTTTGGCCCTGCTCCCGGTGAACCTATCGCCGGTCCCTGGCGCCTCATGGCCCGGATCGACCGCTTCGGACGCCGCCAGCTCTACCACTACAGCGACGGCACCACGCCTGAGGCCGGCCACAGTGCGAGCAAGGACCCCATCCCCGCAGGCCGCCTGGTCTCGCTGAGCGACGGCACGGGCCGGCGCTACCGGCTGCTGCACCAGCGCATCCATGGTGGCAGGGATGCGCTGGGTTTGTGGGGAACCGACGACGGCTGGCGAGTCACAGGCGTGGATCTGGTGCAGGACCCGATGCATCCCCTGTCCACCCCCATCGCCCTCGTGCGCTACGGCTACAGCAGCGTAGGCGACCTCATCACCGTCCACGACCGCGCAGGCCAGCTCGTGCGCGAATTCGAATGGGACCACCACCGCATCAGTGCCCACCGCCATGCCAGCGGACCCTGGCACCGCTACCGCTACGAGAGCGCCCAGCCCGGTGCCCGCGTCATCGAGCACAGCAACCAGGAAGGCCTCAGCTACCGCTTCGACTACCTGGCCCAGCCCCCGGGCCCGGACGGCCAGCCGCGCGCCGCCACCCGCGTCAGCGACAGCCTGGATCGCATCGAGACCTACTACTTCGAAGGCGCAGCGGGCCTGTCGCGCCTCATCGCCCACCACAAGGCCGATGGCAGCCGCTGGCTGCAGGCCTACGACAGCTTCGGCCGCCTGGCCTCGCGCACCGACCCGCTGGGGCGCAGCGTCCACCTCAGGCGTGATGGCCAGGGCCGGCTCATCGGCGTGCAACTGCCCGACGGGCGCAGCACCCAGCAGGAACACGACGAAGCCACCGGCCGCCTGCTCGCCTCCACCGACCCGGCAGGGGCCACCACCGGCTACGAATACGACAACTGGGGCCGCCTCACCCAGATCACCCAGGCCGACGGCAGCACCGAGCGCTACCACTACCCCGATCCCCAGGAAGCGCCGCTCACCTGCGACAGCCCCCGGCGCATCGAAGACGCCCAGGGTGGCAGCAAACAGCTGGCCTGGAGCGACGCGGGCCAACTGCTCAGCTACACCGACTGCTCGGGCCACAGCACGCACTACCACTACGACCGCTGGGGAGCGCTCATCGAAGTGGACAACGCCCTGGGCCAGCGCCAACGCCACCAGCGCGATGGCCAGGGCCGCATCGTGGCCAGCGAACTGCCCAACGGCCAGATCGAGCGCTACCACTACGACAGCGCAGGCCACCTCACGCGCATCGAGCCGGCCCAGCCTGCCGGCACCTCCAGCGAAACCCAGACCGCCGACCCCAGCATCCACCTGCGCTACGACCTCTGGGGCAGGCTCATCCAGCGAACACATGGCGGCCTCACCCTGGCCTTCGAATACGACAGCGCAGGCCGCCTCCTGCGCCTCGTCAACGAGAACGGAGCGCAAAGCCGCTTTGCCTGGGACGCGCTGGACCGGCTCGTGCAGGAAGAAGGGTTTGACCAACGGCTGCAGCGCTACCGCTGGGACGCGGCAGGCCAGCTCATGGAAGCCACGGACGGCAACGCCGCACAGCAAACCAGCAGCCACTACCGCTGGGACGAAGGCGGGCGATTGGTCGAACGCCAGCTGCCCGCCACGCCCCATGCGCCTGCACAAACCCACCGCTACGAATGGGATGCCGCCGGGCGCCTCACGGCGGCCAGCGTCTGGCAGCACACTGGCGAGAACACCGCAGAGAACACCATCCAGCTGCAAAGCCGCATAGCACTGGAGCGCGATGCCCTGGGCCGCATCACCGGAGAAGTGCAGCAGCTGTACCGCCCAGGCAAGGACGGGGGCGGGAACGGGGGCGCAGAGCAGATCGAATACGAACACCGCATCGCCCACACGCTGGACCGCCTGGGCGCACGCCAGCACAGCCAGCTGCAAGGCCTGGGAGAGATCGCCTGGCTCACCTACGGCTCAGGCCATGTACACGGACTGCAGCTCAACGGAGCCAGCCTCATCGACTTCGAGCGCGACAGCCTGCACCGCGAAGTCCGCCGCAGCCTGCACCAACCTAACCCCGCAGCAGATGCGCAAAACTCCCTGCAGGTGCAACGCCAATGGGACAGCCTGGGCCGCCTCACGGCCCTGGGCACCACAGGCCTTCAAAGCACGGAAGGCCGTGATCACCTGGTCCAGCCCCTCATAGGCCAGATCCTCGGCCGCCGCTACCACTACGACAGCCTGGGCCAGCTCGTTGCCATCGAACAGGCCGGCGCCCCGGGCCAGGCCGCGCAACTGCTGCGCTACGGCTACGACAGCGCAGGGCGCCTCAGAGCGGCCACCGACAGCCAGGACCCCCAGACCACCACCCGCTGGCAGATCGACCCCGCAGGCAACCGCCTGCCAGCACCCGGTGCACCCGGCGCACCGGGCCAGACGAACACCCAGGACAACTGGGCTGCCCAGGTCCATGCCCACTGGCGGCACACCGACTTCAACCTCATGGGCCTGAGCCACCTTGTAGGCCAGCGGCAAGGCCCCGTGCAGCGCTGGGAAGACAACCGTATCGGCTTCACTGAAGACTGCGTCTGGCGCTACGACCCCTGCGGCAACCGCATCGCGCAAATGCAGGCAGACCACAGCCAGCAGCAACTGCACTACGACGGAGCCCACCAGCTCATAGCGGTGCGCAGCAGCCAGATCCAGGGCAACGCCGAGCAACTGCGCCACCACAGCCGCTACACCTACGACGCCCTGGGCCGCAGGCTCAAGCAGCAGGTCGAAAGCGCAGACACCGAACTGCCCACACGCACCCACTACTACGGCTGGGACGGCGACCGCCTCATCCACACCGAGCGCCTGCAGGGCGGCGATGACACGCGCCACATAGAACACACCATCTACGAACCGGGCAGCTTCACCCCCCTGGTGCGCCTGAGCACCACGGCCAGCGGCGACCCGCAAAGCGAGCCCCACCTGCTGGTGCAAGCCATCACCGCAGGCCTGCCCGACCAGGACGACCCCAACCACACGCCGGCCCTGGCCCTGATGCAAACCATGCTCAGCGCCATGCCGCGCGACATGCAGCAAGACGCCGCCCGCCACCTGCGCCACACCCTGGAGCACGGCCTGCCGCCCAGTGCCCAGGCGATCCTGGGTGAACAGGCAGACAGCACTACACGCCTACTCAACGGCATGCATGCCAAGCTGCAGGCACAGGAAAAAGAACAGCACGCTCGCATCGCCATTCACCACTACCACTGCGACCACCTGGGCACGCCCATGGCGCTGACGGACCAGACCGGCCAGGTGGCCTGGGCCGCCAAGCTGGACCCCTGGGGCAATGTGCTGCAGGAATACAACCCGCAGGGCATCCACCAGGCGATCCGGCTGCCGGGGCAGCACCATGACAGGGAGACGGGGCTGTATTACAACCGGCATCGGTATTACGATCCGGTGGTGGGGAGTTATATCAATCAGGATCCGATTGGGTTGATGGGGGGGTTCAACGTCTTTAGCTACGGGGCCAATAACCCTATAAGACGCTATGATCCATTGGGTCTCGATTGGGTCAGATCAGGCATTACTTATCCAGAGATTCTCCAGATCCAGATAATCCACTCAATTTCAACACAGTGTATTGTGATGATGAGGAAGTGAAAATAAACTCAAATAATGCAGGAAAGTGTCAGAATGCTCTCGGCACTACCGTTGCGCACGAAAATTCTCACAAAGAAGACATATTAAAATCAAATAAAGATGTATGCAAAGGAAATAAAGGGATATCTCAAATTGTAACAAGTAATAAAAAAATCCGCCTTGCCTCAGAAAGAAAAGCGCATGAACTGGAAATAACCATTCTGGAAAATTCTTTAAAGGATCCACCCGTTGGATGCACTGCATACGGAATCGAAGCAGAGATACGAACTACGAAGAAAGAACTCCTGAAAGTCCATCATGGCACCTATCCGAATTAAATATAGACTTACAACGTATTTGGTCAAGATGATAATATTGATATTCCTTCCCCATGAATCTCATGGAGAATCCAAGGAATATCTAAATATCATTGAATATTCTTTGACCTTAAAAGTAGAAAAAAACTCAATAAAAACAAATATTGCAAACAACTCATCAAAGGATATTAAATTAAGAAAAGACTCCCTTCCATCGTCCCTCCTTATTCGTGGGATAAATCTTAGCGCCTACTCTGATTCAGAAGATCTTAAGCCAATTGGCTTATTTCTCCCAATTGGGAGCAATTCAGATTTAAAAACAATACCTGCCGGGGGTGAATTATCCGGAGAAATAAACATAAATAAATTAATAAACAATGATTGCTCTCTTTTGAAGAAAAATCCAATAATAATATTCTGGAGATATTCGGCTCAGGCTGATGAAGGCATTCTGCCGGCCACAGAGGGAGCTATAAGAGTAAATGGCAAAGATGTTTCATGCGATTAATGCATGTTATGAATTTTTCGTCTTGATGGAAAAGCACCAGACGAGCACAATAAATTTGATGGTAAAAATTATGACTAATGCGATAAGCTCAAAGTACTTACGCGTTAGGAGAAATTAAGGCCATTATGGCAAGGTGGATGAGGTAAAAAAGTACAGGTGCCGAATCCGGCTATCTAGAGCGTATTTTGAATTTCCCACAGAAATCAGTACCTGCATGACTGCTGGCGACATGAGCACAGTAAAGACCAACGATTGAAGACCATTCAGCTCAGCAGCCGACGGACCGGACCGGCCAGGTGGCATGGGCCGCGAAGCTGGGCCCATGGGGCAATGTGCTGCACGAATACAACCCTCAAGGCATCCACTAGGCGATCCGACTGCCGGGGCAGCCCCATGACAGGGAGACGGGGCTGTATTACAACCAGCATCGATATTACGATCCTGTGGTGGAGAGTTATATCAATCAGGATCCGACCGGGTTGGGCGGAGGGGTAAACAAAAGTATATATGCGATAAATCCCATGATTTCCATTGATCCTTTGGGCTTGTGTGCAGAGAGAATTTTGAAAGCAGCGGGGAAAAATAAAAAATCAAGAAAGATATTCATACGCCTCGATTTCTGGCTTTGGGTCGAAAATAAATGTAATCTCTTTGTTCATGAAGTGCTAGAAAATGCAGATGTCGAATCTCCATCGCGCTACAGATTCGGAATTATCCCAAGAGGACCAGCAACTGCTGGAGATTGGGAAAATCCACAAAAAAGCAATTCCCGTATTTGAATTTGTTACTTCTACAAAGCCTGGTAATATTGTTGCAGTAGCATGCCTATATGGGGACGCTACTGGGCATGTGCCATTCGTGACGGGGAGTCGTACAACCATTGGCGCAGGCTCAGAAGACGGATCACATTCAACTGGTTGGGCATGGAATGGTGTATAGCCTAAAGAAAATCAAATATATAGAAGATGAAAAGATTGAAAAAGATGATGAAAGCAGCAGTTTACATAATAGCGGCAGCGCTTGTTTTTCAAATAATATCTTTGCTAATTTTCTTGATGGCACCGATGAAAATTGATTTATCGGATATAGAGGGATTTAATTTGTCTTATATTTTTAATAAGCTTGGAAATCCAGACTATGATTTGAGTGTCAAAGATATATTGGGATGGCAAAGCCATCGCTGCCTAATTCGTAAAAATGTCGTAATTAGGATAAAAGAATCGAACATTAAACCAACTGCTTTCCCTGCATCAATAAGTGTTTCAAATACATTGGGAGAAGAAACTCATTATTTCAAGTTATCAAAACACTCAAGATCTGACGGAAATAACAATTTTATTAGAACGACCACCATAACCGTATGGCCATACGGTGATTTTCTAATAAGTAAAGAGATTGTTGAAAATAAAGATCACCAGTCACAGTGAGTCTCGATATGCGTAGATTGTTCAGCCCCATGGGTTATAACAAGATGGGCCAAAACGCGCGCAGATCGCTTGGTCATGTTGGGTATGCACGACGAGCACACCATGAAAATGCTGCAGGAGATGCGCAAGTAACTGCAAAAGCAGGAGCGAGCGTAACAGGGCTCCGTAGCCATCCATCACTACCACTGCGACCATCTGGGCACGCCCATGGCCCTGACCGACCAGCGAGGGTTAGTGGCCTGGGTCGCACAGTAGGACCCCTGTGGCAATGTGCTGCAGGAATACAACCCACAGGGGACGTCTCGCAGAGGTTTGAGGTATGGAGTGGTGAAGAAGGATTGCTTCATAAAGCACATCACTTAAGCCAGGAAATAGTACAACCGGGCGATAATAGTGATCTAGGAAAAATTACAGAACAAGCTTGGAAAGATTTCAAAGGCAATGAAATCAATGCGTTCAAAATTACTTGCGGATGCGATTGGACTGATTTTCTTTCTTGCATTACCCATGCCGGCTTTCGCTTTTGCAACCGATGTGGTGTTGTATTATTTTTGGGCAATATTTTTCGTATTTTTGGTTTGCATTGTTGGATCTATATATTTGCATTCAACAAGGAAAGCAATATATGCATCAATTTGGATAATAAGCATATTTTCCTCTGTTTATTGTGAGGTTCCAAGAAATATAAAAATGCTGGTGACGATTTATTTGCTCATTAGTCCGATAATTATTCTTGTGTTGATTTTTTGTAGAAGTAATAATAAGCAGCAGAGAGAGAAAAAAATAACACCTGACAAAGATCGTGAAAAATAATTTCCAAGATAGTATTGATGATGGCGGTGTATGGATCATAGAAAAACTCTGGTGCGCTTAATGCAAGAAAAGACTGGCAAACTCCATGAGGATTAAATTGGTAATTATTATTTTAATCTTGCTAAATGGATATTTTTTCTTCAGAAAAGATGGTTTTGATTATTATATAAATAAAGATTACGACTTTGTTTGTGTATTTCCGCCATATACGCCAAAATTAGTTATTCTTGAAGAGCTGAGAAAATATTCAAGTGATTTAAAGGATGATGTGGAGTACAAAGAATTAATGGACGATGGTATTTTTACTTATTTCTTTATAAAAAATAGTGAAATAATTTCTTCTGGAGAAGAAATGGTGAGGAATAATTCGGTGGGTGAATATGGTTGTTTGGGTAGATGAAAATATTACCGCGATTTAACTTTCCTTGAAGTAAAGACTTGTGCCAATTGCCATAGCCTTTTTTAACTAACGCACTCACACAGTTAAGGCAGTCTTTAAATATTGCATCCATTCTGGAGTGGGTGTGCACAGATTTTTTTCTTTGCTGATGTTGGACTAGCTGTTGTTGCAAACAATAAATGGCTCTTTTTGGCCGGAGCGCTACTGTTATGCATGTTAAATTATCCAATAGTCACGGTAATTTTGGTGGCGGATGTAGATTAGTTAGGCTGTAAGGAATAGAGGCGCCACTTGAATTTTTGGAGTTTCATTTTTGGATCTTGCGAAATAAGCGCTTGTTTCATGAGTATTTAATATATAAGCCCATGAAGAAGATAATAAAAGTATCTTTCGGATCATTCGTTGTGGTTGCACTTTTGGGATTTATTTTTCTTATTTCTTCAGTCGAAGATGAAAAGGAGAGCTTCTTCTCTTCCTATGATCTATTGGGTGAAGATGGGCAAAGATATATCTCTTGGGTTCCCGTTTTTTTACCAAAAACTGCCTTTAATATCAGAATATATGCTGATGTGGAAACTAATAATTTTTATATGTTCTTTCAGCTGGAAAAAATTCAATCTATTGATTTTCAGAAAAAGATGAATATGAAATCATCAAAAAATGGAGTCGCGCTGCTTCAAAAGGGCGTTGAGGAAATAAAATCAGGGTGGTGCGCTTTTCAGGACATTTCGAATGGATTTGGTGAAAATCTATATCTGGTTGGAAAAGTAAGCTCTATTGAAGAAATTTATTATGTGACGAAGGCGACAACGGCTACTAATTTGAATTCGACTGAATACACTTCGGAAATGGTGAAGAAATATTGTGAGCATGGCGATTTCAAGCCTGAAATGCAATATCTGGACATCAGGTAATTGACGCGGGTGAATCTATAGGATGTGATTTTTGCCGTCAAAAGACCGCCTCAGCCTTGCATCGCTCCTACAAAAAAACGCTTGAATACGCATCCCATCCTCGCTGCCAAAGCACAGCACAGGCCTCATCGTGAATTAAATTCACAGATGGTGTTCCAGCAGACCGTCTAGTCCCGCGCAGCCCTTGAATCCATGATCCCGCCATCGACAGACATCGGATTCCTTGCATGCGGCAACTTTTTCCATCGCTTTCCACGGCCTCGGGCGCGGTCCTTCTGGCGCTTTTGATTTCCACGCCTGCCATGGCGGATTCGACGGTGCTAGCGGATTCGGCTGAAGCCTCCAACTGGGCTGCCACCTGGCAGGCCAGCCCGCAGCCGGTTTGGGGGGCGGACTTCCTCTTTCCCACCAACCTGCCCGCCGTTCTGCAGGACCAGACCGTGCGCCAGGTGGCGCGCGTCAGCCTGGGCGGGCCGCGCCTGCGCATCGTGCTTTCCAACGCCTATGGCGGCCAGCCTGTGACCGTGGGCAGGGCGACCGTGGCAAAGCCGTTGCCGCAGGGCTCCATTGACGCTGGCAGCCTGCAGGCCGTGACCTTTGGCGGCGGCGCGCAAGCCACCATTGCCGCAGGCGCATCCCTGGTCAGCGACCCTGTGGCCTTGCCTTTGGCGGCGCTGTCGCAGGTGGCCGTGAGCCTGTACCTGCCCGGCGCCATGCCTGTGCAGAGTTTTCACTGGGATGGGCGCCAGACCGGCTGGATCGTGGCTGGCGACCAGTCCGCTGCTGCGGCGCTGCGGACTTCGGACCCTGGCGCAATCAGCAGCACGGCCCGCCCGCTGTTGGCGGGTATTCAGGTCGAGGCCGACCCCGCGTCACCCGCGGCGCCCGTGGTAGCGGTGATGGGTGACTCCATCACCGACGGCGCCACGGCCAGCCTGGACCGGGACAGCCGCTGGCCGGATTTCCTGGCCGCGCGCCTTGCGCCGCACGGCGCGGCGGTGGTCAATGCCGGCATTTCGGGCGCGCGCCTGCTGTCGGATGGCATGGGCGAGCATGCGCTGGCGCGGCTGGAGCGTGATGTGTTGGCCCAGCCCGGTGTGCGCAGCCTCATCTTGCTGCTGGGCATCAACGATATTTCCTGGCCCGGCACGGCCTTTGCGCGGCAGGCGCCGCGTCCCACCCTGCAGGACATGGCAGAGGGCTATCGCCAGCTGGTTGCCAGGGCGCGCAGCCACGGCCTGCGCGTGATCGGCGCCACCTTGCCACCCTTCGAGGGCGCCTTGCCAGGCACGCCGCTGGACGACTACTACCAGGACGACAAGGACGATCTGCGCCGGCAGGTGAACGCCTGGATACGCCTGGGCGGCGCCTTCGATGCGGTGATCGACTTCGATGCCGTGCTGCGCGATGGCGCCCATCCTTCCCGCATGGCGGCGCGCTTCGACTCGGGCGACCGGCTGCATCCTGGCGACGAAGGCAATCGCGCCATGGCCGATGCGGTGGATCTGAACGCCATACTGCCGGGCCTGCTGCCGCGCTAGCCGCGCCTGCACGCGGTGGAGGTGGCGTTGATGGTGGCGTTGGCGGCGGCGGGGCTGTCTCCCTATAAAATGCAAATGGTTCTCATTTGTTATTCGTCCCTGGCCTGCCTGTGCCCTGGGATACAGGGAGGGGTATCGTGGCCGCCGCCGAGTTTGCGCTTCAGCAACAAGTCGAAATTCTCTACACCGATCACCACGGCTGGCTGCGCGGCCTGCTGCGCCGCAAGCTGGGCAATGCCTTTGATGCGGCCGATCTGGCGCACGACGTTTACCTGCAACTGCTGCGCACCGGCCGTGTTCCGCCGGCCGACGAGCACCGCCGCCATCTCACCCAGATTGCCAACGGCCTGGTGATCGACCTGTACCGGCGTCGCCGCGTGGAGGCGGCCTATCTTGAAGCGCTGGCCCTGCTGCCCGAGCAGATGGCGCCCTCCGAAGAAACACGTGCCCTGGCGCTGGAGGCGCTGGTGGAGATCGACGCCGCACTGAACGGCCTGCCGCCCAAGGCGCGCAAGGCCTTGCTGCTGTGCAAGCTCGACGGCATGGCCTACCGCGACATCGCGGCCGAGCTGGGCGTGTCCGTGTCTTCGGTGGAGAAATACATCGCCGCCGGCCTGCTGGCCTGCTACCAGGCGCTGCACGGCCCGGTGTGCTGAACGGCCGGCCCGCCCGCATGTCCTCATCACCGGCATCGCCCGACGCCTCCAGCGAGCTGCTGGAGCCGGCCATTGTCCAGCGCGCCGCCGAGTGGATGGCCCGGCTGTGGGCCGATGACGCCAGCGACGAAGACCGCGCCGCCTGCGCCCGCTGGCGTGCCGAGCATCCGCGGCACGAGCTGGCCTGGAGCCGCCTGCAGGCCTTTGACGACAAGCTGCGCAGCGTGCCCGGCGGCATTGCGCGGCATGCGCTGGCGGACACCTCCGCTGCGTCGCCGGCGCCACGCCGTGGCCGCCGCCGCGCCATGCAGTTGCTGGGCTTCATGGCCATGGCCGGTGGCATTGCCCATGTGGTGCGCGGCACCGATGCCTGGCAAATCGCCGCTGCCAGCCATGGCACGGCGCGTGGCGAGGTCCGCGAGATCACGCTGCCGGATGGCACGCAGGTGGTGCTGGCCTCGGCCTCGGCCATCGACCTGCGCTTTGACGGGGCCGAACGCCTGATCCTGCTGCGCGCTGGCGAAATCCTCGTGACCACCGCGCCTGATCCGCAACGTGTGCCGCGCCCGCTGCGCGTGCGCTCGCGCCACGGCACGGTGCAGGCCCTGGGCACGCGCTTCACGCTGCGCCAGGAAGATGAGCAGTCCCGCGTGGCCGTGTTCGAGGGCGCGGTGGAAGTGCGTCCCGCCCGGGCGCCGGGCCAGGTGGTGCGCGTGGAGGCAGGGCAGGGCGCCGTCTTCTCCGGCGATCTGGCCCAGCCCCCGGTGGCCGCGCAGGAAAGCGCCGCCGCCTGGGCGCGCGGCGTGCTGGTGGCCGACAACATGCCGCTGGGCGAACTGGTGGCCGAGCTGGCGCGCTACCGCACAGGCCTGCTGCGCTGCGACCCGCAGGTGGCCGGCCTGCGCGTCACGGGCGTGTTCTCGCTGCGCAATACCGACCGCGCCCTGCACAACCTGGCGCTGGGCCTGCCCGTGCAGGTGGTCTCGCGCACGCGCTATTGGGTCACGGTGCAGGCGGCGGGCTGAGGCGCCTTTCATCACGGCGCCTTCCCTGTTTCTTGGAGCCCGTTACCGGCTGATTCAACTTCCTGCCCCTGCGGATTGAGGGTTTGGCGTTCTCGTTCGGAAGACAGGCAAGAGCCCTTGTTTTCTGTCCCGCCATGCCTTCCAGAAAATCCCATGCACTCCACCGATGCCGATGACCCCCAGGCCGGCCCCGGCCCCATTGCGCAGACGCTGCAGCCCATCCGCGCGCAGCTTGTTCTTGCCGCGCTGCTGTCGTTTGCGGGCGCCGTGCTGGCGCTGGCGCCGCTGGCCGGCATTGCCCACATCGCGCGGCTGGCGCTGGCCGATGGCGGCATGGTGGCGGCCGATGCCTGGCGCGTCATCGCGCTGTGCCTTGTCTGCCTGTTCGCGGGCATGGCCCTGGTGTCGGCGGGCGAGCTGGTTGCCCATCTGGCCGACAACCGCCTCACCCACGGGCTGCGCCTGTCGGCCATGCAGCGGCTGGCGCGCGTGCCGCTGGGCTGGTTTTCCGAGCGGGCCTCGGGCCAGGTCAAGCAGGCCATGCAGGACGACGTGGCCACCCTGCACGAGCTGACCGCGCACTTCTACACCACGGTGGGGCGCGGTGCGGGCACGGTGGCCGCTTCTGCGGTCTATCTGGTTGCCATGGACTGGCGCATGGCCCTGGTCTCGGCCCTGCCGTTCGGCATCTTCTTTCTGGTGATGCGCCATGCCATGCAGGCCAGCGGCGCCCACATGCCGGCCTTTGGTGCGGGACTGGCGCGCATCAACAACGCGGTGGTGGAGTTCGTGCACGGCATTCCCGTGGTCAAGGCCTTTGGTGCCAGCGGGCGCGCCCATGGCAGCTACCGCGAGGCCGTCGATGGTTTTACCGACGCCTTCCTCGGCTTTGCGCGTCCGCTGGTGTCGGCGCGCGCCAATGCCAATGCGCTGATCGCGCCCGTGGCCGTGCTGGGCGTGGTGCTGGCCTTCGGCACGCTGTTCACGGCCCTGGGCTGGATGGCGCCCGTGGACGTGCTGCCCTTTGCCCTGGTGGCGCCGGGCATCAGCGCGCCGCTGCAGCTGCTCAGCTTCAACCTGCATGCGCTCAACCACGCCACGGGCGCCGCCCAGCGCGTGCAGGCGCTGCTGCGCACGCCCGTGCTGGAGCAACCGGCCGCCGATCAATGCAGGCTGCCCCAAGGCTGCGAAGTCCGCTTCGAAGGCGTTGGCCATGCCTACGAGGCGGGGCATGACGTGCTCAAGGGCATGGATTTCACGCTCAGGCCCGGCACGGTGACCGCCGTGGTCGGTGCCTCGGGCGCGGGCAAGTCCACGCTCGCCCGGCTGTTGCTGCGTTTCTTCGACCCGAACGAAGGCCGCATCACGCTGGGCGGGGTGGACCTGCGGCAGATCGAGACCCGGCAGCTGTACCGCCACCTGGCTTTTGTGCTTCAGGACGTGCGCCTGGTGCACGCCAGCGTGCGCGAGAACATTGCGCTGGGCCGGCCCTCGGCCAGCGCGCAGGAGGTGGAGGAGGCGGCGCGCGCCGCCCACATCCATGAGCGCATCCTGGCGCTGCCGCGCGGCTATGACTCCGTGATCGGCGAAGACGCCCAGCTGTCCGGCGGCGAACAGCAGCGCCTGAGCATTGCGCGCGCCGTGCTGCTGGATGCGCCCGTGCTGGTGCTGGACGAGCCCACGGCCGCTGCCGATGCCGAGAGCGAGGCCGCCATCCAGGAAGCCCTGTCGCGCCTGGCCGCCGGACGCACCCTGCTGGTCATCGCCCACCGGCTGGACACCGTCATGCACGCCGACCAGATCCTGGTGGTGGAGGGCGGAGCCATCCGCGAGCGCGGCCGCCATGTCGAGCTGCTGGCGCTGGGCGGACGCTACGCGCGGCTGTGGGCGCTGGGCGGGTATGCACCACCGCCCACGCAAGCCCAGCCTTCCTCCCCCGCCCTGGCCCCGGAGCTGCCCCCATGCTGAAGACCCTGATGCAACTGCTGGGCGAAGATGACCGGCTTTTCCGCCGCTATGCCTGGATGGCCGTGCTGCATGGCCTGCTGAGCGGGCTGGTCGTCACGGCCCTGGTGCCTGTGCTGTCGCGCCTGCTGGCGGGCGATACGCGCGGCGCCGCGGCCTGGCTGGCCGTGCTGCTGGCGGGCGTGGTGCTGTGCTGGGCCTGGCAGCGCCAGGTGGAAAAAGCCGGCCTGGGCCTGGGCGCCGCCGTGCTGCGCGTGGCGCGCCACCGCCTGGGTGACCATGTGGCCCGCCTGCCCGTGGGATGGTTCACCCCCGAGAACACGGCCCGGCTCAACCACGTCGTTTCGCAGGGAATGATGGAAGTGGCCCAGCTGCCGGCCCATGTGTTCACGCCCGTGTTCAGCGGCGCCGTGGCGCCCGTTGCCGTAGTGGCCGCACTGTGTGCCATGGACTGGCGCATGGGCCTGATTGCACTGCTGGCGCTGCCGCTGCTGGCAGGCGTGCTGCTGGTCACCGCGCACCTGGGCCGCCGGGCCGACGAGCGCCTGCAGCGCAGCATGGCCGGTGCCAGCCAGCGCATGGTGGAGTTTGCCCAGGCGCAGTCCGTGCTGCGCGCCTTCAACGGCGAAGGCGGCGGCACGCGCTGGCTGGAGCAGGCCCTGGGCCGGCAGCGCGCATCGGGCGCGCAATCCATCCGTCTGGCGGCGCTGTCGGGCGTGCTCAATGGCTGGGCCGTGCAGGCCGTATTTGCGGCCCTGCTGGTGGCCGGCGCGCTGTGGCTGGACGAGCGCCTGGGCGGCGTTGCAGCACAGGGCATGGGAATGGAAGCTTCCATCCCGGTGATCGTGGCCCTGCTGCTGGCCTGCCGCCATGTCGATCCGCTGCTGGAGGTGGCCGGCTACGCCGACTCGCTGCGCGCCGCGCGCGTGCAGCTCGATGCCGTGCGCGACATCCTCGCGGTCCAGCCGCTGCCCGAGCCTGCCGTGCCCCAGGCGCCGCGCGATGCCTCGGTGGAACTGCGCGACGTGGTGTTCCGCTATGCGCCGGGCCAGCCCGAGGTGCTGCGCGGCCTGAGCCTGCGCGTGGAGCCGGGCTCGATGACGGCGCTGGTGGGCGCCTCCGGCTCGGGCAAATCGTCCGTGCTGCGGCTGATCGCGCGCTTTTTCGATGTGCAGCAGGGCAGCGTTCTGGTGGGCGGCATGGATGTGTGCCAGATCGCGGGCGAGCGGCTGGCCGGGCAGATCAGCCAGATCTTCCAGGACAGCTACCTTTTTCAGGGCTCCATTGCCGACAACATCCGCATGGGCCGCCCGCAGGCCAGCGATGCCGAGGTGATGGAAGCCGCGCGCCAGGCCGGCGTGGCCGAGATCATCGAACGCCTGCCGCAGGGCCTGGACACGCCCGTGGGCGAGGGCGGGGCGCGCCTGTCGGGCGGCGAGCGCCAGCGCATCGCCATTGCCCGCGCGCTCATCAAGGACGCGCCCATCCTCCTGGTCGACGAGGCCACGGCCGCGCTGGATGCCGAGAACCAGGCGGCCATCGCCCAAGCGCTGGCGCGGCTGCGCGGCCGGCGCACGCTGATCGTGATTGCCCACCAGCTGTCCACCGTGGCCATGGCCGACCAGATCATCGTGCTGGACCAGGGCCGCGTGAGCGAGCAGGGTACGCCGCAGCAGCTGGCGCAGGCGCAGGGCCTGTATGCGCGCTTTCTGGCGCGGCGGCGCGCCGCCAAGGGCTGGCGCATTGCGGGAACGCGCACGGGAACGGCCACAGGCACGGGCGAGGACCTCCGTTGAGCGAGCCTGCGAAGCCAAAGACAAGGACGCAGGTCCCGCGCCTGGCGCCGTGGCTGCTGCCGTTTGCCGCGCTGTGCTGCGCGTCCGTGCTCATCGGCGCGCGGCAGGTGGACTGGGGGCAGCTGCTGTCGCTGTCGGGCGATGCCTGGCTCACCCTCACGGCCAGCCGGCTGCCGCGCCTGGCAGCGCTGGTACTCACGGGCGTAGGTCTGTCGGTGTGCGGCGTGGTGCTGCAGCAGATCGTGCAGAACCGCTTTGTGGAGCCTGCTACCTGCGGCGGGCTGGATGCGGCCAAGCTGGGCATTCTGGTGTCGCTGACGGTGGCGCCCGCCTCGGCCTTCACCTCGGGCGCGTGGGGCGTGGCCTGGCGCATGGTGTTCGCGATGGTGTTCTGCCTGGGCGCCAGCCTGCTGTACGTGGCCATCATCCGCCGCATGCGCCTGCGCAACCTGGTGCTGGTGCCCGTGGTGGGCCTGATGTACGGCAGCGTGCTCAGCGCCATCGCCGAGTTCTGGGCCTTTCGCCACAACCTGCTGCAAAGCATGCAGGGCTGGCTGCTGGGCGACTTCTCGCGCATCGTGCAGGGGCACTACGAAATCATCTACCTCATCGTGCCCATCGTGGCACTCACCTATGCGTTTGCGCACCGCTTCACCGTGCTGGGCATGGGCGAGGGCATGGCCACCAGCCTGGGCCTGAGCTATCCGGCCCTGGCCACACTGGGCCTGGTGCTGGTGGCCGTCACCGTCTCGGCCACGGTCATCACCGTGGGCGCCATTCCCTTCGTGGGCCTGGTCATTCCCAACCTGGTGGCCATGCGCTGCGGCGAGAACCTGGGCCGCACCCTGCCCATCGTCGCGCTCAGCGGCGCCTCGCTGCTGCTGGCCTGCGACATCGTGGGCCGGCTGATCATGCACCCCTTCGAGGTGCCGATCGGCCTGACGGCGGGTAGCGTGGGCGGCGTGCTCTTCCTCGTGCTCATCCTGCGCAGGAGGCCGTGATGCGCAAGGCCTTGCCTCAGACAACCGCATGGATTGCGGCTGCCGTGGTTGCCGTCGCGCTGGCGGCCTGCTTCGTGCTGCTGGGATCGGGCCTGGACTTCGGCTATGTCATTGCACGGCGGCTGACACGGCTGTCGGCCATCGTCATCGGCGGCATCTGCATTGCGCTGTCGTCCATCGTCTTCCAGACGCTTGCGGGCAACCGCATCCTCACCCCCGCCATCATGGGTTACGAGGCGGTCTACCTGCTGCTGCAGGCGCTGCTGGTGCTGGCCATGGGCGTGCAAAGCCTGGTGGTGCTGGGCCCCAGCGGCAACTTCTGGCTGTCGGTGGCCTGCATGCTGGGCTACTCCTGGGCCCTGCAAAGCTGGCTGCTGGGCGGGGGTCGGGACAACGTGTACTTCCTGCTGCTGCTGGGCCTGGTGCTGGGCATGGTGATAGGCACCTTCACGCAGTTCGTGCAGCTGCGCATCAGCCCCGGAGAGTTCTCTGTGCTGCAGGGCTACAGCTACACCTCGTTCAATCGCGCGCGGCCCGCGCAGCTGCTGTGGTCGGCGCTGATCGTGGCCGTGGCCTGCGTGATCGTGCGGCGCAGCCTGCCCGTGCTGGACGTGCTGGCCCTGGGGCGCGAGCAGGCCATCTCGCTGGGCGTGCACTACCAGCGCCAGCTGCGCCTGCAGCTGGCGCTGATTGCCGCGCTGGTGGCGGTGTCCACCAGCCTGCTGGGGCCCACGGCCTTCATGGGCATCTTCGTGGCCCACATCAGCTACGCGCTGGCGGGCACGGCGCGCCACCGCGTCACGCTGCCGCTGGGCTGCGCCGTGGCCGTGTCCATCTTCATCGCGGCGCAACTGGCGGTGGAGCATGTCTTCAACTACCGCACCTCGGTGGGCATCCTCGTCAACCTGGTGTGCGGCAGCTACTTCCTTGCCCTCATGGTGCGCGGGCGCGGCCGGGCCTGAGCCGGCCCCCGGCCTCCCAAAACACCCAACGCAATGCATCCCATTTTTCAGGAGAGAAAGCCAGTGACCCGTCTGTTCCGCATTCCCCATCACGCTTCCATGTTGGCCCTGGCCGCTGCCCTGGCCCTGTCGGCCTGCGACCGGCCCGCCAGCCCGTCGGCACAGGCCGCAGCGCCCCAGGCGGCAGCCGGCGAGTTCAAGCCCGTCACCGTGCAGCACCAGCTGGGCACCACGGTGGTGGAGCGCCCGCCGCAGCGCGTGGCCGCGCTGGACATGAACGAGGCCGACTTCCTCGACCAGCTCGGCGTGCCCATTGCCGGCATGCCCAAGGACTTCGTGCCCCACTTCCTGGCCCGGTACAAGGACGATGCCGGCGTGCAGGACCTGGGCTCCATCGTCCAGCCCAACCTGGAGCGCGTGCACGCGCTCAAGCCCGACCTGGTGCTGATCTCGCCCATCCAGGCCAGCGCCTACCAGGAGCTTTCGGGCTTTGCGCCCACGGTGCATTTCGACGTGGACTTCAGGAACAGCGGCACCCGGCACCTGGACACCGTGCGCGATCATCTGCTCACCCTGGGCCGCATCTTCGGCAAGCAGGACCTGGCGCGCGCCAAGGCCGCCGAGATGGACGACAAGGTCGCCCAGGCCCGGCGCGCCACCGAGGGCCGTGCGGAGACGGCCCTCATCGTCATGCACAACAACGGCGCCTTCAGCTCCTTCGGGCCGCAGTCGCGCTACGGCTTTGTCTTCAACGCGCTGGGCGTCAAGCCCGCCAGCACGGCGGCCGAGGCCGACCTGCACGGCCAGCCCATCTCCAGCGAATTCATACAGCAGGCCAACCCGGACATCCTCTACGTGATCGACCGCACGGCCATCATGCAGCGCCGCCCCGGCATGGACGCCGCAGGCATGGACAACCCGCTGCTGCGCCAGACCAGCGCCTGGAAGAACAACCGCGTGGTCTTCGTCGATTCAGAGGCCTGGTACGTCACGGCGGCCAGCGTGACCTCGGTGAAGCTCATGGTCGATGACGTGCTCAAGGGCTACGGCGATGCGCCGGCAGCGGGCGCGGGCCCGGTGGCCGCTGCGGTTGCAAATTGATCGCATTCTCGATTGAGGGTTTGGCTTTCTCGTTCGGAAGACAAGGTGAAACACCCAACGCCTACCCGAATCGAAAGGAGTCCCGCATGGCACTACGCCATCCATCCCGCCCCGCGCACAACGGCGCATCGCGCGCCTTGCCGCACCCGGCCTTTGCCTCCAGGCACACGGCCATCGCCGTGCACATGCTCTGCATGGCAGGCCTGGCACTGGGCGGCCTGGCCGTGGCCATGCCGTCCGCGCTGGCGCAGGCGGCTGCCCAGGGGGCCGCATCTGGAGCAGCCTCCGGGGCGGCACCCGGCGAGGTCCGCCGCGCCTTCAGCATCCCCGCCGGTCCGCTGGGCCAGGCGCTCAACGCCTTTGCCGCAGCGGCCGGCGTGGAGCTGACGATCGATTCCAGCCTGCTGCAAGGCCGCAGCAGTGCAGGTCTGTCGGGCAGCTACAGCGTGGCCGAAGGCTTTGCCGAGCTGCTGCGCGGCCAGGGCCTGCGCGCGCTGCGCGAAGCCAACGGCAGCTACACCCTGGGCCGTGACCGCAACGCGGCAGCGCCCGTGGAGGGCGGCGTGCTCCTGCCCGCCGTCACCGTGCGCGCACAGGCTCAGCAGGCGCCGGAAGCCTATGCCGGCGGCCAGGTCTCCACGGGCGGCCGCATGGGCCTGCTGGGCGACAAGGACTTCATGGAGACGCCCTTCAACACCATCAGCTACACCGAGAAATTCATGGCCGACCGCCAGGCCCGCGACATCACCGACGTGATCTCGGCCGCCGACCCCACCGTGTTCAGCACGGGCATGACCGGCATCATCAGCGAGAACTATTCCATTCGCGGCTTCAGCTCCAGCATCGGCGATGTCACCTTTGGCGGGTTGTTCGGCGTGGCGCCGTTCTACCGCGCATCGCCTGAAATGTTCGAGCGCGTGGATGTGCTCAAGGGCCCATCGGCCCTGCTCAACGGCATGCCGCCTGGCGGCTCGGTGGGCGGCACGGTCAACCTCGTGCCCAAGCGCGCGGGCGATGAGCCGCTGACGCGGCTGACCACCTCCTTCATGTCCGATGCGCAACTGGGGGCCCACGTCGACCTGGGCCGGCGGTTCGGCGAGCGCAAGCAGTTCGGCATCCGCTTCAACGGCGTGCTGCGCGACGGCGACGGCGCCGTGAACCAACAGGAAAAGGAAACCCGGCTGGCCTCGCTGGGCCTGGACTGGCGCGGCGAGCGCGCGCGCCTGTCGGCCGACCTGTACAGCAGCGATGACCGCACCGACGGCCTGAACCGCGGCATCAACCTGGCCGCAGGCCTGCCCGTGCCCAGGCCGCCCAAGGCCGACACCCTGCTCAACCCCAGCTGGGCCTTCTACGACACCAAGGACAAGGGCGCCATGGTGCGCGGCGAGCTTGACCTGGGCGACAGCGTCACGGCCTATGCCGCCGTGGGCACCAGCAAAACCCGGTACCGCTCCACGGGCGCCTACCTGATCCAGGTCTTCAACACAGCCGGCGACTACCGCACCAACCTGGCCGACCTGGGATTCGAGATGGACAAGAAGTCGGCCGAGGCCGGCCTCAAGGGCAAGTTCCAGACGGCGGGCGTGGGCCACCAGTGGGCGCTCAACGCCACCTACTACACGCATACCGACAAGCAGTTCGGCCGCCGCAACGTGCTGGCCCAGGACTGGATCACCAACATCTACAACCCCATCTGGGGCCCGGCCACCAGCTTCAATGCGCCACCGATCTCGCGCACCGAACTGCGGCTGACCAGCATCGGCGTGGCCGACACCCTGTCTTTTGCGCAGGACCGCGTGCAGCTCACCCTGGGCCTGCGCCGCCAGCAGGTGCTCAGCGACACCTTCAACGTGGCCACGGGCGCGCGCACCTCGCGCTATGACGAAGGCGCCACCACGCCCGCCGCCGCGCTGCTGGTGAAGGCCAGCGAGCGTGTCTCGGTCTACGCCAACTACATCGAAGGCCTGAGCCAGGGCGCCACCGCACCCATGACGGCGGCCAACGCGGGCGAAGTGTTCGCTCCCTACAAGTCCCGGCAAAAGGAGCTGGGCCTGAAGCTGGACCTGGGCGACTTCGCCCACACCTTCAGCCTCTACGAGATCCAGCGCCCCAACGGCTACACCGATCCTGTCTCCAACGTCTTCTCCTTCGGCGGCGAGCAACGCAACCGGGGCGTGGAATGGGGCTTCTTCGGCAACGTGGCCACGGGCGTGCGCCTGATGGGCGGCATTGCCTACGTACAGCCCAAGCTCACCCGCACGGCCGGCGGCGTGAATCAGGGCAAGCTGGCAGCGGGCGTGCCCAGGCTGCAGGGCAAGCTGGGCGTGGAGTGGGACGTGCCTGCCCTGCAGGGCCTGACGCTGACGGCCAATGCCACCACGGCATCCAGGCAGTACATCAATGCCGACAACTCGCTGTCCGTGCCGGGCCGCACCGTGTTCGACGTTGGCGCGCGCTATGTGACCACGGCGGCCGGCCACCCGCTCACGCTGCGCGGCAGCATCACCAACGTGGCCAACAAGGCCTACTGGGCCACGCCGCTGTGGACCAGCCTGGGTCTGGGCGCACCGCGCACTTTCATGCTGTCGGCCACGGTTGATTTCTGAGCGATGACACGGCGCCTTGCCGTAGATCAAGCCGAGCCCGAGCCGGGCCGAGCCTGCGCTGCCGCCCTGCGGGCTATAAACTAGCCCGATGGGGCGGCGAGCATGCCGGCCCCCCAACCCGCCCACCCGCCATTACCAGGATGACAGACGCCTATGGACAGCCGCAATGACAGCATGGACCTGAGCGACGACAGCGTGTTCGAGAGCGCTGCGGAGCTGTTCCGTGCCATGGCGGCGCCCGTGCGCCTGAAGATCATCAGCGTGTTGTGCCATGGCGAGAAGAACGTGACCGAACTGCTCGCCGACATCACCACCACGCAACCCAACATGTCCCAGCATCTGAACACGCTGTACCAGGCCGGCGTGCTGGGCCGGCGTCGCGAAGGCGTCAGCATCTACTACTTCATCGCCAACGCGCAGGCGGCGCAGATGTGCCGCGCCATCTGCGCCCAGGTCGCCATCGCGCAGGGCTGAGCGCGGCAGACCCGCAGGCTGCAAAAAGGGATCTCAAGGGATCTCAAGGGGACCCCAAGGCGACTCCGCTAGGATGCCATCCATGCCGCCCACACCCACCCTGGTCCAGCCCCTGCCGCTCGATGCCGACGGCATCCTCGCGCTGGCAGCGCGCTCCATGTTCCAGCTGTTCTCCACCATGAGCCAGGGCATGTTCCTGGCTGACAGGGCCGGGCGCATCGTCTGGGTCAACGAGGGCTACCAGCGCTTCCTGCCCGACCTGGGCGTGGCCTCGGTGGACGACTTCCTGGGCCACATGGTCGAGGACGTCATCCCCAACACCCGCATGCGCCGCGTGCTGGAAACCGGCGAGCCCGTACTCATCGACCTGCTCACCAACCGCGCCGGCACCTTCGTGGTCAGCCGCATCCCGCTCAAGGACGATGGGGGCGCGGTCATCGGTGCCATCGGCATCGTGCTCTTCGACCAGCCGGAGACCACGCTGCAGCCCCTCATCAGCAAGTTCGCCGTTCTGCAGCGCGACCTGGACGAGGCCCGGCGCGAGCTGGCCGCCCAGCGCAACCGCAGCCTGCGCGTGGCCGTGCAGGGCGAGCGCCGCGCCAAGTACAGCTTTGCCAGCTTTGTCGGCAGCAGCCCGGCGGCCGTGGAGGTCAAGCGCCAGGCACGCCGCGCGGCCCAGTCGCTCAGCCCCGTGCTGCTGCTGGGCGAGACCGGCACCGGCAAGGAACTGCTGGCCCATGCCATCCACGCGGCATCGGCCCGCACCGGCGGCCCCTTCGTCACCGTCAACATCGCCGCCGTGCCGGATGCCTTGCTGGAGGCCGAATTCTTCGGCGTTGCCCCCGGCGCCTACACCGGCGCCGACCGCAAGCCGCGCGACGGCAAGTTCAGGCTGGCCGACGGCGGCACGCTGTTCCTCGACGAAATCGGCGACATGCCCCTGAACCTGCAGGCCAAGCTGCTGCGCGCGCTGCAGGAGGGCGAGATCGAACCGCTGGGCTCCAACCAGCTCGTGCGCTTTGACGTGCGCGTGGTCGCTGCCACCTCGCGCGACCTGCCGCAGATGGTGCGCGACGGCCGCTTCAGGGAAGACCTCTTCTACCGCCTGCATGTGCTGCCCATCCGCGTGCCGCCGCTGCGCGAACGCAGGCGCGACATCCCGGCCCTGGTCGAAGTCCTCTCCGAAGAACTGGCCCTGCGCAACGACATGCCCCCGCCCGAACTGCTGCCCGACGCCCTGGCCCTGCTGGCCGGCCAGACCTGGCGCGGCAACATCCGTGAGCTGCGCAACGTGCTGGAGCAGGCCGCCATGCGCAGCGAAGACACCGCCATCAACGCAGAGCAACTGCGCGAAGTGCTGCGCTCATCGGGCGTGGAACCCGCCGCCCCCGCGCCCGGCCCCGAGACTGCGCTCGCCCCGTCCCCTGCCCACAACAGCCCCGCCGACACCGACCTGCTGCGCCCCTTGGCCCAGCAGGTGGCCGAGCTGGAACGCAAGGCCATCACCGCCACCCTGGCCGCCAACAGCGGCAACAAACTGGCCACGGCGCGCCAGCTGGGCATCTCGCGGGCCACGCTGTATGACCGCATGGCGGTGCTGGAGCTGCAGGGCTGAGTCACCCGCCGCCTGCAGGCCGTACTGTGGCCAAGAGGCGGGGTGATTCCTGTCGCTCCCGATCCTGGAACCGATCCCGGAACCAATCCCGTGAACATGAAAAACCTCCTCACCCGCCTCAAGACCGCATTCAGCAAGCCCGCCCCCGAGCCCGCTCGCCAACAGGAACACCCGCAAAACCAGCACCAGCAGCACGAACCCCAGTCGGATGCCGCAGAAGACGAAGTACTCATCAACGCCTACTGCACCGTCTGGGACCTTCCCGCGCTTGACTTTCCGCACACGCTGGCCGGGCGCCGCGATCTTTCGGACCCTGAGCTGGCGCCCCATCTTTCCGGCTTTGTCGGCTATGTGCTGGGGCGCGGCGATGGGCAGATGACGCGCAACCGCTACCACGCCATGCGCCACATCCAGCGTGTGCAGCAGCACCTGAGCCTGGGCATTGCGCCGGCCCAGCTCGATGCCTTTGCCGGCTGGGCGCAGCGCGCCAACGCCATCGCATTTCTGGCGGACGGCAGCATTCGCGACCCGCAGGGCCGCATCCTGCTGGCCGCCAACGGCGCCGAGCCCGATGAACAGGCCGCGCTGCCCTATCCGCAGCAGGCCTGGCAGCGCAAGCAGCGCAGCGAGCAGACGCTGGCGCAGCGCGGCTTCACGCCATCGGCCAGCCTGCCGCCGCTGATCTCCGAGCCCGAACTGCGCATGCGCGCGCCCGACGAGATCGCCGCACGCGCCTTCGCCCTGCTGGCCGTGGCCGTGCGCGCCGAATCACTGAACGACGCACGGAACAGTGGCGAACCGCTCACGCCCGACGAGCTGTTCCAGCGCCTGCCGGCCGCCCGGGCCGCGCTCACCCCCAATGAGCGCGAATTCATGGCCACTGCCCGGCCCTCCGAAGAGGCCATCGCCAAGTTCGGCTGGCGCTACGAAGCCGCGTACTTGTTGGAATGGGCGCTGGGCCTGGTCGATACGCTGCCGTTTCCCGATGCCATCTGCGACGTGCCGCTCACCTCGCGCACCCTGCTGCAGGCCGGCGACCTGCAAGGCGCCCTGCATGCCGCACGCATGCGGCCCGACAGCGAAATCCTCGACGCACTGGACCAGCACTACCGCCTGCACTGGATCGTGCGCCAGGCCCAGGTGCAACAGCAGCCCGCGCCAGCCGGGCTGAGCGCCGACGTGCTCATGGAACGCCACCATGCGCTGAACTGGCTGGTGCGCTTCGAGGGCAATGACTGGGATGACGTGGATACGCCGACCTGAGGCGTGCAGCGCAGGGCGCCTGGCTGCCGCGGCCACAGCTCAACCCACGCCCAACTGCTCCAGCGTGATGCACGCCAGCCACCTGCATCCATCTGATGGCCAGGCGGCGTCATCCGAGATACAGCGCCCGGCGGCGTCCATCTGGATGCGGGTGACGTGGCGGTTGGCGCCGGGCCTTGAGCGGCGGGCGGGCATGGCCAGCAAGGCTTCGGGCAGCGGCTGCGCTGGTGGATAGGGTTCGAGGCGCGTGAGATTGTTTGCAGAGCGCAGGCGCAGCGGTGATCGCTCCATGCCGATCACCCAGGTCCAGAAGAGCGCCGGGTAGCGAAACCTGTGACCTGGCATTTCCAGCAGCAGCATGGCGCTGCCGCCCCGCTGCATGGCTTGGGCACAACGCAGCGGAGCGAGGGCGGGGAAATTCTCAAGCTGCGCTTTCCAGCCGGGCAGCAGCAAAGCCAGAACCTGCGCCAGCTCTTGCGGGCCGGGCTGTGGCGTCAACTGCAGCGGCAATTGCACCTGCAGCCATGCCCGTTGCCGCAGCACGGCAGCGCATCGCCGTGCACACCACCAGGCGCCCAGCGGATCGGGCAGGCATTGGGCATCGGGAACCGTGGGCAGTGTGGCCCAGCGCGTCTTGCGCGTCTGTGTACCCACCTCGTAGCGCCATTGCGTATCGAAGCGCAGGCCGGGCATGAAGGTACGAATGGGAGACCTGGGCATGTGCATTGCGGCTGCAGATCCACCACCGTCAGGCCGGTGCGGGCCTGGCTGCAAGCGTGACCGTGCCAAGCCACTGGCATGGGTGCCACGGGCCGCCCGCATCATGCAGGAGGCAGGTCCCGTCGGCTTGCACCTGGATCCGGGTGGCGTACCCGCTGGACCAGGGCAGGGTCGAGCCAAAGGGCAGGGCAAGCAAAGCCTTGGGAGGCGCCATGGCCTGCGCACCCGGTGACGGCAACGTGTCGGACGCAACGCAATCGTCGGTGCACGACAACGGCAGCTCCGGCTCGTACCCCACCACCCAGGCCCAGAAAATGCCCGGCTTGGGCCCTTCGCATTCCGGTGACTCCAGCATCAGCAAGGCACTGCCTCCCTGCTCGACTGCCTGGGCGCACAGCAAGGGCGTCCGGGCGCATTCATCAGGTGCCTGCACGTCCCAATCGGGCAGCAGCACATCAAGGATCTGCGCCAGCTCCTCCACGCCGGGAAGCGGGGGCAGGTGAACGGGCAGCCGCAGGAACAACCAGTGGTGCTGCTCCAGAACCACGGCGCACCGGCGAACGCACCACCAGGTGCCATAAGGGTCGGCCGGGCCAGCAAGGTCGGAGGCCATCGGCAGCTGTGTCCAACTGGTCTTGCCGGCTTCCGCACGCCTTCTGTATTGCCAGTGATCATCAAAGAGCAGGCCGCTGATGAGGCGTTGACCGGGACTACTTGGCTCCAGCGGAATTTCCCGCTCGTACTGCTCTGGCGTGAGATTGGAGTTCTGCATTTCTTCGGGTCAGGAAAAGCCGGTCAGGAGAAGCCGCCGTTGATGGCAATGTCGTTGCTCGGTGGCTCCAGCGTGATGGCCGCTGTGCAGCGGTACCGGCTTGCGCGCGCATCCAGGCCATCCACATCACACAGCCCTTCGCCATCCACCGTCACCCTCAAGGCGTGATTCCATGCCAGGGGCGAGCCGAAGGGCCAGATCAGCAGCGCGCCAGGGCGCCCGGGCATGTCAAAGGCTGAAATGCGCTTGGCACGCTGGAATCTCTCGTGCATTTCCACGCCGATCACCCAGGCCCAGAAAACGGCTTGCACGCCATCGCTCGAATCCTCGGTCTGCAGTTGCAGCAAAGAGCAGCCACCGGCAAGCAGCGCATCGGTGCTGCGCAGCAGCGGCGCCTGTGTCGAGGGCTCATCCAGCACCTTCACGTTCCAGCCCGCAAGCATTGCGCCCAGGGCCAGCGCCACGTCGCCACATTCCGGCTGCGCAGGCAGGCCCGAGGGCAGATGCGCGGAACGCCAGGGCCTGCGATTGAGCACTGCAACGCACTGGCGCACGCACCACCAGGCCCGCTGTGGATCTGCTGCAGCCATGCCGCCTGCCCGGGTTGCCGGCAGTCGTGCCCAATAGGCTCGGCCTGAAGGCGTGAGCGCCGAGTAAGTCCACAGTCCGTCAAAGCGAAGCCCTCGGGTGAAGCGGTGGGTGAGGTGCGTGGTCTCAGCCATTTGGGACCTTGTCTTGGTGGACTTCAACACGGTGCGTGCCCTGTCAATGGCCCTGCATTGCCGCGCTGCGCGGGCGACAACGTGATTGCGGCCAGGCAGCGGCACTCGCGCCACTGCCCGTCAATGCCATCCACATCGCAATGCCCGTCGCGGTTCACCTGCACCCGCGCCGCATAGCCGCAGGCCCAGGGCATGCTCCAGCCAAAGGGAATGGTCAGCAGCGCGGCAGGGCGGGGCGCACGGCATGAGGGCCATGGCTTCACCGGCGCGGGCAGCATTCTCTGATGCATCTCCACACCAATCACCCAGGCCCAGAACGTGCTCTGCGGGCGCCGGTTCAGCGCCTCTGACTGCAGTTGCAGCACGGCCCCGCCGCCCGCCAGCAGCGCCCGGGTGCAGGACTGCAGCGGACTGTACCCGGCCCCTGCGCTGAGCTGCACCTGCCAACGCGGCATCAGCGCGTGCAGAGCCAGCGCCACATCTTCCGGCCCCGGCCGCAAGGGCATGCCTGGCGGCAGATGCACCGACTGCCACATCTCCCGCCGCAGCACGGCAGCGCAGCGCCGCACACACCACCAGGCGCCATGCGGATCGGCCCCGCCCGCATCCGGCTGCCCCAGCGGCAGCCGCGACCAACAGGCCCGGCCCGACGGCGCGCGGGCGGCGTACTTCCAGCGCGCAGCGAAGTGCAGGCCGGGAGTGAAGTGGTGGGTGATGTGCATGGATTCCAAAGTTGCGGCCAATTGCGATGGCTGATGAATTGGTAGATTTCTTAAATTAATACAGCAATGCTTTATTAAATCAAGTATTGGTTTGTATCAATTGTCAAAAGCAGAATCCAGCAATGCTTGAGAAAACAGCGGAGCTGATGCGGGTCAGATTGGGGGCAGCGTTCGCCCGGTGGCAGCCTGCGGATGGCAAGAAAACCAAGAAACGCCTCGCGGAGCTGTGCGAGAAGGAGTTGGGCGTCAAGTGCACTCCCCAAGGCGTCAATGGCTGGTTCAAGACGGGCCGCATGGACAAGATGTGGCTTCCCGTGGTCGGAAGAATCCTGAACGTAGACCTGCTTTTGGACGTTGATGTGTCCGCAGATGGTCCAGCCTCGGCCGTTGGGCGCGCCTTTCCCCTGAGCTTTACGGGTCCGTCCCGCCGACGCAGGATTCGCCTCGTGGAGTTCGGGGACGACAGTCCCTCACAGGGGGCTTTCTTCCTTCAACTCGACGGCGACTCCATGTTCCCCGAGTTCCACGAAGGTGACCGTGTGCTGATCGACCCTGCCGTCACGCCGCGGCCCGGCGACTATGTGGCCGCCAAGTCCGGAAAGAATGAAACTCTGTTTCGCAAGTACCGGCTGCTCGGCCACGATGACAGCGGCGAGGAGGTTTTCGAGCTGATGCCGCTCAACCAGGACCATCCGGTTATGCGCAGTGACAACTACGAGCTTTCCGTGATCGGAACCTTGTTGGAGTTGCGGCGGAAGTTTCCGCGCGATTGAGCAGGGGATCTGCTGGCATGCGCAGTTTCGTGAACGCCACCTTGGCCAGCAATGCAGCACTGATGATCAGGGGCACCGCAATAGGGCGCCTGCGCAGTGACATGAAGGATGCAGGATTCAACATCGGGCAGGGCACTTTGCAGCGCATCGTTGCCGGGGAAACCGGCGTGCGGATGGAGTCACTGCAGAAGTTTTCCGATTACTTCAGCGTGGACATCGATACCTTGCTGCGTGGGCGTGGGGGGGAAGGTAAGGCTCGTCTCATTTCTCGCATCGATGCAGGTCTCGCGTCCGAACGCTCTTGGAAAAACAGTCATGTTGGATAGGTAAATATTACTTACTAGGTGTTAATCTGTCTGTTAGGCGTGCTTAATATAGTGATTCTTAGAAATAATGGGTGATGCAATTGCTGGCACGAAATTTTGTGAGGCATATTTGATATGTTAATGTTAACCTCCGTTTTGTGAATAATATTTCTAATAATATTATGAATCATAAAAATATCTAGCAATAAAATAGCAAGAAAAATCGGAAAATAGCTTCCAAGCTAGGAGCGATGGGATGGTTTCTGCGCATCCTTGCGATAAGCCTTCTTAAAATAGAAGAATATTAACTTGATTTTGAGAAGTTCAAAAAGTTTTTCGTCTAATAGTTGATTTTTGATTTTTGTAAACCTGAGATTTTGAGTCTATTTCCTGGGAGTAGGCTAATTCTTCAATCATTCTTGCAATAGATAGTAAGTTCTCTCGCTGCTGTTCTCGAATTTGGCGTTCTCGCGTTAACCGATCTTGTTCATTATTTTCTGGCCGTGCGCTACGCCCTGAAAATCTAAAAATTCCTACTATTAGTGGAACTAATTCGATCTTAATTTCTCCGGCATGCTCTAAATATCTGCTCAACTGCTCAAGCCCCAAACGTGAGAGTACTTGCAGTTCTGAGTATGATAAGTCGCCTTGTGGATAATCTTCCAACCCAGAAGGCTGAGAAATCAGTCTTTCCAAACGTAAGCTTAATGAAGTCTGAGTCGTAAGTACCGAGTGCGGTCGTGCAAGCGCAGCGAGCGCGGCATACCAAAATACCGCACTAGGATCTTTATGCGATAGCATAATTTCTATATGATCCAGCGTTCCTGGGGAAATCTGGGTGGCCATCAAAGCTGTAACAAATGGACTGGCTCCGGATTTAATTGCTTTTTGGAATATTTGGCTCCTTTCTTCTCTGGTGGTTTTCGCAATACTAGCGAGTGTCGTTGCTTCAATAAATGGTGCGGCGAGTTTTTTCCAAGATAATTCTTGACGTTCTTTGGAGTTATCCATTAACGCTCGGCAGAATTCTGTTTCTAACGATAAATCTTTATTTTCACCGAGTAGTAATTCAGACAGTGTATGTATAACGGGAAGCATTGCTCCCACCATTATGCCCAATCTCGCGATTCTTGATGGATCAGTAGTCATTTTATAAACATCAATCCAGGCGTCTACCATTTTTCCGAATTGAGTTATAGGTATTTTGGATGCTACAGCCTTTGCCCAAGTGAAAGAGAGCGTGCGTTTGCAAATGGCGGGGCTCAAGCTAGTGAGTTGAATCTGTCCATCCGCCAAAAAAAGAGCCTCTGCATATGAGAGTGCTAAGAGCGGTTCAAGTCCTATTTGAGAAAAATCCAGAGATAGGGAGTCTCCGTACTGCAGAAATTCTTTTTTTCCTATTATGCGGCAAAAAGCGGTGAAAGGAGACGGTGCCTGTGGTATGGAGTTTACCAGAGCTAGAAGATTGCTGATATCAGAATCCCTGGCTACCGCAAGACATGGAAGAGATGAGTGCTCCGAGGGATTTTCTTTCCAGCCGACAAGCAATAATTCTCCTAATTCAAACTCACGAGAAAATGAAGGTTCCTTTTTGAGTGATTTCTTTAAGCGATTGCTCAACGACAAGGAAAATATTTCAACAAACTCTTTGCGATTTACGGTGCTATACCACATAGTTATTCCTTGCCAAAAAGGCGAGATTTAGAAATGGGCGCTGGAGACGGATTGCATACTGTTCTCAGTGCTGCGTCTAGATATCCAGGTAGAGTTTTTTGATGATAAACTGTAAGGGCTGTTTTTGCTCTAGTAACGCCGGTAAAGCTCAAACGCCGTTGAGCAGGCCCAGTTTTGGAAACATGGTCCATACCTATTAGATGAACGGCGCGGAACTCCAGACCTTTGCCAGAACTGATTGTACTGAGCCAAATCGGCTTATCTGGATCGAAATCATTACTGTGGCACAGAGTGAATTGATTGGATAAAGCAGATTGGGATAGGTGGGCGGCAATCTCATTAAGCTCTTCGTTTCTCACCGCAAGAATTCCGATTAACTCTCTCGGATATGCTACAAGTTGATTTTCTATTTGTTCAATAGCTTTATTTGCTTGCTCAATTGTGGTGATCCCACCGTTTACCCGCACGTTTGATGGATATGCTACCTCATCATAGTTGCTATGTTTAACGAGCGAAACATGATCATTTTTTCCAACCATGATTCCGTCCGCGACGCGGCACACGTCTAGACAGTTGCGGTAGTGCAGCTTCAGCGTGTAGATGTTTTTTATGCATTGGCTTAGTACATCTGCCGAATCTGGGACATCAAAAATCTTTTGTCGGATATCGGCTGATGCAATTAATATTTTAGCTAAATGCCGGAACGCTAGAATTTCATCGGGGAGTAATCCTGAGCCTCATCTAAAACAATGGCTTCATATACCGCGCCAATTTTTCCGCTTTCAATCAGATTCATCATGGCTTCTGATAAAGCAAGGCGAACCTCCTTGGGTTTTAGACCATTGGTGTTCGGTGCACACCCGTGCTCTCTAAGCAAGTTAATAAAAAGACTGCTGTGGGTAATAATGCGATCAGTTGGAAATTTATATTGGGCGCCGCCAACTTTGATAAATTTCTTCAGCACTGACCCATAAACTACTATCTGTAGATTTGGGCACGGACCAAGGAATAAATAATTTGCCCTAAGTAAAATTAGGTTTGTCTTGCCACTTCCCGGTGGACCTATAATCAAGAGATCTTGATCAAGTGGTAAATCAAGTATATTGGATTGCTCGCCTGTAAGGTCGGTTGGGTCTTTCCACCAAGTATCAGACATTTTTCTCCCTTCTTAAATTATGCCAAGTCTAGGAGGCATGAATTCTGTAACCCATTCTTGCTCTGTTTGTCTAGCTCAACGTAGGCGGCTTCTAATGTCTTTATGAGATAAGCCTCTAGCACTTTCCCGCTAAGGAGTTCATCGACTGTTCCAGTATTTATTTTTTTGAAATCGACTGGTGTATCAATGATTTCATGTGGAGAGATAACCGAGGCAATACTTTTTCTGTAAATAACATCTATTTCGCTATTGTCCAGTATCTCTATTTTTATAAATACAAAAAGATGTGCGTCTAGGCCTAATTCCTGATTTTTATCAAATTGAAGATTGATGGTGAAATAATTGGCATCGTTGTCTCTTTCTGATGTGGTAGCTTTGGGGGGAAGCAGCCTAGAGAATTTATCAGAATAGATAGACGGCTTTCCATGCGATTGCAAAAAGCATCTAGATGCAATTTCTTCAGACGAGCAGTCTCCGCCGGGCTGGTGCTGCTTTGATCTTGATGATTTTGAGCATATTTTTGGCGATTTTTTATTTTGGCTAGAATGTCGAAGACTTCAACGGATGATTCTTCCTTCACGGCGAAGTCAGTCCATTTTACCAATTCAAGTCTGGTCTTCGGATTTTTGTGTAAGCAGTGGCGACATAAAGGAATTAAAGATGGATCATCACCCCAGATTATCGGGGTCTCATGTAAAACGGCCTCGACAAGTAACGTGAATGGTTCGCTAAATTCTTTGAACAAAGGCTCTTTGGTTAAAAGATCATGCAGTACCGCTCCGATTTGATATATTGTTACGGCCTGCCATCCTTCTAAGGTAGGCTCCTCTTTGCGTCGTAGGAATTCAGGTGAGCTATAGCGAAGCGTTCCGATGAAATGGCGTTGATCAGCATCAGTAAGATCTGAAACTCCAAATGGACGTAAAACGCCGAGATCTAATAGCTTTATGACTTTAAGGTCTTCGCTAATTGCTATGTTCTCGGGTTTAATATCCCTATGTGCTAGATTCCGTTCCTCCAAGAACATGGCTGCAGATGCCAGCTGGGAGATTAAACGACTTATACTATTTGTGGAGATTTCGCCCAGTCGTTCTTGAAGGTTGCTCCATGGAAGGTACTCCATTGCGACATATAGATGATTTGTAAGCTTGCACTCTCCACCACCTAAAATTTTGACTAGATTTGGATGATTTTCACCTACTAAAGTGCATTCTCGTGCGATTCGTTCGAGCTGTGCGTCTCGTCCAAAGCGTTCAATAAGTTCAGGATGAAAAACTTTGATGGCTGCGATTTCACTACCACGGGAGCCGCGAACAACTACTGCTGATTTCCCATGGTTAATGGGACTGTCAATTTTCCATCCATCGACTATATTTCCCATAAGAGAATCAGTGAGTTGTCTCGCTTGAGTTGAATCCATGGTAGTTCCTTTTTTTGCCTTTGCCTGCTGCTTCGCGTCACTTTAGTGCATAGAAGTTGACCAAGCCTGATGGAGATGCCACTTTTGGCCGCCGACTTTCCAGACTATAGCTGCAGAAGGAAGTTTCGTGAAAAATTCAAGGATTCGGTTGGCGTGCATGGATGCCTGGGTTTCGTTGAATCAACAGTCTGATGTGGTTCGCCAAGGATAGCTAGTCGCCTTCTGCTCATGGCTGAACTGCGCCTATCAAGCTAACATCAAAGGACTCCCAGCTAGCATGGCCAACAGGGAGCATGCCTATTTCGTTCGGTCCATTCTTCCTGGCGACCACGCGAACTTGGCTTGTAACAACGCCACCCCTGAGATAGCCCCCTGATTCCCCGGCCCCGTCCTATCGCTTATCTTTGCAGATAGGAACAGGACTGTGCATATGACTAGGCATACGGAGTCAATAGGGGTAGTCGTGCAGGACCAGCGCCGCAGGCGCTGGTCCTGCACCCACGCAATGCGCGCCAGCTTGTTGGCCAAGGGCTGCCAGGTGAGCCGGTACGCGAGATGCTCATCGAGGCCGTCGAACGCCGATTCGGCTCGGTCGAAGCGGTTCCGCAGAGCCAGGAATTGGAGTTCCTCTGTGACAACGGAGGCGCCTACATCGCTGCCGAAACGAGGGCACTGGCGCGCGCGCTGGGCCTGAAGCCCATCAACACGCCCGTCTGCAGCCCGCAGAGCAACGGCATGGCCGAGAGCTTCCTCAACACCTTCAAGCGCGACTATGTGGCGCGCATGGACCGGAGTGACGCGCAGACGGTACTGGCGCAACTGCCAGCGGCCTTCGAGCACTTCAACGAGGTGCATCCGCATTCTTCGCTGAAAATGCGTTCGCCTCGGGAGTTCAGGCGGCAACAGGCTGCAGGGACTGACCAGACGCTTTATTGCGAATAGGGCGGGGTCGGGAATACGGGGGCAACATCAAGTGCGCCACCCTGACTGCGCTCTCACGGACCTCGGGCGAGAACTTGCTCGACTTCTTCATGGCTTCATCTTCTCAAGAGTTGAAGCCTCCTCAAAAACCGAGGTAATTCATCGCCCCCGGCATGCTGTACCGCGAGCAAATCCAGGTATTCTGTGTCCGCTTGGCGGCGAGGCTTGGGAGAACACAGTGGAAGATAAAGAAACGAAGAAGCGGATTGACTTTAAGCCTGGAGTTCGGGACTTGTTGTACCGACAAGCAGGTGGGAGATGCTCGATACCTCGGTGTTCGAACCCGACTATGGGGCCGTACTATGCCGACGACGGTGCGGTGAACATGGGTGTAGCAGCGCACATACACAGCGCCGCCGAAGATGGCCCTCGTGGCTGGGGTGGCAATGATGAAGGTTTCATCAGCAGTGAGTTGAATGGATTGTGGTGTTGTCAGTACCACTCAGTCCTGATCGACAAGAATAAAGGCCGCGACTATCCGGCCGCGATGCTGTTCGCTTGGAAGGCGCTTGCGGAGGCGCGCGTCCGAAAACAGATGAACGATATTCCGTCGCCCTTAGGGTGGGTTAGCTCGATCGAATTTGAAGTGTTCCCAAAGCGTTTGGCGCTTTCTAAGATAGAACTTAGCCGTTCCACGCTGATTTCGGCAAAGAACGGTGCTGGCAAGTCAGTCCTGATGCAAATCGCTGCATCGATAACAGACGCTCGGCATGCCGAACGATTTATTTCCAGTAGCGGGCTACCTGCAGCAGACGGGACACAGAAGTGCAGTTTCTCTGCACTAGTGACCTACACCACCGTTGATGCCTTAGGCAAAGTGTTGAAGTTGGAAATAACTGAGGGCGTCTTAAGCCGATGGGACGGCATGCAACTGTGTCTTCTTCCCCCAGGCGACCTCGAGGTTATCTACTGCTTTGAGGAGGTCCGTAAGAAGCTGGATGAGGAGGATGACGTGGACTTCCTCATGCGTGTGCTAAATCTCGACAAAAGTGCACTCATCGCACTGTCGCGTACAAGCAAAGGCGTTCTCATGCCAGGCGAGTTCACGTTCTCGCAAGCCGACGACGATTCCGATGATGAGGCAGAAGAGCCAACGGCCAAGAAGGTCAAAACCGACGGTCGACCATATATGGAAATCACGTTCAAGAAGCTTGGTCACGATTTTTCCGTTTCGTACGGTGGACTATCTGGATCGGAACAAGTACGACTCTTGCTCGACCTGTTCATAGCAAAGGCACGGGAAGTATCCAAACAACGCCTTACTCTCTTCATGGCAGAGGATCTGCCGGCTTCTCTGGATGAGGGTAATTTCGCAAAACTGCTCTCCGCTCTAGCGAACGAACCCTTCCAGTCATTGCTATCGCTGCCTCCTGGGCAGGAGAAAGCAGTTCTAGATTTGAGTAGCGGAGCCGCCCAGATGAGGGAAGCGGACTATCTGAGAGGGTGGACGTTAGTGACACCCGCCGATGCCGGTTCATAAAGGATAGATGCACTTCGCGTTACACCCGAATTTCGAGTGAAGCCCGAACAGCCGTGCGGTACGGGCGCGTAGTTTTGAACAATCTCACGTACCCGACCGTGTGTGTTGCTCCCAGAGCGGTTGAGTTGGCAATGGGGCGAGTGCTCGCAGCTCCCCTCAGAAGCTATGCATCAACCCCGCAGTCACCCCCGTAGCCACATCCTTGTTCTGCCCGCCCTGAAACCCTCCACTCCAGTGCGTGCGGTCCAGTTCCGCATACAGCTTGCTGCGGCGTGACAGCTTGTATTCCGCAAACAGCAGGGCGCGGGTGTAGCCGTCTGCGGCGCGGCCGCTGCGTTCGCGTTCCACGCGGTACAGGGCGGCGGTCAGGTCCAGCGTGCTGCGGGCGGACCAGGTGGCGCCCAGCGAGTGCACGCGCTGCACGGTGCGGCTGGTGGTGGCGTTGGTCTGGCCGTCGCTGCGCGCGGTGTTCAGCGCAAGGCGCAGGTTGTCCCATTTGTAGCTGGCGCCCAGGGTGGCGGCTTTCAGTTCCCACTGGTCTGCGGTCTTGAAGCGCTGGTAGGCGCCGGAGACGGTCCATGTCTGCGTGCCATAGGCCAGGCCTGCGCCGGCCGATGAGCGGGCGGAGCCGCCTTGCGCCGTCTCGCCAAAGCTGTACATGGCGCGGGCGGTGAGGCCACCGAAGCGGCCGGTGTACTTGACCGAGTTGTCCAGCCGGTAGGAGCCCGTGGTGGCGCCCGCGCTGCCGTATTCCACGCCCAGGCCGTGGCTGCTCAGGGCCGCTGTGGCGATGTTGGGGTTGAAGGCGGCGAAGCGCATGCCCACGGGGTCCACGGGGCTGATTGCATCTGCCAGCAGGTTGGTCTGGCGGCCGGCCGTGACCTGGCCCCAGCCGCCGCCCAGGCCCACGATGGCCGCGCGGTCGAAGAATTTGCTGGAGTTGGCGGTGGTGCCGGTGTCCAGGTTCAGGCCGGTTTCCAGGTTGAACAGGGCGTACATGCCGCCGCCCAGGTCTTCGCGGCTGCGAAACCCGAAGCGGCTGGTGGTGTTGACGCCGCTGGACAGCGCGGCGCCCGAGGTGTTGCTGGCCGCGTTGGCAGCGGTGAGGCCGCTGGTGTAGCGCACGCCGGTATCGGCAATGCCGTAGAGCGTGATGCTGGATTGCGCAAGGGCCGACAGCGGTGCGGCGGCGAGGGTGATCAGCACCAGGGTTTTGGTGTTCATGGGTGTGGCGAGGGTGTGGCGTGGGTGACAGGGCGGGGCAGCGGCATGCCGCAGCAGTGCCGTTGCAATGCCGCTGAATGGAGGTCGAACCGGGGAGGGGTGAAGGCCCCCTCTATGTCGAGGGCCTTGAGGGCCTTGAGGGCCCAGGGGCCTGCCGTCAGGGCTTGGCCGCCGGCTCCATGCCCGTGCTGCGCACGATGGGTGCGGCGGCGGGGGCCGCCAGGAAGCGGATCAGGTGGCGCGCCGTGTCAAGGTTCTTGGCGCCGGTGGCCACGCCAGCGGAGAAGAAGACGCGCTGCTGCACTTCATCGGGCAGGGGGCCGACGAATTCCAGTTCCTTGAACGGCAGCAGTTCGCTGACCTGCTGGAAGCCGATGTCCGCATCGCCACGCAGCACCACGGCGCCCACGCGCTCGCTGAGGATGCGGGTGGCCTTGCCCTTCATCTGCTCGGCCACGCCCAGGCGGGGGAACAGTTCGTTGGCCAGATAGGTGCCGCTGGCGCTGGCCGAGTAGGCAATGGTCTTGGCATCCAGCAGGGTCTGCTTGAGCGCGTCCACGGTGCTGATGTCGGGCTTGGGCGTGCCCTTGCGCACGCTCATGCCGATCATGGAGCGCGCCAGGTCCACGCGGCTGCCCGCTTCCACCTTGCCTTGGGCGGCCAGATTGTCCAAGGCTCCATCCGCGAGGATGACGATATCGAACTGCTCGCCCCGCGCCAGGCGGCTGGGAATGGAGTCCTGCGCATTGCCCATGGAGGCGCCGCGCGAGGTGACGACCTTGTGGCCCGTGGCCTGCTCGTACAGGGGTATCAGCTGGTCGTAGGCGGCAGAGAAGCCGCCCGAGGTGACCACGCGGATTTCATCTGCGGCGGCGGTGGAAGGCGTGGCAGCGCCCAGGGCCAGGCCCAGGCCCAGGCCCAGGCTGAGGGCGCCGCCCAGCAGCGCGCCCAGGGTGCGGCGGCGCAGGGTGGATGGCACGGAGGACTGCAGGGGGGTGGAACGGATGGCGGTCATGGTTTGTCTCCTGGTTTTTTATGGTTGGGGAACGGCTAACGGCTGCCGAGGGAATCAATCGGCGGTGATTTTTCGCTCGCGGATGATGCGGCCCCACTTGGCGTGCTCGGCGGCGATGAACTGGCCCAGTTCCTCGCGGGTGCCCGGGGCGGCGGTCTGGCCGTGCTTGAGCAGGTTGTCGCGCACTTCGGGGGTGTTCAGCACCTTGACCAGCTCTGTGTTCCAGCGGTCCAGCAAGGGCTTGGGCGTCTTGGCGGATGCCACGAAGGCGTACCAGTTGGTGGCGTTGAAGCCGGGGAAGCTCTCGGCCACGGTGGGCACGTTGGGCAGGTAGGCCGGGCGCGTGAGGCCCGTGGTGGCCAGCGGAATGAGCTTGCCCGATTCGATGTGGGGCAGGGCCGTGGGCGGGGCCGCGTAGAAGGAGGTCACGCGGTTGCCCAGCACGTCCTGCAGGGCGGGCGCGCCGCCCTTGTAGGGCACGTGCAGGGTGTCGATCTTGGCGACATCGTTGAGCAGTTCACCGGCCAGGTGCGATGCGGAGCCGGGGCCGGTGGAGGCGAAGTCCAGCTTGCCGGGTTCGCGCTTGGCCTTGGCCACGTATTCGCCCAGGGTCTTGATGCCCGTGGCGGCAGGCACGACGAGCACGTTGGGAAAGTTCACGCCCATGGTGATGGGGGCCAGGTCCTTGAGGGGGTCGTAGCCGATCTTCATGAAGTGCGGCGCGATGGCCAGCGGGCCGATGGAGCCGAAGAGCAGCACCGAGCCGTCGGACGGGCCATTGGCCACCTGCGTGTGGGCCAGGTTGCCGCCTGCGCCGGGCTTGTTTTCCACGACCACGCTCTGGCCGATGTTCTCGCCCAGCTTCTTGGCGATGATGCGCGCGGCAATGTCGGCCGAGCCGCCTGCGGCGAAGCCGACCACCATGACCACGGGTTTCTTGGGGGGGAAGTCCTGGGCCTGGGCGGTGCCCACGGCCAGGGAAAGAAGGGCGGCCAGGGCGCCGCCTGCGATCAGTCTGCGTTGGTGCATGTCGTCTCCGTTTGTTGGTCTTGCCTGCCCTCAGGGGGCAGCGTTATCAAGGGCGCCATCCTATGCAGCGGGTGTTATTCTGTGAATTGCAACTTTTGGAAGGACTGTTGCGTGCAGCGCATCAAATTCGACATGGGGGAATTGATCGCCTTCGTGACCACGGCCGAGAAGGCCAGCTTTCGCCTGGCCGCGGAAGCGCTTTTCCTGTCGCCGCCTGCCTTGAGCCGGCGGGTGGAGCGCCTGGAGTCCGTGCTGGGCGCGCGGCTGCTGGAGCGCACCACGCGGCGTGTGGAACTGACCGAGGTGGGCCATGAATTCCTGCAGGAGGCACGCAGGGCCCTGGCCGGCCTGGACGAGGCCGTGCAGCGCGTGGATGACCAGCTGAAGCTGCGCCGTGGCCGGGTGACGGTTGCCTGCGTGCCTTCGGTGGCCACCAATCTGCTGCCGCCCGTGCTGAAGACCTTTGCCGTGGAGCAGCCCGATGTGCAGGTGCACGTCATCGACGAGAGCGCGCAGCAGGTGGTGGAGGCCGTGCTGCGCGGGGATGCGGACTTTGGCCTGAGCTTCACGGGCAGCCAGGAGCCGTCGCTGCGATTTGAGGCGCTCACGCGCGAGCGCTATGTGCTGGCCATGCCGCGCAGCCACGCCTGGGCCGGGCGCAGCCAGGTGGAGTGGGCCGAGCTGGCGGGCAAGCGCCTGGTCTCCGTCTCCCACAAGAGCGGCAACCGGCTGCTGCTAGACCAGGTGATGGCCGGCCTGCCCGAGCAGCCCGTGGCCTGGCACGAGTGCAACCACGTCACAGGCGCCCTGGCCCTGGTGGAAGCCGGCCTGGGCCTGGCTGCCGTGCCCCAGCTCGCCCTGCGCCAGGACCACGCCCAGGTCTGCGGCGTACCCCTGACCGCGCCCGATGTGTGGCGCACGCTGGGCCTGCTGCAAAGGCGTGACCGCGTGCTGGGGCCTGTGGCGCAGGCGTTGCGGGAGTGCCTGGTGCAGGCACACATCCTTCAAGGCTGAGCTGCAGCACGCTTTGCATATGCGGCATATGCGGCATATCGGGCCTGCAATGCCGGCTCGTTCCTCGCTTCATTTGGCTGAATCAAGGGCGGCAAGCGCCTGTATGCCGGGATTTGCTGCGCCTATGGTGCTGGCCGTGGCAATTTTTTGCACTTTGGCGCATGAGATTTGACTGTTGGCGCAACGGCATCGCGTGCGGCCCCTGCAAACGCCCACATAACCTGAAAAATCCACAGGCGAGGCGTACGCCGGTCTACCGCGCACAGTTGCCACTCCCATGGCAATTGCGCAAGCCCGGTGCGCCGCGTTTTCGCACGCAGGCCAGGGACTTTCTCTTCAGCAACAGCCCGTCATTGGAAATAGCCACCGAAGGCAAGCCAGGCAGCGCTTTTTTTCGAGATTGCACCAATGACAACACTGCCATGAGCGAATTCACAGACAGCTCCCGTCCTTATATCGACTACACCAAGGCCTTCAACCGGCAAATGGCCAATGCCATGAGCAGCCGACAGGCAGATGTACTGGTGCTCACGCCCCAGGAGTACGTAGGCATCCTGCAGGACAAGGCCCGCCGCGACCCGCGGCTGGCCGAGCGGTTGCATGGCATCCTGGCCCAGAGTGCACTGGGGCGGTACTGGCGCCAGACAGTCAGCCCCGGTGCCGAAAAGCCCGTAACCCTTCCTGCGGCATTGGCTGCAACCGACAGCTATCTGATCGCCAAGACACTGATCGCACTGGGTATTGCCGGGGCAGGTACCTACATCAAGACAACGTCCAAGGGCCCCTACATCATCATCAAAGGTCGAGCAGGCTTTCGGCATCAGTTGCTGCAGGGCACACGCTTTTTGGCCACGCACCCACGCATGATCCAGATGGGCCTGGGAATGCGTGGCCTGCAGAACGTGGCCAAGGGCGGCTTCATCCTGAGCATCGTTGTTTCCACTGCCGTCGAGACGCTGGACTTCATCTTCAATGACGAGAAGACCATGCATGATCTGGTGGGCGGGATTGGGGTGGAAGCGGTGAAGGCAGGGCTGGCGACCTCGATAGGACTTATAGCTGGATTCATGGTGCCGATAGTCACGGCTGTCGCAGTTGCTCCTTTGTTTACCATGGCTGTGGTTGTATTTGTTTCTGGAATTGCCTTGAATATGATGGACAGGAAATTCAAAATAAAGGAGAGAGTTGTTGATTCCCTGAAAAGTATTCCTGGGGGAACCGATGTCGGGCTGTATTTGTTGAAATCCGATGAGTGCAAGCCGCTCGGAGCGCCTGACTTAAATTTGAACATGGTTTCTTATAGAATCAAATGAATGATAAAAAATGCATGATTTAAAAAGAATTCGTGGGATGATCATTTGGGTAATACCGTTTTGCATCGGTCTCTTGTTGATGGGGTTGTGGGTTTTGGATGTTGGTTTGATTTCTGCAATAGAGGAAATTTCGGAGAGATCGGCGATGGTAAGAATAACTCCCGGAGCACCTCTGTCAATTTACATCATCATCATTTCAATCATTGTGGCTATTGGTTCAGTGCTTAAAGCCATTCCATGCGGTGCTTCGGTGGCGAAAATTATTGACCGCATTTTTTGCATGAGCAATATATTTGGAGCCTCCTTGATTGCTGTTTGTATTTTTGTGGTTACTCCGCTGCAATACTACGCTATGCCAAAAATGGGTTATGTGCGTTGCAATATTTTGGAAGATCACCCCAATATGTATTTCACTGATTGGGTCAAAAAACCAGAATGGTGCGTGCGTGGAAAAAGTAGGGAGTGGGTCAGGGAGCAGGCCGCGGTTGGCAGATAAGAAGAGGCTCTGAGCAAGCATTCAGTACTGGCCCCAGCAAGACGGGTGCGCTGGAGGCCTATGGCAAGCAGACCCAGGCCGGGTTGCTGATGGGACTGGAGTACGCCACGGGCGGCAGCATGGGAAGCTGGTGGTGATCGAGAAGGACGACCAGAGCAAGCTCGACTTGGGCAAGAGCCTGCTGGCCACGGCGTATTCCGATGACAAGGCCGATGGGTAAGAGGGGCGGGATCACGCCTGATCATGAGTGTGGCTCATGCATCTGTGAATTAAAACCATTTTACTTCATCGATTTGCATCCATACCATTCGCTCCCATTGTTCGTTTGCATTTGGGAAGCAGTCATGGTCAACACCACACCCTCGGATCGCATGGATGCCAGAGCCGGCTCTTGCGCTGAACTTGGCCATCTCGCGTGAAAGCAGCCATGTCACGTCCGCTCCGTCTGGTCGCCGTTTCCGGTGGACTGCAACGCCCCTCCAAATCTGCCGCCCTGGCAGAGCATCTTTCTGATCTGATCGCCGACGAAGTTCCGTGCGAACAGCGCCTGGTGGAGCTGGGCCAGCTTGCGCCGCAGCTTGCCGGCGCGGTGTGGCGCTCGCAGTTGCCCGAGATGGTGGCGCGTGAGCTTGCGGCGGTGGAGCAGGCGGATGTGCTGGTGGTGGCCACACCGGTCTTTCGTGGCGCCTACACCGGGCTGTTCAAGCACTTCTTCGACTTCGTCCACCAGGACGCCTTGATCGACAAGCCCGTGCTGCTGGCTGCCACCGGTGGCAGCGAGCGCCATGCGCTGGTGATCGACCACCAGCTGCGGCCGCTGTTCAGCTTCTTCCAGGCGCGCACGCTGCCGCTGGGCGTCTACGCGACCGACAAGGATTTCGTGGACTACCGCCTGCACGACGAGACCCTGATACAGCGGGCCGCACTGGCGGTGCAACGGGCATTGCCGCTGGTCGAGCTGATGCATCGCGCCAGGCCCTGCCTGGCCGAGGAAATGGCTGCGGCCTGAGTCAACCCACTTTTTTATTTCTAAATCAGGTCATTGGATCACCATGAACGCAGAACTGCACTTCAGCCTCAAGAGCATCCGTTTCGATGAGAACTATCACCCATCGGACAGCACGCGCATTACCACCAACTTTGCCAATCTGGCCCGGGGAACGAGCCGGCAACAGAACCTGCGCCATACGCTGAGGATGATTGACAACCGCTTCAATGACCTGGCGCATTGGGACAATCCGACGGGAGACCGCTATTCAGTCGAGCTGGACATCATCTCCGTGGAGATGGGCATGGGCGCGGAGATGGGAAGTGGTGTATTTCCGTTGATCGAGATATTGAAGACCAGCATTCTCGACAGAAAATCGAACAAGCGCATAGCCGGCATTGCAGGGAACAATTTCTCATCCTACGTGCGTGACTATGACTTCAGCGTTCTGCTGCCGGAGTACAACATCAACCGCCAGGAGTTCAGCACGCCGGACGATTTTGGCGACCTGCATGGCAAGCTGTTCAAGCAATTCGCCCGTTCGAGCACGTACAGGGAGCACTTCAACAAGCCCCCCGTCATCTGCATCAGCGCCTCTACCAGCAAGACCTATCAGCGCACCGGAAACCAGCATCCCGTACTGGGTGCCGAGTATCAGCAAAATGAGTTGTCATCTACGGACCGGTATTTCGGGAAGATGGGAATGCAGGTTCGATTCTTCATGCCGCCCAATAGCGTGGCACCCCTGGCTTTCTATTTTCAGGGCGACCTGCTGGCCGACTACACGAATCTTGAGTTGATCGGCACCATCAGCACCATGGAAACCTTCCAGAAGATTTATCGCCCCGAGATCTACAACGCCAATTGCGCGGCAGGAAAAATCTATCAGCCGAGCCTGAAGAACCATGATTACTCGTTGACGCAGATTGTCTATGACCGCGAAGAGCGCAGCCAGCTGGCTGTCAAGCAGGGCAGGTTTGCGCAGGAGCATTTCATCAAGCCGTACAGGAATGTTCTTGAGCAATGGGCAGCCGATTGCGCGCTCTGACCGGCTAGACAGACAGACAGACCATTTTTCATTGATTGCACAGCGGCTTGGGACAACGGTCCTGAAGTACGCTGGCACCACCCCTTTTTGCCTTGAAGGAATTCTCCGATGTTTGAAACCTCTATCGCCGGCAGCCTGCCCAAGCCAGCCTGGCTGGCCGAAACCAACAAGCTCTGGCCCCAGTGGCGGGCCGAGGGCGATGCGCTTCGCCAGGCCAAGGCCGATGCAACCCTGCTGTGGATCAAGGCCCAGGAAGATGCAGGCCTGGACATCGTGTGCGACGGCGAGCAGTCGCGCCAGCATTTCGTGCATGGCTTTCTGGAGCAGGTGGAGGGCATCGACTTCGACAACAAGGTGAAGATGGGCATCCGCGACAACCGCTACGACGCGATGGTGCCGCAGGTGGTTGCCGCCCTGCGCCTGAAGGGCCGCGTGCATGCCTTCGAGGCGCAGCTGGCGCGTGCGCACACCAGGAAGAAGCTGAAGTTCACGCTGCCCGGCCCGATGACCATCGTCGATACCGTGGCGGACCGCTTCTATGGCGACAAGGTCAAGATGGCCTTCGCCTTTGCCGAGCTGCTCAACCAGGAGGCCCTGGCGCTGCAGGCCGACGGCGTGGACATCATCCAGTTCGACGAGCCCGCCTTCAATGTCTACATGAAGGATGCCGCCGACTGGGGCGTGCAGGCGCTGGAGCGCGCAGCGCAGGGCCTGACCTGCACGACGGCCGTGCATATCTGCTACGGCTACGGGATCAAGGCCAATACGGACTGGAAGAGCACGCTGGGCGAGGAATGGCGCCAGTACGAGACGGTGTTTCCCGCGCTGGCCAGGAGCCGCATCGACCAGGTGAGCCTGGAATGCATCCACTCCCACGTGCCGCCCGACCTGATGAGGCTGCTGGCCGGCAAGGACGTGATGGTCGGCGTGATCGATGTGGCCAGCGACGTGGTGGAGACACCCGAGGAAGTGGCGGACACCATCGGCCGGGCACTGGAGTTCGTGCCGAAGGAGCGGCTGTTCCCCTGCACGAATTGCGGCCTGGCGCCCATGGGCCGGGACGTGGCGTGGCGCAAGCTGAAGGCGCTGGCAGAAGGCACGAAGCTGGCAAAGGAGCGGCTCGCCAAGGCCTGATGCCCTGCGTGGCCAAGCGCAGGGGCAGAACCCTGGGGTGCAAGGGGGGCCAGGGGTTCATGGTTTGCCCTGTATCGGATTCAGGCAACTGTCTGAAGTCAAGACACTGAATCTGTTCAATATTCGGGCATTCGCTGCCCGTGCTCTGCCAGTGCCCGCCATTGCGCCTGCTTGGCCCGCCTGGGCCTGCCTGGCACAAAGCATGCATGGTCCCTCCCCACAAAAGCAGCGGGCGCCAGCCCAGCCGCCAACCCAAGGAGACAAACCATGCAACGCCGCCCCTTCCTGCATTCCGCCCTCGCACTCTCCGCCATGGCCACCATGGTCGCTGCGGCTCCTGCCGCCATGGCCCAGCAGGGCGAGATCCGCATTGCCCACGTCTACAGCAAGACCGGCGCGCTGGAGGCCTATGGCAAGCAGACCCAGGCGGGGCTGCTGATGGGGCTGGAGTACGCCACGGGCGGCAGCATGGCGGTGAATGGCAAAAAGCTGGTGGTGATCGAGAAGGACGACCAGGGCAAGCCCGACCTGGGCAAGAGCCTGCTGGCCACGGCGTATTCCGATGACAAGGCCGATCTGGCCGTGGGGCCCACGTCGTCCGGCGTGGCGCTGGCCATGCTGCCGGTGGCCGAGGAGTACAAGAAGATTTTGCTGGTGGAGCCGGCCGTGGCCGATTCGATCACGGGCGACAAGTGGAACAAGTACATCTTCCGCACGGGCCGCAACTCCAGCCAGGACGCCATCAGCAATGCCGTGGCCATCGACAAGGCGGGCGTGACGATTGCCACGCTGGCCCAGGACAACGCCTTCGGCCGCGACGGGGTGAAGGCCTTCAAGGATTCCATCAAGAAGGGCAAGCTGGCGCATGAGGAGTACCTGCCCGCGGCCACCACGGATTTCACGGCAGGGGCGCAGCGGCTGATCGACAAGCTCAAGGACCAGCCGGGCAGGAAGATCATCTGGATCGTGTGGGCCGGGGCGGGCAATCCGTTCAAGATCGCGGACATGGATCTCAAGCGCTACGGGATCGAGATCGCCACGGGCGGCAACATCCTGCCCGCCATGGCGGCCTACAAGAATCTGCCGGGCATGGAAGGCGCCACGTACTACTACTACGGCATTCCCAAGAACCCGGTGAACGAGGCGCTGGTGTCCATGCACTACAAGCAGTACAAGACGCCGCCGGATTTCTTCACGGCGGGCGGTTTCTCTGCGGCCATGGCCATCGTGACGGCGCTCAAGAAGACAGGTGGAGACACCAAGACCAACACGCTGATCAAGGCCATGGAGGGCATGAGCTTCGACACGCCCAAGGGCCAGATGACCTTCCGCAAGGAAGACCACCAGGCCCTGCAGAGCATGTACCACTTCAAGATCCGCGTGGACCCGGCGCTGGCCTGGGGCGTGCCCGAGCTGGTGCGCGAGATCAAGCCCGAGGAGATGCAGGTTCCCATCCGCAACGGCCGCTGAGCAATGTTGCGCACAGAGGATCTGACCATCCGCTTCGGGGGCCATGTGGCCGTCAACGGCGTGAGCTGCGCTTTCGAGCCGGGCACGCTGACGGCCATCGTGGGTCCCAACGGGGCGGGCAAGACCACGTATTTCAACCTGATCTCGGGGCAGCTCAAGGCCACTGCCGGGCGCGTGCTGCTGGGCAGTCGCGAGCTGACGGGGCTGGCCCCTTCGGCGCGCACGCGCGCCGGGCTGGGGCGGGCGTTCCAGCTCACCAATCTGTTCCCGCACCTGAGCGTGCTGGAGAACGTGCGCCTGGCCGTGCAGGCGCGCGACGAGGGGCCGCACCGGCGCGGCCTGAACCTGTGGAGCATCTGGAGCGACCACCGCGCGCTCACGCAGCGGGCGCTGTACATCCTCGACCAGGTGGCCCTGTCCGCCCGGCGCGACGAGGCCGTGGCCGCGCTGCCGCATGGCGACCAGCGCAAGCTGGAGGTGGCCTTGCTGATGGCGCTGGAACCCCAGGTCTATATGTTCGACGAGCCCACGGCTGGCATGAGCCATGACGAGGCGCCGGTGATCCTGGACCTGATACGCAAGCTCAAGCAGGACCGCAGCAAGATCATCCTGCTGGTGGAGCACAAGATGGATGTGGTGCGCGAGCTGGCCGACCGCATCATCGTGCTGACCAATGGCACGCTGGTGGCCGATGGGCCGCCGGCCGAAGTCATTGCCTCGCCTGTGGTGCAGCAGGCCTACCTGGGTGTGGTGCCGGAGCAGGGCGCCGTGAAGGAGGCCGCATGACGCTCGACCACAGTTCCCACTCCAACCTGCTTGAGCTGTCGGGCGTGCACACACATATCGGGGCCTATCACATCCTGCATGGCGTGGACCTGGCCGTGCCGCGCGGGCAGCTGACCATGCTGCTGGGGCGCAACGGCGCGGGCAAGACGACCACGCTGCGCACCATCATGGGCCTGTGGCGGGCCAGCCAGGGACGCATCGCCTTTGGCGGGGCCGACATCACGGCCCTGCCCACGCCGGCGATCGCGCGGCTGAACATTGCCTATGTGCCCGAGAACATGGGCATCTTCGCGGACCTGACGGTGCAGGAAAACCTGCTGCTGGCCGCGCGCGGCGCCTCGCGCGCCGACCGCATGGACGCGCAGCGGCTGCAGTGGATCTTCGGCATGTTCCCGGCCGTGGAGAAGTTCTGGAACCACCCGGCCGGCAAGCTGTCGGGCGGGCAAAAGCAGATGGTGGCGGTGGCGCGCGCCATCGTGGAGCCGCGTGATCTGCTGATCGTGGACGAGCCCAGCAAGGGCCTGGCACCGGCCATCATCGAGAACATGATCGCGGCCTTCGCGCAGCTCAAGGCGGGCGGCACGACGATTGTGCTGGTGGAGCAGAACCTGGGCTTTGCGCGCCGCCTGGGCGACCGCGTGGCGGTGATGGACAACGGCCGCGTGGTGCACGCGGGCGGCATGGCCGAGTTCTCGGCAGACGCGGCGTTGCAGCAGTCGCTGCTGGGGCTTTCGCTATGAACAAGCTGAACAAGCTGGATGTGGATTTCAAGCCGCTGCTGCTGGTGCCGGTGCTGGCCCTGGTGGCGCTGCCGCTGGTGGGCTCGGCCTCGACCTGGCTGACGCTGACGGTGGCGGGGCTGGCCATGGGGATGATCGTGTTCATCATCGCCTCGGGGCTGACGCTGGTGTTCGGGCTGATGGACGTGCTGAACTTCGGCCACGGCGTGTTCATCGCGCTGGGTGCCTTCGTGGCCACCAGCGTGCTGGGTGCCATGGGCGACTGGACGGGGTCCGAGCAGCTGTGGCGCAACCTGCTGGCCGTGCTGCCGGCCATGGTGGTGGCCATGCTGGTGGCGGGCGCCATCGGGCTGGCGTTCGAGCGCTTCATCGTGCGGCCCGTGTACGGCCAGCATCTCAAGCAGATCCTGATCACCATGGGCGGCATGATCATCGGCGAGGAACTGATCAAGCTCATCTGGGGCCCGCAGCAGATTCCGCTGCCGCTGCCCCAGGGCATGAAGGGAGCCTGGCTGCTGGGCGATGCCGCCGTGGAAAAGTACCGCGTGGTGGCCGTGCTGGTGGGGCTGGCGGTGTTTGCGCTGCTGGCCTGGACGCTGTCGCGCACCAAGATCGGCCTGCTGATCCGCGCGGGCGTGCAGGACCGCGAGATGGTGGAGGCCCTGGGCTACCGCGTGCGCCGCCTGTTCGTGGGCGTGTTCGTGGCGGGCTCGGCCCTGGCCGGGCTGGGCGGGGTGATGTGGGGCATGTACCAGCAGAGCGTGGTGCCTCAGATGGGGGCGCAGGTGAATGTGCTGATCTTCATCGTGATCATCATCGGCGGGCTGGGCAGCACGGGCGGGGCGCTGATCGGCGCGCTGCTGGTGGGGCTGATGGCCAACTACACGGGGTTCCTGGTGCCCAAGGTGGCGCTGTTTTCCAACATTGCTTTGATGGTGGCCATCCTGCTGTGGCGCCCGCAGGGCGTCTATCCCGTGGCGAACCGCTGAAGGAGTGATCGACATGCTCAACCGATTGCTTTCCGGCGACATGCCGCGCAGCCGCGTGCTGGCGGTGCTGCTGCTGTTGATCTTCCTGGGGCTGGCGGCGGCGCCCTTCGTGTTCCCTGGCGTGAAGGCGCTGAACGTGGCGGCCAAGGTGCTGATCTTCGTGGTGCTGGTGGCCAGCTTCGATCTGCTGCTGGGCTACACCGGCATCGTGAGCTTTGCGCACACCATGTTCTTCGGCATTGGCGCCTATGGCGTGGCGATTGCATCGTCGCGCATGGGCGCGGGCTGGGGCGCGCTGGCGCTGGGCTTGGCCGCGGCGCTGCTGGTGTCGCTGCTGCTGTCGCTGGCCATCGGCCTGTTCTCGCTGCGGGTGCGCGCCATCTTCTTTGCCATGATCACGCTGGCCGTGGCGGCGGCGTTCCAGACGCTGGCCTCCCAACTGTCGGAATGGACGGGCGGGGAGGACGGGCTGAGCTTCAAGCTGCCCGAGTGGCTGTCGCCCAGCTTCGAGCCCTTCGAGAACGAGGTGCTGGGCGTGCTGATCGACGGGCGCATCATCACCTACTACCTGCTGTTCGTGCTGGCCGTGGCGCTGGTGCTGGCGCTGCTGCGCATCGTCAATTCCCCGTTCGGCCGCGTGCTGCAGGCCATCCGCGAGAACGAGTTCCGTGCCGAGGCCATCGGCTACCGGGTGGTGGTGTACCGCACGCTGTCCAGCGTGCTGTCGGCCCTGTTCGCCTGTGTGGCCGGGGCCATGCTGGCGCTGTGGCTGCGTTATAACGGGCCAGATACCTCGCTGTCGTTCGAGATCATGATGGACTGCCTGCTGATCGTGGTGATCGGCGGCATGGGCACCATCTATGGCGCGGCGATCGGCTCGGTGCTGTTTCTCATCGCCCAGAGCTATCTGCAGGACCTGCTGCGCGTGGCCAGCGAAGCCGCGCACAGCCTGCCCTGGCTGGCCGCGCTGCTGTCTCCCGACCGCTGGCTGCTGTGGCTGGGCGTGCTGTTCGTGTTGTCGGTCTACTATTTCCCCACGGGCGTCGTGGGGCGTCTGCGTTCTTCCCGCGCCGGAGCCTGACCAGGGCCCCTGGCGCATTCGTGCATCAGAGAACTATCACTAGGAGATGGCATGTTCAAGGCTGAAGAGTTGGCATTTTTGAATGAGCGAACGGAGGAGTCCGCCCCCTGGCGCTGGGCTTTCACGGCTCTGGCCGTAGCCACGCTGGCGGCCTGCGGCGCCGAAGGACGTGATCCCAGCAACGATCTGCCCAAGGGCTTTACCGAGCTGGGCGCCACGGTGTATCCGGCCACGGCCACCGGCACGGGCGCCACGGCAGCCACGCAGGACTTGCTGACGGGCGGCCTGGGCAAGACCGGCCTGGGCGCCGCAGCCGCGCCCCTGTATGCGGACCCAGCCAATCCCACGGCGGCGGAGCTTCGGCGCAATGCGCTGTACTCCAACTACCGGGGCATCCTGGACCCCACGGCGGGCGGCGGCTACGGCACGCTGTACGGCCCCAACATCACGGCAGACGGGCAGGTGACCACGGGCGAAGGGCTGATCCCCGGGCGCGAGTACCTGGCCGTGTTGGACGACGGCACGGGCCGCAAGCAGACCATGGTGGCCGTGCAGGTGCCGGACAGTTTTGACCGCAACCGGCCGTGCATCGTGCTGGGCCCGTCCTCTGGCTCGCGCGGCTTGTATGGCGCCATCGGCACGGCGGGCGAGTGGGGCCTGAAGAAGGGCTGCGCCGTGGCGCTGACCGATGCGGGCAAGGGCGTGGGCCTGCACAACCTGAGCGACGACACCGTCAACAAGCTGGACGGCACGCGCGCCACGCGCACGGATGCGGGCAGCCTGTCCTTCTTTGCCGCACGGCTGACCGATGCGGCGCGCGCCGCCTACAACGCGGCGTTTCCCAACCGCATTGCCATCAAGCACGCGCATTCCCAGCAGAACCCTGAAAAGGACTGGGGCAACGACACCCTGGCCGCGGCCCGCTATGCGCTGTACGTGCTCAATGCCCGCTATGGCACCACGCAGGACCCCGTGCCCTTCGGCAAGGACAACACGCTGGTGCTGGCAGGCTCGGCCTCCAACGGCGGCGCGGCCGTGCTGCGCGCGGCCGAGCTGGATGCGGACGGCCTGATCGACGGCGTGGTGGCCTCCGAACCCGTGACCGAGATGCCCACGCGCCAGGGCTACACCATTGCCGTGGGCAATGCGACCATGCCCAACCCGGGCCGCCCGCTGGCCGAGTACACCACCTACGGCAACATCTACCAGCCCTGCGCGGCGCTGGCCCCCGATGCGGCGCTGACCGAGACATCCATCTTCAACTACATAGGCCTCACCGCCATGACGGCGCGGGCCGAGGCACGCTGCACCAGCCTGGCTGCCAAGGGCCTGGTCATCGGCGCCACTACGGCCGACCGCGCCGCCAATGCGCTGAGCAAGCTGCGCCTGTACGGCTGGACGCGCGACCATGACGCCATGCACAACGCCCACTACGCGCTGGGCAACGGCCCCATCCTGTCGGCCATGTACACCATGGCCTATGGCCGGTCTGGCGTGGATGCCAACCTGTGCCGCACCAGCTTTGCGGCCGCCAATGCCACGGGCGACGTGGTGCCCGCCACGGGGGCTGCGCTGGCCCAGAGCTTTGCCACGGCCAATGGCACGGCCAACGGCACGCCCGCCACGGTGGTCTACAACGACTCGGTGGGCGGGGCCAAGGCCTGGCAGTTTGCCGTGTCGCCCTCCACGCGCGTGGCCGACCTCGGCCTGGACAACGCGCTGTGCCAGCACGCGCTGGTGACGGGCTTCGATCCGGTGACCGGCTTCAACCTCTCCGAAAGCAGCGTGCCCACGCGTGCCCAGAGCGACGCCGTGCGCGCCGGCATCAACGAGGTGCTGCACACCGCCAAGCTGCGCGGCAAGCCCACCATCATCGTGGCGGGCCGCAGCGATGCGCTGGTGCCGGTCAACCACAATGCGCGCGCCTACACGGTGCTCAACCGGGGGCTGGACGGCAGCAACACGCGGCTGCGCTATATCGAGGTGGTGAATGCCCAGCACTTCGATGCCTTCCTGCCGTTCTCCGGCTTCGACACGCGCTTCGTGCCGCTGCATCCGTACTTCAACCAGGCCATGGATGCCGTGTGGGCCAACCTGCGCAGCAGCACCGCGCTGCCCGCCAGCCAGGTGGTGCGCACCACGCCGCGCGGCGGCCAGCCGGGCGCGGCGCCCGCCATCACGGCGGCCCAGGTGCCGCCCTTCGTGGCGCGGCCCAGCACGGCCAACACCATCGAGGTCAGCGACGGGCTGATCCGCATTCCTGAGTGAGCCAGGCCCTGGAGCGGCCGGCGGCCAAGGCGGCCGGCCGCTCCTGCACAGCAGAGATTTCTCCCATGGCTTCCAAAGCATCTCCCTCATCCGCGCCCGTACCCGCTTCCTGCTACACGCAATGCGCGGGCTACGAGATCCACTACATGGACTGGCAGCCCGCGCCCGATGTGTCGCCAGCGGGCACCGTCGTCGCCTGGCACGGGCTGGCACGCACGGGGCGCGACATGGATGCACTGGCGCAGTTCCTGGCAGGCCAGGGCTGGCGCGTGATCTGCCCCGACACGCCGGGCCGGGGCCTGAGCCAGTGGAGCCGCGCGCCGCGCGAGGAATACCGGCTGGGCTTCTACGCCCGCATTGCGCGCGGGCTGTTCGATGCGCTGGGGCTGGAGCGCGCGCACTGGGTGGGCACGTCCATGGGCGGGGCGATCGGCACGGTCTGCGCCTCGGGCCTGTTCGAGCCGTCGCTGCGCGCACGCATTGCGACGCTGGTGCTCAATGACAATGCGCCGCAGCTGGCCGAGTCGGCGCTGGCGCGCATCAGGTCCTATGCGGGCCAGCCCCCGGCCTTCGATACGGTGGGCGAGCTGGAGGCCTTCTTTCGCCAGGCCTACCGGCCCTATGGCTGGCTCAGCGAGGCAGAGTGGCGCAAGCTCACCGAAACCAGCGTGCGCCGCCTGCCCGATGGGCGCGTCACGCCGCACTACGACCCGGCCATGATCGAGCAGTTCACGGCCCATGAGGACGACTACGGCATCTGGCCGCACTACGACGCGCTGGAGATCCCCGTACTGCTGCTGCGCGGCGTGGACTCGGACCTGGTGCTGCCCGAGGTGGCCCGGGAAATGGCCACGCGCGGCCCCGGCGCGCGTGGCCTGCTGCATTGGCAGGAGGTGCCCGGCTGCGGCCATGCGCCGGCGCTGAACGTGCCCGCGCACTGGCAATGGGTGCTGGAGCATCTGCAGCGCGGCTGAGCATCAACCCGGGCCGGGCGCGGATGTTGCTGCCGCGCTAGCATTTGCGGCGGGTGCAGCCTCGCCTTCTTTTCGGGCGCGGGCACCGTCTGGGCAAGAGAGGCCTGACATGGGTTTTCTGGTGGAGCTGATCCGCGAGTACGGCTTCGGCATCGTCTTTCTCAATGTGTTCGTCGAACAGCTGGGTGCGCCGATTCCGGCCTACCCGGTGCTGGTCGTGACCGGCGCGCTGGAAGGCGCCGACTGGGTGCGCCTGCTGTGGCTGGTGGCCGTGGCCGTGAGCGCGGCGCTGATTGCCGACCTGTTCTGGTACCAGGCCGGCAAGGCCTACGGCCACCGGGTGCTGGGCCGCATCTGCCGCATCTCGCTGTCGCCCGATGCCTGCATCCGCCAGACCGAGACCGTCTACGGCCGCTGGGGCGCAAGGTCGCTGCTGGTGGCCAAGTTCGTGCCGGGCTTCGCCTCCATCGCCAGCGCGCTGGCCGGGGTGATGGGCACGCCGCTGCGCAGCTTCGTGCTGTATGACGGGCTGGGCGCGCTGATCTGGGTGGGCTCGGCCGTGTACCTGGGCTCGCTGTTCAGCTCCACGGTGGAAGACCTGCTGGGCGTGCTCACGGCGCTGGGCCAGTGGGGCCTGTTGCTGCTGGGCGTGGCGCTGGGGCTGTTCATCGTGCGCAAGTGGTGGCAGCGCCATCGCATGGTGCGTTCATTGCGCATGCCGCGCATGTCGGTGCGCGAACTGGCGGGCCTGCATGCCCAGGGCATGGAGCCCACGGTGATCGATGTGCGCGCCCTGCCGCAGTACCGCCAGGGCCATATCCCCGGCGCCCAGTCCTGGGAGCTGCGCCCGCGCGATGGCGGCGAGTCGCATGCGCACCTGCTGCCCCAGCACGACCATCCCCACGGGCTGGTGATCTACTGCGACTGCCCCAACGAGATATCCGCCGCCCGCCTGGCGCGCCAGCTGCAGCGCGCCGGCTTTGCCAACGTGCGCCCGCTGGTGGGCGGCCTCAAGGCCTGGCAGGCGGCTGGCTTCGACGTGGAAACCGCGCCGCTGCCCGTGACGGCCAGCGCGGACGAGGGGCCGGCGCCCAGCGTGCCCTGACCTTGACCTTGGCCTTGGCCTTGGCCTATTTGCCCGCCGGCATCGAGCAGTGCCCGCCTTGCGTGGCCTTGCCCGAGCCGGCCGCGATCAGCGGCGCCTCGAAGCGCAGGTCCACGGGCGGCGAGTGCAGGTGGTCCCAGGCCAGGAAGAGGACGAGCACGGCCCAGAAGACCGCGCGCAGGGTGTTTTGCTGTGTCATGGCGGGTCCTCTCAGAAATTGAAGTGGCGGCGGATGCGCAGGCCGAAGATGGTGCCGGCAAACGCCAGCGGCACCCAGATCCAGCCGTGGATGCTGCCCGTGGAGATGCCCGAGAGCATGGCGCCCACGTTGCAGCCGAAGGCCAGGCGCGAGCTGTAGCCCAGCACCAGGCCGGCCACCAGGGCCACCATCCATTGCGTGCCCGTAAGCGGCTTGGCATTTACGGGCTTGGCGGCAGCCACCCACAGGGCGCCGCCCAGGATGCCGATGTTGGTGATGCTGGTCACGTCCAGCAGCACGGTTTCATGCAGGCGCGCGGCGTTGCCGGGCTGGCTCCAGAACCAGTTGCCGGCCAGGTCCACGGCGCCTGTGGCGTTGGCGATCTTGGCGGCCCACAGGCCGAAGCCGTAGACCACGCCCCAGGGCTGGCCCGCAATGACGAGGTTGAGCGTGGCCAGCACGGCCAGCAGCACCGCGCCCACCACCCACTTGCGCACGAACAGCGGCTTGGCCGGGCGCTTGAGCGCCACATTGGCGCCACGCACATACCAGGCCACGCCCAGCGAGACCACGGCCAGCGCCGCCAGCGTGGCCAGCAGGGCAGGGGCCCAGCCCCAGGCCGTGACCAGGCCCACGGGCTGGGTGTTGCCCAGGTCCAGCCACCAGCCCAGGTGCAGGCTGCCCAGGAAGCTGCCGATGGCGAACACGGGCAGGATGGCCGCATTCATGGGAATGCCCATGCCGGCCTTGTACAGCGTGCCGCTGCCGCAGCCGTCCGCGATCTGCATGCACAGGCCGAAGACGAAGGCGCCCACCAGCAGGCTGATGCTGGGCGGGCCCAGGGCGGCCGTGAGTTCGGGATAGTGGCCCAGCAGCGGCATGGCCAGCGCGGCGGCCAGCGCCAGCAGCAGCAACTGGCCGAAGACGCCGCTGGCGTCCTTGTCCTCGATCAGCATGCGCCAGCCCGTGGTGAAGCCGAAGCGCTTGCCGGCCAGCACCGCGCCCAGGCCCAGGCCCACGGCGAACAGCGCGGCCTGGCGCACCGAGACGCTCCACAGCAGCCAGCCAAAGAAAACGGCCAGGATGGCCGCAAGAGGAAGTCGTTTCATATCATTTTTCTCCATGCAGTCGCCCTCCCCCGCGAAGCGGGTAGAGAGGCGCCGTGCCACGGGGGGGAGGCGCGCAAGCGCCTCAAGGGGTGTTTATTTGAACTTTTTTTCCCACCACTGCTTGGCGTCGTAGGCCAGGGATTCGGCGCGGCCGGGCTGGTTGGCCATGGGCGGCGCATCGGCCTGCTGCGTCCAGTCCACCATGGAGCCCGCATACAGCTTGACGCCCGGCAGGCCTGCGACTTCGGACAGGCCGAACCAGTCGGTGGCTGCCCAGTGGCCGGTGTTGCAGAAGGCCACCATGTCCTGGCCCTGCTCGCGCTTGACCTTGGCCGCGATCTGCTTGGCCGTGGCCGTATCGACAAAGGTGGAGGTGCCGGGCACGAACCACTGGTTGAAGTCCAGCTGCTGCGCGCCGGGCAGGGTGCCCGAGATCTTGGCGGCAGGCGCGCGCGTCTTGCCCTGGTAGAAGGCGTCGGGGCGCGAGTCCACCAGGGCGGCGTTGCTGAGCCTGACGTGCTGGCCCACGTCCTCGCGCGTGGCGATCAGGCTGGTGTCGAGCTGGGGCTGGTAGCTGCTGCGGGCCACTTTGACGGCCTCGTTGTCCTGCGGGAGCTTTTGCTCGTTCCAGGCCTTCATGCCGCCGTTGAGCACGGACAGCTCCTTGAGGCCCAGCAGCTTGAGCGTCCAGTACACGCGCGCTGCGGCGCCGAAGTCGGTGGCGTCCGCACCCGTGGAGACCACGATGGTGTGGGTGGCAGGCGTCAGCCCCAGGGACTGCACGAGTTCGGTGAGCTTGGGCAGCTCGGGCAGTTCACCGGGGTTGGTCGCGGGGCCGCGCCATTTGCCGTAGGGGGCGTTGAGCGCGCCGGGAATGTGGCGCTCGCCATAGGCCTTGGGATCGCGGATGTCGATGATGCGCACGGCGTCCTGGCCGGCGGCAGCCTGCACGCCGGCAGGGGTGAGCAGGGGTTCGGCGGCCTGGGCCGTGCCGAAGGCGGTGCAGGCAAGGCCCAGCGCCAGCAGCGGGGCCGCCAGGCGCAGAGCGGGGGAAAAGGTCTTGGTCATGATGGCTGGGGCCGGTCATGGAAGACCGGCGGAACAAGCAACTGGAGTGCAATTGTCCCGCTTGCAGCATCTATATACAAAGACGCTTATGCATTCTGCTCATGAGGCAGGGTTATATGGCGCAGTGCAGAAGATGCAGAACGGCCTCAGCGCTGTGCACCCACGGCCTTGGCGCGCTCCAGGCTGGCGTCGAGTTCGGCTTGCGGCGCCTTCTGCGTGGGCCAGCCCTGCATATGCTGCTGGGCGATACGGCTCAGCGCCGTGATCCAGGGCGCGCTGTCGTTGAGGCAGGCGATGTACTCGAACTGCTCGCCGCCCGCATGCATGAAGGCCTCGCGCGCTTCCTGGCTGATTTCCTCCAGCGTTTCCAGGCAGTCGCTGGTGAAGCCGGGGCAGACCACGTCCACGCGTTTGGTGCCGCTGCGTGCCAGCTCGATCAGCGAGGGCTCGGTATAGGGCTCCAGCCATTTGGCCTTGCCAAAGCGCGACTGGAAGGTCACCAGGTATTGCGAGGGCGACAGGCCCAGGCGCTCGGCCAGCAGGCGGGCGGTCTTGCGCGATTCGCAGTGGTAGGGGTCGCCCAGGTGCAGCGTGCGCTCGGGCACGCCGTGAAAGCTCATGACCAGCTTTTCGCCACGGCCGTTGCCGCGCCAGTGGGCCTCGATGCGCTGGGCCAGCGCGTCGATGTAGGAAGCGTCGGCGTGGTAGCGGTTGACGAAGCGCAGCTCGGGAATATGGCGCTGGGTGCGGGCCCAGTCGTAGACCGCATCGAACACGCTGGCCGTGGTCGTGCCCGAGTACTGCGGGTACAGCGGCAGGATGAGGATGCGCGTGGCGCCCTCGGCCTTGAGGGCATCGAGCACGCTGGGGATGGACGGGTTGCCGTAGCGCATGGCATGGCGCACCAGCACGTTGTGCCCGGCCTCGCCCAGCCAGCCGCGCAGCAGCAGGGCCTGGCGTGCGCTCCAGTGCTGCAGGGGGGAGCCGTCCTTCTCATGCCAGACGGTGGCGTACTTGGCCGCCGACTTGGCCGGCCGCGTGCGCAGGATGATGCCGTGCAGGATGGGCAGCCAGGCAATCCTGGGGATCTCGACCACGCGGTCGTCGCCCAGGAACTGCGCCAGGTAGCGGCGCACGGCCGGGGCCGTGGGCGCATCGGGCGTTCCAAGGTTGCACAGCAGCACGGCGGTGCGCTGGGGTTGGTCGTGGCGGAATGGAGGTTCTGGCGCGAAGCGGGAAGGCATGGGGCCGATTGTGGCAGGACGGAGCCGCCTGCCACGCGAGTCGGATGACCCGGCTGCAGCCGGCAACGGCTGCCTTCGCTATGCTCGAACCATGTCCCAAGCCACCATCGCCCCCCTCGCCGAATCCTCTCTTTACCCTGCATTGGCCGCCTTGCAGCAGCTGCGCCGCAGCGGCCGCATCCGCGCCATTTCCATCGACCTGGACGACACGCTGTGGCCCGTATGGCCAGCCATCTCGCGCGCCGAACAGGTGCTGCTGGACTGGCTGCACGCCCATGCGCCCACCACGGCCGCAGCGCTGCGCGACGTGGCCACCCTGCGCGCCATCCGCGTGCAGATCGAGCGTGACCGCCCGGACCTTGCCCACGACCTGAGCGGCCTGCGCCGCGAGTCCATCCGCCTGGCGCTGCAGCGCAATGGCGACGATGGCGGCCTGGCGGAAACGGCCTTCGACATCTTCTTTGCCGAGCGCCAGCGTGTGGACCTGTACGAGGACGCGCTGCCCGCCCTGCAGTTCCTGGCGGCGCGCTGGCCCGTGGTGGCGCTGAGCAACGGCAACGCCAGCGTGCACGTGGTGGGCATTGGCGAGCATTTCCATGCCGCGCTGAGCGCAACCAAGGCCGGCATGGCCAAGCCGGATGTGCGCTTTTTCCACGCGGCAGCGGCGGCGGCAGGCGTGGCGCCTGACGAGGTGCTGCACATAGGCGACGACGCGCGGCTCGATGCGCTGGGCGCCATGGATGCGGGTATGCACGCAGTCTGGCTCAACCGCACGGGCGTAGCATGGCCTCACGAGGGGTCCACGCCCCACGTCACGGTGGCCAGCCTTGCGCAGTTGTGCCAGGGGCTGGCTGACAGCTGACCCTGCCTGCCCGCGAAGCCGCGCCATGCCATGCCCACCAGCCACAGCACAGCTTTCTTCCACCCCCCCGTCCTCCCCGCCGTGCGCAGCATCGGCTGGAAACACCCCCTGAGCTGGCTGGCGCGTGGCGCGCGCGACATGGCCAGGGCGCCCTGGCTGAGCCTGGCACATGGCCTGGTCTTGACCTTGATCGGGTTTTTGATCTTGACGCTGGGGCACAATCGCTTTTGGCTGATGGCCGGGGCCCTGTCGGGGTTCCTGATCGTCGGCCCTGTCGTGGCAACCAGCCTCTACGCCATCAGCCGTGCGCTGGAGCGTGGCGAGCGCGCCGACCTGTCCCTGGTGCGCAGCACCTGGACGCGTTGGCAAAACTGCCATGTCGCCAAGGCCGACGGGCAGGGCGGCTACTGGTGCCTGGTGCAGTTCGGGCTGCTGCTGTCGCTGGCGGCCACGGGCTGGGTGCTGGTGTCGGCGTCGCTGATCACCGTGCTCTCACCCGTGCGCATCGCCACTCCGGCGGACTTCGTGCAGCACGTGGTGCTGGCCCGCGACGGGCAGTTGTTTGCGATATGGCTGGCGCTGGGCAGTTTTCTGGCAGCGCCTATTTTTGCGTCCAGCGTGGTGGCCATGCCGCTGATGCTGGACAGGCGGGTGACGGTGCGCCAGGCCGTGCTGACCAGTTGGTTGGCCGTGCTGGCCAACCCTGTGCCTCTGGCACTGTGGGCCGCCCTCATTGTGTTGTTGACCCTGCTGGGCCTGGGCAGCTGGCTGCTGGGACTGGTGGCCGTGATGCCCCTGCTGGGGCACGCGAGCTGGCACGCGTACCGCGATCTGGTCGATGCGTCGGCCTTCCCGGCGCGTTGAGCCGGGCGGGCCCGGACCGGCCGGGCCTGCAGGGGAGGATGTAGGACGGTGTTGTCGTGATATTCGGGTATACAGAAGAACAGATCGCCCATTTCTTCCTCACCTATGGCGTGGGGGCCTTCATCCTCTTCATGGTGTTCATCATCCTGCAGCTGGCGCGCCAGTCCAAGGCAGGAAAGTTCGGCACCTTCGTGATTTTCCTGGGCCTGGGCGTGGGCTTTGTCGGCTACATCGCCAAGATCGTCATCCAGTGGTGGATGGAAAAATGATCGTCACCCCCTGAGCCGCTGCGCGGCTTCCCCCTCTCTCGCTTCGCGGGAGGGGGACGACACCCTCGCGGCGGGGCGGCCCTTGCTCGGTGTCCCAGGCTTTGGGCTGCGTCGGGTTTTTGTGCCCTGCTCAGCGCGCCTATCTTCCTGGCCTGCCTGCTCCTTGCTGCGCCTCTATTCCGCCTTGGCCCCCGCAGCCTTGATCACCGGGTCCCAGCGCTTGATTTCGGCAGCCGTGTGCTGGCGCAGGGCGTCGGGGGTGAGGCGGTCTGCGGGCGGGATGATGACGCTCATGTCCGTGAAGCGCTTGACCAGGGCGGGCTCGGACAGGGCGGTGCGCAGGGATTTGTTGAGGCGCTCGATGACGGCCTGGGGCGTGCCTCGCGGGGCGTAGAGGCCGTGCCATACGGCAAGCTCGAAGCCGGGCTGGCCGGCCTGCGCGAAGGTGGGCACATCGGGCAGGGAGGGAAGGCGTTCGCGCGTGGCGACGGCGTAGCCCTTGAGCATGCCCGCCTGTATGTGCGGGCCGGTGGCCACGGGCTGGTCGCAGATGACATCGACATTGCCTGCCACCAGGTCCTGCAGGGCCGGGCCGGTGCCACGGTAGGGCACCAGGGTGGCCTCGGTGGAGGTGGTCTGCAGCAGCAGCATGGCGCACAGGTGGGAGGTGGCGCCTACGCCGGCATGCGAGAAGCGCACTTCGCCCGGCTTGGCCTTCATGTGGGCGATGAAGTCCGCCAGCGTGGCGGGCGCAAAGCCTTTGCTGCGCACCAGGATCATGGGTACGTCGCCGGCCAGCGCGATGGGTTCCAGGTCGCGCCTCACATCGAAAGCGAGCTTGCTGTAGAGCGCGGGTGCCGTGGCGATGCCCATGTTGTGCAGCAGCAGGGTGTGGCCGTCGGCCTGGGCACGTGTGACGCGGCTGGTGCCGATGGTGCCACCGGCGCCGCCCAGGTTCTCGACGATGACCTGCTGGCCCAGGTCGCGCGTCATGGCCTCGGCCAGTACACGGGCCAGCACGTCGGTGGAGCCTCCGGCCGCGTAGGGAACGACGATGGTGACGGGCTTGTTGGGGAAGGCCTGGGCGGCAAGGCTGGCCGCTGCCAGCGCGGCGGCGAGAAGGGTCTGGGCGAGGGGATTGCTGATGAGGGGGCGCATGGGTTTGTCTCCTGGAGGCGCGTGCAGGGGCCGCCGGCTCTGTGCGGCCGGTTGTCGGTGGCGTGTTTGGTGGCGTGAGGCAGGAAGGCAAGGGCCGCATGCGGCCCTTGACGACGGCGAGACGGCGCAGGCTCAGGCCGGGGCCACGTACCTGTACAGCTCGGTGTGGTCGGCGGCGGGTCCCAGGGACCTGGAGGCCTCGGCCGCCATGGCGCTGACCTGTTCGGCCAATGCCATGGGCGTGTGCATGGCCTGGCCCAGCGACAGGGCGATGCCCACGTCCTTGGCCTGCAGCGCCAGCGAGAAGCCCGAGTTGAAGGCGCCGTTCAGCATGAACTGGTGCGCCTTGTTTTCGGTGGTGTTGTTCTTGCCGGTGGAGGCATTGATCACGTCCACGATGGTGGCCGGCGCAATGCCGAAGGCCGCGCCTGCGTGGATGGCCTCGGCCGTGGCGATCAGGGCCGCTGCCGAGACATAGTTGTTCAGCGCCTTGAGCGCATGGCCTGCGCCCACGGGGCCGACATGGGTGATGGCCTGTCCCATGCGCTGCAGCAGCGGCAGGTGCTGGGCGAGCAGGTCCGCATCGCCCCCGACCATGATGGACAGCGTGCCCGCAATGGCGCGCTTGACGCCGCCGGAGACCGGCGCATCCAGCAGCCCGATGCCGCGCTCGCCCAGCAGGCCGGCCAGCGCGCGCGTGCGGTTGGGGTCGGCCGAGCTCATGTCGATGATGCAGGCGCCGGGCGGCAGGTGCGGTGCCAGTTCGCCGACCACGGCATCGACGATGCGGGAGTCGGGCAGCATGGTGAAGACCACGCTGCAGCCGGCAAAGTCGGCCGCGCCGGATGCCACGGCCACGCCCGCATGTTCCTGCGCGAATCGTGCGGTGGCGGCGGGCACGGCGTCCCGGATGACCAGGGCGTGCCCTGCGGCGTGCAGCAGGTGGGCCATGGGCTGGCCCATCATTCCGAGGCCGATGAATCCTATGGTGGTCATGCTGCGTGCCTCAGATGTCCATCTCTTTGAAGACTTCCGAAGCCACGCGGAAGGAGTCTATGGCGGCCGGCACGCCGCAGTAGATGGCGGTCTGCAGGAAGACTTCCTTGACCTCTTCCTTGGTCAGGCCGTTGTTGATGGCGCCGCGCACATGCAGCTTGAGTTCATGCGGGCGGTTGAGCGCCGTGATCATGGCCAGGTTCAGGAAGGAGCGCGTCCTGCGGTCCAGGCCGGGGCGGTTCCAGACATCGCCCCAGCAGTACTGGGTGACCAGTTCCTGCATGTCGATGTTGAAGTCCGTGGCGTTCTGGATGGACGCATCGACATACTCGGCGCCCAGCACCTCACGGCGGGTGGACAGGCCCTGGTCGAAGAGGGCGGGGTTCTTGGGTGCATAGGCTCGGGTCATGAAAACTCCTGATGGAAGGCGGTGAAGATGTCTTTCGGTGGAATGGATTTAATCAGATTGTCAGACAATCCTACTTGATGAAAATCGGGATTGCCTGCCGGGCCAGGTGTGTGTATGACAATCCGTCAGTCCGTCCGGCCCCTGGATTGGCGGGTAGGATTCATCCCATGAACCAGATGTTGCGTGTCCCCCGCGAAGAAACGTCGCTGCGCCTGCGCACGACGCAGACCCTGCGCACGGCCATCCTCGATGGCGTGTTTGCGCCGGGCCAGAAGCTGTCCGAGCGCGAGCTGTGCGAGAGCCTTGATGTGAGCCGTTCGTGCCTGCGCGAGTCGCTGCAGCACCTGCAGGCCGAGGGGCTGATCACCATCGTTCCGCACCGAGGCCCCGAGGTCACGGACATCTCGGTGCAGGAGGTGCGCGATATCTACGAGGTGCGGGCCAGCCTGGAGGGGCTGGCCAGCCGGGGCTTTGCGCTGCATGCCTCGGCAGGCCAGCGCGCCGCGCTGCGCGCCAAGCTGGGCGAGCTGGCCGTGCCCGCCGTGGCCAGCGACAAGGTGGCCCTGCTGGCGATCAAGAACCAGTTCTACGACATCCTGATCGAGGGCTGCGGCAATCTGGTGGCTGGCCAGATGCTGCGGCAGCTGAACAACCGCGTGACGGTGCTGCGGCGCATCTCCATGTCCCAGCCCGGGCGCCTGCCGCAGACGCTGGCCGAGCTGGATGCCATCGTGGCGGCGATAGAGCAGGGCGACGCGGACCAGGCCGCGCGCCTGAGCGCCGAGCATGTGCAAAAGGCCAGCCAGGGCGTGTTGCGCGCCATGGCCGAGAAGGCAGGCCCGGCCAGCTGATGCCGGGGCCTGTGCCTGGGGGTGTCAGTCCGTGTGCGCTCAGTCCGGCTTGACCTGGGCGCGCTTGAGCACCTTTTGCCAGCGCGTCTGCTCGGTGGCAATGAACTGCGCGAACTGCTGGGGCGTGCTGCCGATGGGCTCGGCCGCATCGCCCTGCAGGCGCTTGAGCGCGTCGGGCGCCTTGACGGCCTTGGCGCATTCGGCAGCCAGCTTGTCCACGTGGGCTCGGGTCATGCTGGAGGGGGCGAGCATGCCGTACCACTGCGTCATCTCGAAGCCCGGGAAGCCCTGCTCGGCCACGGTGGGCACATCGGGCAACTGGGGCAGGCGCTGGGTCGATCCCGTGGCGATGCAGCGCACCTTGCCCGCCTTGATGAAGGGCAGCAGGGCGGCAGCGCCGACCGAGGCAGCGTCCAGCCGGCCCGACATCAGGTCCGTCATCATCGGCCCCGTGCCGCGATAGGGCACGTGCAGCATGAAGATCTCGGCCGTCATCTTCAGGTACTCGAAGGCCAGGTGCCCGGCGCTGCCATTGCCGGCCGAGCCGTAGCTGAGCTGGCCGGGCTTCTTCCTGGCGTAGGCGATGAGTTCGCGCAGGTTCTTGACCGGCACATCGGGGTGGACCACGTACAGGCTGGGCACCTTGGCCAGCAGGCTGACGGGCTGGAAGTCCTTGTTGGCGTCGTAGGGCAGCTTGTCGAAGATGTAGGGATTGACGGCCAGCGTGCCGATATGGCCCAGGATGACGGTGCTCTGGTCATCGGCGCGCGCCACTTCCTGCATGGCGATGTTGCCGGCCGCGCCGGGCTTGTTGTCCACGAAGACGTTCTGGCCCAGGGTCTTGGACAGCTCGGCCGCCGTGGAGCGCGCCACGATTTCCGAGCTGCCGCCCGGCGCAAAGGGCACGACAAAGCGGATGGGACGCGTGGGCCAGGCGTCCTGCGCCAGCGCGGCCGCAGGCAGCAGGCCCGACAGGGCCATGGCGCCCGTGCCGGCCAGCAGTTGGCGGCGGCCGAGCAGGGGCAGGTCTGCGTGGTGAAGAAAGTCGCGCGAAGGCATGTCTGGTCTCCTGGCTATCGTTGTAGTGAATGGGCAGCGGATGCGGCGCCAGCGATGGTGGCGCCGGCGGCTGTCAATCTGCTGTCAAACCAGGGTCTGCAGGCTACGGAGATACCCGGGGGATCAGGCTTTTCCCTCGGCACCCAGGGCCTGGCCGATGGCCTCGGCCGCCTGCAGGCCGCTGCGCACGGCGCCTTCGATGGTGGCCGGATACGGTCCATCCACATGGTCGCCGCAGGCCCACAGGCCGTGGCCCAACTCCATGCCGGGGCGCTGCAGCTGCGGCAGGCAGGCGAAGGTGGCGCGCTTGTCGATCACGGTGCGCAGCGCAACCAGTCCATGCCAGCCCAACTGCGCCTGGGCCTGGGCCAGCACCTGGGCCTGCAGGGTTTCGCGGTCCGATGCGCTGTCGCTGATGACGAAGGCCATCAGGCCCTGCGGGCCGCCGAGTTGCCCACGGTCGAAGACGAATTGCGCAGGCGCATCGGGCGTGGAGCGCAGCGCCAGCCAGGGCGCGCCCGGGGGCAAGGTGTGGGAGGCGTCAAAGGTCTGCGCATAGACGGTGGCAATGGGGCGGTGCTGCAGGTCCTGGGCCAGTTGCGCCCAGCGCTGCAGGGCAATGCCGTCGCGCGCAGGCAGGCTGTCGTGCTCGGCGGCGGTGAGTGCCAGGCGCGCTGCTTCGGGCGCGGGGCAGGCCAGCAGCACGGCGTCGAAGTGCGCGTCTTCGGCCTGGGCTGCGCCCAGCGTCCAGTGCGGGCCCTGGGGCTGCAGTTCGGCCACGCGGCTGCCCAGGCGCACGGCGTGGCCGCGCTCCTGCAGCCACTGCGCGGCCGGCGCCGGGAACAGGCTGCCCAGGTCACGGCGCGGCACCAGGAAATGCGAGCCGCCACGGCCGCTGAACAGCGCATCGCGCAGCACGCGAAGGAACACCGTGCCGCTGGCCAGGTGAATGGGGGTGTTGAGTGCCGAGATGCACAGCGGGTCGATGAACTCGCTGACCAGGCGCTGCGGCAGGCCGGCGCACAGGTCGGCCACGGTGGCCTGCGGCGCGCAGCGAAAGCCCGCCAGCCGCCAGCGCACGGCACGCGCCAGCAGGGCTGCACGCTCGCCCAGACTCCAGCCGCGTGCGGTGGCAATGCCGGCCAGCGCATCCAGCGGCGCAGGCCAGTCGGGAAAGCGCAGGTCGCTGCCATCGATATAGGGCAGGGCCATGGGCTGGCGGTGCAGCGCCCGTTCAGGGTCCACGCCCACCTCGCGCATGAGGCGCAGGCTTTCGGTGTAGGCACCGATGAGGATGTGCTGGCCGTTGTCCACGCGCAGCGGGCCCTGTGGCGTGTCGAGGTCCATGCCGCGCGCACGGCCGCCGGGCTCGCGTGCGGCCTCGTGCAGGGTGATGTGCCAGCCGCTGCGGGCCAGCGCAAGGGCGGCGGCAAAGCCGGCCCAGCCTCCGCCGAGGATGGCGGCGCGCGGCTGAGCGGCGCGAGGCGTGTGCTTGGCGCTGTCTCTGCTCACCGCGCCATGCGCCCCAGCGCCTGCATCTTCCACGCCAGCCACAGCTTGCGCAGCGGCGGCAGGCTGATGCGCTGGTGGAGCACGCGGAAGTCGTCGGCCTCGATCTCGCGCAGCAGGGTGCGGTAGATGCTGGCCATCATCAGGCCGGGCTTTTGCGTGCGGCGGTCGGCCGCGGGCAGCAGGGCCAGGGCCTCGTCGTAGAGGCGGTGGGCGCGCTCGGCCTGAAAGCGCATCAGCGCGGTGAAGCGGTCCGAGTATTCGCGCTTGGTGATCTCATGCGCCTTGACGTCGAACTGCTGCAGCTCGCTGATGGGCAGGTAGATGCGTCCGCGCATGGCGTCCTCGCCCACGTCGCGGATGATGTTGGTCAGCTGGAACGCCAGGCCCATCTTGTGGGCGTAGGCGGTGGTTTCTTCCTGTGTCTGGCCAAAGATGCGCGCGGCCACTTCGCCGACCACGCCTGCGACCAGGTGGCAGTAGCGCGTCAGGCCCTGGAAGTCCAGGTAGCGGGTCTGCTCCAGGTCCATGCGGCAGCCGTCGATGACCGCCTGCAGGTGGCGCTCCTCGATGCCGTAGACCGGGGCGTGCGGCATGAGCGCCCGCATCACGGGATGGGAGGGCTTGCCTGCAAAGGCCTGGTGCACTTCGTTTTGCCACCAGCCGAGCTTGGTGGCGGCCACGCCGGGGTCGGAGACTTCGTCCACCACGTCGTCCACTTCGCGGCAGAACGCATAAAAGGCGGTGATGGCCGCACGGCGCTCGCGCGGCAGGAAGAGGAAGGCGTAATAAAAGCTGCTGCCCGAGGCGGCGGCCTTGTCTTGGACGTACTGATCCGGATTCATATGGGGCCGGATTGTCCCATGGACGGCTTGGGGCCAAAGCCTGGGTGTCGCAACGGCCGGCCTGCCATCACATGCGCAGGGCGCGCCACAGCAGCAGCGGCGCATCGGCCTTGCCGACGGTGGGGCGGCGGTAGAGGCTGGCGCCCTGCAGCGCATCGACCTTGTCCAGTATGCGCAGCCCGCCCTGCACCACCAGACGCAGCTCCCAGCCGATCCGGCCCGGCAGGCGGTGCACCAGCGGTGCGCCGGCCTGCATCAGTGCGCGCGCCCATGCCGACTGCTCGGCCAGCAGTGCACGCACGGCAGGGGTCAGTGCAGCGGGCTCGGCGCGCAGGTCTTCACGCCGCACGCCATGGGTGGCGCAGTCGGCATCGGTCAGGTAGTGGCGCCCGCGCGGCAGGTCCACGCTGAAGTCCTGCCAGAAATTGATCAGTTGCAGGGCGGTGCAGATGGCGTCGCTGCGGGCCAGCGATTCGGCATCATCCACCCCGTACAGATGCAGCAGCAGCCGGCCCACGGGGTTGGCCGAGCGGCGGCAGTAGTCAAGCAGCTCGGCGCGGTCGGCGTAGGTGGTGCCGGATTCGGTCTTGTGCACGTCCTGCGCGAAGGCGCTGAGCAGGTCGCCCATCAGCGCCAGCGGCAGCTGGTGGGCGCGTACTTGCGGCGCCAGCCCTGCAAAGACAAGAGGCCAGGCCGTGCGGGCGAGCATGGAGGCCTCGCCTTCGGTGCCCAGCGCCATCAGGTCGGCACGGTAGGCGGCCAGCGCGCCCAGGCGCTCGGACGGCGTGGCGTCGCCTTCGTCGGCCAGATCGTCTGCAGTGCGTGCGAAGTGGTAGAGCGCGGCAATCGGCGGGCGCAAGCGGGGCGGGCACAGCCAGGACGCCACGGGAAAGTTCTCGTAGTGCGTGACCGGGGCGGGGGAGGCGGGCAGGGGGGGAGCGGTGGACTTCACGGTGGCCGATTGTCGATGCTGCGCGCAAGGCCATGCATTTCACTTGACGGGCTCAAGGGCTTCTCCTAAATTACTAACCCGTCAGTCAGTAAACGGCGCCAGCCAGCTGCCGCGGCATGTTGCCCGGATCTTGCAGCCCGCAGCCGCTTTTCGCACCAGCCCTCCCGGATCCACATGCCCGACTTGCCATCGAACCCTGCCGCGCGCGCTTTGCCGCGCCATCTTCTTCTTGCCCCTCTGTGCCTGGCCGCCGCGCTGGCGCTGGGCGCCTGCTCCAAGGCCGAGCCGCCGCCCGAGCCGGTGCGCGCCGTCAAGCTGCTCACCGTAGGCGTGGGCGCGCTGGACACGCAGCTGGAGTACGCGGGCGAGGTGCGCGCGCGCATAGAGTCGCGCCTGGGCTTTCGCGTGGCCGGCAAGCTCGTTCGCCGCGAGGTGGAACTGGGCCAGCACGTGCAGGCAGGCCAGTTGCTGGCGCGGCTCGATGCCAGCGACTACCGGCTGGGAGCTGACGCCGCGCGCGCCCAGGTGGCGGCCGCGACCACGCAGCGCGATCTTGCCGCCGCCGATGTGAGGCGTTACTCGCAGCTGAAGGCGCAGAACTTCATCAGTGGTGCGGAGCTGGAGCGGCGCGAGGCCACGCTCAAGTCCGCCCAGGCCACGCTGGACCAGGCCAAGGCGCAGCTGGCATCGCAGAGCAATCAGGAGTCCTATGCCCAACTGCTGGCCGATGTGCCCGGCGTGGTGACCGGCATAGACGCCGAACCCGGCCAGGTGGTGTCGGCCGGATCGCCCGTGGTGCGCATTGCCCAGGACGGCCCGCGCGACGTGGTGTTCGTGGTGCCCGAGGACAAGCGCGGCGCCATCCGCGTGGGCCAGAAGGTGAATGTGCGCCCCTGGTCGGCCGGCATGCAGCCGCTGCAGGGCCAGGTGCGCGAGGTGGCGGCCAGTGCCGATCCCGTCACGCGCACCTACCAGGTGAAGGTGGCACTGCCCGCGTCGGACGCCGCCGCCGTGCCGCCGCTGGGCGCCACGGTCCACGCGCTGCCCGAGGGCATGGGCCCCACGGGCCAGCCCGTGATCAAGCTGCCCACCACAGCGCTGCGCCAGGAAGGCGGCGGCGGCCAGGGCACGGCCGTGTGGGTGTTCGATGCCGCCAGCAGCACGGTGAAGCTGCAGCCCGTGCAACTGGCCACGGCCGATGGCAACGAGGCCGTGATTGCCGCTGGCCTGACGCCCGGCATGCAGGTGGTGGCCGCCGGCGTGCATGTGCTCACGCCAGGCCAGAAGGTCACGGTCTATCAGGACCGTTATGACAAGGCCCCGCAGCCGGCACAGCAGCAGCCGGCACAGCAGCAGCCGGCTCAGCAGCGGCCGCAACAGACACAGCCTGCACAGGCGCCTGCCGCCGCAGGCGCTGCGCCCAGCGGAGCGGCCCAATGAGCGGGCCCAAGCACAAGGCGCCGCAGGGCGCGCACTTCAATCTTTCGCGCTGGGCCCTGGACCATGTGGCGCTGACGCGCTATTTCATCGTCGTGCTGCTGCTGCTGGGCTTTGCCTCGTACTTCCAGCTAGGGCAGGACGAGGACCCGCCCTTCACCTTCCGCGCCATGGTGGTGCGCACCAACTGGCCGGGCGCCACGGCGCAGCAGATGGCCGAGCAGGTCACCGACAAGATCGAGCGCACGCTGCAGGAGGTGCCCTACGCCGACAAGATCAGCAGCTACTCCAAGCCCGGCGAGTCGATGATCATCTTCCAGCTCAAGGACAACTCGCGCCCCGGCGATGTCCAGCAGCTGTGGTACACGGTGCGCAAGAAGATCGGCGACATGCGCTACACCCTGCCGCAGGGCGTGCAGGGGCCGTTCTTCAATGACGAGTTCGGCGATGTCTATGGCGTGATCTACGCCCTGCAGGCCGATGGCTTCAGCTACGCCGAGCTCAAGACCATGGCCGACGACGTGCGCCAGCGCCTGCTGCGCGTGCCCGATGTGGCCAAGGTCGAGCTGTTTGGCGTGCAGGACGAGAAGGTCTACATCGAGCTGTCGCAGCGCCGCCTGTCGCAGCTGGGCCTGGACATGAACCAGGTGCTGGGCCAGCTGGGCCAGCAAAACGCCATCGAGGGCGCAGGCGTGCTGCAGACACCGCGCGAGGATGTGCAGGTGCGCGTGGCCGGCCAGTTCCTGGCGGTGGATGAGCTGCGCGCCATGCCCATCCGCGGCGCATCGGGCGCGCAGCTGCGCCTGGGCGATATCGCCGAGATCCGCCGCGGCTATGCCGATCCGGCCAATGTGAAGGTGCGCCACCAGGGGCGCGAGACGATTGCCCTGGGCGTGTCCATGACCAAGGGCGGCGACATCATCCGCCTGGGCAAGTCCCTGCGCGGCGCCGTGGGCGACATCGCGCGCACGCTGCCGGCTGGCGTGGAGCTGGCCAACATGCAGGACCAGCCCAAGGCCGTGGCCGATTCGGTCAACGAGTTCCTGCAGGTGCTGATCGAGGCCGTGGTGGTGGTGCTGGCCGTGAGCTTCATCAGCCTGGGCCTGCACAAGCGAGAAGGCCACCAGCCGCTGTGGAAGCGCTGGTACATCGATCCGCGCCCTGGCCTGGTGGTGGCCATCACGATCCCGCTGGTGCTGGCCGCGACCTTCCTGGCCATGTGGTACTGGAACATCGGCCTGCACAAGGTGTCGCTGGGCTCGCTGATCATCGCGCTGGGCCTGCTGGTGGACGACGCCATCATTGCCGTCGAGATGATGGTGCGCAAGATGGAGGAGGGCTACGAGAAGTACCGCGCCGCCACCTTTGCCTACGAGATCACGGCCAAGCCCATGCTGACCGGCACGCTGATCACGGCGGCGGGCTTCCTGCCCATCGGCATGGCCAAGTCCATGACGGGCGAGTACACCTTCGCCATCTTCGCGGTGACGGTGATTGCGCTGGTGCTCAGCTGGTTCGCCTCGGTGTACTTCGTGCCCTACCTGGGCATGTTGCTGCTCAAGCGCCCGCCGCACGCGGCCACGCTGCCGCCCGAGGTGGCCTCGGGCGAGGTGCCCATCGAGGAGACCAACCTCAATGCCTCCTCGGCCGAGCATGAAGTCTTCGACAGCCCGTTCTACAACCGCTTCCGCCGTGCGGTGAACTGGTGCGTGACGCACCGCTGGCTGACCATCGCCATCACGGTGCTGGTCTTCGCGCTGGGCCTGGTGGGCATGTCGCGCGTGCAGCAGCAGTTCTTCCCGGATTCCAGCCGGCCCGAGGTGCTGGTGGACATCTGGTTCCCCGAGGGCACGTCGCTGGCCGCCAACGAAGCCGTCACGCGCCGCGTGGAAGAGCGCTTCATGCAGTTGGACGGCGTGCGCACGGTCAGCGAGTGGGTGGGCTCGGGCGTGCCGCGTTTCTACCTGCCGCTGGACCAGGTGTTCCCGCAGAACAACGTCTCGCAGTTCATCCTGGTTGCCCAGGACCTACCCACGCGCGAGCGTCTGCGCAAATCGCTGCCGGCGCTGCTGGCCCAGGAGTTCCCCGAGGTGCGCGGCCGCGTCAAGCTGCTGCCCAACGGGCCTCCCGTGCCCTATCCGGTGCAGTTCCGCGTCTCCGGCACCGATCCGCAAAAGCTGCGTGCCTATGCCGACGAGGTCAAGCAGGTCATGATCGCCAACGCCGACATGCGCGGCGTCAACGACAACTGGAACGAGTCCGTCAAGGCCGTGCGCCTGGAGGTGGACCAGGACAAGGCGCGCGCCCTGGGCGTGAGCAGCCAGGCCATCGCACAGGCGGCCCGCGTCATGCTCAGCGGCTCGACCGTGGGCCAGTTCCGCGAGGGTGACAAGCTCATCGACATCGTGCTGCGCACGCCGTATTCGGAGCGCGATGCCATCACCGACATCGCCAACGCCTACCTGCCCACGGCGTCGGGCAAGTCGATCCCGCTCACGCAGATCGCCAAACCCGTGATGGTCTGGGAGCCCGGCGTGATGTGGCGAGAAAAGCGCATGTTCGCCATCACCGTGCAGGGCGATGTGCGCGAGGGCCTGCAGGGCGCAACGCTGACCCATGCCCTGCTGCCCGGCCTGCGCGAGATCGAGGCGCGCTGGCATGCCGCAGGCGACACGGCCTACCGCATCGATGTGGCTGGCGCCGTGGAGGAAAGCTCCAAGGGCTCGGACGCCATCGTTGCCGGCGTGCCGGTGATGCTGTTCCTCACCTTCACGCTGCTCATGCTGCAGTTGCGCAGTGTCAGCCGTTCACTGCTGGTGTTCATCACCGGGCCGCTGGGCATTCCCGGCGTGGCGGCGGCGCTGCTGCTGCTGGGCCGGCCCTTCGGCTTCGTGGCGCTGCTGGGCGTGGTGGCGTTGATGGGAATGATCCAGCGCAACTCGGTGATCCTGATCGACCAGATCGAGACCGACCGCGCGCGCGGCGTGCCGGCCTGGGACGCCATCATCGAGGCCGCCGTGCGCCGCCTGCGCCCCATCGTGCTGACGGCTGCTGCCGCCGTGCTGGCCATGATCCCGCTGTCGCGCAGCGTGTTCTGGGGCCCCATGGCCGTGGCCATCATGGGCGGGCTGATCGTGGCCACGGTGCTGACACTGCTGGCCCTGCCGGCCATGTACGCCGCCGTGTTCCGCGTGCGCCGCGAGCCCACGCATTGAGGCGGCGAAAACGCAGAGGCCGCCGCTCAAATCCGGGGTATGGCAATGCACCCCGCAATTGCGGCTAGAATCTGCGCCCTGACCTAGGAGCCGCCGCGCAGGCGGCTCCCCCAAGAACCAGCGCGGGTGGCGAAATTGGTAGACGCACCAGGTTTAGGTCCTGACGCCAGCAATGGTGTGGGGGTTCGAGTCCCCCCCCGCGCACCACAATAGAGAAATGGCAGAGTACGCCTAATCTCACTTAAACCCGTTTTCTTCGACGAAAACGGGTTTTTTTTCGCCTCTGCATGTCACGGACGTGGGGGTAACAGGTGTGTGGATGTGATGCCGCTATGCCACAGCAACGTTCTTGGAAGGCTTGTAGCGAGATAAATGAAAATATCACCTAAGCATGATATATTTGTTATATTATCTTGAGGTAATAATTTCAATTCATCATCTTGAGATGATATTTTGAATGCCCTGGCCAGGAGAACACCATGGACCACCTGTTGCAACTGCCTGATCAGCTTGCGCTGCACCTGAAGTCGCTGCGCAAGGCCGCTGGCGTGAGCCAGGCCCAACTGGCACAGCGGCTGGGCGTGTCCCAGTCGCGCGTGGCGGCGATAGAGCGTGACCCGGCTGCCATCAGCGTGCGCCAGCTGATGGAGATCCTGCAGCTGCTGGATGCCGATCTGCTCATGCGGCCCAGGGCGGATGCGGTGGCTTCTTCTGCACCTGTGCCTGTGCCTGCTGCGTTGAAGGTTGCCGAGCCCGCTCCACAACCGTACGCGGGTGATAACGTGCCCCGCAAGCCCGCTGACCGCCCCGTGGCCTTCAAGCCGCAGGCGCTGCCGCCGCACTGGCAGGACCGCAAGCCGAAAGGGTCCTGGTGATGGCGGCGCTGGGCGTCTGGATGAATGGGGAGCGGGTGGGCACCTGGGAGGTCACGCGCACGGGTCGCCATGTGTTCGCCTATGACCCGGCCTGGCCGCAGAGCGCGCATGCGCGGCCGCTGTCACTGTCCATGCCCTTCACCCGCGACCTGACGGTGGCGGGCGAGGTGGTGGCCCACTATTTCGACAACCTGCTGCCGGACGGCGAGGGCATTCGCCGGCGCATTCACCAGCGCTTCGGGCTGCGCGGGATCGATGCGTTTTCGCTGCTGGAAGCCATTGGCCGCGATTGCGTGGGGGCCGTGCAGCTGCTGCCCGAGGGTGCCGTGCCCGACGGTTTTGACCAGGTGCGCTTCGAGCCGCTGAGCGATGCGCAGATTGCAGAGCACCTGGCCAGCCTGGGTGGCGGGTTTGGTGCGCTGGAGGTGGACCAGGAGTTCCGGCTGTCCATTGCCGGTGCGCAGGAGAAGACGGCGGTGCTGCGCCATGGCGGCCAGTGGTGCCGCCCGTTGGGTGCGACGCCGACCACGCATATCCTGAAGCCGGCCATCGGCGTGGTGCCGCACTGGCACTACGACCTGAGCGAGTCAGTGGCCAATGAGTGGCTGTGCGCCCGCCTGCTGGCCGAGCTGGGCTTTGCCGTGGCCGACAGCAGCATCGAGACCTTTGGCGGGCAGCAGGTGCTGTGCGTGGAGCGCTTTGACCGCGCCTGGACGGCCCAGGGCTGGATTGCGCGTCTGCCGCAGGAAGATTTCTGCCAGGTGCGCGGCGTTGCCAGCGCCAACAAGTACGAGACCCACGGCGGGCCCGGCATGCTGCAGTGCCTGCAGGTGCTGCAGCATGGCAGCGAGCCTGCCCAGGATTGCGCCCGCTTCGTGATGGCCCAGCTGGCGTTCTGGCTGCTGGCCGCCACGGACGGGCATGCCAAGAATTTCTCGGTGTTCCTGCAGCCGGGCGGCGGCTATGAGATGACGCCGCTGTACGACGTGCTGTCGGCCTGGCCCATCATCGGCCATGGCCACGGCAAGATTGCCCGCCAGCGCGCCAGGATGGCCATGGCCCTGCCGGGGCGCAGCCGCCACTACCGCCTGGGCGAGATCCAGCGCCGCCACTGGAAGGCCTTGGCCGAGACCACGCGCATCGCAGGCCTGTGGGAGAGCATGGTGGAGATGGTCGAGGCGCTGGACGGCGCCATCGACCGGCTGCAGCCGCGCCTGCCGGCCAGCGTGCCGCAGCCTATGGCCCGGCAGATCTTCGACGGGGCGCGCGACCAGGCGCGGCGCTTTCTGCTTAGGGGTGATCACTGAGCCGTATGGGTGGCTGGCTCAGTGCCGCGATGTTGCTGTGCATCGAATTCTGACAATGGCATGGCTGCCATCTGTCGTGCGACTTCCCGGCGCTTGATGTGTGTGCTTATCGGAAGTATCACAGACGGATTGGGGATGGCGCTGGGAGAGATAGTGCGGTTGATCTCCGTCACTGCTGAAAATACGTGGCCACATTCGAAGTTGCGGCACTGGAATATGGTTTCCCGGCTGGTGTTGGTCAATTGCAAGCTGGTGCGTGTGTACGCGTGCTCATTGCAGTGTGGGCACATCATTCGCATGGGTCATGTTCCTTTCGAGGCCAGTTGACGGTATGAGCGGCTGTTCAAAAGCAGGGCTTACGGGATGCCAGGCTTCCTGGTCTTGGGGTGAGCACTTGCGTTGCACGCATGCGGGCGTAGCCGCCTATCCAGGCGTCCAGCGTGATGCCCATGCTTTCGAGGCCCTTTGGACATTGCTTTTCACCATCGATGGCAATCTGTTGGGCAACGCGGTAGGGCATGTCATGCAAGGCCTCCTGGATGAACTCGGCGACCCAAGGCGGTCCGTAGTTTTCCAGCACGTAGGCATCCAGGTACTCGGCGAGATACTGCTCGTGGCCTTCGCTGCTGGCATGGCTGGATGCCGCCGTGTGGGCCCAGCAGGCTGTAGACGCGTTTGCTTTCATGGCTGTCTGCAATCGATGTGGCAAGGCGAGGTGGGTGTGCGTGGTTGCGGGAACCGATGCCTTGAATATACCTTAAGGTTCTGTTTTTGAGGGTTCCTTGGGTATTGTCCTTTGGGTATTTATGGGTATTGTTGACAAAAAAAGCCACCCCTGAGGGTGGCTTGGTAGTCTTCTGTGCGGGTTAGTAGACTTTGCTTTCCCAGGCGCGCAGCACCTTGGCCAGGATCTGAAGGTTCATGCCGGGTTTGATGTACCACTCCCGGTATTTCTTGTTCTCGCTGATCACCAGAATGCCCTCGCCGGGAATTCGCTGAAGGCGCTTGATAAAGCCTTCTCCGTCGACCGAGAAGAAGTAGACACCATCGAACTCGCACTCCCTGACGCCAGTGTCCACCAGGAGCGGATCGCCTGGATTGAACATCCCCAGCATGGAGTCTCCAAAGCCCGTCACGATGGCCAGGTTGTCATAGGACGTCACGTAGGGGAGGTTTTTCTGGGCCCACTCACTGTTCACGCTCCAGCTGTTGATGACGCCGGGCTGGTCTCGCAAGACCAGTCCGCCGCCCATGGCGCCACCTGTGGAGTACTGTCGAATCACTATTTCGTCTCGTGTGAGTTTCTTGTTGGTATTTTCCACCAGGTCGGGGGTGTGCTTTAGAGCTGCGGCTGCCTCATTGGGTGTCATTTCCCAAAAACCGCGCGGCAGATCGAATGCCGTCCGCGTGGCTTCCATCAACTCTTGCCCAATTCCTTTGGCGCCCTTCTTGTCTTGAGGGTAGAAAAGTCGGTTGACGTAGCTTGCGTCCTTTCCTATGGCGCGTGCCATCGCGGCCCGATTGCCTTGGGTGAATTCCGAGCAGACGATTGTAAGAAGTTGTTGCAGGCGTGTGTGCTGATCCATGGTCTGATTTTCGCGTCGAGTACCTGTGGGTACAAGATACCTTTAGGTATCTTTTTATAGGTTCCTTGGGTATCATGTGCTGCATGAACCCATTCAAATTGTTTTTTTGTGAGCTGGATCGTCGCGGGCGTGCCGAGTTCGCCGAGCGGTGTGGCACCACGCCAGGGCTGCTGAGCAAGCTGGTCTATGGCGGCGGGAAAGTGGAGTTGGGGCTGGCTGACGTGATGGTGGCTTTGGGGGGCGGCAGGTTTTCCCTGGATGCGCTGCCATTGACCGAAAGGGCTCGTTTCCAGAACGAAGCTCGCTCGATAGGCCATGGGAGGTGCGCATGACAAGCCAATGCAATGCCGTTCTGCCTGATCCCATGGTGCCCTGCGACTGTGATCTTTCCGACTTTCCGTTCATGCCACTGGATGTCGCCCGGCTGAGAGATTCGGACCTAGCGGCCAACGAGACCCCCGATGCATGCTGGGCCGCCGTGCTGCTGTGGTCTGCCGCCTGGCACCAAGTTCCCGCTGGCTCCATGCCGGACAACGATGCCTGGATCGCGAAACAGGCGGGCTATGCCCTGCGGGGACGTATTGACCCCAAGTGGAAACGCGTGCGTGAGGGAGCCATGCGAGGTTGGGTGCTATGCAGTGACGGACGCTACCACCACGCGGTGGTAGCGGAGAAGGTTCGCGATGCCTGGAGTGCCAAGTTGCTGCAGCGTTGGCGCACCGAATGCAGCCGCATCAAAAAGCACAACGACAGGCACGGGACAGATGTGCGCCGTCCATCGTATGAGGAATGGATAGATTGCGGCCGTCCCACTGGACAGGTGCTGTCCATGTCCGGGGACGGTTACGCATGTCCGGGGGAACAAGATGACAGTGTCCCTGGGGACAGTGCTCCGGTGTCCCGTGGAAGCTGTGTTGCGGTCTCTGCGGAAAGCGCCTCCAAGGGACAGGGAAAGGGAAAGAGACAGGGACACCCTGATGTTCGCTCCAATCCTGGCGGTTCGATCCGCCAGCCCGTTCCTGCCAGCGACTGCAGCGAGATCATTTTCGGCTATGGGCTGTCTCTGCTGGTCAACTCGGGTACGCCGGAAAGACAGGCACGGTCCTTCCTTGGCGGGTTGCGCAAGGTCCATGGGGACGATGCGTTGATCGACAGGCTGCGTGCCTGCGCCCAGGCCAGGCCGCTGCAACCGCTGGAATGGCTGGCTGCCGCACTGCCGCCACCGACGAGGGCCGCTATTCGTCGCTCCGTCCCCGTGGGCAGGCACGGCGCAGCCTACGCGGCCATCATGGAGGCGTAGGCATGCAGAGCATTTCCGCCCTGTCGTCCGTTGCGATAACGGGAGAGCTCCGGCAGCAGGCCGCGAGTTCCGCCGTGAAAAACCTGTTCCTGGTCATGCAGGGGTCCTACGGTTCGCTGTTTCTGAGCAAATTCGCCACAGGCGTTCTGGATGATGGCGGGCGAGATCTCGGGGTCCGCGCGGCCATGCGTGTCTGGAGTGCAGCGCTGGCGAAATACGACTCCAGTGTGATTGAAACTGCCGTGGCCCGGCTGCCTGCGGCCCATCCGGATTTCCCGCCGCATCTGCCTCAGTTTGAAGCGCTGTGCCGTGCCGCCACCCCGCGCAGCACACATGCCGAGTTGCAGGGGTGGACTCGTCTGCCAGCACCTGGTGCTTCGCCTGTCCGTGTGCAACTGGTGCCTGTAGGCGATGGCAAGGACTGGGCGCGCCGCATCCTGGCCCGAACCCGGGCCGGTGACCAGACCATCACCCGCGCAGTGCTTCGCAATGCCATGCAGGCCATGGGCATGGATGGGTGGCCGCGATGACTGTCCAGACTTGTCCGAATGCCCTCCACAGCCTATCTCCGTCGTCCTGACGTCCCTGCCTGCTGCGCTGTGGCACCAATCGCCCCCTGCCGTGCCCAGAGCCGCCCCGTTTCCCAGCCTTCCATTGAAAGGGTAGAACCTTGAATTCCACGCTTTTTCGCAACAACGTATTCCAGTGGCCTGAACGGCGCGGCCCGGTGTGCGCCATCCATGCCGGATCGGCTCGTTGGTTGCCACATCTGAGCCTGGCTGAAGCCCGTGCAGGAAAGGTCTGAACGTATGGGAGACGAAGCGATCAACTGGCTGGCGGGGCAACTGCAAGGCCGAAAGGATGGCAGGCCCAGGAATCACAACCCTCGCCCAGCCGGAGTCGTGCGCCCAGGCAGTGGTACGGACGCATTGTTGCGCCATCTGCAGCAACTGCCGGACCGCTGGTTCTTCCATTGCGAACTGGTGCTGGCGCTAGGGCGTTCAAAAGGAGAGATCGATTGGGCGCTGCAGTACCTGACGGGGCGGGGCCTGGTCCAAGCCAGGCTCACCGAATTGCCCGGGCGCAAGCCTGTTCTGCGCTACCGACTGATCTGCGACCGTCGCGAGGTGCCTGCGAATTCTTCGGGCCTGCCTGATGGCGCGTCCCAAGCCTGACAGGTTCGCAGGCATGAAAACGCTAATCTCCAACACCGTCCTTTCCGGGGGGGAGCAAATCTCCTCCTCCCGTCAGCACAGCAGCACGCAGGAGCGGCATCGTTGCTTTGCACGGGAGTACGTTGCATCGGGTTTCAATGCCACGCGGGCGGCAGTCGCCGCAGGCTACAGTCCATCCTCTGCGGCATCTCAGGGCGCCAGGCTGCTGAAGGATCCACGGGTGCAGGACTATGTCAGGGAGTGCAGCCAACGCGTCGCGGAGCATGCCGAGGTTCGGGCCGAGGAAGTGGTGCGCCGGCTCCATGAAATGCTGATGGCCGATCCGCGCGATCTGGTCGAGGTTCACGTATCGTGCTGCCGGCATTGCTACGGAGCCGCCCATGGCTACCAGTACACGCTGTCCGAGTACAACTCCAAGCGTGAAAAGTGGATTGATGCCGGCAAGCAATTTCAGGACTTTCCCGAGCTCGGCGGGGTGGGCTACGAGGCCCACCGTCCCCCCCTGGCGGAGTGCCCTGAGTGTTTTGGCGCCGGCCTGCCACGCACGGTCGTCAAGGACACGCGCGGCCTTGGGCGCGGTGCGCTGGCGCTGTTCGGTGGCGCAAAGGAAGGCAAGTACGGCACGGAGATCAGCCTCCGCAGCCAGTTGGATGTGATAGAGAAACTGATGCGCTATCACGGCCTGTACCAGCGGGACACCGCTCAGAAAAGCATGGGCATGGGGCACTTCGAAGTGCATTTCATTGAGCCACCCCGGCGCAGTGACGATCCTCGCGAGGAGCGTGCATGAGCACCATGTCTGATGAATTGCCGATGCTCGCGCTCGACAGCCTGCCTTCGGGCGAGCCTCCTGATTTTGCAGCCGATTATGAGGTCGAGCGCTCGCGCGTCACCGTCGAGTTCCCGCTCAAGCTCAGGCCGCTCTTCGAGCCGCGGCGGTTCAAGGTCATGTACGGTGGCCGCGGAGGGGCGAAGTCGTGGTCCGTTGCCATGGCCTTGCTGGTGCTTGGCAGCAACCGCCCCTTGCGCATCCTTTGTGCCCGCGAGGTGCAGAAGTCCATGCGCGAGTCTGTGCATCGCCTGTTGCAGGACCAGATCGAGGCCCTGGGGTTGGGGGCGTTCTACGAGGTGCTGGGTACGGAAATCCGCGGAGCCAACGGAACACTGATCCTGTTCGCAGGCCTGCAGGCCCATACGGTGAACTCCATCAAGTCGTTCGAGGCGATCGATATCGTCTGGGTGGAGGAGGCGCAGGGCGTCAGCGCGGGCAGTTGGGAGGTGCTGGTGCCCACCATTCGGCGTCCAGGATCCGAGATCTGGCTGACGCTCAATCCTGGCCTGGCCAGTGACCCAACCTATGACCGCTTCATCACCCATGCGGATGGTGATACTTGGCTCTGCGAAATCAACTGGCGCGACAACCCATGGTTTCCCGATGTGCTGGACAAGGAACGGGGACGCCATTTCAAGCGTGATCCAGACAGCTATTGGAACATCTGGGAGGGCCGTCCCAGACGCAGCCTGGCTGGTGCCATCTACGCCAAGGAGGTGGAGCGCCTGCACAACGACGGCCGCGTTTGCCCCGTCCCCTGCAATCCCAGGTTGCCCGTGCATACTGTCTGGGACCTGGGATGGGCCGACGACATGGCGATCGCTTTCGTGCAGCGCACGGCCGTGGACTTTCGGATCATTCATTTCATGCAAGGCCACCAGAAGACCTTGGAGTGGTACGTGCAGGAGATGGAAAAACTCCCTTATCTATGGGGCACAGACTTCCTCCCGCACGATGGCGCGCATGGAGATTTCAAGACCGGGCAGACTTCGCAGCAGATCCTGCAGGATATGGGCCGAGAGGTCGAGGTGCTCGAGCGATTCGGGCTGGAGGCCGGCATACGGATGGCGCGTGGCATCTTTGCCCAGGCCTATGTTGATGCCGGCAGGTGCGCCCAATTGCTGGATTGCCTGAGCCGGTATCGGCGCCAGATAGACCCCCGAACCCAGGAGCCTGGCGCGCCGCTGCATGACGACGCCAGCCACGGCGCAGATGTGTGGCGCTATCTGGCCATGGCCCTGCCGCGCATGGATAACGCGACCCAGGGCGCGATGAGGAATCGGCGGCGCGGAGGCGGCATGGCGCGTTGAGACCGTGCCAAGCCTGCCATTGTCATGGCATGCCTGCATGCATCGATCTTCGCAAGTCCCACCTCCACCGCCGGCACGGCGACCTGCTGGCCATCTACACCTGGATCAATGGAGAGAGGGCCCTGGTCCTGATCCCCAGTCTGCGTCCCAAAGCGCCCTGGTATGTGGTGATGGAGAGCGCCGCCTATCTCTATGACCATCCGTCTTACCTTGCACGCATGTGCGTGAAGGCTTGCGAGGTTTTGGGTATTGAACCCAGCCGGGCCAACTGGGTGCGAGTGGCCACCATCATCAATGAAGGGTTGCCTGATCTGGTGGCCATGCCCAGCGAGCCGCTATGGGAGCGCCGGGGCCGCGAGTTCGGTCAGCTGGTGATCAAGATGGAAGGCAAGGAAATTGCAGCGCAGGCTTTGACCGTTCCTGATGTGGGGGCCGAGTATGTCCCTGCTTGAACCCCGCTTCAACCGCCGAGCAGGCGTGGGCGAGCACGTCCTGAACGATGAGCCGCTGGCTTTCGATGTGGTGGACACAGCGCCCCAGCATCCGCTGGACCAGGCCGAGGCCCGCAATACGCTGCGAAAGCTCCTGAGCTGGTACTACCGCGAACGCGAGATCCAGGCCGAGAACCGCCTGCAGATGTCCATCGACGCCGACTACTACGACGGCGACCAATGGGATCCTGCCGACGCAGCCACGCTGGAGGGGCGCGGCCAGGTGCCCCTGGTATTCAACGAGGTGGCCGTGATGTGCGACTGGCTGATTGGTACGGAGCGGCGAGCGCGCGTGGACTGGAGCGTGCTGCCACGTACCGAGGAAGGCGTGCAGATGGCTGACATCAAGACCAAGGTGCTCAAGTACGTGTCCGATGTGAATCGCACGGGCTTCAACCGCAGCCGGGCTTTTGAAGACACCATCAAGGTGGGTGTCGGCTGGCTGGACGACGGGGTACGGAACGACCCAACCAAGGACATCATCTACTCCAAGTACGAAGACTGGCGCAACGTGCTCTGGGACTCCATGGCCATGGAAAACGATCTGAGCGATGCGCGCTATATCTTCCGCACCCGTTGGGTGGACGAGGATGTGGCCATCACCATGTACCCAGCTCGCCGCGACGTGCTGCAGCGTGCAGTGGAGCAGGGACAGGAGCACAGCGCGCAGCAGTGGGCTGAGGACGCATTCCATTACCAGGGCCATTCCTCCAGTCAGTATTCGCGGGGTGGCCTGGCCAGTGGCTATGGCGATGCCGATGACGAGCAGCGCCGCCGCGTGCGGTTGATCGAGTGCCAGTTCCGCATGCCGGCCTCGGTTCGCGTCGTGACCGAAGGGCCGTTCAAGGGCGCGTTCGTCGAACCCTGGGACCAGGCTTTGATGGAAGCCATCGGTCAGGCTGGCGGGGCCATCGTGGACCGGGTGGTCATGCGCATGCACGTGGCCGTATTCACCGAAGGCCATCTGCTTGCGCTGGGGCCCATGCCCATGCGGCACAACAGCTTCAGCCTCACGCCCATCTGGTGCTATCGCCGCGGCCGCGATCGCATGCCCTATGGCGTGGTGCGGCGTGTACGCGATCTGCAAATGGACCTGAACAAGCGGGCCAGCAAAGCATTGTTCCTGTTGTCCACCAACCAGATATTCGCCGAGAAGGGCGCCTTCGACGATATCAACGAGGCGCGCGAGGAAATCAATCAGCCCGATGGGGTCGTGATCTATCGCGCCGGACGGAAATTCGAGGTGCACCGCGACAGCGAGATGGCCTCCGGCCAGATGCAGATGATGAACCTGGATACCCAGGCGATACAGAAGTCCGCCGGCATCGGCAGCGAGAACCTGGGCCGGCAGACGAATGCCAGCTCCGGCATTGCGATCAAGGCGCGCCAGATGCAAGGATCGGTCGTGACCACACAGCCATTCGACAATCACCGGCTGGCTGTGCAGATCCAGGGCGAGAAGCAACTGAGCCTGATCGAGCAGTGGTACACGGAGGAAAAGGTCATTCGTCTGTCAGGCCACAAAGGGCGTCTCGACTGGGTACGCATCAACTTGCCCGAGCTGCAGCCGGATGGCAGCGTGCGCTACCTCAACGACATCACAGCAAGCCTGGCTGATTTCATTGTGTCCGAGCAGGACTATGCGGGCACGTTGCGCCAGGTCATGTTCGAGTCGCTTTCACAGATGGCCGGCCGCATGCCGCCCGAGGCTGCGTTGCGCCTGTTGACCATCGCCATGGACTACTCCGACCTGCCCAATAGGGAGCAGATCGCAGATGAGATGCGCAAGCTGACCGGCGAGCGCGACCCCGCCAAACCTCTTACACCCGAAGAGCAGCAACAGATGCAGCAGCAGATGCAGGCCCAGGCCGAGGCCCTGCAAATGCAGCAGGAGGGCGCGCGCCAGGCGCTTGCCGAGCAGGTGGCCAAGGTCCGTGAAGTCAATGCCCGTGCCGAGAAGCTGGAGGCCGAGGCCGAGCACATGCGTGCCAGCGGCGGGGACCAGGCTCTGGCCTTGCGCATGGCGGGTGCGGCCGCCTCAGTGCGGCGCGATGCGGACGTCGAGCTGGACAACATGCGCCAGCAACTTGCCAAGGCCAATGCAGACCTTGCCAACAAGACGCTGCAGATCCGGGCAGACGAGGACGTGCGCCTGCAGGTGGCGTGCATCGAGGCCGATTCGCGCGAGCGCGTGGCGCAAATCCAGGCCTTGAGCCGCCAGCATCTCGATTCGATGTCGGGTCGCCTCGCCCAGTTTGAACAACAAGGAGTGATGGATGGGCAATGACGTCACGCAGGCCGCGCTCGAAGCTGCGGCCAACGCAACAAACGCTGGGGCGGCGGCGGCCATGAGCAGCAAGGTCGGCTGGAGCGGACTCGGACTGGGTGGCTTTGGCTGGCTCTTGACCTCCGAAGCCGGTGTCGCTATCGGCATAGTGGTGGGGGTCGCAGGCTTTTCGGTCAGCTGGTACTACCGCCGCAAGGAGTTTCAACTGAAGTTGGCGGAAGAGGCTCGTGATCAGGCTGAGCACGAATTGCGCATGAGCCTCATGCGCCGCAGCGGTACGCGCAATGCCCCAGACGAGGAGGGGGGGCAATGACGCAAGATCGATGGACCACCGCCTTGCCTGGGCGAACTGCCGGGCCATGGGTGCATGCCCAGGGGAATGCATGATGGCTGAGCAGACTTCCAAGGTGCCGGCATGGCTGGCAGGCCGGCTGGCTGCGCTGGTGTTGCTGGCCGGGTTGGGCAGTGGAGGGGCAATCGTGGCCCGGCACATTGACGGCCCGGCACTCAACGATCCCTATGTGCAGGCCGTTGCGGCAGATACTGAAACCTCGCCCGGCGTGAAGGTTGCGATGGTACTGGGCTCGTTCTACGAGAGCAGCGGGCGCCATGTGGGAATGCCCTATGTCGACAAGCTGGGCAAGGGCCAGCCACTGACTGTCTGCAATGGCATCACTGGGGAGGGGGTCACGGCGGGCCGCTGGTACAGCTCCTCAGACTGCTATGCACTGGAACTTGGCCGCTACCTGATTGCAGAGCGCCATGCACGGCAAATGCTTGTGGACTGGGCGGCGTATGACCCATTCGTGCAAGGGCAATTCATCGACTTCGTGCACAACAAGGGGGCGGGTAGCCTGGCTTCCAGCACGCTGCGGCGCAAAGCCAACGCCGGTGATCTGGCAGGGGCCTGCAACGAGAACCCTCGCTGGAATAGGGGCACGGTCAAGGGCGTTTCCACCGTTCTGCCGGGGCTGCAACTGCGAGGCGATGCGAATGGCGAAATCTGCCGAGAGTGGAGGGTCATGCCTTGAGCTCCCGCTTCTTCGTCCAGTCCATGGCTGCAGGACTGGCCTTCATCCTCGGTGCAGGTTGCGCGTGGTGGACTCAGGATCAACGCTACGGAGTGCGCCTGGAGCAACTGAGGCAACAGGCTGTCAGCGACGAACTGTCCCGTGTGCGCCAGGCCGCGCAGGACATGGCTGCTTTTTCCAAGGGACTTGACGATGCACTTGCCACATTCCAACGTACCCAGCAGCGCAATGCGCTGGTCCAGCAGGATCTTGAGCGCAGCCTGCGCGACATGCACATTGCTGCTGCAGGCTTGCGCGGTGACTTCGCCGGTTTGCCAGAACGTATCAGCGCAGCTACCCGGCCCTCTCTTGCCCAGTACGCCAGCACCTGCACAGCCTTACTCGAAAGTCTGGCAGAGCGAGGTACAAGAATGGCACAGCGCGGTGCAGACATCGCGCGAGCGGCTGATGGCCATGCCGCTGACGTCCGATTGATGGGTGATGCCTGGCCCCGTGCCAAGCCTGCCAATCTCCCTTGAGCACGCACATCAGGAACTGCCAACCATGACCAATCAAGACGACCAACTGCGCCTTCTGTCCGAAGCCGAGCGCGCCACGTTGCAGGAAGACGACTATGACCCCAGCGAGGACAATGCGGCAGCGCTTGCTGCGTTGGGCCGTGGCAGTCTCGATGGGAGCCCCGAAGATGAACCAATGGGGCAAGCCGATGGCCGTGACAGTGATGACGCGCCAGCATCCACGCTGAAAGCCGGGGCGGAAGCGCCAACGAGCCATTCGCCCGAAACGGACCACAATGCCGAACGCCACGGCGCCGGGGGATCCTCTAAGCCGTTGCCATCTGGCTACAGGGTGGATCTGCCCTTGGATTACCAGGACCAGGTCTGGGCCAACAAATCTGCCATGGCCGAAGTCCGCCGCAGGTTCAACGACGGTGATCTGGACCACTCGGAAATGGAGGCTGAACTGGACAGGCTGCAAGATGAGCGTGACCAGCTACGCGATGTGAAAACGCGTGCCACTGTCTCTGCGGAAATGCGCCAGCAGTCTGAAATGGATGCATGGACCCACTCCATCCACACGTTCCTGGATGACGCTGCAAAAATGCCTGAACTGGGTCGCGTGAACTACCACGCGGACTTGGAAAAACAGGCTGACCTGGACGCTTTCGTCAAGGCACTTGGGGCAGCTCCCGCCAACCAGCACAGGCCTTTTCGCTGGTTTCTGGAGGAAGCGCACAGGCGTGTTCTGGCCCTGCATGGGATCCCTACCACCAAAAAGCCCGTGGACATGCGACGCCGGGCCGATCCGTCCGACATAGTCACCAACCTGGCCGACGTGCCCGGCGGCGCGGGCGATGCCGACCCGGCGGGCGACGAGTTCGCTGAGCTGGACAAGCTCACGGGCCTGGATTACGAGCGCGCGCTGGGCCGCCTGTCCGAAGAAAAGCGTGCGCAGTTCCTGCGCTCGGTGTGAAGGGCCCCATGGCACAGGCTGCAGCATCGACGCCCGGCGTGCGCCGCATCTTCATCGAGCTGCGCACGGGGGATGTGCTGGAGGTGGGCGGCGTCCGCATCCAGCTGGAATACAAGAAGGGGCAGGCCGCGCGCATGGTGATCGCGGCGGAGCCCGAGACCTGCGTGCGAAAGATCGCAGCGGCCTCGCGGCCCGTACCAAGCCTGCCATCTTGAGGGCTGAACCATTTTTCAACCGGGGCGCTGGAGTGCTCGCTACCACACAGGAGCACTCCTATGGGCAAAACAGTGGTGGGCGTGAACAGCCCCCGCGCGGTCAAGCGCTTTTCCGGCGACCTGGCTCTCGATGTCTCTCAAGCCTCGTACTTCGGCAAGCGCTTCGCGGCCGTGGGCCAGGGCGCCAAGACGCCAATCCAACTGCTGACGGATCTGGAATCCGAAGCCGGTGACCTGGTCAGCTATGACCTGCTGGCCGAGCTGCGTATGGCACCCGTCGAGGGCGACGATGTGCTGGAGGGCAAGGAAGAAGGGCAGCGTTTCTATACCGATGAGCTGTACATCGACCAGGCGCGCGGCGGCGTCAACACGGGTGGCCGCATGTCGCGCAAGCGCACGCTGCACGATCTGCGCATGCGCGCCAAGCAGCAGCAGGCCAACTGGTGGGGCCGCTTCCAGGATGAGCTGACCTTCACCTACCTGTCGGGCTCGCGCGGCGTCAATGCCAACTTCATCCTGCCGCTGGGCTACCAGGGCCGTGCCAAGAACCCGCTGACGGCGCCCACGCCCAACCAGCACCTGTTCGGCGGCGATGCCACGGCGGTGGCCAACCTGGATGCCACCGACAAGATGTCGCTGGCCGTGGTGGACCGTGCCCGCGTTCGCGCAGACAGCCAGGGTGGCGGCGCCACCAACATCCCCGTCATGCAGCCCTGCGTGGTCGATGGCGAGGAAGTGTTCGTCATGGTCATGCACACCTTCCAGGAAGACGACCTGCGCAAGGAAACCGGCACGGGCGGCTGGCTGGAGCTGCAAAAGGCCGCGGCTGCGGCCGTGGGCTTCAAGTCGCCGCTGTTCAAGAGCGCGCTGGGCATGTACCGCAACGTGGTGCTGCACTCGCACCGCAACGTGATTCGCCACAACACCCACGGCGCCACGGGCGACCTGGAAACGGCGCGCGCGCTGTTTATGGGTGCGCAGGCCGGCGTGATGGCCTTCGGCTCGCCGGGCACGGGCATGCGCTATGGCTGGCATGAGGAAACCCGCGACAACGGCAACCAGGTCGTGATCACCACTTCGTCCATCTTCGGCGTCAAAAAGTCGGTCTTCGAGATCGAGGGCGAGAAGCAGGATCACGGCGTCTACGGCATCGACACGGCCGCTGTTTCGCGCTGATCCCCACCGAACGAAAGGAGTCATTCATGACTTTCAAGCAACTCAGTGCCGTGGCCGCAGGCCATCAGGCCCCCATCACCCCCGGCGGCTCCGAACTGGTGCGCTCGCGCTTCGGCCAGCCCCTGGCCGTGGCAGACCACGCAGTGGGTACCCGTGGCGTCATCGGCATCCTGCCCGCCGGCATGCTGCCCGTGTCGCTGTACATCCGCGTGCCTGCTGCCCTGGGCGCGGGCTTCAAGGCCTCCATTGGCCTGGCGGATGCGGCCGGCGACATCAGCACAGCGGCCGACGACGGCGGCGGCGCCTGGGTGACGGACAACGATGTGGGTGCAGCCGGTGGTTACGCGCACCTCGTGCCAGCGGCCTTCGCCAAACTCGCAACCAAGGATGAAGACCGACGCATCATCCTCAAGGTTTCGGGCGCAGGCGCGGCTGCCGGCCTGTTCACGCTGGACTTGATCTACACGAACGCCTGACAGCGCGCTCATGTGTGCGCCCCCGCAAGGGGCTTTCCCCGGTGGCATTGGCCGCCGGGGCTTTTTGAACCCCGGAGAACCAAACCATGAAGCTGTTCACTTCGCTGCCCGCACGCAAGGACGGAACCCTGATCGTGCGCCTTAAGGGCGCCACCTATGTTTTCGAGGGCAAGCCGCTGGCCTGCGACGTCGAGAACGAGGCCCATGCCGAGCATCTGCGCGCTGGCAACTTCCAGACCGAGGAGGAGTTCGACGCCGAGCAGAAATTCCAGCGCCTGGCCGCCGAGCGCGAAGCCCGCCGCGCGGCCCTGGACGGCAAGGTTCCATCCTCGCGCGGCACCTTCTCGCCCGGCGTGGGCCCGGATGATGAGGACGATCTGGACGGCGGCACAGGTATGCCCCAGGAGTCCGACTCCACTCCCACCGGCCGTGTGCGCAAGGCCTCGCGTGCTTCCAACGTGACCGGCTGATCGCACCATGGCCAGCTGGGAGAACTGGATGCCTGAGCTGGTACTGGCTGCCCCCAAGGCGCCGGTACCGCTCATTCACCTGGCGTTGAACCGCGCCGCGCGCACCTTTCTCAAGGCAACGCGCGCCTGGCAGGAATGGCTGGAGCCCACGGACGTGACTGGCGAGGCCTTCGCCGAATACACCTTCGAGCTGCCCCAGGGCGCAGAGCTGCTGCGCCTGGAGCGCGCCACGCTGGACGGCCGTCCGCTGGAAGTCGCCCAGAGCCGCGACCTGCCGGCCGACCCATGGCAGCACGAGTTGCGCGGCCGGGCCTACCTGGTCACGACCAACCTGCGCGAGTTCACGGTGCGCACCAGCAGTGCCGGCCGCCTGCAGGTCTACGCCTCGCTGATGCCGTCCCTGCGCGGCAACAGCGTGCCCGACGAGGTGGCCTCGCTCTACCATGAGGCGATCCGCGAGGGCGCCAAGGCCGAGCTGCTGGCCACCGAGGGCACGGACTACTACAAGCCCGACCAGGCCGGCGTGGCCCTGGCGTTCTTCCAGAGCGCCATGGATGACGCCACGGCCGACGTGTGGCGCTCCAATACCAGCCGCGGCTCGCGCGGGAGGGCATCATGGCTTTGACCGTGGCCCAGCTGCTGGACGATGCAGCGCGCGACCTGCAGGACAAGGGGCACATTCGCTGGACCCGCGCGGATCTGCTGGACTGGTTCAACGCGGCGCAGCGCGCCTTTGCCGAGCAGCGGCCCGACCAGATGGTCCAGCCGCGCGACCTTGTGCTGGCCGCCGGGTGGCGGCAGGAGCTGCCGGCCGACGTGCTCACGCTGATCGACATCACCAACAACGCCAACGCCACGCAGCGGCGCATCACCAAGACCGACCTGTGGGTGCTGGACGCCGTGGCCGGCGCCTGGCGCTCAGGCTCGCCGGGCCGCGAGGTGCAGCACTACATGCACAACCTGGGCACGCCGCAGGAATTCCTGGTCTATCCGCCCGTGGTCGCCGGCACCAAGGTGCGCGCCATGGTGGGTGTCGCGGCTGTGGACCTGGCCGACGAGAATGGCACGCCCTCGGTTCCCGAGCGCTGGATGGACGCCGTGCGGCACTTCGTGCTGTTCCGGGCCTGGTCCATCGACGCCGAGTTCGGCGGCAACGCGACCATCGCGGCGGCGCACCGTGCCCTCTACAACGAGGCGCTGGGCATTCAGGCCCAGGCTGCGGCCACCACGGCCGTGGCCCAGAAGTGAACCAAGCCTGCCATCCTGGCGGGCATCTTCAATCGGGGCGCTGGAGTGCTCGAAGCCATAGGAGCCATCATGGCTGGTTTCAGCACATCCCTCGCCAACGCGATCATCAGCGCCACGCTGCGCAAGCAGGCCTTCCCGGCCATCCGCAACACCTTCTTCGCCCTGTTCACGGCGGACCCCACCGACGCCTTCACCGCCGGCACCGAGGTGGCAGCACCGTGGTACCAGCGCGTGGCCACGGGCGCCTTTGCCGCGCCCAACAACGGCGCCACCTACAACGCCGTGCGTGCGGAGTTTCCGCCCGTCACGGGCGCCCAGGTCACGGTCACGCACATCGGAATCATGGAAGGTGACTCGGCCACCGATGGCACGGCCACGCTCATGTATTCCGAGCCGCTGCCCACGCCGCGCACGCTGCAGATCAATGACGTGTTCCTGGTAGACAGTCAGGCACTGACGGGCGACTTCACGCTGCAGCTGCTGTAAGCCATGAACAGGGGAGCACTCAATGGCTTCGCGCTGAACGGGCGGGCCTCCGATCCCGTGGTGCGCATCCGCGTGGATGCCAAGGGCTATGCCCGTGTGCGTGCCGGTGGCAGAGTGCTCGCCTATGCGGTGGTCCACTCGGCTCCGGCCGCTGCGCTGACCGGCCCGCTGGGCCGCGTGCATGCCAAGCTCTCGGCCGATTCCGTGGCGCGTGCAGCTGTCGAGGGCGTGCTGGGCCGGGTCCATGTGCGCAGCCTGCTGGCCACCACGGGCCGCGCCATCGTCAAGGTCACGCTGCCTCCCGTGCGCGGGCGTGTGGCAGTCCAGGCACGGGCCAACGCCACGGTCACGGCCCATGTGCAGGCCCGCGTTGGCGTGGACGCGACCGCGAGTGCCAGCTTCAAGCCCCAGGCGCGTTTGCTGCGCCGTGGCCCTGTGCAATCCACGCCCACGGCGCGTGGCTCTGCCGATGGCCGCATCTACGTGCGCCGCTGGCTGCGTTCGCCTGTGGACGGCAAGGGCCAGGCCTTTGTCGTCACGCAGGGGCGGGTCGAGGCGCGTCTGGCCGCGCTGGTCCACGCCAAGGCTGCGATCACGGCCCGTGGGCAGCGCCTGGTGCGCGCGCCGCTGCAGGCCCAGGGCGTGGCCTTCATCGACATCGATCCGGCCGTCCACAAGCGCCTGCCCTTCGATGAGCAGGCGCCCGAATCCCGAACCTTCCTCGTGCCCGCAGGAATGACCACCTTCTACGTCACAGACCAGGGGCAAAGCATGTTCCGCACTTCCCCCATGCAGCCTGCAGACACGCAGGACTACGACATCGAGTTCGCCGACTGGTTTCCCCCAGGCGACGAGATTGTTTCCGTGCAGCTCAAGGTCCACCCGGCCATGCCCATGCCGCCGTCCTTTGCCTTCCTTGGTCAGCGCGTGAAGGTCTGGATCTATGCGGGCGGGGCCAGCGGCCAGAAGTACCAGATCAGCGTGGCCGCAACGACCAACGACGGCCGCACGAAAGAGGTGGAGCTGATCGTGCCCATCAAGGAAAAATAGAAATGCCGCAGCTGTTCCTGAACAACTTCCAGACCCAGTTCATCGCCGACGTGCGCGCGGCGCCGCAGACAGGCGCCCCGGCCAGCGAGCTGGACTACGGCGTGCTGCGCGTGTCCGATGGCGCCGCTGGCACGCTGCTGAATCCTCCCGCCGGCGGCTGGTACGTGCTGACAGCGTACAAGCGCAACGGATCGCTCGAAACCGACTACGAGATCCTGCGCGTCACCGCCGTGGACAACTCGGTGATTGGCGAATGCCGCCTGACGGTGCTGCGCGGCCAGGAGGGCACAGCACCCCGGGCCTACAACTCGGGCGACCTGCTGGAGATGCGCATGACGGCCGGGGGTATGCGCGAGGTGGTGCAGACCACGGATGAGCGCATGTCGAATCCGCGTGTACCGACCGGCGCGGCCGGTGGCGTGCTGGCCGGCCAGTACCCGAACCCCACGTTTGCCCAACCCATGGCCACAGCGGCGGATCTGCAGGGCAAGGTGGACAAGGTGCCCGGTAAGGGCCTGAGCGCCAACGATTTCACCGACGAGGCTTCGACAAAGCTCAGTGGTGTAGCGACGGGTGCCACCAAGAACGCCACGGATGCACAGCTGCGCGACCGCAGTACGCACACAGGGACGCAGGCGATAGAAACTGTTGCCGGTCTGCAGGTGGCCCTGGATGCTGCAAGGCAGTTCAGCAATCTCACCGGCAAACCCACCACGGGGGCCGGCTACGGGATTACGGATGTGTTGACCAGCAAACCCATCTTGTTGGCCGCAGGCACAGATTTGAATTTGTTGCCTGATGAGAACAGGATCTATGACGGGTTCAATTTCAAGAACAGCCCGTGGGGTCCGGATATGTGGTGCTACGTGGAAACGAGGGCGCACACATCGCCTAACTACCAGTATCAGATTACCCGTCTACTGACAGAAGAAAGCCCGATTATGGAGCGCCGAAAAATGGGTGTTCTTGGGTTTGGGCCGTGGAGAATCCAGAGCGCATTTTCTGTGCAGCCAATATCCGCAGGAGGGACAGGGGCTGCAAGCGCAGTAGCTGCAAGGCAGAATCTATCCGTTCGGCAATACTCCCCTGTCGGCATGACGTTCTATGTTCGCGCTGATGGAAATGACAATAATACGGGTCTGGAGGATTCGGCTGCAGGAGCATTCAGAACCATTACTCGGGCTGTAAATTATGCGAGCCTAATTGATCGATCTACAGTTTGGACAATTATTAAGATTGGTCCGGGAAATTTTGCCGGGGTATCCATTGGCGCCTACTCGGGATTCAGCGGGAACATGACCTTTGAAGGGGCAGGTGCGGGATTTACGAACGTGGAGGCGGTGGCTGGTGTATCCGCATTTTCGCTGGTCGCGTGCCGTGTCACGATCAAGAATTTGTCCCTTGTGGCTGCGCAAGGAAGCAGCAACACCTACCTTGTGGTCGCTGATCACAATTGCTTGCTTGATCTGTTTGATGTGACGTTTGGCGGTAACGGAGTGGTTCCCTATGTACTGCTTTATTCTGCAAATGGCGGGAATATCATTCTGGGGAATATCACAATCAATGGCACTTTTGGCTATGGCTTGTATGCCACCTACTATGGAAGAATATATGTAGCAAGTCAGAGAACAAATTTTGTGAATGCTGCTTGTCAGAACTATTTTATCAACGTTCTCACTAATTCAGCTGTGGCATGGGCTAATACGACTGTGACAGGGTCACTCGCAGGCTCAGGCGGTAAATATTACGCAATCGGTAATTCCACAATTAGCACGGGTGGTGCGGGTGCCAGTGCAATTCCTGGAGTAAATCCTGGTAGCTTGGTTTCTGGAGGGCAATTGACATGAAAAACTCAATCTATCGACTGTCCCATGACAAACTGGTGTTTCGCAGCAATGTGGATGGCACTATTTCCACCATTGCGCTCACTGATACACCCGAGTTCCCCAACAGGAACCCGGACTACCTGGCCTACCTGGCCTGGTGCGCGGCAGGCAACGTGCCTGCGCCTGCGGACCCGCTGCCAGTACCCGTGCCCCAGGCCATCACCCGAGCCCAGGGCAAAGCGGCGCTGATCCAGGCGGGTCTGTGGCCGCAGGTGCAGGCCTTCATGGCCGGCATCGAAGATCCCAACGAGCAGCTGCTGGCCGAGGTCGCTTTGAACGACACCGTGACCTGGGAGCGCAGCAGCCCGTTCCTCGCGCGTGTCGCCGTGGCGCTGGGCCTGAGCGAGCAGCAGCTCGATGAGCTGTTCATCGCGGCGGCGGCCGTGGTGCTGTAGCGGCCTGTCCGAGCTGGTGCCAAGCCTGACACGGTAGCGGGCCATGACCACCTACAAGCTGTCAGCATTCCCGGGCGAGGCGCCCAGCGTGTCCGATCGCGCGTTGGGCGCGAACTTCGCCCGGGAGCACTTCAATCTCTTTTTGCCCAGCTCCGAGTTCTGGCCGCTGGCCACGGACCGGCGCCACTCGGCGTGCCTGGCCGGCACCCGCACGCTGCACCGCTTTGCACGCGATGCCAGCGGCGCCGTGCAGCAGAACCCGGCCGCTCCCATTCGCTCCTGGGTGCAGGAGCTGTCCCTGGTCAAGGGCCAGATCAACGACGAGGCCACCGAGCGCACCTACCAGACCACCAACGACGGCAGCGCGGCGCCGCGTGCGCTGGACGTGCGCGGCAACGACCGGCTGCTGGGCGTGGTGCGCCCGGTCAAGCCCACCGTCACGCTGCAGGTAGTGGACGAGTTCACCACTGAGGAGGCCAAGACCTGGCTGTATGGCGACTTCGCCGAGCTGGTGCGCGCGGACCTGCTGGCCACGGTGATCCAGCACGAGGGCCACCAGGAGGCCATCCGCTGGGATTCCAACGGCAAGGCCTATGCCGGCGCCACGTCCAACTACGGGCTGTCCCTGTCGACCGCCGTAGGCGCTGGCGCCTCGGCTGGCAACCTCTACGCCGTGGTCACGGCGGCCCGCGCGGCTGCATGCGAGATGGACACTACACGCCTGGGTGCCGTCAAGACAGCCAGCGGCTGGGCCATCCCACTGGCCGCCATGCCGTTCAGTTACCCGTTCCGCCGGCCCGCTCTGGTGGAGGCGCTGCAGCAGCATGAGTTTCCGGACACGGCCGGCGAGCGCTCCGGTGAAACTGTGCTCACGGCCGACCAGGCCGCCAAGCTGGCCGACCTGGTGGAGGAGGCCGTGGCCCCGGGCACCAAGTGCGCCAACTGGCGCAGCGAGCTGGACAAGCTGGTGAAGGAGTTCGCCGACCTGGGCCTGGCCAAGGCCTGGGCCACGCCGGGCGCGGCGCCCGTGAAGCCCAGCGAGCCCAAGGCCGCGCAGTACTACTTCGACTCCGACAACAACGCCATCGAGCATGCCGACTGGGTGCAGTACAGGCGCGACCTGGAGGCCTACTACAAGTCCCTGGACACCTACACGGAAGGCAAGACCGCTGCCACCTCGCAGGCGGCCAGCCTGAATGCCCGCATGGTCGAGATCCAGCAGCGCTGCAGCACGTTGGTGTCCAGCATCCAGACCCAGCTGGCCAGCCAGTACATCGCGGCCACGGGTGATACGGCCGTGATCGGCACCTGGCTGGACCAGCTGGGCGGCGTGGCCGACTTGGTGGGCAAGACCGTGGAGCGCGTGGTGGACTCGCGCTTTTACGTCGTGGCCTTTGTGACCGACTGGGGCGAGGAGTCCGAGCCGTCGCCCATCTCCGACATGCTGGAGGTGGACCAGAACGACACCGTGACCATCCAGCGGCCCCAGGCCATGACGGGCGAGCAGCATGCCGCGCGCCACGTCGTGAAGTGGCGCATCTACCGCAGCAACGCCTCGGCCGCAGCGGCGGCCTGGCAGCTGGTGCAGGAGCTGCAGATCTCCGTGGCCAGCTTCCTCGATGACAAGAAGGGCGAGGAGCTGGACAGCCTGCAGCCGCAGTTCACCTGGGCCGCGCCGCCGTACCGCATGGACAGCCAGTACGAGGGCGACAACAAGCCCAGCGTGGGCGCCAATCCCTACCTGCGCGGCCTCACGGGCATGCCCAACGGGATCATGGCCGGCTTCATCGACAACACCGTAGCCTTCTGCGAGCCCTACATCCCCTACGCCTGGCCCGTGGACTACCAAGTCACGACCGAGTGGCCCATCGTGGGCATGGCTGTGTTCGACCAGACGCTGTTCGTGGGCACGGCCGGCAATCCCTACTTCGTGACAGGCGCGCACTCGGCGCAGATGTCGGCCATCAAGCTGGACAGCAACCAGTCCTGCAGCGCACGTCGCTCCATCGTTCCCGTGCAGGGCGGCGTGCTCTATGCCTCGCCCGATGGCCTGTGCCTGGCCAGCCCGGGCGGCGTGCAGGTGGTCACGCGGCAGCTGATCGCACGCCAGGACTGGCAGCGCATGCAGCCATCCACCATGTTCGCGGCCGAGCACGAGGGCGTGTACTACCTGTTCTACGCCGGGGCCGGCGGTGGCTGCCTGGCGTTCAGCGCACAGGACGGGGCCAAGCTCGGCCATACCGACCTGGGCGGCGCGGGTGTGACGGCGGTCTGGGTGGACCGTTTCAACGACCTCATGTACGTGGCGCGCGGCCAGGACATCCTGGAATGCTTCACGGGCGATGCCCTGCGCTCGGCGCGCTGGCGCACAGGCCTGGCCACCCAGGGCCAGCAGCTGCCGCTGGCCTGGGCCAAGGTCTACGGCCTGCAGGACGCCCAGCACCCGATCACGCTGCGCCTGTGGGGCGACGGCCAGCTGCAGCACACGGCCCAGTTCACCGACCTGCAGCCGCAGCGCCTGCCGCCCGGGCGCTGGCTGGAGCACCAGGTGGAAATCGAGGGCGCGGCCCGCGTCACCAGCGTGGTGCTGTGCTCGACCACCGAGGAGCTGCGCAGCGTATGACCAACCGCAAGAAAATCGACACAGGCGCGGCCCGCCTGCCGGCCCTGGCCAGGGTCAACGTCCAGGACAAGGCCCTGTCCAACTGGATGCAGGCCGTGACCGAGCACCTGGAAGTGCGCTCCGGCGCCCGGGGCAACGAGTTTGAGCGCGGCGTGACCCTGCGCGAGCTGGTGGCCCTGCAGGGCTCGGTGCAGGGCGTCACTCAACTGCTGGCCGCCGACAAGACGCCCGGCGAGGGCGAAACGGTCATCGACCTGGGCGGCGGCCTGTCCGCCATCGTGGCGGTGGACCGCTTTGCCAAGGAGATTATCGAGTCGCGCCTGTTCAAGAGCTTGGCCAAGACCCTGGACGACCCCACCCGCTTCGACCACCTGGCGCAGGAGATCCGCGACGAGCTGCTGCGCTCCATCGCCGACGAGGCCGCCAAGCGCGGCGCCGAGGTGCGCGAGCTGCAGACCGTGGTGCAGAGCAACGAGCGCAGCCTGGCCATGGCCGTGCGCGAGGTCACTGCCAGCCTGCGCAACGCCAGCGCAGGCCTGCGCGCCACACAGGCGGCGTTCGCGGACGGCCAGCGGGCAATGGCCACCAACGTGCTGCAGCTGCAGGCCTCCCTGGGGAACTACTACCAGGACGGCAAGCCGGGCCGCGCCATGCTGGAGCAGGAGATGACGGTGCTGGCCGGCTACAGCGAGGGTCTGCGCGCGCAGTACACGCTCAAGGTGCAGGCCGGCGGGGCTCTTGCCGGCTACGGCATCGCGGCCGAGGAGGTCAACGGCAAGACCTCCAGCGCCTTCATCATCATGGCGGACAAGTTCGCCATCGTCTCCCCCAGCTACAACGCCGGCCAGATGCGCACGCCGCGGCCCGAGGACGTGGTGTTCGGCGTCGATGGCGACGGCATCTACCTGCAGCGCAACGTCTACCTCAAGGGCAACATGCGCATCGATGGGCTGGGCAAGAAGCTCGTGGACGGCCTGCGCGGCTCGGTGCAGCTGGCGGCCAGCGGCAGCTTCTGGAGCGATGCCACCGCACGCCAGGCCGTCTGGCAGGCCCTGGGCAACAGCGGCAGCGCGCCCAACACAAACCACCTGATCGTGGGCGATGCCGTGACCATCAGCAACGGCGCCGGCTTCACGCAGACGCGCCACTGGATGGGCACGGCCTGGCTGATCCCGGCCGCCGTGCTCAACGGCGATCTGCTGGTGGACGGCACGGTGGCGGCGCGCAAGGTGGATACGCGCGGCCTCACCGTGCGCGACAACGCCGGCAACGTCATCCTGGACGCCAACGGCCTGGACGCGCAATGGCTGCGTAATCTCAAGGCCGCCCAGGTCAACGGCCTGGGGCCACTGGCCACCAAGGACAAGGCCCGCATTGGCGACACCGTGGCGTTTCCGGACGGCACGACGATGAACACCAGCGACTTCATCAACCGGCTGCAGCGCATCACGTCCAACAACATCGGGGTGTTCATGGACACGGCGGCCATTGGTACGGCCTATATCGGGCAGGCGGCCGTGGGCACGCTCCAAATCAAGGGGGGCTCAGTCACCTCCATGGTCCAAGGTGAACAGGAGCCCGGTCGGATCATCTACATATCTCCTGGTGCCGAAATTGAACTGTGTCGATGCACCTTGCAGATGGCCGAAGGTGGCACAGGCGTAGCCATCATGGCATTTGCCAACGCCATGCCTCGAAATGGCGATGCAGGGCTGGGGTTGACCATATTCCGCGACAACAACGCAATGCGTTTCAGCGGGACTTCGATGCTTAATGGATTCCGGACAGCGGCCTATGTTGGCGCCTTTGAAAGCTGGCCACCTGCGGGCAATCTGACGTATAGATTGGTGGCCACTAACCTTGATGCAAACCGGGCCATAGAGGTCCATTTGTCGCACATCATGGCCACAGGGGGAAAGCGGTGAACCACTACGTATTGATAGGTGCCGCCGGTGACATCCTTGGCCGGGGGAGTACCAACGCGCCGCTGGCGGCAGTGCCAACGCCGCCAGGCGGGCAAGTGGTGCGGCTGGGCGACGATCTTGTCGCGGGAGGGCCGCTGTTTTTTGATGGGCACCAAGTGCGCGTGGCGGCCCCAGCCCCTTCTCCGTTTCATGTGCTGTCGAATTCAGGCGCCTGGACGCTGAATGAAGCTGCGGCCTGGGCGACCGTGCGCGCGGACCGCGACCGGCGTATCGCCGCCTGTGACTGGCGTGTGACTCGGGCGCAAGAGGAGGGCCGGCGCCTGGAGCCTGAGTGGATGGCCTACCGCCAGGCCCTGCGCGACATCACCGACCAGCCCGACCCGCTCACCATCGTGTGGCCCACGCCGCCGGCCTGATGCGTGCCAAGCCTGCCAATGTGGCAAGCATGCTGGACTACGACACGCTCGCCATCTACGCCTTCCTGCGCATGCGCATCCCTGGCCTGTTGAGCACCGAGGGCGCTGTGGGCATTGGCTGGAAGCGCGGCGGGGTGCTTGTGGCCGGGGCCGTCTTCGAGCAGCACAACGGCCGCACCGTGTGGGCGCATGTGGCCATCGACGCCCCGCTATCGCGCCGCTTCCTGCGCGCGTTTCTTGACTACCCGTTCGCTGTGTGCGCGGTCGATGCGCTGCGCGGCTACGTGCTCGCTTCCAACACCAGGCTGCGTGCACTGGCCCACCGGCTGGGCGCCGTGGAGGAAGCGGTGCTGGCAGGCGCAGCGCGCGACGGCAGCGATGTGGTGGTCTGCACCCTTTGGAGAGGAAAGCTGAAACATGACACGCTGGCACAGCACTGAATTTGATTTCCTGCCCGAGCAGGCATTCCGACCTCGGCCCGGGGGCGGCATGACGTTGGAGGGTGGCGGCGCCTCGACCCCAGCACCCGATCCGCGACTGGTGGAAGCGCAGGTGAAGAACCTGGGCATCCAGGACGACATGATCAAGCAGATCATCGGCAATGCGAACGACATGGCGCCGCTCCAAAAGGAGCAGACGCAGTTCGCGCTGGACTCCACTCGCACAGCGTGGGAGCAGTCGCAGGCCGACCGCGACTATGCGCTGGGGCGCCGTGACCAGTTGACGGGCCTGCAGGACACGATGGTGGAGGACGCGCGCACCTTCGACATGGAGGGCAAGCGCGAGGAACTGGCCGGCCAGGCGGCTGCCGATGTCTCCAACGCCTACGAAAGCGCCAAGCGCACGCAGGGCGCTGAAATGGCGCGAATGGGCATCAACCCCGCCGATGCCAAATATGGCGCCGCGTCCAACGCGCTGACCGCAGGTACAGCACTGGCTACGGCCCAGGGCAAGAATTCCGCTAGAACCGCTGCGCGTGCGGAAGGCCGGGCGCTGACAGATAGGGCATCGAATGCGCTGGCTGGATATCCCTCCATGGGTATCCAGACGACGGCTGCCACTGCAGGCTATGGCACCGCTGGACTGAACATTGCTACCACCGGCCTCGCGGGCCTCAACTCGGGCTATGGCCAGGCGGCAGGCATGGCTGGAAACGCTGGCAACAGCGCGGCCAATATGTGGGGACAGCAGTCCAATGCCTACCAGCAATCTCGTTCCACCGCAGGCTCCAGTACGGGCGCGCTGATCGGTGCAGGTGCAACTATCGCTGCGGCGGCAATTATGTAATGACCATGAATTTACTCGCATACCGACGACCAGCCCTTCAATTCTCTGGCGGCAAGGATTCCCTTGCCTGCCTTTACAAGCTACGGGACAAGCTCGATCAGCTCACGGTGTATTGGTTGAACACACAAGACGTCTGCGATGAAACCTTGGCGGTTATCGAACACGTCCGGCCTTGGATACCCAACTTTGAGGAAGTGCGCTCTGACGTGAAGGCGTGGAGAGCTGAAAACGGTACACCTTCGGACATTCTTCCAACCAGTTGTACGGAGTTGGGGAATCTCTATGGACTGAGCGCATTGCGGGTATCCGACCGATTTGCGTGTTGCGCCGCAAACCGGATGCTGCCATTGCACCAGCGCATGCTGCAAGACGGTGTTGACTTGGTTATTCGTGGCACCAAGCTGTCCGACACCGGGCGCCTGCCGGCCGAAGGCCGGACCCCCTGGTATGAGCTGTGGCTGCCGCTGCGTGACTGGAGTCGTGAACAGGTCTTTGAGTACCTTGAATCGGTCAATGCCCCGCGCAATTCGCTCTACGACTACTTCAAGAGTGCAAGTGCAATGGACTGTCTGGGCTGCACCGCGCTTTGGGGTGAGGACAAAGCTACGTATTTCCGTGCCCGTCACCCGGAGCGACTATCCGAGTACAGCACAACGCTACAAGCGCTGCGCGGTGAGTTGCGCAAGCACATGCAGCAATTGGATACCCAAATTAAGGAGTGTGAACCATGGCAATGAGCGGATTTGCATCTGGCCTGTTGGCAGGGCAACAAGCGGCAATGAACGGCATCAGCATCTATCGGCAAGCACAGCAGCAGCAAGAAAAGGATGAGCAGAAGCAAGCGTTGCGCGATATCGCAAGTACCAAGGCGGAAGAGTCCACGGGCTACACCGCCGACCAGGGCAAGGAGCTGGAAGGCCTGGCCGCCAACGGCTACAAGATCGACTTTGACGGCTCGCAGAAGGCCTATGTCGCGCGCAACGATGCGGGCGACACCAAGACCATCGCCATGCAGGGCGTGACCGACTTCATGGGCGAGCGTTCGGCGGGGTCGATGAGTCGCGAGCAGCAGGACAGCACGCGCATGCTGGCCATGGCCGACGTGATCGGCCGCACGGACCCTGAGCGCAGCCTGCAGATGCGCCAACAGCTCACGCTGGGGGCGCACGATGTCAAGCGCCAGGCTAGAGAGATGAAGCAATGGCAGCAGGATGACGAAGTGGGGCGCATCGAGGGCGAGCAACGAAAGCAGTTCCAGGCATCGTTGATTGACCAGAGCGGCAAGTCACGCGAAGCGACGATGGACGACCGCCTTGCCCATAGTCAGCGCCGTATAGCGGCGCTGACACAGGCTGGGCATCTCAAGGCTGCGGACCAGGCTACCCAGGATTTGATGGCGCAGTCGCACATCAAAATCCAGATGGATACAAAAAGGCGTCAGGAAGCATCTGACAAAGCCGCTGCTGGCCTGGCGGTGGGCGACTATGCCCCGCTGATGGAGCTCTACAACCGCTATGTTCCCAGTGGCTACAAAATTTCCGGCATCGAGGCGGGACAGGGAGGGGCTTTGCAGATCAAGCGCACAGACCTGAATGGCCGGGAGGCGGCGCCAGTCACTCTTAAGGACAGTGGCGAGGCTCTTGGACTTCTCAAGTCCATGGCCAGCCCGGCGGCGCTGTACCAGTATTCCCAGGGCGAGTTCCAACGCAGCTTGCGTCCGAGCCGAGAAACCGTCCCGAGCGGCTTGCCGTATGGCGCCTCCAGGTAGCGCAGCACTGATCCTGGGATGCAGCCACCAAGGCCCGCTTAAGCGGGCCTTGTCGTTTCAGGAGCCCGGGCGCCGCTGCCTGCCGTGCCAAGCCTGCCAGTCTGTGCTTCTTGCCAAAAGGGGATCAGATGAGCAGCAAGAAGTACAAGCGCGAAAGGCTGGATCAGCCGGGCGGCCGGGCCTACGAGCCAGAGGCATTCGAATTGCTGGACGGGCTGGATGTGACCGGCATCGGTGCCGGCGCACGCTACCGGCCCGTGCCTGCCCAACCGCCTGCACAGCCGCAGGAGCGCAGCTGGGGTGAGGCGATCGCGGATGCTGGCGTGCAAAGCGCTGAAGGGGTGAATACAACCTTGGGCAGCGTTTTCAACCTCTTTTCGCCCTCATCCGGTGTTGCGGATTTTTTCCGCAGCAATGGCGAGCATTGGCGCAAGGCACAAAGCCCCGTGATGCAGCGCAAGCTGGCCGAAGCCGAAAAGGTGATCAGCGCGGCGGACCAGGATTCGATCATCGAACAATCCATCGCGGCAGCGCGGGCCTACAGCTCGGACCCCGTACTGATCTCGCGCTTCATCTTCACGAATCTGCCCAGTGTGCTCCCGGGCCTTGGCGCGTCGAGGGTGGGGCAGATCGCCACGCTGGCCGCAGGAGGAAGCACTGCCCTGGCGGCTACGGCCGGCACCACCATGGCAGGTGCTACGGAGGCACTGATGAATGCGGGGGGCGCCCGTGGAAAAGCCTTCGAAGAGATCCGCGACACGCTGCGCAAGCAAAGCGTCCCGGAGGACGAGGCGGTACGGATCGCCCTCGGCAAGTCGGTGTTGCCTGCTGCCATAGGCAGCTTGACCGGCTTGCTGCCTGGCAAGCGCCACATCGAGCGTGCTCTGGCGGGCAGGGGACATGCCGTGACCGGAGCACTGGCATCGGCGATGCTGGGCAAGCAGCTCGATGACGTACTGCCCCAGATGGCGACAAACCACCAGGCTGGGGAGGTCGATGGGCGGCCGTTGTCGCGCAATGTCGGACGCACGGCGGTGGAGGCCGCTGTCAGCGGCCTGCCGCCTGCGGGCGTCGCTGCCATCGCCGCCAGGCGCAGCCGGGCCCAAGGGGGCAAGGCGGGTAGTGAGGGCGATGCAGCGCTGCCCATCACCAGCCCGGAATCTGCAAGCCCGTCGCGGCCCGGATCGCCGGTACCTGTGGACGCAGGCCCGGCTGCCATGGAAATCTCCGCAGGTCCTGCCAAGATGGACAAGGCTGTCAGCACGGTACCTGCAGCATCTGGTCGTGGAGCCGATGGCGACGCCAAGCCGCAAGGCGCCAGGCAACGCGGGCCAGTGCCGGCCGATGCCTTTGCTAGTGGCGATGCGCCGGCCTTCGATCCAGCTACGGTGCAGGCCCGCAATTGGCTGCAGTTCGTGTCCGAGCGCGGCGAGAACATCGGCAGGCTGCGCAGGGGTACACCTGCCTGGGAATTGCTGCAGGACGATTGGAAAGCCGTGCAGGCTGCACGCAGGGAAGCCTCGGCTGACCGCACAGCGCCCGTGGAGGATGCCACGGTCCGTGCACCGGGCGACGAGAATGCGCCCGCCGCCCCTGTCGCTGAAGACAGCGCACCGGTGCCGGGCAGCGAGAAGGCATCCATGCAACCTGCCCCGGGTGTGCGGCGGAGTGGGGAGCCTACTGCGGATGAGGCTTCTGGTGCACAGGACTCCTCCGGGCCGCCTGCCGCTGCGGCGCAACGGCCCCATCCGGGTGGAGAACTGCCCGCCGCGTTGCCAGCTGCAGTGAAGGTCGGTGCGGGCGATGGCGCCTCGGCACCCGATACAGCGCCTGCTGCGGTACAGCCAGCTTCGCGCCAGGATGCAGACAAGAGTGCAAGCCCGGCGCCTGATGCCTCCATGGGCAACGTGAAAGAGGTGGCTGATGCCATCAGTGCCTCATGGACCAAGGGACCTCCGGTGGGCGTCATGTTCGACCTGAAGGAGCCCCGCCTGGCGCAGGCAATGCGTGATGCCGGCCGGGAACCGGGGGCCGATGGCGGCACGCAGGGGCCGCGCGGTTTCTATGCCGATGGTCAGCTCCACCTGCTTGCCAATGCAAGCCATACGCCGGCCCAGGTTGCGCGGGTCGTATACCGGCAGGCGCTAGGCCAGCATGGTCTTCAGGGGGCGTTTGGCGAAGGGATGGATGCCGTGCTCGACCAGATCGTCGCAGCGCGCCCGCGCGATGTGCGTGAGAAGGCCCAGGAGCACGGACTGGCCGAGGGCCGGGAGGGTCGGCGTGCCGCCGCCCAGGATGTGCTGGCGGCCATGGCCGAGCAGTCGCCGCAGGCGGGGTTCGTTCGAAAGGCTGTCGAGGCGGTCCGCTCGCGGCTGCGTGCTCAACTGCCATCCATCAGGCCCATGGCGATGTCCGATGCCAGGATCATCGAGGACTTCATCCTGCCTGCCCGCGACTGGGTGCGGCGGGGCGGGCAGCCTGCTGGCAACGGCCTGCCCGCCGCCGTCGCTGCGCCACGCGCCGAAGCCGATGCGCAGCGGCAGAGGGTGGACACGCAGGCCCGCACCGGCATGGACAAGGGCGAGTCCGGCGATGTGGGCTCCAGGCAGTGACGCGGGGCCCGTGGCAGGAATCGCCGACCCGGGGCGTTGCACACCATGACGACATCCATTGAATCCGTCAGCCCGCCCGAGGACTCGGCGGCGCAGCTGCTGGAGTGCGAGCTGCTGGAGATTGCTGAGCAGGAGCTTGGGCTGAGCGGCCCGCAGGCCTTGTCCGTTGCCCAGGCCATGTTGCGCGGGTTGCGAAAGCGCTATGGCGGCATGCGCATGGGCGCACGCGGCGCCGCCATCTACGTGCCCGCGCCCAGCAAGAAGGAGCGCAACGAAGCCATCCGCCAGGAATTCAACGGGGTCAACCGCAAGCAGTTGCAGACCAAATATGGACTCCAGCGGGCTCAGCTGTACCGCATCCTGGGCAAGCGGCCAGGCGCGGTTCGCAACGGCGTTTCCAGTCCGGAGACATCGCTTTGCGTAGAGGGCTGAGCCGTGCAGCGCAGCGGCGGACGGCGACCGCTGCTGGGCCTGGCATGCGCTTGAAAACAGTCTCATTTGTCGGCAGGAAATGAGACGCGAGGACAGAGAAACTGTCTGAACACGCCCAGCAGGGCGCAATGGAACCCAAGGATACAGGCGGTCTTTTTCCTATGTTCACCCACTCGAGAAACAACACCTTCAACACTGCGGCCTCGGTCGCAGGCTTGCCGGATGCAGCGGACGGTTGTGTCCGCAGCCAGACGGCCGCCATCAGAGCGTGCGCCTGATGCTGCAGCTGGAATCCATCCTGGCCTCCCGCCTCAAGTCGTTGCCGGCCTTCGGGGGCTGGCGCGTCAGCGGAGCCAGTGAGTCCGTCGACGGCTCGGCCGTGCCTGCTGCGCAGGTGCGCATGGCATCTGCCACGGGGGTGGCCGCCATGAGGACCGCGGCGCAGTTGCAGCCGACCTGGGTTGCCGCCCTGATGGTGCCGCGCGGCGCACAGGCTGCTGCCGCGCTGGGCGAGGCACTCGCGGCCTTGGTCGAAGCACTGCACAACTGGTCGCCGGGAGCGGTCGATGACCGCTTCTGGACCCCCTTCCAGTTCGCCTCCATCCAGGAGGCGGTTTTCCCCGACCCAGGCCTCGTGGGGTACGAGGTCGTATTCACCACCACGGCCCTGTTCGACGGCCAGCCGTGATTTCTTACCTTTGATTGGAGCAGCGACATGCCGATTGCACACCCGAAAAATGACTACCAGATTCCACGAGGCCGCGTCTACATCGACCTCTATGACGCCAACGAGCAACTGACGGGCGAGATTCCCATGGGCAACTGCCCGGGCTTCACCCTCACCGTCGCGGCAGAAAAGGCTGAGCACTTCAGCAGCGAAGAGGGCATGTCCGAGAAGGACGGCAGCTGGCCCATCAAGGTTACCCGCACCGGCGCCCTGACCTGCGACAACATCAGCGCGCGCAACGTGGCCTCCTGGCTGTCCGGCACCCATGCGCTGAAGACTCAGGACGCCACCCCCGTGGACAACGAGATCCGCGCCGTGGTCCCCGGCCGCCAGTACCAGCTGGGCGCCACCGCTGCCAATCCGCTGGGTGTGCGCAACGTCTCCACCGTGTCCATCAAGAGCGAGGACGGCCAGACCAGCTACGTCGCGGGCCGCGACTACAACCTGAGCCTGGAGACCGGCCGTGTCCAGATCATCGAAGGCGGCCAGATCGCCGCCGGCAAGGTGGTCTTCGGCTACACGCCCGTGGCCGGCCAGTTCGAGTCGGTGATGACGGGCGCCAAGACCGACATGACCTGTGCGATCCGCATCGTGTCCGACAGCGCTGCCGGCCTGGACAGCGACTGGTACATGCCGCTGGTGGCGCTCACGCCCACGGGCGAGATGCCTCTGATCACCGAGGACACCAAGCCCGTGAGCATGCAGTTCTCGCTGGAAGTGCTCAAGGGGCCCAACGCGCAGGCCATCTACCGCGACGGCCGTCCGGTCTCCATCCCTTGATGTAAGCCTCCCCACCTGGCCACGCGCCGGGTGGTTCGCCCTGCCGCTTGGACAGGCGGCAGGGCCAACCAGAAATGCCTACAAAAAACCTCTGAATCATGGTCGAGAAAATCATTTCCATGCTCACCAGCGCCAAGGATGCCTCAGTGAAGGCATTCGACAGCCTTCAGGCCAAGGCGGCCGAGGTGGGCGCATCGATGCTCAAGAGTTTCGGCGCTGCGGTCACATCCGCTTTCGACAAGGCGGCCAAAGGGATCAGCAATGTCCAGACCGTAATTGACGGCGTGCAGGCAGTCCTGGATCAGTTGGCATCCAAGGCCAGCCAGGGCGCGCAGGCCTTCACCGGGCTGGGAGCGGCAGCCGGCTCGGCAGTGAGCGGGTTGGTGAGCAAGGGCATGGCCTCATTGGACGGCCTGAACTCCAAGCTCCAGGAGGTGGGCGCATCGATGTTCAAGGGCCTGGGCTCCTCGGCGGCCACGACGTTCCAGGGTGCTGTCGACAGTGCGGCAGCCTTCGAGTCGGCAATGGACCGTGTCCAGGTCGCCACCGGCAGTTCGGCCGAGGAGATGGCCGCGCTGACCAAGGCGGCCACGGATGCCGGACTCACCACGCAGTACTCCGGCGTGCAGGCTGCCGGTGCGCTGGAAAGCCTGGCCCAGGCAGGGTTGACGGCCCAGGAGAGCATTGCCACGTTGCCGGCGGTTCTGAACCTCGCGCAGGCCGGCGGCATGGAACTGTCCGCCGCCAGCGAAGCCGTGACCAAGGCGGTCTCGGGCATGGGCCTGCAATTCGAGGATGCAGGGCGCGTGGCGGATGTGCTGGCCAAAGGGTCGGTGCTCACCGGCACCAGTATCGGCAGCCTGGCCGAGACCCTGGGCACGGTGGGCCCTGCTGCCGGACGCGTGGGACTGAGCCTGGAGAGCACGGTGGCCATGATCGGCCAGTTTTCGCAGGCTGGGACCGATGCGGGGAAGGCCGGTTCGGCGTTCAACACCATCCTGGGCCAGTTCGCGGATCCGGCCAGCGCGTTCCGCAAGGAGCTGGGCGAGGCCGGCATTGTCACCGACGATTTCGAGCAGGCATTGCAGCAACTGGCCGGCAAGGGCCCGGAAGGTGCGCAGGCCATCAAGGCGCTGGGGACGGAGGCCGGTCCCGTGCTGTCCGGGCTGCTCAGCCAGGGCATGGGCTCACTGAATGCTCTCTCCACCACGCTGGGCAACGCTTCCGGCAGTGCCGCCGACATGGCAGCAACCATGTCGGACAACCTCAATGGCTCGGTCAAGGGGTTCGAAAATGTCTGGGAGGGTGTCAAGACCACGCTAGGCACGCCCGTGCTGCCTGTTCTCAAGGAGGCGGTGGATGCGGTGGCGGAGGGCTTCCGCACTGCCGTTGCTGACGGCGCCATCGGGCGCTTCGGCGAATCGATTGCCGCGGCCTTCCGCTCCGGCCTGGAATTCGCCAAGGGCTTCATTTCCACGATCGATTTCAAGGCCGTGGGCGAGAAGCTGCAGGCCTTCGCAGACCAGGCCAAGGACGCCCTGACGCGGGTGCAGGAGTACGGCACGAATACCGGCAACGTGCTGAAGATTGCCTGGGGCACGATGAGCGCTGGCGTCAATGGCGTGATGACCGTCATCTATGGCCTGGGTGCGGGGTTCGCCGAGATCGCCAGCGCTGTCATGACCGGAGTGGCGAAGTTGCGCGAAGGTCTGGCCGCCGTGACGTTCGGCCAACTGTCCCAATCCTTCAAGCTGGCCGCGCAGGACGCCGAGGTGATGGCGGGCGGCTTCGGGGCTTCGGCCCAGGCCATGCGCGACAAGGCCGCCGAGTCCCTGCAGGCCGTGGCCGATGCCGCGCAGACGGCGCGCAATGGATTCACCGGCCTAGTGCAAGGCTCCCAGGAAGCCAGTACGGCGAGCGGCGAATCGGAGCGCGCCTTCCGGCAGATGGCTGCTTCCATCGAGGAGACCGGCCGAAAGAGCATGGAAACCAAGGTGGCGCTGGAGAGTACGGCTACGGCGACGGCCACCGCGTCACAAAGCGTCAGCCAGTTGCGTTCCGAATATCGGCAACTGATGGAGGCGGGCAACCTGCAGGCCGCTGCAGAGAAGCTGGAGGAAATCAACAAGATCCAGAAGGCGCTTCCCGAGTCCGCTCAGAGCGCGCAGCAGGCGGCCAAGGCGGTGGATGAAGCCTATACGGGCCTGGACAAGGGCAAAGCCTCCTTGCAAGGTCTCAAGTCCGAGGTGGACAAGACAGGGAAAAGCACCAGGGACCTGAAAGACGCTGCCGACAAGACGAAAGGCTCGAACGATCAGTTAACCCGTGCCGTGAACGACCAGCGTACTGCACTGGAGCGCTTGAATGCCGAGCGTGAGCGAGAGATCGCCGCGCAGGAAAAGGCCAACGAGCTCAAGGAACGAGAGCTGGAGCTGTACCGAAAGAAATGGAATATCGACAAGGAAGGCCACAGCCTGAACACCGCAGGCGAGCGAGTGGCACTCACCATTCTTTCGCGCACGGCCGTGCTCGAAATGGCCAAGGGCCAGGGGCTGGATGACGCGGCCGCATTGCGCGTCGTGGACCAGTTCGAGCAGCAGTACGACAAACCCGCCGGCATTTTCGGCGGGATCCAGGGCGGCGTGAATCCGAACGAGGTGAACAGGGCTATCGCCGATGCTGTTTTGCAGCAGGCGAGGGACAAGGTTGCCCAAGCGCAGAGGGCACCGCTGGAGTCTCCCACCAACACGTCCACGGTTGGGGCCGCAGCTCGGGTCATCGACCTGCGGATCAACGGCAGCTCGCTGGGCAATGTAAGGACCGACGCCGATGGCGAACGGGCGATCGAACGCCTGCTGTCGGAGCTTGAGCGAAGCAAGAACCTTTCCGGAATATGACGATGACAGCCAAGAACCACCTATTGGGAACGCTTGAGATTCCCCGCGGGATGACCTGGATGGATGAATTCACATGGTCCGCCGTGGCGCGCAGTACGGCGCGCAGCATCACGGGGGCGCTGATCGTGGACGAAGCCGGCAAGTCTGCGGGACGTCCGATCACTCTGGAGGGGGATGAGTCCCATGGCTGGATCCGCCGCGCCACCTTGCTCGTGCTGCTGCAGATGGCTGGCGCCGCAGGCCAGGTCTACAGCCTGCGGCTGGCGGATGGCCGCGCCTTCGACGTGCAGTTTTCCGGCGACGAACCCATCACGGCCCGGCCCGTCGGCAGGCCCGAGCTTCCCGCGCTCGCCAATCCCTATGTCGCAACGTTGCGGCTCATCACAGTTTGAGGAGTTGAAAATATGACAATCAGAGACGGCGATATCCGCCTGCTCGAGTCCAAGGTCATGACCGATGACCCCAATGGCGGCGGCGGCCCCACGGGCAACGTCATCGCCTGGGGCAAGAGCAATGGCATCTTCGAGGACATCACCGAAGTGGACCGCGCCGGCGGCGACGTGAGCATCCGTCAGGTGCATGCGGCCGTGCAGACGCCGACGACCGAGGCACTGATGGATACCAATATCATCGTCTCGGCAGTACCCAGTGATCCCAACGTATCCATCACCATAGCGGCCTGTGGTGTGTTCGCGCGCCGCTCGGAGATCGCGGCAGCCATCGCCGCCTACCTGATCCCGGGCACGGAGTGGAGCGGTTTCCTGCTGGAAAACCACGTCCAGGGACAGGCCTCGATCAAGATATTCCATCGTCCCGGAACCCCTGCACCGACCATTGGTCGCACGCTGATCCTCGTCCACAACGAGGGTCTGGCCAGCCAGGTGCTGCAATACGTGCGTGTGCTGCGCGCGGAGACGGAGACGCAGACCTTCACACACAGCGGCAACGGCTTTGTGGACTATCAGGCCAGTGTCACCACCTGTGAGGTCACCCCCCGGCTGCGCAGCGCGTTCCCCGGCACGGCACCCAACCGCAACTATGTCCTGGACACCACGAAGACTCGCATCCGGGACACCACCGTGGCGGATGCGGCCAGCTTTTTCGGTGCCCAGCCGCTGACCGTTGCCGCACAACTGGGCGAGAGCATGCTGCGCGTGGCCGGCATCCATACCCAGCTGGTGCCCAACTCGCGTACCGAGACAGCGGCTCTGGATCAGCGCCCGGCCGGCGTGCGGCAGTTGGTGCTCGCTACCTCGCCGCGTGAGATCCGGGTGCCCAATTCCCCGCATACCAGGCGAATCAAGGTAGGCCAGGAAAACCGTGGTTTCAGCTGGGTGGCCATCCTCAAGCCCTTTCCGGCGCCCGGCACGCTTGTGGTGTCCTTCCAAGTGATGGGCGTCTGGTACACCGCATCCGACAACGGGCAGGGCGGGCTGACGGGCTCGGCCGTGGGCACGGTGAACTATGCCAATGGCTCGGTGTCCGTGACGCTGCCCGCTTTGCCTGATGTGGGCAGCTCCATCATCTTCCAGTGGGGCGAGGCCTCGGCCTTCGTCAACCGCTCCAGCGCCACGGGCTGGCGGCTGCCCGAGCACGCCATGCGCCTACCGCACCAGGGCATCAAGCCGGGCTCGCTGGTCATCAAATGGACCTCGGGCGGCGTGCTGCGCACGGCCACGGACAACGGCCAGGGTGACCTGCAGGGCGCCGCCACGGGCGAGATCAACTACGCATCAGCCGCGCTGTTGCTGCGCCCGCAATTCATGATCGACGCAGGCGGGCAGTTCGCCATCGAGTACGACTATGCCGTGACGGTGAGCAAGAACGTCTCGGTCGTCCTCGACGCAGGCGGCTACGGCGCGATCACCCTGGACACCATCCCTGCGCCCGGCACCGTGTCCGTGGCGTGGATCACCGTGCGCAATCTCTCGGCCAGCTCCGGCGCCTCATCCGGTGGTACCTCGGCCTCCAAAAACGGCGGCAGCGGCAAATTCAGCTACCTGCCCCAGGTGCCCCCGGCGCCTGCGCCCGTCATCACTTCGCGTGTGCCTCTATCCGATGGATCGACCACAGGCAAGTACATGGCCCAGGGCGGCGCGCGCGCCAGCGGCGGGGCCGTCTATATCGAGGTCGGCGCCACCAGCTCGCCCGAGGGCAACCACTACGTGCCGCCCGACGTCGATGGCGTGGTCTGGACCGACGCCGAGTACACGGCGGGCGTCAAGTCCATCGGCGGCGTGGATTACCGGCGCTGGGGCGCCTGATCAATTAAGGGAGAAAAACCATGGCAGAAGTATCAGTGGGCCGCGTATCGGGCGGCGTTGTCATGCAGACAACAAGGACATCGGCAAGCTCGTCTTCGACACACAGCCGGTCCAGCTACCAGACAAGCAAGACCCAGGACACGGTGCGCCACCTGTTGACGGATGACGGCCGGGGCACGTTCGGCCCGGACGGCACCATCAACTACGCGGGCAAGTTCCTCAACATCAAGTTCGTGCAGCTGGACAGCAAGACCGAGGGCTACAACAGTGACTACGAAAACGCCCTGAGTTTTGAAGAAACCACGATGGGCGGCAATGGCAGCGACCCCAGCTTCTCCACCATGTCCAAGGGCGGTGACCGCCGCGATACCTCGGTGAGCGAAGAACTGCTGGCGGCCAGCACGGTGACGGTGACTTACGCTGAGGACTTCACCAGCGCGCAGCACCATGTGATGAATTTCACACCGGAGCCCGTGGTGCTGGACCTGTGCCCCTACACCACCGACTACATCGTGCCGGGCAGCGTGCGGTTTCGGTGGATGGGCCATGTCTACGAGGACTACGACGGCGTGCTGGTGCGCGACCGCACGTCCACGGCGCTGGGCATCGTGGCTGGCGCGCTGGACTACTCCAGCGGCGTGGCGCGGATCTTCGACTATGTGGTCGATGGTCCGGCCACCGACCTGGTGGTCGAGAGCCTGTGGACCGTGCGCCAGAACTGGACCACGGCCAGCATCTTCATGCGCACGGCCGCCGCGCCCATCAAGCCCTCCGGCTTTGTCATGAACCTGTCCGATGCCACGGGCGAGCAGATCACGGCCTCGGCCGGCATCGACGGCGTGATCTCGGGCACACACCTGCGCGGCAAGATCGACTACCAGAGCGGCGTGGTCGAGCTGCAGTTCGGCGACTATGTGCTGGACACCTCGCTGACCGCTGCCCAGAAGACCGAGTGGTGGTATTCGGCTGACGACATCGGGGCTGTGCAGCCAAACCGCATCTGGCGCCCCTGGCCCGTGGACCCGACCACGCTGCGCTACAACAGCGTCAGCTACTTCTACTTGCCGCTGGACGCTGATGTCATCGGCCTGGACCCGGTGCGCCTGCCGCCCGATGGCCGCGTGCCCATCTACCGGGTGGGCAGCTACATCGTGATTGGCCACACAGGCACGGTCGGCCCCGTCACAGTGGCCAACGGCCAGGTCATCAACTGCGGCCGCGTGCGGCTCTCGCGTGCCTATGTCATCGGCGCCGATGGCCAGCGCATCCAACAGGGCTGGAGCGTGGATCTTGAGGCGGGCAAGATCACGGTTAGCGACATCACGGGCTGGGTCCAGCCGGTCACGTTCCAGCACCGCATCGAGGAGATGGCGCGCGTCAGCGATGTGCAGATCAACGGCATGCTGGCGATCACCAAGCAGCTGAGCCACGAGTTCCCCGTGGGCAGCGTGGTGTCCAGCGCGCTGATGGCCGGAACGCTGCGCGCGCGTGTCAGCCTCATGTTTGATCAGGACAACTGGGGCAACCGATGGCAGGACACGGTGGATGGAGCCGAGGCCCTGGCCAGCTACAACGACACCATTGCTCCTCTCATCGTGACCAACGCCGGCGCGCTGCCCGAGCGCTGGATGTGCCGCTTCACCAGCGCCACGACGTTCGAGTTCATCGGAGAGCACGTGGGCAACCTGGGCCCCGGCTCCACGAATGCGGACTTCGCGCCCATCAATCCCATCAGCGGCGTTCCCTACATCACCATCCGTGCCCTGGGCTGGGGCCAGGGTTGGAGCGCGGGCAACGTGCTGCGCATCAACACCGAGGGCGGCATTGCCCCCCATGCCCTCATCCGCACCGTGCAGCCCAGCGAGGCTGTAGCCGACGACTACCAGTTCGAGCACCTGGTGCGCGGCAGCGTCGACCGTCCCTGATTTTTTGGAGATCACCTATGGCATCCCTTGTCGATACCAGCGTCAAGCACTTTCTCTACAGCATGTACGGCGCCCCCGTGCAAAACGGCTTGGCCGGCAGCAAGATTGCCGTGCTCGACGCCTGCCTGGTCACGGGTTTCGGCCTGCGCGCGGCGACGCGGATCACTGTGGCAGCTGGCGTTGCCACGGTGGAGTTTTCCGTGGGCGCTTCGCAGCCTCCCACGCCAGACAGCGTGCTGCTGATCACCGGCGCCGCGCAGGCCCTGCTCAACGGGGAACAGCGCGTGACCGAGTCGGGCAGCGGTGTGTTCAAGTTCCGCACGGCCGCGCCCGACAGCGTGGACAACGGCACAGGCATCACGTTCAAGTTTGCGGCGCTGGGCTGGGCCAAACCGTTCTCTGGGACCAACCAGGCCGTGTATCGGTCCACCGACCCGCAGAGCTATGGCATGTACCTCTATGTCGACGACCGCACAACGACCGCTGTATCCATGCGCGGCTACGAAAGCATGTCGGCCATCGATATGGGGACCGGACCGTTTCCCAGCGCTGCGCAGCGAGCTGACGGCGCCTGGTGGGTCAAGAGCAATTCAGCGAATGCCAGCCCTACACGCTGGACGATTGTGGGTGATAGCCGGATTTTCTTCGACAACTCGGCACCATCATCGCCAATGTCAGCTACGAATACGGCGGGCGGGACGAGGGTATTTGGTGACTTGCTGGCATTGCGCAAGGCGGGGGATGCATACGCCTGTCTGCTCTGTGGCGGCGTATCCCAGTCAAACGTCGCGAACACTCCCAACAATGGAGCTATTGATTCAGCATCCAGCGGTTGGTACTTCTTGCCGAGGGCCGTTACAAGTCTAGGGGGCAGCGTAGCGCCAGATCTCAGGTGCTTCGCATCAACCGCGACCGCAGGATCTGGTTCTGACTCCGCGCTTGGGAATTTTCCGAGTGACGTTGACGGTGAGTTGAAACTCGCGCAGCTGTATTTAAGCAATTCGCCGGTTTCCACCAATACGCCGCGTGCTGTTGTGCCGGGATACAGGTATGTGCCGCAGTCGCAGGTAGCCCAGTATTTCGAGCGTGACTCAACATTGATCGAAGCCGTAAGCGGTCGCCGCCTCCTGGCCCTTCCGCATAGCTCCTCTGCATCCTCCCCGGCAGGCTTTGGCTTCATCGATATCACAGGGCCTTGGCGCTAACGGTATGGCCGAGTTGTCTTATTCAACCAGCCTGTTCCAGCCCACGGCAGTCGTGGGCCTGGGTGGGCGAGAACTTTACCGGGGCGCGTATGTCGTCCGGCGGCCTGGAGCGAGCCAACTGGACTACGTGCTGGGCGGCAACGGCCTGGGCCGCGTGCGCGGCCGCACAGTCGAGCAGGAAGACAAGAACAGTCCCAAGGTGCCTGTCTCGCGCCGCGTGCGTCTGTACCGCGACCGCGACGGCCTGCTGGTCCGCGAGGCCTGGAGCAACGCCCAGGGCGACTACGAGTTCGCGCGCATCGACAGCACCACCGCATACACCGTGCTCAGCTACGACCATGAGGGCGACTTCCGCGCCGTGGTCGCCGACCGCGTCACGCCGGAGGCCATGCCATGACACAGCGCAGTGTTGAAATCACGGTGCAGGCCAACGAGGCCCGCTTGCAGGGCCTGCGCGATCTGCTGCTGGACGTGGGTCCGGGCACGGCCTGCGTGCGCTTCTTTGCGGACGCCCAGCGGCCCGCCTTCGGCGAGCCCTCGGCCCTGCCCATGCTGGTGGAGCTGCCGCTGGCCAGACCCTGTGGCGAGATCGTGGCCGGCCGGCTGCGGCTGCTGGCCCGTGATGCGGCCGGCGCCATGATCCTGGAGTCCGGCATCGCCACCTGGGGCCGCGTCGTCTCGGCCGGCGGTGCGCTGGTGCTCGACGCGGATGTGTCGATCGAAGGTGGCGAGGGTCAGATCCAGATCCCGGACAGCACCCAGCTGTACGCGGGCGGCTATCTGACGCTGGCGCCGACCAGCTACATCGAGTAGCGCCATGGCACGCATTGAGCTGATCTTCCATCGCCCACCAGCCGCTGGCTCACCCAGCCAGATGGTGTTCGGCAACGAGGACGATTCGGACCCGGGCTCGACTCAGGACGCAGTCGCACGGATGGCCATCCGGCTGCCGGGGACGAGCGTGGTCATCGGTGCCTTGCGTCGCAAGGCCGCTGGCGCCGGCATTCGCCTGCCTGGGGCGCGCATGGCGCTTGGAGCGGCGTACCAGACGCGCACCGACAGGCCGGCCGTGGGGGGCACATTGTCGGGATTTGAAGAGGCCCCCCTGGCACAGGGCGGCCTGGTGTCTGTCTACCAGCAGGCGGCCATTGCCGACAGGGTCACGCAGATTCGCGGTTGGCGAGCGCTGCACGCAGGCGCGGCCACCGTGCAGCGCTGGCAGGACTCGGCGCGCCTGCGCCTGACCACGCGCCAAGGCATGGGCTTTGCCATGGACGTGGGGGGACTCACGGCCCAGGCCTGGCAAGAGGGTATGCGCGTGCGCCTGGCCACGCGCCAGGGCCTGGCCAACGCACTGGCTGGCCAGGCGGTTGTGCTGCAGAGGTTCCAGGAGGGCATCATTTTGCGCCGTGCCATGCGGCAGGCTTTCAGCGACGGCCTCTGCGAAGGTGCCTGGCACGCCAGCAGCATGGGCGATGCCCGGGTGCTGGGCATCGTGATGGGCGGTGCCCGCCATCAGGACGCCATGGCGCCGCTGCCCGGCGTCACGCCGGGCCGCCCTGTCGATCCGCCCAAGCCGCCACCGTGCTATCGGCCGCCGCCGGGTGGGGCCGTCGAGCTGGCGTTCTCGAGCGTCTGGAGTGAAAGCTCCGAACTCGTGTTCATCTGCTGCAGGCCGGGCCCGGATCCCCAACCACCCCGCTATGTCATCCCGCAACTGAAGGTTTACATGACAGTACACACGATGGAGGCAGCCCTGCTGCCGGGCATGGAAGCCGTTGCGCTGAGCGATGTGACGATCGCCAGCGATGACGACGGCTTCGGATGGAGCTTTTCGGCCAATGGTCCGGAACACCTGCTGGATCAACTGGCGCCGTCCGGGGGACTGCCTGCACGGCTGCGCGTGGTGGTCGATGGCATCGACTTCGTCTTTGTCGTACAAAGCCTGAGCCGCACGCGCAGCTTCGGCAACCACCGCGTGGCCGTACAGGGCGTGAGTGCCACCGCCCTGCTGAGCAGTCCCTACATGCCGGAGCAGACCTGGCTGAACACGGCGCCGGCCACGGCGCAGCAACTGATCCGCAATGCGCTGGAGTTCACCGGCGTGCAGCTGGACTGGAAGGTGTCGGACTGGCTGGTGCCGGCCGGCGCCTGGAGCCACCGTGGCACGCCGTTGTCGGCCGTGATGCGTGTGGCTGCTTCGATTGGCGCGGTGGTGAGCAGCCATCGGACGCAGGAGCGCTTGATCGTCGCGCCGCGCTTCGCACATCTGCCATGGAAGTGGGCGGATGCGACGCCGGACGTGCGCATGCCGGCGGACGTCATCGTGACGGACGAGCTGCGGCCCGAGCCGCGTGCCGCCTACAACGCGATCTATGTCAGCGGCCAGGCGGGCGGCATCCTCGGTCACGTGCGCCGAGCCGGGACGGCGGGCAACAGCCTGGCTCCCCAGGTCACGGATGCCCTGATCACCGAGGCCGTGGCTGCACGCCAGCGTGGCGAGGCCGTGCTGGGAGCATCGGGCAACAAGCTGGTCCAGTCCATCACCATGCCTTTGCTTTCCGGTGGGACGGCACCAGGCCTGATCCGGCCCGGCCAATTGATCGAAGTCGTCGATACCGACGAATCCTGGCGCGGCCTGGTCCGTGGAACCCGGCTCAGCGCTGCCATGCCCGTGGTGCGGCAGCAGATTACCGTGGAGCGCGCAACCGTATGAGCACCGTCAATCTCTTCAAGCGTCTTGTCCAACTGCTGCCTGACGAGCCTGTGCTCACCGGGCGGATCAGCGCGGTGCATGGCGACGGAACAGCCACGGTCGATCTGCCTGGCAATGGCCGATTGCGCGTACGCAATCCCCTGGGCAGCCAGGAGGGCGGCAGCGTCTATGTCCAGGGGCAGGCGATCACGGGTGAAGCCCCTCAATTGACCTATGTGCTCATTGATATCTAAGGGGTGCGCCAGGGCTTCGATGCAGGGTGACCGGGTAACTGGGGCGTGCTGCGGGGAGGCGCGGTCCCCGCGCTGCCGCCGCACACTGAAAACCGAGGGCAAATCCCCAATGCGGCCTTTCTGATGGGAAAAGCGCCTCGTTTATAATGCTTGGCTTCGCTTATCACGGGTTGAGCGAACCATGCGAGGTCCAGGCGGCCAGGCGCATGCGATGTAAGCCCTTGAAATCTGAGGTGCCGCGCGGCCGACTGGCTTCGGTCCGCGATGCACCGTGACTTTGCGCAATACGGTGCGGGCTGCATGTCAGCCGGCACGGTCCAATCCCTCATAGGAACAAACATGGCCGTTACTGTTGAAACCCTTGAAAAGCTCGAGCGCAAGATCACGCTGAGCCTGCCGCTGAACTCCATCCAGAGCGAAGTCGAGAACCGCCTCAAGCAAGTGGCGCGCACCGTGAAGATGGACGGCTTCCGTCCCGGCAAGGTGCCGATGAGCGTGGTGGCCCAGCGTTATGGCTACTCGGTGCAGTACGAAGTGCTCAACGACAAGGTTGGCGAGGCTTTTGCACAGGCCGTCAACGAAGCCAAGCTGCGCGTGGCTGGCCAGCCCCGCATCTCCGAAAAGGAAGGCGCTCCCGAGGGCGAGGCCCAGTTCGAAGCCATCTTCGAAGTGATGCCTGAAGTCAAGATCGGTGACCTGACCTCGGCCGAAGTCGAGAAGCTGACCGCCGAAGTGGACGACGCCGCCATCGACAAGACCGTGGACATCCTGCGCAAGCAGCGCCGCACCTTCGCGCAGCGCGCCCAGGCCGATGTGGCCGTGGACGGCGACCGCGTGACCGTGGACTTCGAAGGCAAGATCGACGGCGAGACCTTCTCCGGCGGCAAGGCTGAAGACTTCCAGTTCCTGGTCGGCGAAGGCCAGATGCTCAAGGAATTCGAAGACGCAGTGCGCGGCATGAAGGCTGGCGAGTCCAAGACCTTCCCGCTGGCATTCCCCGCCGACTACCACGGCAAGGACGTGGCCGGCAAGACCGCCGATTTCCTGGTGACGGTCAAGAAGATCGAAGCCGCCAACCTGCCGGAAGTGGACGAGGCCTTTGCCAAGGCACTGGGCGTGGCTGAAGGCACGGTCGAAGGCCTGCGCGCCGACATCAAGAAGAACCTGGAGCGTGAAGTCAAGTTCCGCGTCCAGGGCCGCAACAAGCAGGCCGTGATGGACGCCCTGGTGTCCAAGGCCGAGCTGGAACTGCCCAAGGCTTCGGTGCAGGCTGAAGTCGCACGTCTGCTGGAAGGCGCCCGCGCCGAGCTGCAGCAGCGCGGCATCAAGGACGCCGAGAAGGCCGAGATCCCTGAAGACGTGTTCCTGCCCCAAGCCGAGCGCCGCGTGCGCCTGGGCCTGGTGGTGGCCGAGCTGGTGCGCGCCAACGAGCTGCACGCCACGCCCGACCAGATCAAGGCCCACGTGGAAGAGCTGGCCGCCAGCTACGAAAAGCCCGAAGACGTGGCACGCTGGTACTTCGGCGACCGCCAACGCCTGGCTGAAGTCGAAGCCGTTGTCATCGAAAACAACGTGACCGAGTTCGTGCTGGGCAAGGCCAAGGTCTCCGACAAGGCCGTGTCCTTCGACGAACTGATGGGCCAGGCCTGAGGGTTTGAGCACCGCCTGCCTGCCGCTTCGTGAGATCGGCGGGCGGGTTGGCATCTGCGGGGCTTGTGCTTTGGCGCACAAGCCCCATTTTCTTTCCGGATACGGCTAAAGTAGCCCCCTAGTACTGGAGAAAACATGAGCGCATTGGAAACTCAGGGTTTGGGCATGATCCCAATGGTCATCGAACAGTCCGGCCGCGGAGAGCGGTCGTACGACATCTACTCGCGCCTGCTCAAGGACCGGGTGATCTTCCTGGTGGGCCCTGTCAATGACCAGACGGCCAACCTCGTCGTGGCCCAGCTGCTGTTCCTTGAAAGCGAAAACCCCGACAAGGACATTTCGTTCTACATCAACAGCCCCGGCGGCTCCGTGAGCGCCGGCCTGGCCATCTTCGACACGATGAACTTCATCAAGCCCGATGTGTCCACGCTGTGCACCGGCATCGCAGCCAGCATGGGCGCCTTCCTGCTGGCCGCTGGCACCAAGGGCAAGCGCTTTGCGCTGCCCAATTCCCAGGTCATGATCCACCAGCCGCTGGGCGGCATGCAGGGCCAGGCCACCGAGATCGAAATCCACGCACGCGAGATCCTCAAGACCCGCGAGCGCCTGAACAAGATCCTGGCCGAGCGCACGGGCCAGCCGCTGGAAAAGATCCAGCACGACACCGAACGCGACTACTTCCTGTCCGCCGAGGAAGCCAAGGACTACGGCCTGGTCGATCAGGTGATCAACAAGCGCTCCTGAAGTCCGGAGGCTGCATGAGAATGGGCGGCGTTTTCCCCCTACGGAAAACGCCGCTTTCCATTTGGTTATCATCCTTTTCCATATTTCTGTAACAAGGCACCGACCCCATGGCCGAGAAAAAAGGCTCCTCCAGCGAAAAAAACCTTTATTGCACCTTCTGCGGCAAGAGCCAGCATGAGGTCAAGAAGCTGATCGCGGGTCCGTCAGTCTTTATCTGCGACGAGTGCATCGATCTCTGCAACGAGATCATCCGCGACGAGCAGCCCAGCACCGAGGCCAAGGACGGCCGAGGCGACCTGCCCACGCCCGCCGAAATCAAGGCCAACCTCGACAACTACGTGATCGGCCAGGACCTGCCCAAGCGCACGCTGGCCGTTGCCGTCTACAACCACTACAAGCGCCTGCGTCACAAGGACAAGGCCGGCAAGGACGAGATTGAGCTGGCCAAGAGCAACATCCTGCTCATCGGTCCCACGGGCTCCGGCAAGACGCTGCTGGCGCAGACGCTGGCGCGCATGCTCAACGTTCCCTTCGTCATGGCCGATGCCACCACGCTGACCGAAGCCGGCTACGTGGGCGAGGACGTCGAGAACATCATCCAGAAGCTGCTGCAAAGCTGCGAGTACGACGTTGAGCGTGCACAGCGCGGCATCGTCTACATCGACGAGATCGACAAGATCTCGCGCAAGTCCGACAACCCCAGCATCACGCGCGACGTGTCGGGCGAGGGTGTGCAGCAGGCCCTGCTCAAGCTCATCGAAGGCACCATGGCCAGCGTTCCCCCGCAAGGCGGCCGCAAGCATCCGAACCAGGACTTCCTGCAGATCGACACGACCAACATCCTGTTCATCTGCGGCGGCGCGTTCGCGGGCCTGGAGAAGGTCATCGAGAACCGCACCGAGGCGTCCGGCATCGGCTTTGGCGCCACGGTCAAGAGCAAGAAGCAGCGCTCCATCTCGGAAGTGTTCCAGGAGATCGAGCCTGAAGACCTGATCAAGTTCGGCATCATCCCCGAGCTGGTCGGCCGCATGCCCGTGGTCACGGCCCTGGCCGAACTGGGCGAAGATGCCCTGGTGCAGATCCTGACCGAGCCCAAGAACGCCCTGGTCAAGCAGTACAGCAAGCTGCTGGCCATGGAAGGCGTGGAGCTGGAGATCCGGCCTGCCGCGCTCAAGGCCATCGCCCGCAAGGCGCTGGCGCGCAAGACGGGTGCCCGTGGCCTGCGCTCCATCCTGGAGCAATCGCTGATCGGCACCATGTACGAGCTGCCCAATGCCGACAATGTCGAAAAGGTAGTGGTGGACGAGTCCACCATCGAAGACGGAAAGGCGCCGCTGCTGGTTTACCGCGAAGCGGCCAAGAAGGCCTGATGCGCCGCCGCCTGCAAAGGTCCGGCAGCGCAAGTCCCTGCGGCCCGAAATCCTTTCGGGCCGCAGGGTTGAAATACACCGGTGTGCGGACCATCTTCCGCTGACAAACCGAGGATTCCCATGTCAGGACATACCCCTTTGCCTTCCACCCCCCTAGACCTGGCGCTGCTGCCGCTGCGTGACGTGGTCGTGTTCCCCCACATGGTGATCCCGCTGTTCGTGGGGCGCGCCAAGAGCATCAAGGCGCTGGAGCTGGCCATGGAGGGCGACCGCCGCATCATGCTGGTGGCCCAGAAGACCGCCTCCAAGGACGAGCCCACGGCCGCTGACATGTTCGATGTCGGCTGCGTGTCCACCATCCTGCAGATGCTCAAGCTGCCCGACGGCACGGTCAAGGTGCTGGTCGAAGGCCAGCAGCGCGCGCTGGTCAAGCAGGTCATGGACGAAGAGACCCACTTCGTGGGCTCCGTCGTGCCCGTGGCGCCCGAGGCCGAAACCCACAAGCCCAGCGAGATCGAGGCCCTGCGCCGCGCCGTGACGCAGCAGTTCGACCAGTACGTCAAGCTCAACAAGAAGATCCCGCCCGAGATCCTCACCTCCATCGCCAGCATCGACGATGCCGGTCGCCTGGCCGACACCATTGCCGCGCACCTGCCGCTCAAGCTTGAGAACAAGCAGGCCGTGCTCGACCTGGTGGACATCAAGGAGCGCCTGGAGAACCTCTTCGAGCAACTGGACCGCGAAGTCGACATCCTCAACGTCGACAAGCGCATCCGTGGCCGCGTCAAGCGCCAGATGGAGAAGAACCAGCGCGACTTCTATCTGAACGAGCAGGTCAAGGCCATCCAGAAGGAACTGGGCGAGGGCGAAGACGGCGCCGACATCGAAGAGATCGAAAAGAAGATCAAGCTGGCCCGCATGCCCGCCGAGGCGCGCAAGAAGGCCGAGGCCGAGCTCAAGAAGCTCAAGCTCATGTCGCCCATGTCGGCCGAAGCCACCGTGGTGCGCAACTACATCGACGTGCTCACGGGCCTGCCCTGGAGCAAGAAAACCAAGATCAAGCACGACCTGGCCAATGCCGAGGACGTGCTCAATGCCGACCACTTCGGCCTCGAAAAGGTCAAGGACCGCATCCTTGAATATCTTGCTGTGCAGCAGCGCGTGGACAAGGTCAAGGCGCCCATCCTGTGCCTGGTCGGACCTCCGGGCGTGGGCAAGACCTCGCTGGGCCAGTCCATCGCCAAGGCCACGGGCCGCAAGTACGTGCGCATGGCGCTGGGCGGCATGCGTGACGAGGCGGAAATCCGCGGCCACCGCCGCACCTACATCGGCGCCATGCCGGGCAAGGTGCTGCAGAGCCTGGACAAGGTCGGCACGCGCAACCCGCTGTTCCTGCTGGACGAAATCGACAAGCTCGGAATGGACTTCCGTGGCGACCCGTCGAGCGCCCTGCTGGAAGTGCTGGACCCCGAGCAGAACCACACCTTCGGCGATCACTACGTCGAGGTGGACTTCGACCTCAGCGACGTGATGTTCGTGGCGACCTCCAACTCCATGAACATCCCGCCCGCGCTGCTGGACCGCATGGAAGTGATCCGCCTGTCGGGTTACACCGAGGACGAAAAGGTCAACATCGCCATCCGCTACCTGCTGCCCAAGCAACTCACCAACAACGGTGTGAAGGACGGCGAAATGCAGGTTGATGAGTCCGCCATCCGCGACATCGTGCGCTACTACACGCGTGAAGCCGGCGTGCGCTCGCTGGAACGCGAGCTCTCCAAGATCTGCCGCAAGGTGGTCAAGGGACTGCAGCTCAAGAAGCTGGAGCCCACCGTCGTCGTCAATGCCGACAACCTCACCGACTACCTGGGTGTGCGCAAGTACAGCTACGGCCGTGCCGAGCACAACAACCAGGTCGGCCAAGTCGTGGGCCTGGCATGGACCGAGGTCGGTGGCGACCTGCTGACCATCGAGGCCGCCATCATGCCCGGCAAGGGCGTGATCTCGCGCACCGGCTCCCTGGGCGATGTGATGAAGGAATCCGTGGAAGCCGCCCGCACCGTGGTGCGGAGCCGCTCGCGCATGCTCGGCATCAAGGACGAGGCCTTCGAGAAGAAGGACATCCACGTGCACGTGCCCGATGGCGCCACGCCCAAGGACGGCCCCAGCGCGGGTGCGGCCATGACGACGGCCTTCGTCTCTGCGCTGACCGGTATCCCGGTGCGTGCCGATGTCGCCATGACTGGCGAGATCACGCTGCGCGGTGAGGTCACCGCCATCGGCGGCCTCAAGGAAAAGCTGCTGGCGGCCCTGCGTGGCGGCATCAAGACGGTGCTGATCCCGGAAGAGAACGTCAAGGATCTCCAGGAGATCCCCGACAACGTCAAGAGCGGCCTGGAAATCATCCCCGTCAAGTGGATCGACCAGGTCCTCAAGGTGGCGCTGGAGCGCGTGCCCGAGCCCTTGTCCGAGGAGGAGGCCGCAGCGCCGCCGCCAGCGGAATCCAAGCCTGTGGAGCCAGCCGTCAAGCACTGAAGATGAAAAAATGTAGCGTTTTTCCTGAACCCTCCAAGAACTACGCTACAATTCATCCCATCGCAGCAAACGACGTTGTAGAATGTCAGGCTTCGGTAGAAATGCGGGAATAGCTCAGTTGGTAGAGCGCAACCTTGCCAAGGTTGAGGTCGACGGTTCGAACCCGTTTTCCCGCTCCAGATTTTGAACATGCTTTCGGGTGTGTTTGGTTCTGGTGGCGGTTGGCTGCCAGAATGGATGATTCAAGCGGGAATAGCTCAGTTGGTAGAGCGCAACCTTGCCAAGGTTGAGGTCGACGGTTCGAACCCGTTTTCCCGCTCCAGTTTTGGATGTGCCTAGTGCACATCCGATTCAGGTGACGGTTGGTTGCTTGAATTTTTTGCGGGAATAGCTCAGTTGGTAGAGCGCAACCTTGCCAAGGTTGAGGTCGACGGTTCGAACCCGTTTTCCCGCTCCAGTTTTAAAAACTGCAGCAATGCTGCATGTTTGATAGTGATCTTGGCGCGATAGCAAAGCGGTTATGCCCCGGATTGCAAATCCGGTTAGACCAGTTCGACTCTGGTTCGCGCCTCCAAAAATTCATTGCAGACACAGTGTTCAAAAGGCCCCTCGGGGCCTTTTTCTTTTTCTGCATCACGGATCGTTGTTGGTCCTTGATGCCATGTCTCCGCAGCGGCCTCGATTTGGCTGGCGCATCTTTTTCTCTTCCGATTCAGTGCCATGGCGGTGCTTCACGCTCTGTGCATCGACAGCATGGCTGCATGCCTGTTTTGGTCATTCATTGCTGATTTGGTGAATTTGATTGTTTCCATTTGTTTTGAATGAGCAGTCGTCATTGAAATTTGGCATTGCTTGTCCATTGAGAAATTGCAAGAAATTGCAAATGGGTTGTCATTGCCGGTAGATTGAATTGGCGTGTCGTGGATATGATGCGCGCTTCATTTATCGGGCGGGATTATGAAGATCAAGCTATTGACGGCGATTGTTGCCAGCGGCGTGGTGCTGGCGGGCTGTAAAACCATGGAGTCTGCCGATGTGGGCGGGTTGCTGGATTCGGGCTCCACGGCCATGAAGGCCATGACGCTCACAGATGACGACGTGGTCACGCTGTCCAATGATTCCTGCGCAGCCATGGATGCCCAGAACAAGGTGGCAGATGCAAAGAGCAAGTACACCCTGCGGCTGAACAAGGTGATTGCAGGCATGCCGCAGGCTGTCAATGGGAAGAAGGCTGTCTACAAGGTCTATATGACGCAGGACGTGAATGCCTGGGCCATGGCCAATGGCTGCATTCGTGTCTACAGCGGCCTGATGGATCTGATGAGCGATGACGAGCTGCGTGGCGTGATTGGCCATGAGATCGGGCACGTGGCACTGGGTCACAGCAAGAAGCGCATGCAGACGGCCTATGCGGCGTCGGCTGCACGCTCTATTGCGGCCAATAGCGGCAATTCGGCGCTGGCCTCGCTGTCGCGTTCGCAGGCGGGTGATCTGGGTGAGAAGTTCATCAATGCCCAGTTCTCGCAGTCGCAGGAGTCGGCGGCTGATGACTACTCCTTCGATCTGCTCACGGAAAAGAAGATGAGCCGCCAGGGGCTGGTCACATCGTTCCAGAAGCTGGCCAAGCTCAGCGCTGGCAGCGGCGGCAGTTCCATCCTGAGCTCCCATCCGCCGTCCGAACAGCGGGCCAAGCGCATGCAGGATCGCATCGACGGCAAGTAGGCGTCGACGGTGAAGCAGCCTGCCGCAGCAAAGTGCAAGGCGGGCTGCGATCTGCCTTGGTGCAGATTTTTTGCGGGCTTCTTCCGAAGCACCAAAAATCTGCGCTAGAATTCAAGTCTGCTCTGTGAAGCGCACAGCTTTACAAATACGCGGGAATAGCTCAGTTGGTAGAGCGCAACCTTGCCAAGGTTGAGGTCGACGGTTCGAACCCGTTTTCCCGCTCCAATTCAGAAAAAAGGGAAGCGGTAACGCTTCCCTTTTTCGTTGGTGCTGCAGTTGCAGGTGTGAGCAGTTCGCGCTGACCTGTGACGCTGCGGTGCAGGGCCCCGATGGTGAAATTGGTAGACACTGCGGACTTAAAATCCGCCGCTTCCGAACAGGGGCGTGCCGGTTCGATCCCGGCTCGGGGCACCACAACCCAATACGTACTAGGCATTGTTGCTATCTATACGGTAGCGGATTGAAGCAGCCAAGGCGCCTGCTGTTCCGCAAATTCAGGCGTCAGGCCGCAACGTGCATCGACGGTCCTGCCCGCTTGCTGCGCTGCACGGTGTCCATGCGTTGCCAAGTCCTTGCCCGTTGGCATAACGTGCGAGAATCCATTCATCAGGCCCCGGGCTGCTTGCCTGGATGGCGCGGCTCGGGCAGACAGTGATGGCGATGCCTGCATGCGTTCCGTTGACGTTGATCGTGGCACATGGTGCGGCGTGACAGGTGTGGCCAAACTCATCCCAGACGAGAACATGTCGAATTACAACGCTCCATTTGAAATCCACGTGCACGGCCAAGTGCTGCTGCGCCCCGACACGACCTACGAGCAGTTGCAGGAAGCGCTGGGTCCGCTGTGGAAGTATGCGGGGGCCCGTTCCCTGGCCGATGGCGCTGGCAGCGTCTATGAGGAAGAGCCAGGCATCCAGTTCGATACCAAGGAGCGCCTGCTCCAGGTGTGCTGGACCGTGCGTGGTGACGAGGATTTCCGCCAGTCGCTGGACGACATGTGCATGGGCATCAATGAGCTGGCCGAGCAGGGCGCGGCCATCGAGGTGACCTTCTACGACACCGAGTTCGACGAGGAAGAGGAGTCCGAAGAGGCCGAGTCGCGCGACGACTTCGTCATGCTCTTCGTGGGCCCGACGCCTGCGGCCATCATGCAGGTGCAGCGCGATCTGCTGGTGCAGGACGTGGTCAACCTGATGGAGCGCCATTTCGACGGCTCCGAGCTGGGTGGTGTGGTGCAGGAGATCGACAAGCTGTTCTCCCAGCGCTTCGACGCCCTGGTCAGTTCGCTGGAGATCGGCAAGCCGCCGCGTGGCATGGGTGGATCGGGTTCGGGCCACGGCGGCAACCGCCGCCCTCGCCACCTGCATTGAGCGCAAGGCGCTGCCCCGCGCAGCGTACAGCCATGGCGGCACAGGCCAGCACGCCCAAGTATTCCGGAGCAGTCACCGAGACCGTGCGCCGCCAGCGCGAGCAGCGGCGCGAGGTGGCCGGTGGCGCGCTGCCGCTTCCCTACCTGTCCGCCTACCCGGCCGCGCTGCAGTCACAGGTGCGTGGCTGGCTGGCCGATGACAAGGCCGAGGCCTGGCTGCTGCGCAAGCATCCCGAGGCCCATGCCGTGCGCACGGACAAGAGCCTCTATGACTACGTGGATGCCCTCAAGGGCCGGCACATGCGCAATGCCGGCACGCTGAACAAGGTGGCCTACGACGGCCGCATCCATGTGGTCCACAACGCCCTGGGCCTGCACACGCGCCGCACCGTGGTGCAGGGAAGCCGCCTCAATGCACGGCATGAGATCCGCATCGGCGCACTGTTCAAGCAGGCGCCCGAGGCTTTCTTGCGCATGATCGTCGTCCACGAGCTGGCCCATCTGCGCGAGCCCGATCACGACAAGGCCTTCTACCAGCTGTGTACCCACATGGAGCCCGACTACCACCAGCTGGAGTTCGAGCTGCGGCTGTACCTGAGCTGGATGGACCACTCGGGCCGGCGCCTGTGGCAGGCGCAGCCGTGATTCAAGCGGCCGTGGGGACGGCGCTGGATTCGCCGACCTGAACGGACGAGCAGCATTGCGCGGGCAGCTCCAGCCAGCGCGATGCGGCCGATTGCAGGGCCTGCAGCGATCCCGTGGTCATCAGCTGGACCTGGCCCTCTGCCGCGGGCAAGGGTCCTGATTCGCTGGCCAGGGTGCCCAGGCGGTCCAGCACGCGCCGCGTCTGGCGGGCTACCGGGGCACCTGTGTCGATGAACTGGATGTCCGGCCCCAGCAGCGTGCGCAACTGCTCGCGGGCGAATATGTAGTGGGTGCAGCCCAGCACCAGGGAATCCATCTCACCCGTCTTCTGTCCGAAGCTGCCCAGGGCATTCACATACCTGGCGCACAGTTGCGCGACCTCGGTGGCCATGGGGTCGGCGGGAACGGGTTGCTCCGTGCTTTCCTCGATGGCCTTGGCCAGTCCGTCGCAGGGCTGGACATGGAATTGAACGCGCTGGCCATGGTCGGCCACCAGGCGTGCAAAGCGTGCGCTGCTCACCGTGCCGCGTGTGGCCATCACGCCCACGTGGCCAGTCTGGCTCGACAGCGAAGCGGGCTTGATGGCGGGCTCCACGCCGATCAGGGGCAGTTCGGGCATTTCGGCGCGCAGCATGTCCACGGCTGCTGCCGTGGCTGTGTTGCAGGCGATCACCAGCACCTTGATCTGGTGCTGCTCGCGCAGATGGCGCGCAATGGTGCGCGTGCGCTGCTGAACGAAGGCATCGCCACGCGCATCGCCATAGGGTGCATTGCCGCTGTCGGCCAGGTAGACGAAGCGCTCATGCGGCAGTTCATGGCGCAGCGCCTGCAGCACGCTGAGGCCGCCGATGCCGCTGTCGAAGACGCCGATGGGAGAGGCCGGGGAGGTCATGTGGAGATGCGGATAAAGGCTTTTGGAGGCGGCGCCCAGTATGCCCGCTCGGGCGCGTTCATGCTGCGGCCATGGCTTGCTGCTGCAGCCATTGGGCATGTGTCAGGCGGTACAGGCAATGCCTGCGCAGCGCATGGCCTGCCGGCACCTGCGGATGGTCGAAGTCATGGGCGTCGCGCTCCATGCCCAGGCGCTGCATCACGGCCTGCGAACGCAGGTTGGACAGCGCGGTGAACGAGACGATGGACTCTAGATGCAAGGCGCCGAAGCCGTGCTCCAGCGCCGCCCGTGCGCCTTCGCTGGCCAGGCCCTGGCCCCAGAAAGGCCGGGCGAGCCGCCAGCCGATTTCCACGCAGGGCGAGAACGGCAAAGACGCTGCGGGAGTATGCAGCCCGATGAAGCCCATGAACTCGCCGCTGGCAAGGTGCTCTGCCGCCCAGAAGCCCCAGCCGCGTTCCTCGATCAGTGCCTGGATCCTGTCTGCCATGGCATCGCTTTGTTCACGGCTGAGCAGTGCCGGAAAGTGCTCCATGACCTGTGGGTCGGCATTCAGCGCGGCAAAGGGCTGCCGGTCGCTGGCCTGCCACTGGCGCAGTATCAGGCGCGGTGTCCGCAGGGTCGCTACAGGGGAATGTGTGGTGGTCATGGTTGGAGAGGGCGCTGCAGTACCAGCAGATAGGCGGCTGCATGGCCGTGGAAGGAGTGGGGGATGAAGCCTGCCTCGCCTGCCAGCTTTTCCACGCTGGTGCGGCGCTGGAAATGCGGGTCGAAGACCAGTTCGGCCACGGCCAGCAGGCCGCCGGGGCGCAGGCTCTGGAAGATATCGGCCAGCGCGGCCTGGCGGTCCGGGATCTCTCCCAGCACGGCGGCCATCACGGCGCGGTCGTGCTGCTCGGCTGCGAGCTGCCCCTGGCCCAGCGCAGCCGCCTGGGTGCGCACATTCTCCAGCCCCTGGGCGCGCGCCTTGGCAGCCACCTGTTCGAGCATGGCCGGCTGCAGGTCCACGGCCAGCACCTGTCCCTGCGCGCCAACGGCACGCGCCAATGGCAGGGTGACGCGGCCCGGGCCGCAGCCCGCATCCAGCACCTTCATGCCCGGCTGGATCTGCAGTTGCCCGACGATGAAGGCGGCCTTGTTGCTGGCCGCGAAGGGGTTGTCAAGCTCGACCATCCAGCGCAGCCAGGACGGGCAGGGCAGGACATGGCGGCGGGAGGACAGGCGCCAGGCCAGGCTGGTCACGGCCAGCAGGGCGATGAGAACGAGCGCGATGGTCATGTTGAATGGGCTGTGTTGCAGGCAGCGGGCAGTCTGTCACAAATGCCCGCACCAATGAAAAGACCGCCCGAAGGCGGTCCCTTTGCGCTTGGCGCCGGCCTCAGGCCGAGGCGATCTCAATGGTCTTGAACTCGCCGGATGCGATGCGCTTTTGCCATTCGGCAGGGCCGGTGATGTGGGCGCTGGTGCCGCCGGCATCCACGGCCACGGTCACGGGCATGTCCACCACGTCGAATTCGTAGATGGCTTCCATGCCCAGGTCCTCGAAGCCCACGACCTTGGCGTTCTTGATGGCCTTGGACACCAGGTAGGCGGCGCCGCCCACGGCCATCAGGTAGGCCGACTTGTGGTTCTTGATGGACTCGATGGCCACCGGGCCGCGCTCGGCCTTGCCGATCATGGCGATCAGGCCGGTCTGCTCCAGCATCATGTCGGTGAACTTGTCCATGCGGGTGGCCGTGGTGGGGCCTGCGGGGCCCACGGCTTCGTCCTTGACCGGGTCCACGGGGCCGACGTAGTAGATCACGCGGTTGGTGAAGTCCACGGGCAGCTTCTCGCCCTTGGCCAGCATGTCCTGGATGCGCTTGTGGGCGGCATCGCGGCCCGTGAGCATCTTGCCGTTGAGCAGCAGGGTGTCGCCGGGCTTCCAACTGGCCACTTCTTCCTTGGTCAGTGCGTTGAGGTCCACGCGGCGCGACTTGTTGTAGTCGGGCTCCCAGTCGATCTTGGGCCACAGGTCCAGCGATGGCGCGTCCATGTAGACCGCGCCGGAGCCGTCCATCACGAAGTGCGCGTGGCGCGTGGCTGCGCAGTTGGGGATCATGGCCACGGGCTTGGAGGCCGCGTGCGTGGGGTACATCTTGATCTTGATGTCCAGCACGGTGGCCAGGCCGCCCAGGCCTTGCGCGCCGATGCCCAGGGCGTTGACCTTCTCGTACAGCTCCAGGCGCAGTTCCTCGACCTGGTCGAGCTTCTCGCCGCGCGCGGCCTTGGCCTGCAGCTCGTACATGTCCAGGTCTTCCATCAGGCTTTCCTTGGCCAGCAGCACGGCCTTCTCGGCGGTGCCGCCGATGCCGATGCCCAGCATGCCCGGCGGGCACCAGCCCGCGCCCATGGTCGGAACGGTCTTGAGAACCCAGTCCACCAGGTTGTCGCTGGGGTTCATCATGATCATCTTGGACTTGTTCTCCGAGCCGCCGCCCTTGGCGGCCACGGTCACGTCCAGCTTGTCGCCGGGCACGATCTGCACGTTGATGACGGCAGGCGTGTTGTCCTTGGTGTTCTTGCGCGCGAACAGCGGATCGGCCACGACCGAGGCACGCAGCGTGTTCTCGGGGTGGTTGTAGCCGCGGCGTACGCCTTCGTTGATGGCGTCTTCCAGGCCGCCCGTGAAGCCTTCCCAGCGCACGTCCATGCCCACCTTCAGGAACACGTTGACGATGCCGGTGTCCTGGCAGATCGGGCGGTGGCCGGTGGCCGACATCTTGGAGTTGGTCAGGATCTGGGCCATCGCGTCCTTGGCCGCCGGGCTCTGCTCGCGTTCGTAGGCGCGGGCCAGGTGGGCGATGTAGTCGGCGGGGTGGTAGTAGCTGATGTACTGCAGGGCGCCTGCGATCGAATCGATCAGGTCCTGCTGGCGGATCGTGGTGGTCATCGGTGGGGTGTCTTTTTGATCGGGGGAACAGGGGAGGGGAATCCCGGGGGCGATTATCGGCGCTGCAGGGGGAAAAGTGCACGCAATGGGCGCAGTCTTGTACAAGAGTCGAGGGGTTTGCCTGGACAAGCCCGCCTCGGCGACACCTCAGTGGGGGACGGATGCGAGAGGTTCCCATTTACGGAGTTACCATGAGCGGGTTTTTGCCATTGCGGCCCTGCCAGCCAGATATCCCCGAGCCACGTCCTGCGCGGCCCGCCGACCTGCCTCCAGCCAACTGCGCCGCGTTGTTTTCACCAAGGAGTCCATACCAATGACCGCGACCCGCCAGGAAAAAGACACTTTCGGACCCATAGCCGTCCCCGCAGACAAGCTCTGGGGTGCGCAGACGCAGCGTTCGCTGCAGAACTTCGACATCAGCGGCGAGCAGCAGCCGCGCGAGATCATCCACGCGCTGGCCCAGGTCAAGAGGGCCTCGGCCACCGTCAACCACAAGCTGGGCCTGCTCGACGAGAAGAAGACCCAGGCCATCCTGGCCGCCGCCGACGAGGTGATCGCCGGCAAGCACCCGGACGAGTTCCCGCTGGTGGTCTGGCAGACTGGCTCGGGCACGCAGACCAACATGAACGTCAACGAGGTGCTGGCCAACCGCGCCAGCGAAATCCTCGGTGGCGAGCGCGGCGAGTCGCGCCTGGTCCACCCCAATGACGACGTGAACAAGAGCCAGTCGAGCAACGACGTGTTCCCGACCGCCATGCACGTGGCTGCCGTCACGGCCATCGAGCAAAAGCTGCTGCCCGCCATTGCCCTGCTGCGCAACACGCTGCAGGCCAAGAGCGAGGCCTATGCCGACATCGTCAAGATCGGCCGCACCCATCTGCAGGACGCCACCCCGCTGACGCTGGGCCAGGAAATCTCGGGCTGGGTGGCCCAGCTGGCCCATGGCGAAAAGCATGTGCGCGCCGCGCTGCCGCACCTGTACGAGCTGGCGCTGGGCGGCACGGCCGTGGGCACGGGCCTGAATGCGCCCAAGGGCTATGCCGAGGGCGTGGCGGCCGAGCTGTCCCAGCTCACCGGCTACCCGTTCGTGACGGCGCCCAGCAAGTTCGAGGCCCTGGCCTCGTGCGACGGCCTGGTCCACGCCCACGGCGCGCTCAAGACGCTGGCCGCCAGCATGATGAAGATCGCCAACGACGTGCGCTGGCTGGCCTCGGGCCCGCGCAGCGGCCTGGGCGAGATCTCCATCCCCGAGAACGAGCCCGGCTCGTCCATCATGCCCGGCAAGGTCAATCCCACGCAGAGCGAAGCCGTGACCATGCTGGCGGCCCAGGTCTTCGGCAACGACGTGGCCATCAACTTCGGCGGCGCCTCGGGCAACTTCGAGCTGAACGTGTTCCGCCCCATGGTCTCGCACAACTTCCTGCAGAGCGTGCGCCTGCTGGCCGATGGCATGAAGAGCTTCAACGACCACTGCGCCGTGGGCATCGAGCCCAACCGCGAGCGGATCACCGAGCTGGTGCAGCGCTCGCTGATGCTGGTGACGGCGCTGAACCCGCACATCGGCTACGACAAGGCGGCCTACATCGCCAAGAAGGCGCACAAGGAAGGCTCCAGCCTGCGTGAAGCCGCCGTGGCTTCCGGCCACCTGACCGGCGAACAGTTCGACGCCTGGGTGATCCCTGCCAAGATGGTCGGCAATCTGTAAGACCTGCTGATGCAATCAAAAAGGGGAGCCGGCCGGCTCCCCTTTTTTCTTCACCGCCTGGCCTGGCTCAGTTGTCCGCCTGCGGGCGGCGCACGGTGCGGAACACGTACTTGAGCGCGTCGCCGATGGTGCTTTCCCAGACCGGCCATTCATGCTTGCCGTTGACGATGCGCAGCTCGGCAGGCTGCTTGTTCCTGCGCAGCTGGGCGTAGAGCTGGGCGGCGTCGGACTCGATCATGAATTCATCGTCGTCGCCCGAGTTGATGTACATGGGCACGCTGATCTTGCGGGCGAGAAAGCTGTCCCACAGCACAGGGTAGTTGTAGCTCTTCCAGACCGTGGTGCTGTACTGGCCGCCCGTGTTGGGTTCGGCAAAGACCTTGACCGAGCGTGCCGAGGAATCGGCGGGCGGCTCGGGGTTGTAGATGGCGGGGCTCAGCAGGGCGGCGGCCTGGAATTTCTCGGGATACTTGAGCACGTAGCGCAGCGCGCCATAGCCGCCCATGGACAGGCCGCCGATCACGCGGCCATCGCGGCTGGTGAGGGTGCGGTACTTCTTCTCGACATGGGGGACGAGGTCCTGGAAGAAGGCCGTCTCCATGGGCTCCTTGAGGTCCACGTACCAGGTCGTTCCCGCGTCGGGCATGACGATGATGGCGGGCGGGATCTCGCCGTTCTGGATCAGCTGGTCCACCGTGCGCAGCAGATTGCCCTTGACGGGCCAGTCGTTGCGCTGGCCGTCATTGCCGTGCAGCAGGTACATGACGGGGTAGCGCAGCCTGGACTGGGCGTCGTAGCCCGTGGGCAGGTAGACGTTGTAGGTCCAGCTGCGCTGCAGCGTGGCGCTCTTGAACTCGGCGGCCTCGATGGAGCCGGCCTGGGCGGCTGTGCCGGCCAGCAGCGCGGCGGCTGCCAGCGTGCCGGTGGCGGCTTGGCGCAGGACGATGGAAAAGGAAAGTTGGCGCATGGTTTTTTGTCTCCTGTGGGCCGTGGCGGCTGGCCACGGCTGCGCCAATGTAATCGAGGGCCTGCGCGCCTCGCACCCGCATTCGGCCGGACCGTCGCCTGGGCGACTGTGGCCCTCAGCCGGGGCGGCCCTCGCCGGGGCGGCCCTCAGCCGGGCGCCCGCTGCGCGTAGCGCAGCGCGCTGCGAAAGCCCAGTTGCCCCAGCACGCAGGCCACCACCAGGGCCAGCGCTGCCGACAGCGCCGGGTTGCTGCCCAGGCTGGCGCCAAGCGTGCACAGGCCGCCCACGGCCATCTGGGTGCTGCCGTAGACACCGGCGGCCGAGCCCGTGAGGCGCGGATGCACGCTGAGCGCGCTGGCCAGCGCCGCAGGGCTGGTCAGGCCCGAGCCCAGCGCGAACAGCACCATCAGCCCCACCACGATGGCCGGCGTGAGCTGGTTGAACAGGGCCAGCAACAGCAGCATGGCCGCGCTGGCCAGGCTCAGCAGATTGCCGTTGAGCATCAGCCGCTCCAGGGGCCAGTGGCGTATCAGCTGACGGGCCAGCGCATTGCCCACGGCCATGCCGCCCATGAGCACTCCCAGGTAGATGGCCACCTCATGCTTGGTGGAATGCAGTTGCTCGATGAAGACGAAGGGCGCCGCCGCCAGGAAGGCATAGATGGACGTGGTGGCGCAGCCGCCGCCCACGGCAAAGCCCACGAAGGCCGGCGAGCGCAGCAGGCTGCGGTAGTCGTCGCGGATGGTGCCCAGGTGCAGGCGGCCCGTGGGCTGGCCGGTTTCGGGCAGCAGCTTCCAGATGGCGAAGGCCGTCACGCCGCCGACCACGGCCAGCGTGCCGAAGATGGCGCGCCAGCCCAGGGCGTCGTCGATGGCCGAGCCGATGGCCGGCGCGATGCCGGGGCCGATCATCATCATCAGGTTGAGCAGCGCCAGGCTGCCCACGGCGTTCTCGGGCGTGCTTGAATCGCGTGCAATGGCGCGGCCCAGGGCCAGGCCCGCGCAGCCGCCCAGCGCCTGGAGCAGCCGCGCGCCGATCAGCCAGGGGGCGGATGGGGCGAGAAAGGCTGCCAGGCTGGCCAGCGCATAGAGGATGAGCCCTGCCAGCAGCATGGGGCGGCGCCCCAGGCTGTCCGACAGCGGGCCATAGATCAGCTGGCCTACGCCCAGGCCCAGGATGTAGACCGTGATGGTCAGCTGCATCTGGCTGGCGCCGGCCTGGAGCTGCCGTGCCGCATCGGGCAGGGCGGGCAGGAACATGTGCATGGCCAGCGTGCCGACGATGGTCACGATCACCAGCAGCCACAGCGGCGCCTTGCGGCTGGCCGCTGTATGGTCCTGGGCGGGTGGCAGCGAAGAGTGCTCGGCCACCATCTCAGGCAGCCTGCTCGTCGGGCAGGTCCGTGTCGCAGGCGGGCTCGGCGGCCATGGCCTCCAGCAGGCGCTGCAGCGTGGCATAGGCCGCGCCCAGTTCCTCGGGCGGCACGGCACCCAGCACCTGGGCGCGCGCCTGCTGCAGCAGGCCCTGCACGGCCTCTACCTGGGCATGGCCGGCTGGCGTGAGCTGGATTTTTCTGACGCGGCGGTCGCTGTCGTCCACGCGCTCTATCCAGCCCTGGGCGGCCAGGCCGTCCACCAGCCGCACGACGGAGGAGCTGTCCAGCGCCAGGGAGTGGGCCAGATCCTTCTGGCGCATGGCCTCGGGCGAGCGCGCCAGATGCATCAGCGGCATCCACAGTGCCTGGGTCAGTCCCATGGGTGCCAGCAGCCGGTCCAGCGTCCGGCGCCACTGTTTGTTCACCTGCCCCAGCGTGAACATGAAATGCCTTTGCACGGCGGTGGGGTCGGCCTGCGTGAGCGGGAAGGGGGCGGAGGGGGACGACATCGGGTGATATTCAAATAGTTGGCATCCCAATTATCTGCATATCAACGATGTCGTTTGCGGGGCTGCCCTGATACATCCGCATGCATCAGGGTCTTGCCCGCAGTGCCGGGGCTGTGTGCCTGGGTTGTAAGCCGGGGCGTGTGCCGGCAGTTACATGCCCAGCGACTTGAGCAGTTCGTCGGTGTCGGTGCTGGCGGCCGGCGCGGGCGCTGCGGCCGGGGTGCTTGCGGCGGTCTGGGCCATGAGCGCATCGGGGTCGGGGCGCTCCTGGGGCTCGAAGTCCACGACCTTGATGAACTCGGTGCGGTCCATGGCCAGTTCGAGATAGAAGATGTTGTTGTTGCCCGTGTAGAAGGTCACGCGGCGCGCCTCGGGGGAGTCGAGGTTGGCGTCCACGCTGAGGTTGACCTGCTTGTTCAGGCGGATCATCTTGGGCTGGCTCTGGGTGATGTAGGTCTGAAGCTCGCGCTGGACCTTGCTGGTGAAGTCGCCCACCACCTGGTTCATCAGCTCGCCCATGACGTTGCTGACATCGTCCGAGGTATAGGAGGTGGCCAGGTCGTCCTCGCCCATGCCCATGCTCAGCATGTAGCTGCGGTACAGCTCCATGGCGGCGGCGGCCGAGAAATTGATGATCACCAGGCCCGAGAAGCCGCCGTCCACCAGGACAAAGCAGCCGATGTCGGGCTTGAGGCTGGTCTTGGTGATGCGTTGCACCATGCCCGAATACTGGATCTGGCACTGCGTGGCCACCTGGAGCACGCGCGAGACGGAGTTGCAGAGGCTGATCAGCACGTCTTCCGTGCCATGGACGATGGGATGTTGGGGCTGGTTCATGAGGTCAACGGGACAAAATTGTGAGCGATTATGGGTGCAAGTCCGTTGTTGCGACCATTTGTAACTCCGAAGGCGTATTCTGGATGTCGGACCGGGCAGCCCGCCGGGTCCGCACCTTTGATGCAACGGAGGTTGGACGATGAGAGCGCAACAGCATCTGACCCGGGTTCCGCTGGACGCACTGCGTCCCACGCAGATGACCATAGGCGCCGCCGAAGTGCAGACCAAGCGCGCCCAGTGGAGCCGCCTCAAGCGCAAGGAGCGCGAAGGCCTTCTGGCCTCGCACTGGTTTCCGGCCGTGCTGGGGCCGCGTGGCCTGCACTACATCGTTGACCACCACCACCTGGGGCTGGCGCTGACGCAGGAGTCCGTGGAGCAGGTCTGGGTCATGCAGCTGGCCGATTTCAGCGAGGCCGATCCGTTGATGTTCTGGCGCCTGATGGAGTTCCACCAATGGGCCCATCCGTATGACGAGCGCGGCCGCCGCTGCGACTGGGTCAAGATGCCCGAGCAGTTGGACAGCCTGCGCGACGACCCCTACCGCAGCCTGGCCGGCGCCGTGCGCAAGGCCGGTGGCTATGCCAAGGACACGGCGCCTTTCGTCGAATTCCTCTGGGCCGATTTTTTCCGCACGCGCTTTGCACCCAAGGACCTGCGCAGTGGCAAGAGCGATGTCGCCTTGCCCGATCAGGCCCTGCACGAGGCCCTGGGCCTGGCGCACGGCGCCGAGGCGCGCTACCTGCCGGGCTGGTCCGGCGTCGTTGCCCCGCAATCCTGATGCGTGCCCCTGGCCTGCCTGCCTTGGCCGATTGGGGCGCCGGCCTGTCCATCGCCGGCCTGCTGCTGCCCGAGGCCGTGGCCTATTCCGGCATCGCCGGCCTGCCGCCGCAGGCCGGGGTGATTGCGCTGTTCGCCGGGCTGCTGGCCTATGGCCTGCTGGGGACCAGCCGCTTCGCCATCGTCTCGGCCACATCCTCCTCTGCCGCCGTGCTGCTGGCGGCCACGGCGTCCATGGCCGGCACCTCGCCGCAGCAGCGCATGCTGCTGGGCGTGGGCATCGTGCTGCTGACGGGCCTGTTCTTCGTGGTGGCGGGGCTGGCGCGGCTGGGCGCGGTCTCCAATTTCATTGCCAAGCCCGTGCTGCGCGGTTTTGCGCTGGGGCTGGCGCTGACCATCGTGGTCAAGCAGATCCCGCATGCCGTCGCCTTCCAGCCCGTGCATGGCGATCTGCCGCGCTTTGTCTGGGAGCTGCTGGCCGGCTGGCGGCACTGGAATGGAGCGGGTCTGGCCATGGCCGTTGCGGCGTTGCTGCTGATGCGTGCGCTGGCCCGCTGGCGTGCCCTGCCTGCGGCCTTGCTGGTGCTTGCGGCTGGCATTGCGCTGGATGCGGGCGGCTGGTGCGCACGCTGGGGCATTGCGGCCGTGGGGCCGATACGGCTGGATTTCTCCAACCCCGGCATTCCCTCGCTGTCGCGCGCCGAATGGCTGCGCCTGGGCGAGCTGGCCTTTGCGATGGCGCTCATCCTCTATGCCGAGTCATATGGCTCCATCCGTACCTTTGCGCTGCGCCATGGCGACCGCGTCGATGCCAACCGCGACCTGATGGCGCTGGGCGCGGCCAACCTGCTGTCGGGCGTGTTCCATGGCATGCCTGTGGGCGCGGGTTACTCGGCCACATCGGCCAACGAGGTGGCGGGCGCGCAAAGCCGCGCTGCGGGCCTGGTGGCCTGCGCCGTGGTGGGCCTGGCCGTCTGGCTGCTGCTGCCCTGGATAGAGCGCACGCCGCAGCCGCTGCTGGCCGCAATCGTCATCCACGCCGTGGGCCACACGCTGAACCCTGCCGCGCTGCGCCCTTACTTCGCCTGGCGGCGAGACCGGCTGATCGTGGTGCTGGCCTTCTTTGCCGTGCTGGCGCTGGGCGTGCTCGACGGGTTGCTGCTGGCCATCGCGGCCAGCCTGCTCATGCTGCTGCAAACGCTGTCGCGCTCGCACGTGAGCTGGCTGGGCAGGCTGGGGGACACGCATGACTTTGTCGATGCCGCACGCCACCCCGACGCGGTGGTGCCGGCCGGCCTGCTGATCGCGCGGCCTGAGGCGCCGCTGTTCTTCGGCAATGCCGACCCGGTGTTTGCGGCCATCCGGGAGCGGCTGCAATCCCTGCCTTCGCCCCGCGGCGTGGTGCTGAGCCTGGAAGATTCGGCCGATCTGGATGCCACCAGTGTCGAGGCGCTGTGCGACTTCGCGGCCCAGTTGCGGCAACTGGGCGTGCCGCTGGCCCTGGCCCGCGTCAAGGACCCCGTGCGCGACCTGCTGGCGCGCGTGGGCAATCCGGCCTTGCCGCACGCCAGCTATGCGGGCTGGAGCGTGGACGACGCCGTGCGCCAGTTGCAGATCCCTGCGTGATCCCCGCCCCGGCGCAGCGCCTCAGCCCGCCGCCTGGGTGGACTCGCGCACGATGCAGCGCCCCTGCATGATCACCTTGCGCAGCGGCAGGTCGGGCGTGTGCAGCCGCTCCATGAGCAGGCCGAATGCGGCGCGGCCCATGGCCTCCACCGGCTGCTCGATCACGGTGATGGCGGGGGCCACCAGTTCTGTCCAGCGCTCGTTGTCGAAACCGGCGAGCGCCACATCGCCGGGGATGCGCAGGCCTGCGGCGCGTATCGCGCGCAGGCAGCCTTCCAGCAGCAGGCTGTTGCTGGCCAAGAAGGCATCGGGCCGCTGCGGCTGGCGCAGCCATTGCGCGACCTCGGCCTCGGCGGCATCGCTGGTTGGGGGCAACTGGCGCAAGTCGGGCTCCAGGCCCGCATCGCGCATGGCGGCCAGATAGCCGTCGCAGCGCTCGCGCGCCGTGCTGCTGGTGCTGCCGAAGACGCCTGCAATGCGGCGGCGGCCCTGGTCCACCAGATGCCTGACCAGGGTGGCGCAGGCCTGGGCGTTGTCCAGCACCACGCTGTCATGGAAGGCCGGGGCGCCCGCCCGGTCCACCAGGACGACGGGAAACTCCAGCTGCATGCGCTCCAGCTTGTGCAGGCTGGCCTGGGTGGGTGCAAAGATCAGCCCCGCGATGCGCTCTTCCTGCATGAGCTGCAGGTACATGGCTTCGCGCTGCGGGTCTTCGTCGGTATTGCACAACAGCACGCGCCGGCCCTGGCGATAGGCCTCGGCCTCGACCGCGCGGATCAGGGCCGTGAAAAACGGGTTGCGTATGTCGGCCACCAGCACGCCCATGGGGCCAGCGTCGCGCGCGCGCAGCCGGCGCGCCATCAGATTGGGCCGGTAGCCCGTGGCCTGCACGGCGGCGGCGACCCGCGCCCGGACCTCCTCGCTGACCGAGCCGCCCGCCAGCGCGCGCGACACCGTCGATTTGGAAACCCCGGCCGCACGGGCCACATCGTTGATGCTGATGCTCAATGCAATCGTTCCCGTTGGTTGTGGTGTGCCGCAGAGGATAACTCCAAAGAAATGCCGAGTTATGGCCGGATTGTGGCCGGGTTATGTTGCAGTGCAGATTGACTGATGGTTGGGAACGTTCCCACAATCCGCGCCATGATCAATGCCCATTCATCCCTCCCGGCGGTTGCACCCACCGCTCCTGCGGGCCTGCAGATCGCCGTGCGCCTGGACGCCAGGGTGCGCGACAAGGCCGACGCCATTGCCCAGGCGGCCCGGCTGCTCCAGGACCGTGGCTGCGTGGCCCCTGGCTATGCCGCCGGCATGCAGGCGCGCGAGGCCCAGGCCGAAACCTTTCTGGGCCACGGCGTGGCCATTCCCCACGGCCGCGCCGAAGACCGGGCCCTGGTGCTGCGCGACGCGGTGGCCGTGCTCCAGGTGCGCGAGGGCCTGGATTGGAATGCCGGCCAGAACGTGCATCTGGTGGTGGCGGTGGCGGCACGCTCCGATGCCCACATCACCTTGCTGCGCCGCCTGGCCGGCCTGCTGCAGACACCCCGGCTGCAGGCGCTGTTCACCACCGGCGATGCGCAGCAGGTGATTGATGTGCTCCAGGGGCAAGCGGACCCGGCGCCGCCTGCCGCCCGCCCGGCGGCAGCGGATCTGGCCGAGGCGCGCGAATGGACCATTGCCTATCCCAACGGCCTGCATGCGCGGCCTGCCACGCGCTGGGCGGAGGCGGCGCGCGGCTTTGCCTCGCGCATCCAGGTGCGCCATGGCGGCGAGGTGGCCGATGCGCGGCAGATGGCCAGCCTGCTGCAGCTGGGACTACGCGAAGGCGACAAGGTCACCGTCTCGGCAGAGGGTCCCGACGCCAGTGCCGCGGTCCAGCGCTTGTGTGCCGTGGCCCAGGCCCTGGTGGCCCAGGAACGTGCCGATGCCGACGCCGCTGCGCGCAAGGCGGCCGAATCGCCCGCCACGGGCTGGCTGCCGCCGCTGGCGCGGCCTGCCTTTGTGGGCCTGGGCGCCAGCCCGGGGCTGGCCGTGGCCCGCATCCACCAGTGGCGTGTGGAGGCAGCCGAGATCCCCGACCTGCCCGAGCCGCTCAGCGTGGGCGGCGCGCGGCTGCATGCGGCGCTGGCCGAGACGCAGGGCCAGCTGCGCGCCCTGCATGACGACACCCGCCGCCGCCTGGGCGAAGGCGATGCGGCCATCTTCAGCGCGCAGGCCGAGTGGCTGGGCGACACCGGACTCATCACGCGCGCCTGCCAGTTCATGGTCCAGGGCCACGGCGTGGCCTGGGCCTGGGACCAGGCCGTGGAGGAGGGGGCTGCCCGTCTCCAGGCGCTGGACAACCCTGCGCTGGCCGCGCGTGCCGCCGATCTGCGCGACGTGGGCCGGCGCGTGCTGGTGCAACTGCAGCCCTCGCTGGCAGCGGCGGTACCGGAGGGCCTGCCGGAAGGCGGCTGCATCCTGGTCGCGGCCGATCTTTCGCCCTCGGAAACCGCCCAGCTGGACACGGCGCGCGTGGCCGCGCTGGTCACGGCGCAGGGCAGTCCCACCTCGCACACGGCCATACTCGCGCGCACGCTGGGGCTGCCGGCCGCCGTGGCGGCAGGCGGCGGCGTGCTGGGCATGGCCGATGGGGCCCTGGCCATCGTCGATGGCGCCAATGGCCGCATCTACCTTGATCCCTCGGAGCAGGACCTGGCTTCAGCGCGTGCCCACATGGCCGAGCAGCGGGCGCTGCAGGAACGCGTGTCCGCGCAGCGCAGCCTGCCTGCCATCACCACCGATGGCGTGCGCATCGAAGTCTGCGCCAACGTCAACCTGCCCGAGCAGGTGCCGCTGGCCCTGTCCCAGGGCGCCGAGGGCGTGGGCCTGATGCGCACGGAATTCCTGTTCCTGGAGCGCGGCAGCACGCCCGGCGAGGACGAGCAGTATGAAACCTACCGCGCCATGGCGCAGGCGCTGGAGGGCCGGCCGCTGGTCGTTCGCGCGCTGGACATCGGCGGCGACAAGCAGGTCGCCCACCTGGAGCTGCCGCGCGAGGACAACCCCTTCCTGGGCGTGCGCGGCGCGCGGCTGCTGCTGCGCCGCCCCGACCTGCTGGAGCCCCAGATGCGCGCCCTGTACCGGGCGGCCCGCGATGGCGCAAGGCTGTCCGTGATGTTTCCCATGGTCACCGGCGTGCAGGAGCTGCTGGCGCTGCGCGCGGCCTGCGAACGGCTGCGTGCCGAACTGGACGCCCCGGTCCTGCCGCTGGGCATCATGATCGAGGTGCCCGCCGCCGCCGTGCAGGCCGACGCACTGGCCCGCCATGCCGATTTCTTCTCCATCGGCACCAACGACCTGACCCAGTACGTGCTGGCCATGGACCGCCAGAACCCGCAACTGGCGGCCGAGGCGGACAGCCTGCATCCGGCCGTGCTGCGGATGGTGCGCGCCACCGTGCAGGGTGCTGCCACCCGCGCGCGCGCCGTGGGCGTCTGCGGCGGACTGGCCGGCGACCCGTTCGGTGCGCTGCTGCTGGCCGGGCTGGGGGTGGGCGAGCTGTCCATGACCCCCAACGACATCGCCGGTGTCAAGGCCGGCCTGCGCGCGGCCAGCCTGCGGCAGTTGCAGGCGCTGGCAGACAGGGCGCTCGGCTGCGAGGATGCCGCGCAGGTGCGGGCACTGGCCAAGGAGGTGACGGCATGAACGCCCCGCAAGCCATCACTGTGACCCTGAACCCGGCCATAGACCAGCTTGTGACCCTGGGTGAGCTGCTGCCCGGCCAGGTGCAGCGCGCATTGGGCAGCGTGCAGGCGCCGGGTGGCAAGGGCATCAATGTTGCCGCCGCCTTGGCGGGCCTGGGAGTTTCCACGGCCGCGCTGGGCGTGCTGGGCAGTGACAACGCCGGCATGTTCGAGGCCTTGTTCGCCCAGCGCGGCATTGCCGACGCCTGCCTGCGCGTGCCGGGCCATACGCGCACCAACATCAAGCTGGTGGCCGACGGCGGACGCCAGACCACGGACATCAACCTGCCGGGCCTGGCCTTGGCCGAAGCGCATCTGGACGCCGTCATGGCCGCGCTGGCCCGGTATCTGCGGCCCGGCCTGGCCGTGGTGCTGTCGGGCAGCCTGCCGGCCGGCCTGCCTGCGGACAGCTGGGCCCGGCTCCAGGCCCAGGCCGTGGCCGCCGGTGCCGACGTGCTGCTGGACACCAGCGAGGCCCCCCTGGCCGCCGCCCTGGCGACGGCCCCCCATGCGGCCATGCCCTGGGCCATCAAGCCCAACCGGGAGGAGTTGCAGGCCGCCACAGGCCGGCGCCTGGACGGCCGCGATGCGCTTCTGGCCGCCGCGCGCCGCCTGCTGGACAGGGGGCTGGGGCTGGCCGTGGTGTCCATGGGCGAAGAGGGCGCGCTGTTCGCCACCGCGCAAGGCGCGGTGATTGCGCGGCCGCCGCAGCGCGCGCGCGGCAGCTCCGTGGGTGCGGGAGATGCCATGGTCGCGGGCATGGTGGCCGCGCGGCTGCGCGGACTGGATCTGGCGGACACCGCACGCCTGTCCACGGCCAGCGCGCTGGCCTGGCTGCAGGCCGCGCCCGCGCGCGAAGTCGATGCCAACCGCGTCCAGGCATTGGCTGCCAGCGTGCTGCTGGAGCCATGCCAGTGGCCGTGATCCCCCATTCTTCAGGAGCTCTCATGAACCCTCTTTTTGTGGTGATCGCAGCCGCCGGGCACGACGCCGAAGCGCTGCTGGCCGCCGAAGCCCTGCGCCATGCGGCCGGACAGCGTCCCTTGGCCGTGGAGGTGCGCGCCAGCGGCGGTGTGATCGGGATGCATGCGGCCGATGCCGCCGCGCAGGCCGGGCAATTGCTGATCGTGGGGAATGCCGGCACCGATGACGATGCAGATACCGCCGCCGATGCCTCCCGCTTCGTGCAGGCCGCCGTCGAGCGCTGCAGCCTGCGCGAGGCGCTTGATGATCCGGCCGGCGTGCTTGCACGCTGCGCTGCCGCCAGTCCCGCAGCACAGCGCACGGGCAAGCGGATCGTGGCCGTCACCTCCTGCCCCACTGGCATCGCCCACACCTTCATGGCGGCCGAGGGGCTGCAGCGCGGCGCGGCGGCGCTGGGCCACGCCATGCGCGTGGAGACACAAGGCTCGGTGGGCGCGCTCGATGCGCTGACGCCGCAGGAGATTGCCGAGGCCGACCTGGTCATCATCGCCGCCGACCGCGAGGTCGATCTTTCGCGCTTCGCGGGCAAGCCGCTGCTGCGCAGCGGCACCAAGCCGGCCATACGCGACGGCTCGGGGCTGATCGCCAAGGCGCTGGCCGAAGCAACCGTGCATGGTGCCGCCGTGGGCGCTGCTGCAGGTGGCGCCGCGCCCACGCCGGCCCGGACCCAGGGCGGTGCCTATCGCCACCTGATGACCGGCGTGTCCTTCATGCTGCCCTTCGTCACGGCGGGCGGCATTCTGATCGCCATGGCCTTTGCGCTGGGCGGCATCTATGTCCATGACGATGCCCACCAGGGCACGCTGGGATGGACGCTGTTCCAGATCGGCGCCAAGGGCGGCTTTGCGCTGATGGTGCCGGCGCTGGCCGGCTATATCGCCTACTCCATTGCCGACCGGCCCGGCATTGCGCCGGGCATGATCGGCGGAATGATCGCGTCCAGCATGGGCGCAGGCTTCATCGGCGGCATCGCGGCCGGCTTCATCGCCGGCTACGGCGTGGCCTTCATGGCGGCGCACATCCGGCTGCCGCAGGCGCTCAAGGGCTTGCTGCCCATGCTGATCCTGCCTGTGCTGGGAAGCCTGTTCACGGGGCTGCTGATGTTCTATCTGGTCGGTGCGCCCGTGGCCGAGCTGCTGCAGTGGCTGAGCGCCTGGCTGCGCGGCATGCAGGGTGCCAGCGCCTTGCTGCTGGGCCTGTTGCTGGGCGCGATGATGGCCTTTGACATGGGCGGGCCGGTGAACAAGGCCGCCTATGCGTTTTCCACGGGAATGATCGCGAGCCAGGTCTACACGCCCATGGCTGCAGCCATGATCGCCGGCATGACGCCGCCGCTGGGGCTGGCCCTGGCCACGCGCCTGTTTGTCGACCGCTTCACGCGCGAGGAGCGCGGCAGCGCCGCCTCGGCCGGCGTGCTGGGCCTGGCCTTTGTCACCGAGGGGGCCATTCCCTACGCGGCGCGCGATCCGCTGCGCACGATTCCGGCCCTGGTGCTGGGCTCGGCCGTGGCCGGCGCCGTGTCCATGCTGGCGGGTGTGGAGCTGAAGGTGCCGCATGGCGGCATCTTCGTCGCACCCATTCCCAACGCCGTGACCCATGTGGCCATGTATGCGGTGGCGCTGGTGGCGGGCGTGGTGGTCACGGCCATCGCCCTGCGCATGTTCAAAAGGCCCGCCGAAGCGGGCCTTTGAAGCGGGCCTTTGAAGCAGGAAGCCGGGGGGAGCGCCTGTAGCGGCTCCCCCCGCAGCGTTCAGCGGGCTGCGGCGCGGGCCTGTTCCAGCCAGCCGTCGAAGGTCTTCTGGTGGGCCTTGATCCAGCCGTCCACATGACGGTTGATGTCCGAGGGCTTGTTCTGGCCCTGGCTCATCATGTGGTTCTGCGCGCTGATGTCGCCCACGGGCAGCTGCATCAGCTCGAACAGCTTGCCGGCGTCGGGATGCTTGTCGGTGAAGGCCTTGTTGGCCACGATCTGCTGCTTGTTCACCACGAAGCCGTAGTTCTTGCCGTTGGGCAGCTTGGTATCGAACTTGGCCTGCTCGCCGGGCAGCGAGGAGAAGGGCACCTCCAGCCACACCACGTCCTTGCCGGGCTTGAGCACGTTGCTCACCCAGTAGGGCGTCCAGGTGTAGTAGAGGATGGGCTTGCCGGCCTTGTAGCGCGAGATGGTGTCGGCGATCAGCGCCGAGTACGTGCCCTGCTTGTGGGTCACGGTGTCACGCAGCTTGTAGGCCGTCAGATGGTGCTCGATCACGGCCTCGCAGCCCCAGCCCGGCGTGCAGCCGGTGAGGTCGGCCTTGCCGTCGCCGTCCGAGTCGAACAGCTTGGCGATCTTGGGGTCCTTCAACTGGCCGATATTGGTGATCTTGTATTCGTCGGCCGTCTTCTTGTCGATCAGATAGCCCTGGGCGGCGTTGTCCGAGTACACGCCCTTGCGGAACAGCTTGGCGTCGCCGCCCGCGTTCTTGTAGTAGTCGGCGTGCAGCGGGTTCCAGTGCGTGGCCAGGAAGGTGGCATCGCCATTGGCAATCGCCACGTGGGCCGTGGGGTACTCGACTTCCTGGAAGGGCTGCACGTCGTAGCCCAGCTTCTCCAGGGCCTTCATGACGATCAGGGTCTGGAAGCTTTCTTCGGCGATGGAGCTCTTGAGCGGCGACACCTTCACACCCTTGCCGGGCTGGTCGCTGGCGGCTGATGCGCCTGCGCAGGCCAGTGCGATGCCGGCAGCCATCGTGGCGGTGCGCAGCCAGTGGCTGGCAGCGGCAGTTGGCAGTCGATTGTGGTTCAGGGCTTGGTTCATCCTCGGGTTCCTCCGTTGTGTGATGAAAGGGGAGTGGGCGGCCAGCGTGGCTGGCCGCTTTTCGGGAAGGCGGCGCGGCAGTGGGCCCATCCGCGCCGCAGTGAAGGCATTCAGCTGGTGCTGCCGCGATGGACCGGCTTGTTGCCGGCGCCCAGCAGGCGGGCGATGCAGCCGGCGGGGCCGCTGTGCCACCAGCGCGCACCGCCACGGGTCGTCTGCCCCATGGCCTGGGTGATGCGGTCCAGCACGATGGCCAGCAGCACGATGCCCAGTCCGCCCACGGTGGCCAGGCCCATGTCCAGGCGGCCGATGCCGCGCAGCACCATCTGGCCCAGGCCGCCCACGGCGATCATGGAGGCGATCACCACCATGGACAGCGACAGCATCAGCGCCTGGTTCACGCCCGCCATGATGGAGGGCATGGCCAGCGGCAGCTGCACCTTCCACAGCAACTGCCAGGGCGATGCGCCATAGGCACGGCTGGCCTCGATCAGGTCGGGGCGCACCTGGCGGATGCCCAGGTTGGTCAGTCGGATCAGCGGCGGCAGCGCGAAGATGATGGTCACGATCACGCCGGGCACGTTGCCGATGCCGAACAGCATCACCACGGGCACCAGGTAGACGAAGGCCGGCGTGGTCTGCATGGCGTCGAGCAGCGGGCGTGTCCAGCGCTGCGCACGGTCGCTGGAGGCCAGCAAAATCCCCGCGGGCAGGCCGATGACCATGCAGAACACCAGCGAGGTCAGCACCAGGGACAGCGTCACCATGGCCTCGGGCCAGATGCCCAGCATGGCGACCACCACCAGCGAGACGGCGGCACCAATGGCCATGGCGCGGCCCGCGAACTGCCAGGCCACCAGGGTCAGGACCAGGACCAGCAGCGGCCAGGGCAGGGCCAGCATGGCATCGGTGATGCCCGACAGCGTGCCGTCGATGGGCGTGCGCACGGCCTGGAAGAAGGGGCGGAAATGGTGGACCACCCATTCCAGGCCGCCGTTGATCCAGCCCTGCACGGGCAGGCCGTCGGTGGTCAGTTGGTGCCAGAGGCTGGCATGGGCGTCGTCGGGAACGCCCGAGCCGGCCGAGGCGCCCAGCCAGTCACCGCCTGCGGCATCACCGCCGCTGGCGGCGCCCCAGGGATCGGCAGAGGCATCGGGCGCCGGCGTGGCGGCGGTGGCCCAGGGGTCGGCGCTTGCAGAGGCCGCGGAATCGGTGGAAGCAGGGGCTGCGGAATCGGTGGAAGCAGGGGCTGTGCTCGCATCGGCCCAGGGATCGGTGGCGGCAGCGGCGGTGTTCGGGTTCAGGCTGTTGGTTGCATCGCTCATGCGGCATCTCCTTGTCGTTGTTCGATCGGCTCCACGGTCGGCGCGACGGTGGGGGCGTTGGAGGCCGGGAAATGCGGGTTGAGCGTGACCGGCGGCACGATCTCCTGCGGCGGCGGCACGGGCGGCGTGTCGCGGTCCAGGAAGCGCAGCATGGTGGTGCGGCTGACCACGCCCATGAACTGGCCGTCGTCGCTGGTCACCGGCAGCGCGCAGGGCGCGGCGGCCACGGGGCCGAACAGCTCGGCCACCGGCGTGCCTGCGGACAGCGGCTCGACGTTGGGCAGGAAGGCGTGGCTCAGGCCCAGCATGCCGGGGCGGCCATGCAGTGCGTCGCGCAGCGACTGCGAGGACACCACGCCCAGGAAGCGGCGGCGCGCGTTCACCACATAGGCGTAGTCGCGGTCGGAGTCTTCCAGCAGACGCTGGGCTGCGCGGCAGCCGCGGTCGCTGTGCTCGGACACCACGGTCAGCGCCTGGCGCGCGATGTCGCCGGCCTTGAAGACCGAGGCTGCATCCACGCCGCGCACGAAGCTGCGCACATAGTCGTCGGCGGGGCTGCGCAGGATCTCGTCGGGCGTGCCGACCTGGATCACCTGGCCGTCCTTCATGATGGCGATGCGGTCGCCGATGCGCATGGCCTCGTCCAGGTCATGCGAGATGAAGACGATGGTGCGGCGCTGGATCTGCTGCAGGCGCAGCAGCTCGGACTGCATCTCCGTGCGGATGATGGGGTCCAGGGCCGAGAAGGCCTCGTCCATCAGCAGGATGGACGGATCGGACGCCAGCGCCCGGGCCAGGCCCACGCGCTGCTGCATGCCGCCCGACAGCTCGTCGGGGTAGCTGGCGCCCCAGGCGCCCAGGCCCACCTGCTCCAGCGCGGCCTGGGCCTGTGTCTGGCGCTCGGCCTTGTCGGCGCCGGCCAGCTCCAGGCCGAAGGCCGTGTTGTCCAGCACCGTCATGTGCGGCATCAGCGCAAAGGACTGGAACACCATGGAGATGTCCTTGCGGCGCAGCGCACGCAGATCGCGCTCGCTCAGGGCATTGATGTCCTGGCCATCGACCACGATACGCCCGGCCGTGGGCTCGATGAGGCGGTTGAGCATGCGCACCAGGGTGGACTTGCCCGAGCCCGACAGGCCCATGACGACGAAGATCTCGCCGGCCTCGATGGTGAAATTGGCGTCGAACACGCCAATGGACTGGCCCGTGCGCTCCAGGATCTCCTGTTTGCTCAGGCCCTGTTGGACGAGGTCGAGTGCGGTCTTGGGGTCGTCCCCGAACACCTTGAACACATGATCGATGATGATCTGCTTGGCCACTGTGGCGTTCTCCTTTTGGGTGAGATGGAACACAGTCCAGCGTCTTCGACGGGCGAAGACGCTGGCGCGCAAGCCAAAAATGAAGCCCTGATGCCGTTCGCTGCAGGGGACTGCCGTCCCCCGTTGCTGGGATTCAAACAGGTGCGAAAGCACCCGAGGCGGCTCGGATGGCACGCGAAGCGGTGCGCAAGAGCCAGAAGGCGAGAGCAGCCGGCGGCGAGGCGCGCGGTGTCTCAGTCGGGCATCGTGGCTGAAGATCAGCCAGCGCGATGCCCCACAACATCAGGACCGAGTTTCGGCCCGGTTGACGGGGCTGTGCCGGGAGCACAACGATCCGCCGGGGTGTATCGGCAGGCCGTGAAGACGGTGCCGATGACCTGCTTGGCAGGTTGTAAAGAAGCCCAAATTATATAAAACAGGTTTTACTGCGTCAAAACGCATGAGCCGAAGAAGGCCTGTTTTGGGCTGTTTCAAGCCCTTGGGGGCTGCAATCCGGTCAGTATTTGCTCACTTAATGAGAGCATAGAGGCCATGATTCACAAGGCATATGCTGTCATCGATGAATAAAATCGGTCAAGCGTCAGCTTGAGGAAAGCTTCAGGCCCGATCTGCGGCAAAAAGCGTGCCCGGTGCGCTGGCCGGCCGGGCGCTGGCAGGTGACCGACCCGTTGCCTGCGCCCGCCCATGAAAAAAGCCCCGTAGCGGCTGGCGCTGCGGGGCTTTGGTGCGGGATGCCGCCGGCTCAGTGGTTGCTGGCCGTGCTGTTGATCAGCTTGTCGGTGTAGGCGATGGCCAGGGCGCTGGCCAGGAAGGTGACGTGGATGATGGTCTGCCACATCAGCACCTTGACGTCGTAGCTGCCTGCGTTGATGAAGGTCTTGAGCAGGTGGATGGAGCTGATGCCGATGATGGACAGGGCCAGCTTGACCTTGAGGATGGAGGCGTTCACGTGGCCCAGCCACTCGGGCTGGTCGGGGTGGCTGTCCAGGCCCAGGCGGCTGACGAAGGTTTCGTAGCCGCCCACGATGACCATGATCAGCAGGTTGGAGATCATCACCACGTCGATCAGCGCCAGGACCACCAGCATGATGATGGTCTCGTTGAGCGCGCCGATGGGCGCATCGTGCTTGTAGCCGATGCTGGTGATCAGCGCCTGCAGCGCTTCCTGGTTGCCGAAGGCGGCCTCGATCAGGTGCCACAACTCGAGCAGGAAGTGCCAGACATAGACGCCCTGGGCGGCGATCAGGCCCAGGTACAGCGGCAGCTGCAGCCAGCGGCTGGCGAAGATCAGGGAGGGCAGGGGACGCAGGGGGGAGCCGGGGGCTCGATTGGAGTTTTGCTGGCGGGCCATGGTGGTCGGTCGCGCTTGTCTGGTGTGGGAGCGTGGATGGGAGGGGACAATGGCCGTGGAAAACGGGCGCGCGATTTTAGCGGCGAAACAGGCCATTGCCAGTGACAGCCAGGAACTGCGGGGAATCCCCAGGTAGACGCGCCCAAGGGGGTTTCAGTCAGTGGCATGTAAGACCGGCCCCCGACAGTCACACCACAATTTTTATTTGGCCAGCCCAGGAGACAAGCAAGCATGAGCACCGCAACAGCATCCCCCATTGAATCGGTCCTGGTGGAGAACCGGGTCTTCCCGCCGCCGGCAGACTTCGCCGCCAAGGCCCGCATCTCCGGAATGGAGCAGTACAAGGCGCTGTGCGCCGAGGCAGAGAACGACTACCAGGGCTTCTGGGCCCGCCTGGCGCGCGAGAACGTGGTCTGGTCCAAGCCCTTCACCCAGGTGCTGGACGACAGCAATCCCCCGTTCTTCCGCTGGTTCGCCGACGGTGAACTCAACGCCAGCGCCAACTGCCTGGACAAGCACATGGGCACGGACGTCGAGCACAAGACGGCCATCATCTTCGAGGCCGATGGCGGCGAGGTCACCAAGGTCAGCTACCGCGAACTGCTGGAGCGCGTCTCGCAGTTCGCCAACGCGCTCAAGGCCCAGGGCGTGCAAAAGGGCGACCGTGTCCTGATCTACATGCCCATGACCATTGAGGGCGTGATCGCCATGCAGGCCTGCGCCCGCATCGGCGCCACGCACAGCGTGGTGTTCGGCGGCTTCTCGGCCAAGGCGGTGCAGGAGCGCATCGTGGACGTGGGCGCCGTGGCCGTGATCACCGCCAACTACCAGATGCGCGGCGGCAAGGAGCTGCCGCTCAAGGCCATCGTGGACGATGCGCTGGCGCTGGGCGGCTGCGAGGCCGTGCGCCACGTCTTCGTCTACGAGCGCACGGCCACGGCCTGTGCCATGACGGCAGGCCGCGACAAGACCTTCGGCGAGATCCTGGCGGGCCAGAGCACCGAGTGCGCGCCCGTGGCCGTGGATTCCGAACACCCGCTGTTCATCCTCTACACCAGCGGCTCCACGGGCAAGCCCAAGGGCGTGCAGCACTGCACGGGCGGCTATGTGCTGTGGGCCAAGCAGACCATGGAGTGGACCTTCGACCTCAAGCCCAGCGACGTGTTCTGGTGCACGGCCGACATCGGCTGGATCACCGGCCACACCTACGTGGCCTATGGGCCGCTGGCCGCTGGCGCCACGCAGATCGTGTTCGAGGGCGTGCCCACCTTCCCCAACGCGGGCCGCTTCTGGCAGATGATCGAGCGCCACGGCTGCACCATCTTCTACACGGCGCCCACGGCCATCCGCTCGCTGATCAAGGCCGCCGACGGCGATGCCGCCGTGCATCCGAAGAACTCGGACCTGTCCAGCCTGCGCCTGCTGGGCAGCGTGGGCGAGCCCATCAATCCCGAGGCCTGGATGTGGTACCACCGCAATGTGGGCGGCGAGCGCTGCCCCATCGTGGACACCTTCTGGCAGACCGAAAACGGCGGCCACGTGATCGCTCCCATGCCTGGCGCCACGCCGCTGGTGCCGGGTTCGTGCACGCTGCCGCTGCCGGGCATCATGGCCGCCATCGTCGACGAGACCGGCCATGAACTGCCCAACGGCGCAGGCGGCCTGCTGGTGGTCACCAAGCCCTGGCCCAGCATGATCCGCACCATCTGGGGCGACCCCGAGCGCTTCAAGAAGAGCTACTTCCCGGCCGAGCTGGGCGGGCAGACCTACCTGGCCGGCGACGGCGCCGTGCGCAGCGAGGACCGTGGCTACTTCCGCATCACGGGCCGCATCGACGACGTGCTCAATGTCTCGGGCCACCGCATGGGCACGATGGAGATCGAGTCGGCCCTGGTGTCCAAGACCGACCTGGTGGCCGAAGCCGCCGTGGTGGGCCGCCCCGATGACCTGACAGGCGAGGCCATCTGCGCCTTCGTGGTGCTCAAGCGCTCGCGTCCCACGGGCGAGGAGGCCAAGCAGATCGCCAAGGAGCTGCGCGACTGGGTGGCCAAGGAAATCGGCCCCATCGCCAAGCCCAAGGACATCCGCTTTGGCGACAACCTGCCCAAGACGCGCAGCGGCAAGATCATGCGCCGCCTGCTGCGCTCGATTGCCAAGGGCGAGGCCATCACCCAGGACACGAGCGAGCACGCTGGAGAACCCGGCCATCCTCGATCAGTTGGCCGAGACGAACTGAGGGCTGACACGCCCGCCATGAAGAACCGGAGCACAGGCTCCGGTTTTTTCTTGGCTGGACTGCGGGCGGCGCGCTGTCTTGCAGTCCTATTTTGTGTGGGCCGACAGCTCAGGCATGATGGTTGCAGTACAACCGAAGCTGTTGTTTTCACCACTGCCGAGGGAGGCGTTGCACCATGAATCTGAGAACCCTGTCGCTGCTGATCACCGTGGCCCTGATTGCGCTGCTGGCGGCATTCAACTGGAACACGCTGGCCGCGCCTTCCGTCGTGTCGCTGGGCGTGACCGAAGTCCAGGCGCCGCTGGGCGTGCTGATGCTGGCGCTGACCTGCCTGCTGGGCGTGTTCTTCGTCGCCTATGTGCTGTGGCTGCAGGGCTCGGTACTGATGGAGGCGCGCCGCCACGCCAAGGAAATGCAGGCCCAGCGTGACCTGGCCGACAAGGCCGAGGCTTCGCGTTTCACCGAGCTGCGCACCGTGCTGGAAGACCTGCATGCGCGTGACAAGGAAGTGCTGATGGCACGGCTGGACGGGCTGGAGGCGCACCTGGTGCAGCGCGCCCAGGAGTCGGACAACAGCACGGCCGCCTATGTGGGGCAGCTGGAGCAGCAGGTTCGCCTGTACCAGCAGCCCGGCGCAGGCGCTCCGGATTACAGGTAGGCGGCCCGCGCCGGGATTTATGGGCGGACCATGAAAAAAACCGCGCGACTTGCGTTGCGCGCGGTTTTTTTCGTTGCGGGCCCCGAGGCGGGAGGCCTGCGGAAATTACTTCAGCGACAGCACCCAGGCGGCCAGCTTCTTGGCGTCGGCATCGTTGACCTGGGGGTTGGCGGGCATGGGAACCGGACCCCAGACGCCGCTGCCGCCCTTCATGATCTTGGCAGCCAGCTTGTCCACCGCGTCCTTCTGGCCTGCGTACTTGGAGGCCACATCCTTATAGGACGGGCCCACCAGCTTCTTGTCCACGGCGTGGCAGGCCATGCAGTTCTTGGAGGCGGCAAGAGCCTGGTCGGCCATGGCGGGAGCCACGGTGACGACGGTCAAGGCAAATGCGATCAATGTCTGCTTCATCATGAGTTCCTGGGGGTTGTCGGGAATAATTATGCGAAACATTGTAGTGGGCGCGCATGCCTGATGCGTTACCTCGTGTGAAGCACCGTCTGGTGAAGGAGAAGTTATGTATCTGTTGGGAATCGCGGTCCTGCTCACCCTGCTGAAGTTGGCCGATATCGAGCCTGTGGCCTCCTGGTCCTGGTACGTCATCCTGGGCGCCTATAGCGTGACGGCAGCCTGGTGGGCTTGGGCCGACACCTCTGGCTACACCAAGCGGCGCGCGGCCGACAAGATCGAGCAGCGGCGCTTGAAGCGCATCGAAAAGAACAAGGAAGCCATGGGCACGGGCACGCGCTCGCGTTCGCGCCGCTGAGGGGCCTTGAACGGCGGCGCAGGCTTCGCCGCAGGCGATGCCTGGGGTCTGCAAAGGGGCGGCCCATGCCGGCCGGGGCATTCCTGTGCCCCAGCGGTGCGGCGGGCGCTGCGCCATAATCTTCGCCCAGACCCTGGCCTTCCCCACAGGACCAGGGATGGACCGAGACGACAGACAACTGGATTCCCCATGCCCGCATACCGTTCCAAGACTTCCACCGGCGGCCGCAACATGGCCGGTGCGCGCGCCCTGTGGCGTGCCACCGGCATGAAGGACGGCGACTTCGACAAGCCCATCATCGCCATCGCCAACTCCTTCACGCAGTTCGTTCCGGGCCACGTCCACCTCAAGGACCTGGGCCAGTTGGTGGCACGCGAGATCGAGGCCGCAGGCGGCGTGGCCAAGGAATTCAACACCATTGCCGTGGACGACGGCATCGCCATGGGCCATGACGGCATGCTGTATTCGCTGCCCAGCCGCGACATCATCGCGGACTCGGTGGAGTACATGGTCAACGCCCACTGCGCCGACGCGCTGGTGTGCATCTCCAACTGCGACAAGATCACCCCCGGCATGCTGATGGCCGCCATGCGGCTGAACATTCCGGTGATCTTCGTCTCCGGGGGCCCCATGGAGGCGGGCAAGACCAAGCTGGCCAATCCCAACACGCACAAGCTGGAGTTCAAGAAGCTGGACCTGGTCGATGCCATGGTGATCGCGGCCGACTCCAACTACACCGACGAGCAGGTCGCCCAGGTCGAGCGCTCGGCCTGCCCGACCTGCGGTTCCTGCTCGGGCATGTTCACCGCCAACTCCATGAACTGCCTGACCGAGGCGCTGGGCCTGTCCCTGCCCGGCAACGGCACGGTGCTGGCCACGCATGCCGACCGCGAGGAACTGTTCAAGCGCGCCGGCCGCCGCATCGTCGAGCTGGCCCGGGAGTACTACGAGCAGGAAGACGCCTCCGTGCTGCCGCGCTCCGTGGGCTTCAAGGCCTTCGAGAACGCGATGACGCTGGACATCGCCATGGGCGGCTCCACCAACACCATCCTGCACCTGCTGGCCATTGCCCGTGAAGCCGAGATCGACTTCACCATGGCCGACATCGACCGCCTCTCGCGCTCCGTGCCCCAGCTGTGCAAGGTGGCGCCCAACACGCAGAAATACCACATCGAGGATGTGCACCGCGCCGGCGGCATCTTCGCCATCCTCGGCGAGCTGGCCCGCGCCGGCAAGCTGCACACCGACGTGCCCACCGTGCACGCCAAGACCCTGGGCGAAGGCCTGGCGCAGTGGGACATCGCCACCACCCAGGACGAGGCCGTCAGGCACTTCTACCTGGCAGGCCCGGCCGGCATTCCCACCCAGGTGGCCTTCAGCCAGAACACGCGCTGGCCCAGCCTGGACCTGGACCGTGCTGAAGGCTGCATCCGCTCCTACGAGCACGCCTTCTCCAAGGAAGGCGGCCTGGCCGTGCTGACCGGCAACATCGCCCTGGACGGCTGCGTGGTCAAGTCGGCCGGCGTGGACGAAAGCATCCACGTGTTCGAAGGCACGGCCCACGTGACCGAGTCGCAGGACGAGGCCGTGCAGAACATCCTGGACGACAAGGTCAAGGCCGGCGACATCGTCGTCGTGCGCTATGAAGGTCCCAAGGGCGGCCCCGGCATGCAGGAAATGCTCTACCCGACCAGCTACATCAAGTCCAAGGGCCTGGGCAAGGAGTGCGCACTGCTGACCGACGGACGCTTCTCGGGCGGCACCTCGGGCCTGTCCATCGGCCACTGCTCGCCGGAAGCTGCCGCTGGCGGCGCCATCGGCCTGGTGCGCAACGGCGACCGCATCCGCATCGACATTCCCAACCGCAGCATCAACGTGCTGGTCTCCGACGAGGAGCTGGCCCGCCGCCGTGCCGAGCAGGATGCCAAGGGCTGGAAGCCCGCCGAGCCGCGCCCGCGCAAGGTCTCGGCCGCGCTCAAGGCCTATGCCAAGCTGGTGATGTCGGCCGACAAGGGCGCCGTGCGCGACCTGTCCCTGCTGGACGACTGACACCGGGCTGCACCGCCGCCCGGCGGTGCGCACCCGATGAAAATGAAAAGGGATGGAAGGCCTTGCGGCTTTCCATCCCTTTTTCTTTTCTCTTCTCTCAGGCCCTTGAGGGCTCTTGTTTCATCGCGGGGCGGCCCACCGCGGGGCGACCGGCTTGCCGTTTCATCGTGGCTGCCGGTTCGGGTTTTCATCGTGGAGCAAACAGCCCACTCTCATTTATGGGAAGTGCCTGAAAAACTGGCGCGGCCAAAACAAGGGACAGCGAGCAAGGGCCGCCCCGCCGCGAGGCTGTTGTCCCCCTCCCGCGAAGCGAGAGAGGGGGAAGGCGCGAAGCGCCTCAGGGGGAGCTTCATTCAGGCCGGCTCGCCCATCTTGCTTTGCAGGTAGTTGGGCAGACCGATCTTCTCGATCAGGCCCAATTGCTTCTCCAGCCAGTAGGCGTGGTCTTCCTCGGTATCGCGCAGCTGGGCCAGCAGCAGGTCGCGGCTGTTGAAGTCGCTGTGGCGCTCGCACAGGGCCATGGCCGAGCGCAGGCTGTCACGCACGCGGTATTCGGTGGCCAGGTCCTTGCGCAGCATCTCTTCGACGGTCTCGCCGGGCGTGAACTCGTGCGGGCGCATGTCGGGGCGGCCGCCCAGGAACAGGATGCGGCGCAGGATGGCGTCGGCGTGCTGGGTTTCCTCTTCCATCTCATGGCCGATGCGCTCGAACAGGCGCAGCAGGCCCTGGTCTTCGTACTGGCGCGAGTGGATGAAGTACTGGTCGCGCGCGGCAAGCTCGCCGCGCAGCAACTCTATGAGGCATTCGATGACTTCTGGTTGGCCTTGCATGTTCTTCTTCTCCTGACTGTGTGAACGCCGCAAGTATCGCGTGAACCGGCCCTTGGGCCAAAGCGCGCGCTGCAATTCCCCGTGGACGGCGCATTGCATGCATGCGCGACGCAGAAGCATTCGCATCGCGGCAGGCTGGCGGGGGGATGGAGCTAGGGTAAACGCTGTATTGCGGGCTTCAATAATAGTTATTTATCATAACGATTATGGAACCGAAGCATCGGTGTCCAAAACCCCATTTCCCCTTTGCACAAGGAAGCGCAATGAGCACCGAACGTACCGAAGAACAGACCGTGTCCTGCACCGTCACAGGCCGCGTGGCCTGGGTGAAATTCAACCGCCCCGAAAAGCGCAACGCCATGAGCCCCCAGCTCAACCGCCAGATGATGCGTGTGCTCGACGACCTGGAGTTCCGTGACGACGTGGGCGTGGTCGTGCTTGCAGGCGAAGGCACGGCCTGGACGGCCGGCATGGACCTGAAGGAATACTTCCGCGAGACCGAGGCCACCGGCCTGGCCGGAACCCGCAAGGCCCAGCGCGAGAGCTATGGCTGGTGGCGCCGCCTGCGCTGGTTCCAGAAGCCGACCATTGCCATGGTCAACGGCTGGTGCTTCGGCGGCGGCTACGGCCCCCTGTTCGCCTGCGACCTGGCCTTTGCCTCGGATGACGCCAAGTTCGGCCTGTCCGAAATCAACTGGGGCATCCTGCCCGGTGGCGGCGCCTCCAAGGTGGCAGTGGAGCTGCTGTCCTTCCGCCGTGCCATGTACCACGCCATGCTGGGCGAGAACATCGACGGCCGCACGGCCGCCGAGTGGGGCCTGGTCAACGAGTCGCTGCCGGCCGATCGCCTGCAGGCCCGCGTCACCGAAGTGGCCGAGGCCCTGCTGCAGAAGAATCCCAGCGCCCTGAAGGCCACCAAGGACGCCATCCGCCGCGTGCGCGACATGAGCTACGACAACGCCGAGGACTACCTGGTGCGCGCCCAGGAAGCCGCCAACAGCTACGACAACGAAGGCCGCAAGGAAGGCATGCGCCAGTTCCTCGACGACAAGACCTACAAGCCTGGCCTGGGCACCTACGACCTTTCGAAGCAAAAGTCCTGAAGACCCGCACATCCTGAGTGGCCGCGCCCTCGCTGCTAGGGCGCCTGCCGCCAACCCATTGGAGACAAGAATGACAACGACAGAGATGGCGGCCGCCCTGCGGCCCGACATCGGCAGGCTGCTGAGGCCGCGTTCCATCGCCATCGTCGGCGCCTCGGCCACGCCGGGTGCGCTGGGCGCATCGGTGCTGGGCAATCTGGAGCGCAACGGCTTTGCCGGCGACATCCACCTGATCAATCCCAAGCGCAGCGAGATCGCCGGGCGGGCCTGCCTGGCCTCGGTTGATCAGCTGCCCGAAGGCGTGGATGTGGCCGTGCTGGCCATCCCTCAGCCCTTTGTACTGGACACGGTGCGCGCATTGGCGGAGCGCCGCGTGGGCGCGGCGGTGATCTTCTCGGCAGGCTTTGCCGAGGCGGGCGAGCGCGGCATGGCCGAGCAGCGCGAGATCGCACGCATTGCCGCCGAGGCGGGCATGGTGGTGGAAGGCCCCAACTGCCTGGGCTGCATCAACTACCTGCAGCGCGTGCCGCTGACCTTTGTCGAAGTGAATATCGACGCGCAGCAGGCCGATGCCACGCGGCCCGCCATTGGCGTGGTCTCGCAAAGCGGCGCCATGATGACCGTGCTGTGCACCACGCTGGCCAGCCGCGCGCTGCCGCTGTCGCACGCCATCTCCACGGGCAACGAGGCCGCCAGCCATGCCGAGGACTATGTGGACTTCCTGCTGGAGCAGCCTTCCACGCGCGTGGTCGCCATGATCGTCGAGCAGTTCCGCCAGCCCGCGCGCATCCTGGCCGCCGTGGCCCATGCGCGCAGCCTGGGCAAGTCCGTGGTGCTGCTGCACCCGGGCAAGAGCAGCGCGGCGCGCGCCTCGGCCGCCACGCACACCGGTGCCATGGCCGGCGACTATGCGCTGATGCGCACCAAGCTGGAACGCGCAGGCGCGGTGTTTGCCGAGACACTGGAGGAGCTGGGCGACATCGCCGAGATCGCCATCCGCTGCCCGGTGCTGCCATCAACTGGTGCGGCTGGTGCGGCCGCTGCAGCCGGTGCAGCGGGAGTTGCCGTGCTGGGCGAGTCCGGCGCCTTCAAGGCGCTGACGCTGGACTGGGCCGAGGAACTGGGCCTGGCCCTGCCCGCCATCGGCGACGACGACTCGCCCGCGCTGCGTGCTGCACTGCCCGAGTTCGTGGGCGTGAGCAACCCGCTGGACCTCACGGCCCAGGGCCTGGTGGAGCCGGACCTGTATTTCCGCACGCTGGATGCGCTGTTTGGCGATGCGCGCTTTTCCGCCGTCCTGGTCGGCCTGATCCAGGGCGACCCGGTGACCTGCGGCATCAAGATGCCGCCCGTGCTGCGCGCCGTGCGCGAGCTGCGGCCGGCCAAGCCCGTCATCGTCGCGGGCCTGGACGAGGGCGCGGCCGTGCCTGCCGAGTTCATCGCCGAGATGCGTGCGCTGGGCGTGCCGTACTTCCCCAGCACCGAGCGTGCCCTGCGCGCCGTGCAGCGCCTGACCGCCTTCAGCCAGCGCAGTTTCGAGCGCACCGATGCCCAGCCCATCGCTCTGGCCCTGCCCGCAGGCCGCACGGTGGTGCCCGAGTACGAATCCAAGGCCGTGCTGGCACAGGCCGGCATACCCTTTGCGCGCGGCCGGCTGGCCACCTCGGCCGAGCAGGCCGTGGCGATTGCGTCGGAGATCGGCTGGCCCGTGGCGCTCAAGGCCCAGTCCGCCGACCTCAGCCACAAGAGCGATGCGGGCGGCGTGATCCTGAACATTGCCGATGCGCAGGCCATGGGCGAGGCCTGGGGCCGGCTGCATGCCAACGTGGCGGCCTATGACAGCGCCATTGCGCTGGACGGCGTGCTGATCGAGGCCATGGGCCAACGCGGCCTGGAGATGATCATCGGCGCGCGCAACGATCCGCAGTGGGGCCCGGTGATCCTGGCCGGCTTGGGGGGCGTGACGGCCGAGATCATGCGCGATGCGCGCCTGCTGGACGCCGACCTGTCCACCGGCGAGGTGCTGCGCGAGCTGGACCGCCTGCAGGGCGCGCCGCTGCTGCACGGCTACCGTGGCGCCCCGGCGCTGGACCGCCAGGCGCTGGCCGAGCTCATCGTGCGCCTGGGCCAGGTGCTGCGCGGCACGCCGGCCATCCGCGAGATCGACCTGAACCCGGTCATCGTGCTGCCCGAAGGGCAGGGCGTGGTCGCGCTTGATGCGCTGATGCTGGTCGAGCACAGCGCGGGTTGATGCCCGCGCAAGGGCTGGCGCGGCGCGCCGGCCCTTTTCATGCGCATCCCTTTTTCGCTTTCCCGCTTTCCTTTTTCCGCTTCCCCTTCCTCCACAGGAGGTCTCCATGAGCCTGCCTTACCCGCCGGGCCGCGTGTCCACGCCCGCGCCGGCCGAGTCGAACGGACTCGGCTATGCCTACTACGTCACCATCATCCTGCTGCTGGCCTACACCCTGTCCTTTGTGGACCGGCAGATCCTGGGCCTGCTGGTGCAGCCCATCAAGAAGGATCTGCAGCTGTCGGACTGGGTGTTCAGCATCGTCCACGGCTTTGCCTTCGCCATCTTCTACACCTTCGTCGGCATCTTCCTGGGGCGCCTGGCCGACCGCTGGAACCGCCGCAACCTCATCGTCATCGGCATGGCGATCTGGGTGGTGGCCACGGCGGCCGGTGGCTATGTCACGGGCTTTGTCTCGCTGTTCGTGGCGCGCATGTTCGTGGGCGTGGGCGAGGCGGCGCTGTCGCCGGCTGCCTATTCCATGCTGGCCGACTACTTCCCGCCCGAGCGCCGCGCGCGCGCCATGAGCATCTACACCTCGGGCGTGTACATCGGCTCGGCCACCGCCTTCATCGTGGGCGGCCTGGTCATCCAGGCCACCAGCCAGGCCGGCGAGGTGGTGTTCCCGCTGCTGGGCAGCTTCAAGCCCTGGCAGGCGGCCTTCATCTTCGTGGCCCTGCCCGGCATTCCGCTGGTGGCGCTGATGTACACCGTGCGCGAGCCGGTGCGCCGCGGCCTGCAGGCGGCAGGCGCCTCCGCCAGGGCCGCCGCTGCGGCAGGCCCCGCGCCCGATCTGTCCCATGTGTTCCGCAACAAGCGCGCCTTCCTGCCGCTGCTGCTGGCGCCTGGCATCACGGCCATGATCACCTTTGGCGTCACGGCCTGGCTGCCGGCCACCTTCATTCGCCAGTGGGGCTGGACGCCCGGCGAGATCGGCCCGGCCTACGGCGTCATCATCCTGACCTTCGGCATTGGCGGCATGCTGCTCAGCGGCTTCCTGGCCGACTACCTCACGGCGCGCGGCAAGCAGGTGGGCTCGATCGTCATCTCGCTGGTGGCCACCGGCGTGCTCATCGCCAGCGGCCTGGTGCTGGCCTTTGCGCCTTCGCCCACCGTGGCCCTGGTGGCCGTGGCGGTCACCACCTTCTTCCTGGGCATGCCGGTGGCGCTGGCGCCGCCCATCCTGCAGGCGGTCACGCCCAACCAGCTGCGCGGCCAGGTGACTTCCATCTACCTGCTGCTGATCAACCTGATCGGCCTGGGGCTTGGTCCCTTCCTCGTGGCCTTCTTCACCGACTTCGTCTTCCATGACGAAAAGCTCGTGGGCCTGTCGCTGGGCCTGGTGTCCGCCCTGGCCGCGCTGCTGTCCGTGCTGTGCCTGGCCAGCGCCATCGGCCCCTACCGCCGCCTGGTCGCGGCCATGGAGGGCCGGGCATGAGCGCGCAGGCATCGCATTGCTCGCATTACCAGCCGCCGCTGCAGGACATCCGCTTCGTCCAGCAGCACTGGCTGGGCGCAGAGGCCGACTGGCGCCGCATGCCGGCCCATGACGCCCTGGACCAGGAGACGGCCGACATGGTGGTCGAGGCGGCCGGGCGCTTTTGCGCCGACGTGCTGGCCCCGCTCAACGGCCCGGCCGACCTGCAGGGCTGCCGCCTGCAAGAGGGCAGGGTGCGCACGCCCGACGGCTTTCCCGAGGCCTATGCGGCCTTCGTGGAAGCCGGCTGGCCGGCCCTGGCCTGCGCGCCCGAGGCCGGCGGCCAGGGCCTGCCCCAGCTGCTGGATGCCGCGCTGCACGAAATGCTGGCCTCGGCCAACCATGGCTGGACCATGTACCCGGGCATCCTGCACGGCGCCTATGCCTGCCTGCACGCCCATGGCGACGCGCACCTGCGCGCCACCTATCTGCCGCACATCGTCAGCGGGCGCTGGCTGGCCACCATGTGCCTGACCGAGCCCCAGGCCGGCTCCGACCTGGGCCTGCTGCGCAGCCAGGCCCGGCCCCGGGGCGATGGCAGCTACAGCCTGGACGGCAGCAAGATCTTCATCTCGGGCGGCGACCAGGACATGAGCGAGAACATCGTGCACCTGGTGCTGGCGCGCCTGCCCGATGCGCCGGCGGGCACGCGCGGGCTGTCGCTGTTCCTGGCGCCGCGCGGCATTCCGCAGGACGGCGGCGGGTTCCTGCCCAACGCCATTCACTGCGACGGCATTGAAAAGAAGATGGGCATCAAGGGCAGCGCCACCTGCGCCATGCGCTTCGAGGGTGCGCAGGCCTGGCTGGTGGGCCAGCCCCACCAGGGCCTGGCCGCCATGTTCGTGATGATGAATTCCGCCCGCCTGCACGTGGGCCTGCAGGGCCTGGGCCATGCCGAGATGGCCTGGCAACTGGCGCGCGCCTATGCGGCCGAGCGCCGCCAGATGCGCGCCCAGCCGCGGCCCGCCGATGCGCAGGGCCCCGCCGACCCCATCGCCCTGCAGCCTGCCGTGCAGCGCATGCTGGCCGACCTGCGTGTCTGGACCGAAGGCATGCGAGCCATTGCAGGCTGGGTGGCGCACCAGCTGGATCTGGCCGAACAGGCGCCGGATGCCGAGGAGCGCGCCCAGGCCCATGCGCTGGCCTCGCTGCTCACGCCCGTGGTCAAGTCCTTCTTCACCGAGCGGGGCTTTGCGCTGGCCAGCGAGGCGCTGCAAGTCTTCGGCGGCTACGGCTATGTGCACGAGTACCGCATCGAGCAGACGCTGCGCGATGCGCGCATCGCCATGATCTACGAGGGCACGAACCAGATCCAGGCGCTGGACCTGCTGCAGCGCAAGGTGGCCGCCAGCGGCGGGGCCGCGCTGGCACCGCTGCTGGCGGCACTGCGCGAGGAGGCCGCTGCCTGCGAGGCGGCGGGCATGGAGCCCGGCCTGGCCGGCGCGCTGCGCAGCTGGAGCGATCGCACCGAAGCGCTGACGGGCGCGCTGTGCGCCCGCGCCGCAGGCGACGCCCCGTTGCTGGCGCGCTGCGCCGAGGACTATCTGCGCCTGGTCGGCACGCTGTGCATGGCCTTTGCCTGGGCGCGCGCGGCGCGCGTCAGCCAGCCGCTGGCCGATCCGGCGCTGCGCCTCTCCAAGGCGGACAGCGCGGCCTGGTTCTTCGCGCATGGGCTGCTGGATGCGGAGCACTGGCTGCGCCGCACCGAGTCCGCCGCCCGCACGCCGCTGCCGGCTGCCGTGGCCTGAGCGGGCAGCCGGGGCTTTTATGATGGAACGTCGCACCGGCCCTGAAGATCCGCAGGCGCCGGGGCGGCTTTGCCTCGGTGTGCCTTCTTCCTCTTCCAGATCCGTGTCCATGGACAGCTCCTCCGAACCCGCCGTCGATCAGTCGCGCCTGCAGCGTTTCCTGGGCTACCGCCTCACGCGCGCGGAAATCCACATCCACAAGCTGTTCGCGCGGCGCGTGGCCGAACTGGACCTCAAGCCCAGCGAGTTCTCCATCCTGGTGCTGATCCACTCCAATCCCGGCATCTACCTGCGCCAGCTGGGCGAGGCGCTGGACATCTCGCCCTCCAACCTGGTGCCGGTGGTCGAGCGCCTGGTGCAGCGCGGGCTCATCGGGCGCCAGCCCGATCCGCGCGACCGCCGGCTGCAGCAGCTGCACATGACGGCCGAAGGCAGCGCGCTGCAGGCGCGGGCCGAGGGCGTGGTGGTGCAACTGGAAGACGAGCTGGAGCAACTTCTGACCGCCACCGAGCAGCGCCATCTGTTCGCGGCCCTGGACAAGCTCATGGCCATCCAGGAAAGCCAGCCGGGCTGAACCGCCGCGCCGCCAGCTTTCCAACCCCTGGCCGGCGCCGGCCATGCGGCGCTGCGGCACAATGCCGACCATGCTGATGTACCCGCAGATCGATCCCGTGGCCCTGCAGATCGGGCCCCTCGCCGTGCACTGGTACGGCCTGACCTATCTGGCCGCTTTCGGCCTCTTCCTCTGGCTGGGAACGCGCAGGCTGCGCCACCCGCCCTTCGTGCGCATGCAGGGCGACCGCGCCTGGACGCGCAAGGACGTGGAAGACATTCTTTTCCTGGGCGTGCTCGGCGTCGTCGTCGGCGGCCGGCTGGGCTACTGCCTGTTCTACAAGCCGGGCTACTACCTGAGCCACCCGCTGGAGATCTTCTATGTCTGGCAGGGCGGCATGAGCTTTCATGGCGGCCTGGTCGGCGTGATCGCCTCCATGGTCTGGTTCGCGCGATCGCGGGCCCGCTCCTGGCTGGAGGTGGCCGACTTCGTCGCGCCCTGCGTGCCCACGGGCCTGGCGGCCGGCCGCATCGGCAACTTCATCAACGGGGAACTGTGGGGCCGCTTCGCCAGCCCCGAGCTGCCCTGGGCCATGGTCTTCCCGCAAAGCGGCTCCATGCTGCCGCGCCACCCCTCGCAGGTCTACCAGTTCCTGCTGGAAGGCCTGCTGCTGTTCGTGCTGCTGTGGCTGTATGCGCGCAAGGAGCACAAGCCGGGCCAGGTGGCGGCGGTCTTCCTCGTTGGCTACGGAGCCTTCCGCTTCATTGCCGAGTACTTCCGCGAGCCCGATGACTTCCTGGGCCTGCTGTCGCTGGGCATGAGCATGGGCCAGTGGCTGTGCGTGCCCATGGTGATCGGCGGCATCGCCATGTGGTTCTGGGCCGCGGGGCGCCCGGCCTATCCTGCCCAGGCGGGCAAGCCGGCCTGAGGCCGGCGGTACGCACGGATACGAAGCGGGCCTGGTGCCCGCTTTTTTTTGTGCAAGGTTGACGGGAGAGGGGACAGGGGCATGCATGGGGATAGCCCGAAGACAAGAACGCGACATCGGCGTACACGGTCTGCCGTGCAGACTCTCATAATGTGAGCAGTAAAAGATTGTCATTGGCCGATTGGCGGCATGACAGTCTCGTGACCGCTTGACATGGAGGAACTTCTGAATGGGTCTGGCTACTGACTGGATTGCCCGCAATGTGTCCCGCTTTCGCAGCACCGATGCGGCTGCGCCTGCAACAAAGTCCGAGGGCGAGGCAGCCAAGGGACCCGCGCCGCGCGGCACGGCACAGCGCCTGCAGGCCACCCTGCGGCGCGGCCAGGAAGTGCTGTCCCCGCGCGAGCTGCGCAAGCTCATGGAAGACCTGCAGGCTGCCGCCGACGCCGGCCTGAGCGATGTCGAGGGCGGCCGCCATGCGCAACTGCTCATGGACTGGTACGCCCAGGCCGAGCTGCCTGCGCACAAGGATTTCTGGGCGCTGATCGTCGAGCAGTTCGGCCCCGATACCGAAGCCCTGATGGCCGCGCGCAAGCGCTATGACACGGCGGCCAGCGATGCCGAGCGCGGCCAGGCCGAGATGGACCTGCGCCGCGCGCTGATGTCGCCGCGCACGCGGCTGCTGCAGCGCTTTGCCCAGCCCCAGGGCGGCATGGGCTTTCTGGTGGACCTGCGCGCCGAACTCCTGGCCCTGCCCAAGGCGGAGCAGCAGCGCTTTTCCGCGCTGGACGCCGAGTTGGAGCATCTGTTTGCCAACTGGTTCGACGTGGCCCTGCTGGAGCTGCGCCGCCTGAGCTGGGACTCGCCGGCCTCGCTGATCGAAAAGCTCATCCAGTACGAGGCCGTGCACGACATCCGCAGCTGGGCCGACCTCAAGAACCGCCTGGACAGCGACCGTCGCTGCTACGGGTTCTTCCACCCGCGCATGCCCACCGTGCCCCTGATCTTCGTGGAGGTGGCGCTGGTGGACCGGATGTCCGACAGCATCGCCCCGCTGCTGGACGAGACGGCGGCGGCCGCCGATCTGGGCCGCGCCACCACGGCCATCTTCTACTCCATCAGCAACACCCAGGCCGGCCTGCGCGGCGTGAGCTTTGGCGACTCGCTGATCAAGCATGTGGTGGAGACGCTGACGGGCGAGTTCCCCCGGCTGCGCCATTTCGCCACGCTGTCTCCCATTCCGGGCCTGCGTGCCTGGATCGCCAAGCACGGCGATGCCATCCTGGAGAAGATGGACGAGCGCCAGCGCAAGGCCTTCGAGCTCAAGGCCGGCGGCATGGGCGCCGAGCACCTGCTGGCGGCGCTGGATGCGCCGCAGGATCTCAAGCCCGACGCACCCGTGCGCCGCGCACTGCTGTTCTGCGCCGCCCACTATCTGGGGCGCGAGACGGCCAAGGGCCGGCCGCTGGACCCGGTGGCACGCTTTCACCTGGGCAACGGGGCGCGCGTGGAGCGGCTCAACTGGGCGGCCGACCTGTCGGCCAAGGGACTCAAGCAGTCGCTGGGGCTGATGGTCAACTACCTCTACGACCTCAAGCGCCTGGACAAGCATCGCGGCCTGCTGGCGCAGGGCCGCATACCGGTGTCCTCGGACATCGAAGCCCTGTGCAAATGAAAAGGGGCGCGGCGCAGGCCGTGCCCCTTTTCTTGCACAGGGACTGCTGCGCCTGACAACGAAGACAGCCTCAAAGAGGCGACAAGGAGACAAGTCATGCAAGCTTCCCACCCCACGGGGCGGCGCGCGGTGTTGCGCGCAGCCGGGGCCTCGATGGCCGCGCTGGCCCTGCCCATGGCAGCCCGCGCGGCGGCGGACTGGCCGTCCAAACCCGTGAACCTGGTCGTGCCGTTTCCGGCCGGCGGGGGCACCGATGCCTTTGCCCGGCCGTTCTCGGCCCAGTTCGCCAAGAGCGCGGGCAAGACCCTGGTGATCGACAACCGCGGCGGCGCAGGCGGCACCCTGGGCGCCAGCTACGCGGCCAAGCTGGCGCCGGACGGCTACAACTTCTTCATGGGCGGCACCCACCATGTGATTGCGCCGTCCATGTACCCGCGCCTGGACTATGACCTGGAGCGCGACTTCATCGCGCTGGCCCTGCTGGCCAGCGTGCCACAGGTGCTGGTGGTCAACCCGCGCAACGTGCCGCACAAGACCGTGCAGGAGCTGCTGTCCGACCTGCGCAAGCGGCCGGGCAAGCTCAACTACGCCTCGGCGGGCGCGGGCACCTCGCACCACCTGGCCGGCGAGCTGTTCAAGCTGCAGACCAACACCTTCATCACCCACATTCCCTATCGGGGCGCGGGCCCGGCGCTGCAGGACCTGATCGCCGGCAATGTGGACATGATGTTCGACGGCCTGGGCTCGTCGGCCCAGCACATCAAGAGCGGACGCATCCGCGCGCTGATGGTCTCGGGGGACAAGCGCAACCCCGCCTTCCCCGACGTGCCCTGCGCGGCCGAGTCCGGCCTGCCCGACTACACGGTCACGACCTGGTACGGCCTGTGGGCGCCCAAGGGCACGCCGCAGGCCGTGCAGGCCCAGGTCATCGACCAGGTGCAGCGCATAGGCTCGGCCGAAGAGATCAAGTCCATCTGGGCGCGCAACGGCGCCGACTACGGCGGCATGAACCAGCAGCAGTTCGCGGCCATGGTGCATGGCGAGATCGCGCGCTGGGCGCAGGTGGTCAAGGCCTCGGGCGCCAAGCTGGAGTAGCGGACGAGGGGCTGGTCAGGGCAGGGGCAGGGCAGGGGCAGGGCGGCGGCATGCGCGTGCATGTCACCACCCTGTCACGGGCCTTGGCTACGGTCCATCCCTTCTGAGATCCATCCTGGGAGGGAATATGAACAAGGCAGACAAGGTCCGCTCGCCCGCATCCGTGCTGCTCGCGCTGGTCCTGGCTTTCGGCACGGCCACGGGCCTGGCAGGCTGCGGCGGCAGCGACGACGGCCCCGAGACCATCGGCTCGCTGCGGCTGATCGGCGACTACAGCATCAAGACCAAGACACTGTTCGACGGCGTGGAGTTCGGCGGCATCTCCGGCCTGGACCGCGCGCCCGATGGCAGCTACTGGGCCATCTCCGATGAGCGCGGCGGCGAGCGTGGCACGCCGCGCTTCTACAACCTGGGCATTCAGTTCGATGACAAGGCCATCCAGGCCGTGACTATCCGCAAGATGGTCACGCTCAAGGGCCGCGACGGCCAGCCGCTGCCCGGCACGCGCCGCACCGTGGACCCCGAAGGCATCCGCGTGGCGCCCAACGGCAACCTCTACGTATCCAGCGAGGGCAACTTCAGCACCGACCCCGCCAGCCTGTTCCAGCCCTTTGTGCGCGAGATCAGGGTCGACGGCAGCTTCGTGCGCGACTTCGAGACGCCTGCGGCCTTCAACTACGTGGACAACACCACCAGCGGAGGGCGCAACAACAAGCTGTTCGAGGCCCTGGCCGTCACGCCCGACGGCAGCGTGTTCACGGCCAACGAGGATGCGCTGGTGGAAGACGGCCCCCTCACCACGCTGGCTGCGGGCAGCGTCATCCGCGTCCTCAAGCTCGATCCGGCCACGGGCAAGTCGGGCGCGCAGTACGCCTACCAACTGCCGAAGATTCCCCTGGACAAGGCCGCCAGCGGCAGCTTTCCGCCGGACAACGGCCTGCCCGAGCTGCTGGCGGTCTCCAACAACGAGTTCATCGCCATCGAGCGCGCCTTTGCCGATGGCGTGGGCAACACCATCCGCCTGACGCGCGCCACCATCGAGCCCGACACCACCGACGTGCGCAGCTTCAAGAGCCTGGTGGGCGCCAGCTACAAGCCCATGAAGCGCGAGCTGCTGCTGGAAATGCCCGTGACCTACCAGGGCGTCAAGCTGGACAACATCGAAGGCATCTCCTGGGGTCCGCGCCTGGCCAACGGCAACCGCACCCTGGTGCTGGTGGCCGACAACAACTTCGCGGACAACCAGGTCACGCAGTTCCTGGCCTTCGAAGTGCGGCCCTGAGCCCTCTTCGGGCTACCTTGACTTGCGCGGGCGCTCGTACCCCGCCTGCGCGGGCGCGCCCAGCACCATGTCGGTGAAGGCGCTGCCGCCTGCGCAGATGTGCTGGCGCATGGCCTCGGCGGCCACCTCCGCCTGGCCTGCACAGATGGCGGCCACCACGGTGGCGTGCTCCTGCTGCGAGCGCGCAAGCCGGCCGGGTTTCTCGAACATGCGGCCCCGGTAGGGCGTGATGCGCAGCCGCAGCAGCCGCGTCTGCTCCACGATGAAGTCGTTGCCGCTGGCCTCGTATATCAGTTCGTGCAGCTGCATGTTGGCCTGCACATAGCCTTCGGCATCCTGCGCCTGGGCGCAGGCAGCGGTGTGCGCCAGCGCCGCCTGCAGCCGCTCGCGCAGCTGCGCATGGATGCGCGTGGCAGCCAGCCGTGCCAGCACGCCTTCCAGCTCGGCCAGGCCTTCCATCATGGCCACCAGCTCGCGCGCATCCAGCCGCCGCACATAGATGCCCGAGCGCGGAACGATCTCTACCAGCCCCTTGGCCACCAGCAGCAGCAGCGCCTCGCGCACGGGGGTGCGCGAGGCGCCGAAGCGTTCGCACAGGGCCGGCTCGTCGATGGCGTCGCCGGGCCGCATGGCGCCCGAGCGCAGCTCGTCTTCCAGCGATTGCCGTATACGCTCCTGCAGGCTGGACGTGGCCGGGGTTTTCTCCAATGGCTGCTTGGCTGGAAGCATTTTCTAATTCAAATATATCTGATTGACTGACTGATACATATGACACCCAGACTCGACATCCAGGATCACCTGGCCACCATCACGCTGCAGCGCCCCGAAGCGGCCAACAAGCTGGCCCCGGAAGACCTGGGCGCGCTGGTCGCGCACATGGAGCATATCAACCACCGCGACGATGTGCGCGTGGTGGTGCTGCGCAGCGAAGGCAAGTACTTTTGCAGTGGTTATGATATATCAGAGATCCAGGGCAGCCAGACCGAGGGCAGCAGCTTCGGCGAGATGGTGGACGCCATCGAACAATGCCGCGCCGTGACCGTGGCCGCCATCCACGGCGGCGTCTACGGCGGCGCCACCGACATGGCCCTGGCCTGCGACTTTCGCGTGGGCAGCACGGCGGCCGAAATGTTCATGCCGGCCGCGCGCCTGGGCCTGCATTTCTACGCGGGCGGGCTGGAGCGCTATGTCTCGCGCCTGGGCCTGGACACGGCCAAGCGGCTGTTCCTGACCTGCGAGCGCATCCAGGCCCCGGAGATGAAGGCCTGCGGATTCCTCACCCATCTGGCCGATCCCGCCGCCTTCGCCGCGGCCGTGGAGCAGCTCACCGGCACGCTGGCCGCCATGGCGCCCATCCCCCTGTTCGGCATGAAAAAGCACCTGAACCTGATCGCGCGCGGCCGCCATGACGTGGCCGAGATCACGCGCGAGGTGCAGCGCAGCATCGCCTCCGAAGACCTGCAGGAAGGCGGCCGGGCCTGGCGCGAGAAGCGCAGCCCGGAGTTCAAGGGGCGCTGAACCGCATCCTCCCGCATACACGCAGATTGCCCGTGGTGCTGCCTACCGCCCACAGCCCACGGAACCGGCGCGGCCCAACTCGGGGACACCGAGGAAGGGCCGCTCCCGCACCGAGGGTGTCGTCCCCCTTTGGGGGAAGGCGCGCAGCGACTCAGGGGGTATCAATAAACAGGAGACAAGCCATGTTCAAGCGTTTTGCACTGTCGTTGCTGCTGGCCGGATTGGCCGGTGGCACGATGGCCCAGTCCTATCCCGCCCGGCCCGTCACGCTGGTCGTGGGATTTCCGCCCGGCGGCGGCGCCGACGCGGTGGCGCGCATCGTGGCCGACAAGGTCGGCAAGATCCTGGGCCAGCCCCTGCTGGTGGACAACCGCCCGGGCGCCGGCACCACGCTGGCCTCCGAGCATGTGGCGCGTGCAGCGCCCGACGGCTACACGCTGCTGCTGGGCAGCGCCAATATCTATGGCTCGGACCAGCTGCTCTACAAGAGCGCGCGCTATGACGGCGCGCGCAACTTCACGGGCATCACGCGCTGGAGTTCGGCCCCCATGCTGCTGGCCGTGCGCAAGGATTTTCCGGGCCAGGGCGTGGGCGATCTGGTGGCGCTGGCGCGCAGCCAGCCCGACAAGCTCAGCTATTCCTCCTCGGGCGCAGGCGTGATCACGCACCTAGCCACGCTGTCGTTCGCGGGCGCCAGCGGTGGGCTGCGCATGCTGCATGTGCCGTTCAAGGGCGGTGCGCCATCGATACAGGCCGTGGCCGCCGGCGATGTGGACCTGACCTTCGGCACGCCGCCCTCGGTGCTGCCGCTGGCCCAGGCGGGCAAGCTGCGCATGCTGGCCGTGAGCACGGCAGAACGTTCGCCGCTCTTCCCCGACCTGCCGGGCATGAAGGAGTCCGGCATGCCGGGCTTTGACTACACCTTCTGGTTCGGGCTGTTCGCACCGGCGGGCCTGCCCGAGGAGGTGGCCAGGAAGCTGTTCGATGCCAGCACCAAGGCCCTGGAAGACCCCGATGTCAAGGCCAGGCTGGCCAAGCAGGGCAATCTGGCCGCGCCCTCGGCATCCCTAGAAGAATTCCGCGCCTGGGCCCTCAAGGAAGGGCAGGAGTCCAAGGCCCTGACCCAGCGTTCCGGCGCCGGGCTGCAGTGAGACACCCCCTGAGGCGCCACACGCCTTCCCCCTCTCGCTTCGCGGGGGGACGACACCCTCGGTGCGGGAGCGGCCCTTCCTCGGTGTCCTGGTCTTGGGCCCCGCCGGTCCCACAGGTTGTGGGTGTCGCATCAAGCAATAGATAACGATATGGAAATCCCTATGAATGAACAAGCCACGGGCCTGCCGCTGGAAGGCCTTACCGTCATCGACCTCACGCGCGTGCTGGCCGGCCCCATGTGCACTCAGATGCTGGCCGACCTGGGCGCGCGCGTGATCAAGGTGGAGCAGCCCGGCACGGGCGACGATGCGCGCGGCATCGGGCCGTTTGTGGACGGAGGGTCGGCCTATTTCCTGTCGGTGAACCGCAACAAGGAATCCATTGCGCTGGACCTCAAGCAGCCGCAGGACCGCGAGGTCTTCGAGCGCCTGCTGCAAGGCGCCGATGTGCTGGTCGAGAACTTCCGCCCCGGCACCATGGACAAGCTCGGCTATGGCTGGGAGACCCTGCATGCGCGCCATCCCCGGCTGGTGATGACGTCGGTCTCTGGCTTTGGCCAGACGGGTCCCTACAGCGGCTTTCCTGCCTACGACATGGTGGTGCAGGCCATGAGCGGAATGATGAGCGTGACCGGCCACCCGGGTGCCGGGCCCTGCCGCGTGGGCGTGTCCATCGGCGACCTGGGCGCAGGGCTGTACGCCGTCATCGGCACGCAGGCCGCACTCATGCGCCGCGCCCGCACGGGGCAGGGCGAGCGTGTCGATGTTTCTATGCTCGACTGCCAGGTGGCCCTGCTGGAGAACCCCGTGGCGCGGCTCGGCGCGCTGGGCAGCGTGCCGGGGCCCATGGGTACGCGGCATCCGTCCATGGCACCCTTCGATGTATTCACGGCGCAGGACGGCTGGTTCGTCATCGCCGTGGGCAGCGATGCGCTGTTCCGCAAGCTGTGCAGCCTGCTGCAATTGCCCGAACTGGCCGAGGACGCGCGCTTTGCCGGCAATGCCCTGCGCTGCGAGCACCAGGCCGAACTCAAGGCCGCGCTGGAGGCGCGCCTGCGGGACAGTCCCAGGGCGCATTGGCTGCGCCTGCTCACTGATAATGGCATCCCGGCGGGGGAGTACAACAGCGTGGCCGATGTCGTCGAGCACCCCCAGGTGCGCGAGCGCGGCATGCTGGCCCAGGTGCAGGCCCCCGGTGGCCAGACGCTGCGCGTGGCGGGCAACCCCTTGCTGGCCGCGTGCGATCAGCCCCTGGTGCGCAGGCAGCCGCCCGCGCTGGACGCGGACCGCGAGCGCATCCTGCGCGAGCTGTCCGTGGCGCAGTCTTCGCCCAACCATGAACGTGCCTGAGATTTCCCTGCTTCCCGCGGACTCTTCCTTCTTCTTCACAGCCATGACCAACCGCAATCTGTTCGCTGCCTTGCGCGCCGCCTTTCCCCAGGATCTGCAGAAGTGGGCCGTAGAGGCCATAGGCGCGGACGGCGCCAGCCTGTTCTACAGCTGGGCCGACCTGGACCGTGGCAGCGCGCGCATGGCCAACCTGCTGCAGTCGCTGCAACTGCCGCCCGCCAGCCGCATCGCCGTGCAGGTGGAAAAGTCGGTCGAGGCGCTGATGCTCTACCTGGCCACGCTGCGCAGCGGCCACGTCTTCCTGCCGCTGAACACTGCCTACCAGAGCGCCGAGATCGAATACTTCGTGGGCAATGCCGAGCCAGCCGTCGTGGTCTGCGCGCCAGGCAGTTTCGGCTGGGTCTCCAAGATCGCCTTCACCTCGGGCGTGGCCCATGTCTACACCCTGGGCGACGACCGCAGCGGCACGCTGCTGGAACGCGCGGCCCACCATGGCGACGAGCATGAGGTGGTGGAGCGCGGCGAGGACGACCTGGCCGCCATCCTCTACACCAGCGGCACCACGGGCCGCAGCAAGGGGGCGATGCTCACGCACGGCAACATGCTGTCCAACGCCGAGACGCTCAAGGACTACTGGGGCTGGCAGGACGGCGACGTGCTCATCCACGCGCTGCCCATCTTCCATGTGCACGGCCTGTTCGTGGCCATCCACGGCGCGCTGATCAATGGCAGCCCCATGATCTGGCTGTCCAAGTTCGAGCCCGGCACGGTGATCTCGCGCATGCGCGACGCCACCGTCTTCATGGGCGTGCCCACGCTCTACGTGCGCATGCTGGCGGACGCGCGGCTCACGCGCGAGGCGGCGGCCCACATGCGGCTGTTCATCTCGGGCTCGGCCCCCATGCTGGTGGAGACGCACCGCGACTGGCAGGAGCGCACCGGCCACGTCATCCTGGAGCGCTACGGCATGAGCGAGACCATCATGCTGACCTCCAATCCCTACCGCGCCGACGCGCACAACGGCGGCCAGTCCGAGCGCCGCGCCGGCACCGTGGGCTTTGCGCTGCCCGGCGTGGGCGTGCGCATCGTGGACGACGCAGGCGAGCAGGTGCCCGTGGGCGAGATCGGCAACATCCAGGTGCGTGGCCCCAATGTGTTCAAGGGCTACTGGCGCATGCCCGAGAAGACGGCCGAGGAGTTCACGGCCGATGGCTGGTTCCGCACGGGCGACGTGGGCAAGCTCGACGAGCGGGACTATGTGAGCATCGTGGGCCGCAGCAAGGACCTGATCATCTCGGGCGGCTACAACGTCTATCCGGCCGAGATCGAAGGCTTCATCAACGAGCTGCCCGGCGTGGCCGAAAGCGCCCTGGTCGGCGTGCCGCACCCGGACTTCGGCGAAGTGGGCGTGGCCGTGGTCGTGCCGCGCCCCGGGGCCGCCCTGGAGCCCCAGGCGGTGGTCGATGCGCTCAAGGGCCAGCTGGCCAATTTCAAGATTCCCAAGCGCTGCTTCGTAGTGCAGGAGCTGCCGCGCAACACCATGGGCAAGGTGCAGAAGAACCTGCTGCGCGACGAACACAAGCAGCTGTTCGCCTGAGTTGGCGTCAGGGTGCGGATTGCGCCCTGGCCTGATTGAAAAAGCAAAAGGCATCGGCGCCGCCGATGCCTTTTTTTGTGTGGAGGCCGCCGAGGCTGCCGCTACCCTTCAACGCAGGACGAGCACAGGGATATGGGTGTGCGTGAGCACATGCTGCGTCTCGCTGCCCAGCAGCAGGCGCTGCAGGCCCTTGCGTCCGTGCGAGGCCATGACGATGAGATCGCAGTCGCGGCGCTTGGCCACGTCGATCACGCTTTCGGCGACCAGGTCGGACTTGACGATCTCGGTGGTCACGTTGACCTTCAGAGCCTGTCCCTTGGCATGGATGGCATCCAGCACGGTCTGCGCGTTGGAAGTCCACTGGCCTTCGATGCGCTCGATCTGCTTGAGGTCCACGGTCTCGCCGCCCTCGAAGTAGCTGCGCGGATAGTGTTGCACCACCTGGACGACGACGACGCTGGCGCCGCACAGCGCGGCAAGGCCCAGCCCGCTGTCCACGGCCTTGTCGGAAAGCTCGGAACCGTCGGTGGCGATCAGGATGCGGTTGTACATGCGTGCTCCTTTCGTGTGTGCTGATGGATGGGATGAAGTCAGCATAGACCCAACCATGAGTTAACGGTTGATTAATGTCAATACGCTTATCATGCGGCCCGATTACGCTAAGAACCATGCCCCACACCACGATAGCCCCATCCAGCGAGGCGGCAGTGGCGGCGCTTGATTCAGGCCCCTCGCCCTCGCAGCAGGCCACCGCCCGGCTGCTGGATGATCCGCAGGAGTGGAGTTCGTTCGGACGGCCCGCAGGCCCCGCAACTCCCGCCGACCCTTCCAAGGAACCTACCGACTTTCCCGCCTGGGATTCGCACGTCGTTCTGGAAGGCATGCACTGTGCCGCATGCGCCCTGACCATCGAGGATGCGCTGCGTGCCGTGCCCGGAGTGGAGAAGGCCGAAGTCAGTGCTGCCACGCGCCGCGCCCGTGTCACCTGGCGCCACGCGCAGGTGCTTCCCTCCGAGTGGATGGAGGCCGTGCGGCGCGCCGGCTACCAGGCGCTTCCCGCACGCGATGCCTTTGCGCGCGAGCGTCGCCAGGCCGAGAGCCGCCGGGCGCTGTGGCGCTGGCTGGTGGCCGGCTTTTGCATGATGCAGGTGATGATGTATGCGTGGCCCGCCTACGTGGCCCGCCCCGGCGACCTGTCGCAGGAGATGGAGACGCTGCTGCGCTGGGCCTCCTGGGTCATCTCGCTGCCCGTGGTGCTGTTTTGCTGCGGCCCCTTCTTCTCCAGCGCGCTGCGCGACATACGCCAGCGCCGCGTGAGCATGGACCTGCCCGTGGCGCTGGGCATGCTGATCACCTTCGTGATCAGTTCGCTGGGCACCTTCGATCCTTCGGGTCCCTTCGGCGAGGAAGTCTTCTACGACTCGCTGACCATGTTCGTCTTCTTCCTGCTGTCCGGCCGCTGGCTGGAGCTGCGCCTGCGCGACCGCACAGCCGGCGCACTGGAAGCCGTGATGAACCGCCTGCCCGATGCCGTGCTGCGCGAGAACGCAGCCGGCCATTTCGAGCGCGTGGCCACGCGCCGCCTGCGGGCGGGCGACCGGGTGCGCGTGCTCAGTGGCGAGGCCTTCCCGGCCGACGGCACCATCGTGCGCGGCCGCACCCATGCCGACGAGGCCCTGCTCACCGGCGAGTCCACGCCCGTGCTGCGTGCCGAGGGCGATACCGTCACGGCCGGCAGCTACAACCTGGATGCCGTGGTCGATGTGCGCGTGGATGGCGTGGGCGCCGATACGCGCTTCGCCCAGATCGTGGGCCTGATGGAAAGCGCCTCGCTGCAAAAGCCGCGCTTGGCCCAACTGGCCGACAAGGTGGCGCGGCCCTTTCTCGTCGTGGTGCTGCTGGCTGCGCTGGGCGCCGCCATCTGGTGGTGGCCCACCGATCCCGGCAAGGCCATGATGGTGGCGGTGGCCGTGCTCATCGTCACCTGCCCCTGCGCGCTGTCGCTGGCCACGCCCGTGGCCATGCTCACTGCCGCCGGCACGCTGGCGCGCAGCGGCGTGCTGGTGCGCAACCTGCAGGGCCTGGAGGCGCTGGCCGCCGTGGACACCCTGGTGTTCGACAAGACCGGCACGCTCACGCGCGATGGCCTGGCCCTGTCGTCCTTCGAGCCTGCTGCGGGCGAAGACGCCGACGAAGTGCTGGCACTGGCGGCGCTGCTGGCGCGCCAGTCCATCCACCCGGCCTCGCGCGCCATTGCGCAGGCCGGCGCCGATGCCGCCACCGACTGGAAGCTGGACACCATGCAGGAAATGGCCGGCCTGGGCCTGGACGCCTGGGTGCAGCGCCCCGGCGCGCGCCGCCATCTGCGGCTGGGCTCGGCCCTGCACGCAGGCCTGGCCGGGGAGCAGCCCGTGCAGGGTGTGCTGCTGGCCGAGGAGACCTCGCAGGGCTGGCACACGCTGGCCCGCTTCGTCCTCAGCGAGGACGTGCGGCCCGAGGCCGCAGCCGTGGTGCAGGCGCTGCACCGGCATGGCGTACAGGTGATGCTGCTGTCCGGCGACCGCGAGGACGCGGCCCGCGCCATGGCGGCGCGCGTGGGCATCACCCAGGCCGAAGGCGGCTGCAGCCCGCAGGACAAGCTGGAGCGCCTGCAGCAGGCGCAGGCTGCCGGCCACCATGTGGCCATGGTGGGCGACGGCCTCAACGACGGCCCAGTTTTAGCTGGAGCGCATGTCTCTTTTGCGTTTGGTAGAGCAGTGCCCCTGGCACAATCGCGCGCAGATTTCGTTGTTCTGGGTGACAGCCTGGAACTGGTACTCCAGGCATGCCTGTTGTCGCGCCGCACGCTGCAGGTGGTGCGCCAGAACATGGCCTGGGCAGCCGCTTACAACGCGGTGTCGATTCCGCTGGCCCTGGCGGGCTTCATGCCTGCCTGGGTGGCCGGCCTGGGAATGGCACTGAGTTCGCTGCTGGTGGTGATGAATGCCGCGCGCCTTGCGCGCAGCCTGCCACTGGCTGCAACGAAACACACGGGCACGCCTGCTGCGCCCGCAGCGTCCGTCGCGATAAAGACGGGCTCCACCGCAACGGTGGGGAGGTTCTGATGGAAATACACCCCCTGAGCGGCTGCGCCGCTTCCCCCTCTCTCGCTTCGCGGGAGGGGAACGACACCTTCGCCGCGAGGCGGCTCTTGCTCGGTGTCACTGAGCTGGATCGCGCCCGTTCTGGGGGCAAGGCGTGGCGCGTCAGCGCCACGGGGAACTGACCATGGATATTTTGTATTTGCTGATCCCGCTGTCGGTGGTGCTGGTGCTGGCCATCCTTGCGGCCCTGTGGTGGGCCGTGTATCGCGGGCAGTTCGAGAGTGTGGAGCAAGAGGGTGAGCGCATTCTTCGGGACGATTGACGTGGGTCAACACGCCCGGGAGCGAAGAACGTAACACTTTGATAGCAATCTAAGGGGTGCACGATGGATAGTTCAAATAAAAACGCTGTCTATTACGACGATTCCGTCGTAAGGCAGTTCTCTATCATGGCCGTCGTCTGGGGGGTGGTAGGCATGGCTGTCGGGGTGTTGATCGCCTCGCAGCTGGCCTGGCCGGAACTCAACTTCGGCATTCCATGGCTGAGCTACGGGCGCCTGCGTCCGCTGCACACGAACGCCGTGATCTTTGCCTTTGGCGGATCGGCGCTGTTCGCAACCAGCTACTACGTGGTGCAGCGCACCTGCCAGACGCGGCTGTTCATGCCCAAGCTGGCCAGCCTGACCTTCTGGGGCTGGCAGATCGTCATTCTCGCCGCCGCCATCAGCCTGCCGCTGGGCTACACCCAGGGCAAGGAGTACGCCGAGCTGGAGTGGCCGATCGACCTGCTGATCGCCGTGACCTGGGTTTCGTATGCCATCGTGTTCTTCGGAACCATCGGCATCCGCAAGGTCCGTCACATCTACGTGGCCAACTGGTTCTTCGGCGCCTTCATCATCGCCGTGGCACTGCTGCACATCGTCAACAGCGCGGCCATTCCGGCCGGCTGGATGAAGAGCTACTCGGCCTACGCCGGCGTGCAGGACGCGATGGTGCAGTGGTGGTACGGCCATAACGCCGTGGGCTTCTTCCTGACCGCAGGCTTCCTGGGCATGATGTATTACTTCATCCCCAAGCAGGCTGGCCGTCCGGTCTACAGCTACCGCCTGTCCATCGTCCACTTCTGGGCGCTGATCTTCACCTATATGTGGGCGGGTCCTCACCACCTGCACTACACCGCGCTGCCCGACTGGACGCAGTCCGTGGGCATGGTGTTCTCGCTGATCCTGCTGGCTCCCAGCTGGGGCGGCATGATCAACGGCGTGATGACGCTGTCGGGCGCATGGCACAAGCTGCGCGATGACCCCATCCTGCGCTTCCTGATCGTGTCGCTGTCGTTCTACGGCATGTCCACGTTCGAAGGTCCGATGATGTCCATCAAGACCGTCAACGCGCTGTCGCACTACACGGACTGGACCGTGGGCCACGTTCACTCGGGCGCCCTCGGCTGGGTGGGCCTGATCACCATGGGCTCGCTGTACTACCTGATCCCGCGCCTGTTCGGCAAGACCAAGATGCACTCGGTGGGCGCCATCGAACTGCACTTCTGGATGGCCACCATCGGCATCGTGCTGTACATCGCCGCGATGTGGATCGCCGGTGTGATGCAGGGCCTGATGTGGCGCGCCGTCAATCCCGATGGCACGCTGACCTACACCTTCGTCGAAAGCGTCAAGGCCAGCTATCCGTTCTACGTGATCCGCGTGGCCGGTGGCCTGCTGTACCTGGGCGGCATGCTGGTCATGCTGTGGAACACCTGGAAGACCGCGATCTCGGGCCGTTCGGTGAAGGTGGCCGTGCCTGCCGTCGTGGCCCACGCCTGAGCGTCTAGGAGCATTACTCATGTCCGATCACAACAATAGCGCTCCCAAGAGCTTTTCCCACGAGAAGGTGGAAACCAACAATTTCCTGCTGATCGTGCTGACCCTGCTGGTGGTCGCCGTCGGCGGCATGGTGGAAATCGTTCCGCTGTTCTTCCAGAAGTCGACCACGGAAGCGGTGGCGGGCCTCAAGCCCTACACGCCGCTGCAGCTGATGGGCCGCGACGTCTATCTGCGCGAGGGCTGCTACAACTGCCACTCGCAGATGATCCGCCCCTTCCGCGCCGAGACCATGCGCTACGGCCACTACTCGGTGGCTGGCGAGTTCGTCTATGACCACCCCTTCCAGTGGGGTTCCAAGCGCACGGGTCCCGACCTGCACCGCGTGGGCGGCAAGTACAGCGACGAATGGCATCGCATCCACCTGAACAACCCGCGCGACGTGGTGCCCGAGTCCAACATGCCTGCCTACACCTGGCTGGAAAAGAACAAGGTGGATGACACCGTGGTCGCCCAGCACATGAGCGCGCTGCGCAAGGTGGGCGTGCCCTACAGCGACGAGGAAATCAGCGGCGCTGCCGAGCAGGTCAAGGGCAAGACGGAAATGGACGCCGTCATCGCCTACCTGCAGGTCCTGGGCCGTTCGGTCAAGTAAAGGAGAGCGACATGGACATCACCACCATGCGCATCGTGGCCACGCTGGCCTCGCTGGCCTGCTTCATCGGCATCTGGTGGTGGGCGTTCGCCCGCCGCAACCAGGCCCGTTTCGACGAGGCCGCCCAGCTGCCGTTCGAGCAAGACTGAGTCCCTCCACCAGAACGAGAACTTCCCATGAGCGATTTCGTAAACAACTTCTGGTCGATCTATGTCACGGCGATCACGCTGGGCGGCATCATCGGCTGCCTGCTGCTGCTGTATCTCACCGCACGCAAGAAGGTGGTCCCATCGGCCGACAACACCACGGGCCACGTCTGGGACGAGGACCTGCGCGAGCTGAACAACCCCATGCCCAAGTGGTGGATGTGGCTGTTCATCATCACCTCGGTGTTCGGCTTCGCCTACCTGGCGGCCTATCCGGGCCTGGGCTCGTTCGCGGGCAAGCTGGGCTGGACGCAGCTGGGCGCCTATGAAAACGAGATGGCCAAGGCCCGCGCGGACCTGGAGCCGCTGTACGCCAAGTTCACGAGCATGAGCACCGAAGACATGGCCAAGGACCCCCAGGCCATGGCCATCGGCGAGCGCCTGTTCATGAACAACTGCGCACAGTGCCACGGCTCGGACGCACGCGGCGGCAAGAGCTTCCCCAACCTGACCGATGGCGACTGGCTGCATGGCGGCACGCCCGAGAAGATCAGGGAAACCATCACGGGCGGCCGCATCGGCATCATGCCGCCCATGGCCGCTGCCGTCGGCACGCCCGACGATGTGCGCAATCTCTCGCACTATGTGCTGAGCCTGTCGGGCAGCCCGCACGACTCGCTCAAGGCCTCGCTGGGCAAGTCCAAGTTCACGGCCTGCGCAGCCTGCCACGGCATGGACGGCAAGGGCAACCAGGCTCTGGGCGCGCCCAACCTGACCGATGACATCTGGCTGCACGGCTGGGGCGAGGCCGCCATCACGGCCATGATCAACAACGGCAAGCACAACGAGATGCCTGCCCAGAAGGACAAGCTGACCGAGGCGCAGATCGCGGTGCTTGCTTCCTATGTCTGGGGCATGTCGCACAAAGACGGCGCAGTCCGTCAGTAAGCACAGGGGCGGCGCTGCGGCGCCGCCTTTTTGCGTTTTGAGTTTTCAGATATTTCAAAAAAACAAAGGAACCCACCATGAAGCCCGAGAGCGGGGATGACACCGGGAAGCCTCCCCGCAAAGTCATTCCGATCACGCCGGCCACGCCTGATCCGGGCGAGCTGGTGTCGATGTTCGAGTCGGAAAAGAAGGTCTACCCGCGCTCCATCAGCGGTGTCTTCGCACGCTGGCGATGGGCCCTGGTGTTTCTCACCCAACTGGTTTTCTACGGCCTGCCCTGGCTGGAGTGGGGCCAGCGCCAGATGGTGCTGTTCGACCTCGGAACGCGGCGCTTCTATCTCTTCGGGCTGGTGCTGTACCCGCAGGACTTCATCTACCTGGCGGGCCTGCTGATCATCTCGGCGCTGGCATTGTTCCTGTTCACGGCCGTGGCCGGGCGCCTGTGGTGCGGCTTCTCGTGCCCGCAGACGGTCTACACCGAGATCTTCATGTGGGTGGAGCGCAAGGTCGAAGGCGACCGCAGCGCGCGCATGCGGCTGGACAAGAACGGCTGGACCTTCGAGAAGGCCTGGAAGAAGTCGCTCAAGCAGTTGCTGTGGATCGCCATTGCGCTGTGGACCGGCTTCACCTTCGTGGGCTACTTCGTGCCCATCCGCGAGCTGGGCGGCGAGCTGCTGGCGCTGCAGGGCAGCTGGCAGATGTTCTGGGTGCTGTTCTACGGCTTTGCCACCTATGGCAACGCGGGCTACATGCGCGAGCAGGTCTGCAAGTACATGTGCCCCTATGCGCGCTTTCAGAGCGCCATGTTCGACCGGGACACCATGATCGTCAGCTACGATACGGGCCGGGGCGAGCCGCGTGCACCGCGCACCAAGAAGGTGGACTACAAGGCCCAGGGCCTGGGCGACTGCATCGACTGCAAGATGTGCGTGCAGGTCTGCCCCGTGGGCATCGACATCCGCAACGGTCTGCAATACGAATGCATTGGCTGCGGCCTGTGCATAGACGCCTGCAATTCCATCATGGACAAGATGGAGTACCCGCGCGGCCTGATCCGCCTGACCACGCAGAACGCCATGGCCGGCCTGTGGCGGCGTGCCCAGGTGCTGCGCCGCATCTTCCGTCCGCGCGTGCTGATCTACTCGGCCGTGCTGATCGGCTTGAGCGTGGCCATGATCGTGAGCCTGGCGCTGCGCCAGTCGGTCAAGGTGGACGTGATCCGCGACCGCGCCTCGCTGTCGCGCATCGTGGCTGGCGGCAAGCTGGAGAATGTCTACCGCCTGCAGATCATGAATGCCACCGAGCAGGCCCAGCGCTACCGCATCAGCGCCCATGGCCTCGATGGGCTGGAGCTGGCGTCCGAGCAGGAAGTCGAGGTCGGCCCGGCCGAGACGCGCGGCATTGCGGCGCGACTGCAGATTCCCTACGGTTCGGCCGAGCCGGGCTCGCACACCGTATTCTTCGATATCGATGCCGTGCATTCGGGCGCGGGACGCGCGTCCGAAAAGGCCGTCTTCCTGGTGCCCCGGTGATGTTCCTGGCAGGCGTGGCACGGTCCGCGCCTGCCGCCTGAAAGAAAGAGGTTTCCCATGTCTTCCAGTCCCGCAGTGTCCGCGCCCGCGCAGGCTCCCTCGCACCCCGACGCCGGCAAGCCCTGGTGGAAGTTCGGCCATGTCTGGCTGGTGGTGGCCGGCCCGGCGGCCGTGGTGGTCGCTGCCGTGATCACGGCCATCATCGCCATCAATGGCGCCGATCCCGTGATCGACCCCGACTACTACCGCAACGGCATCACGATCAACGAGCGTGCCGATGGCGTGCGCGAAGTGCCCAAGAGCATGGCGCCCGCCGTCACCGGCCGCAACCATGCGGCCACGCCCGCGCACGATCACCCCACGGACCGCTGATCGCCGTGCACCCCTGCAAGAGGCCGCAGTCGCGGCCTTTTTGCATGGCGGATCGCATCTCCGGCATGCGCGACGGGTGAGGGTTTCCTACAGGCGTGCAGGGCGCTGCGGGGCTTGGCGCCATGCGTTGGCGCGGCGCACAATGAAGGCGCCCCCTCGACAGCACAAGGAGATCGCTGATGTTGGCCCAACGCTGGATGTGGATTGCCTGGCCTGCCTTTTTGGCAGCCGCCGTGATGGAGATGCTGGTTTTTGCCTTTGTGGACCCGCTGGAGCTGCATTGGCTCGGCGACCTGGGCTGGTCGCGCCAGGGCATCTACACGCTGGCCTTCTTCGCCTTCTGGGGCGTGACCATGCTCTCCAGCCTGATGACCACCATGCTGGGCCGATCGGCCCGCGATCTCAACGACGGCGTGGTCTCCGAGCCCGACCCGGACCTGGCCATGCAGGGGCTGGGGCGGGACTGAGCGAGAGCCCGCTGCAATGAACAAGGCCCGCTGTCGCGGGCCTTGTTCATTGGCGGATGAATGCTTGCCGCCCTTGCGGCCTCACTGGCACTGCTGGCTGTTGACGATGCGCTTGAGCGCCTCCGTGTCCAGGATGCGCAGATGGCGCTGGCGCACCTCGATGATGTTGTCGTCCGCGAACTTGGAGAAGGTGCGGCTCACCGTCTCCAGCTTCAGGCCCAGGTAGCTGCCGATTTCCTCGCGCGTCATGCGCAGCACCAGTTCCGACTTGGAAAAGCCCCGCGCATGCAGGCGCTGCACCAGGTTGAGCACGAAGGCGGCCAGGCGCTCTTCGGCGCGCATGCTGCCCAGCAGCAGCATCACGCCGTGCTCGCGCACGATCTCGCGGCTCATGACCTTGTGCACATGGTTTTGCAGGGCCGTGACCTCGCGCGACAGGTCTTCCAGCTTGTCGAAGGGCATGACGCAGACTTCGGCGTCTTCCAGCGCGACGGCATCGCAGGTGTGGTGGTCGTTGACGATGCCGTCCAGGCCGATGATCTCGCCGGCCATCTGAAAGCCTGTGACCTGGTCGCGTCCGTCCTCGGTGGCCACGCAGGTCTTGAAGAAGCCGGTGCGGATGGCGTACAGCGAGGTGAATGTCTCGCCGTTGCGAAACAGCAGGCCTCCGCGCTTGACCTTGCGGCGCGTGGCCACGATGTCGTCGATGCGCTGCATCTGCTCGGCATCCAGGCCCATGGGCATGCACAGTTCGCGCAGGTTGCAGTTGGAGCAGGAGGCTTTGATGGTCTGAAGGTTCATGGAGTGATAAACATCAGCGGCACACAGCGTGCCGGCGGTGACCTCGTGGATTGCGATGAGTTGGATCAAATTGTCGCAGCAGTCCCTCAAACAACTCTTGATATGAGTCAAGGACATGACCGATGTGCTGCGGCACAGTCGAGGTATTAGAGGAAAAAACCCATGACCGCTGTCACCCCAGAGCTGCTGCGTCGCTTTGACGTACCGGGGCCCCGATACACCTCGTTCCCTACCGCCGACCGCTTTGTCGAGGCCTTTGGTGCAGAGGACTATATCCTGGCGCTGCAACAACGCAAATCGAGTACCGCAGCGCGTGCCACGCCTTTGTCGCTGTATGTGCACGTGCCCTTTTGCGAGTCGCTTTGCTACTACTGCGCCTGCAACAAGATCGTGACGCGCCACCACGATCGCGCCGCCGTCTACCTGGACTACCTGGCGCGCGAGATGGCCTTGCATACGGCCCATTGCGGCAAGGGCCAGACCGTCAGCCAGCTGCACCTGGGCGGCGGCACGCCCACCTTCTTCTCCGACGACGAGTTGCGCACGCTGATGGGCCTGTTGCGCGAGCATTTCAAGCTGGAGCCGGGTGGCGAGTACTCCATCGAGGTCGATCCGCGCACCGTCAGCGTCGAGCGCCTGGCCGTGCTCAAGGAGCTGGGCTTCAACCGCCTGAGCTTCGGCGTGCAGGACTTTGACGAACAGGTGCAGATCGCGGTTCATCGCGTGCAGCCGGCCGAGCAGGTGTTCGAGCTGGTGGCGGCCGCGCGGCAGCTGGGCTTTGCCTCCATCAACGTGGACCTGATCTACGGCCTGCCCAAGCAGACGCCCGAATCCTTCGAGCGCACGCTGGCCCAGGTCAACGCGCTGCGGCCCGACCGCATCGCGCTCTATGCCTATGCCCACCTGCCCGAGCGCTTCAAGCCGCAGCGGCGCATTGCGGCCGAGGATCTGCCCCAGGGGGCCGACAAGCTGGCCATGCTGTCGCGTTCCATCGCCGCGTTCATGGACGGTGGCTATGTCTATGTGGGCATGGACCACTTCGCCCTGCCCGAGGACTCGCTGGCCGTGGCCAAGCGCCAGGGCCGGCTGCACCGCAACTTCCAGGGCTACAGCACCCAGCCCGACTGCGACCTGATTGCGCTGGGCGTGTCGGCCATCGGCAAGGTGGGTGCCAGCTACAGCCAGAACGCCAAGACGCTGGAGGAGTACTACGACGCCATCGACGCCAGCCACCTGCCCGTGGTGCGGGGCCTGGCGCTGTCGCGCGACGACCTGGTGCGCCGCGCCGTCATCATGGCCATCATGTGTCAGGGCGCCGTGCTGTTCGAGCCCATGGAGCAGGCCTGGCTGCTGGGCTTTCGCGAGTACTTCGCGCCCGAGATGGCGGCCCTGGAGGACTTGCAGGCCAAGGGCCTGGTGCAGATCAGCGACGAGGGCTTCCAGGTCACGCCCATGGGCTGGTACTTCGTGCGCGGCGTAGCCATGCTGTTTGACCGATATCTGCAGGCGGACAAGAACCGGGCGCGGTTTTCGAGGATCATCTAGGCCCCATGCTGTTGTCGCTGCTCTGGACCGCTTTGATCATGGGGCTCGTCGGCGGGCCCCATTGCCTTGCCATGTGCGCTGCGCCCTGCGGCGTGGTCACGGGCGGGGCGGGGCAGGGCGGCGGCTCGCAGGTGGTGGCCGTGCATGGATTGCAAAGCCGGCTGTGGCTGCGCACGGCGCTGTTCCACGGCGGCCGTCTGGCCGGCTATGCCAGCCTGGGCGCTGCCTCGGCCCTGGCCATGGAGAGCCTGTCCTGGCTCACCAGCCAGACCACGGCGCTGCAGCCGTTCTGGACGCTGACCCATGTCGCCGTGATGGCCTGGGGCCTGGCCATGATGGTGCAGGCCCGCCAGCCCGCCTGGCTGGAGTCTGCTGGCCGCGCCGCCTGGCGGCGCGTGCAGCCCTGGGTGTCGGCGCCGGGCGGCACGCTGGCGGCAGGCTATGCCTGGGCGCTCATGCCTTGCGGACTGCTGTATTCGGCCGTGCTGGTCGCCGCGCTCAGCGGCGGCCCGTTGCAGGGCGCGCTGGCCATGGCGGCCTTTGGCGTGGGCAGCGGGCTGTGGCTGGTGGCCGGCCCCTGGCTGTGGCGGCTGGGCCGGCAGCGCCTGAACGGTCTGCGCGCCGAATGGGGCACGCGCCTGGCCGGCCTGATGCTGGTGGGCGTGGCCGTCTGGGCGCTGTGGATGGACCTGATCTACAAGCCCAGCCTCTGGTGCCGTTGAGCAACAGCTGAGGCCAGACTTGGCACCTGGGGTCGCGGATTGGCTGCGAGGCCCTCAGAACTGGAGATAATGCCCGAATCATCGGCTTACATATTGCCGATTCCTTCAGCCTCGGGGCCGTTGCCGCGCGTGAACCATTCCGTCCTCATCGATATCCGAGACCTCCGTCCGGGCATGTTTGTCCAGCTCGATGTTGGGTGGCTGAACCATCCCTTTCCGGTCAGCAGCTTCAAGATCACCTCCAGCGCACAGATCCAGACCCTGAAATCCCTGGGCCTGGAGGTGGTGCGCTGTGTCCCGCACAAAAGCGACACCTGGCCCGCCGAGGTGCGCACCCCGCCGCCGCAGGAGCTGCCGCCCGTCGTGGTGGCCCCCGAGCCTGCACCCACCGAACCTGCGCCAGCACCGCTGCTGCTGTCCGTGCCCGACTGGCGCGGCCGGCTGGAGGACTGCAATGCGCGCTTTCAGAAGGTGGAGCGCGGCTATGTGGCCATAGAGACCACCATCGCCAGCGCGCCCGAGCAGGCGCGCATGCCCACCGAGGCCCTGGTCGATGGCTGCCTGGCCGAACTGGCGGGCCCGCAGGACGTGGCCATTCACCTGCTGTCCGATGGCGTGGGCAGCAGCCAGAGCGTGCATGCCGTCAACGTGACCGTGCTCAGCCTGCTGCTGGGCCGGGCCCTGGGCCTGCAGGAATCGCTGCTGCGCGACCTGGGCCTGGCGGCGCTGCTGCATGACGCGGGCAAGCCCGTGGCCGGTGTCGAAGGTATGCACGGCCTGGCCCTGGAGCCTTCCGTGCCCGACGCCCTGCGCGAGCGCTACGAGCGCCATGTGGGCGAATCCGTGGCCATTGCCATGCGCATGGGCCTGTCGGCCCAGGTCACAACGGCCATCGCCCAGCACCATGAATGGGCCGACGGCACGGGGTTCCCGCTGAGCCTGGTGGCCGAAGACATGGAACTCACGGGCCAGATCCTGGCCCTGGTCAACAGCTACGACCGCCTGTGCAATCCTGGCGATGCACAGACGCCGCATACGCCGCACGAGGCCCTGTCCATGCTGTTCAGTCGGCTGCGCGACAAGTTCGCCGCGCCCGTGCTCAATGGCTTCATCCGCATGATGGGTGTGTTCCCCCCGGGCTCGGTGGTGGAGCTGACCGATGGGCGCCATGCCATGGTCATGTCCGTGAATGCATCACGCCCGCTCAAGCCCTCGGTGATGGTGCACGATGCCGGCGTGCCGGCCGCGCAGGCGCCCGTGCTGGCGCTGGAGCTGTTTCCCGAGCTGGGCATACGCCGGGGAGTGGCGCCCGCGCAGCTGCCGCGCGATGCGCTGGACTACCTGTCGCCGCGCCGGCGTGTCTGCTATTACTTTGAACGGGCGGTGGAGTTGGATCCACCGAAGGTGGCGTCTTGAACAAGCAAGCGCTCAACCGCGCCTGGCCCCGCCTGCTGGATGCACTGCAGGAGGCCCTGTGGCTGATCGATGCGCGCACCCTGAAGGTGCTGCGCGCCAACGCCGCCAGCGAATCCGTCACCGGCTATGAGGCCGATGCGGCCCCGGGCCTGCCCGTGCAGGTGCTGGCCGCCACGCCGCAGCAGCAGGCTTTCTGGAGCGATCCCTTCAACTGGCAGGCCGGAGCCCAGTTCATTGCCGAGGTGCGCCGCGCCGATGGCCAGCTGGCGCCCGTGGAGATGCGCGTGCGCGCGCTCGACGGCGAGGTGCTGCTGGTCAGCATGCTGGACCGGCGCGAGCAGGCCTTGCACGAGGCCGAGTTCGAGAGCCTGCTGGGCGAGTTGCGCGCCACGCTGGAGTCCGCGGCCGACGCCATCCTGGTCTGCGATCCCGATGGCCGCATCCGCGCCTTCAACCACCGCTTTGCCACGCTCTGGGGCATTCCCGAGGCCCTGCTGGTGCGTCGCAACGACGTGGCCATCCTCGACCACCTGGCCAGCCAGGTGCGCGATGCCGAATCCTATGCGCGCCAGTTGAAGCTGCTGTCGGCCCAGCCCCTGATGGAGGCGGCCGACGTGCTGGACCTGCGCGACGGCCGCATCCTGGAGCGCCGCGCCGTGCCCCAGCTGCGCCGGGGCCTGCCCATGGGGCGGATCTTTTCCTTTCGCGACATCACGGCCGAGGCCCAGACCCAGGCGGGCCTGGAGCTGGCAGCGCGCGTCTTCGAGTCCAGCCTGGACGGCATCTTCATTGCCGACGGCTACATGGATGTGGCCCGCACCAACCCGGCCTGCGAGCGCCTGCTGGGCGGCATGCCCGTGCAGGGGCGCACGGTGGAGTCGCTGTTCGAGGCCTCCGAAGGCCAGGCCGACACCCTGGGCGACCTGGCCCGCATCCAGTGGCACCAGGGCGGCTTCTGGGAGGGCGACCTGTGGCTGCGCCAGGCCGGCGGCGCGCGCTGCGCCGTGCGCCTGTCCTGGGTGCCGCTGCGCAACGCGCAGGGCGACGTGGTGCAGAGCATCGGCTTCATGCGCGACCTCACGCAGCAGCGCGTGGCCCAGCAGCGCATTGAACAGCTGGCCTACAGCGACGCGCTCACCGGCCTGCCCAACCGCCTGAACCTCACGGAGCGCGTGGATGCAGCCATCGAGGCCGCGCGCGCAGGCGGCACGGTGTTCAGCATCCTGTTCATCGACCTGGACCGCTTCAAGATCATCAACGACTCGCTGGGCCACCAGTTCGGCGACCGCGTGCTCAAGCTGGTCGCGCAGCGCCTGAGCGACTGCATGCGGCCCGTGGACATCCTGTGCCGCCTGGGTGGCGACGAGTTCGTGCTCTATCTGCAGGGCTGCAACGCCGAGCTGGCCGCGTCGGTGGCCAAGCGCATCCTGCAGGAGATGGAGCGCCCCTTCCTGCTCGACGGCCTGGGTTTCTCCGTGCAGTGCAGCATCGGCGTGGCCCAGTACCCGGCCGATGGCCTCACGCTGGATGAGCTGATCCGCCAGGCCGACACCGCCATGTACCGCGTCAAGGAGCGGGGCCGGGGCCATTTCAGCTTCTACCAGCCGCAGATGAGCGCCGGCCTGCTGTCGCGCATGAAGCTGGAGCACGCCATGCGCCAGGCGCTGGAGCATGGCCGCATGGCGGTCTACTTCCAGCCCCAGGTGCACATAGACAGCGACCGCATCGTCGCGGCCGAGGCGCTGCTGCGCTGGACCGATCCCGAATTTGGCGTGGTCTCGCCGGGTGTCTTCATCCCGCTGGCCGAGGAGTCGGGCTACATCGTCACGCTGGGCGCCTGGGTCATGGAGCAGGCCGTGCAGGAGGCTGCACGCTGGCAGCAGCAGGGCATGCCCATCAAGGTCTCGGTCAACGTGTCGGCGCTGGAGTTCCGCCAGTCAGGCTTTGTCGAGCGGGTGACCGAGCTGCTGCGCAGCTACGGCCTGACACCCCAGCTGCTGGAGCTGGAGCTGACGGAAAGCATCTTGCTGCAGGACGCCCAGGACATGGCGCTGCGCGTATGCCAGATCGCCGACCTGGGCGTGGGCATGGTGATTGACGACTTCGGCACTGGCTACTCCAACCTGGCCTACCTGAAGAAGCTGCCCATCTCCAAGATCAAGATCGACCAGAGCTTCGTGCGCGGCCTGCCCAGCGACGAGGGCGACCAGGCCATCGTCGGCGCCATCATCAGCCTGGGTCTGGCGCTGGGCGTGGAGATCGTGGCCGAGGGCGTGGAAACGCACGAGCAGCTGACGGCCATCCACCGCATGCAGGGCCACTACTTCCAGGGCTTCCTGTGCGCGCCTGGCCTGCCGCGCGAGCAGTTCGGCGAATGCCTGCAGGCGCAGCGCGCCGGCATTGGCGCCATCGCCTACCGGCAGAGAATGGCCCAGGCCGCGAGCGCTCAGCTGCCTGCGCTCAAGCCCTTCCAGAGCATGTAGGCCGCCAGGCCGAACAGCAGCGTGGCAAAGATGCGCTTGAGCTGGCCCACGGGCAGCCGGTGCGCGGCCCGTGCCCCCAGCGGTGCCGTCAGCACGCTGCAGCAGGCCAGGGCCAGCAGGGCCGGCAGCCACAGGTAGCCCAGCGAGTATTCGGGGCGCCCGGCGTCGCCCGCGCCGGTGAAGATCAGGCCCGCCGCATTCACCACGGCAATCGGAAACCCCAGTGCCGCGCTGGTGCCCACTGCCATGTGCATGGGCACCGAGCAGCGCATCATGAAGGGCACGCTGATGAAGGCCCCGCCCGCACCCACAAGCCCCGAGATGAAGCCCAGGCCCGTGCCCGCGCCGTACAGCCCCAGCGGCCCCGGCAGGGCGCGCGTGGCCGTGGGCTGGCTGTTGCTGCGCAGCATGCGCAGCGCCATGTAGCCGATGAACACGCCAAAGAACAGTGCCAGGTACTTGCCGCGCAGCAGCGCGAAAACGCCCAGGCTGGCGAGCAGGCCGCCCGTGATGATGCCCGGCGCCAGGCTGCGCACGATGTCCCAGCGCACGGCGCCGCGACCGTGGTGGGCGCGCAGGCTGGAGATCGAGGTGAACACGATGGTGGCCATGGCCGTGGCGATCGCCATCTTCACGGACAGGTCGGGGCCGACCCCGCGCTTGTCGAGAAAGTAGGTCAGAAACGGCACGAGCACCATGCCGCCGCCCACTCCCAGCAGGCCGGCCAGGAAACCGGAGCACAGGCCCAGCAGGGCCAGTTCGAGAAACAGCAGGTCAGGCATGCGGCAGAAGATCGGTAGTGAATGGGCGGGGAGGGGCGGGCAACAAAAAACCCGGCGCACCGTGGAGGTGCGCCGGGTTGGAATCAGGTGTCTGCAAAGACCACCGGGCCGTCATCCTGAACCGGGGTTCAGGGGGGCAAGGGCAGCCAGACGTTGGGTTCATCTAACGCGAGACGATCACGCTCGAATGGCAATGTACCAAGCCCGGGCTCATAGAGCATTGGTCCAAGGAACTATAAAGCCCGGCGGGTTTGCAGACGCCTCCATTCTACGGCGATTGAGCATGCCCGCAATCAAGTTCTTTGAACGGCATGGGCTTTCCATTGACATGGCCGATGCCATGAAAAACGGCCTCCGAAGAGGCCGTTGCATGGGCGGGGTTGTGGCGGCTCAGAGCAGCCGTGCATCGCTTTCCAGGGCCTGGTCCAGGCGCAGCACCAGTTGCTCGGCAAGGGCCTGCTGGCGCTGGCGCTCGGCCAGTTCCTCGGGGCTGGGCTCGGGCGGCAGGGACTGGGCGGCATGCTGCGAAGTGACCTCGTCATGCAGGGACTGCATTTCGGCCTGGGCCGTGGCCATGGCGCTTTCCTGCGCTTCGCGGTCCAGCACGTCGAAGGCCATGTTCAGCGCGGACAGCACGGCCACGCGCTCGCGCGAGCGGACCTTGCCGCTGTCGCGGATACGGGTCATGGCCGTGTCCACACGGCGCACGGCCTCGAGCAGACGCTCTTCCTGGCCATCGGGGCAGGTCAGCACATAGCTTTGCTGCAGGATTTGCACTTCGATCTGCTTCATGGGCGTTCGGGGCGTCGGCGGTTGCGAAGGGGGTCAAGCCCCCTGGTTGGAGGGCAGGCGCTCGATCAGGACATCGACGCGGGCCCGGGCGGCGTTGAGCCGCGAGCGCAGCGAATCACGCTCCTGGGTCAGGGCCGCCACCTGTTCGGCGAGTAGCGCATTCGTGCGTTGCAGTTCCTCGTGGCGAACCAGCAGGCGCTCCACGCGCTCTGCAATGTGGTCGAGGGAAGTCTGGGAGGTCATAGACGCTGAGATTGTAGGACGTGCGAACGAAGTGAGCGCATTCCGTGGAAGTATCCGAGGAAACCTGATAGCAGGGGGGCTTAGAAGGCTTGACGTCAGCGCCGTGCTCAGGTATTCGAGCGTAGGCGGCAGACTGTCTCACAAAATCGTAGCGCCATGTGTAGGACGCGTCTGCTTCGGCGGGGTGTAATGCGTAAGCATTGGTTGCGGGCGCGGTACGGGTCGGGTGCGGATACGGCGGGGGTGCGCACTACAATGCGCCGCGTTGGCGGAGCGGCCGGTTCAAGGCAGCGTCGCACGGAGCAAACAAATACACATGAATATTGACCTTGGCCGGGGCGGGGCACGCTGCCCGGCGCTGCTGATCACTTCCACGGCCTCGGGCCAGGGCAAGACCACGCTGACGGCTGCGCTGGCGCGGCTGCATGCGCGCCAGGGGCGCCGCGTGCGCGTGTTCAAGTGCGGCCCTGACTTCCTGGACCCGCACTGGCACGAGCTGGCCAGCGGCGCGCCCGTGCACAGCGTCGATCTGTGGATGACGGGCGAGGCCGACATGCGTGCGCGCCTGCACGCCGCCGCCTGCGAGGCCGACCTCATCCTGGTGGAAGGCGTCATGGGCCTGTTCGACGGCACGCCCTGCGCGGCCGATGTAGCCGAGCGGCTGGGCCTGCCGGTGCTGGCCGTGATCGACGCCTCGGGCATGGCCGGCACCTTTGGCGCACTGGCCCATGGCCTGCAGCACTACCGGCCGGGCCTGCGCTGGGCCGGCCTGCTGGCCAACCGCGTGGGCAGCGCCCACCATGCCGACCTGCTGCGTGCCGGCCTGCGCGAGCCTTCGCTGTGGCTGGGCGCGCTGGCGCGGGTGCAGGGTGCAGGCGCCACCTCGCTGCTGCCCGAGCGGCACCTGGGCCTGGTTGCCGCGCATGAGCTGGACGATGCCCTGCAGCGCCTGGACGTGGCCGCCGATGCGCTGCTGGCCACGCCGCTGGGCCAGTTGTCCTGGCAGGCCGAAGCCGGCCAGAGCGCCAGCTGGCAGGACTGGTCCGTGGACTTTGAACCGTGCCCGGAACCTGCCGAAGCCGTGCAGCCCTGGCTGGCGGGCCGCACCGTGGCGGTGGCGCGTGATGCGGCCTTCAGCTTCATCTACCAGGCCAACCTCGACTGCCTGCGTTCCATGGGTGCGCGGATCGCCTTCTTCTCGCCCCTGGCCGCAGAGCGCCTGCCGGATTGCGATGCGCTGTGGCTGCCCGGCGGCTATCCGGAACTGCACCTGGACGCGCTGGCCGCCCATGCCGCGCTGCGCGGTGACATTGCCGCCCACGTGGCTGCCGGCCGCCCGGTCTGGGCCGAGTGCGGCGGTATGCTGGCGCTGTGCGAACGACTGACCGACACTGCGGGCCGGACCACGGACCTCTGGGGCCTGTTGCCCGGCCATGCACGCATGCAGCCGCGCCTGGCCGGCCTGGGCATGCAGCAACTGCCCACGCCCTGGGGCCTGTTGCGCGGCCATACCTTTCACTACAGCCGGCTGGACACGTCCATGGCCGAGGCCGGGCGCAGCAGCCGCCCGGGCCAGGCTCCCCAGCCTGACCGGGGCGAGGCGCTGTACCGCCAGGGCAGCGTGCACGCCAGCTATTTCCACGCCTGGTTTGCCTCGCAGCCGCGCGCCGTGGCGGCGCTGCTGGGCGCTGACATTCCCGCAGGCCAGGCGTCATGACCGACCAGATCTCCACCTATTCGCTTGCGCGCAGCCAACTCATTCTGGGCGGCCAGAAAAGCGGCAAGTCGCGCCGTGCCGAATTGCTGGCCCGCGCCTGGCTCGATGGCGCCCTGGACCGCGAGGCCGCGCTGATCGCCACCGGCCAGCCCTGGGACGACGAAATGCGCGAGCGCATCGCCCGCCACCGGCGCGACCGCGCCGAGCGCGTGCCCGGCATGGCCACGCTCGAGGAGCCGCTGGACCTGGCCGCCATGCTTGCGCGGCACAGCACGCCGCAGCGCCTGCTGGTGGTGGACTGCCTGACGCTGTGGCTGACCAACTGGATGATGCCGGCCCAGCCTTCCGAGGAACTGGCGCGCGGATGGGAGGGCCAATGCACGGCCTTTCTTGCCGCCTTGCAAGCTGCGCCCGGCCCGGTGATCCTGGTCGGCAACGAGATCGGCCTGGGCGTGATCCCGCTGGGATCACAGGTGAGGGCCTTTGTGGATGCGCTGGGGGTGCTCAACCAGCGTGCGGCGCAAAGCTGCGAAACCGTCACGCTGATGTGCGCCGGCCTGCCGTTGGCGCTCAAGGGCCCGCAGCCGTGAGGCCATGGCGTCTCGCCCTGTGGGGCCTGGCGTTGGCACTGGCGCTGTCTGCGGCGCAGGCTGCCATCCGGGTCACGAACGGGCGGGGCGTTCCGGTGGAGCTGCCACAGCCGCCGCAGCGCATCGTCAGCCTGCTGCCCTCGCTGACCGAGACCGTATGCGAGCTGGGCGGCTGCCAGCGCCTGGTCGGCGTGGACCGCTATTCGAACTGGCCGGCCCATGTGAAGACCCTGCCCGTGGTGGGCGGCGGCATGGACCCCAATATCGAGGCCATCGTCGCGCTCAAGCCCGATCTGGTGCTGGTGTCCATGGCCTCGCGCTCGGTGGCGCGGCTGCAGGCATTGGGCCTCAAGGTGGTGGCGCTGGAGCCGCGCACCCATGCCGATGCGCAGGCCGTGCTGCGCACCGTGGGCCAGTTGCTGGACCTGCCGCCCGCGCAGGGCGCCGACCGTGTCTGGTCCGCCATCGAGGCGCGCATGCAGGAGGTGGAGCGCAGCATGGACCCCGCGCTGCGCGGGCAGACCGTGTATTTCGAGGTCAACCGCGGCCCCTTTGCCGCCGGCGAGTCTTCGTTCATCGGCGAGACCTTGGCGCGCCTGGGCATGCGCAACGTCGTGGGTGCGCAGCTGGGGCCGTTCCCGCGCATCAACCCTGAATTCGTGGTGCGCGCCGACCCGGACTTCATCCTGGGCGGCGACCGCAGCCTGGGCACATCGGGCGAGCCCTATCCGGGCTGGGGCCGCATGCGTGCCATGCAGGCCGGGCGCGTCTGCCGCTTTGTGCCGGCCGAGCTGGACGTGCTGGTGCGCGCCGGCCCGCGCATGGCCGAGGGCGCTGCGCTGATGGCGCGCTGCCTGAACGGGGCCGCACCGTGAGGCAGGCCCGCAGGCACCACAGCGGCCTGGCTGCGCCCTGGATGGCACTGGCCCTGCTGGTCGTGAGTGCCCTGCTCATGCTGCTGGGCGCGGGCGTGGGCAGCACGGGCTGGGAGAGCGTTTGGGCGGCGCGCAGCGATCCGCTGTCCTGGCAGATCGTCACCGAGATCCGGCTGCCCCGCACGGCGGGCGCGTGGCTGGCGGGCGGCCTGCTGGGGCTGGCCGGGGCCATCGCCCAGGGCGTGTTCCGCAACCCGCTGGCTGATCCCTATCTGCTGGGCAGTGCCTCCGGCGCCTCGCTGGGCGTTGCGTTGAGCATGGCGGCGCTGGGCGCCTCGCCCTTCGCACTGGCGGGACTGGCGCGCCTGGGTGTCACGGGCGCGGCCTTTGCGGGCGCGGCCCTGGCCGTGCTGCTGACCCTGGTGCTGGCCCAGGGCGTGCACAACACCATGCGCCTGCTGCTGGCCGGGGTGGTGGTGGGGGTGGTGCTGGGCGCGGCCGCATCGCTGGTGCTGCTGATGAACCCGGACATCATGCAGGCCATGCAGGCCTTCATGCTGGGCAGCACCTCCTTCATCGGCTGGGGCGCCTGCGCGCTGATGCTGGCCGTGCTGCTGGCCACCGCCCTGGGTGCCTGGTGCCTGGGCCGCGTGCTCGACGGCCTGTCCCTGGGCGAGGCCACGGCCCACAGCCTGGGCCTGCCTCTGGCGCCGCTGCGCATGGTGCTCATCTTGCTGCTGGCCCTGGCCACGGGCACGGCCGTGGCGCAGACCGGGCTGATCGCCTTCGTCGGCCTGGCCGCGCCGCATCTGGTGCGCTCCATGGTGCGCTCCATGCACCGCTGGCTGCTGGTGCTCAGCGCGGGCATGGGCGCCGTGCTGCTGCTGGCCGCCGACCTGCTGGCGCGCTGGCTCATCGCCCCGCAGGAGCTGCCCGTGGGCGCGCTCACGGCCCTGCTGGGCGGCAGCTACCTGCTGTGGCTCATGCACCGCCGCCACGCCCTGCGCGGCGGGGAGGGCGCATGACGGCACTGGCCCCCGCCCTGCAAGCGCGCGCCCTGAAGGTTCGCCTGGGCGATCGACAGGTCCTCAGCGGCCTGAGCCTGGCCCTGCCCGCCGGCCGCTGGACCGCCATCGTCGGCCCCAACGGCGCCGGGAAATCCACGCTGCTGCGCGCCCTGGCGGGCATGGAGTCCGGCGCTGGCGTGCAAGGCGAGGTGGAGCTCCTGGGCCGCCCGCTGCGGCAATGGAGTGCGCGCGAACGGGCCTGCTCGCTTGCCTGGCTGGGCCAGAACCAGCCCGTGGCCGGCGACATGCAGGTCCATGACGTGGTCATGCTGGGCCGCCTGCCGCACCAGGGCTGGCTGGCTGCGCCCAGCCAGGCAGACCATGCCGCCGTGGAGCAGGCGCTGCGCCAGACCCAGGGCTGGGACTGGCGCATGCGCAGCGTGGGCAGTCTATCGGGCGGGGAGCGCCAGCGCGTGCTGCTGGCGCGCGCCCTGGCCGTGCAGGCCCGCGTGCTGCTGATGGACGAACCCCTGGCCAACCTCGACCCGCCACACCAGGCCGACTGGCTCGAATGCGTGCAGGCCCTGGTCGCCCAGGGCCGCACCGTGGTCAGCGTGCTGCATGAGATATCGATGGCCTTGCAGGCCCAGGACCTGGTCATTCTCGACAAGGGGCAGGTGCTGCACCAGGGCGCCTGCGCCGACCTGGCCACGCATGCGGCGCTGGAGGCCGTGTTCGAGCACCGGCTGAGCATCCGCGCCATCGACGGGCAGTGGCTGGCCCTGCCACGGCTGCGGGGGCAAGCCGCGGCTCCCTGATCGCCTGTTAGAAAAAAATGTCTCTCCATGCGCCGTATCTGAGCCGCTGGGCTCTGACCATCGATGACCAGCCCCTGTCCACGCCGCGCGGTGTTTTGCTGCCCGTGCGCCAGGGCGGCACGCCCGCCATGCTCAAGATCGCCCAGGAGCCCGAGGAAGTGGCCGGCGCCCAGCTGATGGCCTGGTGGAATGGCGATGGTGCCGCGCCCGTGCTGGCCCATGAAGGACCGGCCTTGCTGATGCTGCGCGCCACAGGACCCGAATCGCTGGTGGAGATGGCCCGTGGCGAGCGCGATGAGGAGGCCACGCGCATCCTGTGCTCCGCTGCCAAGCGCCTGCACCTACCGCGCGCCAAGGCGTTGCCACCCCTGGTGCCGCTGACGCAGTGGTTCCATGCATTGCTTGCACAAGGCCATGGAACCGCCAGCCTGCTCGGCCTGTGCGCCGCCACGGCGCGCGAGCTGCTGGCCGCACCGCGCGACGTGACCGTGCTGCATGGTGACCTTCACCACGGCAATGTGCTGGACTTCGGACCCCTGGGCTGGCTGGCCATCGACCCCAAGGGCCTGCACGGTGAGCGCGGCTTTGACTACGCCAACATCCTGAGCAATCCCGACCCCGCCAGCGCGCTGGCGCCGGGGCGCTTTGCGCGCCGCATGGCCACCATTGCCGAAGTCTCGGGCATGGAGCAAAGGCGCCTGTTGCAATGGGTGCTGGCCTGGTCGGGACTGTCTGCCGTCTGGAGCATGGAAGACGGTGACGATCCTGGCGCTGCGATGGCTGTGGCGCAAATGGCGGCTTCGGCCTTGGGCTAGTCGCGACCGGCTTTCCTCGACCGAGGTGCCTCCAGATACGCACCGCTGGTAAACAATTGCTCCTCGGCCTGGTCGATGCGCTGCACCACGCCTTTGCCGGCGCGGCTGGCCAGCAGTTCCACCAGGGCCTCGGACAGCGCCACGGCCGAGGTGATGGAGGGGAAGAACGACGGGCTGTGCAGCGAAAACAGCAGCGTGGCGTCGGCCAGCAGCGCCAGGGGCGAGGCGGGGCTGTCGGTCAGCGCCACGATGCGGCAGCCCGCATCCCTGGCGGCCTGGGCCACGGCCAGCGCCTCGCGCGAGTAGGGCGCAAAGGCGACTACCAGCAGGGCGTCGCCGCGCTCCATGGCGCGGCATTGCATCTCCAGCGTGCCGCCCTGGCCGTCCAGCAGGTGCACGCTGGCGCGCAGCAGCCGGTACACATAGACAAATGAAAAGGCCACGGGGTAGCTGGCGCGAAAGCCCGCCACATGCACGCTGCGGGCCTTTTCCAGCAGGGCGCAGGCCTGCTGCAACGCATCGCCCAGGCGCCGCTCGGTGGCCTCCAGATTGCGGCGGTGCACCTCGAAGGTCTCGCCCACCAGGTCATGGTCGCCAGCGCGGCCCACCAAGGCCTTGGCGCGCTGGCCGTAGGCCTCGTCGCTGCCCAGCCCCATGTCCTGCGCGAAGGCCTGCTTGAGCTGCGGCCAGCCGTCAAAACCCAGCCACTGCGCAAACCGCACCAACGTGGCGGGCGGGCTGCCGGCGCGCGTGCCCACGCTGCGCATGGAGGCCGTGACCACATCGTTGGGATGCTCCAGCACGAAGCGGGCCACCTGTTGCAGGGCCGGGCTCAGCTCGGCAAATCGCTGGCGGATGTCGTCTTGAACGGACATGGGTTTTCAGGAGGAAGGAGAGGAAAAGGGCGGTGTTGGCTGCGCCGACTGTAGCCCAGGCGCGGGCCGGCTTGGAACGGCTGTGGTTGAAATCTCTGTTGACGGAACAAATGTTCCGTCAAATAATGCGATGAAACATTTGTTCCTTGAAAGAACTGCCATGAGCCATGTGTTCCATCGTCACCTGCACCACACGCCCCCCGTTGCCGTCGCCGCCAGCGGCCTGGAGATACGCGACGCGCAGGGGCGCAGCTATCTCGATGCCTCGGGCGGCGCGGCCGTGTCCTCGCTGGGCCACGGGCATCCCGACGTGATCGCCGCCATGCATGACCAGATCGACCGGCTGGCCTATGCCCACACCAGCTTCTTCACCACCGCGGTGGCCGAGGAACTGGGGCAGGAACTGGTGCGTGGCGCGCCCGAAGGCACCAGCCACGCCTACCTGGTCAGCGGCGGCTCCGAGGCCGTGGAGGCCGCGCTCAAGATGGCACGCCAGTACTTCGTGGAAATCGGCCAGCCCGAGCGCACGCACTTCATCGCGCGCCGCCAGAGCTACCACGGCAACACGCTGGGTGCGCTGGCCGTGGGCGGCAATGCCTGGCGGCGCGCGCCGTTCGCGCCCATCCTGGTGCCGGCCACCCATGTCTCGCCCTGCAATGCCTACCGCGACCAGCGCGACGATGAAACCCCAGAGCAATACGGCCAGCGCCTGGCCGACGAGCTGGATGCGGCCATCGGCGTCCACGGCCCGCGCAGCGTGATCGCCTTCGTGGCCGAGACGGTGGGCGGCGCCACGGCTGGCGTGCTCACGCCCGTGCCCGGCTACTTCAAGGCCGTGCGCGAGGTGTGCGACCGCCACGGCGTGCTGCTCATCCTGGACGAGGTCATGTGCGGCATGGGCCGCACGGGCACCCTGCATGCCTGCGAGCAGGAAGGCGTGGTGCCCGACCTGATCACCGTGGCCAAGGGCCTGGGCGGTGGCTACCAGCCCGTGGGCGCTGTGCTGGCGCAGGGGCGCATCGTCGATGCCATGTCGCGCGGCAGCGGCTTCTTCCAGCACGGCCATACCTACCTGGGCCACCCGGTGGCCTGCGCGGCGGCGCTGGCCGTGCAGCGCGTGATACGGCGCGACGGCCTGCTGGACAAGGTGCGTACCGATGGCGAAGCCTTCGGGCAGATGCTGGCGCAGGCCCTGGGCAGCCGCCGCCGCGTGGGCGAGCACGTTGGAGACATTCGCGGGCGCGGCTTCTTCTGGGGCGTGGAGCTGGTGGCCAACCGCGCCAGCAAGGCGCCCTTCGATGCAGGCCTGAAGCTGAACGCCCGCATCAAGACCGAAGCCATGCAGCGCGGCCTGCTGTGCTACCCCGGCGGCGGCACGGCCGATGGCCGTGCGGGCGACCACGTGCTGCTGGCGCCGCCCTTCATCGCCACGCGGGAACAGCTGCAGACCATTGCCACGCGCCTGGCCGAGTCCATCGAGGCCGCACTCGCCCAGGTTCTCTGATCCGTTCCTGCGCTCGCGCGCACTTCCTCGCTTTCCCACGCTTTCCCCAACCCCGCCACAGGAGTGTCCCCATGACCCCAACCCGCCCGACCCTGAAGCGCACGGCCCTGGCCGTGACCAGCGCCCTGATCGCCGCGCTGCTGCCGCTGGCCGCCAGCCATGCCCAGGACAGCGGCACGCTCGCCAAGATCCAGCAGGCCGGGGCCATCACGCTGGGCTACCGCGAGTCCTCGTTCGGCTTTTCCTATCTGGATGGCGATCTCAAGCCCGTGGGCTACAGCATGGACATCTGCCGGCGCATCGTGGACGAGGTCAAGGCCCAGCTCAAGCTGCCCGCACTGCAGGTGCGCTATCAGGCCGTGACCTCGGCCAACCGCATCCCGCTGGTGGCCAACGGCACGGTGGACCTGGAGTGCGGCTCCACCACCAACCTGGTGGAGCGGCAAAAGCAGGTGGCCTTCTCGCCGGATATCTTCCGCTACAACGTGCGCATGCTGGTGCGCGCGGACTCGGGGCTGCGCTCCGTCGCCGACCTGCAGGGCAAGACCGTGGCGACGACGGCGGGCACCACGTCCTTTCGCCTGCTGCGCGAGGCGGACCGGGGCCGCAACCTCGACGTCACCAACCTTTCGGGCAAGGACCATTCGGACTCCTTCATGCTGGTGGAGAGCGGCCGTGCCCAGGCCTTTGTGCTGGACGACATCCTGCTCGCCGGCCAGATCGCCAATGCCAAGAACCCGCAGGACTACCTGATCACCGGCGAAAGCCTGCGCACCGAGAACCAGGCGCTGATGCTGCGCAAGGACGATGCCGGCTTCAAGTCCATCGTGGACCGCGTGGTGACGGGCATGATGCAGTCCGGCGAGATGGAAAAGCTCTACAACCGCTGGTTCATGTCGCCCATCCCGCCCAGGAACATCAACATCAACTACCCGCTCAACGCCGAGACGCGCGAGGCCTTCGCCCATCCCTCGTCCAAGGGCATCTGAACTTATTGCACGCATCCATGACCCGCATCGCCCTCATCCACGCCCTCAGCCACTCCGTCGCTCCCATCAACGAAGCCTTTGCGCGCGACTGGCCCGAGGCGGTTCGCATGAACCTGCTGGACGACAGCCTCTCGGCCGACCTTGCGCGCAACGGGCGCGGGCTGGACGCCGCCATGCACGAGCGTTTCCAGCGCCTGGCGCAGTACGCCGTGGACACGGGCGCGCAGGGGATCTTGTTCACCTGCTCGGCCTTTGGCCCCTGCATTGAGGCCGTGGCCGCGCGCCACGCGCCGCTGCCCGTGCTCAAGCCCAACGAGGCCATGATCGAAGAGGCCGTGCAGGGCCAGCAGGGTGCCTTGGGTTTGATCTCCAGCTTCGCGCCCACGCTGCAGTCCATGCCGCCGGAGTTTCCGGCCGGCATCGAGCTCGTGCCCGCCCTGGCCGATGGCGCCATGGACGCGCTCAACCGGGGCGACACCGCCACGCATGACCGCCTGGTGGTCGAGCAGGCCAGGGCACTGGCTGCGCGTGGCTGCACGCGCATTGCACTGGCCCAGTTCAGCATGGCGCGTGCCCGCGCCGCCTGCGAGGCCGCCACGGGCCTGCCCGTGCTCACCACGGTGGACAGCGCCGTGCGTGCCCTGCAGCGCCGGCTGGGCGTCCGCCTCGGTTAAAGTGGCGCTCCGCTGCGGCGCATGCCCGCCGCAGCGCGTGCAACTTTTGAGGATGACAGACCCATGCAGATCGAACAGGCCCCGACGGAAAAGCCCTATGAAAAGCCCGAAGGCGAACGCCGTGGCCTGGTGCTGGTGAACACCGGCGACGGCAAGGGCAAGAGCACGGCGGCCTTCGGCCTGGCCCTGCGCGCGCATGGCCGGGGCAAGTCCGTCAAGATCTTCCAGTTCATGAAGGTGCCCACGGCGCGCTTTGGCGAGCACCGCATGTTCGAGCAGCTGGGCATGCCCATCGAGGGCCTGGGCGACGGCTTCAGCTGGAAGAGCCAGGACCATGAGCGGTCGGCCCAGATCGCGCGCGAGGGCTGGGAGCGTGCGCGCACCGCCATCCTCTCGGGTGAGCACTTCCTGGTCGTGCTCGACGAAATCACCTATCCGCTGATCTATGGCTGGCTGCCGCTGGAGCCTGTGCTGCAGGCCCTGGCCGACCGCCCGCGCCATGTGCACGTCATGCTCACGGGCCGCCGCTGCCCCGAGGAAATCATTGCCGTGGCCGATACCGTCACGCGCATGGAACTGGTCAAGCACGCCTTCCAGGCCGGCATTCCCGCCCAGCGTGGTATTGAGGACTGATGCCGCCCGCAGGCCCGGCCTGCGGCGGACAATGGCGGCATGAGCAGCGAAACGCAATCCCGGGCGCCAGAGACCATTTCCGCCCAACCCTTTGCCGAGGCCGAGCGGGCAGCCGTCTACCGCGCCATCCATGAGCGGCGCGACATGCGCCACTTCTGCGGCGGCGAAGTCGCGCCCGAGGTGCTGCTGCGCCTGCTGCGCGCCGCCCACCATGCGCCCAGCGTCGGCTTCATGCAGCCCTGGCGCTTCATCCGCGTGCGCGATGCGCAGTTGCGCCAGGAGATCCATGACGTGATCGAGCAGGAACGCCTGCAGACTGCGCGTGCGCTGGGCGAGCGCGAGGAAGACTTCATGCAGCTCAAGGTCCAGGGCGTGCTGGATGCGGCCGAAGTACTGGTCGTGGCCATGCCGCCAGGGCGCGAGGCCCATGTCTTCGGCCGGCGCACCCTGCCCGAGATGGACGTGGCCTCGGCCGCCTGTGCCATCCAGAACCTGTGGCTGGCCGCGCGTGCCGAGGGGCTGGGGCTGGGCTGGGTCTCGCTGTTCGATCCCGAGGTGCTGGCCGCGCTGCTGCAAATGCCCGTGGGCAGCCGGCCGCTGGCCGTGCTGTGCCTGGGCCCCGTGTCGGCCTACTATGCCGAGCCCATGCTGCAGCAGCAAAAGTGGGCCAGCCGCGCACCGCTGCAGGACATGCTCTACGACGACTTCTGGGGCCAGCGCGCCGCCGCCCCACAACCGCAGGCATGAGCGACAGCCCTTCCTGGCAACTGCTGGGCGCCGCGCTCAGCCCGCTGTGGTGGTGCTGGCAGGCGCTGTCGCAGCCGCAGGCCCAGGTCCAAGCCGAACCCTGGGCGCGCCACGCCCTGGCCGCCGCGCTGGCCATCCCCGTGGCCTTGCTGATCGACCGGCTCTGGGGCGAGCCGCCCGTGTGGATGCACCCCGTGGTCGCCATGGGCCGGCTGCTGGGTGCGGTTGGGCGAAGAATTGCCCCACGCGAAGAACATGTGCGCGACTGGCCACGCTTTGCGCTGGGCGCAATCGCCTGGTGCCTGCTGGCTCTGCTGTTCTTCGCCATCTACGCGTTCATCCAGTGGCTGCTGCCGCCCATGCCATGGTGGCTGGGCGCCCTGGTGCTGGGCGTGCTGCTCAAGCCGCTTTTGTCCTGGCGCATGCTGCGCGACGAGGTGCTGGCCGTGGAAGCCGCACTGCAGCAATCCCTGCCCGCAGGCCGCGAGCGGCTGACCTGGCTGGTCAGCCGGGACACGGCGCAGCTGGACGCAGGCCAGGTGCGCGAAAGCGCCATCGAAACCCTGGCCGAGAACCTCAGCGACTCGGTGCTGGCGCCGCTGTTCTGGTTTGCCGTGGCCGGCCTGCCGGGCGCGGCCCTCTATCGCTTTGCCAATACGGCCGATGCCATGTGGGGCTACCCGGGCTGGCGCGGGCAGGGCGATGAGCGGCGCCACTGGCAATGGGCCGGCAAATGGACGGCGCGTGCCGATGACCTGCTCAACTGGATACCGGCGCGCCTGACCGCCTTGCTGCTGGCCTTGTCCGGCCTGGCCGCTGGCCGGCGGCCGGGCTGGGGTGCGCTGCGCCAGGACGCGCGCATCACCCCGTCGCCCAACGGCGGCTGGCCCATGGGCGCCATGGCAAGGCTGCTGGGCGTTCGCCTGGGCAAGCCCGGCGTCTACGTGCTCAACCCCGCAGGCCGCGTGCCGCAGGCGGCCGAGCTGCAGCAGGCCGTGGCGCATGCGGGCCGCGTGGTCGCCATGCTGGTGGCTGCAGCGCTGGCCGCCGCCCTGGTCCTTGGATGGGCGATGGCAGGAAAGACACCATGAAACCGATCCCAGTCACCCACGGCGGCACGGATGCGCTGGGCGTGCCCGCGCACGATTTCTCCACCAACCGCAATGCCTGCGGACCCTGCCCGCAGGCGCTGGACATGCTGGCCCAGGCCCACGCGGCCCAGTACCCGGACCCACACTACACGGCGCTGCGCACACGGCTGGCGGACTTTCATGGTGTGCCGGCCGAGCGCATTGTCATTGCGGCCAGCGCCAGCGACTTCATCCACCGCATCACCATGCATGCAGTGCGCGAAGGCGCGGCCGTCGCCAGCCTGCCGGCCCACCATTACGGCGACTACGCCCACGCGGCGCAGGTGTGGCGCCTGCACCAGGCCGCGCGCGACGGCATCACCGAGGCCGGCCCCGGCCTGCACTGGGCCTGCGCGCCATCGAGCCCGCTGGGCCAGCCCGAAGACGTCTGGCCCCTGTGGAGCGAGCCCGCACCGCCCGGCACCTGGCGCGTGATCGACTGCGCCTATGCGCCCCTCAGACTGGAGCCGGGCATGGAACCCGCCGTGCCCTCCCAGGTGCGCGATGCCTGGCAGATGTGGACCCCCAACAAGGCCCTGGGCATGACCGGCGTGCGCGCGGCCTACGCCATTGCGCCCGAAGCCGTGCCGCACGACGAGATCGATGCCTTGCGCGCCCTGTCACCATCCTGGCCCGTGGGCGCCCATGGCGAGGCCATGCTCACGGCCTGGACCGCACCGGCCACCCGGCAATGGTTGGCGCAAAGCCTGCAACGGCTGCGCGATTGGAAGGCACAGCAGCTCAATCTGGTGCAGCGCCTGGGCTGGCAGGTACTGCCCGGCTCGCAGGCCAATTACTTTGTGGCGCGCTGGCCGCAAGCCCAGCAGGGCGGCGCCATGCAGACGCGTCTGGCCCAACTGCGCGCGCAGGGCATCAAGCTGCGCGACTGCGACAGCTTCGGCCTGCCCGGCTGCGTGCGCATGGGCGTGCTGGCGCCCGCATCCCAGAACGCCTTGCTGGTCGCCTGGCAGCCAATGGAGAAACACCATGCAATCGAATGAACCCGCCGCCGTGAATCTGCCCCTGCCCAGGCCCGGCCAGCGCCCCGCGCTGTGCGTGATGGTGCTGGGCACCAGCAGCGGCGCCGGCAAGAGCTGGGTCGCCACCGCGCTGTGCGCCTGGTACCGCGCGCAGGGCTACAAGGTGGCGCCCTTCAAGGCGCAGAACATGAGCAACAACGCGCGGGTGGTCTCCGCGCCGGGCGGTGCCTGGGGCGAGATCGGCACGGCACAGTACCTGCAGGCCCTGGCCGCAGGCTGCGCGCCCGATGTGCGCATGAACCCGCTGCTGCTCAAGCCCGAGGCCGACATGCGCAGCCAGGTCGTGCTGCTGGGCCGGGTCAGCGAGGAGCTGTCGGCCTTGCCCTGGCGCGGCCGCAGCGCCCGCGTCTGGCCGCAGATCGCCGAGGCGCTGGACAGCCTGCGCGCCGACAACGATGTGGTCGTCATCGAAGGCGCCGGCTCCCCCGCAGAAATCAACCTGCATGCCAGCGACGTGGTCAATATGCGCGTGGCGCGCCACTGCGGCGCGCATTGCCTGCTGGTGTCCGACATAGACCGGGGCGGCGCCTTTGCCCACCTCTACGGCACCTGGGCCCTGCTGCCGCCGGACGAACAGGCGCTGATCCGCGGCTTCGTGCTCAACAAGTTCCGGGGCGACGCCAGCCTGCTGGCGCCCGCCCCGCAGATGCTGCAGGAGCGCACCGGCGTGCCCACCGTGGCCACCATCCCCATGCAGTTCCAGCATGGCCTGCCGGAGGAGGATGGCGTCTTTGACGACCGTGGCTCTGGAGGAGGGGCGGGGCGCGCCGTGCACACCACCATCGCCATCATTGCCTACCCGCGCATCAGCAACCTCGACGAATTCCAGCCCCTGCTGCAGGTGCCGGGGCTGCGCGTGGCCTGGGCGCGCACGCCGGCCCAGCTGGCAGGCGCCGACTGGATCATCCTGCCGGGCTCCAAGGCCACCGCCGCCGATCTGGCCTGGATGCGGACCCAGGGCCTGGACGCCGCCGTTGCTGCACACGCTGCGGCAGGCCGGCAGGTGCTGGGCATCTGCGGCGGCCTGCAGATGCTAGGCGAGGCGCTGATCGACCTGCATGGCGTGGACGGCAACGCAGCCGGCCTGGGCCTTCTGCCGCTGACGACCCTGTTCGCGCCCGACAAGACCGTGCTGCCCGCCAGCGTGCAACTGCCGCCGCTGCCGGGTGCGCTGGCGCCGCTGTCTGGCGTACAGGCGCAGGTCTATGAAATCCACCACGGCCAGACCAGCGTGCGCCCCGACATGGTGGCCGCTGGCAGTGCCGTGGCCGAGCCCGTGCCCGGCCTGCTGTGGCACAGCCCTGACGGCCGCATCGCGGGCTGCTACTGGCACGGCCTGTTCGAGAACGCCGAGGTGCTGCGCGCCCTGTGGGGCGCCGAGGTGCCCACGCTGGACAGCGTCTTCGCGCGCATGGCCGAAGGCGTGCAGCGCTGGTTTGCGCACCAGGCTTGACCCAGGTCAGGGGCCGCTTGCAGGGGGCACGGCAAGCTGTAGGCCATGGCCTGCATGCGCAGCCGTGCTGTACCGATAAATGGGGAGCTGGAAAACACGCATGCTTGGGCCTTGACTTTTTTCACGAGGAATGGAGTGAAGCTATGAAAAACCCATGGATTCGTCCCCTGCAGCTGTGTATTGGCGCCGCCGTGCTTGGCATGGCCGGACTGGCCACTGCCCAGCCCGCCCCTGGCCCCGATGGCATGCCGCCCCCGCCGCCCGCTGCGGAAAAGGCCAAGCCCCATCACCACCACAAAAAGCACGCCGAGCCCAAGGGGCCCGCCAAGCGCGGCTATGACCGCCGCGACCCGGCACAGCACGAGGCTGCAGCCGTCCAGGAGCAATCGCGCCGAGGCGGCGTCCAGTCGGGCGACCACTTCCAGCGCAATGCCGTGGCCCGCTGCGATGTCTTCAAGAACGAAGGCGACCGCCGCTCCTGCGTGGAGCGCGTCAAGGACGGCCAGGTCAGCGGCTCCGTCGAAGGCGGCGGCGTGCTGCGCGAGTACACGGAACAGGTTCCTGTAAGGCAATAACAGCGCTGGCTGTTGTTCACCTGAGAAAACCCGCCGGGCCACGAAGCCGGCGGGTTTTTTTGTGGGCGAATGCAGGCTCCCGCGTCAGCAGCCTGTGGTGTGGTCCCTGCTGCAGGCAGCCGGTCGGTATCGAATCTCGACCGCAGAGACCTGGCTCGCGCCACGCCCCTGTCCACCGGATTTGACCTGGGTCATACAAACCCATTCCATCCGCTGCGCAGCGGTATGCAAGGCCAAAGGCATTTCTATGATGGCGCCGTACTTCCCATATGGAAAAAGGATTCATCCCATGCAAGCCTTCCGGATCGTGGTCATTGGTGCGGGGCAGACCGGCACTCCCTTGCTGCAGCAATTGCTGGACGCGCCCTTCGTGCAGTTGCTTGGGGTGGCCGATCTGGATTTGAACCAGCCCGGCATCGCACTGGCACGCGCGCGCGGCGTGCCGGTCACCACCCGGTTCATGGAACTGGTGGACGCAGCGGTGGACATCATCATCGACGTGACCGGCTCGCTGCAGGTGCGCGAATCGCTGCGCAGCAAGATGGTGGAGACCGGCAACACGCACACGCTGATCATGCATGAGGCGATTGCGCTGCTGATGATGTCGCTGTCGGCCGGCCGGCTGGTGGTCGGCAAGCACAGCGATCTGGAGTATTCCTGAACGCAGGCGGCGGATACGCAGGACAGCTATCCGCCCCATCCTCCCGTGCCCGGCGGATGACGGGCTGCCGCAGCAGACGCTACAGCTACAGCCACTCCTTCATCCACCCCAGCCCCTCGCTGGTAGCGTGCGCCGCCGCGCCGCGCGCGGGGCGGTATTCGCAGCCTATCCAGCCGTCGTAGCCCAGCTGGTCCAGCAGGCGGAATAGGTAGGGGTAGTTGACCTCGCCCACGGCGGGTTCGTGGCGTTCGGGCACGCCTGCGATCTGCACATGCCCCACGCGGCCCGTGGGCAGGTACTGGCGGATCTTCATGGCGAGGTCGCCTTCGACGATCTGGCAGTGGTAGAGGTCCATCTGGACCTGGACATTGGGCTCTGCGATGTCGGCCAGCAGCGCATGGGCCTGGTCCTGGCGGCTCAGGAAGAAGCCGGGCATGTCGCGGCCGTTGATGGGCTCCAGCAGGATGGCGATGCCGTGGGGCGCGGCCAGCCGTGCGGCATGGCGCACGTTGGCGATGTAGGTGGCGCGCAGGATGTCATCGCTGGCGCCTGCAGGCTTGAGCCCGGCCATGACGTGGATGCGCGGGCAGCCCAGGGCCTGGGCGTAGGCCACGGCGCTTTCCATTCCCTGGGCAAATTCCGCCTCGCGCCCGGGGATGCAGGCCAGGCCGCGCTCGCCCGCATTCCAGTCGCCGGGCGGGGCGTTGAACAGCACTTGCTGCAGGCCGTGGTCCTGCAGGCGGCGGGCCAGTTGCTCGGGGGCGAAGTCGTAGGGAAACAGGTATTCGACGGCCTGGAAGCCGTCGCGCGCGGCGGCCTCGAAGCGGTCAAGAAAGTCCAGGTCGTTGTAGAGCATGGACAGGTTGGCGGCGAAACGGGGCATGAAAGCTTTCCTGAAAACGGAGGCTGAGTGTGGCATCAGGCGCTTGCCAGCGCGCCGAAGGCCTTGGTGAAGAAGTCCGTGGTGCCGAAGTTGCCGGACTTGAGCGTGAGGTGCAGGCCCTGCGGCGCCAGGGGCGAGGCGGCATGGCACCAGGGTACGCCAGGGTCGATCTGCGGCCCTATGCGCATCTGCTCGATGCCCAGCGCCTGCACGCAGGCGCCCGAGGTTTCTCCGCCGGCCACGATGAGCTGGCGCACGCCCATCTCGACCAGCCCCCGGGCGATGGCGGCGATGGTCTGTTCGACCAGTGCGCCGGCCTGCCCCACGCCCAGGCGGCCCTGTACGGCCTTGACGGCCGCGGATTCGGCCGTGGAGTAGATCAGCACGGGGCCGCTGGCGATGTGCTGGCGGGCCCAGGCCAGGGCCTTGCCGGCTTCGTCCTCGCCGGCTGCGATGCGCAGGGGCTCCAGCGCCAGGGCAGGGCGCCCCGAGGCGATGAAGTGCGCCACCTGCGCATTGGTGGCCACCGAGCAACTGCCCGAGACGACCGCCTGCAGGCCGGTGGCGGTTGGCAGGGCGGCGGCCTGGGCCGTGGGCTGGATGCCGAAGTTCGCGGGCAGGCCGATGGCCACGCCCGAGCCCGCCGTGACAAGCGGCATGCCGGCCAGGGCCGGGCCCAGGCGCAGCAGGTCGTCGTTGGAGACGGCATCGACCACGGCCATGCCCACGCCCTCGGCCTGGAGTGCGGCGATGCGCGCGCGGATGGCGGCCTCGCCCTGCGCGACGGCCACATGGTCGATCAGCCCCACCTTGCGCCGTGTCTGCGCCTGCAGCACGCGCACCAGGTTGGCATCGGTCATGGGGGTGAGGGGGTGGTTGCGCATGCCGCTGTCGCTGAGCAGCACATCGCCCACGAACAGGTGGCCCTTGAAGACGGTGCGCTGGTTGTCGGGGAAGGCCGGCGTGGCGATGGTGAAGCCACAGCCCAGCGCATCCATCAGCGCATCGGTCACGGGGCCGATGTTGCCCTGCGGCGTGCTGTCGAAGGTGGAGCAGTACTTGAAGTAGATCTGCGGCGCGCGGCCATTGGCGCCCTGGGCCTGCAGCCATTCGAGGGCCTGCAGCGATTGCGCAATGGCGTCGGCCGGCGCGATGGTGCGCGACTTGAGCGCGACCACGACGGCGTCCACGCCCTCGTCCACCGGGCCGGCGGGTACGCCAATGCTTTGCACCACGCGCATGCCTGCGCGCACCAGGTTGTTCGCCAGATCGGTGGCGCCCGTGAAGTCGTCGGCTATGCAGCCCAGAAGAAGGGTCATGGGGATTCCGATGGAGCCTGGGGCAGGGTGATGCCCGGGAAGATCTTGATGACGGCGCTGTCGTCCTCGCGGCCATGGCCGGCGGTGGATGCCTGCATGAACATCTGGTGGGCCGTGGAGGCCAGGGGCAGCGGGAATTTGCTGTGGCGCGCGGTGTCCAGCACCAGGCCCAGGTCCTTGACGAAGATGTCCACGGCCGACAGCGGGGTGTAGTCGCCGGCCAGCACGTGGGCCATGCGGTTCTCGAACATCCAGCTATTGCCGGCGCTGTGGGTGATGACCTCGTAGAGCGCGGCGGCATCGACGCCTTCGCGCAGGCCCAGGGCCATGGCCTCGGCCGCTGCGGCAATGTGCACGCCGGCCAGCAGCTGGTTGATGATCTTGACCTTGCTGCCCGCGCCCGCGCTATCGCCCAGGCGGTAGACCTTGGCGGCCATGGCGTCGAGCACGCCTTCGCAGGCGGCATAGGCCTCGGGGCGGGCGGCCGTCATCATCGTCATCTGCCCGGACGCGGCCTTGGCCGCGCCGCCGGAGATGGGCGCGTCGATGTAGTGCACGCCCTGCGCCTGCAGCCTGGCCTCCAGCGCCACGGACCAGTTGGGGTCCACGGTGGAGCACATGACGAAGACGGAGCCGGGCTGCAGCGCGGGGGCGATGCCGCCTTCGCCGAACAGCACGGCCTCGGTCTGCTGGGCGTTGACCACCACGCTGACGATGATGCGGCAAGCGGCGGCCATGTCGGCCAGCGTGGCGCAGGCCGTGCCACCTTCGGCGGCGAAGGCGACTGCGGCCTCGGGGCGGATGTCGTGGACGTGAACGTGGTGGCCGGCGCGGCGCAGGCTTTGCGCCATGCCGGCGCCCATGGCGCCCAGGCCGATCACGCCGACGCAGCGTGCTGCGGGCTGTGGTGTGGAGGTGCCGTTGCTCATGGCTTGGCCGGTGTCAGGTCATCGGCGATGTAGGCGCGCACGATGGCCGCAAAGTCCTCGTCGCCGCGCAGGCCCAACTGGTTGGCGCGCGTGGTATCCCAGCGGCCGGGCCAGCTGCCGACGATGCGCTCGACCTTGTCGTCGGGCTGCCAGCTCACGCGGTTGGCCACTTCGTCGCCCGCCACTTCGCGCAGCGCGCGCACCATGTCGCCTGCGCTGACGGACACGCCGGGCAGGTTGATGGGGCGGCGGTCGGCGACGGCGCTGGCATCGAGTTCGCAGCCTGCGACCAGGGCCTCGACGGCGCGGCGCGGGGACAGCAGCCACAGGCGCGTGGTGGCACCCACGGGGCAGTTGGCCGCTTCGCCGTTGAGGGGCTCGCGGATGATGCCGCTGGCAAACGACGAGGCGGCCGCATTGGGCCGGCCCGGGCGCACGCTGATCGTGGGCAGGCGCAGCACGCGGCCGTCGACAAAGCCGCGCCGCGTGTAGTCGGCCAGCAGCAGCTCGGCAATGGCTTTTTGCGTGCCGTAGGAGGACTGCGGGTTCAGGGCGGTGCCGTCCAGCACGGTGTCGGGCAGGTCGCCCCCGTAGACGGCCACCGAGCTGGTGAAGACCACGCGCGGCATGTGGCCCACGGCGCGGCAGGTCTCCAGCAGGGCGCGCGAGGCATCGAGGTTGATGCGCATGCCCAGGTCGAAGTCGGCCTCGGCCTGGCCGCTGACCACGGCGGCCAGATGGAAGATCACGGCCGTGTCCTGGTCTATGGCGCCGCGCAGCACCTGCGGGTCGGCAATGTCGCCCACCAGGGAGTGCACGCGCGTGTCGTCAATGGCGTGGGTGGCCACCACGTCGAGGAGGTCGATCTGGTGGATGGGCCAGCGGGTGCCGGCCAGCGTCAGCGCGCCCTGTTCGAGCAGTTTGCGGGCCAGGCGCTGGCCCAGGAATCCGGCGCCGCCGGTGATCAGTACTTTCATGTGTCTTGGGGCTTGGAGCTTGAAGGATGGGAAGAAAGACCGGTCAGCGGTTGACCATCTTTGCGGGGGTGAGCCAGACCGCGATGGCGCCCACCACGAGCACTCCCGCCAGCACGAACATGCCGGCCTGCGTGGACTGGGTCAGGTCCTTGAGGTAGCCGATCATGTAAGGGCTGGCGAAGCCCGCGAGGTTGCCGACCGAGTTGACGATGGCAATGCCCGCCGCCGCCGCCGTGCCCGACAGAAAGGCCGTGGGCAGAGACCAGAACAGCGGCGCGCAGGTCAGCACGCCGGCTGCGGCCAGCGACAGGAAGATCAGGGAAAGAACGGTGTTGTCGGCGAAGAAGGCCGTCATCGCAAAGCCCACGGCGCCCATCAGCGCGGGCACGATCAGGTGCCAGCGGCGCTCGCGGCGCTTGTCGGCGCTGTGGCCCATGAGGTTCATCACCACGATGGCGCACAGGAAGGGGATGGCACTGAGCAGGCCGATGTTCAGCGCGCCCGTGACGCCCGTGGACTTGATCAGCGTGGGCATCCAGAAGGTCAGCCCGTACTGGCCGGCGACAAAGGCGAAGTAGATCAGGCACATCCACCAGACGCGGCGGTCGGCGAAAACGGCCTTGAGCGAATGCTTCTGGGCGCCTGAGTGCTGCTGGTCCAGCTCGATCTCGCGCGCCAGCAGCTGCTTTTCGGAGGCCGTCAGCCACTTGGCGCTGGAGATGCCGTTGTCCAGATAGAAGATGGTCACCACGCCGATCACCAGGGCGGGGATGGCCTCGATCAGGAACATCCACTGCCAGCCGTGCAAGCCATGGTCGCCGTGGAAGGCCTGCATGATCCAGCCCGACAGCGGGTTGCCGAAGATGCCGGCCACGGGAATGGCCGACATGAACAGCGCCACGATCTTGGCGCGCCGGTGGGCCGGATACCAGTAGGTCAGGTACAGGATCACGCCGGGGTAGAAGCCCGCCTCGGCCAGGCCCAGCAGAAAGCGCAGGATGTAGAAGCCCGTGGGCGTTTCCACATACATGAACATGGCCGACAGAATGCCCCAGGTGATCATGATGCGGGCGATCCAGACGCGCGCGCCCAGGCGGTGCATGAGCAGGTTGCTGGGCACCTCGAAGAGGAAGTAGCCGATGAAGAACACGCCTGCGCCCAGGCCGAACACGGTCTCGCTGAAGCCCAGGTCCTGGGACATCTGCAGCTTGGCAAAGCCCACGTTCACGCGGTCCAGGTAGGCGATCACATAGCACAGCATCAGGAACGGCACGAGGCGCCAGAACACCTTGGCGTAGGCGCGCGCCGTCTCCGGAGAGTCGGCTTGGGCAGGGTGGGCCCCGGCCTGGCCGGATGCGATATCCGTTGTCGTCATTTCAAGTCTCCCTTGGGTTCGCCGCTTGATTCGCCGCTTGGTGCGCCGCCTTGCGGCTGCGCGGCTGTGGATGGGCTGGGTGGTGGAATGCGGCCGTGGGCGCCGCGGTGTAAATCAGTAGCGCGCCCCGAAGGTGGTGCGCAGCTCGTCGATGGCGGCCGCGTCCAGGGGCTGCGGCCGGGGATGGGTCATGAGCCAGAGCCTTGCGGTTTCCTCCAGCTCTTCCAGCACATGGCTGGCCTGCTCCACCGAGCGTTCCCAGACCACGGGGCCCAGCCGCTCGAACAAGGCGCCGCGCACCTGGCCGGCCAGCGCGGCCACCTCGGCGGCGGCCTGCGGGTCGCCGGGCCGGCGGTAGCGGATCAGCGGGATGCGGCCCACCTTCATGACCTGGTAGGGGGTGATGGGCGGCAGCACCTCGTCCTCGCGCCAGACGCCGGACAGCGTCAGCGCCACCAGATGCGTGGAATGCGTGTGGATGACGGCACGCGCCTCGCCGTCATTGGCGTAGATGCCCCGATGCAGGACCAGGGTCTTGGAGGGCTTGGCGCCGCTGACCCACTGCCCGCCGGCATCGACCTTGGACAGCTCGGCCGGGTCGAGCCTGCCCAGGCAGGCGTCGGTGGGGGTGATCAGCCAGCCGTCATGCAGGCGCGCGCTGATGTTGCCGGCAGCGCCGACGGTGTAGCCGCGCTGGAAGAGGCTGGCGCCGGTGGCGCAGATCTGCTCGCGGATGCGGGATTCGTCGCTCATGGGTGAACGCCCAGGCAAAGGCCAGGTGTGCGGGGTGCAAAAAGAGGTGTGACTGATATTGTCATCAGGTCATCATACAAATTTTGCGCAAAAACCCAAACAAGGTGGAAACCCTTGGCCATGCGCCAAGGGGTGGTTTCGGAGGTTCAGGGCTTGGCGGCCAGGATGTCGCGGGCCAGGCGTTCGCCGTCCTGCTCCCAGAAGCTGGCGTCGGCGCGGTGGATGCGGTCTATGGCGTTGCCCATGTGCGTGGCGGCGGCCTTGCGCGCGGCCTTGGGGTCGCCGGCCTCGATGGCCAGCACGATGCTGTGGTGCTCGCGTTCCACGGCCTTGCCGAAGTCCTCGCGCCGCGCCTCGTTGGCGCGCGTGATGCGCATTGCACCGCGCAGGAACTGCGACAGGTAGTCCAGCGTGCTGATCAGGAACGGATTGCCCGAAGCCTGGGCAATGGCGCGGTGAAACGCCATGTCCTCCTCCACGCCATCACGGCCCAGCCGCACGGCCTCGGCCAGGGCGCTCTCCGCATCGTGGATGCGCTGCATGTCCTCTTCGCTGCGCCGCCGCGCCGCGAGTTCGGCCACCTCGGCTTCCAGCGCGCGGCGCACCTCGGTGATCTGGATCAGCGCATTCCTGCCGGCCGCCGGCAGGCCTTCGAAGTCCAGTGGCTCTATGCCTGCCGCCTTCACGAACACGCCGCTGCCCTGGCGCGATTCCACCAGGTTGCGCGACTTGAGCTGGGACACCGCCTCGCGCACCACGGTGCGGCTGACCTCGAGCTGCTGCACGAGCTCAGCCTCGGTCGGCAGCTTCTGGCCCGGCTGCAGGTTGCCGGCGCGGATGCGCGCCTCCAGCTGCCGGGCAACCTGGTCCGCAAGCTTGAGACCGGGCTGGATGGCCGAGAAGGAAACCGTCATGGAGGGAGTGGGGGGCTGGGGAGACACGTGTGGCAGCGATTGTCTCAGAACGGTGCGGCCTGTACGGCCTGCTGCGGCAATCGACGCCCAGACCGTCCATGGCGGCAGGAAAGAGACCGATGGTTCTGCCGGAGTTGCGCGGCGCGCCATACTTGCGCCTTTGCAATCCGCCCGCCACGCCCGCCCCGGGCCAAGGCCGCTTCGCCATGTCAACGCCCACCCCGCATTCCGCTGCACCCACAGAACACTCGCACGATGGCGCCAATGCTGCCACTACCGCTATAGCCGCTATTCCCGCCATCGCCTCCCTGGCCGATGCCGCCTTCACCCAGCGCGTGCAGCACGCCATAGACCACAAGACCAAGCCGCTGGGCGCACTGGGGCGGCTGGAGCAGCTGGCGCTGCGCATTGCCTGCATCCTGGGTCAGGACAGGCCGGTGCTTCAGCAGCCGCAGATGCTGGTGTTTGCGGCCGACCATGGGCTGGCTGCGCGCGGCGTGTCGGCCTATCCGGTGGATGTGACCTGGCAGATGGTCGAGAACTTCATGGCCGGCGGCGCCGCCGTCAGCGTGCTGGCGCGCCAGCATGGGCTGGCGCTGAACGTGGTGGACTGCGGCGTGGCACGCGACTTTCCCGCGCGCGAGCAGGACCCCGACGACAAGCTTCCCCAGCCCGGCCAGCCGCGCCTGTGGCGCCGCAAGCTGGGCTACGGCACGCGCGACTGCAGCCAGGGCCCGGCCATGACGGCCACCGAATGCGCCATGGCCCTGCGCAACGGCTCGGCCCTGGTGCGCCAGCTGCCGGGCAATGCGCTGCTGCTGGGCGAGATGGGCATCGGCAATACCTCCAGCGCATCCTTGCTGCTGGCGCGGCTGTGCGGCGAACCGCTGGCCGAGGTCACGGGTGCGGGCACCGGCCTGGATGCGGCCGGGCTGGCGCGCAAGATCGGGGTGCTGCAGGAGGTGCTGCAACTGCACGCCCAGGCCACGCAACCGCTGGACGCGCTGGCGGCCATGGGCGGCTTCGAGGTCGCCACCATGGTGGGCGCCGTGCTGCAGGCCGCCGCCGAGCGCCGTGTCATCGTGGTCGATGGCTTCATCACCACGGCCGCCGTGCTGGTGGCCAGCCGCCTGCAGCCGGCCGTGCTGGAGCGCTGCGTTTTCTCGCACCGCTCGGGCGAGCCCGGCCATGTGCGCATGCTGGCCCACCTGGGTGCCGAGCCGCTGCTGGACTGGCAGCTGCGCCTGGGCGAAGGCTCGGGCGCGGCCCTGGCCTGGCCGCTGCTGGTGTCGGCCTGCGCCATGCTGGGCGAGATGGCCAGCTTTGCGCAGGCCGGTGTGAGCACGCGTTCGGAGGAGGCATAGCCGCTGGAGCCGCGCCGCGGCTAGCGCGGTAACGCAGCTGCCGTCAGCTTGCCCAGCCGCCTGACCAGCGCGCCGAAGCGCGCGGCATCGGTGTTGCCATAGCCGATCACCAGGCCGTTGTCCTGGGGCAGCGGTGCCAGGGCGAAGGACGAGAGGGCGCCCGGGTTCATGCCGGCGCGCCGCGCCTGCTCCACGATGGCACGGTCGGACAGGTCCGGCGGCAGCCGCACCGTCAGGTGCAGGCCACCGTGGCCGCCCAGCACCTCGTGCTCCACGCCCAGTTGCGTGGCCAGCGCTTCGCGCAGGGCTGCCTGGCGCTCTCTGTACAGGCGCCGCATGCGGCCCAGGTGGCGCGAGAACTGGCCGCTTTCCATGAAGTCCGCCATGGCCAGCTGCTCCAGGCGGTGGCCGCCGCGCAGCATCTCCTGCACGGCGGATGCCGCGCTGGTGGCCAGGGCCTGCGGCAGCACCACAAAGCCCAGGCGCAGTGCCGGGAACATGGTCTTGCTGAAGGTGCCCACATAGAGCACGGGCGCGTCCGGCACCTGGCCCTGCATGGCGGCGATGGGCGTGCCCTGGTGGCGGAATTCGCTGTCGTAGTCGTCCTCGATGATCCAGGCCCCCGCGCGGCGCGCGCGCTCCAGCAGGTCCAGCCGGCGCGCCACCGACAGCACGGCGCCCGTGGGATATTGGTGCGACGGCGTGATCTGGATCAGCCGTGGAGGATGGCTGTCCCACAGGCCGGGCGCAATGGCTGCGCCATCCGCATCCACGCGCAGTGTGCTGACGCACAGGTCACCCCCTGCAAAGGCCGACTTGGCGCCCCGGTAGCCGGGCTCCTCCAGCCAGGCATGGTCGCCCGGGTTGGTGAGCAGCTGCACGCACAGGTCCAGCGCACCCTGGGCGCCTTCGGTGACGATGATGCGCGAGGCATCGCAGCGCACGCCGCGCGAGATGCGCAGGTGCTGCGCAATGGCCTGGCGCAGTGCGGGCTCGCCCGCAGGGTCGCCATAGTCCAGCGTGGCGTTGGCGGGAAGGCGCAATGCGCGGTCCTGCGAACGGCGCCAGGCGGGCAGGGGGAATCTGTCCAGGGCGGGCGTGCCCGGCGTCAGGGGCAGGCTGCGGTCGATGGCATGGCGCGTGGGCGCGATGCGGTCCAGGCGCCGTGCCGTGCGGGGTGCGCAGGGGGGCGCGGCGGCCGCCTCGGCGGCTGCCGTGGAATGGGTGGATACAGCCGCCACGCGCGTGCCCTGCCGGTCGGCGACCACATAGCCTTCGGCCGCCAGTTGCTCGTAGGCGATGAGCACGGTGTTGCGCGAGACCCCCAGATCCTCCGACAGCGCGCGCGAGGCCGGCAGGCGGTCGCCGGCCGGCAGGCGGCCCGCCAGGATGGCCTGCTTCAGGCGCTGGATCAGTTGGCGCTGGCGGGGAGCCGCTCCAGGGCCGGATTGCAAGGGACTGGTCAGCAGGTCGGAGGCGTGCATGCAATGGGTGGCGTGGCACCATGAAATAAGAGGGATATGGCGCTTTCAATGATGCCACGCCAGCGCTATCGTGGCCTTGCCAAATGACCTGACCAGGAATCTCCCATGCCCCCCGCACTCAATGCCCACTCCCAACCCGTAGGCCACGACCTTCCCAACTGGACCCCACGCCAGCGCCCGCCGCGCACGCCCATGCAAGGCCGCTACTGCCGGCTGGAGCCGCTGTCCGCCGCGCGCCATGCAGCCGATCTGTTCGATGCCTTCAGCCAGGCGCCGGATGCCAGCGACTGGACCTACATGTCGGTAGGCCCCTTCGCGGATGCCCAGGCCTATCTGCGCTTTGCCGAGGCCGCCCAGGCCGGCGATGACCCGCTGCACCACGCCGTCATCGACCTGGCCACGGGCCGCGCCATCGGCTCGCTGGCGCTGATGCGCGTGGACACGGCCAGCGGCGTGATGGAAGTGGGCTTTGTCTGCTACTCACGCCGGCTCAAGCGCACGCGTGCGGCCACCGAGGCGCAGTTCCTGCTGATGCAGCGCGCCTTCGACGAGCTGGGCTACCGCCGCTACGAGTGGAAGTGCGACAGCCTGAATGCGCCGTCGCGTGCCGCAGCGGCGCGCCTGGGCTTCCAGTTCGAGGGGGTGTTCCGCCAGGCCGTGGTCTACAAGGGCCGCAGCCGCGACACGGCCTGGTTCTCCATCATCGACAGCGAATGGCCGGCGCTGCGCGCGGCCTACCAGCGCTGGCTGGAGCCGGGCAACTTCGATGCGGGCGGCGGGCAGGTTCTTTCGCTGTCCAGCCTGATGGAGCAGGGTGCGCCGCAGGCTCAGGAGACGGCAGGCGCGGCGTAGTAGGCCTGCAGCACCTCGATCAGGGCCTGCGCATGGCGCGGCAGCCGGCCCTGGTCGCGCACGAGGATGCGGCGCTCGCGCACGCTCCAGGCGTCGGTCAGATCGATCAGCGCCAGCCCCATGCTTTCGCGGTTGCGCCGCGCGGCGCTCTCGGGAACGATGCCTATGCCCACGCCGGCGCCGATCATGCGGCACATGGCGTCGAAGCTGGACAGCTGTATGCGCAGCTTCATGGGCTTGCCCAGGCGCTCGGTCACACCTGCCAGAAATGTCTGCAGCGTGCTGCCCTGCTGCATGCCGATGGCGTCCTCGTCCAGCGTCTCGGCAAACGCAATGCGCTTGCGCCGCGCAAAGCGGTGGCCGCGCGGCGTGGCCAGCACCAGCCGGTCGGTGCTGAAGTGGATGGTCTGCAGGCCCAGCGTGTCCACCTGGCCGGCCACGATGCCCAGGTCGGCCCGGCCGTCGAGCACGCCGCGCGCGATCTCGGCGTTGGGCCGCTCCTGCAGGTCCACATTCACGCGCGGGTGGTCGGCAAGAAAGGCGGGCAGGATCTCGGGCAGGAAATCGGTCACGGCCGTGGTGTTGGCAAACACCCGCACATGGCCGCGCAGGCCGGCGCCGTACTCCTGCAGGTCGTGGCGCAGTTGCTCGGACTGCAGCAGCATGCCGCGCGCATGGTGCAGGAAGGCTTCGCCGGCCGGCGTGGGCCGCACGCCGCGCGCCTCCCGGTACAGCAGGGGCATGCCCGCCTGCTCCTCCAGCGCCTTGATGCGCAGGCTGGCTGCGGCCAGGGACAAGTGCTGCCTTTGCGAGGCGCGCGTGAGGCTGCCCAGTTCGGCGGCATGCACGAACAGGCGCAGGTCCGTCAGGTCGAAATGCATGAGGGGCATGAAGGGCGAAGAGGGCATGGGCTGGGTCAAGGCTTTGTCAATTCCGAAGGCCGGGTCAGGAAATGCGCGATTGTGCGCTGGCCCGGCACGGGCAACCATGCGGGCTTGCGACAAGAACAAATGGAGACATGACCATGCCGGATTCTTCCTTTCCCCTGCCGTCGAGCCTTTTGCGCCGCCGAAGCCTGCTGGCCGCTGCACTCGCCTCCCCGCTGCTGGCCCATGCCCAGGCCTGGCCCGCGCGGCCCATCGTGATGATCGTCCCGCAGGCGCCGGGCGGCACCAACGACATCGTGGGCCGGCTGGTGAGCCAGAAGCTGGCCGAGGTACTGGGCGCCAGCGTGGTGGTCGAGAACCGGCCCGGCGCGGGCGGCAACATCGGCACCCAGGCCGTGGCCAAGGCGCCGCGCGACGGGCATACCCTGCTGATGACCATCAGCAGCAGCCAGGCCATCAACCCCGCGCTGTACCGCAAGCCGGGCTTCGATCCGGTGAAGGACTTCCGGCCCATCGGCCTGATCGGCTCCGTGCCCAATGTGCTGCTGGCCCACCCCGGCTTTGCGGCCAAATCCGTGCCCGAGCTGATCGCCATGGCCCGGGGCCGGCCCGACGAGTTCCGCTATGCCTCGGCCGGCAACGGCACGCTCAACCATCTGCTGGGCGAGATGCTCAACAGCATGGCGGGCATCCAGCTGCAGCATGTGCCCTACAAGGGCGTGGCGCCCGCGCTCAACGATGTGCTGGGCGGGCAGGTGCCGCTGCTGTTCGGCAGCCTGCCATCAACGCTGCCCCATATCCAGGCCGGCCGGCTGCGCGCACTGGCCGTGAGCGGCGCGGCGCGCTCGCCGCTGCTGCCCGATGTGCCCACCATTGGCGAGACCGTGCCCGGCTACAACGGCACGCTGTGGGTGGGGCTGTTTGCGCCTGAAGGCGTGCCCGCGCCGGTGCTGGCGCAGTTGCAGGACGGCATGGCCCGCGCGCTGGCGGCCGGCGATCTGCGCGGCAAGCTCGAAGCCTCGGGCGTGGAGCTGGCCGGGCCGGCGGACAGGCCCGTGCCGCCCGCCCAGATGGCGGCCCTGCTGCGCGAGGACATCGCCAAGTGGGCGCGCATCGTCAAGGCGTCCGGCGCATCGCTGGATTGACGCAAGGCCTCAGCCCTGCGGCTCCATGGCCAGCGCGAACAGCTCGCTGCGAAAGTGGATGCCCAGCCGCGCGAAGGCGCGGTTGCGGTAGGTCTTGACGGTGGGCAGGCTCAGGCACAGGTCGCAGGCAATGCCCTCATGCGTCATGCCCTGCAGCAGCCGGGCGCAGACATCGAGTTCGCGCGGCGTCAGGTCGGGCTGTGCCTGCAGCAGGCGCATGCGCAGGGCCGGCAGTGTCTGCCGCTGCCGGGGCTGGCTGGGTGGGGTGGCAGGGGCCGAAGCCAAGGCCGTTACCACGGCGGGCTGCGCCTGCGCCTGCGTCAGCGCGATGTGCTTGTGCGCCAGGGCCAGCAGTACGGGCGCCATGCTCCCGAAGCGGTCGATCTGCGCATCGCCCAGTGCCCTCTGGTGCTGGTGGCGGTAGAAATTGACGGCAAACACACCGCCGTCGTCCTGGTGCTCGACGATGGACACGCGCTCGGCCATGCCGTGCGCGTCGTAGACCAGGGCGCGGTGCTCGCCTTCCACCTCCTGGGCCGTGATGTGGCACAGCGCCGTGCTGCGTGCCGGGCCGGCGTCGCCGTGGTTCCAGGTGCTGTCGCGCAGATAAGGACCCGAGAGATAGGCCCACCAGCAGTCGCGCGTGGTGTCGCGCGCCTCGCTGCTGGCCGACAGGAACAGCTGCGGCCGGCTGCGCGGGCCCGTGCGGTAGACCGACCAGGAGGCGGCGGGCAGCAGCGGGTTCATGGCCTCCAGCACCTGCCGGGCGAAGCCGGGCTCGCCCAGGCTGGCGACCATGTGGCCGATGGCGTGGCTGGGCACGTGGCCGGACGCATGGCCGGACGCATGGGCGCCCAGTGCGCTGGCGTCAGGGGTGTCGGAGGGGGCGGTCCAGTGTCTCAAGGGATGGCAGGGGCGGGCAGGGCGTTGTCATCTTCCGGGATGACGGCCGGCCCGGGCAATGGTGCTTATGCTAGGTCCCGATTCCATCCACCGGAGCCCCAGAACCATGCCAGATGACGTGCCGCAGCTTGCGGCCTTGCCCGATCCGTGCTTTCGCTTCTTCGCCGACCTGAGCGTGCAGGTGGGCCCGCCGCAGGAGGTCGGTGCCACGGCGCACGGCGGGCGCCGACTGATCCCCATCCTGGGCGGCACGGCCCAGGGCGACGGCTGGAGCGCGCGCGTGCTGCCCGGAGGCGCGGATTTCCAGCGCATCGTGCACGGCGGGCTGGCCGAGCTCGATGCGCGCTATGTACTGGAGACCGATGCCGGCGACCTGATCTATGTCTGCAACCAGGCGCTGCGCAGCGGCGACCCAACGCACATGGCAAAGCTGGCGCGCGGCGAGCCTGTGGACCCCGCGCACATCTATTTCCGCTGCGCGCCCCGCATGGAGACGGCCAGCCGTGCGCTGGCCTGGATCAACGAGCGCCTGTTCTTCGGCACCGGCGCGCGCCATCCCGATCGCGTGCAGATGCGCTTTCACGAACTGCTCTGAGCCGCGCCTTTCCCCTCTCGATACCCACAATGCAGGAGACAAGACACATGAAAAACCAGGCATCGAAGTCGCGCCGCACCGCCGTGGCCTGCGCACTTGCCGCCGTGCTGGCCACAGGACTGGCTCCCTGGACCGTGGCCGGCTCCCAGCCGGCCTTCCCGAGCAAGCCTGTGCGCCTGCTCGTCGGCTTTCCTGCGGGAACGGGGCCGGACATCGTGGCGCGCCTGCTCGCGCAGAAACTCTCCGAGCAATGGGGCAACCTGGGCGTGGTCGTGGACAACAAGCCGGGCGCTGGCGGCCTCATCGCCGCCAGTGAGGCGGCACGGGCCGTGCCTGACGGCTACACGCTGATGCTGGGCGAGACCGGCCAGCTCAGCATTGCGCCCAACACCTACCAGCGCCTGCCCTACGATCCGCAAAAGGACTTCGTGCCCGTCAGCCAGGTCGTCACCTCCGACTTCGTGCTGCTGGTCAATCCGCAGAAAGTGCCGGCCCGCAATGTGCCCGATTTCGTGGCCTGGGCGCGCCAGCGCAAGGAGCTGTTCATCGCCACCTTCGGTGCCGGCACGCCCGGCCACTTCGGCGCCTTCATGTTCGGCAATGCCGTGCAGCTCAAGCCCGAGCCCGTGCACTACAAGAACACCAACGATGCCCTGGGCGGCCTGTTCAGCGGCGACGTGCAGGCCGTCTTCGCCACGGCGGCCCTGGCCGCCCCCCAGGTCAAGGCCGGCAAGCTCACGGCCCTGGGCAGCACGGGCGCCACGCGCACCCAGTCCATGCCCGAGCTGCCCACCATCCGGGAGCAGGGCTATCCGTCGCTGGAGTTCAATTCCTGGTTCGGCGTGGTCGCGCCCGCCAAGACACCGCCCGAGATCGTGGCCAGGCTGCAGGCCGACATCGTGCGCGCCCTGCAGCAGCCCGACAGCCGCAGCCGGCTGGAAGAAGCCGGTTTCCGCGTGACGGGCACCACGGGCGACGAACTCGCCCGCATCATGCGCGCCGACACGGTCACCTGGGGCAAGGCCGTGGCGGCCACGGGGTTCAAGGCCGATTGAGGCTCAGCGCTTGCCCGCAGCCGGGGCAGGCGTCTTGGGCGAGTAGTCGCAGTACGACGCCACCACGCACTCCCAGCAGCGTGGCTTGCGGGCCTGGCAGACGTAGCGGCCCAGCAGGATGAGCCAGTGGTGCGAGTCCACGGCATAGACCGGCGGCACGCGCTTCATGAGTTGCATCTCCACCGCCAGCGGCGTCTTGCCCGGCGCCAGGCCCGTGCGGTTGCCCACGCGGAAGATGTGCGTGTCCACGGCCATGGTGGGCTCGCCAAAGGCCACGTTGAGCACCACGTTGGCGGTCTTGCGGCCCACGCCGGGCAGGGCTTCCAGCTCCTCGCGCGTGCGCGGCACCTGGCCGCCGTGGCGCTCGACCAGGATCTGGCAGGTCTGCATCAGGTGTTTGGCCTTGCTGCGGTACAGGCCGATGGTCTTGATGTAGCCCTCCAGCCCTTCAAGTCCCAGGTCCAGGATGGCCTGGGGCGTATTGGCCACGGGAAACAGCTTGCGCGTGGCCTTGTTCACGCCCACGTCCGTGGCCTGGGCCGAGAGCAGCACGGCAGACAGCAGCTCGAACACATTGGTGTATTCCAGCTCGGTCTGGGGCGAGGGATTGGCGGCCTTGAGCGTGGCGAAGAAGGGTTCGATGCTGGTGGTTTTCATTGTGGGGGCGCGTATCCATCGATGTGGCGTGCATTGTCATGCAAGCGCGGGTATTTGAAAGTGCGTAACAGGCTCTAGGAATGTTCTGATTTTTCATGTCTGCCAGGGTCAGATCGTCTGGTTATGCAGATGCGGCGTTGACTGGCCAAGGCCGCATCGCAATAGTCGGCCGGATCGATTTCGCCGACACCAGACATCCAGACATCACGCCACCAGGAGGGGGGCGACCACATGGCCACTCGCAAGATATCCGTTTCTCCCGCGCTCGCATCGTCACAGGCCCTGCTGGGCAATGTGCGGGACCTGATCGAGGCCGCGCGGCTTCGCGTGGCAGCCAACGTCAACAGTGAACTCACCCTGCTGTACTGGCACATCGGCCAGCACATCCATGGCCATGAATCCGAGGTGCGGCAGGCAGGCTGCAGCGATGAGGTCCTGCCGGTGCTGGCCGGGCATCTGGTCCAGGACTATGGCAGCAGCTTCTCGGAGAAGAACCTGTGGCGCATGACGCAGTTCTCCACCGCGTTTCCCGACCAGCCCCTGGTCGTCTCGCCGACCCGGAAATTGAGCTGGGCGCATTTCATCGTGCTGATTGCGATCAAGGACCCAGTGCAGCGCGAGTACTACGCCAGCATGGCGAGCCTCGAGCGCTGGAGCGCACGCACGCTGCGCAGCCGCATTGACTCCCAGCTCTATGAACGCCTGGCGCTGCCCTGCGATGCCGAGGCGCTGATCGCGCAGGAGCCGGTCACGCCGCGCAGCACCGAGCGCATGTCGCCGGCGCTGTTCATGCGCGATCCCTATATCTTCGACTTTCTGGGGCTGCACGATGCCTGGCAGGAGGGCGACCTGCAGGCCGCCATCATCCGCGAGATGGAGGCCTTCCTGCTTCGGTCGGGCACGGGCTTCACCCTGGTGGCGCGACAAATGCACATGCATATGGATGAGCAGGACTTCCACCTCGATCTGCTGTTCTACAACCGCAAGCTGCGGCGGCTGGTGGCGGTGGAGCTGAAGGTGGGCGAATTCACGGCCGAGGACAAGGAGCAGATGGAGCAATACCTGCGCTGGCTGGACCGGCATGAGCATGAGCAGGGCGAGAACACGCCGATGGGCATGGTGCTGTGCACGGGCAACAGCTCCGAGCAGATCGAGCTGCTGGAGCTGGGGCTGCGCGGCGTGCAGATGGCCGAGTACCTGCCCGGCCTGCCTGAGCGCCAGACGCTGGCACAGCGGCTGCGGCAGGCCACGCGCCGAGCGCAGTGGCATTGGGCGCAGCGCCAGCTGGAAGGCGGGCCGGCCTGAGCGCCTGCCGCTGCGCTTGAGACCCGTTCCCCTTCTTCTTCCTTCGTTCCCTTCTCCTCTTCCTCCTACCCAGGCGGCAGCAGTTCCCGCAGGTGCTCCACAAAGGCCCGCACGCCCTTGGACAGGGTGCGTCCGGACAGCGTCTGCAGCTCGATGGCGCGCGCATTCATGCCGCGCTCGCGGATGGGCGCCGCATGCAGCTCGCCTCGTCGCACGCGCTCGCGCATGGTGACCTCTCCGCCCAGCGACAGGCCGCCGCCGTGCAGCACGAAGTGCACCAGGGTCTCGAACTGGCCGCTGACCAGGGCGGGCTCGAACACCAGGCGGCGGTGGCTGCAGGCGATGTCGAACAGCTGGCGCGCGGTGTTGGCGTCCTCGGGCAGGGCAATCGCATGGGGATGCATCTGGGCCAGGGTGATGCTGGCATGCCGGGCCAGCGCATGGTCGGGCCGCATGATGGCGACCACGGGCGAGACCTGGCGGTGCCAGACCTCGATGTCACGTGCCGCCGCGCGGCTGTAGGTCAGGCCCACATCGGCCTCGCCGCCCAGCACGGCCTGGGTCACGGCGGCAGGCGCCTCCACACGCAGGTGGAACTGCATGCCCGGGTACTGTTCGCGGAACAGCGCCATGGCGCGTGGCAGGAACTCGATGGCAAAGCCGCCCGAGCTGCACACGCGCACCACGCCCCGGCGCAGGCCCTGCAGGGCCTCGATGTCGGAGACCACACGGTCGGCCTCCAGCGCACCGCGGCGCGCGTGGGCGGCCAGCAGCTCGCCTGCCGGGCTGGGCGCCATGCCGCGCGGGCGGCGCTCGAACAGCGGCACGCCCAGCATCTCTTCCAGTCCGGCGACCTGGCGGCTCACGGCCGAGGGCGAGACATTGAGCCGCGTGGCGGCTTCGCTGACCGAGCCGCTGCGCACCACTTCGAGAAAGTAGCGCAGGGCCGTGTCCTGTAGGCGGTTGGAAAGCATGGTGGCCTGCTCGTGGTTTGCGAAAAACGCAACGATAAGCCAAGAAAAAGGCGATTGTCGAAATAATTTCGCCTGCTTATGCTGACTTCGTTCTGTCACAAAAACGAGGAAATCCATGGAGTCAAACGCAAGCACCGCAACGCAGCAGCCGGATCTGGCCACCGGGGGTGGTGGCGTCGTGGAGATGTCGGCCGTCGCGCTGTCCAAGGCCATCCAGGGCCGCGATCTGTCCTGCGTGGAGGTGCTGGATGCCTATTGCGCACAGATCGACCGCCTCAACCCCGTGGTCAACGCGCTGGTGTCTCCGCTGGACCGCGACTGGCTGCGCGGCCGCTCCCGCGAGCTGGACACGCTGCTGGCGCGCGGCCAGAGCCTGGGGCCGCTGCACGGCTTTCCCCAGGCACCCAAGGACATCATGCCGGCGGCCGGCATGGTGACGACCAAGGGATCGCCTATCTTCGCGGGCCAGGTCTCGCAGACCGATTGCGTGGTGTTCGAGCGCATGCGCGCAGGCGGTGCGCTGTTTGTGGCGCGCAGCAATTCGCCCGAGTTCGGCCTGGGCGGGCATACCTACAACCCGGTCTACGGGACCACGCGCAATGCCTTCGATCCCTCGCGCTCGGCTGGCGGCAGCAGCGGCGGAGCCGGCGTGGCCGTGGCGCTGCGCATGCTGCCCGTGGCCGATGGCTCGGACATGATGGGCTCGCTGCGCACGCCGGCCGCCTTCAACCATGTCTATGGATTGCGCACCTCGGTGGGCTGCGTGCCGCATGGCCCTTCGGAGGAGGTGTTCTTCCAGCAGTTCAGCGTGGCCGGCCCCATGGCGCGGGACATTCCCGACCTGGCCCTGCTGCTGTCCGTGCAGGCAGGCTTTGATGCGCGCCTGCCGCTGACGCGCCGCAGCGAGCCGCCCAAGGACTGGACCGCGCAGCTGCAGCGCGACTGCAAGGGCCTGCGCATCGGCTGGCTGGGGGACCTGGGCGGGCACCTGCCCACCGAGCCCGGCCTGCTGGAGACCTGCCGCGCGGCGCTGCGGCATTTCAAGACCATCGGCTGCACGGTGGAAGAGGCCGTGCCGGCCTTCGACTTCGAGCGCCTGTGGCGCGCCTGGATCGACCTGCGCAGCTTCAGCGTGGCCGGGGCCAACGCCGCCCTGTACCGCGACCCGGCCACGCATGCCCTGCTCAAGCCCGAGGCCCTCTGGGAAATCGAGCGCGGCCTGGCGCTGCCGGCCATGGCGGTCTATGACGCGGCGCGTGTGCGCTCGGCCTGGTACGAAACCCTGCGCCGCCTGTTCGACAGCTACGACTTTCTGGTGCTGCCCTCCGCCCAGGTCTTCCCGTTCGATGCGGCGCTGGACTGGCCGCATGCCGTGGGCGGCCGCGAGATGGACACCTACCACCGCTGGATGCAGACCGTGGTGCCCGCCACCATGGCCGGCTTGCCGGCCCTGGCCGCGCCCGCAGGCTTCGGGCCGCAAGGGCTGCCTGCCGGGCTGCAGATCATCGGCCCGGCACAGGCCGATCTGGCCGTGCTGCAGATCGGCCATGCCTATGACCAGGCCGGCGGCTTCTCGCGCGTGCGCAGCCCGCTGCTCGAATGAAACCTCTGCATCGAGTTTTCCCAGGTTCCCGTTCCCTCGTCCCCCAGGAGATCCGCGCCATGGCCTTGTCCCGTTCCCGTTTTCTGTCGTGTCTGATGGCCGGTGCCACGGCACTTGCGCTGCCCGCAGCCAAAGCCCAGCCCCAGTCCTACCCGGATCGTCCGATCAAGCTGGTCGTGCCGTTTGCGCCGGGCGGCGCCACCGACATCCTGGGCCGGCTGCTGGCCACTTCGCTGGGTGAACGGCTGGGCCAGCCCGTGGTCGTGGAAAACCGCCCCGGTGCAGGCACGGTGGTGGCGGGCGTGCTGGTGGCCAAGGCGCCGCCCGACGGCTACACGCTGCTGCTGGGCGCCAGCACCACGCTGACGCTCAACCCCGCCATCCGCAACCCGCTGCCCTATGACCCGCTGCGCAGCTTCACGCCGCTGGGGCTGGTGGCCGACATGGGCCTGGTGCTGGTGGCCCATAACGAAACGCCTGCACGCACGCTGCCCGAACTCGTGGCCCTGGCCAAGGCCGACCCCGACAAGCTGTCCTACGGCTCCTTCGGCACGGGATCCTCGGTGCACTTCGGCGGCGAAATGCTCAAGACCGCCACGGGCATGCGCATGGTGCATGTGCCCTTCAATGGCAGCTCGCCCAGCCTCACCGCGCTGATGGGCGGCCAGGTGCAGGTGGCCGTGGACACGGTGGTGGCCACCACGCCGCTGATCAAGGCCGGCAAGATCCGTCCCATCGCAGCGCTGGGCCCGCAGCGCCTGGCCCTGCTGCCCCAGGTGCCCACCGTGGCCGAAAGCGGCTACCCGGGCTTTGCCATGGACACCTGGTTTGCCTTCCTCGCCCCGGCCGGCCTGCCCGCACCCATCCAGAAGAAGCTGGAAAAGGCGCTGGCCGACGCCATGGCCGAGCCGGCCATGAAGAAAAAGCTGGTGGACATCGGCCTGTCGCCCGCATGGGGTCCGGCCAGCGCGCTGCAGGAGCGCATAGAGCGCGAACTGCCGCAAATGCGCGCCGTGGCCGCCAGAGCCGACATCAAGGTGGATTGAACGCAGCTGCCTTCCGGGAGAGAGGGGGAAGGCGCGAATCGACTCAGGGGGCTTCTAATCGTGCAGGAAAGCTGCGGCAGGATTGGCGACAATGCAGGCTTCGCCTTTTCATTGCACCGACAAAGAGACTCCTGCCCATGCAATTCGCCGACCGTCTGAACAACGTAGAAACCTCCGCCATCCGCGAGCTGTTCAAGCTGCTGGGCAAGCCCGGCATCATCAGTTTTGCGGGTGGTTTCCCGGACAGCGCCATGTTCGACGTGGCCGGCATCAGCGCCGCCTCCCAGGCCGCGCTGCAGCAGGAACCCGGCGCCGCGCTGCAGTACGGTGCGACCGAGGGCTACCAGCCGCTGCGCGAGCAGATCGCAGCCTTCATGGCCGCCAAGGGCGTGCGCGAGCTGGCCCCCGAGCAACTGGTGGTGACCACGGGCAGCCAGCAGGCGCTGGACCTGCTGGGCAAGACCATGATCAACCCCGGCGACAAGGTCATCGTGGAAGGCCCGACCTTCCTGGCCACCATCCAGTGCTTCCGCCTGTACGGCGCCGAAGTCATCAGCGCGCCCATCGATGCCGAAGGCGCCCAGGTCGATGCGCTGGAGCAACTCATTGCCGAGCATCGCCCCAAGCTGGTCTACCTGATCCCCACCTTCGGCAACCCCAGCGGCGCCATGCTGAGCCTGGAACGCCGCAAGAAGGTGCTGGAGCTGGCCGTCAAGTACCAGACCCTGGTGGTGGAAGACGATCCCTACGGCGACCTGTATTTTGGCGAAGCGCCTCCGCCCAGCCTGCTGGCGCTGTCCAGCCAGGTGCCCGGCAGCCGCGACTGGCTGGCGCACTGCGGCTCGCTGAGCAAGGTGCTCAGCCCCGGCCTGCGCATTGGCTGGCTGGTGGCCCCGGCCGAGCTGCTGGGCCGCGCCGTGATGTGCAAGCAGTTCAGCGATGCCCACACCAGCACCTTTGCCCAGGCCACGGCCGCGCAGTACCTGAAGTCCGGCGCCATGCCCGCCACGCTGGCCCATGTGCGCGAGGTCTACGCGCGCCGCGCCAAGGCCATGGGCGATGCGCTGCGCGAGCACCTCGGCGATGCCGTGGAATTCCTGCAGCCCCAGGGCGGCCTGTTCCTGTGGGTGCGCCTGACCGGCAAGGGCGGCGCGCTGGCCGATGCCGGTGAGCTGGCCAAGCGGGCCATTGCCCAGGGCGTGGCCTTTGTGCCGGGTGCGCCGTTCTTTGCGCAAAACCCCGATGCCACCAGCTTCCGCCTCTCGTTCGCCACGGCTGACGAGGACAAGATCCGCGAAGGCATTGCCCGCCTGGCCCAGGCGCTCAAGGCATGAGCGTGGCTGACGACGCAGAACATGGCGGCGGGCACGCAGACGCCGATGCCCTGCAGGCGCGCGTGATGGAGCTGGAGATCAAGGCCAGCTACACCGAAGACCTGCTGGAGCAGCTGAACCTGACCATCTACCGCCAGCAGCAGCAGATCGACCGGCTGCTTGACGAGCTGCGCGACCTGCGCCGCCGGGTGCCCGAAGGCGGACCCGCCGGCGGCGCGACCAATCTGCGCGACGAGCTGCCCCCGCACTATTGAGTGCGCAGGGCGGCTGCGTGCGAATGCCCAGGCCAGCCCCTGCCTGGGCATTTCTTCATTCAAGCGGCTTGTTGGCCACGTGCTTCATCTTGCCCAGGAACAGGCGCAGGAAAAAGCCCGCCATGATCAACATGAAGACGATGGCGCCCAGGCTCATCAGGCCGTAGTCGGTGGAAAAAAGATCAATCATCAGCTTCACAAGTCCTCCTGTGGTTTGTTGGTATCGGTGGGGTCCCGATCCAACTATCGCCGTGGCCTGGCGCGGAGGGCTTGTGATGGGTCAACGCGGCGGCGGGGTGGGTTTGCGGCAGCGCAAAGGGGCAAGCCCCGGCAAGCCCGGGCAAGCCCGGGAACTGGGCATCGGGTACGAGTCGATCATCCAGGGCGAGCCAAGCCCATCACCCCCGCATGAACGGCAGGGGCACCTCCGCAGGAATCGGGCACGCATAGGGTCGGCCGCCGCGGCGCTCAAGCAGCTCCGCCTTGGCCTGGGCAATGCGTTCGGGCTGCTCCAGCAAGGCGATGGCCGTGGCCGCCAGCACCTGGGCGGCGCGCACCATGCCTGCGTGGGCCAGGCCGGACTGGCCTTGCGAGACCATCTGCCAGGAGTGCAGCGGCGTGCCGAAGGCGTAGCAGGCCACCCAGGCCTGGACGGTGGGCGTGATCCAGCTCACATCGGCCACGTCGGTGGAGCCGAACAGGGTGTCTTCCACGGCAGGATCGTAGGGCGCCAGGCCTTCGAACACGGCCGGCACCTTGCCGCGCAGCACGCTGGCCAGCGGGCGGCTGACCTGGTCCACGTCGTTGCTGTCCAGCGTGGCCTGGAAGTCTCCGGCCAGGCGATGCAGGCCGGGGTCCACGCGCAGCGGGCCCAGGGCCTGCATCTGCGCATACATCACCTGGTTCAGCGTGCGGTTCTGCAGCAGGTTGGAGCAGGCCTTGTCAAAGACGATCTCCAGCCGGCAGTCCGTCATCAGCGCGGCGCCGCGCGCCACGTTCTGCACGCGCTCGTACAGCGCTGCTGCCTCGTGGTTGCGCGCGGCCCGCACCAGGTACAGCACCTCGGCGCGCGCCTGCACCACGTTGGGCGACAGGCCGCCCGAGTCGGTGATGGCGTAGTGCACCCGCGCATCGGTGGGCATGTGCTCGCGCAGGTAGTTCACGCCCACGTTCATCAGCTCCACGGCGTCGAGCGCGCTGCGGCCCAGGTGCGGGGAATGCGCGGCATGCGCAGCCTTGCCGTGGAAGATGAATTTCGCCTGGATGTTGGCCAGCGTGCTCTGGCTGAACACGCCGGTGAAGCTGGCCGGGTGCCAGGTCAGCGCCGCGTCCACATCGTCGAAGACCCCGGCGCGCGCCATGAAGGTCTTGCCCGATCCGCCTTCCTCGGCCGGGCAGCCGTAGTAGCGCACGCGTGCCTTGGCGCCGCTGCGGCGCAGGTGCTCCTGCAGCGCAACGGCCGCGAAATGCGCCGAGGTGCCCAGCAGATGGTGGCCGCAGCCGTGGCCCGCCAGGCCCGGGCTGTCGGTGGAGGGCGTGCAGACCAGGGCGCCGCTTTGCTGGTTCAGGCCCGACAGCGCGTCGTACTCGCCCAGGAAGGCCAGCACCGGGCCCTCGTCGCCCCATTCGGCCAGGAAGGCCGTGGGAATGCCGGCCACGCCACGCGTGATGCGAAACCCGGCCTGCTCCAGCGCATCGATGTGCAGCCGGGCAGAAGCGGTTTCGGCATAGCGCAGCTCGGCCAGGGACCAGATGCTGTCGGCCAGGGCCGCCATGCGCGGGGACTGCTGCTGGAAGAAGTCCTGGAGATGCTCGACTGCGCTCATTCCGGCTTCACCCCTGCCTTGTCCAGCAGCGCCTTGTTGCGCTGCAGTTCGCTGGCGATCTGGGTCGGGAAGCGGCTCTGGTCCATCTCGGTGACCGAGGCGCCCAGCAGCTTCAGGTGCTTTTGCACCTCGGGCAGGCGCACGGCCTTCACCGACGCATCCTGCAACTGCCGGACGATGGCCGGTGGCGTGCCGGCCGGCACGACCAGCCCGAACCAGCTGATGCCCAGTTCGTTGAGCTGCGCGTAGCCCAGCTCCTTGAAGGTGGGCACATCGGGCAGGTCGGGCGAGCGGCTGTCGCCCGACAGCGCCACGGGGATGAGCTTGCCGCCCTTGATCTGGGGCATGGCCGAAGGCAGCTGGTCGGTCATCACCTGCACCATGCCGGCCAGCGCATCGTTGAGCGCCGGCCCGTTGCCGCGGTAGGGCACGATCTGCACCTGGGTCTTCATGGTCTCGTTGAAGGACGCCACCATCAGATGGCCCAGCGTGCCCAGGCCCGGCACGCCCGCGCTGTAGGCGCCGGGCTGGGCGCGCAGCTTGGCCAGAAAGCCCGGGAAATCCTTGACGCCCATCTTGGGGTGGACCATGTAGACCGACGGCATGGTCACCAGATTGGCCACGGGCAAAAGCCTGCCTTCCAGCTTGGCGGCGCGCGTGTACAGCGAGGGATTGATGGTGGCCGTGCTCACCGTGGCCATGCCGATGGTGTAGCCGTCAGGCGCGGCCTGGGCCATGCTTTCGGTGCCGATCAGGCCGCCAGCGCCGGCCTTGTTGTCCACCACCACGGGCTGGCCCAGCGTGCTGCGCAGGCCCTCTGCGATCACGCGCGCAACGATGTCGGTGGAGCCGCCTGCCGCAAACGGCACGATGAGCTTGACCGGCTTGTTCGGATAGGCGTCGGCCGCATGGGCCGTGGAGGCCGTGTGGGCCAGGGTGAGGCCGCACAACACGGCGGCAAGACCGGACGTGCCCAGCGAGAGCAGGGTGCGCCGCGGCAGTTGAAAGAGGGGTTTGGCTTGCATGGCATGGGTTCCATCAACGGTGAAGGAGCCGCAGGCCTGGGCCGCGCCGGCTCCCGATGCAGGCGACTATAGAAATCCTGCCGCCCGCGTGGGCCACGGTATTTGTGCCAAGCTATAAGCCGTTCCGATAGCTTGCCCTGCGCCGCCAGTGGCGCGCCAGGGCCTGCCTGGGGAAAACACTGAGACTCCCATGAGCAATGACTTCGATGACCGCGACGGCCTGGACGATGCTGCCACGCCCCAGGGGCGGCTGCTGTATTCGCGCCTGACCAAGCATGTGCGCCTGCGCCAGCTGCAGCTGCTGGTGGCGCTGCAGCAATGCGGCTCGGTGGTGCAGGCCGCCGCCACGCTGCACATGAGCCAGTCGGCCGCCACCCAGGCGCTGGCCGAGATGGAGCGCGTGCTGGACATCCGCCTTTTCGAGCGCCATGCGCGCGGCATACGCCCCACGCTGGCCGGCCAGACCCTGGTGGACACGGTGCGCGGCGTGCTGGCCGCACTGGAGGAAGTGGCGGAATCGCTGGCCGCCATTCGCCGGGGCGCCGCGGCCGCGCTGCGCCTGGGCGCCATTCCGGCGGCAGCCCTGGCCATTCTTTCGCCCCTGCTGGCGCGGTTCTATGCCGAGCACCCCGAGGTGCATGTCGATGTGCACGAAGACGCCAGCACCCGGCTGCTGTCCCAGCTGCTGGGCGGCGGGCTGGACGCGGTGTTCTGCCGCGAGCCGGCGCTGCTGCCCGGCCCCTTCGTCTTCGAGCCGCTGCTGGCCGACACGGCCGTGGTGGTGGCCGCACGCTCGCATGCACTGGCCGGGCGCCGTGACGTGCCGCTGCAGGCCTTGACCGGCGCGCGCTGGGTGCTGCCCACGGCCAACATCGCCGTGCGCGGGATTTTCGAGGCCGAGGTGCTCCAGGCGCTGCCCGATGCGCCCTGGTTTCCCGTCTCCACCGTTTCCCTGCCGATACTGGAGGGCCTGTTGAGCCAGCCCGGCGCCGTGGCCCTGGTGCCGCTGAGCATTGCGCCGGGCCTGCAGACCCATGCGCGCGTGTGCCGGCTCGATGTGCGGCTGACGGGCAGGTTGGCGCCGCTGGGCGTGGTCTGCCGGCGCGACCAGGCGCCCGCCCTGCTGACCGAGATGCTGTCGCTGTGCCGGCAGATGCTGCCAGCGCCACCGGCCCGCTGAATGCCAAAAGCTGGCGACATGGCTTCTTGCCGCCCCCGCTTGCGGCCACAATACTGTCCGCGCGAAAACACGGCAGCATGGCCGCACCAGACAACAGAAAGCACGCAGAGGACCGCATGATCAATTGGTCGCTAGACGCCGATACCGTCACCCACAGCATCCAGCTGGCGCTGGCGCCGGTGTTCTTCCTGACTGCCGTGGCCGGCATGATCGGCGCCGTGGCCGGGCGGCTGGCCCGCATCATCGACCGCGCGCGCAAGCTGGAAGAACTGCTGCGCAACCCGCAGGAAGAGGACTTCATCGCGCGCAGCCTCACGGAACTGCACTTTCTGCGCAAGCGCGGCCGGCTGGCCAATGTCTGCATAGGGCTGCTGACCGTCTGCGGCTTTTGCATCGGCCTGACCATTGCCCTGCTGTTCCTGGGCGAGGCCTACGGCATCAACGGCCATGGCTATGCGGTGCTGGGCTTTCTGTTCGGCGTGCTGATGTTTCTCTCGGCCCTGGCCTGCTTTCTCTGGGAAACCATCATGGCCACCAGCCTGCTGGACTTCCACACCCTGACCCGCGTGCGCGCGGCCGTGCGCACCATACAGCGGCCCGAGCCTGCCGGGCCCGGGGCGCCGGCCCCGAGCCCTGGGCCGGGCAGCGAACCCTGAGCGCGGCTGCTACCAGCAATCGCGCGCAGGCAGGGTGCCATTGCGGACCCCGCCCACGCCCAGGTGGTCGTAGGTGAAGGTATGGCATTTGTCGCTGAGCTGGCTTCGCAGCGGCGAGGCAATGAGGGTGTAGCTCGATGCGGTGGGGTCAGGGCTCAGCGACAGTTCGTAGAAACCGTCGGGAGATCGGCTGGCATAGACGCCGGTGCCTCCCAGCGTCGCACCCTCGTAGGTCAGGTTGGCGGAAAAGTACTTCTCCATGGCGCCTGCGGCCTCCAGCAAGGCGCGCCTGCCATCGGTGCGGCGGGACTTGCGCAGGTATTCGGCATAGCTGGGATAGGCGATGGCCGACAGGATGCCGATCACGGCCACCACCACCATCAACTCGATCAGGGTGAAGCCGCCTGCCGCCCGGCGGCGGCGGCCGGGCGTCGGCAACGGGTTGTTCTGCATGCCCATGGTCAGTCCAGGCCCAGCGGATGGATGTCGGCCGGGGTGTCCTCGCGCCAGGAAATGCGCCTGTTGCTCAGCGGCCCCTTGCTTTCGGCCAGCGATTGCAGGCCTGCGGTGCTGTTCATGACCTTGGTTTCCTGCTTGCCGTTGTTCAGGATGGCGGGCTGCGAGCTGATGCCCTCCAGCCGCGCGCCCCCGGTGGCGCGGTCGTTGTCGCCGTAGCGGTCGCTGCCGTCCACCGTACCGTCGCCGTTGATGTCGAACAGGCCGTCGGCATACTTCTCCGCGCCCTGGCCGTCCAGGGAGAGTTCCATCAGCCAGCTATGGCCGCCTGCCGTACACATCTGCGTGCTGGGCACGGCCGTGGTGAAGATGATGCGGTCGCGGCGCAGCATGGGATGGGTGATCAAGCGCTCGCCCGCGTCGGCCAGGGGCATGATCCAGTTCCTGTTGCCGGGGCGGCCGTCGGAGATCAGCCGCAGGGACATCTGCGTGGTGCGGCCATCGCCGTTGGCGGCGCCGGCGTCGACACTGGTGACCTTCAGCACGCTGTGGCTTGCGGAGGAGCCCCCGGTGCCTTCGTCCAGCAGGCTGAAGAAGTACTGGGATGCGGAGGCCGGGGCCGCAGCGTCATGGTCGCCGACCTCGAAGCTCTTGCCCGTGCCGTACAGCAGCTGCACGTGCGATTGCAGCGTGCCGTGGCTGATCTTGGCCTCGGGCCGCGTGGTGATGGGCTGCCCGTGGAAGCTGCCGCCCCAGGGGGTGCTCATCGGTGCAGGAGTGCCGTTGACCGACGGCACGATCCCGTCCCCGTCCCCGCTCGCGGCCATGAGGTCGAAGCGCCACATGTTGCCCTGCAGGTCTCCCGCATAGACGCGGTCCACCAGCCCGTCGTCATCCAGGTCCACGGCAGCCGGCGTGCTCAGGCCATTGGGCCACCTGCGAGTGCTGTCTTGCACGCCTCGGCGAGTGTCCCATTTCCTGTGCAGCGCGCCGGTCTCCAGGTTGACGACGTACAGCACGGCATTGCCGCTGGTGCTGGCCGCGCCGTCCGCCTCCACATTGTTGTAGCCGTTGCCGAACAGGGCCATCCAGCCTGCCCGGGTCCTGGCGATGGAAGGCTGCGCGAAGCTGAAGCCCATGTCCATATCGAAACCGGCCGGTCGGTTGCTGCCCGGTGCGCGCCGGTCGCGGTCGCCGAACTCCCACAGCACGACGTCCTTGGCGGCGGCTTCGGTGATCGCATCGGGATCGGTGATGTCCAGCGCGTACACGCCCTGGCCCCCTGCGCCCAGACCCCCCACGAGGATGGTCCGCCACCGGCCGCCGATGAAGGCATCGGACACCATGGGCGAGCCGTCCACGTAGAAGCGGTGGCGGTAGTTCGGATCGGACAGCTGGCGCAGGTGGGGGATCACGGTCGAGGGGACATAGGCAAAGAGCTCCTGCCCCGTGTCCGCGTCGAAAGCATGCAGCATGCCGTCGTTGGCTCCCACGTAGACCATCTTGCGGCGATCGGCCCGTGCCTTGCGGAATTCGCGGTAGGAGGCCTCGGTGTAGGGCATCTCGGGCGCGCCCACATACACCGGGGCCGAGTTGACGATGTCGCCCAGCAGGCTGGTGCGCCTGCGCAGGGGTCCACGGGGCGCTTCCTGCGCCTGGCTGCCCCGCAGGTAGGCCAGCACGTCGGGCGATCCGATCTGCCTTTGCTGCTCGGGGTTCAATTCATCCCAGGCAAAGGCCACGCCTTGGCGCGTGTCGGGCCGGTAGCTGAGGATGCGGCGTGTCGCAGGAATGCGTGCCTCCCACTGCGCCTGTTCGGCCACCGCAGTGCCTGTGATGCTGTGCGCTGACAGCGTGCCGCTCCAGTCGCGGGGATCGAAGCGTGCCTGGTAGATCCTGGTGCTGCTGGACACGTTGGTGGAGTTGGCCGCCACGGCGGCCACGCTGGAGGAGCGGGCGGCGATGTCGGCGAAGATCGCCTGCAGGGCGGTATCGAGGGTCGCGGGGTCGTTGGCCGCGAAGGCGCGCTCCGTGCCCCCGGCGGCGGCCACCTCGTTCAATTGCTCGGGATTGGTGCCGAAGGGCAGGGCGAATCCGATGACGAAGGTCTCCACGTTGGCCTCTTGCCTGAGGCGCCGCGCGGCCTCTGCCGTCTGGCGCAGGCCGGCCGCCATGTCCTGGATGATGGTGCCGTCGGGCCGGGTCGAGGGCAGGCCGTCGGTGAGCAGCACCAAAAAGTTGCGGCCGCAGGACTGGGGCAGCGGATAGCAGGCGGGCACATAGCCCTCTGCCGCATCGCGCCAACTGCCCCCTCCGCCCTGGAAGTAGTCGAGCGCCGTCAGCAGCGTGCCCTCCAGCGGCGTACTGCCCGCGTTCTGCAGGGGCAGGGCGGGATTGGTCGGCCCGTTGACCTCAAACTGCGAGGTGGCCAGCTTGCGATCCAGCGCGGCCCTGTGGGCGCCGTCCAGCGGCCGGATGGGCTGGTGCAGGAAGCCGCGGCCTGGAAAGCGGCGGGAACCGTCTGTGTTGCGCCACCCGTTGCTGAACCAGGCCAAGCCTATGGGCGTGAGGAACATCTGCCTGCCGAAGTCGAAGATGCCCTGGGCGAAGTCGGAGTCGGTGGCCTCGAAAGGTCCCTCGAACCAGAAATCGCGATAGCCCGCAATGCCGGTGTCGTTGGCACCGGTGACATTGTCGGTACGTATCTTGCTGCGGAAGCAGGCATAGCGGTCCCAGGGGCCATCGGGTGTCTCGGTTGTGCGGAAGCCGTCGGGATTGGCGGGCGTGGCCGCGGCGTTGGCTGTGGCGGAAAAGCAGTGGGCGGCCGTGTTGCCGAGGCCGTACATCGGCAAGGCCACGTTGAAGTGGATGAAGCGCCCAGGGTCGTTGGGGTTGGGGAGGCGGAAGCGCTTGTTGTCGGGGCTGGCGCGCGGGCCTTCCCAGTCCCGGTTCCAGTGCCTGGGGTTGTAGCTGACGTCGTACAGCGAGTTGCCCAGGCTGGTGATGTCAACGTGGTCGTTCTGCTGGTAGGCCATCAGGCCCAAGTTCATGCGCCCCTGGTGGCGTTCAATGATGGTGCGGGCCGCGGTGCGGGCGATTTCGGACTTGCTGTTCGCACTGGCGCTGCCCACGGCCCAGCCGTTGGGTGCCTCGTCCATGCTGTTGGAGTTGTCCATGATGAGCAGCACGTTGGGCGTGGCGTTCTGCGTGGCCATCAGGGGCGCCTGTGAGATGTTCAGGGGCACGGGGCGCACCGGTGCCGGAGGCTGCTGCGCGCGGGGGCCGGCCATGCAGGCGAGCAGCAGCATCGCCACTGCCGCCGGCAAGAGGGGGTGCTGGGCTGGCTTTTGCAGAGGGAGTTTGCGCATGGTCTTTCCTTCAATTGATGTACATGCTTTGCAGCACCACCCGCGAGGCCGGACTGCCATCGGCGCGCCGGGCCGCTCCCATGCCGATGGCCGTCACGCGAAAGACGGGAGGGCGGCCCTGGTCGGCGCCATAGCCCTGCACCACCACGCTTTGCGCAGGGGTCTCCAGCCGCTCGATGAGGTAGCGCGGTGCCGGTGCTCCCTGGGGGCCGGGGGCGGTCTGCCCGGTGTGCGTGCCCAGCGCCACGCCCAGCGTGTCCTGGGCAATGAGCGCCTCGGACCACGAGCTGCCGTCTTCCCTGGGCAGGCACAGGCCCGCTGTGCAGGCATCGTCAAAGGCCTCCAGGGCCGGGTTGCGGGTGGTGATGTCATGCTCCCCGTCGCGCAGCGCGGCCTCGGCGGCCTGGAAGGCGATGTGCCAGTCGTTGCGGTTGCCCGTGGACCGGCCCTGCAGCAGGCCCATGTTCATGGCGGCCAGCGACAGCATCACCAGGGCCATCATGATGATCATGGTGGTGATGAGCGCCAGGCCGCCCTGTGTCCGTGTTTGTGTCCGTGTCCTTGCCATGCTCATTCCACCCGGTTTCGCAGCGTGAAGACCGCGCTGAATTCACGGTACAGCCGCCGATCGGCGGCGGTGGTGCGCCGGGGGGCGCCGTTGCCGTCGCGATAGAAGGTGTAGCTCTGGGGTGCGTGCAGCAGCGCACCCATGCCAGGCGCGGAGGCCATGAGAAGGCGCACTTCCACGGCGCGCACGGCAGGAGGTGGTGGCGGCGGAGCCGGGCCCGGCGTCGTCGCTCTGTCGGCCAGGCCGGAGCCGGTGTTGTTCCATACGCTGTTGCCGGGAGCCTTTTGCTGAACGGCGGCCGAGGGCTGGCCGTGTATGGCCTCGATCTTGAGATCCACGGCCCCTTCGGCCAGCATGCGGCAGCTCAGGTTATTGGCTTTGCCTTGCTCGGGCTTGGGATCGATCAGGCTGCTGGAGCAGTGGATGAGGCCGGTGGCGCCCTGCTGCCCGGTGCCCTCGCTGAGCCGCCCGATGAAGAACAGGTCATTGACTGCGGGCAGCACGCGTGCATCGCGCTTGAGGGGCGTCAGGCCGCAGGCGCCACGGTCCGGAGAGAAGCCGGAAATTCCCGATCCGGGCGGGGGCTGGATGCAGGTATCCAGTAGCACCCGGCGGGAAATGTAGGTCTGCGAGCAATCGGTCGCGACGACCACATCGTTGTCGCTCAGTTGCTGGCTGCTCTTGTGCGTGCCCGTGCCCGCGGTCCTGAGCACGTCCGACCGGGCGCTGGCCTGGGCAGGGACATCTTCCGCGAAACTGGTCCAGGCATCCTGTGCCTGTCCGCGCCGGATGCCTATGGGGTCCAGCAGGTTCCAGTGGGGCCCGAGCCTTTCGGGCTCGGCGATGAAGGGGGGAACCTTGGTCAGGGCCGTGCTGCAGCCCGTGAAGCCCGCATTGCGCACCGCCTGGCCCATCACGCCAAAGCTCAGGCGTGCATCGCTTTGCATGCGCGCCAGTGCATTTTCATGGCGCAGCAGGCCTCTTGCGTTCACATACAGTCCCGCCAAGGCGGCCAGGAGAAACAGGGCGATGACCACCGCCACCATGAGTTCCACCAGGGTCAGGCCCTGTTGCGGGCCTTGCTGCGGGCCACGGGATGCCAGCCGATCTCTCATGGGATGACCTCGATGCTGTGTTCTTCGGGGTTTCCATCCCCGCTGCGGGGATGGCTCCAGGTCACGGTGATGAGGGTCTTGCCTTCGGCAGTCTTGACGCTGCCCTGGCCCTGGGCCAGGGCGTTGCCCAGGTCCCTTTGCCACAGGCACAGCCGGTACTGGGCATGGGCCTTGTCGTCTCCGCCTTCGCCAGGGTCGCTGCAGGATCTGGGCGCGGTGCCGCCACCGCCGTCGAAGTCGCCTGCCAGTGCGCCCCGGCGGTTGGCGCGCAGGCGTTCCACCATCTCGGCGGCCTTTTGCACGGCCGCCGTGCGCTGGTAGGAGGCATTGAGGTCGCCCAGGTTCTGATAGAGCCCCTTGAGGGTGCCCAGCAGGCCGGCGGAAATGACCACCAGGGTGACCATGACCTCCACCAGCGTGAAGCCTGCCTGCGATGCCGCAGCTGCGGCGGGGGTGGGAGCGGGGTGTGGATCCTTCCTGTCCATGCGAAGTCCTCGCTTGTGTTCAGAGGCTGGCGGCGCAGCCTATGGCTGGCGGCTTGCTGCTGCCAGAGGCGCGGGGCAGCGGGTCGCGCGGTGCCAGGTCCTGCAGGCCACCGGCATACATGGCGATATGGCGGGCGGGCAGGTGCCGGGCGCGACTCGGGCAGGCCGTGAAGGTCACGTCGGGGTTGCAGGGGTAGGCCACGCGGTGGACCTGCTCGGCGCCCGGTGCGCCCTGGCGGGCCGTGGGCCAGCAGATCTGCCCGTCCGGAAGCGCGTGTACGGCGTGGCCCGCCGATTTCATGCCCTGGCCGCCCGTCGGATACCAGGCGAAGAGATCCACGCTGCGCACGCTGGGAAACACCCTGAGGACCTGGTCGTCCTCGTCGATCACGCGGGGGGTGCTGCCGTCGCTGAAGGCGATCAGCTCGCCGGACCAATCCTGGAGCCCCTGATAGGGACCACTGCCGATGGCGGTGTCGCTGCAGGCCTTGCGGCCCGCGCTGGCAGGGCAGATGGTGATGCGCTGGTTGCGTCGTCCCGCCTCGTGCTGGGCCATGCGCAGGGCCGCGGACAGGCGCATCAGTGCGGACTCCTGCTGGCTGGCCTGCACCATGTCGTTCATGTTGGGGGCGGCAATGGCCAGCAGGATGACCATCACGGCCAGGGTCACCATGATCTCCACCAGGGTGAAGCCCTGGTGGCGCCCTGCGGGCGGCGCAGGCATGCCGCCGGCTTCGCGGCGCCGCTGGCATGCCGCATGGGCAATGAATGGAATGCGCAAATGAAAAGCGAAGGAGTACTCCTGCATTGCCTGTCCCGTGTATTCGTCCCTGTGTATTCCTGTGGTGGTCATAGGCGAATCCTGAATATCCGGCAATGGAGGCATTGCCGGAGATGTCGATTTCCTGGATATGGCAAGTATTTCGAGGCGCGTCTATTGCCTGGGTGATTTTCAAAAAGAGTGGCAGCTTTATGAAATTGCCTTGAGGCCCGCGAATTCTCTAGGCTCTCGGCAAATGATGTCAAGGCTTTTCAGAAAATCTGAGTCCTTCTTTTGGCCCCCCGGGACGCTTGTATCCGCCTTATGGGAATGCTCCTATTTTATTTCTAGGACTGTTCCTGTTTGCATTTTCCGGGCGTGCGCGGGATTATCTGCTGACGCCGGTATTTCAGCGAATTCAATGAATGGAAGACCTGTTTGTTTCCGGTATTGCGATGATCCCGGGCCGGCAAAAACGTATTGGCCGGGGATGTGGATTCGACGGAGTGGGCGAGGGGGAAAGAGGGGGTCGTCGATGGCCCCCTCACTCCATCGGGTCAAGACAGGCGGCTGCCGCCTGGATCACGCAGTCGGTCAGCCGCTGCAGGCTGGCCTGCGCATTGCGCGCATGGGCCCAGTACATGGGAATGTCCAGGTCGTTGCCGGGCAGCAGCTCCACCAGGCTGCCTTCGGCCAGTTGCGCGCCGATCATCAGCGGCGGGTGCATGCCCCAGCCCATGCCCAGCTCGCAGGCCCGCGTATAGCCCTGGTTGGAGGGAAGAAAGTGGCGCGGCGTGTTGCGCCGCCCCTCCGCGCCCAGGCGCTGCAGCCACTGGTCCTGCAGGCTGTCCTTGCGGCCGTAGCTCATCATGGGCGTGCGCGCCATGGCCTCGGGCGTGATGCCGTCCTTCAGGTAGCGGCGGATGAAGTCGGGGCTGGCGGCCGCCACGTAGCGCATGCGGCCCAGCGGCCAGGTATTGCAGCCCGGAATGGCCGAGGAGGTGGCCGTGACGGCGGCCAGCACCTCGCCCTCGCGGATGCGCTTGGCCGTGTGGTCCTGGTCGTCGATGCTGATGTCCAGCAGCTCGTTGCCGTCGCGCGTGAAGGCGGACATGGCATCCATGAACCAGGTGGACAGCGAGTCGGCATTGACGGCCAGCTTGAGCGTGGGCAGGGCGGTCTGGCCCTCGGGGACCAGTTCCGGGTTCTTGCGGCGCAGATCGTTTTCGAGCAGGGCCACCTGCTCCAGGTGCAGGCACAGCCTGCGGCCCGCATCGGTGCCCGAGCAGGGCTGGCCGCGCAGTACCAGCACCTGGCCCACACGCTCCTCCAGCAGCTTGATGCGCTGGGAAACGGCCGAGGGCGTGACATGCAGCTTGCGCGCCGCGCGCTCGAAGCTGCCTTCGCGCACCACGGCCGCCAGGGCTTCGAGTCCGGCGTAGTCGAGCATTTAGATATTCTTCATTTGGTTGAGTAAATGTAATTTTACTTAACCATTTGCCGGCCAGACAATCCCGGCCATGTGGACTGCAAATGTTTCTTCTTCCTGGCTGGCGGGCTTCACGGTCTGCCTGTCTCTCATCGTCTCCATCGGCGCCCAGAACCTCTATGTGCTGCGCCAGGCCGTGCAAGGCCAGCATGTGCGCGCCTGCGTGGCCTGGTGCGTGGTGAGCGACGTGGTGCTCATCGGCCTGGGCGTGGCGGGCATGGCCCGGCTGCTGGGCGACAACCCCGACCTGGCCCGTTACCTGACGCTGGGCGGCGCCCTGTTCCTGCTGGCCTATGGGCTGATCGCGCTGTGGCGCATGGCCATGGCGCCCGATGCGCAACTGGCGGCATCGGGCGGGCAACTGGCCCCGCGTGGCCTGCTGGGCGTGGTCTCCACGCTGGCCGTGATCACCCTGTTCAACCCCCATGTCTATCTGGACACGGTGCTGCTCATGGGCTCCATCGGCGCGCGCCAGGAAGGCGTGCTCAAGTGGGTCTATGTGGTGGGCGCCGCATCGGCCAGCCTGTCGTGGTTCGTGGCGCTGGCCTTTGCGGGCCGCCGCATGAAGCGCCTGTTCGAGAAGCCGCAGGCCTGGCGCGTTCTCGATGGCCTCACGGGCGTGATGATGCTGGCGCTGGCCTGGTGGGTGGCTGGCAGCGCGTTGGCACCGGCAGTTGGCTGACGGCGCAGATCAGTCTGCGGCCGGGGCTTGTTCGCCGGGCGCCCAGGTGCCCACGGCCTCGATGAGGTTCCAGCTGTTGCATTCGATGCAGTAGTGGCCCGTGGCGCCGGTCTTCTGGCTGGTCGCCTCGATGACGACCTTGTGGCCATGGCGCTGGGCCTCGGACAAGGGCTGGATCTTGTCGTAGTTGTATTGCTCGGCCAGGTCGCCCCGGAAGGAAATGGTGATGCGCTCGCGCTTGGGATAGTAGTCACGCTCGTACTTGTCGAGGGTGCGTGTGGCGACGAGGCGGGCCATGCTGTCCGGTGAAGGTGCGCTCAAAGCAGTCTCCTGGTGTATGTCTAGGTTGTGTCAACTTGTTTCATTGTCGGGCTTGTGTTCTGCCATCGGCAACTGCAGCCCGGTCTTGATGCGTTCCAGAGCGATCGAGGTGGTGTAGCGCCGGATGTTGTCGTCTCCGGAGAACAGCCGCGCCGCCAGCGCCTGGTACTCCTGCATATCGGCAGCCGTGACGATCAATGAATAGTCGGCTTCCCCGGTCACGTAGTAGCACTGCTGCACGGCGGGCTCGCGCGCCACGCGCGCGCGGAAGGCCAGGGACAGGTCCGGGCGCTCGTTGGCCAGCTGCACGTTGATGAGCACGGTGAGCGGGCGCCCCGTGCGCACGGGATCGACCACGGCCACGTTGGCCGTGATCACGCCCAGCTCCTGCAGGCGCCGTATGCGCCGCTGCACGGCCGGTGCCGAAAGGTGGACCTGCTCGGCAATGAGGCGCTGTGGCGTGAGGTTGTCGCGCTGGAGCACGTCGAGGATGGCGCGGTCAAAAGTATCGAGTGCGATGGCGGGCATGGGGGCGGGGCGGAAAACGGGGGCGAGGCGGTTGGAAAGAGCGAATATTGCGCGAAGAGGCCCCAAAACGAGCCTTTTGCATCGCTGGCCTGCAATATCGTACGGGCCATGACAACAAACACCACATGGAACCGCGCCTGGCCCCTGCTGGCCGTGCTGGGCTCGGTCACGGCACTGGGCGTGGGCACTTCTCTTGCCAAGCAGCTTTTTCCGGTGCTGGGCGCCCAGGGCACTTCGGCATTGCGCGTGGGCTTTGCCGCGCTGATCCTGGTGGCCATCTGGCGGCCCTGGCGCTGGACGCTGGCCCGCCCCCAGGCCTGGGCGCTGCTGCGTTTCGGCGTGGCGCTGGGCGCCATGAACCTGCTGTTCTACATGGCGCTGCGCACCATTCCCTTTGGCCTGGCCGTGGCCATCGAATTCTCCGGTCCGCTGGCCGTGGCCATCTACCACTCGCGCCGGCCGGTGGACTTTGTCTGGCTGGCGCTGGCCGTGGCGGGGCTGGCCCTGATTTTGCCTATAGGGGGCGCCGGCGCGGGCGGATTGGTGCTGGAGCCCGTGGGCATTGCCTGCGCCGTGGGTGCTGCCATCTGCTGGGCGCTGTACATCCTGCTGGGGCAGCGCCTGGGCAGCATCCCCAGCGGCCAGGCCGTGTCGCTGGGCCTGGTGTTCGCCGCCATGGTGGTGGTGCCCTTCGGCGTGGCCGAGGCGGGGGCCAAGCTGCTGCAGCCGTCCATCCTGGCCTTCGGCCTGGTGGTGGCGGCCATCTCCAGCGCCTTGCCCTATACGCTGGAGATGATGGCCCTGCGCCGCCTGCCACCGGCCACCTTCGGCATTGCCCTGGCCACGGAGCCTGCGATTGCCGCCCTCATGGGCATGCTGCTGCTGCATGAGCACCTGGTGGGGACCCAGTGGCTGGCCATCGCCTGCATCATGGGCGCGGCCATGGGCAGCGCCATCACGCGGCCCGCTGCGGCGGCCAAGGCGCCGGCCGAGGTGACGCCTGCGGGTTGAGTGGCGATACCAGGGAAGGGGAATGAAAAAGCGCTGCCGAGGCAGCGCTTTTTTTGCGGGGACAGGATGCAGCCGACCGGCTGCATTCCCTGCGCCTCAGAACGCAGGAACGACAGCGCCCTTGTACTTCTCGAGGATGAACTTCTTCACGTCGGGCGTGTGCAGCGCGTTCATCAGCTTGGCGATGTTGGGATCGTTGGCACGGTCCTGGCGCGAGACCACGATGTTGGTGTAGGGCGAATCGGCGCCTTCGATGAACAGCGCATCCTTGGTGGGATTGAGCTTGGCCTCGATGGCGTAGTTGGTGTTGATCAGGGCCAGGTCCACGTCAGCCAGTGCGCGCGGCAGCAGCGGGGCTTCGAGCTCCTTGAACTTGAGCTTCTTGGGGTTCTTGGCCACGTCCAGCGGCGTGGGGGTCAGGCTCTTGGGGTCCTTGAGCTCGATCAGGCCCTGCTTGGCCAGCAGGATCAGGGCGCGGCCGCCGTTGGAGGGGTCGTTGGGGATGGCGATGGTGGCGCCGTCCTTCAGATCCTTCACGTTCTTGATCTTCTGCGAGTAACCGCCGAAGGGCTCCACGTGGACCTTGCCATTGGGCACGGCCACCAGCGAGGTCTTGCGGTCCTTGTTGTAGCTGTCCAGGTAGGGCTGGTGCTGGAAGAAGTTCACGTCCAGCTGCTTGTCCTCGACGGCCGCATTGGGCTGCACGTAGTCGCTGAATTCCTTGATCTGCAGGTCGATGCCCTGGGCCTTGAGGGCCGGCTTCACATGGTTGAGGATTTCTGCATGAGGCACGGCGGTGGCGCCGACCTTGAGCACGTCGGCGGCCTGGGCCGTCAGGGCCAGCGTGGCAATCGCGATTGCGGAGAGGGCTTTCTTCAACATGACCGGAGGACTTTCTTCAACGGGTTGCAAAAACGCCGCAGGCCCGGTGGAGTGGTTCTGTATCGGGCGGTACGGCAGGCAGGCGCATAGTCTAGTGCGGCGCCAGCGGCCGCAATGAACAATTTTGCTATTTGGTTATAAGGCTGTGGCTTTTTATGCAGATTCTTGCGATGCCGCAGCGCGTACCATCGCCGCCATGGACTCCGAAATGCTGCAAAAGCTGGTGCAGGTGCACATGCCCTACGGCAAATACAAGGGCCGGCTGATCGCCGACCTGCCCGGCAACTATCTGAACTGGTTTGCACGCGAAGGCTTCCCCAAGGGAGAGCTGGGCCAGTTGCTGGCGCTGATGCAGGAGCTGGACCACAACGGCCTGTCGCACCTGCTGCAGCCGCTGCGCGCCGGGCCGCGCTGAAGCGCAAGGCCGCTGAACCGGGCCCTGGCCCGGCAGGCTCAGGGGGGAAAGCCTTCCACGGTATCCCGCAACTGAACGAGTACGGCCTCCAGTTGCGGCAGAGGCACCGAACCCAGTCCCAGGCGCAGCGCATGCGGGGCATGGGGTGTCGTTGCGTAGGCGTGGGCCTGCGATACGGCGATGCCGCACTGGGCCAGCGCCGTGGCCACCCGGTCCATTCGCAGCTCCCCGGGCAGGCGCAGCCAGAGGAAGAGCGAGCAGGGGTGGGCCAGCATCTGCATTCCTGCCAGCGCCTTGCGCGCAATCGCCTGCCGGCGCCGTGCCTCCTGCCGCATGCGTTGTTCCTGCTGCCGCACGGAGCCGCTGGCCATCCAGCGCGTGGCCATGGCCGTGACCAGGCCCGGCATGCTCCAGTGGCTGGCGCGCACCACGGCCTTGACGCGGCCAACCCATGCCTGGGGCACCACCATGAAGCCGAAGCGCAACCCGCTGGCCACGCTTTTCGAGAGGCTGGAGACGTGAATGCAGCGCTCTGGCGCCAGCGTTGCGAGGGCTGCGGGCGCCTTGCCTGCAAGAAAGGCATAGGCAGCATCCTCGATCAGCAGGCAATCGTGGCGCCTTGCGATCTCCACCAGGCGCTGGCGCTGCGCTAGCGGCATCACCCATCCCAGGGGGTTGTGCAGCGTGGGCATGGCATGGATGGCGCGTATGTGCCGGCGCGCGCACAGCCGCTCCAATGCATCGAGGTCGGGACCCTCGTCAAGGGCAGGGACCGGCTGGAGGTCTAGGTCCTGGAGCTCGGCCAGCATCCTGAAGCCCGGGTAGGTCAGCGCATCCACGGCCACCGCATCGCCGGGCCGCAGCAGCGCACGCACGGCAATGTCCAGTCCTTGCTGCGCGCCGTTGACCAGGAAGATGCGTTCCGGCTCGGCAGCCAGGCCGCGTTCGCGGGCAAGGAAGTCGGCCACGATGCGCCGCTCGTGCAGCCGGCCGCCGGGCGGCTGCTGGTGCATGAGCGCAGCCAGGTCGCCCGAAGCAGCCAGTTCGCGCAGCATGGAGCGCAACAGCCCGGCCTGCCCGGGCCAGGTGGGATGGTTGAAGGACAGGTCGGCCGTGTCCGAACTCAGGCGGGATTCGTCTCCGCCATCCCATTCGCGCTGCTGCGGCCGATCCCGCACAAAGGTGCCGCGCCCGGTTTCACCGATGACCAGGCCGAGGGAGGCCAGCCGCGCATACACCTTGCTGGCGGACGCCACGGCCATGCCATGGCGGGCCGCGAGGTCGCGGTGCGTGGGCATCAGCGTGCCGGGCGCGAGCCGGCCGGCGCGGATGTCTTCGGCCAGCCGTTCAGTCAGCAGAGCAACGCGAGAGGCAGCCATGGAGTGTAGCTAGGACAATTTTTTGATTGTTCCAGTCTAGGTCATCACACTGGCGAGACGGGCATTCCCGGGCCTTGCCCTCCCTCTCCAGACAGGAAATCCATGCATCTTCCCAGCACTTATCTCCCCGTGCTCGACTATCTGCAGCGGCAGATCGAAGGGCGGCTTGCCGCAGACGAGGCCACGCACATGCGCTATCCCTCCGCGATCTCGCAGATGCTGGGGTTTCGCATAGTGGCCGTCGGCGAAGCCATGGCCGTCGTGGAGTTCGACGCCGATGCGCAGCGCCATGGCAACCAGCAGGGCACGGTCCATGGCGGAATGCTGTGCGAACTGGCCGATGCTGCCATAGGCACGGCGCATTCCACTTTGATGGAGCCAGGCCAGAGTTTCACCAGCATCGACCTGAAGGCGGCCTTCCTGCGTCCGGTCTGGCGCTCCAGGCTGTGCGCGCGGGCGTGGGCCGAGCACCGTGGACGCACGATCAGCCACTACCGCTGTGAAATCGAGCGTGATGATGGTAAGACCGTTGCGAGCATTGCCAGCGCCGTGATGACGCTGCGTGGAGAGCATGCGCAAGGCCGTTGAAGCAGGCGCTGGACAAAACAGAAAGGCCGCGACAGGCGCGGCCTTTTGCAAGGAGCAGGCGGTTTACTTGGCGGCAGCGCGGGCGGCTTCTGCCTTGGCCTTGGCTTCGTCGGCCTTGCGCTGCAGCTCGGCTGCCTCGGTTTCAGCGGCCTTGGCCTTGGCTTCGGCTTCCTTGGCGGCCGCATCCTTTTCAGGGGTCATGGCGCCAGCCAGCGCATTGCCGGCCATGGAGCCTGCCACGGCGCCCACGGCAGCGGCGCCCAGCGTGCCCATCATGCCGGAGCCGCGTGCTGCGGGAGCGGCAGCCGCGCCAGGTGCAGCAGCAGCGGGGGCGGCCCCAGCCGCAGGTGCAGCAGCGGGGGCTGCCCCAGCGGTCGGGGCTGCAGGAGCGGCTGGTGCGGCGGGGGTGGACGGAGTCGCTGCCTTGCTGGCGGTGGGTGCCGCAGGCGCTGCGGGCTGAGCGGGGGCCTTGCCGATCGACGCCGGGCGCACGGACTTGCCGCCGCTGCCCATGCGCTTGGCCTGGGCCAGCGTGGGCACGGTCAGCGATGCAATGGCCAGGGCGATCACGGAGGCAGTGGCGCGGAACGAAGTCTTCACGGAGTTTTTTCCAATCATGGTGGTCATGTACACGGTCGGCGCAGGCGGGCCCGCGCCGGTCGGCGCGCCACAGGCTGCCCGTATGCGGGCAGGCCTGCGGCCTTGTGTGTCACATGGGGATGGGGGAGGAGATTCCAAGCACCGGCGCGCGGATGCGCCGGCGTGCAGCCTGCTGTTGTAGGTGGGCCACCCGGCGCTGGGGCGGTGGCCTATGGGGCTGCGTGATGCATTGTAGAAAAGACTGGGGCTTGCCGGAAAAGCAAGCCCACAGAACATTCTCAGCTATTGATTGCGGAGCGGCGCAGCGGCCTGCGCGCGCCGCTGCCACCCGTTTTCAGCGCAGGACTTCCAGCAGGCGGTCCAGGCCGCCTTCGGTGATGGAGACCTTGGCTTCGTTGCGCACGCGCGGCTTGGCGTGGTAGGCCACGGACAGGCCTGCGACCTGCATCATGGGAATGTCGTTGCTGCCGTCGCCCACGGCGATGCACTGGTCGGGGCGAATGCCCAGCAGCGAGGCGACTTCCAGCAGGGTGCGGCGCTTTTCGGCGCCGTCGCAGATGTCGCCCCAGGGCTGCTCGATCAGGCCGCCGGTCAGCGCGCCGTCACGCATCTCCAGCACGTTGGCACGCACGAAGTCGATGCCCAGCATGCCGCGCACATGTTCGGCAAAGTAGGTGAAGCCGCCCGAGACCAGCAGCACCTTCAGGCCCGCAGCCTGGGCTGCGCGCACCAGGGTTTCGGCGCCCGGGGAGAGCTTCAGGCGCTCGGCCAGCACGCGGGCCATGTCGGCCTCGGTCACGCCGACGAGCTTGCCCACGCGCTGGCGCAGGCTGTCCTTGAAGTCGGTGATCTCGCCGCGCATGGTGGCTTCGGTGATGGCCGAGACCTCGGCCTTCTTGCCGGTGGCGTCGGCGATCTCGTCGATGCACTCGATGGTGATCAGCGTCGAGTCCATGTCGAACGCGATGAGCTTGTAGTCGGCCAGCTTCAGTGGCGGCTGGATGCCGCGGATCAGCAGTCCGGGCGCGAATTCGGTGACATCGGTCATGGGTGGGGCAGCAAAAAGGGGACGGGCCGCCGGGCTGGCGGGAAACAGGCGCAAATCATATCCAGTGGCGGGCCTGCCGTCAGGCTGCGGGCGGCTGGCGCAGGTAGATGGCGTCCGACCAGGTGGCCAGCCATTGGGGGCGAAACACCACGAAGATGGCGGTGACCATGCCGGTGACCACGGCATCTCCCCAGGCCATGAGCCAGCGCGCGATGCGCGACAGATCCTCGTTGACGCCGGGCAGGGCGTGGCCCGCCGCCTGGGCCAGAAGCGCGGCGATGAAAACGCACAGCACCGTGCCCGCAAAGCCGCGCGCGAGGATGTAGACAAAGATCTGGTGCGGCAGCCAGCGCCGCAGCGCCGCACCCCAGAGCATGGCCAGCGTGGCGGGCACGATGCCCTGCCAGACCGAGATGCCCAGCGCATCGCCCCAGCCCAGGGCCGGCGACAGCAGGGCGGCCAGCCCGCCCACGATGAGCAGCAGCGGCACGGCTAGAGGCCAGCCCAGCATGAGCACCACCAGCGGCGCCGAGGACCACTGCAATTGCAGCGGCATGCGGTGCAGCGTGGGCAGGGCCCAGATCCAGGGCAGCAGCACGAGCACGCCCAGCAGCGGCGTGACCAGGGGCGAGGCCATGCGGTCCTGCGGGCCGCCCGGACCCGGGCGGCCGGCCAGCATGCGCCAGGGGCGCAGCCACAGCGCGGTGACCAGGGCCAGCAGGGCAATGCTCGCTTCGAGGAACATGGCTGGAACGACGCGTTCTATGCGGGCTGGGCCGCCTTCGCCTCCACCAGCGGCTGGCCCAGGCTGCGCAGCACGTCGCGCACCATCTGGGCGCGGTCCTTGGGGTTGTCCAGGGCACGCTCGATGCGCAGCTTCTCGTTGCCGGCCAGCTTGATGTGCTTGTTCTTCTGGATGAGGTGGATGATGGCCATCGGGTCCACGGGCGGCTGGGGCTTGAAGGTGATGTTGATGACGCCGGGCGCCGCATCCACCTTGACCACGCCGTAGGGCTGGGACAGCACGCGCAGGCGGTGCACGTCGATCAGCGTCTGCGCCTGGGGCGGCAGCTTGCCGAAGCGGTCCACGATTTCTTCGAGCAGGGTGTCGATCTGGTCGCTGGTGCGGGCCGTGGCCAGCTTCTTGTAGAAGGACAGGCGCAAATGCACGTCGCCGCAGTAGTCGTTGGGCAGCAGGGCCGGCGCGTGCAGGTTGATGTCGGTGGAGGCCGACAGCGGGCTGAGCAGATCGGGCTCCTTGCCGGCCTTGAGGCTGCGCACGGCCTCGGACAGCATCTCGTTGTAGAGCTGGAAGCCCACCTCCATCATGTTGCCGCTCTGGTTCTCGCCCAGCACCTCGCCGGCGCCGCGGATCTCCAGGTCGTGCATGGCCAGGTAGAAGCCCGAGCCCAGTTCCTCCATCTGCTGGATGGCCTCCAGCCGCTGCTGGGCCTGCTTGGTCAGGCTGTCCAGGTCGGGCACCATCAGGTAGGCATAGGCCTGGTGGTGGCTGCGGCCCACGCGGCCGCGCAGCTGGTGCAGCTGGGCCAGGCCGAACTTGTCGGCGCGGCTGATGAGGATGGTGTTGGAGCTGGGCACGTCGATGCCGGTCTCGATGATGGTCGAGCACAGCAGGATGTTGTAGCGCTGGGCCACGAAGTCGCGCATCACGCGTTCGAGCTCGCGCTCGGGCATCTGGCCGTGGGCCACGGCAATGCGTGCCTCGGGCAGGATTTCCTCGAGCTTTTGCTTGCGGTTCTCGATGGTCTCGACCTCGTTGTGCAGGAAGTAGCACTGGCCGCCGCGCTTGAGTTCGCGCAGCACGGCCTCGCGGATCACGCCCGTGCCCTCGTTTCGCACAAAGGTCTTGATGGCCAGGCGCCGCTGGGGCGCGGTGGCGATGACGGACAGGTCGCGCAGGCCTTCCAGCGCCATGCCCATGGTGCGCGGGATGGGCGTGGCCGTCAGCGTGAGCACGTCCACCTCGGCGCGCATGGCCTTCATGGCTTCCTTGTGGCGCACGCCGAAGCGGTGCTCCTCGTCGATGATCAGCAGGCCCAGGTTCTTGAACTGCGTGGACTCCGACAGCAGCTTGTGCGTGCCCACGACGATGTCCACCGAGCCGTCGGCAATGCCCTTGACGGCCGCCGTGATCTCCTTGCCCGAGCGAAAGCGCGAGACTTCGGCCACCTTGATCGGCCACTTGGAGAAGCGGTCCACCAGGGTCTGGTAGTGCTGCTCGGCCAGTAGCGTGGTGGGCGCGAGGAAGGCCACCTGCTTGCCGCCCGTGATGGCCACGAAGGCCGCGCGCAGCGCCACCTCGGTCTTGCCGAAGCCCACGTCGCCGCAGACCAGGCGGTCCATGGGCTGGGGGCTGATCATGTCCTGGATCACGGCGTGGATGGCGGCGCGCTGGTCCGCCGTTTCCTCGAAGCCGAAGTCGTTGGCGAACTGCTCGTAGTCCTGGGGCGAGTAGCGGAAGGCATGGCCCTGGCGTGCGGCGCGGCGCGCATAGATGTTCAGCAGCTCGGCTGCCGAGTCGCGCACCTGCTCGGCCGCCTTGCGCTTGGCCTTTTCCCACTGCGTGCCGCCGAGCTTGTGCAGCGGCGCGTCCTCGGGCGAGACGCCCGTGTAGCGGCTGATCAGCTGCAACTGGCTGACGGGCACGTAGAGCACGGCGTTGCCCGCGTACTCCAGGTGCAGGAACTCCTGCACGGCCGGCGTGCCGTCAGGGTTCTTCTGGCCCATGTCCATGTTGACCAGGCCCTGGTAGCGGCCGATGCCGTGGTCCGAATGCACCACGGGGTCGCCCACCTTGAGTTCGGACAGGTCCTTGATCAGCGCCTCCACATCGCTGACCTGCTCCTGGCGGCGGCGCCTGCGGCCCGTGGGGCTGGTGGCGAACAGCTCCGTCTCGGTGACGAAGTCCAGGCCTTCCTCCACCCAGGCAAAGCCGTTCATCAGGCCGGCCGTGGCAATGCCCACCTTCTCGCCCGCATCGCCCTGGAACTCGGCCAGCGAGTCGAAGACCGGCGGGTTCACGCCCGAGGCGCGGAAGAAGTCCAGCAGGCTTTCGCGCCGGCCATCGGACTCGGCCAGCAGCAGGATGCGGTGGGCGCTGCTGGCAATGTGCTTTTGCAGGCGCGCCAGCGGGTCTTCCGCGCCGCGCACCACGGACAGGTCCTCCAGCTTCTGGAAGATGGCGCTGTCTGCCACGTCCTCGGTGCCTGGGCGCAGCGCGAGCTGGGCATGCTCCTTGGCGCGCGTGTAGAACTGGTCGGCGGACAGGAACAGCACCTCGGGCGGCAGGGCCGGGCGCTCGGGGTCGCCCTGCACCAGGCGGAAGCGCTCCTTGGTGTCCTGCCAAAAGCGCTGGAAGGCCGGCTCCAGGTCGCCATGCATCACCACGGTGGCATCGGCGCCCAGGTAGTCGAACACGGTGGCCGTTTCGTCGAAGAACAGCGGCAGGTAGTACTCGATGCCGGCCGTGGCAATGCCTTGGCCCATGTCCTTGTAGATGCGGCTGCGCGTGGGATCGCCCTCCAGCAGCTCGCGCCAGCGCTGGCGGAACTTGGCGCGTGCGTCCTCGTCCATGGGGAACTCGCGGCCGGGCAGCAGGCGCACCTCGGGCACGGGGTAGAGGCTGCGCTGGGTGTCGGGATCGAAGGTGCGGATGGAGTCGATCTCGTCGTCGAACAGATCCACGCGGTAGGGCTGCAGCGAGCCCATCGGGAACAGGTCGATCAGGCCGCCGCGTACCGCGTACTCGCCGTGGCTGACCACCTGGGAGACATGCTGGTAGCCGGCCAGGGTCAGTTGGGCCTTGAGTTTGGCCTCGTCCAACTTCTGGCCGCTCTTGAACTCGAAGGTGTAGCCGGCCAGGAAGGAGGGTGGTGCCAGCCGGTACAGCGCCGTGGTGGCGGGCACCAGCACCACGTCGGCACCATGCTCCTTGTCGCGCTGGTTGATGCGCCACAGCGTGGCCAGGCGCTCGCTGATCAGGTCCTGGTGGGGAGAGAAGCTGTCGTAGGGCAGGGTCTCCCAGTCGGGGAAGAGCGCGCAGCGCAGGCCCGGGGCGAAGAAGGCCATCTCGTCGATCAGCCGCTGGGCATCCGAGGCGTCGGCCGTGACGATGGCCGTCACCCGGCCTGCAGCCTTCTCGCGCTCGCCCAGGCGGGCCAGCAGCAGGGCGTCGGCGCTGCCCACAGGGCGGGGCAGGGTGAAGCGTTTTCCGGGAGTGAGCTTGGGCAGTTCCATGGTGCTTGGACGTGGGCGCTGCAGCGCCTGGGCGAAGTAACGACAAAACCCCTCGGCAGGCGCAGAGGGGTATCGAACCATTTTAGCCAGCACGCATGGCGGCCATGCAGGCATGCCCGCATGTCCATGGTGGCGCATGGCCGTCACTACAATGCGCCACCATGACAGATCTGCTTGCGGCGGCTGCGCCCGCGTCCCTGGAGCCGGCCCGCCTGTGGGCCTTGATCCCCTGCGCGGGCACGGGCTCGCGCGCCATCGCGCCCGATGCGCCTGCGCCTGAACTGCCCAAGCAATACCACCTGGTGGCCGGTGCGCCCATGGTGGCGCACACGCTGGCCGCCTTTGCGGGCACAGCGCGCGTGCACCACACGCTGGTGGTGATCGCGCCCGGCGACGACTTCTGGCGCCAGGGCCTGCCGGGCCCGTCGCCCACGCGCTACTCCACGGCGGCCTGCGGCGGCGCCACGCGGGCTGAATCCGTGACCAACGGCCTGAAGGAGCTGCTGGCGCGCGGTGCGAGTGCGCACGATTGGGTGCTGGTGCACGACGCCGCGCGCTGCCTGGTGACGCCCGAACTGATCGATGCCCTGATCGACGCCTGCGAGCACGATGCCGTTGGCGGCCTGCTGGCGCACAAGCTGCCCGACACGCTCAAGACGGCCGTGACCGGGCCTGGCGGCGTGCGCGTGGCGGGCACGGTGGACCGCAGCGACAAATGGCTGGCGCAGACGCCGCAGATGTTTCGCATCGCGCCGCTGCTCGACGCCCTGGAACACGCGGGATCGGCCGTGACCGACGAGGCCAGCGCCATGGAGGCCGTGGGCCAGCGCCCGCGCCTGGTGCCCGGCGGCGCGCAGAACTTCAAGGTCACCTATCCCGACGACTTTGCGCTGGCTGCCGCCGTGCTGTCGCAGCGCGCGCATGGCGCGACGCTGGAACGCTACCGGGGCAAGCGCGACCAGCCGCAGGCGTCGGGCAATCCGTTTTTCTGAACCTGGAATGTTTCACATGAATTTTCGTATTGGCGAGGGCTGGGACGTGCATGCCCTGGTGCCCGGGCGCAAGCTGATCCTGGGCGGCATCGAGGTGCCGCATGAACTGGGGCTGCTGGGCCATTCCGATGCCGACGTGCTGCTGCACGCCATCACCGACGCGCTGCTGGGCGGCGCGGCGCTGGGCGACATCGGCCGCCATTTCCCCGACACCGACCCAGAATTCCATGGCGCCGATTCGCTGGTGCTGCTGGTGGAGGCGGCGCGCCGCGTGCGCGCCACGGGCCTGGAGATTGGCAACATCGACAGCACCATCATTGCCCAGGCCCCCAAGCTGGCGCCGCACATTCCTGCCATGCGCGAGCGCATCGCCACGGCGCTGGGGCTGGCGCTGGACCAGGTCAACGTCAAGGCCAAGACGGCCGAGAAGCTCGGGCCCGTGGGCCAGCAGCAGGCCATGGAGGCGCGCGCCGCCGCCTTGCTGTTCCGCGCCTGACCAGCGGGGTGCCGTCCCCATGGCAAAAGGCCCCGGCGATCGGTCAATGATCGCCGGGGCCTTTGTGTCTGCCGAACGTATCTGCCGAACGCGCGCTGCGAGCTCAGTCCTCTCCGTCCAGGGCGCCGTCCTGCGCACGCGGAGGCAGCTGGCGCTTGATCTGCGGGCGCTGCAGGCGCTGCTCGGGCTCGGCACCCTTGGCCACGCCCGAGGCACGCTGCAACTGCACATGGGCGACCAGTCCGCCCGTGGAGGAGTTGGACAGCGCAAACACGCCGCCCATGCGCTGCACCGTCTTGTCCACGATGGACAGGCCCAGGCCCGCGCCCGCTGCGGCCGTGCGCGCGGAGTCGCCGCGGAAGAAGGGCTGTGTCAGGCTGGCCAGCTGCTCGGGCGGCACGCCACGGCCATGGTCGCGGATGCGGATCACGACCCAGCTTTCGCGCTCCGATGCCGTCACGTCCACATGCGTGGTTTCGGTCTCGGGCGTCTTGCCGTAGCGGCGTGCGTTCTCGAACAGGTTGGAGATCACGCGCGCCAGTTCCACCTCGTCGGCCAGCACATAGACGCCTTCGGGCACGGCCATGCTGATCTGCAGCTCGCGGTGGTCCTGCACCGCATAGACGCAGGAAGACACCACGGCATGCAGGTTCACCGGATTGAGGGTCACATGGTCGGGGCGGGCGTAGTCCAGGAATTTGTCGATGGTGGCGTCCAGCTGCACGATGTCGGCCACCATGTGCTCGCGCGCCACGTCGTCCACCACGCTCATCTCGGTCTCCAGCCGCAGGCGGGCGAGCGGCGTGCGCAGGTCGTGGGAGATGCCGGCCAGCATCACCGCGCGGTCCTGCTCCAGCTGGGCCAGTTTCTGCGCCATGCGGTTGAAGCCGATATTGACCTCGCGGATCTCGCTGGTGACGGCTTCCTCGTCGAGCTGGCTGGCGTCGAAGTCGCCATCTCGCACGCGGTTGGCCGCATAGCTCAACTGCTTGAGCGGCCGGTTGATCAGGCGCGCGATGGCTGCCGCCCCCGCCAGGGACAGCAGGCCGGCCGTGATCAGCCAGATCAGCCAGGTGCGCCCGCTGGCCGGCGTGAAGCGCGAGCGGTCCATCAGCAGCCATGTGCGGTCGCCATTGATGGTGAAGCCCACCCACAGCCCCGGTTCGCCATTGACGCTACGCGCCACGATGGTGCCGTAGCCCAGGCGGCGCGTGAGCTCCTCGGTCAGGCGCTTGCCCAGCGTGCTCTGGTCCAGCAGCTCGAAGCTGTCACCAGGCTCGCGCGGCAGAATGCGCACGCCTTCCTGGTCGGCCATGGTCTTGATCAGAGAGACGCGGTTGATGGCATCCGAATGCACCAGGGCCGCGCGGCTGAGGTTGACCAGCGAGGCGATCTGCTGGGCGGTGTGCAGCGTGCGCGGCTCGAACTCGAAGGCGCGCAGCGTCTGCAGCCACGCCAGGATGCTGCCCACCAGCAGCAGGGCCAGCAGGCAGAAGGTACGCCAGAAAAGATTGAGTCCCAGCGGAGAGCGCGCAGTCATGCGCCGCTCGTAGTCGAGCGGCGCAGGGCTGGTGGCGTCGTGGGGCGGGACGGTGAAGGAACTCATGGAATGCGGTTCGTCATTCTAGGGGCCGGCTGCGAGATTACGCCTGTGCCGGCCAGCCTGCGTTACCGGTTGTCTCGGGCGACAGGGTGAGGTTTTGGCGCTGCGCATTGTCAACGGCACATAAAACGTTACGGCCCCAACCCAGGGACGCCGAGCAAGAGCCGCCTCGCGGCGAGGGCGTCGTCCCCCTCCCGCGGAGCGAGAGAGGGGGAAGGCGCGCAGCGCCTCAGGGGGTGATGCATTTCAGTTCGCGCCGTCCGGTACGAACACGTAGCCCACACCCCAGACCGTCTGGATATAGCGCGGTGCGGCAGCATCTTCCTCGATCAGCTTGCGCAGGCGCGAGACCTGCACGTCCAGGCTGCGGTCGAAGGGCTCGAACTCGCGGCCGCGCGCCAGCAGGGCCAGCTTCTCGCGCGACAGCGGCTGGCGCGGGTGGCGCACCAGGGCCTTGAGCATGGCGAATTCGCCCGTGGTCAGCGGCAGTTCCTCGCCGTTCTTTTGCAGCACGCGCGTGCCCAGGTCGAAGGTGAAGGGGCCGAAGCTCACCACCTCGTTGTCGCCGGAGGGCGCGCCCGGCGCTTCCTGCGGCGGGCGGCGGCGCAGCACGGCATGGATGCGCGCCAGCAGTTCGCGGGGGTTGAAGGGCTTGCCCAGGTAGTCGTCGGCGCCCACTTCCAGGCCCACGATGCGGTCCACATCCTCGCCCTTGGCGGTCAGCATGATGATGGGCGTGCGGTCATTGGCCGAGCGCAGGCGGCGGCAGATGGACAGGCCATCCTCGCCGGGCATCATCAGGTCAAGCACGATCAGGTCCACTGTTTCGCGCAGCAGGATGCGGTTCAGCGCCTTGCCATCTTCGGCAATCATGATCTCGAAGCCTTCCTGCGTCAGGTAGCGGCGCAGCAGGTCGCGGATGCGCGCATCGTCATCCACCACCAGGATCTTGTCGGTGCGGTTGGTCGTAGTGGCCATGTTCATCCTCGGTCGGTCATTTGTAACAGCCGCCATTGTTACCAGCTTGCGCTGAAAAGTCTGGTCAAAACCCCGAACTTTTGCCGTGTGTTACAGATGTTGCGTTTAAATTTAGAACGAAAAATGTGTCTTTAGAATATTTAACTATGGGTTTGCCGCGTTGATGCATTTATCGTTGCAATAATGTTGTGAATGACGGGGCGAATAGGCCTGAACGGCTCCACACCTGTCACCATCTGGCGGCATGCCGTAGCGAAAGGGCGGCATGCAGTTGTATCCCTGAACTACCTTTCATTTCAAAGGGTGAACGCATGAGCAAGCTTTCCAAACAGCTGTCCCGCCCCTGGGTCAAGTCCGTGGTCGCGGCCACTGCGCTGGCCTGTGCCAGCGGTGCCTGGGCGCAGAACGCCGCCTCGGCGCAGGCACAGCCGGCCAATGTGGTGCAGTTGTCTGCAGAAGGCTCGGTGGATGTGGTGCAGGACCTGCTGACCGCCACCTTGTCGGCCACGCGCGAAGGGCGCGATGCGGCCACGGTCCAGTCCCAGCTGCAGAAAGTGGTCGAGGCCGCCATGGCAGTGACCAAGCGCAGCGCCCAGTCGGGCCAGATGGATGTGAGCACCGGCAGCTTCGGCATCTATCCGCGCTATGGCAAGGACAACAAGGTGGAGGGCTGGCAAGGCCGCGCCGAGATTCTTCTGCAGGGCCGCGACTTCGCGCGCATCACGCAGACGGCGGCCCAGGTGCAGGACATGACGCTGTCGCAAGTGGGCTTCGGCCTGTCGCGGGAGGCCCGTGAAAAGGTCGAGGGCGAGGCCCAGGCCAAGGCCATCGAACAGTTCAAGCAGCGTGCCGCCACGCTGTCCAAGAGCTTCGGCTTTGCCAACTACAGCCTGCGCGAGGTCAATGTGAGCAGCAGCGACACCTCCGTGCCCATGCCGCGTCCGCGCATGATGGCCATGTCCGCCAAGGCCGCCGGCGCGGAAATGGATGCCGTGTCCGTGGAAGCGGGCAAGGCCCAGGTGATGGTCCACGTGTCGGGTTCGGTGCAGATGTACTGACCGGGTGACCCATCCATGAAAAAAGGAGCGCCGTGGCGCTCCTTTTTTGGCAGTGGTCCTGTCTGGCCGCGATTACTGCGCAGCCCAGCCGCCATCCATGTTCCAGGCCACGCCGCGCACGTTGGCGGCAGCGGGCGAGCAGAAGAACACGGCCAGTTCGCCAAGCTCCTCGGGCGTGGTGAACTGCATCGAGGGTTCCTTTTCGCCCAGCAGCAGCTTTTTGGCTTCTTCATTGCTGATGCCGTGCTGCTCGGCCTTGGCGTCCACCTGCTTTTGCACCAGCGGTGTCAGCACCCAACCGGGGCAGATGGCGTTGCAGGTGATGCCGGAGGTGGCGTTCTCCAGCGCCGTGACCTTGGTCAGCCCGACAATGCCGTGCTTGGCCGCCACATACGCGGACTTCTGCGCCGAGCCCACGAGGCCGTGCACCGAAGCCACGTTGATGATGCGGCCCCAGCCCTTGCCGCCATCGGCCGCCTGCATCATGGGCAGGACCAGGCGCGAGGTGTGGAAGGCGCTGGACAGGTTGATGGCGATGATGGAATCCCAGCGCTCGGGCGGGAAGTCTTCCACGCGTGCCACGTGCTGGATGCCGGCATTGTTCACGAGGATGTCGATCTGGCCGAAGTTGCGCACGCTGTACTGGACCATGTCCTCGATGTCTGCCACGCGGCTCATGTCGGCACCGTGGTAGGCGACCTGGGCGCCGGCGGCCTGGCCTGCGGCCAGCACTTCGGCACGGGGGCCGTCCACATCGCCGAAACCATTGAGCACGATATTGGCGCCCTGGCGGGCCAGCGCCTTCGCGATCCCGAGGCCGATTCCGCTGGTCGAACCGGTCACGAGGGCGGTCTTGCCTTTCAACATAGAGAGTCTCCGAATGAATGTACGATGCAACACAGCCATTATCGGCGCCGGCTCCGCGAATGCGTTTCCATGAATCATCCTACGCTGAACTACGTATCCTGCCCGGCAGTTGCCGGGCGTGCCTCACCCTGGAGCCGTACTGCCAGCCCGGCTGCTCAAGAGAATGCGTCGCACCGCATGGCCTATTGGGAATGGAATCGCACCGGCGATCCGAACCATCCCCATGTCGTGGTCTGCGTGCACGGCCTGTCGCGCCAGGGGCGTGACTTCGACGTGCTGGCCGAGCGGCTCAGCGAACGCGCCCGCGTGATCTGCCCCGACGTGGTCGGGCGTGGCGAAAGCGACTGGCTGCAGGATCCGGCCGCCTACCAGGTGCCTCTTTACGCAGCCGACATGCTGGCCTTGCTGGCCCAGGTGCATGCGCAGGCGCCCGTCGAACAATTGGATTGGGTGGGCACCAGCATGGGCGGGCTGATCGGCATGGCGCTTGCAGGCCAGCCGGGGCTGCCGCTGCCGGCGCCCATCCGCAGGCTGGTGCTCAACGATGTGGGGCCTGTCATCGAGTGGTCTGCCCTGGAGCGCATAGGTCAGTATCTGGGCAAGGGCCTGCATTTTGAAAATCTTGAACAGGCAGCCCATGCGCTGCTCTTGATTTCCGAAGGCTTCGGCCCACATAGCGAAGGGCAATGGTTGCGATTGACGCGACCTATGATGCGGCCGGCCGCCGATGGCGGCCTTGTCTTGCACTATGACCCTCAGATTGCAGTGTCCCTGCAGCAGATGACGCCCGAGATGGCCCAGGCCGGCGAAGCGCTGCTGTGGCAGCTGTATGACCAGATCAAGGCACGCGTCTTGCTAGTTCGTGGTGCGCAGTCCGATCTGCTGACTGCGGCCACGGCGCAGGCCATGGCGCAGCGCGGCCCGAAGGCGCATTGCGTGGAATTTGAAGGGGTGGGGCATGCGCCCACCTTCGTCGCAGCAGGGCAGGTGGCCTTGCTGTGCCGGTTCTTATGGGGAGAAGAGCGCTTGCCAAGCACCATGAATCTTGCCGAGCAGGCCAGGGAGAGTGACGAATGAAGACCGCCAGCAGCGAGGCCGCCGTGCAGGCGCCTTCGCCCGCCGCAGCCGCGCCGGGCCAGGTGCCGGCGGTTCTGCCGCACCTGATCACGGCCACGTCGCAGACCCTGCCCGAACAGGTCAACGCGCTGGCCCGCGCGCGCAGCTTTGCCGAGCCGCTGATCGCCACCGAGACCATGGAGTCCGGCGAGAACACGATGGCCCATGCCGATGCGGTGGCCGCCATCCTCAAGACCATCGGCGGCTCCGAAACGATGCAGGCGGCGATCTATCTGGTGCATGCCAGCGTGCACCTGAATCGCCCGCAGGAAGTGATCGCCAAGGCCTTTGGCGAGAACTTCGCCACCCTGGCCGTGGAAACCAACAAGCTCATGCGCGTGCAGCAGCAGGCGCGCGGCGCCGAGCTGGGCGGCCAGTATCTGGACGATGAGGCCACGCAGACCGAGAACGTGCGCAAGATGCTGCTGGGCTTCTCGCGCGATCTGCGTGTCGTGCTGCTGCGGCTGGCTTCGCGCCTGCAGACGCTGCGCTACTACGCGGCCAGCAAGCGCCCGGTCTCTCCCGGCATTGCGCGCGAGGCGCTGACGGTGTTCGCGCCGCTGGCCAACCGCCTGGGCATCTGGCAGATCAAGTGGGAGCTGGAGGATCTGTCCCTGCGTTTCCTGGAGCCCGAGACCTACCGCGAAGTGGCCCGCCTGCTCGATGAAAAGCGCGTGGAGCGCGAAGCCTACATGGAGCAGATGCGGGCACGGCTGGAGGCCGACCTGCGCGCGCACAGCATCAGCGCAACGGTGCAGGGCCGGCCCAAGCACATCTACAGCATCGTCAAGAAGATGCGCGGCAAGTCGCTGAACTTCGACCAGGTCTTCGACATCCGCGCCATGCGTGTAGTCGTGCCCACGATCAAGGACTGCTACGCCACACTGTCCTGGGTGCACGAGCAGTTCACGCCCATCGAGGCGGAGTTCGACGACTACATCGCCAAGCCCAAGCCCAACGGCTACCAGTCACTGCACACCGTGGTGCGCGACGAGACGGGCCGTGCCATCGAGATCCAGATCCGCACCCAGGCCATGCACGACCATGCCGAGCACGGCGTGGCCGCCCACTGGGCCTACAAGGAGGCGGGCACCAAGGGATACGCGGGCGTCACCGCCAGCAGCGAGTACGACGCCAAGATCGCCGTGCTGCGCCAGCTGCTGGCCTGGGGCAGCGACCTGGCGGGCGCGCACCATCGCGGCCTGTTCGAGGACCGCATCTACGTGCTCACCCCCGACGCGGCCGTCATCGAACTGCCGCAGGGCGCAACACCCGTGGACTTTGCCTACTCGGTGCACACCAGCCTGGGCCACCGCTGCCGCGGCGCGCGCGTGGACGGCGCCATGGTGCCCTTGAACACGCCGCTGCAAAACGGCCAGACCGTGGAGATCACCACGGTCAAGGAGGGGCGCCCCTCGCGCGACTGGCTCAACGCCGACCTGGGCTATCTGACCAGCAACCGCGCCAAGGCCAAGGTGCGCGCCTGGTTCAATGCCCAGGCCACGCACGAGACCGTGGCGCGCGGCCGCGAGGCCGTCGAGAAGCTGCTGCAGCGCGAGGGCAAGACCGCCGTCAAGCTGGAGGAGCTGGCGGTGCAGCTGGGCTTCAAGTCGGCAGATGCGCTGTTCGAGGTCGTCGGCAAGGACGAGTACTCGCTGCGCAATATCGAGACCGTGCTGCGGCCCGCCGAGGTGGAGGAAGAACCCGAGGAATTCACCCTCGTGCGCAAGGCGCGCGGCACGGACTCGCCCAAGGGCGGCGTGCTGGTCGTTGGCGTGGACTCGCTGATGACCCAGCTGGCCAAGTGCTGCAAGCCTGCGCCGCCGGACGACATCCGGGGCTTCGTCACGCGCGGCAAGGGCGTGAGCGTGCACCGCTCCGACTGCTCCAACTTCCGCGAGATGGCGGCGCGCAATTCCGAGCGCGTGATCGACGTGGCCTGGGGCCAGCCCAAGGCGGCCACCGTGGCCTCGGCCGTCTACCCGGTCGATGTGTCCGTGGAGGCCGCCGACCGGCAGGGCCTGCTGCGCGATATCTCGGAAGTCTTTGCGCGCGAAAAGACCAATGTCATTGGCGTGCAGACCCAGTCCGTCAAGGGAACGGCCTGGATGACCTTCACCGTGGAGGTGGCCGATTCGGGCCGCCTGAGCAAGGTGCTGGGCATCGTGGCCGCCGTGGCGGGCGTGCGTTCGGCGCGGCGGCGTTGAGCATGTTCAGGCATTTTTGCCTGGAGGCTGAAAAAGCCGTGCTAGAATCGCTTTCTCGAACAAACACAGGCGCGTAGCTCAGCTGGTTAGAGCACCACCTTGACATGGTGGGGGTCGTTGGTTCGAGTCCAATCGCGCCTACCAATTTTCCATTGCCAGATGGAATGCAAAAAGCCTTCTGATCACTCAGAAGGCTTTTTTGTTTGTGCGTTCTCCCTGTGGTCTTGCCTTGGCCTGTCTTGTGATCGAACATGCATCACTTTGGGAGACATGGATGATCAAGACAGTTTCGCCCGAGGCGGCCGCGTCGGCCAGCGTATTGATCAACCAGCGCATTGCCGAGCTGGGCGGCTGGCGCGGCGAGGTGCTGGCGCATGTGCGCCGGCTCATCGTGCAAGCGCTTCCGGACGCGGTGGAAGAGTGGAAATGGTCGGTGCCGGTCTGGTCGTGCAGCGGCATTCTGTGCACGGGCGAGGCCTACCAATCGGCCGTGAAGCTCACCTTTCCCAAAGGCGCATCGCTGGCCGACCCGCAGCACCTGTTCAACGCCAGCCTTGAAGGCAAGGTGCGCCGTGCCATCGATATCCGCGAGGGCGAGGAGATCGATGCGCAAGCGTTCAAGGACTTGGTGCGCGAGGCAGCCGCCCTCAACGAGGCGGCTGCCAGGAAGAGGTCGCCGAAAGGATGAAGGTCCGCGCTCAGGTGCCGACTCCGGCCTGTGCCTGCAGGTAGTCGTTTTGCAGCAGGTACATGCGGATGGCGTTGCGGTACTGGCCGTTGGCGAAGAACTCGTCGATCAGCACGCCTTCCTGCACGAAGCCTATGCGCGCGTAGATGTGGATGGCCTTCTCGTTCTCCTGGTCCACATGGAGAAAGATCTTGTGCAGGTTGAGCGTCTTGAAGCCATAGTCCAGCGCCAGCCGCGTTGCCTGGGCTGCGATGCCCTGGCCTTGCTGCTCGGGGGCGATGATGATCTGGAATTCGGCGCGCCGGTGGATCAGGTCGATCTCCACCAGCTCGACGAGACCGGCGCGATCGCCCTGGTGCTCGACGATGAAGCGGCGCTCGGTCTGGTCGTGCACGTGGGCGTCGTAGAGCGCGGAAAGCTCGTCGAAGGTCTCGTAGGGCTCCTCGAACCAGTAGCGCATGATGGCGGCATTGTTGTTGAGCAGATGCACGGAGCGCAGATCTTCGCGCTCCAGGGGTCTCAGGCGGATGCTGTGATTCATGCGCTCATTGTGCGAGAGCCGCGGTATCCGGCTGCAGGCCACGGATTACCAGCCGGTAGATCAGATCGGCCGCCGTGTCGTAGTCGTCGGCGGTCAGTTCCGGCCGGCCCAGCAGCAGCGCGAACTGGGCCTGCTGATCGGCATAGGCCTGGGTCACGGACCAGAGGATGAACATCAGGTGGGTGAAATCCACGCGGGCAATCTTGCCCTGCGCCACCCAGCGCTCGAAGGCCTGTACGTCGGCCGCCAGCGCCGGGCCCACCTGGCTCGCTATGGCCTGCCCGAAGCGGGGCGCACCGGCCATCACCTCGCGCGTGAAGACACGGGAGCCATGGGGCCGCTCGCGCGAGGACTGCAGCTTGGCCCGGATGTAGATGCGCAAGGCCTCCGCAGGGTCGTCGCCGCGCAGCAGGTCGGACATGCCGGCCAGCCACTGCGTCAGCACGTCGCCCAGCACGCGCAGGTACAGCTCCTCCTTGCTGGCGAAGTAGTACAGCAGGTTGTGGCGGCTCAGGCCGGCGTCGTGCGCGATCAGTTCCAGCGATGCGCCTTCGAAGCCGTATTGCGCAAAGTGCAGTTCGGCCGTCTGCAGGATGTTCAGTTCCTTGCGCAGGCGTGCAGCCGTGGGTTTGCGCGTGGCCGATCGTGCCAGGGAAGGGGGCGCATTGTCAGAAAGGGTTGCCATTGCGCAGATGGTAAGTCGGGATAAGTGGCGCCATTTTGGTGCGATTGTCTGGCATCTTTCTTGCTGACGACTTTCTGGGTGATTTTACTGATTGGTAAATTTTTTCACCCGCGTAAATTCCGTTCCACCCCCAGTGCGCCCGACAAGAGGCGTCACTCACACATGCGAGGACCACGATGAAACCTCCGAAGACTGTGTTGTTGGATCCGGGGCCGTTCAGGAGTCCTTCCTGCGGCCCGCCTTGCGTTGTCCGAGATGGCCTGGCGTGCACCTGCATGCCGCGGCCCCTTTCACGCCCTCAATCCTGACTCTGGAGGATGCACCATGGATAGCCCCGCGCAACGCGCCTGCGGCATTGCCGCCGGCCGACTGAACCTGGCCGACTACGCGGCCAATTTCTCCGACGCCCATCCCGCGCTGAACCGTTCCCAGGCCTTGATCGAGGCCGAGCGCTGCTACTACTGCTATGACGCGCCGTGCACCACGGCCTGCCCCACCAGCATCGATGTGCCGGCCTTCATCGCCCGCATCGCCCAGGACAACGTCCGTGGCGCGGCGCGCGAGATCCTGACGGCCAACCCGCTGGGCGGCATGTGCTCCCGCGTCTGTCCCACGGAGCAGCTGTGCGAGCAGGCCTGCGTGCGCAACACCCAGGAGGACAAGCCGGTCGAAATTGGTGCATTGCAACGCTATGCGACCGATGCCTTCATGGCCTCCGATGGTGCACCGTTGTTCCAGCGTGCTGCCGCCACGGGCCGCAAGGTGGCCGTGGTCGGGGCAGGGCCTGCCGGCCTGACCTGCGCCCATCAGCTGGCGCTGCAGGGCCACGAGGTGGTGCTGTTCGACGCCCGGCCCAAGCTGGGCGGGCTCAATGAATACGGCCTGGCCAGCTACAAGACCCCGGGCGATTTTGCGCAAAAGGAGATCGACTGGCTGCTGTCCGTGGGCGGGATCACGCCGCGCAACAACCAGCGGCTGGGGCGAGATTTCACGCTGGATTCGCTGCTGGCGGCGCACGACGCCGTGTTCCTCGGCCTGGGCCTGGCGGGCGTCAATGCGCTGGGCACGGCCGAGCCGCAGGCCGAAGGCTTGCGCAATGCGGTGGACTTCATTGCCGACATCCGCCAGGCGGCGGACAAATCCACGGTGCCGGTGGGCCGGCGCGTGGTGGTGATCGGCGGTGGCATGACGGCGGTGGATGCGTCCGTGCAGGCCAGGCTGCTGGGCGCCGACGAGGTCACCATGTTCTACCGCCGTGGCAAGGATGCGCTGTCCGCCTCCTGGGTGGAGCAGGAATGGGCGCAGACCCATGGCGTCAACCTGCGGCTGTGGGCCGCGCCCCAGGAGATCCTGGTGCAGGACGGCAAGGTCTGCGGCGTGCGCATGGCCAGCACCCGCATGGAGGGCGACAGGCTGCAGGTGACGCAGGAGGTGTTCGACGTGCCGGCCGACATGGTGCTCAAGGCCATTGGCCAGACCTATGTCGGCACGCCGGCGGGCGCGGCCATTGCCCTGCGTGACGGCCGCATCGACACCGACGACGAAGGCCGCACCAGCGTGCCGCGCGTGTGGGCCGGCGGCGACTGCCGCGCCGGTGGCCAGGACCTGACCGTGCAGGCGGTGGAGCACGGCAAGGTCGCCGCGCGAGCCATGCACCAGGCGCTGACCAGCGCCGTGGCGGCCGGGGTTTGAGCGGCTGTGCCCGCGCTTTTCAAGGAGCATCGACATGGCAGACATCAGCAGCCGCTTTCTGGGCATTTCCAGCCCCAATCCGTTCTGGCTGGCCTCGGCACCGCCCACGGACAAGGAGATCAACGTCACTCGCGCATTCGAGGCAGGCTGGGGCGGCGTGGTGTGGAAGACGCTGGGCGAGGACCCGCATGTGGTCAACGTGAACGGGCCGCGCTACTCCACCCTCATGGCGCAGGACCGGCGCGTGATGGGCCTGAACAACATCGAGCTGATCACCGACCGGCCGCTGCGCACCAACCTGGAGGAGATGACCCGCGTGAAAAAGGCCTGGCCTGACCGCGCGCTGATCGCCTCGCTGATGGTGCCCTGCGTGGAGGAAAGCTGGAAACGCATCCTGCCCATGGTGGAGGACACCGGCGCCGACGGGCTGGAGCTGAACTTCGGCTGCCCGCACGGCATGAGCGAGCGCGGCATGGGCGCGGCCGTGGGCCAGGTGCCCGAGTACATCCAGATGGTCACGCAGTGGTGCAAGCAGTACAGCCGGCTGCCCGTGATCGTGAAGCTGACGCCCAACATCACCGACGTGCGCTTTCCCGCGCGTGCGGCCAAGGCCGGCGGCGCGGATGCGGTGTCCCTGATCAACACCATCAACTCGCTGATGGGCGTGAATCTGGACACCCTGGTCATGCACCCCAGCACCGATGGCCAGGGCTCGCACGGCGGCTACTGCGGCCCGGCCGTCAAGCCTATCGCCCAGAACATGGTGGCCGAGATCGCGCGCGACCCGCAGACGGCGGGCCTGCCCATCTCGGGGATTGGCGGCATCACCACCTGGAAGGACGCGGCCGAATACATTGCGCTGGGATGCGGCAATGTCCAGGTGTGCACGGCGGCCATGGTCTACGGCTTTCGCATCGTGCAGGACATGTGCGACGGGCTGTCCAACTACATGGACGCGCACGGCTTTGCCCGCATCGAGGACTTCCAGGGCCGGGCCGTGCCCACGGTCAGGGACTGGAAGGACCTCAACCTCAACCACATCGACAAGGCCGTCATCAACCAGGACAGCTGCATCCAGTGCGGGCGCTGCCACGTGGCCTGCGAGGACACCTCCCACCAGGCCATCACCTTCAGCAAGGAGGGCGGTGTGCGCCGGTTCGAGGTGGATGACGCCGAATGCGTGGGCTGCAACCTGTGCGTGTCCATCTGCCCCGTGCCCGAGTGCATCACCATGCGCAGCCTGCAGCCGGGCGAGGTGGACCCCCGCACCGGCCAGACGGTCACCGGGGAGTATGCGAACTGGACCACGCATCCGAACAACCCCATGCGCCAGGCCGTGACGGCTCAGGGCTAGAGGGGGCATTGCGGCAGGTCGGCGCACGGCCCGCATCCGGGCCGACCTGGCACGAAATGCGCTTGATGGAAAAGGTCAGACCCTGGATCAGCAATGGATTGGTGATTTCTCTCTTCGAGAAGGAGCTTCGCAATGTCGCATGCCCCGCATTCCGGTGAGTCCACAGGCAGCCTGTGGAACCACGACCTCGCCCCCACGCTGCCTAGCCAGCGCACCTGGACCTGGTACCACTTCGCCGCCCTGTGGATAGGGATGGTGATGTGCATTCCGGCATACACCCTGGCCGCCAGCATGATCACGAACGGAATGTCGTGGTCGCAGGCGGTGATGACGGTGTTCCTGGGCAATCTCATCGTGCTGATTCCCATGCTGCTCATCGGCCATGCCGGGGCCAGGTACGGCATTCCCTTTGCCGTGCTGGCCCGTGCCTCCTTCGGCACCCACGGGGCCAAGCTGCCCGCACTGCTGCGGGCCCTGGTGGCCTGTGGCTGGTACGGCATCCAGACCTGGTTCGGCGGCATGATGATCTACACCCTGCTGGGCGTGCTGCTGGGCCATCCGCTGGAAGGCGAGAAGATCGCGGGCCTGGGCATCAATGTGGGGCAGCTGGTGTGCTTTCTGGTGTTCTGGGCGATCCAGTTCTACTTCGTGGTGCATGGCATAGAGTCCATCCGCAAGCTGGAGACCTGGACAGCGCCGCTCAAGATCCTGATCTGCTTCGTGCTGCTGGGCTGGGTCTACCAGAAGGCCGGCGGCTTCGGCCCCATCATGGAGCAGCCTTCGCAGTACGCGCCGGGCGGCCCCAAGGCGGGCCAGTTCATGTCGGTGTTCTGGCCGTCGCTGACGGCCATGGTGGGCTTCTGGGCCACGCTGGCCTTGAACATTCCGGACTTCACGCGCTTTGCCAAGTCGCAGAAGGATCAGGTCGTGGGCCAGGCCATCGGCCTGCCGGTGCCCATGGGGCTGCTGGCCATGCTGGCGGTGGTGGTGACATCGGGCACCGTGGTGATCTACGGCAAGGCCTTGTGGGACCCCGTGGATGTCGCCAGCCGCATGACGGGGGCGGCCGTGCTGATCGCGCTGATCGTGCTGCTGATCGACACCGTGAGCGTGAATTTGGCGGCCAACCTGGTCGGGCCGGCCTATGACTTCTCCGCCCTGGCGCCCAAGAAGATCAGCTACCGCGTGGGCGGCTACATGACGGTGGCCATTGCCATCGTGATGATGCCCTGGAAGATCCTGGAATCGACCGAGGGCTACATCTTCACCTGGCTGATCGGCTACTCGGCCCTGCTGGGGCCGATCGCGGGCATTCTGATGGTGGACTACTTCCTGGTGCGCAAAAAGCAGCTGGTGGTGGAAGACCTGTACAGGGAAGAGGGCGTCTACCGCTACTCCAACGGCTGGAACTGGGTGGCCGTGGCGGCCTTCGCTCTGGGCGTGGCGCCCAACCTGCCCGGCTTCCTGCACGCGGCGTTCCCCGCTGCATTCCCGAACGTGGGTGATTTCTTCAAGCATGCCTATGACTACGCATGGTTCATCGGCCTGTTCATTGCCGGCGTGGTCTACCGCATCGGCATGGCAGGCCAGGTGACCAAGGGCGCACCCGCGCTGAGCAAGGCATAGGCCGGACCAACCAACAGGAGGCATGACGCTATGGGTCAATCACAGGGTTCGGTATGGGTGCGTGGCGGCACGGTGGTGAATGCAGACCGGCAGGAGAAGGCCGACGTGCTGTGTGTGGATGGGGCGATTGCGGCCGTGGGGCCGGATGTGGCGGCCCTGGTGCCGGCCGGGGCGCAGGTGATCGATGCCTCGGGGCAGTTCGTCATGCCCGGCGGCATCGATCCGCACACCCACATGCAACTGCCCTTCATGGGCACGGTCACGGCCGATGACTTCTACACCGGCACGGCGGCGGCGCTGGCCGGCGGCACCACCAGCATCATCGATTTCGTCATTCCCGATCCGCAGGAGCCGCTGCTGGACGCCTACCGCAAATGGCGCGGCTGGGCCGAGAAGGCTGCGGCCGACTACTCCTTCCACGTGGCCGTCACCTGGTGGAGCGACAGCGTTCATGCTGATATGGGCACGCTGGTGCGCGAGGAGGGCATCAACAGCTTCAAGCACTTCATGGCCTACAAGAACGCCATCATGTGCGACGACGAAACGCTGGTGAACAGCTTCAAGCGCGCGCTGGAGCTGGGCGCCATGCCCACGGTGCATGCCGAAAACGGCGAGCTGGTCTACCTGCTGCAGCAGGAAGTGGCCAAGATGGGCATCACCGGGCCCGAGGGCCATCCGCTGGCCCGCCCGCCCATGGTGGAGGCCGAGGCGGCCAACCGCGCCATCGCCATCGCCGGCGTGCTGGGCGTGCCCATCTACGTGGTGCATGTCAGCTGCACCGAGGCGGCGCAGGCCATTGCCGCGGCCCGTGCACGCGGCCAGCGTGTGTATGGCGAAGTGCTGGCCGGCCATCTGGTGATCGACGAAAGCGTGTACCGCGACCCTGACTTTGCCAAGGCGGCAGCCCACGTGATGAGCCCGCCCTTCCGCGCCAAGGGCCACCAGGAGGCCTTGTGGCAGGGCCTGCAGTCGGGCCAGTTGCACACCACGGCCACCGACCATTGCACTTTCTGCGCCGCGCAGAAAGCCATGGGCCGGGACAACTTCGCCAAGATCCCCAACGGCACCGGCGGCGTGGAAGAGCGCCTGGCCGTGATCTGGGATGCGGGTGTGAACACCGGCCGGCTGACGCCCAGCGAATTCGTGGCCATCACCTCGGCCAACACCGCCCGGCTGTTCAACATCTATCCGCGCAAGGGCCTGGTCGGCGTGGGGGCCGATGCCGATCTGGTCGTCTGGGACCCTGCCGCCACCCATACCCTGTCGGTCAAGACCCAGCATTCCAAGGGCGACTACAACATCTTCGAGGGGCGCACCGTGCAGGGCATGCCCAGCCACACCATCAGCCAGGGCGTGGTGGCCTATGCGAAGGGCGATCTGCGCGCCGAGATGGGCAAGGGGCGCTATATCAAGCGCCCGGCCTTCGGCCCCAACTTCGACGCGGTGCAGCGCCGCGCCGCCACGCTGCAGCCCACGGCCGTGGCGCGCTGAAGCCCGCATGACAAGGAGACCGCAATGGATACAGATACCCAAGTGAAGCAGGACATCGCGCAGCTGCGCGTCAACGGAAGCCGGCTGTGGGATTCACTCATGGAGCTGGCGCAGATCGGCGCTACGCCCAAGGGCGGCGTCTGCCGCCTGACGCTGACCGACCTGGACCGCCAGGGCCGTGATCTGGTGACCCGCTGGGCGCGCGAGGCGGGAATGACGGTGACCATCGACAAGATCGGCAACGGCTTCATGCGCCGGCCCGGGCGCGACAACAGCCTGCCGCCCATCATGACGGGCAGCCACATCGACACCCAGCCCACTGGCGGCAAGTTCGACGGCAACTACGGCGTGCTGGCGGGGCTGGAGGTGGTGCGCACGCTCAACGACCACGGCATCGAGACCGAAGCGCCCATCGAGGTGGCCTTCTGGACGAACGAGGAAGGCTCGCGCTTCGTGCCGGTGATGATGGGCTCGGGCGTGTTCGCCAAGGCCTTCACGCTGGAGCATGCCTATGCGGCTACCGACTCCGAAGGCAAGACCGTCAAGGGCGAGCTCGAGCGCATCGGCTATGTGGGCAGCCAGGAGCCGGGCGACCACCCGATCGGCGCCTACTTCGAGTCCCACATCGAACAGGGCCCGGTGCTGGAGGACAACGCCAGGACCATTGGCGTGGTCACCGGCGTGCTGGGCATCCGCTGGTACGACTGCGTGGTCACGGGCATGGAAGCCCATGCCGGCCCCACGCCCATGGCCCTGCGCAAGGATGCGCTGCAGGCCGCCGCGCAACTGATGCAGGAAGTGGTGGCCTGCGCCCACCGCCATCCGCCCCACGGGCGCGGCACCGTGGGCATGGTGCAGGTCCATCCCAACAGCCGCAACGTGATCCCGGGGCAGGTCAAATTCAGCATCGACCTGCGCAACGCCACCGATGCCGACTGCGAAGCCATGGACGCCGACATCCGCGCCGTGGCCGACCGCATCAGCCGGGAGACGGGCCTGCCCATAGCGATCAACCTGGTGTCCAGCTACCCCGCCCAACCCTTCCATGCCGACTGCGTGGATGCGGTGGCGCGCGCCGCCAAGGCCCTGGGCTACTCGCACATGCCCGTCGTCTCGGGCGCTGGGCATGATGCGGTCTACATGGCGCGGCTGGCACCGGCCGGCATGGTATTCATCCCCTGCAAGGACGGCATCAGCCACAACGAGATCGAGGATGCCACGCCGGCCGACATCACCGCAGGCTGCAATGTGCTGATGCACGCCATGCTGGAACGCGCCAGGGTGCTGTGATCGGAAAAACTGCGCAACTTGCCCGGAAGCCCTGTTTTGCACTGCTATACTTGCGGCTTCAACAAACGACAGGCGCGTAGCTCAGCTGGTTAGAGCACCACCTTGACATGGTGGGGGTCGTTGGTTCGAGTCCAATCGCGCCTACCAAACAAAGCAGTCTCACCAGGGGCTGCAGAAAATCCCGCTTCAAGCGGGATTTTTTTTGCCCGGACGGCGGCAAGGCAGCCATTCGCTCTGTCGCATGCGTTGATCACCATCAGGGTTACTGCTGCGCCAGGTGCTGTGTGCGCTGCCTAGAATCTGTTGCAGTGCAATAGATCAATTGCCCGTACAAGCACGTACAAGAGGAGAAGCATTGCAATGCAAGAGACGACAACAGCCGCCGCCCCCAGCGCTCAGCGCGTGATCAAGAAATACCCCAACCGCCGTCTCTACGACACCAACACGTCTTCCTACATCACGCTGACGGAAGTCAAGCAGCTGGTAATGAGCAACGAGCCCGTGGTGGTCAAGGACGCCAAGAGCGGCGAAGACCTCACGCGCAGCATCCTGCTGCAGATCATTCTGGAAGAAGAGGCCGGCGGCGCGCCCATGTTCTCCGAGACCGTGCTGGCCAACATCATCCGTTTCTACGGCCATGCCATGCAGGGCTACATGGGCTCCTACCTGGAAAAGAACGTGCAGATGTTCACCGACTTCCAGAACAAGCTGGCCGAGCAGGCCCAGGGCACCTCGCCCGAGGCCTGGAGCCAGTTCATGCGCATGCAGCCGCCCGCCATGCAGAACATGATGAGCAGCTACATGGAGCAGTCGCAGAACATGTTCACCCAGATGCAGGACCAGATGCAAAAGCAGACCGAGCAGATGCTGGGTGCCTTGGGCATCAAGCGCGGCAGCTGAGCTTTCAGGGATAAGTTCGGGTCGATGTGCCAAGTTCACGCAGAACTGGACAATATCGCCCCTGATGAATCCCACGAGCGACGCGACAACCATGACAATCCCTGCCGGCGCGGCCGCTCCGCGCGTGGGTTTCGTGTCTCTAGGGTGCCCGTAGGATACTGCATCTATATCGTTAAAGGGTCGGTCACATATTGGAGCACTGTAGGGCGCCAACGTGGCTTATCGCTATCTGTGGGATGGTCCGAGCTTGGTTGATCGCAGGCGAGACGAGGGTGCAGTCGGTGTCGATGGATCGACCCTCGCCGAAACCAACGCAATCCGGTCGTTGACCGCAACCGCCGAGTCATTGTCAACAGTAGATGTTCTCACGCAACTGAGGGTTTGCACTCAATCTCTCTTGGTGTGCGTCTGAATTGGGTCACAAGCCAACAGTAGTTGCACTGCGGGTCGATGGCGCTGAAGGTCTCCGTTTAACTGTCTCATGAGTTGCTGTAGAGTCTAATCAACACATTGCCGCGTCGGTTCCTGTTGATCGAAAACGCGTAGATCAGTAGATTTGTTGTAACCGACGCTCTTGCAAATGGGCTGCTGAACGTGCATTAGAGACTCGGGTGCGAATAAATTTGTGAACAATCAACCGCACAGGTCAAAGAATATATTGTTATTGACTTAGGTCTATGGCTGCAGGGATTTGATTGCGCTCAGTGTTATGAGTTTCGTTAACTGTGGAGGATTTATGGAGCTGCCTGGCGAAAAGTTAGTGATCAAGTTATGGGAAACTCTAGTAGAAAGAGGAATGGGTTCGTTGCTTTCGCCTTGGCAAGCTGGTCGAGAGGGGAGAGTGAGGAACGAGATTCGTCGAGCTGAAATGCTTATGTTGGCACAGGCTGAAGTGGATGTTGCTGATATTCGCTCTGGTAAAAAGCAGCTTCAGTCAGATGGTTCATTGCTATTAAAAAATGGGTTAAATGAAATTAGCCCGATAAATGAGCGAGTAGAGCCTTTTTTTGCTCTTTCATTGGCTGTTGAAAGTGGGAAAAAAACCGAATTTTCAGCTGCTGCGCGTTCCGAAATAAACTCATCTAAAGCCATTATCTTCGCCGAGGAACAGCTTGCTGCCGATGGCCATATTCCATCTGAAAAAGGTATTGAGGAAGATTGGTTGTTTATATGGCGTGAACATGCTGGACGGGTATCTTCAGTGGATTTGCAACGTTTGTGGGGCAGTGTGTTGGCTGGAGAGTTGAAAGATCCTGGAAAGCACTCAATTCGAACATTAGAGTTTCTAAAGACACTTTCTAAAGCAGATGCTGAATTAATTTCCTCTTTGGCGAGGTACGTTGTTGATAATCGGATACAGCGGGTCTCTGGGATTACTTGGCTACTAAGGGGATTTCATTTACAACTCTTCTGGAGGCTCAGGACTTAGGTGTTCTTAGTGGTGTTGACACCGGGGTGCTATCAACCTATAAATCAATTAAAGAAGATAAATTTTTTGCCGCTTTAATATCTCACAATAAAGCTATTATTGTGGAGCACACTGAGCCGTCGAAAGAGCTACAAATGCCTTGTTATTTGCTGACAGCCGTTGGTCGTCAAGTGCTTGGGCTTGGATCATTTGAGCCCGACCTAGATTACTTGCGTGTAGTGGGAAGAAATTTTGTGGAGCAAGGGTTTACTGTAAAAATCGCAGATTGGGTGGGCATGCCGGGTGGCGGGGGAAATACTTTAATGCCAAATTATTAGATTAGGTTTGATATGTAAATGGAAATCCCGCTATGTAAGATAGCGGGATTTTTTAATCATAGTATCTAACTGGTGTCTCTGGTGTCTGTGCGATCAGTCAGAATTGGTCTGCTTAGAATGCGCAGGAAGCCTTTGCCTTGAAGGAAGTTGCGGTAGCAGTTGACGGCGACGGCTTGGGCTTCCCGAGCCACGTCTTTGCCTGCCGCTATGATTTGGCCATCATCCGAGATGATGGCCAAGCGCCCGGGTTTGCCGTTGATACTGACGGTCAGCCCCTCATGACTTACTGCGCTGATTTGCACGCCGTCGATGGCGCCAGTGGGTTGTGTGCCGATCATGCGGGTGCCTCCTCTCGGCTCTTGCGATACGGTTTGGTTTTGCTCAGGTCCACGTCGGTTTGCAGCATCTCTCCACCGCTGCTCTCTGTACGAGCGATCAGCCTGCGCGTCACTTCTTGGATCTCATGAGCCGTCAACTGCTGCAACTGGAATTCATGCAGGTCAATCGCGGTGGTGAGAGCGTCCAGCTCGTAGAAGTGCACGGCGCTGGGATGCCAAGCACCGCCGGCGCGGCAGCGGGCAAAGTAGGCTTCGCATGCGGCCTGGGCGCTGTTGAAATGTTCGGCCAAGCCGTGGACGATGCCCCCGCGTTCTATCTCCTGGGCCACATGGATAATGCTGTGCATGACGGTGGCGTGCACCTCAGTGGCTGTGCCGGCGCGGATCTGCGCAAAGCATTCGCGCACGGGGTCGATGATTGAGGCGATCTCTCTGCTTGTCAGCTTGGTGCCGTGGTGATTGATCACGGCAAAGGTGTCGGGACGACCCGCCCAGCGACTGCGGAAAGGTTTGCGGCGTCCGTTCATGCCAGGCTCTCCAGTTCCTTGGTATCGAAAATTGCAGCCTTGGCCACGGTGCCAGGCTTGCCCGAGAACTCCACTTTCCAGCCGTCTGCCGTGCATGCTCTGATCGTGCCTTCTCGCCAGCGATAGGCGCTGTCCGGATTGAGTACGCGCACGCGCTGGCCCACGATGGGGTCTGCTGTGTAGCGCTCCAGCTCCTCCGGCTCAAACCCTGTGCGCTGGCCCACGCCGGCACCAAATTCCACGATCAGTGACAGATCTCCGAGGCGCACTACGCCCACGCGGCCGCACTCTTTGCGTGGGCGCCCGGTTGTGCCCTTGAGGCCAGCTTTCACGCGCACCAGGTCGCCGCTGTGAAACTCGGGCGCCTGGCTGGTGGCTGCTTGATCTGCTGCCCCGGTGCCGGCGTCCGCACTGTCCTGGCCATTGTCAGCGGGGGCAGTCTGCGTGGGCGCAGACTGCTGCGTGTCAGGGAATTTGGCCTGGTCAACATCAGCGGCCGCAGGGGAGGGCGGCAGGCCCTGCGCAGCGTCAGCTGCGACTGGGCCTGCATCGTCGCCTTGCGCGGCTGCGGCCGCGCCTGATTCTTGGTCTTGGAGCGCGGCCGCGATAGCGGCCGAGGCTTCGTCGGCAGTCGTCTTCGGCTCGGCGCTCGCACGCGCAGCGGGGGATTTCTTGGCTTTGCCCTTCGCGCGACTCTCGCCAGCGCGCGCAGCGGGATCAAGGGGTAGATCTGCCTTCGGAGCGGCAGGTTTGACGGGGGCAATCTTCGGCAGATGCTTGTCGGCCGCTGCCATCTTGACCTCTTTGATTACAGCCTGCAGGCGCTCCTGCAGCACAGCGCCGGCCACCAGCATCAGGCCCTCATTCGGCGTGCCGTTGTAGGGGTTGTGCGTGGCGCGGCTGTCGCCCTGCATGATGCACAGGAGCTGCAGGAAATCGGGGTTGACGGTTTCCTTGGCGTACTCGATCAGCGCGGCATGGGCGCCCACGCGGTCGAAGCCGAGCACATCAGCAATGGCCTGTGCGTCGTCGGTCCCGAGGCTTTTGACGGAGCGCAGGGCGAGATAGCGATGCACATCAAGATTGAAGGCCGGGGGCTGTTCGGCATTGAGGGTGTTCCATGCGCGATCCAACAGGCCATCGCGCCATGCCTGTTCGAATTTGGCCTGTGCCTTCGCTTCGGCCTGGGCCTTCTTGGACTCGGAGAACTGCCGCGCTTCCTTGGCCACTTTCTCGGACGCCTTCGCTTGGCCGTCCACGATCTTCAGCAGGCGCAGCACCGTCTCATTGGGCAGGGCGTCAACAAGCTCGCCCTTGCGGCGTGGGTGTTCGACTTTGACCGGCTGGATGCCTTCGGTCTTCATCTGCGCGCCAATGATCTTGCGCAGCGGCTCGTCGGTGGGGCTGTCCTCGCTGTAGTCCAGGTGAGATAACCCTTCAATTTCTCGTTGTAGCCCTGAGTCTGCAGCTCTGCAGCTTCCTTTCCAATGAGGACGGTATGGCCCTTGTCTTTGGCCTCCTGTACCAAGCGGGCGGTATGCGCTTCGGCCTTGGCCTCATAACATGGCTTGTCAGTGCAGATGGCCGCAGGCACAACAGTGCCAGAGCCCAATACGGCTAATGGTGAAGTCGCATGGATCGCCAGTGGCAGCTATCCCATTGACGATCTGTGCACCTCAAATGGATCTGTCTACTCGTGCTTCCGGGCGCACTCGGGCCGCACGGTGCGTCTTGAGGCTGATCCTGGCTATTGGCTCCGCAAGGGGCCAACAGACCGGATGGCTCCTTTCGATGATTATTCGGCGACGAAATCTCGCGGCAAAGGGGCCATCACGTTCGTGCTGACCCCTGGTTGTGTGAATGGTGTGAGCGTGTATGGCCCTGAGGGGGCCACCTATTCGCTTGTCGTCCGAGAAGCCCGGGGGGGGGGCGCGGTGATACGGGAGGCGGTGATCCAAGACGCAAGCGTGCGCAAGTACATCGACCTGGACAACCCGGATTTGCCGGCAGGCCTGGCCATCCTGCAGGCGTGCCGGGCACGCAATTGATCCTGCTGCGATCCTCGACGCGCCGATCCAGCCGCACGAACTGTCCTGCCAGATGACACCCCACAACAAACCGCCTTCGGGCGGTTTTTTCATGCCCGGAGGAGGGCACATGGACAACAACTGGTTCGATCAAATTCGACCCAAAGTGCCGGGGATTCTCGGCAGTGCAGGAGCGCTTATGTGGATGCAAGGTACACGGCCGCGCAAGGCGGCAGTGCTGGTGCTCGGGATCGCAGCGAGGAACTACGGTACGCCTGACTTCGTGGTGACGACAGGCCTTTCCGAGGGGCTCGCCGGCTTCGTCGTCGGCATGTTCTCGATGACTACGGCCGACTGGGTGTTCCGGGCCTGGGATCAGTTCGCACTCGGGCCGTTGCTCAATGAATGGGTGCGCAAACGCCTGGGCCTGCCGCCAAAGGATGGGGGTGCTGTATGACTCCTCATTTCAGCCTGGCCGAACTCACGGCCCAGTGCCAGGGCCTGGACAACACGCTAACTCCCGAAGCCCTGCAGCGCCTGGCGCTCACGGCCGCGATGCTGGAGCGCGTAGGTGCGCACCTGGGCGTGCCCATCATCGTGACCAGCGGCTACAGCTCGCGCGCTGTAAATGCGGCCGTTGGCGGCGTCACAAGCAGCGACCACGCGATAGGCTCCGCCGTTGACATCGTGGCGCCGAAGTTCGGTGCGCCCTACGCCGTGGCCAAGACCCTGGCCCCGCACGTCAACGCGCTGAGCATCGGGCAGATCATCTATGAGAGCGTGGGAGGCAAGCACTGGGTGCACTTGTCCACACGCACGCCGGACAAGCCTGTCAACCGCGTGATCACCATCAGCGGCAAAAGCACGCTGGTGGGCATTCAGGAGGCGTAGATGCTTACCCTCCTCAAATCCCGCGCCTAGCGGCTTCTGGCCTTGGTGCTGGCATGGCAGAGCCGGGCGCACCAGCTTGCTCAGCGTGCGGTCGACAAGGCCCGCACCGACCTGGCGATGGAACGTGCGGCCGCCGCCGCACTGGTCGCTGAAACGTCAGAGCGCTATCGAAAACTGGAAAGCACCTACCGTAAAAACCTCGATACTATCGCCCGCGAGTCTGGCCGTGCACAAGCCCGCGGCTGCCGGACAGTGCGCGCCAGACACCGCAGCCCTCGATCTGCTCGCCGAGCTGCAGCGCCGCGCTGACGAGCGAGCGGGAGAATTGGCGCGCATTGCTGATGACGCCAGAAGTCGTGGTGAAGCCTGCGAGCGCACTCACGAAGCTGCAATTTCACTGATTGTGCTGGCGCACTGAGGTCTGTTTTATATATATTAATCAGAGTTGAATATTTATATTCATTTAAGAGGGAATTTTTTCTTTATAAAGATGGATATGGGTTTTTCGATAAACCTGAAGCTAAGATAAGAAATGGCTGCAATTCCTATAACGCTTAAAGCAATTGCATTTTTTTCATCAATCAACATTATTTTGGTGAATTCAATGGAAATTGATATTATTATTACATGAAACAGATATGTAGAATAAGACCAGTCGCCTAGGTGCTTAAAGAACTTTAGGCGCTTAAAATATTTCTCTTGAGTGATTATGGAAATGAAAATTAGCGCGCAAGGTATTCCATTTTTTACTGGATCGTGAGATGCTCCGCCCGCTGCGTGCAATAAATATATTCCAATAGAAAATAGAATGACTGATATTATTATGTTTATGTCCTTTGATTCGCTCTTTTCATAAAATGAGCCTATCAGTATTCCGATCATGAACTCATATATGATAGTGGATGAATAGAATTGAATATTTGGTATGAATTTTGCAGGTATGGTATTTATTAAAAATATTCCAATGAATATCATGGATATTAAGTTTTTCTTACCAAAAAATATGGCTAAGAAAAATATCAAATAGAATGCCGCCTCGAAATTTAGCGTCCATCCAACAGTAACCAGGGGGTAAATGCCAATCCCTGACGGGTTTGGTGATGGGATAAAAAGCAGACTTTTGAGGAAAAAGCTTAGTTCAAAAGCGGTGGACGGTATTAGTTTGGGCCAACTGATAACCAGTACTGCTGTAATTGCTGTGCAAATCCAGTAGATTGGTAATATTCTGGCTACTCGATGAACTGCAAAGGTCATCGCAGTTGTTGTATTATTTTTTGTGGCGAGATAAATTACAAAGCCACTTATTATGAAAAAGATATCTACACCAATTGCACCGTAGTTTGAGAGAAATGCCAGAGTTGGCGTTGCTTGGCTGAAGCCATGGACTATCTGTACATAGTGATGAGCTACTACAATCCAGGCGGCAATTGCTCGTAATATTTGAATGGAGTAAAGCACGATTTATTTATAGTCAATCCGAAGCATATTTTAAACTGTAGCTTTTGTGGATAAATGGTCGTTTTAGTGTCTCCAAAAATTCGCTGATTTTGAAATTTTGATTTTGAAGATTTTTATTACTCCCTGTTCACGAATTGTGTGGTTTCCTCGAATAAGTGTCTCTGTTGTGATTATAAAAGCGTTTCAACGGAGGATTGATATGATTGCTCCCCTGCAATCCAGTTGCCCTGCCGATCAATCGTAAGCATGCGGGCTGTGCCCCCTCGAGCGATCAGTACGAGGTCAATTTTGCAGGTGCGTTCGGAGCAATCAGGCTGAGGATTGACACCTCGCGCGTACACCACTATGCGCTCAAACGTGTCCGCCACTAGCTGGCGGGCCTGCAGTCTGGGCCCTATCTCCTGTGCCTCCACGCCGGTAGCCAGCGCGCGCCAAGCGGCATCGGCGCCAGCGATGTCTGTGCGCGTCGCGCCGGCCAGATCCAGTTCGGCCGCCTGCAGCCGGGCTTGAGCAGCGGCCAGGTCGACCTCCAGCTAGCGGGCGCGCCATGCGAACACTGCCGGCGTGCCCTCATCGGCGCTGGCCAGCATCGCGTCGGTGAGCTTGTCGAGCTGGGCGCTGATCTGGTCCACCTCCTGGCGTGCTGCAACCACCTGGGCGCGGGGCGCCTGGTTGCGGTCTGCCCCGTACAGCGCCTGCAAGTTCACGATGTCGCTGCAATAGGACATGATCGCGCGCTCAACAGGGGCCACGCTGGTGCTCCCTGACACTGGGCAGCCCCCGCCATAGGCGGCAGCCGAGGCGCAGAGCAGGCGCCGATTTCCGTCGCGTAGTCTCCCATCTGGCAGGCGATTCTTGGTCGCCAGGTGCTGGCCGGACATCGGGCGGCCGCAGTATCCGCAGATCGTGATACCGAGACCTGTGATGACATGCGGCAGATCCCCTTTGACCCGCCTGCGGCCGCTCTGCGCGGCGACGCGCTGCAACTCGGTCCACTCGTCTGCACTCAGTAGAGCAGGGTAGTAGCCGCGCAGCTGGTACTCCTCGCCATCGATGGCAATGGGCTTGATGCCTGCAAGCTGGGGCATCTTCAACAGGCGGTAGATCTGCGGCGTTCTCCGCCGATGTGCTGTAGAGCTTCAGTCCCTCGGCATCGAGGCGCTGCACAATGCCCTTGCTCCCATGGCCTTGGACATATAGCTGACCGGCCCGGCGCACGGCGGCCGCGCGGTCGGAGTCGATCTCCCGTCCGCCTTCTACCTCCTTGACCCATTCGGGTCATGTCCCTGGCGCACATGCCCCCGATACGTGCCGTTCTGCCACCCCTCGCACAAACGCCTGATGCTGGCCTTCACGCGCTTGCTCTTCGTGTCGCTTTCTTCGTGCGCGCGGATCATCACCAGCAGGCTGTAGACCAGATCCATGGGGTTTTCCTTCAGCCGTGCCCGGCTGTAGGCCTTTCCGTCGCTCGCTGTGACCACGGTGATGCCCGCATTTACAATCTGGGCCAGTTGCGCCTGAGCCTGGATGGGCTCTGCGCGAGAGAGGCGGTCCAGCCCCTCCACGATCAGCACAGATCTATGCGGTACACGCTCGTCCTCCACGGCCCGCAGGAACACCCCGAGCGCACCACTTTTGATGTGCTGCTGGTGGTAAGCGCTCAGGCCCTCGTCGCGAAGGGTCAGGCTGCTGTCAAGCTGCAGGCCGTGCTCAGAGGCCCATTTTTCCGCGTATGCCAGCTGCCTGTCCGTGCTGCTCCCCGTTGACTGCTTGGGGTCCGAGAACCGCAGGTAGCTATAGACAAGACCTTTAGAAGTTTTTCCCATGAATGAAACTGCTGTCAAAGTGGATCGGCTGCCCCGTATAGGTATGGTCTCCCTCGGGTGCCCCAAGGCACTCACGGACTCCGAACTCATCCTTACCCAGCTCAGCGCCGAGGGTTACCAGACCTCCAAGACCTTCGAGGGCGCTGACCTGGTGATCGTCAACACCTGCGGCTTCATCGATGACGCCGTGCGCGAGAGCCTGGACACCATTGGCGAGGCGCTGGCCGAGAACGGCAAGGTCATCGTCACGGGCTGCCTGGGCGCCAAGGCGGGCAAGGATGGCGGAAACCTGATCCAGGAAGTGCATCCCAGCGTGCTGGCCGTGACCGGTCCGCACGCCACGCAGGAGGTGATGAACGCCGTCCACACCCATCTGCCCAAGCCGCACGATCCCTTCATCGACCTGGTGCCGGGCGCCTTTGGCGAGGCGGGCATCAAGCTCACGCCCAGGCACTACGCCTACCTGAAGATCTCCGAAGGCTGCAACCACCGCTGCACCTTCTGCATCATCCCTTCCATGCGCGGCGATCTGGTTTCGCGTCCGGTGGGCGATGTGCTCAAGGAGGCGCGTGCGCTGTTCGAGGGCGGCGTCAAGGAGCTGCTGGTGATCAGCCAGGACACCTCGGCCTATGGCGTGGATGTGAAGTACCGCACGGGCTTCTGGGACGGCAAGCCGGTCAAGACGCGCATGCTCGAACTGGTGCAGACGCTGGCCGAGATCGCCGAGCCCTATGGCGCCTGGGTGCGCCTGCACTATGTCTACCCGTATCCCAGCGTGGACGAGATCATTCCGTTCATGGCCACGGGTCGCGTGCTGCCCTATCTGGACGTGCCCTTCCAGCACAGCCATCCCGATGTCTTGAAGCGCATGAAGCGCCCCGCCAACGGCGAGAGGAACCTGGAGCGCCTGCAGCGCTGGCGCGAGATCTGCCCGGATCTGGTGATCCGCTCCACCTTCATCGCGGGCTTCCCCGGCGAGACCGAGCAGGAGTTCGAGCACCTGCTGCAGTTCCTGCGCGAGGCGCAGATAGACCGCGCTGGCTGCTTTGCCTACAGCCCGGTCGAAGGCGCTGCCGCCAACGAGATTCCCGGCATGCTGCCCCTGGAAGTGCGTGAGGAGCGCCGTGCGCGCTTCATGGCCGTGGCCGAAGAGGTTTCCACTGCGCGCCTGCAAAAGCGCGTGGGCCAGACCATGCAGGTGCTGGTGGACAAGTCCGTGGGCCTGGGCAAGAAGGGTGGCGTGGGCCGCAGCTATGCCGATGCCCCCGAGATCGATGGCCTGGTGCACCTGCTGCCGCCCGAGAAGGCCAGCAAGACCTACAAGGTGGGCGACTTCGTGAAGGCGCGCATCGTGGGCACGCAGGGTCACGACCTGGTGGGCCAGCCCGTGTAAGGCCTGCATTCGCATCCCTGAAAAGCGGGCAAGGTTTTCCTTGCCCGTTTTTTTTGTCCTTGATGGTCCAAGGCCTGATTTTGATCAAGGCGTTCAGGTCGCTTCGCTGAAATGCTGTCCCTACTTTGACGCAAAGAAAGGATGGCGCGAATGAACAGGACCATGAAGGCCGCCGTGGTGCGGGAGTTTGGCAAGCCGCTCACCATCGAGGAAGTTCCGGTGCCCAGGCCCGATCCCGGCCATGTGCTGGTGAAGATCGAGGCCTGCGGCGTCTGCCATACCGACCTGCACGCGGCGCAGGGCGACTGGCCCGTCAAGCCCAATCCGCCTTTCATCCCCGGCCATGAAGGCGTGGGCTATGTGGCCGCCGTGGGTGCAGGCGTCACCCATGTGAAGGAGGGCGACCGCGTCGGCATTCCCTGGCTCTACACGGCCTGCGGCCATTGCGAGCATTGCCTGGGCGGCTGGGAGACGCTGTGCGAGCAGCAAAAGAACACCGGCTACTCGGTCAACGGCGGCTTTGCGCAGTACGCGCTGGCCGATGCCAATTTCGTGGGCCTGCTGCCGGGCAGCGTGGACCTCATCGAGATCGCTCCCGTGCTATGCGCGGGCGTCACCGTCTACAAGGGCCTGAAGGTCACCGACACCAAACCCGGCAACTGGGTGGTGATCTCGGGCATCGGCGGCCTGGGCCACATGGCCGTGCAATATGCCAAGGCCATGGGCCTGAATGTGGCAGCGGTGGACGTGGATGACGACAAGCTGGCGCTGGCCCGGCGCCTGGGCGCACAGGTCACGGTCAACGCCATGACCACGGACCCTGCGGCCTACCTGAAAAAGGAGATTGGCGGCGCACACGGCGCCCTGGTGACGGCGGTATCGCCCAAGGCCTTCGAGCAGGCGCTGGGCATGGTGCGGCGCGGCGGCACGGTGTCGCTCAACGGCCTGCCGCCCGGCAGCTTTCCGCTGCCCATCTTCAACATGGTGCTCAGCGGCGTGACGGTGCGCGGCTCCATCGTGGGCACGCGGCTGGACCTGCAGGAGTCGCTGGACTTCGCGGCCATGGGCAAGGTCAAGGCCACCGTGTCCACAGACCGGCTGGAGAACATCAACGACATCTTCGCGCGCATGCATGAAGGCAAGATCGAAGGGCGCGTGGTGCTGGACCTGAACGCCTGACGCCTTGCCCACCCCAAAAAACAGGCTTCCCTTGGGAAGCCTGTTTTGCATGGCGCATGCCTTACACCATCCGGCGGATGGGGCGCTTCTTCCAGACCAGCTTGTAGTAGGCGGTCTGCAGGCACAGCGTCAGGGTGTAGGACAGCGGAAGCGCCATCCAGATCCCCATCAGCCCGAAGCCGCGGCTCAGCCACCAGGCCATGGGCAGCTCCAGCACGGCGAGCACCGTGATGGTGATGGCCGTGGGAATGACCACATCGCCGCTGGCACGCATGATGGACGACAGGGCGATGAAGCAGCCCAGCAGCAGGCCGCTCCACAGCACGATGTACAGCAGCTCGATGGCCAGCACCAGCACCTGCTCGTCGGTGATGAACATGCCCAGCAGCGGCCGTGCGAACAGGCTGCCGATCAGGGCCAGGGCGGCGCCCAATGCCAGGTTCATGCGGATGGCCGTGGCCGTGATGGCTCCCAGGCGCTCGCTGCGTCCCGCGCCGATGGCCTGGGCTCCGAGGATGGAGGCCGTGATGGCGACCGAGATCACGGGAAACTGCGCAAACGAGTTGATCTGGTTGACCGCGCCATAGGCGGCCGTGGCGCTGGAGCCGAAGCCGTTGACCAGCGACACGACGACCAGCCCGGCCATGGACGAGGCAATCATCTGCACGCCCGTGGGAATGCCCACGCGCAGGATGCTCTTGAGCAGGGTCCGGTCAATGCGCATCGCCTTCCACAGCGCGGCATTGGGCGCCAGCGGGCTGCCGATGCGGCGCAGCCGCCAGCCCAGCCAGGCCAGCGCCAGGGTGAAGCCCAGGATCATGGATACACCTGCGCTGGCCACGCCCAGGCGCGGCAGGCCGGCCCAGCCCGCGATCAGCGCCGGGGTGCAGGCCAGGCCCGTGCCCGTGGAGATCAGCAGGGCCAGCATGGGCGAGACCGTGTCGCCCACGCCGCGCAGCAGCGAGGTGGCCAGCAGGAACACGAACAGCCCCGGCATGCCCAGCAGCACGATGCGCGAGTACAGCGTGGCCTGCTCCATGATGTCGGGCGGCGTGCCCAGCAACCGCATCAGCGGCTCGGTGAACAGCCCGCCGAACAGGGCCACGATGGCGCCGAACAGCAGTCCTATGCACATGGCCGTGCCCGCAATCGCGCGCAGCTTGTCATGCATGCGCGCGCCGTAGGCCTGGCCGATCAGCACCGAGGAGCCCGCGCCCAGGCCGATCACGAAGGCGATGAAGAGGAACATCACCGGAAAAAAGGCCGCGACGGCGGCCAGCGCCTGCACACCCAGCATCTGGCCGATGAAGACGCTGTTGATGGTGCCCGACAGCGATTGCAGTATGTTGGCCAGCACCATGGGGCCCAGGAACACCAGAAAGGTGCGCCACAACGGCTGGCTGCCGGCAATGGGCGGCCCGCCGTGGCTGGATGCGGCAGGCGCGGCGGCCTGGGGCAGGGGTTCGGTTGGTTTCGTCATGTTGTGTCTGGTAATGCGACGAGAAAAGCAGTGAGGTCGGGCCGTTTCAGGTCTTCAGTCCTGGGCTGGCGCCGCAGGTGAGCCCGCCCACACGGGGCCGCCCAGTTGCTGCAGATAGCTTCGCACATCCTTGGGCCAGGCGGCGGTGTGCTGTGCAAAGGCTTCGGCCTGGCGTGCAAACAGGGCGCGGCTGGCGTCCTCGAAATGGGGCAGGTCGCCCGCCATCTCGCTCATGAAGCGGTAGACGGCTTCGGTGGCGGCGCGCACGGCATCCTGTGCGGCGTGCTTGCCGCGCGCCTCGTCCACCAGCCTGCGCAGTGCGCCGGAGGCGCCGCCGGGCTGGCGGTTGAGCCATTCCCAGTGGCGCGGCAGCAAGGTGACTTCGCGTGCCACCACGCCCAGCTTGGGGCGGCCCACGCTGCGCGGGGCGGCGGCTTGACCGGGTGCGGGCGATGCGGCCAGTTCGCTGCGCCAGTCCAGGTCCAGCCGCATGCCGCTGTGGTCGTCGAAAACCCACAACGGCGGTGCCGATCCACTGCCCTGCGCCTGTTGTTCATGGCTTTGCAGGAACTGCAGGACGGCAGGCCTGTCCCCCTGGAGCAGACGGCCATGGCCCTGGAAGATGGTGTAGCTGGGTGCGGGCTCGGCGCCCGCCATGCAAGAGTCGGTAGTCATGCGGAGGATATTAGCCGGGTAAAATTCGCAAGTCAATTAAATCCGGGTAAATATCTGCGTGGATACCGCGCGCCCAAAGAAAAAGCCCCTGGCAGAGACTGCCAGGGGCTTCGCAGAGGGAACTGCAGGCGTTGTTTAGACGCGCTTGCGGTACTCGCCCGTGCGGGTGTCGATTTCGATCTTGTCGCCCTGGCTCACGAACAGAGGCACGGGCACTTCGAAGCCGGTGGCAATCTTGGCAGGCTTGAGCACCTTGCCCGATGTGTCGCCCTTGACGGCGGGTTCGGTCCAGGTGATTTCGCGTTCCACGGAAGTGGGCAGTTCGCAGGAGATGGCCTTGCCGTCGTAGAACACGACTTCGGCTTCCATGCCGTCTTCCAGGTAGTTGATGGCGTCACCCATGTTGGTGGCTTCCACTTCGTACTGGTTGAAGTCGGCATCCATCCACACGTACATCGGATCGGCGAAGTAGGAGTAGGTGCACTCCTTCTTGTCCAGGATCACGTTGTCGATCTTGTCGTCGGCCTTGAAGACGACTTCGGTGCCCATGTTGCCCAGCAGGGACTTGAGCTTCATGCGGACGGTGGCGGCGCCGCGGCCACCGCGAGCGTATTCGGTCTTCAGGACGATCATCGGGTCCTTGCCGTGCATGATCACGTTGCCGGCGCGGATTTCTTGAGCGATTTTCATAGCTTGCTTGGCTGAGGTTGAGCCGCTCAACAGGGCAGGCAAGCGAAGTCGCTGGGACGGTGCGCCTGCCGCAGTTCCGCGGCGGGTGCAACCCTGGTTGGTCGATGGCGGCCGGCTGGCGGTCGCCCGCAGCGGCGCCTCCAGGGAGGCAAAACGTGCATTCTAGCTTTTTTCGGTCACGAAAGCTTGTAGCTGCTCAATCAATGGGGTCTGTTGCAGCAGCCGCAGGCGTGCCGCCTGCACGCATTCCTGCCATTGCTGCAGCAGCGCAGGCGTGATTGCGGGCAGGGTGCTTGCCGGTGCCATGCCGTTCCAGGCATGGTGGAAGGCGCGCAGGCTGGCCGGTGCCTGCAGCCAGTCAAGAAAGGCGTCGAGCTTGTCGTGATGGGCGTCGTCGTGCTGAGGATAGATGTGCCAGACCAGCGGCTGGCCCGCCCACAGCGCGCGTACCAGCGAATCCTCGCCGCGCACCAGGTTCAGGTCGCAGGCCCAGAGCATTTCGTCGAACTGAGGTTGGGGGCAGGGCTGCAGCGCATGCCGGGTCACCGCGCCTTGTTCCGTGGCGGGCACGCTGGTCATGGCCTGTTGCACGGCGGCGGCTGCGCGCCCCGGGGTCACCAGCAAATGCGTGGCCTGCGGCGCAGGGGGCGCTGCATGCAGTTGGGCCAGCCATTGAGGCAGGGCAGGGGGCTCGTAGCAGAACAGCGAGATGGCGCAATCGCCGGTGCCTATGCCGTGGCGTGTGCGCCAGGCCTGCCGGCCCTCGGAAGCAAAAGCCGCCTGGCGCGCGGCCAGGTCCGGCTCGCGCAGCAGGCCGCCCGTGGCGGCCGTGAAGCCCGGGTAGAAGAACCAGCGCGTCAGTCCCGCAGCCGGCCCCGACATCAGCGGCGAGGGCAGGCGGTGGCAGCGCTCCACATAGTCCTCTGCCGACAGGTATTCGAGGTTGATCCACAGCGGTGACCGGCGCGCGATGGCCGCCAGAAAGGGCGGCGGGATCTCGCAGCCGAAGGCCTCGATGACTACATCGCCCACGGCCTGAGGGACATCCTGCGCCTGCGTGGGCCAGCCGTGCACGCTGAGCCCGGCCGGGTGGGGCGGGGGTGCCATCCAGGCCAGGGCGCTGGCGTCGTCCATCCACAGCCGCACGCGCTGGCCGCGTGAAGCCAGGTCGGCCGCCGCGCGCCAGCACACGCCGATGTCGCCAAAGTTGTCTATGACCTGGCAGAAGATGTCCCAGGTCCGTGCAACGGCCTGCTCTGGCAGAGGGGCCGGGGGGATGGGTTTGAAGGCAGGCATGGGGATCAGGGTTCGCACAGGTGTTCGACCAGCAACTGCGCCACGGGCGGCAGTGCCTCTTGCGAGCGCACGCACAGCATCAGCTGGCGCTCGGCCCAGGGCTCGTCCAGCGCAATGCAGCGCAGCGGCAGGGCGCCCAGGTACAGGCGTGCGCTGCCTTCGGGCAGGATGCCGACGCCCAGGCCCGAGGCCACCATCAGGCACAGCGCGTCATAGCCCGTGACCTTCATGCGCAGCCGGGGCTGCAGGCCCAGGTCGGCCGCGGCGCGCGTGATCTGGTGGTTGAGCGCGCTGCCGGCGTGCATGCCCACCAGGTCATGGTCCAGCACCTGGGCCAGCCGCAGCGAGCGCCGCCGTACCAGCGCATGGCCCTGGGGCACGATGACGATGAGGCGATCGCGCCGGTAGGGGCGCAGGCGGATCTTCTCTCCGTAGCTGCCCTGGTTGAGGATGCCGATGTCGGCCTCGTTGTCGGCCACGGCGCGCGCGATGTCGCTGCTCACCCGCTCCTGCAGGCGCACGTCCACATGCGGGTGCTGGTCCAGGAAGCGCTGCAGCTGGGAGGGCAGGAACTGCGTGATGGCCGAGATGTTGGCCATCACGCGCACATGGCCGCGCAGGCCGCTGCCGTACTCGCGCATCTGCTCGCCGATGCCGTCCAGGTCGTTGAGCACGCCGCGCGCCATATTCAGCAGTGCATAGGCGGCGGCCGTGGGCACGCTGCCGCGGTTGCTGCGGGTGAACAGCTCCACCTGCAGTTGGCTTTCCAGCTCAGCCAGCCGCCGGCTGGCGGCCGAGGGGGCGATGTGTTCACGTGCGGCGGCGCGGGCGATGGCGCTTTCCTCCATCACGGCCACGAACAGGCGCAGCGAAATCGGGTCGAGTTTCATGGGGTGGCGATTATCTCCCGGCCCCGCCCGGCTGGGTTCTGCCATGCCGGTTTGCGATGGCAGCGTCGCGCTTGAGCGTTTTGCAGCGCGCGCGGACGGCGGCAAGATCGGCGCCGCGGCAATGCCATCGGAGGCTGGCCGCAGGAGACAAAGAGGAAGCGCTAACCCATGACACAACAGACAAGGCAGGCACCCACACCCGGCGCGCTCAATGGCGTGCGCGTGGTCGAGATGGGGCAATTGATCGCAGGGCCGTTCTGCGGCAAGACGCTGGGCGAGTTCGGCGCCGACGTGGTCAAGATCGAGGCGCCGGGCGCGGGCGATCCCCTGCGCAACTGGCGCCTGATCAAGAACGGCACCTCGGTCTGGTGGCAGGTGCAGTCGCGCAACAAGCGTTCGGTGGCGCTGGACCTGCGCCAGCAGGAGGGCCAGGACATCGCGCGGCGCCTGATCGCCGAGGCCGATGTGCTGGTCGAGAACTTCCGCCCCGGCACGCTGGAAGGCTGGGGCATGTCGCCCGAGGAGCTCCATGCGCTCAACCCCGGCCTGGTCATCCTGCGCATCTCGGGCTACGGCCAGACCGGCCCCTACCGCGACCTGCCGGGCTTTGGCGTGATCGGCGAGGCCATGGGCGGCCTGCGCCACCTGACGGCCGAGCCGGGCCGCGTGCCGGTGCGCGTTGGCGTCTCGATTGGCGACACGCTGGCCGCGCTGCATGGCGTGATCGGCGTGATGATGGCCCTGTACCACCGCAAGGTGAACGGCGGTGCCGGCCAGGTCATCGACGTGGCGCTGCACGAGGCCGTCTTCAACGTCATGGAAAGCCTGCTGCCCGAATACAGCGCATTTGGTGCCGTGCGCGAGGCGGCGGGCAGCGCGCTGCCGGGCATTGCGCCGTCCAACGCCTATCCCTGCCAGGACGGGTGGGTGCTGGTGGCCGGCAATGGCGACTCCATCTTCAAGCGCCTGATGGCCACCATCGGCCGCCAGGACCTGGCCGACGATCCGCAATTGGCCGACAACGCGGGCCGCGTGGCGCGCATCGCCGAGATCGACGCCGTCATCGGCGGCTGGACGCGCTCGCAGAGCGTGCAGGCGGTGATGGACCAATTGGCCGCCGCGCGCGTGCCGGCCGGCAAGGTCTACACGGCCAAGGACATTGCCGAGGACCCGCACTACCGCGCCCGCGACATGATCCTCAGCCAGCACACGCGCGACGGCGACGACATCGAGGTGCCGGGCATCGTCCCCAAGCTCTCGCTCACGCCCGGCACTGTGCGCAGCAGTGCGCCCCATGTGGGCGATGACACCGATGCCGTGCTGGCCGAGGCCGGCCTCACGGCCCAACAGATTGCGCTGCTGCGCAGCAAGGGAGTGATCCAATGAATGCCGTCCACCCCACGGATGTCTGGCAGGGCGCGGGCCGCCGCGTCTTCTTCAACGAGGTCGGCACGCGCGACGGGCTGCAGATGGAGCAGGCCTTTGTCCCCACCGAGGACAAGATCGCCCTGGTCAATGCGCTGTCGCAGGCCGGCCTGTCCAAGATCGAGGTCACGGCCTTTGTCTCGCCCACGGCCATTCCCGCGCTGCGCGATGGCGAGATCGTCATGCGTGAGATAGAACGCCGGCCCGGCACCGTCTACACGGCCCTGGTGCCCAATGCCCGCGGCGCCGAGCGCGCCATCGAGGCGCGCACGGACGAGCTCAACCTGGTCATGTCGGTCAGCGAGACGCACAACCTGTGCAACCTGCGCATGCAGCGCAGCCAGTCGTTCGCGGCGCTGGCCCAGGTCGTGGCCACGGCGCAGCAGGCGGGCGTGCCGGTCAACGTCTCGCTGTCGTGCTGCTTTGGCTGCCCCATGGAGGGCGAGGTGCCGCAACAGGAAGTCTTCGACTGGGTGCAGCGCTTTGCCGACCTGGGCGTGCAGGGCATCACGCTGTGCGACACCACGGGCATGGCCTTCCCGACTCAGGTGCGTGCCATGGTGGCCGCCTTCCGGCAGCGCTGGCCGCAGCTGGGACTGACCCTGCACTTCCACAACACACGCGGCATGGCCCTGGGCAATGTGCTGGCCTCCATCGAGGCGGGCGGCGACCGCTTCGACGCCTCCATCGGCGGCCTGGGCGGCTGCCCCTACGCGCCCGGCGCATCGGGCAATGCCTGCACTGAGGACATCGTCCACGCGCTGCAGCTCATGGGCTACGACACCGGCGTGGACCTGGCGCAGATCGTCGCGGCCGCGCGCAGCCTGCCCGCGCTGATCGGCCATGACACGGCCAGCCAGATCGCCAAGGCCGGTGCCCGGCTGGACCTGCACCAGCCACCAGCCGACTTTGCAGCCATCCGCGAACGGGCTTTGGCCAAGGGCTGAGGCCGGCGCGCATTCTCATTCACAAGAACCGAGCAAACCAAGGAGACAAAGATGAAGAAGATTCAACGCAGACAGATCGCAGCCGTGGCCATGGCCATCGCAGGGCTGGGCCTGGGCGGCACAGCCGCGCTGGCCCAGGGCGGCTACCCCGCCAAGACCATCACCATGATCGTGCCGGCCGCAGCCGGTGGCACCACCGACCTGGCGGCGCGCATGGCGGCCCAGGCCCTGGCGCCCGTCATCGGCCAGTCGGTGGTGGTGGACAACAAGGGCGGCGGCAACGGCTCCATCGCAGCCAGCCTGGTCAAGCGTGCCGAGGCCGATGGCTACACCCTGCTCATGCAGTACTCGGGCTATCACGTCATCTCGCCCCACCTGACCAAGGCCCGCATCTGGGAGCAGGGCGACTTCCAGCCCGTGGCCAATGTGCTGTCGGCGCCGCAGATCATCGTGGTGCGGTCCGAGCTGCCCGTGAAGACGCTGGCCGAACTCGTGGCCTATGCCAAGGCCAACCCCGGCAAGCTGAACTACGCCTCGTCGGGCAATGGCTCGCTGCAGCACGTGACGGGCGCCATGCTGGAGCAGCAGGCCGGCATCAAGATGGTCCACGTCCCCTACAAGGGCACCGGCCCCGCGCTGCAGGACCTGCTGGGCGGCCAGGTGGACCTGACCTTCGGCACGGCGCCGCCCTTCATGCCCCACGTGCAAAGCGGCAAGCTGCGCGTGCTGGCCGTCACCGGCACGCAGCGCCTGCCCAGCCTGCCTGATGCGCCCACCACGGCCGAGGCCGGCTATGCGGGCGTCAACGCCACCTCCTGGTTTGCCGTGTTCGCGCCCGCCGCCACGCCCAAGCCCGTGATCGACAAGCTCACGGCCGACCTCAAGAAGGTGGTGGAGAACCCGGCCTTCAAGCAAAAGGCACAGGAGCAGGGCGCCACGGCGGACTACATGAGCCCGCAGCAGCTGGGCGCCATGGTCAAGACCGAGTGGTCCAACTGGGCCCAGGTGGTCAAGTCCTCGAAGATCGAGGCCGAGTAAGAGCCCGAGGGCCCGCAGGCCCGCTGCGGCGGGCCCGGGCAGCGGCCACAATAGGCGCATGTCCGAACCCCATTCCGATGAACTGCTGGCCCAGGTGGCAGCGCTGCCGGGCCTGCCCGGCGTCTACCGCTATTTCGACGCGGCAGGCACGCTGCTGTACGTGGGCAAGGCCATCAATCTCAAGCGCCGCGTCTCCAGCTACTTCACCAAGAACCATGGCGGCACGCGCATAGGCCACATGGTGGGCAAGATCGCCCGCATGGAGACCACGGTGGTGCGCTCCGAGGCCGAGGCCCTGCTGCTCGAAAACAACCTCATCAAGACGCAGCACCCCAAGTACAACATCCTGTTTAGGGACGACAAGAGCTATCCCTACCTGAAGATCACCGGCGTGGCCGCGCGCGACGGCCAGGCTGGCGAGCCTGCCCACCAGCGCTTCGCGCGCATGGCCTACTACCGTGGTGCCGTGGACAAGCGCCACCGCTACTTCGGTCCCTATCCCAACGCCTGGGCCGTCAAGGAAAGCATCCAGCTGCTGCAGAAGGTCTTCCGGCTGCGCACCTGCGAGGACACGGTCTTTGCCAACCGCTCGCGCCCCTGCCTGCTCTACCAGATCAAGCGCTGCAGCGGCCCTTGCGTGGATCTGATCTCGCCCGAAGCCTATGCGCTGGACGTGCGCAATGCCGAGGCCATGCTGCGCGGCGAAACCCAGGAACTGCTGCGCCAGCTGGAGGCCCGCATGATGGAGCACGCCGGGCGCATGGAATACGAGCAGGCCGCCGAGGTACGCAACCAGATGACGGCGCTGTCGCGCGTGCTGCACCAGCAGGTCATAGAAACCGCCGACGACCGCGACGTGGACATCCTCGCCGTGAAGGTGCAAGGCGGCCGTGCCTGCGTGAACCTGGCCATGGTGCGCGGCGGCCGCCACCTGGGCGACCGGCCGTACTTTCCCGCCAACCTGGGCGATGCCGCCTCGGTCTACGCCGGCGAGGAAGAGGCCAATCTTGCCGAATCCGCGCGCCCGGTTGAGGACATCGTGCTGGAGGCCTTCATCGCCCAGCACTACACCGGCGTGGCCGTGCCGCCTGTGCTCATCGTCAGCCACCCGGTGGACAAGAAACTGCTGGCGCTGCTGAGCGAGCAAGGCGGCGTGCGCATTACCGCCGTGCAGCAGCCGCGCGAGCAGCGGCGCATCTGGCTGGAGATGGCGCAAAAGAACGCCGACATCCAGATGGCCCGCCTGCTGGCCGAAGAAGGCTCGCAGCAGGCGCGCACGCGCGCACTGGTCGAGGCGCTGGACCTGGCCTGCGAGAACCTCGATGAACTCACCATCGAATGCTTCGACATCTCGCACACGGCGGGCGAGGCCACGCAGGCCTCCTGCGTGGTCTTCCATCACCACAAGATGCAAAGCAGCGAATACCGGCGCTTCAACATCGAGGGCATCACGGGCGGTGACGACTATGCCGCCATGCGCCAGGTGCTGACGCGCCGCTACAGCCGCGTGGCCGAAGCGCAAAGAGAGGCGGGTGGTGCCGAGCTCACGGGCAAGCAGCCGCAACTGCCGGACCTGGTGCTGGTCGACGGCGGCAAGGGCCAGGTCAGCATGGCGCGCGAAGTCTTCGAGCAGCTGGGCCTCGATGTCTCGCGCATCGTGGGCGTGGAAAAGGGCGAGGGGCGCAAGGTCGGCCTGGAAGAGCTGGTCTTTGCCGACGGGCGCGAGAAGATCTACCTGGGCTACGACTCGGCCGCGCTGATGCTGGTGGCCCAGATCCGCGACGAGGCCCACCGCTTCGCCATCACCGGCATGCGCGCGGCGCGTGCCAAGGTGCGGGTGGGCGGCGGCAAGCTCGAGGAGATTCCGGGCGTAGGCCCCAAGAAGCGCGCGCGCCTGCTGCAGCGCTTTGGCGGCGTGCGCGGCGTGTCCGAAGCCACCGTCGAGGACCTGTGCAGCGTGGACGGCATCTCGGCCGCGCTGGCTGAAGATATCTACCGTGCATTGCATTGAAATGACCGTCCCGCAGGCTGCACCGCGGGCCTTGAAACAGAACCTCAAACACCAAGGTACGTGACACAATGGCGGCCATGTTTCTCACAATCCCCACCTTGATGACCTGTACGCGGATCGTCGCGATTCCGCTGATCGTCGGGGTGTTCTACGCGCCGTTCGATGTGGCGACCCGCAACCTGGTCGCCACGGTCATGTTCATCGTCTTCGCGGCCACCGACTGGCTCGACGGCTACCTGGCGCGCAAGCTCAACCAGACATCGGCCTTCGGCGCCTTCCTCGACCCGGTGGCCGACAAGTTCCTGGTCTGCGCGTCGCTGCTGGTGCTGGTGCACCTGCAGCGCACCGATGTGTTCGTGGCCCTGATCATCATCGGCCGCGAGATCGCCATCTCGGCCCTGCGCGAGTGGATGGCGCACCTGGGCGCGGGCAAGAGCGTGGCCGTCCACATGCTGGGCAAGCTCAAGACCACGGCGCAGATGGTGGCCATCCCCTTCCTGCTGTACGACGGCCGTGTGTTCGGCATGATCGACACCGGCGTCTGGGGCCAGGTGCTGATCTGGGTGGCGGCGGTGCTCACCGTCTGGTCGATGGTGTACTACCTGCAAAAAGCCCTGCCCGAGATCCGCGCGCGGGTCACGCACTGAGGGCCTTTCCGGCCGTTCCCGGGATCCTGCGCCAGACACGTCAAACTGTCTGGCGTTGCTATTTTTTTGGAAGCATTTGAATCAGGCAGGGCAGTAGCTGCGGCGTCGTGGATGCGAAGCGGTGAGGCGCATTGCAGCACTGGCAAGGCCTGCAGCGGACAAGTCCATTGTCAACCCTTGTCAATTCGTGAAGCCGCTAGCCTGCGCCGGGCGCAAAAAACCGGCCGCAAAGCCAAAGCTGGCGCCAAAACCGCATAGAATCGTCCCCTGTCGCTGCGATGCGCAGCGTGCATTGACACCTGGAAGGTCGATGGCTTTAATTCACCGATGTCTGCCCCGAGGCAGGCGTCGAACGGCAAGCCAGATTCCGTATCCGTCGCGCCGGGTTTCTGGCCGAGCCAAGTTGGTGGCCGCAGAGACATCCCATTCACTTATTTCTCCAGAGGCATCTTGTGAATAAAACCGAACTGATTGAGCACATCGCTAACAACGCCGACATCTCCAAGGCTGCGGCTGCTCGTGCACTGGATTCCACGATTGAGGCTGTGAAGAAAACCCTCAAAAAGGGTGGTACAGTGTCGCTCGTTGGTTTTGGCACATTCGCCGTTGGTAAGCGCGCTGCTCGTACGGGCCGCAACCCCCGCACCGGCGAAACCATCAAGATCAAGGCCGCCAAGGTTCCAAAGTTCCGTCCGGGCAAGGCATTGAAAGATGCCCTGAACTGACACCAGTCAAGGTGGGGTGCTTAGCTCAGTTGGTAGAGCGGCGCCCTTACAAGGCGTAGGTCGGCGGTTCGACCCCGTCAGCACCCACCAAGAACAAAAGGCGAACGAAAGTTCGCCTTTTCTATTTCTGCCATTGAAAGACGACAGACCATGTTCGAATCCATCCGCAAGCATTCCAAGTTCGTGATGATCTTGTTGTTCTTGCTGATCATTCCCTCGTTCATCTTCGTGGGTGTGAACCAGAACTACTTCACAGAGTCCAGCGTCATCGTCGCACGTGTCGATGGTCATGAGATCAAGCAGGCCGACTGGGAGAACGCGCACCGCATGGAGAGTGATCGCCTGCGCGCCGAGAACCCCAACATCGACCCCAAGCTGCTGGACTCGCCGCAGGCGCGCTACGCCACGCTGGAGAAGATGGTGCGTGACCAGGTGCTGGCCGCTGCCGTGCAGAAGATGCACCTGGCCGCATCCGATGCGCAACTGGTGCGCACGCTGCAGGAGATCCCCGCGATTGCCGCGCTCAAGAAGCCTGACGGCTCGATGGATGCCGAGGCCTACCGCGCCCTGGTCGGATCGCAGGGCCTGACGCCCGAAGGCTTCGAGGCCAACCTGCGCCGCGAGCTGTCCATGAACCAGGTGATGGGTGGCGTGACGGGTACGGCCTTTGCGACCGACACCCAGGTCAAGCAGGCCATCGATGCGCTGTACCAGCGCCGCGAAGTGCAGGTGGCACGCTTTGAAGCCAGCGCCTACGCCAGCAAGGTCCAGCCCACCGAGGCAGACCTCAAGGCCTACTACGACGCTCACACCAGCCAGTTCCAGCAATCGGAGCAGGCCAAGGTGGAATACCTGCTGCTGGACGTTCCCAGCATCGAGGCCGGCATCACGCTGAGCGAAGACGATGTGCGTTCCTACTACAACCAGAACGCCGAGCGCCTGGCCGGCCCCGAAGAGCGCCGTGCCAGCCACATCCTGATCAATGCAAGCAAGGATGCGCCTGCCGCCGAGCAGGAAAAAGCCAAGGCCAAGGCCGAGGAACTGCTGGCCGAGCTGCGCAAGGACCCCAAGCGCTTCGCCGAACTGGCCAAGGCCAATTCGCAGGACGGTGGCTCCGCTGCATCGGGTGGCGATCTGGGCTACTTCGGCCGCGGTGCCATGGTCAAGCCCTTCGAGGACGCAGCCTTCGGCATGAAGGTGGGCGACATCAGCGACGTGGTGCACAGCGACTTCGGCTACCACATCATCTCGCTGGTGGACATCAAGAAGCCCAAGGCGCCGAGCTTCGAGCAGATGCGTCCCAAGCTGGAAGCCGAACTCAAGCAGCAGCAGGCCCAGCGCAAGTTCGCCGAACTGGCGGAAGGCTTCTCCAACGCGGTCTACGAGCAGTCGGACAGCCTGCAGCCCGTGGCCGAGAAGTTCAAGCTCACCGTGCAAAAGGCAGACCATGTGACGCGCCAGCCCGGCCCCAACGTCAAGGGTCCCCTGGCCAACCCCCGCTTCCTGGAGGCGCTGTTCTCCAGCGACTCGCTGAACAACAAGCGCAACACCGATGCGGTGGAGCTGGGTTCCAGCCAACTGGTGGCCGGCCGCGTGGTGGAGTACACGCCTGCCCGCACGCTGCCCATGGCCGAGGTAGCCGACAAGCTGCGCACCCTGTACGTGGCGCAAAAGTCCGCCGAACTGGCCAAGGCCGATGGCGAGGCCAAGCTTGCAGCATGGAAGGCCAAGCCTGATGCGGCGCAACTGCCTGCCGCCAAGGTGATCAGCCGTGACCAGCCCGAAGGCCTGTCGCGCGAAGTGGTGGATGCCGCCCTGCGCGCACCGACCGCTCAGCTGCCTGCCTGGACGGGTGTTGACATGGGTGCCCAAGGCTATGCCGTGGTCAAGATCAACCGCATCGTCGAGCGCCCGGCCGATGATGCACAGGCTGCTGCCGCGCAGAAGCAGGACTTCCTGCGAAGCTCTGCGGTCGCAGAAGCTATGGCATACTACGAGCTTCTCAAGAAACAGCTCAAGGTGCAGATCAAGGTCCCGCGCCCCTGATGAGAGAAATTTCTAGCAAAACAGAAATTTCAGAAATCAAGCAGTTTTTTGGAATAGAATAGCGTTCTTCTACGGTGGCTGTAGCTCAGTTGGTAGAGTCCAGGATTGTGATTCCTGTTGTCGTGGGTTCGAGCCCCATCAGCCACCCCAAATAAAAAAATCCCCAGAGCAGAAATGCTCTGGGGATTTTTGCTTTGGGCGGCAGGGGGACTGGTTGTCCCGAAAGCTCCAGGGACGCCGGAAAAGGTTCCTGCCGGCTGCGGCTGCATGGAGGATGGCGGCATCATGCCCGTTGCCCGCGTCCTCGATGCACCTTTGTTCCTGCTGCTCCCGATGCGTCACGCAACGCCTGTTCCAAAGCATTTGCCTGCTAGTTTTTGGCATATAATCGAATGCTTCAACGGTGGCTGTAGCTCAGTTGGTAGAGTCCAGGATTGTGATTCCTGTTGTCGTGGGTTCGAGCCCCATCAGCCACCCCAAACAAGAAAATCCCCAGTGCAGAAATGCACTGGGGATTTTTGCTTTGGGCGAAAACTTTTTCTTCCTCGGGCTGCAAGCAGACGGGATATTCGCATGGCCAATCGCGCTGCGGCTGGATTGCGGCCGCTCATGCTGCCGTGGATTTTCAGGCGCTTGATGCGAGGCCTGCCTGCCTGACTTCGCGGTCTGCCGTATCGCCAATGGCCATGCCCGTTGCGCGGGCCGTTCCGCCGAGCTTGCGTGCGCGGACGGCGGGCCGGGCTTGCTGGATGGGGTGTTGCGCTCTGCGCAGGTTTTATAAGACAAGTCCTATATTTGTCCCATGACCTGTGTCAATAGGTGTTTTGCATTGCTATTGAATTACGATTGCAAACATCAATCAAGAGCAATGGCGCAGGGCTTGCAGGCCTGTCGCATGGTCCCCCGCCAACGAGAAGCACGCTTGCATGAAAAATCCCGGTTACACACGCAACGGCTGTCCAGGTGGCAGGTGGCAATGGCCCCGTGGCTTCACCCTCATCGAGATGATGGTTGTGGTGGCGCTGGTCGCGATTCTGGCCGCTCTGGCCGCTCCTTCCTTCATCGTTCAAATAGCCAACCAGCGCGTCAGCTCGGCTGCGCTCGAGTTGCAGTCGTTGCTGCAGCTGGCTCGCTCCGAAGCGGTCTACAAACGGGTGGAAAGCAGCTTTGTGGGCGCGGGGCAGACATGGTCCGCCAAGTCGGGAGGGCAACTGGTGCGCGAGGCCCGGGTGCCTGATGCCGTGACCGTGTCGCCCTCCGGTGATTCTTCCCAGGGCGTCCTGTTCGAAACCACGGGGACCGCCAGGCAGTTCTCCGGCGCCAGCACGCTGTACACGCTGACCGTCACGGCTCGCCATGCCACGCGCATGCACTGCCTGAGAGTGACTCGCGCCGGGCTTGTGCGCCAGCAGCGGCTGCCTGCCGGCGGCAGTTGCTGATGCGCGTGCAACGGGTCTGCAACATGTCCATTCCTTTTTCTTCTCGCAGGCAACGCGGCGCAGGCCTTATCGAGGTACTCGTCGCCGTGCTGCTGGTGGCCGTGGGGCTGCTGGGCGCCGTGCGTATCCATGTGCGTGCCATTGAATACACCGTGGATACCGAGCGGCGCCAGATGGCATCCATGCTGGCTTCCGAACTGCTGGAGACTCTGCGGGGGGATACAGCCACGGTCCTGGACGCGAAGGGCGCGCCCGTGGAGGAACTGGCCGGCTATCAGAAGCTGGAGGGTGCGGCGATGCCCGCGGCCCCTGCGGCCTGCCAGCCTCTGCCGCAGCCGCGTGAGCAGCGCCTGGCCTGCTGGGGCGATCGGGCCCGCAAGCTGGTGCCCGATCTCACCGCGGACCGCATCGACAGCTCCTTCGCCGTGAGCGCCGATGCCGATGGCCTGGTGTCCGTGACGGTGGCCTGGCCGGTCAAGAAAGGCCAATGTCTGGATGGAAGCGACAATGAATTTTGCACATTCACGCTGCGGTCGCGGCTTTGAGCGCGGGCCGGGCGCACGGGCGTGCCGCATGCGCATGCCGTCACAGGCAGGCATGTCCCTGGTGGAGATTATGGTGGCGCTGGCCATCGGCCTGTTCCTCGTGCTGATTGCCACCACCATCTACATGCAGGGGCTGTCGAGCTTCGGTTTTCGCGTGGGGCAGAGCGAGAACCTCGGCAACAGCCGGCTGGCACTGGCCGTGCTGGACTCCGAGTTCTCCAAGGCAGGCTACAGGAGAGACCCTTCGCAGGCGATGTTCGACGCATTTCCTGCCGATTCCTCGCCCCATCCCAACGGCTGCCAGTTCGCCCAGGGACAGGCGCTCTACGCGGCTGACGCGCAGAGCATCTGCCTTCGCTTCCAGCCCCGGGACGCTGCGGAAACCGATTGTGCCGGCACGCCCGCGAACCTGGGAGCCGCCGGCCCCTATGACGCTCCGGCGCCGGCGACCGGCATGTTCGCGGAGAAATACACCGTCGAAAGTGGTGTGCTGGTCTGCCGGGCAGCGCAGGAGGTTGTGCCGCTTGCCGATGGCGTGCGGGCGGTGCATTTCGAGTTCGGCATCGATCGGCAGACAGCGCCCGGCGCGATACGCAGGGTCGATGCCTTCGCGGCCACGTTGCCCGGGCAGCAGGAAGCCATCCGTTCCCTGCGCCTTGCCCTCTTGCTGGAAAGCTCCGGCAAGGTGACGCAGGGCATGGCCTCCACCGTCTGCGAGCGTTGGGCGCAACTGGGCGGCGCCGCGGCCCGATGCGATGCGAATGCCGGCGCCCTGCTGCAACTGGCCACCGGCACGCTCACCCTGAGGAATCTGATGCCATGACCGCGCTGATCGGAGCCCGGAGCCGCCGCTGCATGTCCTGTGTCCTGCACGGGCGCCAGCGCGGCAATGCCTTGCTGGTGTCCATGATCATGCTGCTGCTGGTGTTGTTGCTGGCGGTGGTCGGCATGCGCGTGGCCACGCTGGAGGCGCGCATCGCCGCCAACATGGTGGATAGCCAGCGGCTGTATGAAACCGCGGATGGCACGCTGCGAGAAGGCGAGCGCAAGCTGCTGGAGCATGCCGTCGCGCTCAAGCCTTGCAATGGCGCCGGCACTCCGGTGGCCGAGGGCAGCGGCATTCCCTGCTCGGTGTCCGACGTGCGTACGGACTCCATCGGGCTCGGTACGGATTTTCGGACGACCAAGGCCAAGGCGGCCGGGTTTCAGAAGCCCGATGGGTACTGGTATCCCCGATACATCACGACCGCCTGTCCCAAGTCGGGTAGTGCGACGTCCGCGCTGGATGCACCCGCCACCGGCTGCACGGACTTCTATGAGGTCAATGCCCAGGCCACGGAAAAGTCGCAGGCCCAGGCCTGCGGAGCGGATGCGCTGTGCCTGCGGTCCAGCGTCAACATGTTCATAAAGTAAGCAGGGGGAGGGAGCTTCAATGGCTCGCATTGCAAGTTGGAAAACCATGCATGGCCCGAGGGCGCGCCAGGGCCGGGCACTCGCGTGGCCGGCCCTGGCGCTGTGGACGTGCGCACTGGCACTGGCCAGTACGCCGGCGCATGCCCAGGGGCGCGCGGACACCGTGCTGTCCCAGATGCCGCTGTTCGTGAACCAGGCGTTGGCGCCCTTGAACATGCTGGTGATGGGGCGTGACCACAAGCTGTACTACGAGGCCTACAACGATGCCTCCGACCTCAACGGCGACGGTGTGATCGATGTCGGGTACAAGCCGGACCAGATCGACTACTACGGCTACTTCAACAACAACGTCTGCTACAGCTATTCCAAGGGTGTTTTCGTGCCCTCGCAGGCAGCGACCGGAAGCAACAGGAAAAAGTGCTCGAACAACTGGAGTGGCGACTTCCTGAACTATCTGGCCACATCGCGCATGGACGCCATACGCCGCGTGCTCTATGGCGGCATGCGTGCGGAGGACACTGCTTCGCGCACCGTTTTGCAGACCGCCTACATTCCCAGGGATGCGCACAGCTGGGGCAAGGCCTATGACCCTGCGCGGGATCTCGGGGTCTACAGCATTTCGGACTATGCGCCGCTGCGCCAGCCGGCGTCCGGCACGCGCCATCTGTTTGCCGTCACCACGCTGGGGGAGGCCGCTGGCGTCATCACCCAGTTGCGCGTGCTCAATGACTCCTCGTTCCAGATCTGGGATTGGGTGTCCCAGGAGGGCTTTGCAGGGCAGAGCAACTGTGCAGGCGGCAATTCGTGCGCGCGAGGCACCAGCAGGATCACCGACTACAACCTGCTTGTGGAGGCCTGCTCCAGCAGCAATGTCCAGTTGCTCGAGGCCAGCTGCAAGGCCTATCCCAACGGCGGCAAGACCATCTACAAGCCCACGGGGCTGCTGCACGACTTCGGAGAGAACGGGAAGATGTACTTCGGCCTGCTCACAGGCTCGTACGAGAAAAACATCGCCGGCGGCGTGCTGCGCCGCAATATCAGCAATTTCGCAGAGGAAGTCGACCCTCAGACGGGCCAGTTCAGGACGGGTGTCAATGGCGTGGTCGCCAACATAGACCGCCAGCGCCTGATCGGCTACACCGGCGGCAAATACGTGGAATGCGGCTGGATCACGTCCGGCCCCATCAGTTCGCTGGACAAGCCATCGAAGTGCGCCATGTGGGGCAATCCCATCAGCGAAATGATGTTCGAGACCATGCGCTATTTCGGCGGCGCGTCCCAGGCCCTCGGCATCTATGACTACGCCGGCGGCTCCTCCAAGGACGCGTCCCTGGGCCTGTCCAAGCCCGCCTGGGAAACGCCCTACAGGGCCAAGGCCGAAGGCGGGGGCGGCTACCAGTACTGCTCCCGTCCCGTCATGACGGTGCTCAGCGACATCAATCCCTCCTACGACGGCAAGCTGCCCGGCAGCCGCTACGCGAGCGTCGGTGCCAGCGCCCTCAATGGCTTCAATGTCTCTGACGAGGTGGCGGCCATCGGCTCGGCCGAGCGCATAGACGGGAAGAACTTCTTCATCGGCCAGTCAACGTCGGCCAATGCCGACCAGGCTCCTTCGGTCAAGACCATTGCTGACCTGTCCTGGGCGCGCGGCCTGTCTCCCGAGGAGCCCAGCAAGGAAGGCACCTACTATGCCGCCGGCGTGGCCCGTTTTGGCGCCAGGAATGCCATCTTCGGCAACAGCCAGGGCAAGAATGCGCTGAGGACCTACTCCGTGGCCATTGCGTCACCGCTGCCGGAAATACGCTTTCCGATCGGCGGCAAACGCTTTGTGACCATTGCGCCGTTTGCCAAGACCGTCTCCGGCAGTGCCGGCGGCAGCACCGTGAACAATGCGGTCTTCACGCCGACCAACCAGATCGTTGACTACTACGTGGTCAACATTGCCAACACGGGCAAGGCGGACATCGATGCCTCGGTCAATGGCGGGCGGCCCTATGCGGAGTTCCGCATCAACTACGAGGACGTGGAGCAGGGCGCCGACCATGACATGGACGCCATCGCGCGCTACACGATCGCGCTGCAGGCCGATGGCAAGGTGAAGATCGACATGGTGTCCGAATACGCCGCTGGCGGCCTGGGACAGCACATGGGCTATGTGATCTCGGGCACCACCAAGGACGGCATGTACCTGGAGGTGCGTGACAAGGACACGGCCTCGGCCTACTACGCCTACAACACGCCACCCAATCGCGATCCGGGCTACTGCCGGGGCAGCATCTCGGCCCAGCAGCGCACGGAATGCACGAACCTGGGGCTCACGGCCACCCGCAGCTTCACTCCGGGCAATGCGACCGACGCGGGCAGCTTCCTGAAGGGGCCGCTGTGGTATGCCGCCAAGTACGGTGTGCCGGACCGCGATCCCTCCAAGATCACGGGAGATCCAGACAACTATTTTCTGGTGACCAATGCCGGCACGCTCAAGGACCAATTGACCAAGGCGTTCAACGACATCCTGCAGAGCATCAGTTCCGTGACGGCGGTCAGCGTGGACATGCCCACGGCGACACTGGGCGAAGGCGCCGACCTGTATCGCACCACGTTCGAGGTCCAGTACTGGAGCGGCGATGTCATCCGCGAGAAGCTCACCACCAGCGACAGAACGCTGGTCTGGAGCGCGGCGGAACTCCTGTCGGCGCGGTCCGCCGATGACCGCAAGATCTACTATCCCAGCAGGACCGGCAGTGCCGTGTCGCTGAGCCCTTTCACGTACTCCAGTCTCAGCGGGCAGCGCTCCGATGCGTCCTGGCTGGCCGTACTCAACACGGACCCGGCCACGAACTCCGCCGATGGCCAGGCAAAAAAGCGCATCGAGTTCCTGCGTGGCGAGGTGCGCGATGACTTGCGCGTGCGCAAGCCCCTGGACAGCGGAAAGCCCAATGTGCTGGGCGATATCGTCAATTCCTCGCTGGTGCGGGTCAAGGGCGGCCTGTACCGCGCCTCTGCCGCGGACAAGCTGGAGGGCAGCACCACCTATGCCGCCTTTGCCGCGAAACAGGCTGCCAAGGAGATGCTGTATGTGGGCGCCAACGACGGCATGCTGCACGCCTTCGACGCGGCATCGGGCAAGGAGGAGTTCGCCTTCATTCCATCGGGCGTGAAGGATTCGCTCAATGTCCTGGCGTCCCGGTATGGCGCGGGCGGCGCTCCCCACCGCTACTTCGTGGACGGGACGCCCGTGGTCTCCGATGTCTACTTCGGCAACGCCTGGCACAGGGTGCTGGTCGGCAGCCTGGGCGCGGGCGGGCGGCAGGTCTTCGCGCTGGACGTCACGGACCCCACCTCCCCCCGGTTGCTGTGGGAGTTCGGGGTTGAACAGGACGAACGCATGGGTTACTCGATGCCCGCGCCTGTCGTTGCGCGGCTCAACGACGCCGGCCGGTCCAAGGGCAGGTGGGTGGTATTCCTGTCCAATGGCTACCAGGCGTCGAACAGCGCCTCCGGCGAGTCCAGCCTGTTTGTGCTGGATGTCTCCAGTGGCGAGGTCATCCGGCGCTTTGATTTTGCGGCAGGCATGACGGCCGCAGAGCTGAACGCGCTGCCTGCGCCGAAGAACGGCCTGTCGCGCGCCGCCGTGGTGGACAACAACGGCGATGGCAAGGTGGACCTGGCCTATGCCGGTGATCTTGCGGGCAATGTATGGCGCGTGGACCTGGCCAGTGGTGCCAGCGGCTCATGGAATGCGCAACTGTTCTTTGTGGCACGCGAGTCCGAACGCAGCGGCGGCAAGCGGCTGTCCATCACCACCGCACCCTACGTGGTGCGGCACTCCAGCGGCAAGGGCGATGTGGTGGCCTTCGGCACGGGCCGCTTCATGACGGATGACGACAAGCTGGACATGCGCCGGCAATCGGTGTTCGGTATCTGGGATCGCTACGGCACACCCGCCACGACTGCGCCGCAGCCGCTGCCTACCGCCGGCAAGGGGCGTGGGGATCTGCAGGCCCAGCAGTTCACCCAGGTGAGCGGCTTTCCGGGCAAGTTCGCCCTGTCGGCCAACCCGGTCACCTGGTACAAGGACGCCACCAGCACCGCCGACTCCAATGTGCACAGCTGGGGCTGGTACGTCGATCTGCCGCGCGACGGAGAAAGACTGGTCTACGACATGAGCCTGTACGGGCGGGGGCTGGTGTTCACCTCCATCCGGCCGCCGCTGGGCGACCCCTGCTCCGCAGGCCTGGCCAGCACGATCTACGCCATCGATCCCGACACCGGGGGCAAGACCGACTATGTCGCCTTCGATGTGAACGGCGACGGCATCTTCAACGCCTCCGACAACCTGGCAGGCCAGCAGGTCAACGGCCGCGAGGTGGGGCCGGGCAGGCCCACCATCAGCGGCGCGAAGATCTTCGACTCCAGCGGAAAGCCAAGCGGGGCGGGAGACCCAGTCAAGACCGGGGGCGACGATATCAACAGCGGAGTGGACCGGGGGCGACAGAGCTGGCGCCGCCAGCCAGCGAACCCGTGACCGCCATCCCATCCACTACACACAGGGGCCTGCCGGCCCCGGCCGTCTGGCTGGCCCTGCGGGCCCCCAAGGAGAAATGCGTGCGCAGCAAGCTACATGGATTCACGCTGATCGAGCTGATGATCACGGTGGCGGTGGTCGCCATTCTTTCGGCGATCGCCTACCCCTCCTACCAGGAATACGTGCTGCGATCGCGGCGCGTGGAGGCGCAAAGCCTGCTGGGCGAGGCCGCCGCCCGGCAGGAGCGCTGGCGGGCGCAGAACGGTGGCTACACAAGCTCCGTCGCCAACCTCAGACTGCCCTGGGGGGACAAGTCCGAGAACGGCCACTACACCCTGACGATGGCCACGGCCGCCAATGACGGCGGCTACACGCTCAAGGCCACGCGCACCGGCCGCCAGGCATCGGACAGGCGCTGCGGCGACTACACCCTGAACGCCCTGGGCGTGAAGGGCATCTCGCCCCTGGGAACGGTGGGAGACTGCTGGCGCTGAGCGCCTCCGGGGCCGGGGTCTCAGTCCTGCGCCTCATCCACAAATTCCACCATGGCCGCCGACACCTTGGGCAAGCGGCCTCGTACCCGTGCCGTGCTACCGCAGTCAGGTGCGTTGCGAATCCAGCTGCTCACCGTTCCTGGCCACTTCCTGCGCCTTGGAGTAACTTTCAATCAGCAACTGGTAAGGCGGGAAGACTGCGCTGTAGGCCTGCGCCCACTGCAACGCGTCCTCACGGTTCCAGGTCTTTTGCACCTCCGAGCACACCGCCGCCGTGTCCATCGGCACGACACCAGCCTGCACGATGCGCGCCAGCGTGATCTCCTGCGCCATTTTCGAGTAGGTCCCCGAGGCGTCGATCACCGCGAAGACCTGGTAGCCCTCGTGCACCGCGGCGATGCTGGGAAAGGCCATGCAGACGCTGGTGATCGTCCCCGCGATGATGAGCTGCCTGCGCCCAGTGGCCTTGACGGCAGCGACGAACTCCGGGTTGTCCCAGGCGTTGATCTCGCCCTTGCGCGCAACGTACCGGGCATGCGGGGCGTACTGGTGGATCTCGGGGATCAAGGGGCCGTTCGGACCCTGCGGCACCGATGCGGTGGTGATGACCGGGATCTTCGCCAGTGTCGCTACCTTGGCGAGTGTGGTGGCATTGGCACGCACCTCGGTGAAGGGCATGTCCTTGATGGTCTGGAACAGGCCGCTTTGATGGTCGATCAGCAGCATCGCTACATTGTCGGGATCGATGACCGGGCGGGCGCCGTTGAAGTTGGCGATGGTTTGGGGTGTGCTCACGGTCTTCTCCTCAATTGCCCTGGGTGAGCATGGTGTGGCTAGTGATCAGGTTGCGATAGTCGGGGATGTGGTTGTAAAACAGAGTGCCCAGCCCCTGCACGTCGTTGCGCCAGTCGCGGTGCAGTTCGCAGGCAGCGCCGAACCAGCTCATCAGTTGCACGCCGGCCTGCGACATGCGATTCCATGCCGCATCGCGGGTGATGGAGTTGAAGGTGCCGGAGGCGTCAGTGATCACGAAGACGTCGAAGCCTTCCTCGATGGCCGACAGTGCGGGGAAGGCCACGCACACCTCGGTCACCACGCCGGCGATGATGAGTTGCTTCTTGCCCGTGGCCTTCACGGCCTTGACGAAGTCCTCGTTGTCCCAGGCGTTGATGTTGCCGGGCCGGGCGATGTAGGGCGCCTGGGGAAACTGGCTCTTGAGCTCCGGCACCAGCGGTCCGTTGGGGCCGTTCTCGAAGCTGGTCGTCAGGATGGTGGGCAGCTTGAAATAGCTGGCGATGTCGGCCAGCGCCAGCACGTTGTTCTTGAACTTGTCCGGGTCGATGTCGCGTACAAGGGATAGCAGGCCGGTCTGGTGGTCTACCAGCAGCACGGCGGCGTTGTCCTTGTCCAGGCGGACGTAGGGCTTGGTCATGGTGAGTCTCCTTGGGTCGCCGAGACAAAGGTCTTGGCTGACGGATAGAGAATAGGATTTGAACGATGAACGCGGTAGTCGTTAATAATTGCCATCAGAGTCCTATCTGAGGAACGATGAAGACGGTGTGCAATGAAAGACCTGAACGACCTCTACTACTACGTGCAGGTGGTGGACCACGGCGGCTTTGCGCCCGCGGGCCGCGCGCTGGGGATGCCCAAATCCAAGCTGAGCCGGCGCATCGCGCAGCTTGAGGAGCGTCTCGGCACGCGCCTGATCCAGCGCTCCACGCGGCGATTTGCCGTCACCGAGACCGGCCAGACCTACTACGGCCACTGCAAGGCGATGCTGGTGGAGGCCGACGCCGCCGACGAGGCCATCGCGCTGACCCACGCCGAGCCGCGCGGCATCGTGCGCATGACCTGCCCGGTGGCGCTGCTCGATGCGCGCATCGCCGACATGCTGGCGGCCTTCATGGCCGCGTATCCGCGCGTGGAGATCCACCTCGAGGAAACCAACCGCCGCGTGGACGTGGTGGGCGAAGGAATCGACGTTGCTATCCGCGTGCGCCCGCCGCCGCTGGAGGACAGCGACCTGGTGATGCGCATGCTCGCCGAGCGCGGGCAATGCCTGGTGGCCTGCCCGCAGCTGTTGACAGGCGGCATCCCCCAGGTGCCCGCCGACCTGGCAGGCCTGCCGAGCATGGACCTGGGCCTGCCGCAGCATGAGCATGTGTGGCACCTGATCGGCCCGGACGGCACGCAGGCGGCCATCCGCCACCGGCCGCGCCTGGTCACGCGCGGCATGCTGGCGCTGCGCGCGGCGGCCTTGGCGGGGGTGGGCGTGGTGCAACTGCCCTCGATGATGGTGCGCGAGCAGATCGCGCGCGGTGAACTGGTCCACGTCATCCCGGGCTGGGCGCCACGGCGCGAGATCATCCATGCGGTGTTCGCCTCGCGGCGCGGGCTGCTGCCGGCCGTGCGGGCGCTGCTGGATTTCCTGGCAGAGCGGTTTGAGGCGCTGGACGAAGACTGAGCTGCCGGGAAGCCGACTGGCTACCACCCGGAGCTCCATCTTCATCGCTGACAGATGAACGATCCGGCCGGGTACCTTGATGCCTTCCACCTCCGGAAGCTGCTTTTCCAGAGCGACCAGATTTTCAATCAATCGGGACCGTGAGATCACGCGGCCGTCGTGTTGCATCTGCGCCGAGCGGACGCCAGGAGACAGCTCTTGTGCGCCATCGATCCTGCCCGTAGAGCACGGCAATGTCCCGGTGCTTGCCGTTAGTCAGGCACGTAGTCAGGCACGTCGAACCCACTCCGGATGGCATCACGTCACGCGTGTATCGCGCCACCGGGGCGCCGTTGGACGACATCGAAAGCTAGGTGTACCTGAAGCCCGAGGCCAGCGCGGGCCCTTGGACTTCTTTGGACGTATTGGGATTTCTTGGGATGCCAGGATGGCCTGCCCGGAGGGACTCGAACCCCCGACCTATTGCTTAGAAGGCAATTGCTCTATCCGGTTGAGCTACGGGCAGGTATGGCCGCTGACGGGCCAGCGCGGATCATACCCGCAATGGGTGGGCGCTCAGGGCTTGGCGGCGTGCCCTGGCGCCCTTGCCGTCATTCGGCGTCGTCTTCTTCCTCGAAAACCACCGAAGGAGGCGCCATCACGCGCGCCATGTCGGTCATCGTGGGAACCAGGCCGCGTGCAAGGTAGCTGTAGGGTGTGTCCGGCTCCAGCGCCGCAGCGGCAAGATTGGCCATGGGCTGGTTCATCGTCAGGTAGTAGCTGCCCACGGGCGCTTCGACGGCGCCGCGCGTGAGCGCATAGGCGCCGCTGGCGGGCGTGGCCGAGCGGGCTTCGTTGTACGAGTCGGCCAGCAGCTGGCCGGGCTCGGCCACCTTGAGCACCTGCAGGCCCAACAGCCGCAGCCTGTCCACGGCGGGCTGGGCGCTGGCGGACAGCCAGTAGCCGCAGGAGCGCGGGCGCGACAGCGTGGTGCGCGGCTGCAGCGAAGCGTTCCAGTCCACGCGCACCTGCTGGTCGGCGCCCGTGTCGGGCTGGATCATGGTGAGGGTGCGCTGCTCGGGCGTCTGCTCGGCCAGTACGGCCAGTTGCTGGTGGCAGGCAAGGGAGGCGGTCTCGCGCGCCACGAAGGCCTGCACCTGGGTGAGGTCCTTGGCGCGCTCGGCGCTGGAATGCAGCATGCGTGTGGACGCGGTGACCAGGGTGTGCACGCGCCGCTGGATGTGGGCGCGGCCCAGGTCCGAGCCACGGCTGCTGACCAGGTAGCCCACCGAGTTCTTGAGCCCGCTGACGTTGCGCAGCGAATCGGGCGCGAGGCTGCCCATGGAGATGGACTTGTCCTGCAGATCCTGGCTGGTGGTGTAGTACCAGTCGCTGCTCAGCCCGGCCTGTGACAGCGCGGTGCGCAGCGGCGCCGTGTACCACTCGCGCGCAGCCTTGGTCACGAATTCATTCTGGTTGGCCGTGGCCGAGTACTGCAGCAGGGCGTCGTAGCGCTGTATGGCCTGGTACTTCTGCAGGAAGATGCTGGCGGCGGGGAATTCCTGCAGGTCCACCACGGCGACGGGGCGGTAGTCGCGCGCCAGCGTGGCCAGGGCCTTGGCCTCCGGCGTGTTCAGGAGAAGGTGGTCATGGGCGATGTCGGTGCCATCGGCTGCATTGCGCGTGCCGGCTTCCACGGCGTCGGGGTTGGCGCGCGGCACGAGGATCACGTTGATCTGCTGCAGCAGCGGCTCCAGCAGGCCGCCGGGAGCGAGCTCGCGGGCGATGATGAGCAAGGCCTCCGTACCCGCAGGTTCGTCGCCGTGCTGGCCGGCCACGAGCATGACCGTCGGGCGGCGGCTGTCATAGAGCGCCGACGGCTGAATGCCGGGTGCGCGCGTGGCCACCAGGGCCTGGATGGGGCTGCCGCGCTGCGAGCTGCCGGGCTGCACGATACCCAGGCGCGTGTCGCGGCCCAGGGATTTGCTGGCCTGGCTGTTCAGCCAGGAAGACAGTTCGCTGGCCGTGGTGAACTGGTTGCGCTGCGGCGCCAGGCCCGGTGTGTCGTAGCGGGTGGCTGGATCGGGAAAGCGCGCAGCCACGGCCGCGTTGTAGGGCAGGGGGACCAGGTTGTTGGCCGGCGCGATGGGCTGCGTGGTCGCCTGCGGCACCACCGGGGTGGCCGGGGCCGGCCGGGTGGGGGCGGGCGCCTGGGGCTTGGAGGTGGTGGGCCATGGCGGCAGCGGGGTGCTGGCGCAGGCGGAAAGCAGGGCTGCGCACGCCAGGGCCGACCACCGCAACCTGTCCTGTGGCAGCTCCGAATCGGGGCGCTGGCTGGAGGGGGTGGCGTGTGGGGTCTGCAGTGTCATGGCGTGGCCTTGAGGAACCAGTCGGGGGAGTCTTTGAAATCCGGGAAAAGGGCGCGGCCTTCAATCGCCGCAGGCCGCAATGCTATCGGGATGATAGCCATGCAGGCTTGCGGCGCGCTGTCGGCTGAATGCGCAATCTGCGCCATGTGAAAAGGGCTGCAGCCCCGGAGAGATGCAGCCCTTTTTTGCTGGCGGATTCCTCGGCTTGCCGCAGGGCATGCCAAGGAGCCGTGGTGCAGGTCAGCGACCGTAGCCGCCGCGCGAGGGGCCGCCACGGCCACCGCCGCCGAAGCCGCCACCACCGCCGCCGCCACCATTGCCGCCGCGGTTGAAGCCGCCACGGCGGCCGCGTTCGGCCATGGTGTCCACGCTGGTGCGCATCGGATCGGGCTGGCCGCCACCTGCGCTGCCACGGGGGCCGCTGCTGCGTGCATGGCCCAGCTGGGTGCCCAGGTGGGCATCAGCGCGCGGGGGTTGGTCATCGAAGCGACGGACACCACCGCCGCCTTCGCCGTCAGGGCGCGGGCCGCGCCGGGGGGCGTTCTGGGGGGCTGCCTTGGGACGGTGGGCGGCGCCGGAGCCATTGCCCGGACCATCGAAGCGATCGCGGCGCGGCTTGTTGTTTGCGCTTGCACCGGCGTGGTTGCGGCCACGGCCCTGGCCGCCGGCGTTGCCTTCGGAGCGGCCTTCGTCCGAGCCGGCCTTGGGAGCCTGGCCACGGCCGCCTGCGCGGCCGCCACGGTCGGGCTGGGTGGCCTTGGTGGTGCGGATGCGGTCCATCATTTCCTGGCGCGCAGCCTTGGCGGCGGCCTGCATGACGTCACGGCTGGGCGGCTTGCCTGCACCGCCCCAGATGGTCTGGCGGCCCATGGCAATGGGCTCGGCCACTTCGTCCTCTTCGGGGCCGAAGCCTTCGAGCACCTGCACCGGGATTTCCTGCTTGGTGAAGCGCTCGATGTCCATCATGAAGCCTTCTTCGTCCATGCAGACCAGGCTGACGGCGTGGCCTTCGCGACCGGCACGGCCCGTGCGGCCGATGCGGTGCACGTAGTCCTCGGACACGTTGGGGATCTCGTAGTTCACGACGTGCGGCAGCTCGTCGATATCGATGCCGCGTGCAGCGATGTCGGTGGCGACCAGGGCGCGCAGCTCGCCGGTCTTGAAGCCGGCCAGGGCCTGGGTGCGGGCGCTCTGGCTCTTGTTGCCGTGCAGCGCCATGGCGCTGATGTTGTTCTTGGTCAGGAATTCGGCAACGTTGTTGGCGCCGAACTTGGTGCGCGTGAACACCAGAACCTGGCTCCAGTTGTTCTCGTTGATGATGTGCAGCAGCACCTGCTTTTTCTTGCCGCGGCCCACGGGGTGGATCACCTGGGTGATGCGCTGCACGGTGGTGTTGCTGGGCGTGACCTGGATGGACTGCGGGTTGCGCAGCAGGCCGTTGGCCAGGTCGCGGATCTCGTCGCTGAAGGTGGCCGAGAACAGCAGGCTTTGCTTGTCCTTGGGCACCAGGGCCAGCACCTTCTTGACGTCATGGATGAAGCCCATGTCCAGCATGCGGTCGGCCTCGTCAAGCACCAGGACTTCGACGGTGGACAGGTCCATGAAGCCTTGCTGCTGCAGATCCAGCAGGCGGCCCGGCGTGGCGACCAGGATGTCCACGCCCTTCTTGATGCGGTCGATCTGGGGCTTCATGCCCACGCCGCCGAAGATGACGGTGGAGTTGATGTCCAGGTACTTGGCGTAGCTGCGCACCGATTCCTCGACCTGTGCGGCGAGTTCACGCGTGGGCGTCAGCACCAGGGCGCGGATGCCCTTGCCGCCGAACTTGTTGCGCGGCACCTGGCCTTGCGAGAGGCGGTGCAGCATGGGCAGGGTGAAGGCAGCGGTCTTGCCGGTGCCGGTCTGGGCACCTGCCAGCAGGTCGTGGCCGGCGAGCACCGCAGGGATGGCCTGTGCCTGGATGGGAGTCGGGTTCTCGTAACCCTCCTCAAGCACGGCCTTCAGAATGGCGGGAGCCAGATTCAGTTCTTCAAATGTCATGTGATCAAAGATGCGCCCGTCCGGGGCGCTGGGTATCTGCCTGTCGAGGCAACCAGGGCGGTTGCCGGACCAGTCGTAGGCGGATGTAGTTCAATGTCGGGAGCCTGGAAAACAGCGTCCATCGTCCCCAGCTGGAATGCTGATGTCACGGGCAACTGGAACCCGTGACGCAGGGTATTGTCGCATGCGCGGATAATCACGGCTGGCGTGCAACCGATTTGTTGCCCGGTTTTTGCAGAAATCAACGATTCAAGTACTCGGACCAGAATGGCTCAATACGTTTTCTCGATGAACCACCTCACCAAGACCGTGCCGCCCAAGCGGCAGATCTTGAAGGACATCTCTCTAAGCTTTTTCCCGGGCGCCAAGATCGGCGTGCTGGGTCTGAACGGCTCGGGCAAGTCCTCGCTGCTCAAGATCATGGCTGGGGTGGACAAGGAATTCGAAGGCGAGGCGCTGCCCATGCAGGGCCTGTCCATCGGCTACCTGCCGCAGGAGCCGCAGCTCAATGCGGAGCACACCGTGCGCCAGGCCGTGGAAGAGGCCATGGCCGAAGTCAACGCGGCCCGTTCGCGCCTCGATGAAATCTACGCCGCCTATGCCGAACCCGACGCCGACTTCGACGCGCTGGCCGCCGAGCAAGGCGAGCTCGAAGCCAAGATCGCCGCTGCCGGCACCGACTCCGAGCACCAGCTGGAGATCGCTGCCGACGCCCTGCGCCTGCCGGCCTGGGATGCCGTGATCGGCAAGCTGTCCGGTGGCGAAAAGCGCCGCGTGGCCCTGTGCAAGCTGCTGCTGTCCAAGCCCGACATGCTGCTGCTTGACGAACCCACCAACCACTTGGACGCCGAGTCCGTGGAATGGCTGGAGCAGTTCCTGCACCGCTTCACCGGCACCGTGGTGGCCATCACCCACGATCGCTACTTCCTGGACAACGCTGCCGAGTGGATTCTGGAACTGGACCGTGGCCACGGCATTCCCTACAAGGGCAACTACTCCGAATGGCTGTTCCAGAAGCAAAGCCGCCTGGAGTCCGAGCAAAAGGGCGAGGAAGCCCGCGCCAAGGCCCTGAAGAAGGAACTGGAGTGGGTTCGCCAGAACGCCAAGGGCCGCCAGACCAAGTCCAAGGCCCGTATCGCGCGCTTCGAGGAACTGAGCGATTTCGAATACCAAAAGCGCAACGAAACCCAGGAAATCTTCATTCCTGTGGCCGAGCGCCTGGGCACCCAGGTCATCGAGTTCAACAACGTCACCAAGAGCTTTGGCGACCGCGTGCTCATCGACAACCTGACCATGAACATCCCCGCTGGCGCCATCGTCGGCATCATCGGCCCCAACGGTGCCGGCAAGTCCACGCTGTTCAAGCTGATCGCGGGGCGCGAGCAGGCCGACTCCGGCGAAGTCATCGTGGGCCAGACGGTCAAGATGGCCTATGTGGAGCAGACGCGTGACGCGCTGGCCAACGACAAGACGGTGTGGGAAGACATCTCGGGCGGGCTGGACATCATCAACGTCGGCAAGTTCCAGATGGCTTCGCGTGCCTACGCAGGCCGCTTCAACTTCAACGGCCAGGACCAGCAAAAGAAGGTCGGCAACCTCTCCGGCGGCGAGCGCGGCCGCCTGCACCTGGCCAAGACGCTGATCCAGGGCGGCAACGTGCTGCTGCTGGACGAGCCGTCCAACGACCTGGACGTGGAAACCCTGCGCGCGCTGGAAGATGCGCTGCTGGAGTATGCGGGCACGGTGCTGGTGATCTCCCACGATCGCTGGTTCCTCGACCGTATCGCCACGCACATCCTGGCCGCCGAAGGCGATTCGCAATGGGTGTACTTCGACGGCAACTACCAGGAGTACGAAGCCGATAAGAAAAAGCGTCTGGGCGAGGAGGGTGCCAAGCCCAAGCGCATGCGCTACAAGGCACTGAAGTAAGCATCAAAGGCAAGCCTCAAAGCGCCTCCGGCACGGGCTGGAGCCTGTATTCTTCGGGCCATGAATCCTCCACCCGTTTCTGTTGCCGCGTTGCAAGCCTGCCTGGTGCAGGCTGTGCGTGGCTCGGAGGCGCTGATCCTGCGGCTGCTGCAGCGCACGGCGCATGCCATGGAGCAGGCCGACCAGCCGGGCTCGGGCCTGCCGCGCCGCGCTGAAATCCCCGAGGCGCTGGAGCTGCTGGCCCGCCACCGGGCGCCCATGCTCAAGGGCTATGGGCGGGCGCTGCTGGAATGCTTTGGTCAATCCGGCGGCGCTGCGGCCTGGCCCCCTGTGCCTGGCATGTCCGGTGCATCCGGTGTGCCCGGAACCACCGATTTCGCCTCTCTCTCCCTCCTGGACGACTCCGTGCTGCAGTCGCAGCTGGCCCACCAGCGCCTGCTGCAGCATGTGGCGCCGCAGGTGGAGATCGCGCTGGCCGAGCTCGATGCCCTGGTCAGTGCCGTCCAGGGCCTGGACCGTGTCCAGCCCGAACGCAATCCGCTGCGGCCCCACAGCTATGTGCAGGCGCTGCAGCGCGTGATCGACGACACCGGGGTGGACCCCGGCTCCGCCGCCTGCTGGCTGGGCTTCATGCGCGAGCACCTGGGTGCGCTGCTGGTGTCCGAGTACGGCCATATCGCCCAATCCCTGCGTGACAAGGGGGTGCAGCCTGCGGCCTATGGCCTGGCGCCGGCACAGGCCCCATCGCCCGACGCGGGGCGCCGCCATTCCGACCTGCCGGGGCAAAGCCGCTGGCGGGCGCCTTCCCACTATGGCGATGCCGTGGCCCAGAGCCGCGCCTATGGCTCCTTTGGCCAGCAGGCCCAGGAAGATGAGCTGACGCGGCGCCTGGTGGCCGCCCTGCTGTCCGATCCACGCTGGATGGATTCGCACCGCGAGGCGCCCACTTCGGCGCCTTCTTCCATGTTGGCGCTGGCCCACACATCCGCCTATTCCGTGCCCGGGCAGTTTGCGCCGGCCATGGACGGCGCAAGCCGCCTGCAGACCACCGCCCGGCAGGGCAGCGAGACGGCACCCACCGTGCTGGCGGCGCTGCCCGAAGGCTGGACTTCGCTGAGCTGCATGGCGCTGGAGTCCGTGCAGCACCACTCGGCCCAGCTGGAGCAACTGATGCAGGCGCTGCAGCCGCCCGAGCAGCAGGAGCCCGCACCCGGCGTGCGTGCCGACGACGGCGCCGCGCTGCACACCCTGCAGCGCATGATGCGTTTCATGGCGGCCGACACGCGCTTGCTGCCTTCCGTGCAGCGCACCGTGGGCCGTCTGGAGCCGCTGCTGCAGCAGCTGGTGGTCCAGGACGCACGCTTTTTTGAAGACCGCAGCCACCCCGCGCGCCAACTGCTGGATGAGCTGACGGCACGCAGCCTGTGGTTCGACAGTGAATCCGCGCCGGGCTACGGACAATTCCTGCAGGTGGCCGATTCCGCCGCCATGCGGCTGGCGGCCCTGCAGCGTGCCGATGCGTCGGCCTTTGCCACGGTGCTGCAGCAGCTGCGCGACGGTTGGGGCGGCAGCGGCATGCAGCCCGTGGGTCCTGGCGAAATGCCGGAAGGCGGCACGGTGACCGGGCCTGTCTCGGCTGCGCTCAGGCATGTGGAAAGGCGGGGCGTGGACCCGCGCTGGCCCGAAATCGCCATGCCCAGGGCCGAGCAGATTGCAGCCGCCATCCGGCGCCTGCCCAGCGCCCAGGGCGTGCCCGATGACATTCTGGAATTCGCCACGGGACCCTGGGCCGAAGTGATCGCCAGCGTTCAGGAACCCGTGGACGGCAGCGAGGCCCGGGACCCCGGCGGCTATCTGGCCCTGGTGCCCAGCCTGCTGTGGAGCGTGTCGGCACATGCGGGCCGTGATACCGACCGCCTGGTGGCGCTGGCACCCCGGCTGCAGGCCCGGCTGCGCGCCGGCCTGCGCAGCGTGGGGCGTACGGAAGAGGAAATCCAGGCCTTTGCCGCGCGCCTGGCCGGCCTGCACCAGGATGCGCTGGATGCCGGTGTGGTCCGCCAGCCCATAGAGAGCGTGGACATTTATCTGGACTCCGTACCGCCGACCATCTACGGGTCGGACTCGGTGCTGGCGTCCCTGTCTTCCTCCACTGGTGCGGCAACGCTTGGCCAGACAACGCCCGGCTCCCTGGCGGGCCGTCTGCCGCAGTCTTTGTTTGGCGTGGCGGCCTCCCTGCCGGTGCCGCTCGATGTGCGGCGGCCGATGGTGGACGATATCGGCGCGCTGACCGAGCAGGACCTGGAGCTGCCCGAGGCGCTGCAGTATGAGCTGCCGGCCACCCCGGCTGCACAAGCGCCGCAGGCCCTTGCTGGGCTTGCGGGGCAGGCTGCGTTGGCCGTTGGCGAAGCCGCCCCGATGCCTGCCGAGCCCGCGCTGCCCCTGGAGCCACCGCCGCCGGTGGTTCCCGTGGTGTCCGAAGACTGGGCGCTGGGCACCTGGGTGGAACTGTCCAACGCCCGGCAGTGCATCCGCACCCAGCTGACCTGGGTCAGCCCGCAGCAGACGCTGTTCCTGTTCACGGCCACCGATGGCAGCACCCAGTCCATGACGCGCCGCATGCGCGACAAGCTGCTGGCACAAGGGCAACTGCGGCGCGTGGACTGAGGCGCCTGCCGGACATGCGCCGGCGCCGATGGGGACGAATCGTGCCCAATTCGGGCCTTGCGGAGGTTGAGGCCTGAGGCCTGTCAAAAAGACAATGTCCTGCATCGGTGCGCTCCGGATCACGGGGCGCATCACCGAATAGACCCCACCAGCAGGAGACAGGAACCATGGCGCGTTTGAGGATAGGCATCGTCGGAGCAGGCATTGGCGGACTGGCGGCAGCCAATGCGCTGCACCAGGCAGGGCATGAAGTATTGGTGTTCGAGCAAAGCCGGCAGTTTCTGCGCGTGGGCGCGGACATCAACCTCACGCCCAATGCCGTGCGCGCCCTCGATGGCCTGGGCGCCGACATTGCCGCCGCCGTGCGCGCCAGCGCCGCCCGGCCCACGCACCGCATCAGCCGCAACTGGGACACGGGCGAGGAAACCTCGCGCCTGACCATGGGTGACGAGGCCGAGCGCAAGTACGGCGCCCCGCAGTTGACCATCCACCGCGCCGATCTGCTGGCCGCGCTGGCCGATGCCTTTCCGCTGGACCAGGTGCAGTTGGGCAAGCGTGCCAGCCAGATCACGCAGACGGGGCAAGGCGTGGATATCGCCTTCACCGATGGCAGCGAAGTGGCCGGGCTGGACGCACTCATTGGCGCGGACGGCATCCACTCCGTGGTGCGCGCGGCCCTGTTCGGTGCCGAGAGCCCGCGCTTCACGGGTGTGGTGGCCTTCCGCGCGGTGGTGCCCACCGAGCGCGTGCGCCATGTGCCCGACATCCAGGCCTTCACCAAATGGTGGGGCGCCACGCCGCAAAGCCAGATCGTGACCTTTCCTCTGAACCAGGGGCGCGACACCTTCATCTTCGCCACCACGGCCCAGGATTCCTGGCACGAGGAATCGTGGACCACGCCCGGCAGCGTTGAGGAGTTGCGCGGCTTCTACGCCGATTTCCATCCCGATGCCCGGGCGCTGCTCGACGCCTGCGATGGCGTGCTCAAGACTGCGCTGTACGAGCGCGATCCCCTGCCGGCCTGGTCGCAGGACCGCATCACGCTGTTGGGCGATGCCTGCCACCCGATGATGCCCTTCATGGCCCAGGGCGCAGGCATGGCCATCGAAGACGCCGTGGTGCTGGCCCGCAACCTGGATGCCGCCCCGGGTCCGCAGCAGGTGCCCGAGGTCCTGGCGCGCTACCAGGCCATGCGCATGCAGCGCACCAGCGAGATCCAGATCGGCTCGCGCGGCAACAACTGGCTGCGCGCCGGTGGCAATGCCGATGGCGTCTACGGCTACGACGCCTGGGCGGTTGCGCTGCAGGCCTGAACCCGGTCAGGGCCGGCAGGCGGCCAGTTCCCTGGCGCAGGGCAGCTCCAGCCCTTCGGCCGTGGTCAGCGACTGCGCGGCCAGCACGGCGCGCACCGTGGCCAGGGCGACGGCCTCGGCGGCCATGGCGGACAGGGTCAGCATGCCCAGAGAGTGCTCGGCCAGGCCGGTGCCCAGGGCGAACAATGTGTCGCCATCGCTCATGGTGTGCACGGGGCGTATGGCGCGTGCCAGGCCGTCATGGGCCACCACGGCCAGGCGCTGGGCCTGGACCTTGGTGATGCGTGCATCGGTGGCAATCACGCCGATGGTGGTGTTGGTGCCTGCCAGCAGCGGCCGGGGCTCTTCGCCGCGCAGCAGGGCACGGCAGGTGTCGTGCAGCTGGCGGCCATCGGGGCTGCGCGCGCCGGCCAGCAGCGCGCCGCTGTGGGGGTCGACCACATCGCCCACGGCATTGCAGGCGATCAGCGCGCCCACGGTGACGCCGTGCACGGTGAGCGAGGCCGTGCCGATGCCACCCTTCATGGCGCGATCCATGCCGAAGACCTTGCCCACGCAGGCGCCCATGCCGGCGCCCACATTGCCCTCGGCAGGCCGCGCGGCGCTGGCGGCCTGGCAGGCCGCATGGCCGGCATCGGCACCCGGGCGGATGCGGCTGTCGCCCACCGCCAGGTCGAACAGCACGGCGGCCGGCACGATGGGCACGCGGCCCACGCCCACATCCAGCCCTATGCCCTGCTCATCGAGCCAGCGCATGGCGCCGCTGGCAGCGTCCAGCCCCCATGCGCTGCCGCCCGAGAGCATGACGGCATGCACCTGCTGCACCAGGTTGGAGGGATGCAGCAGGTCGGTCTCGCGCGTGCCGGGGGCGGCGCCACGCACATCGCAGCCCCCCACGGCACCGCCGCGCGCCAGCACGACGGTGCAGCCCGTGGGCCGGCGGGCATCGGTGTGGTGGCCTACCTCGATGCCCTGTACGCGGGTGATGGAGCCGGGGTCTGAGTCGGTGCTTGGCATGCGCTGCTCTGCTCGGTGATGGACAGGCCTTCACCTTAGCCGAAACGGCAGCCCTGCACCCGCTCTTCAGCGCAGCACTTCCAGCTGCGTGACCACGAAGGCGCCCTGGTCCTGCTCGGCGCGAAAGCGCACCTTGTCGCCGGCCTTGAGGGCGGGCTCGGGTGCAGCCACGCGCAGCTGGAAGACCATGGTCATGGGCGGCATGCCCAGGTTCTTGAGTTCGCCGTGGCGCAGCGTGACCTTGCTGGTGCGAGCATCCCAGCGCGTGACCTCGCCTTCGCTGAGGTCCTGGCTGGCGGCGGCAGGTGCGGTTTCTGCAGATTGCGCGCCATGCGCCGCATGGTCGTGGGCCGTGGCCTGGGCACCGGCCCAGGCCGGGATCAGCGCGGCGGCAAGGGCCAGGCGCACGGCAAGGGCGGTACTGGACGTACGGGACGTACGGGAAACAAGGAGGGCTGTGTTGTGCATGGTGTGCTCCGGGTTCAGCGGTAGCTGGTGAAGGTGCGGGTGGAAACGTCGCTGTTCATGAGGTTCTTGGTGATCAGCAGCACCTCGTAGGGGTCCTTGCGGCCGCCGTACTCGGGGCCGTCCATGCCGGGGCTGCCCACGGGCATGCCGGGCACGGCAATGCCCACCGCCTTGGGCTTTTGCTTGAGCAGCTTGTGCACGTCGGCCGCAGGCACATGGCCTTCGAGCGCATAGCCTTCTACCAGGGCCGTGTGGCAGGAGCCCAGGCGCGCCGGAATGCCCAGCCTGGCGCGCACGGCGCTGTTGCCGGTGTCGTGCACGGTGACGGCAAAGCCGTTTTGCTCCATGTGCACCACCCAGTCCTGGCAGCAGCCGCAGTTGGGGTCCTTCCAGACCTCGACGGGGATGCGGGCCGTGGGTGCGGCCGCCCACAGCGAAGGGGCGGCGAATGCCGTGCAGGCCAGGGCCATGCGGCGCAGCGCACTGCGGCGCGGGTGGGCGGATGCCATGCGTTCATGTTTCATGGGGTGCTCCTGAAGGGGTGGAAGAAGTGGCGCGCTCATTGCGTCACCGTGATGGTTCCGCGCATGCCGGCCTGGTAGTGGCCGGGGATGAGGCAGGCAAAGTCGAAGCTGCCTTCGCGGTTGAAATTCCAGACCAGGTCGCCGGATTTGCCGGGCGAGACATGGGCCATGTAGGGCTCGCCGTGCTCCATGGTGGGGAACTTGAGCATCATCTGCGCGTGCTCGTCCAGCGAGGCCGGCGTGCCCAGCACGATCTCGTGCATGACCTGGCCTTTGTTGGCCACGCGCAGGCGCACCGTCTCGCCGCGCTTGACGCTGATGCGCTCTGGCGTGAAGCGCATGTTGTCGCTCATGTCCAGGGTGATGGTGCGCCGGGCGGCCGAGGCATCGCCGGCAATGCCCCAGGGCTTTTGCTCCTTGACCGCGGCGGTCTTGGGAGCTTCATCGTGGGCTTCGCTGCCATGGGCGAAGACGGCAGCGGGGCCGGCGAGCAGTGCGGTGGCGAGGAGGAGGGCAAAGGTGTTCATGAGGTGCTCCTTGGATGGCATCAGTGGTGCTCATGGCCCGCACCGGGCTTGCGCACGCTGGGTGCGCCGGGGGACTGGCCGGGCGTGGTCTGGCGCGGTGCGGAGGCTTCGGCCGCCGGCCCCTTCCATTCATAGGCCACGCTGCCCTTGGGGTGGGTGAACCAGCCCGGGTCGCCGTAGTCGTTGGCGCCCAGCTGCTCACGCACCTTGAGGGTGGTGAACATGCCGCCCATCTCGATGGGGCCGAAGGGGCCCGTGCCCGTCATCATCGGGAAGGTGTTGTCGGGCAGGGGCATTTCCATGGAGGCCATGTCGCCCATGCCGCGCTCGCCCATGACCATGTAGTCGGGCACGATCTTCTGGATCTTGCCGACCAGGCCCCGGTGGTCCACGCCGATCATGGTCGGCGTGTCATGACCCATGGCGCCCATGGTGTGGTGGCTCTTGTGGCAGTGCAGGGCCCAGTCGCCCAGCTCGTCGGCGATGAACTCCACCTGGCGCATCTGGCCCACGGCCACGTCGGTGGTCACCTCGGGCCAGCGCGCGGACCGGGGCACGGGGCCGCCGTCGGTGCCCGTGACCTCGAATTCGTGGCCGTGCACGTGGATGGGGTGGTTGGTCATGGTCAGGTTGCCCACGCGCAGGCGCACGCGGTCGCCACGCCTGGCGACGACGGGGCTGATGGCGGGGAACACCCGGCTGTTGAAGGTCCAGATGTTGAAGTCCGTCATCTCGGCCACGCGCGGCGTCATGGAGCCGGGCTCCACGTCGTAGGCCGACAGCAGGAAGGCGTAGTCGCGCTGGACCTCGGCGATCTGCGGATGGGCCGCCTTCGGATGCGTGATCCACAGTCCCATCATGCCCATGGCCATCTGCACCATCTCGTCGGCATGCGGGTGGTACATGAAGGTGCCGGGACGGCGCGCCGTGAACTCGTAGACGAAGGTCTTGCCGGGCGGGATGTGCGGCTGGGTCACGCCGCCCACGCCGTCCATGCCGTTGGGCAGGCGCTGGCCGTGCCAGTGCACGGTGGTGTGCTCGGGCAGGCGGTTGGTCACGAAGATGCGGACCTTGTCGCCTTCCACCACCTCGATGGTCGGTCCCGGGCTCTGGCCGTTGTAGCCCCACATGTTGACGAAGAAGCCCGGTGCCACCTCGCGCACCACGGGCTCGGCCACCAGGTGGAATTCCTTGACGCCTGCGTTCATGCGCCAGGGCGTGGTCCAGCCGTTGAGCGTGACCACGGGGCGGTAGGGGCGGCCGTTGGGCGGTGCCAGCGGGGCGGCGGTTTCGGCCGAGGACTGGGTCGCTGCCTCGGGCAGGGCGGCCAGGGCCACGCGGCTGACGGCGGCGCTGGAGACGGCGGCCACGGCCGCGCCGGTGAAGAAGTTGCGGCGGTTCATGTCAGTGGCTCGCTGTGTTCGTGGGAGTCGGTGCGGCGGCGCTGGATGCGGCCTCGACCGTGCCTGGCGAGGTTCCGGCCAGAGCCAGCTGCAGGTCGGTGTCGGCCAGCCAGAAGTCGCGCTGGGCGTCGGTGGCGGTGGCCACGGCCTGGGCGCTGTTGCGGGCCTCGGCCAGCAACTCCCAGACGCTGACGAACATGCCGTTGTAGCGGAGCATGGTTTCGTCCTGGATGAAGCGGCGCAGCGGCAGCACCTCGGCCTGCTGCTGGTGGGCCAGGTCCCAGGCCGTGCGGTAGCGCATCCAGCTGCTGCGCGCCTCGGCCCGCGCCTGGATGGCGCCTTGCTGCAGCTGGGCCGCGCTGCGCTGGACCTCGGCGCGCGCGCGGCCGCTGGCGGCGCCACCCCAGTCGAACAGCGGCAGGGGCAGGTCGATCTCCCAGCCGCGTGTCACATCGCTGTGGCCGGTGGCCCGGTCCGTGGCGGTGTTGCGGTTGTAGCCCAGGCCGATGTCGCCGAACATGGCGCCCAGGCGTGCCCAGCCACGGCGCTCGGCCAACTGGTCCAGGTCGCGGCGCAGGGCGCGCAGGTCCAGGCGCTCGCGCAGCGCGGTGGCTTCGGCATCGTCCCCGGCGCGTAACTGCGTGGCGGCCTGCGGGATGGCGGGCAACTGGTCGGGCAGCTTGAAATCGATGCGCCGTCCCCACAGGCCCATCAGACGGGCCAGTTGCTCATGCTCGGCCGTGGCGGCAAGGCGCGCACGCGCCAGCTGGGCTGCGGTGTCCTGCTGGATGCTGAGCTCGCGTGCCTGCTGCAGCCGGCTGAAGTTGCCCACGCGGGCCATGCGCCGCGCCAGCTCGGCACCGGCCTCGGCCGCTTCGTGCATGCGCTCGCTGGACGCCAGCTGCTGGCGTGCGGCCACGGCGCGCAGCCAGGCGCGGCGCGTGTCGGCGGCCAGCCGCAGCACATCCTGCGCGGCGGTCAGGGTGGCCTGTTCCATCTGCATGCCCTGCCAGCGGCTGCGCCAGGGCAGGGTGATCAGGCTGACCAGGCCAAAGCTCAGCTGGCGCTCGATCTCGCGCTCGTCGCTGTTGACCATGCGGCCCAGGGCCAGCGTGGGGTTGGGCAGGGTCAGGGCCTGAACGCGTTCGGCATCCTGCACGCCCAGTTGCGCCAGGCGCGCCTGCAGGCCGGGGTTGTTGAGCAGTGCGATGCGCACGGACTGGTCCATGTCCAGCGGCTGGCGCAGCCACTCGTCGATGCGCTGCTGCGCCGCGTCGCGGGCCTGCAGATCGGTTGGCGGCAGCTGGGCGCCGTCCGGCAGGCGGCTGGCGGTATGGGATTGGACCGCGCCGCGCAGGCCGTCGGGCGAGATGCTGGCGCAGCCGGCCAGGACCAACACGGCAGCCATGGCGCCGACCAGCCGGGTGGGGGCGAAGAGGGTGCGCTTCATGGCCGGCCTCCGTGCTGCATGTGAGAGCCGTGCGGGGACGGCGCAGGCGTGGATCGGCCGCCCTGGGCGGCTTCCCAGCGCAGGATGTCCATATGGCCGTTGGGAAACTCGGCCACGGCCGCATTGGCCTGGCGCCAGTCGGTCAGCTCGGTTTCCACGGCGCCACTGGCCGGCAGCGGGGCATGGCGCAGCGGCAGGCTGGCCGCAGCCGGATCGATGGCGCCGGTCAGGCCTGCGGAGGAAGAGGCCGGGGGGTGGCTGCCGTCATGGGCTTGGGCCCAGGCAGCGGGGCTGGATGCGGCAAGGGCCGCCAACCCGAATTGGATAAGGGGGACGAGAAAATGCGCACGGCGCATGGTGTTCTCCTGAATGCGAAACGGACAACGCATCCGCGGCCAGACGCCCCGCCATGCCCGCAAGCGGGCTGCCCATGAAGGGGCGGCAGGGATCGCGCGGACGCACTTCGGGCGTCAGGCTTCAGGAAATGGGTGGCTTGATGGCCTGCAGCTTGGCCGCGCTGGCAAAGCGCGCGCTGCCTTGGGGGCGCAGTGCGGCGGACGGCGCTGCGCCGTCCGAACCGATCTGGCCAGGGGTGAAAAGGGCCGAATGGCAGATGCCGCACAGGGTGCAGCTGGGCCCATGTTCATGTTCGCCGCAGCTGCCGCCCGCAGGGCCACCGGCCTGGGGAGCGCAGGCTGCACTGTGCTCGGCGTGTGATGCGTGATCTGGGCCGTGGTCTGCGGCGTGCGCCGCATGATGCTGCTCGGGGCTGTCCGGCGATTGCGTGATTTCCAGCGCGACTTCCCGCGCGATTTCGGGCGCGTGGTGGTGGAGTGCCGACGCCGGAGCCAACGCTGGCGCAGATGCGGCAGCCGGCGCCAGGGCCGACATGACCGGCGCAGCCCCCATGGCCATGGCGTCGCCCAGCAGGCCACGAAGGACCAGCAGCAAGACCAGGACAATGGACAGGGGGCGGCGCATAGGCATGGATGATACCGGACGGTGCTGCGAAGTTCCTCAGGTGCGGGCCCTTCGCCCGGGCGGGCGGCGCGTGGCGCGCAGGGCCTCGGCGATCAGGGCCGATACGGCGGGCGGCATGTCCATGGGCAGGGTGGCCGGCACCGTGGCGCGGCCTGTGTTGCCGCGCGGCAGCCGGTCCAGCAGGTGGCCTGCAGGCACCAGGGCCAGGCGCAGCAACTGGCCTGCCACCTCCCCGCCATCGCGCAGTTGCAGCGCATGGCGCAGCATCCAGCAGTGGGATCGCCAGTGCAGGCCCAGCAGCTGCTGGCCCAGCACATGGCTGGCCTCCAGCAGCAGCCAGCGCTGTGCGGGCGCCTGGTCCTGGCTTGAGCGGAAGCTGTGCAGCAGGTGGGTGAAGGCGGCGCGGCGCTGGGCGTCGGTCATGCCGCCTCCCTGTCGCTGCCCCAGCGGCGCAGCCGCAAGCCGTTGGCGACCACCAGCAGGCTCACGCCCATGTCGGCGAGCACAGCCAGCCACATGCTGGCGTTGCCGGCCAGGGCCAGTGCGAAGAACACCAGCTTGACGCCCAGCGACAGGGCGATGTTCTGCCAGAGCACGGCGTGGGCGCTGCGCGACAGCTCCACCACTTCGGGCAGGCGGCGCAGGTCGTCGTTCATCAGCACCACGTCGGCGGTTTCCATGGCCATGCCCGTGCTGTGCATGCCGCCCATGGCAAAGCCGATGTCGGCCTGGGCCAGTGCCGGTGCGTCGTTGATGCCGTCGCCCGTCATGGCGGTGGGGCCGCGGGTGCGCTGCAGCTCGGCCAGTGCGTCGAGCTTGTCCTGGGGCAGCAGGCCGCCGCGCGCATCCTGGATGCCGGCTTCGGCAGCGATGGAGCGCACGGTGGCCGTGTTGTCGCCGCTGAGCACCACGGGCTGTACGCCCAGGGTTTGCAGGCGTGCCACGGCCTCGTGGGCCTGGGGCCGCAGCGGGTCGGCCACGGCGAACAGGGCACGCACGCTACCAGCATCGGCCAGCAGGGTCACGGTGCGGCCCTGGGCTTCGTGCATGGCCAGGCCGGCGCGCAGCGCGGCGCTGTCCCAGCCTTGCTCCTGCACCCAGCGCAGGTTGGCCAGGGTCCAGAGCTGGCCGTCGATCTCGGCCTGCACGCCACGGCCGGGCAGGGCCAGCAGCTTGCTGACCGAGGACCGTGCGGCCACGGCGGCCACGCCGGCATCGGCCTGGAGGCCGGAAGCAATGGCGCGCGAGACCGGGTGGTCCGAGCGGCCGGCCAGGGCCAGGGCATATGCGGCGGGCTGGCTGGAGTCCTGGGCCGCGTCTTCTTCGCTCCAGGATTTCCATTCGACCAGCTTCGGGCTGCCCGTGGTCAGCGTGCCGGTCTTGTCCAGGGCAATGGCGCGCAGCTTGCGCGCCGATTCCAGCGCCTGGCCGCCCTTGATCAGCAGGCCGCGGCGTGCCGCGGCCGTGAGCGCGCTGACCACGGTGACGGGAGTGGACAGCACCAGGGCGCAGGGGCAGGAGATGACCAGCAGGGCCAGCGCCTGGTAGGCCGCGTCATGCCAGCTCCAGTCCATGACCAGCGGTGCCAGCACCGCCAGCGCAATGGCCAGCACCAGCACGATGGGCGTGTAGACGGCAGCAAAGCGGTCGACGAAGCGCTGGGTGGGCGCCTTGGAGGCCTGGGCCTGCTCCACGGCATGGACGATGCGCGCAATCAGGCTGTCATTGGCCGCCGAGGTGACGCGCATCTGCAGCTCGCCATCCTGGTTGATGCTGCCGGCGTAGAGCTCGTCGCCCGGGGCCTTGTCGGCCAGGGCGCTTTCTCCGGTGATGGGCGCCTGGTTGACCGAGCTTTGGCCTCGCAGGACCACGCCGTCCAGCGGCACGCGCGCGCCGGGGGCCACGCGCACGGTGGCGTCCAGCGCCACGTCGGCGGCGGCCACGCGCTGCACGCTGCCATCGGGCTGGAGCACGTCGGCCGTCTCGGGCGCCATCTGCAGCAGGCTGCGGATGGCATTGCGCGCGCGGTCCATGGCCTGGTCCTCGATGCGCTCTGCCGCGGCGTACAGGGCCATGACCATGGCGGCCTCTGGCCACTGGCCGATGGCGAAGGCGCCCGTGACGGCAATGGCCATCAGCGCATGGATGCCCAGCTTCAGGCGCAGCACGTCGCGGATGCCGGCCTTGTAGACGCCCAGGCCCGACAGGGCAATGGCCAGCACGGCCACGGCCATGCCGCCGTATTGCAGGGCCGGCACGCCGCCCTGGGAGCCGCTGAACCAGTGGGCGGCTTCGGCCAGCACGGCTGCAATCAGCGCGGCCGTGATGCGCGGCCAGCCGGGCAGCACGCTGTGGTCGTGGCCGGCATGGGGATCGCTCTCGTCGTGACCGTGGTCATGGTCGTGGTCGTGGCCATGGCCCTCGCCATGCGCATGCGAGTGGCCTTGGGCCTTCTTGCGGGCCGGCGTGGGCTGGGTGAGGGTGAAGGGCGCGCAGCAATCGGTGCCGCAGGCGGAAGACGGCGAAGTCGAGGCGGGCTTGGAAAGGGCTGGGGAGGCTTTCAGGGCCTCGTTGCCCTGAGGGCTTGGCAGGCGATTGGAGTTCATGCGAGCATTGGAAACGGTGAAGTCACTTCAAGGTCAAGCATGTCACAGCATGAATCTGCGCGCTGGCGCATCGGCGAGGCGGCCAAGCGTTCCGGCGTGGCCGCCGCCAACATCCGCTACTACGAGAAGGAAAGGCTGCTCAGTGCAGGCGTGCGCGAGGACAACCAGTACCGGCTGTACAGCGACAGCGATGTGCACCGGCTGCGCTTCATCCGCCTGTGCCGCGCCATGGACATGTCGCTGGACGAGGTCCGCACCCTGCTGGCGCTGGACGGCGCCAGCAAGGCCGACTGCGTGGCCGCCAACGAAACCCTGGATGCGCATCTGGGCCATGTGCGCGAGCGCCTGGCCGAGCTGCGCGCGCTGGAGCATGAGCTGATGCAGCTGCGCAGCCAGTGCGACGGGTCGGACAGCTACTGCCATCTGATCGAGGCCCTGCACGCCCAGGCCGACGAACCGCTGGCACCCGCCCTGGGCAGCTCCGGCGCCAAGCGCCATGTGTAGCGCCGTCCGCAGCTGCCTGTCTTGCGCCGGCGTCCGACGGACCGTCCCGGTACGGCTCGCTATCATCGCCCGATGAGCCTCAGCCACGCAGCCCTGTCCCTTCCCGACCGCATCTGGGCGGCGCTGCGCGACCATGCGCTGGCCTGGTGGCGCAGCGTCTACCTGGGCGCCGTGCTGCTGGTGCTGGCCATGTCCCCTTCCAGCTACCGGCGCGGCGCGCGGCGTGCCATGGCGCACCAGATCTATGTGCAGACCGGCCCCATCCTGCTGGGTTTCACGGCGCTTGCGGCCCTGTTGTGCGCGGTCATCACGCGCATCGTCATCGTCACGGCGCTGAGCTATGGGCTGTCGCGCTATGCGCTGGAGATGGTGGTGCGTGTGCTGGTGATCGAGCTGATCCCGCTGACGGCCGCGCTGTTCGTGGCCATGCGCTGCACCATTCCCAATGGCACGCTGATTGCGCAACTGCGCGCGCGGGGCCAGCTCCAGGCCTGGCAGGAGCGCGGCTCCGATCCGCTGCGCATGGCCCTGGTGCCGCGCGCCGCCGGGGGCGTGTTTGCCTCGGTCACGCTGGCCGTGCTCAGCTGCGTGGTGGCCCTGGTTACCGTCTACCTGAGCGTCTATGGCTTCACGCTGGCGGGACTGCCCGGCTACACGCGCATCTTCGGCCAGATCTTCACGCCGGCCGTGACCCTGGTCTTCGTGCTCAAGACCTGGTTCTTCAGCCTCACCGTGGCCATCATGCCCATGGCCTCGGGCCTGTATGCGCCGCTGCGGCGCCACCGGCTGGGCGGCGCGGCGCTGGGCGGCTTTGCGCGCATGTTTGCCGTGCTGCTGGTGATCGAGGTGATCTCGCTCATGGGCAACTATTACTGAGCACGCCCGCTGAACTCCACGAACCCCACATGCACGGCAAGGCCCGTGCCAGAACAAGGAATGCCATGACCGATACGCGGCGCACGCCGCCAGACCCCTGGGACGGCGAGGAAATCGAGGCCCTCAAGCCCGTGGCGCACCTGCGCGCCAAGGCGGCTGGACTGCTGCTGTTCACGCTGGTGCTGATTCTTGGATCGGCCCTGTACCTGCTGTACTCGCGCGGCGTGTTCGACGCCACGCAGCGCCTGGTGCTCACGGCCGACGACTCCGAGGGCGTGAGCGTGGGCATGGACATGACCTTCTCGGGCTTTCCGATCGGGCGCGTGCGCCGCATCGAGCTGGCCGAGGACGGCAATGTGCGCATCCTCATCGACGTGCCGCGCAAGGACGCGCACTGGCTGCGCGAGTCCAGCGTCTTCACCCTGGTCAAGGGGCTGGTGGGCGGCACCACCATCAAGGCCTACAGCGGCATCCTCAGCGATCCGCCGCTGCCCGACGAGGCCGTGCGCCCCGTGCTGCGCGGCGATGCCACGGCCGAGCTGCCGCAGATCATGTCCACGGCCAAGGAAGTGCTGGGCAACATCGCCCAGCTCACCGCGCCGGACTCGGCCCTGGGCGGGTCGCTGACCGAACTGCGCGGCCTGGCCGGCCGGGCCCAGGGGCCGGGCGGCGTGCTGGGCGTGGTCATGGGCAGCGAGCAGGAGGCGCGCAAGGTCACGGCCCTGCTGGACCGCGCCAACGCCACGCTGGCCCGCATGGAGCGCATGGTGGCGCGGGCCGACAGCCAGGTGTTCGACGCCGGCGGCGTCATGCCCGAGGTGCGTTCCACCGTGGTGCAGCTCAACGGCCTGCTGGCCGATACGCGCCGCACGCTGGGCAAGGTGGACGCCGTGCTGGCCGAGGCCCAGGCCGTGGGCTCCAATGCGCGCGAGGCCACGGCAGACCTGGGCGCCCTGCGCGCCGAGGTCGAGGGCAACCTGCGCCGCCTCGAAGGCGTACTGGCCGACCTGCAGCGCAAGTGGCCGTTTGCCCATCAACCGGAGTTGAAGCTGCCATGAGTGCTGCCGCCAAGAAACTTTCTGCCGCAACCCTCCTGGCGCGCCATGCCGTCGCCGGCGCCGTGCTGACCCTGGTGCTGGCCGGCTGCAGCAGCCGCCCGCCCGCGCCGGACTGGGCGCTGAATGCCGAATCTGCGTCCCAGCGCGCATCCACCGCCTACCTGGAAGGCCGTCAGCGCGTGCAGGCCATGGAATGGGACAAAGCCCGCGCCGAGGTGGCCGCCACGGGCCGCACCGACCTGGCCGCACGTCTGGAGCTGATGCGCTGCGCGGCCCAGGTGGCCAGTCTCGAATGGGATGACTGCCCCGGCTACCAGGCGCTGGCGCTTGACGCTGCGCCGGCCGAGGCCGCCTATGCGCGGTATCTGCAAGGCAAGCTCCGGCCCGAGGACATTGCGCTATTGCCAGAATTACAGCGCCCCGTGGCACAGGCGCTGCTGGGCGGGTCTGCGCCGGCGCTGGCCGCCGTGAGCGCCATCAAGGAGCCGCTGCCCCGGCTGGTGGCAGCCGGCGCGGCCTTGCGAGCGGGTGCGGCGCAGCCGCAATTGCTGGAGCTGGGTGCCGAAACCGCCTCGGCCCAGGGCTGGCGCCGTGCGGTGATGGCCTGGCTGCTGCTGCAGGCCAGGGCCCATGATCAGGCGGGCGAGGTGGACAAGGCCCAGGCCGTCAGGCGCAGGCTGTCGCTGCTGGAGAAGACGGCCAGCAGTGGGGGCACATCGGCCGGCAAATGAAAACAGCGCCAGTCCGAAAGGGATGGCGCTGGGCAGGCATTTGCAGGCGTTTGCAGGGCTTACATCGACGACAGCAGGGCGCCCGGGTCTTTTTGCAGCAAGGTGTCTGCGGCCGGGGCGGCGCTGTCCAGCCAGAAGGTGGCAACGCTGGCGGCTACGGCAAGCACGACCGTGGCGGTGAAGGCGATGAAGGGATGACGTCCGAAGGGGCTGGGTCTGCGCATGGTGGACCTCCTGTCTGGCAGCGCAGGCAGAGCATTGGGCTGGGCCTGGACTCCATTGCACACCGGATTGCGCAGCGCGGCTGTCGGACAATCGCTTTCTCTCTTGACGTTTGTAAAAAACTGCTGAGAGAAAATTTCTATCGACTTTCAAGAGGCCGAAAAAAAAGCGAGGCAGAGCCTCGCTGAAAGTTCGGGACGTAAGTCCCTGGCCCGTGCTGGCAGGCCAGGCGTCGCCTTAGAAACGGTGGCGGATACCCGCGATCAGGCTGGTGCCCGACTTCAGGTCCGTGATGCGGTCGTGCATCAGCACGGTGTACACATCGGTGCGCTTGGACAGGTAGTGGTCGTAGCCCAGGCTGGCCGTGGTGCGCGTGGAGTCCACGGCGCCGATTTCGGCCTTGGTGCGGGCCAGGGCTGCCTTGATGGTGCCGGCGCTGGTCACGGGCACGTCCAGGCCCAGCGAGTAGGTGCTGTTCTTGCGGTCCAGATCCTTGACCTTGGCCTGGCCGTAGGTTGCGTACAGCTTGGCCACTTCGAAGTTGTAGGTGCCGCCCAGCATCCAGTCGGTCTTGGTGGGCATCACGGCCAGGCTCACGGGGTTGCTGATCTGGGCGCGCTCGTAGAAGGCCACCAGGCTCAGGGGGCCACCGAAGTACATGGCGTTCACGCCGATGTTCTTCTTGCCGGAATCGCCGCCCTTTTCACCGAACTGGTAGTGGACGTTGGCCTGCAGGCCGCCGAACTTGGGCGTGGTGTAGACGACCTGGTTGCTCCAGCCGGTGTCGGACGGCGTGGTCAGGTTGGCCGAGCCCCAGGCTGTCGTGCCCACGTTGGCGTGCAGCACCAGCGGGGAGATGGTGAAGGAGTCGCCGAAGGGGTTGGTCAGGATGGTGGGCAGGAAGTTGGGCGCCATGCCGCGGCCCAGGCGCACCGTGCCGAAGCCGCCGGACAGGCCGACGTTGGCATCGCGCGAGAAGTACGGGTCACCATCGAAACGGCCGGGGCTGCCAGTGTCCACACGCATGAAGGCCGTCAGCTGGAAATCGACCTTCAGGCCGCCGCCCAGGTCTTCCTGACCCTTCATGCCCCACCAGGAGGTGGTCATGCCGCCCGAACCCACGACACCCTTGCCGCTGGCGTCGCCAGCCATGCGCATGGAGCCGGCATAGGCGTCCACCAGGCCAGTCAGCTGGACCGAGCTTTGGGCGTGTGCAGCGCCGGCGCAGGCCAGTGCAGCGGCCAGTGCGATGAAGGAACGTTTCATGTTGAGGAGTCTTTCATTGTTGGAGAGTGGAAACGGGTGGCCAGTGCTGTGACCGGGGCAGACGATGAACCAATCGCCCGGGCTGGGCTACGTGGCAAACCTGGGACAGTGGCGTTTTCGCATCAGGGGCGGGCTGGCGTCGGCACGTCTTTGCGGCCTGCGTGCAAGGCGGTCTTGACTGGCTAAGCCGCGTATTACAACGCATCCCAGCCATTGCGCCGGCCATAAAGTGGTGTCTTTGACACAGTTATGACGAAACTTAATTTGTGTTTTGCACTCTCGCGGCTTGAACACTGCCGTGCACTGGGATGGGGCCGGGGCACCAGGGCTGTGCAGCAGGTCGTTGCAAGAGGGCTCAAAGGTCAATTCAGGGCTCCTTGTTCGTCGGTTGGGCGGTGGATTTGTGCCTGTTGCCAGGCCTTTGGCTGCAACTGATTGCAAACAGCGTGCCAGCTTGCAACCCGGCCATGGACCAGGCATGGGCCCCATGAGCCGGGCATGTGCTTCCAGACGTGTCAGACTCGCGCCCATGTCCGAATCCACCCTGCTCGTTGCCGATGACCACCCGCTGTTCCGCGCCGCGGTGATCCATGTGCTGCGCGAGGCCCTGCCGCAGTTCGCCGTGCTGGAGGCCGCAAGCGCCGCCACGCTGGGCGCGGCGCTGCAGCAGCACCCCGAGATCGAGCTGGTGCTCCTGGACCTGGCCATGCCGGGGGCGCGCGGCTTTTCGGCGCTGCTGCATGTGCGTGGCGAGTACCCCGATGTTCCGGTGGTGGTGATTTCCTCCAACGACCACCCGCGCGTGATCCGCCGTGCGCAGCAGTTCGGTGCCGCGGGCTTCATTCCGAAATCGGCGCCGGCCGAGGCCATAGGCACGGCGCTGCAGGAAGTGCTGGACGGCGGCAGCTGGTTCCCGCCCATGGCCGCCGAGCGCTCCGAGGCCGACGCCGCGCTGGCCGCGCGGCTGGCCCAGCTCACGCCCCAGCAGTTCCGCGTGCTGCTGTGTCTGGCCGACGGCCTGCTCAACAAACAGATCGCCCACGAACTGGGGCTGGCCGAGAACACCGTCAAGGTGCATGTGACGGCCATTCTCAAGAAGCTGGAGTGCTACAGCCGCACGCAGGCGGCCGTGCTGGTCAAGAGCCTGGAGAACGACGGCACGGTCTGAACGCCAGGCCCTGCCGTGCCACGTCTATCGGTGGCGCAGCAGCATCTGGCTCATGAGCGCGCGCAGCGCGGGCGGGCGCACGGGCTTGGCCAGAAAGCCCCAGCCGCGCTCGGCCGCCTGGCGGCGCACCATGCCGTCGCGCTCGGCCGTGACCAGGATCACGGGCGGCGACTGGCCCCAGCGCTGGCACAGCTGCGCGTAGACATCGGGGCCGTGCAACTGGCCCAGGCGCACATCGAGCAGCACCAGCTGCGGCGCTTCGCCGGGCGCGGCCAGCGCCAGCGCCTCGGCCGGGCCACCGGCCAGCGGCACGTTGCAGCCCCAGCGCTGCAGCAGGGCGCGCATGGCGGTGCAGGACTGGGCATCGTCTTCCACGTACCAGGCGCTCATGCCCTGCAGCGGTGCGTCCTGGCCTGCCTCGCCGCAATGCGTGGCCGCGGCGATCTGCGGCACGGCTGCGGGATCGCCCAGCGGCACGCAGACCCAGAACACGCTGCCCCGGCCCAGGTGCGAGCGCAGACCGATCTCGTGGCCCAGCAGGCGGCCCAGGCGCTCGACGATGGCCAGGCCGAGCCCGGCGCCACGGTCGTCGCCATGGCCTTCGTCCAGGCGGCGGAATTCCTCGAAGATCTCGTGCTGCAGGCTTTCGGGAATGCCCGGTCCCTGGTCGTGCACCTCGATGCGCAACTGCTGGCCCTGGCGCCGGCAGCCGATGACGATGCGGCCCTGGCGCGTATAGCGTATGGCGTTGGACAGGAAGTTCTGCAGGATGCGGCGCAGCAGCGCCTCGTCGCTGCGCACCACGCAGCGCGTGTCCACCGCGCTCAGGCGCAGGCCCCGGCTTTCGGCCAGGATGCCGAAGTTGTGGCGCATGACCTGCAGCAGCGGCCCCAGCGCGAAGTCGCGCACGCGCACCTCCAGCTGGCCCGATTCCATGCGCGAGATGTCCAGCAGGCTGCCCAGGATGGCGTCCTGCGCGGCCAGGGCGCCGTCGATGCTGTCGGCCACGTGGCGGCCCGCGTCGTCATGCAGATGGCTGCGCAGCAGGGAGCTGAACATGCGCGCGGCGTTCAGCGGCTGCAGCAGGTCGTGCACGGCGGCGGCCACGAAGCGGGTCTTGTAGCGGTTGGCCTGCTCGGCCTCGCGCTTGGCTTCGGCCAGGTCGCGCGTGCGCTCGGCAATGCGCTGCTCCAGCGCATCGGCCAGCGAGCGCAGCTCGCGCGCGGCGTTCTTGTAGCTGGTGATGTCGGCGTAGCTGGTGACGAAGCCGCCATCGGGCAGCGGGTTGCCGCGGATCTCCAGCACCGTGCCGTCGTCCTTGGTGCTTTCACGCAGGTGCGGGCTGCCGCTGCGCAGATGCTGCAGCCGCCGGTGGATGGCCTCCTCGATGGGGCCGGGCCCCAGCAGGCCGCGCCGGGCGTTGTAGCGGAACAGGTTCTCTATGGGCTGGCCCGTGCGCAGCAGTTCGGAGGGAAACCGGAACAGCTCCACGTAGCGCGAGTTCCAGGCCACCAGGTTGAGGTCGGCATCGATCACCACCACGCCCTGGGGCAGGTGCTCCAGGCTGCGGCTCAGGCCCGTGTCGGCCTGGCGCGCGGCCTGGACGATGCCGTCCTGGGCCGTGCGCAGCTCCTGGGCATGCTGGCGCAGCACGGTCTCCAGCTCCAGGCGGCTGCGCAGGCGCAGCGCGGCCAGCCGCCTGCGCTGGCGCACGAACAGCACCAGCAGGCCCAGGGCCAGCCAGCCGCCCGCAGCGGCCGCCGCCGCCCAGCGGCTGGCCACGGTGCTGGCCTGCGTGTCGTGCAGCAGGTGCAACTGCCAGTCGCTGCCGGGCAGGGGCAGGGTCTGCCACAGCGTGGTGCCGGGCAGGGCGGGCTCCTGCATCTGCACCAGGCGGCTGCCTTGCTCCAGGCCTTGGCGCACGCGGTAGCGCATGGGGTGCAGTTCCTGGTCGATGTACTGGCGCGTGGCGGCCAGGTCCGCCTCGTCGGCGGGGCTCAGGGGTGACAGCAGGCGGTAGCGCCAGTCGGGCTGGCTGGCCAGGAAGACCACGCCGTGCTCGTCCGAGGCCATGACCACGTCGGGCGTCTGCAGCCATTCGCGCTCCAGCTCCAGCAGCGCGATCTTGATCACCACCAGGCCCGCGACGGCGTTCTGTTCGTCCAGGATGGCCTGCGACAGGAAGTAGCCCGGCAGGCCCGTGGTCAGGCCGATGCCGTAGAAGCGTCCGCTGCCGCGCGACAGCGCCTGCTGCACATAGGGCCTGAAGCTGTAGTCCACGCCCACGTTGCTGCGCGTCTCGCGCCAGTTGCTGGCGGCCAGGGCCGTGCCGTGGCGGTCGATCAGGGTCAGCGTGGACGACTGGCTGGCGCCGTTGGCCTGCTCCAGCTTGCGGTTCAGGGCATCAACCTCGGCGGCGGACAGCGGGTGGGTGAGGGCGGCGCGCAGCTGCGCGTCCAGCGCCAGCACCTCGGGCAGGGTGCGGTAGCGGTCTATGCGCTGGCCCAGGGCCTGGGCGTAGAGGCTGAGCTGGCGCTGCACGCTTTCGGCCTCGCCGCGCAGGGCGCGGTGGTAGACCAGCTCACCGGCCAGCAGCATGCAGGCGAGCATGCCGCCGAACAGCAGCAGCAGGGTCCAGAAGGAGCGGCGTGAAGGGCGTCGAACGGGTTGGGGCATGGTGGTCTGGACCCGATTGGGCGCCAGCTTGGTGCCTTCCAGGGGCGGGAAGGGGTTGGGGATTACCCTGATTCTGCGTGCATTCTCCCTGGGAGAGCACCTGCGCCTAATACCAATAGGTTATCGGCGCCGGAGGATGCCAGCGGTACAACCTGCACCTTCCCGCAACTTGCCGCACCTCGGTGGTGCGTCAACCCCACAGAAATCCTGCCGGAGCCGCACCATGCATGCCGTCCCCACCCACGCCGCCAGCCCCGAGCGGCTGCCTTTCTACCGCCAGCTGTATTTCCAGGTGGTGGTCGCCATCGTGGCAGGCGTGCTGCTCGGCCACTTCGAGCCCCAGTACGCCGAGCAGTTCAAGCCGCTGGGCGATGCCTTCATCAAGCTGGTGAAGATGATCATCGCGCCGGTGATCTTCCTGACCATCGTCACCGGCATTGCGGGCATGACGCACCTGCGCACCGTGGGCCGCGTGTTCCTCAAGGCCATGGCCTACTTCCTGTTCTTCTCCACGCTGGCCCTGGTGGTCGGCATGGTGGTGGCGCACGTGGTGCAGCCCGGCGCGGGCATGAACATCAACCCGGCCGACCTGGACCAGGCCGCCGTCAAGGGCTATGTGGCCAAGTCGCACGAGCTGACGCTCACCGGCTTTGCCATGGACATCATCCCCAAGACGCTGGTCAGCCCCTTTGTGGGCGACAACATCCTGCAGGTGCTGTTCGTGGCCGTGCTGTTCGGCATCTCGCTGGCCATGGTCGGTGATGCGGGCAAGCCCGTGCTGAACTTCCTGGAGGCGCTGACGGCCCCCGTGTTCAAGCTGGTCGGCATCCTGATGAAGGCCGCGCCGCTTGGAGCCTTTGGCGCCATCGCCTTCACCATCGGCAAGTTTGGCCTGGGTTCGCTGGTGAACCTGGCCTGGCTGGTGGGCTCGTTCTACATCACCTCGCTGCTCTTTGTGGTCGTAGTGCTGGGCTTCGTGGCGCGGCTGTGCGGCTTCTCGGTGCTCAAGCTGGCGCGCTACCTGAAGGCGGAACTGCTGCTGGTGCTGGGCACCTCGTCCTCGGAATCGGCCCTGCCTTCGCTGATGCAGAAGATGGAGCGCGCCGGCTGCGGCAAGTCCGTCGTGGGCCTGGTCGTGCCCACGGGCTACTCCTTCAACCTGGACGGCACCAACATCTACATGACGCTGGCCGCGCTGTTCATCGCCCAGGCCACCAACACCCACCTGACCCTGGGCCATGAGATCGCGCTGCTGCTGGTGGCCATGCTCAGCTCCAAGGGCGCTGCCGGCGTGACCGGCGCGGGCTTCATCACCCTGGCCGCCACGCTGGCCGTGGTGCCCGAAGTGCCCGTGGCCGGCATGGCCCTGATCCTGGGCGTGGACCGCTTCATGAGCGAGTGCCGCTCGCTGACCAACTTCATGGGCAACGCCGTGGCCACCGTGGTGGTCTCGCGCTGGGAAAACGAGCTGGACTACACCAAGCTCAACGCCGCCCTGGATGGTGCTCCCGCCATGGAGGTGACCCCGGCAGGAACAGCGGTACCTGCCGCTGTCGGCAAGGTTTCCTGATCCATACCGGGGCGACGCATGGTGCGCGGCCCCTGAAAGCGACAACCCTCAGCCCAGCCAGGTCAAGCCTGGCTGGGCTGCTGCTTTTTAAGGCGGCTGCCGCGCCGCTTGGCTGTATTCTTGGTGCTTCGCTTCACGCAGCCTTGCGGCCGTTCCCACCATGCATTTGTCCAGACGCGAATTCCTCGGCGCCGGCGCGGCCGCCGCCTGTGCCTCGCTGGTCGGTTGCGCGGCCTCGGCGCCCGTGTCGGGCAGTTTTCTGCAGCCGTGGCGCAGCCATCTGGAGATGCCGCGCGACCAATGGCGCCAGCGCCTGGCCGCCACCCAGGCGCTGGGCTGCCGGGAGCTGTTCGTGCAATGGAGCGGCCTGCTGGGCGATTCCGAGGCGGACAGCTGGATGCTGGCCGACGCGCAGATCGCCGACCTGCTGGACATCTGCACCGAACTGGGCATGGGCGTGCACCTGGGCCTGCCCTATGACGAGCGCTGGTGGAAGCAGATCAGCCTTTCCAACGCCGCGGGCCCCGCGCCCTACCTGGCGCATATCGCCGAGCAGGGCGCCAGCCATATGTACGCCAGCACCTGGCCGCGCCACGCGGCGTTTCGCGGCTGGTACATCCCCTACGAGCTGGAGCAATACCACTGGGCCGCGCCCGAGCGCGTCGAGCTGCTGGTGAGCGCACTGCAGCCACTGGCGCAGGCGGCAGCGGCCACGTCCGGCCAGGTGCCCGGCATCTCCACCTATTTCAGCCAGCTGCAGACGCTGGGCAGCCTGCCCACGCTGTGGAGCATCCTGCTGGACCGGGTGTCCCTGCGCCCCATGGTGCAGGACGGCGTGGGCGTGGCGGGGCTGCGCAACTACGAGGCGCTGGCACCGCTGCAGCAGATGCTGCTGGAGCGCAGGGCGCCGTTCGACCTCATCGTGGAACTGTTCGAGCAACTGCCGCCCACGCGGCCCGATGGTTCGGACTTCCAGGCGCGCACGGCCAGTTTCGAGCGCGTGCGCCGCCAGTGGGACGTGGCCCGCGACTACGGCGCCCAGCGCGTCGTCGCCTTCGCCATCGACCCCTGGGTGCTGAACGACACGCCGGAGGCCCGGCAACTGCTGCGCGAGTGGAAGGCCGCCGCCCGCTGAGCGCGGTGGCTGCCGGGTCAGAAGCGCTTGCCGATGATCTCTCTGAGGATCTCGCTGCTGCCCCCGAAGATGCGCAGCGCCCGCGCATCGGCCCAGGCGCGGCCAATGCCGTATTCGGCCATGTAGCCGTAGCCGCCGTGCAGCTGCAGCAGTTCGTCCAGCACCTGGCCCTGCAGCTCGGTGGCGTTGAGCTTGGCCATGGCGGCGGTGACGGAGTCCAGTGAGCCTTCCATGTGCTGGGCCAGGCAGTCGTCCAGAAAGACGCGCAGCATGGTGGTCTTGGCCAGGGCGTCGGCGAACTTGAAGCGGGTGTTCTGGTAGTCGAGCACGCGGCGCCCGAAGACCTTGCGGTTGCGCACGAACTCGGCGGCCTCGTCCAGCATGCCTTCGGTGGAGGCTGCCGCGCGCAGCGCGATCGCCAGCCGCTCCTGCGCCAGCTCCTGCGTCACATGCTCGAAGGCGGCGTTTTCGCGCCCCAGCAGGTGGTCGGCCGGCAGGTGCAGTTCGTCGAAGAACAGCTCGCAGGTGTCCTGGCTGTGCTGGCCTATCTTGCGCAGGGCGGCACCCTTGCCCAGGCCCTTCATGCCTTCTTCCACCACGAACAGCGACAGGCCGCGCGCGCCCAGGTCGGGCTCGGTGCTGGCCAGCACCACCATCAGGCCGGCGTTGACGCCATTGGTGATGAAGGTTTTCTGTCCGTTGAGCACGTAGCCGCCGCCTTCGCCCTCGCTCTTGCGGCGGGCGCGCGTGCGCACGGCCTTGAGGTCGCTGCCCGCGCCGGGCTCGGTCAGGGCGATGGCGCCGATCAGCTCGCCCGTGGCCATGCGCGGCAGCCAGCGGTCCTTCTGCACCTGCGTGCCGAAGTTCCAGAGATAGGGGGCCACCATGTCGGAATGGATGGAAAAGCCGATGCCCAGGCAGTTGGCGCGCGCCAGCGCCTCGATGACCACGGCCGCGTGGCCGAAGTCGCCGCCCTGGCCGTAGGGCGGGGGCAGGTCGCAGTTGAGCAGGCCGCTGTCGCCCGCCTTGCGCCACAGGGCGCGCGGCGTGATGCCCTCGGCCTCCCAGTCATTGATGTGGGGCAGGATCTCGGTGGCCACGAATCGGTCCACCTGTTCCTTGAACAGCAGGTGGTCTTCACGCAATACGGAGCGGGTGCGCATGTCTGTGTCGGTCTCCTTGGGCTGGGTCAGGGACGATAGGTGTCGGTGGCGCTGGCCTGGCCGCGCAGCACGGGTGCGGCGGCCGTACCCGTCATGAACAGGCTGTAGTGGTCGCCCGGTTGCAGCTGGGGCAGCGCCAGCGGCGCGCTGGCCGCAGTGGCGCAGGTGGCGGCGAGCTGGGCGCTGACCGGGTTGATGGAGCGGCTGGCCGACCTGGCGGGCGCCACGCCCGTGAACAGCGGCGTGCCCGTGCCGGCGATCTTGAGCCCGCCTTCGGTGCAATCGTCGATCAGGTTGTAGAAGCGCAGCTCGGCCTTGAGCGCGTCCTGGCTTCCGCCGGAGTCGTCGATGGACGTGAAGCGCGCGGCCGCGTTCTTGCCCTGGCGCTGCGGCACCAGGGTGGTGAAGCTGCCCGGCGCCACCTTCATGCTGCCGGCGCTTTTGCCGTCCAGCTGAATGGCGAAGGGCGTGTCGCCCTTGACGATGGCGTAGCTGCTGGCCGGCTTGCTGCCGGACAGCGTCTGCTCGGGGCCGTCGCCGATCTTAACGCGCAGGCTGCCCGCGTCGGGGTGGACCACGCGCACGAAGGACGAGCCTGCGGGCGGGCGCGCCGCATAGAGCTGGGCCAGCGTGCCTTCGGCATGCGCGGCGGGCAGGCAGGAGAGCCCGGCCAGGCCGGCCAGGGCGAGCGCGACGGTACGCATCACGGGGGAAAAAGCGGAGGTCATGCCTGCGGGTCCTTGGTTTCCTTGGCGGGGCGCATGCGTGCATCAAGGTACATGCGCTCCAGTTGCTTGCGGTCGGCCTTGTCAGTCTGCGTCAGCGGAAAGCCGTGGCAGGCCAGCAGTTCCGACGGAATCATGTAGGGCGGCACGCGCTGGGCCAGCAGTTCGCGCCATCCGGCCAGGTCTTCGGGCAGGGGCTGCATGCCGGGCGGGCCGCTGCGGTCCAGGTCCACGAAGCCGATCATGCGCACGATGAAGCCATCGGGCCGCTTGAGTGCCACCGCCGCGCCTGCGCGCACGCCGGGCAGGGTGGCCAGCACGGCATCGACCTCGGCCAGCTCGATGCGGTAGCCGTGCATCTTGATCTGGTCGTCGCGCCGGCCGTGGAAGGTGACCAGGCCCTCGCTGTCGATCTCGCCCAGGTCGCCCGTGCGGTAGCCGCGCTTGCCGTTGCGCATGAACATGCGTGTGGCGTGCAGGTCGGGGCGGTTCAGGTAGCCGCGCATCACGTGGTCGCCGGCCACGCAGATCTCGCCTTCGTCCAGGAACACATCGGCATAGGGCTTGGCCCGGCCGATGGGAAAGGGCAGCGGCGCGCGCTGGCGCAGCGCGGGGTCGATCTCCACCCAGGTGGTGGAGCAGGTGGCCTCGGTGGGGCCGTAGGAGTTGATGATGCGCGCCTGGGGAAAGCGGCTCCACAGCGCCTCGGCCACGGTGGGCGTGAGCGATTCGGCGCCGAAGACGAAGACGCGCAGGTCGGGCAGGTGCTGCTGGTCGAAGTCGGCATCCAGCAGCTGCTGGCGCACGAAGGAGGGCGTGGACGCCCAGACGTTCACATGGGTGCCCGCCAGGTAGGCGGCAAAGGCCTGGCGGTCGGCAATGGTCTCGCGCGCGCACAGCACGCAGGCGCCGCCCGTGACCAGGGCGCCCATCCAGTTGAACAGCGAAAAGTCGAAGCTGAACAGCATCTGGTCCATGAAGACCGGCGCCTCGCCCAGGGCCAGGCAGTCGCGTATCCAGCCGGCGAACAGGCCCAGGCTCTCGCGCCCGATCTGCACGCCCTTGGGATCGCCCGTGCTGCCCGAGGTGAACATGATGTAGGCCAGCGATTTTTCCTGCAGCGGCTGCGCGGCGATGCCGGTGTCCAGGAAGCTGCGGGCCTGCGCGTCGTAGTGCAGGCCGGCCTGCACCAGCGTGGCGATGCGCGCCATGCGCTCGGGCGGGTTGATCACGTCCACCGGCACGAAGGGCACGCCCAGGCGCAGGCAGCCGAGGATGGCCACGAGGAACGCGGTCTCCTTGTGCCCCGTGATCAGCAGCGGCTCGTCGCGCCGCGCGCCGCGCGCCAGCGCCTGCTGCTCCCATTGCGCCACGGCCTGGGCCAGTTGCTGCCAGTCCAGCGTGCCGGCGGCATCGATCACGGCGGGCCGCGCGGTGTCGGCGCCGGGCTCGGTGAAGTCGAAGCGGTCAAAACTGAATCGCATGCGGGCTCCTTGTTGCGCAGGGACAAAGGGACGGGGCGGCGGCGTGCAGGCGTTGCATCAGGCCTTGCGCTGCTCGGCCACGTACTGCGCCAGCGTGTGCACGGATTCCAGGTGCAGGTCGATCTCCGATGGCGGTATCTTGACGCCGAATTCCTTTTCGATGGCCAGTGCCACGTCCACGGCGGACAGCGAGTCCACCAGGCCCGATTCGAGCAGCAGCGTATCGGGCTCGACCGAGGTCAGGATGATGGCGCCGATGATCTGGGCAATCTTGGTTTCGATGTCATTCAGGGACATGGTTTCTCTCCAACAGGTGTTTCAGAACTGGAAATACAGGAAGCGGGTTTCCTTGTGCAGATTGACCAGGCACAGGAAGAGCAGGACCAGGGTCACGGCCGTCCAGCCTGCGCTGGGGCGCCAGCGCATCCAGGCGCGGGGCGCTTCCTGCACCTTGAACATGGCGGGCGAGAAGCGGCCCAGGATCTGGTGGGCATTGGGCGTGAACCAGGCAATGGCCAGCAGCAGCAGGACCAGGGCCAGCTGCATGTGGTGGCCTATGGCCAGGCGTATGGCATCGCCCAGTGCCAGTCCCTGGACGTGGGACAGCGACTCCAGCGCCTCCACGCCGCGCAGGCCGGCCATGCCCTTGAGCAGCAGCATGGCGTCGCCCACGCCGTGGGCGCGGAAGAAGGTCTGGGCGATGAGCACGGCAATGAAGGTGATGACAACGCACAGCGCCTGCACGCCCCGGCCCGACTTGCGTGCGGCGGCCGGCTTGCGGCTGACCACGAAGATGCGCCAGGCATGGTTGACCGACAGGTAGAAGGCATGCAGCAGGCCGAAGATCACGTACTGCAGGCCCGCACCGTGCCAGATGCCCGCCAGCCCCATGGTGAACAGCGTGGGCACGACGATGGTGGCCGCAAAGCCGCCGGGCGTGCGCGCGGCGCTCGATCCCACGGACAGGCCGCGCTTTTCGCGTGCGCGCGAGATGGCCATGGCCACGGGGTAGTACAGGTAGGCCGTGAGGTAGCGCGTCAGCGTCATGTGCCAGCGTGCCCAGAAGTCGATGATGCTGCCGGCCTTGTAGGGCGAGTTGAAGTTCAGCGGGAAACGGATGCCGAACATGCGCGCCAGGCCCAGCGCCATGTCCGAATAGCCCGAGAAGTCGAAGTACAGCTGCAGCGCGTAGCTGAGGCTGGCACCCCAGGCGGCCCAGAACTGCAGGTCCCCGGGCGCGGCGAATCCCGCGTCTGCATAGGGCGCGATCTCGTCGGCCAGCAGCACCTTCTTGGCAAGGCCGATCACGAACAGCGTGCCGCCGATGGACAGGTTGTCCGCGCGGAACCGGTAGTTATCCGGCTGCGCGAACTGCGGCATCATTTCCTTGTGGTGCAGGATGGGCCCCGCGATCAGGTGCGGAAAGAAGGTCACGAACAGCACGTAGCTGAGCAGGCTGCGTTCCTTGACGATGCCCGAGCGGCAGTCCAGCAGGTAGCCGATCTGGGTGAAGGTGAAGAACGAGATGCCCAGCGGCAGGATCAGCTCGTGCATCCCGCCCTGCGTCAGCCCCCATTCGCCCAGGAAGTTGAACAGCGTGGCGAAGTACTTGTAGTGGAACAGCGCCGCCAGGTCGGCGCCCACGCCCAGGGCGGTGACCAGCCCCTGCAGCCGCGCGCGGCCCGCAAAGCGCAGGATCAGCAGGCTCACCACGTAGTTGAAGGCGATGGACAGCGCCAGCAGGGCGACGAACTGCGGGTTCCACCAGCCGTAGAAGACAAAGGACGTCAGGCACAGCCAGAACGCGGCCAGCCGCAGGCTGATGGCCCCGGCCAGGTAGTGGCCCGCCAGCGCGATGGGCAGGAACAGCAGCAGGAAAAGATAGGAATTGAACAGCATGTAGCGGGCGGGGTCACGCAGGCGGGGAGGCGGCGTCCAGCTCCTTGAGCGCCGCTTTTTCATCGTCCGTCAGGGGCAGGGACAAGGTGTTTTCCGAGAACTCCCAGATCACCAGCCGCAGGCTGGCCGGCCAGGAGGCGCGGCGCTTGAGCGCGGCCACCATGGCGCCGCTGAACTGGCCGCCGTCCATGCTGAGGTTCCAGACTTCCTGGCCCAGCGCGCGGCCGAGCTGCGGCGCGAAATTGCTGCGCAGCCCGTTGGAGCTGCCGGCCAGCAGCACCTGCACGGGCGGCGTCTCGTCCAGCAGGCCGCCGCCGCGCACGGGGGCAATGGTCTGCGGGCGCACCTGGTCGCGCCGTGGGCGCCAGCCGGCCGGGGCATCGGCCAGGCCGGCCAGGGCCAGCAGGTCGCCGGGCAGCGGCTGCAGCGGCCCGGGCGCGGATTCCTCGAAGGCCTGGGCACCGCGCTGCCCGCCCAGCAGCGGCAGCGCGGCCTGGGCCACGGCCAGGGCGGCGGCGCGTGCGCCCTCGGCATTCATGTGCACGTCGGTGCGAAAGAACACGGGTTGCGCCTGCTCCTGTGTCTGCAGGGCAGGGCGCAGGGCGGGGCGCAGATCGGCGAAGGCAATGCCGTCGGCCTGCAGGCGCTGCTGCCACAGGTCCAGGCGCTGGAGCATCACGGGTGCCACGGGCAGGCCGCACAGATGGGCGGCCTCGATGCGCGACTTGTCGGGCACGGCCACCACCAGGGTGGCAATGCCTTTGTCCTGCAACTGCCGGGTCCAGTGGCGCAGCAGGCGCTGGCGCGCCTCGAAGGGCGCGGCGCCCGTGCCGGGCTGGGGCCGCAGGCCGTCGCGGTAGAACATCCATTGCGGGCAGCCCAGGGCCACCTGCGCTCCCGTATCGCCCAGCAGGCGGTAGCGCAGCGCGGCCTGGCCGGTTTCCAGCGAGGACTGCGCAGGCAGGCGCAGGCCCTTGTTCAGCGCCGCGCCCGCGCGGCCATCCAGCCAGGCGGCCAGCTGCAGCTCGCCGGCCTTGGGGCCGCCGCTGGCCAGCGTCCAGCCGCCCCAGGCCAGGCCCGACAGCAGCAGGGCGCCCCAGATCCAGGCGTTGCGCCGGTGTCCTTTGTCGGTTTGCAGTTCTTGCGCGGTGGGGTCCACGGTGTCAGCCCTTGAGCGCGGCCCGCAGCCGCTCCAGCCAGGTGGCGTTGGGCATGAGCGAGGCGTTGTCCCACTGGCCGGCCGCGTTGGGGCCGTAGCTGTAGGTGGGCTCGAACATCTGCCACACCAGCACCTGGGGCTTGTGGGCCTTGAAGGCAGGCGACTCCAGGTACTCCAGCAGCATGGTCCACTGGCCCACGTTGCCGGGCTTCCAGTTCAGCGAGACCGGGCGGTCCAGCAGGTTGGAGAGCTTTTGCGGAAAGCCGAAGTAGGGCTGGACCATGCTGTGGCCGGTGACATGGACGGGGGCGGGCTCGTCGTCGAGCAGGCCCTTGGCCGGAGCCTGGCGGCGCACGGTGTAGACCTCGCGGCCGATCTGCTTGCGCTCCTCGGCGGTCAGAAACAGCTCGGCCAGGTCGCCATAGCGGCGCTCGGTGACGGTGTCGCCCAGGGCCAGGCCGCTGCCGGCGCTGCCGGCCAGCTGGGGCACCTCGCCCTGGACCATGCGGGCGGTGGCCTCGGCCGTGGCGTCGGCTGCCGCCTGGGTCCAGTGCTGGTCGGTGCGGTAGAACACGTCCTTGCCACTGTCGCGCACGGTGCGCAGCACGGCCTCGTCGTCAAAGCTGGGAATGCCGGCGGCCTGCAGCGCCTGCAGCACCTGCTTGTAGCGGCCCTGGACATCGGCGCTCATGGCCTTGCCGTCGGGCATCTTGTCGGCATAGAAGCGCACCTTGTCGGGCAGCAGCAGCACCTGCAGCTTCACGCCGCGCGCGGCCAGCAGGTTGCGCGCCTCGGTGATCAGCCGCGTGGATTCCGTGATGCCGGCGCGGTCCACCTGGGTCAGGCTGCCCCAGCCCGGAAACAGCCAGCCGTCCTTGCCCCTGAGAACGATGGAGGAGCTGTCCTGTGCCTGGGCCTGTGCCGTACCCTGCGCTGCCAGCGCGCCCAGCACCAGGGCGCAGCCGGCCAGTCCGCGTGCGGCGCGCGCCATGCCCGAGCGCAGTCCGTGCAGGGCGGGGTGGGGTGCTTGCTTGGTCGAATCCATGGGAGCTTTCTCCTTTTCTCTTGTCTGTGTGGTGGTAGCGGCGGCGGGGCAGGGCTTTCAATAGGACAGCGTCAGCGTCATGAAAAGGCCCTTGGCCCGGTCGGCCTGGCCGCCACCGATGTTGAAGCGGTACTGCATGGACCAGTCCAGATAGGACTGGGCCGTGCTGTAGTGGCTTTCGCGGAACCATTGGCGCAGGCTGACGCCCACGCCTGCGCTGGCGGACCAGCTGCTGCCATTGCCTTGCAGGGCCAGCGTCTGCCCCTGCTGGGCGGCCAACTGGGCTGCGGTGGGCGTGGCGCCCGGGGCGGCCTGCAGGGAGCGCACATCGACGCGGTTCCTCTGCTTGATCCAATCGGCCGCGACCACGCCGAACGGAAAGATCACCAGCCCCTGGTTGATGCCGTCGGCGCGGAAGCTGCGGCCGAAGCGGGCCTCGGTGGAGAAGAACCATTGCTCGCGCTTGTAGCGGCCCGAGCCGTCGCCCACCAGGGCGCCGTTGGTCTGGTCGGTCAGCGTGAAGCGCGAGGCCATGCTCTGGTTGGCATAGCCGGCCTGGCTGTAGCCCTCCATGGTGAACCAGCTGGAGCGGTCCGTGCGCCGGCCCGTGCCCTCGTAGAAGCCGTGGGTGACATAGGCCAGCCAGCCGCCCTGGCCCGCGCCCGCGCTGTACTTGGCCGATATCGGGTTGCCCAGCGCCGGGCCCGTGGGGTTGAGGGGGTCGCGCCCGCTCATCAGGCAGCGCAGCTGGGGCGATTCCGGCGTGATGAAGCCCGAGCGCGTGGCGGAGCCGATGTTGAACTGGCGCTCTATGCCAAAGGTCAGCGCGTACTTGGTGGACGGCGTGAAGCGCATGCCCAGCGAGCCCGTGGTGGTGGGCAGGCCAGAGATGCCGCGGTTGTCGCCCGCCTGCACATTGATGGGCAGGCCGGTGCAGGGGTCGATGGCGCTTTGGCCCAGCGTGGTGCCGCCGCCGTCGTGCAAGGTGCTGCCCAGCCGCCCGTAGACATCGAAGATGCGGGTGGACGAGTTCAGGAAGTTGGACGGGCGCCAGTAGGCCTCGGCCGTGCCGAAGACCGCATCGCCGGCCTGGGTGAGGATGCCGTCCGAGAACGCACGCCCCGCAGGCCGCGCACCCCGGTAGCCCATGGAGACGATGGCGCCCCACTCGCGTGCGTAGCCGGAGACGGCGCTGCGTGCGTTCTCGCGCTGGCCGGGCGTGAGCTTGGCGGTGCCGGCGTCGTCCAGGTCGATGGCTTCCTTGAAGGTGCGCACGGCGCCCCGGTTGTCGCCGGTGCCGGCCAGGGCATAGCCTTCGTCCAGCATGGCGCCCGCTGGCGCCTCGCCCGTGGCGCGCGCCGCGCGAAAGTCCTGCAGCGCCTTGGCCGGCTCTTCCTGGCGCGAGTACAGGTAGCCGCGCTGCATCAGCAGCTGGGCGTCGTTGGGGGTGAGGGACAGGGACTTGTCCAGCCGCAGCAGGGCCTGGCCCTGCTGGTCGCGGTTGCCTGCGGCCAGCGTGGTGGTCAGCAGCTTTTGCAGTTGCGCATTGTCGGGGTCCTGCTCCACGGCCGTTTGCGCATGTTCGATGGCGGCCTTGTAGTCCTGGCGCGCGTAGGCCGCATAGGCCTGGGCGCTGGGGCCGCCCGTGCCCTGGGCATCGGAAGGCTGCAGCTCGCAGACCGTGCCGTAGGGCGTATCGCGGCAGTCCTGCAGCGGCGGCGGGTAGTCGGCCATGGCCAGGGTTTGCGAGGCGCCGCGCGTATCGGCCACCATGGGCGTGTCGCGGCCGGGGCGCAGGTCATCGGCTTGCTTGAGGCGGCGGGCCACGGATTCATCCTGTGCCGGCATGGGCGCCAGCAGCGCGCGGGCGCGTGCCGCGTCGCCAGCGGCCAGGGCCGCGTCGGCCGCGATCAGGCGCAGGTTGGCGGACTGCTTTTCGTCCAGCCAGTCCTGCTTGAGCACGGCGTCGAAGTCCTCGTTGGCCTGTGCGGTCTTGCCCTGGCGCTGGCGGATGTAGCCGCGCATGCCCAGCGCCGCTGTGTCTTCGTTGTCCTGCGCCAGCGCCTCGTCTGCAGCTTTTTCCGCATCGGGCAACTGCTCGGCCAGCAGCAGCGAGGTGATCAGCAGCAGGCGGTGCGATGCCGTTCCCGGCGCCAGCGCCACTGCTTCGCGCGCAAAGGGCACGGCCTGCGCCGGGTTGTTGGCGATCAGCGCCTGGTAGGCCTTTTGCGCCGGCAGCACGGCCTGGCTGCGGCGCAGGGTCTGGCGCTTGGCCACCAGGTCGCTTTTGTTGGGAGGGTCCAGGGCCAGGGCGGCATCTGCGGCCTCGATGGCGGCGCCCAGCTGTTCCTGCGCCTCCAGCGCGCCTATCCACAGCAGCGCCCACTGGCCCTGGCTGGGGTCCAGGCGAAAGGCCTGCTCGGCCCTGCGCGCGCTGTCCGCGTAGTTCTTGGCGTTGTAGTCGGTGTAGGCCTGCGTGGCGATGGGAAAGGCCTTGTTGTAGGCCTCGGAAGCCGTGGCCCCCGCAGGCCCGCCCGCTGCCCCGCCTGCCGCTGCGGCCCGCACATTGGTTTCGGCCTGCTGCAGCGTGGCCTCGTCCAGCCCGGCGGCGCGGGCCGAGGCGATGGCCTTGAGCGCTTCCTCGTTCTTGCCCTGCTTTTGCAGCGAGTAGATCAGCAGCATGCGCAGGCGCAGCAGGTCGGGGCGCAGCTGTACGGCCGATGCGGCGGCGGTCGCGGCCCGTGCAAAGCGGCCGGCCTGGTAGTGGGCATAGGCCTGGTTGGCCAGTTGCCACGCGCGGCCCCTGAGCGGCGCCTCCGCCTTGACGGCCGCCACGGCCTGCGGCCAGGCCGGTGGCGTGTTCCAGCCGGCGCCCAGCAGCGCGGCCAGCGTGAGAGGGCGAACGAGGGGAGCGAGATGCTTCATATGCCGGCCCTTGGGGTGCTTGGAATGCCTTGTGCGGGAATGTCGGGATGCACCGTGGGGTCGGTGGGCTCCCCCTGCTGGAAGCTGATGGCCTCGCGCAGCGTGGCCTCGTCCAGCCAGCCCTGCTCCATGAGGATGGCGCCCAGCGGACGGCGTTCGCGCTGCTGTATCTCCAGCGCGGTGGCCAGCCGGGTTTCGTCGATGGCCTGCCATGACAGCAGCAGCTCGCCCAGGCGCTGGCGCTGGTGGCTCAACTGGTCGGTGGACGGGAAGTCGTGCATGGTCTTGTCCCAGGCCAGCCGCTTGCCCGTGACCAGGTGGACGATGAACAGCTTCCAGGCGCGCGCCGCCGCCATGGCATTGATGAAGTTGCCGATCACCATGCGCGGGATGGACAGCATGGCGTGCTCCCAGCCGTACAGGCGCGAGACGAACCAGGCGCGCTGCACCACGCGCAGCAGCAGGGCGATGACGTTGACGCTCATCAGCGTCACCAGCCAGCCGTTGGGAGCGAACAGGGACGGGTAGTACACCGTCCACCAGCCCATGTGATCGGCCAGCAGGAACAGCAGGAAGTTAAGCAGCAGCAGATAGGCCAGGATGGCCACGAAGGAGGTCACCAGCCCCTTGCGGTCACGGAACAGCAGGTACTTGGTGGACAGCGGCCCGGCCCAGCCGACCTGGCTCCAGCCCTGCAGGCCGATGCCCAGTGTCCAGCGCGCCTTTTGCCGGTAGGCGGTCTTGAAGGTGTTGGGAAAGAACTCGCGGATGCCCAGCGGCATGGTCAGCGTGGACACCTTTTCCTTGCCCAGGCCGAACAGCGGCTTGCGCCGTATCACGTAGTCCACGGGGAACTTGCCGAAGATCTGCTTCATGCCCCGGCGTGCCAGCCGCGCGCCGATGTCGTAGTCCTCGGTCAGGGTGTCGGTGTTGAAGGGCTGGTTGTGGGTCTCGGCCGCCAGCTCCTCCATCGCCTTGCGCGAAAAGCAGGTGCCCACGCCGGCCGAGGGCACCATGTGCGACATGCTCTCGCGCACCACCAGGTCCTTGGTGTGCCATTCGGCGAATTCGTCCATGTAGGTGCCGGCCACCAGCTCGTACCACTCGCGCTCCAGCGAGGTCACGGGCAGCTGGATGAAGTCCATGCGCGGCAGCAGGTAGTTGTAGTACTTGAGCTCCAGCGGGTGCAGCACGTCCTCGCTGTCGTGCAGGATCACGCCGGCAAAGGGCTCGGGCTGCAGCGTGTTCTGCTGGAAAATGGCCTGCACGATCCAGTTGAGGCAGTCGGCCTTGCAGGTGGGGCCGTCATGGGGCACCTCCACGCGGACCAGCTGGCGGTAGCGCCGGCGCATGCGCTCGACCTCGTTCTTGGTGCGTTCGTCGTTGCGGTAGGTGCCCACGAAGATCATGTAGTTCTTGTAGTCCAGCGTGCCCACCATGCTCTCCAGCATGGGCGCGATCACGTCGTACTCCAGCCAGGCCGGCACCATGATGGCCAGCGGCTTTTCCTCGACCTCCTGCAACTGCTGTGCCTTGAGCGGCTGGTAGCGGCGCTTGACGGTCAGCGCGCGCCAGGCCTCGCGCACCCAGTACCAGGCGTCGATGAACAGGTCGTCGATGCTGGACAGCAGGATGACGACGGCCACCACGGCGCTGACGATCTCCAGCGCGTGGTAGTAGTCGGCCACCAGGTAGGGCCAGTAGAGGGAAGAGATCATGGCGATCGCCTCATGCCGTCGTCATCGTTGCCCGGGCCGGGCTCAGTGCTTGGACTGCTTGCTGCGCGCCACCGCCCAGGCCAGCACCACCAGCAGCAGCACCACGAACAGCGCGATGGCGATGCCCGGCACGCTCCAGGAAAGGAAGTTGCGCCATTCGTGGAAGGCGCTTTCGCGCGGGCCCGACGGAATGCCGGTTTCGGGATTGCTGCTGTCCACCCAGGCCAGCGGGCCGTCGCCACCGATCACGGCGATGTTGCCGCGATTGAGCAGGAAGGGCTCGCCCAGGCCGCCCGTCCACTCGCCGATGGCATGCCACAGCACGCCCTGCTGGCCGCCTGCCGTGACCACTTCGGCCGAGGACAGTTGCTTGAGTCCCTTGATGTCCAGCCAGTCCGCCGACTTGCCGCGGATGCGCAGCTGCTGCCGGTCCGTCACCGTCACCAGGGGCTTGGCGCCGTCCACCGGCACTTCCATGGCGACAAAGGGCATGGAGGGCTTGGCCGTTGCATCGGCCTGGGCCACGACCAGCTCGGCCTGCGAAGCCGACAGGCCGCTGGCGGCCGCCAGGTTGGCCATGCGCTCCAGCGCGGCCGGCGCTGCCGACAGATAGCTGGCGGGCACCAGGAACTGCGACTTGGCGCCCAGCAGCGGCAGCAGGCCGATGAAGCTGCCGTTGGCCTCGGCCTTGCCGGGCGTCACGTAGCTGATGGCCGGCAGCACGCTGGCGGGGTAGGGCTGGGGAATCTCGTTGCAGTCGGCCGAGTAGGGCTGGCGCTGCACGGACACCCGCAAGGTGTTGTTGATGCCCAGCGCATAGCCGGGCACACGGGCGCGCAGGCGTTCGGGCTGGCCGTTGGCCTCCAGCTGGCGGGCCGACAGCAGCATGCCGTTCCAGAACAGCGTGGCCACGGGGCGCGTGGCCGAGGCGCCGGGGGCGGCGGCCACGTACAGCGTGATCTCGCCCGGCATCTGGCCCTGCGAGGCCACGGCGCTCAGCGGGAAGTTCATCGTCCAGTCGCCGCGCGACAGCACGTCGAAGCTGTCGGGACTGCCGCCCAGGCTGGACAGGCGTATGCCCTTGGCCTCGTCCCATTGCGGGGGCTGGGCCGCGGCCACGGTCACGTTGTCGCTGACCAGCAGGCGCTGCAGGGCGGCCTCCTGCAGGCCGGCCACGCGCGCACCCGCGTCGGCGGCCACGGCCAGCACCATCTGGCGGCCCATGGGCAGGGCGCGCAACTGCTGCGAGGCCAGCGCCTCGTTGGCCAGCGGCGCGCGCCGGGCGCGCCATTGCTGCAGGGCCTGGCCCGCATCGGGGTCGGCCGCCAGCTGGGCCTGCAGGGCCGCGAAGGCGGCGGTCAGGCGCTGCTGCAGTGCCTTGTCGGCCACCACGATGTCTCCGCTGACCTGGGCGGCCCCCAGCATGAGCAGCGCGCCCAGTTCGGCGTCACTGGCCAGCTTGTGCTGGGGCTCGGCGCCGCGCAGTGCGGCAAAGGCGGGCACGCCGGCCAGGACGGCGGGAACCTCCAGGCCGCGCAGGTCCAGCGTCTCCCCCACGGCGGGCAATGCATTCACCGTCATGCGCCTGTTGTTGCGCTGCAGGCTGGCGCCGATGCGCCAGGCACTGTCGAACGAGGCCTGCTCCAGCTGCCGGCCGGCCACCAGCACGGTGGCGCGCACGGGCAGGGTGTTCCAGACATCTTCGATGCTGCGCACATCGCGCGGGTCCACGCGGTAGCTCAGCCGTGTCTGCGGCGAGATGGTCAGGGAGTTGGCCAGGGAGTGGTTGTCATCGCATCGCACCTGGCCGTTGCGGCTGCGCCAGTTCACGCCCAGCCGCACGAAATCGCTGGCGCGGGCCTGCTGGGCGACGGGCAGCGTGCGCTGCAGCATGCCGTCACCGTCGGGCACGGTCTGCGACACGGCGGGCGTGCCGTTGAGCGAGATCACCACGGTCGAGACGCCGGGCTCGCCCTTGAGGTAGCGGCTGTCGAAGGCAATGCTGGCATCGCCCAGCGGCAGGCCGCGCGGCACGGGCAGGTAGAAGTCCTGGGTGGCCGTGCCGGCCAGCACCACGGGATCGACGATGCCCAGCTCCTTGAGCGTGACGCTGCGCTGCAGCCCGTCGCTGGCGCCCAGCTGGCGTATGGCGTCACCCAGCGCCGAGGCCGAGGCCGTCTGCGCGAACAGGGCGCCCAGGCCCAGCAGCGAACCCAGCGCCCAGCGGGCCCCGGTGCGGGAAAGCGATTGGCGGATGGTCGGTTGCATGGGGGCCTCTTTTCTCACTTCGGTGCTCGATTCGTAATGCGCTTCGTGGACGTGATGCGCAGGGTGGTGCGTGCGTGGTTCAGGCCGGCGCCATGCCCTTGGTCACGGCGGCCGCTATGTCCGGGACGGCCGCGCCGCCTGTGTGTCCGGCGGCAAACTCGTCGAAGGGCTGTCCCAGCAGGGCACGCACGATGCGCTGCGAGGCCTGGCCATCGCCATAGGGATTGATGCGGCGCGCAAACGAGGCGTGGTGCCCCTCGTCGGCCAGCAGCCGGTTGACCTCGGCCACGATGCGCGCGCGCTGCGTGCCCACCAGCAGCACGGTGCCGGCCGATACGGCCTCGGGCCGCTCGGTCACGTCGCGCATCACCAGCACGGGCTTGCCCAGGTAGGGCGCCTCTTCCTGCACGCCACCGGAGTCGGTCAGGATGATGTGGGCGCGCTGCATGAACCAGACGAAGTCCACATAGTCCAGCGGATCGATGAGGCGGATGTTGTCCATGCCGCCCAGCGTGCGCATGACCACTTCGCGCACGGCGGGGTTGAAGTGCACGGGGTAGACGATGAGCAGGTCCGGATGGCGCTGCGCCAGCTCGGCCAGCGCAGCGCAGATGTTCTGGAAGCCTTCGCCGAAATTCTCGCGCCGGTGTCCCGTGACCAGCAGCAGCGGGCGCTGCGCATCCACCCAGGGATGGCGCTGGGCAATGGCACGGGCCAGCTCGGGCTGGGCATCGAGCCGGTCGCACAGCGTGGCCAGCGCATCGATGACGGTGTTGCCCGTCACGGCGATGCGGCCCTGCAGGTTCTCGCCCAGCAGGTTGGCGCGCGACGTGGGCGTGGGCGCAAACATCCACTGGCTGACCACATCGACCACGCGGCGGTTCATCTCTTCGGGAAAGGGCTGGGCCAGATCGCCGGTGCGCAGGCCGGCTTCCACGTGGCCTACCGGAATGCGGCGGTGAAACGCTGCCAGCGCGCAGGCGGTGGCCGTGCTGGTGTCGCCGTGCACCAGCACGTAGTCGGGCTTTTCCTGCTCCAGCACGCCATCGGCACCTGCCACCACGCGGGAGAACAGGCCGTTGAGCGTCTGGTTGGGTTGCATGACGGCGAGATCGTGCTGCGCCTGCAGGCCGAACAGATCCATCACCTGGTCCAGCATCTGCCGGTGCTGGCCGGTGACGCACACCACGCTCTCGATGCCCCGCGTCTGCGACAGGGCCGTGACCAGTGGCGCCATCTTGATGGCCTCGGGACGGGTCCCGAAAAACGAAAGAATCTTCATGCCAACCCCTTTTGCGTTTTCCTGTGCTCTTCGCTTGTGCGTTCTTGTGCTGCGCTGTACCCGGCAGGGGCAGGACCCGTCTCAGCCCGAAGACGGGCCGGGCGGGCCGCAAAGCGGTGTGGAATATACGGCGGGTTTTTGGAATTTTCGATCGATTGCTCCGATTCGATTGAAAACTATCGTCAATTGAGAGAAATTGACGGAAGTTAAGAGGACTTGAGGGAGCTTGATGACCTTGCTTTCCATTGGGGAACCTCCGTCGAATCTCAAGCGCCGCAAGCCATGCGCGCCATGGGGCTGGATGCACGTTCGCGCCAGGGGTGCTGTTGCACAAAGCTGCGCGCCTGGGGGCTTTGTTGCAGCTAGTACATCACCGAAACAAGGATGTGCTTGTCAGACGCTTGCCTATTGCTGCCAGCTGCTGCCTATTGCAAGCCCTGGGGCGCGTCTGCGCAAGGCTTGGAGGGGGTGTCCGTGCTGTCGCTTTCCCTGATGTGCGGCCGGTGCGTGGGGCCGAGGCAGGGGCGGGCGCGGCGGGCGCAAACCTGGGCATGAACCTTGCCACAGGCCGGCCCGGAAACGAAAACGGGCCCCGTGTAGGGGCCCGTTTTGCTGGGTGTATGGCGGAGAGGGCGGGATTCGAACCCGCGGTGGGGATTAGCCCACACACGCTTTCCAGGCGTGCGACTTAAACCGCTCATCCACCTCTCCGAAGCCAGCGATTGTAGCAGTGATTTCGGGTGGTCACGGTAAGAAGCTGGAACCGGCAACGATGCGGGTGTGCCCCGCTGCACCTTGCAGGTACAACCGGCAAGGCAGCCCCGGTCGTTTAGCCGCAAGCCATTTGAGATGGTGAATGGTTGCAGTATCGTGAAATTCGGCGAACTTGTGATGCGGGTCCATCTAGGGAATCCTCGGTGCGCACTATTTGCAGTGGGCAACCCATGGCGTATCCGCATTGATTCAGGTTTTCCTCAGCCCAGTGCATTCGATGGAAGCAGATGTCGGGAGCTGTCATGTATACAAGAAGGTATTTTCCTTGCTTTGTGAAATTGGAGTGAATTTCATGTAAGTCATTGATGTTGTTGATTTTTGTTCAAATGAAATCTATCTGGTTTGAAAGGTTCCAGAATGCATCCTGGATGAATTGCAAATGTTGAATGCAATTCTCAAGCGCCGGATGCATTTTGCAACAGACGCCGCATGCCAGCTTGTAGACAATGCCTGCGGCGCCGGGCCTTGAAATGCCTGTTTCAAGCCCATTGCGGCAGATTCCTCCTGTATTGCGGCGTATCGACAGCCCAGGCCAATCATAGAAACCCGCTATCACCATGGCTCACCATTCAATGCGCTCCGATTTTTACTGTGGCGGGGCGCTGCCATGGCGGGCACTGGCCTTGAGCCTTGCGGCGGTGCTGGGTGCCGGGGCGGCGCTCGCTGCCGGGCCGCAGCGGCAGGTGCTGGAAAGCCTGCCGTCCGGCACGGCCAAGGGGGCGCCTGCCTATGAGTTGTCGCTGCCTGCCTGCACGGCGGCGCCTTGTCCCTTTGAGCTGAGGCTGGTGCGTGCCGGCGTGCAGCAGGGCCAGCCAGCGGCGCTGTCCTGGCCGGCGTCCAGGGGGCCGGCGCAATTGGCACAGCCCGATCCGCTGTACGGCGTGGGTGATCCGCTGTCTGCGGCAGCAGGGCTCCAGCACCTTGAGCGCGTGTGGACGACTGGCGAGGAAGAAGACACCGTCACCGCTGCCGTGCGCAGCTTGCGCCTGCCCGGCGTGCAGGGCGGCTCGCGTGCGCTGCTGGTCACGCAGATGGGGGGCTTTGAGCATCCCAAGCGCCGCCATGCGCTGTATGTCGCCACCGCCCAGGGCCCGCACCTGGCCTGGCAGTACGACGAGCCCCAGGGCAACTACCAAAGCTGGGTGCTGGCGCCCACGGGCCGGATCCCGGTGCTGCTGGTGCGCTATGCATCACCGCAGGACGATGCGCCCGACCAGATCGAGACCCGCAGCCTGCGCTGGAACAAGGGCCGGCAGGCGTTTGCCGAGCAGGCCTCGGCACCACCGGCCGCCGTGCAGGCCGTGGTGGCGGCGCGCTATGCCAGCGTGGCGGCCGCACGTGCCGCGCGCGCGCAGCAGACTGAATGCCTGGGCGCCTATTCCGTCGTGCGCACACGCCCCGCAGGCGCCGCGCCCCATCACGCCCTGGTGCAGGTGGCGGCGGACATGGCGCAGGCACATGCCGAATCGCTGCGGCTGCGTGCCTGCTCGGCCAGCCTGCAGCCGCGCACCGTGCCATTGGTGCACCTGCTGCCGGATGCCGGCCTGAAGCCCGGCAACAAACCCGACCGCAAAACCGACCGCAAACCCGAGCCCGCCCGCTGAGCCGTTGCTGCGGGCCATATCGACAACCACAACGAGGGGAGAAGCATGCCTGACATCAAGGACAGCGTAGGCGAGGGCGGCAGCAACCAGGTGCATGACGTGGCCCTGCTGCAGGCCATGCTGCGCGTGGTCAAGGACGCCAAGAACGCGCCATATCTGGGCGTGGACTACGACGGAAGCTACGGCGCGCAGACGCGCGCCGCGCTGGAGCGTTTCCAGAACGACCACAAGCTGGCCGCCGCCAAGGCCGCGCCGGGCCAGCCGCAGGCCGGAGGTGCCAAGGAGGCGCTGGGCCTGGCGGCAGCCGGAGGGGCCACGGTGGCCAAGCTCAGCGGCATGCTGCCGGCCTCGCACCAGGGCATGCGCGCCGCGCAGAACTCCAAGACGGTGTACCTGGAGGCCAAGGCCCAGGACGTGGCCACCAGCAAGGCCGCCATTGCCAACGATGCGGAGTACGAGCCCACCTTCCGCGCCAAGCTGGCCAGCCTGGTGCAGCAGATGTATGACACGCACAAGATCGCGCTGTGGATCACGCCCACGGGGCGCCGGCGCACCTTTGCCCAGCAGGCCGCCGAGACCCAGACCAAGGCCGGCCCGGGCGAGAGCAACCACAACTTCGGCCGCGCGGCCGACATCGGCTTCAAGCGCTTCCAGTGGGTCAAGGGCGACGGCAGCATCGTCACCGACGCCGACTGGCTCAACCAGCTGGAGGCCGTCAAGTCCGCCGATGCATCGCGCTGGTGGAATGAGCGCGACAGCCTGGCGGCCAAGCAGGGCCTGCTGCCGCTGAAGTTCGAGCGCGTTCACCTGCAGGCATTCGCACAGCAGGGGGTGAGCAACCAGCGCTCGCTGGCCAAGCTGCTCAACGCCGTGTCGCAGAACAACATGGGCTGGAAATCCGCCTACCAGGCCGACCTGCAGTCCCAGGGCAAGCACTGGGTGAACGTGGGGTCCGCCAAGTCCATCTGGGCTGGAACAGCCTCCGTGACCAAGGCCGATCTTGCCAAGGCCCGCACGGCGGCCACCGGCAAGCAGGTCAAGGAAGCGCAGATCACCCAGGACGAGGTGGACGCCATGCGCCGCATGCTCAAGGCCGATTTCGAGCAGGCCGACCTGAACTGGTCCAAGTGGGCGCCCGTGCCCTGAGCCTGGCCGGACGCCTGCCGTGCAGGCAGGCGTCACTCCCATCGCATCTTCCGGAGAGAGCATCTTGAGAATCGACCCTTCGACGGGCGAGGCCGCCCTGCGCGCGCCACTGTCCCTTTCGCTGCCCCTGCCTGTGTCCCTGTCCGCGTCCCTTTCGGCGATGGACGCTGACGCAGCGCCGGGCGGGCCGCCTGCCATCCGCGCCCCGCAGGACGTTCTTTCGGGCGTGCGCGTTGCCTCGCAGCTGCTGCAGGACTTTCGCCCCATCACCGAAAGCATCGAGTGGGAGCTGGGCCACCTGCACTGGGCGCGGGCCGGCCTGCTGACCTTTGCCGAGAACGAAGTGCCCTACGTGGTCAACAACAGCGGCCGCCTCTCGGAAGATGCGGCGGCCCTGCTGTTCCACCACTGCGCGGACACCGCGCCGCAAGGCGCCATTGCCGTGCTGGAATTGGGCGCCGGCTGCGGCCTGTTTGCGCGCATGTTCCTGCAGGCCTTCCGGCACCTGTGCCAGCAGGAAGGGCGTGATTTCGACCAGCGGCTGGTCTACTACGTCACCGATGGATCTCCCCGCACGGTCGTGCAATGGCAGGAGCGCGCCCTGTTTGCCGAGTTCGGCGGCCAGGTCGTGGCCGGCTGCTGCGACGCCATGCGGCCCGAGGCCGTGCAGCTGCCGGACGGCAGCACGGTGCACCTGCCGCCGCTGCACGCCGTGTTCTGCAACTACGTGCTGGACGTGCTGCCTGCCACCGTCGTGCGGCGGCAGGGCGACGGGCCGGTGCAGGAATTGCGCATACGCACCCGCCTCACCGATGACGCCCAGCTCGTGCGCCAGTACACCGCGCTGTCGCCGGGCGAGATCCGTGCCCTGGTGGACCATGCGGATGCGGCCCAGCGTGCGCGCCTGCTGCCCCTGGTGGGCCTGTTCGAGCAGGAGGTGGGCTTCTTCGACTGCGACCAGGCAGCGCTGTCGCCCTGGGTGGATGCCGCCTTGTCCGTCAGCGAGGCGGCACCGCGCCTGCTGGTCAACCACGGCGCCTTTGGCGCGCTGCAGACGCTGCAGCAGCGGCTGGCGCCCAAGGGGCTGGTGCTCATCAACGACTACGGCGCCTGCACGCCCGAGGCGGCGGCCCAAGCGGGCGCCTCCCAGCGCTTTGGCCGCACCAGCGCCATCGGCCTGAACTTTCCGCTGCTGGCGCAATTGTTCGGGCGCGAAGGCTGGCAGGTGCTGGCGCCTTCGGGCGATGCGCAAAGGGCCATCCATGCGCGGCTGCTGATCGGCGAGGGATGCGAGCGCACGGCGGCCGCCTTTCTCAACCGCTTCAGCGCCGACGCGCAGCAGTTCTTCGAGGCCCCGGCCCATGAGGCCCGCACGCACCTGGAGTCGGGCCGCCAGGACGCCGCCCTGGAAAGCTACCGCCAGGCCATCACCCGCAGCCCGCGCGACTGGCGGCTGCTGGGCGAGGTGGCCGAATTCGTGGGCCTGCAGCTGCGGGACTTTGCCGCCGGCATCGAGCTGGCGCGCAGCGCGCTGGACCTCAATCCCTGGCTCAGTACCTGGCTGTGGAATGTGCTGGGCGACTGCCTGTTCTGCCAGGAGCAGTTCGCTGCCGCGCATGACGCCTACCTGCAGGCCGAAGGCATAGACCCGCGCGATGCGCGCACCCAGCTCAACCTGGCCTACACCTGGCAACAGCGCGGCGACCCGGCGCGCGCGCTGGCCTGCATCGCCCAGGGCCTGGCGGGGGATGCGCATGGCGTGCACACGCAGCGCCTGATGGAAAAGCAGCAGCAGATCCTGGCGCAGATCGCTGCCCTGCGCGCCTCGGAGCAGCAGCGGCTGGCCCAGCGCGCGGCACGGCTGCAGGGCGGGGCATAAGCCTGCCGGCAGCCCGCGGAAGTTCAGCGGTTGCGGCCCGCCAGCCGCACGGCCAAGGCCGCCGCCGAAGCCGCACAGGCCAGGGCCACCACGCCGCTCCAGCCCCACTGCGCCAGGACCAGGGCGCCCAGTGCCGAGCCCGAGGCCATGCCGATGAACACGCCCGTGAACAGCAGCGCATTGAGCCGGCTGCGTGCAGCGGGGTCCAGGCCATACACCAGGGTCTGGTGCGCCACCAGCGTCGCCTGGATGCCGAAGTCGAAACCGATGGCGCTGGCCACCAGCAGCGGCAGCTGTGCGCCGGCTGGCAGCCAGGGCGACAGTGCCAGCACGGCAAACGACGCCAGGGCCAGGCCCGCACCCAGGCAGGTCACGCGCTGCGGGCCGCTGCGGTCGGCCAGCCGGCCTGCCAGCGGCGCGGCCAGCGCACCGGCGGCGCCCGCCAGGCCCAGGGCGCCGGCTGCGGCGCTGCCCATGTGGAACTGCTGGTGCAGCATCACGGCCAGCGTGGACCAGAAGGCACTGAAGGCCACCGACAGCAGGCCCTGGGCCAGGGCAGCACGGCGCAGCGCGGGCTGGCCGCGCCACAGTTGCACCATGGAGCCCAGCAGCGCGCCATAGCCCAGTTGCGTGGTCGGCCTGAAACTGGGCAGGCCGCGCCACAGGGCCACCCCCAGCAGTGCCATGGCAGCGGCGGCCAGCAGGTAGACGCTGCGCCAGCCGCCATGCTCGGCCAGCAGCCCGCTGACCACGCGCGACAGCAAAATGCCCAGCAGCAGCCCCGTCATCACCGTGCCCACCACCTTGCCGCGCTGTTGCTCGGGCGCCAGCGTGGCGGCGGCCGGCACCACATCCTGCGCCAGGGTGGCGGCCAGGCCCACGGCCAGGCTGGCGGCCAGCAGCGGCGCCAGGCCCGGGGCCAGGCCGCTGGCCAGCAGGGCCAGCATCAGCGCGGCGGTCTTGGCCAGGATGATGCGCCGGCGGTCCATGCGGTCGCCCAGCGGGGCCAGCAGCAAAATGCCCAGCGCATAGCCCAGCTGGGTCAGCGTGGGCACAAAGCCCACGGCGCGCTCGCCCGCGCCCAGGTCGGGGCCGAGCACGCCCAGCATGGGCTGGCTGTAGTAGAGCGAGGCCACGCCCACGCCCGCCGTGGTCGCCATCAGCAGCACCAGCGACCGGGGCACGCCGGACACCTTTTCGCTGGTGGCCGCTTGGTTATGCGTAGATTGAATGCAAGACATGTTGATCCGCCGATACGGCGTGTTTGAGAAACGATGGCCGTAGTGTGGTGCGATGCAGCAACCCACGGTAGTGGCTGCATCCGCAGAATCGATATACGCTTGGCGTATGACCATCGCCGACCTCTCCCTGCCTTCGGGCGCAGACCGCATCGAACTGCTGCAGACCTTTGTGCGCATCGTCGAAAGCGGCAGCCTCTCGGCCGCCGCGCAGCAGATGTCCACCACCCAGCCCACGGTCAGCCGGCGCCTGCAGACGCTGGAGCGCGCGCTGGGCCTGCGCCTGCTGCGGCGCTCCACCCACGCCATGGCGCTGACCGACGACGGAGAGCGCTGCCTGGCCCATGCGCGCGAACTGCTCGATACATGGCGGGCGCTGGAGTCCGACCTGCGCGGCGCCCAGGACACGCCGCGCGGCCTGCTGCGCGTGGTCGCGCCCCACGCCTTCGGCCAGGACCAGCTCATGGCGCCGCTGCTGCAGTTCCTGGGCCGCCATCCGGCCGTCAAGGTCGAGTGGCTGCTGCATGACCGCCAGCCGGACTTCATTGCCGAGGGCATCGACTGCGCCGTGCAGGTGGGCGCCGTGGTCGATCCATCGGTGGTCGCGCTGCGCGTGGCCGAGGTGCCGCGCATTGCCGTGGCCGCGCCTGCCTTGCTGGGGCAGGGCAGCGTGCCCCAGCACCCGCGCGAGCTGCAGGGGCTGCCCTGGATTGCGCTGCGCACTTTCTACCAGCGCGAGCTGGAACTGCACCGCGTGGGCGATGAGCGGGTGTGCAAATCCTGGCGCCTGCAGTTCGAGCCCCGGCTCAGCACCGACAGCCTTTATGCGCTGCGCAACGCCGCCCTGGGCGGGCTGGGTGCGGCCCTGGCCTCGGCCTGGATCGTGCGCGACGATCTGGAGGCGGGCCGCCTGGTGCACCTGGCCCCGGACTGGCAGGCCGCGCCGCTGCCCGTGCACCTGGTGTATCCGCCGGCGCGCCACCAGCCGGCGCGGCTGCGTGCCTTCATCGCGGCCATGCGGGAGGTCATGCCGGGACTCACGGGAATGCGCGCGCCGCTGCCCTGAGCCGTTCGCCCGCCGCTGTTGCGGCGGCGCGTCACCGCCCGGTTTGCCAACGGTAAGCATGGCAACTGCATAGGATAATAAGAATCATTTGCGATCTTCTTCGCGATTGGCTTTTCCTCCATGCCGTCCCCCTCCACGCTACAACCGCCCGCCGAGCCGCTGCTGGCCCAGCTGGTGCAGCACTATGACGAACTGGTCGGTTTCCTGCGCCACCGCTTCGGCGACGAATGCCAGCCCCGCGAAATCGTCAACGAGCTGTGCCTGCGGTTGATGGAGCGGCCCGTTCCCCAGGGCATTGCCAACCCGCTGGCCTTTCTGCGGCATCTGGCGCGCGACCTGGCCATAGACCGCCATCGGGCCCAGGCGCGCCGGCCCGAAACGCCCTTCGATGGCGCCGAGCTGGAAGAGCGCCTTGCCCCCGCCGCCGCCATGCCGCTGTCCCCGCCCGAGCTGGCCGTGGCCGCCGCCCAGCGCCAGCGCGCGCTGCTGGTGGCGATAGAGCAGCTGCCCCAGGCCAGCCGCGAGGCCTTCATCCTCACCAAGCTCTACGGCATGCCGCAGGAAGAGGCCGCACAGCGCATGGGCATCTCGCGCGGCATGGTGGCCCGCCATCTGGCGCGTGCGCTGCGCGATGTGCAGCCCGTGCTCACGGCCGACCATGCCGCCTGAGATCACGCGCAGCACAGGCGGCACGCGCAGCGCGCGCCAGGGTGCTTCTGCGCAGTCTTCGGGGCGCAGCGCCCATCTGCCTGTCGATGACGCCCTGGCCCCCTTTGCCGACATGCTGCGCCGGCACCTGCCCACGCCCGAGGAAATCGAGCAGGCCGCCGCCCAGCGCCAGAAACTGCGCCAGCGCAGGGCGCTGCGCGCAGGCACGGCTGTGGCCCTGGCGGCGCTGGCGCTGCTGCTCTGGGCCGACCCCGCGCTGCAGCGCCAGACCCTGGCGACGGCCGTGGGCCAGCGCCAGAGCTGGCAACTGGCCGATGGCAGCGAGGTGCGGCTGAACACCGGCTCGCGCGTGCAAGTGGCGCAGCACCTGCGCTCGCGCCGCCTGGTGCTGGACCAGGGGGAGGCGTCCTTCGAGGTATCCCATGCCTTCTGGCACGGCTGGGTGCCCTGGCTGCAGCGGCCCTTCACCGTGCAGGCCGGCGGCGTGGTGGTGCAGGACATCGGCACCGTGTTCGGCGTGCACCGCCATGAGGATGGTGCCGACATCACCGTGCTGCAGGGCAGGGTGCGCGTGCATTCCATGGACGGTGGCGGCGCACCCGTGGAGCTGTCCACCGGCCAGCACCTGCGCACGCGCGCCGGCCGGCCGCTGCCGCAGCTCGTGCCGGCAGAGGCGGGCGACGGCGCCGCTGCCCTGGCCGCCCTGGCCTGGCGGGAGGGCCGCCTGGTGCTGGACGGCACGCAGCTGTCCGAGGCCGTGGCGCAGATGCAGCGCTACCGCAGCGCACCCATCGTGCTGGCCGACCGGCATGCGGCGCAGCTGCGCATCTCGGGGCAGTTCGACCTGGACCGCATCGACCAGCTGCTGGACCTGCTGCCTCGCCTTGCGCCCGTGCAGGTGCGGCATGAGGACGACGGCCGCGTGCTGATCTCCACGCGCCACAGGTAGGCGCAGGTAGGCCGCCCGGCAGTTGTCCCTGCAGCCGCTGGCCTGATCCAGAAATTTTCCGTGGCCATGTGTACAAACCTGCGCGCTGCAGCGGCTTACAGGCAGACCGGCATCGCGCCCGGGCCCGAGCTGGCCCTGGAGGGGCCTGCCGCCACCGCCGTACCCCGTATTCCGTATCCAACGCCTCAGGAGAGATGTCGCCATGAACCCTTCCCCTACCGTCACCGGCCTGCCGCGCCTTCGCATCGCGGCCCTGGCCGCCGCACTGTGCATTGCCGGCCTGGCCCATGCCCAGCCCCTGGCCGTGGACCTGCCTGCCCAGCCGCTGGCCCAGTCGCTGAACGCGCTGGCGCGCCAAAGCGGCGCCCAGATCATCTTCCTTACCGATGTGGCCCAGGGCCTGCAGGCGCCCGCGCTGCGCGGCACGCTGGAAGTGCGCGAGGCCCTGCAGCGCCTGCTGGCCGGCAGCGGCCTGCAGGTGCGTGCGCAGGATGAGCGCACCTTCACCGTGGAGCGCAGCGGCGGCCCGGCTGCCAGCTCCGGCGCTGGGGGCGCCGTCATGGCAGAAGTGCGCGTGCTGGCCTCGCGCGCGGAGGACACGGCCTACTACGCCCCCTCGGCCGCCAGCGGCACCAAGACCGAGGCGCCGCTGCGCGACGTGCCCCAGACCATCAATGTGATCCCCCAGCAGGTCATGCGCGACCAGGCGGCCACCTCGCTGCAGGACACGCTGCGCAACGTGGCCGGCATCGGCCTGTCGCACGGCGACGGCCAGCGCGACCAGGTCAGCATCCGCGGCTTCACCAGCATTGGCGACCAGTTCGTGGATGGATTCCGGGACGATGCGCTGTATTTCCGCGACCTCTCCAACATCGAGCGCGTGGAAGTCGTCAAGGGCCCGGCCGCCGTGCTCTATGGCCGGGGGTCCTCGGGCGGCCTGGTCAACCGCGTGACCAAGAAGCCGGGCGTCAATGTCTCCGACGTGGCCGTCAGCGTGGGAAGCTGGGCCGACAAGCGTGCCGAATTCGACGTGGGCCGCGCGCCCGAGGGCAGCGACTGGTCCTGGCGCGTCACCGGCGCCGCCGAAGACGCCAACAGCTACCGCAGCCAGCAGTTCCTCAAGCGCGAGACCATCGCCCCATCCGTCATGTGGAAGCCGGACGGCAACACCTCGCTGACGCTGCAGGCCGAGCTGCTGCGCGACAAGCGCGTCACCGACTTCGGCATTCCCGCCTATCGCGGCCGCCCCGTGGATGTGGCGCCCGGCACCTACTACGGCTCGGCCAATGCGCGCGATGCGGACACCTCCGAATCTACCGTGGGCTCCTTCACCGCCACCTTCAACCACCGCTTCTCGGACACGCTGCGCGTGCGCAACGCGCTGCGCTACTACCACTACGAGCTGGACCGCCAGAACACCTTGCCGGCCGGCACCACCAACGAGGCGGCCGGCACCGTGGCGCTGACCCGCTCGGGCGTGGACCGCAACGAGCACGGCATCTTCAACCAGACCGAGCTGATCCAGAATTTCAGCACCGGCAGCGTGCAGCATGAAGTGCTCTACGGCCTGGAGCTGGGCCAGCAGAACAAGGATGCGCTGTCCTACAGCGGTGGCACCCTGGCCAACGTGAACCTCTGGAACCCCGTGCTGCCCGTGGCCCCGCTCAACGGCGGCGGCACCCTGAGCGGCAGCACGCTCAACCGCTACCTCACGCGGGCCCTGTACCTGCAGGACCAGGTCACGCTGTCGCCGCAGTGGAAGCTGCTGGTGGGCCTGCGCTATGACCGCTTCGGCCAGGAAACCGACAACCGCCTGGCCGGCCAGAGCGACTTCAGCCGCACGGACTCCACCTGGAGCCCGCGCGCCGGCCTGGTGTGGCAGCCCGATGCCGTGCAGTCCTATTACCTGTCGGTCAGCCGCTCCTACCAGCCTTCGGCCGAGATGTTTGCGCTGTCGGCCACCAATGCCGCCATCAAGCCGGAAAGCACCACCAACTATGAAGTGGGCGGCAAATGGGACCTGATGGACGGCAAGGCCATGGCGACGGCATCGCTGTTCCAGCTGGAACGCACCGACATCAAGACCACCAACCCGGCCCAGCCCACCCAACTGATCCCCATCGGCACGCAGCGCACGCGCGGCCTGGAGCTGTCGCTGTCCGGCGAGCTGCGCCCCGGCACCCAGGCCACCTTCAGCTACGCTTACCTGGATGCCGTGGTCACCGAATCCACCACCGTGGACGCCGGTCAGCCAGTGCAGGGCAAGCGCGCCACCATCACGCCCAGGAACTCCCTGTCTGTCTGGCTGACCCAGCGCCTGGGCGATGCCTGGACCGTGGGCGGCGGCCTCAACTACGTGGGCGACCGCTTTGCCAACCCCGGCAACACCGTCACGCTGCCCGCCTACACAGTGGTGGATGCCATGGCCCAGTACCGCATCGGCCGTGCCACCACGGTGCAGCTGAACCTGCGCAACCTGTTCGACCGCCGCTATATCGTCTCGGCCCACGGCACCAGCCCCAACCTGAACCTGCCCGGTGCGCCGCGCAATGTGATGGTGACGCTGCGGCATAGCTTCTGAGGCCGCGCCGGCAGCGCCGGCCTCTCCAAAAGACAAAGGCCCACGCAAGTGGGCCTTTGTCCATCCGGGCCGTGCCGTTTACTCGGTCGCCTTCTTCAGCGATTCCTTGGCGTTGTCTGCCGACTGCTTGGAGCGCTTCTTGTGGTAGTCCGACTTGACGTTGTTCACGGCCTTGCCGACCGGCCCGCTGTCCTTGGCCTTGGCGTCGGCCTGCTTTTCCTTCACCTTGTGGTCTGCGGCGTCGGCGGCCTCGGAGGCGGCCTTGCCCACCTGGGCGTGGGCGGGCGACAGGCCTGCGGCGAAGGCAAGGGATATGGCGGTGGCAAGCAGCAGTTTTTTCATGAAATAGGTGTCCTGTGATGAGGTGGCTGCATGGTGCGCCAGTGCGCTGGTGCCGCCTTGTAGGAGCAGGGCTGTGCTGTGCGCGGGCACTGCGGCCCAAGCGCAGAAGGGCTTCCGACGGTAGCTTGCTTCGGTGTCCGACATGGGGCAGCCGGCCGAGCTTCTAGCCTTGGACCAACCCCCGCCAACACCCAAGAAGGACACACCATGATCACAGCCGAACCCACCATGACCAACCTCTTCGATCAGCTGGGACTGGACTCCAGCCCGGAGGGCATCCGTCAGTTCATTCTTTCGCACCGCCTGGAGAAAAACACGCTGCTGGTGGACGCGCCGTTCTGGACCGATGCGCAACGCGCCCTGTTCTCGCAGCAGTGGCATGCCGATGCGACCTGGGCGCTGGTGGTGGACCAGCTCAGCGAGGCCTTGCATTCCGAGCCCGACCTGGACGCCGTGCCTGCCCCGGCGGCTTCCGAGCACGAGCAGGAAGCGCGTCCCTGATCCTGTGATGCAACCGCTTGCGATGAATCCGTGCTGCTTACAATTTTCGCGGCGCATTCAACCCATTTGCCTACGGAGTCGCTCACATGCTGACCTCGAATGGTCTGGCGTCGGCCTCTCCAGGCTCCGACGCTCTCTTGCCCCTTGACCCGGGCCACGCCGTTCTGGATGCGTTTCCCGACGCCGTCTTTGTCGTCGGGCTCGACGGTCGCCTGGCCCACTGCAACCGCCAGGCCCGCAGCCTGCTGGACCACTCCGGAGATGCGCTGGAGGGCAGCGTTTTCGAAGAGCGTTTCGTCGCCCAGGCTGCGCGTTCAGGCTGGGCAAGCCGCCAATGGGAGCCTCCTGCCCAGGCCGCACAGCCCCGGCAGTCCAGCTGCTGGCCGCTGCTGACCTGTTCAGGGCGCGAGCGGCCCGTGGCTTCGAGCACATCGCGCATACGGCTGCCGGACGGCAGCCCGGCGTTGCTGCTGTGCGTGCGCGAGGCCGATGCGCACCCGCCGGCCGCGCCGCCGCCCCTGTCCAGCCCGCTTTCCAGCGCCGAGCGCAGCTTTGCCTTGCTGGTGCAAAGCGTGACCGACTATGCGATCTACATGCTCGACCCCGAAGGCCGCATCGTGAGCTGGAACCTGGGCGCCAAACGCATCAAGGGCTATGAGGAGGAGGAGGTCCTCAACACCCATTTCTCGCGCTTTTACACGCCCGAAGACCAGCAGGCCGGGCTGCCGCAGGCGGGGCTGCGCACGGCGGTCAGCACGGGCCGCATGGAGGCCGAAGGCCTGCGCGTGCGCAAGGATGGCTCGCGCTTTTGGGCCTCGGTGGTCATCGATGCCATCTACGATGACGGCCGGCTGATCGGCTTTGCCAAGGTCACCCGCGATGTGACCGAGCGCAAGGCCGCCGAATCCCAGCTGCGCCAGGCCTTGAAGATGGAGGCCATCGGCCGCTTCACGGGCGGCGTGGCCCATGACTTCAACAACCTGCTGATGGCCGTGCTCAGCAGCCTGGAGCTGCTGCGCAAGCGCATGCCGCCCGACGAGCGGCTGCGCGCGCTGGTGGAGACCGCCACGCGCGGCGCCCAGCGTGGCGCCTCGCTGACCCAGCGCATGATGGCCTTTGCGCGGCAGCAGGAATTGAAGACGGAGGCCGTGGACGTGGCGGTGCTGCTGTCGGGCCTGCAAGGCCTGCTGCAGCAGGCGGCCGGCCCGCATATCTTTCTCAAGATGGCCCTGGCCGCCAACCTGCCGCGCATCCTCACCGATCCCAGCCAGTTCGAGAGCAGCATGCTCAACCTCGTCGCCAACTCGCGCGACGCCATGCCGGGCGGCGGCGTCATCAAGATCGCGGCGGCCGTGGAAACGATGCTGCCGCGCCAGCTTGCAGGCCTTGCCGCAGGCTCGTATGTCTGCGTGCGCGTGGAGGACACCGGCGAGGGCATGGACGAGCAGACGCTGTCCCGCGTGGTCGAGCCCTTCTTCACCACCAAGGGCGTGGGCAAGGGCACCGGCCTGGGCCTGGCCATGGTGGACGGGCTGGTGGCCCAATCCGGCGGCAAGCTCGTGCTGCACAGCACACCGGGCAACGGCACCACGGTGGAGATGTGGATGCCCATCTCCAAGGACGAGAGCACGGCCTGCCACCTGGGCGCCCAGCGCACGCAGGACGTGGGACCCATGGACGTGCTGTTGGTGGACGACGACCCGCTGGTGCTGGCCAACGCCTCGGCCTTGCTGGAGGACCTGGGCCACCGTGTCACGGCCCTCGGCGCCGGGCAGGAGGCCATCGACCTGCTGGCGCGCCAGGCACGCTTTGACGTGGTCATCTCCGACTACGCCATGCCCGGCATGAACGGCGTCGAGCTGGCCGAACACATTGCGCAGCGGTATCCAGGCTTGAATTTCATCCTGGCCAGCGGCTTTGCAGACATCCCGGCGCTGCCGCCTGGAATGACGCGGCTGGCCAAGCCGTATTCGCAGGAGGATCTGAGCCAGTTGCTGCATCAGTTGGTGAGGGCGTGAGCACCCATGGAGATGGCCTGCGAAGCGTTTTCGCAAGCCATCACATCAAGATGGCAGGGTGGAGACAATGGCGCGATTGGCCTGCAGGTGGGCTTCAATCGACGCCAATTGCGCGTCGTAGTCACTGATGACTTACTGTGCGGAGGTACTCCGCGGCATCCTTGTTTTTAGAAAAACAAGAACGGGTATGACGATCAAGGAAAGCATCCACGCCAACGTGAGCGCAGTGTTGAGGGCAGTCATCTTGATCTGGTTCTCTGGGGCAATCCAAAGCCAAAGCTGCCCATAGATGCCAAGTCACCCGGCCGTATTCATTGCATGGCCCATGGGTAGCGAGCCGGGCAGTGTAGCGCTGAATGCGGCGGGTTTGACCAGGCTGCATGCGCAGCCGGACCTGCTCCAGTTGTTTGCAGCCGTGGGGGAGGGCTCAGACACCTGCCTTCTCGAACAGCCGGCGCAATACCTGCATGGGCAGGAACCTGACCTTTCGCCGTTTCAGTTCACGCCGGAACAGGCGCTCGCGTTCAATGAAGTTGATCTTGGGTTTCATCTTTTTTTGGGGCTGCAATGGACGAAACGCGCCAATCTACTGGTGAACGCCGCAGCTCCTGTAACACCGTGTCAGCGACGCTTCGGGATTGCCGGTTGCCGGTTGCCGGTTGCCGCTTGGCCCTATGGCCCGCGCCATTGGGCATGCCGCACGCCCAGCTGCAGCTGCTGGATGCGGCGGTGGATGGTGGAGCGGCTGACGCCGAGCTGGCGCGCCGCCTCGGAGACGTTGCCCTGGCATTGGGCAAGCAGTTGCTCCAGCGCCTGTGCGGCGGGCTCGCTGGTGTTGTTTGCCAGGGCGGCGGTGCAGGGCGGGGTGCCGTGCAGCGCGTCGGGCAGGTGGTCGGGCTCGACGCTGCCGTCGCCATCGTTCCCGCACAGGGCTGCGGCGTAGCGCAGCGCGTTGTGCAGTTCGCGCAGGTTGCCGGGCCAGGCGTGCGCGGCCAGCAGCGCGCGGGCCGCGTCGCCCAGGTGCAGATGGCTGCCCAGCGTGGCCAGCATCTGGTCGGCAATGGCCTGCAGGTCGCTGCGCTGGCGCAGGGCGGGCAGTTGCAGCTCGGCGGCATTGAGGCGGTAAAGCAGGTCTTCGCGGAAGCTGCCGCGCCGCACCAATTCGGCCAGCGGCCGGTGCGAGGCCGAGATGACGCGAACGGACACGGCCCGTGGCGCGCGGGCGCCCAGCGGGGTGATTTCGGATTCGGACAGGACACGCAGCAGCTTGGCTTGCAGGGCCAGTGGCATATCGCCGATCTCGTCGAGGAACAGCGTGCCTTCGTGCGCCGCGGCGATCAGGCCCTCGCGGCCCTTGCTGGCGCCGCCGGTCCAGGTGCCGGGCAGGTAGCCGAACAGCTCGCTTTCCAGCAGTGCCTCGGGAATGGCCGCGCAGTTGATGGCGACGAAGGCGCCGCTGCGGCCGCTGCTGGCATGCAGCGCGCGGGCCAGGTATTCCTTGCCTGCGCCGGTCTCCCCCTGCACCAGGATGGGCAGCGTTTGCGGCGCGAGTCGGGCGGCCTTGCGCAGCAGCGTCTGCAGCTTGGCATCGCCCGTGTCCAGCGCCTGCAGCGCTGCCGGCAGCGGAGGCTGCGCCGGCATTGCCTGCGCGCGCAGGCGGCGTGTCGGGCGCTGCGGCTCCATGGCATGGGCGAAGAGGATGCTGCCGTCGCGGGCGCGGATGATGCGCTCCTGCGCCGGGCGATGGCGGCGCAGCTCGGGCAGGTGGCGCAGGTCCACATCGAAGAAACGCTCCAGCGGCTGGCCGATGAGCTTTTGGCGCTGGCGCCAGTCCAGCTGCGCGGCGGCCACCAGCAGGCGGGCGCCCGCGTGGGTCATGGCGCGAATGCGGCCCCGTGCGTCCACGCTGATGGAGGCGTCGGGGTCGACGTCGAGGAAATCGGGCGACTGCGCCAGGCGCACCACCCAGTCCTGGCCGGACTGCGCCATCAGGTTGGCCTGCTCCACGCGCCGCGCGGCGGCCACGACGAGGTTCAGCGCCAGGTTCTGGCTGGCCCGCTCGGCGGGCGAGCGCAGCAGCGACAGGTCCAGCACCGCTGCGAGTTCGCCGTGCATGTCGTAGATGGGCGCGGCCGTGCAGGACAGGCCGGTGTGGGTGAAGTCGAAATGGTCGCTCTGGTGCACGGTCAGCGCCTCGCCCGTTTCCAGGCAGGCGCCCACGGCCGAGGTGCCCGAGTGGTCCTCGCGCCACTGCGCGCCCAGGTACAGGCCCGCGCGGCGCAGGTCGCCAGCGTCGGCCTCGTGCCCTAGAAAGTCCACGGCCACGCCGTGCCGGTCCGCCAGCAGCAGCACGTAGTCCAGGCCCTTGAGCTGCTGGTACAGCCGCTCCAGCGCATGGCGGGCGATGTGGATCAGCGGCTCGGACTCCTCGCGGTGCGCGCGCAGCTGGCCGTCGGTCACGATGTGGGCTTCGCTGGTATGCGCCGGGTCAAGCCGGTGGGAGTCGATGCAGCGGCGCCAGCTGCGCAGCACGGCGCGGTCGCGCTCTTGGCTGCGGTTGGAGTAGCCCAGGCCGAAGGCTTCGATTTCCTGGATGTGCGAGGCGTAGGACTGCAGGGGCATGGCGTGGAGTCGATGCGGGCTTTGAACGTGCCGCAGACGATTCTGTGCCCTGCACGGTGCAGCGCCAATCAAGACTTACCCACTGCCCCTGCTGCGCTGCAGCACGCCTGGTGCGACAGGTGTCGCAGGGCTGCCCCACCTGTCGCGGGCGGCAACGCCGGGCAGCGGGGTGCAAGGCGCAGGGTTTGTACCGGAGGCGCGCAGGCAACCCCTTGATTTGCCTGGCGCATCCTGCCGCCGGGCCTGCCTGGCATGGTGATTGCGTAAGAGCGCCTGCCCGAAGAAAAACCAGCGGGCATGACCGCATCAAGGAGACAACCATGACCGATACGACGCCCAACGCCCGCGCCAAGGCGCTGCTTGACCAACTCAACCATGCCCTGGGAGACCGCGACTTCGCGGCCGCCAGCCGCCTGTTCGCCGACGAATGCTACTGGCGCGACCTGGTGCTGCTGACCTGGAACATCAAGACCATGGAAGGGCGCAGCCAGATCGCCGACATGCTGGCTGCGCAGCTGGACGCCGCGGCGCCCGTGCGCTTTTCGCTGGACGAGCGTGAGACGGTGGAGGAGGCCGATGGCGTGGTGTCCGCCTGGATCGTGATCGACACGCGCCATGCGCGCGGCGGCGGCCATGTCCGCATCAGGGACGGGCGCATCTGGACGCTGCTGACGGCCGCCCAGGAGCTCAAGGGCCATGAGGAACCCATGGGCACGCGCCGCCCGATGGGGGCCGAGCACGGCATCCGGCGTGGCCGCCAGACCTGGCTGGAGCGCCGCCAGCAGGAGGCCCAGGAGCTGGGCCGTGACAAGCAGCCTTTCGTGCTCGTCATCGGCGGCGGCCAGGGCGGCATTGCGCTGGGCGCGCGGCTGCGCCAGCTGGGGGTATCGCACATCGTCATCGACCGCCAGGCGCGCCCCGGCGACCAGTGGCGCAACCGCTATAAATCGCTGTGCCTGCACGACCCGGTCTGGTACGACCACCTGCCGTACATGCCTTTCCCGGACAACTGGCCCGTGTTCGCGCCCAAGGACAAGATCGGCGACTGGCTGGAGATGTACACCAAGGTGATGGAGGTCAACTACTGGCCCTCCACCGATTGCCTGAACGCCCGCTTCGATGAGGACAGACAGGAATGGGAAGTCACCGTGGAGCGCAATGGCGAGACGCAGGTGCTGCGTCCCAGGCATGTGGTGTTCGCCACCGGCATGTCGGGCAAGGCGAATGTGCCCAAGATCAAGGGCCAGGACGTCTTCAAGGGCGAGCAGCAGCACTCGTCCCAGCACCATGGACCGGACGCCTACGCCGGCAAGAAGGTGGTGGTGATCGGTGCCAACAATTCAGCGCATGACATCTGCGCGGCCCTGTGGGAGCACGGCGCCGATGTGACCATGGTGCAGCGCTCGTCCACGCACATCGTGCGCTCCGATTCGCTGATGGACATCGGCCTGGGCGACCTGTACTCGGAGCGCGCCGTGGCCAGCGGCGTGACGACCAGGAAGGCGGACCTGATCTTCGCCTCGCTGCCCTACCGCATCATGGCCGACTTCCAGGTGCCGGTGTACAACCGCATCCGCGAGCGCGACGCGGACTTCTACCGCAAGCTGGAGGCGACCGGCTTCATGCTGGACTTCGGTGATGACGACTCCGGCCTTTTCATGAAGTACCTGCGCCGCGCCTCGGGCTACTACATCGACGTGGGGGCCTGCGATCTGGTGATCGACGGCAGCATCAAGCTGCAGGCGGGCAAGCAGATCAGCCACCTGTCGGAAAACGCGGTGGTGCTGGCCGATGGCACCGAGCTGCCGGCCGACCTGGTGGTCTACGCGACCGGCTATGGCTCCATGAACGGCTGGGTGGCCGACCTGATCAGCCAGGAGGTGGCAGACAAGGTGGGCAAGGTCTGGGGCCTGGGCTCGGACACCACCAAGGACCCGGGGCCGTGGGAGGGTGAGCAGCGCAACATGTGGAAGCCCACGCAGCAAGAGGCGCTGTGGTTCCACGGCGGCAACCTGCACCAGTCGCGCCACTATTCGCTGTACCTGGCGCTGCAGCTCAAGGCGCGGCAGGAAGGCCTGCCAGTGCGTGTCTATGACCTGCAGCAAGTTCATCACCTGCGGTAAGGCCGAATAATCGCCATGGGGCGGCTGTGCCGCCCGCCAACCCAGCCTTGCAAAACAGAAAGTTCAATCATGAAAGCAGCACGTTTCTACGACCGGGGCGACATCCGCATCGAAGACATACCCGAACCCGTGGTGGAGCCCGGCACCGTGGGCATCGAGGTGGCCTGGTGCGGCATCTGCGGCACGGATTTGCATGAGTTCATGGAAGGGCCGATCTTCATTCCGCCCTGCGGCCATCCGCACCCCATCTCGGGCGAGTCCGCACCCATCACCATGGGGCACGAGTTCTCCGGCGTGGTGTACGCCGTGGGCGCGGGCGTCGACGATATCAAGGTCGGTCAGCACGTCGTGGTGGAGCCCTACATCGTGGCCGACGACGTGCCCACGGGGCCGGGCGACCACTACCACCTGTCCAAGGACATGAATTTCATCGGCCTGGGCGGGCGCGGCGGCGGGCTGTCCGAGCGGATTGCGGTCAAGCGCCGCTGGGTGCACCCGATCTCCAATGCCATTCCACTGGATCAGGCCGCGCTGATCGAGCCGCTGTCCGTGGGCCACCATGCCTATACCCGCAGCGGAGCGAAGGCGGGTGATGTGGCGCTGGTCGGCGGCGCAGGCCCCATCGGCCTGCTGCTGTCCGCCATCCTGAAGGCCAAGGGCCTGACGGTGGTCATCACCGAACTGAGCGCCAAGCGCAAGCAGAAGGCGCGTGAATCGGGCGTGGCCGATCACATCCTGGACCCCTCCGAAGTGGACGTGGTGGCCGAGGTGATGAAGCTCACCGGTGGCAAGGGCGTGGATGTGTCGTTCGAGTGCTCCAGCGTGAACAAGGTGCTGGACACGCTGGTGGCCGTGACGAAGGCCACGGGCGTGGTGGTGATCGTGTCCATCTGGAGCCATCCGGCCACCATCAACGTGCACAGCGTGGTCATGAAGGAGCTGGACGTGCGCGGCACCATTGCCTACTGCAACGACCACCAGGAAACCATCAAGCTGGTCGAGGAGGGCAAGATCAACCTCGAGCCCTTCATCACCCAGCGCATCCAGCTCGATGACCTGGTGGCGCAGGGCTTTGACACGCTGATTCACAACAACGAATCGGCGGTGAAGATCATCGTGCAGCCACGGCTCAGGTAGGCCGGGCGGCAGGCCTGAATCGAACCCGCTGCGATCAGGAGCGGGTTCGCCCGATTCCTGTCGTGCGGTCACACGCTGCACAAAGAAAAAAGCCCTTGATTGAATCAATCAAGGGCTTAGATCATTTTGGCGGAGAGGGCGGGATTCGAACCCGCGGTGGGGATTAGCCCACACACGCTTTCCAGGCGTGCGACTTAAACCGCTCATCCACCTCTCCGAAGACCGCGATTCTAGCATCGATTTTTGGGGGCTGCGGCGAAGTTGCCTGCCTGCGTGATCGGCACGCCTTGGACGGCTGGCACTTGCGGCATGGCCCGCACCTGCGCCTGCAGCCACGTGCACAGGGTGTCGAGCCGGGCAGGCGCGGCGGTGCTGCGGCGCAGTGCCAGGTAGCGGTAGCCGGAGGCCGTGAAGCCGAAGGGTGCCAGCAGGCGGCCGGCCTGCACGTCGTCCATCACCAGGTGCCAGGGAGCAACGGCTGCACCCAGGCCGCGCAGCGCCGCTTCCAGCGTGAAGTAGTAGTGCTCGTAGACGGGGCCTGCCGCTGCGGGCGGGGCCATGTCCATGGAGGTGGCCCACAGGTCCCAGGCATCGCGCCGGCCGCGCGTGTGCAGCAAGGGGAGGCTGGCCAGGTCCTGGGGCCGCGCGACAAGCCCGGCCATTGCGGGGGACATCACGGGGCCCAGGTATTCGTCGAAAAGCGGCAGGGCCATCTCGTCGCCTGCAATGGCTTGGCCGCTGTTGCCGCTGCTGTCGGTGGGGATGGCCGTGATGAGCAGGTCGCAGCCTTCGCGTGCAGCGTCGGTGCCGGTGTCCGTGGTGCGCAGGCGCACCTCGATGCCGGGGTGGTGCGCGTGGAAGTCGAACAGCCGGGGGATCAGCCATTTGACGGTGAAGGTGCTGAAGCAGGCCACGTCCAGCGGGCCTTCGTGGGCGTCGCCCAGGCTGCGCACCGCCTCCTGGATCTGCTCGAAGGCCTGGGTGAGCGCGGGCTGCAGGGTGCGCGCCGCTGCGGTGAGCGTGGGGCGGGCCTTGGTGCCCGCGAACAGCGCCAGGCCCAGGTGCTGCTCCAGCTGCCGTACCTGGCGGCTGACGGCGCCGGGCGAGACGCACAGCTCGTCTGCCGCCGCCGTCATGCGGCCCAGGCGTGCGGCAGCTTCAAAGGCGCGCAGGGCGGCCAGCGGGGGCAGGCGGCGGGTCATGGGTGGGGTCATGAGTCGGGTCACGGGCGGGTGGAGGCTATGTGAGTTCCAGGTACATAGAACCGGCCAAATCATCGCTTTTCAGGCAATGGGCCGGTGGATAGATTTGCCGCTTCGGCCGGCAATTCCTGCGTGGATTCTGGCCGGACTCTCCCTCTCCATTCGATCCCAAAGCACATAGCACCATGCCCTTCGTCCACACCTATCTGCCCCAGTCCACCTCCACTTCCCAGCGCGATGCCGTCGTGCAGGGCATCCACCAGGCGCTGGTGCAAGGCATCGGCATGCCCGAGGACGAGCTGTTCAACATGGTGCACCCCTACGCTCCCGGGCAGTTCGCGTTCAGCCGCAGTTTCAACGGGGTGGCGCGTTCGGATGCGGTGGTGGTGGTCGAGATCACCATGCGGCGCGGACGCAGCGACGCGATGAAGAAGGCCTTGTATGCGGCCATTGCGCGCAACCTGCACGAGGGGGCCGGGGTTGCGCCGGCCGATGTGTTCATCTTCATGCATGAGAACGACTACTCGGACTGGTCCGTGGGCCATGGGCGCTTCGCCATGGCACTGGTGCAGCAGACGGTCGCGCAATGAAAAACGGGCCGCGATGGCCCGTTCTTCGTGGGGTTCCGGCGGGTCTCAGCTGGTGCGCTGCCCGGTCTGGATCATCTTCATGGCCGAGGTGATCAGGCTCGATACCTCGGTCATGTTGCTGGGAACGATCAAGGTGGTGGTGGCGTCCGATGCCACCTGGCTGTAGGCCTCGACGGCCTTTTCGGCCACCTTGAGCTGCACGGCCTGTTCGCCGCCGGGCTGGCGGATGGCGGTGGCCACGCGTTCGATGGCCTGGGCGGTGGCGTCAGCCACGGCCTTGATGGATTCGGCCTCGCCCTGGGCCTTGTTGATGACGGCCTGCTTCTCGCCTTCGGAGCGTGCGATGAAGGCTTCGCGCTCGCCGGTGGCGATGTTGATCTGTTCCTGGCGGCGGCCTTCGGAGGCAGCGATCAGGGCGCGCTTTTCGCGTTCGGCCGTGATCTGGGCCTGCATGGAGCGCAGGATTTCGGCGGGCGGCGTCAGGTCCTTGATTTCATAGCGCAGCACCTTCACGCCCCAGTTGAGCGCGGCCTCGTCGATGGCCGAGACGATCTGGGCGTTGATCATGTCGCGCTCCTCGAAGGTCTTGTCCAGTTCGAGCTTGCCGATCACGCTGCGCAGCGAGGTCTGGGCCAGCTGGGTGACGGCCATGATGTAGTTGGACGAGCCGTAGCTGGCGCGCATGGGATCGGTGACCTGGAAGTAGAGGATGCCGTCCACCTGCAGCTGGGTGTTGTCGCGCGTGATGCAGACCTGGCTGGGCACATCCAGCGGGATTTCCTTGAGGCTGTGCTTGTAGGCCACGCGATCCACGAAGGGCACGAGGAAGTTCAGGCCCGGCGTGAGCGTGCCGGCGTACTTGCCAAGGCGTTCCTTGACCCAGGCGTGCTGCTGGGGCACGACCTTGACGGATCGTGCGATGAAGATGGCCGCGATGACGGCGATGACGATGGCGATTTCCATGGTGTCTCCAAGCCCGGAGGGCATTCAGTGAAACAAGAGGGTGAGGCGAAGGGGCGCGAGGACTGCATCCCCAGGTGTGCGCAAGAGGTGCAGCGGTGGCTCAGAGCTTGTCCACGAGCAGCCGGTTGCCGACGACCTCGGCCACGCGGTGCATGCCGGCCGAGGGCAGGTTGCCCGGGCGGCCGATCACGGTCCATTGGGCGCCACGGTAGCGGACCTGGGCCGTGCCGTCGGAATTCCATTGCTCGACCATGACGGACTCGCCTATGTCGAGGTTGACATCGCGGTTGCTCGATGCCGGCTGGCGGCTGGGCTGGCGGCGGCGCACCAGATAGCAGGCCAGCACGAAGGCGCTGCCCAGCGCGGCGGCGATGATGATCTGTGCAATGGGCGCCAGGCCCGCATGCGCGCACAGCGCGCCGACGATGGCGCCCAGCGCCAGCATCAGCAGATAGAAGCTGCCGGTCAGCAGCTCGGCGATGACCAAGGCGCCGGCGACTAGCCACCAGATGGTGGAATATTCCATGCGTGAGACTCCCTTTGTGACAGTTGCTTGTGTTTAGTGCAGCACATTCTGGGTGAAAATCCGCACGCTTCAAAGGCGCAATAAGGATATTCCTTACACTTCGCGCCTGTTTCGTTTTTTGGCCCGCTCAGGTTACGGAGGCTGCCCCCATGAAGTTTCGCTTTCCCATCGTCATCATCGACGAGGACTACCGCTCCGAGAACACCTCGGGCCTGGGCATCCGCGCCCTGGCCCAGGCCATCGAGGAAGAAGGTTTCGAGGTGCTGGGCGTGACCAGCTACGGCGACCTGTCGCAATTCGCGCAGCAGCAAAGCCGGGCCAGTGCCTTCATTCTGTCCATCGATGACGAGGAGTTCTCGCTGGGCGATGGCGGAACCGATCCCGTGATCCACAGTCTGCGCAGCTTCATCGGCGAAGTGCGCCGCAAGAACGCCGATGTGCCGATCTACATCTACGGCGAGACCAAGACCAGCCGCCACCTGCCCAACGACATCCTGCGCGAGCTGCACGGCTTCATCCACATGTTCGAGGACACGCCGGAGTTCGTGGCCAAGCACATCATCCGCGAAGCCAAGAGCTACCTGGAAGGCGTGCAGCCGCCGTTCTTCAAGGCGCTGCTGGACTATGCGGAAGACGGCTCCTACAGCTGGCACTGCCCCGGACACTCGGGCGGCGTGGCCTTCCTGAAAAGCCCCGTGGGCCAGATGTACCACCAGTTCTACGGCGAGAACATGCTGCGCGCCGACGTGTGCAACGCGGTGGAGGAGCTGGGCCAGCTGCTGGACCACAACGGCGCCATCGGCGAGAGCGAGCGCAATGCCGCCCGCATCTTCAATGCCGACCATTGCTACTTCGTGACCAACGGCACGTCCACGTCGAACAAGATCGTGTGGCACCACGCCGTGGCGCCCGGCGACGTGGTGGTGGTGGACCGCAACTGCCACAAGTCCATCCTGCACTCCATCATCATGACGGGTGCGATTCCGGTGTTCCTCAAGCCCACGCGCAACCACTTCGGCATCATCGGCCCGATCCCGCAAAGCGAGTTCTCGGTGGAGTCCATCCAGGCCAAGATCGCGGCCAATCCGCTGCTCAAGGGCGTGGATGCCAAGACGGTCAAGCCGCGCGTGCTGACGCTGACGCAGTCCACCTACGACGGCGTGCTCTACAACACCGAGACCATCAAGAGCATGCTGGACGGCTATGTGGCCAACCTGCACTTCGACGAGGCCTGGCTGCCGCACGCGGCCTTCCACCCGTTCTATGGCAGCTACCACGCCATGGGCAAGAAGCGCGCGCGCCCCAAGCACTCGGTGGTGTATGCCACGCAGTCCATCCACAAGCTGCTGGCCGGCATCAGCCAGGCCTCGCATGTGCTGGTGCAGGACAGCCAGACCGAAAAGCTGGACCACCACCTGTTCAACGAGGCGTACCTGATGCACACCTCGACCAGCCCGCAGTACAGCATCATCGCCAGCTGCGACGTGGCCGCCGCGATGATGGAGCCGCCCGGCGGCACGGCCCTGGTGGAGGAGTCCATTCTGGAGGCGCTGGACTTCCGCCGCGCCATGCGCAAGGTGGAGGACGAGTTCGGCGACGACGACTGGTGGTTCGAGGTCTGGGGCCCCGAGAAGCTGGCCGATGAAGGCGTGGGCTCGGCCCAGGACTGGATCATCCGCGGCCATGACGCGGCGCCCAAGCGCTCCAAGGCCAAGAACGGCAAGGAGTTCGACAACTGGCACGGCTTCGGCGAGCTGGCCGACGGCTTCAATATGCTGGACCCGATCAAGTCCACCATCGTGACGCCGGGCCTGGACCTGGACGGCGATTTCTCGGACACGGGCATCCCCGCCTCCATCGTGACCAAGTACCTGGCCGAGCACGGCGTGGTGGTGGAGAAGACGGGCCTGTACTCGTTCTTCATCATGTTCACCATCGGCATCACCAAGGGCCGCTGGAACACCATGCTGACGGCGCTGCAGCAGTTCAAGGACGACTACGACCGCAACCAGCCGCTGGCGCGCATCCTGCCCGAGTTCTGCCAGCAGCACCGCCGCTACGAGCGCATGGGCCTGCGCGACCTGTGCCAGCACGTGCACCAGCTGTACGCCAAGTACGACATCGCCCGCCTGACGACCGAGATGTACCTGTCGGACCTGCAGCCCGCCATGAAGCCCACCGATGCCTACGCCCACATCGCGCAGCGCAAGACCGAGCGCGTGGAGATCGACCACCTGGAAGGCCGCATCACCGTGGGCCTGGTCACGCCGTACCCGCCCGGCATTCCGCTGCTGATTCCCGGCGAAGTGTTCAACCGCAAGATCGTGGACTACCTGCTGTTTGCGCGCGAGTTCGCCAAGGAGTGCCCAGGCTTCGAGACCGACATCCACGGCCTGGTGGAACTGCAAGGCGAAGATGGCGAAGTGCGCTACTACGCCGACTGCGTGGCCGGGACCGCGCCGGCCCGCAAGACGCCGGCAGGTGGCAAGCCTGCTGCGAAGAAGGCCGTGAAGATTGCAGCCAAGCCTGCGGCCAAGGCAGCCGCCAAGACAGCTGGCAAGGCAGCCGCCAAGACAGTTGCCAAGGCAGCCGCGAAACCGGCAGCCAAGCCGGCCGCCAAGCTTGCCAAGGCCCCCGTGGTCAAGGCGCCTGCCAAGCGCCCCGCAGCGCGCAAGGCGCAGCCCGCCGCGCCTGAAGTCGGCACGGCAGCCAAGCCTGCACGCGGCCGCAAGATGGTGCAGGTGGGGGACGATGGCCCCTTCGGCCGCACGATCTGATTGCCGGGCCGGCTGACGGCCCATAAAAAAAAGGCGCGGGTCCCGAAAGGGGCTCCGCGCCTTTTTCATTGCGCCGCTGCGGCGTTGTTATTCCGTGGTCACTCCAGGCGTATCTTTGCGTCGCGGATCAGCGCGGCCCAGTCCGTCTGTTCCTTGAGCAGGTATTGGGCCGCATCCTGGATGCTGCCGCCCAGGGCCGTGCTGCCCTCGGCCTGCAGTTGCTGCTGCACGGCGGGCTGCTGCAGGGCCGCGTTCACGGCGGTGTTCATCTTCTGCACGATGGCAGCCGGCGTGCCCTTGGGCGCGACGATGAGCTTCCAGTCCACGGCCTCGAAGCCTGCATAGCCCGACTCGGCCACGGTGGGCACCTCGGGCAGGATGGGCAGGCGCTTGGCCGAGGTCACGGCCAGGGCGCGCAGCTTGCCGCCCTTGAGCAGCGGATAGACGGCCTGGGGCGTGCCGAACATGTAGTGCGTCTGCTTGCCCAGCAGGTCGGTCACGGCCGGCGCTGCGCCCTTGTAGGGCACGTTGAGCACCTGGATGCCGGCCTTGAAGGCCAGCATCTCGCCGGCCAGGTGGCCTACCGTGCCCGTCGATGCCAGGCCCTGGCGGATGCCGCCCGGGTCGGCCTTGGCGGCCTTGACCAGGTCCTGCACCGACTTCCATGGCGAGTCCTGCGGCACGACCAGCACCGTGGGCTGGGCAGCGACCAGGGCCACGGGGATCAGGTCGGTGCGCGGGTTGAAGGGCATGCTGGGCAGCAGGGCGGGGTTGATGGCGAGGTTGGCGGTCTGGCCCATGCCGAAGGTATAGCCATCCGGCGCGGACTTGGCCACTGCGTCCAGGCCGATGTTGCCGCCCGCGCCGGGCTTGTTGTCCACGACCACGGTCCATTTGTTCAGCGTGCCCACGCGCTCGCTGATCTGGCGCGCGACCGCGTCCGTGCCGCCGCCCGGCGTGTAGGGCACGACCATGCGCACGGCGCGTGAGGGCCAGTGGTCAGGCTGGGCCTGGGCCGCCAGCGGGAGCAGGACGGCAGCCAATGCAGGCAGGGCGCACAGCAGCAACTGGCGGCGCGGGGCGGAACAAGGGCGGGCCTGGGTCTGTGTCTGTGTCCGGTTTCGGGCGGTCGGGTTTCGGTGGATGGCAGGCATGGTGTTGTCTCCGGGAATTTTTGGGAAAAGGCCTCCCCGCCGGGCGCGCGGCAAGCGTCGTCCGGTGTGGGGTGGATGGGGTGCAAGGTTGCAGGGGCGCCGCGCGCCGGGTGGACGGCGGCGCCTTCAGTGGCTCAGCCTGGCTTCAGTGGGAAGCCTTGGCGTTGCTGTCGGTGGTGTCGCCCCGGGCCAGGGCCAGGGCCTGCTCGCTGCTGTAGCCCAGGGCGGTGAGGATCTCCAGGCTGTGCTCTCCCAGACGCGGGGGCGACAGGCGCACGTCCAGGCGCTTGCCGTCCAGCGTGAAGGGCAGCAGCACGGTCTTGGTCTCGCGGCCATCGGGCAGGGTGATGGGAGCCAGCGCGCCCGTGGCGTTCAGGTGCGGGTCTTCCAGCAGGTCCTGCGGGCGTGCGATGGGCGCGAAGGGCAGGCCGTTCTTCTCGAAGATCTCCGCAATGTGGGCGGCGCTGTGCGGGGCCATCTTCTCGCGCAGCAGCGGCATCAGCCAGCTGCGCGCCAGCACGCGGTCGTTGTTGCTGCCAAGGCGCGGATCGTCGCGCAGCTCGCCCAGGCCGAAGGCGTCGCAGAACAGGCGCCAGGCGCCATCGCTGACCACGGCCAGGAAGATCTGCTCGCCGTCCCGGACTTCGAACACGTCGTAGATGGCCCAGGCCGAGATGCGTGCCGGCATGGGCGCGGCCGGCTTGCCGGTGACGGCGAACTGCATCATGTGCTGGGCGACCAGGAAGATGTTGTTCTCGAACAGCGCGCTTTGCACTTCCTGGCCGCGCCCGGTCTTCTCGCGCTGGGCCAGGGCAGCCATCGCGCCCATGGCGCCGAACATGCCGCCCATGATGTCGTTGACGCTGGCACCGGCGCGCAGCGGGTCGCCGGGGCGGCCCGTCATGTAGGCCAGGCCGCCCATCATCTGCACCACTTCGTCCAGCGCCGTGCGGTGCTCGTAGGGGCCGGGCAGAAAGCCCTTGTGGCTCACGTAGATGAGGCGCTCGAAGCGGTCCTTGAGGCTGTCGTAGTCCAGGCCCAGCTTGCGCATGGTGCCGGGCTTGAAGTTCTCGCAGACCACGTCGGCCGTGGCGATCAGGCGCAGCGCGGCCTGCTTGCCTTCCTCGGTCTGCAGGTCCAGCGTCAGGCTTTTCTTGTTGCGGTTGAACAGCGGGAAAAAGCCCGAGCCCGAGCCCAGCAGCTTGCGCGTGGCATCGCCGTCGCGGCCGTGGCCCACGGGCTCGATCTTGATGACTTCGGCGCCCAGATCGGCCAGCATCATGCCGCAGGACGGGCCCATGACCATGTGGGTGAACTCGACCACGCGGATGCCTGCGTAGGGCAGTGGCGCGGTCTGGCCTGCGGCCGTGTCGGGGGTAGTGGGTTGGCTCATGGAAAAACGGTGAATGAATATGTGGGTTGTCGCTGCGGCTCAGGCCGGTGCGTAGATGCGGGGCACAAAGCCCTTGGGCAGGCCGGCCAGCGGCGTCATGCCGTGCAGTTCCTCGCCGGGCAGGCCTGCGGCCAGGGGCTGGCGGGCGGCGATCAGGCGATCGATGTCCACGCCGGTGCTAATGCCCATGGCCTCGAACATGAAGACCAGGTCTTCGGTGACCACGTTGCCCGAGGCGCCGGGCGCATACGGGCAGCCGCCCAGGCCGGCCAGCGAGGCATCGAAGGTGCGCACGCCGGCCTCGTAGGCGGCCAGGCAGTTGGCCAGGCCCAGGCCGCGCGTATTGTGCATGTGGGCCGCGCCTGCATGTTCGCCCAGCTCGGCGCGCAGCCGTGTGAACAGGCGCCGCACCTGGGCCGGGTTGGCCATGCCCGTGGTGTCGGACAGGCCCGATTCATCGGCGCCCGCCGCCGCGCAGGCCAGGGCCAGTGCAATCACTTCGTCCTCCGGCACCAGGCCCTGCAGGGTGCAGCCGAATGCCGTGGAGATGCCCGCCTCGATCAGGGCCTGCGGCGCGATCTCGTCGCGCAGCGCGGCAATCGCCCGCACCTCGTCCACCATCTGCATGGGCGTCTTGCGCACATTGGCCATGGAGTGCGCGGGGCTGGCCGAGACGGGCAGCGTGACCTTGTGGGCGCCGGCGCGCAGCGCGGCCTCGGCGCCCCGCAGATTGGGGGCCAGGGCCATCACGGTGACGCCCGGCAGGGTGATGGCCTGGGCGACCACCTCGGCCGCGTCGGCCATCTGCGGCAGCAGCTTGGGCGAGACGAAGGAGCCGACTTCGATCTCCTGCAGGCCTGCATGGGCCAGCGCGGCGATCCAGGCATGCTTGTGCGCCGTGGACATGGTGGAGGCCACGGACTGCAGGCCATCGCGCGGGCCGACTTCGCTGATGAGTACGTCAAAACGGTGGGAGGACATGGGCAGTTGCATCCGGTGGTGGGTGTCGATGGTGGCGGATTCACCTGTTGACATCGGGGTTCTGTGTGGTTCTAATAGATAGAACTGTATTCTCTCTATTGAAATATTCCCTGCTGCACGCGCCATCGTCAAGCCTGCGTGCCTGGGGTTTTCCCTTGGGTGCCTTTTTATGCCTCGCAAATCAGTGACGGAATCGGTGGCCGACGAGAACGCCGCGCCGGGCGGCGTGGCGGCCGTGGACAGGGCCTTGAGCCTGCTGGCAGCGTTTCGCGACGGCGACGACGGGCTGACGCTGGCCCAGTTGTCGGAGCGCACGCGCCTGTACAAGAGCACCGTGCTGCGGCTGCTGGCCTCGCTGGAGCATGGCGGCTGGGTGCTGCGCATGGATGACGGCCGCTACGCCGTGGGCCCGGCCGTGGCGCGGCTGAACACCGTCTATGCCCGGCATTTCTCGCTGGACAGCGTGGTCATGCCCGTGCTGCGCACCCTGGTGCAGGCCACGGGCGAAAGTGCGGCCTACCACGTGCGCCAGGGCCAGGACCGGCTGTGCATGTACCGAGTGGATTCGCCCCATCCCGTGCGTGACCATGCGCGCACTGGTGATCTGCTGCCGCTGGGCCAGGGCGCAGGCGGGCGTGTGCTGTCAGCGTTTGACACCGAGCTGTACGCCGCATCGCGCGGCGGCAGCCGCACACAACTGGCCCGTGTGCGTGCCGATGGCTACTGCGCCATGGTGGGAGACAGGCACCGCGAGATCGCCGGGATTTCTGCCCCTGTGTTCAAGCGCGATGGGGAATTGGCAGCGGCGCTGACACTGACCATGCCAGCTCACCGCTATGAAGAGCGCCACGCCCGCCATGTGCTGGCGGCGGCGCGGGAACTGGGGCTTTTGCTGCCCTGAGCCAGGCGTGCGCGGTGCGCTGGCTCAGCCCAGGGCGGTGTCCAGCACCATCATCAGCACAAAGCCCAGCATGAGGCCGCCCGTGGCAAAGGCTTCATGGCCCTTGCGGTGCGACTCGGGAATGATCTCGTGGCTGATCACGAACAGCATGGCGCCCGCTGCAAAGCCCAGTCCCCAGGGCAGCATGGCTGCCGAGCCGCTCACGATGGCTGCCCCCAGCACGGCGCCCACGGGCTCCACCAGGCCGGAGGCCATGCCCAGCAACACGGCAAAGCTGCGCTTGTAGCCTGCGGCCAGCAGGGCCACGGCCACCACCAGGCCTTCGGGCACATCCTGTATGGCAATGCCCGTGGCCAGCGCATTGGCGCGCAATCCGTCGTTGCCCGCATAGCCCACGCCGATGGCCAGGCCTTCGGGCAGGTTGTGCAAGGTGATGGCGAAGACGAACAGCCAGGTGCGCTGCAGCTTGCGCGCGCCTTGCGGGTCCAGGCCTTCGCGGCCCTTGATGAAGTGCTCATGGGGCAGGAGCCTGTCCATGAGCATGAGGGCGGCACCGCCCATCAGGATGGCCGAACCTATGACCCCGCCAGCCGCCCAGCTGCCGCCACCGAACAGTTCCTGGGTGCGCACGGCCTCCAGTCCAGGCAGGATCAGCGAGAAGGCGCATGCGGCCAGCATGACCCCGGCGCCAAAGCCGAACAGGGTGTCCTGCGTGCGCTCGGACAGGCGCTGGGACAGCATCACGGGCACGGTGCCCAGTGCGGTCGCCAGCGCGGCGGCCGAGCCTCCGGCCAGGGCCTGGAAGACCACCGGATGGTTCTGGGCGTAGGCCCAGAACTGGCTGGTGAGCGCCCAGGCGCCGGCCATCATGATGGCCAAGCCTATCCACAGGCGGATGTTGGACCGTACGCTGGTCTTGGAGCGGAAGCGTTGTGGCAGATCCATGCTGGTCGAGGTCAGAGGTTGGCGTTGCGGACCGTTCAGCCGCGTGCGGCGGCGTAGCGGCGGGCCACTTCGGCCCAGTTGACTACGTTGTAGAACGCCGCGATGTATTCAGGGCGGCGGTTCTGGTACTTGAGGTAGTAGGCGTGTTCCCACACGTCCAGGCCCAGGATGGGGGTGGCGCCGGAGCCGATGCCTGCCATCAGCGGGCTGTCCTGGTTGCCGCTGCTTTCCACGGCCAGCTTGCCGTCCTTGCCCACCACCAGCCAGGCCCAGCCGCTGCCAAAGCGCGTGAGCGCGGCCTGGGTGAAGGCGGCCTTGAAGGCATCGAAGCCGCCCAGTTCACGGTCAATGGCCTGTGCCAGTTCGCCCGAGGGAGCACCGCCGCCGCCCTGGTCCACCGGGGCCATCACGGTCCAGAACAGGCTGTGGTTGGCGTGCCCGCCGCCGTTGTTGCGCACGGCACCGCGAACGCCTTCGGGCAGCAGGGACAGGTCGGCGATCAACTGCTCCACGGGCTGGCTGCCGTGCGGCGTGTCCTTGAGCGCGGCATTCAGGTTGTTCACATAGGCCTGATGGTGCTTGGTGTAGTGGATCTCCATGGTCTGCGCATCGATATGGGGCTCCAGCGCGTCGTAGGCGTAGTTCAGGGGAGGCAGGGTGTAGTTGCTCATGTGGTTTCTTTCAGGGACTACGGGGAAAAAATCGGTGCGTTGCGATGTCTGTGCGGCTGCAATCAATGCGCCAGCCGGGGTGGCAGGGCGGTGGCTGTGCAGTCGAAGACGCGGGCCGAGGCCTGAAGCGCCGCATCGATGCGGGGCTGGCCGCCGTGCTGGCGCTGCCACTGCAGCAGGGCTGAATGGGTTTCGCGCATATGGCGCCAGGCGGCGCTGCACACGGCGGCCGCATGGTGGCGCGCATCACCGAGGGCCAGCAGGCCCTGGTGCGCCTCGCACAGGTATTCGATGGCCAGTGCGGGCTGCTGGCGCAATGCCAGCAACTCGGCCAGGTTGTGGTGGGAGACCACCCAGGCGGCCATGCAGTGATCGGCGTGTTCCGCCAGCAGCGGGCCGGCGATGAGGCGCTGCGCCACATGCAGGGCCTTCATCTGCATGGCGAGCGCGCTTTCGATCTGGCCTGCATGGAAATGCCCATGGGCGCGGCGCGCCAGCTGTTCCCATTGATTCAAGGATGCTTCGGAGGGTGCCGGGACGGGAGAGGGCAGACTGAGGTCAGAGGTTGCTTGCATATCTGCTGGCTCCGAGGTTTTCAGAGGTTCTTTGATATTGATCTGAGAATTGTATTATTCATGAGAATCATTCTCATTCAAAGCAAAAATGACCGTATGCAATCCGATGTGTATTTCCTTTCGTGCATCGGCAGGATGCGGATGCCTGGATTCCAGGCGAAAAAAAGCCCCGCAGGCGGCAATGCCTGCGGGGCGGGTCGCAGTCTGGCGGTGACTTAGACCTGGTCGGCCGACAGGCCTGCGGTCTGGCTGAAGCCACCGTCCACGTAGGTGATCTCGGCCGTCACGCCCGAGGCGAGGTCCGACAGCAGGAAGGCGGCCACATTGCCCACGTCCTCGATGGTCACGTTGCGGCGCAGCGGCGATGCATCGGCCACGCGGCCCAGCAGCTTGCCGAAGTCCTTGATGCCCGAGGCGGCCAGGGTCTTGATGGGGCCGGCCGAGATGCCGTTGGCGCGGATGGCGCGGCCGTCTGCCGTGCGGCCCACGGCCTCGGCCAGGTAGCGCACCGAGGCTTCCAGCGATGCCTTGGCCAGGCCCATGGTGTTGTAGTTGGGGATGGAGCGCAGGGCGCCCAGGTACGACAGGGTCAGCAGCGAGGACTTGTCGTTGAGGTAGGGCAGGGCCGCCTTGGCCATCGCGGGGAAGCTGTAGGCGCTGATGTCGTGCGCGATCTTGAAGCCTTCGCGCGACAGGCCGTCCAGGAAGTTGCCGGCGATGGCCTCGCGCGGCGCAAAGCCGATGCTGTGCACGAAGCCGTCGAACTTGCCCCAGGTCGCGCCCAGGTCGGCGAACAGCTTGTCGATCTGGGCATCGTCTGCCACGTCGCAGTCAAAGATCAGCTTGGAGTCGAATTCGGCGGCGAACTCGGTGATGCGGTCCTTGAAGCGCTCGCCCACATAGCTGAAGGCCAGCTCCGCGCCCTGTGCATGGCAGGCCTTGGCGATGCCGTAGGCGATGGAGCGGTTGGACAGAACGCCCGTGATCAGCAGTTTTTTACCGGCGAGAAAGCCCATTGTTGTTCTCCAGAGAAAGTGAGTGGAAGTGCGCACCAGCTGGCGGCGACGGCCGGGGCCCGCGTCAGCGTTTGCCAGCGGAAGGGCTGGCTGCGTGGTGCAGAATTGTCGCATGCGCCATTGGATGATTTCTTCGCTGCTGCTGGCCTCGGCGTGTGTGCCGGCCTGGGGCTCGCATGCCTATGCCCTGTGGGGCGAGCCCCGCTATGCCGAGGGCTTCAGCCATTTCGACTATGTCAACGCCAAGGCTCCCAAGGGCGGCGAGCTGCGCCTGGTGAGCAATCTGCGCATCTCCACCTTTGACAAATACAACCCGTTCACCATCAAGGGGTCGTCGCCCGCCTATCTGGCGGAGCTGATGTTCGACACCTTGCTGTGGCCCTCGCTGGACGAGACCGCCACCGGCTACGGATTGCTGGCCGAGGATGTGCAGGCCGCGGCCGACGGCCTGTCCGCCACATTCCGGTTGCGGCCCCAGGCACGCTTTCACAACGGAAAGCCCGTGCTGGCCGCCGATGTCAAGTTCAGCTATGACACGCTGGTGGGCCCGCATGCACTGCCCGGCTACAGAACGCTGTTCTTCGATGTGGCGGGCGTCGATGTGCTGGACGAGCGCACCGTGCGCTTTCGCTTCAAGCAGCCGAACCGGGAATTGCCGCTGACCGTGGGAGCCATTCCAGTGTTCAGCCGCGACTGGGGTGTGGAAAACGGCAAGGCCAAGCCCTTCGACCAGGTGGTGACGGACACGCCCATCGGCAGCGGGCCCTACAAGATAGGTCCCGTGCGATTCGGCAAGGACATCACCTATGTGCGTGACCCGGACTACTGGGGCCGCGACCTGCCTGTGCGCGTGGGCACGGCCAATTTCGATCGCATCTCCGTCAAGATCTACCGCGACAACACGGCGAGGCTGGAGGCGCTGAAGGCCGGGGAGTTCGACCTCATGCGCTTTTACAGCGCTGGTGACTGGGCGCGTCGCCTGTACGGCAAGCGTTTCGACCGGGGCGAGCTGGTCAAGGGCGAGTTCAGCAACAAGCTGCCATCGGGATTCCAGAGCTATGTGCTCAACGTGCGCCGGCCTGTGCTGCAGGACGTCCGGGTGCGCCGCGCCCTGGGCCTGGCCATGGACTACGAGTGGATGAACCGGCAGATGTTCTACGGTTCCTACCAGCGCGTGCGCGGGCTGTTCGGCAACACGGCCTGCGAGACCCATGGCGAGCCCTCGCCCGAGGAGCTGGCGCTGATGGAGCCCTTGCGCAAGAGCATTCCGCCGGAGGCCTTCGGCCCCATGGCCGAGCCGCCGCGCACCGATGGCGACAGCTCGTTGCGCGGAAATCTGCGCCAGGCGCGGCAATTGCTGGCCGATGCCGGCTGGACCATTCAGGATGGCGTGCTGCGCAACGCGCGGGGCCAGGCCATGGAGCTGGAGTACCTGGACAGCAGCGAGTCGGGCATACGCCAGGTCTCGCCCTGGATACGCAATCTGGAAAAGCTGGGCATCCGGCTGCGCTTTCGCTCGGCGGACTTTGCGCTGTACCAGCAGCGCGTGGAGAAGTTCGACTACGACATCATCTCCATCGCCTACCAGGGCACGAACAATCCAGGCCAGGAATTCGCCGACCTGTTCGGCAGCCAGGCGGCGGCAACCGAGGGTTCCGGCAATTTCCCCGGCGTGAAGAACCCGGCGGTCGACGCCATGATCCGCCGCATGACCGAGGCCAAGACAGAGGCCCAACTGTTGCCTGCCTGCCACGCACTCGAACGCATCATCACGCACGGCCACTACCTGATTCCGCAGTGGAGCGCGGGCACGCACCGCATGGTCTACGACTCCTGGCGCCTGGTGCGACCGGCCGTGGTTCCGGCCTATGCGAAGGGCGAGAGCTGGGCCATGGACACCTGGTGGGCCCGCATGCCGGTGCTGACCGCGCCGCCTCCATGAGCCGGCGTTGCGGCTGTGTCGTTGCGATCCGTTGCATGATGAGGGCGTCCCCCGGCCGGGGCCCCTCCCTGCAATGGACATAATGCAAGACTTCTTATGTGGGCCTACATATTCAAACGCTTGCTGCTGATGGTGCCGACCCTGCTGGGCGTACTGCTGCTGACCTTCGTGGTCGTGCAGTTCGTGCCCGGTGGCCCGGTCGAGCAGTATCTGGCCGAGGCCAAGGCCAGCGTGGGCCGTGGCGGTGAGGGCGGTGGCCTGGCCTACCGTGGCAACCAGGGGGTGGACCCCCAGCGCATAGAGCAGATCAAGGCCCTCTACGGCTTTGACAAGCCGGCCCATGAGCGCTTCTTCCAGATGCTCGGGCAGTTCGCGCGGTTCGACCTGGGGCGCAGTTTCTTTCAGAACAAGGATGTCTGGCAGCTGATCAAGGAGAAGCTGCCGGTCTCGGCCAGCCTGGGACTGTGGACCTTTTTCATCAGCTACCTCGTTGCCGTGCCGCTGGGCATTGCCAAGGCCGTGCGGGCCGGCTCGCGGTTCGACTTCGCCACCACGCTGCTGATCCTGGTCGGCTATGCGATTCCGGGTTTCGTGCTGGGCGTGGCGCTGTTGGTGATCTTTGGCGGCCAGTTGCAGTGGTTTCCGCTGCGCGGGCTGACTTCCTCCAACTGGGACGAGCTGTCCTGGGGCGCGCGCATCGTGGACTATCTCTGGCATATCGCGCTGCCGGTGACGGCCATGGTGGCGGGCAGCTTCGCCATCACGGCCATGCTGACCAAGAATGCCTTCCTGGAGGAGATTCGCAAGCAGTACGTGCTGACTGCGCGTGCCAAGGGCCTGTCCGAGCGGCAGGTGCTCTACCGCCACGTGCTGCGCAATGCGCTGATCCCCATCGTCACCGGATTTCCGGCCGCCTTCATCGGGGCCTTCTTCACGGGCTCGCTGCTGATAGAGACGCTGTTCTCGCTGGACGGCCTGGGCCTGCTCAGCTATGACAGCGTGATTCGGCGCGACTATCCCGTGGTGCTGGGCACGCTGTATCTGTTCACGCTGATCGGCCTGGTGACCAAGCTGGTCAGTGACCTTTGTTATGTGTGGGTGGATCCGCGTGTACGGTTTGATTGAGCACCCCCTGAACGGCTGCGCCGTCTCCCCCTCCTGCTTTGCGGGGGGAACGTTCGGGCCATTGGCGGCTGGCGCAGGCCCTTGCCTGGTGTCCCTGACTTTGGGCGGTCGCGCCACTGTGATGCAGCAACATGGAAACTGAGATGCACTCCCTTGCCGCTCCAGGCGCAGGGCTGCCCGGGGCAGCGCCTGTACCGCTGGCTGTGGTGGCAGTGTCGCCGGCGCGGCGGGCCTGGATGCGGTTCAGGCGCAATCGGCTGGGGTATTGGAGCCTGATCGCTTTTTGCGTGATGGTGGTGCTGAGCCTGGGCGCCGAGCTCATCAGCAACGACCGGCCCCTGGTGGTGCGCTACGAAGGCCAGACCTACTGGCCGCTGTGGAACGATTATTCCGAGAAGACTTTCGGCGGCGACTTCGAGACGGCCACCGACTACCTGGACCCCTTCATCCGCGACCGCCTGAGCCAGGGCGACAACTGGGCGCTGTATACACTCAATCCCTATGGGCCACAGGCGCTGAACTACTTCGCGACCTCGCCCAATCCGGCGCCGCCCTCGCGCGACAACCTGCTGGGTACCGATGACCGGGGGCGCGATCTGCTGGCCCAGCTGATCTACGGGTTTCGCGTCAGCGTGCTGTTTGCGCTGGCGCTGACGGCGTCAGGCGTGGTGCTGGGCGTGGTGACGGGGGCCGTCCAGGGTTTTTTCGGCGGCAGGACGGATCTGGCATTCCAGCGCTTCATCGAGATCTGGGGCTCCATGCCCGAGCTGTATCTGCTGATCATCTTCAGCGCGGTGCTGGCGCCCAGCGTCTCGCTGCTGCTGGTGCTGCTGTCGCTGTTCGGCTGGATGGGCCTGTCGGACTACGTGCGTGCCGAGTTCCTGCGCAACCGCCAGCTGGACTATGTGAAGTCGGCTCGGGCGCTGGGCGTGGGCAATGGCGCGCTGATCTGGCGCCATCTGCTGCCCAACAGCATGACGCCCGTGGTGACCTTTTTGCCGTTTCGCATGAGTGCGGCCATCCTGGCCCTGACCTCGCTGGACTTCCTGGGGCTGGGCGTGCCGCCTGACACCCCCAGCCTGGGTGAGCTGCTGAACCAGGGCAAGAACAGCATCGATGCCTGGTGGATCTCGCTGTCCACCTTTGCCGTGCTGGTGGTGACGCTGCTGCTGCTGACCTTCATGGGCGATGCGCTGCGCGATGCGCTGGACCCGCGCAAGGCCGCTGCCAGCGATGCCGCCCCCGGTGTCGATGCAAAGGATGCCGCATGAACGCAGAGCAGCCGGCAGTGGAGCTGCCTTCGCCCCCGGGCCGTGGCCGGACATTGCTGTCCGTGCGCAACCTGCGCGTGCGCTTCGGCAGCAAGGATGTGGTGCACGGCGTGAGCTTCGACCTGGCGGCAGGCGAGAAGCTGGCGCTGGTGGGCGAGTCCGGCTCGGGCAAGACCATCACCGCGCTGTCGCTGCTGCGGCTGGCTGGAGACGCTCAGCTGGGCGGCCAGGCCCTGTTCGACGGCCGCGACCTGCTGCGCCTGCCCGAGCGCGAGATGCGCGCCGTGCGCGGCGGCGACGTGGCCATGATTTTCCAGGAGCCCATGACGGCGCTCAACCCGCTGATGACCGTGGGCGAGCAGGTGGGCGAGGTGCTTCGCCTCAAGCAGGGGCTGACGCGAGCGCAATCCCTGGTCCAGGCCACCGAATTGCTGGCGACCACCGGCATTGCCGAGCCTGTGCGCCGCGCCCGGGCCTTTCCCCACCAGCTCAGTGGCGGGCAGCGCCAGCGCGCCATGATCGCCATGGCGCTGGCCAGCAGCCCGCGCCTGCTCCTGGCCGACGAGCCGACGACGGCACTCGATGTCACGCTGCGCGGCCAGATCCTGCAGTTGCTCGATGACCTGCAGCGCCAGACCGGCATGGCCGTGCTGATGATCACGCACGACCTGCACCTGGTGCGGCGCTTTGCCGACCGCGTGGCGGTGATGGAGCGCGGGCAACTGGTGGAGCAGGGTGGGGTGTCGGCGGTCATGGCGGCTCCGCGCCATGCCTATACGCGCAAGCTGCTGGCCAGCGTGCCGCGCCGCGACCTGATCGAGGTGGAGGCAGGCGCCCAGGCCACGGCTGGCGAGCCGCTGGTGCAGGCACAGGGCCTCAAGGTCAGCTATCCGGTGCCGCTGGCAGGCATGCGCGGATGGTTCGGCCAGGGGCGCTTCGTCGCCGTGCAGTCCGCAGACCTGGCGCTGTTGCCCGGGCGCACCGTGGGTGTGGTCGGTGAATCGGGATCGGGCAAGTCCACGCTGGCCCAGGCCGTGCTGGGGCTGCTGCCCCATGAAGGCCGGCTGCGCATTGCCGGCCATGCCTGGCAGCAGCCAGCCACGCGCAACTCGCCCGCCAACCGTGCGCTGCGGCGCAAGGTGCAGGTGGTGTTCCAGGACCCGTATTCATCGCTGTCGCCCCGGCTGACGCTGGAGCAGATCGTTGGCGAAGGCCTGCGCGTGCATGCGCCGTCGCTGACGGCGCCGCAGCAACGCGACCGCATCGTGGAGATGCTGTCGGCCGTGGGCCTGACGCAGGAACAGTTTCCCGGCCTGCTTGACCGCTATCCCCACGAATTCTCGGGAGGCCAGCGCCAGCGCATCGCCATTGCACGCGCCCTGGTGCTGGAGCCCGAGGTGCTGGTGCTCGACGAGCCCACCAGCGCGCTGGATGTGACCATTCAGCAGCAGGTGCTGGGCCTGCTGCAGCGGCTGCAGCGCGAGCGGGGCCTGGCCTATCTGCTGATCACGCATGACGTGGACGTGATCCGCGCCATGGCCCATGACGTGGTGGTCATGAAGGATGGCGCCATCGTCGAATCCGGCCCCGTCGCCCAGGTGCTGGGCGCGCCGCGCCAGGCGTACACGCAGCGGCTGGTGGAGGCCGCCGGCTTCTCGGGCGACGGCATGCCCGAGGGATTCTGAGGCAGTTGCCTGACCGCGCTACCAGCTGCCCGTGGGATTGACCCCGTCCTGCAGGATCCACTGGACCTTGTCCACGGGCACGCCCAGCAGCCGGGCCTGTGCCAGCAGGCGTGCCGCCACGCCGTCGGCCAGTTCGGGCGTGCGCGAAAGAATCCAGAAATAGCGCAGGTCCGATCCCACCACCATGGCCCAGCGGTACTCGGCATCAAGAGCCACCACGTTGTAGCCGCCGTAGAACGGGCCGAAGAACGAGACCTTGAGCGCCGCAACGTCCGGGCCGTGCACCGTGCGGGCCTTGCCCTCGGAGGATTTCCAGCGCCGGTGGCGGGCGTCGTAGCCCCGGTTCAGCACGTGCACCGTGCCGTCGGGAAGCGGTGTGTACTCGGCCTGGGTGCGCTCCAGGCCTTTTTCGAAACTGTGGTCGATGCGGGCCACTTCATACCAGCGGCCCATGTAGCGCTGGATGTCCCAGCCGCGCACCGGCTCCACGGTAGGGGGGATGGGTGGGTTGCGCAGGCCCTTCCACAGCAACGCTGCTGCGGCGGCGCCTACGGCAAGCCCTGCCAGGCCGGCCGTGGGCAGCACCCAGGCGGGGCGGGAAGTGGATGGGGTGGTTGACTCTGTATTGGGGTGGCGGGGTGACATGGTGCGGAACTCCGTGTTCAGGCAGACGTGCATGCCAGGGTCTTGCGCGCTTGGCAGCGTGCTCCTACTTTAGGACAGAAAACCGGGCCGCAGTGTAGGCCGGCGCTGCCTGCGCCGGTGCTGTGCGGGCCGCGCAACGCTGGAACTTTCCCTATGCCAGAGCAGGCCATGTGTTTTTTTGTGCGCGGTCATGCAGGTCTATGGCCTAATTGCGCGTTCTCATTTTTTTGAAGAAGGAAATGCCATGGGCAACAAGATCGTTACCGAAGCCGACCGCAAGTTCACTCCCCAGCCTCCCCTGCCCAACGGCGTCACCCTGCCGACGCCCGGCCGTGGCCAGCGCGTGAGCCGCGCCCGTGGCGCCCACACCCACACCAAGAAGAACCCCGGCAAGCGTCACCGCTGAGCACGGCGGGCCGCATGCGCGCCTGCTGCGGCCGCGTTCTGAAAGCAAAAGCCCTCTTGCGAGGGCTTTTGCTTTTGAGGCGGCGTTCTCAATGCTGCAGTGCCTGTAGCTTGCGGCGCAGCATCTGCACTTCCTCGATCAGGTCCGCCGTCAGCGCGGCCAGCTGAGGGTCGGCATCGAAGCTGTGCTCCAGATGGGCTATGCGGCGCGCGCGCACCAGGGTCTGGCTGCTGAAGCGCCACTGCGCCTGTGGCGCGGCCGCTTCGCCGGACGGCTCGTTTTCGCAGTACAGCACGCCGGTCTGCACACGCTCCACCACCCAGGCGGTGTTGCGCTGGCAGTGGCGGGCCAGATCCTGCAGGTCCAGAGCGCCTTCGCCCAGCAGTTCTGCGGGTTCGTAGAAGGGGTACAGCGGCGTGCTCATCGCGTGGCTCCTTGGCCCGCTGCGTGCTGGCGGGCATCGAACGAGGGAAAGGCCTGGGCCAGTGCCGCATAGGCCTGGCGCTGGGCGTCGGTCTGGGGCTCGGGCAGGGCGATGCCCAGCACCAGGTACAGGTCGCCCGGCGTGGCGGCGGGCAAGCCCTTGCCCTTGATGCGCAGCTTGCGGCCAGCGCGGCTGCCTGCGGGCACGCTGACCTCGAATTCACCGGCAATGGTGGCCACGCGGACCGGGCCGCCCAGTGCGGCTTCCCAGGGGGCCAGGGACACGGGCTGGTAGACATCCTTGCCCTCGGCCCACCAGCGCGGGTCGTGGCGCAGGTGCACTTCCAGCAGCAGATCGCCTGCCGGGCCGTTGCCCAGGCCCGGGCCGCCCTGGCCGGCCAGGCGGATCATCTGGCCCTCGCGCACGCCCTTGGGAATGCTGACCTGCAATTCCTTGTCGCGCGCCACGGGGTGTCCGTCCTCATCCAGCACCGTGGTGCGCAGGTGCAGGCTGCGCTGCGCGCCCTGGTAGCTGTCCAGCAGGTCCAGCTCGATGCTGGCGTGCTGGTCCTGCCCGCGCAGGTCAGGCGGGGAGCGATGCTGGCCGCCTCCGCCCGCATGGCGGGCACGCGCGCCCTGGCCGAACATCTGTGAGAAGAACTCGCTGAAGTCCGCGTCGCCCTCCGGCATGGCGCCGTCGCTGCTGCGAAAGTGAAAGTCCTGCCCTTCCCAGCCGGGCGGTGGCTGGAAGCCGCCGGCGCCGGGCCCGCTGCGGCGCGGCGCATCGGCCAGGGCGTCATAGGCTGCGCGCTTTTCGGGGTCCGACAGCACGGCATTGGCTTCGTTGACTTCGGCCATGCGCTCGGAGGCGTCCGCCTCCTTGCTGACATCGGGGTGGTACTTGCGCGCCAGCTTGCGGTAGGCCTTCTTGATGTCATCGGCACTGGCCTGCCTGTCCACGGCCAGGATGCGGTAGTAGTCCTTGTAATCCATGAATTTCCGTCCTCCGGCCCTTGCGGGCGATGTTCTGGACAAACCCGAAGGCAGCATAGCCCGGTCATGGCAGGGTCTCAACCGATGGGCCTTTTCCTGCTTGACTGGCATCTTGTGACGGGTTCATTACATTCGCGCGTCGGCAGGACGGAACAGGAGGCGTCGGACATGGCACATGGCAGTCGGTGGCGGGCTGGGCGGGGGCGTCCAGGCTCCAGGGGATGGAGGGCCCTGCTGGGCGCATGGCTGGTGGCCGGCGCGTGTGGAACCTGCGGGGTGATGGCGCAGACCGCGCAGACCATGCAGCCAGCACCGGGCGTGCCCATGGCAGACCTGCCGCCGTCCGTGGTCAGCGCCCCGCTGCCCGATGTGGGCTCCATGGCCTCCAGGGTGCTGGCCTGCACGGCCTGCCATGGACCCGAGGGCCGGGCCACGCCCAGCGGCTACTTTCCGCGCATTGCGGGCAAGCCCGCAGGCTATCTGTACCGCCAACTCAAGAACTTCCAGCAAGGGCGCCGCAGCTATCCGGCCATGAACCGGCTGATCGAATTCATGTCGGACGACTATCTGCGCCAGATCGCCACGCACTTCGCAGGCCTGGAGCTTCCCTATGCCCCGCCTGTGCCGGTACAACTGCCGCCCGCTGAACTCGCCCGTGGCGAGCAACTGGTCTTGCGGGGCGACGCGCAGCGCGGCCTGCCCGCCTGCGCTGCATGCCATGGTGAGCGGCTCATGGGTGCGGGTGACGATATTCCGGGCCTGCTGGGCCTGTCGCGCGACTATCTGAACAGCCAGATCGGTGCCTGGCGCTCCGGCCAGCGCAAGGCGGCAGCGCCCGACTGCATGGACCAGGTGGCCAAGGCGCTGACGGCGCAGGAGGTCGTAGCCGTCACGGCCTGGCTGTCATCACGCCCCGCACTGGCAGCGCCGGGCGCACATGAAGCCCTGGCCCTGCCCATGCCGCTGCGCTGCGGCGCTGTAGCCGCCATTGCTGTCCAGGAGGGCAAGCCATGAACACCCTGGCAGAAAACGCGGCAAGCGGGAACACACACGGGCGGCGGCGGCTGGCCAGGGTGGCAGGGCTGGCGTTGCTGATCATCGCCCTGCTGGGCGCGCTCCTGGTCTGGCTCAACCTGCGGGGCGAGCAGGGCGTGCACGCCTACGGCCATGGCGGCTGGTCAGGCGCGCGCGAAACGCCGGCCGCCTTGGTAGAGCGCGGTGCCTACCTGGCCCGCGTGGGCAACTGCGCAGGCTGCCATACGGCGGCTGGCGGCGCCGAGTATGCGGGCGGGCGGGGCCTGCCCACCTCGTTCGGCACGCTGTACACCAGCAATCTCACGCCTGACAAGGAAAGTGGCCTGGGGCTGTGGGCGGCCCAGGACTTCTGGCGTGCAATGCATAACGGGCGGTCACGGGAAGGGCGCCTGCTGTATCCGGCCTTTCCATATGACAGCTACACCCATGTGACGCGCGCCGACTCGGACGCGCTGTTTGCCTATCTGCAAAGCCTGCCTGCCGTGCGCGCGCAGGTGCCCCGGCATGCGCTGGACTTTCCCTATGGCTGGCAGGGCTCGCTGGCTGTCTGGCGCGCGCTGTTCTTCACCCCGCAGGATTGGCAGGACCGGCCGCAGAAGGCGGCTGCCTGGAATCGCGGTGCCTATCTTGCCCAGGGCCTGGGGCACTGCGCGGCGTGCCACGCGCCGCGCAACGGCATGGGTGCCTCGTCCCAGGCCATGTCCGGTGGCTTTGTGGCAGGGCAGGCCTGGTATGCGCCGTCGCTGCTGGACCCAGGCGAAGCCGGCGTGCGCGCAGGCCAGGAGTCCGCCTGGGTGCAGTTGCTGCGGACGGGTTCGGGTCCTTCGGGATCGGCGCTGGGCCCCATGGCCGAAGTCGTGGCGCGCAGCACACAGCACTGGCAGCCGCAGGATCTGCAGGCCCTCGCTTCCTACCTGCAGGAGCAGGGCGCGGCAGCAGGCCCGCCCAGGAGCAGGCCTGCTGCCGCGCCCGTGCCATCCGGGCAAATGGCCTTGGGGCGGGCCATCTATGAGCGGCAATGCGCGGTTTGCCACGGTGCCGAGGGCCAGGGAACGCCGGGCGCGTTTCCCGCGCTTGCGGGCAATGCCTCCGTGACCCTGGCCGAGCCGCGCAACCTCTTGCTGGTGTTGCTGGAGGGGGGCTACCCACCCTCCACCCGGCAGCAGCCGCAGCCGCACGGCATGCCGCCTTTCGGTCATGTGCTGTCCGACGCACAGGTGGCCGCCGTGGCCAGCTATGTGCGCAACGCCTGGGGCAACAAGGCAGCGGAAATCGGTAACATGGAGGTTTATCGCGCCCGGGAAGGGCGTGGTTTCTGAGAGGCTTTCATGGATTCAATGGCCGGCAAGCTGCCGGACGACAGCGACGCCACCCGCCCCTGGTGGGTGGTTTGCCTGTGCGCGCAATGGTGCGGCGTTTGCAACCAATACCGAAGCACGTTTGCGGAACTGGCAAGCCAGTTCCCGCAGATGCGCTTTGTCTGGCTTGATGTCGAGGATCGCGAGGACGTGGCCGGAGACCTGGACATCGAAACCTTCCCCTCGCTGCTGGTGGCCGATGGCGAGCGCGCACGTTTTCTGGGGCCGGTGCTGCCCCAGGCGGGGGTTGTGGCGCGCATGCTGCAGTCACTGGCCCAGGACCCGGGCGCGGCCCCTGCCGATCCCGCCGAGGCGCAGGCCCTCTTGCGGCGGCTCCAGTCGGCGCAGGCGCTGGAGCGCGTTGGCGTCTGACGCCGGGCCAAGGGTGCGCGGGCGGGCCTGAGCACCCCGTCCTGTCCCCGCTTTTGTGCGGGGCGGGCTTGGCTTGAAGGTCGTTTGCGGATACAATGGCATATTCACGACCAAACGGGCGGGTACCAACCGCCCTTTTTTTTGGGCGATCTTCGGGCGACCTTCGGGATTGCCATGGGGCTCGGCGCTGTTGGGACATGGCTGCTGCCAATGTTTCAGGGGCGTTCCGGGTCTTTTGTGTTTGCAGGACTGAATTTAAATACACGTGGCACTACAGCAAATCGTTGAACAAACCGTGACAGGTCTGGGCTATGACCTGGTGGAAATAGAACGCTCGGCGGGCGGGCTGTTGCGCGTCACAATTGATTTGCCTTGGCAGCCCCCGGTGGAGGGTGAGCCGGTGGTGCCGGAGCAGTTCGTGACAGTCGAGGACTGCGAGAAGATCACGCGCCAGCTGCAGTTCGCGCTTGAGGTTGATGGCGCAGATTACACGCGCCTTGAGGTCTCCTCCCCTGGTATCGACCGCCCCCTGCGGCACGAGCAGGACTTCACCCGCTTTGTCGGTGAAGTCATCGACCTGACCCTCAAGGAGCCCATCGGCGCCGCCGCTGAAGGGCAGGTCAGCGCCAATCGCAAGAAATTCCGCGGCACGCTGGAGCGTGCCGAAGATGGTGGCTGGCAGATCGTCTGGAGCGACGAGCCACCCGTCAAGCCTGGCCAGAAGGTCAGCAAAAAGCGTGTTCCCGCGCCCCTGCAGGCGCTGGGCTTCACTCTGGAGGAGCTGCGCGAGGCGCGTCTGGCTCCCATCGTGGATTTCAAGGGGCGTTCTGCCAAGCCGGTCTGATCGGAGCAGGCAGGGTACGTCGAATCATTGGGGCAGGAAGGGCACTGCCATCCCCTTCCTGTGTGATTGAAATAGGAGAGTCGTCGCATGAATCGCGAATTGTTGATGTTGGTAGAAGCCATTTCGCGCGAAAAGAACGTGGAGCGCGATCTGGTGTTCGGTGCAGTGGAATCGGCCCTGGCCCAGGCCACCAAGAAGCTGTACCAAGGTGAGGTGGACATCCGCGTGGCCATCGATCGCGATAGCGGTAACTACGACACCTTCCGCCGCTGGCTGGTGGTGCCCGATGATGCGGGCCTGCAAAACCCCGATGCCGAAGAAATGCTGATGGACGCACAGGACCGCGTCCCCGGTATCTCCGAAGGCGAGTACATCGAGGAAGAGATCGAGTCGGTGCCCATCGGCCGCATCGGCGCCATGGCGGCCAAGCAGGTCATCCTGCAGAAGATCCGTGACGCCGAGCGCGAAATGCTGCTCAACGAGTTCCTGTCGCGCGGCGACCGGATCTTCACGGGCACCGTCAAGCGCATGGACAAGGGCGACATCATCGTCGAGGCCGGCCGTGTCGAAGGACGCCTGCGCCGCAACGAGATGATCCCCAAGGAAAACCTGCGCAACGGCGACCGCGTGCGGGCCATGATCATGGAAGTGGACGCCACGCTGCGCGGCGCGCCCATCATCCTGTCGCGCTCGGCGCCCGAGTTCATGGTCGAGTTGTTCCGCAACGAAGTGCCCGAGATCGAGCAGGGCCTGCTGGAGATCAAGAGCTGCGCTCGCGATTCCGGCAGCCGCGCCAAGATCGCCGTGCTCAGCCATGACAAGCGTGTCGATCCCATCGGCACCTGCGTCGGCGTGCGAGGCACCCGTGTCAACGCCGTCACCAATGAACTGGCTGGCGAGCGCGTGGACATCGTGCTGTGGTCCGAAGACCCTGCACAGTTCGTGATCGGCGCGCTGGCTCCGGCCAATGTGTCGTCCATCGTTGTGGACGAGGAAAAGCATGCCATGGACGTGGTGGTTGACGAGGAAAACCTCGCCATCGCCATCGGCCGTGGCGGTCAGAATGTTCGCCTGGCTTCCGAGCTCACCGGCTGGAAGATCAACATCATGGACGCGGCTGAGTCTGCGCAAAAGCAGGCGGACGAGTCCGCTGTTGCGCGCCAGCTGTTCATGGAAAAGCTCGATGTGGACGAGGAAATCGCCAACATCCTCATCGAGGAAGGTTTCGAGACCCTGGAAGAAGTGGCCTATGTGCCGCTGCAGGAAATGCTCGAAATCGAGGCGTTCGACGAAGAGACGGTGAACGAGTTGCGCACCCGGGCGAAAGATGCACTGCTGACGCAGGAAATCGCGCACGAGGAAAACGTGGGCAAAGTGTCGCAGGATCTGCTGACGCTCGAGGGAATGACTCCGGAGATCGTGGACAAGCTGGCCGAGGCCGATGTGCACACCCGAGACGATCTGGCCGATCTGGCCATCGACGAGTTGACCGAGCTGACCGGGCAGACCGAGGAAGAAGCGAAGGCTTTGATCATGAAGGCGCGTGAACACTGGTTCACCGAAGGGCAAGAGTAAGGTCAGGGAGGTTCAGAGCATATATGTCCAGTAATACGGTTGCCGAGTTTGCAAGAGAGCTCAACAAGACCCCTGACACGTTGCTGCAGCAGCTCAAGGCTGCAGGCGTCGCCAAGGACAACGCATCGGATGCGTTGACCGACGGCGACAAGCAGCAACTGCTCAGCCATCTGCAGGCCAGCCACGGAAGTGGCGCCAAGAAGATCACGCTGACCAAACGGTCCACAAGCGAGATCAAGCAGGCCGATTCGTCGGGCCGCGCCCGCACCATCCAGGTGGAAGTGCGCAAGAAGCGCACCTTCGTCAAGCGTGACGAGGTCGCCGAGGGCGCCTCCGATCCCGCTGTCGTTGCCGCTGCCCAGGAGCAGCGCGCGGCATCGGAGCGCGAGTCCCAGGATCTGGTGCGCCGCGAAGGGGAAGCACGTCGCCAGGCCGAAATGATCGGCCGCGAGGAGGAAGAATTGGCACAGCAACGCCGTGAGCGCGAAGAGCGCGAACTAGTTCAACAACGCGAGCGAGAAGCCGAAGAGCGCGCAAGCGCCTATGCGGCTGCAGAAGCCGCAAAGATCCTCGAGGCCAACCGCGCGAAGCAGGAAGCTTCGCGTGAGCAGGCTGCAGGCCAGGCCGCGCGCGCCGAAGCCCAGGTTGCGGCTCGCGTCAAGGCCGAGGAAGAGTCCAAGGCCCGCGCGGCCGAGGAAGCCGAACGCGCCAAGGATCTGGAAGACCGCCGCCGCAAGGCGCTGGCCGAGGCTGAAGCCATTCGCGCCATGATGGCTGCGCCCAAGAAGGTGCTCGTGGCCAAGAAGCCTGAAGAGCCCAAGCCCGTGGCCAAGCCTGCAGCGCCCGCTGCCGGCGATGCCAAGAAGACCACGCTGCACAAGCCCGCTGGCACGACCGCCGGTGGAGCCGGTGCGCGTGCGGGTGCGCCTGCCGGTGCCGGCAAGGAAGTCAAGTCCGCCAAGCTCTCCTCGAGCTGGGCTGGCGATGGCAAGAAGAAGGAAATCAAGACCCGTGGCGACAGCTCCGGTGGCGTGGGTGGCCGTTCCAACTGGCGCGGCGGCCCGCGTGGCGGCCGTCGTGGGAATGACCGTCATGACGGTCAGCACCAGAGCGCGGCAGCGGAATTCCGCGCCATCGAAGTGCACGTGCCCGAGACCATCACCGTGGCCGAGCTGGCCCACAAGATGTCGGTCAAGGCGTCCGAGCTGATCAAGGTGCTGATGAAGATGGGCCAGATGGTCACCATCAACCAGCCTCTGGACCAGGACACGGCCATGATCGTGGTCGAGGAAATGGGCCATACGGCCAAGGTCGCCGCGCTGGACGATCCCGAAGCCTTCACGGCCGAGGAAGTTTCCCAGCAGGAAGCTGCCCAGGAGTCGCGTGCTCCCGTGGTCACCGTCATGGGCCACGTGGACCACGGCAAGACCTCGCTGCTGGACTACATCCGCCGCACCAAGGTTGCGTCGGGCGAAGCCGGTGGCATTACCCAGCACATCGGTGCCTACCATGTGACGACGCCCCGCGGCATCGTCACCTTCCTGGATACCCCGGGCCACGAGGCCTTCACGGCCATGCGTGCCCGTGGTGCCCAGGCCACCGACATCGTCATCCTGGTGTGCGCGGCCGACGACGGCGTGATGCCCCAGACCAAGGAAGCCATCAAGCACGCGAAGGCGGCTGGTGTGCCCATCGTGGTTGCCATCACCAAGGCCGACAAGCCCGATGCCAACCTCGACCGCGTCAAGCAAGGCCTGGTGGCCGAGCAGGTGGTGCCTGAAGAGTACGGCGGCGAGTCCCCGTTCATCGCCGTGTCCTCCAAGACCGGCCAGGGCATCGACGAACTGTTGGAGCAGGTTCTGCTGCAGGCCGAAGTGCTGGAGCTGACCGCTCCCGTGGAAGCCGCTGCCAAGGGCCTGGTCATCGAAGCCCAGCTGGACAAGGGCCGCGGCCCTGTGGCCACGGTGCTGGTGCAGTCCGGTACGCTGAAGGTGGGCGACGTGGTGCTGGCAGGCCAGACCTACGGCCGCGTGCGCGCCATGCTGGACGAAGACGGCAAGCAGACCAAGTCTGCAGGCCCCTCCATCCCGGTGGAAATCCAGGGTCTGTCCGACGTGCCCCAGGCCGGCGACGACTTCATGGTGCTGCAGGACGAGCGTCGTGCCCGCGAAATCGCGACCTACCGCGCCGGCAAGTTCCGCCACACCAAGCTGGCCCGCCAGCAGGCTGCCAAGCTCGAGAACATGTTTGCCGAAATGGGTGCAGGCGAGGTCCAGACCCTGCCCATCATCATCAAGGCCGACATGCAGGGCTCGCAGGAAGCGCTGGGCACATCGCTGCTCAAGCTCTCGACCGACGAGATCCGCGTTCAGCTGGTCTACTCGGGCGTGGGCGGCATCAGCGAGTCCGACGTGAACCTGGCGCTGGCCTCCAAGGCCATCATCATCGGCTTCAACGTCCGGGCCGATGCCCAGGCTCGCAAGACGGCCGAGAGCAACGATGTGGACCTGCGCTACTACAACATCATCTACGACGCAGTCGAAGAGGTGAAGGCGGCCATGTCCGGCATGCTGGCTCCCGAGCGCAAGGAAGAGATCATCGGCATGGCCGAGATCCGCACCGTGTTCGTGGCTTCGAAGATCGGCACCGTGGCCGGCTCGTACATCACGCAAGGCCAGGTCACGCGCAATGCGCATTTCCGCCTGCTGCGCGAGAACGTGGTCATCTACACAGGCGAGATCGAATCGCTCAAGCGCCTGAAGGACGACGTCAAGGAAGTCAAGGAAGGCTTCGAGTGCGGTATCAAGCTCAAGAACTACAACGACATTCGCGAAGGCGACGTGCTCGAAGTGTTCGAGATCAAGGAAATCGCGCGCTCGCTGTAATTCGCCATGGCAACACGCAAGTCCGCTGCGCCGAATCGCAGCTTCAAAGTCTCTGACCAGATCCAGCGTGATCTGGCAGAGCTGATCGCGCGCGAGTTGAAGGACCCGCGCGTGGGCATGGTCACGCTGCAAAGCGTGGAGGTGACTCCGGACTATGCCCACGCCAAGGTCTACTTCAGCCTGCTCGTGGGCGATCCACAGGCGACGCAGGAAGCGTTGAACCAGGCTGCAGGCTTCCTGCGCAATGGCCTGTTCAAGCGCCTGCACATCCACACAGTGCCCACGCTGCACTTCATCTACGACCGCACCTCCGAGCGTGCGGCCGACATGAACGCCTTGATCGCCAAGGCCGTTTCTTCGCGCGGAAAGGAAGAGTAGCCCCATGAACGCGCCACGCACAAGGGTGCAGCGGCGCCCTGTGCATGGGGTGTTGCTACTCGACAAACCGCTGGAGCTGTCCAGCAACGACGCCTTGCAAAAGGTCAAGTGGTTGCTGCGCGCCGAAAAGGCCGGACACACCGGCACGCTGGACCCGTTGGCCACCGGCGTGCTGCCGCTGTGCTTCGGTGCGGCGACCAAGTTCAGCCAGTTGCAGCTTGAAGCTGCCAAGACCTACGAGGCGATTGCGCGCCTGGGCCAGACCACGACCACGGCCGATGCCGAGGGCGAGGTGCTGCGCGAGCGCGCCGTTGACCTCGCCGCCCTCACGGCCGAGCGATTGGCCGCCGTGCAGGCGCAGTTCACGGGTGCGATCCGCCAGGTGCCACCCATGTACAGCGCCCTCAAGAAGGACGGCAAGGCTCTCTATGAATATGCGCGTGCCGGCATCGAAGTCGAGCGCCCGGCACGCGAAGTGACAATCCACGCACTGGAGCTTTCGCTGACGCAAGACAGCGAAGGCCTGCCTGCGATCCGGATGCTGGTGACCTGCAGCAAGGGCACCTACATCCGCACGCTGGCCGAGGACGTGGGCGAGGCCCTGGGCTGCGGCGCGCACCTGCGCGCGCTGCGCCGTATCGACACCGGGGGGCTGGGTGTCGAGCGCTGTATCTCGCTGGAGGCGCTGGCCGCCATGGGCGAGGGCGAGCGTCTGCAGCAGTTGCAGCCTGTCGACGCCCTGCTGGCCAGCCACACGGCTGTCACGCTGGGCGAGCAAGATGCGGCCCGTTTTCTCACGGGCCTGCCCCGCAAGGGCGCTTGGGCCGATGCCGAGGCGGTGGCTGTGTATGGCGAGAACCCACAGGCTCTGCTGGGAGTGGGGCGCGTGGTGCGTGGGGAACTCATCCCCGGGCGCCTGCTCAGTTCACTGGAAATTCAACAGATTTTGGAAGACACGCCGCGCCCATGACGCAGCGGCAATGGGAAAACACTATGAGCAAACAAATCCGCAATATCGCGATCATCGCCCACGTGGACCACGGCAAAACCACCATGGTGGACCAGCTGCTGCGCCAATCCGGAACCTTCGCCGAACACGAGAAAGTCGTGGACACGGTGATGGACAACAACGCCATCGAACGCGAGCGTGGCATCACCATCCTGGCCAAGAACTGCGCCGTGAGCTGGAACGAGACGCACATCAACATCCTCGACACACCCGGCCACGCGGACTTCGGCGGTGAAGTGGAGCGTGCCCTGTCCATGGTGGACGGCGTGGTGCTGCTGATCGACGCGCAGGAAGGCCCCATGCCCCAGACGCGCTTCGTGACCAAGAAGGCACTGGCCCTGGGCCTGAAGCCCATCCTCGTGGTCAACAAGGTGGACAAGCCCGGTGCGCGTCCCGACTACGTGGTCAACGCCGCCTTCGACCTGTTCGACAAGCTGGGTGCCACCGACGAGCAGCTGGACTTCCCCGTGGTGTACGCCTCGGGCATCAACGGCTGGACCTCGCTGGAAGAAGGCGCTCCCGGCGAACAGTGGGGCCCCGACATGTCGGCCCTGTTCGACACCATCCTGAAGCACGTTCCCGCCGTCAAGGGCGATCCTGCCGCTCCGCTGCAGATGCAGATCTCGGCGCTGGACTACTCCACCTTCGTGGGCCGTATCGGCGTGGGCCGCATCACCTCCGGCACGCTCAAGCCTTCGACCGACGTGCTGGTCATGGAAGGTCCTGACGGCAAGAGCTACAAGGGCCGCATCAACCAGGTTCTGAAGTTCCAGGGCATTGACCGCGTGCAGGTGACCGAAGCCGGTCCCAGCGACATCGTGCTGGTCAACGGCATTGCCGACCTGGGCATGGGCGTCACGCTGACCGACCCGCTGAACCCCCAGCCGCTGCCGATGCTCAAGATCGACGAGCCCACGCTGACCATGAACTTCTGCGTCAACACCTCGCCGCTGGCAGGTCGTGAAGGCAAGTTCGTGACCAGCCGCCAGATCTGGGACCGCCTGCAAAAGGAACTGCGTTCCAACGTGGCCCTGCGCGTCAAGGAAACCGACGAAGACGGCATCTTCGAAGTGTCGGGCCGCGGCGAACTGCACCTGACCATCCTGCTGGAAGAAATGCGCCGTGAAGGCTACGAGCTGGCCGTGTCCAAGCCCCGCGTGGTCTACCGCGACGTGGACGGCGTGCGCCACGAGCCTATCGAGCTGGTGACGGCCGACATCGAAGAAGGCCACCAGGGTGGCGTGATGCAGGCCCTGGGCGAGCGCAAGGGCGAGCTGGTCAACATGGAACCCGATGGCCGCGGCCGCGTGCGCCTGGAGTACCGCATTCCTGCGCGTGGCCTGATCGGCTTCACCAACGAATTCCTGAACCTGACCCGTGGTTCCGGCCTGATCTCCAACATCTTCGACAGCTACGAGCCGCACAAGGGCGAAATCGGCGGCCGCAAGAACGGTGTGCTGATCTCCATGGACGAAGGCGAAATCTTCACCTACGCCCTGGGCAAGCTGGACGACCGTGGCCGCATGTTCGTCAAGGCCAACGATCCCGTGTACGAAGGCATGATCATCGGCATCCACAGCCGTGACAACGACCTGGTGGTCAACGCCACGCGTACCAAGCAGCTGACCAACTTCCGCGTGTCCGGCAAGGAAGATGCCATCAAGATCACGCCCCCGATCGACCTGTCGCTGGAATACGCGGTGGAATTCATCGAGGACGACGAGCTGGTGGAAATCACCCCCAAGAGCATCCGCGTTCGCAAGCGCCACCTGTCCGAGAACGAGCGCAAGCGCGCTTCGCGCGGCGCATAAGCGCTGTTGCGACCAGGGCGCACGCAAGCCGCATGGCTTCACCGCCCTGACTGTCAAAGGCCGCATCTGCGGCCTTTGTCTTTTGTGGCGCGCCGTTCAGGCGTGCGGGCGCCACGGCAAAGGAACTGCTGCTGCAACTGCTTGCAACTGCTTGCTATTGCAGCTGCAGCAGCAACTCGCGCAGGCGCTGCCCGGCCGCTGCGCTTTGCTGCGGATTGAGCGCCAGGGCCAGGCCGATGGAGGGCAGGTTCTCGGTATCTGCCAGCGCGCGGAACACCACCCCCGGCGTGCTGCCCTTGGCCACCACCGCTGGCACCAGCGCCACGCCCAGGCCCGCACCCACCAGGCTGACCAGGGTCTGCGCCTGCACGGCATGCTGCTTGACCTGGGGCATGAAGCCCGCGTTCTGGCAGGCCAGCACCACCAGCGCATGCAGGCCTGGCACCTCGCTGGGGCGGTAGTTGATGAAGGGCTGGTCCGCCAGATCCCGCAGCCGCAAGGCGGGCTGCTGCAGCAGCGGGTTGCCTTCGGGCAGCACGGCCACCAGCTCGTCCTTTTCCACGGGCGTGATGGACAGGTCGGTGGCCTGCGTCACCGGGTAGCGCAGCAGGCCGGCATCGAAATCGCCGCTGGCCACCTGCGCGCAGATCTCGCGCGTGGTCGATTCGGTCAGCACCAGGTCGATCAGCGGATATTCGCTGCGAAAGGCCTGCACCAGCCGCGGTATCAGCGAGAACGTGGCCGAGCCTATGAAGCCTATGTGCAGGCGCCCGCGCTCGCCGCCGGCCGTGGCGCGCGAGACCTCCTGCATCTGGCGCGCATGGTGCAGGGCCAGCTCGGCACTTTCCAGGGCCGCCAGGCCTGCCTCGGTCAGCGCCGTGCCCCGGCGGTCGCGCTGGAACAGCTGCACGCCCAGGCTGTCTTCGAGCCGGCGTATGGATTGGGACAGCGGCGGCTGCGACATGTGCAGCTGCTCGGCCGCCTGCCGGTAGTTGAGCGTGCGGGCCAGGGTGACGAAGTGACGCAGTTGGCGCAGGTCCATTGATATCTACCGTGTATCAGAGATGCTGAATTAAGTCTTAGACGCAGCTTTGAAGATATCAAATACTGGCTCCCTGAAGCAACATGGAGACCACAGTGCAGGCTGCGTTGACAGGGATTCGGGTGCTGGATCTGTCCAGCGTGGTGTTCGGGCCGCTGGCCAGCCAGGTGCTGGCCGACTATGGCGCCGAAGTCATCAAGATCGAGCCGCCGGCCGGCGACTCCACGCGCCATACCGGCCCGGCCATGGAGCCCGGCATGGCAGCCATGTTCATGGGCACTAACCGCAGCAAGAAGAGCGTGGTGCTGGACCTCAAGCGGGAAGAGTCGCGCCAGGCCCTGCATGCGCTGCTGGCCACGGCCGATGTGTTCATGCACAGCATGCGCCCGCAAAAGCTGGCCCCGCTGGGCCTGGACCCCGCAACGCTGCGCGAGCGCTATCCGCGCCTGGTCTATGCAGGCCTGCATGGCTTTGGCGAGGACGGCCCCTATGCGGGCATGCCCGCCTATGACGACGTCATCCAGGGCATGAGCGGCCTGGCCGACCTGATGGAGCGCCAGACGGGCGAGGCGCGCTACCTGCCCACCATTGCGGCCGACAAGACCTGCGCCCTGGTGGCCGCGCATGCCGTGCTGGCGGCGCTGTTCCAGCGCGAGCGCAGCGGCCATGGCTGCTTTGTGGAAGTGCCCATGTACGAGACCATGGTGGGCTTCAATCTGGTCGAGCATTTCTACGGCATGCACTTCAGCCCCGCGCTCAGCGGCGCAGGCTACCCGCGCGTGATGGCGCCCTGGCGCAAGCCCTACCGAACGCTGGACGGCCACGTCTGCATGATGCCGTACACCGATGCGCACTGGCAGCGCTTCTTCGCCGCCGTGGGCCAGCCGCAGCTGGCCCTGGACGCGCGCTTTGCCAGCCAGGCCAGCCGCACTGCCCACATTGCCGAGCTGCTGGAGACCGCAGGCGAGCATGTGGCGCTGCACGGCACCCAGTACTGGCTGGACACCTGCCAGCGCCTGGAGATTCCTGCCGCCCCGGTGGCGCGCATGGACGATCTGCCCGCCGATCCGCATCTGCAGGCCACGGAGTTCTTCGTGCCGCTGCACGACGCCGCCATGGGCACCGTGCACCTGCCGCGTTCATCCGTGCGCATGGATGGCCGGCAGGCCCCCATGGGCATGCCGCCGCGCCTGGGCGAGCACACGGCGGCGCTGCTGGCCCAGGCGGGCTGGAGCGCCCAGCGCATCGCCGGCCTGCAGATCACGCAACAGGAGACATGAGATGACAGTGAACACCCCGCAGCCCCACCCTGGCGCCGCCTGGAACGCCGTGCCCCGCATGGGCCAGGGCTTTTTCTGGCAGGACCTGCAGATCGGCCAGCAGCTGCGCACCTTCCGCCGCACCGTGACCGAGTCCGACCTGGTCGCCTTCATCAATGCCACGGGCATGCTGGAGGCCATCTTCATTGAGGAGGGCTACGACGGCGGCGCCATTGCCGGCCGCCCTGTGCCGGGCGCCATGACCTATGCGCTGATCGAAGGCTTCATCCTGCAAAGCATGATCCAGGGCACGGGCCTGGCCATGCTGGAGCTGCACCAGAAGATCCTCGGCCCCGTGCTGGTGGGCGACACCATCGAGGCGCTGGTCGAAGTCACCGCCATCAAGCCCACCTCCAAGGGCAACCGCGCCGTCGTCACCTCGCGCATCGAGGTCTTCAACCAGGGCCACCAGAAGGTCATGGAATACACGGCCGTGCGCCTGCTGGCCGGGCGCAGCTAGGCGGCCACAAGCATTCCCATAACGACATCAGGAGACAAAAGCATGGACAAGCAGATCGACAAGGCGGCCCGCAATAGAGGGCGCCGCATGGCGCTGGTCACCCTGGCGGCCCCTATTGCGGCGGCTGCGGCGGCTGCGGCGGTGGCAGTGGGTGCGGCACTGCCCGGCGCCGCGCTGGCGCAGCAGCCCTGGCCCAGCAAGCCCATCACGATGGTCGTGCCCTTCCCGCCGGGCGGGCCCACCGACCTGGTGGCCCGCGTGCTGGCCCAGCAGGTCGGCCAGCAACTGGGCCAGACCGTGATCGTGGACAACCGGCCCGGAGCCAATGGCAACATCGGCAATGCCCTGGTGGCCAAGGCCGCGCCCGATGGCTATACCGTGCTCTACAACACCTCGTCCATTGCGCTGAGCCCGTCGCTTTACAAGAAGATGAGCTACGACGTGGGCAAGGACCTGATGCCCGTGGCGCTGACGGCCGTGGTGCCGCTGGGCCTGGTGGTCAACCCCAAGCTGCCGGTGAAGAACGTGCAGGAGTTCGTGCGCCATGCCAGGGACAAGACCGGCCAGCTGTCCTATGGCTCGGCCGGCAACGGCAACGTCACCCACCTGGCGGCCTTCCAGGTCGTGCAGCACTACCAGATCGAGGCCAGCCACGTGCCCTACAAGGGCAGCGCGCCGGCCGACGTGGATCTGGTGGCCGGGCAGATCGACTTCATGACCGACACCATCAACTCCGTCGCACCCTTCATCAAGGAGGGGCGACTCAAGCTGCTGGCCGTCAGTTCCTCCAAGCGCCTGCCCAACTTCCCCGATGCACCCACGCTGGCCGAAAGCGGCATGTCCGGCTTCGAGGCCGGCGCCTGGCAGGGTGTGATGGTGCCCGCGAAGACGCCGGCCGCCATCATCCAGCGGCTCAACCAGGAGCTGATGCGCGCGCTCAAGGACCCGGGCGTGGTCGAGAAGCTGCAGCTGCAGGGCGCCGAAGGCCTGGGCTCCACGCCCGAGGAATACGGCGCCTACATCCGCAGCGAGATCAAGCGCTGGGCCGGCGTGGTCAAGAGCACGGGCGTCTCTCTGGACTGAGTGCGGGGCGTTGCGGCACCTGTCGCGCAGTTGCGCATATTGGCACCTGTTTGTCAGGGGCGGGCGCGGTTTTTCAGCTATGGTTGCGGCTCATTGCCCCGGGCTGCCGGGGCAGGGCATGCATAGCAACAAGGAGCAAGATATGACGGGAGCTGCCGGCGAAGTCCTCAGCGAAGTGCGGGGCCGCATGGGCATGATCACCTTGAACCGGGCCAAGGCGCTGAATGCGCTGTCGCTGGGCATGGTGCGCGATCTGCTGGCCACCCTGCTGGCCTGGCAAAAGGATGAGCAGGTGCTGGCCGTGGCCATCCGAGGCATGGGCAAGGAAGGGGTCTTCGGCGCCTTCTGCGCGGGCGGGGACATCCGCTTCCTGCATGGCGCGGGCAGCACGGGCAATCCGCAGCTGGAGGACTTCTTCACCGAGGAGTACGCGCTCAACCACCTGATCCACACCTTTGGCAAGCCCTACATCGCCTTCATGGACGGCATCGTCATGGGCGGCGGCATGGGCATCAGCCAGGGCGGCACGCTGCGCATCGTCACCGAACGCACCAAGATGGCCATGCCCGAGACGGCCATCGGCCTGTTCCCCGATGTGGGTGGCGGCTACTTTCTCTCGCGCTGCCCGGGTCACGCGGGTGAGTGGCTGGCGCTGACGGGCGATGTGATCGGCGCGGCCGATGCGCTGGACTTCGGCCTGGCCGACGGCTACCTGCCCTCGGACCAGCAGCCTGCCCTGTGGGACGCGCTGGCCGCCGGCAGCTTTGCCGATGCAGCGGCCATCGAGGCCCTGGTGAAGTCGAAGTTCACGGCCCCGGCCAAGCCGGCGGCCCAGCCCCGCGCCGAGATCGACCGCGTGTTTGCCCTGCCCACGGTGGCTGCCATGGTGCAGGCGCTGGAAGCGGCGGATGGCGAGTGGGCCCGGCACACGGCAGCCACGCTGCGCAAGCGCTCGCCGCTGATGCTGCACGTGGTGCTGGAACAGATCCGCCGCGCCCGCGGCATGACGCTGGCCCAGGACCTGCGCATGGAGCGCGACATGGTGCGCCACTGCTTCTACCTGCGCCCCGGCCAGAGCGAGACCATCGAAGGCATACGCGCGCTGGCCGTGGACAAGGACCACCACCCGCGCTGGAACCCCGCGCGCATCGAAGACGTGCAGGACGCGCAATGGCGTGCCTTCTTCGACAGCCCCTGGCCCGCGCACTCTCATCCGCTGGCGGCGCTGGACTGATCGCGCGGCGGTTGCTCAAACCTCCAAGGGTTCAAAAGGCCATCCGGCGCCATGCCGGGTGGCCTTTTTTCATTCAACGATCCGCGGGCTCCATGCGGCAGGAATGGCCTGCCAGCAGCCGTACCGCGTCGTCAATGCGCGGGCCCGGATCCCATTCGGGCACGGGCGGCGTCAGGCCCAGGGCCATCTGCCGCAGAGGCTCGGCAATGACCATGGACATCAGCAGGTCGCAGACGACTTCGGGCTGTTCGGCCCGCAGCAATCCCTTGCTGCACTGGCGCCGCAGCCAGTCCACCAGCATGCCGCGGCCGCGCTCAATGCCGTTGCGCTGGTAGACCTCCAGCAACTCGGGCTTGGCGGGGAAATCGGTGGTGAGCAGGCGGAACATTCCCACCGCCTCGGCCGACAGCACGCGCGCGGCAATCACGCGCAGGATCTCGGCCAGCGCTGGCGCCACCTCGGAGGCCGACTGCGCATCGGCCGACAGGGCGGGACGAAAACCGTCGGTCCAGCCGCGCACCACCAGGGCCACCAGATCCTCGCGGTTGGCCGCAAAGCGGTAGAGCGTCTTCTTGGCCAGCCCCGCGCGCCTGGCCACGGCTTCCATGGTGGTGGCGGCATAGCCTTCGTTGAGCAAGAGCCAGGTGGCGGCGGCCAGGGCGGCATCGTTGGCCTCGTGCTCGGGCCGGGCCGGCCGCCCGCGCGGCCTGGGGGCCGCAGGAGTGATTTCGGATTCCATTGGATTTCTTGTCGTTCCGTTCGGTGTTGTGCAGGGTCGTGCCTGGTTGTGCAGCATTTTGTTACCCGGCGGGGATTATCCAATTGTTTGGAAACGTTGTTCGTTTCTTTAATATAAGATGGCTTTTCCTCATCAACCCAGGAACGGAAAACACCCATGAACTCCCATGCCTTCGAGCCCGACATTTCCCGCATCGACGAGCTGCTGCACATCACGCCGCTGCGGCTGGAGACGGGAATCCAGCGCCTGCCCAGCGGCTGCCTGGTGGTGGCCTGCCGCACCGACCTGCATGGCTGCAGCGGCCGCATGCTGGACTGGTGGTTCAAGTTCTTCGAGACCACGCAGCACATCAAGTGGTGGCATCCGCACGACCACATCGCGCATCGCGGCTGGGATGCGCAATGGAAGAAGGGCGAGAGCTACATCGGCGCGTCCATCGAAGCGGTGGAGTCCCTGGCCGATATTCCGCCCGTGGCGGCCAGGCTCAAGTTCCATGATCCGCGCGAGCTTTTCGACCCTGCGCAGCTGGAGCTGGCCTTTGCCGAAAAACGCGCCTCGGCCGCCGTGTATGCGCGCATCGGCTTCGGCGAGCATGTGCAGCTGGACGCCAGCGGGGACCCCATGGACGGGCAGATGGTGCACCTGGCGCGTGACACGCCTTTTGGCTGCGTGCTGCGCAGCCGCTTTTTGCTGGGCCAGTCCTGCGCCGACCCGGCGGCCGAGCTGCCCGACGCGCTGGGCCTGGGCCTGCTGCGCCATTGCTACACGGAGTTCACCTACCTGTCGCGCTTCCTGCCCTCGCTGTACTACGGCGAGCATGGCAACGGCGAGGCGGCGCCGCTGCCCTGGTAGCCGTGCCCCAAGGTTTCAAAGCTGCTGGTGCACGGCCGTGGCCAGCTGCAGCAGCCGGTTGCGCGGCAGGGCGCCGCTGAGCGCATAGCCAAAGCCCTGGTCCACCCAGTAGAAGCTGGGCACGGGGCCGTCGCTGCTGAAGTGAAAGGCGGTCTCGCCGCGCGTGGCCGGGTCCTCCAGCGCACCCAGGTACAGGGTGATGCGCTCGCCGGCCGCGTCCTGGTACATGAACTGGGCGCGTGCGCCGCTGTCGCCTGGCAGCAATCGGCCGCCTACCAGCTCATAGCCCAGGTCCGTGAGGGCCGGCAGCTTCAGCGGCCGGCCCAGGCGCTTGGACAGCCACTGCAGCAGATGGGCCTGCTGCGCGGCCTCCACCTCGACCGGGTGGCGTTGCTCGGGCTGGTAGACCGCGTGGGCAACGGCCGCCTGGTGGGCGAAGCGGGCCGGGGTGGCGGCAGCCAGCGTGGCCGCCGTTGATGGCGCGGCGGCGGGCACCGCCTGCTGCCCATGCACCAGCCAGCCCAGGCCGAAGGCCAGCATCCAGCCCGCGGCCATGCCACCCCAGCGCCACCACTGCTGCTGGCGCCGGTGCAGGCCCTGCAACTGTTCGGCGGCGGCGCGCATTTCGTCGGGCATGCCGGGTTCATCCCGGGCGGCATGCAGGGCGCGCAGCAACTGGCGCTGGCGTTGCCATTGCTCCACGCGCGCGGCGCTGTCTTCGTCCAGCTGGTCGCGCAGCGCCTGCGCCTGCTGCGCGGGCAGGCGGCCATCGACCAGGGCGTGCAGCTGCTCGTCGGAAATGGGCGGGGGCAAGGGCGAGGAAGATGAAAGAGGGGTGGGGGCGGATGCGGTCATGGCGGCCTCGTCATTTGAGCCGGCGCAGCGCGGGGGCTGCGGCTTGGGGTGTTGCGGCCTTGGCAGTCGGTGCTGACTGTGCAGGCGCTGCAGAGGAGGCCGAGGTGGCCGATGGGGCCTCCATCAATTCGCGCAGCCGGGACCGTGCGCGCGACAGCCGCGACATCACGGTGCCCAGGGGCAGATGCAGCACGCGCGCCGTGTCGGCGTAGCTCATGTCCTCCACGCTGACCAGCAGCAGCACGGCCCGCTGCTCGGCGGGCAGGCGCTGCAGGCAGCGCTCCAGGTCCAGGGCCGCATCGCTGCTGTCCTCGGGTGCGGCCAGGGTCTCGGACAGGCTGTCTATGTCCAGCCACTGCCCGCGCGCGGCAGAGCGCCGCTGGTTCAGGTAGAGGTTGTGCATCAGCGTGAACAGCCAGGCACGCAGATCGCCGTCGGGGCGCCACAGCAGCCATTTGCGGCAGGCACGCTCCAGCGTGTCCTGCACCAGGTCGTCGGCGGCCCAGGCATCGCCTGCCAGCAGCCGCGCATAGCGGCGCAGGCCGGGCAGGTGCTCCAGGATCTGGCTGCGGTCCATGGGCAGGTCCGAAGGCGGATGCGGCTGGAATCAGGGGCGTGCGGTATGCCAGACGCCCATGACGCCGTCGCCCGTGGTGTCACCGGCCTTGCCGTCCTTCACCCAGTAGTACAGCGGCTTGCCCTTGTAGGCGATCTGGCTGCTGCCATCGTCCCGCTGGACCACGCTGTAGTTGCCGCCAGAGGGCGCCTGCTTGCCCATCAGCGGCGGCCAGTTGGTCGCGCAGGGGCCGTTGCAGACGGACTTGCCGCTGCCGGCCGTGTCCTTGTCGAAGGTGTAGAGCGTCATGCCGTTGGCGCCGACCAGCATGCCGTTTTGCACGCTGACCGCGCTGGGCGGGGTCTGGCCAGAGGCGTTGGCCGCAGGCGCGGAATAGCAGCCTGCCAGGGTCAATGTCAGGGCTGCCGTGAAGGCACAGGTACCAAGTTTCATGCCGAGCTTCTTCATCGCTGTCTCCGGTGCTTGCCGGCGCGCGAAATTGCGGCCGGACACTGCAATGAACACTGGGCCGTGCCGGTTTATTCCGCAGCAGTGCAAAAAAAGCTGCGGATGCCCGTCAGCGGTTGAAGCTCTTCATGGCGCGCTCGACCTCGCGCTTGCCTTCGCGGTCCTTGATCACGTCGCGCTTGTCGTGCTCGGCCTTGCCCTTGGCAAGGGCAATGTCGCACTTGACGAAGCCGTTCTTCCAGTGAAGGTTGATGGGCACCAGCGTGAAGCCCTTTTGCTCGACTTTGCCGATCAGGCGCAGGATGTCATCCTTCTTGAGCAGCAGCTTCTTGATGCGCGCCGCGTCGGGGTTGACGTGGGTGGAGGCGGTCTTGAGCGGGTTGATCTGGCAGCCGAGTAGGAACAGCTCGCCGTCCTTGACGATGACGTAGCCGTCGGTCAGCTGCACCTTGCCGCTGCGCAGCGCCTTCACTTCCCAGCCGTGCAGCACGATGCCGGCCTCGAAGCGTTCCTCGAAGAAGTAGTTGAACGCGGCTTTTTTGTTGTCGGCGATGCGCGACTGTGTTTCAGGTTTCTTGGCCATGGAGTAATAGATGCGGCGAAAACCTGGAGATGAAAGCTCTCCATACAATACTGGATTGCCGTCTCGCCTCCGTGCGGGATTTTAGTTTCGCCTTGCCGTCATTGTGACAGCCGTATGCGCCATGACCGCGCAGCCGGTGTTTTGCATGCCGTGCAGCCCGCCCCATTCATGAAAAAAGTCAACAAGTCCGTCCTGATCTGGTACAGCCCCCAAGAAATGTTTGCCCTGGTGACGGACGTGGCCCACTATGCCGACTTCCTCCCCTGGTGCGACCAGGCCAGGGTGCTGGAGCAGGACGAGCAGGGCATGACGGCCGAGGTGGGCATTGCATTCGGCGGCATGCGCAAGTCCTTCGTCACGCGCAACACGCACAGCGTGCTCGACGATGGCGGGCGCCAGGTCAGCATCCGCCTGATCAAGGGGCCGTTCTCGCGGCTGGAGGGCAACTGGATGTTCCGCCCCGTGGGCGACGGCTCGCAGCGTGCCTGCCGCGTGGAGCTGCAGCTGGACTATGGCTTTGACAACATGGCGCTGGCCGCCGTGGTCGGCCCGGTGTTCGACCGCATCGCGGGCTCCATGGTGGATGCCTTCGTCAAGCGCGCCGAGCAGGTCTATGGCTGAACCCCGGCCGTTTCTGTGCATCACGCTGGCATGCAGCCCGCGTGCCGGTGAAGTCGTTGAGCTGACCCTGCAATTGCCGGCCGGTGCCTCGATTGCCGACGCAGTCGAGGCCGCTGGTGGCTGGCAGGCGCTGGGCTTTGCACAGGAGGGGCCCGCTGGCCTTTGGGGCCGCAGCGCACCATTGACGCAAGGCTTGCGCGACGGCGATCGCGTGGAGCTGTACCGGCCCTTGACCGTGGACCCCAAGGTGGCGCGCCGCGAGCGCTTTGCGCGCCAGGGAGCCCGCGCCACGGGCCTGTTCCAGCGCCAAAGGCCCGGGGCCAAGGCCGGTTACTGAAGGAGGGAGACGCTCAGCGCACCGGGCCGCAGTCCGAGGCGATGATGGCGTCGGCGCGCTTGAGTTCCGCATCGCGCGTGGCGTCGTCCATGAAGCCGCGCTCGCCCTGCTCATTCGTGTAGCCCAGCAGGCGGCCCGAAGACAGCGCTGTCTTGGACTGCTTGGCGCGTGCGCAGTTGTCCTGGCGCTGCTTGGCAAGCCGTTCCTTTTCTGCCTTGGCCTTGGCGGCCTCCTGGGCCTCGGCCTTGCGCTTTTGCTCTTCCAGGGCCTTGTCGGTGCCTGCGGGCTTGGCGTCCTTGGCGGCGGCAGGCGCTGCCTGTGCCGTTGCATCTGCAGCGGGCTGCGTGGCCGCATCTGTAGCCGCCGGTGCCGTGGATGGCGCCGCCGCTGCTGGAGCGGGCGCGCTGCCGCCAGGCTGGCGCAGGATGTTCTTGGCCGGAATGTCAGGGGGGGGCGCGCGGTCGCTGAAGACCTTGCGGCCTGTGGCGTCGACCCATTGCCACTGGGCGGCTGCGGACAGCGAACAGGCGGCAAGCGCGGCTAGCAAAACAAGCTTGGTGGCATGCATGGTGATTGGGGTGATCGGGCCGGTTGCAGGTAGCAATAGCAGGAAATGATGGCGGGCAGCGATAGCGGGGAACAATGGCCTACAGCATACATTGTGATCCGGCGCACGGGTACAATCCTTCTTTTGGAGCTCTCACATGCGCCTTCTCGGTAAAGCCCTGACCTTCGACGACGTCCTCCTGGTCCCCGCTTTCTCCCAGGTCCTGCCCAAGGACACCTCGCTCAAGACGCGCTTTTCGCGCAACATCTCCCTGAACATCCCCCTTGTGTCCGCCGCCATGGACACCGTGACCGAAGCGCGTCTGGCCATTGCCATTGCGCAAGAGGGCGGTATCGGCGTCATCCACAAGAACATGACGGCAGAGCAACAGGCTGCCGAAGTGTCCAAGGTCAAGCGCCACGAATCCGGCGTGGTGCACGACCCCGTGGTCATCACCCCCGAGCACACCGTGCTGCAGGTGCTGCAGCTGTCCGAGAACCTCGGCATCTCCGGCTTTCCCGTGTGCGACGGCGGCAAGGTGGTCGGCATCGTCACCAGCCGCGACCTGCGCTTCGAGACACGTTACGACGTCAAGGTCAGCCAGATCATGACGCCGCGCGAGCGCCTGATCACCGTCAACGAGAAGGACGGCACCACGCCCGTGGAAGCCAAGGCCCTGCTCAACAAGCACAAGCTCGAGCGCATCCTGGTCGTGAACGACGCCTTTGAACTCAAGGGCCTGATCACCGTCAAGGACATCACCAAGCAGACCACCTTCCCCAACGCAGCGCGTGACAGCGCAGGCCGCCTGCGCGTGGCCGCCGCCGTGGGCGTGGGCGAGGGCACCGAGCAGCGCGTGGAGCTGCTGGTCAAGGCCGGCGTCGATGCACTGGTGGTGGACACGGCCCACGGCCACAGCAAGGGCGTGATCGACCGCGTGCGCTGGGTCAAGCAGAACTACCCGCAGGTCGATGTCATCGGCGGCAACATCGCCACCGGCGCCGCTGCGCTGGCACTGGCCGAGGCAGGCGCCGACGCCGTCAAGGTCGGCATCGGCCCTGGCTCCATCTGCACCACGCGCATCGTCGCCGGTGTGGGCGTGCCCCAGATCATGGCCATCGACAGCGTGGCCCAGGCCCTGCAGGGCACGGGCGTGCCGCTGATCGCCGACGGCGGCATCCGCTTCTCGGGCGACATCGCCAAGGCCCTGGCCGCTGGCGCCTCGACCATCATGATGGGCGGCATGTTCGCCGGCACCGAAGAGGCTCCGGGCGAAGTCATCCTGTACCAGGGCCGTTCGTACAAGAGCTATCGCGGCATGGGCTCCATCGGCGCCATGCAGCAGGGCTCGGCCGACCGCTACTTCCAGGAATCGAGCACCGGCAATCCCAACGCCGACAAGCTCGTGCCCGAAGGCATCGAAGGCCGCGTGCCCTACAAGGGCTCCATGGTCTCCATCGTCTACCAGATGGCCGGCGGCGTGCGCGCTGCCATGGGCTACTGCGGCTGCGCCACCATCGAAGAGATGAACAACACGGCCGAGTTCGTGGAGATCACCGCCGCAGGCATCCGCGAATCGCACGTGCATGACGTGCAGATCACCAAGGAAGCGCCGAACTACCGCGCCGACTGATCCCGATCCAGCGCCTTGGCGCGAGATGGAAAAGAGGTCCGGGCAGCCACTGCCCGGACCTCTTTTTTTCGTGCGCTCACGAAGCTCAGATGGCGAAGTTGTCCAGCACCGCGCCCGAGCTGGCGCTCGATGCGTTGAACGCGAACTTGGCCTGCACGCCCCGCGTGTAGCGGGGCGCGGGGGCCTTCCATGCCACGCGGCGCTGGGCGAGCACGTCTTCGGGCACGTTCAGCTGCAGTTGCAATGCGTGCGCGTCGATGGTGATCGAGTCGCCCTCGTGCACCAGCGCGATGGTGCCGCCCACGGCTGCTTCCGGCGCCACGTGGCCGACCACCATGCCCCAGGTGCCGCCGGAGAAGCGGCCATCGGTGATCAGGCCCACGCTCTCGCCCAGGCCGGCACCGATCAGGGCGCCCGTGGGGGCCAGCATTTCCGGCATGCCGGGGCCGCCCTTGGGGCCCAGGTAGCGCAGCACCATCACGTCGCCGGCCTGTATCCTGCCGTCGAGGATGGCCGCAAGCGCCGATTGCTCATCGTCGAACACGCGTGCCGGGCCGGTGATGACCGGGTTCTTCAGGCCCGTGATCTTGGCCACCGCACCTTCCGGGCTCAGGTTGCCCTTGAGAATGGCCAGGTGGCCCTGCGGATAGAGCGCGTCCGAGAGGGGGCGGATGACCTGGGGGTTGGGCGGTTCGTCAGGCACGCCGGCCAGGGTCTGCGCGATGGTCTGGCCCGAGATGGTGATGCAGTCGCCGTGCAGCAGGCCCGCATTCAGCAGGATCTTCATGACCTGCGGGATGCCGCCCGCCTGGTGCAGGTCCACCGCCAGGTATCTGCCGCTGGGCTTGAGATCGCACAGCACCGGCACCCGCTGCCGGATGCGCTCGAAGTCGTCGATGGACCAGGGCACGCCGGCCGCATGGGCGATCGCAAGAAAGTGCAGCACGGCATTGGTGGAGCCCCCGGTCGCCATGATCACCGAGACCGCGTTCTCGATGGACTTGCGCGTCACGATGTCGCGCGGCTTGAGGTCCATCTTGATGGCCTCGATCAGCACCCTGGCGGATTCCTTGGCCGAGTTTTCCTTTTCATCATGGGGATTGGCCATGGTGGAGGAGTAGGGCAGGCTCATGCCCAGCGCCTCGAACGCGCTGGACATGGTGTTGGCGGTGTACATGCCGCCGCACGAGCCCGTGCCGGGAATGGCGTGCTGCTCGATGTCCTTGAGCTCCTGGTCGCTGATCTTTCCCGCGGCGTTCTCGCCAACGGCCTCGAACACGCTGACGATGTTCAGGTCCCGGCCTTTCCACCTGCCGGGCAGGATGGTGCCGCCGTAGACATAGATGGCCGGCACATTGGCGCGCAGCATGCCCATCATGCCGCCCGGCATGTTCTTGTCGCAGCCGCCGACCACCAGCACGCCGTCCATCCACTGGCCGCCCACGCAGGTCTCTATGCAGTCGGCGATCACCTCGCGGCTGACCAGCGAGTACTTCATGCCTTCCGTGCCCATGGACATGCCGTCCGAGATGGTCGGCGTGCCGAACACCTGCGCGTTGCCACCAGCCTCCTCGATGCCTGCGATGGCCGCGTCCGCCAGCCTTTGCAGGCCGGAGTTGCACGGCGTGATCGTGCTGTGGCCGTTGGCCACGCCGACCATGGGCTTCTTGAAATCCTCTTCCTTGTAGCCCATGCCGTAGAACATGGAGCGGTTGGCTGCGCGCGCCTTGCCTTCGGTGATGTGGGAGCTTCGGCGGTTGATCTGGTTCGGCGGGGTCATGGCATGTCTCTCGTTGTGGGGGTTGGATGAGTATGGGCCGACTGATTCATCTGATCCAATCCTATTCATCGGCATGATTGATATGCTGCGCATATGAATGAGCCCCCCATTGATCTGCGCGTCTGGCGGCAATTCCTGGCCGTGGCGGACGAGCTGCACTTCGGCCGCGCCGCGTCGCGCCTGCACATGACGCAGCCGCCGCTCACACAGGCCATCGCCCAGCTGGAGCGCAGCCTGGACGTGGCGCTGTTCGAGCGCTCGAGCCGCCACGTCGCGCTGACGCCGGCCGGCGAGGCGCTTGTGCCGCAGGTGCGTGAACTGCTGGGACGGGCGGCAGCGCTGCCCGGGATTGCGCGGGCTGCGGCAGCGGGAGAAGTGGGGCGCGTGCGGCTGGCCTTTGTCTCCACCATCGGCTTCACCCGGCTGCCGCTGTGGGTGCGGGACTTCGTTGCAGGCACGCCCGGTGTGGCGCTGGAGCTGGTCGAGGCCACCAGCGATGTGCAGATGGAGGCATTCGAGCGCGGGCAGATCGATGCCGGGCTGATGCTGCATGCCCCCGGGCATGCGCCGGCCGGCCTGGAGCGCCTGGCCGTGGGACGGGAAGCCATGGTGCTGGCCCTGCCTCAGCAGCATGCGCTTGCCGGTGCGGACCGGCTGATGCTCGACGAAGTGCTGGAGCAGCCGCTGGTGATCTTTCCGCGCCGCATCATGCCCTCGCTCCATGACGCGGTGACGGATCTGTACCGACGGCACGGACATGTGCCGCGCATCGCGCAGCAGGCGATACAGATGCAGACCATCGTGAACCTGGTCTGGGGCGGTATCGGCCTGGCCTGGGTGCCCGCCAGCGTGATGCAGTTCTGCAGGCCCGGCGTGGTCTACCGCGAGGCGGTTTTCGCCAGCACCCGTGCAGGCAGCAAGGCCGTTGCTCTGCCGGTCTGCGAGACCAGCCTGGCCTGGCCTGCCGGAGCCATGTCGCCCGCGCTGGCGCGGTTTGTCGGCTTCGTGCGCGAACAGCATTGAGTGGGGCGCGCCAGCAGGCAGCCGAGGCCAATGCCTGGAATATCCGCAAGGTTCTGGTCTGAATTTTTGAAAATTCTGGCCAGAATGCTAGAATTCGGGCCAGGCCGGACACCAGGCCTGTTTTTGTTTTCAGCCCCGCCATGCAATCTGTCGGTATCTACGAAGCCAAGACCCGTTTCTCCGCCCTGATCGAACTTGTCGAGCAGGGCGAGGAAGTGCGCATCACCCGCCACGGCAAGGAAGTGGTGCGCATGCTGCCGGTGCGCCGCCGCCCCGTGATCACCGACGAGCAGATCGCTCGCGAGCTGGAGCAGATGCAGGCGCTGCAGGCCACGGTGCGGCCGGCCCAGTCGGCCCAGTCGACACATGCGCCGGACTCCACCACCCGACTGCGCCACGCAGGCCGGAGCCAGGCATGACCTCTTTCGTGCTCGATGCCTCCGTCACCGCCGCCTGGCTGCTGCCCGATGCCGCCAGCGTGCACACCCAGCGCCTGTATACCCGCATCCGCCGCCACGAAGTGGACCCGCAGGCGCCCAATCTCTGGCAGTGGGAGTGTGGCAACCTGATCGCCTCGGGCGTGCACGGCGGCCGCATTCCGCACAGCTCGGTCGAAGGCCTGTGGGGCGTGCTCGAGGCCATCCGCCACCGCGTGGAGCTGCACGAGCTGGCGCCCGCCCAGCACAAGGCCGTGCTCGACGTGGCGCTGGACACCCGCCTGCCGGTCTATGACGCGGCCTACCTGTGGCTGGCGCAGTCGCTGCGCCTGCCGCTGGCCACCTTTGACGCGGCCCAGGCCGCCGCCGCCCGCAAGCGCGGCCTGGCGCTGCTGGCCCCTGAAGATTTCTGACCCCCTCCCATCACCTTTGCCTGAGATGACCATGCAACACGACAAGATCCTCATTCTTGACTTCGGCTCCCAAGTCACCCAGCTGATCGCCCGCCGCGTGCGCGAAGCCCATGTCTACTGCGAAGTCCACCCCTGCGACGTGAGCAGTGACTGGGTGCGCGAATTCGCCGCCGACGGCCGCCTCAAGGGCGTGATCCTGTCGGGCAGCCACGCCAGCGTCTACGAAGTGGACGACCGCGCCCCCGACGCCGTGTTCGAGCTGGGCATTCCCGTGCTGGGCATCTGCTACGGCATGCAGACCATGGCCACCCAGCTGGGCGGCAAGGTCGAAGGCTCGCACACCCGCGAATTCGGCTACGCCGAAGTGCGCGCCCATGGCCACACCGAACTGCTCAAGGGCATCGAGGACTTCGCCACGGCCGATGGCCACGGCATGCTCAAGGTCTGGATGAGCCACGGCGACAAGGTCACCGAGCTGCCCCCGGGCTTCAAGGTCATGGCCTCCACGCCGTCCTGCCCCATCGCCGGCATGGCCGACGAGGCGCGCCGCTTCTACGCCGTCCAGTTCCACCCCGAAGTCACGCACACCGTGCAGGGCGCGGCCCTGCTCAACCGCTTCGTGCGCGAGATCTGCGCGGCGAATGCCGACTGGATCATGGGCGACTACATTGAGGAAGCCGTCGCCAAGATCCGCGAGCAGGTGGGTGACGAGGAAGTCATCCTCGGCCTGTCGGGCGGCGTGGATTCGTCCGTGGCCGCGGCCCTGATCCACCGCGCCATCGGCGACCAGCTGACCTGCGTCTTCGTGGACCACGGCCTGCTGCGCCTGAACGAAGGCGACATGGTCATGGAAATGTTCGAAGGCAAGCTGCACGCCAAGGTCATCCGCGTGGACGCCAGCGACCTGTTCCTGGGCAAGCTGGCCGGCGTCAGCGAACCCGAGGCCAAGCGCAAGATCATCGGCGGCCTGTTCGTGGACGTGTTCAAGGCCGAGGCCGCCAAGCTCAAGGCAGGCGACGGTGGCCACAAGGGCGCCACCTTCCTGGCCCAGGGCACCATCTACCCCGACGTCATCGAGTCGGGCGGTGCCAAGAGCAAGAAGGCCGTCACCATCAAGAGCCACCACAACGTCGGCGGCCTGCCCGAACAACTGGGCCTGAAGCTGCTCGAGCCCCTGCGGGACCTGTTCAAGGACGAAGTGCGCGAACTCGGCGTGGCCCTGGGCCTGCCGCGTGAAATGGTCTACCGCCACCCCTTCCCGGGCCCGGGCCTGGGCGTTCGCATCCTGGGTGAAGTCAAGAAGGAATACGCCGACCTGCTGCGCCGCGCCGACGCCATCTTCATCGAGGAACTGCGCAACTGGACCGACGAAGCCACCGGCAAGAACTGGTACGACCTCACCAGCCAGGCCTTCACCGTCTTCCTGCCCGTCAAGAGCGTGGGCGTCATGGGCGACGGCCGCACCTACGACTACGTCGTGGCCCTGCGCGCCGTGCAGACCAGCGACTTCATGACCGCCGACTGGGCCGAGCTGCCGTACGGCCTGCTCAAGAAGGTGTCTGGCCGGATCATCAACGAAGTGCGCGGCATCAACCGCGTGACCTACGACGTGTCGACGAAGCCGCCGGCGACGATTGAGTGGGAATGATTGCGCAATAGGAAACGGCCGGGGTCGTCCGGCCGTATTTCCGCATCAAGCCCGCGTCAATGCGGGCTTTTTTGTTTCTGACTTTGGCATGGCTGGAATTATCTGGGCCCAAATGCATGAAATTTTTGAGCTTGTGATGAGCTCTGGGTAATTTGTGCTATCGGCTCTTAATGGCCGCGGAATTCCAGCAATTCATCCAGGTCACGAATCCATTCGGGAAGGAAGCTCTGATCCAATCCGAACGAGCCTTTGAGCTCGGGGCCGTCCGGGGAGTCCTTCATGGTGTATTGCGCGAACAGGTGGCCCCATGCGTTCGCCACCCCGATGGCAAGCAGAAATTGAGGCTCGATCCCCGAGAGTTGGATAGGGTCAATATCAAAATTGCCCGCTACCAATGATTCATAGGCCTGTGAAAGGTCTTGCTGGAATTTTTTGATTTCGGCTGGCATTGTCAACCACTGAACACTGCCCGAAAAATTACCGTCCGTGATTTTTACATTGAGGGTCAACCAGTCCCTATAAGGGACGCCATCTTCCTCGATGGAACGAGAAGTCGGCACGATATCGAATTTGAAGTCATCGAAATCAATGGTCAGCATGTTTGTTTGTATGGAAATGAGAAATGCTCCCATCGTGCCTCGCGACAGAGATCCAGCTGGTTTGAGGGGTAACGCGCAGGGTCCCAGACCTTGTCCGCCATGCTGTCTGCTGGTGGCGCATGGGCTGCGGCCGAGCTCCCCGCAGCTTTGATCACAGGCACATGAAAGAGGGCTGAAGAGGGCTGCCCTGCGCATCCTCTGGAGCGCGACGACAATAGCCCATGATTCAAGAAAAGCCCCTGGCGGCAACCGAACTGGAGCGGCCTGCCATGGCCCTGCGCACTCTTGCGAATGGAGTGCGGCTGCTGGCGCTGCCCATGCCGCACCTGCAGAGCGTCAGCGTGGGTGTGTTCCTGCGCGTGGGCTCCCGCGACGAGACCTCCACCAGCAACGGCATCAGCCATGTGCTGGAACACATGGCGTTCAAGGGCACGCACACGCGTTCCGTGCAGGAGATCAACCTGGATGCGGAGCGGCTGGGCGCGGAGGTCAACGCCTTCACCGGCAAGGACATCACCGGCTATTTCATGACCGGCCTGGGCTGGCATGCGCAGGCCTTGCTGGGAATGATTGCGGACATCGTGCTGAACAGCGTGTTTCCCGAGCATGAGCTGCAAAGGGAGCTGCAGGTGATCCGGCAGGAGGCCATCGAGTACGAAGAGGACCCGGAGGACAGCGCTGGCGATCTGCTGGACCGCGCCATCTGGGGCGACGACCCCATGGGCATGCCGGTGATCGGCACGGTGGCCAATATCGAAGGCTTCACCCGGCAGGATCTGGTGCGCCATGTGCAGTCCCATTACGTGGGAGAAAAGACCGTCGTCGTCGCGGCCGGAAACTTCGATGTGCCGGCCTGGCTGGAGCAGGCGGCGCAGCTGTTCGCCGGCATGCCTGCTTCCGCCAATCCGGCTGTGGCGCTGCCCCCTCAGCCCGCAAAGTATGTGGGGCAGGCCCTGGCGCAACGTTTCACGCAGGTGTCCCAGGTGTTCGTGAACCTGGCCTATCCCCTGGTGTTCGAGCAGTTGCAGGGCGAGCATCCGCAGCGTGCGCGTCTTGTGGCCTCGCTGGCGGCCCATCTGCTGGGCGAGGGGATGTCGTCGCCCCTGGTCGATACCGTGCGTGAACGGCTCGGACTGGCCTATACGGCCTATGCGGCGATGGAGGGCGGTGACGTGTGGGCCAATTTCATCGTGCATGCCGTCACGACGCCGGACAAGCTCGAAGCGCTGGTGGCCGCGACAGGCGGCCTGCTGCGCGCCCAGGCTGCCGGCATCGACCCCGTGCATCTGGAGCGGGCCAAGAACCAGCTGGCGGTCTCGCGGGTGCGCGCGGGCGAGCGGACCTACGCCACCATGGAGCGGGCTGTCGAGGACCTCTTTGCCCATGGCAGCGTGACGTCCGTGGCCGAAACGCTGGCGATGATCGATGGCATCGGGGGCGAGGAAGTGCGCAAGGTCTTCGAGCGCATGCTGGCCCATCCTCCGGCGGTGGCCATCACCGGCAAGGGCGCCAGTGCCCGGACCGTGCGGCAACTGGCTGCAGGCCTGGCGGCCTGAGCCGGCAGCGCGCGATCAGCGGCCAGCGGCCAGCGGCCAGCCGCCAGTCGCAACACATGGCGCTTTTCCCGTTGTCATGGAGTTGAGGGAGCGGGCGGCGGTGCGTTCCATTGCCGCTTGAGGTAGTGCGACTTCGGGTGCTCCTGCAGGAACACGCAGCACTGCACCCACGCCGCTGACTCCGGGTGCGCGTCGACGGCGCGCGAGAGATGCTCGAACACGGCCTCGGCCATGGCCGAGCACATCTGCGGCGGGCGCGGGTTGGTCAGCGTCAGGGTGGCGATGAGTTGCTGCGCGTGGGGGTCGTCGCCGCACAGTCCGACGGCGATGGGGGCCACGCGCGACTTCAGGTCCGCGAGCCGTGCCCATCCGCGCTCGGCCAGCGCAAGGTGCATGGCGTGCAGGACCGGCTCCCACTGGATGGACGGGAGCAACGATGGCGATACCTCGATGGCGATGTGCGGCATGGGGCTGCACCTTCAGTCGAGCTTGATGCCGACTTCGCGGATCAGCGTCTGCCAGCGTGCCCGCTCGCTGTCCAGCAGGCGTGCGAATGCCTGGGGCGAGTTGTCGATGGGCACCGAGCCGAGTTCGGCCAGCCTGTCCTGCGTGGCCTTGGTCGCCAGCGCCGCGCCCATGTGCTTGATCAGCCAGGCCTTGCGGTCGGCCGGGGTCGCGGCGGGCGCGAGGAAGCCGTACCAGCCGCTGATCTCGGCGTCCACGCCCGATTCCTTGAGCGTGGGCACGCCGGGCAGCGCGGGAATGCGCCTGGCGGACGTCACGGCCAGCGCCTTCAGGCGCCCGCTTTGCACATGCTGCAGGATGGCCGGCGTGGCTTCGAACACCATCTGCACCGTGCCGCCCAGCACGTCGTTGAGTGCAGGTGCGGAGCCGCGGTAGGGAATGTGCAGGATCGAGGTGCCGGTCTGGCGCTTGACGAGTTCTCCCGCCAGGTGCTGCGGCGTGCCGTTGCCGGCGGATGCGTAGGAGAACTTGCCCGGGTTCTTGCGCAGCCATTCAAGCGCCTCCTTGGCCGTGGCCGCCGGGAAGGAGGGATGCACGGCCCAGATCAACGGCACCGAGGCGGCCCATGCCAGCGGTGTGAAGTCCTTGGCCGGATCGAAGTTGAGCCTGGAGTACAGCGCCGGGTTCGCGGCCATGGGGCCGAGTGCGCCCAGCAGCAGCGTGTAGCCGTCGGCCTCGGCGCGTGCTGCCGCCTCCGTGCCGATGTTGCCGCCCGCACCGCTGCGGTTGTCGACGATCACCGTGCTGCCGCTGTCCGACTGCAAGGCGTTCGCCATCAGGCGGGAGACGGCATCGGTGGTCGCACCTGCCGGATAGGGGCAGATGATGCGGATGGGCTTGGAAGGGAATGCCTGCGCGCGCGCCGAGGGGCTTGCGCCCAAGGCTGAAATGGCCGTCGCCGTGCTGGCGTACTGAAGGAAGTTGCGTCGTTTCATCGGTGCTTTCGTGACCAGAGTTGTCTCGTGGCCGTAGTGTCGGCAGGCCCTTGTTTCTTCGCAATTCGCATTTTCTGGCCGCGCCTATCGGATAATCCGATGGCCATGTCCGCACGCAGCCGCGACCCCCTCGATCTCGTCTCATTGCGCCAGTTGCGCTACTTCGTATCGGCGATGCGGGCGCACAGCTTCAGTGCGGCATCGCGCGATGCCTCGATCTCGCAGGCGGCGCTGTCGGAGCAGATCGCCTTGCTGGAATCGACCCTGGACGTGCAGCTGTTCGACCGTGCGAGCGGGCGCGCCGTTGCCACGGCCTCCGGACATGAGCTCGACCGCCGGGTGTCGGCCTGCCTCAGTGAGCTGCAGGCGGCGCTGCGCGATGTGCAGGCGCGTGCGAGCACCGTGGCGGGCCTGGTGCGCATCGGCCTGGTGCAGTCCTACGCTGGATGCTGGGTACTGCCCGTCGTGCGCAGTGCCCAGGCGCAGTGGCCGCAGCTGGCGATCGCACTGCGCAGGCGCACCGCACAGGCCTTGGTGGAGGGCGTGTTGCGCGGCGATTTCGATCTCGCCGTCAGCTTCGACCCGGAGCCGCATGCCGATCTGGAGATCCTGGCCTGCTTCGACGAGCCGGTGGTGGCCGTCGGATTGAAGCCCCGCCGGCGGCGACGCCTGCTGGAGCTCAGCGAGGTCGCGAACCACCCCCTGGCCTTGCTGCCAAGCGAATACGCCATGCGGCGCCAGCTTGACAACGCCTTTGCGGCGCAGGGGCTGAAGCCGGGCGTGCATCTGGAGTCCGATACGCTGGAGGACCTGGTGCATGCCGCCCGTGAAAACGGCATGGTTGCGCTGCTCAACGGTGCTGCGGCAATGAGCCTGGACGTGCAGGACGCAGTCCCGTTGGCCGAAAGAAATCTGGGCCGGCAAGCCTGCCTGGTGCGCTCACGCAGCCGTCACCACGGCTTTGCCGCCCAGTACGTATGGGACCAGCTGTCGGCGGCAACCCCCACGCTGCCGCCAGCGTGGGGGCGGCGCGTTGCAGCCGCGCGCTAGTCGTCGGCCGGGTCCGTACCGCCCGGATGTGTACCGCCCGGATCTCTACCGCCCGTCAGGGCACTTCCTTCAGGCCCACCAGCTGCAAGGGGCTTGCCAGCAGTTCGTCGAAGCGTTTCTCGAACGCCTTGAAGTACGGCATGCTGAAGTGCGCATCCAGCGCTGCCTGGTCCCTGAATGACTCCCGCATGTAGAAGGTGCCGGGGGTGTCCGCCAGCTCGAACAGCGTGTAGTCCAGGCATCCGGCCTCCTGCCGGGTGAATGGCACCAGAGCGCGCAGGGCGTCGCGCAGCTGGTCGTGCTGGCCGGCCTTCGCTTCAAGGATGGCCAGGTTGAAAATGGTCTCTGTCTTCATGGCTCAGCCCCAGTTCTCCAGCACCACCTTGCCGCGCGCCTTGCCCGACTCGATCAGGGCATGGGCGCGCTTGAGGTTGTCTGCGTTGATGCTGCCGAAGCGCTCGGCCAGCGTGGTGCGGATCAGGCCGGCATCGACCAGTGCGGCAACCTCGTTGAGCAGGCGGTGCTGGCCGATCATGTCGTCGGTGCCGAACAGGGCGCGGGTGAACATCAATTCCCAGTGCACCGACACCGACTTGCGCTTGAGCTTGGTGATGTCCAGCGACGCGGGATCGTCGATCAGGCCGAATTTTCCCTGGGGCGCGATCGCCTCGACGATCTGTGCGAAGTGCAGGTCGGTCTGCGTGAGGCTCACGATGTGGTCCACCGTGGGAAAGCCGATGCGCTTGAGTTCGTCGGCAATCGGCTGGCTGTGATCGATCACGTGGTGGGCGCCGAGCTCCTTGACCCAGGCCTGCGTCTCGGGCCGCGATGCGGTGCCGATGACGGTAAGGCTGGTCAGCCGCGTGGCCAGCTGCGTGAGGATGGAGCCCACGCCGCCGGAGGCGCCGATGATGAGCAGTGTCTTGTGGCTGGGGTGCTTGCCCGGCGCGATGCCCAGGCGGTCGAACAGCATCTCCCACGCGGTGATGGCGGTCAGGGGCAGGGCCGCAGCCTGTGCGAAGTCCAGCGACCTGGGCGCGTGGCCCACGATGCGCTCGTCCACCAGGTGCAGTTCGCTGTTCGTGCCGGGGCGCGCAATGGAGCCGGCGTACCAGACGCGGTCGCCCGGCTTGAACAGCGTGACTTCGGGGCCCACGGCCTTGACGATGCCGCTGGCATCCCAGCCCAGCACCTTGTGCGTTTGCCCCTCGGCGGGCGCGCCGCTGGCGCGCACCTTGGTGTCCACCGGATTGACGGACACGGCCCTGACTTCGACCAGCAGGTCGCGGCCCGTGGCCACGGGATCGGGCAGGGTGATGTCGATCAGCGATTCGGGTTGGCTGATGGCCTGGGGTTTCTGGTATCCAACGGCTTTCATGGTCGTGCTTTCAAAGGTTGAGGAAGAGGGGATAGCAAGGAGGGCGAGCAAGGAGGGTTTCAGGCAGTGGCGAGGGCTGCGTAGTCCGAGTAGCCGCGCGCGTCACCGCCAAACAGGGCCTTCGGATCGAATGCGGCCAGCGGCGCCCGGGCGGCGTAGCGTGCCGGCAGGTCCGGGTTGGCAATGAAGGGGCGGCCGAAGGCGACGAGGTCTGCGAGGCCCTCGTGCAGGATGGCTTGGGCGCGCTCCGCGTCGTACTTGCCCGCAACGATCACCTTGCCCTGGTAGGCGCGGCGCAGCGCGTGGCGGAAGTCCTGCGGAATCTCGGGCGCATCGTCCCAGTCGGCTTCCGACAGGTGGATGTAGGCCAGGCCGATCTCGTCGAGCCTGCTGGCCAGATGCAGGATGGTCTCGATGATCTGCGGGCAGTTCATGTTGCGCTGCGTGATGAAGGGCGCCAGGCGAATGCCGGTGCGCTCGGCCCCGACCTCGCCCGCCACGGCGGCCGCGACCTCTTCGGCGAAGCGCGTGCGCTGGGCGATGCCGCCGCCGTAGGCGTCGGTGCGGTGGTTGGAGGTGGTGCGCAGGAACTGATCGATCAGGTAGCCGTTGCCGCCGTGGATTTCCACGCCATCGAAACCGGCACGCATCGCATTGGCCGCGCCCCTGCGGAAGTCACCGATCACGTCCTGGATGTCCTGTGCGCTCAGTGCGCGCGGTACGGGGCAGTCGACCATGCGGCCGACACCGTCGTCGCCGACCACCCAGACCTGGGCTTGGGGCGACAGCGCCGAAGGCGCGACCGGCAGGCCATCGGCGTGAAAGCTGGCATGCGACATGCGGCCAACGTGCCACAGCTGCAGCACCATGCGCCCGCCGGCGGCATGCACCGCGTCCGTGACGCGGCGCCAACCGTCCACCTGCGCCTCTGAATAGATGCCGGGGGTGAAGCTGTAGCCTTGGCCCTGGCGGGAGATCTGGGTGGCTTCCGAGACGATCAGGCCGGCGCTGGCGCGTTGTGCGTAGTAGGTGGCCATCAATGCATTGGGCACGTCGCCTGGCTGGCTGGTGCGGCTGCGCGTCATGGGGGCCATCACCATGCGGTTGGGCAGGCTGAGCGGGCCGAGCTGCAGGGGGCTAAACAGGGGCGTGGAGGCGGTGGTCATGCGGTTCTTTGGCGGAGCTGTGCAGGTGTTGGGGCGGTGGCGGAAATCCGGTTCGCAAGTCGTCTGGGCATGGAGCGATGTTGACCTGGGCGTTTCAATTGAAAAAGACCCGCAGGACTGAAGGCGGTTTCAAAAGAAATTTGACGATGAGGTCAGGGCGCAGCCCGCACAACCCCCGGGCGGATGGCCTTGCCGCGCCTGCCTGGCTACCATCTCCCCCATGAAGACCCAATACTTCGCCGCCACCTCACTCGACGGATTCCTTGCCACCGAGGACGACTCCCTGGACTGGCTGTTCCCGCTGGGCGACATGCAGGCCACGGGCTACCCGGAGTTCATTGCCGGCGTGGGCGCGCTGGCCATGGGGTCCGCCACCTACGAATGGATGCTGCGCCACGCGGAGACGGTGGCGCAGGAGACCGGGGCGGCATGGCCCTATACGCAGCCAGCCTGGGTGTTTTCCAGCCGCACGCTGCCTGGTATCCCGGGTGCCGATATCCGGTTTGTCAGCGGTGATGTGCGTGCCGTGCATGCGCAGATGCAGGCGGCGGCCGGTGGGCGCAATCTCTGGATCATGGGGGGCGGGGACTAAGGGCCTGTTCACACTAATGTGGGGTCGCGAAGCTGCCTGCCAGCCCGCCAATCAAGGCGCGCGACGCCGTGCGTGTGCTCACACGCACAAGGAGCGCAACGCCGAGTGGCGGGCTGGCAGGCAGCTTCCCTTCGGGTTGCCCGGCTGTGGGGCCGTCTGCGGCGTTGCACGCGCTTGCAAGGCAGGGGCCTTGCTGCGCACGTGCGCCTTGCATACGGCCCCACAGCCGGGCAACGCGATCCCCACATTAGTGTGAACAGGCCCTAGTGGGCCAGTTCTACGACGCGGGCCTGCTGGACGAGATGATCCTGAGCGTGGGCTCGGCCACGCTGGGCCGGGGCAAGCCGCTGTTTCCGCGCCGGGTGCTGCATCCGGTGCTGCGCCTGCTGTCGGTTCGGCAGATTGGCGAGGGCATGGCGGTGCTGCATTACGAGGTGCGCAAGAGCACGGCCTGACAGGCTCCCTGATTCGGTCTGCGCGCCGCTCAGTTCGCCTCCCCGCGCCCAGGCGCCGTCATCCCCGGAATGTATTCATTGGAGATGAAGCTGCGGCAGCGGTGCATGAAGGCTTCCACCACGTGGCGGGGCTTTTGTTCGCGGGCCCAGGCCAGGCCCAGTTTCATGGGGCGGTGGTTGCCGTTCAGGTGCAGGTTGACGATCTTCTTGCCGTCCAGCGCGTGGGAGTTGCGCGGGCGCACGTTGACCAGGGAGTAGCCCACGTCGTTGGCGACCAGGGAGCGCACCACGTCGGGGCTGGCGCTGCGGGCCGCGATCAGGGGTGAGACGCCGGCTTCGCGGAACAGCGACATGAAGTATTCACGGCTCAGGGGCAGGTCCAGCAGGACCATGGGGAGCTGGGCCAGCGCCTCCAGCGTGGTGGAGCGGTGGTTGGCCAGCGGATTGAGTTCGCTGACGATGACCATGGGCGGCAGCTGGGCCAGGGGCTCGAAGCAGATGTCCGATTCGGCCACCAGCAGGTCGTAGGTGATGGCGACATCGATCTGCGCGGTGCGCAGCTTGTGGATCAGGCCTTCCTGGTGGTCCTCGATCTGGGTGACCGTGGCCTTGGGGTGGGCGCGCGCGAATCCCTGGCACAGCTCGGGGGCGACCATGGCCGCCAGCGTGGTGAAGCAGCCCACGCGCACGGGGCCGCGCACCTGGCTTTGCGCGCTGCTGGCCACGTCGTACAAGGCCATGGCCTGGTCGAGCAGGCCGCGGATCTCCCGCAGGACCTCGGCGCCTGCGGGCGTGACGGACAGGCCTTGCGCATGGTGGCGCACGAACAGCGGCACCTGCAGCTCGGCCTCCACCTGGGTGATGGCCGATGAGATGGACGAGGGCGAGACGTGGATGCGGTTGGCGGCCTCGGCAATGCTGCCGAACTCGCCCGCTGCCACGCAGTATTCCAATTGTCTGAAGGTCAGTCGTGTCAGCACGGTGTGCAAGAGGTGGAGAGGGGGAGGGCGGCCAGGGTGACCTGCCGCGTAGTTGACCAAGCGGCGGGCCGCGCTGCAAGAGGCCCTTCCCGCAAGGCGCCTGCATTGTGCGGCGGTCGGGCCCCGGCAGCCTTCAGTCGCTGGCGTTGTGATTGCGAAACCATTGCGCCACCGCCCCGTCGCCCTGGGCCGGCGCCTGCGTGGCCTTCACGCGGTCCGACAGGCCGGCGGACTTGCCCACGAAGTCCAGCGGCGCATCCCAGTTGAAGTGTCGGTACACGGCCGCCGTCTGGGCGTAGGGCGGGCATTGTGCAAACAGCTGGAAGCTGAGCCGGTGGCCGGCGTGGTCCGAGTCGAGCAGGTCGCGCGCATAGGCCAGCAGCCTGCGGCGGTCGTCGGCCTGCCATTGCGGGCCGAGGGTGTAGAACTTGCGCAGCCAGGGGCCGGTGTCCTCGTTCTCGAAGCTGGCGTGGTCCGGCGTCAGGCAGACCTGGCCGCCGCACAGCTCGCGCACGGTGTTCATCATGTGGTGCAGCTGGCCGGTGGCCAGCGACCTTCCGGTGAACAGCAGCGACTGGTTGGGCATCATCAGCCCGGCCGGGCTGCGCTCGGCCAGCGCGATGGCGGCCGTGAGGTGGGCGTTGATGCCTTCGCGGTAGCAGGCCAGGCCGGCCAGCCTGTCCTGCACGGCCTGCAGCTTCTCCACGCCGGTCTGGCGCGCGTTGTGCAGGGCCGTGCCTATCAGCATGTCGGCCAGCTTGAGGCTGCGCTGCAGGAAGGTGAAGGCCGAGTAGCGGTGCAGCGTCTCGCGCAGGAAATGGGCGGCCCGGGTGTGACGGTAGAACAGCACGTTCTCCCAGGGAACCAGCACGTCGTCGAAGACCACGATGGCGTCCACTTCGTCGAAGCGATGGCTCAACGGATGGTCCTGGGCCGATGCGCGGGCGGCCAGGCCCGGGCGGCATATGAAGCGCAGGCCGGGCGCGCCCAGGTCGCAGATGAAGCCTATGGCGTATTCGGACTGCGCCGCGTCGCCCCAGTGCGCCAGCCCCGGCTTGGTGAAGGCCTGGTTGGCATAGGCGGCAGCGGTCTCGTACTTGGCGCCGCGCACGATGACGCCTGCATCGGTCTCTTTCACCACATGCAGCAGCACGTCGGGGTCCTGGTCCTGCGGCAGGCGCGAGCGGTCGCCCTTGGGGTCGGTGTTGGCCGATACGTGGAACAGGTCGCCACGCACCACGCGGCGGATGTGGGTGCGGATGTTGGCGGAAAAGCGCGGGTCCAGCTCGTTGAGCACGTCCTGGCCATCGAACAGCGACCACATCTCGCCCACGCTCTCGTCGCCCACGCGCATGACCACGCCGCCCATGTCCTCCAGCAGCAGGTCGGTGGCGCGGCGCTTGTCCCACCAGTCCTGGCGCGTCAGCGGCAGCTTGTGGGCGATGGGGTGGCGCTCGCCGTCGCCTTCGTCGTAGGTGAGCGCGTCGCGCAGCGCGGCCTCGTGCTGCAGGTCGTACATGCGCGCGCGGATGTCCACCAGCGGCTTGAACATGGGGTGGGTGGTCACGTCCTTGACGCGCTCGCCGTTCATCCAGACCCGCCGGCCATCGCGGATGGAGTCGCGGTACTGGCTGCCTGTCCTGATCATCAGCGGCTGGCCCACTTGCCGTCTTTGACCTCGTGCAGCTGCAGCTCCACGGGCACCTGCGTCTGGCCGTTGGCGTCGAAGGTCACGGTACCGGTCACGCCGTCGTAGCGTATGGCGCGGATGGCCTTGGCCACGGCCTGCCGGTCCTTGGTGCCGGCCGTCTTGAGCGATTGCAAAAGGATGCCGGTGGCGTCGTAGGCGTACTTGGTGTACGGGCTCTCGGAGTCGGCATAGCCCTTGGCGGCATAGGCGCGGCTCATGGCGTCCAGCCGGGGGTTGGTCTGCGATTTGGGCGTGCCGACGATGGTGCCGTCCGCAGCCGGGCCGGCGATCTGGATGAGCTGCGGATCGAAGATGCCGCTGATGCCCAGCATGGGCTGCTTCATGCCCAGCTCGGCCATCTGCTTGCGCACGATGCCGGCCTCGGTGATCACGCCGCCGAAGTAGACCGCGTCGGGGTTCAGGCTCTTGATCTTGGTGAGGATGGAGCGGAAATCCGTCGTGCCCACGGGGTAGCTTTCCTCGGCCACCACGCTGCCTTTTTCTGCCTTGTAGAAGCTGCCGAACGAGGCCAGGTTGGCGCGGCCGTAGTCGCTGGTGTCGGCAATGATGGCGATCTTTCTTGCGCCCAGGCCCGTGGCGGCCCAGGTGGCCAGGGGCTTGTTCTCGTTGACCAGGGTGGGCGTCACGCGCGTGGTGTTGGCGAAGTTCTGGTCGGTGATCTTGGGGCCGATGGCGCCCCAGACGATGAAGGGCATCTGCACGCGGTTGAACACCGGCAGCGTGGCCAGGGCCACGGGGCTGTTCCAGTGGCCTATGGCGCCCACCACGTCGCGGTCGTTGACCAGCTTGAGCGCGGCGGACACGCCGGTCTGCGGGTCGGAGGCATCGTCCAGCACCACGCCCTCCACCTTGAACGGCACGCCGGCCGTGGCATTCCACTGGTCGATGGCCAGCAGGAAGCCGTTCTTCGCCCCCAGGCCCTGCTGTGCGTTGCCGCCGCTGACGGGGCCGATGAAGCCCAGCTTCACGGTGGACTGGGACCAGGCCGCGCCGCAGGCCAGCGTGGCGGTGGCCAGCGCCAGGGCGGATGCGGCAAGGCGCCGGCGCGATGGCAGGAGGGCGGTGGTTGTCGTAGGGGCTTGCATGGTCGATCGGTCCTGTTCAGGTGAAGACGAGGGGCAGCCATGGCGGCCCGGGGAGGCCGGGGCGGCGGGGCGCCACGGTGCATGGCGGGCTGGCCGGCGCTGTCTGGCAACGCCGCCGGATCAATGTATCGCCGCACCTGCCCGGGACTGGATCGCGTTTTCCGAAGCAGCGCCTCGGCAAAAGCGACGCAGGTTTTGCGCGGTTTCTTGCTTCAATGGTTGCGTGACATGGAGACAAGCGAAGCCCCGCCAAACCGGCCGAACCCGACACAAGAGGAATCCTATCGATGCATGACGCGCTGTTCCAGCAACTCATCAACTGGCTGACCCTGGGCTGCATCTACAGCCTGCTTGCCCTGGGTTTCAGCCTGTTGTTTGGCGTGCTGCAGGTGATTCACTTTTCCCATGGCGACGTGGCCATGGTCGCCCCCTTCATCGCCCTGGCGGCCGTGCAGGCCCTGGCCGCCGCGCTGGGCGGCTCGGCCCCCTGGCTGGTGCTGGGCCTGGCCTGCCTGGTGGCCATTGCGGCCGTGGGAGGGCTGGGCGTCGCCCTGGACCGGCTGGTGATCAGCCGCTTTCGCAATGCGCCGGCCATGATGCCGCTGGTGGCCACGGTGGCGCTGGGCATCGTGATCCGCGAGCTGATCCGCCACCTGTACCCGCAGGGCAGCAATCCGCACGCGTTCCCGGCGATTGCGCAGGGGGCCGTTCCCACCCCGTTCGGGCCGCTGCCCCTGATCAGCGTGGTCTCGGTGCTGGTGGCGGTGGCGCTGGTGGGCGTGCTGCTCTATGTGCTGCACCACACGCCCATGGGCATGCGCATACGCGCCGTGTCGCAGGACCGCGAAACCGCGCGGCTGTTCTCCATTGCGCCGGGGCCGGTGTTTCGCAACACCTTCTTCATTGCCTCGGCCACCGGTGCGGTGGGCGGCATCTTCCTGGCCAGCTATGCGGGCGTGGTGCGCTTTGACTTCGGCGTGCAGGCGGGGCTGATCGGCTTTTCCGCCGCGGTGGTCGGCGGCCTGGGGCGGCTGGGGGGCGCCATTGTCGGCAGCCTGCTGATTGCGGCCATCGAGACCATCGTGCAGGGCTATGTGCCCAATGGCACCTCGTACCGGCTGGTGTTCGTGTTCGCCCTGGTGATCCTGGTGCTGATCTTTCGCCCCGCCGGCCTGTTCGGCGTTCAGAAAATGGAGAAGGTGTGATGCAGACAACGACGATACAGGCGCCGCCGCGGGCGGCTCCACGGAGTGCGGGCTCTGCCGCCATCGTGCTGGGCGTGGCCCTGGCGGGCGCCGTGCTGCTGCGCCAGTTCCTGCTGGCCGAAAGCTGGATCACGGTGCTGGCGTTGCTGGCCTGCTTTGCCGTGGCCCTGGTCGCGGTGCAGAAACGCCCGGCGGTGGAAGACCGCATCGTGGCTGCCTTCGGCCAGTGCAGGCCGCTAGCCGTGGGCACGGGCGTGGTGCTGGCCCTGGTCTTTCCGTGGGTGCTGGGCGGTGACAGCTACGCCATGCACCTGATGATCATCGCCTGCCTGTACGCGGTGCTGGCGCTGGCGCTGAACTTCCAGCTGGGCAGCGCCAACATACCGAACTTCGCCACCGGCGCGTCCTACGGCATCGGCGCCTATGCGTCGGCCCTGCTGGCCATCCACTTCGGCGTGAGCTTCTGGATCTGCCTGCTGGTGGCCGCCGCCGTGGCCACGGTCTTCGGCTTTTTGCTGGGCCTGCCGTCCATGCGCACCCGCGACAGCTACCAGGCGCTGGTGACGATCGCCTTCGGCATCGTCGTGCACCAGCTGCTGATGAACCTGGAGTGGACGGGCGGCGCCAACGGCCTGGTGGGCATTCCTTCGCCCACATTGTTCGGGCATTCGTTCAACGACCCCATCACGCTGTGGGGCCACAGCCTGCCGGGACAGGCCAACTTCTACTACGTGGCCGTCGCCCTGCTGGGGCTGGCCATCGTCTCGGCGCAGCGCCTGCACAGCTCGCGCGTGGGCTTGGCCTGGAATGCCCTGCGCGACGACGAGATCGCCGCGCGCGCCTGCGGCATCAACGTCACCTGGTTCAAGGTCAAGGCCTTTGCGGTGGATGCCTTCCTGGCGGGCTTTGCGGGCACGGTGTATGCGTTCTATGTGAGCTTCATCTCGCCGGACAACTTCACCTTCCTGGTGTCCGTGACCATCATGACGCTGGTGATCGCAGGCGGCATGGACAACACGCTGGGCGTGATCGTCGGCGCCTTCCTGCTGACCATGCTGCCGGAGAAGCTGCGGGCGTTTTCCGACTACCGCATCCTGTTCTACGGCCTGGTGGTGATCGCCTTCCTCATCATCCGCCCGCGCGGCATCTTCCCCCAACGGGTGCGCAACCATGAGCATTGATTCCCATCCCAACCACCATGCCGCGCCCGCAGGTCCGCTGGTCCTGGAGGGGCGTGGCCTGACCATGCGCTTCGGCGGCCTGACGGCGGTGCAGGGCGTGGACATCCACCTGGCGGCGGGCGAGGTGCTGGGCATCATCGGGCCCAACGGCGCGGGCAAGTCCACCTTGCTGAACCTGCTGACCGGCATCTACCAGCCCACCGAGGGCGAGGTGCTGCTGCAAGGCCGCTCGCTCAAGGGCATGGCCGCGCACGACATCGCGGGCGCCGGCATTGCGCGCACCTTCCAGACCAGCCGGCTGTTCGGCTCGCTGAGCGTGCTGGACAACGTGATCATCGGCATGCACTCGCGCACCCGCTGCGGCGTGCTCACCGCGCTGCTGCGCCCGGCCGTCTCGCGCGCCGAGATGAAGCGCTGCGCCGAGCGCGCCTGCGCGCTGCTGCAAAGCGTGTCCAGCGACCTGCACCAGCGCCGCAACGTGCTGGCCAGCAGCCTGCCGCAGGCCGACCGCCGCCGCCTGGAGATTGCGCGCGCCCTGGCCGCCGAGCCCCGCATCGTGCTGCTGGACGAGCCCTCCAGCGGCATGGACGACCGCGACACGGATGCGCTGATCGCCGACATCCAGCGCCTGCGCGAAGGCAATCCGGCGCTGGGCTTCATCATCATCGAGCACGACATGCGGCTCATCGCCACCTTGCCGCACCGCGTGATGGTGCTGGACTACGGACGCAAGATCGGCGACGACAGCTTCGAGGCGGTGCGCCGGCTGCCGCGCGTGCAGGAAGCCTATCTGGGCAGAAAGGCCAGCCATGCTTGAACTGGACTCCATCAGCACACGCTATGGCGTGGTGAACATGCTCAACCAGGTCTCGCTGCAGGTGCCCGAGCACAGCATCGTCTGCCTGCTGGGCCCCAACGGCGCGGGCAAGACCACCACCTTCAAGGCGATTGCGGGCCTGCTGCCCGTGCACCACGGCGCCATCCGCGTCATGGGCCAGCCGCTGGCGCGCATGCGCACCGAAGACCTGGCCGGCCTGGGCGTGGGCTTCGTGCCCGAAGGCCGGCGCCTGTTTGCCGAGCTGACCGTGCAGGAGAACCTGAAGATCGGCCACGACGCGCTGCGCCCGCAGCAGGGCTTTGCCCAGGCGCTGGAGCGCGTGGTGGCCCTGTTCCCCCGGGTGGGCGAGCGCTTGACGCAGGCGGCCGGAACCCTGTCCGGCGGCGAGCAGGCCATGGTGGCGCTGGGCCGCGTGCTCATGGGCGAGCCGCGCCTGGTGGTGATGGACGAGCCCACGCTGGGCCTGTCGCCCAAGCTCATCGAGGAGTACTTCGAGACGGTGCAGCGCATCCACAGCCAAGGCATCACCGTGCTGCTCATCGAGCAGAACGCCGAGGCGGCGCTGTCCATCGCCCACACCGGCTATCTGCTGCTCAAGGGCCAGCTGGTGGCCTCGGGCACGGCCAGCGAGCTGCTGGCCAACGACGTGGTGAAGCACCTGTACCTGTAGCGCCGCACGGGCGGCCTTCACCTCCTTCCCTTTTTTGTTGCGGACCACACCAAGGCAGTCGGCACCGCGCCGATGCGGGACGGCCTGCGCCTTTTTTTCCTGAGAGACCCACACCATGACAGCTGACATTCAAACCATCAACACGCTCGTGGTCGGCGCCGGGCAGGCCGGCATTGCGGCCAGCGAACACCTGAGCCAGCTTGGCGTAGAGCACCTGGTGCTGGAGCGCCAGCGCATCGCCCAGGCCTGGCGCACGGGGCGCTGGGACTCGCTGGTGGCCAACGGGCCGGCCTGGCATGACCGCTTTCCGGGCCTGGAGTTCAAGGGCGACCGCGACGGCTTTCCCGGCAAGGACGAGGTGGCCGACTACTTCGAGGACTATGTCCGCCAGATCAAGGCGCCCGTGCGCACCGGCGTGGAGGTCAGGCGGGTCACGCGCAACCAGGGCCGGCCGGGCTTCACGGTGGAAACGTCCGAGGGCGTGATCGAGGCCCGCAACGTGATCGCGGCCACGGGGCCGTTCCAGGTGCCGGTGATCCCGCCGATAGCGCCGGCTGCGCCCGCCGATGGCGGCCTGCTGCAGATCCATTCCGCGCACTACCACCGCCCCGCGCAGCTGCCCGAAGGCGCCGTGCTGGTGGTGGGCGCAGGCTCCTCGGGCGTGCAGATTGCCGATGAACTGCAGCGCGCGGGCCGCAAGGTGTTTCTCTCGGTAGGCGCCCATGACCGGCCGCCGCGTGCCTATCGCGGCCGTGATTTCTGCTGGTGGCTGGGCGTGCTGGGCGAATGGGATGCGGCCATTGCCAAGCCCGGCCGCGAGCATGTGACCATTGCCGTCAGCGGCGCGCGCGGGGGCCACACCGTGGACTTTCGCGCGCTGGGACACCAGGGCATCACCCTGGTGGGGCTGACCGAGTCCTTCGCCGATGGCCGGGTGCGCTTCCGGGACGACCTGGCCGAGAACATCGCCAACGGCGACGCCAACTACCTGGCCATGCTGGATGCGGCCGACGACTACATCCGCCGCAACGGCCTGGACCTGCCCGAGGAGCCCGAGGCGCGCAGGCGCCTGCCCGATCCGGAGTGCGTGACCCAGCCCCTGCGCGAACTCGACCTGGCCGCCGCAGGCATCACCTCCATCATCTGGGCCACGGGCTACAGGGTGGATTTCAGCTGGCTGCAGGTGGACAGCTTCGAGCCCGGCGGCAAGCCGCGCCACCACCGCGGCGTGGGCCACGAGCCCGGCATCTACTTCCTGGGCCTGCCCTGGCTGTCGCGCCGTGGCTCGTCCTTCATCTGGGGCGTGTGGCATGACGCCAAGTTCGTGGCCGACCACATCGCCAAGCAGCGCCGCTACAGCGACTACGACGCCGCTGCCCGCAGCAGGTAGCAGGTAGCGCGCTCTGAGACACCTTCCCATCCACCCCCTGCAGGAGCCAGACCATGCCCACCCATACCCGCATCCGCATGTTCAACACCAAGGACACCTATCCCAACCAGTCGCTGGACAACGACCTGTGCCAGGCCGTGCGCGCCGGCAACACCGTCTATGTGCGCGGCCAGATCGGCACCGATTTCGAGGGCAATCTGGTCGGCCTGGGCGATCCGCAAAAGCAGGCCGAGCAGGCGATGAAGAACGTCAAGCAGCTGCTGGAGGAAGCGGGCAGCGACCTGTCGCACATCGTCAAGACCACCACCTACATCATCGACCCGCGCTACCGCGAGCCCGTCTACCGGGAAGTGGGCAAGTGGCTCAAGGGCGTGTTTCCCATCTCCACGGGGCTGTGCATCTCGGCCCTGGGGCAGCCGCAGTGGCTGATGGAGATCGACGTGATCGCGGTCATCCCCGATGACTGGCAGCCGCCGGCCAGCGCCTGAACGTCGACCACAGCAATCACCTGGTACAGCCGCATAGGCAGGAGGCAGAAACCATGACTTTTTCGATTGTGGGGCGCTGCGAGCGCACCGGGCAGCTGGGCGTGGCCATCAGCTCGTCCAGCATTGCGGTGGGCGCGCGCTGCCCCTGGGTGCGCGCGGGCGTAGGCGTGGTGTCCACGCAGAACATCACGCTGCCCGCCCTGGGCCCGCGCGTGCTGGACCTGCTGGAGCAGGGCGCCGACCCCCAGGCCGCGCTGCGCCAGGCGCTGGACGACGGCAGCTGGCCCCAGTACCGCCAGGTCACCGTGGTGGACGCGCAGGGCCGCACCGGCGTCTTCAGCGGCAGTCAGGCCCTGGGCATCTTCACCAGCGCCGTGGGGCGGCAATGCGTGGCGGCCGGCAACCTGCTGGCCAGCGAACGCACCATCGAGGCCATGGTGCCGGCCTTCGAGCGCAGCGCCGACCTGCCGCTGGCCGAGCGCCTGCTGGCCGCCATGCGGGCCGCCATGGCCGCGGGCGGCGAGGCCGGGCCCGTGCATTCGGCCGCGCTCAAGGTGGCGGGCGAGCACAGCTGGCCCATGGCGGACCTGCGCGTGGACTGGTCGGAGCACGATCCCATCGGCGCGCTGCAAGGCCTCTGGGCCGCCTACGCGCCGCAGATGCAGGACTACCAGACGCGCGCCATCGATCCCACGGCCGCGCCCAGCTACGGGGTGCCCGGCGATGAATGAGGCGGCCGGGTAGCTGACACATCGCCTTGCCCGGGCGCACGGGCGTGTCGCGGCACTGGCGTCGCGCTCACTTGGCGTCCGAAATCACGGGGGTATCGGGCGTCCAGCACGTGGTGCGGTTGCGGCCATTGCGCTTGGAGAAGTACATGGCGGCGTCGGCCCGCTCCAGGCAGCGCTCGACCGATGCCTCGCCCTCGTCCATGAGGCATACGCCCAGGCTCACGGTGAAGCGGATCGGGCCGTCCTGGCCCTGGACGGACACGGCCAGCGCCGCCACGGCCTCACGCAGGTTCTCCGCGCGCCGCAGTGCGGTCGGGGCGTCCACGTCCGTCAGCAAGACGGCGAATTCCTCGCCGCCCAGGCGGCCCAGCATGTCGCCCTGGCGCAGCTGCTTGGACACCGCGATCACCAGATGCCTGAGCACCTCGTCGCCCACGCCATGGCCGAAGCTGTCGTTGACGCGCTTGAAATGGTCGATATCCAGCATGATCAGTGCCGACGGATGGCTCAGTCCCAGGCGCAGGTGCTCCAGCTCCGACTCCATGCGCGTGATGAAGGCCCGCCGGTTGCTGGCACCCGTGAGCGCATCGGTCAATGCCAGGGCTTCGAGCTGCGTCTCGCGCCTCTTGTAGTCCGTCACGTCGTGGAATACCCAGCAGTAGCCAAGCAGCCGCTCCTGCCTGCGAAGCGGCAGCAGCTCCGTTTCTATATGGCGGCCGTTGGACAGGGCAAAGATCGTTCGTTGCGACAGGGCACCTGCCCCCGGTTGCGGCGCAGGCTGCAAGGCCCTTGCCATGGCCGGGGGCAAATAGGACAGCAATGTCTGCAGGCTTTTCCCCACAAGGTCCGTGGCGGACAGCGGCAGCTCGAACAGGTCCACCAGCATTGCGTTGCTTGCCCTGATGCATTGCCCTGCGTCGTCGGTCACCAGGATGCCCGCCGGAAATTTCTCGATGATGGCCTCCAGCCGTTGCTGTACCTCGTGCAATGCGCTTTCCGCCTGATGGCGGGCATCTACGTCGAACAGTGTCCAGATCACATTGCCCTGTGGGTCTTCGGGGTCCAGCAGTGCGCCCTGCATGTCGAACCAGCGCATGTGTCCGCCCTTGACCTTCAGTGCCCACTCGGTACGCACCGTGCCCTTCAGGCTCAGGCGCTCGTACAGCGATGCGAAGCTGTGGAAGCTGTCGCTGGACGTATGCAGCTGCTGGAATGAGCACTGCGGCTCGAGCGCGCCCGCCGCAAGGCCAAAGCACTCGGCTGCCTGGGCATTGGCGTAGACGATGCTGCGGCGATGGCTGGCGACAAGCACCAGGGCGCTTCCGCGCTCCAGCAGGGCGCCCACCATGTGGGTCTGCTCCACCCGTTCCTGGATATCGGTGTGCATTCCCAGCATGCGCAATGCCTTGTTGTCGGCATCGCGCAGGGTGACTTCCCCGCGCGATTCGATCCATCGCCAGGAGCCATCGGCCTGCCTTATGCGCATCTCGACACGGAATGGGTCGCCGTGTTCAAGGTGGCGCCTGAGCCGTTCCTGGACGCGAGGCTGGTCCAGTGGGTGCAGCAGATGCATGAAGCCGGCCACGGTGAACGAACCGAGTGCCTGGTCCGGCATGCCCAGCATCTGGTAGCAGCGGGCATCCCACAGCACCTGGTCCTGTTCGCGGTCCCACTGCCAAAGTCCGTCACGCACGGCGCCGATGGTCAGCCGCAGACGCTCCTCGCTTTCGTGAAGCGCCTTGCGCAGGCCTTCGTCCTGGGTGACATCGAGGATGTAGCCATGCCAGAGCACGGTTGCGTCTTCGGTGCGTTGCGGGCGTGCATGGCCCTGCAGCCAGCGCACGGAGCCATCGGCGGACTGTACGCGGTACTTGCAGGCCCAGTCCCCATGGCTGCGCATCGCTTCGTCGATGGACTGCCTGAGCGCGGAGATATCTTCCGGATGAACCCGCTGTGCCAGGTCCTGCAAGGCAGTGCCTGCCGTATCCGCATCGATGCAGTGCATTGCATAAAAGCCGGGGTTGGCAAACGACAGGGCGTAGTGGCCGGCAGGGTCCCAGCTGTACTGGAACAGGCCGCCCGGCACTTCCTCGGACAGGAGATGAAAGCGCTCTTCGGACTGGACCCGCTGGTCCTCCTCCCGCCAGCGCTGGAACGCCAGCCAGGCCGTCAGCATCCCGCCCAGAAAAATCAGCAGCGTGCCTATCCCGTTGCGCCACAGGCTCTGCCGTATGGTTTCGTTGAGCGGGCCGAACACGGCCTCGTGGTCCAGCCCCGTGCTCACCAGGATCGGAAAGCCGCTCACGCGGCTCCAGGCATACATGCGCTGTATGCCGTCGGTGCTCGCCAGCGCCTCGTAGGTGCCATGCGTGACGTCGGGGGCAAACAGCGCCACCCGCGCCGCGGGCAGCTGGCGCCCGAGCACCCGATCCTGGTTCTGCGAGCGTGCAAGATAGGTGCCGTCCTCGCGCAGCAGCAAGATCACGTCGCGCGGGCTGTCGAAGATGGCCTGCAGCTGCCGCGACAGGTACTGCGGCGACAGCGACACCACCAGCACGCCCGCAAACGCGCCTCGGTGGTGCAGGGCGCGGCTCAGCTGGATACCCCATTGCCCGGAAACCCGTCCCTGCACCGGACGGCCGATGAAGGTTCCCTGCGTCAGGCCCTTCAGATGCGCCTGGAAATGTTCGCGGTCGAGAATGGACACGCTCTGCGCAGGCGGCTCCGAGGCTGCCAGGCTCGAATACACCACCTGGCCGTTCGCATCGGCCACGGCCACCTGGACGATGGTGCCGGGCGGATAGGCCTCCTGGACGCTGGCGACGGCCCGCCCGAACGCCTGCGAGTCACCCGACTCGTAGTCCCGGGCCAGGTCCCGCAGGGAATAGTTCAGGCCCGACAGCATGGTCCCGGCCTGCGCGGAAACCGCCTGGGACATCTGCGAGACGCGCAGCCATGCCTGATCCCGTGTGTAGCGCTGCATGTACTGGTGGCTGGTCAGCAACGCGGCCCAGTACAGCCCCGCTGCCAGCACCATGAAGCAGACGCCCACGATGACGGCCAATGATGTTCTTGCGTGCGAGCGCGAGGAAAGGGCGGGACGATGGATAGCGGTGGAACGAGAAGACATGCAACGCAGCGAGACAAGAAAAGAGATCTGCAACGCCAGCCGTCAACCGCAATGACCCACCGATACAGCGCCCATGCACGCCACAGCGCTCGAGACGCAGGTCCTGCCTGCCGGTGGGCCAGAGCAACCGATATGACTCTGTGGATACGCTGCTCTGTAAGCATGCTAACCCAGATAGGGGCCCGCGCGATAGCCAGGAAGGCAAGGCGGGGGGCCTGCAGGCAGCAGCAGCCGGCGCGCAGCCTATCTGCGCGTCCCGGATGTCTGGGGTGTCTTGGGTGTCTTGGGCGCCGCGGTCCTGGCAGCGTCCGGGGCCTGCCCGGGTTGCTCCTGCGGAAGCACCCGCGCGCACAGGAAGTCCACCAGTGCCCGCAGCTTGGGCGAGGGGTGCTTGCTGGCTGGCCACAGCACATGGAAGACATTGGTGTGCTCCATGCAATCCGCCAGCACGGGCTGCAGCCGGCCGTCGGCCAGCGGCTCGCGGATGGAGAACTCCGGCAGGTAGGCGATGCCCAGGCCCTGCAGCGCAAAGCACAGCCGGGTTTCGATGTTGTTGCAGATCATGGAGGTGGGCAGTTGCAGCTCGGGCGCGCCCGCTGCGCGCCGCAGCACCCAGGGCTCCAGCTTGCCGCTGTGGGGATAGCGGTAGTGCAGGCAGCTGTGCTGCAGCAGATCCTCGGGCACCCGGGGCGTGCCGCGCTGCGCCAGGTAGCCGGGCGAGGCCACCAGCAGGTAGCGGAAGTCGCCCAGCCGTCGCGCGGACAGGCGTGAGTCGGCGGGCGCGCCCGTGCGCACCACGGCGTCGAAGCCGTCCTCGATCACATCGACCAGCTGGTCGGTGAAGTCCAGGTCCAGCTCGATCTCGGGATAGGCGCGCATGAACTCTCCCAGCACCGGCAGCACCAGCGAACTGACCAGGGGCAGGCTGACCCGCAGCCGGCCGCGCGGCGCGGTGCTGGCCTGCGACAGCTCCAGCTGCGCGGCCTCGATCTCGGCCAGGATGCGCCGGCTGCGCTCCAGGAACAGCGCGCCCTCGGCCGTCAGCGTAATGCTGCGTGTGCTGCGGTGGAACAGGCGCACGCCTAGCCGGTCCTCCAGCCTTGCCACGCTCTTGCCGACGGCCGATGCCGAGATGCCCAGCAGCCGGCCGGCCGCCACGAAACTGCGGGTCTCGGCGACCTGCACGAACACCACGAAACCGTTCAGGCTGTCCAAACGCCGCTCCTTCATTGCGGACATCCAGTTCCGCGCAAACCGGAAATCTACCCCACTTTTTCTTTAATCGCGGTCTTTCTATCGTCGGAACCCTGTTCATTTGATCCCGGGAATTCCCATGACGATTGCCCTTTCTGCAGCGCCTTCAGCACCTGGGGCGCCTTTTGTGCTGTCTGCGACCCTGTTGTCCTCGCCCCTGTCCGACCGCATCCAGGCCGTGGTCCGGCAGGCGCTTGAGGCGCAGCGCCTGGTCGGCGCCGTGGTGCTGGTGGCGCGTGGCGGCGCGCTGGTCCACCGCCAGGCCGCAGGCTGGGCCGACCGCGAGCGCGGGCTGCCCATGGCCGTGGACACGTTGTTCCGCCTGGCCTCGGCGAGCAAGCCCATCGTCTCGGCTGCCGCGCTGGTGCTGGTGGCGCGGGGACTGCTGGCGCTGGACGAGGGGGTGGAGCGCTGGCTGCCCCGGTTCCGCCCCCGGCTGGCCGATGGCGGGCCCGCCCGCATCACCGTGCGGCAGCTTCTCAGCCACACGGCGGGGCTGGGCTACCGCTTCTTCGAGGCCGATGCACAAGGCCCCTATGCGCGCGCTGGCGTATCGGACGGCATGGACCGTCAGGCCATCGGCCTGGCAGAGAACCTGGAGCGCATAGCCGGCGTGCCGCTGCTGTACGCGCCGGGCACGGCCTGGGGCTACTCGCTGGCCACCGATGTGCTGGGCGCCCTCATTGAACAGGTGCACGGCAGGCCGCTGGACCAGGCCGTGCGCGAGCTGGTGACCGGGCCGCTGGGCATGACCGATACCGGCTTTGCCGTCACCGATGCGCTGGCCGCGCAGCGCGTGGCCACGGCCTATGTCAGCGATGTGCCGCAGCCCCATCCGCTGGCCGAGGGCGAGACCGTGTCGCCCTTCGAGGGGAGCATCGGCATTGCCTTCAGCCCTTCGCGCATCTTTGACGCCCAGGCCTTTGCCTCCGGCGGCGCCGGCATGGCCGGGACGGCAGGCGATTTCCTGCGGCTGCTGGAAGCCCTGCGCCAGGGCGGCAACACCCTGCTGCCCGACGCCCTGGTCGCCGAGATGGCGCGGGACCAGACCGGCGGGCTGGCCCTGCCCAATGCGCCTGGCTTCGGCTTTGGCCTGGGCTTTTCCGTGCTGCGCGATGCGGCGCAGGCGGCATCGCCGGAGTCGGTGGGCACCTGGCGCTGGGGCGGGGCCTATGGGCATTCCTGGTTCGTGGACCGGGCGCAGGAGCTCAGTGTCGTGGCCTTCACCAACACCTTGTACGAGGGCATGTCGGGGCGCTTCGTCAACGATTTGCGCGACGCGGTCTACGGGGTTTGTGAGGTCCAAGGGGTTTCGGGAGAGCCGCAATGACCGGAACACGCCAGGACCGCTTGCCCGTTGCCTCCCTGCTGGCGCTGGCCATGGCGGCCTTCATCACCATATTGACGGAGGCGCTGCCGGCCGGCCTGCTGCCGCAGATGGCCCAGGGCCTGGCCGTGACCGAGGCTTGGGTAGGCCAGACCGTCACCCTCTACGCCATAGGCTCCCTGGTGGCCGCCATACCGCTGACGGCCGCCACGCAGGGCATGCGCCGCCGCCCCCTGCTGCTGGCGGCGATCGCGGGTTTTGTCGTCGCCAACACGGTCACGGCTCTGTCCACGCACTTTGCGCTGACCCTGGTGGCGCGCTTTCTGGCGGGGGTCTCGGCCGGGCTGCTTTGGGCGCTGCTGGCCGGCTACGCGGCACGCATGGTGCCCGGCCATCTCAAGGGCCGCGCCATCGCCATTGCCATGGTGGGCACGCCGCTGGCGCTGTCGCTGGGCGTGCCGGCCGGCACCGTGCTGGGCCAGTGGGTGGGCTGGCGGCTGTGCTTCGGCCTCATGAGCGTGCTGGCGCTGGCGCTCATGGTCTGGGTGCGCGCCCGCCTGCCCGACTTTGCGGGGCAGGCGGCAGGCCGCCACCTGCCGCTGCGGCGCGTGTTCACCCTGGCGGGCGTGCGCCCCGTGCTGTTCGTGGTGCTGGCCTTCGTGCTGGCGCACAACATTCTCTACACCTATATCGCGCCCTTCCTGGCGGTGGCGGGCATGGCCGCGCGCACGGACCTGGTGCTGCTGGTGTTCGGCGCCACCTCCGTGTTGGGCATCTGGATCACCGGCGTGCTGATCGACCGCCACCTGCGTGCGCTCACGCTGGCCAGCATTGCGCTGTTCGCCTTGTCCACGCTGATGCTGGGCGTGGCCGCAGATGCGCCGGCCCTGGTGTATGCGGCGGTGGCCGTCTGGGGCCTGGCCTTTGGCGGCGCCGCCACGCTGCTGCAGACCGCCATTGCCCACACGGCGGGCGAGGCCGCCGACGTGGCGCAGTCCATGCTGGTCACGGCCTGGAACATGGCGATTGCCGGCGGCGGCATCGTGGGCGGCCTGCTGCTGGCGCGCATGGGCGTGGGCGCCTTCACGCCCGTGCTGCTGGCGCTGCTGGGCGCATCGCTGGCCGTGGTGTGGGCGGCCAGGCGGCATGGGTTTCCTGCGGTGTGCAGGTAGGGCAGACCGGTCATCCGAGTTTCAGTGCCGAGGGCCGCGTGAGGATCTCGGGCCGCAGGATGGTGTCCAGCTGCGTTTTGCTCAGCAGGCCCCGGGCCAGCACGATGTCGTAGACGCTGCCGCCGCTGGCATGGGCTTGCTGGGCCACGGAAGTGGCATTGGCGTAGCCGATGTAGGGGTTGAGCGCGGTCACGATGCCGATGGAGTTCTCCACCGCCGCGCGCAGGTGTTCGCGGTTGGCGGTGATGCCCTGCACGCAGCGCTCGGCCAGCGTCAGGCAGCCGTTGCGCAGGTGGCTCACGCTTTTGAAGATGCTGTGGGCGATGATGGGCTCGAAGGCATTGAGCTGCAGCTGCCCGGCCTCGGCCGCGAAGCTGACGGTGATGTCGTTGCCGATGACCTCGAAGGCGATCTGGTTCACCACCTCGGGGATCACGGGGTTGACCTTGCCCGGCATGATGCTCGATCCCGCCTGCATGGCCGGCAGGTTGATCTCGCCCAGGCCTGCCCGCGGGCCGCTGGACAGCAGCCGCAGGTCGTTGCAGGTCTTGGACAGCTTGACGGCCACGCGCTTGAGCACGCCCGACAGCTGCACGAAAGAGCCGCAGTCCTGGGTGGCCTCGATCAGGTTGGGCGCGGTCTGCAGCGCAATGCCGGTGATCTCCTGCAGGTGCTTGAGCACCAGGGGCGCGTAGTCGGGATGGGCGGTGATGCCGGTGCCTATGGCGGTGGCGCCCATGTTGATCTCGCAGATCAGCAGCACGGCCTCGCGCAGCCGCGCCTGGTCCTCCTCGATCATCACGGCATAGGTGCTGAATTCCTGGCCCAGCGTCATGGGCACGGCATCCTGCAGCTGGGTGCGGCCCATTTTCAGCACGTCCTGGAACTCCTCGGCTTTTTGCGCGAAGGCCAGGCGCAGCGTGTCCATGGCGTCGATCAGCCCGTGGATGCCGAACCAGGTGGCGATCTTGAGCGCGGAGGGGTAGACGTCGTTGGTGCTCTGGCCGATGTTCACCTGCTCGTTGGGATGCAGGTACTGGTACTCGCCCTTGTGGTGGCCCAGCAGCTCCAGCGCGCGGTTGGCGATGACCTCGTTGGCGTTCATGTTGGTCGAGGTGCCTGCACCGCCCTGGATCACATCCACCACGAACTGCTCGTGCAGCCGCCCGCCCTGCACCTCCTGGCAGGCGAGCACGATGGCATCGCAGCGCCGCTGGTCCAGCAGGCCCAGTTCATGGTTGGTCAGGGCCGCCGCCTGCTTGATGCTGGCCAGGGCGCGGATCAGTTCGGGGTAGATGGAGATGGGCGTGCCGGTGATGCCGAAGTTCTCCCGGGCGCGCAGGGTGTGCACGCCGTAGTAGGCGTCGGCGGGAACCTCGCGGTCCCCCAGCAGGTCGTGTTCGATGCGGACGGATGGATCGGTGCTCATGCTTGTGTCTCCATTTATTCGGACTTGACGATCAGCGGACCCAGGCCTTCCTGAACGGCCTGCTCCTGTTCCACGCGGCCGGGTTTCGGGCGGCCCCAGTGGAGCTTTTGCGCCAGCATGCCCAGGGCGACCAATGCACCGCCCAGCACGCTGGTGTAGAGCACTTCCTTGCGGTAGGTGCCCTCGGCCACCATGACCACCATGGAGGCGACGATGAAGAAGATGGTGGCGTAGGTCAGCGCCGGGAAGCACCACATCTTCAGGCGGATGGGCGTGCCGCTGGCTTCGAGCTTGCGGCGCATGTGCAACTGCGACACGGCGATGCACAGGTACACCAGCAGCGCGATGGAGCCGGTCGCGGCCATGAGCACATCGAACACGTCCATCTGGCCGGTGGCAGTGAGGGCGACCGTCAGCAGGGCCAGGGCGCTGGAGGCGATGACGGCCATGTAGGGCGCGCTGGTGCTGCGGCCCAGGGTCGTGAACATTCGGGGGGCGTCGCCGCGGCGCGCCAGCGAGAACAGCATGCGGCTGGAGGTGTAGAGCGCCGAGTTGAAGCAACTGCACACGGAAGTCAGCACCACGAAGTTGACGATCTGGCCGGCGAAGGGAATGCCCAGGTGCTTGAGCGCGACGGCGTAGGTGCCTTCGGTGGAGAGGATCAGGCCCGGGGTGTCGTACGGAATCAGGCAGACCACGATGAAGATGGAGCCCACGTAGAACAGCGAAATGCGCCAGACCACGGACCGGGTGGTCCGCACGATTTCCTTGCCCGGGTCCTGGGATTCGGCCGCCGCCACGGTGACGATCTCGGCCCCGATGAAGGCGAACATCGCGCCCAGCAGCGCCACCACCACGGCGCCGGGGCCGTTGGGCATGAAGCCCTTGCTGGTCAGGTGCGCCATGCCTGCGACATCGCCCGCAGGCCAGAGCCCGGCGATGGCCAGCGCTCCGATGGCGATGAACAGCACAATGGCCACGACCTTGATCAGAGCGAACCAGAACTCGAACTCGCCATAGTTGTGCACCGGCAGGAAGTTGACGGCCATCAGGCCGAAGACCACCACCAGCATGTAGCCCCAGATGGGAACGGCCGGCATCCAGGCGTTGAGGATGGCCCCGGCCACATAGGCCTCCCAGCCCATCAGCAGTGTCCAGAAGCACCAGTACAGCCAGCCGATCGTGAAGCCGGCCCAGCGCCCGATGGCGCGGTCTGCGTAGGTGGAGAACGAGCCGCTGTCAGGCTGCGCCACGGCCATCTCGCCCAGCATGCGCATGACCAGCACCACCAGGATGCCCCCGCCCATGTACGCCAGGATGGCTGCGGGGCCGGCACTGGCAATCACCTTGCCGGAGCCGACGAACAGCGCACCGCCGATCACCCCCGCAATGGATAGCATGGTGAGGTGCCGCGGCTTCAGCCCACCTTCGAGTTGCTGACTCATTTCCTGTCTCCTTGTATTTGCTGTTGCAAAGTGGGCGCGACCCGCGTGCTGCATGCCTTGCGCAGAGCAAGGCCGGGCGAGGCGCCATCCGGCGCGCAATGGGTGCAGGTGCAGGAAGCAACCGCCTCAACGGGGTTGGGCGGCCAGGGTCTCGATGAGGGTCTGCAGCTGGGCGCTCATCGGCAGGTCCAGGCTGGTGCCCGAGGGCAGGCGGCGCAGGAACCAGCGCCTGTACTGGCGCTCGATCTCGCCGTCCTCGGCCAGCGCCTGGAAGCTGCTCCTCACCACCTGGGCCAGCTGGGGGTCGTCCTTGCGGAACATGATGGCGTAGGGGTCGTAGGAGAGGTAATCGCCCACCACCTGGAACCTGGCGCCCGGGCTCGCGTCCGTGCTCGCGCCCGTGCCGCCGTTGCCATCCGCCTTGCCGGCGTTCTCCGCGATCAGGCCGTACAGCAGCACGTCGTCGGTGGCGAAGGCGTCGGACTGGCCGCCGGCCACCTGGGCAAAGCCCTGGGAATGGTCGGGCACCACCTGCAACTGCATGCCCAGGTGAAATTTCCGGTCCAGGTCGCGCATGGCTTTTTCATTGGTGGTGCCGGCCGTCACCGCCACCTTCTTGCTGGCCAGGTCGCGCAAGGAGCGGATCTGCGCGTCCTGCCGGACCATGACCTTGGTGCCGGCCACGAACATGATGGGCGAGAAGGCCACGCGCTTTTGGCGCTCCAGGTTGCTGGTGGTGGAGCCGCATTCCAGGTCCACCTGGCCGCTGGCCACGGCATCCACGCGGTTGTCGGCCGTGACGGGCACCCAGCGGATGGCCAGGCTCCTGTTGACCGCATCCTCGATGCTGGTCACCAGCGCCTTGCACAGCTCGATGGAGTAGCCGATGGGCTCGTTGCGCGCGTTCAGGTAGGAAAACGGCACCGAGGCCTGGCGGTAGCCCAGCGCAATGGAGCCGCTGGCGCGCACCTTGGCCAGCGTGCCGCTGAGCGTGGCGGGCGCGCGGCTGGCGGCGGTGCGGTCGGGCGTGTCGGCTTCCTGGGCGCCGGCCGTGGCGGCCAGCAGCGCAAGGGCCGCCACGCCCGCTGCCGCTGCCGCCCGCGCCGGCCCCCGCAGCGCCCATGGCTGCCCGGGCCGTGATCTGGGTTCGGGTTTCATGGCGTTTCCTTGTGCGGGTTGTCAGGAATGGGCCGGGGAGGCGGGATGGGCCAGCGTGGCCCTGGCCTCCGAATCCAGCCGTGCGGCATTGGCAGCGGCTTCGGTCTCGGGCAGCAGGTCGCCCTCCCACTTGGCGACGACGGCGGTGGCGATGGAGTTGCCCACGGCGTTGGTGGCCGATCGGCCCATGTCCAGGAAGGTGTCCACGCCCAGGATGAGCAGCAGGCCGGCCTCGGGGATGTTGAACTGGTTGAGCGTGGCGGCGATCACCACCAGCGAGGCGCGCGGCACGCCGGCCATGCCCTTGGAGGTCAGCATCAGGATCAGCAGCATGGTGATCTGCGTGCCCAGCGACAGGTGGATGTCGTAGGCCTGGGCGATGAACAGCACGGCGAAGGTGCAGTACATCATGGAGCCGTCGAGGTTGAACGAGTAGCCCATGGGCATCACGAAGCTGGAGATCTTGCGCTTGACGCCGAAGCGGTCCAGCGCGTCCAGGATCTTGGGGTAGGCGGCCTCGGAACTGGCGGTGGCGAACGAGAGCATGAAGGCCTCCTTGATCAGCACCAGCAGCCTGAAGATGCGCGGGCCCAGGAACAGGAAACCGGCGATCACCAGCACTCCCCACAGCAGAAACAGGCCCAGGTAGAAGTCCCCCATGAAAACGGCGAACTTCAGCAGGATCTCCAGGCCGTTGACCGACACGGTGGCGGCCATGGCCGCCAGCACGGCCAGCGGCGCGAGCTTCATCACATAGCCGGTGATCTTGAGCATGACGTGGGACAGCTCGTCGATGGCGGCCACCAGCGTCCTGCCCTTTTCACCGAGTGCGGCCAGGGCCACGCCGAAGAACATGGAGAACACCACGATCTGCAGGATCTCGTTGTTGGCCATGGCCTCGGCAAAGGACTTGGGCACCAAGTGGCTGACGAAGTCCTTGAGCGTGAACTTGGCCGTGGCGAGGTTGGCCGAAGCGCCGATGTCCGGCAGCGGCAGCCCCAGGTTGTGGCCCGGCTGCAGCAGGTTGGCCAGGACCAGGCCCATGACCAGCGACACCAGCGAGGCGGTGACGAACCAGCCCATGGCCTTGAGGAACACCCGGCCCACCGAGGCCGCGTCGCCCATGTGCGCGATGCCCACCACCAGCGTGGAGAACACCAGCGGGCCGATCAGCATCTTGATCAGCCGCAGGAACACGTCCGACATGATGGAGATGTAGCCCGCGATCTGCGCGGCCGCCTTCTTGTCGGGGAAGTTGATGAACACCATGTAGCCGATCACGATGCCCAGCACCATGGCAACCAGAATCCAGATGGCGGGCGGAAGTCTTCTTGTCATTTCCATGTCTCCTTCGGAACCTGTGGGGAAGGCCGGGGCTGCCGTGTGTGGCACGTGGTCCCCGGGCGTCGGATGCAAGCGCTGAATGCAGGCGCGGGATGCAGTGCAGGGCGCTCAGGGGCCCTGGCTCAGGTAGGCGATCTCCCGGTGGCCCTCTTCGAAGGCCGCCAGGGTCTGCGGCCAGGCCTGGCCGGGCCAGGACAGTTCGAGCCGGCCCGACCGAGGGGCGTAGGCCGCCGTGTACAGCGTTCCGTAGCCGCGCCGCCAGGCGGGCTGGTACAGGGGCTCGCGCAGCAGCGCGGCCTGGGCGTCACGGGCCGGCATGCCGGCATCGATCTGCTGCTGCAGGGCGGCCAGCCGCTCGCAGGCGCTGGTGGCGCGTGCATGCTCGGGCCATTCCACCGTGTGCTGGAAGTTGGTCACGGCCCGGCGCCGGGTCACTTCCACGGGGCGGTCGGGGTTCAGGAACACCGTGGCCCATTCGCCCCGGGCGTCCAGCAGCGTGACGCTGTAGCACATGTGCACGGGCACGCGCTGCAGGATGGCCACGGCCGATGCGGTGTCCTGCGCGATCTCCAGCACATAGCGCAGCACCAGCGGAATGCCGAAGCCGTCGCCATGGGCCGTGCGGCCGCCGAAGGACAGCGAGGCGGCCAGGCCCGACTCGTTCATGCCGTCCAGCGCGCCCCACAGGCAGTCGCCCATTGCGGCCACGCGCTGCCCGCTCCAGCGCGTGGCCAGCCAGTGGCCCTCCAGCAGCGCGGGCGCGAAGTCGTAGTTGCGCAGCAGCATGGGTTCCTGCTGGCCGGCCGCATCGAGCCAGACGGCCTGGGAGCAGCCGGTGATGTAGGGCGGCGGGCACCACAGCGACAGGAAGCGCGCCTCGATGTCGCCGCCACCGGCCAGCTCCACCAGCCGCTCCCAGGTGGGCACCAGCTCCGGCATGTGCTGGCGCAGGGCGCGGCGGCACTCCAGGAAGCCGGCGCGCGCCACGGCGCCCTGGCGCAGGAACCAGGCGCGGTAGTAGGGCCAGGCCTGCTCGCACAGGGCCTGCCATTTCCGGCCGGGCAGGTCTTCGGCGATGGCCTGGAAGCGGATGCGGGTAGGCAGGGGCATGGGAGGCCTTCAGAGGATCTTGAACGAGCCCGGCGCCGGCGCTGCGCCGGGCTGGGTGGCCAGGATGGGCTTGCCCGCGTAGTAGTTCTTGATGCCGCGTATCCAGTCGCGCGCCCGGATGTTGAGCTTGAAGTTGTCGTCCATCGAGCGGCCGCGCGTGATCAGGATGCCCAGGTCGGCGCCTTCGTAGCGGTAGTCGCCGGGGCCGGTGATGCGCAGGAAGAAGGCCTCGCGCTCGGTGTCTATGGCCTTGCGGTTGTAGTCGAAGCGCTGGTAGGCCACGCTGCCGTCCTCGCCCATGCGGTAGATGCCGGTGGCCGGAGCATGCGTGACCTGGTCGATGCGGTCCTCGTTGAACTTGAGCACCACCTGAGACCAGGAATCGATGAAATGCGGCTGGGCCCAGCGCTCGTTGATCTCCTTGACGTTCAGGTCGAACGGCACGCCCGAGAATTCGAGCAGGTGGAACAGGAACAGCGGCGCATCGGCGTAGGCGAAGGCGGCATGGTTGGTCATGGGGCTGGCGCCGCAGATGCGCGGGTTCAGCTCGCCCAGGTAGACCTCGCCGGTGTCGGTGTCGATCAGGAAGTCCAGGTCGAAGTAGCCGCGGTAGCCCTCGGCCAGCAACTGGTTGCCGAAGCGCTCGGCCATGTCGCGCGCCCTGGCGCGCACCTCCTCGGAGAAGGCGCCCGGGAACACCTCGTTGCCGCACCAGCCGCCCTTGTAGGGCGTGAGTTCGCGCGCGCCCACCACCTCGGTCAGCAGCGGCCCGACCAGGGTGCCCGACTGGGTGGCGCAGGCCTCCAGCGTGGCGCCGCGGCAGTTGATGCGCTTCATGATCTTGACCTCGGGGTCGTTGACGATCTCGTCCTTGTGCTTGTCGAAGTCCTCGCGCGAGGCGATGAAGAAGGTGGTGTGGCCCGAGTCGCCGAAGGCCGACTGCACCACCAGGTCCTTGCCCAGGCCGTGGCGTTCGGCGATCTGCATCAGGTGCTCGTAGCTGTCCACCTTCTCCAGCGCGTTGGGCACCGAGTAGACGCCGGCCTTGTTGCCTATGCGCACGGTCTCCATCTTGTTGTCGCAGCGCTGGCGCAGCGCGGCTGGCGGAAACCAGACCTCCATGCCCAGCTCGCGGGCCAGGGCCTCGGTCTTCTCGTCGAACATCAGGAAGGTGGCGACCGGCTTGCCGCCGCGCCGCTCGATCAGATCCACCACATCCTTGTGCTGCAGCAGGTAGTTGTTGATGTCCTCGATGGACTCGAAGGGCTCGTGCGGCAGCTCCTGCGGCACGAAGGCGTTGGGGTGGCGGCCGTCGAAGCAGTCGATGTAGTTGATGTAGCGGAAGCGGTTGACCCAGCGGTCCATGCCCAGCAGGTTGAAGTTGGTGGCGCTGATGAAGTAGATGGGCCGCTCGTTGCGGTGGAACATCAGCAGCAGGTCGGCAACGCTTTTGACTTTGTTGTTCACTTCTTGCTCCTCGTCGTGGTCTTCTTCGGGGTGGGGGAAAGCGTGATCAGTTCAGGTTCGGGCTCGGGTCGGACCAGGCCCAGGCCTTCGTCGCCCGCCTGCGGCTGCGCCGCACGGCCCGACAGCGCCAGCGCAGCGCGCGCGGCCGTGGCCTGGGCGGCGCGGTCCAGCGCGGCCCGGCTGAAGATGCGAAAGCCCAGCTCGGGCCGGAAGCCGTGGATCTCGCGCACATCGAGCGCGGCCATGAACTGCAGGATCTCGGCGCTGATCACCTGCCCGGGCACGAGGATGGGAAAGCCCGGCGGGTAAGGAATCACGAAGAGCGCGGACACCAGCTCGCGCCCCTCGGCAATGGCGCGCGCGGCCTCGGCCATGTCGATGTATTCGCAGTTGGTGTCGTCGTACGAGAGGAAGAAGGCGCTGCGGATGTCGCCGTCGCGCGTGCCTGCGCGGCCTTCGACGCTGCGGCCCCGGAAGGCGAAGTGGAAGCTGGAGAAATTGGGCAGCGGCGGCTGCTCCAGCGTGAGCGAGCGCACGCGCCTTTCATGGATGCGCCGCTCGATGGCGCTCAGGTCGGCCACGCGGGCGTCCACGTCGCGGGCAATCTTGATCAGCACCTCGATCAGGTAGGCGATGGCCGAGCGCGTGCTGCCGATGTTGGTCATGAACAGCACGGTGTTGCGCGAGGTCTTGTTGATCTGGATGCCGTACCTGTCCATCAACTCCTTGTTCTTGAAGGTGTCGCCGTCCATGCCCGTGGTGCCGATGACCAGGGTGGCGCGGCTGGGGTCGAGCACGAACTCGTCGCTGCGCCATGCCACCTCCAGGTTGTCCCAGCCCGTCTCGTCGTTGTAGTAGTTGTCCACGCCCGACTCGCGGTAGGCCAGCGGCACCAGGTCGCCGATGCGCAGGAAGCGGAAGTAGCGCCTGAGCAGGGGGTGGTGCAGCACCTGCTCGCGCAGGCTCATGGCCAGCTCCAGCTGGCGCTGGATCAGCTCGTAGCCCTCCAGTTCCACCTGGCGGCGGCCCACGTCCAGCGAGGCGAGGATCTGGTAGTTGGGCGAGGTCGAGGTGTGCGTCATGTACGCCTCGTGGAAGGACTCCTCGGCCTTGTCCTTGAAGTCCTGGTCCCAGATATGGATCATCGAGCCCTGGCGCAGCGCCGTCAGCGTCTTGTGCGTGGAATGCGTGGCGTAGACCCGGATGCGGGCCTTGGCGGGGTCGGGGATCAGGCGAGTCTCCAGCAACTGCTGGTCGTCCTCCCAGTCGATGCTGGCGGCGAACTCGGCGTGGCGCCTGGCGTAGGCCGGGTCCTTGAAGGTCTCGCACAGCTTGGCGGCGCTGGCCATGGCCGTGCGCGGGCGGTAGATGGGATGGCAGCGCGCGAAGGCGAACCAGGCCTCGTCCCAGAGGAAGACCAGGTCGGGCTTGATGGCCAGGCATTCCGTCATCACGCGCTCCACGTCGTAGACGATGCCGTCGAAGGTGCAGTTGGTCAGCAGCACCATGCGCACGCGCTCCAGCGTGCCCGCGCGCCGAAAGCCCAGCAGGGTCTCCTTGATGTGGCGCAGCGGCACGGCGCCATACATGGAGTACTGGTCCAGCGGATAGGAGTCCAGGTAGGCCACCTGGGCGCCGGCCAGCACCAGGCCGTAGTGGTGGGACTTGTGGCAGTTGCGGTCCACCAGCACGATGTCGTCGGGCCGCACCAGGGCCTGCACCACGATCTTGTTGCAGGTGGAGGTGCCGTTGGTGGCGAAGTAGGTGCGCCTGGCGCCGAAGGCGCGGGCCGCGTACTCCTGGGCCAGCTTGAGCGGGCCCACGGGGTCCAGCAGCGAGTCCAGCCCGCCCGAGGTGGCCGAGGTCTCGGCCATGAACAGGTTCATGCCGTAGAACTGGGCCAGGTCCCCGATCCAGTTGCTGTTCATGATGGACTTGCCGCGCGCCAGCGGCAGCGCATGGAACACGCCCGTGGGCTGCTTGGCGTAGTCGCGCAGCGCGTGGAAGAAGGGCGTTCTGTGGCGCTCGCCCACGCCTTTCATGATGGCGCTGTACAGCTCGATGTGGTCTTCCTCGCCGAAGAAGATGCGCTTGAAGACCTCGCCCACGCGCGCGGCGATCTCCTCGACGCTGACATCGGTGACCAGGTACAGGTCCAGCTCGGGGCGCAGCTGCGCGATCTGGCGGCCCAGCAGCGGGCCGCGCTCGAACTCGGGCATGGCCTCGCTGTTGTCGTCCATGCCTTCCAGGAAGCGGCGCAGCATGCCGTTCCTGTTGACCGAGCGGAATGGAAAGCCATGGCGTATCACCACGGCCTGCAGGTTGAAGTTGACCAGGGTGGCGATCAGCGCGTCCTCGAAGCTGGGCACCACCACGATGTCGAACACGAAATCATCGTCGGCGCTGCGCTTGCGCTGCACGCGGCGGCGCAGCGCGTCTTCCTCGCTGGCCGACATCTCATCGACGATCAGCACCTCGAAGTAAGGCCGCGTCAACTGCGCCTGGCGCTCGCTGTCGGTCTCTATCTGCGAGGGCAGCTCGTTGTCGTTGTCTAGCGTGTTGGCGTCATGGCGGTAGGTGCGCGCAGCCAGCACGCGGTGGATGCGCCGCGCCGCCTGGTGGGCGCGTGCCAGTTCCTCGCGCTCTATCCACTGGCACAGCTCACCGAAGACCCGGCCCCCGGGAAAGGCCCAGTAGCTTTCGACCGGAGCCAGCGCGTCGATGATGGTCTGCACATGGGTCAGGCGGCTGGCACGCTCGGGGTGCTCGGGCGCCAGGATGGCCAGCCGGCTGAGATCGTCCACCAGGCTGATCCAGCCATCGGCACGCATTTCCCAGACGCTGCGGTGGCGGCTGAGGGAGGCACGGGCGCGCGTTTCGGTCGGGGGGCGGGATGTCATCGTTGTCTCCTGGTTTTTTGCCGCATCGCCCGGTGGCTTGCGGCTTTGTGGTGCTCTTGATGTCGATCGCTGGGAAAAGGGGCGTGTCAGGTCATTGGGGCTTGTCCAGTGCTCCCAGGCTGTGCAGATAGGGGAAGTCGGTGCCGTCCTTGCGGTAGACGGTGAAATCGCAATCGCGGTCGCGGAAGCTCTTGAGCGGCTGGCCCAGGTTGCTGCGCAGGCCGTGTTCGCGCTCGTGCCGCAGCCGGGCGAAGTCGACCTCGATGGGCATGATCTGGGCGCCGCTGTCGGCCTGGTGGAGCACGTAGCCCGAGGGGTCCACGATGATGGAGCGGCCCACGCCGCCGTCGCCCACGCCGTTCACATCGAAGAAATAGACCTGGTTGGTGACGGCCGAGGCGCGTGCGATGCACAGCTCCACATCGCGGTCGATGGTGTCCGTCATGGTGGGGTGCAGGATCACCTCGGCGCCCATGGCCACCAGCGTGCGCGTGGTCTCCGGAAACCACATGTCGTAGCAAATGGACACGCCGAAACGGCCCGCGCCAGGCACGTCGAACACGCAAAAACCGGTGCCGCCGGCCACATCGCGCTCATAGGGCCTGAAGGGAAAGAGCTTGCGAAAACGCGTGACGACCTCGCCCTGCGGGTTGATGACGGGCGTGGTGTTGTAGACCACCGTGCCATCGGGGCCGGCCACGCTCTCGAACAGCGAGCCGGGAATCAGCCACAGGCCGGTTTCCCGGGCCAGCCCGCACAGCCGGTCCTCGGTGGGGCCGGGCAGCGGCTCGGCCTTGTCGTGCTTGGGGCCCAGCGCCGCCAGCTCGGAGAACAGCACCATGCGGACCCAGGGAAAACGCGAGCGGATGTGGCGCAGGTAGCCGGCCATGCGCTCCAGGTTGCTGTCGAAGGCGCAAACCTCCATCTGGACGCCGGCGATGCCGAAGGTGGTGGCCGTGCTCATGGCTGCACCTCCTGGCAGGCGGCTTGCCGGGCCGGCAGGGTGCCGCAACGAAAAGCATTCAACTTCAAGGACATAGGCTGACTGAGGGGCGGAGAGAACCGGGCGGTAGGCACAGGTCTTTGAAGTGTCTGGAGGCGGGTCATTGAAAAAATATTCGGCTTTCACGCCTTCGATAGCTATACATGGGGGCGAGTCTATGTTCACATTGATCCCAACAAAAGAACCAAATACCGTGAACAAGAGAGAACCAATTTCCCGCGTTGGAAGTGCCACGCTGCCGGACTTTGTCAATCGGCATTTCCAACGTAGCGATGCCGAGTACAACCACCGCCAGCTCTACCGCATCGTCAAGGAAGGCATCCTGCGCAAGGCCCTGCCGGCGGGCTCGCGGCTGCCCACCAGCCGCGAGCTGGCGCAGACGCTGGGCATTGCGCGCAACACCATCGTCCAGGTCTATGAGCAACTGGCGCTGGAGGGCCTGGTGCAGGCCGGCGTGGGGCGGGGCACCTATGTGGCCGAGGTGGCGCCGGCCTTCGTGAGCCAGCCGCCGTTGCCGCGCCGCCGTGGCACGCCGCTGTCGCGGCGCGGCAGCGCCATCGTGGGCGGGGCGCGGGCCAGCCACCTGCAGTGGGGCGCCTTCGCGCCGGGAGTGCCCGAGCTGCGCCAGTTTCCGGCCGCGCTATGGAGCCGCCTGCACGCCCAGGCCTGGCGCGATCACAACCCGCTGCAACTGAGCTATGCCACGGGTGCGGGCCACCCCGCGCTGCGCGAAGCCATTGCCGAGCACTTGCAGGGCACGCGCGGCGTGGCCTGCAGCGCGGACCAGATCCTGGTGACCAGCGGCGCCCAGCAGGCGCTGCACCTGATTTCCCAGCTGTTGGCCGATCCCGGCGACACCGTCTGGCTGGAGGACCCCGGCTACTGGGGCGCACGCAGCGTGTTCCGCATGGCCGGCCTGCAACTGCAGCCCATCGCGCTGGACGGCGAGGGCCTGGCGCCCACGCCGCAGCAACTGAAGACACCGCCGCGGCTGATGTTCATCTCGCCCTCGCACCAGTACCCCAGCGGCGTGCTCATGGGCCATGGCCGAAGGCGCCAGCTGCTGGACTACGCGGTGGCCCAGCGGGTCTGGATCGTCGAGGACGACTACGACAGCGAGTTCCGCTTCACCTCGCGCCCGCTGCCGGCGCTGCAGGGCCTGGACGAGCACGGCCGCGTGATCTACCTGGGCACCTTCTCCAAGACCATGTTTCCATCGCTGCGTCTGGCCTACCTCGTACTGCCCAGCGACCTGGCCGACAGCTTTGCGCGCGCGCTGAGCGAGCTGTTCCGGGAGGGGCAGATCATGCAGCAGATCGTGCTGGCGCAGTTCATGCGGCAGGGCCACTACGTCAACCACATCCGCCGCATGCGCCAGGTCTACGGCGAGCGCCGGCGCGTGCTCATCGACGAGATAGGCCAGCGCCTGGGCACGGCGGTGACCGTGCAGGGCGGAGACGCGGGGCTGCATCTGGTGCTGGGCCTGCCGCCCGGCTCGGACGATGACGCCATTGCGCGGCAGGCACGCAAGCTGGGCGTGCTCACGCGGCCGCTGTCCCTGTACTCGCTCAGGCCCGATCCGGCCCGGGGCCTGGTGCTGGGCTACGGTGCCGTGACGGAGCAGGAGATCCGCCACAGCTTCGGCCTGCTGGCCGAGGTGATCGCGCCCCATCTGCCGTGAACGGGCGACAGGGCGCCTTCACTCCGGCGCGCCATTCACTCCGGTGCGCCAGTGCGCCGGTGCAGCCAGCCCAGCAACTGCGCCTTGTCCATCGGCCGGGCAACGTGATAGCCCTGTCCCTCCTGGCAGCCCATGGCACGCAGGGCCTGCCAGGCGCTGGCGTCCTCTATGCCTTCGGCCAGGACCTGCAGGCCGAGCTTGCGGCCCAGCTGGGCGATCATTTCGGCGATGCGGGCTTCCTGTGATTCGCCAAGCTGGCGCACGAAGCTGCGGTCGATCTTGATGCGGTCCAGCGGCAGGCGCTCCAGGTAGCTCAGCGAGGAGTAGCCGGTGCCGAAGTCGTCGATGGCAATGGTCACGCCCAGGGAGCGCAGGGCGCTGAGCGTGGCCTGCAGCAGCTGGGTGGGCAGGACCGCGACGGATTCGGTGATCTCCAGCTCCAGCTGCGCGCCCTGCAGGCCGTGCTCTGCCAGGGCGTTGCTCACGGTCTGCAGAAAGCCCGGGTCCTGCAGCTGCACGGTGGAGACATTGACGGCCATGCGCCTGGGGGCGCGGCCGGCGTCCAGCAGTTCGCGCATGGTGCGGCAGGCCGTGGCCAGCACCCATTGGCCCAGCGGCACGATGAGGCCCGAATGCTCGGCCACCGGAATGAAGCGGTCGGGCGGCACGAAGCTGCCGTCCTGCCGGCGCCAGCGCAGCAGGGCCTCCAGGCCGACCAGGGCATGGGTTTCCAGGTCCACCTGGGGCTGGTAGACCAGGAAAAGCTGGGCGCCGTCGATGGCGGCGCGCAGGTCGGACAGCAGCAGGGCGCGGTCGCGCGCCTCCATGCCCATCTGCTCGGAGTACTCCAGCAGCTGGCCGCGGTGATCGCGCTTGGCGCGTTTGAGGGCGATGGTGGCGTCCTTGACCAGGTCGGTGCCGGCCTGGCGCTCATGGGGCAGGTACACGTAGCCGCAGGTCAGCGAGACCTTGTGCGGCACGCCATCCACGGCCAGGGGCTGGCGGGCGCAGTCCAGCAACTGGGCCAGGGCCACCTCGTCGGTGGGGCCCAGGATGCCGAAGGTGTCCGATCCCACGCGCGCCAGCAGCACGCCTGCGGGCAGCGCGCTGGCCAGGCGGCGGGCCATGGCTTCGAGCAGGCGGTCGCCGAAGCGGTGGCCCATCACGTCGTTGGTGGCGCTGAAGTCGTCGATGTCCACCAGGGCCAGCACATGGTCACGCGTGCCGCGCCACACGCATTCGTCCACTTTTTCCACGAAGTGGGCGCGGTTGGGCAGGCAGACCAGGGGGTCGAAGTAGGCGGACTGGTGCAGGCGCTCCAGCAGGCCGCGGTTGTGCAGCAGCGTGCGCAGGTTGGCGCAGAAGACTTCAAGCAGCTGGCGGTCCAGTGCGCTGTGCGAGGCTGGCGCGTCGATGAAGACGGCCATGTCCTGCTCGTCGCCCCGGCCGATGTACAGCGCCACGCCGCGCTGCACGCCGTAGATGTTGCGCCGCGCCTGCAGCGCCTGGCGCAGCAGGCGCAGCCCGCGCGAGGCCAGCACGGTGGCGATGGGCTGGTCGATGAGCCGGGCGAATGGCCCCGTGGCCGCGAGCACGCGGTAGGGCTCGGCCGGGTGCGTGCCCTCCGAGCAGACCAGGCCTTCGCTGGCCACGCCCAGCAAGGTGGCCAGCTGGGTGATCACGCCCCGCGCGAAGGCGTGCAGGTTGGTTTCCTCCAGCAGCGAGGCGCTGGAGCGCACCATCAGCTCCAGGCTGCGGCGGTTGGCCTCGATGGCGCACAGCTGCTCGTAGGAGCGCACGGCGGTCACCACGATGGCCAGCAGCCGGTCGGGCGTGAGTTCGGTCTTGGTGCGGCAGTCGTTGATGTCGTAGCGCAGCAGGGTTTCCAGATCGGGCGCCTGGCCCGGGCGGCCGGTGCGCAGCACGATGCGGCTGTTGCGCAGGCCGGCCGTGTAGCGGATGAAGTCCACCAGGTCCAGCCCGGCGCCCGTGCCATCGGTCACGGCGTCGAGCACCACCACGGCCAGGTCCTGCTCGCTGCGCAGCAGGTTGCGCGCCTGTGTGCCGGAGCGGGCGTAGAGGAACACCAGCGGCCGGCCGAACAGGCTGTGGCCTTCCAGCGCCAGGCGGAAGGCGGCGTGTACGTCGGGGTCGCTGTCCACGATCAGCACCCGCCATTCAGGCCCGGGCACGGGCGATGGCGGGGGCGGCTGCAGAGCCGGCTGCAGGAGGGCGGAAGCAGGGGCGGGCGCCCTGGGCGCCCGTGCGCGCATCACGAAACTCATGCCTCAGCCCTGTCTGTGTCCGCGCCGCTCAGGCCGTGGCATGGTCTGCCGCGCGCACGACCTGGTTGCGCCCGCTGCGCTTGGCGGCGTACAGCGCCTCGTCGGCCAGGCTGTAGGCGTCGTCGAAGCGGCCGCCGCTCGGGCGCCAGCTCACGCCGAAGCTGGCCGTGATGCAGCTGGCATCGGGCAGGCCGAAGGGATGGGCCTCGATGGCGGCGCGCACCTGCTCGGCCACGCACACGGCGCCGTCGCTGTCGTGCTGGGGCAGCAGCACGGTGAATTCCTCGCCGCCCACGCGGCCGATGTGGGCCGTGGCCGGCACGGCCGCCTTGAGGCAGCGCACCACGCCCAGGATCACACTGTCGCCCACGGGGTGGCCGAAGCTGTCGTTCACGCGCTTGAAGTGGTCTATGTCCAGCACGATCAGGGCCAGCCCCTGCTGGGTGAAGTGGCGGTTCACGCGCTCGATGATGGCCGCGCGGTTGAGCACGCCGGTCAGCGGGTCGTGCGTGGCGCGGTATTCCAGCTCGCCGGCCAGCTCCTGCAGGCGCTGGTTGAGCTGGGTCATCTCCAGCTCGGCCCGGTCGCTGCGGCGCACCAGCCGGCGCGTTTCGCGCAGCAGGCGCTCATAGGCGGTCAGCAGCACGCCCAGGGCCTGGTGGCAGGCCTGGGCGCCGGCTTCTTCGCCCCGGTCGTGGGCGGCGCGGGCCGCCAAAAGGGCCTGGTGCTCGGCATCGAAGAGGTCCGCGGGAGCGGCCACGGTGTCCATCACGCCGCCTTCACGGGGTGGCCGGTGAAGGCGATGGCGGGAAAGTCGTCGCGCAGCTCCTCGCCAAACTCGCAGATGGTGTCGTCTTCCTCGTCGTGGTACCAGTGCAGGGCCACGGGGCGGCCGGCCTCGGCGGCGCCGCTCAGTGCCTCGATCAGGTTGAACAGCATCTTGGTGCTGGAGCTGTTGAAGTAGGCCAGCGCGATGTGCACCTCGATGCGCGCCTGCTGCTGCGCCGGCTGCGGCTGGGCCAGGTAGTCCTTGAGGCGGGCCAGGATGCCGCCGTAGAAGGCGGCGGCGTTCTCGGGATAGGACTCGCCACGCAGGTGCAGCGTGTGCGTGTCGAACTGGAAGTCCACTTCCGGGGAACTGGGAGTCGGTGCGATGTAGAGGTTGTCCATGCGTGATCTCGGTGCGTTGTCCGTGCCTGCGGGCCGGGCCTGTCCAGGCCTGGTGCCGGAGCGACGGCTCAGAGCGTGGCTTTCAGGTAGAAGACGGGCCGGCCGTCCACGGTCTGGGCGGGATCGAAGTCGAACTGCAGCGGCTCGCGCGCATCGCGGGCCAGGGTCAGGAAACCCATGCCCGCGCCCTTGCTGCCTTCGGGCGCGTCATCGCGCAGCGACTGGCGGCAGGCCTTCTTGATCTCGTCCAGCGTCATGCTGCGCAGGGCGTCGAGCTTGGCGCGCAGCGCCTCGCCCATGCCCGGCTCGATGGGGTTGGCGCACAGCAGCACGAAGCTGCCGTCGTCCTCGCGGCGGATGCAGACCGCGCCGTGGCGCAGCTCGCCATCGTCCTGGTGGGGCGGGGTCAGGGCATCGGCCGAGTAATGGATGATGTTCTGCGCCATCTCGACAAAGGACGAGAACAGCTTGCGCCGCGTGGGGCCGGGCACGCCGGCCACTTCCAGCTGCAGCCGCACGGCCTCGGCCATGGCCGCGACGATGTTCTGCGAGAAGTAGCCCACGTAGTAGAAGATCACCTGGTGCTGGCGCGCCAGGTGGAAGAAGCTGCCGTACTTGTCGGCGATCTGTGCAGAGGGCATGGGAGGCATTCAGGTTCTGAAGCAGAAAAAGGTCAGGTCGTCGCGGCGGTGGTGCTCGCCCTGCCAGGTCTGCAGGGCGGCCAGCAGGGCGCGGTTGATCTCGGCGGGCGTGCGGCCTGCCTGCTCCAGCAGCAGCTCGCGCACGCGCTTCTTGCCGAAGGTGATGCCGCGCGGGCCGCCGACCTGGTCGATCAGGCCGTCGGTGGTGACGAAGACCAGGGTGGCGGCGGGCAGCTCCAGGTCGATGTTGTTCCAGGCGAAGTCGAACTCGCTGTCCACATAGCCCACGCCCTTGCGCTGGCCATCGATCACCTCCACCGCCTCGGCGCCGGGGCGCAGCACGAACAGCGCAAGGCGCGCGCCTGCAAAGCGCAGGCGCCGGTGCGCGGGCTCGAACCAGAAGCAGGCCGCGTCCAGCCCGTCGTCGGAGCCGGGCGTACCGTCCTTGCCGTCGAGCTGGCCCAGCATCTGCTTGACGCTGCGGTTCACATGGCCCAGCAGCGCGGCCGGGTCGCGCGGGCCGTGCTCCTTGATGGCCTGGCTCAGGCTGCTGGTGGCGATCAGCGTCATGAAGGCGCCGGGCACGCCGTGGCCCGTGCAATCGGCCACGGTGGCAAACCAGCCATCACCGTCCTGGCTGAACTGGTAGAAGTCGCCGCCGACCACATCGCGCGGCTCCCAGACCAGGTCGGCCCCGGGGCAGGCGCGGGCCAGGGCCTCGCGCGAGCTGCGCAGCAGCGACTGCTGGATCACGCTGGCGTATTCGATGCTGTGCATGATCTGGCGGTTGCGCGCCACCTGCATGTCCGCCACCGCGCGCATCAGCTGCAGACCGTTGCCCACGCCCGCGAACAGGCCGTCGCGCGCGATGATGAAGCCATCGGTCAGCGCCTTTTCGCCGTACTCCACGGTCTTCACGGTCAGGGTGTCGATGTCGGTGGAGGCATCGACCACCAGCGGCTCCTTGTCCATGAAGGCGATGCAGCTCTTCTTGCCGTACAGCTCCATGCGAAACGGCTTGCTGAACTGGGACAGGAAGATGCTGCGGTTGATCAGGCCGATGGGGCGGTTGCCCTCCACCACGGGCAGGCTGATCAGGTCCCGGTGGCGCGTGAAGACCTCGAGCACCTTCTCGTTGGTCTCGTCGGCGGTCATGCAGGGAACGGGGGTACACAGGTCCGCTGCGCTGGGTGGGCGGAAACGTGGCCTGGAATCGCTCAGGTAGGCGCGGGACTCATCCATGGAAGGCACATCGCAAAATTGTTAAGGAATGTTACGTCTTCCTTGTTGCAGTTTTGTGACGCGCACGGCCCTGGTTGGCATGCACTTGTCTTGCGCATAACCATGCGCCAAAAGCTTCGTTGTGGCGTGGCAGGGCGGTTCCTAGCATGGGGGCTTCCACCCATGCAAGCACTGAGGAGAGACGCCGTGAACGCTGTCACCGAAGCCAGCCACCTGAGCACCGTGGCCCAAGACCTGGAGCAGGACCGGCAACAGCCGCTGCAGATCCAGCCCCTGTCCGGCCGCATAGGCGCCGTGGTCCACGGCGCCAGGCTGTCGGGCGAGCTGGCGGCCGAACAGTTCACGCAGATCCATGCGGCCCTGCTGCGCCACCGCGTGCTGTTCTTCCGGGGCCAGCACCATCTGACGGATGCATCGCACCAGGCCTTCGGGCGGCTGTTCGGCGAGATCGAATCGCACCCCACCGTGCCTGCCCCGGACGGCACGGCCTTTCTGGAGCTCAATTCCCAGCATGGCGGCCGCGCCGATTCCTGGCATACCGACGTCACCTTCAAGGCGGCCTTTCCCAAGGTCTGCGTGCTGCGCGCCGTCACGCTGCCCGGCCATGGCGGCGACACCGTCTGGGCCAATACCGTGGCCGCCTATGAGGGCCTGCCCGAGCCGCTCAGGCAACTGGCCGAGCAGCTGTGGGCCGTGCATGGCAACGACTACGACTATGCCGAGAACTTCCGCCAGAACGCGGCCAGCCAGACCGAGACCGCAGGCCGCGCCAGCTACCGCAAGGTGTTCACGCGCAAGACCATCGAGTCGGAGCAGCCGCTGGTGCATGTGCACCCCGAGACCGGAGAGAAGGCGCTGCTGCTGGGCCACTTCGCCAAGCGCATCAAGGGCCTGCGCGCCAATGAATCGACGGCGCTGCTGCAGCTGTTCAACGAACGCATCATCCGGCTGGAGAACACCGTGCGCTGGCAGTGGGCGCAGGGCGACGTGGCCATCTGGGACAACCGCGCCACGCAGCACTACGCCATCAACGACTACGGCGATGCCCACCGCGTGGTGCGCCGCGTCACCGTGACCGGCACCGTGGCCACCAGCGTGGACGGCCGCCACAGCGTGGACATCACGGTGCCCGAGCCGCTGGCGGCCTGACTGCCCGTGCTATCGGGCAGCGCGTTGCCTGACCGCGTCTTCGTGCAGCGACTCGCTGAGCTGGTCCACGACGATGGACCACGACGCATCGGCCTTGAGCTGCTCGGCCAGGAACTGGCGCTGCGCATCGCTCCAGTAGGGCGCATCCACCACATCCACATCGGCGGCCAACTGGTGCGCGCGGATGAAATCGGCAATGGCCTGGTCACTGGCATCCAGGCCCAGTTGCAGGAAGAGATTGGACATGCGTACGACGGAGTTGTTCATGAAGGCGTGTGGATGTGTGTGGGATGAGAGGGCGCTATCTTCCCCGATTTGACCGGCCCTGCGGCCCGGTTGTGTCGCGGTTGTCCCGCGGTTGCAGCCCGGTTGCGGTCATTCGTTGCGCGGGTAGGTGCAGGCTGACAGCCTGCCGCGCTCCGGGCCAGCGTGCGCGCGGCGACCGCCCCACTAGCATGGGGCCATGAGCATTCCCGCCCCTGATCCCGCATGGCCGCCGACCTGATCGTGGCCCGCCCCGAAGGCCTGTACTGCGCGGCCGGCGACTTCTACATCGACCCCTGGCGGCCCGTGGACCGGGCCGTGATCACGCATGGCCACTCCGACCACGCGCGCGCCGGCCATGCCCATTACCTGGCCCATGAAGACAGCGCCGGCGTGCTGCGCGCACGGCTGGGCGCGGACATCACGCTGCAGACCCTGCCGTATGGCGAAGCCATCGATCACCACGGCGTGCGCATCTCCCTGCACCCGGCCGGCCATGTGCTCGGATCGGCCCAGGTGCGGCTGGAGCATGGCGGCCAGGTCTGGGTGGCCTCGGGCGACTACAAGACCGAGGCCGACGGCACCTGCACCCCCTTCGAGCCCGTGCGCTGCGACACTTTCATCACCGAATCCACCTTCGGCCTGCCCATCTACCGCTGGCCCCGCCAGCCCGAGCTCATGGCCGACATCAACGCCTGGTGGCAGGCCAACGCCGCCCAGGGCAGGCCCTCGGTGCTGCTGTGCTATGCCTTCGGCAAGGCCCAGCGCATCCTGCACGGGGTGGACCGCCGCATCGGCCCCATCGTCGTGCACGGCGCGGTGGAGCCGCTCAATGCCGTGTACCGCGCAGCGGGCGTGGACCTGCCGCCCACGCTGCGCGTGACCGACCCCGGCGTGGATGCACAACTGCTCAAGACCGCCCTGGTGCTGGCGCCGCCTTCGGCGCAGGGCACGCCGTGGATGCGCCGCTTTCCCGGCCATGCCGATGCCTTTGCCAGCGGCTGGATGCAGCTGCGCGGCACGCGCCGGCGCCGTGGCGTGGACCGGGGCTTTGTCATGTCCGACCATGCCGACTGGCCCGGCCTGCAATACGCCATAGGCGCCACGGGCGCCGAGCGCGTCTTCGTCACGCACGGCAGCGTGGCGGTGCTGGTGCGCTGGCTGCGCGAGCAGGGCCTGGATGCGCAAGCCTTCCAGACCGAATACGGCGATGAGGACGAGGCTGCCGCCGCCCAGGCTGCACCGGATGAGGCGCCCGCGCCATGAAGGATTTCGCCGCCCTCTACCGCGCGCTGGACGCCAGCACCGCCAGCCGCGACAAGCAGGCCGCGCTGCAGGCCTATCTGCGCGCCGCCGCGCCTGCCGATGCGGCCTGGGCCGTCTACTTCCTGGCCGGCGGCAAGCCGCGCCAGCTGGTGCCCACCAAGGTCTTGAAGGAGCTGGCGCGCGAGGCTGCCGGCCTGCCCGAGTGGCTGTTCGACGAAAGCTACGAGGCCGTGGGCGACCTGGCCGAAACCATTGCGCTGCTGCTGCCGCCATCCGGTGACGCGCACGACCTGGGCCTGGCCGCCTGGGTCACGGACCACCTGCTGCCGCTGCGCGGCATGGCGCCCGAGGCGCTGGCGGACACGCTGCGCATGCAATGGGCGCGGCTGGCGGCCGATGAGCGGCTGGTCTACTTCAAGCTGATCACCGGCGCCTTCCGGGTCGGCGTGTCGCGGCTGCAGGTCACGCAGGCGCTGGCGGCCGTCAGCGGCGTGGATGCCAAGCGCATCGCCCAGCGGCTCATGGGCTACACCCACATCGGCGCGCGGCCCGGGGCGGCCGACTACCTGCGGCTGGTGGCGGGAGAGGAGGAGGGCGATGACGCGCATTCGGGCGAAGCCCGTGGCCACCCCTATCCCTTCTTCCTGGCCCATCCGCTGCAGTTGCCGCTGGAGCAGTTCGACGCCGTGCTCGGCCCGCCGTCCCAATGGGTGGTGGAGTGGAAATGGGACGGCATACGCGCCCAGATCGTGCGGCGCGACAGCGGTGACGCGCTGGGCACCTGGATCTGGTCGCGCGGCGAGGAACTGGTGAGCGAGCGCTTCCCCGAGCTGCAGGCCATGGGCGATGCCTTGCCTGCGGGCACCGTGATCGACGGCGAGATCGTCGTCTGGGCCGCGCAGCAGGGCGAGGCGCCCGCCCATGTGCGCCCCTTTGCCGACCTGCAAAAGCGCATAGGCCGCAAGACCCTGGGCCCCAAGCTGCTGCGCGAGCTGCCCGTGGTGCTGCTGGCCTATGACTTGCTGGAGGAGGGCGGCCAGGACCTGCGCGCGCTGCCCCAGCATGAACGGCGCGCGCGGCTGGAGCGGCTGGTGGCCCTGGTGGCGCACCCGGCGCTGCTGCCCAGCCCCGTGCTGGCAGGTGACAACTGGCAGGCCCTGGCCGAACTTCGCGAGCAGGCCCGTTCCCTGGGTGTGGAGGGCATGATGCTCAAGGCCCGCGATGCCGCCTACGGCGTGGGCCGCACCAAGGACAGCGGCGTGTGGTGGAAGTGGAAGATCGATCCGCTGAGCGTGGACGCCGTACTCATCTACGCACAGCGCGGCCACGGCCGTCGCGCCAGCCTCTACAGCGACTACACCTTTGCCGTCTGGAACGCGCCGCCCGGCACCGAGGGCCGCGCCCTCGTGCCCTTCGCCAAGGCCTATTCGGGCCTGACCGATGCAGAAATGGCGCGCGTGGACGCCGTCATCCGCAAGACCACGGTGGAGAGCTTCGGCCCCGTGCGCAGCGTGCGGCCCACCCTGGTGTTCGAGCTGGGCTTCGAGGGCATTGCGCGCAGCGCACGCCACAAGAGCGGCATTGCCGTGCGCTTTCCGCGCATGCTGCGCTGGCGCGAGGACAAGCCCGTGCAGGAGGCCGACTCCATCGACACGCTGGCCGCCCTGCTGCCGCACTCAGACCCTTGATCAACCCTTGACCGACCCGCGACCCACCCGCGACCCACCCTTGACGCACCGCGCCATGGCCCCCCGTTCCCCCCACCCCCTCGCCACCGCCTGGCTTGCCGCACAGGGCTGGAAGCCCTTTGCCTTCCAGCGCGCCGTGTGGAAGGCGCTGGCCCAGGGCCACAGCGGCCTGCTGCATGCCACCACGGGCGCAGGCAAGACCTATGCGGTCTGGCTGGGCGCGCTGCAGGCCTTTGCGCAGGCCCCCAAGGCGCCTGCACAGGCCCCTGCCCAAGCCCCATCCGGCAGGAGAAAACCCGCCGCCGCACCCCTGACCGTGCTGTGGATCACGCCCATGCGCGCCCTGGCGGCCGACACGCTCAAGGCGCTGCAGACGCCCTTGCAGGCGCTGGCCCAGGACCATCCCGCGCTGGCGCGCTGGACCGTGGGCGCACGCACGGGCGATACGGGAAGCGCCGAGCGCAGCGCGCAGTCGCGCCAGCTGCCCACCGTGCTGGTCACCACGCCCGAGAGCCTGTCCCTGCTGCTGGCGCGGGCCGATGCGCGCGAGCTGCTGGGCTCCGTGCGCCTGGTGGTGGCCGATGAATGGCACGAGCTGCTGGGCAACAAGCGCGGCGTGCAACTGCAACTGGCCCTGGCGCGGCTGCGCGGCTGGAGCCCGCAACTGAGCGTCTGGGGCATGTCGGCCACGCTGGGCAATCTGGACGAAGCCATGCAGACCCTGCTGGGCCTGGACGACCATGGCCAGCCGCGGCCCGGCGTGCTGGTCCAGGGCCAGGTGGACAAGCGCCTGGTGGTGGACACCTTGCTGCCCGACCGGCCCGAGCGCTTTTCCTGGGCCGGCCACCTGGGGCTGGCCATGCTGCCGGCCGTGGTGCGCGAGCTGGAGGCCACGGCAGGCTCCACCCTGGTCTTTGTGAATGTGCGCTCGCAGGCGGAGCTCTGGTACAAGGCGCTGCTGGAGGCCCGGCCCGACTGGGCCGGCCTGCTGGCCATCCACCATGGATCGCTGGACCGGGGTGTGCGCGAATGGGTGGAGGCCGGGCTCAAGGCCGGCACGCTCAAGGCCGTGGTCTGCACCAGCAGCCTGGACTTGGGCGTGGACTTCCTGCCCGTGGAGCGCGTGCTGCAGATCGGCTCGGCCAAGGGCATTGCACGGCTGCTGCAGCGCGCGGGCCGCTCAGGCCATGCGCCGGGCCGGCCCTCGCGCATCACCCTGGTGCCCACGCACAGCCTGGAGCTGGTGGAGGCCGCCGCCGCCCGCGCCGCCGTGCGCGCGCAGCAGGTGGAAATGCGCGCCAGCCCCCGCCAGCCCGTGGACGTGCTGGTGCAGCACCTGGCCACCGTGGCCCTGGGCGGCGGCTTCGTGCCCGATGAGCTGTATGCCGAAGTGCGCCGCACCGTCGCCTACGCCGGGCTGGCGCCTGCGGTCTGGCAGTGGTGCCTGGACTTCGTGCACCGGGGCGGACCCTCGCTGGCCGCCTATCCCGACTACCAGCGCGTGCGGCCCGACGCGGAGGGCATCTGGCGCATGCCCGACGCGCGGCTGGCGCGCAGGCACCGCGCCAACATCGGCACCATCGTCAGCGACGCCAGCATGAGCGTGCAGATCCTGCACGGCGCGCGGCTGGGCAGCATGGAAGAGAGCTTTCTGTCGCGGCTGTCGCCCGGCGATGCCTTTGTCTTCGCGGGCCAGGTGCTGGAGCTGGTGCGCATCGAGGACATGACCGCCTACGTGCGCCGCGCCGCCAGAACGCGGCCCACCGTGCCGCGCTGGGCGGGCGCGCGCATGCCGCTGTCCACCGTGCTGGCCGACTTCGTGGTGCAGCAGTTGGCGCTGGCGGCAGCGGGCGACTACCACTCGCCCGAGCTGCGCTGCGTGCGCCCCTTGCTGGAGGTGCAGCAGCGCTGGTCGGCCCTGCCCACGCCCGGCACGCTGCTGGCCGAAACCCTGCGCACGCGCGAAGGCTGGCATTTGTTCCTCTACCCGTTTGCGGGCCGCCATGCCCATACGGGGCTGGCCAGCCTGCTGGCCTGGCGCGCCGCGCAGGGCGAGACGGGCACCTTCTCCATCGCCGTCAACGACTACGGGCTGGAGCTGCTGAGCGCCACCGAGCGTGACTGGGCCGCCATGCTGCCGGAACTGCTGCGCGCCGAGCCTGCCCAGGCCGTGGCAGTGCCCGGGCGCGTGTCCGCCAGCCAGGCGGTCGCCACGCGCAACACCGCCAATGCGGACCGTCACTGGGACCAGGCCGCCGACGATGCCCACCTGGCGGGCGAGGACGCGCGCCACGCCCTGCTGCACGAAGTGCTGGCCAGCCTCAACGCCACCGAGATGGCAAGGCGGCGCTTCCGCGAGATAGCGCGGGTGTCCGGCCTGATCTTCCAGAGTCACCCGGGCGAGCGCCGCAGCGCGCGCCAGCTGCAGGCCTCGGCCCAGCTGTTCTTCGAGGTCTTTCGCAAGTACGACGACATGAACCTGCTGCTGCGCCAGGCCGATGAGGAAGTCCTGAGCCAGGAGTTGGATGTGGCCCAGCTGCTGGCCGCGCTGCGCCGCATGCAGGCGCAGACGCTGGTGGTGAGCGCGCTGCGCCGGCCCAGCCCGTTTGCCTTTCCGCTGATGGTGGAGCGCTTTCGCGAAAAGCTCACCAACGAGCACCTGGCCGACCGCATCGCGCGCATGCTGGCCCAACTGCACGAGGCGGCAGACGCCGGCGGTGCAGCCAGCGAGCCGCGCACGCAGGACTTGGTCCCGCCCGATCCGCCGCTGCGTCCACGGAAAAAACCCAAGGCAGACCAGCCCCCCGCCGTGGACGAGGACACGGCCGCCGTGCGCCGCACGCTGGATTTCTCGCTGCAGGCCACCGATGGCCCCGAGGCCGATGCCGCCAGCCGCCGCCCGCGCCGCGTGCGCAAGCCCTCGCGGCCCTTGCCGCTGCTGTAGAACCATTGCACCGCTGATGAAAGGCCACGCACCGTTGCCAAGTCCTTTTTCCCCCGACGCCCTGGCCGGCAGCCTGGGCATCCTCCTGGCGGGCGAGCCCGTCCACCTGCTGGCCCAGCACGCCCTGTGGTGGCCCGCCCAGGGCACGCTGTTCATTGCCGACCTGCACCTTGGCAAGGCCGCCACCTTCCGCGCGCGCGGCATTCCCGTGCCGGCCGGCACCACCCAGGGCAACCTGGACAGGCTGTCGGCGCTGCTGCAGGGCCTGCCGGTGCGCCGGCTGGTCGTTCTGGGCGACTTCCTGCATGCCGCGCAGGCCCGCACGCCGTCCGTGCTGGCCGCCCTGGCCAACTGGCGACTCCGCCACGCGGCGCTGGAGGTGGTCCTGGTGCGTGGCAACCACGACAGCCATGCGGGCGACCCGCCGTCCGCGCTGGGCATCGGCGTGGTGGACGAGCCCTGGCGCCTGGGGCCATTCGCGGGCTGCCATTACCCGCAGGAGGCTCCTGCCTGCCATGTGCTGGCCGGCCATGTCCACCCCGCCGTCGTGCTGCGCGGCCCAGGGCGAGATGCGCTGCGCCTGCCGTGCTTTGCCGTCCATGCCGGCTTCACCCTGCTGCCGGCCTTCGGTCTGTTCACCGGCATGGCCAGCCTGCCGGCCGGTCCTGGCCTCCAGTGCTTTGCCGTGGGCGGCGGGCGGGTCTGGGCCGTTCCCGGTGGAGGGAGCGGGATGTAATCAGGCGTAATTTTCTGACGGATCGTTGTTCCCTACAGTGCGCTTGCGCCCGCACGGCGGGGCAGCAGAAAGCGCCGCAGCGCTTTTTTGATCCATCAGGAGAGATGCATGGGCGTTCAACTCAACTTCGTCAATCAATCGAACGACGCAAACAACTCGCAGATCGTCATCTTCCAGAAAAACGTTGCCAGCGATTTCGAGGAACTGGCCGTGGCATGGCGGGTCATCAAGTACTGCGGCCAGGGCGACAACCACCCGTTCACCTTCCCGCTGGGCCTGCAGGTCGGTGCCAGCGACAGCTATGGCAACCACACGCCCCAGCTGGAGGCGCAGTTCGGCCAGCAGTTCCAGCTGTCCCTGAGCAGCAGCGGCGATCGCCTGGCGCCCGCAGGCTATGGCGCAAGCTCCAACGAAGTGCAGGTGCTCAACTCGCTGCCCCGGGGCGCCATCAATGCCAGTTGCTACAAGGACGGCCGGCTGCTGGCCGTCAAGACCGCGATTGCCCCCCAGCAAAAGGCCGTGTTCGAATTCAAGCCCACCATCTGGATCGGCGTGGTCTCGCAGATCGAGCAGGGCCAGGTCATGAACTCGGCCATCCTGAGCGACATCAACACCGAGATCTCCCTGCTGGGCATCTCGCGCGCCGACATCGTGATGCGAGGCGGCGGTGCGGGCGCCGGGTCCACGCCGTTCTCGTTCACGCTGGAGAACGTCGTGATGTGCTGAGGCCTGCCCCGCACCCCCGACTGGGGGGCAGGCACATCGGATGACGACTCCGTGACAGTTGTCACACCTCTGTCATGTGGGCGGCCAAGAATCCCGCACTTGTCCGGCCCGCGCAGGCCACTCCCCGCAGGTGCCCCACCCATCCATGACTGACGCAGCCTCCCCCCTGGCCCAGGCCAATGAAGACGCAGGCCTGATCTGCGGCTGGCGGTTTTTCTGCGACACGCAGCGGCGTGTGGAGGCCATGACGGCGCAGTCGGCCGCGCAGTGGCTGGGCGCAGAGCGTCCGCTCACCGAGCCCGGCCGGCGCGACTTCCTGTGGCTGCACTTCAACCTGGCCAATACCCAGTCCCTGCGCTGGCTGCAGCGCCACGCCGCGCTGCCCGAAGTCTTCTACACCACGCTGCGCGAGGGCCTGGCCTCAACGCGCATCGAGCGCTCCGATGACTCCCTGGTCGCCGTGCTCAACGATGTGAATTTCGAGTTCAACTTCGAGTCGGCCGACATCGCCACGCTGTGGATCTGCCTGGACGAGCGCCTGGTCGTCACCGCGCGCACCCAGCCCCTGCGCTCGGTCGATGCGCTGCGTGCCGGCGTGCGCCAGGGCGACAGCCCCGCCAGCACGGCCGAGCTGCTGGAACACCTGATGCGCACCCAGGCCGACGTGCTGGTCAAGGTGGTGCGCGAGACCACGGCGCGCGTGGACGACATCGAGGACGCCATCATCGCGCAGCGCTACCACCATCCGCGCGCCCACCTGGGCCGGCTGCGCCGGCTGCTGGTGCGCCTGCAGCGCCTGCTGGCGCCCGAGCCCGCCGCGCTGTTCCGCCTGCTGCAGCAGCCCCCCGCCTGGATGGGCGAGGACGACCGCCGCGGCCTGGCCGCCGCCAGCGAGGAGTTCTCGCTCATGCTGCGCGACATGCAGACCCTGCAGGACCGCATCAAGCTGCTGCAGGAAGAAGTGGCCGCCGCCGTGAACGAGGACAACAGCAACAGCCTCTTCGTTCTGACCGTGGTTACCGTGCTGGCCCTGCCCATCAACATCCTGGCCGGCCTGTTCGGCATGAACGTGGGCGGCATACCCCTGGCAGAGCACGAGCACGGCTTCTGGATCGTGGTGTCCATCGTGATCGCCTTCACCGTCATCGCCGCCTGGCTGGCGTTTCGCAAGAAGCGGTACAGGGATTAGGGGACGTGTCAGGGAATCTTGCAGAAGAACTCGCAAAATATCTCGCACCAAACGGATTTCATCTATATAAATCAGCTACTTATATAGGTGATCAATGTCGCAAGAATTCCTGCTCTACGACCATCCTGCCCAGATGGAGCCGCTGCTGCCGGGGGAACACAAGCTGGGCCCTTTGCTGGAGCTCTCCCATGACCTGATCAGGTTGGGTGAGCGGCTGGCCGGCCGCTACCGACCAGACACATTGCCAGGCCTGCGCCGGCTGCTTCGGGCCATGAACTCGTATTACTCGAACAGGATCGAGGGGCAGCACACCTTTCCGCTGGATATCGAGCGCGCCCTGCACAACGACTATGCGCAGGACGAAGACCAGGCCCGCCGTCAGCGGTTGGCGCTGGCGCACATGGCCACTGAAGAGCAACTGGAGTACAGGTCCACGCAATGGACGAATGCGCAGGTCTGGACCCCCCAGATGCTGGCCGATATCCACCAGGATCTCTTCGCCCGTCTGCCCCAGGCCGATCTGGAGGCCGGCGCCCTTGGCGACGATGCCATCGAGCCGGGTCGATGGCGCACGCGGGAGGTTAGCGTGGGCAGGCATGCGGCGCCTGCAGCGGGGCAGTTGCCATTTTTTCTGGACCGCTGGTCGAGCTTCTACTCCGGCGTGCGCCGTGGCGAGTTGCAGTTGGTGGCCATGGCCGCTGCGCACCAGCGCCTGGCCTGGATCCATCCGTTCCGGGACGGCAACGGGCGCGTGGCCCGGCTGCATTCACATCTCGTACTAACCCACATGGGCCTGAGCAATGGTCTGTGGTCCCCCCTGAGGGGGTTCGCACGGTCGCAGGAGCGCTATTACGCCTTGCTTGCCGCCGCAGACGAGCCGCGCCGTGGTGACCTTGATGGCCGTGGCAATCTGACCGAACTGGGGTTGATCGACTGGATCGCATACGTGCTGGAACTGTGCATGGACCAAGTGAGCTTCATGGAGGGACTTCTGTCGCTGGACGGCATGAAGGAACGCATGGCGGCATGCCTTGCCTATGAGGAACGGGTGGTGCGCCAAGGCGTGCGCAGCGAGGCATTGCGCGCATTGCACTATCTTTTTGCGGCCCAGGCGGAGATGGATCGGGCCGACTTCAAGGCCATGCTGGGGTTGGGTGACCGGCTGGCCACCGCCCAGGTATCGGCACTGCTCAAGCGCGGCCTGCTGGAGACGGATTCACCGTATGGAAGAGTGCGCCTGGGCGTGCCGCTGCACGCCCTGCGTTTTTACTTCCCCCGCCTCTGGCCGGAAGCGGAGGCCGATTCGCTGTAGACGGCTCCTCTCAGGCCGCCACAGCCCTCGCCCCGAACGCCATCGCCCGCAACTTGCCCAGCAGCGGCCACACCAGCATCAGCAGGGCCAGCGTGGTGATGGTGCCGGACAGGCCGTTGTGCCAGAAGATGCCCAGCTCGCCCTGGCTGGAGAGCATGCTCTGGCGGAAGGCGTCTTCCATGCGGTCCCCCAGCACGATGGCCAGCACCATGGGCGCCAGCGGATAGTCCAGCTTCTTGAAGACATAGCCGACCACGCCGAAGACCAGCATGAGCCAGATGTCCGTGGCATTGCCGTGCACGGTGAAGGCGCCGATGGCGCAGACCATGAGGATCATGGGCGCGACGATGGAAAACGGCACGCGCAGGATGGCGGCGAACAGCGGTACGGTGGCCATGACGATGACCAGCCCGGCGATGTTGCCCAGGTACATGCTGGCGATCAGTCCCCAGACGAAGTCCTTTTGCTCGGTGAACAGCAGCGGGCCGGGCTGCAGCCCCCAGATCATCAGCCCGCCCAGCAGCACGGCCGCCGTGGCCGAGCCCGGAATGCCCAGGGCCAGCATGGGCAGCAGGGCCGAGGTGCCGGCCGCGTGGGCGGCAGTCTCGGGGGCGAGCACGCCTTCGGGGTTGCCCTTACCGAAGCTGTCGGGGTCGCGCGAGAACTTCTTGGCCAGCCCGTAGCCCATGAAGCTGGCCGCCACGGCGCCGCCGGGCGTCACGCCCATCCAGCAGCCCACCAGGGCCGAGCGCAGCATGGTCAGCCAGTAGCGCGGCAGCTGGGCCCAGGTCCTGAACACCACCTTGAGGTCAATGGAGGCCTTCTTGCCCTTGAAGGCCAGACCTTCCTCGATGGTCATCAGGATCTCGCTGATGCCGAACAGGCCGATCACCACCACCAGGAAATCAAAGCCGCGCAGCAGCTCGGTGGAGCCGAAGGTCATGCGCAGGTCGCCCGAGATGGTGTCCATGCCCACGGCCGCCAGCAGCAGGCCCACGGCCATGGCGGCCACGATCTTGGCCTTGGGTTCCTTGCCCATGCCGATGAAGGAGCAAAACGTCAGGAAGAAGACCGCAAAGAACTCCGGCGGCCCGAACTGCAGCGCGAACGAGGCCACGACCGGCGCCAGGAAGGTGATCAGCATCACGCCCGAGATGGCGCCGATGAACGAGCCCGTGAAGGCCGTGGTCAGCGCCGCCCCGGCGTGGCCCTGCTGGGCCATGGGATAGCCGTCGAAGGTGGTGGCCACCGACCAGGCCTCGCCCGGGATGTTGAACAGCACCGAGGTGATGGCGCCGCCGAACAGCGCCCCCCAGTAGATGCACGACAGCAGGATGATGGCCGAGGTGGGCGACATGCCGAAGGTCAGCGGCAGCAGGATGGCCACGCCATTGGGGCCGCCCAGGCCCGGCAGCACGCCGACCACGATGCCCAGCAGGATGCCCGTGAGCATCAGCCCCGTGTTCTGCCAGGTGGTGACGGCCGCGAAGCCGTGCGCGAGGTATTGGAGTTCGTCCATGGTGTTGCTCCGTGGCGGCGACAGGGGTCAATAGCCGAGCCAGGCTTCAAGCGGACCCTTGGGCAGGGGCACCTTGAACTGGATCTCGAAGACGTAGAACAGCAGCACGCTGGTGAAGCCCGACAGCGCCACGGCCTTCCACCAGGGATAGCGGCCCGCAAACACCATGAAGCCCGTGATGAACAGCACCGAGGCCGCGTAGATGCCCAGCGGCGCGATCACGGCGATGTAGGCCGTCAGCGGCAGCAGCACCTGTGCCACGCGCTTGAGCTGCAGCCAGCTGGCGAACTGCTCCTGGCTGCGGTTGCGCAGCGCCTGCACGAAGACGGCGATGGCGCAGATGCCCAGCACGGCGCCCACGCGCAGCGGGAAGTAGCCGGCCTGCGGGCCGGTGTCGCTCCAGCCCGCGCCAATGCGCTGGTTGTCCCAGACCACGAGCACGGCCAGCGCCAGCAGCACGGCGGCCACGCCGTACTCCACATGGCGGCGGGACAGGCCGGGGGCCTGGGCTTCGGTGGCGGGGATGGATTCGGTGGCCGCGCTGGCGGGCTGGGCCGGGGCTGCTGGTGCCGCTGCCGCTGCATTGGAGGAGGGCGGGGCAAGGTGGATGGCGGTGTCCATGGCGCGGCTCCTCACTTGGCGGCGGCGGCGGCCACGCTGGCCGACAGGAAACCGGCCTTCTTCATGATGTCGAGGTGGCGCGTCTCGTCCTTGGCCAGGAAGTCCACGAAGGCCTGCCCCGTCATGTACTCGGGCTTGAGCGCGTTTTTCTCCAGGTACTCCTTCCACTCGGGCGTGGCCACCACCTTGTGCATCACGCCTGCATAGAACTGCGCCTGCTCGGGCGTGGTGCCGGGCGGCAGGAAGAAGCCGCGCAGCATGGTGTATTGCACATCCAGGCCCTGCTCCCTGCAGGTGGGGATGTCCGACAGCGCCTGGCTGCCCGTGACCTTGGCCGTGTACTCGATGCGCTGCGTGTCGAACACGCACAGCGCCCGCACCTGGCCCGCGCGCCACTGCGCCATGGACTCGCTGGGGTTGTTGACGTTGGAGTCGATGTGCTTGCCCACCAGCTGCGTGCTGGCCTCGCCGCCGCCCTTGTAGGGGATGTAGGTGAACTTCACGCCGGCGGCCTGTTCCATGTTGGCCGTGATGATCTGGTCCTCGCGCTTGGAACTGGTGCCGCCCATCTTGAACTTGCCGCCGGCCTGCCGCGCGGCGGCCAGGTAGTCGGCGGGCGTCTGGTAGCCGGTCTCGGCATTGACCCAGAGCACGAACTGGTCCTGGGCAATCATGGCCACGGGATTCAGGTCGCGCCACTGGAAGGGCAGGGCCGTGGCCATGGGCAGGGTGAAGATGGCCGTGGAGGCCACCAGCAGCTTGTGCGGGTCGCGCGCCGAGGCCTTGACATCCAGGATGCCCTCGGCGCCGGAGGCGCCGGCCTTGTTGAGGATGACCACGGGCTGCTCGATCAGCTTGTGTTTGGTGACGATGGCCTGGATCACGCGCGCCATCTGGTCGGACGCGCCGCCGGCCGAGAACGGCACGACGAGTTCGACGGACTTGGCGGGCTTCCATTGCGCCCAGGCGGCAGGGGCTGAGAGGGCGGTGGCGGCGGTGACGGCGGTGGCGGCGAGGGTAGCGACGGCAGCTGCCGCCAGGCGGTTGCGGGGCGATGTCATGTCTCTTGTCTCCTGTTATTTCCTGGTATTGGTGCAATCCACGATCAAGGGGGCGAGCCATGTGCTCCGGCTCTGCCAAGGGTTTTCGGCGCGGCGCCGATGGGTTCAGGCGGCCTTGCGCAGCGCCCCGGCTGCGGCGTGTGCAGCGAAGTAGTCCATGGACGCGTGCACGCCGCTGCCGGCCAGACGGATGCCGGACAGCTTCAGGCCCATCTCCACGCCCGCCACCATGGCCAGCAGCGTGAGGTCGTTGCTGTCGCCCAGGTGGCCCATGCGGAACATGCGGCCCTTGAGCTTGCCCAGGCCCGCGCCCAGCGACAGGTCGAAGCGCGTGTGGATCAGGCGGCGCAGGGCGTCGGCATCCACGCCTTCGGGCGTGATCACGCCGGTGAGCACGGGCGAGTAGACCTGCGGATCGGCGCACTGGATGGGCAGGCCCCAGGCCTGGACGGCGGCGCGCACGCCGGCCGCCCAGCGCTGGTGGCGCGCAAACACCGTATCCAGCCCTTCGGCCAGCAGCATGTCCAGCGATTCGGACAGGGCGTACAGCAGGTTGGTGTTGGGCGTGTAGGGCCAGTAGCCGGTCTGGTTCATCTCCACGATCTCGTCCCAGGCCCAGAACGATTTGGGCAGCTTCGCGCTTTTGGCGGCCTCCAGTGCGCGTGGCGACAGCGCGTTGAAGCTGATGCCGGGCGGCAGCATCAGGCCCTTTTGCGAGCCGCTGATGGTCACGTCCACGCCCCATTCATCGTGGCGGTAGTCGGCACTGGCCAGGCCCGAGATGGTGTCCACCAGCAGCAGAGCCGGGTGGCCCGCCGCGTCGATGGCGCGGCGCACGGCGGCGATGTCCGAGGTCACGCCCGTGGAGGTCTCGTTGTGCACCACGCACACGGCGCGGATCCGGCGCTCCGTGTCCTTGCGCAGCCGTGCCTCGATCAGCCCGGCCTGCACGCCATGGCGCCAGCCCGGCGCCTGGGGCAGGTGCTCATCGGAGCCGCCATAGGACAGGAACTCGGTGGACAGGCCAAGGCGCGTGGCCATCTTCTGCCACAGCGAGGCGAAGTGGCCGGTCTCGAACATCAGCACATGGTCGCCAGGGCTGAGCGTGTTGATCAGGGCCGCCTCCCAGGCGCCCGTGCCGGAGGCCGGGTAGATCACCACCGGATGCCGGGTCTTGAAGACCTGCTGGATGCCAGCCAGCACCTTCAAACCGAGCTGGCCGAACTCCGGCCCCCGGTGGTCGATGGTGGGCAGGCTCATGGCCCGCAGGATGCGGTCGGGAACCGGGCTGGGGCCCGGGATCTGGAGGAAGTGGCGGCCCGTGGGATGGTTGTCGAGCGTGAGCATGGTGCGTCCCTTTCAAGGAAATGCCAGGTCGGTCTGCGGGGGAGGGTGTTTGCGAATTTTTGCATTCAAAATTCATAAATGCCTTGGTGATAACCATGAATGCCTTGAGAAATGCTTGCGTAAAAATGAATGCAAAATTCATTCGACCAGGAGAATCCATGGCGGAGATCATCGAGATTTCGCGGCTTGCCCTGCATGACCAGGTGGCGGCGCGGCTGCGCACCTGGCTGGTGGAGGGGCGCATACCGCCCGGTGCCAAGCTCAACGAGCGCGCGCTGTGCGAGCAGCTGCGCGTCTCGCGCACGCCGCTGCGCGAGGCCATCAAGCTGCTGGCCTCCGAAGGGCTGGTGGACCTGGTGCCCAACCGCGGCGCCGTGGCCGTGCGCCTGGGCGAGGCCGATGTGCTGCAGACCTTCGAGGTGCTGGCGGGGCTGGAGGGCATGTCGGGCGAGCTGGCCGCGCAGCGCATCAGCGAGCAGCAGCTGGCCGAGGTGCGGGCCCTGCACTTCGAGATGCTGGCCAGCCATGCGCGCCAGGACCTGTCCGGCTACTACCGGCTCAATGCGCTGATCCACTCGGCCATCAACCGCGCCGCCGCCAACCCCGTGCTGGCCGAGACCTATGGCCGCATCAACGCCCGCGTGCAGTCGCTGCGCTTTCGCACCAACCAGGACGCGGCCAAGTGGAAGCGCGCCGTCCAGGAGCACGAACGCATGCTGGAGGCGCTGCAGGCGCGCGACGCCGCCGCGCTGCGCCAGGTGCTGGTCGCCCACCTGGAGCACAAGCGCGACACCGTCATCGCCCTGCTCAAGGCAGGCCAGATCTACCCACGAACCATGAACGAATGAGAGCCGCCATGCTGATGGAATCCACGCACCGCCTTGCCGCTTCCCCCGACGACACCGTGCCCGCCCCCGGCACCGTGCTGCCGCCCAACGATGTCAGCCAGATGCTGGCGCGCCGCCTGCGCTCGGACACGCGCGGCCAGGTCCTGTTCGACGCCGCCTCGCGCGGGCGCTATGCCACCGATGCCTCCATCTACCAGATCATGCCCGTGGGCGTCTTCGTGCCCACCTGCGAAGAAGACATCGCCACGGCCCTGCAGATCGCCCGCGAGCTGAAGGTGCCCGTGCTGCCGCGCGGCGGCGGCACCAGCCAGTGCGGGCAGACCACGGGCGCGGCCCTGGTGATCGACAACAGCAAGCATTTGCGCAACATCCTCTCGGTGGACCCTGATGCAGGCATTGCCGAGGTCGAGCCCGGCCTGGTGCTGGACCACCTCAACGCCCGGCTCAAGAAGCTCGGCCTGTGGTATCCGGTGGACGTATCGACCAGCGCCCAGGCCACGCTGGGCGGCATGGCGGGCAACAACTCCTGCGGATCGCGCTCCATTGCCTACGGCAACATGGTGCACAACGTGCGCGGCGCCCGCGCCTGGATGGCCGATGGCGAGCTGCTGGACTTCGGCCCCGTGGCCCAGGCCACGGGCCGCGCGGCGCGCATTGCGCAATTCGTGCACGGGCTGGCGCAACAGCACCGCGAGGACATTTACGCCCACTGGCCCAAGGTCATGCGCCGCGTGGCGGGCTACAACCTCGACATCTTCGACAACCAGAGCGAGCGGCCCTACACGGCCGACGGCAGCGTCAACCTGGCCCATCTGCTGATAGGCGCCGAGGGCACGCTGGCCTACACGCGCTCGCTCACCCTGCAGCTCAGCGCGCTGCCGCGCGCCAAGGTGCTGGGCGTGGTCAACTTCCCCACCTTCCACGCGGCCATGGACTCGGCCCAGCACATCGTGAAGCTGGGACCCACGGCCGTGGAGCTGGTGGACCGCACCATGATCGAGCTGGGCCTGGCCAACCCGGCCTTCAAGCCCACCATAGAGACCGCGCTCATCGGCCGCCCGGCTGCCATCTTGCTGGTGGAATTCGCCGGCGACGACCGCGCCGCGCTGCTGGCGCGGCTGCGCCAGCTGGTGGAGCTGATGGGCGAGCTGGGCCTGCCCGGCAGCGTGGTGGAAATGCCAGAAGAAGCGGCCCAGAAAAACCTCTGGGAAGTGCGCAAGGCGGGGCTGAACATCATGATGAGCCTCAAGGGCGATGGCAAGCCCGTGAGCTTCATCGAGGACTGCGCCGTGCCGCTGCAGCACCTGGCCGAGTACACCGACGCGCTCACCGAAGTGTTCGCGCGCCACGGCAGCCGGGGCACCTGGTACGCCCATGCCTCCGTGGGCACGCTGCATGTGCGGCCCATCCTGGACATGCGCACCGACGGCGCGGCGCGCATGCGCGCCATTGCCGAGGAAGCGGCCGAACTGGTGCGCAAATACAAGGGCGCCTTCAGCGGCGAGCACGGCGACGGGCTGTGCCGCGGCGAGTGGATTGCCTGGCAGTTCGGGCCCGCCATCACCGAGGCCCTGCGCGCTATCAAGCAGCACTTCGATCCGGACAGCCTCTTCAATCCCGGCAAGATCATCGATACGCCCAGGATGGACGATGGCCGGCTGTTCCGCTTCGCGCCGGCCGACACCCCCCAGCCCTACCGGCGCATTCCCATCACGCCCGTGCTCGACTGGTCGGCCTGGAACGTGCAGGCCGACCCGGTCACCGAGGTCACCACGGCGCCCGGCACGGGCGGCGACGTCACCGGCGGCTTTGCCAAGGCCGTGGAGATGTGCAACAACAACGGCCACTGCCGCAAGTTCGACGCCGGCACCATGTGCCCCAGCTACCGTGTCACGCGCGACGAGCAGCACCTGACGCGCGGCCGCGCCAACACCCTGCGCCTGGCCGTCTCGGGCCAGCTGGGGCCGGACGCCTTCACCAGCGAGGCCATGCACGACACCATGGACCTGTGCGTGGGCTGCAAGGGCTGCAGGCGCGACTGCCCCACGGGCGTGGACATGGCCCGGATGAAGGTGGAATTCCTGGCCCACTACAAGGCCCGCCATGGCCACACGCTCAAGGACCGGCTGGTCGCCCATCTGCCGCGCTACGCCGCCACGGCCAGCCGCATGCCCTGGCTGCTGAACCTGCGCAACCGCCTGCCCGTGCTGCGCCAACTGGGCGAAAAACTGCTGGGCCTGTCCGCCAGGCGCTCGCTGCCGTCCTGGCGCAGCGACACCTTCTGGCGCGCGCCCGAAGCACATGCCTTTCTTGACCGCGACCAGGCCCTGGCCCGCGCGGCGGCCGGCGAGCGCGTGGCCGTGCTCTTCGTGGACACCTTCAACGGCACCTTCGAAAGCGAAAACGCCCTGGCCGCCGCCCGCGTGCTGCAGGCGGCCGGCTATGCGCTGCACACCGCCAGCAAGTCCGCCAAAGAAGGCGGCGGCCACCACTGCTGCGGCCGCACCTACCTGGCCACCGGCATGGTCGAGCAGGCCAAGGCCAGCGCCGGTGCGCTGATCAACGCCCTGGCGCCCTTGGCCCGGGCCGGCATCCCCATCGTCGGCCTGGAGCCCTCCTGCCTGCTGACCCTGCGCGACGAAGCCCTGGTCATGGGCCTGGGCGAGCCTGCGCAGGCCGTTGCCGCCCAGGCCCTGCTGTTCGAGGAATTCATTGCCCGTGAAGTGAAGACCGGCCGCTTCGCGCTGCCGCTGCGCGCCGCCGGGGCGCCCATCCTCGTGCACGGCCATTGCCACCAGAAGGCCTTCGGCGCCGTCAGCCCCATCCTCGACGTGCTGCGGCTGATTCCCGGCGCCCAGCCCGAGCTCATCGAAAGCTCCTGCTGCGGCATGGCCGGCAGCTTCGGCTACGAGGCCAGCCACCACCAAGTCTCCATGGACATGGCCGAGGCGGCCCTGCTGCCGGCCATCCGCCAGCGCCCCGAAGCCATCGTCGTGGCCGACGGCACCAGCTGCCGCCACCAGATCGCCGACGGCGCGGCGCGCGAAGCCGTGCATGTGGCGCGGCTGCTGGAAAGCCTGCTGGACGCCCGCTGACTGCCATCCTCCCTCCCGCACAAGACAAGGCACTCCCATGAAGCACAAGCCCTGCCTGGACCTCCAGGACATCAAGGCCATCGCCCAGGCCGCCGAGGCGCATGCCACGGCGCGCGGCTGGGCCGTCAGCATCGCCATCGCCGATGACGGCGGCCACCTGCTATGGCTGCAGCGCCTGGACGGCGCGGCGCCGGCCTCGGCCCACATCGCGCCGGCCAAGGCCCACGCCGCAGCACTGGGCCGCAAGGAAAGCCGGCTCTATGAGGAAATGATCAATGGTGGCCGCACCGCCTACCTGAGCGTGCCCGCGCTGCAGGGCCTGCTGGAAGGCGGCGTGCCCATCACCAGTGAGGGCCACTGCCTGGGCGCCGTGGGAGTCAGCGGGGTGAAGCCGGCCGAGGATGCGGAGGTGGCGCGGGCCGGCGTTGCGGCGCTGGGGGCCGCGCCGCAGCAGTAGCGGCCCTGGGCTTCAGCGCGCCTTGCGCGGCTGCAGGGCCTCGGCGCGCAGCATGGCCAGCACGGCATCGCGCTTGTGGTGCAGGTGGGTGACCAGCAGCTCGCGCAGGGCCGTGGCGTCGCGTGCGCCCAGGGCCTCGATCATGGCCTCGTGCTCCTTAACGGCCTGCTTCCACTTGGCCGTGTCCAGGTTGGTGCGAAAGCGCAGCGACTGCACGCGGTTGTTGATGCGCTGGAAGGTCTCCGTCAGCACGGGGTTCTTGGCGGCGCTGTTGAGCGCCGCGTGGATGGTGGCGTTGAGCCGGTAGTAGGCAGACACGTCGGCGCGCGCCACGCTGGCCATCATCTCGTAGTGCAGGGCGCGGATCTCGGCGAATTCCTGGTCGGTGATGCGCTGCGCGGCCAGTTCGCCCGACAGGCCCTCGATGCCGGCCAGCACCTCGAAGGCGTGCATGACATCGGCCTCGCTCAGCTTGACGGCAATGGCGCCGCGGTTGGGCAGCAGGTCAGCCAGGCCTTCGGCGGCCAGCAGCTTGATGGCCTCGCGCAGCGGCGTGCGCGAGACGCCCAGCTGCTCGCACAGCTCGCGCTCGTTGAGCTTGGCGCCCGGGGCGATGCGCCCCTCGATGAGCATGGACCGTAAACGGTCCGCCACCTGCTCGTGCAGCGCCGCCCGCGATATTTCGATGATCTCCGCCATCTAGCGGTCTCCTTGGCTGTTCCTGGCTGGTGGATGCCCCCGCCACAGGCATTGCGCCATGCGGGGCGGCGCCGATGTTAGCCGAGTTTGCACCCCAGGCGGGCCTCCTGCCCGGCGCACGCGCTGTCCCTGCCAAGCACTACAGGCTTTTCAGCAGGGGCCTACGGCCTGCGGGCGTGGCTGCCCGCACCATGGTGGCGATCAGACACACCAACCAGGGACAAACAATGGCCAACGCAGCGATCCGGCTGCAGATCCAGGTGGATCTTGCTTATGACATCCGCGATCCGGCCGGGGCCGATTTCGTGTTCAACATCCATGCGGCCCACACCTCGCACCAGACGGTGGAGAACGAGCGTCTGGTGCTCAGCCAGCCCGTGGAGCCCGACATTGCCACCGAGCCCGCCACCTCCACCCGCTTCATGCGCCTGCATGCCAACCCAGGCCCCCTGCACCTGACCTACACGGCCACCGTCTGCATCGCGCACCACCGCGAGGATCCGGCGGCGCTGGGCGAGGTTCCGGTGCGCTGCATCCCGCTGGAGGTCCTGCCGTACATCTACCCCAGCCGCTACTGCCAGTCCGACCGGCTGATGCAGCTGGCCTTCCGCAATTTCGGCCAACTGGCGCCCGGCTATTCGCGCGTGCTGGCCATACAGCAGTGGGTGCAGGAGCTGGTGACCTTCGCTTCGGCCACCAGCAACTCGTCCACCTCGGCCGTCGATACCCTGGTGGAGCAGGTGGGCGTGTGCCGCGATTTCACGCACCTGATGATCGCGCTGTGCCGTGCGCTGAACATTCCTGCCCGCATCGCCACCGGCACGGACTACGGTGCCGACCCTGCGCTGGGCCCGCCCGATTTCCATGCCTACGTGGAAGCCTACCTGGGCGACAGGTGGTATCTGTTCGATGCATCGGGCACGGCCATTCCCATGGGCTTCATGCGCTTTGGCACGGGCCGTGACGCGGCCGACGTGGCCTTTGCCACCATCTTCGGCAACGTGGTGGCCATGGCCCCCATGATCCAGACACAGGCCCTGGAAGATGAGCACAGCCAGCTGCCCCGGCTGTGCAGCGAGGCGCTGTCGACCACCGCGCCTTCGCCCGCCGTGCTGTCGGGCTGCGCATCGTTTGGCAGCACGGCGGACCGAAGGAGCTTCAGGCAGCTGCCTGCCTGAGCTGCCTGCGCTGTGAAAGGCGCGCGGCGGCGGTCCTCAGAAGCGGTGCGTTCCCGTCACCGCAAAGGTGCGCCGCTGGCCGTAGAAGCAGTCGCCGCGTGCCAGGCATTGCGTGATCTGCACCTTGTCGGTCAGGTTGACCACGTTGAAGGCCAGGCGCCAGGGGCCGGCGTCATAGGACACCATGGCGTCCAGCAGGGTGGCCGAAGGCGTGTCCACCAGGCTGGTGCCCGTCCACTGTGAACCCGTATAGCGCACGCCCGCGCCCAGGCTCCAGCCGCCGCGTCCTTCGCTGGCAAAGCGGTGGGTCAGCCAGGCCGATGCCGTGTGGCGCGGCACGCTGGTCACGCGCTGGCCCTGGTCGCCGCCATTGCTGCGCGAAATGACGGCATCGGTGTACGCATAGGCGAGGGTGGCGTCCCAGTGGCGGGCCAGGCTGGCGGTGAGCTCGGCCTCGAAGCCGTTGACCTTGACCTCGCCGATCTGCAGGCTGTTGAGCGGGTTGGCCGGGTCGGTGGTCTTGCGGTTCTTCTCGCGCAGCGTATAGACGGCGGCAAAGGCCGACAGGCCCTGGCCCGGTGGCTGCCACTTCACGCCGGCTTCCCATTGCTCGCCGCGCTGGGCCTTGTAGGGCGTGCCGTAGACATCCACGCCGCCCAGCGGCTGGAAGGACTCGGAGTAGCCCAGGTAGGGCGCCCAGCCTCCGTCCATCTGGTAGGTGGCGCCTGCGCGCTTGGTCCAGGCCTTCTCGTCCACGGCGGAGGCGGGCCGGCCTTCGGTATCGGTCTGCGCGCTGTCGTGGCGCAGGCCCAGGGTGGCGGTCCAGCGGCCCCACTTGATCTGGTCCTGGGCGTAGAAGCCCAATTGCTTTTGCGACACGCCCGGCTGGCGCACCAGCTGCGAAGCCGTGGGCGGCGTGAAATTGCCGTAGACGGGGTTGTAGACGTCAAACGGCGCGGTCAGGCCGCGCCAGGTGGACTGGCTGGTGCTGTTGCGCTGCGCATCCATGCCGGCCAGCACGGTGTGCTCTGCGGTGCCCCAGCGCAGCCGGCCTTCGAGCTGCGTGTCGATCACCAGCATGCGCCCGCCGTTGACCTGCCAGGAGGCATCGCGGTAGACGCTGCGGTTGTCGGGGTTGAAGACCGGGCGCGCAGGGCGGCCCTGGCCGGGGATGGCGGTGAAGCTGGTGTAGATGGAGCGGTAGTCCACGTCGCTGATGGTGCGCCGCAGGTTCTGGCGCACGGTCCAGTCCGCGTTCAGGCGGTGGCTGAACAGGTAGCCCCAGGATTTGTTCTCTGTGTCGAACGAGTCCCAGCCGGGCTCGCCGATGAAGGTGCTGGTGGGAATCTGGCCGTAGGGGCTGGGCAGGCGCGTGCCCTGCCAGGGGAAGAAGCCGATCAGCGAGCCGCTCTTGTCCTTCTGGTAGAGCGCCTGCAGCGTGAGCGAGGTATCGGCGCTGGGCCGCCACGTCAGGCTGGGCGCGATGACCAGGCGGTCGTCGTTCACATGGTCCACCTGGGTGCCGCTTTCCCGGCCCACGGCCACCAAGCGGTACAGCCACTGGCCGTCTTCGGTGACGGCGCCGGTCAGGTCGGTGGCGATCTGCTTGCGCCCGTAGCTGCCCATCTGCACCTGCACCTCGCGCAGCGCCTCGGCCTGCGGGCGCTTGCTGGTCAGATTGAGCACGCCGCCCACGCTGCCCTGGCCGTAGAGCACGGAAGAGGGGCCGCGCAGGAACTCCACGCGTTCCAGCGTGTAGGGGTCGGGGCGGCTGGTGTTGTAGGTGCCGTAGGTGCGCAGCAGCCCGTCCTGGTACTGGCTCACGCTGCCGCCGCGTGCCGAGAAGCTGTCCACCCGGCTGTCAAAGTAGTTGGACACCACGCCCGCGCTGTAGGCCGTGGTCTGGCGCAGCGTCTGCACGCCCTGCGCCTCGAACTGGTCGCGCGTGACCACGCTGATGGCCTGGGGCGTCTCGATCAGCGGCGTGTCGGTCTTGGTGGCGGAGATGGCGCGCTTTGCGGTGAAGCCCACCACGGCTCCGGTGGGATTTTCCTTCTCGGTGCCTGCGTTCACGGTGACCGGGGCGAGCGTGGCCTCGGGAACATTTTCAGGCTGGGCCTGGGCGTGGGCTGCGCCGCACAGGGCAAGCAGGGCGGCATGCGCAACTGCCGTGCGCGAGAGTCTTTGGATAAGCATGGTCAATGGTCGAGAGCTGGGAAACCTGTGCCGTGGGGCGTGCTCTGGGTGCGTCGGCGCTGCTGCCGGCCTGGGGCCAGCGGCGCAGCCTGTCATGGCGGGTGCGGATTCTAGAATGACAATGAGAATGATTGCTTTTTCTTTTTATTTGTATGTAGCATGCAACGCATTAGTATCATTTTGATAGCAACAAAGCATGTCTTGAAGAGATCTGCGAGTCGATGTGCAGGGCGGTGCGATACGCGTGAGGTCTTGCTTGCGGGAAGTCCGCGCAGCGTGTTAGCCCCTTTCACGCCGGGGCGCCAACGGCCCCGGTCGCCTCAGGCCAGGGCGGCTTGCGAGGGGTTGCTTCGGTGCGAAACGGCCTCGGGCCACAGCCGCCCGGCCGCCGACTGCAATGCTTCCACCAGCTGCCGCGTATCCGCCTTGCCCGTGGCGTGCAGCGCTTCGGTCACGATCAGCGCGTTGACTGTGGATTCGCGCACTGCCGAGTGGCCGCTTTGGCGGTTGCACCAGCGCCGGGCGTGGGCGCGGCCAGCCGTGTCGGCGAAGATGATTTCGCCGGGCTCGGGATATTCGATCTCGCCCGAGAAGGTCTCGTAGACCTCGCTGCCGGTTGCGGGGCGCACCTGCAGGCAGCCGCTGATGCGGTCCAGATCGAAGACGGCCACGGGAGTGGCAAAGGCCACCGAGGCCGCATTGCACAGGTCCACCAGCGGATGCAGGCCCGGCAGATATCCTTCCTTGCGCAAGCGGCGCAGCAGGGCCTCGGCGGCGCAGCGGTATTGCGTGGGCTTGAGGCCCATCCTGGCAAAGCCGCGCCGCCAGGCCTGAATGGATGGCATCTCGCTTTCCGGGGTGCAGGCCAGGTTCTGCCTGGCCTGTGCCATGAAGGGGGCGATCACGGCGTGTGCGGGCACGTCGGGCGACAGGCCGCGCAGCAGCAAGGTCTGCGAGGCCAGTTCAGGAAAGTCGCGGGGGATGGAGGATGAGTAGGAGAACTGCAAGATCAGGCCTTGTGAGTGGAGAGGGGATGTGATCTCCATCCTCGCCAGGCCGGTTTGCGTGGTCTTGAAGGAAATTGCAGCGCGTCACGCAGCGCAGGCCTTGGCTGCCCTGGCGTAGAAGCCGGGCGCCATGCCGAAGCTGCGCACGAACAGGCGCGTCATATGGCTCTGGTCGGCAAAGCCGCTGTGCGCGGCGGCCTCGGCCAGCGGCATGCCGCCGGCGATGAGCCTGCGCGCCTGGTGCAGGCGCCGCTGCAGCAGATAGGCATGGGGCGTCATTCCCGTGGCGCGCGCAAAGGCACGCAGGAACTGGTAGCGGCTCAGGCCCGCCTCGTGCGCCAGGGCGCCCAGGGTCAGCGGTGCACCGGAATCGTCGTCCATCCGGGCGCGGGCCAGTGTGATGGGGGCCGGTGCGCGGGGCGCCGGGGCAGGGGGCTGCAGCATGCCGCCCAGCAGCTGCAGCAGGGCTTCGTCCAGGTCCAGGGCGTCCGTTGCCTCGCCGCTGCCGGTCATCCTGCGGTACAGAGCCTGAAAACACGCGGCCAGGCGCGGGTCGCGCACGGCGGGCTGGCGGAACTCGAAGCCGGCCGCCGGCCCCGCGCCATCCATGTCCGCCATGAGCCCGGCCACGACCGAGGGCTCCAGGTAAAGCATGCGCCAGGCGCGACCGCCATCGCCCAGGGGCATGCCGTCATGCAACTCGCCGGGGTTGACCATGATGAGGTCGCCAGCCCCGGCCTCGTAGAGACCTCGCCCGCTGGCGGACTTCTGCGCGCCACGCTCGATCAGGCCGATCCCGTACTGCTCGTGGGCGTGCCGCCCAAAGTGCCTCGCCGTGTCTGCGGCCACGGCCTCCACGCCTGCGGTGCGGCAGCGCAGCCAGCTGAAATGCCCATCCGTGGTCGATACCATGCCGCAGCCTTTCCTATCCAACCTGGCGCGCCAGCGTGATCGCCAGGCCCGCCAGCCCCGCGCCCACCACCACGGGGATCACGCCCACCTTCCAGCGCAGCAGCGCGGCCGCCGCAGCCAGGCCCAGCAGTGCGGACGGCCAGTCGAAGGGACCCGCCCAGCCCTGTGGCCACAGCACGTGCCAGGCAAAGAACACGGCCAGGTTGGCGATGACGCCCACCACGGCGGCCGTGATGCCCGTCAGCGGCGCGGTGAAGCCCAGCCTGCCATGGGTGGACTCGATGAAGGGGCCGCCCAGCAGGATGAAGGCAAAGGACGGCAAAAAGGTGAAGAAGGTCACGACCAGGGCGGCGGCGGCGCCGGCCGGCAGCAGCGCATCGGGGCCGAACACCTGCATGCTCCAGCCGCCCAGGAACCCCACGAAGGACACCACCATGATCAGCGGCCCCGGCGTGGTCTCGCCCAGGGCCAGCCCGTCCATCATCTGCGTGGCCGTGAGCCAGTGGTAGTGGTCCACCGCGCCCTGGTAGAGGTAGGGCAGCACGGCGTAGGCGCCGCCAAAGGTCAGCAGCGCCGCCTTGGTGAAGAACCAGCCCATCTGGGTGAGCGCGCCCTGCCAGCCGAAGGCGGCGGCCAGCAGGCCCAGCGACAGCGCCCACAGCCCCAGGCTGGCCGCCAGCACCTGGCTGAAAAAGCGCCAGCGGAACCGTGCATGGGCCGGTGTGGGCGTGTCATCGTCGATGACGGCCGGGCCGTGGCTGCCGCCGCGCGGGCCATGTCCGCCCGCAGGGGCGAAGTGGCGCGGCGCCAGCCTGCCCCCCAGGTAGCCCAGTGCGCCGGCGGCCAGCACGATCAGCGGAAACGGCAGCTTCAGCGCGAAGATGGCCACGAAGGCCGCCGCGGCAATGCCCCACAGCCAGCCGTTGCGCAGGGTGCGCGAGCCCACGCGCCAGGCCGCCTGCACCACCAGCGCCGTCACGGCCGGCTTGATGCCATAGAAGATGCCGGCAATGGCCGGCACATGGCCGAAGGCCACATAGATCCAGGACAGGGCGATGAGCAGCAGCAGCGAAGGCAGCACGAACAGCCCGCCGGCCACGATGCCGCCCCAGGTGCGGTGCAGCAGCCAGCCGATGTAGGTGGCCAGCTGCTGCGCCTCGGGGCCGGGCAGCAGCATGCAGTAGTTGAGCGCATGCAGGAAGCGCCCCTCCGAGATCCAGCGCCGCCGCTCCACCAGGTCCTCATGCATGATGGCGATCTGCCCGGCCGGCCCGCCAAAGCTGATGCAGCCCAGCTTCAGCCAGTAGCGCAGGGCTTCGGCGCGGGTGGGCGGGAGGGGTGCAGCGGGTGCATCAAGCGAACTGGGAGGCATGCCGCAAATGTCTCATACGGCAGCCGCCGCCGCCGCCGACGCCTGCAGGCACCGCACCCGCGCTGCGCAGACGCTACATCTGCCGAGCGGCCTGCTTGACCAGCACCGGCTCAGCGCGGTAGCTGCCCGGGAACAGCTGCTTGAGCTGCTCCACCTTGGGCAGGTCGTTGATGACGATGTAGGGATGGCGCGGGTTCTCCGTCATGAAGTCCTGGTGGTAGTTCTCGGCCGGGAAGAAGCTGGGCTTGTCCTCCAGCCGGGTCACGATGGGCTTGCCGAAGACCTTGGCCGCGTCCAGCTGGGCCACGTAGGCCTGGGCGGTCTTGAGCTGCGCGGCGTCGGTGGCGAAGATGGCCGAGCGGTACTGCGTGCCCGTGTCCGGCCCCTGGCGGTTGAGCTGGGTCGGGTCATGGGCCACGGAAAAGTAGATCTGCAGCAGCTGCCCGTAGCTGACCTGGGCCGGGTCATAGGTGACCTCGACCGACTCCGCATGCCCGGTGCGTCCGCTGCTCACCGCCGAATACGAGGCCTGGGCCGCCGTGCCGCCGCTGTAGCCCGAGACGGCGCGCTGCACGCCCTTGACATGCTGGAACACGCCTTGCACGCCCCAGAAGCAGCCGCCCGCAAAGATGGCTTTCTGCGGCCCCTGGCCCGTGGCGGGCGCATCCTGCGCGGGTGGCGGAATGCGCACGGCCTGCTCGGCCGCCTGCAGGTTGCTGCCCTGCCACAGCAGGGCGCCGCCCAGCAGCACGGCGCTGCCGGTCAGCAGTTGGAGAAGGCCGCGGCGGCGGGGTGCGGTGGCGAGGGTGGAATCGTTGGTCATGGTGTCTCTCCGGTGAAAGTGAAGTGGCCAGGGATCAGCCAAAGGTGAAGGCATAGGCGGAGATGCCGGGATCCAGGAATTCGATGCTGAAGGTGCGTTCGGCTGCGCCGCCGTCCTGGCGCACCAGCTGGTACAGGCGCTGCTCGGTCACGCTGCCGCTGCCGTCGGCGGCCACGTCCATGCCGCGCGAGGCGCCGGGCGCCTTGCCGTCGATCAGCACCTTGAAGCGCACGGGCTTGCCATCGCTGCCGGGGCCCAGCACCAGGTGCAGGTCGCGTGCCTGGAAGCGGTAGGTGATGCGGCCGGTGGCACCTTCCAGCGTGGCGCTTTCCGGGCCCACCGTCCATTGGCCGCTCAGGCCCCAGGCGTTGAGCGGCAGGCGCTCGGGCGTGGCATAGGCGGTGGCCTGGTTGTGCACGGCGGCAGGCGTGGCGGCAAATTGCTCGGCGCGCTCATAGCCCAGGTAGGTCTCGTGCGAGCGCACGGCTGCCATGTCGGCTGCCTGCTGCACGCCCTGGGCCTGCACGTCGATCAGGCCCTGGTCCACCTGCTTCGATCCGGCTTCCTGCAGCAGTTGCTGGATCACGCGCTCGGACTCGGCATAGTCGCCTTCGCCAAAGTGGTGGTGCCGGATGCGGCCCTGGGCATCGATGAAGTAATGCGCCGGCCAGTACTGGTTGTTGAAGGCGCGCCAGATCTTGTAGCCGTTGTCCACGGCCACGGGGTAGCTGATGCCCAGGTCCTTGATGGCCTTTTCCACGTTGGACAGCTTGCGCTCGAAGGCGAACTCCGGCGCATGCACGCCCACCACCACCAGGCCCTGGTCGCGGTACTTCTCGGCCCAGGCCTTCACATAGGGCAGAGTGCGCAGGCAGTTGATGCAGGAATAGGTCCAGAAATCCACCAGCACCACCTTGCCGCGCAGTTGTTCGGCCGTCAGCGGGGTGGAGTTGAGCCAGTCGGTGGCACCATCCAGCGCAGGGGCCAGCCCTTCGTCCGGCAGGGCGGCGCGGGACGGGCCGCCGGCCATGCGCATGGCGCCGCCTGCGGCCATCATGGCCGGGCCAGCACCCTCACCCCTGTCCACGGCGGCCATCATTGCGGGACCGGCCTGCATGGCCATGGCGCCACCCTCGGGCCTGCCGCTCAGGCGGTCCACCAGCCTTTGCTCCAGGCCGCCGGTGGAGGCCGTGGACACTTGCGCCAGCACGCCCGTGTCCAGCCCCAGCGCAATCGCGCCCACACCGGCCAGCATGGCCGCGCCCAGCCCGCGCCGCACCCATTCGCCCGCGCCCAGCATGCGCTTGAGCGCCGCAAACACCTTGCCGCCCAGCAGCAGGGCCGCCGCCATGGAGGTGGCCGCACCGGCCGCATAGGCCAGCAGCAGCAGGCTGGAGGTGGTGTTGGCGCCCTGCAGTGCGGCGCCCGTGAGGATCAGGCCCAGGATGGGGCCCGCGCAGGGCGCCCACAGCAGGCCGGTGGCCACGCCCAGCAGCAGCGAGGCGCCGGGGCGGGCGCCACCGTCCGTGCCCTGGGCACGCTCGGAAAGGCGCGAGCCCGCCGCCACCAGCGGCCGCGTCAGCCGCTCGGACAGGCCGGGCCACAGCAGGGTCAGCGCAAACACGGCGACCAGGCCCAGGGCCAGCCAGCGGCCGTATTCATTGGCGGCCACCACCCAGCCGCCGCCCACGGCGGCCAGCGAGGCCACCAGGGCGAAGGTCAGCGCCATGCCCGCCAGCAGCGGCAGGCCGCTTTTGGCGAAGGGCTGGTCGGCGCGTGCAAAGACGAAGGGCAGCACCGGCAGGATGCAGGGGCTGACGATGGTCAGCACCCCGCCCAGATAGGCCAGGACGATCAGCAGCATGGCGTGGCTCCCGGGTTCAGGCAGGCTGGGGCGTGAACGTCAGCGACAGGCCGTTCATGCAGTAGCGCAGGCCCGTGGGCTTGGGGCCGTCGTCGAAGACATGGCCCAGGTGGCCGCCGCAGCGGCGGCAATGCACCTCGGTGCGCAGCATGCCGTAGGTGCGGTCCTGGCGCGTGGCCACGGCCTTGTCCAGCGGCTGCCAGAAGCTGGGCCAGCCGGTGCCGCTGTCGAACTTGGTCTTGGACGAGAACAGCGGCAGCGCGCAGCCTGCGCAGGCAAAGGTGCCGGCGCGGTGCTCTTTGTTCAGGGGGCTGGTGCCGGCGCGCTCCGTGCCTTCCTTGCGCAGGATCTGGTACTGCTCGGGCGTGAGCCGGGCACGCCACTCGGCGTCGCTGTAGCTCACCTCGAAGATTTCGCTGGAGGCGGCGGCCGGTGCGCGGCGCGGGAACAGGCTGGCCGCCAGCACGGCGGTGGTGCCGGCGCCTGCAGTCCACAGAAGATGGCGTCTGGTGGTCATGGTGTGCTCCTGAAGGTTGCGTGCGTCTGAAAACGATGCGATGCCAGTCAGGTTAGGGCGCCGGCCTCCCGAAGTCTTCACGCAGAGTTCAAAGATTCGTGATAACTCCCGGCCCCGGTATTGCGCACAATGGCAGCCACTCCCGCCACTTCCAGGAAACCGCATCCGATGACCGCCACGCGCCGCGTACTTCTCGTCGAGGACGACGCCCATATCGCCGACCTGCTCACGCTGCACCTGCGCGACGAAGGCCTGGAAGTCATGCACTGCGCGCGTGGCGACGACGGCCTGCGCCAACTGGAGCGCGGCGGCTGGGACGCGCTGGTGCTGGACATCATGCTGCCCGGCGTGGACGGCCTGGAGATCTGCCGCCGCGCCCGCGCCATGGCGCGCTACACGCCCATCATCATCATCAGCGCGCGCTCCAGCGAGGTGCAGCGCATCCTGGGCCTGGAGATCGGCGCCGACGACTACCTTGCCAAGCCGTTTTCCGTGCTGGAGCTGGTGGCGCGCGTCAAGGCATTGCTGCGCCGCGTGGAGGCGCTGGCCCAGAATGCGCGGCTGGAGTCCGGCAGCCTGACCATCGCCGGCCTGGCCATGGACCCCGTGGCGCGCGATGCCCGGCTTCATGGTGCCCGGCTGGACCTGACCCCGCGCGAGTTCGACCTGCTGTACTTCTTTGCGCGCCAGCCCGGCAAGGTGTTCTCGCGCATGGACCTGCTCAACGCCGTCTGGGGCTACCAGCACGAAGGCTACGAGCACACCGTCAACACCCACATCAACCGCCTGCGCGCCAAGATCGAGGCCGACCCGGCCCAGCCCGCGCGCATCCTCACCGTCTGGGGGCGCGGCTACAAGTTCGCCGAGGCGGGGGAGGGCGCATGACCATGAAGCTGCGCCTGACACTGACCCAGCGCCTGTCCCTGGTCTTTGCCGTGCTGCTGCTGGTGTGCAGCGGCACCTCGGCCTGGATGCAGCTGCGCGCCAGCCGCATGCACGAGCTGGAAGTGGTGCAGGGCCTGTCGCGCGACGTGGCCGAAAGCATTGCGCGCGACGCCCAGCTGACCGACGCCAACGGCCTCATGCCCGGCGCCGTGCGCAGCTTCTTCAACCAGCTCATGCTGGTCAACCCCAGCGTGGAGGTCTACCTGCTGGACGCCGACGGCCGCATTGCCGGCCATGCCGCCCCCGACGGCCGCGTGCGCCGCGAGCGCGTGGACCTGGCGCCCGTGCACCGGCTGCTGGAAGGCGGCACGCTGCCCATCCTGGGCGACGACCCGCGCAGCGTCGAAGGCCGCAAGGTCTTCAGCGCGGCGCCGCTGCGCGTCAACGGCAAGGACGTGGGCTTCATCTACGTGGTGCTGCAGGGCGAGGCGCATGACCAGCTGGTGGCGCAGGGCTCGGCCAACTCGGTGCTCAGCACGGCGCTGTGGTCCATCGGCATGGTGGCGCTGCTGTGCCTGGTGGCGGGCCTGGTGGCCTTTGCGCTGATCACGCGGCCGCTGCGCCGGCTCACCGAAGAGGTGGCCGGCTTCGACATCCATGGCGCGCCCCCGGACCTGCCGGCCCCCCAGCCCGGCGCCGCACAGGACAGCCGTGACGAGATCGCCGTGCTGGACTCGGCCTACCGCCGCATGGTGACGCGCATCGGCGAGCAGTGGCGGGCGCTCACGCGCCAGGACCAGGAGCGGCGCGAACTCATCGCCAACGTCTCGCACGACCTGCGCACGCCGCTGTCGTCCCTGCACGGCTACCTGGAAACGCTGCTGCTCAAGGACGCCGTGCTCGACGCCACCGAGCGCCGCCGCTACCTGGGCATTGCCCTGGCCCAGAGCCAGAAGGTGGGCGAGCTGGCGCAAAGCCTGTTCGAGCTGGCGCGCCTGGAATACGGCTTTGTCCAGCCCGAGCCGGAGCCGTTTTCCATGCCCGACCTGGTGCAGGACGTGTTCCAGAAATTCGAGCTGCGTGCCGAGGCGCGCCAGGTGGCGCTGCGGGCCGACTTCCCGCCCCGCCTGCCCGTCGTCCAGGCCGACCTGGGCATGATCGAGCGCGTGCTGGGCAACCTGCTGGACAACGCGCTGCGCCACACGCCCGGCGGCGGCAGCATCCAGGTGGCGCTGGCGGCAGCGGGCAACGCGGTCGAAGTCACCGTGGCCGACACCGGCCCCGGCATCTCGGCCGATCTGCGCGAAGGCCTGTTCGAGCGCCCCTTCACCGTGGGCGGCGCCCGCCGCGGCGGCGGCCTGGGCCTGCGCATCGTCCACCGCATGCTGGAGCTGCACGGCTGCCGCATCGAACTGGTGGACCAGCCGGGGCAGGGGGCGAGCTTCCGGTTCGTGCTGCCGGCGGCCGCGCAGGCAACGGGCGCCGGCGCCCGGCCGCGCCAGGGCTGACGCGGATCGTGGGTTACCCTTGTGCACAGCGCGCCCTCGACGGCGCGGCATGCACAAGATCGTCAACACGCCCCCAAGGACCCACGCCATGTCAACGTCTGCCTCCCCGGTTCATCGCCTGCCCGCATGGGTGCCGCTGCGCTACACCACGTTCTGCCTGAGCCTGGTCGGCAGCGCGGGGCTGCTGGTGGCGGCGCTGGTGTGGGGAGGGCTGTGGTGGTGGCTGGGCTTTGGCGTGTGCGCCGCGCTGGCGCTGCTGGGCGTGCGCGACATGACCCAGGTGCGCCATTCGGTGCTGCGCAACTACCCCATCATCGGCCACCTGCGGTTTCTGCTGGAGTTCATCCGGCCCGAGATGCGGCAGTACTTCATCGAGTCCGACCATGAGGCGCTGCCGTTCTCGCGCGCCCAGCGGTCCCTGGTCTACCAGCGCGCCAAGGGCGATCCGGACAGCCGCCCCTTGGGCACGCAGCTCAATGTCACGGCCCAGGGCTATGAATGGGTGAACCATTCCATGCAGCCCACCAGGCTGGCCTCGCATGACTTCCGCATCACCATCGGCTGCGCCGATGAAGGCACCTCGCCCTGCACCCAGCCCTACAGCGCCAGCATCTTCAACATCTCGGCCATGAGCTTCGGCGCGCTGTCGGCCAATGCCATCCTGGCGCTGAACAAGGGCGCGAAGATGGGCGGCTTTGCGCACGACACGGGCGAGGGCTCCATCAGCCAGCACCACCGCGTGCACGGCGGCGACCTGATCTGGGAGGTGGCCTCGGGCTACTTCGGCTGCCGCAACGACGATGGCAGCTTCAACGAAGAAAAATTCATCGCCAACGCCACCGACCCGCAGGTCAAGCTCATCGAGATCAAGCTCAGCCAGGGCGCCAAGCCCGGCCACGGCGGCATGCTGCTGGGCGCCAAGGTCACCCCTGAGATCGCCGCCGCGCGCGGCGTGCCCGTGGGCGTGGACTGCATCAGCCCGTCCAGCCACAGCGCCTTCAAGACACCGGTGGAGATGATGCATTTCATCGCCCGCCTGCGCGAGAAGTCGGGCGGCAAGCCCACGGGCTTCAAGTTCTGCGTGGGCCATCCCTGGGAGTGGTTCGCCATCGTCAAGGCCATGCAGGAGACGGACATCACGCCGGACTTCATCGTGGTCGATGGGGCCGAGGGCGGCACGGGCGCGGCGCCGGTGGAGTTCACCGACCACGTGGGCGTGCCGCTGCAGGAAGGGCTGCTGCTGGTGCACAACACGCTGATCGGCGTGGGCCTGCGCCACCGCATCAAGATCGGCGCGGCCGGCAAGGTGATCACGGCCTTCGACATCGCGCGCATGATGGCGCTGGGCGCCGACTGGTGCAACGCCGGGCGCGGCTTCATGATGGCCCTGGGCTGCATCCAGGCGCAGAACTGCCACACCGGCCACTGCCCCACGGGCGTGGCCACGCAGGACGCGGCGCGCCAGAAGGCCCTGGTCGTGCCCGACAAGGCCACGCGCGTGGCCAACTTCCACGACAAGACCCTGCATGCGCTGCAGGAACTGGTGCAGGCTGCGGGCCTGGAGCACCCTTGCGACATCACGGCCCACCACATCGTGCGGCGCATCTCCGACACCGAGGTGCGGCAGCTGGCCAACCTGGTCCTGCGCGTGGAGCCCGGCGCGCTGCTGGGGCCGCTGGACAAGCAGCACAGCGTGTTCAAGCTCTACTGGCCGGGCGCCAGCGCCCACACCTTCCAGTTCGCGCCGCCCACGCTCAAGCCTTCTGCGCCGCAGGCCAAGGCGCAGGCGGCGGGCCAGGCGGCATAGAGACGCCACGCAGAGAAGACAGGCGCCACAGACCACAGCCGATTACAGGTTTTAACAACCCTCGGGGATAATGCGCCCCGAGAACTTGGTGCACAACTGTATTTTTCTGTGTAAATGAAAACTATTTTGGTTCGCATTGCAGCTGCCATCTTCGGCGGCTATGCCTTCACCTGGGGCTTCATCGCCCTGGGCGTGGTGCTGATGTTTGCCGCCGGAATGGAGTTCCACGATGCCGAGCATCTGGGCTACATCCTCGGCTTCCTGGTGTTTCTGACGGTGTTCCTCTGGGCCTTTGCGGCGCAGAGCCTCCCGCGCGTCTGGGCCGTGCTGGCCGGTGGCGGCATTGTCATGACCGGCTGCGCATCACTGCTCCAGCAGATGCTGCTGCCCTGATCCGGAGATCGCTTCCCATGTTCCAGAATTTCCGCCTTTCCATGGCCTGGCTGCACACCTGGTTCGGGCTGGTGCTCGGCTTCGTGCTCATGGCCGCGTTCTTCTTTGGCGCGCTGTCGGTGTTCGACCGCGAGATCGACCGCTGGGCCATTCCGGCCTCGCGCTTCGAGCCCACGCCCATGCCCTCGTACGACCAGATCCTCAAGCCGGTCTTCGAGTCCATGCAGCCCAACGCCCAGGCGCGCGAGGCCATGCGCGGCGAGGTCAACGGCCCGCTGCCCGAGCGCTTCGACACGCCCCAGCGCTGGGGCGCCTACACCACGCACCGCGACCCGGTGCTGGGCCTGTTTGCCGGCTACGAGGTGGCCAACGCCAAGAAGCCCGAGACCCTGATCTGGGCCATGCGCACCATCGACCCGCGCAATGGCGAGTCCCTGCCGGACGATCACCTCAAGATCGGCAGCCAGTTCTTCTACCCGCTGCACTACAGCCTGACGCTCAACTGGATGGGCCTGGGCTACTGGATCGTGGGCTTTGCCGCACTCATCATGCTGGTGGCGCTGGTCAGCGGCGTGGTCATGCACCGCAAGATCTTCCGCGAGCTGTTCACCTTCCGTCCGAAGAAGGCCACCCAGCGCAGCGTGCTGGACCTGCACAACATGACGGGCGTGGTGGCGCTGCCCTTCCACTTCTTCTTCGCCTTCACGGGGCTGGTGATCTTTGCGGGCATCTACTTCCCCATCACCCACACCCAGCTGGAGCCGCTGCACGAGCTGCACGAAAAAATGGAGGCCGAGGAAACCGGCCTGCCGCATGACCGCGCCGGCGTGGCTGCGCCCGTGGCCTCGGTGGACGCCATGGTGGCCGAGGCGCAGCGCCGCTGGGCCGCCAAGGGCATGGCCGGCGACGTGGGCTTCCTGTCCGTCACCCATGTGGGCGATGCCAATGGCTACGTCAGCGTCTACCGCGCCGGCACCGACCGCATCGCGCTCACGGGCGAGGGCATCCACTTCAAGGCCAGCACGGGCGCGCTGTTGCGCGAAGACCCGCCGCGCACGGCCGTGGACAGCCTCAACACCTTCCTCACCGGCCTGCACCTGCAGCACTTCCGCCACTGGCTGCTGCGCTGGCTGTACGTGCTCGGTGGCCTGGCCGGCTGCGCCTGCATTGCCACCGGCTTCGTCTTCTTCGTGGAAAAGCGCAAGAAGCAGCACGCCAAGCAGGGCGTGCAGGGCGCGCGCGTGGTCGATGCCCTGGCCGTCACCACCGTCACCGGCATGCTGGTGGCCGCCCTGGGCATGCTGATTTCCAACCGCCTGCTGCCCGAGGCCATGCCCCAGGGCTGGCCGGGCCGGGGCGACATGGAGCGCTATTTCTTCTGGGCCGCCTGGCTGCTGGCCATGGCGCATGCCTTTGTGCGCAGCGCCCCCGTGGCCCGGGGCCTGCCCAACCCAGCATGGCGCGAGCAGTGCTGGGCCGTGGCCGCCATGGCCGTCACGGCCGTGCTGCTGAACTGGCTGACCACGGGCGACCACCTGTTCAAGACCCTGGGCGCGGGCTACTGGCCCGTGGCCGGCGTGGACCTGTTCATGCTGGCCAGCGCCGTGCTGGCCGTGGTGGTGGCACGCAAGCTCAAGAGCCGCGTGGCCACCGCCACGCCTGCACGCACGGCGGAGGTGGCCCATGTCTGAGGGACTGATGGACGCACTGCTGCTGGCCGCCGCCTTTGCCGCCTCGCTGGCCGGCATGGGCTGGTTTGCGCTGGCCAAGGACGTGCACTGGGAGCAGGTGCACGGCGACATGCCCCAGCCCGATGGCAAGGTCAGGCTGCTGCGCTGGCTGGGCGTCTCAGGCTTGGCCGCCTCGCTGGGCCTGTGCCTGGCGGTGGACCATGCCTCCATGGCCTCCCTGGTCTGGATCATGACGCTGGCCGCTGCCGCCCTGGCCATTGCCTTCACGCTGACCTGGCGGCCGAGCTGGCTGCGCTGGCTGCCGGCCTGACGTTTGCGCGGGGGCCTCTGCGCCCGCTGCAGGCTCAGGCCTGCCTTTTCCTCATCCTGCGGCTGGCCAGATAGGCCATGCCGCACAGCAGCGCCAGCATGCCGCCCTTGCCCAGGCCGGGAACGGCCTGGACATTTCCGGGGCCGGCACCGGGCCCTGGGTCCGTGCCCGGACCGGGATCGGGATCGGTGCCCGGGCCCGGGTCGGGAGGATCGGCAGCGATCACCTCGATGGACACGGATGCCGGTGCGGCAGCGCTCTGGTGCCCGTCGGATACCGTGAAGGCGAAGGTATCGGGCCCGGAGTAGCCGGCCGCCGGCGTATAGACCAGCGTGCCCGTCTGGGGATCGAAGCCGCTGATGCCGCCATGGGCGGGGCCGGTGGTGATCTCGAAGCGCAGCGGGTCCGACTCGAAGTCCGTGCCAGCGAGGGTGATGGACAGAGCCGTATCCTGCGGCGTCGTGACGGCTTGCGGCAGCGCCACGGGGGCGGCGTTGGCCGCCATCGCGTTGGAAAAGCGCGAGGTGTCGCCGGTGGAAATCCGGGTGGCGGTCGCCGTGACAGCGGCCTGGTCGCCCGGGGGCATGGCGCCCTTGAACGCCAAGGGCGCATGGCCGGAGGCATCGGTGGTCACGGTCTGCGAGCCCAGCAAAACCTTGCCGGCGGCGCGCTCCACCAGCCCGTCGGGCAGTCTGGGCGTCGAGAAATACTCGATGCGCATGCTCTCGTTGGCGACGCTGTCCAGCGTGCCGGACAGGCCGTCGGGCGTCACCGTGAGCAGCACCGGATCGGCAGGATCTCCGTTGGCCAGGCTGGTTCGTGCGATGCCTCCCTCGGTATTGCCGTAGATGGCATTGCCGAGCATGGAGACGCCCTTGACTTCGTCCCCCCGCAATCCCACGCCGAACAGCCTGTTGTGCGCAATCACGTTGGCATGTGCCGCGTCGTCACCGCCGACCAGGGTGTCATGGGCCTTCTGGAAAAAGGAAACGCCTTCCCCATTGGGCAGGGCGGTTCCCTGGGGACTGACGCCCACGTAGTTGCCCTGCACGAGGTTGTTCTTGCCGGCGCCCTGGAACTGTATGCCGGACGCCTTGCTGCCACCGACGATGTTTCCGCGCACGGTGACCTCGTCCGAATCCTTGATGACGATGCCCCATTGATTGGGCAGCATGGTGCTGGCATCCAGGCTGGTTCCCACGATATTCCCGGCAATCAGGGTATTCGAGTTGCGTGCGGCGTAGTTTCCATTCAATTCAATGGCCGTTTCCTTGTTTCCGGCAACCAGGTTGCCGTCTTCAGGGCCTGTGCCAATGCGATGTCCGCCTTCCGGCGAAAAGAATACGGCAATGCCTGGCCCATTGTTGGCAATCATGGCCGTGCCGGCTGCATTGGTTCCGACGCGGTTGCGGGTCACCAGCGTGTGCGAGCCGGAAATGGAAATCCCGGATGAACCACCGGTTTCCCTGACGTTGCCGGAGACGAGGTTGCTGTCGATCAGCGTGCCGGTAAATCCGGATGCCACGCTGATGCCGTTTCCCTGGTTTCCCAGCGCCACATTGCCGGTGATATCGGTGCCTATGTAATTTCCCTGAATGATGTTTTCTGTACCGACGCCCGGCCAGGAAAGCCATACTCCGGAATTTTCCGCCGCGGAAATGACATTTCGCCCGCCAATATCCAGATTACCGATGCGGTTGCGGTTGCCGGAGTTGACAATAATGTTGCTGCGATTGCCCATGGCGACCGTTCCCGATGCGTCAACGCCTATATGGCAGCCCAGCACGGTGTTGCCGTCGCCGGTCACCGCCAGGGCGGTGTTGAAGCCGCCTATCGCCAGACCGCGCACCGTGATGGCGCCTGCCAGCTCGAGCCCTGTACCGAACTCGGAGCTGCCTGCCTGCAGCGTGATCAGGGGGCGGCGTGGCGAGTGGTCCTCATAGCCGGGTTGCGTGCTGGCGTCCACCGTCAGCGATGTGGCCGGTGCAATGGGCTGCATGAGGCTGCCATTCCAGTTGCTTTGGGTGACGATGGTCTGCTCTCCCCCCGCACCGATGCTGAACTCGATGCGGTTGTCGCCCCCTTTGTTGCGGTTGGCGTTGGCGTAGATGATGGCGTCGCGCAGGGAGCAGGGTCCCAGGCCGGTGCTGGCGCACGGGCCGCTTGCGTCGGCGGCGCTGTCCACCACGACGGTCCATGCATGGGCCGTGGCGACACAGCCTTGCAAGAGCAACGCCAGGGCGAGCAGGCGCAGCGGCCTGCTTGCCGGCCTGGTCGTGAATCGTTGCCTGTATATCCTCATTGCCATTTTTTACTTTCCCTGAAATGGGCTGCCGAAACGCATTCTGGATATTGCGCAATACATGATGTGAAATAGCGATGGCATTCTGCATGCGCGACGTCTGTGTTCAATATCACAGGGGGTGGTCAGAAACGGAGCAGCCTTTGTCGATGAATCAATCCGGCAATGATCTCCAGGGCATCGGAGTATTGGTTTAAGAATTTTCTTAAAGTGACAGGAATAATGGCATCTTCAAAGAGAGTTGACGATTTTTCGATGGCGTATCGATGCTTGAAATCGCTCTTTGGCGAGGCGGCGTGCAAGAGGTTTCAGTATTAAGAAAATTCTTAGTCCAAATTCGCCTTCTGATTCCTAAGATTCGGCAATGCGCCAGTTTCAAGCTCTCTTGTTTTCTTCCAGATCGACACATCACAGGCTGTGCCTGTCCCTGGCACGGCGTGACTTGATGGCATTTGCACTGGCGATCATGGCCATGCTGGCCTGTGCCGGTCACGGCGGCAGGGACGCCGCCGCCCCGGCGACGCCATCGCACAGCCTCGGTCATGTGCCCGTGCGAGACATTCAGTTGTTTTTCATGGACCGATGCTTCCTGCTGCTGGACGCTGCGGTGGGGGCCACGCACGCAGCCATCCGCACGCAAGCCGGTTATGCCTGGCCGTGGCGCGCCAGCGCACCGCAGGGCCAGCCCGGGCCGCTCCATTCACTGATGCAGGCAGGCCGGGCGCTTCCCGAATCCCTGTTGCTGCGCAAATCCGCGAACAACGCCGGATGGCTTGCAGGCCGCTGGGAGTCCGCGCGGCAGCTGGTCAGGGCCCATGTCTGGCTGCTGCTGGGGTCCGTGTCGCTGGGACTTGCCTTCATGGCTGTACTTGCATGGTGCGTGCGCCGGCTGCGCCGCGGCGTGCCGGCTTCGGCCTGGAGCCGGGCAGGCGCCTGCGCCGCCGGTGATGCGCTCTGCCGAAAGCTGCTGGACACGGCCCCCGTGGGCCTGGCACTGGTGCGGTGCAGCGATCGCAGCCTGCTGCTGTCCAACGGACTGGCGCGGCAGTGGGTGTGCAGTGATTCTTCGTGGTTCGAGCATGCCGTGGCCGGGGGCGCGCAGCAGGACCCGCGTGAGCTGGCGCTGGGGGACGGGCGATGGGTGGAGGTCCGCACCACGCCCACGACCCACGCTGGCGAGCCGGTGGTTTTTTGCCTGGTCAGCGATGTGACGGCGCTCAGGCAGGCGCAGGCAGCGCTGGTCGATGCCAAGCTGCGCGCCGAATCGGCAAGCCAGGCCAAGACGCAGTTTCTGGCCACCATGAGCCATGAAATACGGACGCCGCTCTTTGGCATCCTGGGAACGCTGGAGCTGCTGGCGCTGTCCAGAGCTCCTTCCGAACAGACCCGCTACCTGGGGGCCATGCAGCAGGCGTCGGCCTCCTTGCTGCGCATCGTCAACGACAGCCTGGACCTGTCGGCCATCGAGGCGGGCCGGCTGCAACTGGAGGCCCATGCGTTTTCGGCCACCGAACTGCTCGACAGCGTGGCCGCGGGCCTGCTGTCGCGTGCCGAGCAAAAAGGGCTGCAGCTGTATGCCGTCTCCGATGTGAAAACGCCGCCGCTGCTGGTGGGCGATGCCTTGCGGCTGCGGCAGATCCTGGACAACCTGGTGGGCAATGCCATCAAGTTCACGTTCTCCGGCCATGTGGCCATCCGCCTGCAGGTCATGGGCGAAAGCGAGGAAGGTACCGACCTGCGGTTCCAGGTGCAGGACACCGGCATCGGCATCGAGCCGGAGCAGCAGCCCTTCCTGTTCGACCCGTACTTCCGTGCCCATGCGGCCACGCAGCAGCAGGTCCAGGGCGCGGGCCTGGGTCTGTCCATCTGCCTGCGCCTCAGCCAGGAGATGGGCGGGCGGCTGACGGCCGCCAGCCAGCCGGGACTGGGGACCTGCGTGTCATTCGAGCTGCGCCTGCCGCGCGAGAGCGCGGCAGGCTATGAGGCAGTGCCCAGCCTGTTGCCGCACACCGTCTACGTGGATGGCGCCATTCCGGAAGTCGTGCACAACCTGTGCGCCTGGCTGCGGCATTGGGGCGCCATGGCCCAGCCATACCGGGAGCAGGTGCAGGGCTCCAATGAACAGGCGGTGCTGGTGCAAGCCTGGCCACGGTCGGTGCGCCGTCCGCAATGGACGGGCAAATGCGTTGTGGCGCTGGCGCCGGGCGAGGTCCCCCGCGAAACCCTGCAGGCCCGTGTGTGGGAAACCAGCATGCCTGGCGTGCTGGCCGTGGGCCAGGCGCTGGGCATGGCCCAGCAGGGCATTGCGCCGGGCGCGCGCCCTGACCTGTACGCCGCCGTTCCCCAGGTCCACGAGCCGATGGGGCTGAGTGTGCTCATCGTCGAGGACAACCCCATCAACAGAATCATCCTGCGAGAGCAACTGCAGGTGCTGGGCTGCGAGGTCCAGCAGGCCAGCAATGGACAGGACGCGCTGTCCATGCCCGGCCTGCTCGAATTCGACGCCGTTCTCACCGACCTGCACATGCCGCTGCTGGACGGCCTGGCCCTGGCGCGTGCGCTCAGAAAGCGTGGCTACGGCCGCCCGATCGTCGGGCTGACGGCCAATGCGCAGCCGCAGCCGCAGACGCAAACGCAGGCGCAAGGGCAGGCGCAAGGGCAGGGCGACGGACTGCCGGCCGGCTTCGACAGCCTGCTGTGCAAGCCATTCACTTTGGCGGTGCTGCGCACCACCCTGAACCACATCAAGCAATGCAGGACCTGATCCCATGCTGTCGACATTCAAAGTACTCATTCTTGACGACCACGCCCTGTGCTGCGAGCACACGCGCAGCCTGCTCATGGAGGCGGGAATCGTGGACACGCACATTGCCTGCAACGCACGCGATGCCCTGCAAATGCTGCGCGATGGCGGATTCCACCTCGTCATCACCGACCTGAAAATGCCCGACATGGACGGCCTGCAGTTCATCAATGAACTGAGCCAGCGCGGCCTGCATCCCATGCTCGTCATATCCAGCTCCTGCTCGCGCCGGTTGATGAACAGTGTCAGTCTCATGGCCAAGGAGTCCGGCTTTTCCGTCGTCGGGATGTTTCAAAAGCCGTTCGGTGCGGACCATGTCCAGGTCCTGGCCAGCCAACTCAGGTCCTTGCGTGCCTACGAGAGGAAAAGCGCTCCGGGCATCAAGGAACGGCCGATTTTCGCCAAGGCACACCTGATCCAGGCGCTGGAGGAGAAAACCATACAGGCCTGGTTCCAGCCCAAGAAATCCCTGCTCACGGGCCACACCGTCGGTGTGGAAGCGCTGGCGCGCTGGAACGATCGGCAGTTCGGCTTCATGATGCCGGGCTCGTTCATGTCCGCCATCCGGTTCCATGGCCTGGACCATGCCTTGCTGGTGCGGATGATGGAAGACGCCATGTCGGCGCACCTGGCCTGGCGCAGTGCCGGACATGTCGTGCCTGTGTCCGTCAACCTGCCGATACCGCTGCTGGACGATATTGGCCTGCCGGATGAATTGCACGACATGGCGGCCCGGTGCGGCATCGCTGCGGAGAACATCACGTTCGAGCTGCTGGAGGACCAGGCCGTCGGCATACCTGCCAACTACTACATGTGCGCGAGCCGCCTGCGGCTCAAAGGCTTCGGCCTGGCCCAGGATGACTACGGGCGGGGTTACAGCTCGATGTACAGCCTCATCTCCACGCCCTTCACCGAATTGAAGATCGACCGGGCCTTCGTGGCCGGTGCCGCGGGTGACGAGGTGCGCACTGCGGCCTTGACGTCGTCGGTGCAGTTGGGGCGGCAACTGGGCCTGACGGTGACGGCGGAAGGGGTGGAGACCACCCAGGACCTGGAGTTGCTGCGCAGCGTCGGCTGCGATTGCGTGCAGGGATATCTGCTGTCCGCCGCGGTGCCCGCCAGCGAATTTGCCCTTATGCTGGCATCCGAACCCCGACACCAAGGCAACCCCACCTGACCCAAGCACGCAAGGCGTCCATGCCCGACTCCCCGTTCAGCAAGATCACACGCACCACACGCTGGCAGAACCGGGTACTGTTTGGAGTGCTTCCCCTTGCGATCTTCCTCATCGCCGTGCTGCTGTGGGGCTCTGAGAGGATCTTCGAGCAGGAGCAGGGCCGCCTGGCCTTGAACTTCTCCGCCATCGTCGGCTCGCTGGACGAGCAGGAGATCTTTCTTCGGCGGCTCAAGGGCCGTAACGAGTCCTGGAAAGCGCTGCCGGACCAGAGGATAGCCACCATCGTTGACGTGCCCGCTCCTGCGCAGGCGGACTACCGCATGTTCCGCGGCCGCGAGGCCATCGGCGGCATTCCCTTTTCACTGCAATGCTCTGCGCGCGCGGCCTGCGACACGCTCCCGGACCGGCTTTTCTCGCTGGGCAGCTCCCTGGCCGCGGGCTATTCCTCCTTTTGGGCAGGCTCCTACTTCCCGGCAGCCGCTGCCTTCTTCACCAAGGAGGATGGGGCGATCAGCATCGGCGTGCCGGCCATCGACGTGCCCATAGGCAACGAGAGCGTCACGCAGGAAATGTTCGACAGCACGATTGCCGCCGTCAAGGCGCATCTGCGGGCCAGGGCCGCCGATGCCCGGCCGGGCGCCGGCTCCACGGCGCCGGCGCAGGAGATCGTCTGGTTCCGGTCGCCCCAGTTCCCGGAAAAGATGATCGGCATGGTCGCAGCCGGCTTTTCAAGCCATATCGATGCCGGCGACGAAGCCGCCACAAGCCCGATCTACGCTGCCATCCTTTTCAGCCGCCAGCGCATCAGCGCCATAGAAAGATCCATCCATACGCTGCCCAGGCATCTTTTCTGGCTGGAGCACCGGGATTTCGGCGTGCTCATGGGCACCGGCCCGGTGCCCCAGGTGGACGAGGCGGGGATGCGGTACACGCGCAATGGCCTGATCCTCAAGACCGAGGATGCCTCCGGCCGGTGGACCGGCTACTACCAGGTGGACTACGCCACCTTTTTCCAGGGCCGGCTGTTCGCGCCCTCTGCCGGCCTGGTGCTGGCCCTGCTGCTGAGCCTGCTGGCCGGTATCGCCTATACCCGCTGGTTCAACCGCAAGGTGATTGCGCCTGCCCAGGAAGCGCAGCGGGTCATCGTCGAGAGCAATCAATTCAACAGGACGCTGATCGAGACCGCCCCCGTGGCTGTCTGCCTTGTGGCCTACGGCAGTGGAAAGATCATCTTCAGCAACTCGCTGGTGCAGGAGTGGCTGCACTCGGCCGATGGCTACCTGCGCCCCGGCTCGCCGGAAAACAGGGCAGCGCTGGATGAAATTGTCCACGCCAGGGCCGCAGGAACCATGGAGCAGCTGGTCACCGCGCAGGGCCGAACGCTTTACGTGGCCTACGCGCCCACCCGCTACCTGGGCCAGGATGTGACGCTGTGCGTGTTTGCCGACGTCAGTGCGCGCGCAGAAATCGAGAGCAATCTGGAGCGGGCAAGAATCGCGGCGGACGAGGCCAATGAGGCAAAGTCCACCTTTCTGGCGACCATGAGCCACGAGATCCGCACGCCGCTGTATGGCGCGCTGGGCACGCTGGAGCTGCTGGGCCTGACCGAGCTCACGCAGCTGCAGCGCAAGTATGTGGACCGTATCGAAGCCTCTTCGTCCATCTTGCTGCAGATCATCAGCGACATCCTGGACACCAGCAAGATCGAGGCGGGCCAGTTGCAACTGGAAAAGGCCCCGTTCAACCCCCGGGAGCTGGTGCAAAACTGCACCAGCTCCTATGCCGCCATGGCGCAGCAAAACGGCCTGCTGCTGTTTTCCTGCGTGGACGCGCAGGTGCCCGAGTCGGTGCTGGGCGATGCGGTGCGCATCCGCCAGATCCTGGGCAATCTCATCAGCAATGCCATCAAGTTCACGGAGGCCGGCCATGTGATCGTCCGCCTGCGCAGCGTGCCGGGCACGGCCTCCCAGGTCCGGCTGGTGTTCGAGGTCTGCGACACGGGCGTGGGCATAGAAAAATCCCTGCATGGCGAGCTCTTCACACCCTTTTATCTGGTCAAGAACAGCAGCCGCACTGCCCGTGGAGCGGGCCTGGGCCTGTCCATCTGCTGGAGCCTGGCCCGGATGATGTCCAGCTCCATCGAGGTCTGGAGCGAGCCCGGCCTGGGCAGCCGGTTCTGGTTCGAGCTGGGGCTGGAGACCGTCGCGCAGGAGGAGGAGGCGCCCGAGCTCAAGGGTGCCCGCATCGCGGTGCGCACTCCCCACCCGGAACTGACGGACAACATCTGTGCCTGGCTGCAGCGCTGGGGCGGCCAGGCCCGCGCGGCGGGCGCCGCCCCGGTGGCCGCGGACAAGGATGAACTGCTGCTGGACGTCCTGTTGCCGGCGGACAGCCCCGCGCCCGGATGGACCGGGCCGCACCTGAACCTTTCCTCGCCGGACAACCGGGGCATTGACGGGCACAACGTTCTGAGCATCGGCTTGGGCATTGCGCAGGTGCTCGGCGGCGCACAGCGCTCGGCCGGCTCCGGCTCCGATCTGCCCCTGTTCGACCTGCGCGTGCTGGTCGCCGAGGACAATCCCGTCAACCAGGTGACGCTGCGCGGCCAGCTAGAGAGCCTGGGCTGCGAGGTCACGGTCGCCGACGACGGGGAGGAGGCGCTGGCGCTGTGGGACATCAGCCCGCACGATCTGGTGCTGACGGACGTGAACATGCCCTACCTCAACGGCTACGAACTGGCGGAGCGGCTGCGTGCGGAGGGCGTTGCCTGCCCCATCGTCGGCGTGACCGCCAATGCCATGCTGGACGAGGAAAACCGCTGCCTGAATGCCGGCATGAATGCCTGGCTGGTCAAGCCCATCCAGTTGCGCACGCTGGTCCGCACCCTGGAGAAATTCGCGCCGAAAAAGCGGCTCCGTCCGGCGCCTGCCCAGGCCGATACCCCGGCGGGGGATACACCGCAGCCTGCGGCCCTGTCGGAGCCCAACGTGCTGCAGACGCACCGGCAGGTCTTCGTGCAGTGCATGAACGACGACATCGCAATGCTGGCCCGTGGCCTGGATGAGCGCCGGCCCGACCTGGCCGCGCAGGCGCTGCATCGCATGCGCGGCGCCTTGTTGCTGGCCAGGATGCAGGAGCTTGCCGCCCGCACCCAGTCGCTGGAGGACCAGCTCCCGAACGGCACCCGGGAGCCCGGCCTGCAGGCCGCGCTGTCAGTCCTGCTGGATGACCTCTTGGCCGACCTTCGAGCCATGATGGCGCAATTGCCCCAGCCCTAACCCTTTGCTTGCGATCCCATGAAACTGAAACTGCGCATTGCTGTCGTGGACGACCACGCCGTGGTCCTGCTTGGCGTCAAGGACTTCCTGGAGCAGGACCCCAATCTCCAGGTCGTGGCCACATTCAGCACGCCATCGTCCTTGATGCAATACGCCAGATCGAACCCGCTGGACGTGGTTCTGACCGACTACTCCATGCCGGGCGACGATGTCTATGGCGATGGCCTGCGCTACGTGGACTATCTGATACGCCACTTCCCGGACATCAAGGTGCTGGTGCTGACGACCGTCTCCAACCCCATGATCATCTCGGCCCTGTATGACGCCGGCGTCGCCGGTGTGCTGCTCAAGGAAGAGCCGCTCACCCAGATCATGGCGGCGCTGCAGTGTGTCCGCCTCAATGCCCGCTACTATTCGCCCTCATTCCAGGCCGACACGCCCAGGCAGGAGCGGTCCGTTTTCCTGGCCGAGCGCGCCAACAGCCTCTCGCCGCGCGAGTTCGAAGTCCTCAGGCATTTCGCCAATGGGGAGTCCATCACCGAAATCGCCGCACGCCTGCGGCGCAGCGTCAAGACCGTCAGCCTTCAGAAGAACTCCGCCATGCGCAAGCTGAACGTGGACAGCAACCAGGACCTGGCGGCCTTCTGCGCCGAGCACCATCTCTTCGACTGACCGGCCTGCGGGCTGCACAAGCCGGTCACCCTTCCAGCGCCTGGCCTTGCGCCGGGCCGCCGTCCTCGATGTCCCCCTCACCCAGGGGATAGTACGGTTCGGACGGCATCAGGCGAAACCCCAGAAGTGCCCCGCGCCGGCTTGTCTTCATCGCCAGGGGCGCCTGGCAATGCACGCAGCAATAGTTCACGAAATTGGCGTCCTGCTCCAGTGAATAAAAGCGGAACCTCAGTCCGGGGTGGGGCGTTGACAGGCTCGTATTGCTCAGCAATTCGTAGCACGGGTCGCACAGTTTCTGGGACGTTCTCTTTGGCTGCATTTCTGGAAAAAACGGATCGATATACCGCTCTCCAGTCTTGCCCGGCCATGCGCAGCCAAGGTTAAGACGATTCTTATTGCCGCACGGCGCGCATCAACGCGGCTGCTGCTGCGTCGTGCAGTGGATGCCGCCGCCCCCGGCGGCAATCGCGTCGATGTCCAGCTGCACCACCTCGCGGCGGGGAAACAGCTCGCGCAGCAGGGAGCGGGCGTTGGCGTCCGCGCGGGCATCGCCAAACTGCGGGGCGATCACGGCGCCGTTGCACACATAGAAGTTGATGTAGCCGGCCGCGAACTCCCTGGACTCCAGCTTGCTGCGCACCGACGAGGGGCCCTTGAGCACCTGCACGTCGAGCTTGCGGCCGCGCGCGTCTGTGGCCTGGCGCAGTATGTCCAGATGGCGCCGCGTGACGGCGTAGTCGTAGGAGTCCGGGTCGTCGTCCAGGCCAGCCACCACCACGCCGGGCGAGGCAAAGCGCGCATAGAAGTCGGTGTGCCCGTCCGTGATGTCGCGGCCCGCAATGCCGGGCAGCCAGATGATCTTGCGCAGGCCCAGCAGGCGCTTGAGTTCGACCTCGCAGGCGCTTTTGGACAGGCCCGGATTGCGGTTGGGGTTGAGCACGCAGCTTTCGGTGATGAGGGCCGTGCCCTGGCCGTCCACCTCGATGCCGCCGCCCTCCAGCACCAGCTCGGTCTCCAGGTGGCGCACGTTGGCGGCTTCGGTGACAAAGCCTGCCACCTCGGCATCGTTGTCATGCGCCTGCTTGTCGCCCCAGCCGTTGAAGTTGAAATCCACGCCCGCCAGTTCGCCCTTGCTGCTGCCAGTGCCGCTGCCCAGCTTGCGCACAAAGACCGGCCCGGTGTCGCGCATCCAGAGGTCATCCACGGGCTGCACATGCAGCTTGACGCGGTTGCCGCACAGGCGCGCGGCCAGGTCGTAGTCGCGCTCGCGCACCAGCATGTTCACGGGCTCGAAGGCGGCAATGGCGCGCGCAATGCCGGCCAGGTGCTCGCGTGCGGGCTCCAGCAGGCGGCGGCCCCAGACCCTTTCGCTGGGGCCGAACGACATCCACGTGGACTGGTGCGGGTCGCCCTCGTCGGGCATGTGCCAGGTCTCCAGGCTGTCCGGGTCCTGGCGGCTGCCTTCGGCACGGGCTGCCGTGGAGCGGGCGGCGGCGGTGCCGGCCAGGGCCGCCATGGGCGACAGGCCCAGGCAGTTCAGCAGGCAGCGGCGGGAAAGGGCGTAAGGCATGGTGTCTTCAGCAAGTGCTTGGGGGAATGCTGCGATTGTCCGAGCCCGTATTCATTCTGAAAATTGATATCTTTTGCCTTGATCAATCAGCTGGGCTCATGATTCAGGGCGAGGCACTGCCTGCTCCACAAGGTAGTCGAACACCTCGCGCACCAGCGCCATGCGCGGCTCGCCCTCGATGCGCGACATCCACAGGCGGCCCAGTGCAAAGGGTGGAATGCCTTCCACCAACTGCAACCGGCCCGTGCCCAGTGCCTCGTCCGCCAGCAGACGCGATACCACGGCGCAGCCGCGCCCGCGCAGCGCCGCGTCCAGCAGCAGGCGTGCGTCGTCGTAGATGGCGGTCTTGCGCTGCCGGCCCAGGTGCTGGCGGATGAAGGGGCCGGTGCGGTCGCTGGTCAGGTCTTCCTCCAGGCACAGCAGGCCGGCACCTGTGTGCGGCCCGGGTGCGCGCACGGCCACCAGCTCGTCGGCCAGCAGCGGCACCTGCAGCACATCGGTCTGCCGCAGCGGCTCGCGGGTAATGGCGATGTCCACATCCAGCTCGTCGATGTAGCGCGCTGTCTCGTCGGTGGAGACGATGGGGCACAGCTGGGGGTGGCGCTGCAGCAGGCCGTCCAGGCGCGGCTGCAGCCAGCCGCTGGCCACGGGGGCGGGGCAGACGATGGTGACCAGGCTGTCGTCCATGTAGGTCTCTATGCGGCTGAGCCCGTGGCGTATCTGGTCCAGCGACTTGCCCACGCTGTCCAGCAGCAGCCGGCCCGCTACCGTCAGCTCCACGCCGCGCCCCTTGCGGCGGAACAGCGGCTGGCCCAACTGCTGCTCCAGCTGCGCAATCTGGTGGCTCACGGCGGATTGGGAAATGCACAGCTCCTCTGCCGCGCGCGAGTAATTGCCCAGGCGGGCTGCGGCCTCGAAGCCGATCAGGAACCGGAAGGAGGGGAGGCGGGCATTGGACATGGGACACGGCAGACAAAGCGGTGGAACCGGAATTGTCGACGCGCCCAGCCGAAGCCGGGGCGCGATGGGCCGGACGCTGTCGTTGCAACACTTGGTTACTTCCTTGACCCATCTCAAATCCCGCATGCGGCAGCGTCGATACGCTTCGGCCCATGAATCACCAGGGCTTGACTTTGGTCAGCATGGCTTGGCACGCAGGCATTCCCCGCCTGTGCGCGCACAACAGCGGCGCACAACGCCGCACAGGAGATGCATCAATGCACATCGGTCAACGTTTCTGGCGCCGCCAAGGATTGGGCGCAAAGCTGTCACTCACCAATTTTGTCTGGGTCGCCGCCATCCTGGCGCTGCTGGTGCTGGGCATTGCCTGGGATGTGAGCAAGTCCCTGCAGAAAAAAATGCACAACGAGATGCAGCAGGGCGTCCAGATGCTGCACAACTTCGTCGAGTCCACCGACAAGGAGCTGCGCCAGCGCACCCAGTTCCTGGCCGACAGCCTGGCGCGCAGCCTGCAGGGAACGCTCAGCCTGGACACCAGCGGCGGCGAACCCGTGCTGAGCCTGGACGGCCAGCCGCTCAACGGCAACGATGCGCACCTGCAGGCCTTCACGCGCAGCACCGGCGCCGTGGCCACCGTGTTTGCGGCCCAGGAGCAGGGCGACTTCGTGCGCATTGCCACCACGCTCAAAAACGAGAAAGGCGACCAGAGCGCGGCCGTGCTGGGCAGCCGGCTGGACCGCGCCCATCCCGCCTACGCCGCCATCCAGGCCGGCCAAAGCTACATGGGCCTGGCCCACCTGTTCGGCCGCCAGTACATGACGCAGTACCGCCCGCTCAAGGACGCTTCCGGCGCCACCGTGGGCATCGCCTTCGTGGGCCAGGACTTCTCGCAACTGCTGGAGCACTTCAAGGACTCCATCCGCGCGCTCAAGGTGGGCCAGACCGGCTACTACTACGTGCTCAATGCCGAAGACGGCCCCCAGCGCGGCCAACTGGTCGTGCATCCCGCCCTGGAAGGCCAGAACATGAGCGATTCCAAGGACGGCGATGGCCGCTTCTTCATCCGCGACATGCTGGACCGCAAGCAGGGCAGCATGGCCTATCCCTGGACCAATCCGGGCGAAACCCAGGCCCGCGACAAGCTGGTCGTCTTCAGCCAATACGCACCCTGGAACTGGGTCATTGCCACCAGCGCCTACGTGGACGAAGCCGTGTCCGAGACCCGCAGCCTGGTCCTGCAGTTCGCCCTCATGGGCCTGGGCGCCGTGCTGCTGCTGTCGGCGGCATGGTTCTGGCTCATCCGCCGCATGATCGTGCGCCCCTTGAAGCAGGCCAGCCACATGGCCTACGCCATTGCCGATGGCGACCTGACCGTGCGCATCGCCAGCGACCGCCAGGATGAAATCGGCCACCTGCTGGAAGCCATGAACACCACCAGCACGGGCCTGACGCGCGTGGTCGGCAGCGTGAACGAACAGGCCCACAGCGTGGCCCTGGCCAGCGCGGAAATCGCCCAGGGCAACCAGGACCTGGCCGCCCGCACCGAAAGCGAAGCCAGCGCGCTGGAGCAGACCGCCGCCGCCATGGAAGAGCTGGGCTCCACCGTGGCCCACAACGCAGACCACGCGCAATCGGCCGACCGCATCACGCGCGAAGCCCAGCGCGTCGTCACCGAAGGCGGGCAGGCCGTGCGCAAGGTCGTGCAGACCATGCAGGGCATAGACGCCAGCAGCAAGAAGATCGCCGACATCATCGGCGTCATTGACTCCATCGCCTTCCAGACCAACATCCTCGCCCTGAACGCCGCGGTGGAAGCAGCCCGTGCGGGCGAGCATGGCCGGGGCTTTGCCGTGGTCGCCGAGGAAGTGCGCGCCCTGGCAGGCCGCAGCGCCGAGGCCGCCAAGGAAATCAAGCAGCTCATCAGCCACAGCGTGGCCGAAATCCACACCGGCAACCAGGAGGCCGCGTTTGCCGGGGAAACCATGGAACAGGCCATGGAGGAAATCCGCAAGGTCACCCAGCTCATCTCGGACATCAGCCACGCCAGCGCCGAGCAGAACAGCGGCGTCGCCCAGGTGGCCGAGGCCATCACCCACATCGACCAGACCACGCAGAAGAACGCCGCCCTGGTCGAGGAAATGGCCGGCGCAGCCGCAGGCCTGCGCCACCAGTCCGATCAACTGGTGCGCGTGGTCTCGGTCTTCAGGCTGCCGGGCGGCAGCGGTGCGCCGCTGCAGACTTCGGCCCGCGCAGCGAGCGCCGCGCAAACCACCAGCGACGCAATCCGCCGTGCCCCGGCGCTGGCGCCCAGCGCTGCCGCGGCCAAGCCCGCAGCCCCGGCGGCTCCAGCAAAAACGGCCGCCGCCAAGCCCGTCGCCATGGCCTCCACGGCCGATGACGACTGGGACAGTTTCTGAGAGCCACCGGGTGAGGCCAGGGGAGCCTGGTGCCCCTGGAGCCCCTGGCTCCAGCGGCCCGCCCTCTCGGGCCCGCGGTGCTCTGGCATGCTCTGCAGCCACTCCATGAACCGGTTGAATCCCATTGACGCCCCTTGAATACATCGATCGCGCCCTGGCGCTGGTGGCCCAACGTGCCCTGGCCCTGCCAGGGCACGATGTCTTCCAACACCTGGCGCAACAGCTGCAATACGTGCGTGCGGTGCTGCTGGACCGGGGCCTGGACCGCTCCAGGCTGCACCAGATCACCATCGGCAGCATGGCAGTCAAGGAGTTCGACGAGACCGATCCAGAGCTGGCCCGGGCCCTGAAGGATGCGCACTACGTAGCCGTGCAGACCGGGCGCGGGCTGAAGATCGATTTGCCCTGAGCGCGCTCCAGCAAAGGAAATGGCGAGGGCAGTTGGGCGCTACGCCAGCGGAGTCTCGAAGACCACCCGGCCCAGGCGGCTCTTGGCGATGTAGCTGTTGCCGCTGATCTCGGCGGTCTTGAAAGAGTCGCGGCGGTCAATGAAGCCGGGCACATCGCTCATCCACAGCCTTTGCGGGGTGCTCTGGCCTGCCCTGGTGACTTCGCAATACCAGGCTTCACCCACTGCGGAATCAAGGCGCCGGAACACTTCCCGGCCAGCCGCTGGCCACTCCTGGGGCAAAGGAGTGGCATTTGACGCCCGCGTCAGTCGTGCCGCGCCATCAGGTCACGGCGGCGGCGCTCGTAGTAATGCCGCTGGCACTCGGCCGCCTCCTGCCAGGCCTGTCTGTCGATGGCCTCCTGCACATGCTCCGGCAGCGGCCGGGGCGCAGCCGCAGTCGCCAGCATGGCCTCCATGCCCTCCAGCGGCGCAAAGCCCAGGCAGGGCAGCTCGAACGGCAGCGCGGGCTCCTGCGCATTGGCCAGAATGGCCCCCAGCGCCCAACGTGCCATGCGGTCAAAGAAGCCGTCAGGGTGCCCATGGTTCCAGTACCGCGCCATCTCCGGCCCCGCAAACCGCATGGCGTCATAGGCATGCCTGGGGTTGTGGCGGGCCAGCTCCACCACCTCGCTGAACCAGATCTCTCCAATCCCGTAGTGCTCATGCCCGCTGTTCACGCGCGGCGGCACAAACCACTGAATGCGCTCCCCTTTCGCATTGCGCTGTGTGAAAGACAGGTCATCGCAGGTGCGGATGCGGCGCAAGACCTTGGGCGCAGGCCCCGGGATCAGGCTCTGGGGCGGGTGCTTGGCCTTGTACTTGGGTTTGCGGTCTTTGGCCGATGCATCCATGCTGGCCAGGACCTTGTGCTTCACCCAGCGCCTGAAGCGCTTGGCCACAGGTGAGGGGCTGGCCTGGATCAGTGCATGCAGGCCTTCTGCACTGATGGCCGCCACGGCTTCGCGCCTGGGCTTGCAGCCGGGTTCGCTGGCAAGGCGGACGGTGCAGCGCTGGTCCTCAGCGAGCTTGCCGGTGGTCAGCTTGTGGCGGGAGATTCCCAGGGCGGTGCACACATCCTTGGCCAGGAACCAGATCACGCCGTTCTTGGAGAACGTGCGGATCGGGATGTCGCCGAAGTGGAGGGTTTGGGGGGTGATGTCGTCTGCAGGGATTCCACGGACGGACGGGGTCTGCGTAGCCATGACTGGCCTCCTATGATTCGTTGGACTACCAACTTCGCCTCCTGTTGAGAGAGGCGGCCGGGTGCTTCAACACGGTCATAGGGCCGCCCGCAGATTTCCCCCGAAGGGTCTTGTATAGCTGCGCGCCACCCGGCCATAAGAAAGCCTTGCCCCGGACCTCGGGGCAAGACGAAACGTATGGACGAAAAAAAGCCACTGGACTTACGGGAGTGACTTCCGCCTATGAGGTGTGTTGAGCACCGGGGTGGATCGTAGCAGGTGTGGGGGTGCGGGAGCTGTCCAACTCGTCTACGCAGGTGTAGCGGATGGATGATGCAGGGGCGTGTTGATGGGAGGGCTCTGCAGTGATTTGCGAGAGCTACATCAGGTGGTTTGGTTGCTTTGCAGATCAGCTGCTCAGGACCTGTGGGTCAGCAGACGGCCAGGAGCGGTCCTCACAGACATCCCGGTAGATGACGGCTTCAGGTTGGAAGCGGATCTCAGTTGCTCAACAGTAGTTCGACGCGGCCTGCTTCAACTGCTAGTCCGTGCTCCTTCAAGATTGACGAGAGCACACCCAGGTAGACGCTCTCCTCTACGAGGACTTCCCAGCCCGGTGGCAGCGCAATTGCGAAGCCATAGACAAGCAAGGTCCTCGGTGGGATGTTGATCCGTTCAACCTGAATTTCGTACTCATCCAGGTCTTCTGGATAGATGACGCCGAATCCCCCGTTGCTGTTTCCGTAGCCATGCCGTAGCTCTGCGAACTCAGCCAGCTGAGATAGCTGCCTCCAGTACAGGATTACTTCCCTGCATGCGGCGAGCGGTTCAGGCGCATCCAACATCCTGTACCTCCATTGCGTTAACGATGTCTATTCTGCCCACGGACGATGCTCGCTTCTGCTGCAAAGCAAACAACTACTGCCGAGAAGTTAGCGCCAGCAATGGGTCGATTGCTGGCTGACGCGCACGACCGCTGGCGGGGAGTTCAACACTATCCCGCTGATCCGCAGAGCCTGCCGCCAGGCGACAGACCGCTCACGCTGCAGAAGACCTCCAGCGTGGCGGGTTCAGGCTGATCTGAGTCATTAGCGCATCAGTACGCCGGGAGCGGTAATCGCTAAGGCCAGCCATTCCCCCTCGCCAATGCTGAGCAGCGGTATCACCCTCGAAACCGGTCACTTGACCGCCGGACAGGCCACGTATCGATCTTAACGATGGCCTCAGTTAGAGGAGGCAGATTCATGTTGAGCCGCAGCCATCAGCTCGCTGACTCCTCGACTGCTCCCGTTCGTAACCAAATGCGGAACGCCCAAGCAATCCAAGTTAGCCTTTGAGGCTAAAGCGATTTGCACAACTATGCGGCTTTGTAGCAATATCGGCCGGAGGCCGATCCACCTCAAACCCCAGACGCAGTTATACCTCGGCCGCTGTTAGGCGCATCCCCAGTTAGGTAAATCGATTGAGGATGGATGCCAGAATGTTGAGCCCCGCTACTTGCCGCTCAAACGTCTTGGACATCACCTTCTCACCCAATCGATTGAAGCAATTCATCTTCGTCTGCACCAATGATTTGCGGTGGTAGCCGCTCCAGTGTTTCCAGATGGCACGCCCCAATCGCGTGCATGCCTTGACTGCCTCATTGAAATGGGTGAATGCCAGTGCTTTGCGCAGCCTTGCTCCTTTGCGCGGCGGGATGAGGGGGGTGACTCCACGCCGGTGACAAGCCTCATGTACGTCCTCTGTGTCATACGTTACATCACCCACTAGTCTGGCCACAGTTTCATGGCTGGGGATTTGATTTAATAACTCGGCACCCACTGGCGAGTCACCGACTTCATTGGTGGTCACAATGATGGCCCGGATCTGCAAAGTGTCGGCATCAATACCCAGATGCACTTTGCTCCATTGACGACGACGTTCTGCGCCATGCTTCTTTGTTTTCCACTCGCCTTCGCCCAGGAACTTGATGCCCGTGGAGTCAGCGAGCACGTGCAGGCCCTGGCTGTTTGAACGGTAGTGCACTTGAACATCCAGACTCTTTTGCCAACGGCAAACCGTACTTTAGTCGGCGCAGCCCAAGGCAGGCCCATCAATTTGCGTAACGAATGCACCAAGCCCAGGGTTTGCCGCAGAGGCAAGCCGAACAGAAATTTGATGGCCAGGCAAAACTGGATGGCAGCATCTGAGAAGGTGCAATTGCGGCCATGCTTGCCGCTTGGAGGGGCCAACCACTGCATGTCCTTGACCAGCCAGATCGTCAAGTCGCCTCGGGCCTTCAACGCTGCGTTGTACGCCCTCCAGTTTGTGGTGCGGTAACGCTTGCGCCCCCAGCTCGATTCACTCATCTGGCGAGCCTACCGCACTGCAGAGCTGGAGTTGTGCAACAATGCCCTTTCAGTTTGCTAGAATAGGAGAAAGTCGCGAGTGGATCTGCGTCAAACTTGGAATTTTCTGGAATTTGAAATTTTTTAAAAATCAGAGTTGACGAATCAACTCGAAAGAATCCCAGGAGTAACATATTTTTATGCTTTGTGATCTCTATTATTTTAGTTCCTATCAGGCGAAATCCTGCTTCCAAAAAACCATTTGGGCTATTGGTGTCTATTGAAAATTTAGCTCAGGAGTTCGCGCTGAACATCCCATGGATTGGTAGGCACGAGCGGAGGATAGAGGCTCTAGTTAATCTACTGGAAGAAGCGGATTCTGCTCGATCTCAACATGGCCCTGCATTAGTTGGCCGTCTGTTGGAGCGTTTTACCTTCTTATCGACAGATGCGTATGAGCAGCATCTGCTCGATATGGCTAAATATATTGATGAGACATTTGATTTAAATAGAACCATTCTTTGTGCGACTACTGCAGATCGACAGAAAGATAGTGCGCAGCGTGTTCTGTACGATCTCGTCAGCACCCTTGCTGGGATCGGTCGTTACAAGGTTCGAAACCTGAATCGATACGACGCAGCTGCGCGAGAGCAGGACTTTGACGCATTATTATTGGTGGACGAGTTCATTGGGTCTGGTCAATCTTTCGTTGGTCGAGTCAAAAATTTACGCAGAATTTTCGACCAGCAGCGTCGATCTATTCCACTTATTCACGGTATTGCGCTTGTTGGCATGATGCGAGGGCTTCGCTCAATTTCTTCGGAGTTTGAATCTCTGAATGTTTGTATCGCGTTGAAGAAGGGCATTGAGGACTATGCCACCCCAGACATGCAAGAAATGGAATATTCGGTGATGAGCGATCTTGAAGCGGTGCTTGCCTCTCATTTTGAAGGCGAGGCAATGCCCTCGTTAGGCTATGCAGCATCTGAAGCTCTCTACTCTCGACATAGCGGTAGCTGTCCAAACAATGTTTTCCCGATTTTTTGGTGGCCTCAGCATTTGAGATTACGTGATCGTCGTCCGCTTCTTCCTCGGGCATTATAGTTTTTTGGAGGCAAATGCCAGTCGAACTCTCTACGAACGAGCGAAAGCTTCTGCAGATCCTTCAATCGCTAAAATCCAATACCATGGTGCAACTGCGGAAAGAACTGTCCTGGGATGTAGCTCGTTTCGCCACCACAATTATTGCGCTTCAGGAACGTGGACTTCTGAACCGAGATGGCGTGTACCTCGTAGTAACCGCAGAAGGAGCGAAGCAACTTCAACTGGCTACTCGTGGGCACAGATCACAGCCTCACACCTCCTTCGCCGAGCAGTACGTTGCTCCGCAGCTTCCTGTCACATCGCTCTATTTACCCGACCATGGGCGCTTCTTGCGTGCTTTGCAGCGTACCCTGTATACTAACTAGGTCAGCCGCAGTAATCCAGAATGACGGCGTGTTGCCGTTCTTAGCTGAGGCTATTTTTGGCCTTAAGGGTCAGAGCTTCTACGAAGCTCTGACCCTGCGACGCGTTGCAAGCAACGCGTCGCACCGTCATCCAAGAGGAAAAGGCGCGAACGCCTTTTCCTCATGGATAGACGGCAAGCGACAACGACCCTTGGTCGTTGTCCAGAATGAAACCTAAAGGTTTTTTGTGGACCACTCGGCTGACACCCTACCAAAGCTACCTACTTACAATGAGTGGAGTTCTCACTTTCGCTCACGTGGAATTCGGGAGGACCTTTCCGCTCAATACCTCGCTTACATTAGACCTTTGGTAAAGCGAGGAGTGCCTGTAATCTTCGACTTTCGGCATTTGTGCGATTTATTAGGGCGAACGCCAGAGTTTATTGCACGTGCGTCCTGTGCGCCAGAAAGCTTCTACAGAACATTTAGCATCCCAAAGAAATCTGGTGGTTTAAGGAGTATCTCCTCACCATATCCGTCTTTAAAAGAGTGCCAACGGTGGATTGCCACTCAAATAATAGGACGACTGCCGATGCACCCTTCTGCTACGGCTTACCGACCTAAATCATCCATCATTTCCAATGTCGCACCTCATTTAACTGCTGACGCGTGCTTACTTATTGTTGATCTTAAAGATTTTTTCCCATCCATCTCGAAGAAGCGGCTCATTGGCTGGTTTTCAGCAATTGGATATAACTACGAGGTTTAAATCGCACTCGCCTCGCTTTGTTGTCTTGATGGTCACCTTCCGCAAGGGAGTCCAGCTAGCCCGCATTTGAGTAATGCTATCTGTGTCACTTTAGATCGGAGATTGGCAGGAATCGCTAGTAAATTCGACCTCGCGTATACGCGCTATGCGGACGACATTTGTTTCTCCGGTCAACACGTTCCACCAGTCGTGCTTATTCTTGTAGATGCTGCGGTTAAAGAGTCTGGATTCGCGCTGAATCCCGGTAAGACGAGATCGCATGGGCCATCCGCATCTTCAAAGGTCTTAACCGGCATAAATATTGCATCGGGAACTGCGCGGCTGCCACGGGATAGACGCCGCCGCCTTTCTCATGAAATGCATTTTATTGAAACTTTTGGGTATATTAGTCATCGTTCCAAGCTAAAGATAACGGACTCCAAGTACCTGCTCAGGTTACGCGGGCAACTAGAGTACTGGCGGATGATCGAACCCGCAAATGAGCGTGTACTCCATTACATTGCTCAGGTCGCACAGCTGCAACATCTACACGGGGGAGGGAGAGACTAACCTTTAGGCTGAGCGTCGCTCCATCGACAAATCCCCAGCTCAAATGTCGAACGGTAGTTTTCACGCCTGGCAAATTTCTCCTCTAAGTGATTGCGTGAATGCGCCCTCACTAGGCGTGAGCCTCTACGGGGATCACTTCGACTCTGCATCGATAAACTGCATAGAACCGCGGGTTCTGCAAGCAGAGCGGTCGCTGAGACTGCATTTTGGTTCACGCAACGAGTGCCCGCATCAGACGGTGGATTCAACCGGTCAACGCAACACACTCATCAAACATTTCAGCAGGTGTTCTGAACCCCAGCGTCTTCCTGGGACGTTGGTTCAATTGCCTTGCCATCGTATCCGTGCCAGCTTGTGAGTAGCCCGACAGGTCAAGCCCTTTGGGAAGGTACTGCCTGAGTAACCCGTTCGTTTTCTCGTTGGTGCCCCGTTGCCATGGATGGTGCGGGTCGCAGAAGTAGACCTGAATGTCGGTAGCCAAGGTGAAGCGTTTATGCCCCGCCATCTCTTAGGAGCGATAGAGCTCTTGCGGCAGTCTCCTTGCATGCCTGGCCAGCGCTGCAGCCACCGTGTACGAGTGTTTGTCCGCCAGCTTGACCAGCATCACGTAACGCGTGTACGGCTCGCCCCAGGCGTGCAGCCACGCAGTGGATGGATTCGCCCGCTGCCAGAGCTCGCGAGATCTCCTCGCGCTCAGCGAGGGTCAGGGCCAATGGGACCGATGGCGCGCCGGCGGGCGGATTCCGCCGGTTGCAGCCAGGATGCTCTGAATGGAGGTATGTGGTCGATCGAACAGCTTGCCGATCTGGTGCAGAGTATCGCCCTTGCTCCAGCGATCCCACATCATCGCCTTCTGTGCTTCGGTGTAGTAGATCCGAGGTCGTTGCTTCATGGCCAGCACTCCTTGCGCCAGGTGCAGTCATTGTGTTGCATCGACCGGTTGAATTCGCAGCCAAGAGAGGATTTTTACTCGGAAAGCTGAATGCGTATTCGCTCAAGTGCCGCATTAACTTCATCACCCCATCCCTCTGATAAATTCAGCGCTAGAATCAGCTCAAAGCGCCCTTTCACAGGATTTTTTCCAAGCGTTTCTGCAAAAAATGCAGGTAGCTTTGCAGCCTCATCAATAATTCTCCCCGCAGTTCCTATTAGTAGGTTTTGAAGTTCCTCAAATATTCTGTCCAAAAATGCGAATCTTATAGATTCCTCCCATTTCAGAGCACTTTGGCACATTTCGCTGTATAGTCGGGCTGTTGCGACTATTGCGGTATCTTTCCCAGGAACTCCCGGCGCCCCCCAGGCGATAGCAAATTCATTATTACTGATTTCGACGAAAGAGTGCGAAATATTTCTTATCTCTTTTAGCTTCAACCCAATCCAGGGAAAGAAGTCCTCTTTGGTGACTCTGGTGCCGGGAAGTGTGTAAAGATTTCTTTTTAAAGCATTCCAGCGATGTTGCACTGGCTCCATCTCAAATCTTAGAACTTCAGCTGTTAGGCGATACTCCCAAAGGTCACCCTTCTCAAGAATCAAACGTTCGGACAGGTAGCTAAGACGACCAAATTCTTCGAGATGACGATCTTCAAACTTCTTTCTGATCAGCGCAGATGTTTTCCCGACCTTCTCCGCAATAAATTGCTCATGCGCACGTTGCCATTCAAACAAAAGACCCGAAGGATATTTCGCAGGATCATCATCAATCAATTTGTGGCAGTTACCACAAAGCCAAATTGCATTGGTGATTGAGCTCCGGTCAACTGAAGTCATCGTCGGCTCGTAGCGAGCAGAGCCTGGGTTAGCTCCGTAGATATGAGCGGCTTCGCCTAAATTGACTGAGTCATGGGGGTTTTCAGATGGACCACTGGTAAGAGCGCCGCAGTCCGGATTGGCGCACTGATTGGCTGATCTCCTAGCAAGGGTTGCGATGACAGCTTGTTTGAACCTATCTTCAGTTGCCATTTTGATGAGAGTTTTGATGTGTAATGAGGTTGCAACTTTTTTGCAATATTGTGATTTTATAAAAAATTACGAAGGCTATAATAGCTAAGCTGAAACGTTCAACGGCTGGTTTTGACTATTGCCACTAGCTTTGTGACCGTGTAGCTGCGCAGTTCTAAGGCCACTGTACCGGTACCGGCCTCGGCCTTGCTGCGCGCGGCACCGAGACGGCTGTGACGCCGGCGTCGATGTCGTAACGCTGTCCATTGGCCTGGGCATACGGCTCAATTGCTCAGTTATTAGCAGTGACCGCCTTCAAGGCGCCGACATACTGGTTTGCCTTTGCCATGATGAACGCATCATCTGACAAGTGAAGCATTTCGTTCAGGTTAATCGGTTGCACTTCCAGCCCAAGGGGTTCCCCTTGGGCTTCGAGCAGTCCAATGCATAGTTGAGAGAGCGCAAGCATGCGAAGCCAAAGGATCGGGCGCGAATTGGGCGTGAAGCCGACCATCAACGCGGGAACAGGATGTAATTCCTTCCACAAGTCATCGTCCTCGAAGCGCCTCTGAAATTCGTCGAAGCGAACCACGCGCTCTATTCCTGTACCGGCATCTTTGACAATCATGGCCGCAGCCAAATTCGAGAGAACATCGCTGAACACATGCTGTTTCTGACTGGTCCAGTCCTCGTCGGGATGAGCCATGGAAACATCTGCACTGGAAAGACACTGGCCAGCTTGACGCTTGAACTTGAGCAGCGTGCGCATGTCAGGGTCCACCATGAAGTCAGCAAATGCCGACTGGCGCTCGATCAGCTCGGCAATCGCCAGGAGACGTAGCAATCGGTACGCAGTGCTTCGCAGGAAGTGCCCCTGCAACGACATATCGTACGAACCGGATGACTTGAGGCCAATGCGGGCAACGCGGTTGGTCCATTCGGCTGCTGCCACGAGCAGTTGGAACCGCAGTGGGCCGAGTGCTTGGTACAGGCGCTTACGCGCTTCGGACCGATAGGCCCGATCTGCAGCGGCATCCCCCAAGACCAGCTCAACTCTTTCCTTGTACTGCGCCTCAACCTCGGCCCTCGCTGCATTGACTGCCGTTGTCAGCTTCGCGTCGAACTGCTTGAGGTCCTTGGCAAGCCGGTTATTGATGAGCTTCTCTGTCAGCAGCCATGCCACACCAAGGGTGGTGACAGCAGTAATCCCCATCGCAGAAAGTAGGTCCCAGAATCCCATTCACCAAGCCTCCTAAAGCCGCGTTCAAACCTGGCCGCCAATCGGCGTTGCCGATTAGAGCATTTTGTTCGCATTTTCCAGGCGAATCAGCTACGCGGCAGGGCGGTGGGAGCGTTGCGCTTCGGTTGCGACCGACCGCATCCCGCTGGAGAGCTGCCATTGCCGCTGGCGTGACGACCGGCCGCCACGGGGCGACGGTGCCTATTCATGGCACGGCAATAGCGGACTTCTAGAAGTTCTCGGGTCACCGTCGGCTACTTGCCTAAAACCCGTCGCTGGTCCGGCTTGAGCCTTGGAGCTCTGACGACCGCTATGCGGCTGTGGCCGAAAGCTCACCATGAGACGATGAGCAGCAGCAATCGCTGCAAAGCCGACACTTGACGGCTAAGGTCCAACGCCTGCAGCGGGTAGTGGATTCAACCGGCCAACCCAACACATTCGTCAAACCTCAACCGGCTTGAGTCGCTTCACAGCGCCCGCACCGGAATGCAGATGTCGCAGCAGAACTCCCCGGTCTCGGCATCCATGGCGGTGACCGCAGAAAACATCTCAAAGCAAGGCCGGTCGTCGCATTGCATGCCGCTGGATGGCATCCATTCGCGCGTCAGCCACATCCAGGCGTTGGCCAAGCCCTCGGGTTTTCCTTTGAACCTTGCCACGGCGTAGCGGCCGCCCGGCAGGGATTGGGTGTCCACCTGGCCGCTGGCGACGAAATGCGCGGGGACTTCCACGCAGGCGTCATAGCGGCATTTGCTGGCGGGTGTGAGAGAGGGGTCGTCATAGCCTATGCCGTAGCACGTTTGATCGCTGAGGCCATTGGAGTGCATCCACGGCGCAATGGTGCCTCGCCAGAATTGGCCTATGGCTGGCCCATAGGGGCCGATCAAGCGTTGATAGGCGACATGTGCTTTGGGTAGATCAATGATGCTTACGTCCATGGCGATTTCTTCCTTCAGGTGACAAGAGCCCTGAGGTTCGCCGAACGGGCACAGGTCTTCCTGATGGAGATTGCCGAAGACCTGATCAGGATTGCTCTCCTGGCTGCCTGGCGGCTGCCCGATGGCGGCCGCCTGGGTTTTCAGCCGCTCAAGCGTGGTGGAGCGCCAGGCCGATGGCGTGCAGCCAAACTTGAGTTTGAAGGCGCGCGCAAATGCTTCGCCCGATTGGAAACCGGTGGCCAAGGCGGTTTCAAGCACGGTTTCCTTGCTGCCGCAGGACAGCCGGAACGCCGCCTTCTCGAGCCGTCGGCGCTGCGCATAGCTGCCCAGCGTTTCTCCCATCCATGCGGCGAAAATTCGGTGAAAGTGGAAGCGCGAGAAATTGGCGATGTCGGCCAGATGTGCGCCATCCAGGGGCTGATCCAGGTGGGCATCGATGTAGTTGAGCACGCGATTGATCCGTCGCGTGTACTCGGCGCGGGATGCCTGCTCGGAAGGCTTGTTCGTCATGGTCGTTGTTCTGGAAATCACCGTGCATGCGGCGATGGGGCCTGCCTGTCAGCAGGGGGGCGGATGGAGACAACCAGCCGGCGCAGTTCTCGTCAGGCCGGCGCCTTGCCTTTCACCCACAACCCAAACTCCTTCATCACCCCCACCACGGGCTTCAGCCGCTCCCCATCCTGGGTCAATTCGTACTCCACCTTGATCGGTGCCGTGGGGTAGACCGTGCGCTTGACCAGGCCCGCTTCCTCCAGCGCGCGAAGGTCCAGTGTGAGGGAGCGTTGGGAGATGCCGGGCATGTCGCGGCGCAGGTCGTTGAAGCGGCGGGGGCCGTCGATGAGGTAGGAGGCGATGAGCAGCCTCCAGCGGCCGCCCAGCAGGCGCATGGCTTCTTCCACGGAGCAGCCGGAGATGTTGGATTTCATAGCACATTCATCATAGGCAGGCGGCAGGTATATTTTTTTAACCTATGGGCAGTTTTATTGCCTTCTTCCAGATTTATCCCTGGTGCATGACATTGGCCAGGGGCTGTGCCTGAACGCGCAGGCCCCTTGTTCCATCACCAGAGAAATTCCATGAAGCTGTATTACCTGCCGGGCGCCTGTTCGCTGGCGCCGCACATTGTCCTGAACGAGCTGGGGCTTGATTTCCAACTGGTCCGGGTGGACCACAAGACCCACCAGACGGAAGACGGCAGGGATTTCCGTGCGCTCAGTCCGTTCGGCTATGTCCCCCTGCTGGAGTTGGACGACGGCAGCCTGCTGCGGGAAGGGCCCTCCGTCCTGCAGTACCTGGCGGACCTGCGGCCTGCGTCGCTTCTGGCGCCGGCCCAGGGTAGCCTGGAGCGCTATCGGCTGCTGGAGTGGCTGGCCTTCCTGAATTCGGAAATCCACAAGGGCTTCATCCCGCTGCTGTATGCCGTGCTGGCGGGAAAGTACGGCGTGGAGACGGCCAAGCCCAAGCTGGAGCAGCGGTATGCCTGGGTGAACGCGCAACTGGCCGGCAAGCGCTACCTGATGGGCGATGGCTGCACCGTGGCCGATGCCTATCTGTACGCGCTCACGCAGTGGGGGCAGGCGCCGTGGCTGGAGTCGGTCTACAAGACGAGCATTCGCTTCGATGGCCTGGAGCATCTTGCAGTCTGGTACGCGCGGATGCGGGAGCGGCCTGCCGTGCGCCAGTCGCTGCAGGCGGAAGGTCTGCGATAGGGTGGGGCAGGGCACATGGCGGTGCGCTGGAGTGGCTTGGCCGTATCCGCCGCACCGTTGCCCGCCGGTCCATGCCTGCCACCGCGCCCGTTGTGGCCACGCCGCAGACTGATACGCATGCGTTCTGTCTCGATAGAATGCGTTTCATTCTCAATTCCGCCGCTGCAGCTGCCGCCTTGCCCCGGGCGCAGCGCAGAAGAAACCGTGTCTTCCACCGAATCCGCGCTGCAGCAACGCATGGCTGCCCTTTATGCCGACCACCATGGCTGGTTGCGCGGCTGGCTGCGGCGCAGGGTGGGCAATGCGTTTGATGCGGCCGATGTGGCGCATGACACGTTTGTGCGCATCCTGGCGTCGCGCGATGCGTTGCTGGGCATGGCGGAACCGCGCGCCTATCTGACGACCACGGCCAGGCGGCTGCTGGTGGACCGGGCGCGGCGCCAGGCCATGGCGCAGGCCTATCTGGATGAGCTGGCGCTGGTGGCGCAAAGCCTGCCCGGCTATCCGGCGCCCGAAGAAATCCTGATGGCGGTGCAGGCGCTGGAGCAGATTGGCGCTGCGCTGGAGGGGCTGGCCGAGCGCCCGCGCGAGGCGTTTCTGCGCCACTACCTGGACGAGCAGCCGCAGGCCGAGATTGCACAAGGCCTGGGTGTTTCCACGCGCATGGTGCAGAAGTACCTGGTGCAGGCGCTGCTGCACTGCCGCGCCCATTGCCCTGCCGTGGCCGAGCATGTCCGGTAGAGCGGAGCGCATGCCCGGCGCAGGGCCGAATGACGATGCCCTGGCCGAGCAGGCGGCGCAGTGGCTTGTGGCGCTGACGGGCGATGACGAGGCCGAATGCGCCACGGCCCGCGCGGGCTTTGAAGCATGGAAGCGTGCCGACCCGCGCCATGCGGCCGCCGCCCTGGACATGGAGCAGTTTCTGGACCGCCTGCAGGCTGCGCGCAGCGGCCCGGCCGGCAGCCGGCCAGCCCGTGCGGCGCTGGATGCGTCGGGCAGCGCTGGAAGAAAGCAGGATGGGCAGACACGCCGGGCTCGGCGCACGCGGCGTGCCGGTGCGGCCCTGATGCTGGCTGCCGTGCTGGCCTTGCCGGCCTGGGTGGCATTGCAGGCCTGGCCACCGGGCTATCTGATGGCGGACCTGCGCACGGCCACAGGCCAGTGGCAGACCCGGGCGCTGGCGGATGGCACGCGCATCACCCTGGCCAGTGGCAGCGCGGTGAACCTGCGTTATGACGAGCAGCGCCGCACGGTGGAGCTGGTGCAGGGCGAGATTCTGGTCGATGTGGCCCGCGATGCATCGCGCCCCTTTGTGGTGGAGACGGCGCAGGGCAGCCTGCGTGCGCTGGGCACGCGCTTTGTGGTGGACCGGCAGGCCGATGCCACGGTGTTGAGCGTGCTGGAGTCGCGCGTGGCGGCGCAGGCCGCTGCGGGCGGCCAGGACTCCGCCACGGTGGATGCCGGCCAGCGTGTGCGCATCACGGACCACGGCCTGGGGCCCGTGCAGGTCATGGACGCCCGTGGCCTGGCGGATGCCTGGCGCCAGCACCAGCTGGTGGTGAGCGACCAGCCCCTGGCCGAGGTGCTGGATGCGCTGGCCCGCCACCGGCCCGGCCATATCCGCTACGACAGCGCACAGATCCACCACCTGCGCGTGAGCGCCGTGCTGCCGCTTGACGATACGGACCGCGCGCTGCAGCTGCTGATGAGCAGTTTTCCCGAGCTGCGCATTCGCACGTTGACACCGTGGCTGGTGTTGGTGGATGCGCCATGACGCTGCGGCAACGCCCGAACAGTTACCCGGCGCTGGATGCCGTGTAACCTTTCGGGCGGTGCTTGGTCAAGATTGACGAGAAAAGATTTCCTGGGCGCGGGCTTCAGCCGCCAGTTGCACGGAGGCACTTGCATCCGGCGGTACGACGCCGTCCTCACCGGCAGCAAACATGGGCCCACCTACGTCGTCATCGTACGAAGACCCGTCTTCATTGATGGCGCGGTAGTCGTCCCTTGTCAAATCTTTTCCATGGAGCTTGGCGAGGTGGTACCAGGTCCAGCACATGAGTGGATTGTTCGAATGCTGGTCTTCGATGAGTTCCCGCATGGCATCCATGTGCCCACTCTCTGCTGCCTTCGTCAACCAGAAGGTCGCTTCCTCCCGATAACCCATGTTTTCTGCCACTCTTGCGACCAAGATTGGGTGAGCGTGCACCTGCGGCGCCTGAAGCTCGAAGAAGCGGGGATCTTGAGTCTGGCGTGCCATGAGCAGCAAGGCGTCGGGTTGCCGAAGTTCTGCAGCGGTTTCGAGATGAAACTTGGCAAGACTCTGGCGTTCAATGCGTTGCCGATAGATGTCGGACCACTCTTTCTCCACTCCTGTCAATACATGTCCCGATTGCTCTCTTTCGTGCCAGTAGCGACCATCGGCGGAGCTCGATTGCTCAAATCCATCTCCATCTTCGCCACCCATGCACAAAAGTGCCAGAGCCAGGTGTGCACGCCCATCCGAGCGCTCGGCAGCCAAAGCGAGCGCAGAAACAACCTCATCGTCCATCAGATTCACAAAGGCAGTTTCTTGATCCCGTTGGCCGGCATGCCATGCCTCGTCGTCCAGGTACTCGAGTTCAAGTTCTTCATCAAACGAGGTTTCGTTATCTGAACGAGGCTCCTCCGGCACAAGATGCCAGTCATGCAGCTCAGTCTGTCCCTCAAGCAACAGGCTCAGTACCAGATCCAGGGATAGCAGGCAAAGCCCGGCCTGCTCGATTGCCGCTACAACGAGAGGCCCAGCCTGTGCGGCAGCATTCACTGGATACCCAAGTGCAACTGCACGACGAGAGGCGGCCAGCCCATCCAGCTCTTGGCAATTCGCCAGCGGCTGCGGCATTGAACAGGGTATTCCTGTGGCCAGCATCGCGGCCTGGCTGCCATGGCCGAAGGCGGCAGCGATCAGTTCATGGATATGGGAGCGTTTGACATCCAGGCTTGCAGCCGTGCGCAGGCTGGCTTGAATGCTGTGTGCGAGATTCTTCGCGTTCATGTTCAACCTTTCCAGGAGCACATTGCCGGGAAAGCGCACACGTTTAAGGCCCGACAGTGCCCCAGGGGATTAGTCGAAGATGACGTCTATTCGCAAGAAGAGAAAGCCTTTTTTTGCTCGTGTGCAAGCACGGTGGGCACCGCCGCGCATTGTAGTGTTTTTGGATTGTTGGTGTGTGGAAAAGCTGCATCGGCTCTGGATATCCGGATCAGGGCTTTGGATATGCGTGATGGATGCCGGTCACTTTTTTCGTCTTGCGGTTCGCCTTTGCGAAGTTCGTGCGTCAAGCCTTGGAAGACACCAACGAACCAAGGAAGGAATCCTCCGCCATGCCATTGCCTACCCACAGGGGCCGCGCCCGCCGTCTGCCGTTACCGATGCCGATGCCGATGCCGCTGCCGGGGCTGTTCTCCAGGCTTGCCATAGCCGCTGCCGTCGCCACGCTGGCGGCTGCGGGAACGGGCGCTGCATGGGCGCAGGCCCCGGCACAGGCCGTGGTCTATGACGTACCGGCCGGCCCGCTGGCCGATGCGCTGAATCGCTTTGCGCTGCAGGCGGGCGTGGCGATTGCGATCGATGCCAACCAGCTGCGCGGCCTGCGCTCTGCGGGGCTGCAGGGCCGCCACGGGGTGGAGGAGGGCTTCGGGCTTTTGCTGCGCGGCAGCGGCTATGTGCTGGCGAGGACGCCCGGCGGCTATGTGCTGCGGGCCGCACCGCAGCCCGCGCCTGAGGCAGTGTCTCCGGCAGCCAGGGAGATGCCGCGCCTGCCCACGGTGACCGTGAGCGGGGCGGTGGATGCCGAGACGGCCACGGGGCCGGTGCCCGGCTATGTGGCCCGGCGCAGCGCCACGGCCACCAAGACCGATACGCCGCTGGAGGAGACGCCGCAGTCGATCTCGGTGGTGACTTCGGATTTCATCAACGCCAGCGGGGCGCTGCGGCTCAAGGATGCGCTGGCCTATACGCCGGGCATCAATGTGTCGCCCTGGGGTGCGGATTCGCGCTTTGACTGGACCATCATCCGCGGCTTTGATGCGCAGACGCCCGGCTACTACCTGGACGGCCTGCCGCTGCGCAACAACAACGGCTGGGCCGTGTGGCAGACGGAGAACTACGGCACGGAGCGCATCGAGGTGCTGCGCGGCCCATCCTCGGTGCTGTATGGGCAGACGGGGCCGGGCGGCATGGTCAACGTGGTCAGCAAGCGGCCCACGGGCGAGCCGCTGCGTGAGCTGCAGGTGCAGGTGGGTAACCATGGGCGGCGCCAGGTGGGCGGGGATTTTGCGGGGGCGCTGGATGCGCAGGGCACGCTGCAGTACCGCGTGACCGGCATGGTGCGCGATGCCGAGCTGCAGGCCAGCGGCCTGCCCAATGACCGGGTGTACCTGGCGCCTTCGCTGACGTGGAAGCCCTCCACCGATACCTCGCTGACCGTGCTGGCGCACTATCTGCGCATACGCGATGGCAGCTCCTACGGCAGCTTTCCCGAGGTGGGCACGCTGCTGCCCAATCCCAACGGCAAGTTCTCGCCGGGCACCTATGTGGGCGAGCCGGGATTCGACCATTTCAATCAGGACCAGTGGATGCTGGGCTATCTGTTCGAGCACCGCCTGAACGACACCTGGACGCTGCGCCAGAACGCGCGCTACGGCGCCATCAAGGTGGACTACCAGCAGGTCTACAACCAGAGCGATTTCGCCACCGTCAACCCTGCCGATCCGCTGGACCCGGCCAATTTCCGGCGGCTCAACCGCTTTCCGTTCGGCAGCAAGGAGCGGGCGCGGCTGCTGACCATAGACAACCAGGCCCAGGCCAAGCTGCGGCTGGGCGATTGGCAGCACACGTTTCTGGCGGGGCTGGACTACCAGGGCTCGCGCAATGACCAGCGCACCTACAACGCGGGCACGGTGTCGGGCATCGACGGCTATGCGCCGGTGTATACGAACGATGTGGTGCCCGGTGATCCCTGGTTCGACGCCCGCACGCGGCTGACACAGACGGGCATCTACCTGCAGGACCAGATCAAGTGGAACGACTGGGTGGCCACGGTGGGGGGCCGGTACGACAGCGCCTCGGCCACGGTGAGCAGCCATATCGACGGCAGCCGCACGCGCATCAACGACCACAAGTTCACCAGCCGCGCGGGACTGGTCTATCTGCACCCCAGCGGCTGGGCGCCCTATGTGAGCTATTCCGAGTCGTTCTCGCCCACGGTGACCATGGACCCGGAGACCAATACGCCGCTCAAGCCCGAAACCGGGCGCCAGTACGAGGCCGGCGTGCGCTATGTGCCGACAGATGGAAAAGGCCGCTACAGCGCCGCCATCTTCGATCTGCGCCGCAGGAACTACATCACCTACACGCCGGAGTTCCTGCCCCGGCAGACCGGCGAGATTGCGGTGCGCGGGCTGGAGCTGGAGGCCGCGTTCCAACCGCTGAAGAACCTGAACGTGATCGCGGCCTATACCTATACGCCCAAGGCCATCGTCACGGCCAGCAGCACGCCTTCGGAGGTTGGCAAGCAGATGCAGGCGGTGTCGCGCAATCAGCTGTCGGTATGGGCCGACTACCGCTTTGCAATCGGCCTGCGGGTGGGGATTGGAGCGCGCTACATGGGCTCCAACCGCGGCTACCAGGAATCGGCAGCGGCCCCGCTGCCTTCGTACACGGTGGTGGATGCCCTGGTCGCCTACGACCTGCAGCGCTGGAGCCTGGCGCTGAACCTGCGCAACCTGGGCAACAAGGCCTATCTGAGCAACTGCAGCGCAGGCAGCTGCCGCTACGGCGAGCTGCGGCAGGCAGTGGCCACGGCCACCTACCGCTGGTAGGCGGGGGCTGGGGTGACGGTGGACGTGACGGTGGATATGGCGGTGGACGTGACGAATCACGCCAAGGTTTCAAGGCTCACGGCCACGATGACGGGTGCAGGGTCCGTGTTCACGAGGCGCAAGGCCTGGTTTGGCTGCCCGTCTCCGCTTGCGCGCTGAACCGTCACACCCATGGCCTGCACGGTGTCCGCCTCATCCAGCGTCTGGCGCAGCGAGGCGGGTATCGGCGCTGCGGCAGTGAAGTCGAAGCTGGGTTTCAACGCGACGTAGAAAGTTGACACACGGCACGCCATCAGGCCGCCAGGCCCGAAGAATACGCCTGCATCCGGCACCAGGCCGCGACCCAGCGCCACCATCGAGGCGTCGTACCAGCTGCCGGGGTAGATCGGCACTTGGTCCCAGCATTCAGAGGTGATCGTGACCGTCTCCAGCGAAGCTGCGGGTAGCGCAAGGACGCGGCCGGAAGCGTCCAGGGCCTGCAAAGACGCCGGAGCCTGCGGCCCTGCGCCGGATGTGTCGTTGAGATTCAAGCGCAAGGTGCCGGGGTTTGCGATCGTGCCGACAGCCACTGCTGCGCTCCACTCCGACGAACTCTTGGGCAGTGTCCAGATCGGTTTCCACTGGAGGTAGCCGGTCTCGTACACCTTGGTCCATCCCACCGGAGTGGGCGAGTATGCAGGTTCGCCCGCAGGCGTTGCCATCTTCTGCATGGCGCCTGCAAGCATCGACTGATAGGGAAATTTGCAGGCTTCGAGTACCTGTAGAAAGGTCTTGTATCCCTGCGAAAAGCTGCGCCCCGACGCTTGGTACAGCGCGCCATTGGCAGCGGACTGGGGCACCGTATCTGCAAAGAGAAACTGCGCGTCGGCCATGGTGCCGGTCACTGGATCCGGCCAGTTCCACGCGGTCACCGGCATCAGCATCTGCCCCCGCACCAGCGGCGCCGAAATGGATGCCGAGCGCTTGAACACCATGCCGGTTTTCGGCCCGCTCGATACGCTTGGGGCCCTTGGGGGCGGAGGCACCAGATCAGCCAGGCCGCCGAGGAACTGATGGATCACGTTCATGAACGCTGTCTCCGGTTGACGGGGGTGGGCGGGGTGGGCGGGACCCGCCAGTCCCGCCCACCCGCTGGTCTTCAGGTCAGTGGATGCCCGGGAAGTCGACGATCACGCCGATGATTTGCGGGTTCACCGAGGTGCTGCTGCCCTTGAAGGTATTGGCCTGTGCGGTGCTCTTGGTGTACTCGGACTGGTGGCCGCCCGTGCCACCGAAGGTGAAGGGTCCGATGCGCACACCCGCGCTGGCCTCGAAGGCCTGCTTGTTCTGCTGGTAGGTGTTGGCGCTCATCGTGATCTCGAACGAAGGCTTGTAGACGACCAGCAGCTCGGACACCCGTGCCGCGACGATGCCGTTCGGGCCGAACAGGGAGCTCGATCCCGGGCCGCCGTTTGCCACCCAAGGGGCGACGATGGTGTAGCCCTGGCCGTTCGGCCCCTGCTGTGCCTTGGCCAGTTCGCTCATGAAGCCGCCCGGGTACCAGTCGCCCGGATTCACCTTCACGCGGGTGGAGGACTCGCAGCTGATCTTCACTGCCGAGCTCGAGTCCTGGTTGAACAGGTCGGACTTGCTCCAGCCGCCCGATGCGTTGACGCTCCAGAAGAAGTTGCCAGCGCTGGTCGAGCCCTTGGCAAACGAGGACTTGAAGTCGCTGCTCGATTGCGAAGATTTCATCGCGATCGAGAACGCGCCTGCGCTGCCGTTGCTGAGCGATGCGCGCCAGTCCGCGCCGTTCGTGTCGATGTGGAAGTCCGGCTGCCAGCGCAGGATGCCCGAGCCATCCGGCACCTTGGTCCAGCCTGCCGGTGCGTTGTTCGTGGCGGGGTCGCCCGACGGCGTCTGCATCATGTCGATGGCGCGCTGCAGATCGCTGGGCATGCTGGCCCGCTCCAGCTCCATCTTCATCTTGACCGCCTGGTTGTAGGCGTTGGTGGCCGCCTGGATGGTGGCAACGTAGGCAGCAGCCTCCGGCGCGTTGCTGATCCACGTGTTGATGTCAGGGTAGCGGGCCGCGAATATCAAGCCGCCGTTCTGCTTTGCACTCAGGTAGACCTGGTTCATGTCGCTGTTGGCCTTGACGATCGCATTGCTTTTCTGGACGCACAGGTTGGCCAGCGCTGTCTGATCGGCCTGCTGCTCGGGGCTGACCTTGAATGTCACGTGACCGAAGATCTGGCGAACGGCGTCGAAGAGCGTCGCATCGAGGCTGCCGTACTGACCGATCGCAGACCACTGCGGCATGCCGCTGACGACCTGATAGGCCGCCGCGTCCCATTGCCCGGTCGGAGCCGTGCCCCAGCTGAAGTCCTTGGGGGTGCCAAGCAACTGGAAATTCGGGGTGCCGAGATTATCGACAAGGGCGTTGTACAACTGGCTGAACATGGCTTGATCTGACATGGCGTGCAATTCCTGAAATTGAATGAATAGGGAGCGACATGAGGTTTGAAGTCATGAACGCTTTTCTTTGCCAATGAGAATGATTGCCCGGTATTGGGCCTAAGGCATGGGGTGCCCGGGAGAAATCTCAGGTGGTGACCGCGAAGAGTGGTTCATGGCGGGATACTCCTTTGAGTTGCGTGCAGGAATCCGACACGTGGGCGCCGGGAAGATGCCTCGACGGACGCTGACCGTAGAGGCGAAGAGGTGAATGGATATGAGCCTTTGCAGCCTTTCAAGGCTCGCGCGGATATTCCATATCAACCGCGCAAACCTGGAATGCACTCGCGCCTGCTCAAGCCGTCATAAGTATTCGTTGGACTCATCATGCCCAATTGCATCAGGAGGATGGAATACTTCCAATGTCGTATTCGGTGAGCACGGACAGGCGATGCATGCTGGCCTGGATATCAGATGCTGCCGCCATTGCGAGTTGCCGTTGGCGCGAATGTCTGCAATTGGGCGGTGCTTGTCAGGCCCAGTTTGCGCAGAATGTTTTCGCGATGCTTGCGCACGGTCAAGTCGCTGAGGTAAAGCGAACGTGCGATCTCCTTGCTGGTCTGGCCCGCCAGCACGTGCACCATCACCTCCTGCTCGCGGGGAGATAGAGGGAGCGGTGAGCGGGCAGCGCTCAACCAGCCTTGCCGCCTGGCATGCGTGACGAGTTCTACGGCATTGCGCAGGCCCAACCGCGTACACATATTGCTGCGGTGCTTGCGTACCGTGTGTTCGCTGATGCCCAGCGTGTGCGCAATGTCCTTGCAGCCGAGGCCTTTGGCCATCGCTTCGAGTACATCGATTTCGCGCGCGGTGAGCGCAGACGCGATGACTTCATCTGCTATTGGATGCGCAGCATCGAGATGGCATTCGCTATTTACTAAAACTATTTCCGATCTATCCATGGTATGTCTCCCATTTTTTATGTGCCGATGCCATAGGGCTATTCCACGCCGAAGCCTCGGCGAGACTGCTTTGCACAGTGCCGTTTGAAAGATTGAATAACTCGCTAAACCGCCTGTTTACCGCCTGAGTAAACTGACGTCATGCCATTCGTGTGAAAATTGTGCGGTAAAGGATCAGCCGGAAAAAGCCCGAACATTGAACGATTGAAAATCGCGCGAATTCAGCCTGTGGCAGCCTTTTGTATCCAAGGCGGGAGATTAGTAAACCATTATCAAGATGGTGTGGTGCGTTGAGGGAGTATCAAAGTCGTTTGAGAATCTGTTATCGCCATTTCACCGTTGGAATGGACATCTTAGTGGAAATCTTTGGTGAAATCATTACATCTGGCTACAAAAATTCGACACCAAGGTTTTTGCAGCAGATTGTGGGAAAGCCAATGGTCTTCTGTGGATCGCGCTTGCGTGATCAGGATTTTCTGGCATTGCCCAGCCGAGTCCAGGATGCGGGCTGTTGCGCAGGTCTTGAGACATGCGGGTAAGCAATTCCTGCCATGGCGTATCGAGAAGCGGCTGGGTGCCTGCGATGTGCTTCAAGGGAAGCACCTCTTTTGCCAAAAGCGTTCCCGGGTCATGACGAAGGGCGTGAGCACCACGACCGTCGCCAGTCCCAACGACCTGGACATACGCCAGTTCAGGGGGCAGGGCGGGTGCCCTCGTCAGGCCCGCCCTCCAGCACGCGCAGCAGCAGGGACAGCCGCTGGTCCAGCGCGGCCAGTTCGGCAACGGGCATGGGCGCCAGCATGGCGCGCTCGTTGTCCAGGTGCGCTTCCACGGCGCGGTCTATCAGCTCCAGCCCCTGGTCGGTGAGCTGCACCAGCATGCTGCGCGCGTCCTGCGGGTTGGGCAGGCGCTGCACCAGGCCGCGCGTCTCCAGGCTTTTCATGCGGTGGGTCATGGTGCCCGAGGTGACCATGAGCGTGGAAAACAGGGCCGTGGGCGTGAGGCAGAAGGGCGCGCCTGAGCGGCGCAGCGTGGCCAGCACGTCGAATTCCCACATGGTCATGCCGAAGCGGGCAAAGCACTCTTCCAGCCGCTGCTCCAGCAGGGCGGCGCAGCGCTTGATGCGGCCTATGGGGCCCATGGGGCTGGCGTCCAGGTCGGGGCGTTCGCGCGCCCATTGTTCGAGGATGGTGTCTACCCGGTCGGGCAGGCGGGGGAGGGTGGGTTTCGGCATTTGTCTTGATTTTAAGATAAGTCGTGCATAATGGATTTGTCTTGAATTGAAGATAAATGCCATGTCCTCCTCGCCATCCTCTTCTTCCGCACCCTCGGCCAGCCTCGCCATGTCCTGGCGCGACATCCTGCTGACCGCGCTGGCGCCCGCCATCTGGGGCTCCACCTACATCGTCACTTCCGAGCTGCTGCCGCCAGACCGTCCGTTCACGGCTGCGCTGATCCGCGTGCTGCCGGCCGGGTTGCTGCTGGTGCTGTTCACGCGGCGGCTGCCAGCGGGTTCGGGCTGGTGGCGGCTGGCGGTGCTGGGTGCGCTGAACATCGGCGTGTTCCAGGCGCTGTTGTTCGTGGCGGCCTACCGGCTGCCGGGCGGGCTGGCGGCCGTGCTCGGCGCCGTGCAGCCGCTGCTGGTGATGGCGCTGGCATGGGGCGTGGACGGGCGGGTCCCCGCGCGGCTGACGCTGTGGGCCGCCGTGGCGGGCATTGCGGGCATGGCAGTGCTGCTGCTGTCGCCGCAGACGGTGTTCGAGCCTGTGGGCATGGCGGCGGCATTGGCGGGCGCGGTGTGCATGGCGGCCGGCACCTGGCTCACGCGGCGCTGGCGCGTGGACTTGCCGGTGCTGGCGCTGACGGGCTGGCAACTGCTGTTTGGCGGGCTGATGCTGCTGCCGCTGGCCTGGTGGGTGGATGCGCCGCTGCCCGTGCTGTCGCCCACCCAGCTGGGCGCCTATGCCTACCTGTGCCTTGCCGGCGCGCTGCTGGCCTATGTGCTGTGGTTTCGCGGCATCGGGCGCCTGCCTTCGGTGGCCGTGTCTTCGCTGGGCTTGTTGAGCCCCCTCACCGCCGTGGTCCTGGGCTGGGCGCTGCTGTCGCAGTCCATGACGGGCATGTCCTTCCTGGGCCTGCTGGTGGTGCTGGCCAGCGTGCTGGCGGTGCAGTGGTCTGCTTCGCGCGGCGCCTGAGCGTGGGAATGGTTGGCAGGAGGCTGCGGATTATTTATCATACGGTGTATGTTTAATTGGATGGAGAGATCGCCATGGCACCCGCAAAAGCCCTCAGCAATGCATTCGGCAAGGTCTTCATCGCCACTTCGGTCGATGGCTTCATTGCCCGGCCCGATGGTTCGCTGGACTGGCTGCCGGCCGGGGGCGATGGCGGCGAGGACTACGGCTACGCGGCCTTCATGAAGACGGTGGACGGCATCGTCATGGGCCGCTCCACCTATGAAAGCGTGCTCGGCTTCGAGTCCTGGCCGTTCGACAAGCCCGTGGTGGTGATGAGCCGCACGCTGGGCGCGGGCGATGTGCCTGCCCACCTGCGCGGCAAGTTGCGCATCACGTCCGCCCAGCCTGCCCAACTGGTGGCCGAGCTGCGGGCCGAGGGCTGGAGCAGCGCCTATATCGACGGCGGAGCCGTGATCCGCGCCTTCCTGGCGGCGGGTGAGGTGGGCGAGATGACGATCACCCGCGTGCCCGTGCTGATTGGCGCGGGGCGGCCGCTGTTTGGTGATATCGGCTGCGATCTGCGGTTGACGTGCCTGGCCTCCCAGTCCTATCCCAGCGGCATGGTGAGCACGCGCTACCGGGTGGAGGCGGGCGGCCGGGTCATGGTGCGCAACGGTGGCGGCGATGAGTGAGCAGGCTGTACCGGCTGTATCGGCTGCACAGGCTGCACGGCGCGGGCGCCCCTCGGCCGGGCGCTCGCTCAGCCGCGATCAGGTGCTGGACGCCGGGCTGGCCTTGCTGGAGGCCGTGGGCGCGCAGGGCTTTGGCCTGCGGCCGCTGGCGCGGCAGCTGGGCATTACGCCCATGTCGGTAATCCACCATGTGGGTGACCAGCAGGAATTGATGCGCAGCTTGGTGGAGCGCGTGCATGGCCTGCCGCTGGCCGAACCTTCGTCTGGGCTTGCGCCGGCGCAGCGCGTACAGGCGCTGCTGGCGGGCTACATGGAGCGCGTGCGCCGCCATCCGGCGCTGACGGTGTGCATTCTGGGCGACCCGGCCCTGTTCACCGATTCGCTGGCCGCCTTCACGCAGCGGCTGCGCGGCGAGGTGCAGCAGTGCGAGCCCGGCGAAAACGAGGGCGATGCCGCCGTGCTGCTGGACCTGCTGATCGACTACACGCATGGCCATGCGCTGGCGCTGGCCCTGTCGGGCGAGGGCGCGCAGGCCTTGCATGGCCGGTTCGAGCAGGGGCTGGCGCGGCTGCTGCGCTAGGCGCCGGCCTCCACGCGCAGTCCAGCCTGCTGCCAGCCGGTGAAGCCTGCCTCGAAGCGCCGCGCCTCCCGGCCGCTGGCGCGCAGCGCCGTGACGGCATTGGCCGAGAGCACGCAGTACTGGCCACCGCAATAGGCCACGATGTCCTTGTCGGGCGGCAGCGCGCCCAGCTCGCCTTCCAGCGCTTCCAGGGGAATGTTGACGGCCCCGGGCAGGTGGCCCTGGGCGAATTCCGCTGGAGGACGCACGTCCAGCACGATGGTGTCGTCCATCTGCATGCGCTGCAGCAGCTCGTCCAGCGCAACGGCTTCCAGACGGTCACGCTGGCGCAGGCTGTCGGAGACCACGGCGCGGATCTCGGCGTGGCGGAATTGCAGATAGTCGTGCAGCGCATCGATGATGCCGGTGATGGGCCCGTCGCCCAGCCGGTACAGCACATGCTTGCCCTCGCGCCGTGTGAGCACCATGCCCGCGCGCTTGAGGTGCTGCAGGTGCTGGGAGGTGTTGGCCACGGACAGCCCGCACAGCTCGGCCAGGCGCTCCACGGGCTGCTCGCCTTCGGCCGCATGGCTCAGCAAGGTGAGGCGGTGGGCATGGCCCAGAGTGCGTGCCAGGTCGGCCAGGTCGGGGAAGGCCTCGATCGGTACAGGGCTGCTTGACGGATTCATGGGGGATAGCCTAGCATCGCGCAAACATTCAATCAATTAATTGAATGTATTGTTCATTGTGCATGCGGTGGCATCCAAGGAGGCCGCTGCAAACCTGCAAGAGAGTGAAGAGACATGCTGGATGTGCCGGAATTCCTGCTGCGCGCCGTGCTGACGGGCGCAGGCGCGACCTTGGTGATGGATGTGTGGGCGCTGCTGCTGCAGCGTCTGTGGGGCGTGCCTTCGCTGGACTACGCCATGGTGGGCCGCTGGCTGGGCCATCTGCCGCGCGGCCGGCTGGTGCATGCCGGCATCGGCCGGTCCGCGCCGGTGGCGGGTGAGAAGGCCCTGGGCTGGGTGGCGCACTATGCGATCGGCATCGCCTTTGCGGCGGCCCTGCTGGCCCTGGCGGGTGAGGGCTGGGCCCGGGCGCCCACGCTGTGGCCGGCCCTGGCCTGGGGCGTGTTCACCGTGGCCGCACCCTTTCTGGCGCTGCAGCCGTGCATGGGGGCGGGGCTGTTTGCCTGCAAGACACCCAAGCCCGCCGTGGCGCGGCTGCGCAGCCTGATGGCGCACACGGTGTTCGGCCTGGGCCTGTTCATCGCGGCCTGGGCCGTCTCGCAACTGAGGGGCTGAGCGGATGCGCTGACCCGGTTCAGGCAAACAGCCTGTGCGCCATGAATTCGAGAAAGGCCCTGACCTTGGGCGAGAGGTCGCGGCCCGGGGGCCAGACCATCCAGACCGTGCCCTGGGCGTTGGCGGTGAACGGGTCGAGCACGGTCTGCAGCAGGCCCTGCTCCAGCTGGCGGGCCACGGTGAAGTCCGGCAGGCAGGCAATGCCCTGGCCGCGCAGCGCCAGGAAGATGCGCATCTCCACGCTGTTGCAGACCACGCTGGAGGGCAGCGCGGGCGGGGCAGTGTCGTCGTCATTTCCCAAGGGCCAGCGCTCCAGCCGGCCGGTGGCCGGATAGCGGTAGTGCAGGCATTGGTGGCGGACCAGGTCGGCAGGTTGCACCGGCCTGCCATGGCGCTGGAAATAAGCGGGCGAGCCCACCAGCACGCGCCGGAAGCCGCCCAGCCGCCGGTGCTTGAGGCCCGAGTCCTGCAACGGCGCGGCGCGTATGGCCACGTCAAAGCCGTCGCCGATCACATCGACCAGATGGTCCGAGAAATTCAGGTCCAGCTCGACCTCGGGGTACTCCAGCAGAAAGTCCGAGAGCGCCTGCTCGAACAAACCGCAGTGGCGGGGCAGGCTGACCTTGAGCCGGCCCTGGGGTCGCTCGCCCGCATGGCGCAGTTCCTGCTGCGCGGCCTCGACCTCGCAGAGGATGCGTCGGCACCGCTCCAGAAAGCGTTCGCCCTCGGCCGTCAGTGCCAGCGTGCGCGTGCTGCGGTTGAACAGGCGCACGCCCAGGCGCTCCTCCAGCCGCGCCACGGCCTTGCCCACGGCCGAGGGCGACAGCCCCAGCTCGCGCGCCACGGCAGAGAAGCCCAGCCGCTCGGCCACGCGCACAAAGAGGCCGATGCTGCCCAGGCTGTCTATTTCCATGTGCTGTGTGAAGAGGTGTGTGAAGAAGATGATTTGAGACTCTAGTGTCTCAAGTGTTCAGAAATGAAGATGGATTATCTCAGATGAAGACAGGCCTACGCTGGCGGTCGTTTCTTGAAATGGCGCACAAACCATGTCTTCCCTCTCTCGCGGCAACCCCCTCAAATGGCTGCAACTGCTGGCCGTCTGCCTGACGGGGCTGCTGATTCCCCTGAGCTTCACGGGCCCGGCCGTGGCCCTGCCTTCCATCCATGCCGACCTGGGCGGCACGCCCTCCCAGCTGGGCTGGATCATGAATGCCTACATCCTGAGCTACGGCAGCGCCATGATGGTGGCCGGCAGCCTGACCGACATCCATGGCCGGCGCCGCCTGTGGCTGCTGGGGCTGGCCTGGTTCGGCCTGCTGAGCTTTGGCGTGGGCCTGGCAACCGATCTGCGCTGGGCCGATGGGCTGCGCCTGCTGCAGGGGCTGGGCGGTGCGGTGGCCTTTGCGGCGGCCATGTCCTCGCTGGCGCCGCTGTTCGAGGGCGCAGCGCGCATGCGGGCCTTCAGCCTGCTGGGCACGACCTTTGGCCTGGGCCTGGCCTTCGGCCCCTGGGTGTCGGGCCTGATGGTGGACAGCCTGGGCTGGCGCTGGGTGTTCCATGGGACGGGGCTGGTGGCGCTGCTGGGCCTGCCCATGGTGATGGCCAGCGCGCGGCGCGATGAAGCCGTGTCTGCCGACCGGCCCGACTGGCTGGGCGCAGTCCTGTTCACCCTGGCCCTGGGCGGCTTCACCTACGGCGTGCTGATGGTGCCCGAGCGCGGCTGGCTCCATGCCGAGGTGCTGGGGCCGCTGGCGCTGTCCGCCGTGCTGTTCGTGGTCTTCGTGGCGGTGCAGCGGCGCGTGGCCCGTCCGTTGCTGGATCTGTCGCTGTTTTCGCAGCCGCGCTTTCTGGGCGTGCAGCTGCTGGCGGCGTCACCGGCGTTTCTGTTCATCTCTCTGGTGGTCATGCTGCCCGGGCGCTTCATCGGCGTGGAGGGCCTCAGCCCGCTGGCGGCGGGCCGCATGATGGGCTGGCTGGCGGCGCCCTTGCTGGTGGTGCCGCTGCTGGCGGCCCTGCTGGTGGGCCTGTTGGCGCGCTGGATCAGCCCGGGCCGGCTGTCGGCGGCCGGTCTGCTGCTGGCCGCGGCGGGCCTGTGGTGGCTGGCGGCTGCCTTCGGGCAGGGCGCCGGTCCGGCGTTGGCGCTGCCCTTGCTGCTGATAGGCACCGGCATTGGCCTGCCCTGGGGCCTGATGGACGGGCTGGCCGTGAGCACCGTGGCGCCAGACCGCGTGGGCATGGCCACGGGTATCTTCAACACCGTGCGCATCTCGGCGGACGGCGTGGCCCTGGCCGTGGCGGGCGCCGTGCTGTCGGTGCTGGTCGAGGGGCAGCTTGGCGGGCTGTCGCCCGATGCGGGCCTGCGGCGCGAGATGGCCGGGCAACTGGCCCAGGCCGATCTGGCGCGCGCCGCCCAGGCGCTGCCGGGGCAGGGCGGCTTGCTTGCGCAGGTGTACGGCGCGGCCTTCCACGATCTGTTGCTGCTGCTGGCGGGGCTGGCGGTGGTCACGGCGCTGGCCGTTCTGTGGCTGCTGGAGCGCAAGGGCCGGGCCGTGTCTTCCCCGGAGCAACTGGCCCCGCAGGCCGGGCGCAGGCTCAGCTAGCAGGCTGCAACTGCACGCCCAGGCGCGAGAACAGGATCTGCCGGCCATCGCCCTGCAGGCGCTGTATCACCATGCCGCCATCGCGGTGCAGGTAGATGCGCAGGGCGCTGCCGTTGCCGGGATCGTGGTCCAGGTAGCAGGGGTCTTTGTCCAGGTCCTTCCAGCCGTGAAAGTCTTCCAGCCGGCGTGTACTGATGCGGCGCAGCTCGGTCTCGGGGGCCGCGAAATAGGTGTGGGTCTGAAGCCACAGCGTGCGCAGCTGCTCGAAGGACTGTTCGCGCGAGGAACAGGCGGGCGCAGCCTCCAGCAGGGACAGCAGCATGTCCAGAAGCTGATCGAATGAATACTGCATGCCGCGCCCCTTTCAGCGATCGACGGTGCGCACTGCGCAACCTCGATCAGGGTAACCGGATATTGCGCGAATGTGAACAAAGCATGACCGTGGTGGTTTGTCGCTATTGCCAGCCTGCGCCGACAGTGATTGGCGCGGGTGTTGCATGCAGGGCACCGGCCTGGATGGCCGGACAATGGCCGGCACATCCTGCGTGATGCCGACCTTTTTTGTTCCCGCCACCTGTTTCCCCACTTCTGCTGCCCATGGAACGCTTCACCATCTCCATCGACGACGACCTGGCCCGTGATTTCGACGCATGGATCGCCGCGCGCGGCTACGACAACCGCTCCGAGGCCATCCGCGACGTGCTGCGCGCCCACCTGGCCCAGGTGCGCGAGCGCGAGGACGCCGACGGCCTGTGCGTGGCCAACCTGTCCTATGTCTACAACCACCACGAGCGCGACCTGTCCGAGCGCCTGGCCAGCCTGCAGCATGACCACCACGAACTGCACATGGCCACCACCCACGTGCACCTGGACCATGAGCAGTGCATAGAGACGGTGATGCTGCGCGGCCCGGCCAGCGCCGTGCGGCGATTTGCCGACACCATCACGGCCGAGCGCGGCGTGCACCATGGCCAGCTCAACGTGGTGATGGCGCGCCGGGGGGAGCCTGGCGGGCATGGGCACGCGCAACCCGATCCCCATTCCCATCCGCATCCACATCCCCATTCACACGCCCACGGCGACTGATTGAAGCCAGGGCGGGCGCCTTGCCCAGCCTCCGTCACGCAGGTCGGTATGAAGTTTGCTTTTTTCTTCATACAACTCCTGGACCCGCATGACACATCCTCTGAAATTTCCTTCTCGGCCCTGCGCCTTGCACCAGATTGCGGCGGCCGGCCTGCTGGGCCTGGCCGCCATTCCCCAGGCTGGTGCACAGCAGGCGACGGATGCCTCGCCCAGCCTGCAGCCCGTCGAGGTCAAGGGCCAGACCGCGCGCGGCGCCTCGGCCGCCTACACCACCAGCGTGATCGAGGCCGAGGACATCGCCAACGCCCATGCCAGCCATCCGCAGGAGCTGCTGCGCCAGGTGCCGGGCATGAATGTGCAGAACTACCAGCTGTCCGGCGTGGGCGATGCCATCGTCATGCGCGGCTTCGGCGGTGGGGGCCATGGCGGCGATGTGGGCGTAGTGCTGGACGGCATTCCCCTGAACGAGGCCATGTCGCATGCCGACGGCTATGTGGACCTGGGCGTGATCGTGCCGCTGGAGATGGAGCGCATCAGCATCTACAAGGGTCCCGTGTCCGCGCTGTACGGCAACTTCAACCGCGCGGGGCTGATGGCGATAGAGACGCGCAAGCAGGGCGACTACACCCCCTACCGCGAGGCCGACGTGAGCCTGGCCTCGCATGGCACGCTGGACGCTCAGGCGGCGCTGGGGCTGAAGCCGGGGGAGGGCGAATTCCTGAACCTGGCGGCCCAGCACTACCGCACGGACGGTTTCCGCGCGCAGTCGCAAATGCAGCGCAGCACGGCATCCCTGCGTTGGAGCAAGCGGCTCACGTCGCAGCTGGAGGTGGCGCTTTCGGCACGGCTGCACCACGGCGAGGGCGATTCGCCGTCGTATTTGACAGCGGGGCAGTTCGCGCGCGATCCGCATGGCATCGATCCGCGCGCCATGAACGATGGCACGCGCAAGAACTTCGCCACGCTGCGCGCCGATGTGCAGTACGCGCTCTCGCCACGGCTGACCTGGCTGGGCCATGCCTACACCACGCAGCAGAGCTTCACGCGCTGGTTCAGCCGGCCCATCGACGCACTGCAGTGGCGCCAGCGCGAGGAAAGCTATGACCGCGCCGTCTACGGCGCCGGCACCAGCCTCAATGGCCGCCATGTCACGGCGCTGACCCCGCTCAACTGGGTGGCCGGGCTGGAGGCCGTGCGCGAGTCCACCGACTACCAGTTCTACGACGGCCTGCAATGGCGCGAGCGCACGGGCGCGGCCATTGACGACCGCAATTCCAGGCTCAACACCCTCTCGGCCTTTGCCGAGGTGGATGCGCCCATCCACCGCCTGCTGCAGCTGTCCGCCGGCCTGCGCTGGGACCGCTTCACGGGCGGCTGCCGTCCCAATGGCCCCGAGACGGGCAGCGACCCCTGTGGCCCGCTGGCGCGCACGGCGCATGCAAGCCCCAAGCTGGGCCTGCGCTCGCAGGTGGCGCCGGGCGTGCTGCTGCGCGCCAGCTGGTCCGAAGGGTTTGCGCTGGCCAGCGATTTCGCCAAGTACGCGCTGGGCGCCGCGCGGCTCGATCCCAACATCTTCCGGCAGACCGAAGTGGGCGCGCAGATCAAGCCCGTGCCGGGCCTGGCGCTGGATGTGGCCGCCTATCGCCTGCAGTCCTCGGGCGAGATCCGCAACGTGGCGCCTGGCGTGTACGAGAACTTCGGCGCCACGCGCCGCACGGGCGTGGAGGCCAGCGCGCTGTGGGCGGTGCGCAAGAACCTGGACCTGCAACTGGCCTGGGGCAGCGCCCATTCGCGCGTGACCGAAAACGGCAACCCGGCCCTGGTCGGCAACCAGGTGGCCGGCGTGCCCCGGCAGACCGCCACCGTGGGCCTGGCCTGGCGCCCGCTGGCGCAGTGGGAGGGCACGCTCACCTGGCGCCGCGTGGGCCGCTATGCCGTCACGGCCGACAACAGCCTGTTCTACGGCGGCTACGCCACCTGGGACCTGGGCCTGAGCTGGCGCCTGCCTTCGGCGCGCAGCCGCATTTATGCCGTGATCTCCAACCTGGGGGACAAGGCCTATGCCACCTCGGCCTCGGTCATCCGCGGCGTGCCGCTGTTCGCGCCCGGCGCGCCGCGCACGCTCAAGGTCGGCGTGCAGACACAGTTTTGAGGAGGAAAAAATGAAATCCAACCCCTGTTTCGCGTCCGTTGCAACCGCCGCATTCGTGGTCCTGCTGGCCTGCGCGCCGCTGGCCCAGGCCCACAACGTCTGGCTGGAGCCCGATGCCGACGGCGCCTACACCGTGCAATTCGGCGGCCATGAGGGCCAGCTGGAGAACTTTGCGGCCGGCAAGCTCAAGAGCGTTGAGGCCTATGACGCGCGCGGCCGCCGCATCGACGTGGCCGTGCAGCCCGTGCCCGGCGGCGCCCGCGCCACGCCGGCCCGCAAGGCTGCGCTGCTGGCCGCGCATTTCGACAACGGATTTTTCAGCCGCGTGGGCGAGGGGCCGATGGTCGAAAAGCCCATGACCGAGAACCCCGGCGCCACCAGCGGCGTGCATGCGCTCAAGTTCCACAAGACCATCCTCGAATGGGGCCCGGTCACCCGCGAGAAGCTGGGCCAGACCCTGGAGATCATCGCCAAGACCCGCCGCTCGCCCCACGCGGGCGAGCCCCAGCAATTCCAGGTGCTGCTGAACGGCCAGCCCCGGGTCGGCGTGCGCGTGTCGCTGGGAGAAAGCGGCCCGCCACTGGCAACCGATGCCGACGGCCTGGTGACCGTCACACCGCGTGCCGGCATGAACCAGCTGCTGGCCATCGTGCGCCTGCCCGTGGCAGGCGATGCGCGCACCACCAGCCTCAGCTACGAATACCTGCTGGGGTTCTCGGCGCATTGAAAGGGGCTGGCGGCCCGGCCCGGCCCGGCCTGGCGCGGCCCGGCGCTGTGGGGTCAGTCCAGCGCCAGGCGCCGGTCTGCGGCCAGCTTCTTCCACTTGGCGTTGTCCTGGGACATGAAGCGCTGGATCTCGGGCAGCGACATGGGCGTGGCCACGGCCCCGGCGGCCTGCAGCGTGGGGCGCAGCTCGGGCGACTGCATGGCCTGGTTGATCCATTGGTTGAGCTGGGCCAGCCGCTCGGGGGGCGTGCCGGAGGGCACGGCCACGGCATACCACTGGGTGGCCTCGTAGCCGGGCACGCCGGCCTCGCGCATGGTCGGTACATCAGGCAGGCTGTCTATGCGCGTGGCGCTGGTCACGGCATAGGCCTTCAGCCGGCCCGACTGGATGTGCGGCAGCACGGGCGTCACGCCCAGCATGGCCAGGGGGATCTGCCCGCCCACCACATCGGTCACGGCCTGCCCGCCGCCCTTGTACGGCACATGCACCATGCTGGTGGCCGCCAGGGCGTTGAGCAGTTCGCCGGCCAGATGCTGGGAGGTGCCCGTGCCCGAACTGGCGTAGCTCCATTGGCCCGGTTTGGCTTTCATGGCGGCTACCAGTTCGCCCAGGCTGCCGGCCGCACCCGGGGCCGGGCCCACCAGCACCATGGCGCCCCGGGCCATCACGGCCACGGCGGTCAACTCGCGGCCCACCTCGGGCTGGCGTGGACCGGACAGCTGCGGTCCGGGAACGGAGACCAGGGTCAGGCCATCGGCAGGCGCCTTCGCTGCCGCCTGCAGGCTGATCGCGCCCGAGGCGCCCGGCCGGTTCTCCACCACCACGCTGACACCGGCCCTGGCCTCCAGTTGCCGGGCCACATGGCGGGTCAGCACGTCCAGGCTGCCGCCGGGCGCAAAGCCCACGATCCAGGTGATGGGCTTGCCCTGCGGCGCGTGCGCCGGGGGATCGGCCGCGCGGGCCGTGGGCAGTGCAAGGGCCAGCAGGGCTGCGGCGGCCAGGGGGCGCAGTGCATGGCGGCGGGTGGTCGGCAGGCGGCCGCTGGCCTGCGGGGCGGGTAGGGGTGCGCAGGTCATTGGTCGGGGGCGCCGGGCGCGGTGTTGGGGTGTGCCTTGCAGCTTTCGTTGAAGCGCTGGACCATGGTCAGCATGGGGTTGAGCACCCAGGTGTTGAAGATCAGCACGTCATGCTCCTCCTTGGGATCGCGCACGATGTTGAACAGGTAGGGGGACTCCAGCTTGCCCTTGCTCTCGTTGACCTCGGGCTCCCAGTAGAAATGCAGCTTCCAGTCGCGCCACTTCGCGGCCCGCAGCTGGTCCTTGATGTAGAAGAGAAAGCCCTCGCGCGCGGACCGGGGCTCGCCCAGCAGGAAGGCCGTCTGGTCCAGGCCGTCGATGGGCCGGTCCTGCGGCACGGCAGCGCCCGCCACCGCCGCCAGGGTGGAGAAGATGTCGGTCACGTGCATGATTTCATTGCTGGTGCGCCCGGCCTGGATGCGGCCCGGCCAGCGTGCGATGAAGGGCACGCGCAGGCTGCCCTCCATGGCCGTGTGGTAGGTGCCGCGCCAGGGGCCGGCCGTGCCGCGGTAGGGCTGGCGGAACTCGGGGCCGTTGTCGCTGCAGAAGATGAACAGGGTGTCCTCGCGCAGGCCGAGCCGGTCGATCTCGTCCGAGATCTGGCCCACGCGGTGGTCCATCTCCACCATGGAGTCGGCAAAGTCGCCCTGGCCGGTGCGGCCCGCGAAATCCGCATGCGGCAGCGTGGGAAAGTGCAGGTGCACCAGGGGCAGGTACAGGAAGAAGCGGCGGTCCCGGGCGTGGTTGCGGCGCATGAAGTCCAGCGAGCGCTCCACCAGCTCGGCATCGATGTTGCGCCGCGATTCCAGGTCGTAGACCTTGACATCGTCCGAGGGCGCGCCTGCGCGGCCTTCCATGATGTGGGGCAGGGGTGCCACCAGAGGGTCGTAGCCCGTGGTCGCGGTGAACTGGCTTTCGTCCGTGGTGCGGGGAATGCCGTACCACTCGTCGAAACCCCGGTCCGAGGGATAACGGCCGGGAATGTCCCCCAGATGCCATTTGCCGAAATGCGCCGTGGCATATCCCTGGGCGGACAGCAGCTGGGCCAGCGTGGTCTCGCCGCGCGTCAGGCCCTGGGGCAGCCCGGCCGGCACCGATTGCAGGGCACCCGTGCGGATGGGGTGGCGCCCCGTCATCAGGGCCGAGCGCGTGGGCACGCAGTCGCTTTCCACGTTGAAGTTCTGCAGCAGCAGTCCCTCGCAGGCCAGCTGGTCGATGCGCGGAGTGGGTGCGCCGCGCAGCGCACCGCCGCCGTAGCAGCCCAGCTCGCCCCAGCCCAGGTTGTCCGCGACGATGAGCACGATGTTTGGTGGGTTCATGATGTGGCTCAAAAAGTTTCCATGCCAAAACTCTAGCCACAAGCCCTGTCTTGGTGATAACCAAACCAGCGAAAATCGATGCACATCCGGAATGGCTTTGCTCGGCAAGGTAGCAAGCTTTCTCGTTTTTCTTCGTTGACAAGGAATGGCATGACGGGATTTGCCTATAACGAGCTGGCCTGCTTTCTGGCCGTGGCCGAGCATGGCCATTTCGGGCGTGCGGCCGCTGCCCTGCAACTGACCCAGCCGGCCGTCTCCAAGATCGTGCGCCGCGTGGAGCAGGGCGTGGGAGCGGCCCTGTTCACGCGCGGAACGCATGGCGTGGCGCTGACCAGCAGCGGCCAGCTGTTCATGGAGCCCGCACGCCAACTGGTGCGGCGGCATGAGGAGACGATGCGCGCCGCCAGCGACATCCAGGCCCAGCATGTGGGCCTGATCCGCCTGGGCTTCACGCAGGCCACCTCGGAAAGCCGCGCCACCCGGGCCGTGGCCGAGCTGCTGCGCCGCCGCCCCGGCCTGCGCGTGCGGCTGACCGTGGGCAAGTCCGACGACCTGGAGCGCGCGCTGCTCGGCGGCAGCCTGGACCTGGCCGTGGTGCCGTCCTACCCGGGCCATGCCACGCGCTGCGCCCAGGTGGTCATCGGCGAGGACGAGCTATGGGCCGCCGCACGGCCGCGCCACCCGCTGTTCCAGCTGGCGCTGGAGCAGGGCCTGAGGTTCGGGCATTTGCAGGGCTACACCTGGGCCTTGCCGGCACCGGGCGCCGCCGTGCGCAAGGTGGTGGACGAGGCCTTCGCGGCTCAGGGCCTGGGCGCGCCCACCGTGGCCCTGGAGATCCAGCACAACACCGAGGCCACCATCGACATCGTGGGCCAGACCGACCTGCTGTGCTACGTGCCCAGCCATGTGCTGCGCAGCAATCCCGAGCGCCTGCAGTCCCTGCCCATCCCCGAGCTGCGCACGCGCCGCAGCTGGCTTCTCATCAGCCACCCCAAGGCCCATTGGTCGCCGCTGATGTCCGCGCTGCGGGACCTGACGCTGGGGTAGCGGCACGTTCAGCAGGGCCGGTGCAGGCCGGCCTCAAGTGTTCAAGGTGTCTTGCGCTCAGGCGGACACGGGCGTGGAGCTGCCCCCCAGGTGCCGGGCCGGCCGGTGCGTGTAGCGGTCCAGGGCCAGGCCGTCGGTGCTGATTTCCGGGCTGCGGCCGGTGATCAGGTCGGCGATCAGCCGGCCCGAGCCGCAGGCCATGGTCCAGCCCAGCGTGCCGTGGCCGGTGTTCAGGAACAGGTTGGAGTAGCGCGTGGCGCCGATGATGGGCGTGCCGTCCGGCGTCATGGGCCGCAGCCCGGTCCAGAAGCTGGCGCGCGCCACATCGCCGCCCGGGAACAGGTCGTTGACCACCAGCTCCAGCGTGGCGCGGCGGCGCGGGTCCAGGCGCAGGTCGAACCCGCCCAGCTCGGCCATGCCGCCCACGCGGATGCGGTCGTCAAAGCGGGTGACGGCAATCTTGTAGGTCTCGTCCAGCACGGTGGACTGCGGCGCCAGCGCCGGGTTGCCCAGCGGCACGGTGAGCGAATAGCCCTTGACGGGGTACACGGGCAGGTCCAGCCCTAGCGGCTCCAGCGCCTGGCGCGAGTAGCTGCCGAAGGCCATCACATAGCGGTCGGCGGTCAGCAGTTCGCCATTGACGCGCACGCCGGCAATGCGGCCGCCTTCGACCACCAGGCCATCCACGTTCTGGTTGAAGCGAAACTCCACGCCCAGGCCGGTGGCGATGCGGGCCAGCTCGTTGGTGAAGCGGTGGCAGTCGCCGGTCTCGTCCTTGGGCAGGCGCAGGCCGCCGGTCAGCCGGTCGCGCGCCTGGGCCAGCGCGGGCTCCACCTGGGCCAGCTGGTCGCGGTCCAGCAGCTCGAAGGGCACGGCGCATTCGCGCAGCACGGCCACGTCGCGCCCCACGGCGTCCAGCTGGGCCTGGGTGCGGAACAGTTGCAGCGTTCCGCCGGTGCGCTGCTCGTAGGCGATGCCGGTGTCGGCGCGCAACTGCTGCAGGCAGCTGCGGCTGTACTCGGCCACGCGCATCATGCGTTCCTTGTTGACGGCGTAGCGCTGGGCCGAGCAGTTGCGCAGCATCTGCGCCATCCAGCGCAGCTGGAACAGGCTGCCGTCCAGGCGCACGGCCAGCGGCGCGTGTTCCTGCAGCATCCACTTCAGGGCCTTGAGCGGAATGCCGGGCGCCGCCCAGGGCGTGGAGTAGCCGGGCGAGACCTGGCCTGCGTTGGCAAAGCTGGTTTCGGACGCGGGCGCATCCTGCCGGTCCAGCACCGTGACCTCGGCACCGGCCCGCGCCAGGTAGTACGCACTGGTCACGCCGATGACACCGCCGCCAAGAACAAGGACTTTCATACGATTCACCGCCAGGTCAACAAGATGAAATCAAAGTCTATTGACGATGAGGCAGTGGAAACCACTGAAATATTGCTACTCTCCAGTGATTGATAAGCCCCGGGAATCGCCGCCATGGCCGCCAAAAGTGAAAACCGCGTGCTTGACCGCACCGATCGCAAGATCCTCGACATCCTGCAGCGGGACGGCCGCATCTCCATGACCGAACTGGCCGAGCAGGTCAGCCTCTCGGCCACGCCCTGCTCGGAGCGCGTGCGCCGCCTGGAGCGCGATGGCGTGATCACCGGCTACCACGCCCATCTGTCGCCCGAGGCGCTGGGCAAGACGCTGCTGGTGTTCGTGGAGATCAAGCTCTCGTCCAAGTCGGGCGAGGTCTTCGACAAGGTGCGCCAGGAACTGCTGCACGTGCCCGACGTGCTGGAGTGCTTCCTGGTATCGGGCAGCTTCGACTACCTGGTCAAGGCCCGCCTGGGCGGCATGCGCGAGTACCGCCGCCTGCTGGGCGACATCCTCAAGAAACTGCCCGTGCCGGCCGAGTCGCACAGCTATGTGGTGATGGAAGAGGTCAAGGAGACGCTGGCGCTGCCTGTGGATCGGTGAGGGAGCCGTCCTCTGCGTTCCAGGTTCGCATCTACCGCCATTCATCACTGTCATTTACTGTTTGAAACGTTTGTCACAATAGATTCGATTCAAATTGGGTATTGTGCATTCCAATCAAAAAAGATATTGGGGGTAGATGGGGTGTTATGCAGTTCGGCATTCATCCGCGTTCTCCGTTGAAAAGTAGGCAGGACGACAACCTGGAGTTCAATTCCAATGGCGGGATTGCAAATATTTGTCATTGGATGGTGGCTGTAGGGGATTGGTGATTTTTAAAGTTCAATACCAGTGATACCTTGATAGCGCAAATCTATCTATCACTGGGAGTTCTATGAAAAATCACGCCCTCATGGCTGCCTTGATGGCCGGCGCAGCACTCTCGGCCTGCCCCCCCGCCAGCGCGCAAGTGACCCGTTACTACGGGGAGATGAGAACCTCCTACTCGGATTTCCAGGATCGCACGGCTTGTCCCCTGGGGTCTCACGGCTCATGCCAGGATTTTCCGAGGACCGCCCGCCTGGCCGGCTGGTTTGAAACGGCCGCACCCTTGCAGCCCAATCTGGACGAGAGCGAAATAAGGGCGCTGGTGACTTCCTATAGTTTCTCGGACGGATTGAACGCCTACAGCAGTTCCGATCCGGATGTGCGCGCATTCATTTTCAGGGTTTCCACGGACAGTGGGTCCAATATCGTGAGAAACAGAATCCACCTTCAACGCTGGCTGACGGGAAACAATCCGCACCGCTCCATCAATCAAATTGGCCCGGGTGGATCTCCCAATGATGTGGATATGCTCAGCCGGTTTGAAATGGCCACAGAACAGGTGGGTGCCATGAATAACGCGATGTGCGCTTCCTTGTTCTCGGAAACATCCCAGCAGGTCAGCTATTCGGGGGAAAGCGACACCTGTTTGGGGACCTACGAGATACCCGGCAACGGCGTGTCCGTTGCGTGGACCGGGGCGCCCGTGCAAAACCAGAACGTCATGTCCTGGCACAGGGAGGCCGTGCATCCTGCCCTGTCGTTGACCCACAGCATCTCGCCCGCAGGCCAGGTGCAGGCGGGGCAGGAGGTGCGCTACACCATCACCGTCAGGAATACGGGGACCGTGGCCGCCACCCAGGCGCAGATTGCCGACAGCCTGCCTGCCGGCCTGGAGCGCGCCACCTGGATCTGTACGCCCGGCGCCAGCACGCCATGTCCCGTGGCGTCAGGCTCCGGATCGCTGGCGGTCACGGTGCCCGTGTTCGCGGCAGGAGACTCGCTGGTTTTCACCGTGATGGCCAGCGTGTCCAACCCGGCGCCCGCAACCATTACCAATGTGGCCACCGTGAATGCCGGGGACCCGTCGGTGCAGTGCATGCAAGCAGGGCAGGTCGTGGGAACGGTGCCGTGCATGGCTTCCGCGTCCATCAATACGGTGGCGGCTCCCCCCGGCGGTGGCCAGGTGACCCCCGTGCCGACGCTGCAGCACACAGCCCTTGTGGTCCTGAGCCTGCTGGCTGCAGCCATCGGATGGATGGGGCTGGGGCGGCGGCAGCGGGTCGGCGCGGGCCGCTGACGCGGCCAGGGCGCGCCGGCTCGGGCTCAGTCGATCAACCGCCCGTCCGCATCCCAGAACGGATGCGGCCCGTCGAATTGCCCGCTGGCCACGGCATGGCTGACCAGTCGGCCGCCGTGCGGCAGGGCGTGCAGCATGAAGCCCGGCGGCTCCAGCGTCCAGGCCGATGCCGCATCGGGTGCCAGGTCCAGGCAGACCTGGTGGGCGGGCGCGGGCGAGGTCATGGCCACCGTGCCGCCGAAGGCGACCTGGATGCTGCGGTGCAGGTGGCCGCATATCACGCGCTGCACGTTGGGGTGGCGGCGCACCAGGTCTTCCAGCGCCTGCGCACCCTGCAGCAGGCCGATCTTGTCCATGTGGCCTATCAGGGTCTCGAAGGGCGGGTGGTGCATGGCGATCACCACGGGCCGGCCTTCGCTGGCGGTGAGTTGCAGGTCCAGCCATTGCAGGCGCTCCTCGCACAGCGCGCCCTCGCTGTGGCCGGGCACCACGGTGTCCAGCGCGATCAGCCGCAGATCGCCGATGTCCACGGCGTACTGGATGAAGCCTTCGCTGCGCAGCCAGGTGTGCTCGGGAAAGGCGGTGCGCAGCGCGTCGCGGTCATCGTGGTTGCCGGGCAGCAGGTAGATGGGAAGCTCGCCCAGCGGCGCCAGCAGGCTGCGCAGGTGGGCGTATTCGGCGGGCCTGCCGAAGTCGGTCAGGTCGCCGGTGATCACGACGGCGTGCGGCTGCTGCGGCAGGGCCAGCACGCTTTGCACCGTGCGCTCCAGGTATTGGGCGGTATCGATGCGGCGGTAGGTCAGGCGGCCGGGTTCGCGGATATGCAGGTCGGTGAGCTGGGCCAGGAAGGTGGTCATGGAGGGGCGCAGGGTTTCAGGCGTGGGCATGGTTGGGCATCCATTGGTGGGGGGCGATGCGCAAGGCCACGCGGTCGCCCGATTGCGCGGCGTGGTCGCGGGCCACGTCGGCCATCAGCGGCGTGTGGCCCGCCAGTTCCAGCGTGAGCTGCAGGCGGTCGCCCAGGAAGACGCGGCGCGCCACCGATGCGGGCACGGCGCCCGGCGTGCCGGCGGCGCAGACCTCGATGTCTTCAGGGCGCAGCAGCAGCCGGGCCGCGCCCGTGCATTCGGCCGGGCAGGCCAGCTCCATGCCGGCCAGCGCCAGCCGGTTGCTGCGCGCATCGTCTTCGCTGCGTTCGACCTGGTTCACGCGCCCCAGGAAGGTGGCGACAAAGGGATGGGCCGGGCGGCGGTACAGGCTCTCACCGTCGCCCACCTGCAGGATGCGGCCTGCCTGCATCACGGCCATGCGGTCGGCAATGGCCATGGCCTCCTGCTGGTCGTGCGTGACATGGACGGCGGTGATGCGCAGCTGGCGCAGCAGCTGGGCCAGCTCGTCGCGCAGGGTTTCCTTGAGCTTGGCGTCCAGCGCGGTCAGCGGCTCGTCCAGCAGCAGCACGCGCGGGCGCGATGCCACGGCGCGGGCCAGGGCCACGCGCTGGCGCTGGCCGCCGGACAGTTCGGCCGGGCGCTTGTGCTCCAGGCCGTTCAGGCGCACCAGATCCACCAGTTCGCCCACCACGCGGCGCTGCTCCTGCTCGGACACGCCGCGTATGCGCAGGCCGTAGGCTATGTTGGCCTGCACGCTCATCTGCGGGAACAGCGCGTAGTGCTGGAACACCATGCCCACCTGGCGCTTTTCTATGGGCACGCGGGTGACGTCGGTGTCGCCGAAGGCGATGCGGCTGCCCGCATCCGGCGTCTCCAGCCCCGCGATGATGCGCAGCAGCGTGGTCTTGCCGCAGCCCGAGGGGCCGAGCAGGGCCAGCACCTCGCCGGGCTCCACGCGCAGGTCGGTGGCCTGCAGGCCGCGCGTTCCGTCGGCATAGGTCTTGGCGCATTGCCGGATGTCGATGGCGACGCTGTTACTTTCCATAATGCTTCTCGATGAAATGCCCCAGCGCCTGCAGCAGCCACATCACGGGCAGGATGACGATGAGGAAGATGAGGGTGTAGGCCGAGCCCACCTCGATGCGCATGGACGCATAGCTGTCGGCCAGGCCCACGGGCAGGGTGCGCGTCAGCGGCGTGTGCAGCATCCAGGTCAGGTTGAACTCGCCCATGGACAGGGTGAACACCATCAGGCAGGCGGCCACGATGGCGGGCAGCACGGCAGGCACCAGCACGCCCAGGAAGCGCTGCGTGAACGAGGCGCCCAGGCTGCGCGCAGCCTCCTCCAGCGCCACCAGCTCCTGGCGGCGCAGCGCCGAGCCCACCATGCGCACCATGAAGGGCAGGGTGAACACCACATGGCCCACCAGGATGAAGGCAAAGCTCTGGCGGAAGGCGGCCACGCTGCCATAGGCCAGCAGCAGGGCCAGGGCGCTGGCCAGGCCCGGAATGGCCACGGGCAGCGTCAGCAGCTCCTCGAAATGCCGGGCCCAGGGTGAGCGGCTGCGCGCCAGCGCATAGGCGCAGGGCACGCCCAGCACCAAGGTCATGGCCACGCAGGCGCAGGCCAGCAGCAGCGACATCAGCACGGTATTGCCGTAGCCGGCCCAGACCTCGGCCAGCCAGCGCGTGGTCAAGCCGCTGGCCAGGCCCTGGCCGTAGTTCTGCACCAGCCCGGCCAGCACCGACAGCAGCATGGGCGCCAGCATGAACACGGTGACGGTGGCCGTCACCAGCCACATCAGCGGCGGCATTTTTGGCCGCCGGGCCGCCCCAAGGCAAAAAGCGGCCCCTTCGGGGGGCAGCGGACCTTGCGCTGCAAGGGCAGCGTGGGGGCTATTTTTTTGTGTGGTCAGCATGTTCAGACTCCCGAGGCGGCCGGGCCCGCCCAGCGCCGCGACAGCCACAGCACCAGCCAGGTGATCAGCCCCAGGCTGATCGACAGGCTGGCGGCCAGGGCGAAGTTGGCGTAGTTGGTGAACTCGTTGTAGATGGTGATGGGCAGCACCTCGAACTTGCTCGACAGCGTGAAGGCCGTGCCGAAGGCGCCGACCGAGGTGGCGAACACGATGGCACCGCAGGCCAGCGTGGTGGGCAGCAGCTGCGGCCACCACACATCGCGCGCCACGCGCCAGCCATTGCCGCCCAGCGAGCGCGCGGCCTCTTCCAGGTGCGGGTCCAGCGCCTCGGCCGCTGCCGTGTAGGAGGCAATGGCGCGCGGCAGCGAGAAGTACAGGTAGCCAAGGAACAGGCCCAGCAGCCCGTAGGCGAAGGTGATCCGCTCGCCGCCCAGGGCCACCGACAGGTCGGCCAGCGCGCCCTGGCGCCCGCCCAGCAGGATGATGAAAAAGCCGATGATCACGCCCGGAAACGACAGCGGCAGCGTCAGCAGCGACAGCAGCAGGCCGCGCCCCGTGAAGCGGTGGCGCGCCAGCGCAATGCCCATCACCGCGCCGATCAGCAGCGTGGCCAGGGTCACGGCCAGCGACAGGGCCAGCGTCTGCAGCAGGCTTTGCAGGTACAGCGCGTCGGTCAGCGTGGCGAAGTAGGTGCGCCAGCCTTCACGCGCCGGCAACGCCAGCAGCAGGCCGGCCGGCAGCAGCCAGAACGCCGCGAAGAAGGCCACGGCCGGCGCGCTGCAGGCCAGCAGCAGCGCGCGGGCGCGCCAGTCGCCTGGCGCTTGGGAGGGAATGCCCACGATGCAGTCCGCCTGGCTCAACGCACTTCACGCAGGTAGCGCGTGGAGAAGCCCTTTTGCACATCGGCCATCTTCTGGTAGTCCACCGAGGTGGCGCGTGCGTACTCGCTGGCGGGCAGGAAATGGCCGGCCACCTCCTTGGGCAGGGCCACGTCGCGCACGGGGCGCAGGTAGGCGTTGGCCCAGATGGACTGGCCCTTGTCGGACAGCACATAGTCCAGCACCTTCTTGCCGTTGTCCGTGTGCGGCGCCTTGTTCACCAGGCTCATCACATAGGGCATGACCACGGTGCCTTCCTTGGGGATCACGAAGTCCACGTCGGCCTTGTCCTTGTAGCGGGCGCGGTAGGCGTTGAAGTCGTAGTCCAGCAGGATGCCGATCTCGCCCGACAGCAGGCGCGCATACGAGGTCTGCTTGGGCACGATGGGCTCGTTCTTCTGCAGCTTCTTGAAGTAGTCGATGGCGGGCTGGAAGTTGTCCAGCGTGCCGCCCATGGCCTGGTTCACGGCCACGGCGCCCACATAGCCCACGAAGGCCGAGGCCGGGTCCAGGTAGCCCACCAGGCCCTTGTATTCGGGCTTGAGCAGGTCTGCCCAGGACTGCGGCACGGGCTTGCCGCCCAGCGCCGCCTTGTTGACCATGAAGCCCAGCGTGCCCGAGTGGATGGTCACCCACTCGCCCTTGGGGTCCTTGAGGCCGGCGGGAATCTGGTCCCAGTTGGCGGGCTTGTAGGCGGCAACCACGCCGTCTTTCTGCGCCTGGATGGCGAAGGTCACGCCCAGGTAGGTCACATCGGCCACGGGGCTGGCCTTCTCGGCCACCAGCTGGGCCAGCGACTGGCCGGAGTTCTTGTTGTCGGGCGGCACGGTGATGCCGGTATCGGCCTTGATGGCCTTGATCTGCGTGCCCCAGTCGGCCCATTCGGGCGGGCAGTTGTAGCAGATGGCGCTCTGGGCCAGCGCCGTGCCGCAGACGGCGGTGGTGGCGGCCAGCAGGGCCAGGCGCTTGAAGGAGGGCTTGAAGGAGAGCTTGAAGGGGAGGGCAGTCAGTTTCATGGTGCGTACTCGAAGAGGTGGGGGAGCGTGGGGAAGGGAAGGGCGCGGCCTTGGCTTGAGCGGGCCGCTGTTGTTGGTTTCAGAGCCGGCAGGACTCGCCGCTGCGCCAGCCATGCGGCAGGCACAGGCTGTCTTGCGCGGCCAGGTTTTTCTTGTCCGCCAGCGCATCGCACAGCAGGCGCACGCAGGCCGAGCCGATCTCGTGGTTGGGCTGGGAAATCGAGGCCAGCGAAGGCGTGAGATCGCCGGCCATGGCAATCCCGTCAAAGCCGACCACGCTCAGGTCCGCAGGCACGCGGAACCCGGCCAGCGATGCCGCGCGGATGGTGCGTATCGCCAGCAGATCGTTGCTGCAGACAATGGCCGTGGGCGGGGCCTGCTCGCTCAGGTGCTGCTGCAGCATCTGCACGGCGGTGGCGGCAAAGGGCACCTCCCAGACCGGCAGCGGCGACAGGCCTGCGGCCTGCATGCCCAGCGCATAGCCGCGGCAGCGCTGCTGGGCGCGGTCGGACGCCTGCAACTGGCCCGTGACCATGCCGATGCGGCTGTGGCCTGCCGCAGCCAGGCGCAGCACCAGCTCCCTGACGGCGCCCGTGTTGTCCACGCCCACGCAGGCATGCTCATGGGTGTGGTGATAGGCCAGCACATAGGGCTTGCCGGCCTGGCGCACACGCGCCAGCGCCGCCGAATCGCCAGGATTGGAGACCACCAGCACCAACGCATCCACCCCGCTGGCCAGCAGCCGCGTGGTGGCCGCGTCTTCACCGGCGTGGTCGTATTCGGTGGTGCAGGGCGAAATCGCATAGCCGCGCAGCGCCGCCTGCGAGGCAATGCCCTGCAGGCACTCGGCAAACACCGGATTGGTGAGCGTGGGCAGCACCACGCCCAGCACCTTGCTGCTGCGCGTGCGCAGCGTGCGGGCGCTGGCATTGGCCACATAGCCCACTTCCTGCGCCACGCGCAGCACCGTGCTGCGCGTTTGCGCATTGACCACCTCCGGCGAATTGAAAACCCGCGAAACAGTGGCGACGGACAGTCCCGCGCGGCGTGCAACCTCGGTGATGCTCATGGATGTAAACGATTTCTTGAAAACGTTTACATTGCACCCGCTGCGCGTGACGGTGCGGTGACGGAGATTTGAAGCTTTTGTGGCAGCCAGGCGTTTGGCGGCTTGGGGCCCTGGCGTTGCCCGGTACCTAGACTGCCGTAGATGCAGCCCGCTGGCGCCGAATCCAGCTGATGAAGGCCGAAAGCTCTGCGTTGAAACGAGCTCTGGGTGCCTCGGGCGTCCTTGCCTGCGCCAGAAAGAAAACCATGGACTGCGCCATTTCCGGATGGAGCTGCGCAAAGCAATCGGCGAACTCCTCCAGCGTGCGCGGCCAGAAGCCCCCTGAGCAGGGGCGCAGCACATTGGTGGCCCGGATCAGCTTGCGTGCGGCTTCGCGTTGCAGGCGCAAGGCCTCCGTGTCGTCCCGGGTTGCAGCAATGCGCTGCAGGTAGTCGTTCAGCACCTGCACGTAGTCGCCATTGACGGCCTGTGCAATCGCCCTGGACGGCTCGAACGCCTCAAACTGCTGCGCCAGGTCCGCGCCGTGGATACAGCGGCACTCATGCTTGAGCCAGTAGCCCCAGCTGTAGAGATGGGCCGGGTCCAGCACCTCTTGCCGAGTGCCCAGGTCGAAATCGATCTTCACGACTTCTTTGTGGCGTAGTTGCAGGTCCTGGCGCAGCTGCTCCAGCCGGGCGCTCTCCTGTCCACTAAGGGAGCGCACCAGCACCACCGTCAGGTCCAGGTCCGAGAAGCCCGCCCTCGCGCAGCCGCGCGCCACGCTGCCATACAGGTAGAGGCTGTCCAGCGCCTCGCCGAGGGCGCTGGCGATGGCTGCGCGCGCATCGTCCACCAGGCGCTGGAACTCGGGCTGGACAGGATCGTTGGGGATGAGGTCCAGAGTGCGGGTCGCGTGAGGATCGCTGCAGGAGTGCATGGGGATGCCTGGGCTCGTCGCCCGCTCATTCGTCTGCTGCAAGCCGCGCGTAGAGCGCATAGTCCCTGGGCATTCCGCGAACCAGCCTGAACGAACGCAGCAGCCCCTCATGCCGGTACCCGCAGGCCTGCACGACCTTGGCCGAGGCCTGGTTCGACTCCAGCACCGCAGCCTGGATGCGGATGAAGCCGTATTCCTGAAAGGCCCATCGGGTCACTGTCGCGCACAGGGCCTTGGCTATGCCGCGTCCCCAGTATTCCGGGGCGAGGTCGTAGGCGATTTCGGCGGTGCGGTTCACGCCGGAGATGGTGTGAAAGCCGATGCTGCCCACCATCCGGCCACTGCGGGCATCGACGACGGCCAGGCGGCGCTGGGAGTCGGCGGACGGGGACTCGAACGCATCGAACAGCGGCAGCAGTTCGTCGCCTGAGGCGAGGTTCCAACTGGTGTGCTCGGTGACGGCGGGCAGCCTCAGGTAGGCGTACCAGGCACCGATGTCCGAGCGTTCGACCTGGCGAAGGGAGATTCCGGGCAGCTCCGGTACGGGGGGATGGTGTATGCGCATGGGTTCCGGGATGGCAGCACCGGGCTTGCCCGGCAGGCACGATTGTGGACCGGCGCCAGCGCGAACTCTGTGAACAAGCCTGAAACCTACAACCCGCCGACAGGCCCAGGCATACGATTTGTAGCGATTGGAAACTGCCTACCGCTTGCGGCATGCCGCAAGCGCGCAGGCGGGCTCCAACGCCAAGAATCACAACTCCAAGCTTCCTATGTCTTCATTCGATACCCAACTGCTGCTCATCGCGCTGGCCAGCGTGCTGGTCCTGGTCGCGCTGATCGTCTCGCGCATCCGTCTTCATCCCTTGCTGGCGCTGCTGGTGGTTTCCATCGGCGTGGGCTTTGCCACCGGCATGGCGCCGGGCGAGATCGTCAAGAACCTCACCAACGGGGCCGGCAAGACGCTGGGCGCGGTGGGCGTGGTGATTGCCCTGGGCGCCATGCTGGGCAAGATCCTGGCGGACTCCGGCACCACGGAGCGGCTGGCCAGTGCCATCCTGCAGCGCACGTCCGAGCGCATGATTCCCTGGGCCATGACCCTGGTGGCCTTCGTGATCGGCATTCCCATGTTCTTCGAGGTGGGGCTGGTGGTCATGCTGCCGCTGATCTTCAGCGTGGCGCGCAAGCTGGAAAGCAATGAGCGCTTCAAGGGATCGGCCTATGTCTATGTGGGCGTGCCCGTGATCGCCGCGCTGGCCGCCATGCACGGCATGGTGCCGCCGCACCCCGGCCCGCTCACCGCCATTGCCACGCTGCACACCACGGTCGGCCCGACCATGCTGTACGGCTTTCTGGCCGTGATTCCCGCCATGGTGCTGGGTGGCCCGCTGTACGGCGCCTTCATCACGCCGCGCATGAGCACGCGCCCCGATGCAGCCCTGCTGGAGCAGTTCACATCAGGCAAGAAGGAAGGCGGGGAGGGCAGTGCGCCCAGCATCGGCATGGGCGTGCTGTGCGCCTTGCTGCCCGCGCTGCTGATGCTGGTGCATGCGCTGGCCGAGGTGCTTCTGCCCAAGGATTCGGGCCTGCTGCATGCGGCGGCCTTCCTGGGCAATCCGCTGGTGGCCATGCTGCTGGGCGTGGTGTTTGCCTCCATCACCCTGGGCTATCTGCGCGGCGCCGATGCCGAGAAGCTGCGTGACGCGCTGGGCCAGAGCCTCAAGCCCATCGCCGGCATCATGCTCATCATTGCGGGCGGCGGAGCCTTCCAGCAGATCCTGACCAGCGCCAAGGTGGGCGATGCCATCGTCCACATGACCCAGCAGTTCGCCCTGCCTCCGCTGGTGCTGGGCTGGATGATCGCCATGCTGCTGTCGGTGTCCACCGGCTCGGCCACCGTGGGCATCGTCGGCGCGGCGGGCCTGCTGGCGCCGCTGGCGGCCTCCGATCCTTCGCTGAACGTGCCGCTGCTGGCGCTGGCCATCGGCTGCGGCTCGCTGTTCTTCAACTACGCCAACCACGCGGGCTTCTGGATGGTGAAGGAGTCCTTCGGCATGAGCATGGGCGAGGCCACCAAGACGATTACCGTGGTCCAGTCCATCGTGTCCTTTGTGGGCCTGCTGATGGTGCTGCTGTTCAATCTGCTGCCCAAGCTGGGATAGGTGAAAGGCATGAGTGAAAGGCATGAGGCGGGCCGCCTGCGGCCGCTTCGATGCCGCGGCAACCACCAAGAGAGGGCGCTACTTCCGGTTCGACTGCGAATTGCCCCAGTCGCGACAGGGAAAATGCCGCCCCGTACAGGTGCGGTACCCGGCGCCGCTTCAACGCGCGGCCGGCAATTCACCTATACTGATGGAGGTGCTGTCCTTGTTGTTCGCCTCCTCAGTGCCCGTCTGACACCTTCGCGGTCTCCGGGCTGCCGTTAGCCGCCCACTGTCACAAAGCCTGTGGCGAGGTCCGCAACTGTCACTCTCAACGGCGAGCACCACGCGAATCCAACCCACCTCCCGGGTCCGCACTCTCCCTGCCACCTGCAGGGTCCTCTTTTTCCCTTTTTCGATGCTCCGCTGCCTGCGTGCAGCGGTCATCCTGCGCTGGCCCAAGGCCGCAGCATGGTGCTGCACCAGCAACTTGCGGCGACGCAACCCTTTCAACATGTACTCACAGGAGTCCCATTGGCTAAAGAAGAACTGATCGAAATGCAAGGCCGGGTAGACGAAGTGCTGCCTGATTCCCGCTTCCGCGTAACGCTGGAAAACGGCCACCAGCTCATCGCCTATACCGGCGGAAAAATGCGCAAGCACCGCATCCGCGTGCTGGCCGGCGACAAGGTGACGCTTGAAATGTCGCCCTATGACCTGAACAAGGGTCGCCTCACGTTCCGCCACATCGAGCAACGCTCCGGCGCACCGGGCCCGCGTCCTCCGCAGCGCCGCTGAAGCCCGCCGGCCCGCTTCTGTTGCAGAGCGGGCATTCGGGGCGCAGGCAGGACCGGGCTCTGTGCCTGGTTGCCTGATCGGCAGCCCCAGTCAGCTTTCCAAGCAGCCCCGACGGCCCGACCGCCTGGAGGGCACCAGACGGATCAGGCGAGTCCGTCTGCTTATTTGGACATGGCGTCCTTGCCCATGGAATCCTTCTTCATTCCATCCTTGGACATGCCGTCCTTGTGCATGCCATCTTTGTGCATGCCGTCCTTGGACATCGAGTCCTTCTTCATCCCGTCCTTGGACATGGAGTCTTTCTTCATGCCGTCCTTGGCCATGGAGTCCTTCTTCATTCCATCCTTGGACATCGAATCCTTGGACATGGCTCCGTTGGACATGCCGTCCTTCGCCATCTCATCCGCAGCGAATGCCGTGGTGGCACCGGCCAGGGCGAGGCAGGTGGCGAGCAGGGTGGTGGTGAGCTTGGTCATTTGAGTCTTCCTTTGGATTAGCGGTTTGCGGGATTGCAAATCGGCCGGCTTTGGATGGGCCCGGCCTCGCACCTTCGTTGGCGGCCCAGCGGCTTGGAAGGCCGCTCAGCTGCCTCCGAACCAGTTGTAGCCCTGGTCTTCCCAGTAGCCGCCGGAGTAGGTGTTGGTGACGAACATGGCCTGGATGTGCTTCGGGTTCTTGTAGCCCAGCTTGGTGGGCATGCGCAGCTTCATCGGAAAGCCATATTTGGGCGGCAGGGGCTGCCCGTCGTAAGTCAATGCCATCAGCGTCTGCGGATGCAGGGCCGTGGCCATGTCGATGCTGGTGAAGTAGTCGTCAACGCACTTGAAGCCGACGTACTTGGCACTGGTGTCGGCGCCTATGTGGCGCAGGAAATCGGCAAAGCGCACGCCGCCCCAGCGGCCTATGGCGCTCCAGCCTTCCACGCAGATATGGCGCGTGATCTGTTCGTCCTGCGGCATGGCGCGCAGCTCGGCCAGGGTCCAGGCATGGCGGTCGGCGACCATGCCGGTCACCTCCAGGCGCCAGCTGGCCCCGTCCACCTCGCGCACCTCGTCCTCTCCGTAATAGGCATTGAAGGGGAAGGGACGCGTGATCTCGGCTGCGGAATAGGTGGGCGCCAGCCGCGTGGGGCTGAAGAGCAGGCCCTGCATGCGGTCGTTGAAGCGCGATACCTGGCTGAGCGCGGCCTCGACGTGGCTGTCATCGCTGATGCTGCAGCCCGTGAGCAGGGACAGGCCGCCCAGCGTCAGCGAGCGTTGCAAGAAGGCGCGGCGTGCGGGCTGGTCCAGCTTGCGGGCGATCAGCGAGCGTGCCTCGCGCACCACGGCCTCGCCATCGACGCCGGGCAGGGAAGGGGCTTTGAAGATTTTCATGGGGACTTGGGCGCACGGCCGTGGATCATGGTCAGGAAGGTCCGGGGCACCAGGGCGACCATTGCCAGGTGCACCACCACAAAGGCGACCAGTGCAGCCATGCCGAAGAAGTGCACGCGCCGTGCGGATTCATAGCCGCCCAGCAACTCGCGCAGCAGCGGGAACTGCACCGACTTCCACAGCACCAGGCCCGACAGCACGATCACCACCAGGTCCAGCACCACGAATAGGTAGGCCAGCTTTTGCACATGGTTGTAGCGGGCCGGGTCGGCGTGCGAGAGCCGGCCCTTGAGGGCGGCCACCAGGTCCTGGCGCACGCCCTGCACGCTGACGGGAAAGAACTTGCGCAGCCACCGGCCGCTGGCGATGTTGAGCAACAGGTACAGCAATCCGTTGAACACCAACAGCCACATGGCCGCGAAATGCCATTGCAGCGCCCCGCCCAGCCAGCCGCCCAGCGTGATCGAGCCCGGAAAGCTGAAATCAAAGAACGGCGCCGCGTTGTAGATGCGCCAGCCGCTGGTCACCAGGATGACCACGGCCAGCGCATTGAGCCAATGCGTGAGGCGCAGCCACAGCGGGTGGATGCGCTGGCCATCCTGGGGCTGTGCCGGTTGGGGGGTGATGAGGGCGGTGTTCATGGGTCCCATTGTTGGAGGGACCCCGTAGCGGATGTATCACGCAAACTTCAATTAATCGTGATAACTCCCAAGGCCTGTTCAGCCCGCCTGGGCGCACCCGGCCAGATAGTCCACCAGCGTGCGCGCCGCAGGCGATAGCCGGCTGCCGTCCCTGAAGCAGATGGCGAACTGCCGCCGCGCCCAGGCATCGGTGAGCGGCACCATGTTCACGCCTTGCACGCCCTGACCGGAGCCCGCCATGCCCAGGATCTCCCTGGGCATGATGGCCACGCCCAGGCCGGCGCGCACGCAGCGGATCGTGGCGTCGAAGGAGCTGACCACGGCGCGGTAATTGAGGGGCCGGCCGATGATGGCCGCCGCCCGCGCCAGCATGGTGTAGACGGCCGTGGAGGCGGGCAGGCCCACATGCTCGCAATCCAGCGTTTCGCTGAAGCTGCAGCTGTCGCGCAAGGCCAGCGGGTGGCCGGCCGGCACGGCCACGGCCAGGGTGTCGCAGCGGTAGGGCAGGGTCTGCAGGCCCTCCAGATCGGCCGCGTTCCAGCACACGCCCACCAGGGCCAGGCCTTCGCGGATGGATCGGATGATTTCGCTGCTGGTCAGCTCCTCGATGTCCACGCGGATCTGCGCGTGCTCGGGCTTTTGCAGAAAGGCCGCAATGTCATCGGGCAGGGACTCGGCAATCGACGACACCGAGGCCAGTATCCGCACCTGGCCCTTCACGCCATGCTGGTAGGCCGCCATGTCGCGGGCCGCGCGGTCGGCGCTGGCCAGCATGGCGCGTGCGTGCTCCAGCAGCATCAGCCCGGCTGCCGTGGGCACTACGCCGCGGCGGTGGCGCTCCAGCAGCGGGGCCTGCACCTGCTCTTCCAGCAGCGCCATGCGCTTGCTGATGGCCGATGAGCCGATGTGCTGCTGCTCGCCCGCGCGGGCGATGTTGCCCAGGTCGCAGGCCGCGACAAAGAGCCGCAGGGTGGTCAGGTCCAGGTCTTTCATGGCGGTTATGGATTTCCATTTGGGAAACTCTAAGGCGAAAAATTATCGCTTCTGCACGCTGGTGGGAATGTCTAAAGTGCCATTCAAGACAAACCACCCCACGCGAACCTTCCCATGCCAGAACCCATCCGTGCCCTGCAGTCCGCCGTCATCCGCGAGGTCGGCCTGCGCGATGGCCTGCAAAGCATCCAGACCGTGCTGTCCACCGAGCGCAAGAAGGAATGGATACGCGATGCCTACGCTGCCGGCCAGCGCGAGATCGAAGTCGGCTCCTTCGTCCCTGCGCGCCTGCTGCCCCAACTGGCCGACACGGCCGAGCTGGTGGCCTATGCCCGAACGCTGCCGGGCCTGTTCGTCTCCGTGCTGGTGCCCAACATGCGTGGTGCCGAAAGCGCCCTTGCCAGCGGGGCCGACCTGATGCTGGTGCCGCTGTCGGCCAGCCATGCCCACAGCCTGGCCAACCTGCGCAAGACGCCCGATGAGGTCGTGGCCGAGGTAGCCCGCATGCGTGCCGCACGCGATGCTGCAGGTTCGAAGATGCTGATCGAAGGCGGCATTGGCACGGCCTTCGGCTGCACGCTGCAGGGCCGGGTGGAACCGGCCGAGGTGCTGCGCTGCATGCAGGCCCTGCTGGACGCGGGGGCTGACCGCGTCAGCATGGCAGACACCGTGGGCCATGGCGGGCCGGGCCAGGTGCAATCGCTGTTCGAGCAGGCGAGGCGCATTGCGGGCGAACACTTTTGGTGCGGCCACTTCCACGACACGCGTGGCCTGGCGCTGGCCAATGTGCATGCCGCACTGCAAACCGGCGTCACGCGCTTTGACGCCACGCTGGCCGGCATTGGTGGCTGCCCCCATGCGCCCGGCGCCAGCGGCAATGCCTCCACCGAAGACCTGGCCTTCATGCTGGACACCATGGACATCGACACGGGCCTGGACATCGAGGCCCTGCTGCGCCTGCGCGCCAAGGTGGCCGCCTGGCTGGACGGCGAAAGCCTGCACGGCGCGCTGTGGCGCGCGGGCTTGCCGCGCAGCGTCACCGCCGACGCAGCCCCCGCCGCTGCATGAACCCCTTACCTTCCCACGAGCACACCTGTATGGCCACCGAACCCCTGCTGCCGCTGTCCGGCATCCGCGTCATCGAATTCACCCACATGGTCATGGGCCCCACCTGCGGCATGATCCTGGCCGACCTGGGCGCCGAAGTCATCAAGGTCGAGCCACCGGGCGGCGACAAAACGCGCACGCTGCCCGGCCTGGGCATCGGCTTTTTCCGCAGCTTCAACCGCAACAAGAAAAGCGTGGTGCTGGACATCACCACCGAAGCGGGCCGCGCCACCGCTGCCGAGCTGGCCGCTGGCAGCGACGTGGTGCTGGAGAACTTCCGCCCCGGCCTCATGCAATCCCTGGGCCTGGACTACGCCACGCTGTCGCAGCGCTCGCCCGGTCTCATCTACGTCAGCCACAAGGGCTTTCTGCCCGGCCCCTACGAAAAGCGCCTGGCGCTGGACGAGGTGGTGCAGATGATGGGCGGCCTGTCGTACATGACCGGCCCCGTGGGCCGGCCGCTGCGCGCGGGCACCAGCGTCAACGACATCATGGGCGGCATGTTCGGCGCCATCGGCGTGCTCGCCGCCCTGCGCGAGCGTGAGCGCACCGGGCGCGGCCAGGAGGTGCAAAGCGCGCTGTTCGAGAACTGCGTCTTCCTATCCTCCCAGCACATGCAGCAGTACCTGATGACGGGCGAGGCACCGCCGCCCATGCCCTCGCGCGTGTCGGCCTGGAGCGTCTACGACGTGTTCACCCTGGCCGGTGGCGAGCAGTTGTTCATCGGCGCCGTCAGCGACAAGCAGTTCGCCACCCTGTGCCGCGTGCTGGACCGCGCCGACCTGCTGCAGCGCCCCGAATACGCCGACAACGCCGCCCGTGTGGCCGTGCGCCCCCAACTGCTGGCCGAGCTGGGCTCCATCCTGGCCAGCCATGAATCGGCCCGGCTCGCGCCGCAGCTGGAGGCCGCCGGCATTCCCTACGCGCCCATCACGCGGCCCGAGCAACTGGTGGACGACCCGCACCTGCGCCAAAGCGGCGGCCTGGCTTCCATGCAGACCGAAGACGGCGGCCAGACCGACGTGGTGCTGCTGCCCCTGCTCATGAACGGCCACCGTCCCGGCGTGCGCATGCCGCTGGCCGGGATTGGCGAGCACACCGAAGAAATCCTCGGAGCCCTTGCATCACGGACCTGACAGCCAAACCCGGGCGCCGAAGGCCGCAGAAAAACCACCCCGGCGCGCATGAGACAACACAAAAAGGAGACAACCCCATGCACTCGTCCCATCCCTTCCGCCGCCGCACCCTGCTGGCCCTGGCCGGCGCATCGCTGGGGGCCGCTGCCCTGGGCGTGCGCGCCCAAAATGGCACGCCGCTGCGCGTCATCCTGCCCGTGGGGGCAGGCTCGGGCGCCGACACCATCGTGCGCTCGGCCCAGACTGCGCTGGTGCGCTCGCTGGGCGGCCAGCCTGTGGTCATAGAGAACCTGCCGGGCGCGGGCGGCATCACGGGAACGCAGATGCTGGTCAAGGCGCCGGCCGATGGCAACACCATCGCCTTCATCTCCAACAACCATGCTGTCAACCCCAGCGTGTTCAAGAAGCTGCCCTACGACAGCCTGGCCGACATCACGCCGCTGTCCATCGTCGGCGGCTCTCCCTTCGTGCTGGTCGTCCACCCCAAGGTGGCGGCGCGCAATGCGCGCGAACTGCAGGCGCTCATGAAGGCGCGGCCCGGCGACCTCAACTACGCCTCGTCCGGCAACGGCACCATCTTCCACCTCGCGGCCGAAGTCTTTCTGGACGCGGCCGGCACCACGGCACGCCACATTCCCTACAAGGGCGTGGGCCAGATGGTGGTGGACCTGCTCAGCGGGCAGGTGGACTTCGGCGTGATCGCCGTGGGCACGGCGCAGGCGCACCTCAAATCCGGCGCGCTGCGTGCCATCGGCATCATGGGCCGCGAGCGCGTGGCATCGCTGCCCGATGTGCCCACCGTGGCAGAGCAGGGCTTTCCCGGCGTGGACATCGCCGGCTGGGTGGCCGCCATAGGCCCCAAGGGCATGCCGCCCGCCCAGGTGCGGCGCCTGCACGACGGCATCGCCTCTGCCTTTGCCGACCCCGAGGTCAAGGCCGGCTTTGCACGGCGCGACGAATACACCGTGCTCAACAGCCCCGAGGCGGCAGCCCAGTTCCTGCGCTCCGAGCAGGAACGCTTTGCGCGCCTGGTCAAGAAGGCCAATGTCACGCTGGAGTAAGCGCATGGCCCTCTATCGTTATCGGAACAAGGCACCGCGGCTGCCCGCATCCGCCTATGTGGCGGCCGAGGCCACGCTCATCGGCGACGTCACACTGGGCGAGGGCGCCAGCCTCTGGCCGGGCGCCGTGGCGCGCGGCGACAACGAACCCGTGCGCATAGGCGAGGGCAGCAACGTGCAGGAAGGCGCCGTGCTGCATGCCGATCCCGGCTTCGCGCTCACCCTGGCTGCCCATGTCACCGTGGGCCACCAGGCCATGCTGCATGGCTGCAGCGTGGGGGAGGGCTCGCTCATCGGCATACAGGCCGTGGTGCTCAACGGTGCCGTCATCGGCGCGCACAGCCTGGTGGGTGCCGGCGCCATCGTCACCGAAGGCAAGCAGTTCCCTCCGCGCTCGCTGATTCTTGGCGCCCCCGCCAAGCTGGTGCGTACGCTCAGTGACGAAGAAGTCGCGGGCCTGCTGCAAAGCGCCGCCAGCTACGTGGAGCGTGCAATGTCCTTTCGCCAGGAGCTGCAGCGCATTGACTGATTCCCTGAACCCGCTGACCGACGCCGTGCGCATGCCCGCCGCAGCGCTGCAAGCCTGGGCTGCTGGCGTGCTCCATGCCTTTGATGTGAGCGCATGCCACGCGCAGGCCACCGCCCAGGCACTGGTGCGCACCAGCCTGCGCGGCGTGGACACGCATGGCTTGGCAAGGCTGCCGCCCTATGTGCAGCGCATCCGCGAAGGCACCATCCATACACGGGCCAAGCCCAGCCTGCAGGAGCGCAACGGCCTGCTGCGCTGCCATGGAGACCATGCCCTGGGCCAGCCCGTGCTGGAGCTGGCGCTGCAAGCCTGCCTGGACAGGGCCGCAAGCCAGGCCGTGGTGGCCTGCCACATCGAGGCCTGCGGCCACCTCGGCGCCCTGGGCGTGCTGCTGCTGCCCGCCGTGGAACAGGGCTGCATGGCCCTGCTGTGCCAGCGCACGCCGTCCATCATGGCCATGCCCGGTGCCACGCGGCCTGCGCTGGGCAACAACCCCATCGCCTTCGCCGCGCCCGTGGCCGGACGGCCGCCACTGGTCTTCGACATGGCCCTGAGTGCGGTCGCACGCGGCGCCGTCATGGCTGCCGTCCGCGACGGCCATGCGCAAATCCCGCCGCATTGGGCGCTGGACGAACACGGCCATCCCACCACCGATCCCCACGCCGCACTGCAGGGCGCCATGCAGCCCATGGCCGGCCACAAGGGCCTGGGCCTGGCCATGGTGGTCGAATGCCTGGCGGGCGCGCTGGGCGGCGGCCTGTTCCTGCCCGCTGTACCCGGATCGGCGGAAGGTTCCACCGCCAACGCCTGCGCCTTTCTGCTGGTCATCAACCCAGCCCTGGCCGCACCGTCACCCCGGGGATTTGACAACTACATGGCCAGCTGGATCACCGGCCTGCTCGCGGCCCAGGGCACCCAAGGCCGCTATCCCGGACTGCGCCAGCATGAATGCGAGCTCCAGCGCCGCGCCGAAGGCATCCCTCTGTCGTCTGCGCTGATCAATGAGTTGCAGGCGCTGGCACGGCTCAGCGGGGTGGCGCTGGCGTTGTGAGCGGCTGATTTTTTGGAGAGCGCGTTTTTCAACTGGGCCAGGCTGAGCTGCTGGCCTTCCAGGCTGTAGGTGCGATCTTTGCCGCCTGCCGCATGCATTTCGATCACGGTCACTTCTCCCAATTTCCCCCCAGATTGGTCGCAAGAATTCCTTGGCAACTCCAGGAAAAGACCATGATTGATTTCTCGCAAACCAACGCTTCACGCATTCGCCCGGCCCTGGTGCTGGCTGTGGCGGCCTTCGCGGCGGCCTGCAGCCATGCGCAGGGCCACGGGGGGCACGGCAATCCGCCGTCGCCGCCGCCCGAGGCCTATACGGCCTGCCAGGGCAAGGCCGAGGGCGACAGCGTGACGCTGACCATGCCCGATGGCAAGACGCTGGCCGGCACCTGCCGCAGCCTGAACGGGCAGCTGGTGGCCATGCCGGCCCGCGGGCCCGGCGCAGGCGGGCCGCCGCCCCATCCGCAGCAGTGATCGCGTGGCCCGGCGGGCCACGCCGCCGGGCTGTCTGCAACCCACGGGCCTGCGCACAGGCCCTCATGAAAAAGCCATCCCCATGAACCACTCTCACGATGCCCATGATCTTGCCCACGACCTGGGCCTTCAGCACGATCTGCAAGTCATGGCGCGCCGCCTGTCCGAGCGCCGCCGCCTGTTGGGCCTGATGGCTGCCGGTGGCGCTGCCGCGCTCTTGTCCGCCTGCGGTGGCGGCGGAGGTGATTCCGGTGATTCGACAGGGACCGGCACGGGAACCGGAACAGGCACCGGTACCGACACAGGTACGGGCACCGGCACGGGCACGACCACCACCACCTGCATGGTCGATCCCACGGAAACCGAAGGCCCTTACCCCGCCGACGGCTCCAACGGCTCGCGCGGCAGCTTGGTCAATGTGCTGTCGCAAAGCGGCGTGGTGCGCAGCGACCTGCGCAGCAGCTTTGGCGGCATGAGCGGCACGGCTGCGGGCCTGCCGCTGACGCTCAAGATCACCCTGGTCAACGTCAGCACCAACTGCAGCCCGCTGGAAGGCTATGCCATCTACCTGTGGCATTGCACCCGCGAGGGCGAGTATTCGCTGTACTCCACCGACCTGCTCAACCAGAACTTCCTGCGCGGCGTGCAGGCGACGGACAGCAATGGCGAATGCACCTTTGTGACCATCTTCCCGGGCTGCTATGACGGGCGTTGGCCGCACATGCACTTCGAGGTGTTCCGCAGCCTCAACACGGCCGGCAGCTACACCAACAAGCTGCTGACCTCGCAGATGGCCATGCCCAAGGACGTGGCCAGCACCGTCTATGCCGGTGTCAGCGGCTACAGCGCCAGCGTCTCCAACCTGTCGCGGGTCAGCGTGACATCGGACAATGTCTTCGGCGACAACACCAGCGAGCAGATCGCCTGGCAGACGCCCACCTTCACCGGAGACACCACCAATGGCCACACCGCCACGATATCCATCGGCATTGCCGTCTGACGCAGCAACTGAATGAGCCTCCGCCTCCCACGCCTGAAGCTGCAGCACAAGGCCTTCTTCGCCCTGGCCGTGCTGCTGGTGGCCCTGCTGCTGGTGTTTCTCGTGTTCTCGCGCCTGGGGCTGCAGCGGGGCCTGGGCCCGTACATGGCCGAGGTGGAGCTGACCGGCATGGACGGGCTGGCCGAACGGCTGGTGCAGCACCATGAGCAAAACGGCGGTTGGGATGCGGCGCGCGCCAACCCCGGTTTCTGGCGCGACATGGTGCGCCCTGGTGCAGGCATGGGCCGGGGCTTTCCTGCGGGCGAGCCCGGGCCACGGCCCCCCATGCCCATGTCCATGCCCATGCCGGAGCCGAGGCCTGGTTTTGAGGGAAGCCACGGTCCGGGGCCGGGCCCGGAGTTTCCGCCGCCACCTGGGCCGGAAGGCGGAGAGCCTGCCGATCGCTCAGATCACTCAGATCACTCAGATCACTCCGACCGTACAGACCGCCCAGACCGCCCAGACCGCCCAGGCCCGCCGCCGGACCGCCCCTTCGGCGGCCCGTGGGCGCGCGTGGGCCTGCTGGATGCCCAGGGCCAGCTCATCTCCGGCATGGCGCCGCAGCCAGGTGCGGCGCACCGTGTTCTGCGCGCCGCCAACGGGCAGGCCATTGGCGAGATCGTGCTGTCCCCCGTGCAGACAGGGCAGGGCATGCAGCGCGACCTGGACCGCGCTTTCCTCGCGCAACAGATGGGTTTTGTGGCCTGGACCGGGCTGGCCGGCCTGCTGCTGGCGCTGCTGCTGTCGGCCTGGCTCACGCGGCGCTGGCTGGAGCCACTGACCGCCTTTGTCGATGGCCTGCGCGGCATTGCGGCCGGGCGGCTGGACACGCGCGTGGCCATCAAGGGCGATGCGGAACTGGCCCGCCTTGCGGAAACCTTCAACGACATGGCCGTGCAGCTGGCCACCATGGAGGCCTCGCGCCAGCGCTGGCTGGCCGACGTGGCGCATGAGCTGCGCACGCCCCTGTCCACCATGCGCGCCGAGGTCGAGGCCGTGCAGGACGGCGTGCTGCCCATGGACGACCGCATGGCGCTGCGCCTGCACCGGCAGATCATGCGGCTGATACGGCTGGTCAGCGACCTGCGCGTGAGCCTGGACGACCCGCAGGCCCTGCACGGCTCGGGCCATGTGCCCGTGCATGTGCTGACCCTGCTGGGCGAGGCGCTGGACGGCGCGCGGCCCGGCTTCGAGCAGGTCGGCATCGGCCTGGACCGCTCCACCGTGGACCAGCTGGCTGCGCGCGTTCCGCCGCCGCTGGTGCAGGGCGACCCGCACCGGCTGCACCAGGTGTTTGCCAACCTGCTGGAAAACAGCCTGCGCTACACGGCTGCGGGCGGGCGGTTGCAGGTGTCTGCCGAAATTGTCCAGATGCAGGACCGCAGCATGCTGCAGCTGTGCTGGGACGACACGGCTCCCGGTGTGGCCAGCCAGCACCTGCCGCGCCTGTTCGACCGCCTCTATCGCGTGGATGCCTCCCGCGTGCGCGACGGCGACGGCCTGGGCGGCTCCGGCCTGGGGCTGACCATCTGCCGCACCATCGTCCAGGCCCATGGCGGCAGCATCGAGGCCGCTGCCTCGCCGCTCGGCGGCCTGCGCATCACGCTGTGGCTGCCCTTGCTGGAAAATCCCGCGCCATGAAGCCTGCCCGCATCCTCCTGGTCGAAGACGAGACCGACATGGCCGCCATCGTCATCGACTACCTGCGCCATGCAGGCTACGAAGTCGAGCACATCCGCCACGGGCGCGAGGCACTGGACCGCATGCTGCGCTCCCCGCCCGACCTCACCGTGCTGGACATCATGCTGCCGGGGCTGGACGGCCTGGACATCCTGCGCCAGTTCCGCCCCCACAGCGCCAGCCCCGTCATCCTGCTCACCGCGCGTGTCGAGGAAATGGACCGCCTGCTGGGCCTGGAGCTGGGTGCGGACGACTACATCTGCAAGCCCTTCGCCCCGCGCGAAGTCGTGGCCCGCGTCAAGGCCGTGCTGCGCCGCAGTGCCGGCCCCGGCCCCGCGCAGCAACGCCTGACGCTGCTGCCCGAGCAGGGCCGCGCCATGCTCAACGGCAGCGTGCTGCCGCTGACCAAGCGGGAGCTGACCTTGCTGCAGGCCCTGATGCGTCAGCCCGGCCGCCTGTACTCCCGCGCGCAGCTGCTGGAGCTGGCCTGCGCCGACACGCTGGACGTGAACGAGCGCGCCATCGACAGCCACATCAAGAACCTGCGCAAGAAACTCAAGGCGGCGGACGACCGCCATGAGTGGATTCGCTCCGTCTATGGCGTGGGCTTTGCGTTCGAGCCCGATGGCGGTTCCGACACGCGGGCGCAGTGAAGGCCCGGCGAGGGCAGGGCGCAGCCCCTACCTCGACTCGTCGAGGTGCTCCATGAACGTGGTGCTCGTGTAGCGGGAGCGGAACAGGCCGGCCTCCACCAGGCGCGGCACCAGCTGCTCCAGCACGCAATGCAGGGACTCGACGGAGCCGCCGGGCGCGGCCAGAAAGCCGTCGATGGCGCCAGCGGCGCTCCACTCGGTGATCTGCGCCACGGCATCGTCCACCGTGCCGACCACCTGCCAGTGCGCGGCGGAGAGGATTTCCGGCCGCTGCAGCAGCTGGTCGATGCGCAGTGATTCGCGCTCCATCAGGCGCCTGAGCAGGCCCGCATGCGTGCGGCTGGACGGGGTTGCCACGGGGGCCGGAAGGTCGGCTGCGGTGATCGGCCGGTCTGCGGGCCAGTCCGTCAGGTCCAGGCCGACCATGGCCTTGATCGATGCCAGCTTGCGGCCCCTGTCCACCCGGCCGTGCGTCTGCTGGAACATCTCCCGGGCCTGCTCGCGGGTGTCGGCCAGGTACAGGCTCAGGCCGGGCAGCAGGCGCACATCCTGCGCCCGGCGGCCATGGCGCTGTGCGCGCTGAGACAGGTCCCGGCGCAGCTCCAGCGCCGCGTCCAGGTCCGGCGTGGGCGCGAAAACTATGTCTGCCACCGATGCGGCAAAGTCGCGCCCTGTGCTGGACGCGCCCGCCTGTACCAGCGGAATGCGCGGGCCGCCGAACTCCGGCAGGTTCAGCGGGCCGCGCACCTTCAGGTGCGGTCCCTCGTGGTCTATGGGGTGGACCAGCGAGGCATCGGCGTAGCGGCCGCTGTCCCGGTCGATCTTCAAGGCCTCGTTGGGGAAGCTGGCCCACAGCCGGCGCACCACGTCGGTGAACTCTGCGGCCCGCGCATAGCGTTCATCGGCATCGGGCATGGCCTGCAGCCCGAAGTTCTCGTGGCCCTGCAGGGCCGTGACGATGTTCCACCCGGCGCGGCCGTTGCTGATCCAGTGCAGCGACTGCAGCTGGCGCGCCACCGCATAGGGCGGGAAAAACGTGGTCGATACCGTGGACACCAGGCCGATGCGCGAGGTCTCGCGCGCCAGCGCGGCCATCAGCACCGTGGGGTCCAGGCTGGCGAAGCCCGCGCCCGTCTCCAGCGCCTCCATGGGCAGAAAGCTCACGTCCGGGCGGAAGACGAAGTCCAGGTGCGCGGCCTCGGCGCGCCGGGCCAGGTCCAGGGCGAAGTCGCTGGAGTACAGCCCTTCGATATTGCTGCCGGGCCGCCGCCAGGCGTCGCCGCTCAGCCAGGTGGGGGCCAGCGAAAGGCCGATGTGCAGGGGTTTGCGGGTTGTCATGTCTGGTGTCATTCCCATCTCAGAACGTTCCTCGCACGCCCACGCCGATCATGCGCGGCGCGGTCATGCTGGCCTCGATGCCGCCGATGCCGCGGTTTTGCTGCAGGTACGTCGGTGCGCGCCTGTCGAACACGTTCTTGATGTAGCCGTACAGCTGCACGCGCGCGCTGTAGGCATAGGTCATGCGCAGGTCGGCGATGGTGTTGGAGCCGACCGCATAGGCGCGCGTGTTGGCGGTATCGGAGTAGTAGCCGTCCAGGTGGCGCACCTGGCCGGAGACATTGAAACGGGGGCTGGCGTCCCAGCTCACGCCCAGGCTCAGGTTGTAGCCGGGCGAGCGGGCGAAGCGGTTGTGCTCGTAGCCGGGGTTGCTGCCCATTTCCTCGATGCGGGTGCGCAGCACGCCCACGCCGGCCTTGATCCGCAGGTTGTCCAGCGCGCGGTAGTCGGCGCCTAGCTCGAAGCCGTAGGCATGGGCCTTCTCCGCGTTGATGGTGTAGGACTGGGCCACGCCCGGGGAGATGACCACGGGGATGTTGTACTGCGCATCCCGCATGTCCATGTAGAACAGGTTGGTGTTGAGCATCAGCCGGTCATCGAGCAGGCTGGCGCGGCTGAACAGTTCGTAGTTCCAGATCGACTCTTTCTTGAAATAGGCCCATTGCCGGCTGGTGAGGTTCAGCGACACACCGCCCGGGTTGTAGCCCCGGCTGACCAGCGCGCCCACGGTCCAGCGCGGTGTGGCGGCATAGGCCAGGGACAGCTTGGGCAGCAGTGCCGAGAAGGTTTTCGTGTAGTCGAGGGCGGTGGGTGCCAGCACCGAAGTGCCGGTGCGCACCACCTCGTCCTGCTGGTAGCGCAGGCCGCTGGTCAGGGTCCAGCGGTCGGCCAGGCGCCAGTTCAGCTCGCCGAAGACGCCCAGGTTCTTCTTCGTGTCGTCGAAGGTGGACAGGCCGCGCAGCAGCAGGCTTTCGTCCGTGCCGGTGCGCGCGTAGTAGACGCCGCCGAAGCCGCTCAGGCGGTCCTTGTCGCTGCCCACCAGGGCGCGGAACTCATTGGAGACATTGTTCTGGCGGATATCGGCATCGCCCTCGCCAGGAATGCCCGTATAGCGCTGCACGGACGAGCGCGAATACTGGGACTGGTTGACCAGCCGCACGCCGTTGCCCAGCTCGTAGCTGAGGTCGAGGATGCCGGTGTCGGTCTTCTGCTTCCAGCTGGGCATGGTCGTCGTCCAGTGCTCCAGCGCGCTGAACGGAGCGGACGCTGCCTCCTGGCTGGGGCGGTTGCTGTCGTTGTGGGAATAGGTGAACTTGGCCTCCAGGCCCGGAATGCGGCTGGGCAGCCACAGGAACTTCATGCGTGCGTTCAGCGCGCGGAAATCCTGATCGGCCTGGCCCCGCTGGAACTGCGGATTGGTGTAGTCGATGAAGGTATCGCGCCCCGAGTAGTCCACGGCCAGCCGCGCGGCCAGCTCCTCGCCCACGGGGCCGGAGACGGCGATGGACGCACGCCGCGATTGGTAGTCGCCCGCCTCCAGCTGGTAGGCCCCTTCGCGCTTGAAGCTGGGGTCCTTGGTGTTCACGACGATGGCGCCCGCAATGGCATTGGCACCCTGCGAGGTGGTCTGCGGGCCGCGGAACACCTCGATGCTCTCCACATCCCAGACCGAGGTCGCGCCGAAGAACATCTCGTTGTAGTTGAGGTAGTGCCCATCCAGGTTGATGGTGGCGCGCGGCACCGTGCCGCCCCAGAAGACGTTCTGGCCGTTGTTGGGGCCCTGCGTGTCCTGCCCGCGGATGATGGGCGCGCCCACCGTGTCGGTGTAGACCACGTTGGGCACATCGTGCAGCACCTCGTGGACCGAGGCATTGCCGGACTCCTGCCGGGCCAGGTCCTTGCCTGCCTTGACCGACACGGAGGAGGCCGTGTCCTTGAGTTCGCGCCTGACCTTTTCTCCGCTGACCACGACAGCTTCAAGCGCGTTGGACTCCCCCCCGGAACCCGAGGCGCCCTGTGCGAAGGCGCCGGCCGGCGCCATCAGGGTAGAGAGTGCGATGGCGCCCGCCCGGGACGGGAGCCTGCGATGGAAACACAGCTTCACAGCATCTTCCTTTGATGAGAATGATTCGTATTTTTCAAAGGTCGCCATCATGCATTGAAATTCCACAGTAGGGAATGCATTCCCACATGCGGAAGAGAAAAACAGCGGCGAAATGGTGTGCGCGCACCCGTGCAGAGCCTTCGGCAGAGCCGGTATCATCGACACCGGCGGCGCCTGCGCCCCCACCTGCGATGCGCCTGGTACAGGCAAGAAAGCCCAGCCCTTGAAAACAACAACACCTCAGACGACAGCCGGCGAGAAGCGCTCCGGCACCATCCAGTCCGTCTCCATCGCCACCCGGTTTCTCATGGTCCTGGCCAATGCCGAAAGCGAGCTGGCGCTGGGCGAGGTGGCCCGGCGAACGGGAACGGGGGGCTCCACGGCCCACCGCTACCTGCAAAGCCTCGTCAAGGAAGGCCTGGCCAAGCAGGACCCGGCCAGCGGCCTGTATGACCTGGGCAGCGCGGCGCTGAGCATCGGCATTGGCGCGCTCAAGCGTGTGGATGCGGTGGAGATTGCGGCGCAGCGCATGAAGGCGCTGACGCACAGCCATGCGCTCAGCGGCGGCGTGGCCATCTGGACCGACCGGGGGCCCACCCTGGTGCGCTGGTACCGCAGCGCCTACTTCTCGATCAACCCGCTGGCGCTGGGCGATATCCTGCCCATAGACAACACCGCCTGCGGCCTGGTGTTCCAGGCCTTCCTGCCCAAGGCCACCATCGACGCCGCACGGCGCCAGCAGCCCGCCCATTTCCGTGGCAAGCCGCCGGCCAAGGCCGTACTCGACGAAGTGCGCGAGCGCTGCTGGTCCGAGATGACCAGCCACCTGCTGTCCAACGTCACGGGCCAGGCCGCCCCGGTGTTCGATGCGCAGCATGAAATCGTCTGCGCGGTCACCACCGTCTCGGACCTGGGCCAGCTCAAGTCGCCGCAAGACCGGGTCGCGCTGTTCCGCGAGGCCAGCCTGATCAACCAGTCCACGGGCGGGCGGGCCTTCAGCGCAGATTCGCCTTGAAAGCCGCGCCGGGAGAAATGCTCGGGCGCCTCAGTTCCCTGCGGCACGCTCCATGGCTTTCACGGCCCTGCGCCCCCTGGGCACCACCAGGGGCGTCCCCGACACGGGGTCCGCAATGATCACGGCCGGCAGGCCGAACACCTCCTGCACCAACTGCTCCGTGAAGATCGCCCCGGGCGCGCCCTGCGCGGCAATGCGCCCGTCGCGCATGGCGATCAGGTGCGAGGCATAGCGGCAGGCCTGGTTGAGGTCGTGCAGCACCGCAACCACCGTGCGGCCGGCATCGTTGAGATCCGCCAGCAGCTCCATCAGCTCGATCTGGTGGGCGATGTCCAGGAACGTCGTGGGCTCGTCCAGCAGCAGGATCGGCGTCTGCTGCGCCAGCACCATCGCAATCCACACCCGCTGGCGCTGGCCGCCTGACAGCTCGTCCAGCAGGCGGTCGGACAGCGCTGCCACATCGGTGGCCTGCATGGCCTCGGCCACAGCCTGCTCATCCGCGTCCGTCCACTGCCTCAGGAAGGATTGATGGGGGTAGCGCCCCCGCGCCACCAGGTCCGCCACCGTGATGCCCTCGGGCGCCACCGCGCTTTGCGGCAGCAGGCCCAGGCGCCGTGCCACCTCCTTGGCGGGAAATTGCGAGATGTGCCGGCCATCCAGGATGACCTGCCCGGCCACCGGCACCAGCAGCCGCGACAGCGCACGCAGCAGGGTGGACTTGCCGCAGGCGTTCGGCCCCACGATGACGGTGAAGGAGCCATCGGGAATGGCAAGGGACAGGCCCTGCGAAATCGTGCGCTCGCCGTAGCGCAGCGTCACCGCATCAGCACTCAGGCGCTGCGTCATGGCCGGTCATTTCCCACAATCGATAGGTCCTTCGGTGTTTGCAATGTGGAATGAATTCTACAATACGGAATACGCTGAAGACGCCGCCCTGGCGCCCGGCCCCGTCGCTTCGGATCGAGATGAACAGACTCAAACTTGCCGCCCTGGGCGCGGCCGCCGCACTGGCCGTGCTGGCCTGTTTCGCATGGTTTCCACGCGCCGCCGTTCCCGTGGCGGGCGCCGCACCGCATACATCGCATGCGTCGGATACATCGGATACGCCGGCTGCAGCACACGCAGACCATGCACCGCTGCCCCGGCGCATCGTCTCCACCTCGCCCAGCGTGACCGGCATCCTGCTGGCCATCGATGCGCCGGTCGTTGCGACCGCCGCGACCACGCCCAGCCGCATGACCGACGACAAGGGCTTTTTCTCGCAATGGGCTGCCGTTGCCGACAAGCGCGGCGTGCAGGTGCTCTACCGCAACCTGCAATTCGACATCGAGGCCGCCATCGGCGCCAGCCCCGACCTGCTGGTGGCCTCCGCCACCGGGGCCGACAGCGTGGCCCAGCACCGCACCGAACTGCAGGCGCAGGGCGTGCCCATGGTCGTGGTCGACTACTCCAGCCAGTCCTGGCAGGACATCGCCACCGAGCTGGGCCGCATCACGGGCCATGCGAAGCAGGCCGCCGCAGCCATTGCCCGCTTCGATGCCCATGTGGCGCAGACCGCCGCCTCCATCACGCCCCCGGCCCAGCCCGTCAGCATCGTCGCCTACAACCTGGCCGGCAGCTACTCCATAGGCCGCGCCGCCAGCCCCCATGCGCGGCTGCTGGCCGCACTGGGCTTCAAGGTGGAGGGCCTGCCGCCCGCGCTGGCCGCCCAGGTCACACGCGCCTCGGACTTCGAATTCATCTCCCGCGAGAATCTCCCGGCCGCCATCACCGGCGACTCCGTCTTCCTGCTCGGCGCCTCGCAGGGCGATGTGCAGGCCTTCCTGGACGATCCGCTGCTGGCCAACCTGCCCGCCGTTGCCGGCCGGCGCGTCTATCCGCTGGGCCCGACCTCGTTTCGCATCGACTACTACTCGGGGCAGCAGATGGTCGACGCCGTGGCAAGCCATTTCCGCTGAGCCATGCGTGCACGGCTCCAAGGCGCGGCGGCGCGGCCTGCCCAGCGCTCCTGTTTGCGCTCCTGTTCGCGCTCCTCCCTGCACTGCAGGCGTTGGCTGGGCCTTGCAGGCGGGCTGCTGGCGCTGGCCATCATTGCCGTGCTCGGCATCACCGTCGGCTCGCGCGACATTGCGTTGGCCGACATCCTCGGCGCGCTGCGGGCTCCGGACCTGCGTGATGACCAGCACCTGATCGTCAGCCTGCTGCGCATGCCCCGCACCGTGGTGGCCATCCTGGCCGGCATGGCGCTGGGCGTGGCCGGCGCGCTCATGCAGGCCGTCACCCGCAATCCCCTGGCGGAGCCGGGCCTGCTGGGCGTCAACGCGGGCGCGGCGCTGGCCGTGCTCATCGGCATGACGGCCTTCGGCCTGACGTCCGTGCTCCAGTACGTCTGGTGCGCCTTTGCCGGCGCGGGGCTGGCGGGCGCCGCCGTCTTCGCGTTCGGCCAGTCCCGGGGCGCGGGCGCGCACCCGGTGCGCCTGGTCCTGGCCGGGGCGGGCCTTTCGGTCATGCTCACCTCCAGCGCCGGCATCATCCTGCTCAACGCGCCCCCGGAAGTCTTCGACGGCTTTCGCCACTGGGCGGCCGGCTCGCTGGAGGGCAGCGGCTATGCCAGCGCCGCCGTGCTGGCGGCCGCCGTGGCGGCGGGGCTGGCGGCGGCCTGGGCCATCGTCGGCCAGCTCAACGCCATGGCGCTGGGGCATGACGTGGGCCTGGCGCTGGGCGTCAATGTGCGCGCCACCGCGCAACTGGCCTGCCTGGCGGTCATGCTGCTGGCCGGGGCGGCCACGGCGGCCGTGGGGCCCATCGCCTTCGTCGGCCTGGTGGCGCCGCATCTTGCACGCCTCTCGTGCGGGCCGGACTACCGCTGGATACTGCCGCTGTCCGCGCTCTACGCGGCGGTGCTGCTGCTGGGTGCCGATGTGCTGGGCCGCGTCGTCGCGGCGCCTGCCGAAGTGGCTGCGGGCATCGTCGCCTGCCTGATCGGCGGGCCGTTCTTTGTCTGGGTGGCGTGCAGATACCGGTTGAGCAGGCTATGAAGACCTCCGTGAACACATCGGTTGTGCGCTGGGGAGCCTGTTCGTTTCTCTGGCGGCCCAGGCCGCTGGCCGTGGGCATGGCGCTGGTCGTGCTGGCCCTGGTGCTGGGGGTGCTGCTGCTGGGCACGGGAACCCTGTCCCTCAGCCCCGCCGAAGTGCTGGACAGCCTGCTGGGCACGGGCTCCAACCCCGCAGCAGAGCGCATCGTGCAGCGGGTGCGGCTGCCGCGTGTCCTCACGGCCGTCTTCGTGGGCGCGTCGCTTGGCATGGCGGGTGCCATCTTCCAGTCCATCTCCCGCAACGCGCTGGGCTCGCCGGACGTGATCGGTTTCACCACCGGCGCGGCCAGCGGGGCGATTGCGCTCATCGTGCTGGGTGACGCCGGGCCGCTGTGGACATCGCTGGCCGCCGTGCTGTCGGGCATGGCCACGGCGGCGGTCGTGCTTGCGCTGTCCGGGGGCCGGCGTGCTGGCGGCGGCTACCGGCTGGTGCTGGTGGGCATAGGCGTGGGGGCCACGCTCTCGGGCCTGAACACCATCTTGCTGGTCATGGGGGACCTGGACCGGGCCGTTGCCGCGCAGCGCTGGCTGGCCGGCTCGCTCAGCGCGCGGACATGGGCCCATGTCGTGCCCGCCGCGCTGGGCTTCATCGCCATCGTGCCCGTCGTGCTGTGGTGCGCCCGCCGCATCAACCTGCTGGAGCTGGGCGACGATGCCGCCACCCAGCTCGGCGTCAACGTGCCGAGCACGCGGCTCACCATGGTGATGGCTGCCGTGGCCCTGACCGCCATCGCCACGGCAGCGGCGGGGCCCATCGCCTTCATCGCGCTGGCCGCGCCCCAGGTGGCCAGGCGCCTGGGGCTGTCGCCCGACGTGCCCCTGTTCACGGCGGCAGCCATGGGCGCCGTTCTGCTGCTGGCGGCCGACATGCTCAGCCAGTGGGCACCCGTGCGCCTGCATCTGCCCATCGGGTTGGTAACGGGGCTGCTGGGCGGGGTGTATCTGCTGTGGCTGCTGTTTCGCACACGCAAGGGATAGACGGCCGTGCAAGGTGCAACGGGGCGCAGCCCCAGTGCCTGCGGGACTACCTGACGCCCCGCGCCACCCCAGGCCCCGCCACGGTGTACACATGCCCGGCCTCTTCGGCAGCCACCTTGGCCGCCTCGCTGCGGCGCACCTCCGCCTGGTCCTCGTACTCGCAGTTCATCACCCGGGCTTCACTGCCCGCGAACTCCGCCAGCGATTCAGCGCTGTTGCGAATGGTCACCAGCGCCTGCGCCACCACGTCCAGCCGCTGATGGCCCTCGGGGATCTCCAGCCAGGCCAGCGCCAGCTGGGCCAGGGCGGAAACCTCGGCACAGCCTTGCTGCACGAAACGGTCCATTTCATGCAGCGCTGTTGCGAGCTTCTGTGCGTGGGTGTTTTCGGGGGGAGGGGATGGGGGGATGTGCTTCATGGGTTCGACTCTCCACGAAGCATTCCATTGGCGTCTGACATTGCATCTCCTTCAGAAAGGGATGATGCTTGCCGGTTTTTCTTGACGCAGATACTACGAGTTGCGTAGCTGATTGGCAGGGCGTTCAAGAAGATGGGGGCTGTCGAGTGGGTCTGAGGGGGGCGACCAGCTTGTCGCAAGCGCACAGATCAATCGCTATGCGTGGCAAGCCCAAGCCGTACCTGCTGTACCGCGCGCAAGCTGGCCGAAATCCTCAAGGTTCCGACGGCGTTTTCTGCTCGGATACGGATGATGGAGTTCGCAGTCGCTGCTCAGCTATGGGCAGGCGAGTGAGGATGTGCGGGAGAACGTACGAGGATATTGGGGAATTAGAGCTGCTCTGCCCTGCCATCCCTAGGGCCGGCGAAGACAGTCAGCTCCTGCTTGGTTCTTGTGCGCTGACACAGCAATTCCTCGATAAACAGGACGCCGACATCGATACCGTATGGCTGGCTCAATCCGGTTACGACCTGCCCCTCAGCGACGAATACCTCGTCAAGGTCGAAGATGCCAACAGGCTCCACGTTCGTTCGATCACCGGGCCCATCGTGATTTGCGTCGCTCAAGCCGGGGAGCATGCCTATGGCGCGATCGTAGGCTGCCTCGGCATCGCTGGCAGTGAACAGATGCGACGCGATGAAATGGCGTTTCTCTCTGCGGTTGACGTCGTAAGGTGGCTGCGTGCTGAGCGAAGCGTTCTCCTCCTTCATGAGGAAATGGGCAATGTATAAGGACATCAATAAGGTACTTTCAACTGCAGTGCCATGGTGAATCCCCCATCTGGCCGTCAGAAGCCGGATGCGGACGGCTCAGTCGACGGACATCCTCTGGATGAAGTGGTCAGACATTGTGATCGATCACTTCTATTTCCTCGCATATTACGAAGTGATTTCCAATTTCCAGGACAACCGCGCTTGTTTCGACGATATGCGTGTCGATCAGTTGTGTTTTTAAATCGGATCCAATGCGATCTCGAACGCTGGTGAGGACAGAGATAGGACCGCGCAAGAGCAAGCCATAGCCTCCAGTCAGCAGTGTATGAAAGGATGCCGGTGAACCCGGCATCATTCTGGATGCGGCCAGCCAGCCTTTGTAGTGGTGATGAAGAATTTCCCAAATATAGGCATAAATTTGGTAAGGATCCTGGGGGCACGAGGAGAAGTAAAGGCTGCCTTGTCTTCCGGAGCGGTTCAGGAGCAAGGGGTGCTCCCGGTATACGGATATTGCATTTGCACTGCAAATGCGCACGTCGGTGTCCAGCCATTGCTTGCACACGATTTTGAATTCTCTGCGTATCCGTGAATTTTTCCAGTCATCGCATTCGATCGAAATCAAGAGTTCATTGTTCTCTGAACGACTTATGGATGTAATCAGGCCGTTGCTGTCATCATGGAAAATTTCTGCCAGTGCCTCAATATTCATGTCTTCTGGAATGTCATGGGTGGATGTTCGGCGCCCCAGGACATGAGAGCCACCGTATGTCTGACGTTTTATTAATTAGTGATTTTTACTGAGTTTTCGCAGATGCGTCTGATCGGCCGAAAGCAGTTCTCGACATCTTATTGCTCAAGTGTCAACATTTGCTTTAGCCATTGATCCGCCGTCATGTCCTCAACTCCGATCACATGATGTATATACATCATCGCCTTTTGCAGGCCGTATCGTCCGTCCAGCCTGTATAGAAGATAGTTGGCTGTGATCACTGCGCCGGTGGGCCAGAGCCGCCGAAAACTCTCCAGATCCTTGTCAACGATTTCGCCATAATTGGCCAGATCACCGCACTCCGTTTCGATGGATCGACCAAGAATATTCTCGATCGTGGTTCTTGTATCTGCATTTATCTTGAATGCCATTGTTATCTCCATGCGGCCGTATTGATTGTGCTTGATCTCAGGAGCTTGTGCCACGGACTGGCATTGTCAGTCGTCGCACGCCGGTTGTCATCTGCATCAAGCCCGCCTAGACCAATCTATTGAATAACGCAGCTATACCGATTCGTTCGCACTCTGCTTCGGCCTGTTGGACTTCAAAATCCAGAAAATATCCTAGGTCCCAACGGAGTTTCCCGGCTCGGTGCTGCTCATCAAGTCTGGCAGGCACAAAATGCTCTGCAAATGAAAGAGCTTTCTTTAACTGGATCAATGCCTTAAGGCCCGTTATACCTGTGGAAACCGATGCCGTTCCAACGAACAGGTCATGGCCTTTCACGTCCGAAAGATCGGGGATGTAATTGCAACGCACTGCACATCCATTCCCGCAGTTTTTGCAGTGCCATATTTCCATTGCAGATTTCTCCGCGGGGCGATGAAAATCAGTGCTTGTGCAGATGGGGCATTCCATGTTGGAGGCGGGTGGCTGGTGCTTCCAGTAGATTCAAACCTGGCTTCAGGGGCGCTGTCGGCTGATTGTGCCGCATGATGAGGAGCTTGGCATCTTGATTCAGGCGTGCTGCCATGCATCCTCAGCGTTTGCGGTGGCGGTGAGTAGGCATGGTGGCAGGTCGCCTCGCGATGGCGTGCATGTCTTCGGGCGGAGTGCCCGTATGGGTCACGCGACAGGGATGGTGACCCTACGGAGGGTGAAGGAGGTTGACGGGACCTGTGCGCGGTAAGGACAATCGATCGCCATGGACACTGAAAATGAAATCTTGGCACCACATGAACGTTATTGAAGCTGTAATGCACATGTCGCTTTACGCGAAGGCTCCCCATCCTGTCCTGGTGGTTGACGGGGTGCCGCTTGAGTTATGGTTGAAAGAGGCAGATTGCTCGGCTGTCTTTGGAGAAGATACTGTGGGTGGCCTTGTCCCGGCCCAAGGGTGGCTTATTGATGAGTGCGATTTGCAAAATGCCTGGTATCTTTTGAATCCAAAAAATGAAAATTCGTCGACGATAGTGCCAATCATGATCTGTCCAGATGATATGGATATGAATTGCACTGTTGCGGTGGTAGAGCAGCTGGTTGATGAAGAAGCGGTGAGTTGGGCGAGAATCGGACGTGCTATCGATGTGAGAAATGGTATTGTTGTTTCGGTTGAATGGGTAGCGGGAAATAAAAGAGCAGTATTTGACAAGACGGCTTTTTCTGCGGCGGTTGATGAGTTGAGGCGTCTGACAGAGGAGGTCTGGAGCTAGCTTCTGGCCACAGTCGCAAAGCTGGAATTGAGCGCCTTGCGGAAAACCAGTGATTCCTGGTCGGTCGAGGTTGCCAATCCTTACCCAAACAACCCCCCCTCATCCAACAACTCAAACGCCACCTCCGGCGTCCTCTCCATCCCCCGCCGAATCGCCGCAGGAATCGCCTGCCGTGTCTTGCTGCATAACCCGCGCATGGGCAAGACCTCGATCTGGATGCCGCGCACTGTACGCACTTCGCTGGCGCCGGGCTCGATGCGCACGCGGATGCCAAGCTGCTCATACATGCGCTGCTCCACATGGCGCAGGTCCTGCAGGCTGGTGATCTGCTCCAGCCGGTGTAGCAGGTGCTTTTCCTCTTCCCTGGTGAGTCGCAGGATACGCTGGTCGGCCATGGAGTCGGCTAGCAGGGCGTCGTGCTCGCAGATGCAGGCGCCCGGAGGGCAGGGGACTCGGATCGGAATCTGAACGGGAAAGCTCATCGATGCCCAAGGAAGATCCGCCCCGGCCGGGACGGTGCAGGCCATGCTAGTTCAAGGCTGCAGCGGGGCCAAGGGGAAAGTCCTGGGCAGCTTCCATCTCTGCAATGTGGCCTGCCTGATGCCGCAGGGTGCGGAGGGCGGGGCAGCGATTCGGTGTGTCTGCGAGGCCGAATGCAGGCTTTGAGAAGCAGCTGTTTGGCAAGTGATGAAGGGATGCAATCCGAAGTGGGAATCCGCATCGTCCATTGCGCGAATGATTCAAATGCAACTGATAAGATGCCCGCGCCCAAGTCGGGCATGAGTGAATCAATTGAATAAGGGGGCGGAACACATGAAGAAGCTGATCATTGCAATGGCCGTTGCTCAGATGGCATTGAGCGTTGCCGCCGCACCTGTGGCCAATCGCGACAGTGCGATAAAGGCGTGCCTCAAGACATTCCCCGAAGCGGCTTCTCCCGTGGACGACAAGACGCGAACGTTTGCACAGGACGATCGCATCAATCTTGAGTTCAACTACATGGGCGCAAAGCTGGTGTGCTCCGTGGGCAAGACCAGTGCGGAGGTGGAAGAGGCCAGCGTGATGGGGCGCAAGTTCTCAAAGGCTGATTTGAAATCCTCGCAGGAAAAGCGCCAATCCAATGAACAGGCAGTTGGCCAGATCGCCGCTGGCAATTGGAAGAGCTTCGTGGCAAACGCGAAGATCAGTACATCCAAGAAGCTCCAGAATCCCCAGTCTGCACGCTTCAAGGACTTGTTTATCAGCAACGTGGATGAACAGCCCACGCTGTGCGGAAAAATTGATGGCAAGAATGAAGCCGGTGCCTATTCCGGCTATCGCGCTTTCTATTCGAATGCTGCCAGTACGCTGGTGGCCGCAGAGACTGGCCAAAGCCCGATGTTCAAGGCGATGGTGGATGAGTTCTGCAGCTCTAAATTCGCAGACGCTGAGTAACGTGAAGGTCGAACGCTACGGGTCAGACTGACTGCTCACGACTTCTGACTCCTCCCATAAAGATTCTCCAACCCCGCCCACACCCTGCGCGTGAGCGGCTTGCTCTGCGCCGCAGGCCGGCGGTAGAGCCGCACGTTGATGGGCACGTCCTTGTCGGGCCCGGCCGCGCGGGCCAGGCGGCCCTCGGTCAGGTCGGTCTTGACCAGGGTGAGCGGCAGCCAGGCCAGGCCCAGGCCCTGGTGGACCATGGCGTGCAGGGAGTCGGCGAGGTCGGCCTCGTAGACGGTGCGCAGGCGCGTGGTGTCGCACAGTTCGTGCAGGTGGCTGCGCAGGATCTTGCCCAGGGACATGCTTTGCGCGTAGTCCAGGTAGGGCACCAGCGGGCCGCCGCCGTGGGCGGGCAGGGCGTACTTGGGCAGTTGCGGGACCAGGGGGATGCTGACGGGGATCAGCGTGTCCTGGCCCACGGGCAGCCAGGCCAGGTGGTGGCCCTGCAGGCTGCCTTCGATGGCAGGCTGGGCGTGGCACATGAGCAGGTCCACCTTGCCCTGCAGCAGCATTTCCACGCCGTAGTCCAGGCTGGTAGTGACCACTTTCCAGCACAGCTGGGGCATGGCCTGGTTGAGGGCGGTGATGATGCCCGGCAGGACGGTGTGCGACAGCGTGCGGCCCGCCGCGATGGTGATGGTTTCGTCGCGCGTGCGGTGGGGGCGCTGCAGCAGGCCATGGGTCTGCTCCAGGATGCCCAGCACTTCATGGGCCGAGGCCAGCAGCGTCTTGCCGGCGGCCGTGAGCGTGGTCGACTGGTGGCCGCGCTCGACCAGGGGCGTGCCCGCCCATTCCTCCAGCGCGCGGATGCGGCGGCCAAAGGCAGGGTGGGTGATGTGGCGGCGTTCGGCGGCCTTGTAGAGGCTGCCAGTGTCGGCCAGGGCCTGCAGGTCCTGCAGCAGTTTGAGGTTGAGTTCGTGCATGGGTAGGGTGGGGGCAGGCTGTGCTGATTCGGCACAGCGCCGCCGCAATCGGCACAGCACCAAGGCGGGGCATGCCTAGCATGGCGGCATGCGAGAGAAGCCCTGTTATGCCTGAAGTTTGCCTCAGGAAGATGCAAAGCCATTTCATTGGCGGTGCGCAGCGCACGGTGCGGGATCTGCCGATCCAGCACAGGGAAGTGGTGCGCAATGGCGGCGAGCGGCCGCTGGACATGAATGGCAGCTATGCCGTGGGCCAGATGTATGCCATGGAGTACCGGCTGGCGCGTCCGCGCAGCCCCCTGCCCGTGCTGCTGTGGCACGGCGGCGGCATGACGGGTGCGCAGTGGGAGTCCACGCCCGATGGGCGCCAGGGCTGGCTGTGGCGCCTGCTGGAGGCGGGCCACGACGTGGTGGTCTGCGATGCCGTGGAGCGCGGCCGCGCGGGCTGGGCGATGTTCCCCGAGATCTATGCCGAGGCGCCCGTGTTCCGCAGTGCCGAGGAGGCGTGGCAGCTGTTTCGCATAGGCCATGGCGCGCCTTCGGGAGACGGTGTGGGCGAGCCCTTCGTTGGCCAGCGGTTTCCGCATGAGAATTTTGGTGCCCTGGTGCGGCAGATGGTGCCGCGCTGGCTGGGGCACGAGGCCATGGCCATGGCGGCCTATGACGCGCTGCTGGAGCAATTCGGCCCCTGTGTGGTGATGGGCCACAGCCAGGGCGGTGGCTTTGCCGCGCATGCGGCCATCCGCAAGCCGCACCTGGTGCGCGCCGTGGTGGGGGTGGAGCCTACGGGCATGCCGGTGCTGCAAGAAGGGCAGCAAGGTCAGCAGGGGGCGGATGCCTTCGCGCCTGCCTCGGCCATCCCGCACCTGGCGGTGTGGGGCGATCATTTCGCGCACAGTCCGCAGTGGCAGAAGTACCGCGCGCAGACCGATGTGTATTGGCAACTGCTGCGCCGCCTGGGCGGCCGCGCCGAGGTGCTGGACCTGCCGGCCGCAGGCATTACCGGCAATTCGCATTTCTGCATGCTGGACACCAATGGCGACGAGGTGCTGGGCCGGGTGCTGGCCTGGCTGGAGCGCCTGGGCCGGTGACTGGCGGGTTACTGGCCAGTGACTGGCCGGTCCTGGTCCCGAAGAATTTCAACGAGGAGAAAAATCTCATGCAACGCCGCAATTTCATGATCCGCAGCCTGTCTGCAACCACGGCGGCCCTGGCCCTGGGCGCCCTGGCGCCCGCGCAGTCGGCCCTGGCGGCCGATGCCGGCTGGCCCACGGCCGAGCCCATCCGCCTGATCGTGCCGTTCCCGCCCGGCGGCACGGCCGATGTGGTGAACCGCCTGTTCGCGCAGCAGCTGGGCAAGGTGCTGGGCGCCTCGGTGATCGTGGAGAACAAGGCCGGTGCCGGTGGCTCGCTGGGCACGCGCTTCGTGGCCGATGCCAAGCCGGACGGCTATACGCTGCTGGGCGCCACGTCCAGCACGCACGGCACGAATCCGGCCGTCTACACCAAGCTGCCGTATGACGCGGTGAAGGACTTCACGCCCATCACCCAGGTGATCACGGTGCCGGGCGTGCTCAGCGTGCATCCCTCGGTCAAGGCGGCCAATCTGAAGGAGCTGATCGCGCTGGCCAAGGCGCAGCCGGGCCATCTGTCGTATGCGTCCTCGGGCGCGGGCGGTCTGGGCCATCTGGCCATGGAGCTGTTCAAGGCCAAGGCGGGCGTGCAGATCATGCATGTGCCCTACCGTGGCGCGGGCCCGGCGTTCACCGATCTGATCGGCGGCCAGGTGTCCATGCTGTGGGAGCCGCTGCCGGCTTCGCTGCCGCACATCAAGTCCGGCAAGATCCGCCCGCTGGCCGTGGCCACGGCCCAGCGCAGCAGCGAGCTGCCCGATGTGCCGACCTTTGCCGAGTCCGGCGTGCCCGGCTATGCCGTGCAGGCCTGGAACGGCCTGCTGGCGCCCAAGGGCCTGCCCAAGGACATCCGCGACAAGCTGCACAAGGCCAGCGTGCAGGCCCTGGCCGATCCGCAACTGCGCCAGCGCCTGGCCGAGCTGGGCGGCACGGTGGTGGCCAATACGCCGGAGCAGTTCGGCGCGGTGATCCTCAAGGATGTGACGACCTGGAAGCAGGTGGCCTCTTCGTCGCAGATCAGCCTGGACTGATGCGGCGGGCACCGGGGAAAGCCCTGTGTCCCGGCGCCCACGGGTGGCGGGGCCAGGCGTCGTGACGGTGCCATAGTCCGGGGGTGGCGGTCCGGGCGCGTTGCCTGTGGCCGCGCGCAAGGCCGCGAACAAGGCGGACCGCCTGACCTGCCGCTCTCAAGCCATGGACATCAACCTCATCCGCAATTTCGTAGAGATCGTGGACGCGCGCAGCCTCAGCGCTGCGGCGCGCAAGCGCGACATCACGCGCTCCAAGGTGAGCAAGGAGCTCAAGGCGCTGGAGACGGCGCTGGGCGTGACCCTGCTGCACCGCACGACGCGCAGCTTTTTGCTGACGGCGGCGGGCGAGGTGCTGTACGAGCACGGGCGCAGCATCATCCAGGAGGTGGAGGCGGCGCAGGGCGCCATTGACGCGCTGCAGCATGTGGTGACGGGCTCGGTGCGGCTGAGCATTCCCACGGGCCTGGGCGAGATGTACCTGGCCGACATGCTGCTGGCGTTCCAGAAGCGGCACCCGCAGGTGCGCATCCGCGTGCTGTTCTCCAACCGGGTGAGCGATCCCATGAGCGCCCAGGTGGATGTGGCCGTGCGCGTGGCGCGCGACGTGCAGGAGCACCTGGTGGCTCGCGACCTGGGGCCGGTGGGCTTTGGCCTGTATGCCAGCAGCGCCTATGCCAAGGCGCGGCCGTTCCACGACCCCTCCGAGATTCCCCACGGCGTGCTGCTGACGCCACCCGGCGACGGCAAGACCTATGCCGTCTCGGTGAAAAAGGGGCAGCAGGAGATTGCGCTCAAGTGCGAGCCCTGCATCACCAGCGAGCATTTCCCCTTCCTCAAGCAGTCCATGCTCCGTGGCAGCGGCGTGGCCACCTTGCCCAACTACATGGTGATGGACGAGCTGCGATCGGGCGCGGTGCAGCGCGTGTGCCCGGACTGGACGGTGTCCGGCCTGGGCGACAGGCTGTACATCATCACGGCCGAGGACCGTCGGCCCTCACATGCCGTCAAGGTGATGACCGAGTTCCTCAGGGCCAGCCTGCTGCGCTTCGTGGAGCAGGCCGGGGAGCCCGGGCCTTAGCGCCTCGGTTGTTCAGTTCTTCAGTTCTTCAGCTCTTCAGTTCTCCAGCGCAATCGCGTTGTCCGCGATCACCTTGCGCCACATCTGGCCGTCTGCGGCCAGGAAGTCGTCGAGCTGGGCCTGGGTCTGGGGCTTTCTGGCGGCCAGGGTCTGGTTGCCCAGGGCACTGGCGAACTCGGGGTTGAGCATGACCTTGTTGACGGCGGCCTGCAGGGTGTTGCGCGCGTCGGCCGGCGTGCCTGCGGGCACGGCAATGCCGAACCAGGTGGACGCCCTGAAGCCGGGCACGCCCGATTCGGCAATGGTGGGCGTCTGCGGCAGGAACTGCGAGCGCTCGGGCCCGGTGGTGGCAATGGCCACCAGCTTGCCGGCCTTGATGTGGGGCAGGGAGGTGCCGGCCACGTCCACCATGAGCTGGGTGTCGTTGGCCATGAGGGCGGTGAGGGCCGGCGCGCTGCCGTTGAAGGGAATGTGGGTGGCGGCCACGTCCAGGCGGGACTTGATCAGCTCGGTGGTCAGCTGCAGCGGGTTGCCCAGGCCGACCGAGCTGTAGTTGAGCTTGCCCGCGTGGGCCTTGGAGTAGGCCTTGAGGTCGGCCACGTTTTTGATGCCGGTCTGGCTGTTGGTGACCAGCACCAGCGGGGCCTCGGCCAGGATGTTGGTGAGCTTCAGCTCCCGGTCGGGGTTGTAGCTGAGCTTCTTGTAGAGCAGGGGGTTGAGGACCATGCTGGCATTGCTGGCCAGCAGCAGGGTGTAGCCGTCGGCCGGCGAGCGCGCCACGGCCGAGGCGGCAATCATGGTGTTGGCGCCCGGCCGGTTCTCCACGACCACGGACTGCTTGAGCTCCGTGGACAGGTGCGTGGCCAGGGTGCGGGCCAGCACATCGACCGAGCCGCCCGGCGCATACGGGGCGATGAGCTTGATGGGCTTGCTGGGGTAGTCGGACTGGGCGAACCCGGGGGCTGCGGCTGCGGTGGCCGCAGCGGCAAGCAGCAATGCGATGGCCTTGTTCATGCGTTGTCTCCTTCTCTTTCGGTGTTGGCGGGTTCAGATCTTGCGCTGCGTCGCGCCCCAGTGGGCGTCGCGCAGCTTTCTTTTGGCGATCTTTCCGTTGTCGTCGCGGGGCAGGCGCTGGAAGACGAAGCTGCGCGGCAGCTTGTAGGCCGCCAGCCGGCCGCGCAGCCATTCTTTCAGTTCCGCCTCGGGCAGTGTGCCTGACTGGCCGGGCTCGACCAGGGCCAGCAGCCGTTCGCCGTACTCGGCATCGGGCACGCCGATGACGGCGCAGTCTGCTATGCCGGGGTGCCTGAGCAGCTCGTTCTCAATCTCGGCCGGGTAGATGTTCACGCCGCCGGAGATCACCATGTCCGAGTCGCGGTCGCAGACGTAGAGAAAGCCTTCTTCGTCCAGGTAGCCCATGTCGCCCAGGGTGATCAGGCCGCCCTGGTCCATCTTGCGGCGGGCCTCTTCGTTGCCCTTGTAGGTGAAGTCGGCATAGGCGGGCTGGCGCACGTAGATCAGGCCCACCTCGCCCGTGGGCAGGCCCTGGCCCTGCCTGTCCAGGATGCGGACTTCGGCGTCCTGCAGCGGCAGGCCCGCGCTGCCGGGGTGGGTGAGGGCGTCGGCCGAGCCGATGAAGGTGACCAGGCCCGACTCGCTGGAGGCATAGGTCTCGTTGATGATGGGCCCCATCCACTCGATCATGGCCTTCTTGACCTCGGGCGCGCAGGGCGAGCCGGTGGAGGCGATGAAGCGCAGCGAGGAGATGTCGTAGCGCTCGCGCACCTCGCGCGGCAGCCGGAGCAGGCGAACGTACATGATGGGCACCATGTAGGCGGTGTCGATGCGGTGCTCCTGCACCAGCTGCAGGAAGCGCTCGGGGTCGAAGCGCTGCTCCAGCACCACCAGCTCGCTGAGCATGAGCGCGTTCTGGAAGTACAGGCTGGGCGCGCTGTGGTAGATGGGCGCGGTCAGCAGGGTGCGCGCGCCGGGCTGCAGGCCGTAGGCGGTGGCGATCAGCGCCTGGTTCACGGCCAGGCGCCGGGGCAGCTCTTCCACGGGAAACGCCTTGCGCAGCACGCCCTTGGGGCGGCCCGTGGTGCCCGATGTATAGGCCATGTGGCCGCGCGGCGCGACCAGCGGGCCGTCGTAGGGGGCCTGGGCGGCCAGCCAGGTTTCGTAGTCCAGCTCCGGCTCGCGTGCGTGGGCGACGCGCCGGGGCAGGTCCGCATAGAGTTCGCCCTTGAGGCCGTCGAGCAGGTCCTGGCTGGTGATGAGGGCGCGGGCGCCGCTGTCGGCCAGGATGTAGTCGATCTCCGTGGCCGTGAAATGCCAGTTGATGGGGCAGTAGTAGATGCCCGCAATGCGGCAGGCATGGACCACATCGGCGTATTCGATTCCGTTGCGCAGGAAGACGGCCAGCACGTCGCCTTCGGCCAGGCCCAGGCTGCGCAGGCCCTGGGCCAGCTGGCGGCCGCGCTGCTGTTGGGCGGCGCCGGTCAGCGTGCGCTGTTCGAAGACCAGGGTGGAATGGGGCGTGGCGGCGTTGCTCATGTGGGCGTGGCCTCCTGCTCCCCATCGTTGACGTTGGGCTGGTTGGCGGCCTTGGCCATCTGCCGGGCGCGCGCCCAGTCGGCATCGTCCCAGGCCTGGTATTCGGTGAAGTAGGCGCCGTTGGCCAGGGCGTCGCCGCCGTCCAGCGTGATGGTCTGGCCGTTGAGCCAGGTGTTGCCCGGGGCCAGGATGAAGGCGGCCATGTTGCCGATGTCCTCGCCCGTGCCCAGGCGGCGCGTGGGGTTGTCCAGGCGGCGGCGGTCGGCCGAGTCCTCGTTGCCGTCGATCCTGGGGCGCAGGCGCTGGCTGGCGCCCTGGGTGGGAATCACGCCCGGCGCAATCGCGTTGAACCGTATGCGCTTGGGACCCCATTCCACGGCCAGCGATTTGGTCATGGCGTCCAGCCCGGCCTTGGACATGGCCGAGGGCACGACGAAGGGCGAACCCGTGTCCACCCAGGTGACGACGATGGACAGCACCGAGCCCGGCAGCCCTTCGGCGATCCAGCGGCGGCCCACGGCCTGGGTGACGTAGAAGGTGCCCCGGAAGACGATGTCCGATATGGCATGGAAGCCGTTGATGCTCAGGTCCTCGGTGCGGCTGACGAAATTGCCGGCCGCGTTGTTGACCAGGCCGGTCAGCGGGCCGTGTTCGGCCCAGATGCGGTCGATGACGGTGTGCACGGCCTCTGGCTGGCGAATGTCGAGTTCATGTGCAAAGGCCTGCGCGCCCGTGTCGTTGTTCAGCATCTCGCAGGCCTGCTGCACCACGGAGCGCCGCCGGCCGCACAGGTGCAGCTCGGCACCCAACTCCGCCAGCTTGGCCGCCATGGCCAGGCCCAGCCCCGTGCCGCCCCCGGTGATCAGGACGCGCTGGCCCTGGAATAGATTGGCTTCGAACATGCTTGTCTCCTTTTGCTTTCACTCTAGGGAGACAGGGGCGGCTGGCAAAGGAGGGTGGTGGAACGCGGTTGGTTCCGTGGTGGAAACAATGGGCTTGTGATTTGGGGCGGTGACCGCGGCTCGTCAGCGAGTGCAGGGGGCTCATCTCCCCCTGCCGGGTGGTTGTTTTTCGAGGCCGGGTCTCGGCCCGGCAGCCGACTGCCCTTTCTTGATTCGCCAAGAAAGGTCAGGTCAAAGAAGGCGACCCGAATGCCCGCGACCCTTCGCTTCGCTGCGGGCAACCTGCGTCGTGGCGGTTGCGGGGTTCGCCATGAAACTCACTTCGCGCTGTGCGCTACGTTCAGACATCACGGCGAGTCAGATGACGAAGCAAGCCTGTCCTTCGGCAGGCTTGCAACCCCGCAACCGCCACGCCGCAGGCGCGGGCATACGGGTTGGGCTCCGTAGAACAGCCGGTGTTTCACGGCGCAGCCTTGTGCCCTGACTTTCCGGCTGCGCTGCGCAGGTCGGCCACCTGGGCTGCGGTCACATCGGCAGGCTGGCCGCCCAGGGCCGTGCGGGTGTAGTTGGCCAGGGCGGCGACTTCGCCATCGGTCAACTCCTGCATGAAGCCGGGCATGCCGGGCAGGGGCGTTGGGCCCTGCTGGGTGGCCGGGTGCTTGGGCAGGCCGACGAGGATGGCCAGCACCAGGTTGCGGGCGTCGGCCTGGCGCACGGTGCTGTTGCCCTTGAGCGGGGGCATGGTGAGGCTGCGGCCCAGGCCCTCGCTGCCGTGGCAGCTGGCGCACAGCGCCATGTAGTGGCCCCGGCCCGCGTCCAGCGTGCCCGCGCCGTTGACCGCGCCATTGCCGGCGCCATTGCCGGCGCTGTCGCCGGTGCCGGAATCCGGGGGCGCGGCGGCCGGCAGGGGCTGGGGCGCGGGCGGGTTGTCGCCCAGCAGGAAGGTGGACAGCGCCGTCATGTCCTCGGCCGTGAGGTACCGGGTGCTGTTGGCGATGACCTCGTGCATTTCATCGAAGGCGCTGCCGTGGGCCGAGAAGCCCGTCTGCAGGAACTGGGCCATGCCCTCGCGCGTCCAGCCGCGTGCGGCCAGGGCTTCGGCGGTGATGCCGGGGGCCGTGAACAGCGAGAGCGTGCCGCCCTGCAGCCAGCGGTCTTTCTGCATCTGGCCGAACATGCCGCGCGGCGTGTGGCATTCGGCGCAGTGGCCCATGACATTGCCCAGGTACTGCCCGCGCAGCCAGGCCGGGCTCTGGCCCTGCGAGCCCACGGGCAGGGGCGCGCTGGACAGGAACAGCGTCTTCCAGCCGAACATGAGCACGCGCAGGTTGAAGGGGAAGGGCAGGGCGGGCTTGGTGTTGGGCTGGGCCACGGGCCGGATGTTCATCAGGTAGCCGTAGATCAGGTCCGAGTCTTCGCGGCTCATCAGGTGGTAGGAGGCATAGGGCATGGCCGGGTAGAGCTGGCGCCCGCCCGGCGCCGTGCCGCGCGTGACGGCGGCGTGGAATTCCTCGGCCGTCCAGCGGCCTATGCCGTGGTCCGGGTCGGGGGTGATGTTGGTGCCGTAGAGGGTGCCGAAGGGCGTGGGCAGGGGCTTGCCGCCCGCAAAGGGCTGGCCTTCCCGGGCGCCACCTATGCCACCCACCCCGTCATGGCAGGCCATGCAGTCGGCGGCGCGCGCCAGGTACAGGCCCTGGGCCAGCTGCTGGGGGCTGCGGTGCACGGCCTGCGGCTCGCGCTGCGGCACATGGGGCCGGTTGCCCCAGACAGCGGCAATGGCAAACAGCACGGCCAGCAGCAGGAGGATGAGCAGCAGCCCGCGCCAGCGGCGCCTGGGCCTGCGCGGTGGCGGTGGGCGGGCACCGCTGTAGTCGGCAGGTGGCGCGGCGGTGGCGCCGGTGGCAGCGGTGGGGGTGGCTGCGCTGGGGTCGGCGGCGGACATGGCGCTCATCCTTTCAAGGTCAGCCCGGGCGTGTTCAGGACCAGGTCCTTCACGGCCGCGTAGTAGCGCACATAGCCGGTGCAGCGGCACAGGTGGGGCTGCAGCGCCTCGCCCACGACCTGTTCCACATCGGCCGCGCGGATGGGCGCCTTGGCCAGGCGCTCGACCAGCACCGTGGCCGCGATGACGAAGCCCGGCGTGCAGTAGCCGCACTGGAAGCTGAAATGCTCCAGGTACTTTTGCTGCACGGGGCTGATGGCGATGACCTTGCGCGGCTGGCCCGAGGCGCCGGGCGGGGGCGGGGGCGCGGTGTCCGCGCCGGCCGGGTCGGCAATGCCTTCGATGGTGCGGACCTTGCGGCCCTGGAAGTAGTGGGCGCCGGTGATGCAGGTGCGCATCTCGCGGCTGCCCTCGGGCCCGTCCACGATGACGGTGCAGGCCCGGCATTCGCCGATGCCGCAGCCCAGGCGCGAGCCGGTGAGGTTCAGGTATTCGTGCAGGAAGTCGATCATGGGCATGCCTTCGGGCACGTCCATGGGGCCGACGGTCTGGCCGTTGACGGTCAGCGACAAGGGGCGCGGGACAAGGCTCATGGTGCGAGTGCCTCCCTGATCTTTTGCGGGGTCACGGGCAGGTCGTGGAAGCGCTTGCCAATGGCGTGGTGCAGTCCGTTGACGATGGCGGCGACGATGGGAATCATCACCACCTCGGCAATGCCCTTGGGCGGATCGGTGTCCGACAGAGGTGCCAGCAGCTCGGCCGTCTGCTTCCAGACCGCCACCTCGCTGCCGCGCGGCAGGTGGTAGCGGTGGAAGTTCCAGTTGCCGTCGCCGGGGCCGCCCTCGTACAGCGGCATGGTTTCGTACAGGGCATGGCCTATGCCCATGGCAATGCCGCCTTCGAGCTGGCCATGTACCAGCTCGGGCACGATGGGCCGCCCGCACTCCATGATGGAGTGGTGGGCCAGCAGCTCGACCGCGCCCGTGCCCGTGTCCACCGCCAGCTCGACCAGGGCCGCATTGGCGCTGTAGTAGGTGACGCCCGCGTTGTTGCGCTGCATGGGCGGATAGAACAGGTTGCGCCGCGCAATCATGCGGTAGCCGGCGGCGCTGCGCCGCGCGGTGACAGAGGCCTCGACGGGCGTGGCCGCCTGCGGCGTGTCGGTGGTTTCAGGGGCCGGCGTGACGGCGGCAGCATCGGGCGCGCTGCCCAGGCGCACGGCCAGCGCGTCCAGCGGCCGGCGCGCGCTGGTGCCCAGGATGTCGAAGTCGGCCTCGGCCCATTGCCAGCGGTTGAAGGTATGGCCCACGGCGCCCGTGACCAGCTGCATGGCATGGGCCTTCTGGGCCAGGGCCTGCAGGGACAGCGGCTGCATGCCGTTGGCCGTGAGCATGCCGTTGACCCAGCGCGCGTCCTCGCGGCGCACCACGTAGGGCGCCTTCTGGCCGCCGCCCGTGCCCTGGCTCCAGATGGCGACGGCGGCCGGCCACAGGCCGTGCTCGAAGACCACGCGCGCCGTCTCGCTGGTGGCGTGGCTGTAGTAGTAGGCCGAGTTGCTGGCGCTGGCCGGCGAGGCGTAGACCGGTGTCCACAGCGGCCGGGCGGCGAAGCGGTCCTGGTCGGCCTGGGGCATGGTGTAGTTGTCGCCCTCGGCCTTGAGCGGCAGCTCCGGCCAGTCCAGGCAGGCGGTCTGCAGCTCGTCGGCGGGCTTGCCGAACCACTGCACGCACAGCTGGGCCTGCGAGGTGCCCATGCCCGTGCCGATCTCGGTGCCCGAGTGGTGCAGCAGCACGCGGCCCTGGGGCGATATCTCGATGCGGGCGAAGGCCGCCTCGCCGCCCGTGCCGAAGTCCTTTTGCACGCAGGCAAAGCCCACGCCGTAGCGCTGGCCCGGGTGGCTGGCCTCGTAGGCGGTCTTGCGCTTGGCGCGCTCGGTCCACAGCGGATGGCGGCGGGCGCGCTCCAGCACCTCGTCGGCGCGCAGGGCGCCAGCGGCAATGGCGCCCTGGGTGTTCTTGGCGCCCGAGGTCAGCACGTTGCGCAGGCGCAGCTCGATGGGGTCGATCTGCAGCAGTTCGGCGATTTCGTCCACCATCATCTCGGTGGCCGCCATGCTCTGCAGCGTGCCGTAGCCGCGTGCCGAGCCCGCATCCAGCGCGCGGCTGGCCAGTGCCACGGCGGTGATGTCGTTCTTGGGAAAGTAGTAGATGGACTGTGCTGCCGTGCCGCCGACCATGGCGACCGAGGGCGAGAAGTTGGCCCGGCCGCCGCCATTGGCCGTCATGTTGGCCACCAGGCTCTGGAAGAGGCCGGTCTTCCTGTCGATGGCCATGGTGTAGTCGATCTCGAAGGCATGGCGCTTGAGCGAGGACTGGAACTGCTCGAACCGGTCATTGGCCAGGCGCACGGGCTTGCCGTCCGCATACAGCGCGCAGACCAGGCCGTAGTAGGGCATGGGCGCGTGGTCCTTGGAGCCGTAGCCCACCGTGTAGCACGGGTGGACGAAGAGGTTCTTGAGCGGGAACCTGCTGGCCTGCACCATCTGCGCAGCCCATTCGGCCACCTCGTGCGGCGACTGCGTGGCCAGCACCATGTGCAGGCTTTGCGTGGCCGCGTCATACCAGCAGTTGGCGTTGTCGGGCTCCAGCGCGGCCGTGTCCACCGATTGCGTGGCGTAGTGGCGCTGCAGCACCAGCCAGTCGGCGGGCGGCGTGGCCAGCTCCTGGGCGATTTGCTCGGCCGCGCGCAGGCCGCGTGCCGTGACCGCGTCGGCCTTGGAGATCTGCGGCCAGACCAGCGGCTTGCGTTCGGCGGGGAACAGCGGGGCATCGCGCAGGCTGGAGAACACGTCGTCGTCAAAGGCCGTGGCGCCGCCCTGGCGCACGTAGCGGAACACGCCCCAGGGCGGACGGTCCAGCGCGCCCGTGATGCGGCCGTAGCGGATGACGCCGGCCGTGGCCTGCAGCCTTTCCTTGGCAAAGCGAAAGCGCGCGAAGTCGTGGTAGATCAGGATGGCCACGGCCTGGCCCAGGTATGCGGGGGTCTTGCCTGCGGGCAGCAGCATGTCCTCGCCATAGAACTCGGGAAAGGCCAGGCCGTCGCGCGCCAGGTCCTCGGCGGTGACCACGCGGTCGGGCGCCAGTTCGCCGTCCAGGGAAGACAGGTCCATGCCGTCGAACAGCCGGTCGGCCAGCGTGGTGCGCACGATGAAGGCATGGGATTGCTGCTGGGGCCAGTGCGGCATGTCGCGTGCGCGGATGTCGCGGGCGAAGACCTTGGCGCCCATGACCTTGGAGCGGCCATCGAGCCGCATGCGCGGCAGCTGGGTGGCCGGCTCGCGGGCCACACTGCCCAGGACGCGGTCTTCAAAGAGGGCTGCATAGGCCTGGCTGGCCAGCGGCGCCACCCAGACGCTGACGCCTGCGATGCTGGCGGCCTGCAGAAAGCCGCGCCGCGACAAGGGAGCCGTGCCGGCCTGGCTGCCGGCGCCGGAGTGTTGTTCTGGGCGCATGGCGCTCTTCTCCTGTGGGGTTGAGCCCACTGTAGGAGGGCGCATGCCGCGCGGCCTGTCAGCAAAGGCTGCTTCTGGCGTCAGCGCGGCGGCAGCGGCGGGTGCTTGCCATCGTCAAAAGCAGGAGCGGGCCAGGGCCGCCAGGCCGCGACGGCAGCGTGCCGGCCGCACTGTCAATCAGACGCCGGCGCAAGAAGGGCCTTGCCGCAGTGCTCCGTGGCGCCGCGCATAGCCCGGCAGGGCAAGGGCGTGTCCACATTCAGGCATAGTTGAGGGTTGTGCAGAAAGTAGTGAAGTCCTGGGCATAACCGGAGCTTCTTATTACTTTATTTTTTTATAGTTTGCGTTTTTATACGCGCAACCTATATTTGCTCCCACTTCCCAACAATGCGCAGCGGCGTCCCCAGGCCGTCCTGCGCCGCGGCGTTTTTTCATGATCGAGATTCGGGATCTTTCCCTGACCTACAAGGGCCCCACCGGGCCCGTCCATGCCTTGCGGGGCATCAACCTGCAGATCGAGTCGGGCGAGGTGTTCGGCATCATCGGCCGCAGCGGCGCGGGCAAAAGCTCGCTGGTGCGCTGCCTGAACCTGCTCAACCGCCCGACCTCGGGCCAGGTGCTGGTGGGCGGCCGTGACCTGATGCAGCTCAGCGATGCCGAGCTGCGCACGGCGCGCCGCGACATCGGCATGGTGTTCCAGCATTTCAACCTGCTGTCCTCGCGCACGGTGTTCGACAACGCCGCGCTGCCGCTGGAGATGGCGGGCATGTCGGCCGACGACATCAAGAAGCGCGTGGACCCGCTGCTGGACCTGGTGGGCCTGAGCGCGCTGCGCGACCGCTATCCGGCGCAGATCTCGGGCGGGCAAAAGCAGCGCGTGGGCATTGCGCGCGCGCTGGCCAGCCACCCCAAGGTGCTGCTGTCGGACGAGGCCACCTCGGCCCTGGACCCCGAGACCACGCGCTCCATCCTGGACCTGCTGCGCAAGGTCAACCGCGAGCTGGGCCTGACCGTGGTGCTGATCACGCACCAGATGCAGGTGATCAAGCAGATCGCCGACCGCGTGGCCGTGATCGACGGCGGCGAGATTGCCGAGCTGGGCCCCGTGATCGACGTGTTCACGCGCCCGCAGCAGGCCATCACGCGCAGCCTCATCGACGAGATCGTTCCCCAGCAACTGCCCGAGTCGGTGGCCGTGCGCGTGAACGCGCTGGCCGCCCAGCTGGCGCCGGGCCAGCAAGGCCGGCTGCTGCGCCTGTCGTATGCGGGCGAGAGCGCCTACCAGCCCATCCTGTCGCACCTGATCCGCGAGCTGGGGCTGGACCTGTCCATCCTGCATGGCCAGATCGACGAGATCCAGGAGCAGACCTTCGGCTCGCTGGCTGTCTTCGCCAGCGGCGACGCGGCAAAGATCGATGCCGCCGTGGACCATCTGCGCGCCACCGGCGTGCAGGTGCAGATCGTTTCCACCAGGGATTGAGCGATGTTTGAGAATTTTTCGGAAATGATGCTGGAGCTGTTCGTCAGCTCGCTGTGGGAGACCATCATCATGGTCGGCGTCTCGGGCCTGGTGGGTGGTCTGATCGGCATTCCCCTGGGTGTGTTCCTGCGCCTGACCGACCACGGCGGCGTGCTGCAGAACGGCCCGGCCAACAAGATCGTGGGCTGGATCGTCAATGCCCTGCGCTCCACCCCCTTCATCATCCTGCTGGTGGCCATCATCCCGCTGACGCGTCTGATCACGGGCTCGTCCATCGGCACCTGGGCAGCCGTGGTGCCGCTGACCATTGCGGCAGCGCCTTTCGTGGCGCGCCTGGTGGAGACCGCGCTGCGCGAGGTGGACAACGGCCTGGTGGAAGCGGCCCAGTCCATGGGCGCCACCACGGGCCAGATCGTCTGGAAGATCCTGCTGCCCGAGGCGCTGCCCGGCATCGTGGCGGGCCTGACCATCAGCTTCGTGAGCCTGACCGGCTACTCGGCCATGGCCGGCGCCATTGGCGGCGGCGGCCTGGGCGACCTGGGCATCCGCTACGGCTACCAGCGCTTTTTGCCCGACGTGATGCTGGCCGTGGTCATCATCCTGATCTTCTTCGTGCAGGCCATCCAGAGCCTGGGCGACTGGGCGGTGCGCAGGCTCAGCCACCGCTGATCCACACCCCGGCGGCCGGTGCGGCTGGCGCGGCCGGGGCGGCAAGCTGCCGCGAGATTGTCTGAAAGAGGGATTCCATGAAAAAGCGCGCATTGCTTCAATCGCTGGCCCTGGCCGCCGTCCTGCCGCTGGCGGGAATGGCCGCGCTGCCGTCCCATGCGGCCGACGGCTCGGTCACCATCGGCGTGACCTCGGGCCCGCATGCCCAGATCGCCGAGGTGGCCAGGAAGGTGGCCGAGAAGAACGGCCTGAAGGTGAAGCTGGTCGAGTTCGGCGACTTCATCCAGCCCAACGCTGCCCTGTCGCAGGGCGAGCTGGATGCCAACATCTACCAGCACCAGCCCTTCATGGACGCCCAGAACAAGGACCGTGGCTACAAGCTCGTGCCCGTGGCCCGTGCGGTCAACCAGCAGATGGGCGTGTACTCCAAGAAGATCAAAAGCCTGGCCGACCTCAAGAGCGGTGCGCGCGTGGGCATCCCCAACGACCCCACCAATGGCTCGCGCGCACTGATGGTGCTGGCTGCGCAGAAGCTGATCGAACTGAAGACCGGCGCGGGCGCGCGTGCCTCGGTGCTGGACATCACGGCCAATCCGAAGAAGCTGAGGTTCGTCGAGTTGGAGGCCGCCCAGCTGGCGCGCTCGCTGGATGACCTGGACGCCGCCGCCGTCAACAGCAGCTATGCCGTGGCCGCAGGCCTGTCGCCGCAAAAGGATTCGCTGGCGCTGGAAGCCACGGACACGCCCTATGTGACCGTGCTGATCGCCACGCGCGCCGGCCATGAAAAGGACGCGGGCCTGCAGGCCTTCGTCAAGGCCTACCAATCGCCCGAGGTGCGCCAGTTCATCGACACGCAGTTCAAGGGCGCCTACACGGCGGCCTGGTAAGAGCATGGGCAGCCTCGCATCCCACCGGGTTTCCGACGCGGACTTCGTGGCCGGCATCGGCGTGCAATGGCAGCACCGTCCGCTGGTGCCCGAGCCCGGCCTGGCCGCGCTGCTGGCACAGGCCCAGCTGGACGACGGCGGCAAGGCCACCGTGGTCCAGGCCGTGGGCATGCTGGTGGTCGACGAATGCGTGGCCCATGGCTACCACAGCATGGATCTGGTCGTGCTGCACCCAGGCACGCCGGGCCTGGACGAGGCGCTGGAGCGCTTCGACAAGCCCCACACCCATGCCGATGACGAGGTGCGCTACATCCTCGAAGGCGAAGGCCTGTTCGGCTTCTTCGATGCCGGCGGCCAAGAGCGCGTGCTGCGCGTGCAGCCCGGCGACTACCTGCGCATACCGGCCGGCGTGGAGCACCGCTTCACGCTGACCGCCACGCGGCGCATCAAGGCGCTGCGCCTGTTCGCCGATACGGCGGGCTGGGTGGCGCAATATACCCAGCGGCCCGCCGCTGCCATGGAGGTGCCTGCATGAGCCTGCCTGTCCCGACACTGTTCCAGACACTTGACGAGGCGCTGTTCACGCGCGCCCAGGACCTGCTGGACGAGGAATGGCTGGCCAAGGATGCCGACCTCGCCCCCGTGCTGCCCGTGGTGCTGGCGCGCGGCGTGGGCCAGGACTGGCACAAGGCCGGCACCTTCCGCCACCACCTGGCGGGCGTGGCGCGTTCGCTGGCGCTGTGGCGCCAGCCGCGCGACGTGCGCCTGCTGGGCCTGCTGCACAGCGTCTACGGCAACGCCTTCGTGGACCTGGTCAAGTTCGATGCGGGCAGCGAGCGCGGCCGCCTGCGCGAGCTGGTGGGCGAGGGCGCCGAGCACCTGGTCTACCTGTTCTGCACCATGAGCCGCACGCAGTTCATGCAGAAGATCCTGGCCGGCGACCTGGCCGAAGACGGCTCCATGGCGCTGGAATCCGCCGGCCGCAGCCAGCGCCTGAGTGCCTATGAAGTGGCGGCCTTCACCATCGTGAGCATGGCCGATGCCATGGAGCAGTGGTTCAGCTGGCAGGAAGACATCTATTCGCAGTTTCCGCAGGTGCAGAACCAGCGGCAGCAGGGCGTGCACTGGGCGGCCTCGCTGTGGCCCGGTCCCATGCGGCCTGCCAGCCGCATGCTCAGCCAGATCAGCGACCTGGGCCGTGCGCTGCAGCACCCGGCGCTGCGCGCCCAGCTGCCGCTGCCGCCGGTGTTCGACCATTGCAGCCGGCAGCTTTCGCCCGGCGACGAGGCCGCTGCCGTGTCGCTGTACTGGTCGGTGATCCAGTTGGACCAGCCGCTGGTGGACCTGGACGCCGCCACGGCCGTGCTGGAAAGCGCCGTGCGCCTGAACCCCTGGGTGGGCGAGCCGCAGATGGTGCTGGCCCAGCTCTACCTGTCTGCCGGCCGCGCCGACGACGCCGCGCGCGCAGCCGCCAGCGCGCTGCAGTGCTTCAGCGGCTGGGGCAATGCCTGGGACAAGCGCGTGCAGTGGGACGCCTGGATCGCCTGGACGCGCATCCTGCTGCAGTCGGCGCAGCAGGGAAGCTGGCCCGAGCGCCTGGACAAGCTCAACAACCTGGCCCTGAAGGGCTGAGATGCAAAAAAGCCTGGCGCGAGAGCCAGGCTTTTTTGTGATGGGAACGCGCCCGCGCCTTATTTGGCTGGCGCCGTTTCGGCCTTGGCGGCCGGCGCAGCGCTGGCGGGCGCAGCGCTGGCGGGCGCGGCGCCGTCCTCGATCGCCTCGGGGTGCATGGGCCGGCGTGCATAGCGCTGGGCCAGCACGGCGCAGACCATGAGCTGCAGCTGGTGGAAGACCATCAGCGGCAGCACGATGGCGCCCACGGCACTGGACTCGAACAGCACCTTGGCCATGGGCACGCCGCTGACCAGGCTCTTCTTGGAGCCGCAGAACACCAGTGTGATCTCGTCCTCCTTGGAAAAGCCCAGGCGGCGCGCCGTCCACGACGTGATGACCAGCACCAGGGCCAGCAGGATGGACGACAGCAGCAGCAGGCCCAGCAGCGCAGGCAGGGGCGTCTGCTGCCACAGGCCGCTGATGACGGCGGCGCTGAAGGCCGTGTACACCACCAGCAGGATGGAGCCCTGGTCCACGAACTTCACGCGCTTGGCATGGCGCGAGATGAAGCCGCCGATCACGGGCCGCAGCAGGTGGCCCAGCACAAAGGGCAGCAGCAGCTGCAGCGCGATCTTGCCGATGGCCTGCAGCGCGTCGCCCCCTTCGGCGCTCTTGTGCAGCAGCATGCTGACCAGGATGGGCGTGATCACGATGCCCATCAGCGTGGAGGCCGATGCGCTGCACACGGCAGCGGGCATGTTGCCGCGCGCCATGGCCGTGAAGGCGATGGCCGACTGCACCGTGGCCGGCAGCGTGCACAGAAAGAGCACGCCCATGTACATCTCGGGCGTGACCAGGGGCTCCAGCACGGGGCGCAGCGCCCAGCCCAGCAGGGGAAAGAGCACGAAGGTGGCTGCGAAGATGGTCAGGTGCAGGCGCCAGTGGCCTATGCCGGCAAAGATGGCCTCGCGCGAGAGCTTGGCGCCGTGCAGGAAGAACAGCAGGCTGACCATGAGCGTGGTCGCCACCTCCAGCCATTGCGAGACGGCGCCCGAGGCGGGCAGGAAGCTGGCCAGTGCCACGGTGGACAGCAGCATCAGCGTGAAATTGTCAGGGGCGAAGCGGGGGCGTGCCATGGGAAAACTCTCTCCAACTAACTATCGGTTCGTGCAGCCAGGCTGCAAGGCCCCGATTGGACGCCACGTCCATTGAAAAGAGAAATGGATTTATCTGATGGTTTTATAATTTTTTCGTATGAATATCAGCCTGCGCCAGCTGCGCGCCTTCCTGGCCGTGGCGGAAAGCCGCAACTTCAGCCGCGCGGGCGAGCTGATGGCGCTGACCCAGCCCGCCGTCAGCCGCAATGTCACCGAGCTGGAGCAGGCCCTGGGCGTGCAGCTTTTGCACCGCACCACGCGCGAGGTGGAGCTGACCGACGCCGGCCGCCTGCTGCAAGGCCATGCCACGCGCGTGCTGGATGCGCTGGATGAATGCCTGCTCGAAGTCAGCGGCCTGGCCACCCAGCGCCTGGGCAAGGTGCGCGTGGCCAGCAGCCCCACGCTGTCGGCGCATCTGATGCCGCGCTGCATTGCGCGCTGCCGCGAGCAGGCGCCGGGCATCGAGCTGCTGCTGCTGGACCGCATCCAGAGCGACGTGCTGCAAAGCGTGCGCAGCGGCGAGGTGGACTTCGGCGTGGTCATCGACCCGCAGGGCCGCGATGACCTGCACTGCGAAACCATACTCAGCGAGCCCTTTTGCCTGGTCTGCCCGGCCACGCACCGGCTGGCCCGCAAGCGTCAGGTGGCCTGGAGCGACCTGGCCGGCCAGCCGCTGGTACTGCTGGACCACGCCTCGGGCAGCCGCCGCCTGATCGACGCCGCGCTGCAGGCCCACGACGCCGAGGCCGCCGTGGTCCAGGAAGTCGGCCACACCACCACCATCTTCTGCATGCTCCAGGCGGGCCTGGGCCTGAGCGTGGTGCCGGAACTGGCCGTGCCGCAGGAATGGCGAACTCCCGCGAGTGGCGCCACCACCCCCGACGCCCTCGCAAGCCGTCCCCTGCTGCCGCGCGTGCAGCGCGACATCATGCTGGTGCGCCGCCGCCAGCGCGAACTGTCGCCCGTGGCGCAAAGCGTGTGGGATTTGATCAGGGGGGAGGCGGGGCAGCTGTGAGGCTGTGGCCACAAGCCGCCGCATACGGCCTGATCGCCTCGCGCACGCGGTCCAGCACCAGCGCGTGGGGCGAGGGGGCCAGCCGCCCGGCGCGCACGGCCTGGTATTGGGCGGGGAGGAACTGGCTGAGCATGTTCTCGGGCAGGGTGCAGGCGGACAGGTTGTCCAGCAGCCGCGCCACGGCGGCGTTCACCGTGGGGTCGGCCCAGTAGTAGCGGATGCGGTCGCTGTAGCTGTAGATGCGCAGCAGCCTTTGGGCGCCGGGATCGGGCTGCTCGCCGCGGTAGTAGCGCTCCCAGCTGGCGGGGCGGCCCAGCATGGCGGACTCCAGCACGGCGGGCAGGTGGGAGCGCTGGTGCGCGTCGATGAGCTGCTCTTCGATGGAGGCCAGCGCGAACAGCACCTCGCGCAGCGCAAAGGTGGCGCCGGGGCCGACCTTGAGGATGGCAAAGCCGTCCTGCACCAGCTGGCGCAGGGCCTCGGGCCGCTGGTAGTCGGTGGAGTGGGCTTCGAAGACCAGTTGCGGGTGCTGGCGCAGCAACTGCTTGAGGTCGGCCGCTTCGCCGGGCGCGTAGTCCACCACGCGCGTGTGATCGAACTCCACCCCGGGCTGGACCACCATGGCAATGATGCGCGGCCAGACGGGGTCCAGCCCCTGTTGCGCGAAGACTTCACGGTGCACCTGCAGCGTGCGCTGGGCGTCGGCGCGGGCAGTGACTTGCACATGCTCCAGCGCATGCGCGGCGCCGCCGGGCACGGGCACTTCGGTGCCGATCACGTAGACGGGGCCGGGCGCCGGGCAGGTGCTGCCGCGCTCGGCCGCCTGGCAGAGCAGGGCAGCGCGGCGGGCCACGGTTGCGTCGTCCAGCGCCTGGGGGTCGTCTGCGCAGGCCATGCTGGCGTCCAGGTGCAGCTTCACGAAGCCGGCCGCCGCATAGGCGTGTACCAGGTCCTGCGCCAGGTCCATGGCCTCGGCGGCAGGCAGGTGCGTCCACGCCGTGGGGCCCAGGTGGTCGCCGCCCAGCAGCACGCGGTCTGGCGGCAGGCCGACGCGGTGGGCGATGGCCAGCACGAAGCGGCGGAAGTCGGCGGGCTGCATGCCGGTGTAGCCGCCGAACTGGTTGACCTGGTTGGCGGTGGCTTCCACCAGCAGGGGCGTGCCGTCGTCCAGCGCCTGGTGCATGGCGGCCTCGATGACCAGGGGATGGGCCGAGCAGATGGAGTAGATGCCGAGTGAGTTGCCTGTTGCGCGCGCATCGCCTGCGGCTGCTGGCGTTTGCGTGGAGCGTGACTGCGCCAGGCGGGTGAAGTGGGTGAGATGGGCCGGCATGGCTTCAGCCCTCCATCACCGCATGCCGCAGGTGCTGCGGCTGTTGTGCCAGCAGCGCGTCTAGCCCGGCAAAGCCGGATGTGCCCTCCATCGGCCCCTTGCTGGCGACGGCCAGCGCGCCGGCCGCATTGGCGTAGCGCAGCGATTGCAGCGCGGTCTTGCCCATGCGCCGGCAGGCGATGAAGGTGGCGCCGAAGCAGTCGCCCGCACCCGTGGGGTCGGCCACGTCCACGGCAAGGGCGTCGAGGTCGATGCGCTCGTCGTCGGCACTGAAGTAGCTGCAGCCGTCGGCGCCGCGCTTGACCACGATTTCGCGCACACCGCGCGCAAAGATCTCGGCGATGGCGCCGGCCTCGTCGGCCGAGCGGGCCAGCTGGGTGACCTCGTGGCCGCTGGGCAGGAAGATGTCGGTGAACTCCAGGATGTAGGCCAGGGCTTCGCGCATTTCGGGGATGCGCAGCATCTCCTTGCGCACGTTCGGGTCGAAGGACACGGTGCCGCCCTGGGCCTTGACGATCTCGATGGCCTTCTTCATGGCATCGATGATGCGAAACGAGAACAGCGACGAGCCCATGACATGGAAGTGCGCGCAGTCCTTGAGCACGGCCTGGTTGACCTGCTCGGGCTGCAGCTGTGCCGAGGCGCTGTTGGTGATGTTGAAGATGAAGTCGCGCTCGCCGCTGTCGCGGTAGGTGACGAAGGCGCTGCCCGTGACGGCGCCCTTGCACACGGCGATGGCGCTGGTGTCCACGCCGTCGCGGCGCAGGCGGTCGATGTTGAGCCAGCCAAAGTCATCATCGCCCACGCAGCCGATGATGGCGGCCGGATGCCCCAGCCGGGCCACCTGGTCGATGAAGATGGCGGGCGCCCCGCTGGCATAGGGCCCGGCCAGCGGCCCCGGCGCGCGAAAGCTCTGGCCTTTTCGCTCGGCCATGATTTCGACGAGGATCTCGCCCATGGTCATGATGGATTGCATGCTCTCCCTCCCTTTGGAATCAAATCCCGTGCGCCGTTCGCTGCACCGCCGGCCCATGCGTCAGCGCCTGCGCCTGCTGTGCACATCGATGCACACGGCCACCAGAATCACGCTGCCCTTGACGATGAGCTGATAGAAGTAGGGCACGCTCATCAGGTTCATGCCGTTGTTGATGACGCCGATCATCAGCGCCCCTATCAAGGTGCCCGCAACGCTGCCGTGGCCTCCGGCCAGGCGCGTGCCGCCCAGCACGGCGGCGGCAATGGCGTCCAGCTCCCAGCCCATGGCCGCGTTGGGCTGGGCCGAGTACAGGCGCGAGGTGAGCAGCAGGCCCCCCACGGCCGCCATCAGCCCCGACAGCATGAAGATGGCGATCTTGAGCCGCCCCACCCGTATGCCCGCATAGGTGGCCGCCTCTGCATTGCCGCCTGCCAGATAGGTCTTGCGGCCAAAGACGGTACGGGCCAGCACGAAGTGGTTGGCGGCCAGCAGTGCGGCCAGGATCCAGATGGGCACGGGCATGCCCAGCCATTCGCCGTTGCCGATCCACAGAAAGGCCTCGTTGTCCACCGGCGCCGGCATGCCGCCCGAGACGATATAGGCCAGACCCCGGAAGATGCCCATGGTCGCCACCGTCACGATGAAGGACGGCAGATGCAGCAGCGCCGACAGCGAGCCGTTGAGTGCCCCCAGCAGCAGGCCGCACAGCAGCACGGCAGGCAGCACCAGGGCGGGCGCCAGGCCCTGGCCCAGCATCAGGCCGGCCACGCTGCCGGCCAGGGCGACCACCGATCCCACAGAGAGGTCGATCTCGCCCAGCAGCAGCACATAGGTCATGCCGAAGGCCACGATGGCGATGATGGACACCTGCAGCAGCACGTTGCGCAGGTTGCCGCCCGTCAGAAAGGCCGGCGACAGCAGGGAGAACAGCAGCACCAGGGCGGCCAGGCCCATGAGGGTGCCGGCGTGGCGCCGCAGCGATCGCCAGCCAGCTCGCAAGCCGTCTCGCGATGTTTCCTGGCTGTCCGGGATGCTTTCGGCGGCGTCGGCGGCGTCGGAGGCATTGGAGGAGCCAGACGCGGTAATGCTCAGTTCGGAAGGGGTCATGGCAGTCCTGCTCCGGTGGCGTGCGCCATCACGGTCTCCTGGCGCAGATGGAGGGTGTCCAGGCTCTGGACGAGGCGCTTGTTGCGCATGACCAGCAGCCGGTCGCTCAGGGCCAGTGCCTCGGGCAGTTCCGACGACACCAGGATGACGGCCGTGCCGGCCGCTGCCAGCTCGCGGATCAGGGCATAGATCTCGAACTTCGCGCCCACGTCAATGCCGCGCGTGGGCTCGTCCAGCACCAGCAGCCGGGGGCGCATGGCCAGCCATTTGGCGAACACGATCTTTTGCTGGTTGCCGCCCGACAACTGGCGCACGGGCTGGTGCAGGCCGGCAACGCGTATCTTCAGCCGCTGCACGCAGGCGCGGGCCAGCGATTGCTCGGCCGCCTCGTCGGTGAGCAGTGCGCCGCCGCGCCCGCTGTGCACCTGCACCATGCAGATGTTGTGCTGCACGGACTGGTCCAGCACCAGGCCTTGCTCCTTGCGGTTCTCGGTCACGAAGGCCATGCCCTGGCCAATGGCGTCGGCCGGCGAGCGCAGGCGCAGCGGCCGGCCGTGCATGAGGATGCTGCCCGTGCAGCGGTGCATGCCGAACAGCGCATCCATGACATCGGACCGGCCCGAGCCCACCAGCCCGAAGAAGCCCACGATCTCGCCCGCGTGGACCTCGAAGTCAATGCCTTCGAAGCGCCCGGCCAGGCCCAGGCCGCGCACCTGGAGCAGGGCGCGCGTGCTGCGGTCAGGGGCGGGGCCGCGCGGCGGATAGATGTCCTGCATCTGGCGCCCCACCATGAGCGCGATCAGCGCCCCGATGTCGGTTTCGTCCCGCGCCAGGGTGCAGATGGAGCTGCCATCGCGCATGACGGTGATCTCGTCGGAGATGCGCATGATCTCGTCCATGCGGTGCGAGACGTAGATGATGGCGCGCCCCTCGGCCTTGAGGCGGGCGATGAGGGTGAAGAGAATCTGCGCCTCGCTGTCGCTGAGCGAGGACGTGGGCTCATCCATGATGACGATGCGCGAGGGCTGGCACAGCGCCTTGGCGATCTCCACCAGCTGGCGCTGGGCCAGCGACAGTTCGGCCACCTGCGCGTTGGGGTCCAGGTCCATGCCCAGGCGGGCCAGCAGCGCGGCGGCGTCGCGGCGCAGTGCGCGGCGGTCCACGCAGCCGGCCCGCTGCGGGAGGCGCGCGGCAAACAGGTTGTCCGCCACGCTGAGGTTGGGCGCCAGGCTCAGCTCCTGGTGAACGATGGCGATGCCGTGGCGCTGCGCATCGGCGGGGCTGGCCAGCTCGGTGCTGGTGCCCTCGATCAGCAACTGGCCGCCATCGGGCCGGTGCACGCCGGCCAGGATCTTGAGCAGGGTGGATTTGCCGGCCCCGTTCTCGCCCAGCAGCGTGTGCACCGTGCCTGCGCGCAGGCGGAAGGAAACGCCTTTGAGCGCCTGCACGGCGCCGAAGGATTTGGCCAGCGCCCGGGCCTCGAGCATGGGGGGCGGCGCAACGGCGTCGAGCATGGCACGGCCTGGGTGGCTGTGTGCAGTGGGGCCTGGCATGGCGGGCTCCGCAGGTCCATTTACCTGGCGGCAGCCGTGTACACGCCGGGCAGCACAGGGTGGAATTTTTCCACCGGCTTGCCCTGCAGCAGCTGCGCGGCAATGGCCACGGCTTGCAGTCCCAGCTGGTCGGGGTACTGGCGGATCACGCCCACGAAGGCTGGCTCCCGGTCCACGGCCGCGCGCGCCTCGGCCATGCCGTCAAAGCCGACGATCTTGACCTGCTCCAGCTTTCTTGCGCCCTTGACGCTGGCCAGTGCAGCCAGGGCCGCATCGTCGCCAAACCCGAAGATGCCTGCCAGGTCGGGGTGGGCCTGCAGCATGTTCTGCGAAGCGGCCAGGGCCTCGGCCCGCGTGATGCCCGGCTGCACGGAGACGATCTTCATGCCGGGAAAGGTGGCGATGGCGGCCTTGAAACCCTCCACGCGATCGACCACGGACTGTATGGACGGGTAGTGCAGCACGCCGATCTGGCCCTTGCCGCCCGTGGCGCGGCCCATGAGCTGGCCGGCCAGCACGCCGCCGGCGCGGTTGTCGGTGGCCACGTGCGATGCGACCTCGACCCCGCTGGCGGCAATGTCCACGGTGATCACGGGAATGCGGGCGGCGGCAGCCTTGAGCACGGCGGCCTTCACGCCGCGTGAATCCACGGGCGACAGGATGATGGCATCCACCTTCTTGCTGACGAAGTCCTCCACATCGGAGATCTGCTTGCCCAGGTCCTGGTTGGCAATGCTCAGGTCCAGCTTCAGCCCCTGCCGCGCGGCTTCCTGCTGCATGGCCTGGGCCAGTTCCAGGTAGAACGGGTGCTGCTGCGTGAGCAGGGACACGCCGATGGTGCGGGCAGGGCTGGGGCCGGGGCCCGGCTGTGCAAGCGCCGGGCTGGCCGGCAGGCCGAATGTGAATGCGCCGGCCAGCATGCGCCGGAGAAACGTGTTGCGGTCCATGGCTGTCTCCCTCCCTCTGTCGTTGTGGAAAAGCTCAGGTTCTGGCGAATTCGATGCGGCCCTCGGCCTTGCGGGTGGCCTGCAGCCGGTGGTGCGCCAGCAGATCGAAGGCGCCCGGCTCCATGTCCTGGTGGGCGCACAGGCCGTCGATCTGGGCGATGTCGCAGACCGGGTGCCCGCCCGTGGTGCTGTCCAGATCCAGGGCCAGCGCCACGGCCTTGGTGCTGTGCTCCACGGCTGCCGAATACAGGCGAGCCGCGCCCGGGTCGCGGCACAGCAGGCGGTTGCGGTCGTCGATGCCGCAGATCTCGAACAGGCAGATGTCCAGCGGCCGGGCCCGCAGACCCGCTTCTGCCCCGGGGCCGATGAGGCCGGGCTCGTCGCCGGCCAGCGTGCCGCCCGTGACGTGGATGGCGCAATCGAGAAACTGCCGCGCCGTCGCCACCATGGCCAGGTCGTGCAGCGTCAGCGCAATGCCCTGGCGGCTGGCCAGCAACGGCAGCACGCGGTGGGTGATGCGGCCGCTGCCCAGGAAGACCGAGGCGTCGTCCTCGATCCAGCCCAGCGCGCCCTGGGCCACCTGGGCCTGCGCCGGGCCTTGCGCGGCGGCAGGGGCGCCGGGCAGCTCGGCGGCCGTCTTGAGCAGGGCCGGGTTGTAGCGCGCCTTGCCGAAGGCGCGCACCACATAGCCTTGCTGCTCAAGGTAGTGCAGGTCGTTGCGGATGGTGACGGTGGAGACGCCGAAGAGCACGCTCAGCGCCTCCACCCGCACCTCGTCGGTCTTGCGCGCCAGCTCCACGATCTGCAGCCTGCGCTTGAGTGAACTGTTGCCTTGGTCCTGCATAGATTCTTTCGATTCGAAAGTTTTTTATTTCGTATCGAAAGTTTCCCTGCGTGCAAACGCCACGTCAAGCGCTCCCCGGGTATTCACCGGGGCGTCCGCTTCGGGGAGGGCTATCGGCTGGCCACGCCCAGGTTCACGACCACCGGGCGCTGCAACTGTGCCGTCCAGGCCCGGTAGGTCCGGTGGGCCAGGGCGTTCAGCACGGGAATGCGCAGGTCCAGGTGGCGCAGGATCTCGCTCTCGGTCTGCGCCGCAGGGCCGCGTGCGCGCAGCAACTCGTCATGGCCTTCGGTGCACCAGGCAGCCACGCTGGCGGCGGTCACTTCCATGTGGCCCTGGAAGGCCCAGTGCCGGCCGTGGCGAAAGCCCTTGTTCAGGCAGTGGCTGCCGTACATGGTGCGCACGGCGCCGCGCGGGATCTCGAAGGTGTCGTAGTGCCAATGGAAGATCGTCGCCTCGCGCGGCAGGTCCATGACCTGCTGGGCGGCGGCCGTCACCCAGATGCGGCTCCAGCCAATGTTGGGGCAGGGGTTGCGCCAGACCCTGGCGCCCATGGCACGCGCCAGCATCTGTGCGCCAAAGCAGTGGCCGAGCACGGGGATGTCGCTGCGCAGCGCATCGGCCAGCAGGGCCTGTTCATCCTCCATCCACGGCAGGCCCTCGTTCACGCTGTGGTTGCTGCCCAGCACCACGATGCCGCTGTAATCGGCGGCGTGCACAGGGGCTGTGCCATCGAGGGCGGGCTGCAACAGTCGGTAGGGAATGCACTGCTGCTCCAGGTGTTCACGCAGAACGCCAGGGCCCTGGGCGGATTCGTGCTGGAGGATGGCGACAGGTCTCATGGCGGCGCGGCTTCATCGGGAAGCCATTTGTTGTGAGGCCTTGACTCTAGGGACGGCTGCCTCAAGGGCGGATTGTGTTTGCGCACAACGCCATCAAGGCCGCATCAAGGCCGCCTCATGCCTTGCGCAGGCCCAACGCAAAAAGGCGCCACGGCCGTGGCGCCTTTGATGGTGGCAACTCCGTCAATCGTGGTGCCGCCCGGAGCGCTGCGGGCCCGGCTGCCTGCCACGGCGGCGCAGTCCCAGCGCCGCCGCGCCCAGCAGGAGCAGAGAGGCCCAGGCCCCGCCCACGGGGATGGCTGCGACGGAGTCGCTGCCTGGGACATCGCCCGCGCCAGGCGTGGTCTTGGTGGTGGTCGCCGTGCTTGAGTCGACATCGCCCGTCGCCTGGGTCTGGGTGACCGTGATGGTCACCGATCCCTTGGGCAGGCCGCTCACGTCTGTGGCAGGAGTGGTCCAGTGGCCATTGCCATCGCAGGGCACGGTCACCACCACGGCCTTGGGTGCCGTGCCGATGGTCACCGTCACGCTGCCGCCGCCGGCCGTGCAGGTGCCAGAGAGGATGTAGCCGCCCTGGTTGCCCGCGTCAATCGGGGGAGGATTCACCACCGTGACCGAGGGCGTGGTGGGCGGCGTGGTATCGACCTTGGTGACCGTGGCATCGGCCGTGCCCGAATTGCCGGCGGCATTGGTCTGAGCCACATGGATGCCCACCGTGCCCGCAGGCAGTGCGCTCACGTCGGTGGCGGGGATGGTCCAATCGCCATTGCTGTCGCAGGGCGCAGTGGCCACCACCGCGTTGGGCGCCGTGCCTATGGTCACCGTGACGTTGCCTGCGCCGACTGTGCAGGTGCCAGAGAGGATGTAGGCGCCTTGGTTGCCGGCATTGATCTGGGGCGGGGTGCCCACTGTGACCACAGGCAGCGTGGTGTCTGCCTTGGTGACGGAGACATTGGCGGTCCCTGTATTGCCAGCCGCATCGGTCTGGCTTGCCTGGATGGGCACCGTGCCCGCAGGCAGCCCGCCCAGGTCGGTGGCGGCAGTGGTCCATTGGCCGTTGCTGCCGCACGCTGCGATGGCTTCCACGGAGTTGGGCGCCGTGCCGATGCGCACCCTGACATCGCCATCGCCGGCCGTGCAGGTGCCCGAGACGGTGTAGCCGTGCTCATTGCCGGCATTGATCGCGGCTGCGTTGTCCACCGCGACCAGGGGTGCCGTCGTGTCCGTGGCTGCGGCCGTGGTCTTGGTGGTGATGACACTTCGCGTGCCGGTGTTGCCGGCCGCATCGGTCTGGGTGGCCGTGATGTCCACCGGACCCAGGGGCAGGCTGGCCACATTGGCAGCCGGTGCCGTCCAGGCTCCGGCTGCATTGCAGGCCGTCGTCATGGTCACGAACTTCGGGGCCGTGCCGATGGTCACCTTCACATTGCCATCGCCCGCGGTGCAACTGCCTGCGACGATGTAGGCCTCCTGGTTGTCTGCATTGATCACCGGGGACGTGGTGATGTCTACCGCAGGTGGCGTGGTATCCCCTTGCGCTGCGGCGCAGTCGGCAAGCGAGGCTTGCGAATGGCCCAAGACGAGGTTGACGTCGGCGAGGGTGGGTATTTTCGCGCCAATGCGCAGGGCATTGACTTCCATTCCCCCATCCACGGGAGTTTGCTCATTGAATACGATTTCCAGGATTCCGGTATTCAGTCCAGTATTGGGGGATGGATTCAGTGGAATTGGGACAGGGATACCGAGCACGGAGATGCTCAGGTTCTCGATGGTCGCGGCCCCGGTGGGCTGGACGGCGCCATTGACGCAGGTTGCCTGCACTTGGGACTGCAGCACATCAGCCTTGATGGCCACGACGCCAGCGATGGACAGGTTGATGTCACTGATGCCTGCGGTTGTTTCGACGCGGTTTTGCGCCAGCGAGCTCCCGGTGCTTGCCGAGAGCACACCCGCCTTCAATGAAATCAAGCTATCTTTGGCGCTCCCGATGTCTGCAGCAAGCATTTTCCCGGAGACATTGAACGCCGGCGGCGCACTTTGCAGTCCGGTATCTACCAGCGGGATATCCAGCCCGAGGCCTACCAATGAAACGCCGGCCTTCACTTCCAGCGCATAGCCGCGACCTTCCCCTGCCGAGGCGGCCCATGCGGTGCCACCCGTCCCCAAAACGATTGTGCAGCTGACTGCCATTGCCGCCGTAAAGCCGGCCAATTTCCGTCGATTTCCCGCGCCACGCTTTTGCATGCCATCGCCCTTTCATGAGTTCCTGAATTGAATGACCATCAAGCCGATGAATGGCTTGCCTGTTTTCAAAAGCGGAATCTAAAGGGTTGATTGCGTTTTGTAATGATCTTTTTGATGAAAATCGGATTTTCAGAGTCGTCCTAGGATTATTGGGGAAATGGGATTTATCCTAGGAATAGCTTATTTGATCTCGGATGTTTCTGATTGATTATGAAAATACCGTTTTTCAAGAGCTTCTGAGAAGTGTCCTGGCCGGGCTTTCAAGGCGCCTGGCATGCCCCCGCGATTTGTCCTGCGCAGCAATTCGCCTGTGGCCTTGCCGCAGGGTTGGACAGGTGCGGCCCAGCACGCCGGGGGCCGCATCCGGGGGGAGTTACGGCTTGGGTGTTTGCCTGCCCAGGCGCAGCTCGCTGACCAGCACCCCGCCCACGATCAGCGCGGCCCCCAGAATTGCCAGCCCCGGCAGCCGGTCGCCGGCCATGCGCCCCACGATGCCGGCCCAGACCGGCTCGCTGGCATAGATCACGGTCGCACGCGTGGGCGACAGGGACTTCTGGGCCCAGTTCATGGTCAGCTGGATCAGGATGCTGGCGCAGGCCATGGCCGCCGCGGCGGACAGCCAGACCCAGGAGAAATCGGGCACGGATTCGCCCGCCACCGGCATGGCCAGCAGCGCCATGACGCCGGCCGCCAGCAACTGCACCGTGGTCACGCGCCGCGCATCGACCTTGCCCGCGAAATGCCCGATCATCAGCACCTCGGCCGCAATGGCCAGCGTGCTCAGCATGGTTGCCATCTCGCCCACGTTCAACTCCATGCCGCCGGACTCAGGTCCCGCCACCAGCATCAGGCCCGTGAAGGCCAGGCCAATGCCTATCCAGCTCATCAGGCGCGGCGGCTTGCCCATCACCAGCCATTGCACAAGAGGCACCAGCGGCACATACAGCGCCGTCAGAAACGCCGACTTGCTGCTGCTGATGGTCTGCAGCCCGAAGGTCTGCAGGCCATAGCCCAGGAAGATGCTGGCACCGATGGCGATGCCCGCCACCAGCTCGGTGCGCGTGAGCCCGGCCATGGCCTTGCGGAACACCAGCAGCCCGATCAGACCCGCCGTGACAAAGCGCAGGCCCACAAAGAACAGCGGCCCGCTGTGCTGCATGGCCAGGTGGACCACGAGAAAGGTGCCGCCCCAGACCATGGTGACGGCGATCAGGGCAAGCTCCTGCCGGCTGAGCAGCGGCGTGCGCGAACTGTGAGAAGATGACGTGTGCAACATATTGCGCAGATCATATGAGAAATATATTGCACAGCGCTGGCGAGCGCTCCGATGTCCTGGCTTTCGTCAGCGAAAACCTGCGCCGCCTGCGCCAGCGTGCAGGACTGAGCCAGGCGGCCCTGGCCGAGGCCGCAGGCCTGAGCCGGCGCATGGTCGTGCAGCTGGAAGGCGGCGACACCAACATCAGCCTGTCCAGCCTGGACCGGCTGGCCGACGCGCTGGGCGCCAGCTTCATAGAAATCGTCAGCGACCCGGCCGCGCAGCGCCTGCGCATGGACGCCATGGCCTGGCGCGGCACCCGGCCCGAAAGCCAGGCCATGCTGCTGGGCAGCGTGCCCGCCACGCGCGAGGCCCAACTGTGGTCCTGGTCCCTGGGCCCCGGCGAACGCTACCAGGCCGAACCCGACCCGGAAGGCTGGCACGAGATGATCGTCGTGGTCGAAGGCCGCCTGCTGGTGGACCTGAGCGAGGGCCCCATGACCATCGAGGCCGGCGACTACGCCATCTACGGCAGCGCCCAGGACTACGCCTACGTGAACCTGCACGAAGGTGTGACGCGGTTCATCCGGAATGTGATTTCCTGAGGGGCGCTGCAGCGGTCTGTGCCGTGCTTTGGGCAAGGCACTGTCGCCAGTGAAGTGCGGCAGCCTGCGGTGTCGCTTCAGACTGAAGCCGTGCATACACAGCGCGGACCACCAAAGGATCTGTGCTGCGCAAATCAAAGGAACGGGCAAAGCCGCAGATCGGCTCGCCGTTGCGGGCAGCGGCAAGCGTCTGCAGTCTGGTTTTCTCGCGGTTGTTCGACCATGCTCCGCAACTGACCAAAGCAGTGATGGTGGGTGCCGTGGCAGCCGGATGTGCCACGGAAATGGTGCCTGTGTACGTGTCAAGGACATGGGTAACAACTCAGCTCACAGACATGGGTAACACTTCAAGCTCACATAGTCCTTCTGGGGTCCTCGCACATCCTCTTCGTTGAAGCAGCCCAGTCGCACCGGCCCAGATACACATCCCACTGGCCAGCGGCCACTTCCTGCATCCCGATCCACTGCCCCGCCAGCAGGTAGCCGATGTAGACCCGCAGCGCTCGCCAGTAAATCAGGCCGTTGTGGCTGACTCGAACTCGTTCCCAATGCTTCGGGTACTGCAGCTCGGGTAGCTTTGAGGGGTATGGCCTGGCCGAGTCGCTGTAATGCTGGGCCGGCATGCTTTGCTGCAAGGCCTCATGCGGGCGCTGCTGGTTGTAGTGCTCCACAAAGGCATCGAGCTGCATCTGCAATGCCGCTTTGTCCGCCGCAGGCTCTTTGCCCAGGGCATGCTTGAGCGTGCGGTGCATCCGCTCGTGGCGGCCGTTTTGCTGTGGCTTGCCCCTCTCGATGCGCTCCGGCCTGATGCCCAGCCTTATCCACCATATCGCCAGGCGTGACAGGCCCGCCACGCCAGTAGTCGCGAACGGCGGACCGTTGTCACTGCGTATGCGCTCGGGCAGTCCGTATTGCCGAAACACCTGTTCAAAGCTGCGTTTGGCATCCTCGTAGTTGGGGCTGTCGTAGACATGCACGGCCAGCAAATAGCGGCTGGCGTGGTCCATGATGGTCAATGGATAGCACCAGTGACCATCGGCTGTCTTGAACTGGCCTTTGTAGTCTGCACTCCACACCCCATTGGGCTGCTTGCTCGTTCGCAAGGGCTGGGCCGTAGGCACCGAGCGTCTGCGTACACGCCTGCTGCAAACAAGCCCCTCAGCCTTCAGCACGTTGTAGATGGTGGTTTTGCTGGGTGTCTCCTGTGGGCCCCAACGCTGCAGGAGCAAAGCGTGCAGCTTCTTGGGCCCCATCTGTGACCTTTGCTGCGTGCGCAGCTCAATGATGGCCCGGCGCTGTGCATAGCTGATCGCCTGATTGTTCCCGTGGGGCCTGCGACTGCGCTCTTGCAATCCATCCATGCCCAGTTGGCGGTAACGCTCAACCCACTTGTAGGCCGTCTTGCGGCTGATGCCGTAGCGCCTGCACAGCTCGCTCAGCGACACGCCACTGCGCAGATGGTCGGCTATGAAGAGCAGTTTCTCGTCCATGGGTGCGCACTCCTTCCAGGGCATGGTGATCGCTCCTTGGCTGCTGTTGGCTACAGCTGCCAAGCTTGGATCTGTTACCCATGTCCTTGTACTGATGTGTCACCTATGAGTGTGAGTCGTACCCCTGTGGCGCACGCCAAGATTGCAATGAGGCTCCAGAAAGCCAAGCGCTGCAAAACGCCGGGCACGGTGCCCGGTACCGTGCGGGCGGGCGAGGGAAGCTGTCGGCGAGAGGATCTGCGCATGGAGAGAGTGCAGCCCGTGAACGGATGCAGGAAGAAAACGATTCTTCGTGGCGATCATAGATGCGCAGCGGCTGGGCGCAACGAGGCATGGATTGCCACAGGCGACGGTTTGGTGACCCGCCTCGCCCCAGCCTATGCACCCTTGCGGCCGTCCCTCTGAACAACTGCGCCTTGTCTCCCATACACCGGCGATGGAATGCTGCCGACCTTGCAGGTGCGCCGTTGCGGAAGGCCCTTTAACAAACGGCGTGTTGCGCAGCTAAGTCGTTGATTTTTCAAGTCTTCGTAAGCCATGCGTCATCGATCTTTAGAGAGATGCGCCACTGTACTTTCGTCTGTACGGAAAACGCGCCACTGTACTTTAGATTTTTTGGACAGGAAGGCTGAGGAGCGAGCTATCGGCCGAGGCGCAGGCGCTCAGGGCTGATGCGCGGCGGGCTCTTGTGTGGCAGCAACCGACCCAAAGCGGAATCTTTCCTCTTCTATTGGCTGCCGCAACGCGGAAGAAAGGTCTACGCGAGCACCCCAATCGAGCGCATTCTTCAACTCGACGCTTGTCCCTCTTAGATTGCGAGTCGAAAGTGACCGCGACCCCAGCTCTCGGTCGCTCATACCTACATGACCCGCTCGCCCATCTGGAAAAGCGCAGCCTCAATCTCGCGCAGCGTTGCGAACTGGCTCGCCTGGCCGGCATGGAGCAGTGCGTCAGACAGCAACCAATTGGCCCGCACGTTCCAGGTGTAGTGAACCTCCGCTCGGGTGATCCCGGGAAAGATTCCGGGAGCCGCATTGCGGTGACCGTGGGCACCGCCATTCGCCGGCAAAGTTCCAAACCGGAGATGAGTCGGTAAGTTAACCTGCAGCAAGTTTCTGACGTTCGTCCACCAGTGATTCGCAAGCCACGTTAAAGACGCCGCCACTCGGCTGTCGTAGATGATGAAGTCATCGATCAGCAATGCATACACCTTGGTCATTCCGGCATTGAACCGAAGGCCCTCCACTGTGCTCACGTCGTCGCCGTTAGCATGGTCAAGGACCACGGCGGTCAAGAGCGCGTGCAGGTTCGCGTGGTGGCGCGCCAACCATGGCTTGTTTCCGCCATTTGGCGTGGTCGTGTAGACCCCTCCCCAGTGAAGGATTCCCGCAACCGCTCCTGCGAGCGCAAGGGTGTGCTCGTCACGGAATGCCCTGCGCAAGGCATGTTGCAGCGCGTCCAGCACCGCCGCGTTGTTCGCCAGGGTTGCGCCGGTGGCAAGTGGCGGCACGATGGGATGGACGTACGGGTAGCCATTGTGCGGGTTTGGCAGACCGGCTTTGGCTCTCAATGGCCATGCGTAGGCGTTCATCGCTGCCGGCAGACTCGCATAGTGACGGTGCCCGACCGTGAAGGGCACCGGTTGCCCTTGTAGGCTTAGCGCGAGCCAGTCCCGAAAACTCGCTACCTCGCCGACCAAGTACTGGTTTCGATTCATCGCTTTTCCATTGTTGGGCGTCGCCCGATTCTGAGGCACTCCGAGCCGGTCGCTCGCGAACGCCGCCTCGTGGCCGACAGTTGCACTTGTGCGAAGGCAAGCCTTTCTACGGGGCGCTAAGCGCCCCTCGTGTCTCGCATAAGCCTCTCTGTAGCGGGCGGCATGGTGGCCGCGAAGTCCCCGGGAGCGCGTCACTCAGGCTCGATTTGAGCCATCCAAACGATTCTCACCCCTTATCGCGCCAGTGAGGCAGGGCGGCCGAGCGCTCAACCCCGCCCGCATAGTTCCTCGCTAGAGGCTTCACTCCTCATCCGCGCCCGACCTGGTCAGGCTCCCACGTCATGGCCACGAAGGCGGAGCTTCCCTACCTCTGACTCCACAGAGGTCACCAGCCGAGGCTTCGGTCCTCGTTCGCGGCTGAACTAGGGCAGTCACTCTGCACGGCTGGCTGATCTTGGGTGCGCTCAGCCCCTCGGCCAGGGGCGCCCTCGATGTGAGGTTAGGGCCCCCGCAAGGCTGCATGGCAATTCAACGCCAGCCTCTCGGCGGAAGTTCTGTGGGCTCCTGAAGGCCGCGCGTCGCCGCTGGCCAGCGCGGGCTCGACCCGAAAAAACTAAAGATCAGTGGCGGAAAAACTAATGTGTAGTGGCTGCGGAACGCCACTGAACGCGCAGCGCGTCACGCAGATAACTCGTTGATTTCTCGCGTCCTCGCAAGCCATGCGCCATTGATCTTTAGAGAGATGCGCCACTGTACTTTCGTCTGTACGGAAAACGCGCCACTGTACTTTAGTTTTTTTGCCAGCAAGGCTGAGGAGCGAGCTTTCGACCGAGGCGCAAGCGCTCAGGGCGGATGTGGTGCGGCGTCGCGGGTTGCCATGGGCTCTTGTATGGCTGCTACTGACTTTGATCGGACTTGCGCATGTCAAAACGTCGACGGCCCTTCTCAAAGTGCAACGGCCATGAGTCAAGTGATCATCCCAGGGGAGCCGTCGGTCATTGCGGTGGATACGACCATTTTCCTATCGGTGGTGCTCCAAAGCGAAACGCTGTTCATGGAGAGATTAATGGTCTGCGCTACTATCAAGCCTTTTAAGCGCGCTTCTTGAAGCAGCATCTCGTCTCAAGTCGCCGTTATTAAAGGATGTCAAGATGCGCTAGAATATAAGCGACAATACCAGATTGGAACATAAACTATGCTTCGTTGGTCACTCGATTTGCGCAAAGTAAGGAAACTACTTTTGCAGCGCCATGAGGAAACCTTACCTCGCTTTTCGGTCATTCGACAGCCGACAGATATGGTTTGCTGGGCGACTTGCTACAAGATGGTGGACAACTGGCGAAAAGCTGCACCTTCCAGCGGCTGGTGTCATTATGTTCGCTGTTCTGCGGCGCAGTCTCCCTCATGTCAGATTCCACAAGAATGTTGCAACCGACCGCGTCGCACAGCGGCTGTTCGAGATGACTGGATTGCCCTCGGGTATAAAAAGGTTGCATATAAGGGGGCTCCCTACACGCTAGACGAAGTTCGACAAGCCATCGGAAACGGTCACCCGGTCATGGCATTCCTCAGCAGGCCCGGTCATTCGGTCGGGCACTTTGTATTGATTGTAGGAACGGGGCGAGCAACCAAGACTCAGGACAATACATATATCCTCGCAGACCCGATGACGGAGAACCTTGCGCAGGTTGGCGTCACTGACATGCCATATAAGGCTTTTTGGAAGGAATCGTGGAGGGTTGAATGGTGATATTAAAACACGCTATGCCGCCCTGGCCGGCTAACTACGACCCGCAAGCACTCTTTGAGGACGCTGCAGTCTTTGCTTTACAAAGCCTCAATCCAGAACGGGCGCTGCAAATGCTAGCGGATACTCCGGAATCGGGCGGCTCGGCCAAACTTCGTTATGCAAGTAGCATTTGGGATTGTGAGCCTTTCGATGATCGACTTCATATTGACGCCGCTCCCGACAGGTTTCAATTCTTTCGAGGCAAATTGGGGGCGCGTTGGCTAATCAGACCTTCAAATCGGTATATGCTGTTCGTCGACATTGCTATTGTAGGCCATAGCTTCACGGTTGGGCTTGGAATTTCAGTTCGCGACCAAGGTCAAAGGCCGGTCCAAACAACGTCAATGTATCTTTTGCGATCACTCGATAAGGTTGACAGGTTTGTAAATGACTACCGCCAGGTCAGATTACTCCGGGTTGTTGAAATAAAAGGCACTGGACGTTGCGGGTTTCTACTTCCGAAGAGTTTAGGGTGGCGAGTTCTACCACTCCCTGAAATCAGCGTCGGCGCGTCTCCTTCGATGCCTGCCTCATCCGATGCAGACCGGCTTGTCTCGTTGGACGACTTCATATCGTACAACCCAAGTGGTTCCTGGTTTGGCTAGATTTCCAGCCTAGATCAAATCATCCTAACTTTGGAGCTTTCTGTGCCTAACCACATCGGTCGTTCGTGGCTACACGAGGGTCTCCGAGACAGCCGCTACGAGCCTTGGAGATGCCGTTCGACTGGCTGCGTAGCCATTTAGGCGAGAGTCGTTTCTTGGCTGACAGTGGACCTTGCGCGAAGACAAGCCTCTCCAATTTGCTCAGCCCCCATGGTGCCTCGCATAAGCCTCTCTGTAGCGGGTGGCATGGGCGCCGCGAAGCCCCCTGGAGCGCGTCACTCGCGCTCGATTGGAGCCATCCAAACGATGCTCACACCTCATCGCCCCAGTGACGCAGGGCGGCAGAGCACTCGAAACCACCCCGCATAGGTCACCGCCAGAGGTTTCGCTCCTCATCCGCGCCCGACTTGGTCAGGCTCCCCCGTCATCGCGCCACGAAGGCGGAGCTTCCCTCCCTCTGACTCCACAGAGGTCACCGGCCGAGGCTTCGATCCTCGTTGGCGCCTGATCTAGGGCAGTCCCTCTGCGCGGCTGGCTGATCTTGGGTGCGCTCAGCCCCACGGCCAGGGGCGCCCTCGATGCGACGGCAGGACACAGCCCGCAAGGCTGCATGGCGGTCCAGCGCCAGCCTTTCGCCGGCAGTTCTGTGTGCTCCTGCAGGCCTCGCTTCGCCGCTGTGGAACGCCACTGATGACGCAGCGCGTCACGCAGATAACTCGTTGATTTCTCACGTCCTCGCAAGCCATGCGCCATCCATCTTTAGAGAGATGCGCCACTGTACTTTCGTCTGTACGGAAAACGCGCCACTGTACTTTAGATTTTTGGGCCAGCAAGGCGGAGGAGCGAGCTATCGGCCGAGGCGCAAGCGCTCAGGGCCGATGTGCAGCAGCGTCGCGGGTTGCCAAGGGCTCTCGTGTAGCAGCTAGCGACCCGTTGCAGACACTCAATGAATGCTAAAGATCCTCTACAAAATGCAGTTCCCCGATATTTTTCATACCCAAATTGATAGCAGAGCTATCACTATTCGTAATGATTCCAGTGGCCGCCGTCACGTTTTGATGTCTCCCGAGGCAAAAAGACGAATAATGGGAATTGGCTCTTGATGCCCTTAACTCTCCAGAAGTCAGTGACGCTCTCGTCGAAATTGAAAACAGTCTTGACCGGACTTTCTGTTTGGATTCGGTGATAAAGAAGGCCGATCACAGGACGATTAATGCTAAATGCAGCAATACTCTCTTCAATTTTTTTGGTTCTACGTATTTCAACGTCATTGCCGGAAAGTGTTTCGCTCATTATATGAATAATACCAAGCTTATCCATTGGCAGCTGTTCGATAGCGCGGGAGAAAAGTGCTTTTACATCACGGGCCTGCATCTCAATCGACCGCTCCGCAACACATTTCCATGTCGCTCCACAACCAAAGCTAATGGTATCCCAAAAGCTTCTGGCAATCCAATCAGGCATCGAGGCAATAGGTTTCATCCTTGTACCAATACATGTGGATTCCATCGACGCACGAGGGGGCGCCCATGCTTCACCCAATAGACTTCGTTCTTGGGTACCTCGAACCTTCACAAAGGCTTCAGAAAGATGAGCTGCAACTCGATCTAACGGTACTGGCTTTGCCTCGACCTTCATTAGTTCGTTGTCGAGGAGCACCATCTCTCCATCAACATTTGCTAGCTTGTGCTCAATTTGCTCAACAAGGTAGCAACTTTCTATCGAGGAAAGCTCGACACGAAACTCTATCTTCAACCAAACCGAGTTTCCAATTTCGACAAGCCGTTTTTCCAGCGGCTCCCATAACCGCTTCCAATTTTTCTTCTGGATAAGCCCGTACTCGCCTGGAGCCACTTGGCGCTTGCACTCGATGAAAAACTCTAAGTCCCCACGTGTCACATGCAGGTCTGGCGTCTTGCGAATACCAGGCTCCTCCGGAATGAAGGTGACGTCGAATCCCTTTTCAGCGTAGGCTAGGGCGACTGCAATTTCGAAGAAACCGCTGTCCGGTTCCGCGCACCTGGGTCCCGCGAGCTCCCTCAGCTTGATATCCATCCCTTTTATACGTGAAGCGAACCCCCAACGTTCAGCTAGCCCGGTAAGGACTGGCAATACACGTGCAGCCTCACTGGGATCTAGGGCGTACTTATCCTCCAGCGCCAGTTCTCCAACAAAAATGTACCAACCGAATATGTCACTCGGCTTCATCGCTGCGGGATATGGGTCACTCTCACTGGATGATGCGCCTTGCTGCCAAAGCTCAAATTTTTTTCGTCTATCAAGCCATTCTTCAGGCTTCATCGCTGACTTCAATGCCAAAACGCCGATTCGGTAAAGCTCTTTTTCATTGGGCATGGTTTTCTAGAGTGATTGTAGGTGATAGGCATTGTGCAGAATTACTAACTATTTCAAGTTTATATGTTCCGCAACCATGCATCATATTACCATTAATTGCATAGTTGGCAATGTTCTTCAGGCTCAATTTCCCAGGAAGCAACACCAAGAATTATTTGCTACACCAATGGATTGTCGCGACCCGTCGTTCGGCCATGCTTTAAACGAGGTGGCGCATGCCTAAATCGCGCTGCGCTGCAGTTAAAATCTGCCGCCCACCCGTTAGACGGATACAGATTGCGCTCGGCTGCAGCACACGAATGCCGAAGGAACAGTGAATGGCTGTTTTGGGGTGCATAAAAGACAAAAGACGTGGAGCGAACGGCCACTGCTGGCCGACAGCTGTCCTTGTGCGATGGCTAGCCTTTATACCGAGCGCTAAGCGCCCCTGGTGTCTCGCATAAGCCTCCCTGTAGCGGGCGGCATGGTGGCCTCGACATCCCCGTGAGCAGTCCACTCAGGCTCGATTTAAGCCATCCAAACAATGCTCACCCCTCATCGCGCCAGTGAGGCAGGGCGGTCGAGCACTCGAAACCACCCCGCATAGGTCATCGCCAGAGGCTTCGCTCCTCAGCCGCGCCCGACCTGGCCAGGCTCCCCCATCATCGCGCAACGAAGGCGGAGCTTTCCTCCCTCTGACTCCACAGAGGTCACCTGCCGAGGCTTCGGTCCTCGTTGGCGCCTGACCTAGAGCAGTCACCCTGCACGGCTGGCTGGCCTTGGGCGCGCTCAGCCCCACGACCAGGGCCCGCCCTCGATGCGACGTCAGGACACAGCCCGCAAGGCTGCATGGTGGTCCAGCGCCAGCCTTTCGCCGGCAGTTCTGTGTGCTCCTGCAGGCCGCGCTTCGCCGGTGGCCAGCGTGGGCACGCCCCGAAAAAACTAAAGATCAGTGGCGGAAAAACTAATGTGTAGTGGCGTTCCGCAGCCGTCCTTGCAATTTCGCTCTTTGCTCTGTATTCCTGGGGTTGATACCTAATGTCTAAGCATGTATAGACAACTAAAGTCATCCCATACCAAGGAGATGCAAATGAGGCGAGGCAGGCTTTTCCGGGGCTGGTACATCGTGGGCGCCGTGCATGTGCTGCTGGCGCTGATCTTTGGCGCGGCCTATTCGTTCGGGGCGTTTTTCGCCAGCATCCAGGCCCAGTTCGGTGCCAGCAGCTTTTCCACGGCCTCCATCTTTTCCCTGACGGCCCTGATCTACTACGGCGTGGGCGTGTTCTCGGGGGCCTGGAGCGACAGGACCTCGATACGCACCGTCACCTCGGCCGGCATCGTGCTGCTGGCGCTGGGCTTTGTGGCCAGCAGCCTGCTGTCCTCATCGCTGGTGCTGTTCCTGGGAGCCTTCTGCATTCTGGTCGGCCTGGGCGTGGGCCTGGTGTATGTGCCCGCCGTCTCCACCATTGCGCGCTGGTTCGTGCTGCGGCGCAGTTCAGCCTCCGGCATCGCGCTGGCGGGCACCGGGCTGGGCACGCTGCTCGGCCCCGTGGTGGCGGGTGCACTCATGGAGCATCTGTCCTGGCAGCTGACCATGCAGGTCTATGCCGCAGCCGTCGCACTGGCCGGCCTGGCTGCGGCGGCCGTCCTGCGCGGCCGGCCTGAGGAGCTGGGGCTGCATCCCGATGGCGTGCCGCCTTCGGCTGTCCCTGCCGCCGGGCAGTCCGCTCCGGGCATGGACCTGGCCCAGGCGGCGCGGCAGGCCCGTTTCTGGTGGTATTTCGCGGCCATCTTTCTGGGCTCCATCGGCCTGTTCCTGGCCCTCATCCACATCAACCCGCTGGCACGCCAGCAGGGGTTGTCTGCCGCGCAGGCCAATGGGCTGATCGGGCTGATCGGCGTGGGCAATGTGCTGGGGCGCCTCGCGCTGGGCCGGCTGGGCGACAGGATGGGGGCGCTGCGCTTTCTGATGGTGCTCACCGTGTCCCTGGCCGTGCTGTGCGGGCTGTGGGCCATGGCGCGAGGCTTCGTGGCCCTGGCCGGTTTCGCGCTGGTGTTCGGCGCGGCCAACGGCGGGTGCATCGCGCTGTATCCCGCCGTGGCCGCCACCTGGTTCGGTACGCGGAACCTGGGCGCCATTTTGGGGGCGCTGTATGTGGCGGTCGGTATCTCGGCCATGGCCGGGGGCAGCCTGGCGGGCTGGCTGTTCGATATCTGGGGTGGCTATACGCCATCCATCCTGCTGGCGGGAGCCAGCGCTGCGCTGTCGGCCCTGGCGGTGTGGCGGGCCGAATGCGCTGGGCGCGGTTAAGAAAAGCCTTGTGCAGCAGGCGTGGCTCACAGGGTTGGCGTCTTGCCGCAGTCCCAGGCGATACGGGCTCTGCGAACGGCCGTCGCCGCACCTGCACCGAAGGCGGTCTGGGCTCTTCATGCAAAAGGCCCTGGCTCTTGCGAACCAGGGCCTGCCAAGCTGCCAAACAGCCAGGGCAGCTTGCGCGTCAGCGCCGTGCCGTGAACACCTTCCTGCTGCGCAGGGCCAGGCCTCCCAGCAGCCCGGACAGCATTGCGAGCGCCCATCCACCCAGCGAGGGAATGGCCTGCGCGCCTCCGGGTGCCACGGCAGCCACCACGGGAACGAACGGATCGCTGACGGTGCCCGTGGCCGGGTTGGTATCGCCCAGACCGTTGTCGGTGATGGTGTAGCTGACCGTGGTGCGGGCAGCGTTCAGGACCACGTTCAGCGAGGTGGCTGCATTTGTGGGGTCGAACCAGCCTCCTGCTCCGTCGGGCTTGCGGAACTGCACGCCCACGGGCAGCGGGCTGGGGTAGACCAGGGTCATCGTCACGGCGCCCGTGCATTGCTCGGCCGTGAAGGAGAATTGGCCGTTGGGCGCCTGCAGGCCTGGCGGTGTGGACGCTGCAGGGCCGAAGCCGCCGGTGGCCTGCAGCGTGCAGGTGGCACCGCCGCCGGACAGCGTCGCTGTCGGCGTGCCGGCCATGCCGGGCACGCTGCCCGGCGCGCCCACCAGCTCCAGCTTGCGCGGCGTGGCTTGTACCGCTGCGGAGTCCGCGCTGGTCTGTGCGCCGTTCGTGGCCTTGACGGTGAAGTTGTAGACAAATCCATTTGTCAGACCCGTCACGACGATGGGCGATGCCGTGCCCGTCTGCGTTGTCACGGAGGGGGCACCGGGTACCGCCACTGGTGTGGCGGTCACGGTGTAGCCGGAAATGGGCGCACCGCCGCTGCCCACGGAGGCCGTGAAGTTCACCGTGGCCTGGGCGTCTGCGGCAGTGACGGTGCCGATGACGGGGATATCAGGCGCGATGGCGTTCACGGCAAAGCTTTGCGTGACCTGAGGTGCGGCGCTGATGGCGGCATCGCCGGCCTGGTCGGCTGCAATGGTGCAGTTGCCTGCGGTCACGAAGGTCAGCGAGCCCGTTGGCGTGATGGTGCACACGCCCGTGGTGGACGATGTGAAGCTCACCGGATAGCTGGCGCCTGCGCTGGAGGTGGCCGTCAGCGTGGGTGTGGTGCCGAAGTTGTAGCTGGCAGCGGGCGTGAAGCTGATGGTCTGCGAGGCCCTGGGCGTCACGGCGTTGGATGCAGCCGAGGGAGAGCCTGGCCCGGCAGAGTTGGCGGCCGTCACCGAGAAGGTGTAGGCCGTGCCATTGATCAGGCCGGGCACGGTGATCGGGCTGCTGCCCGTCGCCGTGAAGCTGCCCGGGCTGGATGTGGCGGTGTAGGTGACGGCGGCTCCCCCGGTGGAGGCGGGGGCGGTGAAGCTCACCGTGGCCTGGGCATTGCCGGCTGTTGCCGTGCCGATGGTGGGCGCTCCCGGTGCGACGGCGTTGACGTTGAAAGTCTGCGAGACCTGGGGTGCGGCGCTGGTGGCCGCATCGCCGGCCTGGTTGGCGTTGATGGAGCAGCTGCCAGCCGTCACGAAGGTCAGCGAGCCCGTTGGTGTGATGGTGCACACGCCCGTGGTGGACGATGTGAAGCTCACCGGATAGCTGGCACCTGCGCTGGAGGTGGCCGTCAGCGTGGGTGTGGTGCCGAAGTTGTAGCTGGCAGCGGGCGTGAAGCTGATGGTCTGCGAGGCCCTGGGCGTCACGGCGTTGGATGCAGCCGAGGGAGAGCCTGGCCCGGCAGAGTTGGCGGCCGTCACCGAGAAGGTGTAGGCCGTGCCATTGATCAGGCCGGGCACGGTGATCGGGCTGCTGCCCGTCGCCGTGAAGCTGCCCGGGCTGGATGTGGCGGTGTAGGTGACGGCGGCTCCCCCGGTGGAGGCGGGTGCGGTGAAGCTCACCGTGGCCTGGGCATTGCCGGCTGTTGCCGTGCCGATGGTGGGCGCTCCCGGTGCGACGGCGTTGACGTTGAAAGTCTGCGAGACCTGGGGTGCGGCGCTGGTGGCCGCATCGCCGGCCTGGTTGGCGTTGATGGAGCAGCTGCCAGCCGTCACGAAGGTCAGCGAGCCCGTTGGCGTGATGGTGCACACGCCCGTGGTGGACGATGTGAAGCTCACCGGATAGCTGGCGCCTGCGCTGGAGGTGGCTGTCAGCGTGGGTGTGGTGCCGAAGTTGTAGCTGGCCGCAGGGGCAAAGCTGATGGTCTGCGTGCCCTGGGGAGTAACATTGTTGGACGTGGCCGCAGGGCCGGTCAGTCCTGCCGAGTTGGTGGCCGAGACGTTGAAGCTGTAGCTGATGCCATTGGTCAGGCCGGGCACGGTGATGGTGCAGGCCGCCGGCCCTGGGCAGGATCCGGTCTGGCCTCCGCCCCCGCTGGCCACGGCGGTATAGGTGGAAATGGCCGAACCGCCGTTGCTGGCCGGGGCAGCGAATGTGATGGAGGCCTGGGCATTGCCGGCCGTGGCCGTGGCACCCGTGGGAGCACCAGGGGCCACCGGAACGGCGACCGTGTGAGTCCCGCCGCTGTTGAAGGACGCAGGCGGCCCGTTGCCCACGCTGTCGGCGATGTTGGTGCTGCCGTTCAGGTTGATCTTGATGGTGCCGGTGCCCGTGATGCCCGAAACGTTGACGTTGACGGAGCTGCCCGTGCTGGCCGAGACACTGGATATGGTGCCTGAAGCCGTGCCCGTACCGATCAGGGTGAAGTCGTCGGTGGAGATGTTGGTGACTGGCTTATTGAAGGTTGCCGTGAACGCCACGCTGGCATCGCCCGGGGCTGGCGAGCCGCTGACGGCGATGCTGCTGACGGCGGGGACCAGGGTGTCCACGGTGGCGTTGGCGGTGCTTGCCGTGGTGGTGATGTTGCCGGCGTTGTCCACGGCGCTGATGCTCGCATTGAGGTTGTTTCCTGCAACCCCAGCCGGCAGCGGGTGGGTGGCTGTCCAGATCCCGGCGGCGTTGGTGGCCGGTATGGCCACCGGGCCGTTGAAGGCGGACAGGTTGATGGACACCGCACTGATGGTGTCAGTGTTGTTGTCGCCCGCAGCAGTGTTGTTCCACTGGGCGATCACGGTGTCACCGGCCTTGAAGACGCCGCCCACGCCGGACGCTCCGGACAGGGCGATGTTGCCAGGGGTCACGACAGGGGCGATGTTGTCTACCGTGGCATTGGTGGTGTCGGCCGTGGTCGTGCTGCCGCCGGCATTGGTGGCCGTGACGCTGACGTTGCGGTTGGTGGCGTCGATTGAGCCGGCGACGATGGTATAGGCAGCTGTCCAGACGCCGCCGGAATTGGTGGCCGTGACCGCCGAAGGCCCGCCGAACTGGCTGAAGTCCACCGTGACGCCGGTGATACCGCTATTGTTGTCGCCGCCGGCGCTGTTGTTCCAGCTGGCGGTGACGGTGTCATTGATCTTGTAGGCGCCACCGGTGCCGGATGCGCCCGAGATCGAGATGCGTGCATCGGTCACCGTGGGCGCCAGGGGGGTGTCGATGGCGTTGGCGATTGTGAAGTTTCTGAACTCCAGATAGGCCGTCTCATTGGCAGCGCAGGAACCTTCGCAGTCAAAGTACAGCTTGAAGCCCTGCAGCTTCACCCCGGCGAAGGCCGCCAGTTGCGCAGGGCCGAACGCGAACGCCTCCCCGCTGCCGCCGACCGAGTTGACGGTGCCCGACTGGATCGTTCCTCCGCCGCGGACCATGCCGACGACGCGCAGATTGGTGAACTCGCCCAGGGTGTACTCACCGGCGTTCAGTCCCGTCAACTCAAACCCGGTGGTATTGGTTCCATCGGCTTTGACATACAGGTAGTGGCCGCTGTTGTCGTTTGCCGCATTGGTCAGCATGTAGGAGATCCCTCCTGCATAGATTCCGACGTTGGGAGTGGATCCGTTGCCGTTCCTGGCGGTCAGGCGGAAGTCGGTGGTACTCAGTTGTGGCGACAGTGCTCCCGACCATCCTGCGAAATTCCGGGTTCCATCGGCTGCGACCAGCACCTCGGAGAAGTCCGCCCTGGCCTTGTCCGAGAAAGCCACCGGGGTGTCGATGTGGCCGCGCTGGATCTCCAGGGTCCAGTCCGCTCCCAGGGCCGGGCTGCCGGTCGGATTGCTGGAGGCAGCGACATCGAGCCCCGTCTGCCGATGGACGATGTCCAGCAGGGCAGCCCCCTTGTCGCCGGCCGCCAGATCGCAGCCGTAGAACAGCAGGTCGCCGCCTGCGCGCACTGCCTGGCGCAACGCGGCCAGCGCCGACGGCTGCTGCAGGACGCTGTCGGAGGTGACACGGCTGCTGCCCAGCTGCAGTTCGCCATCCCAGGCGTGCGAGACCACATGGACCGCGGCCAGGTCGCGGTAGTTGCTCAGGGCGGCGGCCAGCTGAGGGAGGCCGGGCCGCGATGGATCGATCTCCACGGCCGCCACGCCGGGCCTGAGCCCGCGGTACAGGGTGGCCTTGTCGGCCACCGCCCCGTCGATCACCACCAGTTCGGAAATGGCCGCAGGCTGAACGATGTCCAGGCCTGCCGCATCCGTGGCCGCTGGGGGGCGATGGGGCTTTGCATGGTGGGGCCTGTCGAAGGCGCGGCTGGAGGCATCGAGCTGCAGGCGCGCATGGCGCCCCGGCTGGTAGCCACCACGCATCAGGTATCCGCCGGCCGGTGTGGCCGCCGCATGGGCGGCGAAGGGAAACAGCAGCGAGGAAAGGCCGCTGAGCAGGGCACGGTTCATGGGGTCTCCTCCGGTATGGGTCGTTTCTGGGTGTCTGCCCTGCGCGGGGCGATGATGCCTGCCTCGGTTCCCGCCTGGTCCTGCCAGAAATCCATGTCCTGGTACTTGGCGAACAGGTCGGGAGGAAGAATGCTGTGGCGTGCCTTGAAGGCCACTTTCCTTTGGACGTCGTGCAGGCCCTTGACGCCAAGGTTCAGGTCGAACTCGTTCTCGGAGTACTCGACATTGTCGAAATCGTGTGCGAAGGCGGGTTCGCCGAGGAAGCGGTAAATGAGTTCCAGCGTGCGCCCGGGATGCTGCGTGAGCAGGTCATAGTCCACCAGCAGCAGGCGCTCGGACAAGGGGCCGTAGTAGGCTTCCTTGAGCGCCGTCCAGGCGCCACCCACCGCGCCGGCCGCGGACATCATGGTCTCGCAGCGCGAATACACCGTCTGCCGGCTGGCGGCGTTGAACATGCGGCTGTAGTTGAAGGGGTTCTTGCGATGGATGAGTTCGAAGCTGTCCATGACCCAGGCGGGATTGCGCACGCAGCAGACCACCTTGAAACCCTCCACCAGTTCGGCCAGCTGGTGCAGGCGTGCCGTCCACTGGCGGTTGGTGTCGAAGATCACCGGCTGCGGGATGTCGGCGTAGTAGGCGTCGATCAAGGCCCGGCACATGGTCTTGCGCCGGGCCTCGTTGAAGAAGGGGTAGGACTCGCTGCCGGCGCCCATCTGCTCCAGGACACTGTTGAGCAGCCCCGCCACGGGACTGCTCATCGCGGCATGCATGCGGGGGTTCTGACGCAGGATGCCCGCGAGCAGAGTGGAGCCCGAGCGCGGCAGGCCGGAGATGAAGTGCAGTGTGCGGGGCATGGCGCCGGCTGTACTCAATTGCGTGGCGGGAAAATCCCGTCCGAGATCGCGATGCAGTAGCTCAGCGCGAGAAACGGTTGCCGGTTTTCGTGGGCCGTGGAGCCGCCGCTGGGACCCAGTGCGGTGGGCGCCAGGGTGGTTGAAGGGGCCGCCACATTGGTCTGCATGTAGCGGACCAAGCCGGAGCCGCCGCGCGCGTCGAAGCCCAGATAGCAGCCGGTTTCCGGGGATGCCTTGGTTCCCGCATTGTTCAGGCCGATCACCGCATGGTTGTGCGTGGGCATTTCGCCCTGTATCAGCGTCACGGAGTCCGATCCCGCTTCGGTACCTATGGGCCAGTTGGCGTTGGGATCCATCCCCAAGGGCACGCCGCCCTGCAGGTTGGGCAGGCCAAAGGTAGTCTTGCCATCGCCGCCATAGTAGGTGCCCAGCAGGGCGAACAGCGCCGAATACCGCTGGATGGGCATCAGTTGGCCGTTGCACAGTGCCCAGCCACGCGGGGCAAAGTAAAAGGCGAATTGGCGGATTTCTCCGAGGTAGTAGTCCATGTGCCTGGCCTTCAGTTGCTGCTTGGGAAAACGCCGTAGAGCGCGATGATGTAGTTGACTGCCGTGCTGCGCATGATGTTGCTGTGCGGCAGGGTGGAGCCGGACGGGGTCACGCTGTTCGGCTTCATGCTCTGGGGGAGGGCGCCGCTGCCGGGCTTGGGCAGATAGAAATTGTCGGTGCCGTTTTGCGCAGGAACCAGGTCTGGCGCCGGCTGCGAGGCCGTGGCGGCCGAGGTGCTGGCACGCAGGTCGTGGGTATGGGCGGGCATATTGTTCTGGAGCAGCGTCACCTCCGCGACGCCGAATTGCTCGCCCATCACCCGGTTGGTCAGGCCCGGGCCCTGCCCCTGGCCCACGGGTATGCGGGCACGCAGGTCGGGCAGGGCGAAGGTGTTCTGGCCGTCGCCCCCGTAAGTGGTGCCAATCAGCGCGAACAAGGTGTCGTATTGACTGATGCTCAGGATGGCGCCATTGCACAGCGCCCAGCCTGCGGGTGCGAAATTGCCCCCGAAAAGACGTATTTCACCGACAAAGTTGTCCATGGTCTTGCTCTCTTGTATGGCCTTCAGTTGCGCGAGGGGTAGACGCCCTGTACCGCGATGCAGGGGTTAAGCACCAGGGAGGGCTGGCAGTTCTCGTGGGGCAGGTTGCCGCCGGTGGGCGAGACCGAGCCCGGATCCAGGGCCACCAGATTGCCGGGCGGTGCGTAGAAATTCGTGGCCGCCGGTGGCGTTGAAGTGACCATGGCCGTGGCCATGTAGTTGTCTGTGAAGGTGGCCGAGTCGCCGCCGCCCGTGCTGGCTGCCAGCATGTGGGTGTGCCCGGGCAGGTTGGAGACCGTCAGGGTGACGTGTTCGCTGCCTGCGCTTGTGCCCAGCGCAACGGGGGGACTGTCGGTGCTGGACCAGTGCATGGAGACCCGGCCACGCAGGTCTGGCAACTTGAAGGTGGTGACGCCATCGCCGCCGTACGTGACGCCCAGCAGGCTGAAGAGGGCCTGGTTCTGGGTGATGCCCAGGGTCTGCCCTGAGCAAGCCATCCAGCCCTTGGGAATCCTGTTCCAGGCGAACAGGCGGATTTCTCCGAGATACGGTGTCGTCATGGGGTGTGTTGCCTTTCTGGGGAGGTCATGGAGGGTGGGGTGCGCGCATGGCCGGCCTGCTGCGGTGCCTGCCACTGCATGTCGAACTGGATGGCATCCGCACTCAAGGTGGAGAAGCCCAGGCGCAGGTAGAGCCGCTGCGCAGCCAGGTTGGTGGCATCGACACTGAGCGTCACCCGGCGGCCCAGCACGGCGGCACTGCCTTGTACCCAGCGCAGCAGCGCCGTGCCATGTCCCTGGCCGCGCGCGGCCAGTGCCAGCACGATGTCCACGATGTGCAGGTCTGCCGCGCTGTCATGCAGTGTCAAGGCGCCAATGGGTGTGTCGCCGGCCTGGACGACGAGGTGGCTGGCGTGGGGAAAACGGCGCTGGTGGCCTGCCTGCTGGAAGCCGTATTGCTGGTCTATCAGTGCCGCCAGCGCGGCCTGAGGCAGCGGCAGCGATTGGAGATGCGGGCGTGCGCAAAGGAACAGATCCCGCAGCAGGCCCTGGTCCTCGGGTTGCGCGGGCCGTGCGCTCAGGCCCCGCGGGCGTAATGCTTCAAGTAGCATGCAGGACCTCCAGGCTATCGAAGGAGCCGGCCCGTCGCAGCAGGTGCGCATAGGGCTCGGCCAGCCGGCTTTCGATGAGATGACGGTCACGGGCGTCGAACACGGCCGCCTTGCTACAGCCGTCGGGTACGAACCGCTGGTCCAGCGCCTTCGCATGCTGGCGCAGGCGCGCCGCCATGCGGGCAAGGGCGGCGTTGCTGCTGGCGAGCCCGAAGCCGTGGGCGATCCGTTCCAGGGTCTCGGGTCCGAGACGGCCGTAGTCCAGCACGGGCAGGCCATGCCCGTCGTGCAGCTCGCACATGCGCTGCATCAATGCCTGCAGCACCCGGATGCGGTGGTCCAGCACGGAGACGAACGGCTGTCGGTCCGACTGGAGATCGAAGACCGGGGCCAGCCGCGCCAGCGACGGATCGCCCGACATGTGCCGGCCGCATTGCCGGTGGTGGGAGGCCAGGATCTCGACGGGATCGCGCACCAGCAGCAGGCAGGGGACCTGCGGGTACAGGTCGCGCAGCAGCTCCCATTGAAGGAGGTCCCATGCATTCCACTTGATGACCAGGTCCTGGCGACCGGGTACGGTGGTGCCGATCACGGCCAGCAGGCCGCTGATGGCCTGGCGCTTTTCCTCGGCGCGGAGCGTGGGGTCCAGCAGAAGCTCGGTGAGCACCGGTGGCTCCGACAGCACCATCGTGCTGTCCAGTTCCGACAGGCAGCCCGAGACCAGGGTAGAGCCACAGCGCGAGAGATGGAAGATGAAACCAGCGGGCCGGCGCACCGGGCGTTTCGGTCCCAGGTCTGTGCCCAACCGTGCCAGGGTGGCCAGCGGCGTGCGCGGTCGCAGAAACTGGTTCAGCGGCTGGCGCTGGAGGCAGCGGCCGATGTATTCGTCATGGAAGGGTTCGGTGGCGGGCCCGTCCGGCAGGCACCACTGGATGCTGCGCGTGCGTGCCTCGTACCTGTGGGGCAGCCAGCCGCCGGCCACCAATGCGGCGGCCGGCACGGCGGCCGCCTGGTTCACCTGCTCCAGCGCCTGCATGAGCTGGGTATCGTTCCAGGCGGGAAGACACCACAGCCGGCGCAACTGGGTCAACAGCGACTCCACGCTCCTGGCCTGCTGGAGCAAGGCCTGTTGCTGGGGGCTTGCAATCAGTTCTGCAAAGGCTGCCTGCAGCTCATGCATGGGCCTGCCCCTTGCCGATGCGGTCGGCCAGCCAGGCGTTGGCAATGCAGTCGATGACCAGATGGGTGCGGTCCTGCGTGCTCTGGTTCAGCACTTCATGCGTGGCGTCGGCATTGAAGTACCAGAGCTCTCCTGGGGCCATGGGGATCTCCATGCCTTCCACGATGAACCGCACATCGGGGTGTGTGTAGACGGGCACGTGCAGTCGCGCCTGGCCGTGCTCCAGGCTCAAGCCATGGTCGCGATGCGGCTTGATGGATGAGCCGGCCTTCAGCTGCATCAGGCGCACGGAGCGCAGCGGGCATTGCAACTGGTCCAGCACCTCGCGCATCGCCATGCTGTGCTGCAGCGAGGGCAGGTCGTCCCATTCTTCGTCAGGCGCCTCGATGGAGAAGCTCTGAAGAAGAGGGTGGGCCGTCACATGCTGGCGCTGGCAGCGCAGCGGCACCACGCGCCATGCACCTTCGTAGCCGCGGTGGTTCACATGGTCACACCAGTGTGAGGACAGCAGCGCATCGACCTCGTCCCGCAGTCCCTGCAGCCGTACCTCGGCCTCCAGCCGGGCAAACAGGGGTGCGTCGGCGCATGCGTCGGCAGGTGTGCAAGACGGGATGGCCCTGGCATTCATTGCAGTGCCTTGGCCAGCGGCAGGGGTGAGTCCACCAGCGGCACCACGCCACATGCTGCCGGGCCTGGCTCGGCCGCCTGCTCCATCTGCAGCAGTGCCTGTATGCGCGAGACGCAGGCAGCGATGCTGAGCTGGTGCGTGGCCAAGGCCAGGTCCGGAGCAGAGGGCGTCTCGTAAGGAGAGTCGATGCCGGTGAACTGGCGCAGCTCGCCGCGGCGCGCTTTCCTGTACAGGCCCTTGGGGTCGCGCTGCTCGGCGACGGACAGGGGGACATCCACGAAGATCTCGAAGAAGTCGCCCTTGTCGAACAAGGCCCGTGCAGCATCGCGCTCGGCCCGGAAAGGGGAGATGAAGGCGGCGATCACGATGGTTCCCGCATCCACGAACAGCCGTGCGACCTCTGAAACCCTGCGGATGTTCTCTGCACGGTCTTCGTTGGAGAAACCCAGGTCGCGGTTCAGGCCCTGGCGGATGTTGTCGCCATCAAGCACATAGGTGCGTCTGCCGGCGGCATGCAGGCGGGCCTGCAGCGCATTCGCGATTGTCGATTTACCAGATCCGGAAAGACCGGTGAGCCATATGGCGCATGCCCTGTGTCCGTGCAGATTTTCCCTATCTTGCCTTGTAATGCAGAACGGTTGTGCATGTACGTCGGGCGGTGGGGTATGGCCGGAAAATGGCATGGCTTGGGTGGGAAAGCGGGAAAACGAAAGACGGGTCAATCGGACAGGGCGAATATCTACGAATTGTTAAGAAATTTCAAGAAAAATTACTGACGGCACCATTCGCTACTTCGCAATGCGAACGCATCCGTCTCCCCTGGGGAATACGTGTCGTGGCGTCCTGTCAGGGGAGTGGGGAGTGTCAATAGCCATTGGCGATGGTTGTTGGCTATTTATTTGTCTCAAGAAGGTGTTTTCAATAGCTTTTCCTGAAAACGCTTATCGACTATTCTCGCAAGTGAGATTCTGGTTGAAATGGTTTTTCATTTTCATTAATACCACTTGCTCCAATGAATATCGCTGAAATGAGAGGAAGCCGCGATCATAGGAGACGCACGGAAAGTGGTATATCACTGGAAATAGGTATTTGTATGGGACGCTCCGTTGCCGGCATCAAGTTCATATCGGCTGCCGAGCGTTCCTGAGCGTGCACGGGCCCGCAGCCCTTTTTCCGTCCGGCGCCGGCAGGTCACGTGTAATGGAAATTGGAAGCAGGACCGCTGCGTGTATGTCGCCCGAACGGGCTGCAGGCGGCGCAGGCAGCGAATGGCGGGTCCCGGCTGCGATCCGAGGCCCTGGCAGGGGCCGGCCATGCCTGCGAGCCGTTGCGCGACAGAGGGCTGGCAGCGCTCCTACCGGTAGGAGGCAGGGGGGTATGCCCGCGGCAGCATGAAAAAAGCCCCTGGCTCTTGCGAACCAGGGGCTTCTTGTTTGGTGCCGGAGAAAGGAATCGAACCCTCGACCTTCTCATTACGAATGAGCTGCTCTACCAACTGAGCTACACCGGCGACAGACAAAAATTATAACGGCAAATTCATGCCTCGGAATGGTACTGCGTCACTTTTTCGACTTCGTTCTTGGAGCCGAGGATGACGCTCACACGTTCGTGCAGTTGGGTGGGCTGGATGTCGAGGATGCGCTGCTTGCCGTTGGTGGCGGCGCCGCCGGCCTGTTCGACCAGCCAGGCCATGGGGTTGGCTTCGTACATCAGGCGCAGCTTGCCGGGCTTGTTGGGCTCGCGGCGGTCCCAGGGGTACATGAAGATGCCGCCGCGGGTCATGATGCGGTGCACGTCGGCCACCATGGAGGCGATCCAGCGCATGTTGAAGTCCTTGCCGCGCGGGCCTTCCACGCCGGCCAGGCATTCGTCCACGTAGCGCTTGACGGGCGTATCCCAGTGGCGCATGTTGGACATGTTGATGGCGAATTCCTTGGTGTCTTCGGGGATGCGGATGTTTTCCTGCACCAGCACGAAGGAGCCTTGCTCGCGGTCCAGCGTGAACATGGATACGCCGTCGCCCACGGTCAGCACGAGGGTGGTCTGCGGGCCGTAGATGCAGTAGCCGGCCGCGACCTGCTGGGTGCCGGGCTGCATGAAGTCCTGCTCGGTCACGCCGGGGTGGCCTTCGGGCTTCTTGAGCACGCTGAAGATGGTGCCGATGGAGACGTTGACGTCGATGTTGGACGAGCCGTCCAGCGGATCGAACATCAGCAGGTATTCGCCGTGAGGGTAGCGGTTGGGCACCAGGTAGATGCCTTCCATTTCCTCGGAGGCCATGGCTGCCAGGTGGCCGCCCCATTCGTTGGCCTCGATCAGCACCTCGTTGGCGATGATGTCCAGCTTCTTCTGGACTTCGCCCTGCACGTTCTCGCTGCCGGCCGTGCCCAGCACGTCGCCGATGGCACCCTTGTTGACGGATTGGCTGATGCGCTTGCAGGCGCGGGCCACGACTTCCAGCAGCAGGCGCAGCTGGCCGGGGATGAGGCCGTCCACGCGTTGCTGCTCGACCAGGTAGCGGGTCAGGCTGACGTTTTTCTTCATGGGTTCAACTCCTAAAAATCCGGGAGGCGCGGCCTGGGCCGCGCCTTGGGTCAATCCGCGAGGGCGCGGGTGACGACTTCACGCACGTCGTTGCTGAGTTCAGCGCGGGCCGCCACGCGGGCGACGGCCTCGCGTGCGGCCGTGCGGTAGGGCTCGGCCAGCTTGCTCCAGCGGTCCAGGGCGCGCGCCAGGCGGGCAGCGACCTGGGGGTTGATGGCGTCCAGCTCGATGACGCGCTCGCTCCAGAACACATAGCCCGCCGCGTCGGCGCGGTGGAAGGCGCCGGGATTGGCGCTGCAGTAGCTGAAGATCAGGCTGCGCGCGCGGTTGGGGTTCTTGATCTGGAAGTCGGGGTGCTTCATCAGCTGCTTGACGGCCGGCAGCACGTTGCCGCCACGGTCGCAGGCGCCGCCCTGCAGCGCGAACCACTTGTCCAGCACCAATGCATCGTGCTGGAACAGCTTGTGGAAACGCGCCAGGGCCTGGGCGGCCAGCGGATGGCCGCTTTGCACCAGTGCCGTCAGGGCGCTCATGCGGTCGGTCATGTTGCCGGCGTCCTTGAAGCGCTGCAGCGCCTTGCCGGGCCAGACGCTGTCGCCCGAGGCGCGTGCGGCCAGGCACAGCATGGACAGGGCCAGGCCTGCCAGCGCACGGCGGCCGGAGCTGACGGGGTCGGGGCGGTAGGCGCCGGTGTCGCTGTGCTCTTGCCAGGCCTGCTGCCAGTCGGCCTGCAGCTCGGTCGCCAGTTGCTGGCGCATGGCTTCACGCACGGCGTGCACGCGCTGCGGATCGACCACGGCCAGTTGCTCGGCGATGTAGCTTTCGCCGGGCAGGGCCAGCATCAGCTCCTTGAAGGCCGCATCCAGCTGGGGATGGCGCAGCACGCCGCGCATGGCCTCGATGAAGGAGGCCGGCAGCAGGGCGGCCGTGATCTGGCCGCTGGCGTCTGCCGTGATGGAGGTGTCGCCGATGGCCTGCAGCGCGATGCGCAGGCCCAGGCGCTGGCCGGCTTCCCAGCGGTTGAAGGCGTCGCTGTCATGGGCCAGCAGGGTCAGCAAGGCGGCATCGCTGTCGCTGTGCTGCAGCACCACGGGGGCGCTGAAGCCGCGCAGCAGCGAGGGCACGGGCTCCTGGTCCACGTCGGTGAAGACGAAGCTGTGGCTGGGTTCGGACAGCACGAGCAGGCGGCTGTCGCCCGCTGCCGCCTGGTCCTCGCCCTGCAGGCGCAGTGTCAGCGCGCGGCCGTCCTGGCCCAGCAGGCCCATCTGCACGGGGATGACGAAGGGCAGCTTCTCTGCCTGGCCCGGCGTGGGCGCGCAGCTTTGGCTCAGGGTCAGCGTGTAGGTGCGTGCGGCGGCGTCGTAGCTGCCTTCGGCGTGCAGCTGGGGCGTGCCGGCCTGGCTGTACCAGCGCTTGAACTGGTCCAGGCGCTGGGCCAGCTCGCTGCCGGGGTTGGCGTCGGCCATGGCCTGGGCGAAATCGTCGCAGGTGACGGCGTGGCCGTCATGGCGCTCAAAATACAGCTTCATGCCCTTGGCAAAGCCTTCTCGGCCCACCAGGTTGTGCTGCATGCGCACGACCTCGGCACCCTTTTCGTAGATGGTGACGGTGTAGAAGTTGTTGATCTCGATGTAGCTGTCGGGCCGCACCGGGTGGGCCATGGGGCCCGCATCTTCGGGGAACTGGGCGGTGCGCAGCACGCGCACGTCCTCGATGCGTTTGACGGCGCGTGCCGAGGGGCTGCCCGCCATGTCTATGCTGAATTCCTGGTCGCGGAAGACGGTCAGGCCTTCCTTGAGCGACAGCTGGAACCAGTCGCGGCAGGTGACGCGGTTGCCGGTCCAGTTGTGGAAGTACTCGTGGCCGACGACGGACTCGATGTTGGCGTAGTCGGTGTCGGTGGCCGTGGACTGGCTGGCCAGAACGTACTTGGTATTGAAGACGTTCAGGCCCTTGTTCTCCATGGCGCCCATGTTGAAGTCGCTGGTGGCGACGATCATGAAGCGGTCCAGGTCCAGGGACAGGCCGAAGCGGGCCTCGTCCCAGGCCACGCTGGCCATGAGGGAGTTCATGGCGTGCTCGGTCTTCTCCAGATCGCCCGGGCGCACGAAGACCTGCAGCAGGTGGTCGCGGCCTGCGCGGCTCTTGATCTTTTGCTCGCGCGCAACCAGATTGCCGGCCACCAGGGCGAACAGGTAGCTGGGCTTTCTGTGCGGATCGGCCCACTTGGCGAAGTGGCGGCCGTCTTCCAGCGCGCCTTGCTCGACCAGGTTGCCGTTGGACAGCAGCACCGGGTACGCGGTCTTGTCGGCGCGCAGCGTCACGGTATACATGGCCATCACGTCGGGACGGTCCAGGAAATAGGTGATGCGGCGGAAACCCTCGGCCTCGCACTGGGTGAAGAACGTGCCCTGGCTCACATACAGGCCCATGAGCTTGGTGTTCTTGGCGGGCGCGCAGGTGGTGAAGATTTCCAGATCGACGGGGTCGCCGCCCTCGGGCAGGTTCTCCAGCACGAGCTGGTCGCCGTCCATCTTGAACGAGGTGCCGCCGCCGTTGACCAGCACGCGCGCAAGGTTCAGTTCATCGCCGTCCAGGCGCAGCGGCTGCGCCGGCACCTCGGTGTTGCGACGCACGCGCATCTTGTTGAGCACGCGGGTCTTGGCCGGATCGAGATCGAAGGTCAGGTCCACGGTGTCGATCCACCAGGCAGGAGCCTGGTAGTCGGCGCGGTGGATGGCGGTGGCAGGGGCCTGCCCGTCACGCAGTTGCAGCATACAGATTCCTTCCTATGCCAATATCAGGGGACAGAGTTCAAGCCCCTGTGCGGCCGGTGCCGCCCAGGGGCTTGAAATCAGAGGCCTTGCTTGAGCGAGGCTTCGATGAAAGCGTCGAGGTCGCCGTCCAGCACCTTCTGGGTGGCCGAGATTTCGACGTTGGTGCGCAAATCCTTGATGCGGCTGTTGTCCAGCACGTACGAGCGGATCTGGTGGCCCCAGCCCACATCGGTCTTGGTGTCCTCCAGCTTTTGCTGCTCCACCATGCGCTTTTGCATCTCGTGCTCATAGAGCTTGGAGCGCAGGCGCTGCCATGCCACGTCGCGGTTGCTGTGCTGGCTGCGGCCGTCCTGGCATTGCACGACGATGCCGGTGGGCATGTGCGTCAGGCGCACGGCCGAGTCGGTCTTGTTGATGTGCTGGCCGCCCGCGCCCGATGCGCGGTAGGTGTCGGTGCGCACGTCCGAGGGGTTGATCTCGATCTGGATCGAGTCGTCGATCTCGGGGTAGACGAACAGCGAGGCAAAGCTGGTGTGGCGGCCGCCCGAGCTGTCGAAGGGCGACTTGCGCACCAGGCGGTGCACGCCGGTTTCGGTGCGCAGCAGGCCGTAGGCGTACTCGCCCTCGATGTGGATGGTCGCGCTCTTGATGCCGGCGATGTCGCCCGGCGTCTCTTCCTCGACCGTGGCCTTGAAGCCCTTGCGCTCGGCGTACTTCAGGTACTGGCGCAGCAGCATGCCGGCCCAGTCGCAGGCTTCGGTGCCGCCGGCGCCGGCCTGGATGTCCACGAAGCAGTTCAGCGGATCGGCTTCCTTGCCGAACATGCGGCGGAACTCCAGCTCCTCGATCAGCGGCTGCAGCTTGGCGGTCTCGCCCTCGATGGTGAGCAGGCCGGTCTCATCGCCTTCTTCCTTGCTCATCTCGAACAGCTCGGCGTTGTCGGCCAGCTCGGTGGTCAGCTTTTGCAGCGTCAGCACGACGCCGTCGAGCAGCTTCTTTTCCTTGCCCAGCTCCTGGGCCTTCTTGGGATCGTTCCAGACGCTGGGATCTTCCAGCGAGGCATTTACCGTGCGCAGTCGTTCGTACTTTGCATCGTAGTCAAAGATACCTCCGTAGATCTGCCGCACGCTGCGACAGATCTTCGAGGGTGTTGCCGATGAGGTTGATGCGTTCTGCTTCCATGATGTGTTCCGTTCTTCTGATGAATGTGTTCTTGGCCGAATCGCCGATTTTCTCATGCTGGGGCATCGTGCCGGGGCAAGCGCCCGCCGCGCGGGCCTGGAGGCGCGCTGCCGTGTGACGATGGCTTTCAAAACAAGGGCTTGCAGCGGCCGATCATGGCAGATTTGAAGGGCTTGGCCATGGCAATGCGCAGGTTGCAGCGTGGACCCTGGCGTGATCTGGCTGCAGACCTCCCGGAAAAAAGGCCCGGCCAGCTGGAGCTGGTCGGGCCTTGGCAGGCATGTCCGCCCCTGGCGGGGCGGGCGAAAACCTGGTTCAGAAGGTTTCCCAATCGTCGTCGGAAGCCGTGCTGGCCGCCTTGGCCTTGGCTTTGGCCGATGCCGTCACGGCGGGCCGGGCCGGCTGTGCTGGCTGGGCCGGGCGCGCGGCGCCAGCCGGAGCAGGGGTTGCACCGGCCGCACCGGTCGCACCGGTTGCAGAAGGCAGGGCGGCCGAGGCACGTGCGGGCACCGCGCGTTTGGGAGCGGAAGGCGCCAGATGCGGACGGGGCGCCGTCGGTGCTTGGCGGGGCGCTGCCACGGCAGCGGCGTGGTTGACGCCACGGCTGTTGCCCAGCATGCCGGTGGACGGCGAGAGCTTGAACACGCTGACCACTTCGGCCAGCGCCTTGGCCTGGGCCTGCAGTGCGCCGGTGGCCGCCGCCGATTCCTCGACCAGTGCGGCGTTCTGCTGGGTCATCTGGTCCATCTGCGTGACGGCCTGGTTGACCTGCTCGATACCGGCCGTCTGCTCATGGCTGGCGGCCGAGATCTCGCCCATGATGTCGGTCACGCGGCGCACGCTGGCCACGATCTCCTCCATGGTCTTGCCGGCCGAGTCGACCTGGGCGCTGCCTTCCTCGACCTTGCCCACCGAGTCGTCGATGAGCTGCTTGATCTCCTTGGCGGCGGCGGCCGATCGCTGGGCCAGGGTGCGCACTTCCGAGGCGACGACGGCAAAGCCGCGTCCCTGGTCACCGGCGCGGGCCGCTTCCACGGCCGCATTCAGCGCCAGGATGTTGGTCTGGAAGGCGATGGAGTCGATGACGCCGATGATGTCCACGATCTTGCGCGAGGCATCGTTGATGGCGGACATGGTCTGCACCACCTGGGCCACGGCCGAGCCGCCGCGCACGGCGACCTGGGAGGCGGCGGCGGCCAGCTGGTTGGCCTGCTGGGCGTTGGCGCCGTTTTGCTTGACGGTGGAGGTCAGCTCCTCCATGGAGGCGGCAGTCTGCTCCAGCGAGCTGGCCTGTTCCTCGGTGCGGGCCGACAGGTCCTGGTTGCCCGAGGCGATCTGGCCGCTGGCCGTGGCGATGGAGTCCGTGCCCTGGCGCACCTGGCCGACGATGCGCTGCAGGCTTTCGTTCATGTGCTGCAGGGCCTGCAGCAGCTGGCCGGTTTCATCCTTGCCATGCACCTCGATGCGGCTGCCCAGGTCGCCGGCGGCCACGGCCTGTGCCAGGCTCACGGCCTGCTGCAGGGGGCGTGCCACGCTGCGGGCGATCAGCAGCGCCATGCCCAGGCCGAAGAGGACGGCCCCCGCCAGCAGGGCGATCACCCACCAGCGCGCGGCGGTGAAGATGTCGTCGCCTGCCTGGTTGGCGTCCTCGATGCCCTGGGCGTTGATCTTGAGCAGTTCGTCCAGCTTGGTGTTGATGGCACGGCTGGTCTTGACCGAATCGCCGCGCAGCACCTCGGAGGCTTCCTCGGTGCGCAGGGCGTGGGACAGGTCCACGATCTTTGCCGTGTGCTGCGCGTACTGTCCCAGGTCGTCCTTGATGCCGGCCATCAGCTCGCGCTCACGCGCGGTGTTGGCATAGCGCTCGAAGGCCTGCTGGTTCTTGAGCAGCTCGGACCACAGCGCCGGCATGCTCTTGTCGTAGATGGCCATTTCATCCATCGAGGTGGCCAGCACATGCTGCATGGTCTGCGAGCGGTAGCGCTGCAGCTGGTAGCGCATCTCCATGATCACGCGCTCGGCGGGCATCCAGTGGTGCGCCAGGTCGGTGGCCGTGCGGTTGACACGGTCCAGCTGGACCACGGAGAACAGGCCCAGGCCGGCGGTCAGCAGCAGCAGGGCGATGAAAGAGGCCAGCAGCTTGTGGGCCAGCTTCAGATTGCGGAAAAACATCATGGTGGGGAGTGCCGTACGGCGAGAAGCGAAAGCGGGTGAGCGGCGGTGGCTGCGAATTCGAGGGGATGCGGTGGCGATCGGTGGCGATCAGCGGGACCGACACTCGGCCCCGCCATGCCGCAGTTATCGGTCACTTGCCGGCGAGGCTTAGGGAAAAATAGGTCCAGTCCGAATATTTATTGCGGATTGTTACTTTTTCCGGCCAAGGTCTTCGCGCGCATGGCCTGGTCCTCACATGCCCGCTCACATGCCGTTCACACGTCCGTCGCCACGCCGGCTTGCAGGCTCGATGCCTGCAGCCACCGCTCCAGATCCGCTGCCGGCAGCGGGCGCGAGAACAGATAGCCCTGCGCGACCGGATAGCCCTGTTCGCGCAGGATGGTGTTCTGCGCCGCCGTCTCCACTCCCTCGGCCACCACGGTCAGGTGCAGGCTGCGGCCTATGCCCAGGATGGCGTTGCTCAGGGCCTGGGCGGCTTCGTCGTTTTCCAGGTCGGCCACGAAGCTGCGGTCCAGCTTGAGCTCGCTGACGGGCAGGCGGCGCAGGTAGCTGAGGCTGGAGTAGCCCGTGCCGAAGTCGTCCATGGACAGGCGCACGCCCTGGGAATGCACGGCCTGCAGCGTGCGCATGGTGCCCGGGTTGGTGTCCAGCAGCAGGCTTTCGGTGATCTCCAGCGTGAGGTCCTGCGGCTTGAGCGCGTTGTGCTCCAGCGTGTCGGCAATCATGCGCGGCAGGTCCAGGTTGTGAAAGCTCGTGGGCGAGAGGTTGACCGACATGGCCGGCACGTCAATGCCCCGGCTGCGCCACTCGCCCAGCTGGCGGCAGGCCTCGCGCAGTGCCCAGGTGCCCAGCTCGCCGATCAGGCCGCATTCCTCGGCCAGCGGAATGAAGCGTGCGGGCGAGATCTCGCCGAATTCCGCATGGCTCCAGCGCGCCAGGGCCTCCACGCCGTAGAGGCGCCCGTCCTTCAGGTCGAGCTGGGGCTGGTAGTGCAGTCGCAGGCCGCCGCTGCGCAGGGCGTCGCGCAGCGCCGTCTCCAGCACCAGGCGTTCCTGCGCCAGGCGGTTCATCTCGGGGCTGAAGAAGCTGTAGAGCCCGCGCCCGCCCGATTTGGCCTGGTACATGGCCATGTCGGCGCGGTGCAGCAGCGTCTCCATGTCGCGCCCGTCGGCGGGAAACACGGCAATGCCGCAACTGGCCGTGCTGGCCAGGGACACGTCGTCGATCATGCAGGGCTCGCCAAGTGCCGACTGCAGCCGCTCTATCACCTCGGCCGCCTGCGCACCGCCGCAGTGTGGCAGCACGATAACGAATTCATCGCCCGACAGGCGCCCGGCAATGTCGCCCGTGCGCAGCTCCGCCTGGATGCGCTCGGCCACGCTGCACAGCAGCCGGTCGCCGGCCGGGTGGCCCAGCGAGTCGTTGACCTGCTTGAAACGGTCCAGGTCGATGAAGACCACGGCCAGCTCGTGGCCCTCGTGCGAAGCCACGGACAGCGCCTGCTCGGCCTGGGCCAGCAGCAGGCTGCGGTTGGGCAGGGTGGTCAGCCCGTCGTAGAAGGCCAGCTGCCGGATGCGGCGGCGTGCCTGCTCGCGCTCCAGCGCCAGCGCGCACAGGTCGGTGCAGGCCTCCACCAGCCGCTGGTGGAAGGGATCGGGGCCGGGCCGCTCGAAATGGCGGTAGTAGAAGGCAAAGGTGCCGGCCACGCCGCCCTGCAGCCCGCAGATGGGCGTGGACCAGCAGGCCGTATACCCCAGCGGCAGGATGAGGTGCTTGAAGTCGGCCCACAACGGATCGGTGGCGATGTCGCCCACCAGCACGGGCCGGTTGTGGAAGGCCGCCGCCCCGCAGGAGCCGACATTGGGGCCGATGGGCACGCCGTCCAGCGCCGCCGAATAGGAGGCCGGCAGGCTGGGCGCGGCCAGCGGATGCAGGCGGTTCTGGTCATCGACTTCCAGCACCGAGACCGCAATGTCGGGCGCAATGCGCTCGACCTCGCGGCAGACCAGGTCCAGCACCTCGGTCAGCGGCTGGTCGCGGGCCATGGCCTCCAGGGCGCGCCGCTGCAGCACCTCGTGCATCTTGGCCTCGGTGATGTCGGTGATCACGGTCACCGTGGTGTGGAGGCGGCCGTCGGGGCCCATGACGGGATTGGCCTGGGCGCTGACCCAATACCGCTCGCCGTCCTTGCCGACGAGGATCTCCTCGCGGTACACCGGCTTGCCTGCGTCCAGTTCGGCGCGGTAGGCGGCCGTGAATTCGGGCGAGGCATGGGGCACCAGCAGGGCGATGGGCGCACGGCCCACGACCTCTTCGCTGCTCCAGCCGAACATGCGGGTGAAGCCTGCGTTGACATAGGAGATGGTCCAGTTGCCGTCGGCGATCACCACGGCCGCGTCGGTGGCATCAGCCACCAGGGACAGGCGCCGCAAATGCTCCTGCCGTCTGCGGTCGGCCTGCACCCGGGCCGTGATGTCGGTGGCAATGCACAGCACATGGCTGAGCGCGCCCTGGGTATCCAGCACGGGGGCATAGGTGGCCTCCAGCCAGCAGGTGCTGCCGTCGCGGCGCCGGTGTTCGCCCACGCGCGAAATCGTCTCGCCCGCGCCCCAGCGCTGGCGCCACCGGCCGTAGGCGTCGGGATCGGCATGTGCCTGGGTGCACAGGTCACTGTGCAGCAGGCCCTCGGCGCCCGAGGTGGGGTAGCCAAGAATGGCTTCGTAATTGGCGTTGGCGCGCATCAGCCGGCCTTCGGGCGTGAATTCCGCCAGCGCCATGGCCTTGTCCAGCGTGCTCCACAGCGCCTGCTGCCCTGCCGTGCCTGCTACCCGCGTTTCGAACATGGTTCGCTCTCCTGATGGATGCTGAGCTGATGATTGATTGTTTCTAAATGATACCGATCCGGCGCAGCAGCTGGATGTCAGCCACGCCTGGTCGCACTTGCTTCCACTGTTCGCCCTTGGATGGTCCGCCTGATGGCACTCTTAGGCAAGTGCTGCCGCTGGTTACAATAAGTTGAGAATGATTCTTGTTTGATGGTGCAACCCGCCCTCCAGCCACAGCGACCCGCCATGCCATCCGCTCCCGCCTCCAGCGCCGCATCCAGCCCCTTGCACCGCGAAATCTCCGCCCTCTATGCCGGCCACCATGGTTGGCTGCAGGGCTGGCTGCGCCGCCGACTTGGCAATGCCTGCGACGCGGCCGACCTGGCGCAGGACACCTTCATCCGCCTGCTCACCGCGCCTGCGGGCGACTTGCCCGCCCTGCGCGAGCCACGCGCCTACCTGGCCACGGTGGCGCGGCGCCTGCTGATCAACCACCTGCGCCGCCAGTCGCTGGAGCAGGCCTGGCTGCAGGCCCTGGCCGCGCTGCCAGCGCCGCAGGCGCCGTCGCCCGAGCAGCAATTGCTCATCCTGCAGGCGCTGCAGGAGGTCGATGCCATGCTCGACGGCCTGCCGCCCAAGGTGCGCGCGGTCTTCATCCTGTCCCAGGTCGAGGGGCTGACCTATGCGGCCATTGCCGAGCAACTGGGCATGGGCCTGCGCTCGGTCAAGCGCTACATGGCCCAGGCCATGGCCGAGTGCATCCTGCTGTCGGCATGAACGCCGTGGACTCCCAGGCCGCAGCGCCGCTGTCGCGCGAAATCGCCTTGCAGGCCGCCGAATGGTTTGTGCTGCTGCACTCGGGCGAGGCCAGCGAGGCCGACCACCGCGCCTTCGAGGCCTGGCGCACCCGTGCCGATGTCCATGCGCAGGCCTGGCTGCGCGCCCTGGCCGTGAGCCAGCGCGCGGGCAGCCTGCCGCCCGCACTGGGGGCACCGGCCCTGGGCCGCAAGCAGCGCCGCCTGGGCGCCATGGGCCGCCGCGATACCGTGCGCGCGCTGGCCCTGCTGATCACGGCCGCCCCCGTGGGCTGGCTGGCCTGGCGCGCCACGCCCTGGATGCAGTGGACCTCTACCCACGCCACGGCCACGGGCGAGCGCCGCGAATGGACGCTGGCCGATGGCAGCCGTCTTGTGCTCGATACGGCCAGTGCCATGGATGTGCGGTTTGACGATCAGCTGCGCCGCGTCCATCTGAACGAGGGCGCCGTCTTCATCGAAACCGCGCCCGACCCGCAGACCCCACCCCGGCCCTTCGTGGTCACCACCGGGCAGGGCAGGGTGCGCGCCCTAGGCACGCGCTTTGTCGTGCGCAGTGTCCGGGAGCGCGGCGAGGTGGCCGTGCTGCAGGGCGCCGTGCAGATCACCACCCGTGGCGGCGCCGCGCAGCAGCTGCAGGCAGGCCAGCAACTGTGGTTTGACGCCATGGGCATAGGCCGTGCCGAGCCTGCGGACGCCAGCGCCGCCCAATGGGCGCGCGGCCTGCTGGCCGCAGACAACATGCGTTTGGCCGACTTTGTGGCCGAGCTGTCGCGTTACCGCTCCGGCTGGCTGCACTGCGATCCGTCTGTGGCGGATTTGCGCGTCACCGGCGCCTTTCAGCTGGGCGATGCCGATACCGGCACGGACGCCGTGCTCGCCAACCTCGTGCATCTGCTGCCCGTGCAGGTCCACTACCGCACGCGCTACTGGGTGACGGTGGCGGCGCGCGGCACACCACCGGCTTGAAATTTCTTTCGGAATCTGGCCCCTTTCTGCGGCAGGCCGTGTCCTGTTCGATGGCAACCGATTTCATCGAACGACTTCCGAAGGAAAAACAGACCATGGCTCTCCGGCCCGGCATGCGCAGCGTGGCGCGCACTCCCTCCCCCTTGCTCTTTCCACTGTCCCGGACAGGCCTCGCCGTGCTCATGGCAGCGGGCCTGGCGGCAGGCGCCGCCTTGCCGCGCGCCGCGCTGGCCCAGGCCGGTGCGGCGGCCACCAGCGCGGTGCAGCGTCCGTTCCAGGTGCCGGCAGGCCCGCTGGCCGCCGCGCTCACGGCGTTTGCCGCTGACGCAGGCGTGAGCATCAGCGCGCCGCCCGCCCTGGTGCAGGGCCGGCGAACCCAGGGCGTGCAGGGCCGCCTCACGGTGCGCGAGGCGCTGGACCGGCTGCTGGCCGGCACCGACCTGCAGGCGCAGGCGGCGGGGGAGGGCGGTTTTGTGCTGCGTGCGGTGCCCGAGGCCACCCAGGCATCGACCGTGCTGGGTGAGGTCAGGGTGACCGCCGCGGCCCCGGCAGAAAGCCCCTGGGGCAGCACCAGCGGGTATGTGGCGCGCCGGGCCAGCACGGCCACCAAGACCGATGCGTCGATTCTGGAGGTGGCGCAATCGGTGTCCGTCATCACGCGCGACCGCATGGACGACCAGGGCGTGCGCACGCTCAACGACGCCGTGCAGTACACGGCCGGCGTGCGCACCAACACGGGCGGGGCAAATCCTGCGGACGACAGTCTGTCGGTGCGCGGCTTCAGCCAGTTTTCGGGCAATTTCTACCTGGACGGGCTGCGCCTCATGCCGCTGGGCACGCTGGGCTTTTTCGGCATGGAGCCTTACGGGGCCGAGCGCATGGAGGTCCTCAAGGGGCCGGCCTCGGTGCTGTATGGCCAGAACTCGCCGGGCGGCATCGTGAACTTCGTGTCCAAGCGGCCTTCGGCCGATGCGGTGCGCGGCATGGAGTTGTCCGTGGGCAGCCATGCTCGCCGGCAGGCGGCCTTCGACCTCGGAGGGCCGGTGGGTGACGATGGCACGGTGAGCTACCGCCTGGTGGGGCTGGCCAGGGCGGCCGACCAGCAGATCGACTTCATGCGTGATGACCGCGTCTACCTGGCGCCCAGCCTGACCTGGGCGCCGGACGCGCGCACCAGCGTCACGCTGCGCGGCTTCTACCAGAAGAACCACGCCATGATGTCCACCAACGTGCAGTGGGATGCGCTCAACGGGCGCAACCCCAATGGCCGGCTGCCTCTGAACCGCTTCCTGGGGGAACCGGGCTTCGACCGTGAAGAGACCGAGGTCGCATCGCTGGGCTACGACGCACGCCATCAATTCGACAGCGGCTGGACGCTGCGGCAGAACTTCCGCTACCTGCACGCACGCAACCACGAGCAGTACATGTTCCGCTACGGGCCGCTGATCGACGGCTCCATCACCAACCGGGAGATCGATTCGCGCGACGGCAAGGGCGGCGTCTACACCGTGGACACCAGCCTGTCGGGCCAATTCGCGGCGGCCGGCCTGCAGCATGAACTCATCGTGGGGCTGGACTACAACCGCAGCCGCTCCAGTTTCGACTCCTATATTGCCGACGGTCCGCAGCTGGACATCTACCGGCCCGTCTATGGCAGCTTCATCGACACCTCGCTGCTGCAGCCCGATGCGCTGCGCGATGAGCGCGCCCAGCAGGTAGGCCTCTACGTGCAGGACCGCATCCGCAAGGACCGCTGGGTGCTGGCCCTGGGCGGGCGCCACGACTGGAGCCGTCTGGAGCAGTCCAGCCGTCTGGCCGACCCCGTGTCCACCAGCGTGCGCAAGCCCAAATCCTTCACCGGCCGTGTCGGCCTGACCTATCTTGCAGACAACGGCGTGGCGCCCTACGTCAGCTACAGCGAGTCGTTTGTCCCTCTGATGGGCGCTGACCGCAACGACCGGCCCTTTGATCCGGAAACCGGCAAACAGGTCGAGGTCGGCGTCAAGTACTCGCCCGACGAGCGCAGCAGCTTCACGCTGGCCGCCTTCGAGCTGCGCCGGCAGAACGTGCTCACCACCGACCCCGAGAACGTCCGCTATTCCATACAGCAGGGCGAAGTGCGTTCTCGCGGCATCGAGTTCGAGGCGGCAGTCCAGCCCACGCGCGGGCTCAAGCTCCTGGCAGCGCTGACCTACAACCCCGTCAAGGTGACCCGGGCCCAGCCAGACCAGTGGGGCGGCAACGTGCAGGGCAAGTCGCCTTACGAAGTGCCCCGCAAGATGGCGTCGGCCTGGGTGGACTATGCCTTTGGGGGCGACCTGCTGGGGCTGGGGGCGGGCGTGGGGGCGCGCTACATCGGCTGGAGCTGGGGCGATGCGGACAACAGCTTCCGCGTACCGTCGTTCACCCTGGTGGATGCCTCGCTGCGCTATGACCTGGGAAAGATGCGCAGTGACTGGCGCGGGGCCAGCGTGAGCCTGACGGTCAAGAACCTGTTCGACAAGTACCACACGGCGTCGTGCTTTTCCGCCAATGCCTGCAACTACGGCGAAGCGCGCAACATGGTGGTTCGGTTCGGGTACATCTGGTAGGCCTTGCGCCATCAGGCCGGTCGAAAGCGCTCTCGCACGCTCCCTGGCATGGATACAATCGAATAAGAATGATTCTTGTTTGATTGCGGGCCCCGCCCCCAAGGGAATCCGGACCTGCCATGCCATCCGCCTCCACCCCCCAGCACCGAGAAGCCGCCTCCCTGTACACCGCCCACCATGGCTGGCTGCAGGGCTGGCTGCGCCGCAGGCTGGGCAACGGGGCGGATGCGGCGGACCTGGCGCAGGACACCTTTGTGCGCATCCTGGGCGTGCGCGACCTGGCCGGTGTGCAGGAGCCGCGTGCCTACCTGACCACGGTGGCCAAGGGCGTGCTCGTCAACTGGTACAAGCGCCAGGCGCTGGAGCGGGCCTACCTCGAAGCCCTGGCCGCACTGCCCGAGCCCGTGGCGCCGTCGCCCGAGCAGCGCGCCCTGGTGCTGGAGACCCTGCACGAGATAGACGCCATGCTGGACGCGCTGCCGCCCATCGTGCGGCGCACGTTTTTGCTGTCCCAGCTGGACGGCATGAAGTACGAAGACATCGCGCAGCAGCTGGAGGTCTCGCTCACCAGCGTCAAGCGCTACATGGCCCAGGCGTTTCGCCAATGCCTGGTGGCAATGGCGTGATGGAGACGCCCCTGCAAGCGCGCGTGCTCGACGAAGCCGCCGAATGGCTGATGCGCCTGCACGACAGCGGCGCCACCGACGCCGACCGCGCTGCCTGCGAGCGCTGGCGCCAGGCCGACCCACAGCATGCCCTGGCCTGGGAGCGCGCCGAGCGGCTGCTGGGCAAGTTGGGCGGCCTGCCTGCAGCGCTGGCCATGCCGGCGCTGGACCGGCCCCGAAGCCACCGCGCCCAGCGCCGCGCCGCCGTGGCCCGGCTGGCCGCGCTGCTGGCCGTGGCGCCTGCAAGCTGGCTGGCCTGGCAAGCCTGGTATGCGGCGGACCAGCGCGGCTGGGGCGCCGACCTGCGCACCGCCACCGGCGAGCGCCGCACCGAGCATCTGGCCGATGGCAGCCGCCTCATGCTGGACACGGCCAGTGCGGTGGACATCCGGTTTGATGGCGCACTGCGCCTGCTCACCTTGCGCCAAGGCGCGATTTCCATAGAAACGGCGGCCGATACCGCCACGCCGCACCGCCCCTTTGTCGTGGACACCGCCCATGGCCGGCTGCGCGCCCTGGGCACCCGCTTCACCGTGCGGCAAGAGGGGGGCAGGGCGGACGGCGGCCCCGTGCGCCTGGCCGTGACCGAGGGCGCCGTGGAAGTCACGCTGCGCGGCGCCGCCCACCCGGCGCTGGTCGTTCAAGCCGGTCAGCAAACGGTATTGCGAGCGGGGGAGGTGACCGCGCCCCAGCCCCTGCAGCCCGAGGCCACGGCCTGGACCCACGGCATGCTGATGGCCGACGCCATGCCGCTGGCCGCGTTCTGCGCCGAACTGTCGCGCTACCGGCCCGGCCTGCTGCAGTGCGCGCCCGAGGTGCGCGCGCTGCGCGTGTCCGGCTCCTTTCCGCTGGGCGATACGGACCGGACGCTGACCATGCTGGCCTCCACCTATCCCGTCGACGTGCAGACGCGCATGCGCGGCTACTGGATCACCGTGGTCGCCAGGAACTAAAAAATCGAGGCAGGGTGACACTTTTTCGGATCTCGGCTGGCAACGGGGAAAGAGCTTCTTTCTTCACCGCCTCCAAGGACCGATTTCCATGCCTGCCATACCCATGCCGCATCCTGTCTTCCATCCCCTGGCGCATGCCGCCCGCCTGGCCCTGCTGGGCATGGCATTGGCCGCAGGCGCCGTGCAGGCGGCCGAACCGGCCCCCGCAGCCCAGACCTACCAGATCGCGCCCGGGCCGCTGGGCCGCACGCTGGCCGGCGTGGCCACGGCGGCGGGCATTTCGCTGTCCTTCGATCCTGCGCTGACCGAAGGGCTCACCAGCCCGGCCCTGTCCGGCCACTATGCGCCGCAGCAGGCGCTGCAGCGCCTGCTGGCCGGCAGCGGGCTGGACATGGTGGCGCGCAGCGATGGCAGCTACACGCTGCGCAGGCAGGCCGCACCGGCCGGCGCTGGTGCCGGTTCCACCACGGTCCTGAACGAAGTGCAGGTGACGGCCCGCGCCGAGCGCAGCGCCACCAGCGAAGGCACGGGCAGCTACGTGGCCCGCGCGGTCACGGTGGGCAAGGGCGAGCAGGCGATCAAGGACATCCCCCAGTCCATCAGCGTGATCACGCGCCAGCGCATGGACGACCAGAACCTCAACACCGTGGACGACGTGCTGGCCAGCACCACGGGCATCACCATGTACGACAGCCCCATGGGCGGGCGCTATGTCTACTCGCGCGGCTTCCGCGTGGACACCTACCAGTTCGATGGCGTGAACCGCGCCTTCTACTACCCGCAGGCCGACAACTTCACCAGCAACGCCGCCACGCTGGACCGCGTGGAAGTGGTGCGCGGTGCCACGGGGCTGCTGCAGGGGGCGGGCTCCCCCAGCGCGGCCATCAACATGGTGCGCAAGCGCCCCCTGGCAGAGCGCCAGCTGGAGGTATCGGCCAGTGTGGGCTCCTGGAACAACCTGCGTAGCGAGATCGATGCCACGGGCCCGCTCAACGAGGCCGGCACGCTGCGCGGGCGCGTGGTCGCCAGCCTCAACAGCCGCGACTATTTCTACGACGTGGCCAGCAGCCGCACCGGCGTGCTCTACGGCGTGCTGGAGTACGACCTCAGCTCCCAGACCCGGCTGACGGTGGGCGCCACCCACGAGCGGCTGCGCTCCACGCCTTTCTTCCAGGGCCTGCCGCGCTATGCCGACGGTGCGGACCTGCGGCTGCCGCGCTCCACCTTTCTGGGCGCGGACTGGAACCGCTGGGACAGCGAGCAGACATCGCTGTTTGCCGAGCTGCAGCACCGCTTCAACGCGGACTGGACCGTCAAGGCCACGGCGGGCTACACCCGGGAAAAGCACGACATGAAGTACGCCTTTGCCCTGGGGGCGATCAATCCCGCCACGCTGGCGGGCAACGAGATGTATGCCGGCCTGTTCGATGTCACCACCGACAACAAGACCCTGGACGTGGCGGTGGACGGCAAATTCGACGCCTTCGGCCGCCGGCATTCGCTGAGCTTTGGCGCCAACACGGGCCGCATGGTCAACGACAGCGACTATTCGCTGATCCGCATGGGCCTGCCCAACAACGTGTTCGACCCGAGCGCCGCCATCCGCGAGCCGTCCCGCGCGGAATTCCTGGCCAACCGCTATCGCGGCGATGAAAGCCGCACCCGCATGACCCAGTCCGGCGCCTACGGCGTGGCGCGGCTGAGCCTCACCGATGCGCTGACCGTGATCGGCGGCGCCCGCGTCACCCGCTTCACGGGCAGCAGCAACTACCGCAACACGGGCGAGGCCTACAACGACCCGTACAAGGAAAGCGGCGTCATCACGCCCTATGGCGGCCTGGTCTATGCGCTCAATGACCAGTGGTCGGCCTATGCCAGCTACTCCGACATCTTCCAGGCCCAGAACGCCGTGACGGCGGCCGGCGACCTGCTGGCACCCATCGAGGGGCGCAATCTGGAAGTGGGCATGAAGGGCGAATTGCTGGACGGCAGGGTGAACGCGGCCGTGGCCCTGTTCCGCATCGACCAGAAGAACCGCGCCGAAGAGGACCTGGTCAACCCCTGCTCGGCCAGCACCTACTGCTATGTCTCCGTGGGCAAGGTCCGAAGCCAGGGGCTGGATGCCGAGATCAGCGGCGAGGTGGCGCGTGGCTGGCAACTGTTTGCCGGCTACACCTTCAGCCATTTCAAGTACCTGGACAACACCTCCAATGCCGGCGTGGAGTTCGCCAGCACCTACACGCCCAAGCACATGCTGCGTGTCTGGAGCGACTACCGCCTGCCGGGCGAATGGAGCGCCTGGAACGTGGGCGGCGGCGTCAACTTCCAGACCGCCAGCTCGCGCGCGGTGGGCGCCATCACCGATGTGCAGCCAGCCTATGCCGTGTGGTCTGCCCGCCTGGGCTACCGCATCGACCGCAACTGGTCCGTGGCACTGAGCGTGGCCAACCTGTTCGACAAGACCTACTACCAGACCATAGGCGCGCCAGCCTGGGGCAATGTCTACGGCGCGCCGCGCAGCGCGACGCTCACCCTGCGCGGCAAGTTCTGAAACACGGCCAGGAGGAACGGACTGCAGCAGCATGCGGCAGAGCTGGGCCGCAAGAGGGTCGCAGTTGCCTATAATTGAGAATTATTCTCAATCTCGGGTCGCCGCGTGTCCAGCCCATCGCCTTCCTTGTCCGCCCATGTCGAATCCCTGTACCTGGCCCACCACGGCTGGCTGCAGGGCTGGCTGCGCAAGAAGGTGGGCAATGCCTTCGACGCGGCCGATCTGGCGCAGAGCACCTTCCTCAAGGTCCTGGGCGCCAAGGGCCTGGACCAGCTCCAGGAGCCGCGCGCCTACCTGACCACCATTGCGCGCAACCTGCTGATCAACCAGGTGCGGCGCCGCGCCATCGAGCAGGCCTATCTCGATGCGCTGGCCGCCATGCCCGAGCCCGTGGCACCGCCGCCCGAGGTCCGGCTCATGGTGCTGGAGACCCTGGTCGAGATAGACCGCCGCCTGGGCCGCCTGCCCGCGCTGGCCAAGCAGGCCTTCCTGCTGGCCCAGCTCGAAGGGCTCGGCCATGGCGAGATCGCGGCCGAGCTGGGGATTTCCGTCTCCACCGTCAAGCGGCATCTGGCCAAGGCGGCCATGCGCTGCTTCTTCCCGGAGTAGGCGGCATGCAGGCGTTCCCTTCCGCTTCTTCCCCCATTTCTGCCGAAGTGGCCCGCCAGGCCGTGCAATGGTGGCTGCAACTGAACTCCGGCAAGGCCCAGGCCCGGCAGCACGATGGCCTGCGGCGCTGGCGTGCGGCCAGCCCCGAGCATGAGGCCGCCTGGCAGCGCATCGAATCCATGGGCAGCCAGATGGCCGGCATCCCCATGCCGCTGGCGCGGGCCGCATTGGCCGCGCCCGGCTCGGCCGGCAGGCGCCGTGCTGTGCAGGCGCTGGCCGTGCTGCTGGTCTCAGGCGCAGGCTCCGCGGCCGTCGTGCGCTCGCAGGCCTGGCGCGGCTGGACGGCCGACCAGGTGGCTGCCGTGGGCGAGCAGCGCCGGCTGCCGCTGCCCGACGGCGGCAGCGTGGTGCTCAACACCGGCAGCGCCCTCAACCTGCGCTACGGCGCGGCCGAGCGCGTGCTGGAGCTGGTGCGTGGCGAAATCCTCGTGCAGACCGCGCCGGACAGCCTGCACCGTCCCTTCATCGTGCAGACCGCCATGGGCGCCGTCCAGGCCCTGGGCACGCGCTTCACGGTGCGCGAGCGCGAGTCCGCCGTTGAAGTGGGCGTGCTGCAAGGCGCCGTGCAGCTGCGGCCCGCGCATGCCCCGCATGCCGCGCAGCGCATAGCTGCGGGAGAGCAGGGCACGTTCACGGCCCAGCAGGCCGTGCACTCCGGCGCGCTGGACACGGCAGCCAGCGCCTGGGCCGAAGGCATGCTGGTGGCCTCGCGCATGCGGCTGGAGGATTTCCTGGCCGAGCTGGGCCGCTACCGGCGCGGGCGCCTGGGCTGCGACCCGGCCGTGGCCGGCCTGCACGTCTCCGGCGCCTATCCGCTGGCCGACACCGACCGCGTGCTGGCCGCGCTGACTTCCTCGCTGCCCGTGGAAATCCACTCCTTCTCGCGCTACTGGGTGATGGTGCGGCCTGCCGGGGCGGGCAAGGCATGAGCGGCACGGCCGGCATGAAGGCCTTCGCACTTTCCTGAAAAAAATGTGAGCTGATTTGCCGGCGATGGCTGTCAACAGAGACAGGAGCGCACCGCAGCGTGCGCCAACGCTTCTCTACAACCATTGCAACAAGGCCTTTCCATGCGCCCTCAGACCATGCGCCAGAACTCCATGCGGCAGACTGCCGCCTCCACCGTCCGCCCATCCCAGGCGGCCCCGGCGTTACGTCCGGTGGCGCTGGCGCTGCAGGTGCTGTGCGCGGGCACGCTGGCGGGGCTGGCTGCCGCAGGCGCCCTGGCTCCGGCACAGGCCTGGGCGCAGCCGGCTGCCGGTGCTTCGCAGCAACGCCAGTACGACATTGCCGCCGGCCCGCTCGAAAGCGTGCTCAACCAGCTCGGGCGCGAGGCCGGCGTGCTGGTCACCTTCGGCTCGGCCGTCACCGAAGGGCTGCGCAGCGGCGGCGTGAGCGGGCGCTTCACCGTGGAGCAGGCACTGGACCGCGCCTTGCTGGGCACGCCGCTGGCGGCCGTGCGCTCGGCCGGTGGCGGCTACACCCTGCGCGAGATGCCCGTGGTGCCTGCCACCTCCGGCGCGGCGGGTGCTGCGGGTGCGGCAGGCGCGCCGTCCTCCCAGACACTCAGGACCGTGCTGGTCACGGCCTCGGCCCAGGCCAGCCCCACCACCGAAGGCTCGGGCTCCTACACCACGCCGGCCACGGCGGCGGCCACGGGCCTGAGCCTGTCGCTGCGCGACACGCCGCAGTCCGTCAGCGTGCTCACGCGCCAGCAGATCGAGGACCAGGGCCTGCTCTCGCTCAACGACGCCATGCGCAGCGTCACCGGCATCCATGTCGTCAGCTCGGACAGCGACCGCTCGGACTTCTACTCGCGCGGCTTCTACGTGGACAACCTGCAGTACGACGGCGTGCCAACCTCCATCGGCCTGTCGTTCTACGGTGACTCGGGCACCGATACCACCATCTATGACCGCGTCGAAGTGGTGCGCGGCGCCACGGGTCTGCTCACGGGCGCGGGCAATCCGTCGGCCTCCATCAACATGGTGCGCAAGCACGCCAACAGCAAGGTGTTCACGGGCTCGGCCTCGGCCAGCGTGGGCTCGTGGAACCACCATCGCGGCACGGTGGACCTGTCCATGCCGCTGACGCAGGACGGCCGCATCCGCGCGCGCGTCGCAGGCATGGCCGAAGAGCGTGACTCCCATGTGGATCTCTACCACGCGCGCAAGCAGGTCTTCTACGGCGTGATCGATGCCGACCTCACGCCCGACACCACGCTCAGCGTGGGCGCCGACTACCAGGCCAACCGGCCCACCGGCTCGACCTGGGGCGGCCTGCCGCTGGTCTTCACGAACGGCATGCCGGCCGACTGGAGCACCTCCAAGACCACGGCCGCGAACTGGACGCGCTGGAACAGCACCAACAAAAACATCTTCGCCAACCTGCAGCACCGCTTTGGCAACGACTGGAAGCTCAAGGCCAACTTCGTGCACCGCGACAGCGCCTACGACGCCAAGCTGCTGTACCTCATGCGCCAGCCCGACATCACCACCGGCCTGGGCATGGCAGCCCTGCCCAACTACTCCGAATACAGCTTCCAGCAAAACAGCGCCGACCTGCAGGTGACGGGCGGCTGGGAACTGGGCGGGCGCCGCCATGAGGCCGTTGTCGGCCTGAGCAGCAGCCGTGCCCGCGAGCACAAGGCCGGCCATGCGCGCACCAGCCCGCTGCAGGACGTGGGCAACTACTACCAGTGGGACGGCTCCTATGCCGAGCCCACCTGGGGGCCGCTGACCACCAGCAGCCTGGACCACACGCGCCAGGATGCGCTGTACGGCGCGCTGCGCCTGTCGCTGGCCGATCCGGTCAAGCTCATCGTGGGCGGGCGCCAGAGCAGCTGGAAGGTGCGCAGCCTCAGCGAGGTGCGCGACCACAACGTCTTCATCCCCTACGCAGGCCTGGTGCTGGACCTGAGCGAAGGCTTCTCCGCCTATGCCAGCTACACCGACATCTTCCAGCCCCAGAACTACCGCGACCGTGGCGGCAGCTACCTGGACCCCGTGGCGGGCAAGAGCTTCGAGATCGGCATCAAGGGCGAGCACCTGGACGGCAGGCTCAACAGCTCGCTGTCCGTCTTCCGCATCCAGCAGGACAACGTGGCCCAGCTGGACGAAGGCCAGGTCGTGCCCGGCACCACCGACTTCGCCTACTACGGCGCCAAGGGCGTGACCAGCAAGGGGTTCGAAGCCCAGGTCTCGGGCGAACTGGCCACGGGCTGGAACCTGTCGGCCGGCATTGCCCACACCGTCGCGCGTGACGCCCAGGGCCTGTCCATCAACGCCTGGGCGCCCAAGACCCAGGCCCAGCTGTTCACTTCCTACCGCCTGCCCGGTGGATGGAATCAGCTCACCGTGGGCGGCGGCCTGCAATGGCAAAGCCGCACCCGCGCCAGCGTCTTCGTGGCGGGCAATGACCTGGTCTTCGAGCAGAAATCCTTCGCCACCGCCAGCCTCATGGCGCGCTATGCCTTCAGCCCCAAGCTTTCGCTGCAGCTGAACCTGAACAACCTCTTCAACAAGAAGTACTACGTCAACATCGACGGCCAGGGCCAGTTCGGCACGCCGCGCCAGGCCATGGCGGTGCTGAACTACAAGTGGTGAAGCTTTCTCTGTGAGGGTGGGGTGGCGTTTGCGCGGCAGCAGCCGATGACGGCGGTGCAGGCCGCTGGCGCACATTGCGGAGCCAGCAGCCCTTGCAGAGTCATCGCGGGGTAGGCGGCGGATGGGGGCTACACCACGCGCCGGGCCTCCACCTTCACATGGCCGGCCAGCAGGTCGGCGCTGTCGCGGATGGCGCGCAATGCATGGGCCAGGGCCTGCTGGCTGTGGTTCTCCTGCGGTGCATGCACTGCCGCCAGGGCCAGTTGCGCCAGGGCCGAGATCTCGGTGCAGTTTTCCTGCACGCTGCTGTGGATCTCGGTGATGGCGCTGGTCAACTGGTGCAGGCTGGGGGGCTGTGTCTTGGGGGTGTCCTTGTCCATGGCCATGCCTCAGCCCTGCGGGCGCACCGGCTCATGGGTGCGGCAGTCGAGCAGTTGCGCCATGGCTTTGGCGGCTGCCTCGGCCGCTTCGGCGCGGCGCATCTCGGCCGCGTCTTCGAACCCGCAGCCCATGGCCTGGGCCTCGGTGCCGGCGTAGTCGGCCAGTGTCTCGGCGCTGTCGCGGATGCTTTGCAGGGCGCGAGCCACCACGTCCATGTGGCGATGGCCCTTGGGCGTCTCCAGCCATGCCAGGGCCAGCTGGGCGATGGAGGAGATCTCTGCACAGCCTTGCTGCACGAGATGGTCCACCTGGGTGAGGGCATTGGACAGCTGCCGGGTGCTGTGGCTGTCCGTGGCGGGGGTGGGCTGGTTTGGCTGGGTGGAGGTCATGCCATGTCCCTCCGTGTCTGGCGCTGCGTGGATGGAGGGAGCGCGCAAAGACAGGGCGCGCGGGTCTGCCCGAGAAAAACGGTACTCATGTTTCGATGCTCCATTACGTATCGAATCCACGGGCCATTGCAATCTGCATTGGCTGGTGGATTCGGTGTGCAAGCCTCGCTTTCGGAGAGGCGGTGCCGCTTGCTAATGGGTGTTTTGAAGCACCGGCCCCGGAACAGGGGGGCCGGTGCGGATGATAGCGCGTGCGGCGTGCGCAAAGTCGCTTCGCGGCCCGTCGCACCTTGCGATCGCGCCCTTTCAGGAACGGTCCAGGAACCGCTGAAAGAGCCCGGCATGCATTGCGTTTATTGAGAATGATTCTTCTTTGCGCGGTTATGATCCAGCCCCATGGATTTGTCCGCCTCCTTCACCCGCGCTCTGCTTTCCGGCTTTGACCGGGCCTATGCCGACCTGGTGCGTGCCGCCACGCGCAGCACGGGCAGCCGCGAGGAGGCGGGCGACCTGGTGCACGACACCTGGCTGCGGCTGGCGGAACACGCGCGCAGCGCCCCGGCCGAGGCCGCAGACCTGGCCGGGGCCGCGAATCCGGCCCAGATGCCGCGCGACGCCACGGCCTATCTGGCCGTGATGGCCCAGCACATGGCGCTGGATGCGCACCGCCGCCGCCAGCGCCATGCCCGCTACCTGGGCGAGGCGGCAGTCCATGAACAACTGGCGCCCAGCCATGCGCCCGATGTGGCCGACTCCGTCATGTACCGCCAGGCGCTGGCCGTGCTGGAGTCCGCCTTGCACAGCCTGCCCGAGCGCTGCCGCGCCGCCTTCATCGCCCACCGTGTGCAGGGCGAGCGCCAGCCCGAGATTGCCGAGCGCCTGGGCGTCAGCCTCAACACCGTGGAGCGCGACCTGATCCAGGCCAGTGCCTGCATAGAGGATGCGCTGCACCGCTGGCGCGGTACGCGGCCCGGCGGCGCCGTTGCGCGACATGCGGGTCGGCGGCGCAGCCTGGCCGCGCTGCTGGGCGTGGCCGGTTTCGGCCTGGGCGGCAGCCTGGGCTGGCAGCAATGGCGGCATTACCGCGACACGCATGTGCAGTGGCAGGCCGGCTGGTCCAGCCTGCGCGGCCAGCAGGTGCGCCATGGCCTGCCCGATGGCTCCAGCCTGCTGCTGGACGCGCTCAGCAGCGCGCAGGTGGAGTATTTCGCCACGCGGCGCGTGGTGCAGCTGACGCAGGGCGCGGCCTTCTTCGAGGTGGAGCGGGACGAGGACCGGCCCTTCACCGTGCAGGCCGGCGGCGTGCGCGTCACCGTGCTGGGCACGCGCTTCGGCGTGGAACTGGCCACGGGCGCCCAGGGGCAGGAGCGGGTCACGGTGCAGGTGGAGTCGGGGCGTGTGCGCGTGCAATCCGATGCGGATGGCGGGCGCTTCTATGAATTGTCTGCAGGGCAGGGCCTGCGCATGGAAGGCACGGTGGCCACGCAGACCCGGGGCGATGCGGGGCAGGCGGCCTCCTGGCGGCATGGCGAGCTGGTGTTTGCCGATGCCACGCTGGGCGAGGCCCTGGCGCGGCTGTCACGCTATGCGCCGTTCGACCTGCAGGCCACACCTGAGGCCGCGCGCCTGCCGCTGAGCGGGCGCGTGCGCATCGCCAAGGCCCATGCCTGGGTGCGGGCGCTGCCCCATGCGCTGCCGGTGCAGGTGCGCAGGCAGGCCGATGGCGGCCTGCTGGTGGCCACGGCGGGCTGAGGCGTGACGGTGGCAAGAGCAACTGCATGCGCACGGCAGCGGGGCGCACATTATTTTTCAGGAGTTTTCCTGGCCAGTCGTCATGGCAGTGATCCCTGTGGGTCCCTTCCATCACTGCCAAGGACGATTTCCATGCATCCGCTTTTCCCGTCTTCGGGCGCCTGCCGCGCCGCCCTCCATCCGCTGGCCCATGCCGTGCTCTGCCTGGGCCTGGCCATGCCGCTGCAGGCGGCGCTGGCCCAGCCGGCCGCACAGACGCTGCGCTTCGACATAGCGGCGCAGCCGCTGGCCAGCGCGCTGGACCAGTTCGCGCGGCAGGCCGGACTGCAGCTGGTGTTCACGCCCTCGCTGGCCGCCCAGCGGCAGGCGCCGGCCGTACGGGGCGAGCTGCCGCTGCGCCAGGCGCTGGATGATTTGCTGGCCGGCAGCGGCCTGCAGGGCCATGTGCAAGAGGGCACGCTGACCGTGCAGCCCGTCGCCGCCATCGAAAAGACGCTGGCCGAAGTGCGGGTGAGCGCGCGCCGGGCCATCGACGGCACGACCGAGGGCACGGGCTCGTACACCAGCCGGGTGACCAGCATCGCCTCCAAGACGGACCAGTCGTTCCGCGAGATCCCGCAATCGGTGTCGGTGATCACGCGCCAGCAGCTCGACGACCGCCGCATGACCGACATCCGCGACGCGCTGGCCGCCACGCCCGGCATCACCACCAGCCAGATCAATTTCGACTCCACCTATTTCTATTCGCGCGGCTTCCAGATCGACAGCATGCAGATCGACGGCGGCGCGCCGCTGAACATCGCCCAGTACACCTACAGCGTCAACCAGAGCATGGACTTCTACGACCGCGTGGAGGTGATGCGCGGTGCCTCGGGCCTGCTGGGCGGCGTGGGCGACCCGGGCGGCATCATCAACATCGTGCGCAAGAAGCCGCTGGCCGAGCCGCGCTTGGTGGTGCAGCAGTCCATCGGCAGCTGGAACAACTACCAGACCATGGTGGATGCCACGGGGCCGCTGGCCCTTGATGGCAGGGTGCGCGGCCGGGCCGTGCTGTCCTACCAGGACACGGACCAGTTCGTGGACATCAAGCACACGCGCGCTCCCCAGTTCTACGGCGTGGTCGAGGCGGACCTGACGCCCGACACCCTGCTGACCGTGGGCATGAGCCGCAGCAAGATCCGCACGCGCGGCGATGGCGGCGGCGACGTGCCGCGCTACAGCGACGGCAGCGATATCGGCCTGCCGCGCCACACCAGCTTCACCCAGCCCTGGGCCACGGGCCGCAAGGACAACAGCGAGCTGTTCGGCGCGCTGGAACACCGTTTTTCCGCGCGCTGGAAGGGCAAGCTCAACCTGACCCGCAGCAAGTCCAGCTATGACGGCTCCACGGTGTTCGGCTACGGCGCGCTGGACCCCGCAACCGGCCTGGGCGTGAACTGGAACGGCGGCGGCCACTACCTGTACGAGAACCGGCAGACCGTGCTGGACGCCAGCCTGGCCGGCAGCTTCGACCTGGGCGGGCGCACGCACGAGATCCTGCTGGGCATGGACCGGCAGAAGGTGGAGAGCTTCTGGAACGTGGGCTATTCCACCGATGCCACGGGCGTGGAGCCCATCGATGTCTACAACCCCGGCGCCTGGCGCCCGGCGCCGGCCGGCGAGATCTCGCGCCGCTACAACCCCTGGGGCCAGGACCAGTCGGGCGGCTATGGCGTGCTGCGCCTGCATCCGACGGACCGCCTGCATGTGATCGTGGGCGCGCGCTATGCCAAGTACCGCTTCAACCAGGTCTATGAGTCGCTGAATGCGGCGGGCCAGTGGGAATTGGCATCGGGCAGCCGCTTTTCCGAGCCGGCCAAGTTCACGCCGTATGGCGGGGTGATCTATGACCTGAACAACCAATGGTCGGCGTATCTGAGCTATTCCTCGATTCTCAAGCCGCAGGCGCTGTCCAAGTCGGGGCCTCCTCCGGGCAATTCGCTGGACCCGGTCAAGGGCAAGAGCTATGAGGCCGGTTTCAAGGGCGAATTGGCCGATGGCCGGCTCAATGCCACATTCAGCCTTTTCAACGTGGTGCGCACGGGCACGGCGGTGACGGATACGCGCTATCCGAGCAATCACGAGGAATGGTCGGGCAATTGCTGCTTTCTGCCGCAGGGCAAGGTGACCAGCCGCGGCTTTGACGCCGAGATCGGCGGCGAGCTGCGCCCCGGCTGGCAGATCGCGGCCGGCTACACCTACACCACCACGCGCGACAAGACCGAGGATGCGCCCTACAGCAGCATCACGCCGCGCCATCTGCTCAAGCTGTCCACGGCCTATGTGCTGCCGGGCGAGCTGTCGCGCTGGAAGATTGGCGGCAGCGCCCATATCCAGAGCAAGCACCATGTGCGCGATACGCTGTATGACGCCGACTGGAATGAAGTCGGCCGCTACAACTTCACCCAGGGCGGCTATTCCGTCATCAATGCGATGGTGCAGTACCGGATCGATCCGCGCTGGACGGTTTCCCTGAATCTCAACAATATCTTTGACAAGACGTACTACCAGACCGTGGGCTATGCGAGCGGCGGCAATTTCTATGGAAAGCCGCGCAATGCGGTGCTGACGCTGCGCGGCACCTTCTGAGGGCCGGGGCGGGGTCCAGGAGGGCCCGCCCCAGTCCGACCCAGGCCACTGGCCGCAATGGCGAAAACCATTGCGGCTGGCCTTTTTTTCGATCTCGTTTGTCATGTATTAGGAGGGCCTTGAAGGCCGCCGCATCACGGCATCCGTTTTGGCCCCTTGTTTGCACGCATTCGTGCGTTCCTGTGCTTATCCGAATACCCATTACATGCCCCAATCCCAACCCGCTGATCCTGCAGATATCACCCAGGCCGACAGGCCCGTCCATCCGGGCCTGCTTGTCCTGTCCCGCCTGCTGGCCGCCGTCTTCGGCGGCTATGCGCTGGCCAGCGCGCTGGCGGCCTTCCTGGCCGCTGCGCTGCCCGGCGCGCGTGTCGATGCCGTGATCGCCGGCATGCAGTGGAGCTTTGCGCTGCACGCGCTGGCGGTGATCTGGGCGTTCTCGCCGGTTTCGGCGGGCCGGGTCTGGCTGGGGTTGCTGGTGCCTGCGGCCCTGATGGGCGGCGCCGCGCTGCTGCTGGCGCGCAATGGCGGGGGCGTTTGAGATGGCCAAGGCGCAGATCAGCAAGGTCCCCGGCAGCGGCGCTGCCACGGGCGGTTTCCGCCAGGCCCAGGCCTGGCTGCATACCTGGTGCGGGCTGTGGTTTTCGTGGCTGCTGTTCGCGGTGTTCCTCACGGGTTCGCTGGCCGTGTTCCAGGAAGCCATCACGCACTGGATGACGCCCGAGCACCATGCCGAGGAGGCGGCCGAGGCGGCAGCGCGCGCCGCCGCGCCGGCCGGGCAGGGTGCGGACCTGGGCCAGCGCCTGGCCTGGGGCGCGGCCTACATGCAAAAGCACCACCAGGGCGCGCAGATGTGGGAGATCTGGCCGTCCGACGACAAGGGCGGCGGCGACCTGCGTGTCTACTGGTTCGACGCCAACCGCCAGTACGCCGATGCCGAGCTGGACACCGCCACGGGCGAGGAAATGGGGGCCGGCCACGGCCACGGCGCCGCGCGCGCCACCATGGGCGGCAATCATTTCGTGGACTTCCACTATGAACTGCATGCAGGGCAGGTGGGGCTGTGGGTGATCGGCATTGCCGCCATGGCCATGCTGGTGGCCCTGGTCAGCGGCGTGATCACGCACAAGCGCATCTTCAAGGACTTCTTCACCTTTCGCGCACGCAAGGGCCAGCGCAGCTGGCTGGACGCGCACAACGCCGTGGCGGTGCTGACGCTGCCCTTCCAGTTCATGATCGCCTATACCGGCATCGCCATCTCCAGCCTGAGCTTCATGCCCGTTGGCGTCTGGACGGTCTATGGCACGGACCAGGCCGCCCGCACGGCCTTCATCGCCGACATGAACGAGGCCGGACCGCCCGCGCTGTCCGGCAAGCCCCTGGCGGTGCCCGATCTGGAGCCCTTTGTGCGGCGCGGCCAGGAGCTGATGGGCCAGGCGGTGCGCGCGGTGGTCGTCAACCATCCCGGCGATGCGTCGGCACGCATCGGCGTCTACGGCTGGAACAGCGATGACCGTGCGCATCAGCGCCTGAGCCCCAATTCGGGCATGGCCATGTTCTCGGCCGCCACGGGCGAGGTGCTGCAGGTACGCCTGCCCGGCGGCGCCGACGGCGGCACCCCCTCGCTGGCCCAGGCGGTCATGGGCGGGCTGCACATGGTCAAGTTCGGCGGGCTGGCCATGAAGTGGCTGTACTTCCTGTGCGGCCTGGCGGGCGCGGCCATGATGGCCACGGGCGCCATTCTCTTCATGGTCAAGCGCCGCAGCCGCCACCAGGGCGAGTTCGGCAGCGCCACGGCGCGCGTGTACCGGCTGATCGAGGGCCTGAACGTGGCGGCCATCGCCGGGCTGGGCCTGGGCTGCATCGGCTACCTGTGGGCCAACCGCCTGGTGCCCGTGGGCCTGGCGCACCGCGATGACTGGGAACTGGCCGTGTTCTTCGGACTGTGGGGCCTGGCGCTGGTCCATGCGCTGGCCTGCGCGCCGGCCACGGCCTGGCGCCAGCAGATGGGCCTGCTGGCCATGCTGTGCCTGCTGCTGCCGCTGCTCAACTGGATCACCGTGGGCGAGCCGCTGTGGGCCCACATGTTGGAGGGCGACTGGGAAAGCGCCGGGGTGGAGCTGTTCTGCCTGGCCACGGGGCTGGCGGCCGCCTGGGCCTGGCGCTGGCTGGCGCGGCGCGGCGCGGGTGCCGCCGCCAAGGCAAAGACGGCCAAGGGGCAGGCCGCCGTGGCCGGCCCCTCGGAGGTGCAGGCATGAGCACGTTGCACGCATCCCTGGCCGCACTGGCCCTGGCCTTTGCAGGCATGGCGGCCCTGGCCTTTGCCATGGACCGCCACTACGAACAATTGACCGGCGCGCGCGAGCTGCCGGCCCGCCGCGGCCCGCAGTTGCGCGGCCTGGGCACGGCGCTGCTGGCGCTGGCCCTTGTGCCCGTTGTCTCGGGCTGGGGCGGCACGGTGGGCTCGGTGGCCTGGCTGGGCTTTGTGTCCGCCGGCGCGCTGATGGCCGTGGCCCTGATCAGCGCCCATGCGCGCTGGGCGGCGCGGCTGGCCTGGTTGGCTGGCGTGCTTGCCGTGGCGGATTTGGCGTGGATTGTTTTCAGTTTCGGTACTACGGGGTTTTTCAGATGAGTTTCCTGCTTTCGTTCCAGTTCGGGGTGTGTGTGGTCGGGAGGCAAGCATGACGCGCACGCAGCAACGCTGGAAAGCCGTCGCCGTGGCGGTGGTCCTGTTGGCGGCGGCCGGGGGCGCGGCCGCCTGGTGGTCCAGCCGGCCTGCCGTGGCCTACCAGACCGAGACCGTGGCGCGCACCGATATCGAGTCCACCGTCACGGCCATCGGCACGCTGCAGCCGCGCCGCTATGTGGACGTGGGCGCCCAGGTGTCGGGCCAGGTCACCCGGCTGCGCGTGGAGCCCGGCGCCCAGGTGGAGAAGGGCGCACTGCTGGTGGAGATCGACCCCAGCGTGCAGCGCGCCACGGTGGATGCGGGGCGTGCCTCGCTGGCGGGCCTGCGCGCCCAGCTGGCCGAGCAGCAGGCGCTGCGCAAGCTGGCCGAGCAGCAGCTCACACGCCAGCGCCAGCTGGCCCGCGACGGGGCCACGCGCGAGGAAGATTTGCAGACCGCAGAAGCCAACCTGGCCGCAGCCGGCGCCCGCATGGAGCATCTGAAGGCCCAGATCGACCAGACCCAGGCCACGCTCAAGGCCGACGAGGCGCGCCTGGGCTATACGCGCATCTACGCGCCCATGGCGGGCACCGTGGTGTCGGTGGAGGCGCGCGAGGGCCAGACGCTGAACGCCACCTACCAGACGCCCAACATCCTGCGCATTGCCGACCTGTCGGCCATGACGGTGTGGACCGAAGTGTCCGAGGCCGACGTGCGCCGCGTGCGCGACGACATGCCGGTGTACTTCACCACGCTGGGCGGCGCCGACCAGGCCAGGCCCCGGCGCTGGTCCAGCAAGGTGCGCCAGGTGCTGCCTTCGCCCTCTACCAGCCAAGCGCCGGCCGGCGGCAATGCGGGCCAGGCGCCTGCGCCCGCCACCAAGGCCGTGGCCTATACCGTGCTGTTCGATGTGGACAACGAGGACGCCGAGCTGATGCCCCAGATGACGGCCCAGGTGGTCTTCGTCACCGGGCAGGCCGCGCAGGCGCTGACCGTGCCGCTGATGGCCGTGGCCGACAAGGCGGGAACGACTGACAAGGCGGAAAAGGCAGAGAACGCCGAGAAGGCCGAGAAGGCCGGCAGCACGCAGACCGTGCGCGTGCTGGACGCCAAGGGCCAGCCCGAGCAGCGCACCGTGCGCCTGGGCGTGCGCAGCCGCCACCAGGCCGAGGTGCTGGAGGGCCTGCAGGAAGGCGAGCGCGTCATCGTCGGCGAGACGCCTCTGGACCGTGGCCCGCGGTGGCTGCAATGGTGATGGCGCAGGGCATGCGGGCCGGCGCACCGCTGATAGAGCTGCGCGGCATCACCAAGCACTACGGCGGCGGCGACAGCGGCCAGCCCGCCGTCACCGTGCTGCACGGCATCGACCTGGAGATACGCGCGGGCGAGTTCGTGGCCGTGGTGGGCAGCTCAGGCTCGGGCAAGTCCACGCTGATGAACATCCTGGGCTGCCTGGACCGGCCCAGCGAGGGCAGCTACCACTTCCAGGGCCAGGACGTGGCCACGCTGGACTCGGACGCGCTGGCCTGGCTGCGGCGCGAGGCCTTCGGCTTCGTCTTCCAGGGCTACCACCTGATCGCCAGCGAAAGCGCCAGCGAGAACGTGGAAATGCCCGCCATCTACGCGGGCCTGCCCAAGGAAGAGCGCGTGCGGCGCGCCCGTGCGCTGCTGGAGCGCCTGGGCCTGGGCTCGCGCCTGGGCAACCGGCCCAACCAGCTGTCGGGCGGGCAGCAGCAGCGCGTGTCGATTGCGCGCGCGCTGATGAACGGCGGCCAGATCATCCTGGCCGACGAGCCCACGGGCGCGCTGGACTCGCACAGCGGCGCCGAGGTCATGGCCCTGCTGCGCGAGCTGGCCGATGCGGGCCACACCATCATCCTCATCACCCACGACCGCACTGTGGCCGCCCAGGCGCGCCGCGTGATCGAGATCAGCGACGGCCGCATCACCAGCGACAGCCAGCGCGACGATGCCGCAAACGGGGTGAATGTGGGCGCCGCTGCCCTGCCGCTCACGCCGCAGCGCGGCAGCGCCGGCGCGCCCTGGCTGGCCGAGCTGTTCGAGGCCGCGCGCAGCGCCTGGCGCGGCATGCGCATGAACCGCGTGCGCACCAGCCTGACCTTGCTGGGCATCGTCATCGGCGTGGCCTCGGTCATCGTGATGCTGGCCATTGGCGAGGGCGCGCGGCGCAAGGTGGTCGAGCAGATGGGGACCATGGGCACGGCCATCCTCTACATGGGCAGCAAGCCGCCGGCCACGGGCGGGCCGGCCGGGCAGATGACCGAGGAAGACCTGGCCGCCGTGCGCGAACTGCCCGAGATACGGCGCGTCATGCCCGTGATCGGCGACCCTATCACCGTGCGCTACGGCAAGGCCGACAAGCAGATCTACGTGTTCGCGGCCAGCGAGGAGATGCCCCTGGTGCACCACTGGAAGGTGGCCCAGGGCCGCTACTACACCGAGGCCGAGGACCGCGATCTGGCGCCCCTGGTGGTCCTGGGCCACAAGGCGCACCAGCACTTCTTCCCCGATACGCCCAACCCGCTGGGCCGCCAGCTGATCATCGGCACGTCGGCCTTCGAGGTCATCGGCGTGATGAGCGAGCGGGGCGCGGACTCGGGCGCGCAGAACTATGACGACATGGTCTTCATTCCCTACCGCTCGGGCCGGGCGCGCGTCTACCAGTCGCAGACCCAGCCCGACTATGTGGTGATCGAGGCCATGTCCTCCGACGTGGTGCACGAGGCGGAGGAGGCCATGCGCAAGCTGCTGCTGGCGCGCCACGGCGGGCGCGAGGACTTCGGCATCGGCAACGCGGCCGCGCGCATCCAGGCCGAGGCCGCCACGCGCCAGAGCATGGCGGTGATGCTGGGCCTGATTGCCGCCGTCTCCCTGGTGGTGGGCGGCATCGGCGTGATGAACGTGATGCTGATGACGGTGCGCGAGCGCACGCGCGAGATCGGCATCCGCATGGCCACGGGCGCACGCCAGCGCGACATCCTGCGCCAGTTCCTGACCGAGGCCAGCCTGGTCACCTTTGTGGGCGGCACGGTGGGCCTGCTGGCCGGGCTGGCCGTGGGCGTGGTGCTCATCGTGGCGGGCGTGCCCGTGGTGTTTTCGGTGCGCGCCATGCTGGGCGCCTTTGCCTGCGCCGTGGTGACGGGCCTGGTGTTCGGCTACATGCCTGCCAAGACGGCGGCGCGGCTGGACCCGGTGCGCGCGCTGGCGGGAGAGTGAGATGAAAGACATGAACGACAAGACGCTGGGAAATGCGCGCCTGGGCTGCATCGCCCTGGCCCTGGCTGCGCTGGGCGGTTGCGCCGCGCAGCAGACGATGCCGGACCGGGAGGCGCCTGCGCTGGCCGCTTCCTGGAAGCAGCAGGGCGAAGCCGTCCCTGCCTCTGTTTCACCGCAGTGGTGGCAGGCCTTTGGCAGCGCGGAGCTGGGCGGCATGGTGCAGGCCGCCCAGGACCAGAGCCTGGACATGGCTGCCGCCATGGCCCGCGTGCGCCAGGCCGAGGCGGCCACGCGCCAGGTAGGCGCGGCGCTGCTGCCGTCGCTCAGCGGCGAGCTGCGTGCCCAGCGCATGAACCATGCACAGGTATCGGGCGGGCAGGCCAGCGTCTACGGCGCCGCGCTAACGGCCTCGTATGAGGTGGACTTCTGGGGCCGCAACCGCGCCACGCGCGATGCGGCGGCGGCGGCCTGGCAGGCCAGCCGGTTCGACCAGGACACGGTGCGCCTCACGGTCACCGCCCAGGTGGCCCATGGCTGGCTGCAGGCCGTGGCGCTGCGCGAACGCCAGGCCATTGCGGCGCGCAACGTGGCCAATGCCGAGCGGCTGCTGGGCCTGGTGGAGTCCCGCGCGCGCGCAGGTGCCGCCACCCAGCTGGAGCTGGCCCAGCAACGCGGCCTGGTGGCCAGCCAGCGCCAGGCCCTGGCCACGCTGCGCCGCCAGGGCGAGGATGCCGATGCCACGCTGGCCGTGCTGCTGGGCCAGGCCCGCCGCCCCGCGCTGGCCACGGATTCGCTGCAGGCCCTGCAACTGCCCGAGATCGGCGCAGGCCTGCCCACGCAGCTGCTGCAGCGCCGCCCTGACATTGCCAATGCGGAAGCGCAATTGGCCGCCGCCAGCGCCAACCTGCAGGCGGCCCGTGCGGCGCTGTGGCCCCGGCTGACCCTCACGGGCAGCGCGGGCACCAGCGCGGGCCGCGCCAGCGACTGGCTGCGCGAGCCGGTCTATTCGCTGCTGGCCGGCCTCGCCGGCCCCATCTTCGACGGCGGTCGGCTGGCGGCCGAGCGCGATGGCGCCCAGGCCCGGCGCGAGGAGCTGCTGGCCGGCTACCACAAGGCCATCGTCGCGGCCTATGGCGATGTGGACCTGGCGCTCAATGCCGTCCACGGCCTGAAGGCCCAGGCCGAGGCCCAGGCCGAGGTGCTGGCCCAGGCCCGCCAGGCCGTGTCGCTGGCCGAGCTGCGGTACAAGGCCGGGGCGGAAAGCCTGCTGTCCCTGCTGCAGGCCCAGACCACGCTGTACGCGGCCCAGGACGAGGCCGTGCTGCAGCGCCTGCTGCAGCTGCAGGCGCGCGTGGCGCTGTACCGGGCGCTGGGCGGGGGATGGGAGGCGCCTGCCATGGGCACTGAAATGTCGGAAAGGCAGGCGCAAAAAAGCCAGGAGGCATTGCCACCTGGCTGAGAGGGGCGGGGCAGGGCCGCGCACCCGATCCTGTCGGGTGCGCGGCCTCAGGCCTCAGGCTTGAAGCCTGCTCAGCTGCCGCGCGTGATGGGCACGCCGGCATCCTTGCCGTAGGCGCCGTACTTGCCCAGCTCCCACTTGGCGATGGCGTTGCGGTGCACTTCGTCCGGGCCGTCGGCAAAGCGCAGCGTGCGCGCGTGGGCGTAGGCGCTGGCCAGCGGGAAGTCGTCGCTCATGCCGCCGCCGCCGTGCACCTGCATGGCCCAGTCGATGACCTGGCAGGCCATGCTGGGGGCCACGACCTTGATCATGGCGATCTCGCTGCGCGCCACCTTGTTGCCGGCAATGTCCATCAGCCAGGCGGCCTTGAGCGTGAGCAGGCGCGCCATGTCGATGCGGCAGCGCGCCTCGGCGATGCGTTCCTGCGTCACGGTCTGCTGGGCCACGCTCTTGCCGAAGGCGATGCGCGAGCTGGCGCGCTTGCACATCAGCTCCAGCGCGCGCTCGGCCAGGCCGATCAGGCGCATGCAGTGGTGGATGCGGCCGGGGCCAAGGCGGCCCTGGGCGATCTCGAAGCCACGGCCCTCGCCCAGCAGGATGTTGCCCACGGGCACGCGCACGTTCTCGAAGTACATCTCCATGTGGCCGTGGGGCGCATCGTCATAGCCCATGACGTTGAGCGGTCGCACGATGCGGATGCCGGGCGCGTCGCCGGGCACGATGATCATGCTCTGCTGCGAGTGCTTGGGCGCGTCGGGGTCGGTCTTGCCCATGGTGATGAAGACCTGGCAGCGCGGATCGCCGGCACCCGAGATCCACCACTTGTGGCCGTTGATCACGTACTCGTCGCCCTGGCGCTCGATGCGGGTGCAGATGTTGGTGGCGTCGGAGGAGGCCACCTCGGGCTCGGTCATGGCGAAGGCCGAGCGGATCTTGCCGTCCAGCAGCGGCTTGAGCCAGCGCTCCTTGAGTTCGGTGCTGCCGTAGCGCGCAATGGTCTCCATGTTGCCGGTGTCGGGCGCAGAGCAGTTGAACACCTCGCTGGACCATGGCACGCGGCCCATGATCTCGGCCAGCGGCGCGTATTCCTGGTTGGTCAGGCCGCCGCCCTTGTAGCCTGCGGCCTCGGCGCTGTCCACGGGCAGGAACAGGTTCCACAGGCCTTGCTCCCGGGCCTTGACCTTGAGCTTCTCGATGGTCTGCAGCGGCGTCCAGCGCTTGCCTGCGGCGGTGTTGGCTTCCATCTCGGCGGCATAGTCCTTTTCGCCGGGATAGATGTGCTCGTCCATGAACTTCAGCAGGCGTTCCTGCAGGTCCTTGGTCTTGGGCGAATATTCAAAGTCCATGGATGCGCTCCTTCTCTTGGCTTGTCGCTTGTGGTGGAAACGGGGTGATCGGTGAGTGTTGGCGGCTGGTCTGGATGGCTCAGCTGCGCTGGGCGAAGGACCAGGCCAGCTCGGCCATGGGCCGGGCGGTGTCGCCGGAGGCCTTGGCCTGGGCGCTGGAGGCCGTGCCGGCTTCCACGCGCTTGGCAATGCCCTGCAGGATGGCCGCGATGCGGAACATGTTGTAGGCCATGTAGAAGTTCCAGTCGGCGCGCAGCGTGTCCACGTCCTTGAGGCCCGTGCGCTCGCAGTAGCGGCGGATGTATTCCTCTTCGTCCGGAATGCCCAGGGCCGCCAGGTCCTTGCCTGCGATGCCCCGGCCCAGCGTGGCCGGGATGTGCCAGCTCATGCAGTGGTAGCTGAAGTCGGCCAGCGGGTGGCCCAGGGTGGACAGCTCCCAGTCCAGCACGGCGATGACGCGCGGCTCGGTGGGGTGGAACATCAGGTTGTCCAGGCGGAAGTCGCCGTGCACGATGGACACGCGCGAGGCATCCAGCGCGCTGGCCGGCATGTGGGCGGGCAGCCACTGCATGAGCTGGTCCATCTCGGGGATGGGCTGGGTGACCGAGGCCACGTACTGCTTGCTCCAGCGGCCGATCTGGCGCTCGAAGTAGTTGCCGCTCTTGCCGTAGTCGGCCAGGCCCTGGGCCGCGAAGTCCACGGTGTGCAGTGCCGAGATCACGCGGTTCATCTCGTCGTAGATGGCGGCGCGCTGGGCCGGCTCCATGCCGGGCAGGGACTGGTCCCAGAGCACGCGGCCTTCCATGCACTCCATGATGTAGAAGGCGCGGCCGATGATGGACTCGTCCTCGCACAGCGCATACATGTGGGGCACGGGCACGTCGGTGCCGGCCAGGCCCTTCATCACGCGGAACTCGCGCTCGATGGCATGGGCCGAGGGCAGCAGCTTGGCCACGGGGCCGGGCTTGGAGCGCATCACGTAGCTGCGGCCGGGCGTGATCAGCTTGTAGGTGGGGTTGGACTGGCCGCCCTTGAACATCTCCACCTGCAGCGGGCCGGCAAAGCCCTGCACATGGCCCTGCATCCAGGCGGTGAGCGCGGGCACGTCGAATGCGTGCTGGTCTGAGACGGGGCGCGTGCCTACGAAATGGTCGAAAGTGCTCATGGGGCAGTCAGTCCTGTGATCGGTTCGGAAACCGGTTCTAGAAAGGGGTGCGGCCGCGCGGCACGGGCGCGGCAAGGCACCGGCCGGCGCGAGCGTCCGGTCGGTGAAGGAAAGGGTTGTGTGTACGCGGCGCGGCGCGGGCCGCGCAGGTTCAGGCGTCGGGCGCGGCGATGCGCAGCAGCGTGTCGCGGTCGCAGACCACCAGGCCGCCCGGCTCGATGCGGATGGCGTTCTCGCGCTCCATGGCCTTGAGTTCCTGGTTCACGCGCTGGCGCGAGGCGCCCAGCAACTGGGCCAGTTCCTCCTGCGCCAGGTGCAGGCCGATGCGGATCTCGCTGCCATCCGACAGGCTGGTCACGCCGTAGCTGCGCACCAGGTGCAGCAGCTGCTTGGCCAGGCGCGCGCGCAGCGGCAGGGTGTTGAGGTCCTCGACCAGGCCGTAGAGCTGGCGGATGCGCCGCGCATGCAGGCGCAGCATGGCTTCCGAGAACTCCACATGCATGGACAGGATTTTCTTGAAGTCGGTCTTGGACACGCACAGCAGCGTGGTCTCGCCGTGCGCATAGGCATCGTGCGTGCGCTTGTCCCCGTCCAGGATGGCCACGTCGCCGAACCAGATGCCCGGCTCCACGTAGTCCAGCGTGATCTGCTTGCCCGTGATCGAGGTCGAGCTCACGCGCACCGCACCCCGGGCGCAGGCGATCCATTCCTCGGGCGGTTCTCCGCGTGCGCAGATGAGCGTGCCATCTTTGAACCGTTTGACGTAAGCGCATCGAAGAATGTCGTGCCGAAGCGATGGAGAAAGTGATGAAAACCAGCGACCGGAGTTGATCGCTTCACGTTCTTCGATGGTAAGAATCGGGTCGTCCATGGCCTGTCTTTTGCGTGACTGATGACGGTCACATTGTCGCGTGTGGGACCGCCGCGGCGCAGCATGCCGCCGGCGGGCCTGTCACTTCGGTGTCTGGGCCTGCCAAAAACCGGGCAGGGCGGCGAAAAAAAGGCGACCCGTCGTGCGTCGGGTCGCCGGCTTTGCAGGGCTTATGGCTCCTCGTGCGTGAGGCTCAGCCCCAGCGCGCCACGGCGGCGCAGCCAGGGGCTGGGGCGGTAGCGTGGATCGCCATACACGGTCTGCAGGTTGAACAGGACCTCCAGCATGTTGGTGGGGCCCCAGCGGTCGCCCATGGCCAGCGGGCCCACGGGATAGCCCAGGCCCAGGGTCACGGCCTTTTCCAGGTCGGCCGGGCTGCCGATGCCCTGCTGGCAGATGTCGCTGGCGATGTTGACGATGGAGCCCACCACGCGCTGCGTGACGAAGCCGCCGCTGTCGCGGATCACGCTCACGGCCTTGCCGTCGCTGGCAAAAAGCGCATGGGCCGCATCGCGCATGTCGGTGCGCGTGGCCGGCGTGGTGGCCAGCACGCGGCGGCGCGTGTCGGCGTCGGCGATCAGCATGTCGATGCCCATGGTGCGCGTGCAGTCCAGCCGCTCCACGGCAGCCACCGTAGTCACGTCCAGGCCCAGCGGCGCCACCAGGATCAAGGCCTGCTCGGTCGGTGCCTGCGCGGTTTCAATGCGCGCGCCCAGGCTCTTGAGCAACTGGTAGATCTCGTTGCGCCGGGCCGCGCGTGCGGACACCCAGACCGGTGGCAGCGTCTGCACCTGCGGCACGGCAGGCTCGGCAGGCTGCTCGGCGCGGCCTTTTGCATAGCGGTAAAAGCCCTGGCCGGTCTTGCGGCCCAGCAGGCCGGCCGCCACGCGCTGCGCGGCAATGGGGCTGGGGCGGTAGCGCGGCTCCTGGTAGTACTGGTGGTAGATGTGCTCCATCACGGCATGGGTGACATCCAGGCCGGTGAGATCCATCAGCTCGAACGGGCCGAGCTTGAATCCCACCTGCTCGCGCAGGATGCGGTCGATGGTGGCGAAGTCGGCAATGCCTTCCTGCACGATGCGCAGCGCCTCGGTCACATAGCCGCGGCCCAGGTGGTTGACCAGAAAGCCCGGCGTGTCCTGCGCACGCACGGGCGTGTGGCCGAAGCTGCGCGCGAACTGTGCCAGCGTGGCGCAGGTGGCCTCGTCCGTGGCCAGGCCGCGCACGATCTCCACCACCTTCATCAGCGGGGCCGGGTTGAAGAAGTGAAAGCCGGCAAAGCGCTGCGGGTGCTTGAGCGCCGTGGCCAGCGTGGTGATGGACAGGGCCGAGGTATTGCTGGCGATGAGGGTCCCGGGCGCAACGATGGCCTCCAGCTCGCGCAGCAGGGCCTGCTTGGCATCCATGCGCTCGACGATGGCCTCTATTACCAGGTCGCAGTTCTTGAAGGCATCGAGACCGTCCACCACCGTCAGCCGGGCCTTGCAATCTGCGGCCTGCTCACTTGTTATTTTTTGTTTCTTTTGCAGCGTGTCCCACAGCCCAAGCAGCTGTTGTTGCGCTTGTGCGGCAGCACCGGGACGGGCATCCTGCAACAGCACCCTGGCGCCTGCCTGGGCGGCCACATGGGCAATGCCTTGCCCCATGATGCCTGCGCCTATCAGTCCGACGTTTCTGATAGGAGAAATGTTGTTTTGGATCATATACATAGAGGAGGTGTCCTACAGGTGTCTATGCAAAAATGCAAGCGTTCAAAGAAAGGCTGATGTGAGAATTTGTAGCACCATTCTCGGCGTCGCCCTGTCCTCCATGGCCTGGAACGCGTCCGCATTGTCGTTGGGCAGTCCTCGGGGCAACGTGGTGCTGGGCGCTCCGTTCGACCTGGTGGTGGGCTTGCAGCCCGATAGCGGAAACGACGCCGGCAGCTCCTGTGTGCGCGCCGAGCTGCTGGCCGGTGACAGGCCCATCGAATCCTCGCGCGTCAGTGTCAGCCCGACCTCGTCGGGCAAGGCCGTGCGGGTGCAGGCCCGCTATACGGTGGACGAGCCCATCGTGACGCTCAAGCTGTGGGCGGGCTGCGAAGGTGGCGGCATCAGCCGCAGCTATACGCTGCTGGCGCAGCTGCCCGAGTCGGTGGATGCCACGGGCAATCAACCCATCAATGTGCGGGAGCTGGCGGCAGCCCAGCCGGCGCTGGCGGCCGCTGGTGCCGCTTCCGATCCATCTTCGACTTCCTCCCGCCCGGCCGCTGGCCGCAGCGCCCGGGCCGAGTCCAGGCCCGCAGCGGTGCCCGTTGCCAAGGAACCGAAACCCCAGCCCAAGCCAAAGCCCCAGGCCAAGCCCAAGGCGGCGGCCGAGAAATCCAGGCCGCCCGTGGGCGTGACCGCCCAGGCCCAGGCCGGGCAGTTGCAGGCGGGCCTGCGCATCGAACCGCGCCTGCGCATGGAGCCGGTGGAGGAATGGCTGGGCACGGGCGGCACGCCGGGCGCCGCTGGAGCAGCCGGAACACCCGGAACACCCGAAGGCGGCGCCGCATCTGCGGCTCCCATGTTCGATGCCGGCAGCGAGCAGCTGGCCGAGGCCAACAAGCGCGTGCAGGCGCTGGAGGCCGAGATGGCGGCCTTCAAGAAGCGCGACGGCGTGGACCGTGGGCAACTGGCCCAGTTGCGCGCCGAGCTGGACGCAATGCGCCAGGAGTCCGGCGGCTCGTCCTGGCTGTTCAATGCGCTGCTGCTGGCCCTGATTGCCGCCGTGGCCGTGATCGGCTGGATGGCCTGGCGCATGCGCTCGGGTGCTTCGCTTTTCTCGCGCGAGCAGAACGCCTGGCGGGAATCGGTGGAGCGTTCGTCGCAGGACCCCGTGCCGTCGACCCCGCCGCATGCGCGCGATGACGAGATCCACACCCTGCCGCATTCCCTGGATCCCCATAGGCCCACGCGGCCCATGGCCCCCAGCCTGCGTGAGCACCGGCCTGCGGCACCGCAGCAGGACGACCGCCGGGGACCGGATACCCTGGCTTCGCCCTATGTGCAGCGCGGCGCCCAGATGCGCCCCGGCGTGACCTATGAGCTGCATGAGGATGTGGACCCTGGCGACTTCGGCCCGGCCACCATTCCCGTGCCTGTGTCCGTGCATGCCGAGCTGGAAACCGAGCCTGCGCCGCAGGCCCCGGCACCTGTGCGCACATCCGGGCCCGAGGCCATCAAGGCCAGGCGCATGGTGCAGCCCGGCGAACTGTTCGACGTGCAGCAGCAGGCGGAATTCTTCATCTCGGTGGGCGAACACCAGCAGGCCATCGAGCTGCTGCGCTCGCATATCGACACGCATGAGGATTCCTCGCCGCTGGCCTATCTGGAGCTGCTGCACCTGTACTACACGCTGAGCCGCCGCGACGATTTCGACCAGCTGCGCGCGCGTTTTGCCCGGCATTTCAACGCCCGTGTGCCGGCCATGCCGGGCTTTACCGACAAGGGCAGCAGCCTGCTGCAGGGCTATCCCGAGCAACTGGCACGCATCGAGGCCCTGTGGCCCGTGGACGAAGTCGAAACTTGCCTGGCGCACTACCTGTTCAAGCAGGACGGTGCACCCGACCCCGATGCGCCGGCCCCCTTCGATCTGGCGGCCTTCGACGACCTGCTGCTGCTGCTGTCCATTGCGCGCACCTCACCTGCCGGAACACGCGGCGAACCCGGCCCGCGCGAGCGCACCACGCCGCGCATGGTCACGGGCACGGCCGCAGCCGGCGCAACCGCAACCACGGCCGGTGCGGCTGCCTTCACAGCGGCTGCAGAAACCACGCCGGCGCAGGCTCCTGCATCCGCGGCCACGGGCGTGGACTGGATGGCAGAGCTGCAGCCGCCGATAGAACCTGCACAGCCGCAGCCGGGCTCAGTGACGCCGCTGGAGCCGGGCCTGGAGTTCACCCCCATGGACACGCCGCCCCTGTCCACGGGTGCAGTCGGCGGCGGCGACAAGCCTGCGAGCAGCGCACCGGACTCGTTGTCCGCACCGCTGCACTTCGAGCTGCAGCCCCTGAACTTCGATCTGGATCAGGCCGGCCAGCTGCCCGCAGGCCAGGTGCGCGCCGTGCCCCTGGGCGAGGCGCCTTCCTTCATCCACGATGAGTCGGCACCGATGCTGGACATAGACCTCACGGACCTGGGCGAGAACGAGCTGCCGCATGTCGATGTGCCCTCGCGTTTTCCGCCCGTGACGCTGTCGGTGCCCGGCTCGGGTGCCGTGGGTTTCAGCAGCCACAATCTCAAGGCGCCGCTGGACATGGACCTGGCGCTGGACAAGTGGGAGCTGGAGCCGCCCGACACCGTGCGTGAGCACCGTGGCCTGGACGAGCCGCTGAGCCGCTCGGTGGACATGCTGCTGTCGCGCGAGACCGACCCGGCCTTTCGTCGCTCACCACAGGCTCCGTCGCCGCAGGCAGACGACAAGGATCCGCCCAAGGATTGAGGCAGTGCAAAAAAAGGGAGCATCTGCTCCCTTTTTTGTTGGAGTGCCCAGCAAGAACTCAGTCCGCAGCGTGCATGCTGGCGAGCAACTGCTGCGCCGCCGCTTCTGGATCCTCGGCATTGACCAGTGCCCGCACCACGGCCACCGAGCCTACGCCCGTGGCGCGCACGGCCGGGAACTGGTCGGCCGAGATGCCGCCTATGGCCACCAGCGGATAGCGCTGCATCAGCCGCACATAGGCGCCCAGGCGCGCCAGGCCCTGCGGAGCCGTGGCCATTTTCTTGAGTGTGGTGGGGAAGACGGCGCCCAGCGCGATGTAGCTGGGCTGCACCGCATGGGCGCGCACCATTTCGGCATAGCCATGCGTGCTCACGCCCAGGCGCAGGCCCGAGGCGTGGATGGCCTGCAGGTCGGCGCCGGCCAGCGCGTCCAGGTCTTCCTGGCCCACATGCACGCCATAGGCGCCGGCATCGATGGCCTCGCGCCAGTGGTCGTTGATGAAGAGCAGGGCGCCCGTGCCTTCCACGGCGGCCACGGCGGCGCGCACTTCGCGGGCGATGGCGTCGCGGTCCTCGGACTTGAAGCGCAATTGCACGGTGGGCACACCGGCGCGGGCCATGCGTCCCACCCATTGCGCATCGGGCAGCACGCCGTACAGGCCCAGGGACCTTGGACAGTCCGGGAAGGCCAGTGCGGGATCGGCGCCCTCCAGACCGAAGTCGCGCGGATCGTCGGGCCATAGCGTGGCCTCGAAGCGGCCCCTGCGCAGCGTCTGCGCCTGCCAAGCGCAGGCCAGCGTCTCGGCGTCGATGGCGATGAAGCCCAGCGCGCTGCAGGCCTGCAGCGCCGCAAGATAGGCCGGTTCCTGGCGCTGTGCCTGCGGCACGGGCTGCGAGGGCAGGGCGGAGCCTTCAGGGGCGAAGGTGGCGCCGTGCAGGCGCACGATGGCATCTGCCCAGGACTGGATCGAGTCGTTGCTCATGGACGGTCTCCTCAGCCGTGGTGCCAGAACGGCGTGCCCAGCACGGGTGTGCTGGGCTGGGCGGCAGATTGCTCGGCCATGGCGCCGGCGCGATGGGCGGCGTGGCCGGCATTCACGGCATCGGCAAAGGCGCCGGCCATGGCGACGGGATCTTCGGACAGGGCCACGGCCGTGTTCAGCAGCACGGCGTCATAGCCCCACTCCATGACCTGGCAGGCATGGGACGGGCGGCCCAGGCCCGCATCCACGATCAGCGGCACCTTCAGGCGTTCGCGCAGCGTCTGCATGGCATAGGGGTTGACGGGGCCGCGGCCCGTGCCGATGGGCGCCGCCCAGGGCATGACGGCCTGGCAGCCCACATCCACCAGGCGCTGGCACAGCACCAGGTCCTCGGTGGTGTAGGGCAGGACCTGGAAGCCGTCCTTGATGAGGATGGAGGCGGCCTCGACCAGGTTCAGCGTGTCGGGCTGCAGGGTGTAGTCGTCGCCGATCAGCTCCAGCTTGATCCAGGGCGTCTCGAAGACTTCGCGCGCCATCTGGGCCGTGGTCACGGCTTCCTGCACGGTCATGCAGCCGGCGGTGTTGGGCAGCACGGGCACGTTGAGCTTTCTGAGCAGTTCCCAGAAGCTGGCGCCGGTCTCGGCGGCATTGCTGCCCTGGCGGCGCAGCGAGGCCGTGACCATGGCAGGGCGCGCGCGCTGCACGGCAGCTTCGAGCACGGCGGGCGAGGGGTAGCGGGAGGTGCCCAGCAGCAGGCGGCTGTCAAAGCGCTGGCCGTACAGGACCAGGCTGTCGTCGGAGGAAGAGGCGGAAGTCGTCATGGCGTGAGGCAATGGGAGAGTCGGATGGGGCATCAGCCGCCGGTCACCGGCGAGATCACTTCGAGGCGGTCGCCGTCGTTCAGCGCCTGCTCGGCATAGCGGGCCTTGGGTACGAAGACGGTATTGATGGCCACGGCAAAGGGCGGGCGCGGCGCAAGCTGGGCCAGCGCGTCGGCCACGGTGGCTCCGTCGCTCAGTTCGGTCGCTTGCTGGTTGATGGTGATGTTCATGGCGGCTGGGGGGAAACGAAAGGCGGGTACGGGGGCTTGTTCGATCTTAGGCAGGGCCGGGCCTGGCGACCCTGCATGCATGTCCGGTCTGTTGTGCGTGAAAGTGCCGTGCGTGCCGTTCAGGCGGCTGCCTTGTGCTGCGATGGCGCATGCTCGACGGCAACATCGAAGCGGCGGGCCAGTTCGGAATCGCCGCTGTCGAGCAGCTCCAGCACCACGTCCAGCATGGCCGGCGCGATCATGAAGCCATGGCGGTACAGGCCGTTGACCTCCATCACGCGCGGCGCGCTCCAGCGCACGGCCGGCAGATTGTCGGGCAGGGTGGGGCGGCACTGGGTGGCGATCTCGACGATGCGGCCCTCGGCAAAACCCGGATGCACGGTGTAGGCGGCGCTCAGCAGCTCCAGCGTGGAGCGCACGCTGGCCGGCGACATGTCGTCGGACTCGATCTCGGTGGCGCCGATGACGAAGAGGTGGTCCTCCTTGGGCGCAATGTAGATCGGGTAGCGCGGATGGATCAGGCGCGTGGGCCGCTGCAGCGTGACCTCGGGCGCGTGGATGCGCACCACCTCGCCGCGCACGCCGCGCAGCGCGGGCCACTGGCCGCGGGCGCCCAGGCCCCGGCAGTCCAGCACCCAGTCGGGCTGGCCCGGCGTGCCGGGTTGGAAGTCGGCCAGCTCGCGCGGCTGGTTCCAGTGCTGCTCCACGCCCAGGCGGGTCAGCGTGGCGTGGAGCGCGGCCAGCAGCTGGCGGTTGTCCAATTGGCCTTCGTCCTGCAGGTGCATGGCCTGGGCAAAACGCCGCTCAAGCGCGGGCTCGCAGTCGTGCAGGGCCTGGTCGGCCAGCGGCTGCAGCGCGGGAAGGCTGGGGTTGATGCGGCGGTTTTTCTCCAGCAGGCCGAAGAAGCGCTGGGCATCGCCCGCGTCCTGGCGGTGCCAGAGGATGAGGGTGCCGTTTTGCTGGAAGAACACGGGCGCATCGAGCTGGGCCAGCAGTTCGGGCCAGCGCGTCAGGCCGTGCTGGCCCATGCGCACCACGCCGGGCTCGGTGATGGCCGATTCGGCTAGGGGCGCGAGCATGGCGGCTGCCACGCGGGCGGCAGCGCCATCGCCTTCGGGGCCGTGGGCGTCGTATACGGCAATGCCGTGGCCGCGACGGGCCAGCGCCAATGCCAGCAGCCGGCCCATGAGGCCGCCGCCCAGAATGGCGATGCGGGAAGAAGCTTGTAGAACGGACATGTGCATCTGGTGGTCAAGTGCGCCCATGCCCGTGGGACTGCCGGCCGGCTGTCCGCGCACAGGGCATGTGCTGGACAAAACGCGGCGTACCACCCCGATTGATTGAAACTCCCCACGCCAGCATGACCTGGATCGGGTGCAGGGGCGCTGCGCGGCAAGGTGCCTGTGGTGCAGGCTTGTGCGGCAGGGGGCTGGTCGCCCCGGGGCCCCAGGGTGTTTCTCAGTCACGCATCGGTGAGGCGGGCCAGGCCCTGTTTCACCGACGGGACACCCCTGTTTCGTCCGTCAGCAGGCATTACAGCACATCCCGCAGCTGCCGGTATTGACCATGCGCATGGGTGATAATTTTCGCCCATGACTGCCGACCACTCCCCTTCGACCGCCGCATCCCCCGAACCGGCTCCCGCCGCGCGCAAGCGCTATGCCCGCGTGCTCATCATCGCGGGCTCCGACAGCGGTGGCGGCGCCGGCATACAGGCCGACCTCAAGACCTGCAGCGCCCTGGGCTGCTACGGCATGACGGCCATCACGGCCATCACCGTGCAGAACACGCTGGGCGTCAGCGGCATCCACGGCATTCCCGTGGACATACTGCGCGGCCAGATCGATGCGGTGGTCGAGGACATCGGCGCCGACGCCGTCAAGATCGGCATGCTGGCCACGCCCGAGGTGGTGCAGGTGGTGGCCGATGCCATCCGCCGCCACCAGTTGCGCAACGTGGTGCTGGACCCCGTGATGGTGGCCACCAGCGGCGACCGGCTGATTGCGCCGGAAACCGCCTCCGTGCTGGTGCGCGAACTGTTCCCCCTGGCCACCGTGGTCACGCCCAATCTGGACGAGGCGGCGCTGCTGCTGGGCCACTCCATTGAGGGCATAGACGCACTGGACGGCGCCGTGCAGGAACTGCTGGCGCTGGGCGCGCCGGCCGCCTTGCTCAAGGGAGGGCACTTGTCGGGCGATCTGGTGGTGGACCTGCTGGGCCATGGCAACGGCCAGCGGCTGCGCCTGCAGTCGCAGCGCATTGCCACGCACAACGGGCACGGCACGGGCTGCACGCTGTCTTCGGCGATTGCCTCGCACCTGGCGCTGGGCCTGCCGCTGGAGGCGGCCGTGGCCCAGGCGCGCGATTACATCCTGGGCGCGATTGCGGCCGGCGCCGATGTGTTCACGGGCGCCGGCCATGGCCCGCTGAACCACGGCTATGCGCCGCGCGCGCAGGTCGTGGTCAAGGGCTGAACGTTCGGCGCAGCGCCTGGTTCACCAGCCCCAGGTCAGGCTGCGCGCCACCCAGCCCTTTTGGCCGTTGTCGCGCTGGACCTGGGCCCAGGAGCCCTGTTTCCTGAGCGTGCGCACCACTTCCATCTCAGCCAGCTTGCCCACCACGCGATGGTTCTGACCCGGGCCTGCGCGCAGGTTGGCGGTGCGCCCGGTCACCACCATGTGCGGGGTCTTGCCGGTCAGCGGCGCATGCACCCAGCCCAGCGTGCTCTCGTTGTCCCTGACGCGCAGCCACTGGCCCTTGCGCTGCACCACCTGCAGCGGATAGCCCTTGCCCAGCTCCCACAGCGTGGCCGAGCGCGTGGTGGGCTGCTGCCGCACATTGACGCTGGCGCCCTTGACGCTGACGAACTCGCGCGCATGGGCGACGGCCGGGGCCAGGGTGGTGGTGAGGACGGTGAGGGCGGTGGCGGCTGCGGCCAGCCAGCGGGCGGCACGGCGTTGATTGCAAGGCACGGGAACGGGTCTCCTTTCGTTCGAGGTCGGCTGGCGCGCGGAGACTTTCCAGCGCGGGCCGAGCCCAGGGAAAGCGCGTGGGATCAGGCGATGCCGCTATAGTTCCTGAATGAAACTGACGGGCGGTACCCCGGGTTCGCCTGCAATCGCCCGGGCTTGCCGTACGCTTGCCGCACCACAGTGTTTTCCAGGAGGGCTTGTATGCACCATGCTGTTTCCCGATCCGGCGCGCAGGGCCGGCACGCGGCGATTCTGACGGCCTGCCTTGCGGCAGGACTGGCGGATGTCCAGGCGCAGGAGGCCCAGGCCGTTGCCGCAGCCGCCGAGGGCCGCGACGCGGCCAAGGCGCAGGAGGGTGTGGTGAACCGCCCCGAATTCGGCCCCGCGCTGCTGGCGGCCGCCCAGGCGGGCGAAGCGCTGCAGGTGCGCGACTGGCTCAAGCGCGGCGCGCCGGTGGATGTGCGTGATCCGCAGGGCAACACGCCGCTGCTGCTGGCCGTGCGCGGCAACCATGTCGAGGTCGCGCGCTCCTTGCTGGTCCACGGGGCCAATCCCAATCTCAAGAACGACCTGCAGGACAGTGCCTATCTGCTGGCCGGTGCCCTGGGTCGGCTGGAAATCCTGCGCATGACACTGTCCTATGGTGCCGACCTGCAAAGCGTCAACCGCTACGGCGGCACAGCGCTGATCCCCGCCTGCGAGCGCGGCCACGTCGATACCGTGCAGGCCTTGCTGGCGGCCGGTGTGCGGGCCGACCATGTGAACCGGCTGGGCTGGACCTGCCTGCTCGAAGCCGTTTTGCTGGGCGATGGTGGCCCGCGCTACCAGGACATCGTGCGCCAGCTGATCACGGCGAAGGCGGACCTCAGCCTGCCCGACAAGGACGGCGTCACGGCCCTGGCCCACGCTCGCCAGCGCAGCCAGCATGAGGTGGAGCGGCTGCTGCAGGAGGCGGGAGCGCGCTGATCGGCGCAAGCGAAAACGCCTGAGATCGAGGTCTGAACACCAGAATCAGACGGATCTGATTGCTTGGGAAAGGTCTTGTTGCAAATGATTTCCATTTTCAACAAAGGCCCTTGCCATGCGCACTTCAGATTGCCGTTCCCGACCTTTCGTCTCCGGCCCCCAGTCATGCCTTTATTCGGTCTTCGCTGCGGCGCTGGTCACACCTGCATACGCGCAGGATGTGCCCCCTGAGGATCGCCAGGTCCAGCTGGCGCCGGTCACCGTTTCGGGACCGCGCACCACCGGCTCGCGCACCGAGGCATCCGACTCGGTCAAGTACGCCAAGCCGCTGCTGGACGTGCCCCAGACCATTACGGTGGTACCGGGGCAGGTGCTCCAGGAACAGAACGCCCTGAGCCTGCAGCAGGCGCTGTCCAATGTGTCGGGCATCACCTTCAATGCGGGCGAGGGCGGTGCGGGCTCGGGCGACAGCATCAACATCCGCGGCTTCAGCGCCAACGCCAACCTGCAGATCGACGGGCTGCGCGACAGTGGGCAGAACAACCGCAGCGACCTCTTCAACACGGAGTCTGTCGAAGTCATCAAGGGCCCGAACTCGGTCTTTGGCGGGGCAGGCACCTCGGGCGGCAGCATCAACATGATCAGCAAGCAGCCCAAGGCCCATGACTTCACCGAGGCCGACGCAGGCCTGGGCACGGCCAGCTACCGGCGCCTCACGCTCGACACCAACCGGGTGCTGGCTGGCGGCAAGGCCGCCATGCGCCTGAACCTCATGGGCCATGACAGCGACGTGGCCGGGCGCGACACCATCTTCAAGCGGCGCTGGGGTGTGGCGCCCTCGCTGGCTCTGGGATTGAATTCGCCCACGCGCGTGACTCTCAGCTTCTTCCACCAGAACGATGACAATCTTCCCGACTTTGGCGTGCCGGCCTTTCGCGGCAAGATGCTCGATGGCGTCTCGCGCAATGCCTACTTCGGCTGGCGCAACCTTGACCGGGAAAAGATCAGCCAGGATGCCCTGACCGCGAAGATCGAGCATGACTTCGCCTCGGGCGCCAAGCTGCAGAACCTCTCGCGCTACTCGCGGCTGAGCCGCGATACCGTGATCTCTGCCTCGCATGTCGATCTCCGGGGCATGCAGCCTGGCTACTACCGGCCCGCAGGGCCCCAGGCCTATGGCCGCGATGCGGCCACCACCCTGTGGATCAACCAGACCAACCTGACCCAGCGCTTCGACACAGGCGTGCTGGGGCATACGCTGATCACGGGCTTCGAGATCGCGCGCGAGACCTATGACCGCACCACATCTTCCTACAACATCAACCGGCAGTTCCCTGCCGGCGGCTATCCGCTGGCCCGTCCGCCCGGATACTGGACGGGCACCACGGACTTGCAAAACAGCGGAAGGAACGAAACCAGCCTGGACACCCGCGCGCTGTATGCCACCGACTCCATTGCGCTGGGTCCGCGCTGGGATCTGAACCTGGGCCTGCGCTATGACTGGATCGACGGGCGCTCCAACGCCACAACGGCCGCTGGCGTGCGCACCTCGGTGGACAGCTCCGACGGCCGGCTCAGCGGCCGCACGGCCCTGAGCTTCAAGCCCGCCGACAATGGCCGCATCTACCTGGCCTACGGCACGGCCTTCAACCCTTCCGCCGAATTCCTGGTCTCCACGGGCTCGGGCCTGGATGCGGCCACGGCCTCGCTGGCACCCGAGAAGAACACCAGCCTGGAACTGGGAACCAAGTGGGATGTGCTGGACCGCCAGCTGGCGCTGACCGGCGCCCTGTTCCAGGTGGACAAGACCAATGCCCGAGAGCAGATGGCCGATGGCAGCTATCTGCTGGCCGGAGAGCAGCGCGTGCGCGGGCTGGAGCTCGGTGCCGCAGGCAAGGTGACGCCGCAATGGGATGTCTTCGCCAACTACACCTTCATGGCCAGCAAGACCCTCAAGTCATTGAACGAGCCTGCGCGTGTGGGCCAGGCGCTGGGCAATACGCCGCGCCATTCGCTGAACCTGTGGACCACCTATGCATTGCCCCAAGGCTGGACGGTGGGCTATGGGGTGCGCTTCGTGGGCACGCGCAATGTCACCTCGGCAGGCGATGGGAAACTCTCTGCCTATTGGGTGCACAGCGCCATGGTCGGCTATGAACTCAACCGGCAATGGAAGCTCAGGCTCAATCTCGAAAACATCGGCAACAAGGCCTATGTGGCCGGCGTGCGCCAGCGCCTGGGCGAGCAGTCGCGTTCCTCGGCCGTTGAATACGGCGAAGGCCGCACGGCCAGGGTAACGGCAACCTATCAGTTCTGAAGTGCCGGATTGCCCGGGGCCCGACGCTCGGAGTCGGCCGCAGGTAACAATGCGTGCAAGCTGCCCCCCCAGAGGGCAGCTTTTGTTTTTGACAGGGTCATCGGACAAAAAAAGAGCCCGCACAAGGCGGGCTGGTGATGGTCAGGCCGGCGGCAAAAACCGCCGACTCGTACGCATCTTACTGGATCTTGGCCTTTTCGCGCAGCGATTCCTGGAATTGCGCCAGCTTTTGCTGTTGCAGCTGCTGCACGATCTGGGGCTTGACTTCCTCGAACTTGGGCAGTTCGGCCTGACGTGCGTCGTCCAGGCGGATGATGTGGTAGCCGAACTGGGTCTTGACCGGCTCCTGGGTCATCCCACCCTTTTCGAGCTTGATCAGGGCTTCGGAGAACTCGGGCACGTAGTTGCCGGGGTTGGCCCAGTCGAGGTCACCGCCACGGGCGCCGGATCCGGGGTCCTTGGACTCCTTCTTGGCGATGTCTTCAAACTTCTTGCCGGCCTTGATCTCGGCAATGATGGCCTTGGCGCGGTCTTCCGACTCGACCAGGATGTGGCTGGCCTTGTATTCCTTGCCGCTGTTGGCAGCGACGGCCTTGTCGTACTCGGCCTTGGCTTCGGCGTCGGTCACGGGGTTCTTCTTCTGGAAGTCCTCGAACAGCGCGCGGATCAGGATGGTCTGGCGGGCCAGTTCCATCTGCTGCTTGTAGGCTTCGCTGTTGGCCAGGCTGCGCTTGTTGGCTTCCTGCATGAAGATCTCGCGGGCGATGACTTCTTCCTTGATCTGCCCTTCCAGCTCGGGCGTCACGGGGCGGCCGCTTTGCTCGATCTGTTGCTTGAGCGCTTCGGCGCGTGCCTTGGGCACAGCCTTGCCGTTGACGACGGCGATGTTCTGGGCCGAGGCGGACAGGGCCGCGGTGCTCAGCACGGCGGCAGTCACCAGGCTGGTCAGAAGCTGTTTTTTCATGCGAATTCCAGATATGAAGGAAAAATTGATTCTATAGCGCGGATACGCAACAGGCTCCGAATCGTCGGAGCCTGTAAAAGTTCAAAGAACCTCGATGGCGATGGCGTGTGCGCCCTGGTCAATGAATTCTTGCAGCGCATCATACACAAGGCGATGGCGTGCCACGCGTGGCTTGCCTTGAAACAAAGGTGACGCAATGCGCACGCGGAAATGCGTGCCGAAGCCGGTGCCGTTGGCGCCCACATGGCCGGCGTGCTGGTGGCTCTCGTCGATCACTTCCAGGTGATCGGGGGCGAGGCGCTCGCGCAGCACGGCCTGCATGGCTTCGGCGGTGATGGGCAGCGGATGGGCGGGCGCGCTCATGGCTGCTTGTCCTGCTGCACGCCAGGCGGGGGCAGGGCGTCGGGCGTGGCGGCTGCTGCCTCGCCCTTGTCTTCCTGCATGAAGCGGCTCATGTAGATGGCCTGGCCGATCACGAAGACCAGCATCAGCCCCATGCCGCCGAACAGCTTGAAGTTGACCCAGGTGTCGGTGTCGAAGCGGTAGGCGATGACCAGGTTGAGCGCGCCCATGACCGCGAAGAACGCCGCCCAGCTCCAGTTCAGGGTGCGCCATGCGTTGTCGGGCAGTTGCAGCTGCGCGCCCATGACCGAGCGCAGCAGGTTCTTGCGGAACACCAGCTGGCCTATCAACAGGGCGCTGCCCATGAGCCAGTACAGCACGGTGGGCTTCCACTTTATGAAGGTGTCGTTGTGGGCCAGCAAGGTGGCGCCGCCGAAAAGCACGATCACGCCCAGGCTGACCCATTGCATGGGCTCGACCTTGCCGTGGCGCACGCGCAGATAGGCGATCTGGGCAATGGTGGCGACGATGGCCACGGCCGTTGCCGTGTAGATGCCCCAGACCTTGAAGGCGACGAAGAACAGGATGATGGGGAAAAAGTCGATCAGTAACTTCATTGGAAGGTTTCGATGGGCTTGGAGTCAGGCATGGGGCCTGAGCTTGGCAGGCGCATTGTGGCGCAGCCGGCGCGACCCGGCATCGGTGCAGGGCCGCGTGGCCTGGGGTTTTTGCGGGCCTGGAGCCTAGGCCTTGGGCGGCTCGAATTCCAGCGATGCGGAATTCATGCAGTAGCGCAGTCCTGTGTCGGAGGGGCCGTCGGGGAATACATGCCCCAGGTGGGCGCCGCACTGGCTGCAGACGGTTTCGGTGCGCACCATGCCGTGGCTGCGGTCCACGATTTCGGTGATGGCGCCGGGGATGGCGCGGTCGAAGCTGGGCCAGCCGCAGCCGGCATCGAACTTGGTGTCGGAGTCGAACAGCTTGCTGCCGCAGCAGATGCAGTGGTAGCTGCCATCGGCCCAGAACTGTTCATAGCGGCCGGTGAACGGGCGCTCGGTGGCTGCATGGCGTGTCACCTGGAAGGCGGCAGGTTCGGCGCCCTTGGCCTGCAGCTCGGCCTGCCATTCCTGTTCGGTCTTGTGGATGGGAAAGCTCATGATGAACAGCTGATCTCGATGGAGGAAGCCCAGTCGGGCGGGAAGCCTGCCCATTCGGCATGCTCGGCGTGGGGGTCGAACGGAGTCTGCAGCACAGCCAGCAAGTGGCGCACGGGAGCGAAGTCACCGGCCTTTGCGGCGCGGATGGCCATCTCGCCCAGGTGGTTGCGCAGCACGAAGCGCGGATTCGATTCTTGCATCAAAGCGGCGGCCGCCGCGGCATCCGTGCCTGCCAGGTGCCGTGCGTACAGGGCTGCCCAGCGGTCGAAGGCCTCGCGGTCCAGCACCAGGTCGCGCACGGGCTCGAGGTCAAGGTCGAGGTCCGTGCCGGCACTGGCACCGGCAGCCACCGCATCGGTCAGGCGGCTGAAGAAGATGGTGTAGTCCACCGCGTTGTCGGCCATGAGCTGCAGCAGCGGGTTCACCAGGGCGGCAAAGCGCCCCTCGGCGGGCGGCGTGCCTGGCGCATCTTCGGGCAGACCCAGCTTGCGCAGCATGAGGGCGCCATAGGCCTGCGGAAACACCTGCTTGTACGACTCCAGCGCTGCAATGGTCAGTTCCTCTTCGCCGATCAGCGGCAGCAGGGCCTGGCCCAGGCAGTACAGGTTCCAATAGGCCACCTGGGGCTGGCGGTTGAAGGCGTAGCGGCCCTGGGTGTCGCTGTGGTTGCAGATGTGGCCGGGGTTGAAGGCATCGAGAAACTGGAAGGGACCGTAGTCGATGGTCAGGCCCAGGATGCTCATGTTGTCGGTGTTCATCACGCCATGGCAAAAGCCCACGGCCTGCCAGTGCGCCAGCAGCCGCGCCGTGCGCTCGCTCACGGCCTGCAGGAAGTTGGCGTAGGCGTTGCCGACCAGTGCCTCGGCCGTGCGGCATTCGGGGTAGTAGCGGTCGATCACGTAGTCGGCCAGCTGGCGCAGAGGCGCTATCTGGTCGCGCGCCGCAAAGTGCTCGAAATGGCCGAAGCGTATGAAGCTGGGCGCCACGCGCGCCACCACGGCGGCGGTCTCGATCTCTTCGCGGCGAATGGGGGCGGGCGATCCGGTGAGGCTCAGCGCGCGCGTGGTGGGAATGCCCAGGGCGTGCATGGCCTCGCTGCACAGGAACTCGCGGATGGACGAGCGCAGCACGGCGCGCCCGTCGCCCATGCGCGAGTAGGGCGTGCGGCCCGCGCCCTTGAGCTGGATTTCCTGGCCCGAGGCGGTCTCACCCAGCAAGATGGCACGGCCGTCGCCAAGCTGGCCGGCCCAGACGCCGAACTGGTGGCCGCTGTAGACGCTGGCCAGCGGATGGCTGCCGGGCAGCACGGCATTGCCGGTGAGCGCCTGCAGAGCCTCATCGGAGGCCAGCCACTGCGGGTCCAGGCCCAGCAGCTCGGCGGCGCCGGTGCTGGTGGCAATCCAGTGCGGCTCGGGCAACGGCGTGGGGCGCAGATGGGTGAAGAAGTCCGGGCCCAGGGCGGCAAAGCCGTCTTGCCAGGAGATGGGAGGGCGTGGGGAGGTCGCCGGAGCCTGGCCTTCGGCGGCAGCATGCAGGTTCATGCGGGAATTGTCCCCCAGCGCCTATGCCCCGTGGGGCGCAAGGTTCATGCGCGCATTCACCGAATGCATTCACGCACGCAGTTGCTGTCGGTACTGGCCCGGTGGCATGCCGAACCAGCGGCGGCAGGCGCGAAAGAGATTGCTCTGGTCCACAAAGCCCAGCAGGTCGGCCACCTCGGCCAGGCTGCGGCGCGGCTCGCCCAGGTACTGCAGGGCCAGCTCGCGCCGGGTTTCGTCCAGCAGTTGCTGGTAGCTGGTGTCTTCGGCCTGCAGGCGGCGCTGCAAGGTGCGGTCGGTCAGGCCCAGCAGGCTGGCCACGTCTTCGCGGCGCGGCTCGCCCTGGGGCAGCAGGCGCGCGATCTCGTGGCGCACGCGCGCGCCCACGCCGGCCTGGCCCAGGTGGTCGAGTTCGGTTTCGACCAGCTTTTCGTGCAGTGCCAGCAGTTCGGGGTTGTGCGTGGGAATGGGGGCGAGCAGGTCGGCCTCGGACAGCAGGAAGCGGTTCGCGTCCTCGCCGAAGCGCGGCAGCAGGCCGAAGGCCGCGCGGTAGGCGGCCTCGTGCGAGGGGGCGGGCGCCTCGGCCATGAATTCCACGGCCAGCGGCCGGACATCGCGCCGCGTCAGCCAGTTGCACAGCACCAGCAGCGTGAGCACGGCGAACTCCACGCGCTGGCGCGGCACGGGCCTTGTGGCGCCGATGTGATGTATGGACAACCAGTAGCCGCGCGCATCGCGCTCCAGCGTGAAGGACGTTGCGTCCGAGATCACGGCCATGTGGCGTTCCAGGTCGCGGAAGCCGGCCAGCAGGTGCGGGCCCGAAGCCAGCGAGTAGCCGACCAGATCGATGTTGCCGTGGCGCGCGGCCAGTTGCCGGTCCAGCCCCAGCGTGGGATTGGCGGACTGGGCCACGGCCAGCTCCCAGAGCCGGCTCACGCGGTCCACATCGGTACGGGCCTGCGAATGCTGCAGTGCGGCAAGGTCGATATCGGCTGCGGCGCACAGGCTTTGCGGGGCCAGCCCTTCGGTGGCCATCATGTCCAGGATGCCGCGCACCCAGGCGGCGGAGCTGCTGCGCTGCGTTGTCATGACCGGGTTTTCCTGGGCCATTCGGGGCGCTGTTTGCGTTCTGAAGTCACTGTTTTGGCGTGGTTGCGATAGCGGCGTTTTGCCGCGCTGTTCCTAGAATTTTTGCAGCGCGGCGAACGACTGCGCAGTGTGACCCATGGGCCCGGCGCGGCCCATACGGGAAACCCCAAAAACCATTCAGGAGACAAGCATGCGCACAGGACAGCGGTGGATGGCTGGCGGCATACGCCTGGCCGTGGCTTCAATGGCTTTGTGGCTCGCGGCCTGCGGCGGCTCGGGCGGCGGAGGCCCCGAACTGCGCGAGACGGCCTACGGCCCCTTGCGCGGCGTGGACGATGGCGCCGCCACGGGCACCTATTTCTGGAAGGGCGTGCCTTTTGCCCAGGCGCCCGTGGGCGCGCTGCGCTGGCAGCCGCCGGCCGAGCCCAAGGCCTGGGAGGGCGTGCGCGAGGCGCGCCAGTTCGGCAATGCCTGCCTGCAGATCGGGCGCATGTACGGCCCGGGAGCCAACAACCGCTTCGACGACACCATCGCCTCCACCCTGGGCCAGCCCGTGGGCAGCGAGGACTGCCTGACGCTCAACATCTGGCGCCCGGCCAGCGGTGCCGAGAAGCTGCCGGTGCTGGTGTTCATCCACGGCGGCAGCGCCATCTCGGGCTATACCGCCGATCCGCTGTATGACGGCGCGGCCCTGGCGCGCGCCGCCAATGCCGTGGTGGTGACGGCCAACTACCGGCTGGACATCCTGGGCTACATGCACATGCCGCAGATGCAGGCCGGCGCGCCGGCCACGGGCAACTTCGCGCTGCTGGACAACCTGCAGGCGCTGCGCTTTGTGCAGCGCAATATCGCGGGCTTTGGCGGCGATCCGGGCAATGTCACGCTCATGGGCCAGTCGGCGGGGGCCACCAATGTGCTGGCGCTGCTGGCGGCCGAATCGGCGCGCGGCCTGTTCCACAGGCTGGTGCCCATCAGCGGCGGGCTGTCGCTTCCATCCAACCTGCCGGCCGGCGTGCTGGCCACGCTCAAGCCGGCTTCGGCCTACGCCACCCAGTCCGCGCTGCTGCTGGCCCATCTGATGGTGGCCGATGGGCTGGCTGCCGATGTGGCGGCTGCCGCCACGGTGGCTGCCGGCTGGACACCGGCGCAGATTGCGGCCTACCTGCGCGGCAAGGATGCGCGCGTGCTGCTGCAGACCCTGGTGGCCAAGGGCCTGACGGGCGCGGGACCGATTCCCGACGGCCTGCTGCTGCCCACCGATCCCATGGCCGCGCTGGCTGCGGGCCAATACAACCGCATGCCCGTGATGGCCGGCTACACGGCCGAGGAGGGCAAGCTGTTCGCGCCCCTGCTGGCTGCGCTGGGCGGCAAGCCGGGCTTCAGGATCGATGATGCGGCGCGCTTTCGCATGATGCAGTCCTTCGATGCGCAGTCGCCCAACGCGCCGGGCCTGGCCGACATCATCGATGCCGCCTACCTGCCCGTCGATACGCCGGTCATCGGCTACAACGCCCGCATGGCGCAACTGACCCATCTGTTCGCCGATCCCAGCCGCGACCAGTTGCTCAACACGCTGCGCACCCGGCAGGCCGAGGTCTGGAGCTACCGCTTCGACTGGGCGCGCCAGCCCGCCCCCTGGAACACGGTCTACGGCGCGGCCCATGCGTTCGATCTGCCCTTTCTCTTCGGCAACTTCGGGCCGTCCGTGTTCTCCCGCGTGACCAACAGCACGGCGAATGCCCCGGGCCGGCTGGCGCTGTCGAACGCCATGATGGCCAGCCTCAAGGCCTTCATGCAGACGGGCAATCCGCAGAACGCGGCCCTGGGCCAGACATGGAAGCCCTGGCCGTCCAGCCTGATCTTTGATGCCGAGCCGGGCGCGACAAGTATCCGGCTGCAGTGAGAGAGCCGATAAGCGGGCAGGTGAGCGAGTAGATGAGCGAGCAGGGGCTTGCCGCGGCAAGCCCCAAGAGATAGCCAACAACAACGAAGGAGACAAGTACCCATGACAGTCAAGACCGTTTTCACACATGCCTGGCGCTGGCCGCTGGCGGGGGCCATTGCCGCCGCCGCCGTGGGCCTGGCCGCCTGCGGAGGGGGATCGTCGGGCATGCCCGCGCCCATGGGGCCGGGCCAGCAATCGGGCTACATCACCCTGCCGGACGGCAGCAGGATGCGCTACTCGCTGCTCCTGCCCGAGGGGCAGGGCCCGTTCCCGCTGCTGGTCGAGTACGACGGCTATATCTCGGGCTCGTACCCCAACATCAGCAGTCCCTGGACCAAGGAAGGCTATGCGGTCATGGGGCTGAACGTGCCGGGCACGGGCTGCTCCACGGGGGATGACAAGGTGTTTGACGCCAGCGTAGGTGCGGCCGGGGCCTTTGCCATCGAGTGGGCCGGGCGGCAGGCCTGGTCCAATGGCCGCATCGGCATGATCGGCTACTCGTACTCGGGCTACAACCAGCTGTGGGTGGCGGCGCACCGGCCCAAGGGGCTGCTGGCGATCACGCCCAGCAAGAATGTGGGCGATCCCTACCGGGACGTGGGCTATCCGGGCGGCATTGCCAACATCGGCTTTCCGGCGCAGTGGTGGAACGGCTTCCCGCGCATCTGGCGCACGGCCGCCGACCTGGCGGTGAAGAACGGTGGCGACACGGAATGCGCCAAGACGGTGGCCGACAACATCGAGAAGATCAAGCGGCCCGAGCTGGACCTGATCAAGTGGCTGGACAACCCCTATGCCGATGGCCTGTATCTGGAGCGCAGCGCCATGCTGCAAAGCGGCAAGATCAATATCCCCACGCTGGGCACGCAGTCCTGGCAGGACGAGCAGATCGGCCCGCGCTCGGGCTACTACGAAGACACCATTGCGCCCGACAGGATGTGGCTGGTCAGCTCCAACGGCGACCACCACACGAACATCACCTCGGACCATATCGACCAGACGCTGAAGCGCTTCCTGGCGCGCTTCGTCAAGGGCGAGGACAACGGCTTCGACAAGGAGCCGCGCGTGCGCCTGCTGCAGGAGATGCAGACCACGGACGCCAAGGCCCTCAATGGCGGCGCCAAGCTCATGCCCACGGGCGAGGCACGGTTTGACCGGCTGCCTGTCCAGGTCAAGCCCCTGCGCCTGTGGATGCAGCCCGGCCAGGCGCTGGGCGACAGCGCACCCGCCTCAGGCACGGCTTCTTCCAGCTACCGCTATCCGGCCCTGAGTCCGCAGGTGAACAACCCGGCGGCCGAAGGCTGGCCCGCCGTGCCCGCTTCGGAAAAGGATGGCCAGCTGGTCTTCACCACGGCGGCCCTGCCGCAGGACCTGAGCTTCTATGGCGAAGGCTCGGCCGACCTGTGGCTCAGCGCCACGGCCGCCAATACCGACATCCAGGTCACCGTGTCCGAGGTGCGGCCGGACGGGCAGGAGATGTTCGTGCAGCGCGGCTGGCTGCGTGCCTCCAAGCGTGCGCTCGATGAGAGCCGATCCACGGCGCTGCGTCCCTGGGGGGCCTACACACGGGACAAGGATGTGCCACTGGTTGCCGGCCAGCCCCAGTTGATGCGGGTGGAGATCCAGAAATTCGCGCATGTGTTCCGCGCCGGTTCAAGCATTCGCGTGACAGTGGATTCGCCATCGCAGACCGGATACTGGATCTTCGGCAACGACAAGACGCCGTCCACGAACACGCTGTGGCATGACGCGGCGCATGCCTCCAGCATCGTCCTAGGGTATATCCCATACGAGCATGCGAAGACGCTGCCGAGTTGCGACAAGACAATGCGTCAACCATGCCGGAAAAACGATGCGCCTGTCCCTGCCGGGATCGGACCCAGGGCGCCGGCCTGAGCCCACCCTCCATGCGGGCAGCGGCATCGCGCACCAGGGCCTTGGCCTTGCGCGAATCCGCGGTCCGCAGTTCACGACGTTCACGAAGTTCAATCACCTTAGGAGCCTATAGATGCTGGGTCTGATGCAAAGCCAACCACTGTTGATCTCGTCGCTGATCGACTTCGCCGACCGCCACCATGGCGATGCGGAGATCGTCTCGCGCAGGGTGGAGGGCGATATCCATCGCTATACGTACCGCGACCTGGCACGGCGCTCGCGCCAGCTGGCGAACACGCTGGACGGCCTGGGCCTGCAGCCTGGCGACCGCGTGGCCTCGCTGGCCTGGAACGGCTATCGCCACATGGAGATGTACTTCGGCGTCAGCGGCTCGGGCCGCGTGCTGCACACGGTCAACCCGCGCCTGCACCCCGACCAGGTGGCGTGGATCATCAACCACGCGGAAGACCGCGTCATGTGCTTTGACCTGACCTTCCTGCCCATCATCCAGGCCGTGCATGCCAAGTGCCCCACGGTGCGCCAGTGGGTGGCGCTGTGCGATGCGGACCGCCTGCCCGCCGACAGCGGCATTCCGGGCCTGGTCAGCTACGAGGACTGGATTGGCGGCCAGCCCGACCAGTACCAGTGGCCCGAATTCGACGAGAACACGGCCTCCAGCATGTGCTACACCAGCGGCACTACGGGCAACCCGAAGGCCGTGCTCTACAGCCACCGCTCCACCACGCTGCACGCCTACGCGGCCGCGCTGCCCGATGTGATGTGCATATCGGCGCGCGACTCGGTGCTGCCCGTCGTGCCCATGTTCCACGTCAACGCCTGGGGTATTCCCTACTCGGCCGCGCTCACGGGCTGCAAGCTGGTGTTCCCGGGCCCCGCGCTGGACGGCAAGTCGCTGTACGAGCTGATCGAGGCCGAAGGCGTCACCTACGCGGCCGGCGTGCCCACGGTCTGGCAGATGCTGCTGGGCCACATCAGGCCGGGCGGCCTGCGGTTTTCCACGCTCAAGCGCACGGTGATCGGCGGCTCCGCCTGCCCACCGGCCATGATCACGGCCTTCCAGGACGAGTTCGGCGTGGAGGTGCTGCATGCCTGGGGCATGACCGAGATGAGCCCGCTGGGCACGCTGTGCACGCTCAAGAACAAGCAGCTGCAGCTGCCCAAGGACGAGCAGATGAAGATCCTGCAAAAGCAGGGCCGCGCCATCTACGGCGTGGACATGCGCATCGTCGACAGCGACGGCACCGACCAGCCCTGGGACGGCAAGAGCTATGGCGACCTGCTGGTGCGCGGACCCTGGATCGTGGACAGCTACTTCAAGGGCGAGAGCCCGCTGGTCAAGGACGCGCAGGGCCGCGGCTGGTTCCCCACGGGCGACGTGGCCACCATCGACCCGGACGGCTTCATGCAGATCACCGACCGCAGCAAGGACGTGATCAAGTCCGGCGGCGAGTGGATCAGCTCCATCGACATCGAGAACATCGCCATGGCCCATCCGGCCGTGGCCATGGCCGCCTGCATAGGCATGCCGCATCCCAAGTGGGACGAGCGCCCCATCGTCGCCGTGGCGAAGAAGCCCGGCGCCGAGGTCACGCGCGAGGAACTGCTCAAGTTCTACGAGGGCAAGACCGCCAAGTGGCAGATCCCCGACGACGTGGTCTTCGTCGATGCCATCCCGCTGGGCGCCACCGGAAAAATGCTCAAGACCCGGCTGCGCGAGCAGCTGGCCGGCTACCGGCTGCCGGGGCTTTGAGCCGTTGCGGGCGGCCACCGGGCCAGGGCATGCGGGGGCATGTCCTGGCCGGGGCGGCCGGTCCGAGTCTCGTCGGCGATAGCCGCTAGGGGCAATCACCGATCAGGGCAGGGCACAGGGGCCATTACCCTGGGCCTCGCCCAGAAACCACCACAAGAGGAGACGCTTCATGAAGTTTGCGATCAAGGCATTGACGGCATCCCTGGCCCTGGCTTGCGCCACGGGCGCCATGGCCCAGAAGGGCGAGACGGTGAAGGTTGCGTGGATCGACCCGCTGTCCGGCCTCATGGCCGCGCTGGGGTCCAACCAGCTCAAGAGCCTGCAGTACATCGCCGAGGAGCTCAACAAGGGCACGGCCTCGGGCGTGAAGTTCGAGATCATCGGCATCGACAACAAGCTCAGCCCGCAGGAAACCACGGCAGCCCTGCGCTCGGCCATGGACCAGGGCGTGCGCTACGTCTTCCAGGGCAACGGCTCGGGCCCGGCCCTGGCCATCATGGATGCGCTGGAAAAGCACAACGCGCGCAACAAGGGCAAGGAAGTCGTCTACCTCAACTACGCGGCCGTGGACCCGGACCTGACCAACAGCAAGTGCAGCTACTGGCACTTCCGCCTGGATGCGGACACCTCCATGAAGATGGAGGCCCTGACCACGTACATGAAGGACGTGCCCGAGGTCAAGAAGGTCTACCTGATCAACCAGAACTACTCGCACGGCCAGCAGGTCTCCAAATACGCCAAGGAGATGCTCAAGCGCAAGCGCCCCGATGTGGAGATCGTGGGCGACGATTTCTCGCCGCTGGCCCAGGTGCGCGACTTCGCCCCCTACATCGCCAAGATCAAGCAGTCGGGTGCCGACTCGGTGATCACGGGCAACTGGGGCTCGGACCTGGCGCTGCTGATCAAGGCCGCCAGCGATGCAGGCCTGAACAACGTCAAGTTCTACACCTACTACGCCATCGCCACCGGCGCGCCCACGGCCATGGGCGCGGCTGCGGCCGACAAGGTCTACATGGTGGGCTACGGCCACATGAACCTGCCCGGCCCGCTGGACCGCATCACCAAGGGCTACAAGGCCAAGTTCAACGACGACATGTACACGGGCTCGCTGTACTCGGGCCTGACCATGCTGGACCAGGCCTTCCTGCGCGCCAAGACCACGGACCCGGCCAAGGTGGCGGCCACCATGGAGGGCATGAAGTTCAACAGCCTCAACGGCGAAGTGGAGATGCGCAAGAGCGACCACCAGCTGCAGCAGGGCCTGTTCATCGCGCGCTGGGAAAAGGCCGGCGGCAAGTATCCGATGGATTCGGAGAACACCGGCTACACCTTCGTTCCCGTGAAGTACTACGAGCCCTATGTGGCCAGCACGCCGACATCCTGTGAGATGAAGCGACCCTCATGACGGCATAACTGGCCATTGAACTTCGCAAAGGGGCGCGAGGCGCCCCTTTTTTCGCCCGAAATCAGGCAAAACGCGGTTTTCTGGCCTGATCGATGGCGATCTGTCGCCAATGTGTCCAGGGCCGCAGCCAAGTCGCATGCGCGATAGTTTCTAAGGCATTCCCCAGAGGGAAATTGTCATTCAGGCGTTAGTCTGGCGCCAATACAGATATCCGAATCAACCGGAAAAAGGAGACATAAAAATGAAGTGGATCGTGCATTCGGTGGCCGCCTCGGCCATGCTGGCCTGTGCATCGGGCGCCTGGGCGCAAAAGGGCGAGACGGTGAAGATCGGCTGGATCGATCCTCTGTCGGGTCTGATGGCCGCCGTGGGCACGAATCAGCTCAAGACCTTCCAGCTGATGGCCGAGGAGTTCAACAGGAAAAATGCCTCGGGCGTGAAGTTCGAGATCATCCCGCTGGACAACAAGCTCAGCCCGCAGGAGACCACGGCCGTGCTGCGTTCGGCCATGGACCAGGGCGCACGCTACGTGGTGCAGGGCAACGGCTCGGGCCCGGCCCTGGCCATCATGGATGCGCTGGAAAAGCACAACGCACGCAACAAGGGCAAGGAAGTCGTCTACCTCAACTACGCGGCCGTGGACCCGGACCTGACCAACAGCAAGTGCAGCTACTGGCATTTCCGCCTGGATGCCGACACCTCCATGAAGATGGAGGCCTTGACCACGTACATGAAGGACGTGCCGGAGGTCAAGAAGGTCTACCTGATCAACCAGAACTACTCGCACGGTCAGCAGGTCTCCAAGTACGCCAAGGAAATGCTCAAGGCCAAGCGGCCTGATGTGCAGGTGGTGGGCGACGACTTCGCGCCCCTGGCCCAGGTGCGCGACTTCGCTCCCTACATCGCCAAGATCAAGCAATCGGGCGCCGACACGGTGATCACGGGCAACTGGGGATCGGACCTGTCGCTGCTGCTCAAGGCCGCCAACGACGCGGGCCTGAACAACGTCAAGTTCTACACCTACTACGCCTTCGGCTCGGGCTCGCCCACGGCCATGGGCGCAGCGTCCGACGTCAAGGTCTACACCGTGGGCTATGGCCACTACAACATGGGCGGCCCCATCCAGCCGCTGATGGCCGAGTTCAAGAAGAAGATGAACGACGACCTCACGCAAAGCTCGATCTACCACGTGTTCGCGCTGCTGGATGCGGCCTTCGTCAAGACCGGCGGCACGGACCCCGTGAAGGTGGCGGCCGCGCTGGAGGGCATGAAGCTCAAGAGCTTCAACGGCGAAGTGGAGATGCGCAAGAGCGACCACCAGCTGCAGCAGGGCCTGTACATCACGCGCTGGGAAAAGGCCGGCGGCAAGAACCCGTATGACGCAGAGAACACGGGCTACACCTTCGCCCCGGTGAAGTACTACGAGCCCTACGTGGCCAGCACACCCACCTCCTGCCAGATGAAGCGCCCGTCCTGAGAGCGGCCCGCACCGCTTCCTGTCCCCAACGCACCGAGACCAAGGCCTTTCGATGACGCTTGAGTTCTTCACCATATCGCTGCTCAACGGCGTGAGCTATGGACTGCTGCTGTTCATGCTCAGCTCGGGGCTGACGCTGATCTTCAGCATGATGGGCGTGCTCAACTTCGCCCACACCAGCTTCTACATGCTGGGCGCGTACTTCGGCTACACGCTCAGCGGCATCATCGGCTTCTGGGGCGCGCTGTTCGTCGCGCCCCTGCTGGTGGGCGCGCTGGGCGCCATGTTCGAGCGCTACAGCCTGCGCCGCGTGCACAAGTACGGCCATGTGCCCGAACTGCTCGTGACCTTCGGTCTGTCCTACCTCATCCTCGAGGTGGTGCAGCTGGTCTGGGGCCGCGGCACCGTGCCCTACGGACTGCCGCCCGCGCTGCAGGGCCCGCTGTTCACGCTGTACGGCACGCAGTTCCCGCGCTCGCGCTCCTTCGTGATGCTGCTGGCGCTGCTGATGCTGGTGGCCGTCTGGCTGCTGCTGACGCGCACGCGCATCGGCCTGGTCATCCAGGCTGCGCTCAAGAACCCCGAGATGGTGGAGGCCCTGGGCCACAACGTACCGCGCGTGTTCATGATGGTGTTCGGCGGCGGCTGCGCGCTGGCGGGGCTGGCCGGCGTCATCGGCGGCAACACCTATGTGACCGAGCCGGCCATGGCCATGTCGGTCGGCTCCATCATCTTCGTGGTGGTGGTGGTCGGCGGCATGGGCTCGCTGGCGGGGGCCTTCGTGGCCTCGCTGCTGATCGGCGTCGTGCAGACCTTTGCCGTGGCCATCGACTGGTCGCTGGCCAGCCTGCTGACCTCGCTGGGCAGCCCGGTCGGCGAGCAGACCTTTGGCTGGCCGCTGCTCAAGCTCACCATCTCCCAGGTCGCGCCCATCCTGCCCTACCTGTTCCTGGTGCTGATCCTCATCTTCCGGCCCAAGGGCCTCCTGGGCACGCGGGGAGATTGACACCATGTCCTCGATCACCAAAACGACCATGACATCCACTGCCGCAAAAGGCGTTCCGGGCGCTTCGGGGGCTGCGGGCGCAGGGCGCCACTACAGCTTCCAGCCGCTCAACATCGGCCGCATCCTGATCTGGGGCGCCTTCGCCCTGGCGCTGATCGTCGCGCCGCTGGTGTTCACCAGCAGCCTGGCGCTGACCATGCTCAGCCAGATCGGCTATCTCATCATCATCTGCCTGTCCTACAACATCCTGCTGGGGCAGGGCGGCATGCTGAGCTTCGGCCATGCGGTCTACACGGGGCTGGGCTCGTTCATCGCCATCCATGCGATGAACCGGGCCAGCTCCGGCGACTGGGGCATTCCGCTGGTGCTGATTCCCATCATCGGCGGCCTGGGCGGCATGTTCTTCGCGGCCCTGCTGGGCTATGTGACCACCAAGAAGTCGGGTACCACCTTCGCCATGATCACCATGGGCATCGGCGAGCTGGTGGCGTCCATGGCGCTGATGTTCCCCGAGTTCTTCGGGGGCGAGGGCGGCATCACCACCGACCGCGTCTATGGCAAGCCCTTCTTCGGGCTGACCTTCGGCTCGGGCATGGAGGTGTACTACCTGATCGCCGCCTACTGCTTCATCTGCACGGCCGCCATGTTCGCCTTCACGGGCACGCCGCTGGGGCGCATGCTCAACGCCGTGCGCGACAACCCCGAGCGCGTGGAGTTCGTGGGCTACAACACGCAGCGCGTGCGCTACTTCTCCTTCATCATCGCGGGCTTCTTCGCAGGCGTGGGCGGGGGGCTTGCAGCCATCAACTTCGAGATCATCACGGCCATGGACAGCGTGAGCGTGATGCGCTCGGGCTCGTACCTGCTGTTCACCTTCCTGGGCGGCGCCACCTTCTTCTTCGGGCCCATCATCGGCGCCGTGCTGCTGGTGCTGGCTTCGGTGCTGCTGTCGGAGCTGACCAAGGCCTGGCTGCTGTACCTGGGCCTGGTGTTCCTGCTGATGGTGATGTACGCACCGGGCGGCGTTGCCAGCCTGATCATGATGAACCTGCGCGTGGCGCGCTTCGGCAAGTGGCGCCGGCTGGCCCAGCCCTACCTGGCCATCGCGGCCAGCGCCCTGGTCATGATCGTGGGCGGCGCGGCCATCGTCGAGATGATCTACCACCTGCAGCTCAATGCGGCCCTGGGTCCCCAGGTCTCGTTCATGGGCGTGCAGCTCGATACCAGCTCGGCATCGACCTGGACCGTGGCCGTTGCCATCTTCGTGGTGGGCCTGGGCCTGCTGGAAGTGGCCCGGCGCTGGTGCCTGCGCCGCTGGGAGCGCATCCAGGAAGAAATCGAAGAAGCCATCAAGCGCGGGGAGGGTTGAACCATGTCCAGCATTGCAATCGAACGTCCGGGCACCGCGGCCGCCGCCGTGGCTGGCGAGGCCACCTATGCGCTGGAGCTGCGCGACCTGTACAAGCGCTTCGGCAAGGCCGAGATCATCCGTGGCGCCCAGCTGGCCGTGAAGCCGGGCGAGCGCGTGGCCATCATCGGCCCCAACGGCGCGGGCAAGAGCACGCTGTTCAACCTGATCAGTGGCCGCTTCGAGCCCACCAGCGGGCAGGTGCTGCTCAACGGCCAGCGCATCGACGGCAAGAAGCCCTATGAAATCAACCGCATGGGGCTGTCGCGCAGTTTTCAGATCACCAACATCTTTCCCAAGCTCAGCGTGTTCGAGAACCTGCGCTGCAGCGTGCTGTGGAGCCTGGGCTACCGCTACAGCTGCTGGCGCTTCCTGTCGAAGCTGCGCGACGCCAATGCCCGCGCCGATGAGCTGATGGAGATGATCGGCCTGCACAGAAAGCGCGACACGCTGGCCGTGAACCTGACCTATGCCGAGCAGCGTGCGCTGGAGATCGGCATCACCATCGGCGGCGGCGCCGGCGTCATCCTGCTGGACGAACCCACGGCCGGCATGAGCAACAGCGAAACGGCCCATTTCATCCAGCTGATCAAGAAGGTCACCGAAGGCAAGACCCTGCTGACCGTGGAGCACGACATGGGCGTGGTCTTCGGCCTGGCCGACAAGATCGCCGTCGTGGTCTACGGCGAAGTCATCGCCTACGACACGCCAGAGGCCGTGCGTGCCAATCCGCGCGTGCAGGAGGCCTATCTGGGCTCGTCCGTGGCGGATCAACAAGCTGGTGCACATTGAGGAAGCGCGGATGCTGAACATCAACAACCTGCATGCCTATTACGGCAAAAGCCATGTGTTGCATGGCGTGGACTTCTCGGTGCAGCCCGGCGAGATCGTCGCGCTGCTGGGGCGCAACGGCTCGGGCCGCTCCACCACGGCCAAGGCCATCATGGGCCTGGTGCACTGGGAGGGCTCGCTGGACTGGAAGGGCCAGAGCCTGACCGGCCGCAAGGCCTACGAGATCGCCCACCTGGGCGTGGGCTACGTGCCCGAGAGCCGCGACGTGTTCCCCAACCTCACCGTGCACCAGAACCTGCTGCTGGGACAGAAGGGCAAGGGCCGGGACAGCCGCTGGGGCTTCGACGACATGTACGCCATGTTCCCGCGCCTGAAGGAGCGCCAGCACACCGAGGCCGGCGTGATGTCGGGCGGCGAGCAGCAGATGCTGACCCTGTGCCGCACGCTGATGGGCGACCCCGACCTGATCATCATCGACGAGCCCACCGAGGGCTTGGCTCCCAAGATCGTCGAGCTGGTGGGCGAGTACCTGCAAAAGATCAAGCAGCGCGGCGTGTCCGTGCTGCTGATCGAGCAAAAGCTCACCATTGCCATGAGCATCTCCGACCGCGCCCTGGTCATGGGCCATGGGCGCATCGTCTTCGACGGCACGCCCGACGGGCTGCGCGCCGATCAGAAAGTACGCAAGGAGTGGCTGGAGGTTTAAGAAAATCGCCTTGCGCCGGGTCTTCAATTGATGGCTTATGATGGATTTTCTGAAATGACATCCCCATGTCTATCAGTTCAACTTTAAAAAATCGACATCATGCTTTCAATTGAAGACTTGAAAAAGCTGCACGATGAAGCCAAGGCGGTTGCAGTGGACAGATCAACGGCGGAACCGGCTGAATGCATATTCATACACCGGACAGCGGTCATCATGGCCGATGGAGAGGTCGTGACTTGTGCGAACATGTACGCTGAAAATGTGGGCCATCTGAAGAAGGATGTCAATTTTTCTTCGCTATGGAACAACGAGCGAATGCAGTCGGTGCGCGGCACGCTCAACACGGAAAAAGAATGGGAGCAATGCAAGAAATGCTGGTTCCGTGAAATCAGATATGCCGAACAGAGAAATATCTGGGCGAACTTTGGAGGGGAAAGAACACAAGCTTCGCTGGCCAAGAAGGTTGAATATCAACCGATTGCCTGGGATTTCATAAAGGAGCAGGGGGAGAGAAATAAAAATGAATAAAATCCAACCCCAGCTGAAGAATCTAGGATTGTTCCGTGTCAAAAAAGAGGATTTATACATAGAATTGGCGTTGCGCATAAAAAAGGCTCCCGTCAATCGATATGATTTCAGCAAGCTGTATTTTTCAACTGGCATTTTGGGACGTTACAGCGAAGAGCGTGCCATTTGCTTTCGATTGCAAAACGTCCACCAGGTGGAGCGAATACGCGTATTGATTCCCGATGAAGCGCGTGAGGCGGGCTGGGTAAAGTTGCGGCTGGAAGCCTTTGTTCAGGGCCACGGAGAATTCGATGTGGTTTCCGCTGCACTTGTTCCTGAGGATGGAGACGAACTGTCAAGGCAGGCCTATCTGCTGGGGTTGAAGGAATGGGTTCGCGCCCAGGTGGTGCACAGTGAGTCTCGCCAGCTGGCACAGGTGCCGCATCTGCCAGAGTCCCTGAGTCTCGAACTGACTGCCGCATGCAATCTTCACTGCTCGCATTGCAGCAGCCATGGAGATGAGAATGAGCACCGCATGAACAATCGGCGCCCGGCTTTTTCGCAAGATGTGCTGGAGTCTCTGGCACATGAAGTTTTCCCCTATCTGACGTTGATCAACCTGGTGGGCCGCGGCGAGCCGAGCATGGTGTCCATGCCCCTGTGGAATCGTTTGTTCGAGTTGTGCGAGGCATACAACGTGCTGGTCACCTGCGTAACCAATGGGACATTTGTGAAGCAGCGGTTTGACGAACGAAAGATTCGCTTGGTGGATACGCTCACCTTTTCCATAGACGGGATCACGGACGAGGTTTTTGCCGCCAATCGCACAGGCGCCGATTTGCCTACATTCAAGAAAAATCTGGACTATTACCAAACGCTGCGCTGCGGATCTGATCTGCTTCGCCGGCCACGGCTTGGATTGTCCTGGACACTGAAGCGCAACAATATCCACGAGTTTCCGGATTTCATCCGTTTCGCTATCGAGTCCGAGGCCGACTTGCTGTATGTGCGCCATCTGTTGCTGTTTCGGCCAGAAGACGCGGAGCAGTCTTTGGTTGGCGAACCGGAGTTGTGCAACCACTATCTGTCAATAGGGTATGCCATGTTGGAGGGGCAGCAAATCAAGCTTGACGTACCTCCGCTGGCCGTGGCGGCCTAGGCCTGCACACGGAATTTCTGAAGTGAGTCAGACCGTGGTGAACAGGTGCCTATTCGGCGTCTCGACACAATTTGTCCCGCCCGAGACAAGGGTGGATGGCAAAGGCGGAAGAACTCCCTACAATCAAAAACGCACGATCGTTCTTTTTCTATCGCATAGGGGACAACAGCATGACTGCTGAATACAAAGTGGACGGTGCCATCGCCGTCATCACCTTGAACAATCCGCCGGTCAACGGCCTGGGGCTATCCACGCGGCGGGGCATCGTCGAGGGGCTGGACAAGGCCTATTCCGACCCGGCCGTCAAGGCCATCGTCATCACGGGCGCCGGCAAGGCCTTCTCGGGCGGCGCTGACATCAACGAGTTCGGCAAGGAAGAGGCGTATCGCGAGCCTCACCTGGTCTCGCTGATCAACTCGCTGGACCAGGGCAGCAAGCCCGTGGTGGCCGCCATCCATACCGTCTGCATGGGCGGCGGGCTGGAGCTGGCGCTGGGCTGCAACTACCGCGTGGCCGCTCCCGGCACCCTGGTGGCCCTGCCGGAAGTCAAGCTGGGCCTGCTGCCCGGTGCAGGCGGCACGCAGCGCCTGCCGCGCGTGCTGGGCGTGGAGACCGCGCTGAACATGATCGTCAGCGGCGAACCCGTCAAGAGCGAGCTGCTGGCCTCCATCCCCGGCCAGAAGCTGTTCGACAAGATGGCCGCTTCGCCCGAGTCCCTGCTGGACGAGGCCAAGGCCTTTGCGCTGGAAGTGGCTGACAAGCGTCCGCTGCCGCGCGTGCGCGACCTGCCCTGCAAGCACCCCCAGGGCGACGCCTACTTCCAGTTCGCGCGCAACATGGTCAAGGGCATGGCCAAGAACTACCCGGCCCCGGCCCGCTGCGTGGACACGGTGGAGAACGCAGCGCGCAAGAAGTTCGACGAGGGCATGGCCCTGGAGCGCGATGCCTTCATGCAACTGATGTGGTCGCCCGAGTCGCGCGCGCTGCGCCACCTGTTCATGGCCGAGCGCGCGGCCTCCAAGATCGCCGACGTTCCCTCGGACACGGCTGTGCGCGACATCAAGACCGTGGGCGTCATCGGTGCCGGCACCATGGGCGGCGGCATCTCCATGAACTTCCTGAACGCGGGCATTCCCGTGACCATTCTGGAGACCAAGCAGGAAGCGCTGGACCGTGGCGTGGCCACCATCCGCAAGAACTACGAAGCCCAGGTCAAGAAGGGCAAGCTCACCCAGGAAAAGTACGACCAGCGCATGGCGCTGCTGAGCACCACGCTGTCGTATGACGCGCTCAAGAACGCCGACCTCATCATCGAGGCGGTGTTCGAGGAGCTGGGCGTCAAGGAAACCGTGTTCAAGCAGCTGGACGAGGTGGCCAAGCCCGGCGCCATCCTGGCCTCCAACACCTCCACGCTGGACGTGGACAAGATCGCCGCCTTCACCAAGCGCCCGCAGGACGTGGTGGGCATGCACTTCTTCAGCCCCGCCAACGTGATGAAGCTGCTGGAAGTGGTGCGCGGCAAGCACACCGCCAAAGACGTGCTGGCCACCGTGATGAAGCTGGCCAAGAAGATCAAGAAGACCGCCGTGGTCTCGGGCGTGTGCGATGGCTTCATCGGCAACCGCATGATCGAGCAGTACTCGCGCCAGGCCGGCTTCCTGCTGGACGAAGGCGCCACGCCCGCCCAGGTGGACAAGGCCATCGAGAAGTTCGGCTTCGCCATGGGCCCGTTCCGCATGGGCGATCTGGCCGGCAACGACATCGGCTGGGCCATCCGCAAGCGCCGCGCCGTCGAGCGCGCCGACATGAAGTACAGCCGCACGGCCGACAAGCTGTGCGAGCTGGGCCGCTTCGGCCAGAAGACCGGTGCGGGCTGGTACGACTACCAGGCGGGCAAGCGCGACGCCATCCCGTCCGAGCTGGTCAACCAGATGATCGAGTCCCACCGCAAGGAGCTGGGCATCACCCCGCGCAAGATCTCCGATGAGGAAATCGTCCAGCGCCTGGTCTTCGCCCTGGTCAACGAAGGCGCCCACATCCTGGAAGACGGCATCGCCGGCAAGTCGGGCGATATCGACATGGTCTACCTGACCGGCTATGGCTTCCCCATCTGGCGCGGCGGCCCCATGCACTACGCGGGTGAGGTCGGGCTGTTCAACCTGGTCCAGGCCATGAACCGCTTTGCCAAAAACCCCAACGACGACGCCGATTTCTGGCAGCCGGCCCCTTTGCTGGCGAAGCTGGCGGCCGAAGGCAAGCAATTCAGCTGAGACGTGCGGCGCACGAACTTTTTGCGAACCACCGCAAACCCGCCATACAAGGAATATCCATGACATCCGCCGTGATCGTTTCCACCGCCCGCACGCCCCTGGCCAAAAGCTGGAAGGGCTCCTTCAACATGACCCATGGCGCCACGCTGGGCGGCCATGCCGTGCAGCACGCCGTGCAGCGCGCAGGCGTCGACCCTGCCGCCGTCGATGACGTGATCATGGGCTGCGCCAACCCCGAAGGCGCCACCGGCATGAACATTGCGCGCCAGATCGCGCTCAAGGCCGGCCTGCCCATCACCGCATCGGGCATGACCATCAACCGCTTCTGCTCCTCGGGCCTGCAGACCATTGCCACCGCATCGCAGCGCATCATCGCGGGCGAGGGCGATGTCTACGTGGCCGGCGGCGTGGAGTCCATCTCCTGCGTGCAGCAGGAAATGAACCTGCACATGATCCAGGACCTGGCCCTGGCCAAGCAAAAGCCCGAGATCTACTGGAGCATGCTGCAGACCGCCGAACAGGTCGCCAAGCGCTACGGCATCGGCCGTGACGCCATGGACGAATACGGCGCCGCCAGCCAGCAAAAGGCCTGCGCGGCCCAGGCCGCCGGCCTGCTGGACGCCGAGATCGCGCCCATCACCGTGACCATGGGCGTGGCCGACAAGGTGCGCGGCCTGATCACCAAGGAAGTGACCTGCAGCAAGGACGAGGGCGTGCGCGAAGGCACGACCAAGGAAGGCATCTCGGGCATCCGCCCCGCGTTGCCCGGCGGCGTGATCTCGGCCGGCAATGCCAGCCAGTTCTCCGATGGCGCAGGTGCCTGCGTGGTGGTGAGCGAGGACTATGCATCGCGCAACAACCTCAAGCCTCTTGGCCGCTTCCTGGGCTTTGCCGTGGCCGGCTGCGAGCCCGACGAAATGGGCATCGGCCCTGTCTTCGCCGTGCCCAAGGTGCTCAAGAAGCTGGGCCTGACGGTGCAGGACATCGACCTGTGGGAGCTCAATGAGGCCTTTGCCGTGCAGGTGCTGTACTGCCGCGACAAGCTGGGCATCCCCAACGACCGCCTCAACGTCAACGGCGGCGCCATTGCCCTGGGCCATCCCTATGGCGTGTCGGGCCAGCGCCTGACGGGCCACGCCCTGATCGAAGGCAAGCGCCGCGGTGCCAAGCGTGTCTGCGTGACCATGTGCATCGGCGGCGGCATGGGTGCCGCCGGCGTGTTCGAAGTGCTGTAAGTGCAGGTGGCGGCTGCGGCCGCCACCGCCTGTTCCCGTTACTCCTGTTGGCCGCACGCGCTCCCTCTGGCGGCGCCTGCGGCTTCTTTTTTTGATTCCGGACATCACCATGCGCCTGCGTTCCACCATCGATTTCCTGCTCTATGAATGGCTGCGCGCCGATGCGCTGGGCGAGCGCGAGCGTTTTGCCGACCATTCGCGCGACACCTTCGATGCCGTGCTCGACACCTGCGAGCGCATCGCCCGCGAGAAATACGCCCCCTTCAACCGCACCGTGGACACGCAGGAGCCGCAGTTCGACGGCGAGAAAGTCATCCTGCCCCAGTGCACCCACGATGCGCGCCAGGCCTATACCGACTCGGGCATGCTCAGCGCCGCCCAGGACTACGACATCGGCGGCATGCAGCTGCCCTACACCGTGGAGGCAGCAGCCAACAGCTTCTTCGCGGCGGCCTCCATCAGCATCGGCTCCAACATGCTGACCTCGGGCAATGCCAACGCCATCATGGCCCACGGCACGGACATGCAAAAGCAGGTCTTTGCCACCAATGAATTCAATGGCCGCTGGGCCGGCACCATGTGCCTGTCCGAGCCCCAGGCCGGCTCCTCGCTGAGCGATATCGCCACGCGCGCCGAGCCCGATGGCGCCGACTTCGAGAGCGATGCGCTGGGGCCGCGCTACCGCCTCAAGGGCAACAAGATGTGGATCAGCGCGGGCGACCATGAGTTGACCGAGAACATCGTCCACCTCGTGCTGGCCAAGATCCCCGGTCCCGATGGCAAGCCCGTGCCCGGCGTGCGGGGCATCTCGCTGTTCATCGTGCCCAAGAAGCTCGTGGACACCGAAGGCCAACTCACCGGCGAGCGCAACGACGTGGCCCTGGCCGGCCTCAACCACAAGCTGGGCTGGCGCGGGACCACCAACACGCTGCTGAACTTCGGGGAAGGGCGCTTTCCCGTGCGCGGCGGTGCCGGGGCCGTGGGCTACCTGGTCGGCAAGCCCGGCGAAGGCCTCAAATGCATGTTCCACATGATGAACGAGGCCCGCATCTCCATCGGCATGGCCGCCACCATGCTGGGCCTGGCCGGCTACCACGCCAGCCTGGACTATGCGCAGAGCCGCCCGCAGGGCCGGCCGATCAAGGGGGCGCCGGGTGCAGCCGGCAAGGATGCCACGCGCCCCCAGTCGCGCATCATCGAGCACGCCGACGTCAAGCGCATGCTGCTGGCGCAGAAGTCCTATTGCGAAGGCGCGCTGGCGCTGAACCTGTTCTGCGCACGCCTGGTCGATGAGCAGTACACCGGCACGCCCGAATCCGTGGCCGAGGCCCGGCTGCTGCTGGAAGTGCTGACCCCCATCTCCAAGAGCTGGCCCAGCGAGTTCTGCCTGGAGGCCAACTCCCTGGCCATCCAGATCCACGGCGGCTACGGCTACACGCGCGACTTCCCCGTGGAGCAATACTGGCGCGACAACCGCCTGAACATGATCCACGAAGGCACGCACGGCATCCAGGCCATGGACCTGCTGGGCCGCAAGGTGCTCATGGAGGGCGGCAAGGGCCTGCAGCTGCTGGCCACGCGCATCAACGACACCATCCAGCGCGCCATGGCCCGGCCCGAACTGGCCGGCCATGCCAATGAACTGGCCAAGGCTCTGCAGGAAGTCGGCGCCGCCACCAAGGCCGCATGGGCCACCGACGACCCGCAACAGGCCCTGGCCAATGCCGTGCCCTACATGCAGGCCTTCGGCCACACGGTACTGGCCTGGACCTGGCTGGACGTGTCCCTGGCTGTACTCGCCAAGGACGCCGCCCTGGCCGAACCTGCCAACGCTGGCCGCATGGCCGCCATGCGCTACTTCTTTGGCTACGAGCTGCCGAAGATCGGCGCATGGCTCAAGGTCGTGCGTGAGCGCGACATGACCTGCGCGGAGATGAGTGAAGAGGCGTTCTGAGGGAGTTGGCAGCACGGCTGCCGGAGGATGCAAAAAAGCGCGGACCATGTGGTCTGCGCTTTTTTTATTTCAGGGATTTTCAAGGTTGCCGGAGAGCCTGGCCTGCTCTTTGACCCATTCCCTGGTTTTCCCGCGAACGCACCACTCGGGGTTTTTTACCCAGTCTGTGAAATAAATGGTTGGGTGATCCCTTAGGATGCTGCAATTGGTATATCCAAGCTTTGGCATTGCATAGTACTGCAATGGAACTAATATAATAAATGAAATGGCTATGCTTGCAAAATTAATGGAAAGCATAATTATCAAAATGCGCTCCATAATTTTTAGCACTCTTTCTTTGCAAGGAATTGCATTCGCGATCATCGTTAATAAGAGTATCGCTGGTGTTGGAAGTGAAGAGATTAATAGTGGTGTGATTGGGACTATTTTTACAATTGCTTCATTGTTGTGAAGGTCACTAATATTCGGAAACGTATCATTAATGCAAATGAGAACATTGGCAATGAATATGAGTATTAATAATGGAGTTCCCCATATGGAGTTTTTTCTATTTATGATTATGCGATTCTTCATTTTCTTTAATTGGTTTTATTTTACTCTAGATATGCTGCACAGGAGATTTTTGGTATCCATTGCTGGGTCGCAGTAAAAATCTTCTTTCTCGTGTTTATTTTCATTTTTCTGAATTTTTTCCCAAGCGATGGATTGTGTATTGATTTGATAGAGACCTGTTGCCGTTCTTTCGGGTAAGGCCTTCATAGCGTTTACGACATTTTCTTTGACTCGCCAATATGTATCGGCTTGGTTGAGCGCAAAGCTGGTGATGAGTACGGCTACAGCCATGGCAAAGAGCGGCATCACTGCCACCGTCGTCATTCCAGTGGTTATGGTGGCCGCCGCTATCCCAGCAAGTGTTCCCAGTCCTGCTTTCACGGCCTCCACTCCAATCCCACCCACGAGATCATGCATTGTCTTCTCGTCATTGAAGATGAAGTCCAGTGTCTCTATCCCGGTGCCCACCACCAGGCTCAGAAGAAACCCGCCCTTGGCCACATTCTGCAGACCGCGAATACCCAGGCCCATCTGGACCATGCGTGGATTGGCGGCAAGGAATCGCGTGCCTTGCAGCAACTGGCGGCGAAGTCCTGCGTAGCCCGTGATGATGATATAGGTGCCTGTGGCGGTTGTCTTGATATAGGAGCGGGCACCGGCCAGGCCCAATGCAATCAGCGTTTTGGTGATCAGGTACGCGTCGCTGACCATCAGGGAGGCGGGAGCGACCCAGGGTTTGCCTGCATTCGGGCTGGCGGTGTGTGTCCAGTATCGCCCAAGCGCACTGTGGGCCAGCATGGCATGCAGCGTGGCCGCCAGGCGAGGATTGTTACGCGCCTTGTCGCTCAGTATGTCTGCGTATTCCTGTGGCGTGAGCACAATGGCATCGATCTGTTTTTGCTCCATTTGGCGAGCAAGCATGTCGGCATAGCCGATCTGATAGAAGGTGGCGGCAATGGAGGCTGGCATGGTGTATGGAGACGCTGGATCAGAAGTGGAATCGAGTTTTCCAGCCAATGCGCCTTGATCAATAAAGGCAATTTGACGGAAATGAGTGGTTGCAAGCAGGCGAATAATCCGCCGTCAGTGTCCAAGCGGGTTTCTGATGTTTGCTGTGCGAAGAGTCCTCATTTGATTTCATGGCCTGCACGAGGTCAATCAAATAAGTCGCCCACAGATCATTTTCAGAATTATCCTTAGGACAATTCCTAAAATCAGGTTTGAAATTCCAGGTGAATAGAGATGCTGCCAATAAGCGTTGGGTCCCAGGCAGCGCCATTCGCCATGGGTGGTATTCACGGGGCACAAGCGCAGGCTGCCCGGCTCGGCCACGGGCATTTGCGGATGAAGGATGCGGGGAGAGGTGGTCCGTACCGCCGCTGCGCTTGCGGGCAGGCTGCTGGACCGGGGTATGGGCTACGGTCTCACCGTGCTGAATGCTTGCAGACGAGGACTCAGGGAACGGGTGTCAGCGCATCGGAAGCCGTGCAGGCGCTGAAGGCCGCCTGCCGGAGGGTGCATGCCTCAAAGATCCAGTCCGAGATAACGCGTGCCCGGCACGGGATTGAAGCTCACCGGTTCCGCATCCACAAAACCCAGGTTTTCATACAGCCGCTGCGCAGCCTGGAACTCGGGCAGCACGTCCAGGCAGATGCGGGTGTAGCCCGCATGCCGTGCGGCGTCCAGGATGCCTTCCACCAGGCGGCGCCCCAGGTTTTCGCCGCGTACCGTGGGGCGCACGTAGACGCGCTTCATTTCGCCTGTCTGCGCATCCACCTGGCGCAGGGCGGCGCAGCCCACGGGCTGGCCGTCTTTCCAGGCCAGCAGCACGCAGCCCTCGGGTGCGGCGTACTTGCCGGGCAGGGCGGCGAACTCGGTCTCGAAGTCCTGGAAGTCCAGGCTCACGGTGGGGCTGGCCACGTACTCCCGGAAGATGCGGACCACGGCGTCGAGGTCTTCGGGGAAGCGGGCGGGGCGGATATCGGTCATGGGTGGCAAGGGGTCAAGCCCTGTTCAAGGGCGCTGCTCAGTTGGAATGAAAGCGCACAAGGATAGGGCAAGACGCCCGGGCCGCCGCCGATCCGCTACAGCATGGGCACCACGCCCAAGCACAGGGCATCGTCGTGCGCCAGGCGGGCAACGGGACAGCCCGCAATTCACTCCTTCGGGGGCGCCTGTTCAGTGCTTTCGCACCTGCCGGTTTGCCTGGAGATCTGTGCTCCAGCTTTCAGGCATTTGTCTTTCTCCACATGGTTCAGGATCAGCGGCGCCAGCCACGCTGCCAGCAAGGCAAGCGCCAAGGGCAGCACGCCAAGCACCCACAGCATCCACTTCGCCTCACGCCGGAAATGCCCGGAGATTCCTGCGTTGGGCGATGCGGGATCTTTCATGGCGATGGCACCGCCTCAACTGCACAAGCGCAGATTGGTGCGCGCAGCCTTGAGCATGGGCAGCACCACATCGGCATCGGTGGGTGGATAGGCCTCGCGCAGTTCCTGATCCGTCTTGCCGGCTTCCTCGGCCAGCGGGGCCAGGGTCTGGCGGCAGGCGGCTGCGTCGCCCGAGCGAAGCTGTGCCAGCGCCAGGTCGTTGCGCAGCCAGCCTTTGGCGACGCCGGTCAGCACCTCATCGCAGTCCTGCAGCACCGGCGCCAGCGTGGTCAGCGCCAGGCGGTAGTCCTTGGCGTCGTACGCGCGCTTGAAGTTTCTGCGCGATGCGGCAATGGCCTTGTCCGTGCAGCCGGGTGTGGGCCGAAGGTAATCGCCACCGAACCAGGCCCGCATGCCGCAGAAGTCCCGGCATGCCTCGACGGTGGCCGTGTCGACCCCGACGCGCTGACCGGCAGGCGTGAAGTCCACGGCGCAGGCCGAATTCGCCATCCTGGCCCGGCCGTTGGTGATGGTGCCTTCCAGCTCACAGGTATGGCCGTTGGCACCGACGGTCTGGATATGGAACTTGCCATTGGCCCGCACCACCAGATCGCCACCCCCGCCCTTGCGCACATAGGTGCCTGCTGAGGGCGTGGTGATCTGTGCGCAGGCCAGGCCGATGTGGCAGGTGAGGACCAAGGGCGACAGGCGGAGCAGGCAGTTGGTGAGTTGCATGGGCAGGGCTTTGGATTTGCGGCGTGTACGAGGGCGCAGGAATTGCAGCGAGTGTATCGATCAAGGCCGTTTTGCATGGCGGGTTCGTTTGTCTGCGGACGGTACGGCGCCGTGCCCAGCTACAGTGATCCAGAATCTTGCAGCTCACCATGGACACTACAAAGCACATCAATCCAGACCACTATCTGGAAACCGAACAAGGTCGCCTGTTCACCCCGGAACGCAGTGCTGCCGCATGGGAGTTGGCGTACCGGGACTTGGACAAAGCACTGTCTGTCAGCTCGCCCGCGACCAAGCTCTATGTGGTGGTGGGGGTTCAAGCTGCAGGCAAGAGCAGCTGGATTCAACAGAACGCCGCAGCGTTGGGTGGTGATGCGGTGTTCTTTGATGCCGCCCTTCCGAAGACGGTGCATCGTGAGCGTGCCATTCAGATCGCCAGATCACATGGCGTGCCCGTAGTCTGTATTTGGCTCAAAGCCGATTTGCAGACCGCCTTGCGGAGGAACACGCAGCGGCGAGCCGATCACCAGGTGCCGGAGCAGGCCATTCGCAGCGTGTTTGCCATGTTCGAGCCGCCGAGTGAGCAGGAAGGGTTCGCGGTAGTCCATATCGACGACACCGAGCCGGCCCCCGGGAGCTCCATCCAGCCCATGGGGCCGCGCCAGTTCCCGTCCCTTCAGGATCTCGACCAGCAGGTGATTGTGGGCTGGCGAGCTTGCGAGATGGCGTTGGCCGAAGGCGGCCGCTGGGATATGGATGAATCAGGTCGGCAGCACTGGGTACCTGGCGAAGCAGTCTGGAGCCATCCGCAGGTGCCCTATCTCCAGTTCATCGAGATTTGGATCCAACTGGTGGACGGACGTGTCTGGTCAATGCTTTCCCGTATCGACGATGGCAGCGGGTTTCACGGCCTGTACCTTGTGACTCCAGAGGCGTCTGAGTCGGGTCCCGGCGTGCCTGCATCCATTGGTTACCGTGACCGACTGCTGGCTGAGTTGCCCTTGGGTCTTGTGCGGATAAAAGACATGCGCCGGGACGCAGATGGCTTTGTCGTGGAGATGTGCATGCACATCGGCCAGAAAGTGGTTCGGTTCCTGTCAGGGGAGGTCTATGAGCGGGGTCAGGGCCTGTTTGAAGTCATAGAGCTTGATGAATCGATACTCGTCCAGATAGAAAGCTAGATGCAGCCAAGCATTGGGCAGCAATCGCTGATGTGCCTTTTGCCGTCGGTATGTCCTGATGTGGAAAGCGCGCAGAGACAGGCTCCTCACAACGCCAGATGCAAAGCCTCCCCCGTCCCCTGCGCAGGCACGGCGCAGCAGATCAGGGCCTCGCCCGCTGGCACGGCGAAGGAGGGTGGCGAGGCATAGGTCACCCCGCCCTGCAGCACGCGCACGCGGCAGTCGCCGCAGTTGCCCCCTCGGCAACCGAAGGCGGGCTCCAGCCCCCGGGCCTCGGCCACTTCGAGCAGGCTGCCGTCGCCGGGCTTCCAGCGCGCTTCCTTGGCCGAGTCGGCAAAGATGATGCGGACAGGCTGTGTGGCGGGTGCCCGCAGTTCGGCGGCGGGGGCTGCACTGGCCATGGAGCGCTTCAGGGCCGAGGGACCGAAGGCTTCTGCGTGGATGCGCTCGTCGGGCACGTTGCGTTCGCGCAGGCCGTCATAGGTGGCCTGCATGAAGGCGTCCGGGCCGCAGAGGTAGAAGTCGTAGTCGTCCCAGGGCAGGGTGGCTTTCAACAGGGCCATGTCGATGTGGCCCTCATGGTCGTAGTCGCGGCCGGCCTTTGCCGTGCCGGGCTGGCTGAGCGTTCGCACCCAGTGCACCTCGGCATTGCCGGCCTTCACCAGTTCGGCAATCTCCGTGTCAAAGGCCCGTTCGCTGCGCGTGCGAGCCGCCTGGAACAGCCAGGTGGGCCGCAGGCTGCGGGTGCGCCGGCCTTCGTGGACGATGTGGCGCAGCATGGCCAGCAAGGGCGTGATGCCTATGCCCGCGGCCAGCAGCACGGCGGGGCGGCGCAGGGCCGTATCGGCGGTGAAGCTGCCAGCGGGCGGGCGGGCCTCGACCAGATCGCCGGGCTTCAGGCCATGCAGATGGCTGGATGCTCGGCCTTGCCTCTTGACGCTGATGCGCAAGCGCCCATCCGACGGCGCCAGCGACAGCGTGTAGGTGCGCAGCAGCTGGCTGCCGTCCGCCAGCGTGAGGCGCAGCGGCAGGTGCTGGCCGGCCAGGGGAGCCACCGTGGCCATGCCATCGGCCGGCTCCAGGTAGAGCGAGCGGATGTTGGAACTCTCATCCACGGCCTGCGCCACCCGGAACGGCCGCCACTGCCGCCCCAGCCGGGCGGCGGCCAGGCGCTGGCTGACATCGGCCCAGCTTCCGGTCATCTGCAGGTGGGGCGACCAGCCGTCGGCGGCCATGCTCCAGCGCAGCGGCAAGGCGTCGGGCCGGCGCACGATGCGGCGGGGCTTGAAGGTCCACAGGCGCTCGGCGCCCTCGAAGGCCGCGATTTCCGGGGAGTCGAGGATGACGCTGGCCTCGCCCGTCATCTGCAGCATTTCCCCGGTTTCGGAGTCGATGAACAGCAGGCCTGCCTTGGGATTGACCAGGAAGTTGCCCAACGTCATGAAGAACAGGTTGCCCGAGAAGTCGGGGATGGTCAGCGTTCCATCGGCGTCGATCCGCACAAAGCCCGGCTTGCCGCCACGGTGGGAGACATCGACCTGGCGCAGGCCATCCTCCCCATCAACGTAGGACGCCACGTAGAACGTATCCGCCTGCGCAATCAGCTCCCGCGCGCGCGGGTCCAGCGATGCCAGTTCGACCGCCGGCACCTGCGTAGGCTCCCCGGCAGGCCGGACAAACCGGACGCTGCGGTTCTGGATATAGCGCGGGCAGTTGCCGAAGCTTTGGACCACGCCGATGTCGAAGCCACCGGCCCCATCGGCGCCGGCCCTGCGCCGCACCGTACCGTTGAGCCGGTTGCGCCGCCGCGTCATGGGGTCCATGCCCAGCAGGCCCACGGCGCGGCCATCGGCCAGGCCCGGCTCGGCCGGGTCGGCCGCATCGCGGCCCGCCCCGACATGCAAGGTCAGCGGGTCGGGAGAGCGCAGGAAGCCCGGCTCGCCTGCCCGTACCGTGGCCCAGGCATCGCCTTGCGCATCCACGCTGCCCAGCACCACGAAATGCAGCAGAGGATAGAACTCGCGGTGCTGGTCCAGCAGGAAGGGGCGCAGGAACTTGCGGCCCGGCATGTCCATGCGGCCCACGACGCCAACGCTTTGCTGGATCGCCAGTTCGCCCGCATGCCAGGGCGAGGCGGGGTTTTGCAGGGGTTGCGGGTGCATGGTGCGCTCCTTTGCCGGGGATTCAGGGGAGGTGTGGCTCAGGCACTCAGGCCCGCAGGCCGGCCGGCGTCTGGGCGAATGCCACGAAGCCCGGCAGCGCCTCGATGCGGCCCAGCCAGGCGCGCACTTCGCGGTAGGGTTGCAGGTCCACATTGCCCTCGGGCGCGCTGGCGATGTAGCTGTACAGGGCCACGTCGGCAATCGTGGGCGTGGCGCCGGTGAGGAAGGAGCGGCCGGTCAGTTGCGCCTCGATCTTGCCGAGGATGGCGTGGGCGCGGGCTATCACTTCCTCGGCCTGGAAGGGGGCCTTGAACACCGTGACCAGCCGAGCTGCTGCCGGGCCGAAGGCAATGGGGCCGGCGGCGATGCTCAGCCATTTCTGGATCTCGGCCTCGGCCTGTGCGCCCAGGGGCATCCAGTCCTGGCGGTCCAGCTTGCGCGCCAGGTAGACCAGGATGGCGTTGGAGTCGGCAATCACCGTGCCGTTGTCGTCCAGCACCGGCACCTGGCCCAGCGGGTTCAGCGCCAGGAATTCGGGCTTCTTCTGCGCGCCGTTGGCCAGGTCCACGTGGACCAGCTCATGCTCCACGCCCAGCAGGCCGAGGAAGAGGCGGGCGCGATGGGCGTGGCCGGACAGGGGAAAGTGGTAGAGCTTCATTGCGGTTCCTTGGGGTTGGTGAAGGCGCCGGTTGTCGGCGCCACGGGACGTATCCTCCTTCTCCGCCCGCATCTTTAGAATCCCTGGCGGCGGCAAGTCACTCTTGCCAGAACGCGAACAAAGCGCCGGCGCAAACCTGGGCAGGCCTGCGCGGGCCGCTCGCAGCCGGGCAGACATACGACACAGACAAGGCAGGCACAGATGGATCGTTTCCAGTCCATGACGGCATTTCTCGCGGTGGTGGACACGGGCGGCTTCGCCTCGGCCGCACGTCGGCTCAAGGTCTCGCCCTCCGTGGTGACGCGGGCCGTCTCCGACCTGGAGGAGCGCCTGGGCGTGCGCCTGCTCACGCGCACCACGCGCTTCGTGCGCGTGACCGAGGCCGGCACCGCCTACGCCGACAGCTGCCGCCGCATCCTGGCCGAGCTGGAAGAGGCCGACGAGCATGCCGCCAGCGCCCACGCCGCACCGCGCGGCCGGCTCACGCTCACGGCGCCGGTCAACTTCGGGCGCATGCACGTGCTGCCCGTGGTGCACGACTACCTGGGCCGGTTTCCCGAGGTGGACGTCAACTGCTGGTTTGTGGACCGCGTGGTCAGCCTGGTGGACGAGGGCGTGGACGTGGCCGTGCGCATCGGCGATCTGCCCGACTCCTCGCTGCAGGCCATCCGCGTGGGCAGCGTGCGGCAGGTGCTATGCGCCTCGCCCGCATACCTGGCCGGCCACGGCGTGCCCCAGCGGCCCGAGGAGCTTGCGCAGCACACCACCATCACCGCATCCGGCCTCACCTCCACGCCCGAATGGCGGTTTCTTGAAGGCGACAAGGCCCTGGCCGTGCGCCTGCAGCCGCGCCTCATGTCCATGACCAACGAGGCTGCGGCAGACTGCGCCCTGGCCGGGCAGGGCATCACGCGCCTGCCGCTCTACCAGATCGCCAAGCCCGTGCAGGACGGCGCACTGCGCCTGGTGCTGGAGCCCTTTGAGCGGCCGCCGCTACCGATTCATGTGGTGCACAGGGAAGGGCGCCATGCTGCGCATCGCGTGCGGGCGTTCATCGACATGGCGGTGGATGCGCTGCGGGTGGCGGCGTTGAAGTGGTAGCGGCCATCGCCGGGAAGCCATTTCCCGCGCATTGCAAACCATGCCTGGAAACGCCAAGTGGCTGGCGAACTATTCGCTCACCCAACTGAGAAGAATCGCCTAGCCGCGACGTCCTTACTTGGTTTTTGAAGTGGGTTCGCCTTTCAATTCCCAGCGGCTGCCATCGGCAAAGCGCAGTTGCAGATGGGGCGGTGCGTTGGCGATTGCCGTTGTCAATTGGTAGTGAAATTTCCTTGACAGCAAGTCACTTGCCCATTTTTGCAACTCCATCAATGGCTCGGGACACCCAGCCATCGTGTAGATGCCGGGCTTGATCTGGAGGCTTCCATCAGCATCCATCTCATATTTCCAGGTCATGAAATTGCATATCCGTGTGCCGAAATCTCCGTCTTTGGAGAACCAGAGCTTTATTGAGGGGCTGTCTGGTGTTTTCCAATTCTTTTTCTCTTTGCCTACGGCATCGAAAGCCTGCTGCAGGTTCCACTCGTAGGCAGACAAATACTCCGCGTCCTTGTTTTGATGCGGTAGCGCACTTTGGCTGGCAACGTGTCCCATGCCGTGGCTTGCAGTGGACAAAAGTATGGCTGCCAGGAATTGAAGAAAAGCTTTCAATTGAAGCCCTCAAGGTGGTGACCAGAGAACCCGCTATCGCAGGGAAGATGCCTCTACCCAGATCGTATGCCCTGGGTGGTGTTCCTCAATGGTGGACACGGCATCGTCGATCAAAACGCGGTCCTCCAGCGAGTAGGCAAAGCGGCTGAGGTTGGGCCATTGTCGGGCGGCGTAGTCGGCCTAGGAAATCGCGTCGCTGCCGCACCAGGTGGCGTCGCTTTCGGTGGCGGCGAGAAGTGCCTGTGCCAAGCCGGTAGATGTGATCGCCAGGAAGATCATGGGCATGTGGTCCGGATGTTGATGGATGGACAGTTTGCCTTCGATGGCCCGGCGGGCAGGCCTGCCTGGATCAAACAAAACTAGAATGATAGTCATTCTCGTTGTCGATTTCTCACCTCCCCCCGGCCATGCCCACCCCTTCCGCCTCCTGGACCGCTGCGCGCTGGCACCAGCTTTTCTGTGCCTGCCAGCAGCAACTGGTGTCCTATCTGGCCGGCAAGACCGGCAGCCGTGACGAGGCGCAGGAACTGGCCCAGGAAACCTGGCTGCGCCTGGCCGATGCGCCGCCGCAGCTGCCCGATGGCAGCTCGCCCACGCTCGAAGCCGCGCGGGCCTACCTGTTTGCCACGGCCAAGCATCTGGCGATAGACAGGCTGCGCCAGCGCGGTGCGCAGCAGCGCTGCATGGACGACTGGGCGCAATTGCAGCCTGAGGCCGAAGGCGATGTGGCCGACCGCGCCATGTACCGGCAGGCACTGGCCGTGGTGGAGCGCACGATTGCAGACCTGCCCGAGCGCATGCAGGCCGCCTTGCTGGCCCACCGCCTGCATGGCGAACGGCAGGCCGACATCGCCCAGCGCCTGCAGGTCTCCCTGAACACCGTGGAGCGTGACCTGATGCAGGCCGATGCCTGCCTGGAAGCCGCCTTGCTGCGCTGGCGCGGCGGGGTGGAGGCGGGCTTGCAGGCCTCTTCCAGAAAGCGGCGGCGGCGTGCCCTGGGCGCGCTGCTGGGCGTGGCCGGCATGGCCAGCGCGGCCTGGCCCGCCTGGCAGATGTGGAGCCGCCGCGTGCTGTGGCAAGGTGAACTGGCCAGCGCCACGGGCGTGCAGCGCAGCCTGGAACTGCCCGATGGCAGCGTGCTGCGCGTGGACGCCGCCAGCCGCGTGGCGCTGACCTACCGTGCCGACCTGCGACAGGCACGGCTGCTGGAAGGCGCCGCCTTCTTTGCCGTGGCCCGCGATGCGGCACGGCCCTTTGTGGTGGAGGCCGGCTCCCTGCGCGTGACCGTGCTGGGCACGCGCTTTGGCGTGGAACTGGAGCCCGATGCGGTGCGCGTGCAGGTGGAGTCGGGCCAGGTGCGGGTGGAGCATGCGGCCACCGGACGCAGCCAATTGCTGCAGGACAGCCAGTCGCTGCGCATTCCCCTGGACGGCGGGGCAGGAGATACCGACGGCGCTGCCTGGCAGCCGCAGCTCCAGCAACGGCCCGCGGCCTGGCGCGAGGGCGAGCTGGTCTTCGAACAGGAACCGCTGGGCCGCGTCGTGCACCGGCTGGGCCGCTACACGCGGCGCCGCCTGGTGGTGGAGGAGGGCGCGGCGCAACTGGCCATCAGCGGCCATGTGCGCATTGCCCAGACCGAGCGCTGGTTGCGCGGGCTGCCGCAGTTCGCCCCGGTGCAGGTCAGCGTGCTGGACGACGGCGGGCTGCGGATTGCGCGGCGCGGCGGGCGCGCGGAGCCGTGAAGTTTTTTTCAGGGTTTTTGGGAGTGACTCGTATTTGCATATGAAAGGCCGGGCGCCCTGCCTGTGCCGGCGATTCGCAATGAGCCTGTCTTCCAGAAAGTCCTTATGTCCGCTCCCAAGTCCTCCCGATTCCGATTCCGCCACCGTCTCCGCCGCACAGCGGTTTTTCATGCATGTGCAGGCCTGGTGCTGGGCCTGCAACTGCAGTTGGCCGCCGCGCAATCGGTGTCCTTCGACGTGCCGGCCCAGCCGCTGGCCCAGGCGCTGAGCCAGTTTGCGCGCCAGGCGGGGCTGCAGCTCACCTACTCCTCCGAACTGGTGCAGGGCCGGCAGGCCCCGGCGCTCAACGGCAGCCACGATGTGCGCCAGGGCCTGGCGGCATTGCTGCAGGGCAGCGGCCTGCAGGGGCGCATCGAGGGCGGCACGCTGACCCTGCTGCCTGCTGCGGCCCATGCGCCCGACAACCTGCCGGAAAACGCCCACCGCCTGTCCGAGATCACCGTGACGGCTGGCGACCAGTATGTGAGCCTGCTGCCCGCGCCCTACGCTGGCGGGCAGGTGGCCAAGGGCGTGCGCCTGGGCGTGCTGGGCAATACCGGCAACATGCAGGCGCCGTTCAGCACCACCAGCTACACGTCCGAGGCCGTGCGCAACCAGCAGGCCGGCACCATTGCCGAGGCGGTGAACCGCGACCCTTCCGTGCGCTACACCGTGCTGCCGGGCGGCAACGTGGACAACCTCTATATCCGGGGCTTTCCGATCTGGGAGGGCAACTCGGGCGAGATCGCCTTTGACGGCATCTACGGCATTGCCCCCAACTACCGCGTGCGCACCGAGTACGTGGACCGCATCGAGGTGGTCAAGGGGCCCGGCGCGCTGCTGTTCGGCATGTCGCCCAACGGCTCGGTGGGCGGCGTGATCAACATCGCTCCCAAGCGCGCCAATGAAGATGTGGCGCGGCTGACCACGGGCTGGACTTCGGACAGCCTCTGGCGCGCCCACGCCGACGTGGGCCGGCGCTTTGGCGACGAGGCCCAGTACGGCATCCGTGTGAACGCCAGCAAGTACGGCGGCGATACGTCCATGGACCATCAAAGCACCGACGGCCATGTACTGGCCGTGGCGCTGGACTACGAGGTGGAGCGCTTCCGTGCCACGCTGGACCTGCTCTCGCAGGACGAGCGCATCGACGGCGTGGGCCGGCCCATCATGCCCACGGGGCTCACCTCCATGCCTGCTGCGCCGGATGGCCGGCGCAACGTGACCCAGCCCTGGGAATGGTCCAAGAACCGCGAGCGCGCCGTGCTGCTGCGCACCGAACTGGACCTCACGCAGCAGCTCACGCTGTTCGCCAACCTCGGCCAGTCGCGCGCCGATGTGGACCGCATCTACGACTCGGCCCCGCGCCTGACCAGTGCGGCGGGCGCCACCAGCATTACGCCCACCTACGCGGTGTTCGACGTGGACCGCAGCACCATCGACGCGGGCCTGCGCTCGCGCTTTGCGCTGGCCGGTGTCAAGCATTCGGTCACGCTGCAGCTGGCCAGCTACCGCGAGGATTTTCACCGCGCGCTGCAGGCGGGCTCCACCGTGGCGTCCAACATCTATGCGCCCATTGCCCACGCGCCGCAGAGCATTGCGCGGCCTTCGGCCATTCCGCGCATTCATGACAACCGCAACACCAGCCTGGCCCTGGTGGACACGCTCTCGCTGCTGCAGGACCGGCTGCAACTGTCGCTGGGCCTGCGCCACCAGGCCATCAAATCCACCAACTACAACGTGCTCACGGGTGGCGCCGCCAATGTCTACGACGAGAGCGTGACCACGCCCGCCGTGGGCGTGGTCTGGCGCCAGGCGCCGAACTGGAGCCTCTACGCCAACTACATCGAAGGTCTGAGCAAGGGCGACATTGCGCCGCCCGCGGCCAGCAACTACGGCGAGGTGCTGCGCCCCTACAAGAGCCGCCAGTACGAAGTGGGCAGCAAGTACGACTTCGGCAGCTTCATGGCCACCGCCGCCCTGTTCAGCATTGAAAAACCCAGCGGCGGCCTGGACCAGGGCGTCTACAAGACCAACGGCGAGCAGCGCAACCTGGGCATGGAGCTGTATGCCTATGGCGAGGCCGCGCGCGGCCTGCGCCTGCTCGGTGGCGTGACCTGGCTCAAGCCCGAGATCACGCGCTCGGCCACGCCTGCGCTGGTGGGCAACCGGCCCATCGGCACCTCGCGCCTGCTGGCCAACCTGGGCGTGGAATGGGATGTGCCCGCCCTTGAGGGCCTGACCCTGGTCGGCGACCTGGCCTACACCGGCGCCCAGTTCGTGGACCAGGCCAACCGCCTGCGCATCCCGGGCTGGACACGCACCGACCTGGGCCTGCGCTACGCCACCCGCATCGCAGGCCGCAAGACCACGCTGCGCGCCACGGTGCAGAACGTGGCCGACCGCAAGGCCTGGGCCGGCGTCACGTCCTGGGGCGCCGTCTCGCCGATGATTCCGCGCACCTTCGTGGTGTCGGCTTCGGTGGATTTCTGAGGCATTTCTGAGGCACCTGGCGGCCTAGGCGCCTTCCGTAGCCGAACGAATGGCGGCGCTCTGCGCCGCAGGGGCTCCCTGGCCGTCACGGGCTGCGGCTTTGCGTGCCGGCAGCCATCGGCAGGCAGCCAACGCCGCCAGAACCGCCAGCGCCGCGCAGCCGAAGATGGCCTGCAGCCCGTGGCCCAGCGCGGCGGTCACGGCATCGGCGTGTGCTGCCAGGGGGCTGGCCGCAGCCAGCTCCTGTTTCATCAAATGGCTGAGCAGGGCTGCCAGCGAGGCCACGCCGGCGGCGCCGCCCAGGCTGCGCAGCATGACGGGTGCCGCCGTGGCAATGCCCAGGTACCGGGCAGGCGACACACGCTGCGCCACCACGGTGATGATGGGAAACATCAGCCCCAGTCCCAGGCCCAGCGGCAGCAGTCCTGCGGACAGGGCCAGCGGCGCCTGTGGCAGCCAGTGCAAGGCCGTGGTGATCAGTCCAAACGACAGCAGCATCAGCACGCAGGCCACCCGGGCGAGCGACGCGGCTGGCGTCTGGGCGCGCAGGCGCCGGCCGCTGCCAATGGCCCCTGTGGTGATGCCGGCCATCAGTGGCGCCAGGTGCCAGGCGGAGCCGGTAGGCGACAGGTGCAGGCCAATCTGCAGATACTGCGGAAGGAAGACAACGGCCGCATACAGCGCAACGCCCGTGGACAGGGCCAGGAAACTGACCGCCGCGTAGGCCGGGTGGGTAAACAGCGACAGGGGCAACAGCGGATGGGTGGCGCGGCGCTGGCGCACGAAGAATGCCAGGGCGAACTTGGCGCCCAGGGCCAGCAGCACCCACAGCGACAGCTGCTCTGGCAGATTCAGGTGGCTGTGCTGGGTGGCCAGCAGCAGGCTGACCAGGGCTGCGGCCAGCAACACGGCACCCAGCCAGTCGATGCGCTGGCGGGGCCGGGGCTCGGCGGCAGCCTGCGGCGCAGCCGCCCTGGCAGGCAGCGCCCATGCCAGCACCCCCCAGGCCAGCCCTGCGAGCGGCACATTCAGCCAGAACGCCCAGTGCCAGGACAGATGCTCCACCAGCGCCCCACCCAGCAGCGGGCCGATCATGGTCGATACGCCATAGGCGGCGCCCAACAGGCCCTGGTAGCGGGCCCGTTGTTCAGGCGCAAACAGGTCGGCAAGGGTCAGCATCGTCAGCGTCATGAGTCCGCCGCCGCCCGCGCCCTGCAGGGCACGCGCCAACACCAGCTGCTGCAGGTCATGGCTTGCGCCACAGGCCAGGGAGCCGGCCAGGAACAGGCCGATGGCCAGCAGCAGCATGGGCTTTCTGCCCAGCACATCGGCCAGCCGCCCGTACAGCGCAATCACCACGGTGGCCGCCAGCAGATAGGCCGAGAACACCCAGGCCAGCGGCCAATGGCCCGGCAGTTCTCGGGCCATCACGGGCAGGGCGGTCGAAAGAATGGTCTGGTCCAGGGCCGCGAGGACGAGCGTCAGCACGAGCATTGCGAAGCAAAGCCGGGGCAGGTTCCGCCGACCGGGCGGGGAAGTCAGCGAGGTTGTGGGCATGGGCGTCATGGGCGTGCAGCGGCGAGGGCTTGGGTTGAGGCAACGGCCGCCAGTGTCGGGAGCGGTTTGGGTTTTGTACAGTGCAATGTATTGAACGTATGATTTCGCATGGCGAACACATACGACCTCAACCTGCTGATTGCACTGGATGCCTTGCTCAGCACGGGCAGCGTGACGCAGGCGGCCGGGCGCATGCACCTGAGCACTCCCGCCATGAGCCATACGCTGGCACGCATCAGGGAGGCGTTTGGCGATCCCATCCTGGTGCGTGCGGGCCGCAGCCTGGTGCCCACGCCGCGCGCCCTGGCCCTGGCGGAGCCGGTGCGCGCGCTGCTGGCCCAGGCGCGGGCGCTGCAGGACCCTGTCGATGCGGGAGGACTGGCGGGCCTGCGCCGCCGCTTCGTGGTGCGGGCGCCCGAAGGCATTGCCGTCGTCTTCGGTGCCAGCCTGTCGCGTGCGCTGGAGGCGGAAATGCCGCTGGCCAGCCTGCAGTTCCTGCCCGAAACCCATGCCGACCCGGGGGCCCTGCGCGAAGGCCGCATCGACCTGGATGTGGGCAGCTTTCGCAGCATGGACCCGGAAACCGAGAGCCTGGTGATATCGGAGCAGACCTTGGTGGGCGTCGTTCGCGCCGGCCATCCCCTGTTGAAGTCCACCAGAAAGTCGCCACGGCCGAGCGCCGCGCAGTTCGCCGCCGCGCGCCACGTCGGCATCACCCAGCGCCCGGGTGAAAGCTCGCCTGTGGACGCTGCCCTGGAGGCGCTGGGCCTGCAGCGGCAACTGGCGCTGCTGGTGCCCAGTTCGTTCTCGGCCCTGATTGCGGCTTCCCGCACCGACCTGGTGGCCTGCGTGCCGACACGCACGGCGCATGGCATGGCCGCATCGCTGGGGCTGGTGGTGTTTGCCTTGCCCATCGACGTGCAGGTGCAGCCCATGCGCATGGCCTGGCATCCGCGCCATCAGGCGGATCCCGCGCATCAATGGTTGCGCGACTGCATTCAAAAGCAACTCGATGATCCGCAATGGATCAGGCCTTCCGTGGCGTCGCTGACGGATGGGGCCGGCAGAGGGGTTACCTGAGCCGTACCGTGGCGGGAGGGGTCCGGCTCTCCCTCTATCGGTCTATGCTCGCGGCATGAACGCAAGCAAGACCCTGCTGATCGTCTACCACTCCATGACCGGCGGCACCCGCCAGATGGCCGAGGCCGCGCGCGACGGCGCAGCGGCCGAAGGCCAGGGCGTGCAGGTGCGCCTGCTGCATGCCTCCGAGGCCGGCCCCGACGATGTGCTGTCCGCCGACGGCTACCTCTTCGCCACCCCGGAAAACCTGGCCGCCATCAGCGGGCAGCTCAAGGACTTCTTCGACCGCAGCTACTACGCGGCGCTGGATCACCTCAATGGCCGGCCCTATGCCAGCCTCATCTGCGCGGGCAGCGACGGCCAGAACGCCGCCCGCCAGATCGCCCGCATCGCCACCGGCTGGCGCCTCAAGCCCGTGGCCGAGCCCCTGATCATCTGCACCCACGCCCAGACCACCGAAGCCATCCTGGCACCCAAGCGGATTGCCGCAGCTGAGCTGGAGCAGTGCCGGGCGTTGGGGGAGGCGATGGGGGCGGGGCTGGCGCTGGGAGTCTTTTGAGGGTTGCCAGCATCTTGGGTGCCCTACGTTTCTTGGTGGCCCGGTCGCCCGGTGTTGTTCAGCCGAACAGGCGCGACCAGAATCCGCCTTTTCCACCCACCTGCTGCCGGGCTCCCTGCATGTGGGCGCGTATGCCGAGCAATTGGGCATCGCCCGGATCGTGGCGCAGCGCGATCTCGACCAGTTCAGGCTGAAGGTGCGAGGCCTTGAGCTGGCCCAGGGCCCTGAGGGCGGTGACCTTGTGCGCATGAACGAAGCTCATGCTGCGAACTTCCCATTGCGCTTGCTGTTGCTGCGGCGAAAGCTGCGCATAGCGGCGCTCGGCTTCGGCCACGATGTCGAGGACGTCCTGGTGGTGGCTGGTCTCGTTGAGATAGGCGCATGCGGTCTGCGCGCAGTCCAGATACAAGCCGGTATCAAGCGCGTAGTCCTCCATCAGCAGCAGGGATAGGTCGGTGGCTTGCTTGCGGTTCCCCAGTTGCCGATAGGCATGGCGCAGGTTTTCCAGCAGGGCCTGAAAACAGGTCTGCTGCAGCCCGGCTTCGAGGACGGCTGCCGCCTGCTCGTACTGTTCCTGCGCGTTGTACAGCACGCCCAGGTTGTTGCAGCACATGGCATAGGTGTGGATGTCCAGCGCGGCGGGCGCGGCCTCCTGGCCGTTTGCCGGCGTGCCGGTGCTGGCGAAGCGCTCCAGACAGCGTTCGTAGAGTGTGGTCTGCAGGCGCTCGATTTCCTGCAGGGCCGCTGCATCCGTGTCGGGGCGCTTCCACTTGCCCACGGTCACGCCGGCCGTGTAGTAGTCGGGTGCCGCCGGGCTATCAGCCAACTCGGGATAGGAAAAGATGCTGCGCCAGGGCACGGCATGCTCCATCTCGAAAATGCGGGCTTGCAAGTCCACCTGGGGCTGCAAGGCATGCGACTTGCGGTAGGCGGCCAGCGCGGGCTCGGGTTCGTCCAGCCAATAGTGGGCACTGCCCAAATAGCGGTGTCCATAGGCATTGCCTGGTGACATCGCCAGTGCGCGCTGTGCCCATTCGCCGACCTGGCGCAATGCCGCACTGCGGTCCTTGGTGAATTGGTCACTGGAATCGAGATACACCAGGCACAGCATCAGCCATGACCATTCGCTACCCTGGCCTGATTCGGCAGTGGCCTGAATGCTGGCCAAGAGGCTGGCAATCGCTTCGTTGTCCAGATGGCTGAAAACCGTGGTGCCGGCCCATAGCGCATGCATGCGCGCGTGGTCGCCCTGGCTGAAGGAATGCATTCCTTGGGAAATCAGTCGGTCCATGGTCTGTTGGGAATATTGTGGGAGGCGCCATCGTATCCGCTGTGTTTGACAGGAGGATGGGGCATCACTCAATCGGAGTGATTAGACGCCTTTGTAGAAAATGTCTGAACAACAGGTCAAAGCCCCGTCAACTGCGGCAATGCCTTCTCGCAGGCCTTGCGGCACAGGTAGCGCAGGTCCTGTTCACCATCTTCACTGCGCAGGTAGCCGGCGCCGGCGGCGTTGATATTCCATTCATAGACCTTGCCCGAGCGCAGCAGCCGTCCGCTGAAGCTGCAGGGCAGGATGATGGATTCCTCATGGAAGCTGCCAGCCGAGACTTGCTTTGCCGTCGCGAAATAGCGGGCCACGTCGGCGGCGTCCAGGCTGACTTTCTCGCAGCCCATGGTCTCGCCCGTGCCTACGGACCGGGTGACCGGGCCGATGACGGAAATGGGCGCCGCCTTGGCCGCGTGTTTGGGCGTGGGCGTGGATGTGGATGTGGAAGTAGATGAGGCCTGCAGCGGCGCATGCAGGCACAGCATCACGGCAGCCCAGGCGGCAATGCGCAGGCTGCGAGAGGGATTGTTGAAAAGCTGGCTGGATGGCATGGCTCAGGCTCCCGTGAAGATGTAGCGCAGCAATTGGGCGCCTTCGGTCGCCTCCTTGCGGGCAATGGCGCCGTGGGAGTAGACATCGGACAGAAGCTTGAGCTTGTAGTGGTCCACCAATTGCTGGGTCAGCCACTTGGTCTGGAACAGCTGCGATTGGGTGGGCGCCTCGTAATCCTTGGTCGACGGCAGGAAACGGCCTACCACCTCGATGCCCACGGAGTCGCTGTTGGCCGGATAACGCAACGGATAGGCCTTTGTGTTCTCGTGCGATGACACATTCTTGGCCCGCTTGCTGAAGCTCAGGCCCTTTTGGTGCAGCAGGGCATTGATGTTCTTGAGTTCCGTGGGATCGCAGGTGCTCTCGTTGACGCAGCGCGGCTGAAGAATTCCCACATGCCAGCAGATCTTTTCCAGACTGGCCGTCTGGTAGATCTTCCCGTCCTTCTCGATCAGAAAGTGCGCCCCCGTCTTCTGGCCGCTCTTGTAGGCATTGAGCACGCTGGCGGCCGTGGACGAGTCAGTGCGGTGTAGCACGATGGAGGTGACGGACAGCAAGGCGCCGTGCTCTATAGACGGATAGGTCTTGACTTCGACGCTTTTGTCTACCATCAATCCTTTTTCGATAGTGGCCAATTATTTCTCCCTCTGTATTCCGGCTGAATGAATGCGAATGGCGGAAAGCCGGGAGAGCATACGGGCGGAAAGGGGAAAAATAATTCGAAATGTACTGTGCACCTCTTTATTGGAAATATCTTGAAACAATTGGGTGGAGTTCATGAAGGATGTATGAATTCCAGAAATCTCCGGAATTCACAGGGACTCAATGGCGGCGCAATGCAATGCCTGCGCGATGGCCCACGACTGCAACGAGGATGAAGCCCATTCCCGCCCACTGTGCGGCTGACGGCACGGCGCCAAACCAGACCAGATCCACCAGCAAGGCCATGGCGGGGTAGACGAAGGACAGTGCCGCAATGGCCGGCGCAGGCAGCCGCTGGAATGCGGCATACATCACCGTGTACATGAAGGCCGTATGGACCAGTCCCAGGGTCAGCACCATGCAGGCGGCCCGCGCTGACAGCAATTGAGGGCTGGTTGCGGCGATATGGGTGAGCAGGGGCAGGGCCCACAGGCTCAGCACCAGTCCGCCCGCCAGCATCTGCAGCATGGCGATCTGGGCCGAGGGCATGTGGCCCAGGCGGCGCGTGGCGACCGTGGTGCCTGCGTAGAGTGCGGCGGCCAGCAGGGCCAGGGCCACACCTATCCAGGCGCCTGTTCCAGCATGCGATGCATCCATGCCATCCAGCCCGACCAGGCCGCTGCTCAGTGCCACCCCCAGCAGGGCCAGCAGCAGCCATGGCAGCTTGCGGCGTTCGACGGGCTCGCCCTGCAGGGCCGACAGAGCCAGCAGCATGAAGGGCTGCACGTGGTAGACCACGGTGGCCACGGCGATGGAGCTGTAGTGGTAGGCGCTGAAGAGGGCGACCCAGTTCAATACCAGGGCGATGCCGCCCCCGGCCAGCCACAGCCATTCACGGCCTTGAGGGGCGACCCATTCGCGCCGCCAGGCCAGCCACAGGCCCAGGCCCAGTGCGCCTAGCACGCAGCGGGCGAATACGACCAGCAGCGGCGGCAACGCGCTTTCCACGACGAGCAGGCCAATGGTGCCCGACAGCGCCATGGCCAGCAGCATGCGCCAGGTGCCGCCCTGGCTGGTTCGGGGCCGTGTGGGTGAGGTTGCAGAGGTGAGGCTGGGGCTGTGGGACATGGTGTCGATTCCTGGGCGCGCTTCGGTATGGAGCGCATGGCCGTATCTTGCGGACCCTGCAATCAATCAACAATCCGCCAGTCATTCAAATTAATATTGCCTGCCATGCAACAAAGACCGGAGTAGCGCCTTGCCCGATACCGCCATGCCCCTGGATGAAATGCTGGTCTTCGCCCGCGTGGTGGAGCACCAGAGCTTTGCGGGCGCGGCCCGGCAATTGGGGCTGACGACTTCGGCCGTGAGCCGCAGCGTGGGGCGGCTGGAGGCGCATTTCGGGCTGCGGCTGCTGCAGCGCACCACGCGCTCGCTGTCGCTGACCGAGGCGGGAGCCGAGATCCACCAGGCCTGCCTGCGGCTGGTGGCGGATGCCCAGGCCGTGCAGGCGCTGGCCGGTCAGCTGCGCCAGCAGCCGCGCGGGCTGCTGAAGATCAGCGCGCCGGCCGTGCTGGGTGATATCTGGCTGTCGCCGCTGCTGCCGGGCTTTTGCGCGCGCTGGCCCGAGGTGCAGGTGCAGGTGGACATGACGGACCGCATGGTGGACCTGGTGGCCGAAGGGCTGGACCTGGGCCTGCGCATCAGCGTGCCGGGCCAGATCGCGCCGGGGCTGGTGGCGCGGCCGCTCAAGACCATCCGCTATGTGCTGGTGGCCACGCCCGGCTATCTGGCGCGGCATGCGCAGATCACGGAGCCCGGGCAACTGCTGGCGCATCCCTTCATCAGCCTGGGCTACGGGCAGTTCCAGAACGAGGTGGAATTGCGCCCGCTCCACCCTGCGGCCGCGCCCGCCATGCGTCTGCTGGTGAATACGCCCATCACCATTGCCAGCAGCCTGGGCATCATCCACGCGCTGCAGCAGGGGCCGGGCATAGGCGTGGTGGCCGACTTTGCGGCGCAGGCGGCGCTGCAGGCCGGGCAGCTGGCGCACGTGCTGCCGGGCTGGGCGCTGTGCGGCAAGTACGCGCCGCGCGTGGTGCATGCGGTCTATGCACCCACGCGCCATGTGCCGCTGAAGCTGCGGGCGTTGATCGACTACCTGGTCGAGGTGGAGGGCGAGGGCGCCGCGGCCTCCACCACCTAACCCATGCGCCTGCGCAGCGCCGCGCTGGCCCAGTCCACGGCCACGGACAGCGCCAGCATGGCGATGATGACGGTGCTGGCCTGGGCGTAGTGGAACAGCGACAGCTCGAAGTACAGCAGCTGCCCCAGCCCGCCCGCGCCCACGAAGCCCAGGATGGCGGCCATGCGGATGTTCATCTCCCAGCGGTACAGCGTGTAGGCCAGCAACTGCGGCGCGGCGCCGGGCAGGGTGGCGTAGAGGAAGGCCATGGCGCGGCCGCTGCCGGACAGGCGCAGCGCTTGGGTGGGGGCGGCGGGCTGGTTCTGCAGGGCCTCGGCATAGAGGCGCCCCAGCACGCCGGCCGTGTGCAGCGCCAACGCCAGCGCGCCTGCGAACGGGCCCAGGCCCACGGCCAGGGCGGTGATGGTGGCCCAGACCAACTCGGGCACGGAGCGCAGCACGTTGAGCACCAGGCTCCAGGGAGCGCGCCAGCGCGGCAACGCCAGCAGCAGGCCCAGCACGGCCGCCAGCAAGGTGCCGACCACGGAGATGGCCAGCGTCTCCCACACGCCCACGGCCACCTTGCGCAGCCATTCGGCGCTGGTGTCGGGCGGGAAGAAGCTGATGACGAATTCCAGCATGGACCGGCCCGCCGCGCCGGTGAACAGCGAGGGCAGGTCCATCTCCAGCATGGCAAAGCTGGCGACCACGCCCAGCGCCAGGGCGGCGCAGGTGAGGGCGCTGCGCCAGCCCCAGGCGCTGGCGCGTGCGGCGGGTGGCGTGTCCAGCGCGCGGCGCAGGCCGCGCGAGAGCAGGTCGGCGCCCCAGACCAGCAGCATGAAGGTCAGCAAGATGGTGGAGGCCTCGCCGCCGTTGAGCATCTTCATGGCCTGGTCCATGAGCTGGCCCAGGCCGCCCGCGCCCACAAAGCCCATGACCACCGAGGCGCGTATGGCGCACTCCCAGCGGTAGACGGTGTACGAGGTCAGCTCGCGCGCGGCCTGGGGCAGCAGGCCGTAGAGCATGGCCAGCGGCCGGCGCGCGCCGGCCTGCGCCAGGGCACGTGCGGGCGCGGGGTCGGCCGATTCCAGGATTTCCGCATAGACCTTGGCCAGCATGCCGCCATAGGTCAGGCCCAGGGCCAGCACGCCAGCGGCCGGCCCCAGGCCGAAGACGCGCACGAAGACCAGGGCCCAGACCAGCTCGGGCACGCCGCGCAGGATGGTGAGCAGGCCGCGCGTGACGGGATTGAGCGCCCGCCGCTCGCGCGCGGCGCCCGTGACCAGGTAGGCCAGCGGCACGGCCAGCACAAAGGCCAGGGCCATGCCGGCCGTGGCAATGGCCAGGGTCTCCAGCGTGGCGCGGCCCAGGTAGCCGAGGAAGTCGCGCCCGGTCTCGGGCGGAAGAAACGTGGCCAGAAAGCGGCCGATGACCTGCAGGTTGCCGGGATCGAACAGCGCACCCAGGCTGAAGCCTGCGCCCTGGAGCAGCGGCCACAGCACGACGGCGGCCAGCACCAGTGCGCCGAGGCGGCGGGGCGCGGCGGGGTCACGCAGCGCGTGCAGAGCGGAACTCAACGGCATGCGGATGCGGACAGCGGTGCGGCAAAGGCGGCGGGCGCGGGTGTCCACGCAGGGCGGGAGGGATCATCGCCAGGATGCTCGGACCCATACAGCGCACGCAGGTGTTCCTGAGTGACTTCAGCCGCCGGCAGGTCGAAGGCGATGGCGCCATCGCGGATGCCCACGATGCGCGCAAAGCAGGCCAGCGCCAGGTCCACGGCATGCAGGCTGGCGACCAGGGTGGCGCCGCGCGCGGCCGCTTCGTGCACCAGCAGTTGCACGGTGGACAGGGCCAGGGCCGGGTCCAGCGCGGCCACGGGCTCGTCGGCCAGGATGAGCTCGGCCTGCTGGTAGAGCACGCGGGCAATGCCCACGCGCTGCAGCTGCCCGCCAGAGAGCTGGTCGCAGCGCGCGAACAGCTTGTCTGCCAGCTGTACGCGGGCCAGGGCCTCGCGCGCGCCAGCGGTGTCCTGTGGGTACAGCAGCGATGCCAGCGCCTTCCAGGCCGGCCACCGGCCCAGCCGCCCGGCCAGCACGGCCGTGACCACGCGCTGGCGCGGCGGTATGGGCGGCGCCTGGTGCACCGTGCCGATGCGCGCGCGCAGCAGCCGGGGAGCCCCCGCGCTGGACGCAGGCACCTCGTTGCCCAGCACGCTGCGCCGGCCCTCGCTGGGCGCCAGCGCCGTGCCGATGACGGACAGCAGCGTGGTCTTGCCCGCGCCCGAGGGGCCGATCAGCGCAATGGCCTCGCCCTGGCGTGCGGCCAGCGTCACGCCGCGCAGCGCAATGCCGCCGCCGGCGTGGGTCAGGCCCACGCCTTGCAGTTCAAAGCTCATGGATTGCGCCTGCCGCGGCTTACTTGAGCAGGCCGGCCGACTTGGCGGCAGCCTCGATGCCTTCGTAGTTCGAGGCCTGGGTGGGCACGAAGCGCGCGGCGCGCTGCAGCTCCAGGATGGCCTTGTGCTCGGGCTTGGCCGGGTCCAGCGCCAGGAAGGCGTCGGTCAGCTTCTTGACCAGGGCCGGGTCCAGGTCGCCGCGCACGGTCCAGTTGTAGTCGAAGTAGGGCGGCGTGGTGGCGAACACGCGCACCTTGCTGGTATCGACCTTCTTGGTCTCCACCAGCTTGTCCCAGACCGATGCGTTGAGCACGCCGGCCTCGGCCTTGCCTGCTGCCACGAAGGCCACGGTGGCGTCATGCGCGCCGGAGAAGGCCACGGTCTTGAAGTCCTTCTCGGGGTTGATGCCGTCCTGCTGCAGGAAAAAGCGCGGCATCAGGCTGCCCGAGGTGGACGAGGGCGCGCCAAAGGCAAAGCTCTTGCCCTTGAGGTCGGCCAAGGTCTTGATGGCGGGGTTGGCCGTGATGAACTTGGAGGTGAACTTGGCGTCTTCCTCGCGCTGCACGATGGGGATGGCCGTGCCGTTGGTGCGGATCTTGGCCTGCACGAAGGTGAAGCCGCCCAGCCAGGCCAGGTCCAGCTTGCGCGTGGCCAGCGACTCGACCACGGCGGCGTAGTCGGTCACGGGCGTGAACACCACCTTCATGCCGGTCTGGGCCGAGAGGTACTTGCCCAGCGGCTCGAACTTGCGCTGCAGCTCGGTGGGAGCTTCATCCGGGATGGCCGAGACGCGCAGCACGGCGGGTTCGGCGGCCAGCGCAGGCAGGCTGGACAGGGAGGAGGCGGCCAGCACGCAGGCAGCCGCCTGGCGCAGCGCCGATCGGCGCGCAGGAATGTGGTTCATGGATGGGCTCCGTTCAATCAGCCACCGCCGTCCGGATACACGGCGGTTTAATAAGGCGCCCGGGGTTGACCCGGGCGCCGAAGGTACAAGGGCGGTACACCGACCGCTGAGGCTGCATTGTAGGGAGCGGGCTTTTCCGTTGGGGAGCGTCAGATATGGGACAGCAGCAAGCTTCAGCGGCTCCGCAGTTCCGTCTACTGTAGGCGCAGAGTGAACTGGACTTCTCCTGGATACCCCATGCAGGACGTTTGCGACCGGCTGGTGACAGGGTGGCCTGGAATGCCAACGGCGTCCCTGTCGAAATGCTCCGGCACATAGAGTTTTTTATCGAGATTGAGCCGCTTGATCGAAGCAAGACGCTCCAGCGAAAACAGGTTGGCGCTCGTGGCAAGTCTGATATCGGTCCAGAGCCGCTGCAGGGCAGGCTCTGCCAAGGTGTTGTTGCCGGTGGCGCGCGCCGTCAGAAATCCCTCGGGAAACGCTCGTTCGTAGTGTCCAACCCGGCTGTTTGATCGAGCGGGAAGACGGGCAAGAAAGGGTTCTGCCAGTGCTAGAGGGTCAATCCAGGTCGCCTGGGACCCCGCAGCGAAGGCTGTCATTCCTATGTTGCATTTTGCGTAGACGGCGGGGGGCTGTTTGCGCAGCTTGTCACCTTCGACAAACCATGGATGAAGCTTCCAAGAGTGATGCTCCAAGACGCGGCGCATACCAAGCTCCTGGTAGTAGAACCCTCGCTCATTGGCAATTCCAGAGGGCATGACGAACCGTTGCTGATAGCTGATCGGCGAGAGGACGGTGGCATGCAGGGCGCCCGTGGACGCCACCAGCAACAGGGCCCATGTGACGGTGTAGAGAGAAGACAGCTCCACCGTGCCGAGCACAAGAATCGAGAAAACCAATGGTCCTGCCAAGAAGCGTCCGGCCATGTAGTCGCCGCCCACATAAACGAGATAGCCAAACCAGAGCGCAATGCCTGCTGCGATGGGGCGCAGGGCGGCACGCGTGAGGCCAAAACCCAGCCCAGCCAGAATGGTGACCAAGGTAGGGAGGTCGTATTCATACGCATGGACTACAAGATTCCAGGCCTGCTGTGCTGACTGGGCTGCCGTCAGACCATTCAACACCTTGGCGATGGCGGTGTTGGGTACTGGTGAACCGAAATAGAAGAGGGAGAACAACGTCCACAAAACGGCCGGTAACAGGCCAGGCAAAAACTGCCTTACCAGAACAGCAGGCTTGTCGCGGCTGGCGGCCAGGCTGGCGACAAGCGCAGGCGCCACAAGAACGACGGCATCGGGACGGTTCAGAAAAAGCAGTGCCGACAGCGCGCTCAGGCGCAGCACGCGGTGCGGATGTTCGGTTTTCCAGGCGATGAAGAAAAGAACCAGCAGAACATGTGTCAGCGGATTTTCCAGCCCTGAGGACGAGTAGTCGACAAATGCCTGGCACCACAGCAAGGTCGAAAGCGCGAGCAGGCTGCGCAGATGGGGACCGCCCATGGCCTTGAGGCACAAGAGACAGAAGACCAGCATGAGCGCGGCACTCAGCCCGATCGAAGACCAATATGGATCACTGCTGAGCCATACCAGGGGGCTCAGGAGAAACATCCACAAGGGATGGGTGAAGACCTGAACTCTTTCATCGATGTTCCACCTCAGGCCATGGCCGGCAATCCAGTTGTCGATGACGCGAAACGTGATGAAGGCGTCCTCGGCAACCCATGCCGTCCGATAGAACGCCAGGAAGAAGGCGAGGAGCAACAGCGTGGCAGCCATCCAGCGCGTTCGGAGACTCAGTGCGGGTGTCATGCCAGTACGTTAGCAGAGGGTGCTGGTTACAGGCTGGCCCCGTGGAGCGGCCCAGGGGAGAAAGCAACAGCCTTCTCCCGCTTTTTTCAACAGCTGATCAAACCGCCAGCGCGCGCATCTCGGCGATCAGGTCGGCCTTGCCCTCGAAGCCTATGCCCGGCAGCGGCGGCAGGGTGACGTGGCCGTTGTCCACCTGTACGCCGTCGGGGAAGCCGCCATAGGGCTGGAACAGGTCGGGGTAGCTTTCGTTGCCGCCCAGGCCCAGGCCGGCGGCAATGGCCAGCGACATCTGGTGGCCGCCGTGCGGAATGCAGCGGCTGGACGACCAGCCATGGGCCTTGAGCATGTCCAGCGTGCGCAGGTACTCGACCAGGCCGTAGCTGAGCGCGCAGTCGAACTGCAGCCAGTCGCGGTCCGGGCGCATGCCGCCGTGGCGGATCAGGTTGCGCGCGTCCTGCATGGAAAACAGGTTCTCGCCCGTGGCCATGGGACCCTGGTAGACCCCGCCCAGGCGGGCCTGCAGTTCGTAGTCCAGCGGGTCGCCGGCTTCCTCGTACCAGAACAGCGGGTACTGGCCAAGGGCGCGGCCATAGTCGAGCGCGGTGGCCAGGTCGAAGCGGCCGTTGGCATCCACGGCCAGCTGCTGGCCCGGGCCCAGAATTTTGAGCACGGACTCGATGCGCTCGCAGTCCTCGGCCAGCGTGGCGCCGCCGATCTTCATCTTCACCACCGAGTAGCCGCGCTCCAGGTAGCTTTCCATCTCGCGGCGCAGGCCATCCAGGCCCTTGCCGGGGTAGTAGTAGCCGCCAGCGGCGTAGACGAAGACGCGCGGGTTGGGCGTGCCGCTGCCGTAGCGCTCGGCCAGCAGCTGGTACAGGGGCTTGCCCGCTATTTTTGCCGTGGCGTCCCAGACGGCCATGTCGATGGTGCCCACGGCCACCGATCGCTCGCCGTGGCCGCCGGGTTTTTCATTGATCATCATGCGCGCCCAGATCCTGTGCGGGTCCAGGTTGTCGCCGCTGTCGTCCAGCAGGCTGGCGGGCTCGGCCTCCAGCACGCGCGGGATGAAGCGCTCGCGCATCAGCGCGCCCTGGCCGTAGCGGCCGTTGGAGTTGAAGCCGTAGCCGATGACGGGGCGGCCGTCGCGGATCACGTCCGTGACCACGGCCACCAGGCTGAGCGTCATCTTCGAGAAATCGATGTAGGCGTTGCGGATGTCCGATTTGATGGGACGGGTGGATTCGAGGATGTTGACGATTTTCATGGTGCTTGCGGATGAAGGATGGGTGTCGGGGTGGGCTCAGCGCGGCAGCGACGAGCCGCCGCAGATGGCGATGTCCTGCCCCGTGATGGCGGCGGCTTGCGGCGACAGCAGGTAGCCGACCAGGGCGGCGATCTCGGCCGGCTCTATCAGCCGGCCCAGCGGCGGCAGGCGCGGCGCGCTGCCGGCACGGGCGGGGTCGCCCAGCATGGCGGTGGCCGTGGCAGCCGGGGAGACCACGTTCACCGTCACGCCCTGGCCAGCGACTTCGGCGGCCCAGCTGCGTGCCAGCGCAACCAGCGCGGCCTTGGTGGCCGCGTACTGCCCGCGCCCGGGCATGCCCTGGGCCACGCGGCTGCCGATGAAGACCACGCGTCCGCCGCCGCGCGCGGCCATGCCGGGCACGATGGCGTCGGCCAGCCGTGTGGCGGCATCCACATGCAGGCGCCACATGAGCTCGCCGCCCGCGTGGTCCAGCAGGCCCAGCGGCCCCACGCGCAGCACGCCTGCGGCATGGACCAGGGCATCGGGGGCGGGCCGGTCCCGGTTGGCCTGGGCCGCCTGCGCAATGGCAAGGCCGTCGCACAGGTCCACGCGCAGCGGGTGGAAGGCTTCATGCGCCAGGCTGGCCGGCGCCAGGTCCAGGCCGGTCACGCGCCAGCCTGCATCCAGCAGCGACTGGGCAATGGTGCGGCCTATGCCGCTGCTGCTGCCGGTGACCACGGCGTGGCGCAGTTCATTCGACACGGATGTTCCCCTCGGTCACGATCTTCTGGGCGCGCTCCATGTCGTTGGCCTGGAACCTGGCGAAGTCCTCCACGCTGCCCGGCGACAGCAGCAGACCCTGCTCGCGCAGCTTGTCCTTGAGATCGCCCGCCAGCGCCTTGTTGACCTCGGTGTTGAGCCTTTTGATGATGTCGGCCGGCACCTTGGCCGGCGCCCACAGGCCGTACCAGCTGTAGAACTCGTAGCCGGCAATGGTCTCGCCCACCGTGGGCACATCGGGCAGGCTGGGCGCGCGTTGGGCCGAGGTGACCGCCACCACGCGCAGCATGCCGCCCTTGTGGTACTGCAGGGAGCCCAGGATGGGGTCGATGAAGCCGTCGATCTGGCCGCCGATCAGGTCCTGGAAGGCGGGGGCCGTGCCCTTGTAGGGGACGATGAGGTAGTCCAGCTGGCCCGCGCGCTTGAGCAGTTCGGTGGACAGGTGGCCTGCCGAGCCGATGGAGCCCACGGCAAAGGTCATCTTGCCCGGATGGGACTTGGCATAGGCCACCAGCGACTTGATGTCGGTGATGGGCAGGTTCTTGTTGATGGCCACCGACAGCGGCGCCTTGGCCACCAGGGCCACGGGTGCGAAGTCCCGGTTGACCTGGTAGGGCACGGTCTTCATGGTCATGGGCGCCGTGGTGAAGGTGGAGGCGTTGAACAGCAGCGTGTAGCCGTCCGCCGGGGCCTTGGCCACGATGTCGCCGCCGATCACGCCGTTGCCGCCGGGCCGGTTGTCGATGATGAATTGCTGGCCCGTCTGCTCGCCCAGCTTCTGCGCCAGTTGCCGGCCCACGGCGTCCAGCGTGCCGCCGGGCGGGAAGGGAATGACCACGCGCACGGGCTTGGCGGGCCAGGCCTGGGCACCGGCCGGGCCGGCCAGCGCCAGCAGGGCGGCGCCTGCGGCAGCGCCCAGGGCCGCGCGGAGGAAATGATGGCGTTGCATGGTGTCTTGTCTCCTGTCGTGCTTTTGTTGTTGTCCGAAGGGGCCGCGCAGCTCGGGCCGGGCCGGGCCAGGCTGGTTGCGCGGCAAGAGCCTGTGTCTGTGTATGGCCTGCGGCCTGCGTTCAGCGCTTGAGCAGCCCGGCCTGCGCCACGGCAGCGCGCAGGGCCTGCAGTTCCTGGGCGTTGGGCGCCTCGGTGGGCGGGCGCACGGTGGCGTCGTCGATCACGCCGGCCAGGTACATGCCGCCCTTCATGCGGGCGTGGGCCTCGCCCGTGGGCTCGCCGCCGCCGTAGACGGCGTCCTTGAGCGGCGTGATCACGGCCTGCACCGCTATGGCCTTCTTCAGGTCGCCGGCCTTGACGGCATTCCACAGGTCGATGATGAGCTGGGGGATGAAGGTGGCGAAGCCGACCAGGGCGCCGTCCACGCCCTGGACCATGGAGGCCAGCAGGTACTCGTCATGGCAGGTCAGGATGGCCTTGGCGGGATTGGCCTCGCGGATGGCTTGGATGTCGCGGGCGTACTTGTTCATGTCGCGCTGGCCCACCTTGAAGGCTTGCACGTAGGGCAGGCGCGCCAGCTCCGCCAGCAGCTGCGAGGAGTAGGAGGCACGCGTCCAGGCCGGGTAGACGTGGCAGACCAGGTCCAGGTCCGGCGCGGCGCGGTGGATGGCCTCGAAGTACTGCAGCGCATGGCCGGGCGTGAAGCCGAAGCGCAGCCAGTGGTGGGGCGGCATCACATCCAGCGCCACCGCGCCTGCGGCCTGGGCGGCACGCGCATGCTCGGCCGCATCGGCCAGGCCTTCGCAGACGATGGAGGAGATCACGGGCAGCCGTCCCCGCAGCTCGTCGGCCACGATGCGCGTGACCTCGGCGCGCTCGGCCGGCGTCAGCGCGAACACCTCGCCCGTATGGCCGTTGGTCATCACGGCGACCACGCCCTCATGGCCTGCCAGCCACGATGCCAGCTTGCGCAGCGCGGGCTCGTCGATGCGGTGGTCGGGCGTGAAGGGGCAGGAAATGGCGGGAATGATGCCGCGATAATTCGAGATGGAAGGCATGAGGCTTGTCTCCGTTTTGGGATGGGTGTGAACGACGGATGGATCATTTCCCGCCGCGCCCGCACGGTCCAATACTCGAATCGCATACATCTATCCATCCGAGAACCACAACGACTGGAGACCATGGGACCTGGCAATCGCCCCCTTGACATGGAGTGGCTGGAAGACTTTCTGGCCCTGGCCGAAAGCGGCAACTTCTCGCGCGCGGCAGAGGCCCGCTCCATCGCCCAGCCCGCCTTCAGCCGGCACATCCGCGCGCTGGAGGAATGGGTGGGCGCCGAGCTGTTCGACCGCAGCGCGCATCCGGCCGCGCTCACCGCCGCAGGCCAGCGCTTCCAGCCCTTGCTGGAGGACGTGCTGGCCAAGCTGGAGGCGGCGCGCATCAAGGCCCGCGCCGCGCACGACCAGGCCGCCGCCAGCCTGCGCTTTGCGGCCACCCATGTGCTGTCGCTGACCTTTTTCCCGCGCTGGCTGGGCACGCTGGAGTCACAGTTGCGGCTGGGGCCGATACAGACCATCTCGGACAGCTTTCATGCCTGCGAGGACCAGGCGCTGCAGCGGCGCGTGCAGTTCGTGCTGTGCCACGGCCATGCCGAGGTGCCGGGCCGGCTGGACGAGGCCGGCTACCCCATGCTGCAGCTGTCCGAAGACATGCTGCTGCCCGTGTCCGCGCCCTGGCCGGACGCGCCGGGCCGCGCGCTGCATGCCATAGACGCCGGGTCCGCAACGGGCGGCGGCCAGCCCCTGCCGCTGGCCGTGCTGGCCTACAGCGAGGCCTCGGGGCTGGGGCGCATCATGCGTTCGCGCCTGCGCGGGCTGTTTGGCGCAGGCGGCGCCGGCACGGCGGGCGAGGGCGATGGCCGGCCCGAGCTGCCCCAGGGCGCGCAGACCGTGTTCACCGCCCACCATGCGGCCCTGCTCAAGGCCATGGCGCTGGAGGGGCGCGGCGTGGCCTGGCTGCCGCGCAGCCTCATAGTGGACGAGCTGCGCAGCGGCGCGCTGGTGCTGGCGGGCGGCCATGCCTGGTCCGTGCCCGTGGAGATCCGCCTGTACCGCCAGCGCGCCGACATGGCCGATGCGGCCGAGGCGCTGTGGACCGTGGCCTGCGGTCAGCCGCGCATGAGCGCCGAGCCCGCGCGGCGCTGATCGTCCGCGCCCGCGCCCGCGCTCGCGCTCGCCTCACCGCTCCTTTTCTTCAGATTTCCATCCGCTTCGCGCACCGCCAGGGCCTGCCCTGGCGGTGCGCCTTGCTGCGTGCTGCACCAAAACAAATCCGTAAATTGGTCCGACCAATAAACATCGTGGTGCATTATCTGCACTCTTTTAGGTGTTTACCCTGTTCATCTGCCCACTTGAAAGCTCTGAGAATCGCACCACTTCGCGCAATGGTCTGAATTTTGGCTTGATTGGTTGGACCAATTTGCCAATGGCCCACAAGGCGCCAGCGCGGAGAACACTCCCGGTCACCGTTGCGGCCAGCCAGCAGACATCCTGTGCGGATCGCACCGCATGCCAACGCTGCAACGAGAGGGAGTGGCCGACAAGGGGCGCTTACCGCGCCCTCCCCATCATCTAGAGACACGGTCATGCAAACCATCTGGCAGCAGAACTACGATCCCGCCGGGAACATCTGGATCTCGGCGCTGATCGCGCTGATTCCCATCATCTTTTTCTTCCTGGCGCTGACCAGGTTCCGTCTCAAGGGCTACCAGGCCGGCACCGTCACCGTGGCGCTGGCGCTGGGCGTGGCGCTGCTGTTCTACAAGATGCCCGTGAGCGCGGCACTGGCCTCGGCCGTGTATGGCTTCTTCTACGGCCTGTGGCCCATCGCCTGGATCATCGTGGCGGCCGTGTTCCTCTACAAGATTTCGGTCAAGACGGGGCAGTTCGACGTGATCCGCTCGTCCATCCTGTCGGTCACGCCCGACCAGCGGCTGCAGCTCATCCTGGTGGGCTTTTGCTTCGGCGCCTTCCTGGAGGGCGCGGCCGGCTTCGGCGCGCCCGTGGCCATCACGGCCGCGCTGCTGGTGGGCCTGGGCTTCAAGCCGCTTTATGCGGCCGGCCTGTGCCTGATCGCCAACACGGCGCCCGTGGCCTTCGGCGCCATGGGCATTCCCATCATCGTGGCCGGGCAGGTCTCGGGCGTGGATGCATTCGCCATCGGCCAGATGGCCGGCCGCCAGCTGCCCTTCATGACCGTGCTCGTGCTGTTCTGGCTGATGGCCATCATGGACGGCTGGCGCGGCGTCAAGGAAACCTGGCCTGCGGTGCTGGTGGGCGGCGGCTCCTTCGCCGTGGTGCAGTTCCTCACGGCCAACTTCATCGGCCCCGAGCTGCCGGACATCACCTCGGCCATCGTCTCGCTGGTGGCGCTGACGCTGTTCCTCAAGGTCTGGCAGCCCAAGCGCATCTTCCGTTTCGACACGGAAGGCGAGGGCGGCAAGGCTGCGGCAGTTGCAGCACCGGCCATCACCTCCGGTGCACCGCTGACGGCCGGCGCCGTCATCAAGGCCTGGTCGCCCTTCATCATCCTCACGGCCATGGTGACGATCTGGAGCATCAAGCCCTTCAAGGCGCTGTTCGCCGCAGGCGGCCCGCTGGCCTCCACCGTCATCAACATCCCCGTGCCCTTCCTGCACAACCTGGTGGAGAAGACGCCGCCCGTCGTGGCCGCCGCTGCGCCCTACGGCGCGGTCTACACCTTCAACTGGCTGCTGGCCACCGGCACGGCCATCCTGATCGCGGCGCTGATCACCATCACCTTCACCCGTCTGTCGCCGGCCAAGGCCGTGGCCACGCTGGGCGAGACCTTCAGGGAACTGGCCGTGCCGATCTACTCCATCGGCATGGTGCTGGCCTTCGCCTTCGTGGCCAACTACTCGGGCCTGTCGGCCACGCTGGCCCTGGCGCTGGCGCATACGGGCCAGGCGTTCACGTTCTTCTCGCCCTTCCTGGGCTGGATCGGCGTGTTCCTCACGGGCTCGGACACTTCGGCCAACGCGCTGTTCGCCGCGCTGCAGGCCACCACGGCGCAGCAGCTGGGCCTGCCCCAGGTGCTCACGGTGGCGGCCAACACCACGGGTGGCGTGACGGGCAAGATGATCTCGCCCCAGTCCATCGCCATTGCCTGCGCGGCCGTGGGCCTGGCAGGGCGCGAGTCGGACCTGTTCCGCTTCACGGTCAAGCACAGCCTGATGTTCGCCGTGATCATCGGGGTGATCACGACGCTGCAAGCCTATGTGTTTACGTGGATGATTCCTGGGTATTGACATGAAACACCCCCTGAGTCGCTGCGCGCCTTCCCCCTCTCTACCCGCTTCGCGGGGGAGGGGGACGACACCCTCGCGGCGGGGCGGCCCTTGCTCGGTGTCCCTGGCTTGGGCAGTGCGGGTTTCATGCGATGAGGCTGGCGCATAGCGCCGTGAATCACTGAAAACCAATTCTGAGAATCCCCATGCGCGTTGCCGATCAAGTTGTCGAGAAATTGCTTGCCCTGGTGCAGGCCAGCGGAGTGCAGCCCGGACAGCGGCTGCCCGCGGAGCGGCAACTGGCGGCCGAGCTGGGTGTCTCGCGCACCTCGGTGCGCGAGGCCATACAGAAACTCACCAGCCAGGGCGTGCTGGCGGCGCGGCGTGGCGATGGCACTTACCTGCAGGAGCCGGCGCCGGCTGCCGAGCCTGCGGACTGGCTCAAGGACGCCATGCGGCCGCTGGCCGGCCTGATGGAGTCCGACTCCCACTACCGCTACGACGTGCTGGAAACCCGCCATGCGCTGGAGACCAGCACGGCCTGGCTGGCCGCCCAGCGCGCCACGGAGCGCGACAAGGACCATATCCAGCGCTGCTTCGAGGTGATGATCCAGCACCAGCAAAGCGGCCACGCCGAGCTGGCGGCGCGCGCCGATGCGCAGTTCCACCTGGCCATTGCCGAGGCCTCGCACAACCTGGTGCTGGTGCAGGTCATGCACAGCCTGTTCACCGTGGTGCTGTCCACGGTGGAGCGCAACCGCCATGACATGTTCCGCCTCAGCGCGCCCCAGACCCTGCAGGAGCTGACCGTGCAGCACCAGAGCCTGATGCAGGCCATCCTGGACGGCGACCCGCAGCGCGCCCGCGAATGCATCGGCGAGCACCTGGAGCATGTGCGCACCACCATCCAGCGCCTGGACGAGGACCGCGCGCGGCGCGAGCGCTCCATGCGGCTGCCTCTGGACGCTGCGCCCGCGCTGCTGCCCACTTCAGACCTGATACGAAAGACATGAGACACCCATCATGATCATCTCCTCCACCTCCGACTACCGCGCAGCGGCGCAAAAGCGCCTGCCGCCTTTCCTGTTCCACTACATCGACGGCGGCGCCTATGCCGAGCAGACGCTGCGCCGCAATGTGGAAGACCTGGCTGCTGTGGCGCTGCGCCAGCGCGTGCTCAAGGACATGAGCCGGCTGGACACCAGCATCGAGCTGTTCGGCGAGAAGCTGTCCATCCCCGTGGCGCTGTCGCCCGTGGGCCTGACGGGCATGTACCGCCGCCGCGGCGAGGTTCAGGCCGCGCGCGCGGCCGACGCCCATGGCATTCCTTTCACCATGTCCACGGTCTCGGTCTGCCCCATCGAAGAGGTGGCGCCCAAGATCAAGCGCCCCATGTGGTTCCAGCTCTATGTGCTCAAGGACCGGGGCTTCATGCAGAACGCGCTGGAGCGCGCCCAGGCGGCCGGCTGCTCCACCCTGGTCTTCACCGTGGACATGCCCGTGCCCGGCGCGCGCTACCGCGATGCGCATTCGGGCATGAGCGGCCCGAATGCCGCCATGCGCCGCTACTGGCAGTCGGTCACGCATCCGGCCTGGTCCATGGACGTGGGCCTGCTCGGCCGCCCGCATGACCTGGGCAACATCTCGGCCTACCGGGGCAGCCCCACGGGCCTGGCCGACTACATCGGCTGGCTGGGCGCCAACTTCGATCCCTCCATCTCCTGGAAGGATCTCGAATGGATACGCGCCTTCTGGAAGGGGCCCATGGTCATCAAGGGCATCCTGGACCCTGAGGACGCCAAGGACGCGGTGCGCTTTGGCGCCGACGGCATCATCGTCTCCAACCATGGCGGCCGCCAGCTCGACGGCGTGCTGTCCTCGGCCCGCGCGCTGCCGGCCATTGCCGATGCGGTCAAGGGCCAGATCAAGATCCTGGCCGACTCCGGCATCCGCAACGGCCTGGACGTGGTGCGCGCCATCGCCCTGGGCGCCGACTGCGCCATGATCGGCCGCGCCTTCATCTACGCCCTGGCCACCTCCGGCGAGGCGGGCGTCAAGCACCTGCTGGAACTATTGGAAAAGGAAATGCGCGTGGCCATGACGCTGACCAGCGTGAGCAAGGTATCCGACATCACCGGCGACCTGCTGGTGCGCCAGCCATGAGCGCGCTGCAGACTCCGGTCGTCTCCCGCGAGGCCCTGCTGCTGCAGTTGCGCGAAGCCGTGGGCGCCGCCCATGTGCTCACCGACGACCAGGCCACGCGCCGCTTCCGCAAGGGCCACCGCACGGGCGAGGGCCCGGTGCTGGCCGTGGTGCGGCCCGCGACGCTGCTGGAGCAGTGGAAGGTGGTGCAGGCCGCCGTGGCGGCCGGGCGCATCGTCATCATGCAGGCCGCCAACACGGGCCTGACGGGCGGCTCCACGCCCGACGGCGCGGACTACGACCGCGAGATCGTGCTCATCAACACCTTGCGCATCACCGGCGTGCAGGTCATTGGCGGCGGCGCCCAGGTGGTCTGCCTGCCCGGCGCCACGCTGGACCGGCTGGAGCAGGCGCTGGCACCGCTGGGGCGCGAGCCGCATTCGGTGATCGGCTCGTCGTGCATCGGCGCCTCGGTGCTGGGCGGCATCTGCAACAACTCGGGCGGCGCCCTGGTACGGCGCGGCCCGGCTTACACCGAGCTGGCGCTGTACGCGCGTGTCTGCGACGACGGCTCGCTGGAGCTCGTCAACCACCTGGGCATCGCCCTGGGCCGCACGCCCGAGGAAATCCTCACGCGGCTGCAAAACGGCGACTACACCGAGTCCGACATCGCCCACGATGCGCAGCGCGCCGCCTCCGACCCGCGCTATGCCGAGGCCGTGCGCGCCGTGGACGAGGACACGCCCGCGCGCTTCAATGCCGACCCTTCGCGCCTGTTCGAGGCCTCGGGCTCGGCCGGCAAGCTGTGCCTGTTCGCCGTGCGGCTGGACACCTTTCCCAAGGAGCCCAGCACCGTCTTCTATATAGGCAGCAATGCGCCCGACGACCTCACGGCCGTGCGCCGCGAGCTGCTGACCGCGCTGCCGCGCCTGCCGATCGCGGGCGAGTACATCCACCGCACGGCCTACGACATCGGCGAGAAATACGGCAAGGACACCTTCCTGCTGATCGACCGCTTCGGCACGGCCAGGGTGCCGGCCGCCTTCGCTCTCAAGAGCCGCGTGGACGGCTTCTTCGAGCGCTTCGGGCTGCGCGGCGTCACCGACCGCGTGATCCAGGCGCTGACCAACCTGCTGCCCAGCCACCTGCCCGTGCGCATGCGCCAGTGGCGTGACCGCTACGAGCACCACCTGCTGGTGCGCGTGTCCAACGACACGGCCGAGGCCACGCGCAACTTCCTCACGCGGCACTTCAGCGGCAGCACCACGGGCGGCTGGTTCGAGTGCGATGCCGACGAGGGGCGCAAGGCCTTCCTGCACCGCTTCGCCATCGCGGGCGCGGCCATCCGCTACCGCGAGGTGCACCGCGCCCAGGTGGAGGACATCGTGGCCCTGGACGTGGCCCTGCGCCGCAACGACCGCGAATGGGTGGAGCAACTGCCCGCCGAGGTCGAGCGCGACATGGTCCACAAGCTCTACTACGGCCACTTCTTCTGCCATGTCTTCCACCAGGACTACATCGTCAAGAAGGGCGTGGACCCGCTGGCCATGGAGCACCGCATGTGGGAACTGCTGGACGCGCGCCGCGCCGAGTACCCGGCCGAGCACAACGTGGGCCACCTCTACGTGGCCAAGCCTGCCCTGGCAGGCTTTTACCGCGAACTGGACCCGACCAACACCTTCAACCCCGGCATAGGCCACACCTCGCGCAAGCTGGGCTGGGAGGAATGCTGCGACCGGCCGGGGGGATGGCCCAAGGGGTATTCGGAAACGCCGTAGAGCAGGAGCAGGCGGGCCCGGGGGCAGCCCGCCGCACCCCCTCACAGATTGATGAACACCGACTTGGTCTCCAGATAGGCATCCAGCGCCGTGCGGCCCATGTCGCGGCCCATGCCGGACTGCTTGTAGCCGCCGAAGGGCATGCCCGGGTCCAGGGTGCTGTGGCAGTTGACCCAGACCGTGCCGGACTGGATCTTGGGGATCAGCCGGTGGACCTTGGACAGGTTGTTGGACCAGATGCTGGCGCCCAGGCCGTAGGGCGTGTCGTTGGCCCAGGCGGCGACTTCGTCGAGGTCGTCATAGGGCATGGCCACGAGCACGGGGCCGAAGATTTCCTCGCGGGCCACGCGGTGGTCGTGTTGCACGCCGGTCATCACCGTGGGCTGCACGAAGTAGCCGCGCTGGCCTGCGCGGGCGCCGCCCGTCACCACCTCGGCGCCCTGGCTGCGGCCTATGTCGATGTAGCTGCAGACGCGCTCCATCTGCTCCTGCGAGACCAGCGGGCCCATCTGCGCGCTGGGGTCCAGGCCATGGCCCAGGGTGAGCTGGGCGGCCTGGTCGGCCACGTCGGCCACCACGCGGTCGAACATGCTCTTGTGCACGTACAGGCGCGAGCCCGCGCAGCAGACCTGGCCGTGGTTGAAGAAGATGGCATTGGCCGCACCCGCCGCAGCCGTGGCGGGATCGCAGTCATCCAGCACGATGACGGGGGACTTGCCGCCCAGCTCCAGCGTGATGCGCGTCATGTTGTCCATGCAGGCATGGCCGATGAGCTTGCCCACTTCGGTCGATCCCGTGAAGCTGACCTTGTTGACCAGCGGGTGCGAGACCAGGGGCGCGCCGGTGCCAGGGCCGTCGCCCGTGACCACGTTGAACACGCCGGACGGAAAGCCCGCTTCCTGGATCAGCTCGGCCAGCATCAGCGCGGTCAGCGGCGTCTGCTCGGCGGGCTTGAGCACCAGGGTGCAGCCGGCGGCCAGCGCGGGCGCCAGCTTCCAGGTGGCCATGAGCAGGGGGAAGTTCCAGGGCACGACGGCGGCGACCACGCCCACGGGCTCGCGCCGGGTGTAGGTGAACATCTGGGCCTCGGGCGCAAAGGGCACGGAGTGCTCGTGCGTCATGCCCTCGATCTTGGTGGCCCAGCCGGCCATGTAGCGGATGGAGTCGATGGCCATGGCGATGTCCACGGCGCGCGCAATGGCGGCGGACTTGCCGTTGTCCAGCGATTCGACCTCGGCCAGGGCCTGGGCATGGGTCTCCATGAGATCGGCCAGGCGCAGCATCAGGCGCTCGCGCTCCACGGGGCGCATGCGGCCCCAGGGGCCCAGGTGCAGCGCGCGGTGGGCGGCGCGCACGGCCAGGTCCACGTCGGCCGGGCCGGCACTGGCGACTTCGGCGATCACGGCCTCGGTGGCCGGGTTGACGGTGGACAGGCGCTGGCCGGTCTGGGCCGCCACCCATTGGCCGTCGATGAAGAGGTCATGCGTGCCCCGGTTGAGGAAGGCGCTGGCGCGCTCGGTGATCTGGTGCTGGATGTCGCTGAGGTTCATGGTGTGCTCCTTGGTGGTAGACAGGGGGTGTGGATTCAGAAAACCTGCAGCAGGCGCAGGTTGATGCGGGCGTTCTCCTTGAAGCCCTGGCGCACATGCAGATCGCGGCCCACGGTGGCCAGCAACTGCGTCTTGGGCGCGACAAAGACCGCGCCGCCGAAAGAGACCTTGGTGGTGGACTGGCGGTCGCTTTGCGACACGCCGTTGACCTGGGTCTCGCCGCCCGTCAGGTGCGACAGGCCCAGGCGCAGGTCCGAGGTATCCGACAGGTGGTAGCGCAGCAGGCCCTGGAACTGGAACTGCGCCTTTTGCTTGAGCGTGGCGCTGTGGGTGCCGAAGTCGTCGTTCTTGCCGAAGACGGTGACATCGGCCGCCAGGTCCATGGTCACGCTCTTGCCCAGCGGCTTGATCCAGCCGGCCTGCAGGGCGGCCTTCCAGCGGTTCTCGCCCAGGCTCAGCGGGTCGTTGCGGTTGTACTGGCCCGTGGGCAGCCAGACAAAGGGGGTGATGCCGAAGTGCTCCTTGTCGCCGGGCTTTGTCAGCCACAGGGTGGCGGCCAGCATCAGGTCGCCCACGCCGGTATTGCTGCCCATGGCCGCGATATCGCGCGAGGCCGACAGGCGCCCGAAGGGCAGCAGGAACTGCGGGTCGATCACATAGTCGCCCAGCTTCATGAAGTGCACGCCGCGCGCAATGCCGATGTCCGAGGTCAGCTTTGGCCGTATGGGCGCCTGGTCGCCATTGGCATAGAGGCTGTCGCGCGTGGCGTGCTGGTAATAGACCATGCCCAGCGTGGTGCCCGGAGGCAGGGCGGTGTAGTCGCCCGCGTCGATATCGACGGCGTGGGCATTGAAGGTGGCGCATGCGGCCATGGCTGCCAGGGCCAAGGTTGCGCGGGTGAAGGGCTTGGATGGCATGGCGAAGAGTCCGGTCCGGTGTTTTCAGGCAAAGCCCTGCCCAGGCCTGCTGCAGGACAGCAGGACCGGGGAGGGGGATGGGAGGTTGGGGGAGGGGGAGGAGGGCGGCTCGCGCTGGCTACTTGGGCCGCACCGCGTCGGCCGTGCCCTGGATGAAGGCCTTGATCTTTTCCACGTCTTCCATGCTCAGCTTGCCCGTGAAGTCCGGCATGCCGCGCGACATGGCCGGGCCCTTGAAGATGAACTTGTCCAGGTGCTCGATATAGGCCGGGTCCAGGTAGCCCAGGTTGGGCAGGTTGCCGCCCCGGTCCACGCCGGGCACGCCGTGGCAGAAGGCGCAGTTGCTGACATACAGGGCCGTGCCTTCGGCCACCAGGCTCTTGTCGTAGGGCACGCCCTGCAGCAGCTTGCCCTGCTGGTAGGCGACGAAGGCAGGCGCCTCGGCCTTGCCGTCCAGCGCGAAGGTGTAGACCGTGCCCGGGCCCTTGCGCTCGGTGTGGCGCGCGGCCAGGCCGTAGACGCCGCCCCAGCCCACGGCGATGGAGACGTACTGCCGGCCATCGACCTCATAGGTGATGGGTGCGGCCACCACGCCCGTGCCCGTGGGCTTTTCCCAGAGCTTCTTGCCGTTGCGCGCGTCATAGGCCACGAAGCGGCCGTCGGCCGTGCCCTGGAACACCAGGTTGCCCGCCGTAGCCAGCGTGCCGCCGTTCCAGGGCGAGGCATGCTCCACGCGCCAGCGCTCCTTTTGCGCTACCGGGTCCCAGGCGATCAGGCGGCCGAAGGGCGTGCTCTTGGGCGGCTCCATGTTGATCAGCGTGGCCGTGTTCCAGCCGATGTTGCTGTGCGGCTCGGGCAGGGAGCCGCCGTTGAACTTCCAGTTCTTGTTGTCCTGCAGGGTCAGCGGCACATGCTGGGCCGGCAGGTAGGCCAGGCCCGTATCGGGGCTGTAAGACATGGAATGCCAGTTGTGCGCACCGAAGGGGCTGGGGATCACATCGCGCGCGCGGTCGCCGCTGCGCGCAATCGGCGTCTCGATGGGCCGGCCCTTGGCGTCGTAGCCGCTGGCCCAGTTCACATCGACGAAGTTCTTGGCCGAGATGAACTGGCCGTTGGTGCGGTCGATGACGAAGAAGAAGCCGTTCTTGGGCGCATGCAGGATGACCTTGCGCGGCTTGCCGCCGATCTTGATGTCGGCCAGCACCATGGGCTGGGTGGAGGTGAAGTCCCAGCTGTCGCCCGGCGTTTCCTGGTAGTGCCAGACGTACTCGCCCGTATCGGGGTTCAGCGCCACGATGCTGGCCAGGTACAGGTTGTCGCCACCGGCCGGGCTGCGCTTGGCTTGCGCCCAGGGCGAGCCGTTGCCCGTGCCGATGTACATGAGGTTGAGCTCGGGGTCATAGGCCATGGTGTCCCAGGCCGTGCCGCCGCCACCGGCCTCCCACCACTTGCCGGCCGGGTCCCAGGTCTTGGCGGCGCGGGCCATGGCCTCGTTCTCGAACGGCTTGGACGGGTCGCCGGGCACGGTGAACCAGCGCCATTGCTGCGCGCCGGTCTCGGCGTCATAGGCCGTGACATAGCCGCGCACGCCGTACTCGGCGCCGCCGTTGCCGATCAGCACCTTGCCCTTGATGACGCGTGGCGCGCCCGTGATGGTGTACGAGTAGGCGCGGTCGATGATGGTGTCCTGCTCCCAGACCTTCTGGCCCGTGGCCGCGTCCAGCGCCACCAGGCGGCCATCGAAGGCGCCCACATACACCTTGCCCTTGTAGACCGCCACGCCCCGGTTGACCACGTCGCAGCAGCCCTTGAAGCCGTTGGCGCGGTCCACGCCGGGGTCGTAGCTCCACAGGCGCTTGCCGGTGCGTACGTCCACCGCATGCACCACGCTCCAGCTGGCGGTGACGTACATGATTCCATCGATCACCACGGGCGTGGACTCCACGCCGCGCGTGGATTCCAGGTCATACGACCAGACCAGGCCCAGCCGCTTCACATTGGCCGTGTCCAGCTGCCTGAGTTTGGAAAAGCGCGTCTCGCTGTAGTCCATGCCGTAGCTGGGCCAATCCTTGGAGCTGCGCGCGTTGTCGCGGATGCTCTGCGAGTCGATGCGCGAGGTGACGGCGCGTATGTGCTCGGGCGAGCCTTTGCTTGGCAGGCCGGCCTGCGCCAGCGCGGCGCCCGGCAGGGCCAGCACTAGGCCGGCGGCCAGCAGCGTGGAGGAAAGCACGTGGGTCTTCATGTTGTCTCGTCTCCTGTGTGGTTTGTTTTTGCGTGCATGGCGCAGGGGGCAAGGGCACCATGTGGGAGACGATAAAAAAAGCGACCTCGGGTCACAACATTCGGATTTACCCGGGGGCGGATCTGTACCGCCGTGGAACAGCTCAGAACGTCCGGCTGACCGTCACCCCGGCCGACAGCCCGCGTCCCGCACCCGGCTCAAAGAACCGCTGGTTGCCCTCGTTGACGATGACCGACCCTGCAAAGCGCCGGTCGAACAGGTTGTCCAGCCGCACAAAGGTCTGGGCGCTCCACTGCTGCCATTGCCGCGACCAGCGCAGGCTGGAGCCCCAGACGGTGTAGCCGGCCGCGCGGTCGGTGTTGCGGTCGTTCACGGCCACGGGGCCGCTGTGCAGCATGTCCACGGTCCAGGTCCATTGCGGCGACAGCTGCCAGGCCAGCTCGCTCCACAGGCGGCGCGGCGCGGTGCCGGCCAGGCGCGCGCCGGCATCCACCGGGGCGGTGGGCGTGGTGCAGGGCGTGGCCTCGCAGGTCAGGAAGCTGTCGCGGTAGCGGGCCTGCAGCAGGGTCAGGGCGGTGCTGGCCGTGAGCGGCCCCCACTGGGCGTTGCCCGAGAATTCCAGCCCCCGGCGCAGCGTGCGGCCTGCGTTCTGGTAGGTGGCGCGCCCGCCCGTGTTGGACAGCACGGTGAGTTCGCGCTGGGTATGGGTCTCGAACAGCGTGAGGTTCCAGCCCGCGTTGCCGTGGCGCCCGCGCAGGCCGACCTCGACGGTGTTGTGGGCGCTGGCGGCCAGGCCGCTGTTCATGCCATTTTGGCCACCGGGCCGGTAGGCCACTTCGTTGAGCGTGGGCGTCTCCATGCCCCGGCCCACCGATGCGTGCGCCACCAGGTCCGGCAGCAGGTTCACGCGCAGGCCCAGCGAGGGCAGCCAGCCGCGCCAGGCCATGCTGCCGCTGTCGTCGCCATTGCCGGCGACTATGTAGTGGTCCTCGGAGCGGTAGCGCACGCGCGCCTGGCGCAGGCCGGCGCTCAGGCCCAGGCTCTGCGTGCTCCACTCGGCCTGCAGGTAGGGGTCGGCGGAGCGCGCCTGGTTGCGTTCGTCGCGGCGCAGCCGGCCCTGCACGCCGAGCTGGCTGCCGATGAAGTTCTCGTAGCCGCGCCGGGTCTCGCCCTGCCAGTCGTAGGCCAGGCCCGCCGACCAGTCCAGCCGGCCGCCGGCCACATCCTCATGGGTGCTGCGCCAGCGCAGGTTCATGCCTGCGTAGTCGCGGTCCAGGTCGATCACGCCGCCTGAATGCGAGGGCGGTGCTTGTGTGGCCACGGGAATGGACTGGTACTGCAGCACGGAGCGCGTACCCGCATAGGCCATGAGTTCCAGGCGCTGGCCCGCGCCGAACTGGTGCTGCCAGGCGGCGCCCAGCTGGCGCTGGCGCACGCTTTTGCGCGTATTGAAGCGCAGCGCGCTGGCCGTGGTCTGGCCGGGGTCGGCCTCGAACTCGGCGCGTGTCAGGCCCAGCGGGTCCTGGGCGCTGGCGCGCTGCTCCTGGTACTGCAGCAGCCACTGGTCGTCGCCCTGCTTGCGTGACAGCTTCATGTGGGCCGTGCTGCGGTCGGCGGCCGACTGGGGGCGCATGCCGTCGGTGGCGAAGCGCTCGATGTGGATGGCATAGCGCCATGGGGCGGAGCCGCCATCCGCCTGGTCCGGCTTTCCGCCACCGATCGTGCCGCGCAGCTGGGTGGACAGGCGCCACAGCCCGTCCGGCCCCACTGCCATGCCGCTGCGCCACAGGCCCGGTTCCTCGCCGTCTTCGGTGTACAGCAGCAGTGCGCCGCCTGCGCTGTTGCCGTAGAGCACGGCGGCCGGGCCGCGCACCACGTCCAGGCGCGCGGCGTTGCCCAGCGTGAAGTTGGCGGCCTGGCCCTGGCCGTCGGGCGCGCCTGCCGGAATGCCGTCCACGTACAGGCGCAGCCCGCGCACGCCAAAGGTGGAGCGCGCACCGAAACCGCGCACCGAGATCTGCAGGTCCTGAGCGAAGTTCTGGCGGTTCAGCACCACCAGGCCCGGCACGCGCGCCAGGCTCTCGGACAGGTTGATCTGCATCTGCCCGTCTCGCAGCACGGCGCCTTCCACGCTGTCGATGGCGGCGGTGGCGCGCCACAGGTCGGGGCCGGCGCCGGGCTGGCTGGCCGTGATGACCACGGGGGCGAGCAGGGCCTCGCTGGAGTCCTGCGCTGCGTCCGCCGCGTGGGCGGGCAGGGCGTGCAGCGTACAGGCCAGTGCGGCGCCCAGGGTGGGCAGAGTGTGTCTCGTGCTGTGGGGGGAGCGTGTCATTGCGGGCGGGCCTGTGGCGATGCCCGAGGTTACCGAGCCCGGCAATCCGTTCCAACACGGGTGATTTCCCTAGTGCTGTCCTGTGCCGTGGCGGAACAACAATCGCGGCAGTTTTGATGTCCGTCATGCAACAGCCGCCTCCCGCCCCACTGCCATCCAACCCCTTCTATGCCACGCGCCAGGACCGGGTGGCGCTGGCGCGCGAGCGCTATTTCGAGCGTGGCGAGCGCCCCTCGGGCCTGGTGTCCGAGCCCGTGCTGCAGTCCTGGACGCGCTGCCTGGGCGCCAGCCGCAGCCCCGACGAAAAGATCAGCTTCGACCCGGTCAGCAAGATCCGCACGGCCACCTTGCTGACCCACAACCGCGCGCTGATCGAGGCGGCGCGCGACCCCATCGCCGAACTCGAGACCGTGATCGCGGGCAGCCAGGCGCGCGCCATGCTGACCTGCAGCGAGGGCGTGGTGCTGATCGCCTCGCGCCCCACGCCGGGCGACGGCCCGCTGCTGCTGACGGCTGCGCGCGTGGGTGTGAACATCGCCGAGGATGCCGTGGGCACGGGCGCACCCGGCGTGGCCGTGCGCACGGGCGAGGTCTGCCATGTGCATGGCGGCGAGCATTTCTTTCGCTGCCTGGCCTCGCTGCACTGCGCGGCCGCGCCCGTGCGCGACGCCAGCGGGCGCACCGTGGCCATGCTGGACCTGAGCAGCGAGGCGGGCCCCTTTCGCTTTGATGCGGGCGCCATGGCCCACATGTACGCCACCTGCATCGAGAACCGGCTGCTGGTGGGCGCCGCCCGCATGCACCTGCTGCTGCGCTTCCAGTCCAGCCGCAGCATGTTCGGCACGCCGCTGGAAGGGCTGGCCGCCGTGGATGGCGAAGGCATGGTGCGCTGGTTCAACGGCGTGGGTGCCCAGTTGTTCGACAGCCCGCGCCGGCCCGCCGAGGGGCTGGCGGCAGAGGAAGTCTTCGGCCTGGGCCTGAACCAGTTGCTGGAGCTGGCCCACCACGGCCAGGCGCGCCCGCAGATGCTGCCCACGGGGCTGACGCTGTGGATGGAGGCGAGGCTGGATGAGGCATCTTCCCAGGTCGAGGAGGTGCTGCCGGCCATCGAGGCCCTGCCACCGCCCGCCGAGGCGCCGTCCGAGGCACCGTCTTCCCTGGGCGAGGCCAGCCGCGAGCTGATCGAGCAGGCCCTGGCCCGCTGCCAGGGCAATATCTCGCAGGCCGCCCGCATGCTGGGCGTCTCGCGCGGGCTGCTGTACAGGCGCCTGCGCGAATGGGGTAGGGCTTAGGCCGTCTGGCCTATGCCGGCACGACGGCCAGCGCGCTGCGCATCCATTCGATGAAGACTCCCGCCTGGGCCGGCAGCGTGCGCCCTGCGGCGGGCACGGCGCGCAGGCCGCCCTCGAAGGGCACGAAGCCATGGGGCGCCACCAGCAGCCCCTCCTTGAGCTCGCGTGCGATCAGCCGCTGCTCCACCAGGGCAACGCCCAGGCCCGACAGTGCCGCCTCTATGCACAGGTGGGTGTGCGGGAACGCCAGCGTCTCGCCCAGGGCCACGGGCTGGCCCGTGAGGGCTTCCCACTGGTTCCAGGCGCTGGCCGTGTACTCATGTGCAATGCGCGCGCGATTGGCGGGCCGGCGCCGGGCATAGGCCGGCGTGCACACGGCGCCGAAGTGCACGGGCGCCAGTTCGATGGCGCGGCGGCGGTCGGCCTCGGCGTAGGTGGACAGGTCCCAGGCAATGATCAGGTCGGCGCCCTCGTGGCGCATCTCGCGCGCCGAGGTCATGGACAGGCGGATGCGGATATGCGGGTGGCTGCGGTAGAACACCGCCAGCTGCGGCACCAGCCAGCGCATGGCAAAGGTGGCGCTGCAGGCCACATGCAGCCCCGGTGCCTGGGCGTCGCGGGCCAGCTGGGCATAGGCGGCCTCCAGCTGGTCGAAGGCCGTGCGCACCGAGGCATGGAAGGCGGCACCGGCCTCGGTCAGGCGCAGGCCCGTGCCTTCTTTCTCGAACAGCGCCGCGCCCGCATGCTCCTGCAGCAGGCGCAGGTGGCGGCTGATGGCACCGTGGCTGCGGCACAGTTCCTCGGCCGCGCGTGTCACCGAGCCGGTGCGGGCAATGGCCTCGAAGGCGCGCAGGGCGGCCAGCGGTGGCAGTTGTCTCATGGCAATCAATTCGTCAGAAAAGCTGACGTATGGGCAGAAAAACTGCATTGTCCCGCATCGCCGTGATTTCTAGTATGGATGCCTGCTCATTGGAGTTGTGCAGGCTTGCCAGCTCCTTTGCACAGTTCAATTTATTGACGAAAAGGAGTTTCCATGCAGATCACCGATATCGCGGCCCATGAGGCGCTGGACAGCCGGGGCCACCCCACCGTGGAGGTCGAGGTCGAACTGGAGGACGGCGCGCGCGGCCTGGCCCTGGTGCCCTCGGGCGCCTCCACGGGGCGGTACGAGGCGCTGGAGCGGCGCGACGGCGATGCTTCGCGCCATCTGGGCAAGGGCGTGCTGGGGGCGGTGCAGGCCGTCAACACCGAGCTGCGCGATCTGCTGCGCGGCATGCAGGCCGACGCCCAGGGCCGCATCGACACGGCCATGATGGCGCTGGACGGCACGCCAGGCAAAAGCCGGCTGGGCGCCAACGCGCTGCTGGGCGTGTCGCTGGCCGTGGCCCGCGCGGCGGCGGCCAGCCAGCGCATGCCGCTGTGGCGGCACATGGGCGGCGCCCAGGCGCGCGTGCTGCCCGTGCCCATGATCAATGTCATCAATGGCGGCGCCCATGCCGACAATCCGCTGGACTTCCAGGAGTTCATGCTGCTGCCGGTGGGGGCGGACAGCTTCGGAGAGGCGCTGCGCATGGGCGCCGAGGTCTTCCACACGCTGCGCCATGCGCTCAAGGCCGCAGGCCACAGCGTCAACGTGGGCGACGAGGGCGGATTTGCGCCCGCCCTGCGCAGCGCGCCCGAGGCGCTGGACCACCTGATGGCCGCCATCGAGCGCGCCGGCCTGCGCCCTGGCAGGGACATCGCCCTGGCCCTGGACCCTGCCGCCAGCGAATTCCATGGCGAGGACGGCTACCGCTACGCGGGCGAGGGCCTGGTGCGCAGCCGCCAGCAGCAGGTGGACTACCTGGCGCAACTGGTGGAGTACTACCCCATCGTCTCCATCGAGGACGGCTTGGCCGAGGACGATATCGAGGGCTGGCAGGCCCTGGGCCGGCGCCTGGGCGGACGCTGCCAGCTGGTGGGCGACGACGTGTTCTGCACGAACCCCGGCCTGTTCGAGGGCGGCATTGCCCGGGGCGTGGGCAACGCCATCCTGGTCAAGATCAACCAGATCGGCACGCTGACCGAGACCTGGGACGTGCTGCGCCTGGCGCATGGCGCCGGCTACGGCGTGGTGATGTCGCACCGCTCGGGCGAGACCGAGGACACCAGCATTGCCGACCTGGCTGTGGCGGCCCAGTGCGCCATGATCAAGACCGGCTCGCTGTCGCGCGCCGACCGCACGGCCAAGTACAACCGGCTGCTGCGCATCGAGCGCGAACTGGGCCCGGCCGCCGTCTATGCGGGGCGCCGTGCGCTCAAGGGCCGGTCGGGTCAGGAACCCGTGTCGGCCGTGTCTGGTGCCTTGTAAACCAGCACCTTGAGACTGCGCTCGGCGTCGATGTCGGCGAAGGTGGCCGGGTTGGCCAGGCGCTCGACGAACTCCAGCTCGGGCGCCACTTCCTGCATCTGCGATGTCAGGAACTGCGTACCCATCTCCGGCGCGTTCAGGCACAGCAGCACATGGCCGCCGGGGCGCAGCAGGTCGGGCAGGCGGCGCATCAGGCGGGCATAGTCCTTGGTGGCGACGAAGCTGCCCTTCTGGTAGCTGGGCGGGTCCACCACGATCAGGTGGTACGGCCCGCCGCGCGTGATCTTGCCCCAGCTGCTGAAGATGTCGTGGGCCAGGAAGCTGGCGCCCGACAGATCGTTGAGCCGGTGGTTCTGCTGGCCCGTGGCCAGCGCGCCTTGGGCCATGTCCATGTTCATCACATGGCGCGCCCCGGCCTGCAGGGCCACTACCGAAAAGGCGCAGGTATAGGCGAACAGGTTGAGCACCTTGATGCCGTGGCGGTGCTCGGGATGGTTGGCGACATGCGCGTGCACCCAGCGCCGGCCTTCGGCCATGTCCAGGAACAGGCCGTGGTTCTGGCCGCGCAGCACCTGCACGCGGTAGCGCGTGCCGGCCTCGGTGACGATGTGGGGGTCCGGCACCTCGCCGGCCATGAGCCGCGTTTCGGCGGGCGCGGCGGGCTGGCGCAGCTGGTAGACCCAGTTCAGGGGCTGGTCCGGTGCCAGTTCGCTCCAGCGCAGTGACAGCGCTGTGCCGATGGCGGCCAGGGCGTCATCGTCCAGCGGCTGGAAGCTGGTGAGCACCAGTACGGGCGGGAAGGCATCGAGCACCAGATGCTCGCAGCCCGGGTACAGGCCGCCACGGCCGTGGAAGATGCGTTGGGCGTCGGAGGGCAGGGCCATCCGGGCGATGGCGTCGAGCAGGGCTTGCATGGGAGGGGCTGGATCTGGCAGGGGCGCCGGGTGTGCCGGGTGGAACCGTACGGGACCGTATGGTTCCAGGCAGGGGGCGACGAAAAGGTCTGCCAGTGTATGCAGTTTGGGGCCTTGCCCAGGCAAACCCGGGCAAACCTGGTTTCAGGCCCCATTCAGCGGTGCTGTGGGCAGGCTCAATGCCGCCAGCCGCGCCGCACCTCGAAGAAACTGCATTCGCCGTCGCCCAGGCCCTGCATGCCGGCCTCGGTGGCGGCGCGCGCAGCCTTCATCCAGCGGGCGAAGGCGAGCTTGGCGTCGTCGCTGATTTCTTCAGGGGGCGTGTCTTCCAGGCCCTCTACCAGGTACAGGGTTTCACTGACCTGCTCGGCGCTGCCGAGCTGGCGTTCGAGCACGCGGGCATAGCGTGCCTCGGCCTTGTTGCGTTCCTGCTCGGGCAGGTTGGGGTAGTCACACAAGGTGACGGTGAAGGCGGCTTCTTGCATGTCCATGGTTCACGAGGTGAGGATGATGACTGGCGAAATATACAGTATTAACTGGCTGCGCATCCAGTATTTTTCCGGTGTTTTTTTACAGTGTTATCCCGGTGGGGTCGCTGCCGGGCAGCGGCTGCAGCCATGCGGCCACAATCGCCTGCAAGGAGAAAACCATCGCCATGACGAACGAATCGACCACGGGCAGCCCGGCCTGGGACCCCGAAGCCACGGGCCATGCGCTGTTTGCCACGCGCGTGGGGCCCTGCGGCGTGGCCTGGGGCGCCTGCGGCCTGGTGGCCTTTCAGTTGCCCGAGGTGGACGGCCCGGCCGCCACGCGCACGCGCATGCTGCGCGGCGTGCAATTGCGCAGACCGGGCAGCTACGCCGCAGCGGCGCGGGCCGAGGACCTGCCGGCCAGCGTGGCACAGGCCATCGCCGGCGTGCAGGTGCTCATGGCGGGCCATGGCGAATGGACCTTGGAGCCTTCCGCGCCCAGCGCACAGCAGTTGCGTGACGGCCCGGTGCTGCCCGATCTGCGATCACGGCGCATGCTGCCCGCAGGCGAGGCACTGCCGGATCTGGCCGGGCTGGCGCTGGACTGGCACGGCGTGTCGGACTTTCACCGCCGTGTCTATGACCTGACGCGCGCCATTGCGCCCGGCCATACGCGCACCTATGGCGAGATTGCGCGCGAGTTGGGCGAGGTGGGCCTTTCGCGCGCCGTGGGACAGGCGCTGGGCCTCAACCCTTTTGCGCCCGTGATTCCCTGCCACCGCGTGCTGGCTGCCGGCGCCCAGCCGGGCGGTTTCTCGGGCGGCGGCGGCGCGCTGACCAAGCTGCGTATGCTGGAGATCGAGGGTGCGGCCTGGGGCGGCACGCGCTCGCTGTTCGGGGATTGACGGGCCGGACACGCATGTGACATGCGGCACGGCAGGGCGGCTTGCACAATCGCCGCTGCAGGCTGTTCCGCTTGGGGATGGCCGCCCTCCATTCCAACCATGACCGGAACACAAGACCCGGCGCAGGAGACAGACGAATGACTCGCAATGTGCAGCAACTTTTCGACCTCACCGGCAAGACCGCTCTGGTGACCGGCGGCTCGCGCGGCCTGGGCCTGCAGATGGCCCATGCGCTGGGCGAGGCGGGCGCCAGGATCATGCTGAGTTCGCGCAAGGCCGCCGACCTGGAGGAAGCCGCTGCCGAGCTGCAGGCCGCAGGCATCGACGCCCGCTGGATCGCCGCCGACTGCGCCAACGAGGCCGACATCGAGCGCCTGGCCGCCGAGACCCTGGAGCGCCTGGGCCAGGTGGACATCCTCATCAACAACGCAGGCGCCAGCTGGGGCGCGCCGGCCGAGGAGCACCCGGTGGCCGCCTGGGACAAGGTGATGAACCTCAACGTGCGCGGCTACTTCCTGCTGAGCCAGCAGATCGCGCGGCGCAGCATGATCCCGCGCAAGACCGGGCGCATCATCAACCTGGCCTCCATCGCAGGGCTGGGCGGCAACCCGCTGGGCATGAAGACCATTGCCTACAACACCTCCAAGGGCGCGGTCATCAACTTCACGCGCGCGCTGGCCGGCGAGTGGGGCGTGCACGGCATCAACGTCAACGCCATCTGCCCGGGCTTCTTCAAGACCAAGATGGCCAGCGTGCTGATCGAGACCCTGGGCGAGGATGAAATGAAATCCCACGCCCCGCTGCGCCGCCTGGGCGACGATGAAGACCTCAAGGGCCTGACCCTGCTGTACGCCAGCGACGCGGGCAAGCACATCACGGGCCAGTGGGTGGCCGTGGACGGCGGCGTCAGCGCCCTGGTGGGCGGTTGAGCCCCAGCGGCGCTGCTGCCGAGGTGACAGTTTTTCCCGCAGATCGGGCCGCCGCGCGCCATGGTGCCTTCGGGCGCCCTTATGCTCGGCTCCATTGCGATCTGAACTGGAGAATTTCGTGCTGGATTTTGGCCACCCCATCCCCTTCGTCGACCACCTGGGTTTCACCCTGCACCGCATGGAGGACGGGGAGTCCGAACTGCGCTTCGAGGCGCGTCCCGAGCACCTGAACACCTTTGACGTGACCCACGGCGGCGCCACCATGACCCTGCTGGACGTGACCATGGCCGTGGCCGCACGCAGCCTGCAGCGCGACATGGGCTGCGTGACCATCGAGATGAAGACCAGCTTCATGCAGCCGGCGCGCGGCCCCCTGGTGGCCAAGGGCGTGGTGCTGCACCGCACGCGTTCCATGGCCTATACCGAGGCGCGCGTGTTCGATGCCTCGGGCCGGCTGTGCAGCCATGCCACCGGAACGTTCAAGTACATGCCGCGCGTGGCCAAGCCGGCCGCCGCCGAGACAACCCTCGCCACGGACTGATCCGCACGGCGAATTTGCCAGATACCCAATGCCACACGCCAGCCCCGGCAGCACCGGGAACTGGTTCCATTGTTTGTGATGCCACCGGAGGTTTTCCCATGCCCGTGAACCAGCAGATCCTGCTCGACAACCGCCCCGAGGGCGAAGCCGTGGAAAGCAATTTCCGCCTTGCCAAGACCGAGACCCCCGCGCTGGCCGAAGGCCAGGTGCTGGTGCGCCACCACTACCTGAGCCTGGACCCCTACATGCGCGGCCGCATGAATGACAGCAAGAGCTACGCCCAGCCGCAGCCGCTGGGCGAGGTGATGATCGGCGGCACCGTGGGCGAGGTGGTGGAAAGCCGTCATCCCAAATTTGCGGTTGGCGACAAGGTCGTGGGCATGGGTGGCTGGCAGGAGTACAGCGTGGTCGATGGCGATGCGCCCGGCATGCTGCGCAAGGTGGACACCACCCACGTGCCGCTGTCGCACTACCTGGGCGCCGTGGGCATGCCCGGCGTTACGGCCTGGTACGGCCTGGTGAAGATCATCGCCCCCAAGGCCGGTGAGACCGTGGTGGTCAGCGCCGCCACGGGCGCCGTGGGCAGCGCCTTCGCGGCCCTGGCCAAGGCACGCGGCTGCCGCGTGGTGGGCATTGCGGGCGGCCCCGAGAAGTGCCGCTACGCCACCGAGGAGCTGGGCTTCGATGCCTGCATCGACTACCGCGAGCACCCCGACACCAAGACCATGGCCAAGGCGCTCAAGGACGCCTGCCCGCAGGGCATCGACGGCTACTTCGAGAACGTGGGCGGCTACATCCTCGACGCCGTGCTGCTGCGCACCAACGCCTTTGCTCGCATCGCGCTGTGCGGAATGATCGCCGGCTACGACGGCACGCCGCTGCCCATGACCAATCCCGCGCTCATCCTGATCAACCGCATCCGCATCGAAGGCTTCATCGTCAGCGAGCACATGGAAGTCTGGCCCGAGGCACTGCAGGAACTGGGCCGCCTGGTGGGCACCGGCAAGCTGCGCCCGCGCGAGAGCATTGCCGAAGGCATTGCCTCCGCACCCTCGGCCTTCCTGGGCTTGCTCAAGGGCAAGAACTTCGGAAAGCAACTCGTCAAATTGATCTGAACCACCACAAAAACCAGGAGACAAGGGAATGATCAAGAACTTCAAGGGCAAGACGGCGGTGCTGACGGGCGCGGGCTCGGGTTTCGGGCTGGAGTGCGCGCGCATTGGCGCGAAGCTGGGCATGAACCTGGTGCTGGTCGATGTGCAGCAGGAGGCGCTGGACAGGGCCGCCGCCGAGTTCGAAGGGCAGGGCGTGCGCGTGCTGGCGCGCCGCGTGGATGTGTCCGACGCAGCCCAGATGCAGGCCCTGGCCGATGAGGTGCGCCAGCAGTTCGGCGCGCCGCACTTCGTGTTCAACAACGCAGGCGTGGGCGCGGGCGGGCTGGTCTGGGAGAACACGCTGGAAGATTGGCAGTGGGTGCTGGGCGTCAACCTCTGGGGCGTGATCCACGGCGTGCGGCTGTTCACGCCCATGATGCTGGAGGCGGCCAAGGCCGATCCGTCCTTCGAGGGCCACATCGTCAACACGGCCAGCATGGCCGGCCTGCTGGCGCCGCCCAATATGGGCATCTACAACGTCAGCAAGCATGCCGTGGTGAGCCTGACCGAGACGCTCTACCAGGACCTGGCCCTGGTCTCCGACCAGATCAGCGCCAGCGTGCTGTGCCCCTTCTTCGTGCCCACGGGCATCAGCCACAGCGAGCGCAACCGGCCCAGCCATCTGGCCGCCCAGCCGCTGACGGCCAGCCAGAAGATCGGCCAGGCCATGAGCGAGAAGGCCGTGGGCTCGGGCAAGGTCACGGCCACCGATGTGGCGCAGAAGGTCTTCGACGCCATTGCGGCCAACCAGTTCTATATCTACAGCCATCCGCAGGCGCTGGGCTCGGTCCAGACCCGCATGGAAGATGTGGTGCAGGGGCGCAATCCCACCGACCCGTTCGCGCACAAGCCCGAACTGGGCGCCAGCTTGAAGGCCTCGCTGCGCGCGGCCTGAGCGTCAGTCCTCCTCGTCCGGGTCCGGCCTGTGGGGGGCTGGCCTGGCGGGAGCCTCGGCCTTTTCATCGGGCGGCGCGGAGGGCAGGGGCCGCACCAGCCGCACCATGAGCTGGTTGCCGCGCCCCATGTCGGGCCGCGTCTCCAGGCTGTCGAGGTCAATCGCCCAGGCCTGCTGGGCCGACAGCTGCGTAACGGCGCTGCCCGAGATGTTGCTGTAGTTGTAGGGATTGACGGGCCGCGCGTTCACCGCTGCCGTGCCCGTCCAATGCCAGCCACGCGGTGCGCCCGGGAACAGCTCGGGCGACAGGCCTTGCGGCCGTATATCGCGCGAGATCAGCCGGCGCATCTCGTTGACGCGCGGCAGGCGCCAGCGCACGCCGTCCTGCTTGGCCCGCTCGGCGGCCAGGGCCTGTGCCTGCTTGTGCGTGAACAGCTCCGGCAGGCCCGTGCAGGTCTTGCCATTCCAGTGCATGCCTTCCACGCAGCGCGGCCACAGCAGGCGGGCGCGCCGGTCAATCACGTCGCGGCCGTCTTCGGATACTTCCAGCACAGGAGCGGCGCCGGGCCTGGGGCCGCGCTGTGCCTCCTGCTGTGTCTCTCGCTGCGCTGCCTGGGCAGAACCCAGCGTGCAAACACCCAGCAGCAGGGCGGCGAGCAGGGGCCCTGGCAATGCATTCAGGGCCGGTGGAAGGGAAGGCAGGGATGGGCGCATGGTGTGTTGCAGTGGCGATGGCGATGGCAGTTGCAGCGATGAAAAGGTGGGTTGGCCTCTCGGGTGGCAATCTCGTTTCAGAGCGTAACAGGATTGCGGGCTTCTGAATTTGTGCCACGGCAAGCCGCCACCGCCAGGTGCGCGGGGCTGCATGCCCAGGAAATGTGAGCAGCCTCCTGCAGCCCCGCGCGCTTGCCGCCACAATGGCGCGTCTATGTCTGCGTCTATGCCTTCCTCTTCTCCCGCTTCCCCTGATTCCCACACACTGCGCCTGGTGCTGATCCTGGGCCTGCTCTCGGCCATCGGTCCGTTTGCCATCGACATGTACCTGCCCGCGCTGCCCCAGATCGGCAGCAGCCTGGGCGCCCAGGTGGGCGCGGTGCAGGCCAGCCTGACGGCCTTCTTCCTCTCGCTGGGCGTGGGCCAACTGCTGTACGGGCCGGTCTCGGACATGGTGGGGCGCAAGCCGCCGCTGTACTTCGGCCTGACCGTGTTCGCGCTGGCCAGCGTGGGCTGCGCCATGGCCACCAGCATCGAGACGCTGGTGGTGCTGCGCTTCATCCAGGGCCTGGGCGCGGCCGCCGGCATGGCCGTGCCGCGCGCCGTGGTGCGCGACCTGCACACCGGCCACGCGGCGGCCCGCATGATGTCGCTGCTGATGCTGGTGTTCAGCGTCTCTCCCATCCTGGCGCCGCTGGCCGGCAGCGGCGTGATTGCCGTGAGCAGCTGGCGCGGCGTGTTCTGGGCCGTGGCCGTGGCGGCCGTGATCGGCCTGGTGGCCGTGTTCATGGGCCTGAAGGAAACGCGCGGGGCCGCCGCGCGGCTGGACAGCAGCGTGGCCGGCGCACTGCGCGCCTACGGCGTGCTGCTGCGCGACTGGCATTACCTGGGCCTGGTCTTCATCGGCGGCTGCGCCATGGCGGGCTTTTTCGTCTACCTGGCTGGCTCCCCCTTTGTGCTGATCAATTACTACGGACTGAGCTCCACCCAGTACAGCCTGGCCTTCGGGCTGAACGCCATCGCCTTCATCGGCGCGGCGCAGTTCACGGGCTGGCTGGGCCAGCGCTTCGGGCTGGTGCGTGTGGTCAAGGTGGCGGCCACCGGCTCGGGCCTGGTGATGCTGTCGCTGCTGTCGTACTACCTGCTGGGCGGTGAGCGGCTGGCCGTGCTGATCGGCCTGTACTTCGTGGCCAGCGCGCTGATGGGGCTGGTGATTCCGACGACCTCGGTGCTGGCGCTGGAGGAGCACGGCGCCATTGCCGGCACGGCCTCGGCGCTGCTGGGTACGCTGCAGATGCTGTCGGGCGCTGCGGCCATGCAGATCGTGGGCCTGTTCTCCACGGGCAAGCCCCTGCCCATGGTGGTGGGCATGGCCACGGGCGCGCTGATCGGTGTGGCCCTGGCCTGGATCACGCTGGGTGGTGCGCGTGCCCATCGCGTGGGCGCAAAGGACCATTCATGAGCCTGGCACCCGCGGCAGAGGCTGCGCCTGTCCACGATGGACTTCCGTCAGGCCCTCGCGGCCAGGCGATGCTGGTCATCATCCTGGGGCTGACGCTGTCGGTGCTGGACAGCACCCTGGTCAATCTGGCACTGCCGGCCATGGCGCGCGAGCTGCAGGCCAGCTCGGCCCATACGCTGTGGGTGGTCAATTCCTACCAGCTTGCCAGCCTGGTGCTGCTGCTGCCGCTGGCGGCCCTGGGCGAACGCCTGGGCTACCGCCGCGTGTATCTGGTGGGCATGCTGGTGTTCTCCCTGGCCTCGCTGGCGGCCATGCTGGCCACGTCGCTGCCCACGCTGGTGGCGGCGCGGGCGCTGCAGGGCCTGGGCGCTGCGGGTGTGATGAGCGTCAACGCCGCCCTGGTGCGGCTGATCTATCCGCGTGCCCTGCTGGGGCGGGGCATGGCCGTGAATTCGCTGGTGGTGGCGACGGCATCCATGGCCGGGCCCTCGGTGGCGGCGGCGATTCTGTCGGTGGCCAGCTGGCCCTGGCTGTTTGCGGCCAATCTGCCGCTGGGCCTGTTCACGCTGTGGCTGGGGCGTCGCGCGCTGCCTGCCAATGCCGTGGCCGGCCATGCAGGGGCGCGGCTGTCGCCGCTGGATGTGCTGCTCAACATCCTCATGTTCAGCCTGATCTTCCTGGGCGGCGAGCAGCTGGGCGTGCGCGCCGGCGGTGCCGATTCTTCCCTGCCTTCGGGTTGGTGGCTGCTGGGCGCGGGCCTGCTGGTGGGCGCCTGGTATGTGCGCCGCCAGTGGCGCCTGCCCGCGCCGCTGCTGCCGGTGGACCTGTTGCGCATTCCGGTGTTTGCGCTGTCCATGTGCGGATCGGTCAGTGCCTTTTGCGCGCAGATGCTGGCCTACCTGGCGCTGCCGTTCCTGCTGCTGGAGTCGCACGGCATGTCGCCCATCGAGGCCGGGCTGCTGATCACGGCCTGGCCGCTGGCCACGGTGCTGACGGCGCCCATCGCGGGCCGGCTCATCGGCCGCTATGCGGACGGGCTGCTGGGCGGCATCGGCATGGCCATGTTCGCCTGCGGGCTGTGGGCGCTGGCGGCCATGCCCGATGCGCCTTCGACCGTGGACATGGTCTGGCGCATGCTGCTGGCGGGCAGCGGCTTTGCGCTGTACCAGTCGCCCAACAACCACACCATCGTGACCACGGCGCCCCTGGCGCGCAGCGGCGCGGCCGGCGGCATGCTGAGTTCGGCGCGGCTCACGGGACAGACCCTGGGCGCCGTGGTGCTGGCCACCATCTTCACCTTCGCGGGCGGGCATGGCGGCCATGCCGAAATCGTGGCCCTGGCCGTGGCGGGCTGCTTTGCGGCCATGGCGGGCGTGTTCAGCCTGCTGCGCGTGCGCACGGCACCCGTGCCTAAGCACTGAACAGGCCCGTAAATGGCATTGAACTTGCATGTGTCGGCGCGCTCCGACACATGCATCATCCTGGATGGACTTGCCAGGAGATTTCGGTGGCATGCCATCCGCTTTACAAACAAGAAATATGGGCACTGCACAATCGTGCGATGCCCCCAACGACTTCGCTGCTCCCATGATTTCTGACGTGCCCTTTTCGCCGAGCCCGCGCCTTGCGGCGCCTTCCGATTCCCAGCCCGGCGCAGGGCACGTACAAGCTTCCGCCTCGCCGGCCGGCGGCCGGCGCATCGGCACCGCCGTGCTGTGCGCACTGGCGCTGGCCGCAAGCCTTGCGGCCTGCTCCAAGAAGGATGCCGCACCTGCCGCCACGGCCAAGGCCGCGACCGAGGTGGGCGTGGTCACGCTGCAAAAGCAGAGCCAGCAGCTGGACGCCACGCTGCCGGGCCGCACGCGCGCCTCGCTGACCGCCGAAGTGCGGCCCCAGGTATCGGGCATCGTGCAAAAGCGTTTGTTCACCGAGGGCGCGCTGGTGCGCCAGGGCCAGCAGCTCTACCAGATCGACGCGGCCTCGCTGCGCGCCACCGAGGCCAGCGCCCAGGCGGCCGTGGCCAAGTCCGAGGCCAGCGCCCGCACGCTGGAGGCCACGGCGCGGCGCAATGCCGAGCTGGTCAAGATCGATGCCATCAGCCAGCAGGCCTTCGAGGAAAGCCAGGCCGCCGCAGCCCAGTCGCGCTCTGACGTGGCCGTGGCCAAGGCCAATCTGGAGACCGCGCGCATCAACCTCAAGTACAGCCGCATCGAGGCGCCCATCAGTGGGCGCATCAGCCTGTCCACCGTGACGCCGGGCGCGCTGGTGACGGCCAACCAGACCGAGGCGCTGACCTCCATCGTGCAGTTGGACCCCATGTATGTGGACTTCACCCAGTCCACCAGCGAGCTGCTGCAGCTCAAGCGCGACTGGGATGCCGGGCGCTTCCAGAAGGTGGAGGGCGACAAGGTGGCCGTACGCATCCGCCTGGACGATGGCACGGACTACAGCCACCAGGGCAAGCTGCAGTTTGCCGGCGTGATCGTCAATGCCACCACGGGCAGCGTGACGCTGCGCGCCGTGGTGCCCAACCCGCAGGGCGTTCTCATGCCGGGCATGTATGTGCAGGCGCTGCTGCCCACGGGCCTGGCGCCCGAGGCGCTGCTGGTGCCCCAGCAGTCGGTGACGCGCGACCTGACCGGCAAGGCCAGCGTGCTGGTGGCCAAGGCCGACGACGTGATCGAGCGCAGGCCCGTGAACATCGACCGCGCCGTGGGCAACATGTGGCTGCTGCAGGACGGCCTGTCGGCCGGCGAACGCGTGGTGGTCGATGGCTTCCAGCGCATCAAGCCCGGCGACAAGGTGCGCGCCGTGGAGGTGGACCTGCGCGCCAAAGCCCAGGCCCGCAAGGGCAAGCCGGCCGACGGGCCGGCAGCACCTGGCGCTGCGGACAAGGCGCCTGCTACAGCTCCAGCTCCTGCACCGGCAGCGGCTCCTGCTCCCGCCGCCGGCTAAGCCGCAGGAACCCGTCACATGGCTCAGTTCTTCATCAACCGGCCCATCTTCGCGTGGGTCATCGCCATCGTCATCATGCTGGGCGGCGCGCTGTCCATCTTCACGCTGCCGCTGGAGCAATACCCCGACATCGCGCCGCCGCGCGTGACCATCGGCGCGCAGTACACGGGCGCCTCGGCCGAGACGGTCGAGAACTCGGTGACCCAGATCATCGAGCAGCAGCTCAAGGGCATCGACAACATGCTCTACATGAGCTCCACGTCCGACGCCTCGGGCCGTGCGCGCACCACGCTGACCTTTGCGCCGGGCACCAACATCGACGTGGCCCAGGTGCAGGTGCAAAACAAGCTGCAGTCCGCCGTGAACCGCCTGCCTGATGCGGTCAAGAGCCGGGGTGTGTTCGTGAACAAGGGCGGCCAGGACTTCCTGGTCACCTACAGCTTCTTCTCCAAGGACCCGGCCATGACCGCGGTCGACATCGGCGACTACCTGACCAGCAACCTGGTCGATGTGATCGGCCGCCTCGACGGCGTGGGCGATGTCAACGTCTTCGGCACCAACTATGCGATGCGCATCTGGATGGACCCGGCCAAGATGGAGAAGTACGCGCTGATGCCGTCGGATCTGGTCAATGCGCTGAACTCGCAGAACGCCCAGGTCTCGGCCGGCCAGCTGGGCGCGCTGCCCGCCGTCTCCGACCAGCAGCTCAACGCCACCATCACGGCGCGCACCAAGCTCAAGACGGTGGAGCAGTTCGAAGATATCGTGCTCAAGTCCTCGCTGGACGGCTCGGTGGTTCTCATGAAGGACGTGGCCCGCGTGGAGCTGGGAGCCGACAACCTGACCATCAAGGCCAAGCTCAACGGCCTGCCCGGCGCGGGCATGGGCATCGTGCTGGCCGATGGAGCCAATGCCATGCAGGTGGCCGACACCATCGCCGCCAAGCTGGCCGAGCTCAAGCCGTTCTTCCCCAACGAGATCGACTACTTCGTCAGCTCGGACTCCACGCCCTTCGTGCGCGCCTCCATCAAGGAAGTGGTCAGCGCGCTGGGCGAGGCCATGATCCTCGTGGTCATCGTGATGTTCATCTTCCTGCAGAACTTCCGCGCCACGATGATCCCCGCCATCGCCGTGCCCGTGGTGCTGCTGGGCACCTTCGGCGTGCTGTCGCTGGCCGGGTACTCGATCAATACGCTGACCATGTTCGCCATGGTGCTGGCCATCGGCCTTCTGGTGGACGATGCCATCGTCGTGGTGGAGAACGTCGAGCGCGTGATGCACGAGACGGGCATGTCGCCCAAGCAGGCCACGCGCCAGTCCATGCGCGAGATCACGCCGGCCCTGGTGGGCATCGGCGTGACGCTGTCGGCCGTGTTCGTGCCCATGGCCTTCTTCGGCGGCTCCACGGGCGTGATCTACCGGCAGTTCTCCATCACCATCGTCGCGGCCATGGCGCTGTCGGTGTTCGTGGCGCTGACGCTGACGCCTGCGCTGTGCGCCACGCTGCTCAAGCCGCCCGCAGCGGGCGGGGCAGGGCATGACCGCCCCATCCGCAGCGGCATCCTGGGGGTGAACGACCGGTTCTTCCGCTGGTTCAACCACCATTTCGACGCCACGGCCGCGCGCTACCAGGGCACGGTGGCCTACTCGCTGCGCCGCGCCAAGCGCATGATGCTGATCTTTTTGGCCGTCTGCGGCGTGGTCTGGCTGCTGATGGCGCGCCTGCCCACTTCCTTCCTGCCGGACGAGGACCAGGGCTTCGTCTTCGTCAACATCAACCTGCCTTCGGGCGCGGCCGATACGCGGCTGCAGGGTGTGCTCGACGAGGTGCGCGACTACTTTGCCAAGCAGCCCGACGTGGTGAGCTTCTACCAGGTCTCGGGCCTGAACGGCGACCAGGCCTCGGCACGCGCCTTCGTGCGGCTGAAGACCTGGGAGGAGCGTCCGCTGCCCGGCCAGTCGGCCTCCGAGATCGCGCACCGCGCGACCAAAGACCTGTCCGCCATCCGCGATGCGCGCGTGCTGGTCGTGCTGCCGCCGGCCGTGCGCGGCCTGGGCTCCAGCTCGGGCTTCAACTTCATGATCAAGGACATGAACGGCCTGGGCCACCAGGCGCTGCTGGAGGCCAAGGAGAAATTCCTGACCGAGGCCCGCAAGCGCCCCGAGCTCACCAATCTGCGCATGACCAACCTGGAAGACGCCAGCGAGCTGCGCCTGGACATCGACGACCGCAAGGCCGCCGCGCTCGGCCTGTCGTACACCGACATCAACAGCGTGCTGTCCAGCGCCATGGGCGGCACCTATGTCAACGACTTCCTGAACAACGAGCGCGTCAAGCGCGTCTACATCCAGGGCGATGCGCCGCACCGCATGCTGCCCCAGGACATCGCCAAATGGACGGTGCGCAACGCCAAGGGCGAGATGGTGCCGTTCAGTTCGTTCTCCAGCAGCTACTGGGCCTACGGCTCGCCCCAGCTCATGCGCTACAACGGCAACCCGGCCTACGAAATGGAAGGCCGCGCCGCCTCCGGCGTCAGCTCGGGCACGGCCATGCAGATCGTGGAGGACATCCTGCGCACCCTGCCGGCCGGCATAGGCTACGAGTGGACCGGCGCCTCGCTGCAGGAGCGCCAGTCCGGCGCCCAGGCGCCGCTGCTGTACGCCATCTCCATCCTCTTCGTGTTCCTGTGCCTGGCGGCGCTGTACGAGAGCTGGACCGTGCCGCTGTCGGTGATGCTGGCCGTGCCGCTGGGCGTGGTGGGCGCGCTGGCCGCCACCTATACGCGCGGACTGACCAACGACGTGTACTTCCAGGTGGGCCTGCTGACCACGGTGGGCCTGGCGTCCAAGAACGCCATCCTGATCGTGGAATTTGCGGTGCAGCTGCAGGAGCAGGGCAAGAGCATCTTCGACGCGGTGGTCTCGGCCGTGCGCCTGCGCCTGCGTCCCATCTTGATGACCTCCCTGGCCTTCGGCTTCGGCGTCATTCCGCTGGCCATCGGCACGGGTGCCGGCGCGGGCGGGCGCAATGCCATCGGCACGGCCGTGCTCGGCGGCATGCTGGCCTCCACGGTGCTGGGCATCTTCCTGGTGCCCGTGTTCTTCCTGCTGATCCGCAGCTGGTTCAAGAGCCATTCGCGCACCGAGGACGACGCGCCCCAGCCCACTGCCGGATCACCTGATTCACCGCATACCGCAAAGGAGAGCGCAGCATGAGGCGCCCAACGAATGTCTCCGCACTGGCCGCAGCGGCGGCGCTGGCGGCGCTGCTGACTGGCTGCAACCTCGCGCCGCAGCACCGCACGCCCGACATGCCCGTGCCCGATACCGTGGGCAGCACGGCCGCAACGCCGGCCCAGGCCGACGAGGCCAGCCTGCAGGCTGCCGCCGCGCTGGGCTGGGTGCAGTCCCAGCAGCTGCGCGAGGTCATTGCGCTGGCCCTGGCCAACAACCGCGACCTGCGCGTGGCCGTGGAAAGCATCGAACGCGCGCGCGCCCAGTACGGCATCACGCGCGCCGACCTGCTGCCCAGCGTCACCGCCCAGGCACAGGCCAGCCGTGCGCGCACGGCCGCCGGCATGACCAGCGCCACCCAGGCGGCCTCGGTCAGCACCCAGTACACGGCCCAGCTGGGCTTTGCCAGCTATGAGATCGACCTGTGGGGCCGCGTGCGCAACCTCAGCGAGGCGGCGCTGCAGCAGTTCCTGCAAAGCGAGCAGAACCGGCGCAATGTTCAGATCGGCCTGGTGGCCGATGTGGCCAACGGCTGGCTCACGCTGGCGGCCGACCAGGCCCGCCTGCAGCTGGCGCGCGAGACCCTGGCCAGCCGCGAGAAGGCCTACGAGCTGACGCGGCGCATGCACGAAATTGGCTCCACATCGGGCCTGGTGCTGGCACAGAACCAGACCACGGTGGACACGGCGCGCGGCGATGTGGCCAGCTTCACCTCCCAGGTGGAGCGTGACCGCAACGCCCTGCAATTGCTGGTGGGCGGCCCGCTGCCCGATGCCCTGCTGCCCGGCGCCGCCACGCTGCGCGCCGATGCCCGGCCCGCGGCCGCGCTGCAGCCCGTGCCTGCACCGCTGCCCTCCAGCGTGCTGCTGGTGCGCCCCGACATCCAGGCCGCCGAGAACAACCTGCGCGCCATGGAGGCCAACATCGGCGCCGCACGCGCTGCCATGTTCCCCACCATCAGCCTCACGGCCAGCGTGGGCTCGGGCAGCCGCGAGCTCGACGGCCTCTTTGGCGGCAGCAGCAGCACCTGGAGCTTCATCCCCCTGGTGCGCCTGCCCATCTTCGACGGTGGCCGCAACCGTGCGGGCGTGCAGGTGGCCGAGGCCAACCAGCGCATCGCCATCGCCCAGTACGAGAAGGCCGTGCAGACGGCCTTCCGCGAAACCGCCGACGTGCTGGCCGACCGCGCGCAGTGGGACGAGCGCCTGGCCGCCCAGACCAGCATGGTCGCCGCCACGCAAAAGGCCTTCGACCTGTCGGAGGCCCGCTTCAAGGCCGGCGTGGACAACTACCTGACCGTGCTGGATGCGCAGCGCAGCCTCTACACGGCCCAGCAGACCCTGATCGGCCTGCGCCTGTCCGAGCAGCTCAACCGCGTCACGCTGTGGAAGGTGCTGGGCGGCGAGCAGGTGCAGGCGTCGTCCGCCTCGGCACCGGCGAATTCCTGAGCGCGGGCGGTGTATTGCGCGGTCCCGCAGAACATGCCGCCCCGACCACGATGAGCCCCTTTGCCAACACCCCCGAGCCGCCTTACTACGCCGTCATCTTCTCGTCGCGCAGGACGCCGGACGACGATGATGGCTACGGCCTCATGGCCCAGCGCATGGTGGACCTGGCCGCGCAGCAGCAAGGCTTCCTGGGCGCGGAAAGCACGCGCGGCGAAGACGGTTTCGGCATCACCGTGTCGTACTGGTCCACGGCCGAATCCATTGCGCGCTGGAAGCAGGATGCCGAGCACCTGGTCGCCCAGCAACTGGGCAAGGACGCCTGGTACGAGCACTATGAGTTGCGCGTGGCCCGCGTGGAGCGCGCCTACGGCAAGCGCTGAATCCGGGCCGCCTGCGCTTGCACCACGGCCTCGGCCAGCAGCGCGATGGAGCGCGGCGCGCAGCCTTCGGCATCGTTGCTCACCGTCACAAAGGCGGGCAGCCCGCGGCTGGTGATGCCATCGATGGTCTTGGCGAGGATGGCGCGCGTGTGCACATCGGGCGTGCGGATCTCGTCAAAGGGATCGTGCTTGGTTTGCGCATCGGGGTAGCCGTAGGCCCCGAACTCGCGGTTCAGGTTCCAGCGGCAGACCAGGGGGCTGGGCCACAGCCGCCGCAGAAAAACCAATTGCTCTTCGATGGGGGGCATCTTGCCGTGCAGCCCCAGGCAGAAGGTGGCGCCCGCAGCGCGCAGCGTGTCCGCCAGCTCGGGCGTCAAAAGCTCCGGGTCGCGCACTTCCACCGCGACGATGATCTGCGCGCCCAGCGGATGGGCGGCCAGCGCCGCTCGCACCGCGTCCAGCATGGCCTGCAGCCGCGCCAGCAGTTCGGTGGGGCGGCTCAACAGGCCCCAGGTCATGGGACTGAGCTGGAACACCAGCACGCCGAGCTGCTCGCCCAGCCCTTCGAGCGTGGGCTCGACGAAGCTGGTCACGGCCAGATCGGGTTGAAGGAACACGGGGTTCAGCGACATGCCCTTGCCGTCCTCGTCGCGGACCTGCGCATCGGTGACCACCGAAGGGCACTTGACCACGAAGCGGAAATCGGCCGGCACCTGGCCCGCGAAGGCCAGGTACTGGCTGGCCGTCAACGGCCTCCAGAAGCTGCGGTCCACGCACACCGTTCGCATCAACGGATGCCGGCCATAGGCCTCCAGTCCCTTCTTGGCCAGCACGCTTTTGTCATAGGCGCCATCCCAGATCAAACCTTCCCAGCCCGGGTAGGACCAGGTGGAGACCCCCATGCGCAAGCCCTGCGGAAGCTGGTCCGCCAGCGCCTGCCATTGCAGGGCCTGGGGCGCCAGCTGCACGGCGCCGACGGCCTTGCGGGATGCCGGCTTGCGGCCGCCAGGCGCCGCGCTGGCGGCAGGCGGGACCGGGGCTGAAGAGGGTGGGGAGGGCGGCGGTGAGGGCGGCGCGCCAAACAGATCGTCTTGCATGGGCTGGAGCATGGATTGTCCATGATGCCGCTGCGCCAGCGCAGCCCGCGTAGGCACTCAGGCCACGCAGGCCCCGGCCGCACTGGCGATGTGCCTGGAGGCCAATGCCGCGTCGCAGGCCTGGGGCGGTATCGATTGACGGAGCCTAAGGCGCTCTTGAGGAATCACAGTTTTCAGTGATTGCCACCCACCCGCTTCCTTTGAACAATCCGCACTGACACCTCACGGGCAGCTGTACCGCCGTGTCGGGGTGCCCCAAGACACGCGAAACACGCAAAACACGCAAAGGAGAGGGTGATGCTGACCATAGAAGAGGTAGTGGCGGGCCCGCAGCGGTCCGTGCTCATCACATCGGAGGGCGTATTCGCCTGGGGCAATCTGGAGGTGTTGCGCACCCTGCCCGAAGGCGTGGACGCTGCCGAGGTCTGTGCGCCCGATGCCACGCGCATCGGCCACCGCAGCTTTTCCCAGCCCGTGCCCCAGCGCCTGAGCCCCCGTGGCACGCGTTGGGAGGGGCTGGTGGATGCGGGCCATTCGCTGCTGGCCTGGGCGGATGGCCAGGCCTATGCCGTTGCGCCCCAGGTCCGCGATGCCGCGGGCGCCGTGCCCAGGCCTTTGGCCTTGGGCCGGCAGGATGCCGGGGTGCGGCGCATCTGGGCGGGTGAGCAGCAGGCCTATGTGCAGGACCGCGAAGGCGCACTCTGGGGATGGTCGGATGCCATGCCCGGTGCGCAGCGCGTGCAGGGCCTGCCCTCCGTGCGCAGCGTGTCCGTGGGCATGGGCCATGCGCTGGCGCTGGATGCCAGGGGGCAGGTATGGTCCTGGGGCGCCAATGCTGCGGGCCAACTGGGGCAGGGCGATCTGGTGCAGCGCAGCCGTGCGCAGCGCGTGGTGCTGCCGCAGGGCGCTGCGGCCGTGGTGGCGGTGGCGGCGGGCGCCACGCACAGCCTGGCGCTGGATGAGAAGGGGCGGCTGTGGGGCTGGGGCTCCAACCACCAGGGCCAGCTGGACCAGGGGCTGCAGGCGGCCTACAGCCCCGGCCCCGTGCGCATTGCCGTGCCTGAGCGCCTCAGCAGTCTGGCGGCGGGCCTGCATTTTTCGGCGGCGACCACGCAGGGCGGGCAGGTGCTGGCCTGGGGCTGGAATGGCCTGGGCCAGCTGGGCCAGGGCGATGCGGCACCCCGCGCGGGCTTTCACGCCGTCCCCGGCCTGGCGGCGGTGCAGCAGATCAGCGTGGGTGGCACGCATGTGCTGGCGCTGGAGCGCGGAGGGCGCTGCTGGGCCTGGGGCGACAACCGCCATGGCGCCTGCCAGGGCGAGGACGGGGCCCAGGCCCAGTCCCGCCCCCATGCGCTGGCCTTGCACGCCCTCAATGACCTGACCGAAACCAACGCAATCGCCGGCACGGCAAAGGAGGCCCTGTGAAGCATCTGCAACAGGGACATTCAATGCCCGCCCCGGGCCTGAACCGCAGGGCACTGCTGCAATGGGGCGCCCTGCTGACGGCGGGCGCCGTGCTGCCCGGCTGCGGCGGTGGAGGCGGTCCGCGCGACGATCTGCCCGAGCCGCAGGCGCTGCGCTCCGTCAACGGCGTGCTGGAGCTGCACCTGAACGTGGGCTATGCGTCCATGGACATGGACCTGCCGGACAGCGACATCGCGCGCTGGGCCCGCTATCCGGCCGATCGGCAGCCCGGGCGGCGTCTGGAGCTGCGCAGCTTCAATGGGCGATACACGGCGCCCACGCTGTGGCTGCGCCCCGGCGACACGCTGAAGATGTGGGTGCACAACCAGCTGCCGGCCTCGCCCCAGGGCTCGGACTGGGCGCTGCTCAACCACCAGAACAGCACCAACATGCATTTCCACGGCCTGCACGTGGACCCGCGCGAGATACGGCCCGGCGTGTTTGGCGACTACGTGGTGGACGGGCCGGATGCCGGCATCGCGCCCGGCGCCACGCGCTACCACGAGATCCATCTGCCCGACGACCACAGTTGCGGCATCTACTGGTACCACCCGCATCTGCACGGCGCCACCAATGCCCAGGTCTCCAGCGGCATGTTCGGCGCCATCATCGTGGCCGATGCGCAGGACCCGTTCCGTGCCAGCGTGAACATGCGCGAGCGCGTGCTGTTCGCCCACAAGCTCACCGTCAACGCCAAGGGCCGCACCGATACGCTGGAAGACTCGATGCAGAATCCGGCCGGCGCCTTTTTGCTCAACGGCGCCTACCAGCCCACCATCGTGATGCGGCCCGGCGAGGTGCAGCATTGGCACATCGTCAATCCTTCGTCGTTCTACCCGCTGCATCCCGTGCTCGACGGGCATGTGATGAATGTCTATGGCCGCGACGGCAACCATTACGGCGGTATCTACCGGCCGCTGAGCCGGCAGACGGCCGGGCAGCCGCTGGACATGCGCGACTGGCCCGGCAACTACATCTACCCGGGCGGGCGCCTGTCCATGGTGGTGCAAGCATCGATGGCGCCGGGCGAGTATTTCCTGCGCGCGGCCGCGTGCCCGTCCTTTCACCGGCCAAGCGGCAACGAGCCCTTCGAGGAGGTGCTGGCCCGGGTGGTGGTCCAGGGCGAGCCCGTGCAGGCCCGCGTGCCCGACCCTGCACTGCTGCGCCGGCCCGGCGACTACACGCCCATCACCGATGCCGAACTGGCCAGCCATGGTGGCGTGCAGCGCGTCCTGCGCCTGGCCGTGCTGGCCGACGACGAGGACAAGGGCGTGCGCGACCCGGCCCTGGCGCCCATGCCGGCCGGCGAGAGCTGGGTGCTGAAGGTGGGCGGCAACCGATCGGTGTTTGCGGTGGGCACCGAGGCCATGCCGCTGGGCATGTCGCCCATCCATTCCAGCCTCACGCCTGTGCAGACCGTGCCCTTCAATGCGGTGGAGGAGTGGACGGTCTACAACTACAACGGCTACCCGCATCCCTTTCACATCCACGTCAACGATTGCTATGTGGTCAGGGTCAACGGCGCGCCGGTGACGCCGTTCTGGGCCGACACCCTGCCCGTGCCACCGGGCACGGGCAGCAGCGGGGCGGCGGGGGTCACCAAGGGCAGCATCACCTTTCGCATGCGGTTCGCGGATTTCCACGGCAAGTTCGTCTGGCATTGCCATGCGCTGGACCATGAGGACCTGGGAATGATGCAGATCGTGGATGTGCGGCCCTGAAAGCCGGGCTTGTCCGATCGGCCATTCCCGCGCCCTTCCGGCTTCATGCTGCAAGCCCTTGAATTCATTGGACTGCAAGAAATGCTTGCATTTGCGGGCGGGCCGTGAGCGGCCCGGCCCGAATCGCGTGTGGCACACTTGACCGCTTTCCGGATTCCACGCCACGGGGCGCCTCTCGAATGCAAAAAATCATTGGCCAAATCGCCGCAGAACTGAATGTCAAGCCGCAGCAAGTGGGTGCTGCGGTCGAATTGCTTGATGGCGGAGCCACGGTTCCGTTCGTCGCCCGCTACCGCAAGGAAGTGACCGGCGGCCTGGACGACGCGCAATTGCGCCAGCTCGACGAACGCCTGGGCTATCTGCGCGAGCTGGAAGACCGCCGGGGCACGGTGCTCAAGGCCATCGACGAGCAGGGCAAGCTGACCGATGCGCTGCGCCTGGCCATTGCCAATGCGCCCACCAAGCAGGAGCTGGAGGACATCTACCTGCCCTTCAAGCAAAAGCGCCGCACCAAGGGCCAGATTGCCAAGGAATTCGGCATCGAGCCGCTGGCCGACAAGCTGTTTGCCGACCCCACGCTGGACCCGCACAAGGAGGCCGAGGCCTTCTGCAAGCCCGCCACCACCCTGGACGACGGCAAGCCGGGCCCCGATTTCTCCACCACCTTCGCCGTGCTCGATGGCGTGCGCGACATCCTGTCCGAGCGCTGGGCCGAAGACCCGGCGCTGGTGCAGAAGCTGCGCGAATGGCTGTGGGAAGACGGCCTGCTGCGCTCCAAGAAGATCGAGGCCAAGAACGAGAACGACCCCGAGGTCGCCAAGTTCCGCGACTATTTCGAGTACGACGAACCGATTGGCCGCGTGCCCTCGCACCGCGCCCTGGCCGTGTTCCGCGGCCGCGCGCTGGAAATCCTCGAGGCCAAGCTGGTTCTTCCCGTGGAGCCCGAGCCCGGCCAGCCCAGCCTGGCCGAAGGCAAGATCGCCCTGCACCTGGGCTGGAGCCACGCCAAGCGCGCCAGCGACGACCTGATCCGCAAGTGCGTGGCCTGGACCTGGCGCGTCAAGCTGAGCCTGTCCACCGAGCGGGACCTGTTCTCGCGCCTGCGCGAAGACGCCGAGAAGGTGGCCATCAAGGTCTTTGGCGACAACCTGCGCGACCTGCTGCTGGCCGCGCCTGCGGGCCAGCGCGCCGTCATCGGCCTGGACCCGGGCATCCGCACGGGTGTCAAGGTGGCCGTGGTGGACAGCACGGGCAAGCTGGTGGACACCACCACCATCTACCCGCATGAGCCGCGCCGCGACTGGGACGGCTCCCTGGCCGTGCTGGCCCGCCTGGTCGAAAAGCACCAGATCAACCTGATTGCCATCGGCAACGGCACGGCCAGCCGCGAGACCGACAAGCTGGCGGCCGACCTGATCAAGATCGCCAGCAAGGCCGACCGCCAGATCGAGAAGGTCGTGGTCAGCGAGGCCGGCGCTTCCGTGTATTCCGCCAGCGAGTTCGCCTCGCAGGAAATGCCCGATGTGGACGTGAGCCTGCGCGGCGCCGCCAGCATTGCGCGCCGCCTGCAGGATCCGCTGGCCGAGCTGGTCAAGATCGACCCCAAGAGCATCGGCGTGGGCCAGTACCAGCACGACGTGAACCAGAGCGAGCTGGCGCGCCAGCTCGATGCCGTGGTCGAGGACTGCGTGAACTCCGTGGGCGTGGACCTGAACACGGCCTCGGCGCCGCTGCTGTCGCGCGTCTCGGGCCTGTCGGGCAGCGTGGCCAAGTCGGTGGTGCGCTGGCGCGATGCCAACGGCTCCTTCAAGAGCCGCAAGCAGCTGATGGACGTGGCTGGCCTGGGCGCCAAGACCTTCGAGCAGTCCGCAGGCTTTCTGCGCATCCGCGGCGGCGACAACCCGCTGGACATGACGGGCGTGCACCCGGAAACCTATCCCGTGGTCGAACGCATCATTGCCACCACGGGCAAGAGCGTGGACCAGCTCATGGGCCGCTCCGAGGTGCTCAAGGGCCTGAAGGCCGAGCAGTTCGTGAACGAGCAGTTCGGCGCCATCACCATCAAGGACATCCTGTGCGAGCTGGAAAAACCCGGCCGCGATCCGCGCCCGGACTTCGTCGTCGCCCGCTTCAATGACGGCGTGGAAGACATCAAGGACCTCAAGGAAGGCATGACGCTGGAGGGCACGGTCAGCAACGTGGCCCAGTTCGGCGCCTTCGTGGACCTGGGCGTGCACCAGGACGGCCTGGTCCACGTCAGCCAGATGAGCCACAAGTTCATCGAGGACGCGCGCGAGGTCGTCAAGACCGGCCAGATCGTCAAGGTCAAGGTGCTGGAGGTCGATGTGGCGCGCAAGCGCATCAGCCTGACCATGAAGCTGGATGCGGCGCCCGCGCGCCGCGACGGCCCCCGTGACAACCGCTTCGAGAGCGCAGGCCGGGGCAGCCAGGGCCATCAGGGCGGCCAGCGCCGCGCGCCCGAGCCGGCGCAGCAGTCGGCCATGGCCTCGGCCTTCGCCAAGCTGCAGACCCGCAAGTAAGGCCGGGCAGGGCAAGGCAGGAAACGCGATGGCTGCGCACGCACTGGATCTGCAGACGCTGTTGACCCAGACGCTGGCCCTGCCGGCGCAGCCGCGCATTGTGGCCCTGCTGCTGCGCGAGCTGGTGCCCGAGCAGCCCAGCCTGCGCCGGCTGAGCCAGCTGTTCGCGGCCGATCCCGCGCTGGCTGCCGGGCTGCTGGCGCAGGCCAACGGCCCGGTCTTCGGCATGGCGGGCCGTGTCACCGGCATTCCGGAGGCGCTGGCCCTGCTGGCGCCCGCGCAGTTGCGCCAGATCGTGCGGGGCATGCCGCTGGGCGTGGGCACGCATGCCGTGCCGGGCGTGGCCATGCCGGCCTTCTGGCGCTACAGCGTGGATGCCGCACGCGTGGCCCGCGCGCTGGCCGGCACGGTGCAGGCCAGCCCCACGGCGGCCTATGCGGCAGGCCTGCTGCACGGGCTGGGCGAGCTGGCCATGCACATGATCGATCCCGGCCGCGCGGCCACCATCTCCGAGCTGGTCGGTCCGCTGGACCCGCGCCGTGCCGAACTGGAGATGCGGCTGTGCGGCTACGCATACAGCCATGTCAGCGCAGGCCTGGCACGGCGCTGGAATCTTCCGCCGCTGCTGGCCGACGCGCTGCAGCACCTGCACGCGCCGCTGGCCCAGCCCGGCTTCGATCCCCTGGCCTGCGTGCTGCACATCGCCGCCTGGCGCGCCCGATCGCGCGAGGCGCAATGGGGCGAGCGCGCGCTGGCCGTGAGCTTTCCCGGCGAAGTGGGGGTGGCCCTAGGCCTGGACATCGACATGGTGCTGCGCCAGGACCCGGTGGACTGGATGGCCGACACGGGCCTGGATGTGCTGCTTTAGGGCAGGACCCAGGGCCAGCGTCAGTTCCGGTGCCAGGGCGCCGGCACCATGTCGAAAAGCGGCGTGGGGTCGCGCCGGTAGGGCGCGGGGCTGATGGGCGCCATGGGCTGCATGGTCATGGGGTCGATGCGTGCCAGCTGCTGCATCCAGCCAATGTCCACACCGCCGCCCTGTGCGGGGCGCGAATAGATCAACTCCAGCATGCGCCGCGATGCCACATGGCCGTGGGACGCCGCCTGCTGGTACAGGCGCAGGGCCTCGGTGTAGTTGGCCGGCACGCCTTCGCCACGGTGATAGCGCTGGGCCTGCTCCCACTGCTGCTGGGCCGTGACGGGCTGGCGCACCTGGATGTCCTGCTCGCTGGGCGAGCCCCGCAACTCCGGCGTGCGCTGCAGTCGTTGCGGCCCCTGCGCCGCAGGCGGGGCAGACGTGCCCTGGGCCGACACCAGCTGGCCTGCGGGCCGCATGCGGTCGCCCAGCATCTGCGCATTGGTCGCCGCGCTGGATGAGCGCGGCGCCGCCGCGCGGAACTGGCGCAGGGCGGCCTCGGGCTCGTCCTGCGCGAGCAGGGCCAGGCCCCATTCGAGCTGGGCGCCGGGGCTGCCCGAACGCGCCGCGCGCTGCAGCAGCTCCTGGTCGGGCGTGCCTGCCACGGTCAAGGCCTCGCCCACGGGCTCGGCCGTGGACAGCGGCGCCAGGCGCCGGGCCAGCAGCCATTCCAGGTATTGCGCACGGGCCGGGTCGGTCTTGGCCAGCTGGGCGATCCAGGGCCTTGCGGCCGGTGGATCGGGGGGCTGGCCGCAGCCGTCCATGGCGCACCAGGCCAGTCCCGCGCTGGCCAGCGGATGGCCGGCGCGCTGGGCACGCTCGAACCAGGTCCTGGCCTGTGGCCCGTCCTGGGCCATGGCAATGCCATGCAGTGCCAGCAGGCCCATGACCCATTGCGCCTCGCGCTGCGTGGCCGGGCTCACGCCCTTGCCTTCGGCGCGGCTGCGCAGTTGGGACAGGGCCCGTTGCTGGGCGGTATCCGAGGTCGAAGTGATGTTGCTGGTGCCCGGCTGGGAGCCGTACACGCTGGCCGTCGCCACCCGGATGGGCATGACCGGCGTGAAGCGGGCTGCCGCCTGCACATGCGGCAGCACGGCGGGCGCCAGACCGGGCAGCACCACCAGCAGCCCGGGCAGCACAAGCCTGGCGGTCAGGCGCAGCCCGCGGCGCCGCCGCGGCGAGGTTTCATGAGCGCTGGAGGGCATGGCAGGTGCCTCTGGTTGGCTTGTGGTCCGCACCGTGCATCAGCGCTTGGCCTGGGCCGGCACCACCTGCCAGAAGCGGGCCGAGCCGGTGTACCCGTCTGCGCCCAGCGAGCTGGCCATGTACTGGTTGACATCCTCCAGGGAGCGCATGCCCGGGATGGCGATGAAGGCCTTGCCCTGCAGCAGCGTGGGCAGCTTGTCGGTCATGTTCTGCTCGGTGGCGAAGCAGGCCACGCCTTCCTTGCCGGGAGGGCCGGCGTTGATCACATAGCCGGGGTTGGGGCTCATCCAGTCGGGCAGGCGCACGGACTGGGCGGCGGTGATCCAGCCCGAGCGGTTCACGTCGTTGGGCACCAGCCGGGTGACCTCGCCATCGGCGCCCGCCATGAAGCACGACAGGTAGGAGGCACGCGACACGGTGGTGGACAGGAAGAGCTGCTCACCCGTCTCGAAGGAGGTGCGGGTGGGCGTGATGTTCTCCACCCACAGGTCCAGCTTGCGGTCGGGCGCGGGGGCGCCGTAGCGGTAGTCGCCCGTGCCCACGGCCACGTTCTCGGAGGCGGTGGTGACCGGCGCTGCGCTCTTGGTGTTCCAGCCAATGCGCGTGATGTGCCCATCGGCGCCCACGGCCACGAAGTCGCGCAGTGCGCGCTCGTAGGTGTTGAAGTCCACCACACCGTTGACCACCATGCCGCTGTCGGCCTGGAAGCGCCCTATGGCCTCGCGCCACTGCGGGTTGCCTGCGGTGAAGGCCGGGGCGTCCGGCGGCAGATAGCCCTTGCTGATCAGCGACTGGCGCACCAGTTCCTGGTGGATGCCGGCTTCGCCTTCCTCGTACCAGTCGCGCAGCTGGCGCTGGAAGTCGGGGTGGGTCTGGTCCAGCGTCAGGCATTGCCAGTAGGGCAGGCGCGACCATTTGCCCAGCAGCTCGATCATGCCCAGCTCGACCAGGGTGCGCACGGCCGGGCCCGAGCCCTGGGCATAGTCGCGGCCCACGCTGAACTGCACGCCGTAGGTGCCGATGCGGCCGGACAGGTCCAGCCCCTGGCTGCCGTTGCCGATGACGACCTCGTTGGCCGAATCCAGGCCCGGGATGATGGTGCGCGTGCGGAAGTCGCCCAGGTGCAGCTCCATGCCCAGCACGGCGCCGCTGCGGTTGGCGCTGTAGCCGGTTTCCAGGCGCGAGGCGCTGGTGCCTATGTCCACGTTGTTGCGCAGCACGTTCTGGTCCATGAAGGACACGGCGCCCGACACATACAGGGCAGGGCGCTGCAGCTGGATCTGGTTGTTGTTGAGCAAGATGGTGGTGAGGTTCTGCACCGTATCCTGGCGGGCGATGTCCACCTCATAGTCCACGTAGCGGAAGGCACTGCTGACGCGCGACATCTGGGACAGGGCGGTGACCACCATCTCCTTGGCGGCCACGGCCACGCGGCCCGAGTAGTCGGGCAGCTGCTTGCTGGTGATCAGCACCGTGGGCATGTGGCTGTTGCGGAACATCCTGTCCATGCACATCAGCGAGTCGGAAAAGCTCGATATCGAGCGCACCGGCCGCACCACGGGGCGGTCGGCCGCATAGACCTTGTCCAGGTACTTGGCGTCCTTGCGCGCATCCAGCGGCGCGCAGCCCGACAGCAGCACGATGGACGCCGAGACGGCGCAGGCAATGGCCCGCATGCAACCCTGTCTGCCGGACCATCGCTGGCGGAAAGTCCCACGGTCGTCCGCATGGCCGCCGAGTGCCGGCTGCAGCGCGGCATCGGGGCGGGGAAGTCCTGGCGATGGAAGGCGGTTGCGCATGATGGACCTCTGCTGGAAAACGGCGAGCCAGGGCACAGGCGCGCACGGGCGTCGGCGCCGGAAATGGGGGATCGAGAAATGGTGGGCGGCCCGAAGGCTGGCCGCCCTGTGTCGCGCTAGCGGCAGACGTTGACCAGGTCGCCCTTGAGGACCACGATCTGGTCCTTGGTCTGGGGCCCATAGCGGTTGAATGCGCTGGCGTTGGTGTTGCTGGCCAGGTCCTGGGTGCAGGTGCGCTGCATGCCCGTGCTGCTCGTCGTGGTCGTGGTCACCACGTTCGCCTCGGTGGAGATACCGGGCGCATTGGTCATGGACATGGCTTCGTAGCGCGCGATCTTGGCCTTGACATTGATGGGGATGTCGGTGACGGTGTCCAGCCCCGACGATGTCGGCTGCTTGGCCGTGGGCAGCCTGAGGTAGTCGACGGGCTTGTTCAGCACCACCGGGTCTTCGCCGGGGGCCGCTGCATGAAGGGGGTTCGCTCCGAGGGCGAGCCAGGCCAATAGGGCAGCCGAACAGAGATGGGCGGCGGTGTGCATGGTGGGCTCTCCTGGTGCGGTGAGCTGGGTCTTCGCCGGGAAGGTGCCGCCGGGTGGCCTGGGGCCGCCCGGCAGTTTCCTTCGTCCGGCAGCCAGGCTCAGTGGTTGTTGTAGCAGGTCACGCAGCCGTTGTTGCTGGAGATGTTCTGCACTGCCATGGAACCGTTGCCGGCGTAGTTGATGATGCCGGAGTTCTTGGCAGCCACCACTTGGATCGAAGTGCTCTTCACGTCCACTTCGCCATAGTTGGAGGCCAGGTTGTTGACGGCCACTGCGCTATAGCCATCGGCCTTGTTCAGGATGCCGCTGCCGGTGGCTGCGACGACCTGCAGCGAGCTGCCACTGCGATCGATGGTCACGTTGCCTGCATTGCTGGCCAGGTTCTGGGAGGCCTTGCCACCACCCGTTGCCACGTTCAGCACGCCGCTCCTGTTCAGCAGGGTGACCTGAACGCTGGGGCCATTGATTTCGATCTGGGAGCTGCTGCTGCCGCCGCCGCTGCCGCCACCGCCGCCACCACCCATGGGGCCTGCCATGGCAGCTGTTGCGATCAAGCTCAGGGAAAGAATTGCAAGCGATTTCATGATGGCTCCTTGATGAAGAATCGGACTATCAGGAAGAGGTGTGTAAGCACCCGTTTTGCAGACACTTTGCGGAGGTTTCCGGCTTTGTCTCCCTGGACCCCTGCTCGTTGTCTGGACTCCAATGTGCTCGGGGAGATCCGTCCGTTCCATCTCTTGTCCGGGGTAGCCATGAGCGCTGATCCACTTGCCGGGTACTTACCCACCCAAGCCGTTTGCAGGCAGGCTGCATCGCGTTAAAACGGCAGCCGTGCGCGATGAATGGATCTGGGTAGTTTCAAGGTGTAACGACAGAAAATTCACGGTTGCAGCTTTGCTTGGGGTCGCCGTTTCGGCGGGTGCGGGGGCTTTTGGGCAACCTGGTGTATCGAAGTGCACGCACCTGAGGCCGGCGGCCGCAACAAAGGCGGGATCGGCCTTTGTCACAGGGCGGGATTGAAGGCGCGGTGTCTGGATCCGCAAGATCTGCCGGACCGGCGTTCAGGAAACTCCGTAGTCGATTCCTCACACAAAGGTGTTAATTTGTAATCTACGCAATCTTTCACAAACTTCGTCAAAGATTGTGGATATCGGTTGCGATTTCTCTTAATGTGGAAAGGCAAGTCTGTGATCGGTTGCGTCATACACATGGCGTGACATTTGAGGAGAGCAGCATGAATCCATCCGACGTTCCCGCCGATGCCCGACCCCTGATCGCCGAGTCCCCTCGCGCCCAGGGCATGCTGGGCACAGGTCTGAGCTCTGCCATGTGGCCCGACTACCTGGCGGGCCAGCCCGACAAGCCCGTGCGGGTGCTGCTGGTGGACGACGATGCCCATATCCGCATGGTCATTGCGCAGGAAATCATGAACGACCCGCGCACTCTGGTCGTGGCCCAGGCCGGCAGCGTGCGCGACGGGCGCAAGGCCATCCGCCAGCATGAATTCGACGTGATGCTGGTGGATCTGAACCTGGGTGACGGCGAGGGCTTCGAGCTGCTGGACATGATGAAGACCGTGAGGCCCACGGCCGAGGCCGTCATCATCTCCGTGATGGAAAACGACGAACAGGTGCTGCGCGCCTTCGAGCTGGGCGCAACGGGCTACCTCGTCAAGAACTCCTGGTTCGGCAACTATCCGCAGGCAGTGCTGCAGGTGGCCAATGGCGGCGCATCCGTCACCCCCAGCCTGGCGCGCAGGTTGCTGCAGCGCTTCGACAAGACCCAGGGCGCCGAGCCCAAGCGCCGCACGCCCGACGAGGCAGACCGCCTGTCCACCCGCGAGCGCGAGGTGCTGCGCATGGTGGCCAGCGGCTACACCAGCGCCGAGATCGGCTCGCGCCTGATGATCAGCGCCATGACGGTCAATACGCACATCAAGAACATCTACCGCAAGCTGCAGGTGCGCACACGCGCCCAGGCGGTACGCTTTGCATCGCTGCGCGGCCTGTTCTGATCCTGGGGCGGCGTCCTGCCCGCAGCGGCCTGCCGCCGCCCGGGCCATGGCGGCCGCGCCTGGCACGGCTTGGCCATGAAAGATCCCCTTCGCACGCTGGCCATCTGCCTGGCCCTGGGCCTGCTGCAGATGCTGGGCCTGTGCGCCTGGCTATGGCAGGCGGGCGCCCAGGCCCCGCCGTGGCTGAGCCTGGCCAGCCTGGCCCTGCTGGTATCCACGGCGCTGCTGTGCGCCATGGGCGCCCGGCGACTGCACAGGCTGCTGCTGTGGCGACGCCGGCGCAGTCCCCGGCCCTCGCGCGAAGTGCAGGCCGAGCGCCGGCGCATTGCCGCCGACCTGCACGACGGCGTGGGCGGGCTGCTGGTGCATGCCATGGCCTTGCTGGACCCGCGCGAGACCCGCCAGCGCCAGGCGCAGGAACTGCTGGAGCAGGCCTTGCTGGACCTGCGGCTCATGGTGGATGCCATGGACGCCATGGAAGACGCCTTGCCCGTGCGGCTGGCGCGCCTGCGCCACCGGCTGCAGCCCGTGCTGGACCGGCGCGGCATGCGCATCTGCTGGAGCGTGGCCGATCCGCATGCCGCCGCCGGGCTGCGCGGGGTGCCAGACCTGCCCGACCTGCCAGACTTGCCGCGTGGCCAGCCGTCCCAGCAGTTGCTGGCCATCGCCCAGGAGGCCGTGAGCAATGCGCTGCAGCATGCGCGCGCCACCACGCTGTGGCTGGTGCTGGAGCCGGTGGATCGTGCAGATGCTGCAAGCCCTGGCCGCGATGCCCGGCGTGCATTGCACTGGGAACTGCGCGTGGAAGATGACGGCTGCGGCCTGCCTTCCGACCCTGGCCCTGCGCAGGGTGCCATCCCGCCTGGCCTGCAGGGCATGGGCCTGGCAGGCATGCATCGCCGCGCCCATGCCATCGGGGCTGTGCTGGACATCCTGCCGCGGGCCGGTGGGGGTACCGTGGTGCGTGTGCGCTGGTGATCGGGCCGATGCGCCGGCGGCAACGGCGTTCCGGCAATTGCGGTGCCCGCTGACAGGGCAGGCCTGCGGCGCGCTGTGCAATCCCCCGATATGCGGATGTGAGGCAGTATCCATACCTGCATCCCAGCCCTGACATCCCGTTTCCATGAACCCACATTCCGACCCTGCGCCGTCGCCTTCACGGCAGGCCCTTCCTGCAGCCACCGAAGGCGCCAATGCTGCCAATGCAGCCGCGAATTCCGCCACCCATGCCGCCACCCATGCCGATTTCGCGCGCAGCGTGCGTTCGGCCCTGCCGGGCCTGGCACAGCTGGCCGACATGGTGCCCGCGCTGCGCCTGCTCACCGGGCTGCTGGTGGCCAGCATCGTCATTGCCGGCCTGTATTTCGGCCAGGGCCTGCTGATTCCGCTGGCGCTGGCGCTGCTGTTCGGTTTTTTGCTGGATCCGGCCGTCTCCCGGCTCAAGCGCTGGGGCATGCCGCGCATGGCGGCCACGCTGCTGGTGGTGGTCATGGCGCTGGCGACGCTGGCGGGAATGGGTACCTATCTGGGCAGCCAGGTGCAGCAGCTCAGCGCCGATCTGCCCACCTACCAGAACACCATCCGCGACAAGCTGCGCAGCCTGCGCAGGAACGCCAACATGCCCAGTGCCTGGGACGGCGCGCTGCGCACCTATGACACCGTGGAGCGCGAGATATCGCGCGGCGCCACCACGCCCCGCGTGCAGAAGGTGGAGATCCAGTCGCCCGAGCAAAAGCCCACGGCGCGCATGCTGCAGTGGCTGGGCCGCGTGGCCGAGCCCGTGACCATGGCCGGCATCGTGCTGCTGTTCGTGATCCTCATCCTGCTGGACCGCGATGACCTGCGCGACAGGCTGCTGCGCCTGATGGGCGGCAACCTGCACGTGGCCACCGACGCGCTGGACGAGGCCTCGCAGCGCATAGGCAAGTACCTGCGCATGCAGTTCGTCGTCAACATCACCTACGGACTGCCCATGGCGGCGGGGCTGTGGTTCATTGGCGTGCCGGGCGCCATTCTCTGGGGCGTGCTGGCGGCCATCATGCGTTTCGTGCCCTATGTGGGGGCCATGATCTCGGCCGCCTTCCCGCTGGCGCTGGCCTTTGCCGTGGACCCGGGCTGGCAGATGCTGCTGATGACACTGGGCCTGATCATGGCGCTGGAGCTGATCAGCAACAACCTGATCGAGCCCTGGCTGTACGGCAGCAGCACGGGCCTGTCCACGCTGTCCATCATCGTGTCGGCCACCTTCTGGACGGCGCTGTGGGGGCCGATAGGGCTGATCCTGTCCACCCCGCTGACGGTCTGCCTGCTGGTGCTGGGGCGCTACATCCCGGCGCTGCAATTCATGGAAGTGCTGCTGGGCAGCTCGCCCGTGCTGGGGCCGGCCCAGCGCCTGTACCAGCGCCTGCTGGCCGACGACGTGGAAGACGCGGTCACGCTGGCGCATGAACTGGTGGACGCAAGGCTGCCGGCGCGCGCCTCGCCGGACGAACGCTCGGCCGCAGTGGCCGGTTTCTATGACGAGGTGGCCATCCCCGCACTGCGCCTGGCCACGCAGCAGCACCTGGAATCGGCCACGGCCGAACACCGGCTGCGCCTGTCCAGCGGGATGGATGCCCTGATCGAGGAACTGCGCGAAAGCCATCCGGCGCCCGCTGCGGCCCTGGCCACGCGCGCCCTGCGCATCCATTGCGTGGGCGCGCGCTGGGAGGTCGATGCCCTGGCCGCCGCCATGGTGGCGCACAGCGAGGCGCTGCGCGGCCACGTGGTCAGCTGCTCGGACTGGGCCCTGGCCGCCGACCCGCAATGGCGCCAAATGGGACCGGGGCAGGGCGGCCTGCCGCAAGGCCACGCAGGAGCCCAGGCCCTGGCCGAGGCGCAGTTGCTGGTGCTGTCCGTCTTCAGCACCCAGCCCCAGACCGTGGTGCGCCAACTGATGCGCCGCGTGCGCCGCCATTGGCCGCACCTGCGCGTGGTGCTGGCGCTGTGGAATGCGCCGGCCGTGGTGTCCGACCCCGAGTTCGCGCGCCGCTGCGGCGCCGCCGCCTGCGTGTCCGGCCTGCGCGAGCTGCAGTTGTGGGTGGACGCCTTGCGCCTGCCTGACGCGGCAGGCCAGGGCCTGGCCGCGCCCATTCCCGATGACGACGCGCAGCGCGTGCGCCAGCTGCACGACAGCGGCGTGCTCGGGCCCGGCCTGCCGTCGCTGTACCACGAGGCAGCCCAGCAGGCCGCCAATGCCTTCGATGTGAAATGGGCCCAGGTCTCATGGGTCGATGCCGACCGCGTGCACACGCCCGGCAGCCTGCTGGTGGCGGACCAGGGCGACCCGGCTTCCGCCGGTATGCCGCGTGCGCAGTCCATCTGCTCCTACGTGGTCCATGGCGGTGACGCCCTGGTGGTGCATGACGCCGCGCGCGACCCCCGATTTGCCGGCAACCCCGCGTTGCAGGCGATGCGGCTGCGCTTTTACGCGGGCGTGCCGCTCAAGAACCGCCACGGCACGGTGCTGGGCAGCTTTTGCATCATGGACGACGCGCCGCGCGAGGTCTCGGCGGCCGATCTGGAGCTGTTGGGCGTCATGGCCGAGCAGTTGATGCAGAACGTGGAGGTGCGCCGGATGATGGAAGCTGGCGCTGCACCGGCTCCGGTGCAGGAGCCTGCACAAACTTCGGCGCAATTGACATCCCAAACTACACCCCAGCCACCATCGTCGTCACCATCGACAACACCCCAACCGAGTGCTGGCGGCTGAGTCCCGCTTACAGCGAGGTGGCCAGCATCTGCTCGTAGTCGTCGGCGCTGGCCAGGCGCGGGTTCGTGCCGTGGCAATGGTCCTTGAGCGCGCCGCCGATCACGGCTGCAAACTGGGCGCGCTCAACGCCCATGGCCGCCAGGCCCGTGGGCAGGCCCAGGCGGGCGTTCATGTCGCGTATGGCTTCGGGAATGTCGCTGCCCGAGTCCAGGCCCATGGCGTGGGCCATGCGCTGCAGGCGCTGTTCGGCGCGCACGCTCTCTGCCTCGGCATTGAAGCGCACCACGGCGGGCAGGAACATGGCGTTCAGCGTGCCATGGTGCAGGCGCGGGTTCACGCCGCCCAGGCTGTGGCTGAGGCTGTGCACGCAGCCCAGGCCCTTCTGGAAGGCCATGGCGCCCTGCATGCTGGCGCTCATCAGCTGGCGGCGCGCCTCGGCATCCTGGCCGTTGCGCGTGGCGCGCTCGATGTGGGCCCAGCCGCGCGTGAGGCCATCGAGCGCAATGCCGTCGGCAGGCGGGTTGAAGGCCGCCGCCATGAAGGTCTCCATGCAATGGGCAATGGCGTCCATGCCCGTGGCGGCCGTCAGCATGGCGGGCAGGCCGTAGGTCAGTTCCGGGTCGCAGATGGCGGCACGGGGCACCAGGTGCCAGCTGTGAAAGCCCAGCTTGCGGTGGTCGTCCACGATGATGATGGCGCCGCGCGCCACCTCGCTGCCCGTGCCGCTGGTGGTGGGCACGGCGATCAGCGGGGCCACGCGCTCGCTGATGCGCGGCGAGCCGCCCTCGATGGTGGCGTAGTGCGATAGCGGCCCTTCGTGCGTGGCTGCAATCGCCACGCCCTTGGCGCAGTCGATGGCGCTGCCGCCGCCCACGGCGATCAGGCCGTCGCAGCGCTGCTCCTGGTAGATGGCAGCGGCCGCGCGCACGGCGGCCTCGGTGGGGTTGGAGGGCGTCTGGTCGAACACCGCATGCGGCATGCCGCCCAGCGCATCCAGCGCCTTTTGCAGCACGCCAGCGGCCTTGACGCCCTGGTCGGTGACGATCAGCGGCCGCGTGATGCCCACGCGCTCGCACTCCTGGCGCAACAGGCGCACGGCGCCGAAGTCAAACTGGATCTGGGTGACGTAGTTGATGAAGGCCATGGTCGGTGACTCGTTGCGGGCCGTTGCGGCCCATGGTGGGGATCAGGGGGAGTGCGCCGAATCTAGACCGCGCGTGCTGCACTGCAAACAAAGCAAACCCTGAGAGGGCGCTGCGGCGGTCGCGGGGGCGACAGCGCGGGCATGCGCTGCCATCGCATGGCTGCCAGGGCCTTGTGCTCGCGGCACAATGCCTGCTGCGCCGTGCCTGCCGTGCCTGGTCGGCTGCACCTGGCCGGCCGCACCTCGCCGGTCGCACCGAATTGCCTTGCCAGATAGTCGCTACCGAACCTGTCCCTGAACGTGCTCCTGAACGTGCCCCAGACTGAATCCTCCTCCCATGCCACGCCGCTGCCGGCGTCCCTGACCCACCAGATGCGCGATGTGCTGCGCCGCATGGAGCGTGCCGCGCGCACGCCCCTGCACCAGCTGGGCGCCGAGGGCGCACGTGCCGCCTACGAGGCGGGGGCCGGCGTGCTCGAAATTCCCAAGCCGGTTCTGCCGCGTGTCGAGGATCTGCAGATTCCCGCGCGCGATGGCGCCTTGCTGCCTGCGCGGCTCTATGCGCCCGTGGAGCGCAGCCAGACGCCGGCCACGGGCCTGCCCGTGCTGCTGTACCTGCACGGCGGCGGCTTCACCGTGGGCAGCGTGGCCACGCACGACGTGCTGTGCCGCCAACTGGCCCATCTGTCGGGCGCCATGGTGGTCTCGCTGGACTACCGGCGCGCGCCAGAGCACAAATTCCCCACGGCCCACAACGACGCCTGGGACGCGCTGCAGTGGCTGGCCGCGCAGGCGGCCTCGCTGGGCGCCGACCCTGCGCGCCTGGCCGTGGGCGGCGACAGCGCGGGCGGCACGCTGGCCGCGGCCTGCGCCATCCATGCGCGCGACACCGGCCTCAAGCTGGCCTTGCAACTGCTGATCTACCCGGGCACTACGGCGAACCAGGACACCGACTCGCACCGCCGCTTCGCCCACGGGCTGGTGATCGACGAGCCTGCCATCACCTGGTTCTTCGCCCAGTACCTCAACAGCCCCGCCGACGGCGAGGACTGGCGCTTTGCCCCGCTGCTGGCCCCCGATGTGGACGGCGTGGCCCCGGCCTGGATAGGCCTGGCCGAATGCGACCCGCTGGTGGATGAGGGCGTGGAATACGCCGACAAGCTGCGCATGTCCGGCGTGCCCGTGGACCTGGAGATCTATCGGGGCGTGACCCATGAATTCGTCAAGATGGGCCGCGCCATTGCCGAAGCGCGCCGTGCACATGCCGACATGGCGCGCGCCTTGAGCGACGCCTTCGCAGCCTGAAGGCCAAGACGCACCAAAACACACCAAGACACCCCAAGACAACAGGAGAGAAACACCCCCATGCAACGCCAAGATTTCCGCACGCTGCAACGCATCGAAGTGCGCTGGTCCGAAGTGGACGCCCAGAAGATCGTCTTCAACGCCCACTACCTGATGTACGCCGACGTGGCCGTCACCGACTACTGGCGCCAGCTGGGCCTGCCCTATGAATCGTCCTTCGCGGCCCTGGGCGGCGAGCTGTTCGTCAAGAAGGCCACCACCACCTACCACGCATCGGCCACGCTGGGCGACGTGCTGCATGTGGGCATACGCTGTGCCAGGCAGGGCAATACCTCGCTGCTGTTCGAGGCTGGCATCTTCCGGGGCATGGAACTGCTCAATACCGTGGAACTGGTCTATGTGTTCGCCGATGCCACCACGCGCCAGCCGCTGCCCGTGCCGCAGCAGCTGCGCGACGTGCTCACGGCCTATGAGGCCGGCCAGAGCGTGGTGCGCGTGGCATCGGGCAGCTGGAACGACCTGGGCCGCGACGCCGAGCGCCTGCGCCTGGCCGTGTTCGTGCACGAGCAGGGCGTGCCGCGCGAGATCGAGATCGACGAGTTCGACCCCGTGGCCCGCCACGCCGTGGTCTACAACGGCCTGGGCCAGCCGATCGCCACCGGCCGCCTGGTCAGCGACAGCCCCGGCGCGGGCAGGATCGGCCGCATGGCCGTGGACCGCAGCGTGCGCGGCGGCCGCTGGGGCCGCATCGTGCTGGACAGCCTGGTCGAAGCCTCCCGCCAGCGCGGCGACCGCGAAGTCGTGCTGCATGCGCAGCGCCATGCCGAGTCGTTCTACCTGCGCGCGGGCTTCACGCCGGAAGGCGAGCCCTATGAAGAGGCCGGCATCCCCCACATCACCATGAGGAAAGTGCTCACCGCCTGAGCTGCAGGCAGCTCAGGCGGTGCAAGGCTCAAATCTCAGATGTCCTCGCGCAACGCGTAGGGCAGGGGCTTGAGCTGCAGCGCCACGGCCTGTGCGGCATCGGCGCGCTGGCCTTCGCCCAGTGCGGCGTGGGCCAGCAGGGGCTGGTCGGCCGAGCTGGTCTGCATGGAGACGATGGCGTCCCAGCCGCCGCCAGGCGCCGGGGCGGCCTGGACCACGGTGCCGGTGGCCTGCTCCAGGTCCTCGGGCGTGAAGACCTCCATGCCGGTGGCCAGCGGCTGCTGTGCATGGGCAAGGTAGGCGCGGCGCTTGAGCGTGCCCCGGAACTGGCTGCGGGCCACCACCTCCTGGCCTGGGTAGCAGCCCTTCTTGAAATTCACGCCCTCCACCGATTCGTAGTTGAGCATCTGCGGCACAAAGGCATCCACCACAGGCGCCGACAGCGTGGCAATGCCGCTGGCGACTTCGCTCCAGAGCCAGTCGGCCTCGCTGAGTGCAGGGCCTTCGGGCAGGGGCGCGCCCACGGGCGCCACGCGCAGGGCGCGCGGCTGGCCGGCGGCCGGGTACAGGGCGATCAGGCTGGCGTCGCCGTCATCGGTCTTGGTCCAGGGCACGGCTGCCGGGCCCAGGGCCTGCACGGCGGCATCGCCAGCCAGCCCGTGCAGCGTGAATTCGGCCGTGGCGTCGCTGAGCTTGCACTTGGCGCGCAGCACGAACATGGACAGGCGCTTGAGCGTGGGTGCCAGCAGGCTGCGGTCGCACAGCAGCAGGATCTCGTCCTTGCTGCGCTTGAAGCCGATGAAGCTGGCCAGCATGCGGCCCTTGGCCGTGCAGAACGCCGACAGACGCGCATGCTGCAGATCCAGCAGCGCGAAGTCGTTGGTCAGCTGTCCGTGCAGGAACTGGGCGGCGTCTTCGCCGAGGGCGCGTATCACGCCGAGATGGGAAACGGAAGCAATGCCGTTCAGTAAAGGCTGGGTCATGGCTGAATTATGATCAGCCGCTCTATTGCTTGCTTGGACCGAGGTTGTGCGCTTTATCTTTCGCGCTTTGATGATGTTGCTGGTGCTGGCCGCCGTGCTGGCCGGTGCCGGCTGGTGGTGGCTGAACCAGCCGCTGCCGCTGGCCCAGCCCACGCTGGAGCTGGAGGTCGAGCCCGGCACCACGCCGCGTGGCGTGGCCCGCGAAGTGGTCAAGGCCGGCGTGCAGACCGATGCGCGGCTGCTGTACGCCTGGTTCCGCGTCTCGGGGCAGGACCGGCAGATCAAGGCCGGCAACTATGAGTTGACCACGGGCCTGACTCCCTATGTGCTGCTGCAAAAACTCGCGCGCGGCGAGGAATCGCTCAAGGCGCTGACCCTGGTGGAAGGCTGGAACTGGCGCCAGGTGCGCGCCGCCCTGGCCCGCGAGGAATTCCTGCGCCAGGAAAGCGCAGGCATGGACGACGCTGCCCTCATGCAGGCCCTGGGCCGCGCGGGCGTGGCGCCCGAGGGCCGCTTCTTCCCCGATACCTATACCTATGCCAAGGGCAGCTCCGACCTGGCCGTGCTGCGCCGCGCCCTGCACGCCATGGACCGGCGCCTGGCCGATGTCTGGGCGCTGCGCTCGGCCGACACGCCGCTCAAGACGCCCGACGAAGCGCTGGTCCTGGCCAGCATCGTCGAGAAGGAAACCGGCCGCGCGGCCGATCGCGCACAGATTGCCGGTGTCTTCAGCAACCGCCTGCGCATCGGCATGCTGCTGCAGACCGATCCCACCGTGATCTACGGCCTGGGCGAGAAATTCGACGGCAACCTGCGCCGCCGCGACCTGCAGACCGATACTCCCTGGAACACCTACACCCGCGCGGGCCTGCCGCCCACGCCCATCGCCATGCCCGGCAAGGCCGCCCTCATGGCCGCCGTGCAGCCCGGACAGACCAAGGCGCTGTACTTTGTGGCGCGTGGCGACGGCACCAGCCATTTCAGTGCCTCGCTGGACGAGCACAACCGCGCCGTGAACCGCTACCAGCGCGGCCAGCAAAAGCCCTGAGCAAAAGCCCTGAGATATTCCCCAGGGCTGCTGCGCTCTGCGCAGCGCTTGCGTATCCTCTCTTTCCATATGACCACTGCAACTCCCTCCGGCCTGTTCATCAGCTTCGAAGGCATCGATGGCGCCGGCAAGTCCTCGCACATCGCGTCGCTGGCCCAGGCTTTCCGTGACCAGGGGCGCACGGTGACGCTCACCCGCGAGCCCGGCGGCACGCCGCTGGCCGAAAAGCTGCGCGCGCTGATGCTGCACGACGCCATGGACCCGCTGACCGAGGCTCTGATCGCCTTTGCCGCGCGACGCGACCACCTGGTGCAGGTGATCGAGCCCGCGCTGGCACGCGGCGAAGTTGTGCTCTGCGACCGCTTCACCGATGCCACCTTTGCCTACCAGGGTGCGGGCCGGGGCTTCGACCTGCAGCCGCTGGCCACGCTGGAGCGCATGGTGCAGACGGGCACCGCCCCCCAGCCCGATCTGCTGCGCGAGCCCCACCTGACGCTCTGGTTCGACCTGCCCGCCGAGGTGGCCGCCGAGCGCCTGGCCTCGGCCCGTGTCCCGGACCGCTTCGAGTCCGAGCCCGGCAGCTTTTTCGCACGCGTGGCCCAGGGCTATGCGGCGCGCGCTGCCGCCGCGCCCCAGCGCTTTGCGCGCATCGACTCCAACGCCAGCCGGCATGCGGTCTGGCAGCAGATCACCCAGGTCATGGTGCGCCGGGGCTGGCTGGCCATCATGGTCGGCGGACAGGCAGGTGCGGCATGAGCGAGGCCCTGCCACAACCGGCCGAGACCGACACCGCCTGGATCGCCGGGCAACGCACGCGCCTGCTGGCCCAGCGCGGCCACGCCTGGCTGCTGCAGGGGCCTTCCGGCCTGGGCCAGTACGCGCTGTCGCTGTCGCTGGTGCGCGCCTGGCTGTGCGAGTCGCCGTCGCCCCAGGGGGCCTGCGGCCACTGCGGCAGCTGCCACGCCATCGACGTGCGCGCCCATGCCGACCTGTGCGTGCTCATGCCCGAGGTGCAGATGATGGCGCTGGGCTGGCCGCTGCCCGAGAAGGCCCAGGCCGATATCGACGACAAGAAACGCAAGCCCAGCAAGGAAATCCGTGTGGAGGCCATGCGCGACGCCGTGGAGTTCTGCCAGCGCACCAGCGCGCGCGGGCGCGGCAAGGCCGTGCTGGTCTACCCGGCCGAGCAGATGAACGCCATCACGGCCAATGCGCTGCTCAAGACGCTGGAGGAGCCGCCGGGCGATGCCCGCTTCGTGCTGGCCAGCGAGGCGGCCCACCAGCTGCTGCCCACCATCCGCAGCCGTTGCCTGACCCACACCATGGCCTGGCCCGATCAGGAAGAGGCCCTGGCTTGGCTGCAGGGGCAGGGCGTGGCCCCGGAAGCTGCCGACGTGGCGCTGCGCGCCGCAGGCGGGCGGCCCGGCGACGCGCTGGCATTGGCGCTCAGCGGTGGCGGCAAGGACATGGCCGCATGGTCCCAGTTGCCGCGCGCGCTGGCCAAGGGCGATGTGGCGGCCCTGGCCGCCTATGCTCCGCCCCATGCCGTGGAGGCCTTGCAGAAGATTTGCCACGACCTGATGGCCCTGGCCGCAGGCGCCGCGCCGCGCTACTTCACGCCGGCCGACCTGCCGTCGCGGCCGCTGGACATGGGCCTGCTGGCCGAATGGTCACGTGCCCTGGCCCAGGCTGCGCGCACGGCGGACCACCCCTTCAACGCCGGACTCATGACCGAGGCCCTGGCCGCCGAGGCCCGGCGCGTGCTCATGTCCGGCCAGCCTGCCCGCCAGCGCCGGGGATGAGGCGCGGGGAGCAGGGCGTGGCGGCAGTGCAGCAGCGCAGCTGGGTGCTTTTCGCCACATGAAAGCCCGTCCTGTTAACCTACGGCCCTGGGCCCGGTGCCGATCGCGCCGGCCGCTCACCGAACCAATGTCTGCAAACCATCCATGAGCACCGCACCCACCACACCCCGTCCCAGCGTGATGCAACTGGCGATCAAGGAAAAGGCCGCGCTGTACGCCGCCTACATTCCCATGTTCGCCGAAGGGGGCGTTTTCGTGCCCACGCAGCGTGAGTACCGTCTTGGCGATGATGTCTACGTGCTGCTGACCCTGCCCGACGAGCCGCAGCGCTACCCCGTGGCCGGCCGCGTGGCGTGGATCACGCCCGCGCGCGCCTCGGGCAACCGCACGCAGGGCATAGGCATACAGTTCCCCAAGGACGAGAAGTCCGCCGAGCTCAAGGCCAAGATCGAGAACATCCTGGGCTCGGCCCTGGCATCGGACAAGGCCACGCAGACGGTCTGAGTCCTGCGCCTGCCTCTGCCCGCATGCCGACACGGAGGAAATGCTCTCCGGTCGGCATGCCTGTTTCTGAACCACGAGATTCCATGTTTACCGATTCCCACTGCCATCTGAATTTCCCCGAGCTGCAAAGCCGCCTGCCCGAGATCCGCGAGGCCATGGCGGCCGCGCGCGTCACGCGTGCGCTGTGCATCTGCACCACGATGGAGGAATTCGGCGATGTGCACCAGCTGGCGCTGGACCACGACAATTTCTGGGCCACGGTGGGCGTGCACCCCGATACGGAACACATGACCGAGCCCAGCGTGGCCGACCTGGTCGAGCGCGCCGCCCTGGCGCGCGTGGTGGCCATCGGCGAAACGGGACTGGACTACTACGGCATGGAAGACCGCAAGGGCGGGCGCACCATTGCCGACCTGGAATGGCAGCGCGAGCGCTTTCGCGTGCACATCCGTGCGGCGCGCCAGACGCAAAAGCCCCTGGTCATCCACACGCGCAGTGCCTCTGATGACACGCTGGCCATCCTGCGCGAAGAAGGCGAGGACGGCTCGGCAGGCCAGGCCGGCGGTGTGTTCCACTGCTTCACCGAAACCATGGAGGTCGCGCGTGCGGCGCTGGACCTGGGCTACTACATCTCCATGTCAGGCATCGTCACCTTCAAGAACGCCCAGCACCTGCGCGATGTGGCCGCCTTCGTGCCGGCCGACCGCCTGCTGATCGAGACCGACAGCCCCTACCTGGCGCCCGTTCCCTATCGCGGCAAGACCAACAATCCGTCCTACGTGCCTTACGTGGCACAGCAGATTGCGCAGGTGCGCGGCATGTCCGTGGAGGACGTGGCGGCCCTGACCAGTGCCAACTTCGACCAGCTGTTCAAGGGGGTTGTCGCATGCGACTGAATGCTGCGGCCAGTGGCCGCGTGGGCATGGGCGTGGACGTGCACCGGCGCCACTGGCTGGCCCAGGCCGGCCAGGCCGTGGTGGCCCTGGCCGCAGCCAGCAGCGGGCTGGCGCATGCCAGCCAGTACGACGATTACGTGCGCGCCATCATCAGCGACAACGAGCGCGCCATGGTCAACCTGATCTTTCGCGGCTTCGACCCCAACACCCGCGACACGCGCGGCCGCCCGGGCCTGGTAGCGGCCCTGCACCAGGGCTCACTGGGCGTGTTCGACGTGCTGCTCAAATCCCCGGGCATCAAGGTCAACGAGGCCTCCCAGCAGGGCGAAACGCCGCTGATGATGGCCTGCATCAAAGGCCACCTGGACCTGGTCAAGGAACTCATACGCCGGGGCGCCGATGTCAACCGCCCCGGCTGGACGCCGCTGCACTACGCCACCTCGGCCGACCTGCCCAAGACGCTGGACATCGTCAAGCTGCTGCTGGACAACAGCGCCTACATCGACGCCGACTCGCCCAACGGCACCACGCCGCTGATGCTGGCCGCCCAATACAGCAGCGAAGCCGTGGTGGACCTGCTGATCAAGGAGGGCGCCGACGTCGTCCTTCGCAACCAGCGCGGCTTCACCGCCGCCGACTTTGCCCGGCAGGTGGACCGCCAGTACATGGTCGACAAACTCACCAAGGCCATCAAGGCCGAGCGCAAGACCCAGCCTTCGCGCGGAAGCTGGTAGCAGCAAGCCAGGCGGGTGGCACTGCCGGTGCCGCTGCTGTCCACATCAGGTTGTGTGATTCCTGCTCAATCGGGCGTACAGGCCGTCCCGCGCCAGCAGCTCGGCATGCGTTCCCTGCTCGGCAATGCGGCCGCGCTCCATCACCACCACGCGGTCGGCATGCTCGATGGTCGAGAGCCGGTGGGCGATGACCAGGGTCGTGCGGCCCTGCATCAGCCGCGTCAGCGCCTCCTGCACCAGGCGCTCGGATTCGTTGTCCAGGGCCGAGGTGGCCTCGTCCAGGATCAGGATGGGCGCATCCTTGTACAGCGCCCGTGCAATCGCCAGCCGCTGGCGCTGGCCCCCCGACAGCTGGCTGGCGTTGTGGCCCACCACCGTCTGCAGGCCGTTGGACAGGCCGCGCACATGGGAGCCCAGATTGGCGGCATCTAGCGCGGCCCACAGCTGGGCCTCGTCTTCCACCCCGCCCAGCGCCACGTTGGCGGCTATGGTGTCGTTGAACATCACCACGTCCTGGCTGACCATGGCGAACTGCTGGCGCAACGCGGCCAGATCCCATTCGGGCAGGGGCGTTCCGTCCAGCAGCAACTGGCCGCCCGTGGGCTGCAAAAAGCGTGGCAGCAGGTTCACCAGCGTGGTCTTGCCCGCGCCGGAGGGGCCGACCAGGGCCACCACCTCGCCCGGGCGCACGCGCAGGTCCACATGGCTCAGGGCCGGTGCCTTGTCCTCGCCAAACTGCACGGACACGTCGCGCAACTCGATTTCGCCGCGCGCCTTGCCGGGCACCTGCGTGCCGCCGGTCTCGTCGCCCGAGCCCTCCAGCAGATGCAGGCCCCGCTCCAGCGCCGCCACGCCACGCGTGATGGGGTTGGCCACATCGGCCAGGCGGCGGATAGGGGCAATCAGCATCAGCATGGCCGTGATGAAGGCCGCAAAGCTGCCCACCGTCACATCCTGCACATTGGCCGCAGCAGCGCCCGTGCCCCGGCTTTGCCACAGCGCAATGCAGATCACGGCCGACAGGGCGGCGGCGGCCAGCAACTGGGTCAGCGGCGTCATGGCCGCCGAGGCGATGGTGGCCTTGATGGCCAGCTTGCGCAGCTGCCCGCTCAGGCTGCCAAAGCGCTTTTGCTGGCCCTGTTGCGCGCCATGCAGACGTACCATGCGGTGGGCCAGAACGTTCTCTTCCACCACATAGGCCAGGGAATCGGTGGCCTCCTGGCTGATCTTGGTGATGCGGTACAGGCGGCGCGACAGCGTCTTCATGATCCAGGCCACGCCCGGCACCACGGCCGCCACCACCAGCGTCAGCTGCCAGTTCAGATACAGCAGGTAGCCCAGCAGCGCCACCAGCGTGAAACCGTCGCGCGAGATGCCCAGCATGGCCTGCACCAGCAGCGTGGAGCCGGTCTGCACCTCATAGACCACGGTGTTGGACAGCGATGAGGCCGACTGGCGCGAGAACAGCGCCATATCGGCCGCCAGCAGCCGCTCGAACAGGCGCTTGCGCAGCGCCAGCATGCCCTCGTTGGCAATGCGCGCCAGCGCGTACTGGCCCACGAACTGCGACAGGCCCCGCACCAGGAACACGCCGATGATGGCCAGCGGCACCGACCACAGCGGCAGCGTGCCGTCGGTGAAGCCGCTGTCCAGCAGCGGCTGCAGCAGGGCGGGGATCAATGGCTCGGTAACCGCGCCCACCAGCGTGGCAGCCACGGCCAGCGTCCAGGCCAGGCGCTGGCCACCAAAGTAGGGTGACAGGCGCTTGAGGCGCTGCGACAGGGTCAGGGTGCTGGCGAGATCAAGGGCCGCCGGTGCGGCGGACGGCGCAGGGGCCGGCGGCGGTGAGGATGGTGCTTGCATGAAGCGCGGATTTTACGGCGGGCTTGCCTGGGGCTGCCTCATGGGGAACTGATGCGGCTGCCGGGGATCGAGAAAGCCTGGGCCGACAGACCCTACAGTGCACGTTCTTACATCGTGACGCATCCAGTGTGTGTAACATTCGCACCTGTGCAAGTACCGGGGTCTTCCCGTAGATATTGATGAATGCCAATGACTATTGACCGACTCCTTTCTCCCTCCTCCCTGGCGGCCGTGCCGCGCACTTCGCGCCGAACCCTGCTGGCTGCTCTCGCCTCAACCCCCGCAATTCCCGCGCTGGCCCAGTTCCGCGTCGAAGTGACGGGCGTGGGCCTGACCCAGTTGCCCATCGCCATTGCAGCATTCAAGGGAGAAGGGCAGGCGCCCCAGAAGATCTCGGCCATCATCCAGGCTGACCTGGAGCGCAGTGGTCAATTCCGCGCCGTGGACACGGCCGGCGTCCAACTGGACGAAACCTCGCGCCCCGACGTTGCCATGTGGCGCCAAAAGAGCGCTGACTCGCTGGCCGTGGGCAGCATCACGCGCCTGGCCGATGGCCGCTACGACGTGCGCTTTCGCCTCTGGGACGTGGTCAAGGGCCAGGACCTGGGCGGCCAGGGCTTTGCCGTCACCACCGGCGACTTGCGCCTGGTGGCTCACCGCATCTCCGACTACATCTACGAAAAACTCACGGGCGAGAAGGGCGTGTTCTCCACACGCATCGCCTACGTGACCAAGGCGGGCAGCAACTACCGCCTGTGGGTGGCCGATGCCGATGGCGAGAACGCCCAGTCGGCCCTGTCCAGCCCGGAACCCATCATCTCGCCCGCCTGGTCGCCCACCGGCACGCAGCTGGCCTACGTGTCCTTCGAGTCGCGCAAGCCCGTGGTCTATGTGCACGATGTGGCCAGTGGCCGCCGCCGCCTGGTTGCCAACTTCCGGGGCTCCAACAGCGCACCGGCCTGGTCGCCTGACGGCAACTCCCTGGCCGTCACGCTCAGCCGCGATGGCGGCTCGCAGTTGTACCTGATCAGCGCCCAGGGCGGCGAGCCGCGTCGACTGATGCAAAGCAGCGGCATCGACACCGAGCCGAACTTCTCCAGCGATGGCCGCTCCATCTACTTCGTCAGCGACCGTGGCGGTGCTCCGCAGATCTACAAGGTGCCGGCCTCGGGCGGCAGTGCGGAGCGCGTCACCTTCACCGGCAACTACAACATCTCGCCCAGCGTCAGCCCTGATGGAAAGTGGCTTGCCTACGTCTCGCGCGTGGGCGGCGGCTTCAAGCTCCACGTCATGGACCTGGGCACCGGCACCGTGAATGCCATCACCGACACCACGGCCGACGAAAGCCCCAGCTTCGCCCCGAACAGCCGCCTGATCGTCTACGCCACCCTGCAGCAGGGCCGCGAGTCCCTGATGACCACCACGCTCGACGGCAAGATCAAGGCGCGGCTGGCAGGGCAGGGCGGTGACATCCGCGAGCCCGACTGGGGTCCGTTCCAGCGCCAGTGATATCCGGCTTCCCCGATTTCTTTTCAGTCAACCAGTCAACTCAGCACGAAGTCCACCCGGACATACGGAGATTTTTCATGATCACCATCAAACGACTTTCCCTGGCACTTGCAGTCACCGCACTCATGGCCGGTTGCAGCTCGGGCGTCAAGCTTGACGAGACCCCGGTCACCGACGCGGGCGCCACCAGCACGGGCCAGGGCAGCGGCGCCGGCACCGGCAGCACCTCGCAAAGCGGCATCTCGGGCGTGGACCTGACCGGCTCGGCTGCCGACAAGGCAGGTCCCCAGGGCGTCAGCCGCGTCGTCTACTTCGACTTCGACAGCTACGTCGTCAAGGCCGACGCCCAGCCTCAGATCGAAGCCCACGCACGCTTCCTGAAGGCATCTTCTGCTCGCAAGGTCCAGATCGAAGGCCACACCGACGAGCGCGGCGGCCGCGAATACAACCTGGCCCTGGGCCAAAAGCGCGCCGAAGCCGTGCGCCGCTCGCTGGGCCTGCTGGGCGTCAGCGATGCGCAAATGGAAGCCGTGAGCTACGGCAAGGAAAAGCCTGCCTCCGAAGGCCATTCCGAAGACGCCTACGCGCAAAACCGCCGCGCTGAACTGTCCTACCGTTGATGAACATGCAGCGCTCCCCGATCCTGCATCGCACCGCGCTGCGCACGCTGCTGGCAGCTGGCCTGATGGCCGGCTACGCCGCCAGCGGCCATGCCGCACTGTTCGGCGATGACGAGGCGCGCCGCGCCATCCTGGAAATGCGCCAGCGCGTCGACAGCATGCAGCAGTCGCAGCAGCGCATGACCGAGGAAAGCTCGCAAACGCGCCGTGGCCTGCTCGAACTGCAGTCGCAGATTGAGCAGCTCAAGTCCGAGCAAGCCAAGCTGCGCGGCCAGAACGAGCAGCTGCTGCGCGATGTGGCCGAGCTGCAGCGCGGCCAGCGCGACATTGCCAAGGGCGTGGACGAGCGCCTGCGCCAGTTCGAGCCCGTCACGGTGACGGTGGACGGCCAGGAATTCGCAGCCGACCCGGCCGAGAAGCGCGACTTCGAAGCCGCCCTGGCGCAGTTCCGCGCAGGCAGCTTTGCCGAAGCCGGCACGGCGTTCTCGTCCTTCCTGAACCAGTGGCCCAAGAGCGGCTATGTGCCCTCGGCACGCTTTTGGCTGGGCAATGCGCAGTACGCCAATCGCAACTACAAGGACGCGATCACCAACTTCCGCGCGCTGCTGGCGGCAGCCCCCATGCACGGCCGGGCGCCGGAGGCGGCACTGTCCATCGCCAACTGCCAGATCGAGATGAAGGACACCAAGGGCGCGCGCAAGACGCTGGAAGACCTGATCAAGGCCTATCCCAATGCCGAAGCCACGGCTGCGGCCAAGAACCGTCTCGCCAGCCTCAAGTGATGAACGACACGGTTTCTTCATCCCTTCCGGAAGAAGACAAGACAGCGCCTGAAGCAGGCGCTGTTTTTTCTGATGCCGACCTGCAGCGCCGCTTCGGCGGCCTGGAGCGCCTGTATGGCGTGCCGGGTGCCGCGCGCATCCGCGCCGCGCACGTCGTCGTGGTGGGCATCGGCGGCGTGGGCTCCTGGACTGCCGAGGCGCTGGCGCGCAGCGGCGTGGGTGAACTCACCCTCATCGACATGGACCATGTTGCCGAGTCCAACATCAACCGGCAGATTCACGCGCTTTCCACCACCGTGGGCCAGGCCAAGATCGAAGCCATGCGCGAGCGCATCGCCCAGATCAACCCCGCCTGCCGCGTGCACTGCATCGACGACTTCGTTGACCCGGACAACTGGCTGCGCCTGCTGCCCCCGGGCGCCGACGCCGTCATCGATGCCTGCGACCAGGTCAAGGCCAAGACCGCCATGGCAGCCCATGCGCGTGCCACGCGGCAATGCTTCATCTCCGTGGGTGCAGCGGGCGGCAAGCGCCTGGCTCACAAGGTCGATATCGACGACCTCAGCGCCACCACGCACGACCCGCTGCTGGCACAACTGCGCTACCGCCTGCGCCGCGAGCACGGCGCACCCAAGGAAGGCAAGCGCATCGGCATCGCCTGCGTCTTCAGCCGCGAGGCCGTCGCCCCGCCCGATGCCTCTTGCGCCATCGAAGGCGACGGCACGCTCAACTGCCACGGCTACGGCTCGGTAGTGGCCGTCACCGCCACCTTCGGCCAGTGCGCCGCAGGCTGGGTCATCGATCAACTGAGCCGCATCAAGAATTGAAGCGTAAATTTTGGTGCTAGAATCTATGTCTTCGCTAAGCAGCATCTGATGCATGCAAAGCGTGGTTCGGGTCTTTAGCTCAGTCGGTAGAGCAGCGGACTTTTAATCCGTTGGTCGCGAGTTCGAATCTCGCAGGACCCACCAAAGAACACAAGGCCCCGTAGCAATACGGGGCCTTTTTTCTTTGCTATCGAAGATGTAGCAAACGGAGCAGAAATTTGCGGCCCGTGTTCCGCAATTCTGGGCGTGTTCCGCAGTTCACCGAACAGGCTTCACCTTCTTGCCCACCTTGTGGCTGATGTACTGGGCTGTCATGCCCTCCGTTGTATGCCCCAGCAGCGCCTGGGCATGGCGTATCCCGCCGTCGTCATCCAAAGTGGTAGCTGCCGTGGCGCGCAGGTCCCGAAACTGGAACTGCGCCTTTGGAATTCCGGCTGCATCCCGTGCAGTGTCGAACCGGTCGCGCCGCATGTGCTTGGTCAGCGGCTGGCCCGCCTCGTTCACCAGCAGCAAAGCGGTATCCGCTTTCAATTGGTCCTTGTAAGCCTGGATCTCGGCCAGCAGCTCTTTTAGCGACCCTGTCACTTCGATGCGCAGCTTGGCGGCTGTCTTGCCCTGGCGCATGCAGCATGCCGCCCGCAATGTGGTCCGTGCTCATGCGCAGCACGTCCCCAGCACGCCACCTGACATTCAGCGTGGCTTGTAGGGAACGCCAAGATCCCATCGAGACTGCCAGTGCGCCACGTACTGCAGGGAGACCTGAGGCATGCCGCGAATGACCACTACATTCTCGGAATTGGCAGTCTCGGCTGACGGCGCGTAGTTGAAGGAGCCGGTTTCTACTGCATCGCCATCCACAATCATTGCTTTGTCATGGTGGATGTGAAAATGATCATTGGTGCGCAGCTGTACGCCGCCGCGCACGACCAGGTCCATCGCGGCCTTGCTCGTCTTGCCTTCATTGCGTTTCTTGTCCACGACGATGCGCACGTCCACGCCGCGCTGTTGAGCAGCCACAAGTGCCTGTGCGATGTCAGGAGCCTGGAAGGCGTAGGCCAGCACCTGAATGCTTGTCTTGGCGCTGGCGATTGTGTCCAGCACCAACTTGCGGGCGGAACCTTCGGGTGAGAACCCTACCTGCACGCTCGACTGGGCAAAGGAGACGATCGGCAGAGCGAGCAGAGCCGCCAGTGCAATGCGAGGAAGGTTTTTCATACGCAGATAGTGCTGCGCCCGCGCTGTCTGCGGGCGCGGCGCCACTTCAATTCACGACTGAAATTTTGAGCGTGTACGCGGACGACTTGCCCTTCCGGGCGGCCGCACGATTGAGGAAGACTCGCACACGGTAGTCACCGCTGGCGGGCAAGGCGCCGGTCCAGGTGGGCCCGTCTGCCATTTCGCCGCGGAACAGCGCTTCATCGCTGCCAGGTGGGAGCACGTTGAAGTAGGTCGAGGTGGATTTTGTCTCCATCTGCACGGTCATCGTCTGCCCGGCGCCCGCGCGGACCACGTAGTCGCGCGTCTCCACCTTGTTGCCTTGGAGCTTGCCCTGGACGGTGGCGCTCGACGTGCCTTTCTTGAAGTTCACCGCAGTAGAGGGAACATCCGCCTGAGCCATCGCTTGCACTTGCACGACCGTGAGGCAGGCGACAAATGCAGCTGTGCAAATTCTGGAAAGCATGCAGGTCCTTTCTAGGAGGCGCATATCGCCCCGTTCACATACAGGCTACCAGACGATCGGGCGCATTGTGCGACAGCCTCCGACGAGCCGCCTCGCAGAGATGACGGTGCCGTCCCAAGCCTGCCACGTTCGGCAGGATGAGCAAGGAACAGAAGCAAGCGCCCCAGTGGGAGCGCATTGAGCTGGACTACAGGGCCCCCCACAACGCGCCCGTAGGACTCTCGCCACCGGAATCTTGCTCAGGGACCGACAGCCTGCATCCCGCTGACGGGGCACCATGCAAGCTCTGAAGAAACAGGAGCAATGAATGGCGATTTCAGAAAAGATCCAGGACCTGCGCAAGTGGGATGACTCTCGCAAGGGATTCACGGGAGAGCACTGGCTGGTGCTCGGTGCTGGCCTATTGGCTCTGCGCCACGCCCGACGGGCGGAAAGTGGCATGGGCCGTGTTGTGAGTGGTGCGCTGGGCACGGCACTGATAGCGCGGGCGGTAACGGGCCGCGATGGCGTGCTGGGAACGGCAGAGCGCTTGACTGCAAAGCCCACCCTGGCCGAGCGCCTGCAGATCGCCGCACGCCGCCTGTAGACACGCAGGCTAAGAAAAGGCCCGCAGTTGCGGGCCTTGTTTTTTGGGGCAGGGCTGCATCAACGCTGGCGGCGCATGCGACGCAGGCCGAACATCGCCAGCAGGGCAGACATCAGAATGACACCCCATTCGCTAAGCGTAGGAATGGCTGCAGCGCCGCTGGCTGGAGCTGCTGCCAGCACGGGCACGAGTGGGTCTGCGATCACGCCCAAGGCAGGGTTGATATCACCCGGGCCGTTGTCGGTGATGGTGTAGGTCACCGTGGTGCGCGCACCGTTCACGATCACGTTCAGCGCGGTCGCAGGGTCGAACCATCCGCCGGCTCCATCGGACTTGCGGAACTGCACGCCTTCGGGGAGAGCACTGGGATAGGTGAGAGTCATCGTCACAGATCCGGTGCAGTTTTCAGCGCTGAAAGCGAATTGACCGCTGGGCGCTTGGAGGTTCGGAGGGGTGGAGGTCACAGGTCCGAAGCCGCCGCCAGGTTGCAGCGTGCAGGTGGTGCCGCCGCCGGACATCGTGGCAGACGGTATGCCTGTCATGCCAGGCACACTGCCGGGCGTGCTCAACAGTTGCAGCTTGCGCGGCGTGGCTTGTGTGCTTGCAGAGGCTGCACCGGTTGTCCCATTGGATGCCACGACCATGAAGTTGTAGGTGAAGCCATTGCTCAGGCCAGCCACGACGATGGGGGATGTCGTTCCTTGCTGAGTGATCACACCAGGCGCACCGGGCACGGGCACGGGTGTCGCGGTCACGGTATAGCCAGTGATGGAGGTGCCGCCGTCAGATGCAGGTGCAGTGAAGGTCACCGTAGCCTGCCCGTCGGCTGCAGTGACGTTGCCGATGGTGGGGGTTCCGGGTGCCGCTGCATTCACCATGAAGGTTTGAGACACCTGTGATGCAGGCAGATAGCTTGCGTTACCACTTTGGTTCGCATCGACGGTGCAAGAGCCTGTGTTGACAAAAGTCAGCGTGCCGCCCGAGGTGACCGTGCACACGGCAGTTGTGGTTGCACTGAAGGCCACGGGCAGGCTGGAACTGGCCGTCGCGGTCAGTGTTGGCGTTGTGCCGAAAACTTGGTCACCGGGGTTTGTGAACGTGATGTTCTGGGTTTGCTGTCCATTCACCAGTACGCCGGTCGTGGCGCCTACGTTTGCCAAATTCAGTACAACGTTGGTGCCTCCGCTCGTCATCGTGCTCCCATTGAGATTGATGGCTGTCCCTAACGTCACTCCATTTGCATCAAAGTCACCTGGCTGCACGGTGTATATGAAAGTCAGGGTGGAGGTGTTGCTGCCACCGACGAAGTTCGCTTGCCGGACAGTTGAACCAATCGTCAAAGGAATTGACGGTGGGCCGCCAGCTGTGACGGCGACGGGAGCGCTGTAGATCACATTGAACTGCAGGTTCTGCCCAGGGATATAGGTTCCATTGGCAGGGACGCCGACTGACTGCACCGAGGGGGCAGAAGCCGTCAGCGTGTAGTACAGCATCGTGTGACAGGCGTTGGCGTCTGTGATGGTCAACCGATATTGGCCGGGGGCTAGTCCTGTCGCGGTTGCCGTTGTCCTCCCGGTGGGGGACCAGCTGTATGTGTAGCCAGGGGTGCCTCCGGTAGGCACGACGGTTGCGCTACCGCTACTGTTACCTCCAACGGGATTGATCTGAGACTGTGTACCTGACAGCATTGCAGGCTGTCCAACGGTCGTGGACGCTGTTCCCTGTAGGTCGTTCGCGTCTGTAATCGTAACTGTATAGATGCCTGCCGTGAGCCCTGTCGCGGTAGCGTTGGTGCCTCCAGAGGGTGCCCATGAGTAGGAGAAGGGCGCAACACCGTTCTGAATGCTGTGGGCCGTGGCCGTGCCGTTGTTTCCCCCGTTACACGAGGCATTGGTGTGGGACGCAGACACGGTCAGCTGTGCGCTCGCAGAGCCGGCGTAGGCGACAAGAGCAAAGGTGCCGCCGAGCACCCATGTGCGGAAAACTCCAGAAGACATGTTGTTCCCTTATTTTGGAGATCGGTGCACTCTCTGCAGCGCTGTTTACCGGATTCCTGCTTGATGACTAAATGCGTCGCAAATTGTAGAAATTTGTGTATTTTTTGTATATCACTGAAACTTGGTAGTTATTTGGAGTGGGTGGCCGGGTGCTGTGGCGATCCCCCAAAGCCTGCCAGCTTTGGACGGATGAGCAAGCATCAGAAACAGGCGCCGCAGTGGGAGTGCATCGAGCTGGACGCGCGCTGTCTCTGACGGCCTGCGCGAGCAATCTGCAGATGCCGCCCGCAGACTTGCCAGCGCTCCCCCGCAGCCGTCCTTGAGTACGCCACTGCCGTCAATGCCGTTACGAAGACTGCCGCGCAGCGTATGGGGAAATGGCTGCAAAGGCTGCAGGACACGCAGCCGATGTCCCATCATTCGGTGCTGCATGGCCGGTAACATCCAAGGATTTAAATCGCTTTCAATTTCTTGGTTAGATGCTTGATTATAGGAAATCAACTAATAAATTTTTAGGTCAGAGTGTGATTTATGGTTTTATCCCAAGCTCGTCAATTTCTGAAAGTGTCGCAGGATTAAATGATTAATTTTGCCAGATGGAATTAGACTGCTTGCGGCTAGGGAAGTGATTTTTTTGCAAATCCTCTAAGAGTGGCTAACACGCCGCTGGTGTCTGGGAGCAGTTGCACCAGGCCATGCTGGCTCGCTTGCGTGAACATGACCAGATTGATTGGAACCGGGCCAGCATTGATAGCTCCTCGGTACCAAGCCCCCGGCGGGCCAGGAAACGGGGCTTAACCTGACTAGCCATGAAACGCTGCTGAAATTGGCGGCAGCGATCATCTGCGCACGCTTCGTGGATAGGTGGTGTTAGCCACTATTAGCCCATGGCGAGAAGGTCCATGCCAGCGTTGACCTTCTCGCTGGCGGTGCTGTGCCGCAGGTCGTGGAGGAGCAGATCAATGAGGCCAGCGCATCCGCTCGTTCAAGCGTGTTTTGTACAGATTTTTCTTAGCAAGCAAATAAATTAGCTAAATTAAATTCATTGAAGCGTTTGATGTGAATTATCTTGATGAACCGGTTGCAGGCTATAGTCAGGCGGCTTCGCTTAATTTTCATGTCAATGGAGACGTTATGAATCGATGGATCCGCAGTGTTGTGATTTCTGCCTTTGCCTCTTGCCTGTCTGCTTACACAATGGCGGCCTTGCCTGATTCCGGTATGTGGGCGATGGATGGTGAACTGAATGGCAAGCCTGGGCGTGGGATTCAGATAGACAGGCAAGGCGGGCTGAACGTGATCGTTACCTACTTCGGATACAGAACGGATGGCTCTGCACTTTTCCTGCAGGCTGCGGGTCAGCTGAAGGATGAAAAAATCTTCGAAGGTGAACTGACGGAATACCGTGGCGGCCGCGTTCTGGGAGGGCCCGCACAGGATGGAGAGCCCGTGCGAGTCGTAGGACCTGTCCGCATTGTTTTTGATACAGAGACTTCCGCTACGGTCACTTTGCCCGGGGAGGCGCCACAGCCCATGAAGCGGTTCGGCTTTGAGGACAATTTGGCCCGCATGCATGGCAAGAGCTTCAGCTACTCATCGGGTGAGGAACTGGTGATGAGTGGTTCGAGGGGTGGGCAGCTTCATATCTACGCCAAGGGAGATGTGTTCCGCATGGAGGAGGAATTTGCAGCCGGAGGGACTTGCTTTTACGAGGGACCTCTGAGGTATTCGGGAGGTGGCATCTACTCTGAGGGGCTTTTGAGCTGCAAAGGCGCTCCGTCTCGATCCGGCTTGAACATGTACAGGATTGAGAGGCTGCACGTGGACGAATACGGCGTTCTGACGGGACGGATCCATTGGAGCGGGGTGGATGCAGCCGGCCAACTCGTCCAACCGGCCAGAACGGTGCTGGGCTTTTGCCATAGCAGTGCAGCCGTGATGCTGAGGCCCATGCCGTGCTTGGGCGGCGGGAAAAACTACTACCAGGCTGAAAGGCATTGAAGCAATCACAGCGCGCACGCGCTGTGATCATTCCTTTCGGGGCGGGTCCTCAAAAATCCGTCTCGCTCCTGTGCTCAGTGCTGGCGCCGCGTCCTCGCTACGCCGACCAAGGCCAGCAGTCCCGACAGCAGCAGCAAGCTCCATTCGCCAAGCGTGGGGATGGCCTGGGCTGACGCGATTGGGGGAGCGAAGGTGATCAGAACGGATCCGTCCGCACCATTCGAATTTCCTGCGCCGCCCATGCCGGCTCCGCTGGTGGCTGCTGCGAATGTGATTCCGGCGCCGTAGCTGCTGCCTCCACCGCCAGCGCCGCCTATGTCGCCAGCGTTGCCTGCGTTCCCGCCGCCGCCGCCGCCACCCCCGTAGCCGCCGCCGCCGCCACCGGCGTTGTAGCCGCCGGCTCCTCCGCCGCCTGCGCCGCCACCGCCCAAACCGGGGCCCATGCTGCCGGCGCTGGCGCCACTGGCTCCTGGTCCTGCAGGACCCACACCGCTGCCGCTGCCGCCTCCGTCATTGCCTGTGGCCGTACTGCCGTCCCTGCTGCTGGTGCTGCCGCCAGCGCCTCCCGTGCCGTCGGTGCCGACGCCACCGGCCCCGCCCGTGCCGGCCACCGTGCCGCCTGCGCCACCGGGGTGTGCCGCGTTGCCCATCGTTCCGTTGCTGCCGTTGCCACCACCGACGCCCACTCCCGCATTGCCACCGGAAACTCCAGCGGTGTCGTTGCGGCCGGCGCCGCCTCCGCCGCCCGCCACGGCCAGAACGGTGAGGGCGGATGTGTCGATGATGCTGCTGCTTCCACCGCCCCCTGCGCCGACAGGCCCTCCCGTGGCGCCTCCGCCACCGACGCTGATCAGCAGGTTGTTGGCAGGAGTCACCGCCAAGCTGCCTGTGCCAACGGCGGCGTTTCCTCCTGTCACCATGGATGAGCTGAGAACGCCCCCGCCGCCACCGCCGATGAGGGTGACGGTCATGGTCGTGATGCCTGCAGGTACGGTGCAAACCTGGGGTCCGCCAGCGGCGGTGTACACCGTTCCGCTGACGCAGGGCGCCGCCCAGGCCGCAGGGGACAGGCACGCAGCGCAAGCTGCCAGAAGACGCGCATTCAATATGCCCTTGCGCAGTTCAGGCCCAGGCGTGATCCATCTTTGTTGATTCGATGTTGTTGCTCGCATTTTTCCTCATCCCTTGGTGAATATATTTTGCGAGCGCGATGCTATGTGATGGTCTGAATATTGTCTATTGAGGAATTACTTGATTTCGGCTTGTGGAGTCAGGTTGATATTTTTTGTATATTGATATAAATAAATCAATAGAAAATTAAAATGTATTGAGTTTGAGATTGTTGGGTTTTATTTGTTTAGGTTTATTTCCCAGTTGAATGCCAGTCAACCATCATAGTATTAATTGGCGGCAGATTAGCTATGCTATTTTTGATTTTCAATAGAAAAATGCCTCGAATTAATGCGAGGCCTTTTCCTATGCAAAGCACAACGCGAAGTCAACATTGAGGCAGCAGTGCGCGAGCCCATGGCCTGTGCCTGAAGTTGATTCTCACAATCCAAGAAACTCAAACGGCACCGACTCCTGAAAATTCCGCGTGGCATCGCCCGAGAATGTGTGGTCCTGATCCGGTCCCAGGTCGAGCTTGAGCACCTTGCCGGTTTGCTTGCTGAAGTCCAGTGCCTTGAGGTCCACCCAGAAGGTATTCGGTGTCAGGGCTGATTCGAAGAAGTAGAGCTTGCGCTGGTGGTCGAACACGGTTCTCCAGCGGGTGGACGAAATGTTGGGCTCTTCGGGAGTGTTCAGGCCATATGGCACCGAGGCATTGCGGATCACGCTGAAGACGCTGGCAAGCGCCTTGTTGGGGTCCGGGCTTTTGGGGATAGCGTTGACGTAGAACGATGCGCGGGCAAAGCGGTCGGCGGCCCGGTTGGTGCCGGGCAGCATGGTGGTGCCGCCCACTTGCTTCCAATAGGCGTTCAGGGCCAGCTGCTGATCGAAGGTCGGCGAGTTGGTCATGACCTGGTATTCACGGCCGTGGTGTATCACCTGCCGGCCGTTGATGTATTCGACGATCGCGCTGTCGCCACTGGCGTCGGACATCGAGAGGTGCAGCGTTGTCAGGCGGTTCTCTCCGGGCACGTTGTCCGAGACGATGGTGAAGGGCTCTTTCTCCAGGGCCGCGACGGCTTCCTTCACGGTGGCGAAGTTGTCCAGCACATATTGCGCCCAAGCCGCAATGGTCAGGCCAGGTTTGCTGCCTGCGCCGAAAGCGGGGTATTGGGATTCCACGAGCCATAGCAGGTTGGCATTCAGGCCGGCCTCATTGACTCCATCGGTGGTGGACACGTCATAGCCCGAGGTGACAACGCTGCCGTACCTGGAAGTCCAGCGCAGGGAATTGGGGCCGGCCTTGCCGCTGCGCTCCATGCCGCGCGGCAGTACCCATAGATTGCTGAGGATGTCGCTTTTCCAATCCATGGAGCGCGCCGTCACGACCTGGCCATTCGCACCCAAATAGACAAGGCGGGTACAGGCCCAGGCGCTGGAAAGGGCTGCAAGCCCGGCAAATCCCACCAGCAATGCGCCCACGACGGGACGAATCTGCAATGTGCTTTTCTTCACGGGCAATTCCTTTGTAAGCAAATGGACTGGCGCAGTGTAGGCGGCAGGCATTTGCATCCAGAGTCGGATAAAGCCGCATTGGAGACGGACAAGGCGATGGCCGATGGTTTTATGGGCGTGGTGCAGGCAACGGCACGCGCGCTGGCAGCACGGTCAGATGGCGTGGCTGAGCATGGGGCTGGCCAGCATTGCCACGGCAAAGGAAATGGCGCAGATGGCGGACCACAGAAAAACGAGGAAGAGGTGTCGCATCAGAAGGTTCTCGGCAGTTCGGTGGCGAATGCGGCCCGCAAGGCGCGCAAGCTCCTCGCGTACAGGCGCCCCAGGGGCGAGCGCGACTCCATGCGCAGCAGCAAAGGCTGGCTGCCGCGCACGGGAAAGGCTTCCAGCAGGCTGCGGTGGTAGCGGGCATCCGGGTCCGGGTTGAAGCTTTCTGTCGGAACGACTCGACTCATCTTGTATCTCCGTCACATGATTTGGAGAGGTTTCTGGGTACGTGCTCTCCTATGGGCTCTATTTCAATTGGTTGCGCGGTGTTTCTGTGCGGGCCAAGGCTGAGGTCGCATGTAGGCCGCGCCTGTACGCCGTGTATGTGTTTTGCGGACGCGCTGTGCGCTGCGTCCTCAGGCTTTGCGAAGGGGCCGGGACTGGCCTGCAAACCTCTTGGCGGAGGCTTGCCGTGCCTAGAATTCCTGGTCCCCATTTCATTTATCTGCCAGGAGTTCCATGTCGTCCCTTGTTCCTCCGCTCCAGATCCGGCCTGTCACACAGGCGGACCACCACCAATGGCTTCCTCTCTGGCAGGGCTACAACGCCTTTTATGGGCGCGCCGGCGAGACGGCGCTGCCCGAAGGAATCACACAGGCCACCTGGGAGCGCTTCCTCAATCCGCTGGAGCCGGTGTTTGCGCTCGTGGCGGAGAGCGAGGGTGAGCTGGTCGGCCTGGCGCACTACCTGTTTCATCGCAGCACCACGCGGCTGGAGCCGGTGTGCTATCTGCAGGATCTGTTTGCCGATGCGCGGCGGCGCAAGCAGGGCATTGGCAAGTCGCTCATCCGTGCGGTCTATGCGCAGGCTGCGCAGGCGGGAGCGCGCCGCGTGTACTGGCAGACGCAGTCCTCCAACGAGGCGGGCCGCGCGCTGTATGACCAGGTGGCCGAGCACCGGGGCTTCATCGTCTACGGGCACGAAGTGCAGGGCTGAGGCTGACGCTTTGTTGTCGGGTAGGCGGCCTGGATACGAAACCTGTTGAAACAGCGGGCGTGTGCTGCCGCTGCAAGGCCTGCGGGCAGCCCGGCAACCCTAGAATCACGCGTTGTCCTATCGCTGCTAGCGCTGCACCCCATGTCCAATCTCATCGTCCACGGCGGCACGCCTTTGCGCGGCCGCGTCGTTCCCTCCGCCAACAAGAATGCCGTGCTGCCGATTCTGTGCGCCACGCTGCTGACCGATCAGCCGCTGCGGCTGCATGGCGTGCCGGACATCACGGATGTGCGCAAGATCCTCGACATCTTCCGCACGCTGGGCAGCGAGGTGCAACTGGACGAGGCCACGCGCACGCTGCAGCTGCACCACCGCGACACGCGCTTTGACGCGTCCTCGCACCGCCTGCCCGAGGAAATGCGCTCTTCCATCATGCTGGTGCCGCCGCTGCTGGCGCGCTTTGGCGTGGCGCGGCTGGAGGACAACGTCAAGGGCTGCACGCTGGGCGTGCGCGAGATCGATCCGCACGTGGATATCTTTCGCTCCTTTGGCGGAGAGGTGGAGCGCGCCAGCGGCTCCCTGCTGATCCACAGTGCCGCGCCGCTCAAGGCCGTGCGCCACTGGCTGGACTACGCCTCGGTCACGGCCACGGAGAACTTCGTGCTGTGCGCCGTGGCTGCGCAGGGCGAGTCCATGCTGACCAATGCGGCCTGCGAGCCGCATGTGCAGGAGTTCTGCCGCTTCATGGTGATGATGGGTGCCGATATTGACGGCATCGGCACCTCGCGGCTGACGGTGCGCGGCGGTGCGCCGCTGGGCGGCGGCGATTTCACCTTCGAGGAAGACTTCCACGAGATCACCACCTTTCTCGCGCTGGGCGCGATCACGGGCGGCGATGTGGAGGTGCGCAACAGCACGCCGGACAACTTTCCGCTGATCGACCGCACCTTCGCCAAGTTTGGCGTGCAGGTGGAGCACAAGAACGGCTGGTCGCGCGCGCTGCGCTCGGGGCCGCTGAAGGTGCAGACGCCTTTCACCAGCAATGTGCTCACCAAGGTGGAAGCCGCTCCCTGGCCGTACTTTCCGGTGGATCTGCTGCCCATCTTCATTGCTCTGGGTGTGCATGCGCAGGGCAATGCGCTGTTCTGGAACAAGATCTATGACGGCGCGCTGGGCTGGACGGGCGAGCTGTCCAAGTTCGGTGCCCATGTGTTTTCTTCGGACCCGCACCGCGTGGTCACCTTTGGCGGCAATCCGCTGACGCCGGCCGTGGTAGAGAGCCCCTACATCATCCGCGTGGCGATTGCGCTGTTCATGGTCGCCAGCAGCATCGAGGGTCGATCGGAGATCCGCAACGCCACGCCGATTCGCCGTGCGCATCCGCACTTTGTCGAGAACCTGCGCAGCCTGGGCGCGCGGGTGGAGTGGACCAACGAGGAGTGAGGTCAGGCGGCGATGCGCAGGCCGCTATGCCTGCGGCGCCGCATCCGAGAATCTCTTGGCCGCCCTGAGCAGGTAGCTCACGGCATAGAGGATGGGGTCGTCCATCTCGTCGTCGTTCACGCGGTCAATGATTTCCAGCAGGCCTTGAAGGTCGGCCGACATCTGCGGCAGCACGTTGCTGGCCAGCGCCTCGACCGGCTGCTCTGCAGCGGCACGGTCTGCCTTGAGGTGGTAGCTGCGCAGCAGGTCGTGGACACCGACCACCATGGCGCGGTTGGATCTTTCCACATGCATTTCCAGCACGCTCAGCGCCGCGCTGATGTGGCATAGCGCATCGGTCGCCAGGCTCTCCGGATCGGGCGCTCTGGCGAGGGCCTGCGCAAGGCGCGCGGAGGCGGGCATGTCTGTGTCCGGCATGGTTCTGTTCTTGCGCAATAGGTCTGGGGTTCAGTGCTCGTACGCACGAGCATCGGCACGGGCATAGGCATGGGTGCTGGCTTGCCCAGGCCTGGGTCGGGCCGATTCAAATGTTATGCCAACTTGGAATCATGTCAACTAGGCATGAATCTGAATTTGCATCTGGCAGGTACCATCGCCCAATGCAACGAAAACCCTTTCCCAGCGAAACCCAGGAGCGCTTCATCGTCCGTTTCCCGGATGGAATGCGCGATCGCATCTCGGAAGTGGCAAAGGCAGGCCACCGTTCCATGAATGCCGAAATCGTTGCCCGCATACGGCGCAGCTTCGAATTGGATGAAGCCGGCGACACGGCCCAGGCCGGCCCGGACCTGGATGTGGCGGAGTTGAAAAAGGAAATCGCGCGCCTGTGCCGCTTGCTGCAAGAACACAAGGACGCCGCTGCAGGCCTGTTCGAGGCGCACAAGGAGGCCGTGGTGACCGAAGCCCTCAAGCGCCTGCGCGCCGAAGCGGGTGAGGCTGCGTCTTTGCCCAAGGCCACGGGGGACAGCGTCCAGGCCCGTCGCACCAGCAAGAAGACCTGAGGCTGTAGGCCTCAGACCACGCGTATCGTTGCAGCGCGCTGTCGCGCGCCCCGGTTTGCCACGCGTATCGTTGCGTTGGGTGTTAAACAACCTATCCCTTTTTGAAGGCTCTTGCAGCAAAGGACGCAACTATGAACACGGATCAGATCAAGGGCACGCTCAAGGATGCCGCAGGCAAGGTGCAGCAAAAGGCTGGCGAGTTGATCGACAGCCCCGAGCAACAGGCCAAGGGCATTGCCAAGCAGGTCGAAGGCACGGCCCAGAAGAAGCTGGGTGATGTGAAGGAAGTCTTGAAGGACGCGAAAAAATAAGGCATTCACCCTGCCTTTGCGAACAAGCCCGCCACACCCTGGCGGGCTTTTTCTTTTCCACGGATTTCGACGAATGGGCGTGCGAAGAAGGTGCTGCGCGCTTCCTGTTTCAGACGGCCTGCGGCACCCTGCGGGCAGCGTCCGTGGCCACATGCACGCGGTCGCGGCCCGCCTGCTTGGCGGCATACAGCAGGCCGTCGGCGCGTGTCAGCGCATCGGTCAAGGCGGTGTTGGCGGCCACGGGTGCGATGCCGAAGCTGATGGTCACCCGCTGGCCGGCCGCCAGCACATAGCCGTCCGCGCTGAGCTGGGCGCGTATGCGCTGGGCCACGCGCTCGGCCTCCTGGGGCGTGGTGCGCATCAGCAGCAGCACGAATTCCTCGCCGCCAAAGCGTGACACCAGATCGTCGTTGCGCACGTGTTGCTGCAGGGTCTGGGCCACGACCTGCAATACACGGTCTCCGCAGTCATGCCCCCAGCTGTCATTGATGCGCTTGAAGTGGTCTATGTCGCCTATCAGCACGGAGATCGGGGCCATGTGCGGATCGGCCAGGCGCAGTTCGGCTGCCTCCTGGAAGGCGCGGCGGTTGAGCAGGTTGGTCAGCGAGTCGTGGTTGCGCTCCTCGCGCAGCGCGGTGAAGACATCGCGCACCGTGCATGCCAGCAGCATGAGGGTGAACAGCAGCGCAAACGACAGCGTGCTGACCAGGGTGACCAGCCAGTAGGTGGAGCGTGCAATCTCATTGAGATCGGTGCTGCCCAGGGCCAGCACCAGCAGCGGCCGGGCAGCGGTGTAGCCGGCAAACACCACGTAGGACCAGTAGAGCATTCTCTCCAGCCAGTCCTGAGGCGGCCGGCGCCGCAGCATGGCGGGCGCCGGCAGCATCTGCAGCAGGCCCAGGCCGGTGTTGAGCCAGTGCACGCGCACCCACAGATCGACCTGGACCCGGCTGTAGTAGTACAGCGCAGCCAGGACGACGGCGCCTATGAGCAGCCCCAGCAAGGGATGGGCCGAGACGCCATAGCGCCCCGCCATGCAGCGCGCGAAGCACCAGGTGCCGAACAGATACATGGCGCCCGTGAACACGGCCCAGTGGTGCAGTTCTTCCCGGGGTGCAAGGCTTTGCCAGGCCAGCGCCAGAGAAACCAGGGCGTATCCGCCCGCAATCCACAGCAGGTAGCGCTGGCGCCGCTGCACCAGCCAGCACACGGCCAGCGTGCAACTGAGCAGCAGAATGCTCAGCGGCGCAATCAATACATAGAGGCGATCGGTATCGAGTGACACATCCACAGCGTGTTATGCACTTGCAGGTGCGGGTGGCGACAGCTTCGCGATTGCGGCATTGAATGGTGCTGCATTCCGAAGCGCCGGTCCATTTTGCATCCGTTGCCACGGCGCTTGCGGCCGCATGGCGCATGTTCCGCGTTGTGCACGGCTGGCGATATCGGGCCTACCCGTGCGGCGGCCTCAAGTCCCGGGCATTTGTGACGAAAGAGCAGGTCATCTTTTCCGGATTGGTGGCCTATGCCGATATGGCAAGGCGTTGCGCCGGAAAACGGTCGCCGCTGATGTGCGCGGCCTGTTGTTTTACCTTTCCTGTATTCGGTTTTTCCGACGAGAGTGCTACGAATGAAATTTGATCAATGGAGCGTGTCCGCCAAGCTTTGGGGCACGCTGGGCGGCTTGCTGGCGATGATGCTTGCGGTATCGCTTTGGGCACAGTTTGCGGCGGCCCGCGCCATGGACCACGGCATGCAGACGCTGTCCGAGTACGAGAGTCGCATCAGCCTGGCCATTCAATGGAAGGGCGCAACGGAGACCACGGGCGAGCGGGTTCTGGCCAGCAATGCCTCCACCGATGAGGAACTGACCCGCCTGCTCGACGGCCGGGTCAAGGAAGGCTCGGCACTGATCACCAAGCTGCAGGCCGAGATCGTCAAGGGCGCCAGCGATGCCGACAAGGCGGCGCTGGAGCGCATTGCAGCCATCCGCACCGAGGTGCTGGCACTGAACAAGCGGGCGCGCGAGATCAAGTTGACCGGCGATGCAGCGGCATTCCGCGAGTTCGTCCAGCAGCAGTACCTGGGCGCCATTGGCCGCTACGTGGACTCGCTGGAAGTCTTCGTGCAGCTGCAGCGCAGCCAGCGCGATGCAGCCCGCGAGCAGGCCCAGGCCGCCCGGCAGCAGGCCAGCGTGCTGGCCTGGATCGTCCAGGGCGTGGTCCTTCTGGCGGGCCTGGCGCTGGCCTTGGCACTGACGCGGGCCATCACCCGCCCCCTGGAACGCGCCGTGCAGCTGACGGACGCCATCGCCCAGGGCGACCTCACGGTGTCGGCCGATGACAGCCGCAAGGACGAGTTCGGCCACCTGCTGCGCTCGGTCTCGGGCATGGCGGCGCGGCTGCGCGGGCTGGTGACGGAGGTGCGTGACAGCGTGCATTCCATCTCCACCGCATCCACCGAGATTGCCGCGGGCAACCACAACCTGTCTTCGCGCACCGAGCAGACGGCGTCCAATCTGGAGGAAACGGCTGCCAGCATGGAGCAACTGACCGCCACCGTGGGCCAGGCTGCCGACACCGCGCGCCAGGCCAATCATCTGGCCGGCAGCGCCGCCCAGGCTGCCGAGCGCGGCGGCGCCGTGGTGGGCCATGTGGTGGCCAGCATGGATCGCATCGGCGACAGCGCACGCCGCATCTCCGACATCATCGGTGTCATCGACTCCATTGCCTTCCAGACCAACATCCTGGCGCTGAACGCTGCCGTGGAAGCGGCCCGCGCAGGCGAGCAGGGCCGCGGCTTTGCCGTGGTGGCCGGTGAAGTGCGGGCCCTGGCCCATCGCAGCGCCGAGGCCGCCAAGGAGATCAAGGTGCTGATCAGCACCTCGGTCGATGCCGCGCAGGAAGGCTCGGCCCAGGTGGCCCAGGCCGGACAGGTGATGGATGACATCGTGGGCAGCGTGCGCAAGGTCTCGGACATGATCGGCGAGATCACGGCATCTTCCACGGAGCAGCGCGACGGCATTGGCCAGGTCAACCAGGCAGTCAGCCAGCTGGACCAGATGACGCAGCAAAACGCGGCTCTCGTGGAGGAATCCGCAGCGGCGGCCGCCGCCCTCAGCGACCAGGCGCAGCGCCTGTCGGGCATGGTGGCCGTGTTCAAGGTGGGCCATGCCGTGCCAGCCTTGCGTTGACCAGCACCAAGGCGCAATAACACACGCAGAAAAAAGGACCGCCCGAGGGCGGTCCTTGAAGAGAAAAGCCGGTGCCCTTGCGGGCCTGCCAGGGTAAGTCAGTGAGAGGGGAGGGAGGAGATAGTCTCCCTGGCCCGGCTGGAAAATGGTTCGTGGTGGCTGCGGATCGCTCCAGTGGCCGCCTGGACTTTGCCGCTGCGTGGTTGCATCCACATGGCTTGCGCTTGCTGCAAAGGCGTGGCCAACATGATTTTGGAGAGCAGGGCTGTAGGACAGTTCCCTGTGTGATACCTGCTGTTTCCCTTGTTGTGATTGCTTGGGTACCGAAACATGCCGGCACCCATCGGTTCACGCATCTGCACTACATTGAAGAATTTGTAACTTCTGAGCAATAGGGTTAACCCGTTGCTTCTGGCAGCAAAAAGCCCGCACTTGGCGGGCTCTGTCGCAGCTTGGCGGCTGCCAGGGGGCGGGCTGCGCCGGACCTCATATGGCGAAGGGAGTGCGGTCCTTGCCTTCGATCCAGCGGGGCTGCTTGCCGCGGCCGGTCCAGGTCGCGCCCGTGGCCGGGTCGCGGTACTTGGGGACGCCGACCACGCGGAAACCGCCACCAGCCTTGGCTTTGGACGAAGGGAAGACGTCGGCCTCGGTCAATCCGTATTGGTCGATGATGGTGCGCACCTGGGCAATGGCTCCGGACTTCTCGGTCTTGAGCACTTCGGCGATCTGGGCTTCGAGATGGGCTTTCTGCTGCAGCAGTGTCTTGTAGTCGGTAGTCATGTATATCAATGAATGTTGATCTGCCAATATAAAGGAATCTTAGGAGACTTTTGGCAAAGTGAGCCTACACTGCCGCGCAACACCCGGACGGCGACAGGCGTATTGCCTGGAACCTGTCTGAGAACGGATTCCCATCTTGCCCGAGTCTAGGCGAGTCGGACGCTGATTTTTGTAGCGTATGGAAACCGGGCCATCGCGTCTGCCACAGCGGCGCAGGTGCTGGGGAACAGGGCTGTGTAGCAGGCGCCGGCCACTTTGATGATGCATCGCTTCATGTTTCTCTTCCCTTGAATGACAGATCTGCCTTCTTATCGGCATTTTTGTATCAAGGTGAAACACTTTCTTGCCCGGCTCCCTGCCGCCCCCGATGGGAAGCCACTCTCGATCAATGGCAGTCCATGCAAGGGAAGAAAAGGCCGCGTGGTGCACCCCAAAAATATGAGGGAGGGAAAAACACAGGGTGCGCGGCGCAAACGGCAGGGTCCTGGAGTCAAGGCGCTGGCGTTTGCGACAGAAAAATCCCGCAGCCAGGGCGGCAAGTGTCTGTGTTACAAATTGACACTATAGCACGCATCCTTCAAGCTTGTGACTGGTTCTTGCAAAAGGCTGACGACTGCAGTTTGGGCGGCGCTGCCAGCAATGCAGTGCCTGCACGAAGGGGCTAGCCAGCGGGCTTCTTCGCACGCAGGAAGCAGGCAATTACAAGGGCAAGTACGCACTCTTCGAGCTCTGGCGGCCGATGCGTCTCGGATAGGCTCGGTGGGCATTCACAGCCCTCGTTTTGCCTTCACTACGCATCATGTTTCAAACACTTCGTGCCCGCCTGATCCTCATCTGCGTAGCAATCACCGTGGCCGCGCTGTTCGCGCTGTCCATGGCCACCTTCTGGACGGCGCGCAGCAGCACGCTGTCCGATATCGACGAAAACATCGGTCAGCTCACGCGGGCCCATGCATCCACACTGACCGACTGGGTTCAGGACAAGCAGCGCATCACCGGCTCATTGAAGAAGGCGGTGGACCAGCCGGACCCCATCCCCTTCCTGCTGGCCGGCCAGCAGGCTGGCGGCTTCGATGACGCCTATTTCGTCCATGCCGACAAGCGCGCCGTGTTCACCCATCCCATGCCGGAGAACTACGACGGAACCCAGCGCGACTGGTTCAAGCAGGCCGTGCGCGAAGGCCGGCCGGGCGTGACGCCAGCCTATGTCGATGCCAGCACCGGCGAGCTGACCATCAGCTTTGTCGATCCGGTCGGCAGCTCGGGCGCCATCACGGCCGTTGTCGGCACTGATGTGCGGTTGGCCGCCATGTCCAGGAAAGTGGCCGCCATCCGTCCCCAGGAAAAAAGCTTTGCCTTTCTGATTGATGGCGAAGGCCGCCTGCTGGCCTACGCCAAGCCCGAGCTGGCGCTCAAGCCGGCTTCCGCGATTGCCCCTGAGCTCGATGCCGCGCTGATCAAGCGCCTGGCCGAGCAGGGCGGCCGCGCCGATCTGGTGCTCGATGGCGAGCCGCAGATGCTCTACGCCGCCAAGGTCGAGGGCACGCCCTGGACGCTGGCCGTGGTGATCGACCGCGCACAGGCCACGGATTCGGTGCGGGCGCTGCTGCAGGTGGCCGCCCTCATCACCGTGCTGTCCGTGCTGGGCGCGGCGGTGCTGCTGACCGTGGCGCTGCGCCGCATGCTCAACCGCCTGGCCGTGGCACGCGATGCGCTGCAGGACATCGCCTCGGGCGAAGGCGATCTGACCCGCCGCCTCACCTCCGCCGGCCGCGATGAGCTGGCGCAGATCGGCCAGTCCTTCAACCAGTTCGTGGACAAGATCGCCACGGTGCTGCTGCGCATTCGCGAGTCGTCGGAATCGGTGCGCATGGCTTCGGCAGAGATTGCGGGTGGCAACCAGGACCTGTCGTCACGCACCGAGCAGCAGGCCAGCTCGCTGGAGCAGACGGCAGCCGCCATGGAGCAGATCACGGCAACCGTGCAGCAGAACGCGGCCAATGCGCGCCAGGCCAGCGAGCTGGCCACCAGCGCCTCGCAGATCGCCACCCAGGGCGGAGAGGCCGTCGGCCAGGTGGTGCAGACCATGGGCGGCATCGAGGCCTCGGCACGCAAGATCGAAAGCATCATCGGCGTGATCGACTCCATTGCCTTCCAGACCAACATCCTCGCGCTGAACGCAGCGGTGGAAGCGGCGCGCGCCGGCGAGCAGGGTCGGGGCTTTGCCGTGGTCGCCAGCGAGGTGCGCACGCTGGCGCAACGCAGCGCCACGGCGGCCAGGGAGATCAAGGCGCTGATCGATGATTCCGTGGGCCAGATCGACACGGGCAGCCGCCTGGTGCGCAATGCGGGCACCACCATCGACCAGGCCGTGGACGGCGTGCGCAAGCTCAGCACGCTGGTGGCCGAGATCAGCAACGCCAGCCAGGAGCAAAGCCGTGGCATTGCCGAGGTGGGCAGCGCCATCGGCCAGATGGACCAGGTCACGCAGCAGAACGCTGCCCTGGTGGAAGAGGTCACGGCCGCAGCGCAGTCGCTGCAGCAACAGGCGGTGCAGCTGGCGCAGGCCGTGGCGGGCTTCAAGCTCGACGAAGGAAACGGCGCCCGCCGCCTGCGCTGAGCGCTGGCAAAACGCCGAGGCGGTGCCTGGTGTCAGGCCGCTTTGGCGCCCCCGGAATGCTCGCAGGCAAAGGCCGGTGTGTCGGCCTCGCCCGGCCGCTCGCCGGCCACGAAGTAGCGGTCGCGGCCGCTGGCCTTGGCCTGGTACAGCGCGGTATCGGCCATGCGCAGCAAGGCACTCAAACCCAGCGGTGGGTAGGCCATGTTTGTGCAGCCTATGCCAATGCTCAGCGTGGGGCAGATGGCTGCGCCATCGTTCATGTCGATGCGAATTTCGCGCGTGGCCTCGCACAGCCGCTGGGCCACGGCGATTGCCGTGACGCAGTCGGCACCGGGCAGCAGCACCGCAAACTCCTCGCCGCCCAGGCGGCCTATGAGTTCATGCGGGCGCAGCGCCTGCGACAGGCGGGCCGAGACTTCCTGTAGTACCCGGTCGCCGGCGGCATGGCCATGGCGGTCGTTGATGTGCTTGAAGTGGTCCAGGTCGAGCATCAGCATGGCGCCTGACTGGCGCTCGCGCTGCAGGCGCTCCAGCGTGCGCTGTGCGCGCTCCAGAAAGCTGGTGCGTGCCAGCAGTCCGGTCAGCGCATCGTGGTTCACTGCATGGCGCAGCTTGCTGAGCATGTCCTTGAAAGCCATGAGCGTGCAGGCTACGGCCAGCGGGCCGATCGACAGCATGGCCAGACCCAGGCGGAAGGAGAACGTGGTCTCCAGCTCGGTGCCTTGCGAGCTGAACAACACATGGGAAAACGTGGCCAGCTTGATGGCACAGCTGACCAGGTTGAGCAGGGCGACCACGAACAGCCGATAGCGCATGGCGCACAGCAGCATGGCCGGCATGGTGAGCGACAGCGCGCCTGGTCCGCCCAGGTAGATGGCAATGGATTCGGAAATCGCCAGGGCAAGCAGCGGCAGCAAGGCCTGCGCCGTTTGTTTGAATGGCTGGCTGCGCCAGGACAGCGGCTCCAGCTTTGCCGGAAGGCTCAGCAGCACAGGCAGCAACAGGGTCATGTGCATCAACTCGCTGCTGAACCACATGGCCATCATGGGCTGCCAGGGCCAATGCATGAGATGGTGCATGCCCGCCGAGCCCAGAACGGCTCCGACCACGCTCACCAGCAGGCTGCACATCACCAGATGCAGCACCGAGGAAGGAGAGCGCATCTGCTGCACCCGCTGCGGCAGGCGCCGCATCATCACCCAGCCGCAGGCCACGGCGGCCAGGTCGGCAAAGGTCAGCCACAGGGTCTGGTCCAGCGGACTGCCGGAAAGCCATTCGGCCAGCGCCATGGCAATGGCGGCAGCCGTCCAGCCGTGTCTATGGCTGTAGGCAGGGCTGCGAAGCATCCAGCCCAGGAGCAGGGCGTTGGACAGCCACAGGGACGACAGATGCTCCGGAGAGCGCAGGCCCAGCGCCACGGCCGAGCACAGGAACAGCACCCCGCCCAGCACAAAGCTGTCCCGCCAGGGCGTTGCAGCTTGTGGAAGGCTCCACGGATCTCCGGATGCGGCGCGATGTGACATATGTCTCCCCTGTGGAGACCGAATGGAGGCACCGGACTCTGCGCGCGTTCGTCGGGCATGGCGGCCATGCCCTTGTCATGGTGGTGAACGAGCGGCCCGGCGGGCAGCGGGAACAGGAAATCCTCCTCGGGGCAGATAAAACAAGACGCGCGGGGTAACTTGAGTACACAAAATTTACGCCTGCGGGGCCAATCTAGCGGAAATGCATGTATTTGCAAGTACTGATCCATCTTGCATACAGCACGCTTTGAAAGCGTTTCGCAGGCGCCGGTAAGCCCGATCAGCACTGCCGCAAGTGGCAGCGGTGCGCCTGGAGCAGCTTTTGTGAAGGAAAGATGGGATGCATGCTAAGGATTCATGCGGTTCCGTAGTCAGGTCCCTGCGTGGTCCCTGCTTCCTGTCGCACCAAGAATTTGTAATTAGTTACTTTTGTTTCTGATGAATATCCCAAGAGCTGGTGGTGCCAGTTGTGGCGGCTGCCGTCCGGCGAAGGCTGGAGAGGCGTTCCAGCCGCCGCGGTACCAGGAAAAGTGCAACTCCTGTCGATAGAACGACGATGCGCAACGCATAAAATCGCCGGATTGGGGGAGATCTCTGCCGAAATGTGGAACCACATCCGGGCAGCTTCCATAGGTGCTTGCCGTTGAAATCCAGGGAACCGCATGGAATACCGTCTTGATGAAACCGACCGCCAGCTGCTGCGTCTGCTGCAGACCAATGCACGGGCTTCCACCGCTCATCTGGCTCGGCAGATGAATCTGGCGCGCACCACGGTGGTGGCGCGCATTGCCAGGCTGGAGCAAGAGGGCGTGATCGCCGGCTACGGCGTGCGCCTGGGCGCACGCGTGGAGCAGTCTGCTGTGCGGGCGTATTGCGGCATCCGCGTGCAGCCCAAGACGGCCACGTTGGTCATGCAGGCGCTCAACCGCTTCACCGAGGTCGAGGAGGTCTCGGCCGTCAGCGGCCAGTACGACTACATGGTGTTCGTGCGCTGCGAGAGCAATGAAAAGCTCGATGCGCTGCTGGACCGCATCGGCCTGATCGACGGCATTCAGCAGACCTACACCTCGGTGGTGCTCAGCCGCAAGATCGACCGGCGCACCACGGCGGCCCTGAGCCAGCCGGGCGAATCCGCTGCCTGACGGGCGCGCTGCAGCCCTTGCAACTACTGTCGGGTCTCTGACATCTGCTAGTGAAACTGCCGGGTAGGCAGTCCCTTGCGGCCCTCCTATGCTGTTGTGGGCCCCCGTACAAAAAGGGGGTCTTTCTTTGTGTACGCATAACACCAGGAGACAAAGCATGTACCCAGCGGTTCGCAGTGGATGGAAGCCCCTGTCATTGATTTGCCTGGCCGCCTTGGCGGCCTGCGGCGGTTCGGGCGACGGCTCCAGCAGCAAGTACAGCGCGGAGATCCGCCGCACGGAAATGGGCATTCCGCACATCAAGGCCAAGGACTGGACGGGCCTGGGCTATGGCGCCGGCTATGCCCAGGCGCAGGACAACCTGTGCACCATGGCCGACTCCTTCCTGACGTACCGCGGGGAGCGCTCGCGTTACCTGGGCGGCGATGCCCAGGCCGTCTACGACAGCACCATCGACCGGCCGCGCAATCTCGACTCGGACTTCTTCTTCCGCCATGTCGTCTCCGATGACGCCGTGGCCGCCATGATCCAGGCCCAGCCGGACAAGCTCAAGCAACTGGTCGATGGCTTCGTGGCCGGCTACAACCGCGTGGTGCGCGAGACCCCGGCCGGGGCCAAGACCAATGCGGCCTGCGCGGGCCAGCCTTGGGTGCAGGCCATTACCGCGCAGGACATCTGGCGGCGCATGTACACGGCCAATCTGGCCGGCGGCTACAGCAACTTCGTGGCCCAGATCGCCAATGCCGTGCCGCCTGCAGCGGCTGCGGCAGCAACGGCCTCGGCCAGGCCGGCGAAGGCCCGGCCGGCCGCGACACAGCTGGCCGCGCTCAAGCCGGGGCAGGTGGTGGCGCCATCATTGCAGGTGGGCGGCACCACGGGCATCGGCAGCAACATGTACGGCTTTGGCCAGCAGGCCACGGGCGGCGGCAGCAGCGTGCTGTTCGGCAATCCGCACTGGTACTGGAAGGGGCCGGACCGCTTCTATCAATCGCAGCTCACGATTCCCGGCGAGATCGATGTCAGTGGCGCCAGCTTTCTGGGCATCCCGATGGTGCTGATCGGCTTCAACAACGACGTGGCCTGGAGCCATACCGTGTCCACGGCGCGGCGCTTCGGCCTGTTCATGTACCAACTGGCGCCCAATGACCCGACCCGCTATGTGCGCGACGGCAAGACCGAGGCCATGCAGGCCAGCAAGATCACCGTGAGCGTGCGCAATGCCTCCGGCGGGCAGGACCAGGTCACGCGCACGCTGTACAAGACCGTGCACGGCCCGGTGGTCAACCTCGGCGCCATGGACCCGGCGTTGGGCTGGACCACGCAGAGCGTGTTCGCCATCCGCGACATCAACGCCTACAACTACCGCACCTTCCGCAACTGGCTGCGCTGGAACCAGGCCAAGTCGCTGGACGAGTTCATCCGCATCCAGAAGGAGGAGTCGGCCATTCCCTGGGTCAACACTGTGGCCGCAGGGCGCGGCAATGCCCAGGTCTGGTATGCCGACATAGGCGCCGTGCCCAACGTGCCGCCCGCGCAATTGCAGGCCTGTGCCACGCCCGCCTCGGCCGCCATCAACGCGGCGCTGCCCCAGGTGCCGGTGCTGGCCGGTGGCAGCAGCCAGTGCGACTGGAGTTCGGATGCGGATTCGGTGCAGGCGGGCGCCATCGGCCCCGCACGTATGCCCAATTTGCTGCGCAGCGACTACGTGGGCAACATGAACGACAGCTACTGGCTGTCCAATGCCTCGGCGCCGCTGACCGGCTATCCGGCCATCTTCGGCTCCACTTCGTCGGCCCAGAGCCTGCGCACGCGCCTGGGCCACACCATGGCGCTGCAGCGGCTGGCGGGCACGGACGGCTACCCGGGCAAGCTGGCCACCAGCGACATCGTGCGCCAGATGGTGCTGGACAGCCGTGTCTACAGCGCGCGCTTCAAGGACGAGGCATTGGCCCAGGTCTGTCCAGGCCCCGTGTCCTCGCCGGGTGAAACGGTGGACGTATCGGCTGCCTGCACGGCGCTGCAGGCCTGGGACGGCACGGGCACGGCGGCATCCAGGGGTTCCCATGTCTGGGATGAGTTCTGGAAGCGCGTGGCCAGCCAGATCAAATCGGCCGACCTGTATGCCGTGCCCTTCGATGCGGCCGACCCCGTCAACACGCCGCGTGGCATCAAGCCCACTGCCAAGGCGGCGCTGCAAAAGGCGTTCGCCGAAGCAGTGAAGGCCGTGCAGGCCAGCGGCTTTGCCATGGATGCGGCGCGCGGCACCGTGCTGTTCTCGCAGCGCGGCGGCGAGAAGATCGCGCTGTATGGCGGCTGCGGCGAGGTGGGCTACTTCACCATCACCTGCTCGGAAAACAAGATAGAGCAGGGCGGCTACAGCATGGACGGGCAGCCGCACGGCAACAGCTACATGCAGGTGGTGAGCTTCCCGTCGGCCGGTGTGGAGGCCCATACCTTCCTGACCTTCTCGCTGTCGGACGACCCGGCCTCGGCCCACTACGTGGACTACACCAAGGCCTACGGCGCGCGCCAATGGCTCAAGCTGCCGTTCACCGACAGCGCCATCCAGGCCAGCCCGGCCTACAAGACGCAGACCGTGAGCGAGTGAAGCAACCTGTGACCCGGTGACGGGCCGCCGGTTCGCTGGCGGCTCGCCGGGAGTGCAAAAAGCAACGGGGGCCGAGGCCCCCGTTGCTTTTGGAATGCGCTGGCCGTCAGTCCACGATGACACGCGGCTCGCCCGCCTCCATGCGGCCGACGATGGCTGCACTGCCAAAGCCCTGCTCGGCAAACAGTGCAAGCACCTGATCGGCAACATCCGGCGCGCAGGACACGAGCAGGCCGCCCGAGGTCTGCGGATCGGTCAGCAGCGCGCGCTGCGCATCGGTGATGCCGGCGCCCAGCGCAACCTGCGCGCCATACGAGGCCCAGTTGCGGCCCGAGGCGCCCGTGATGACGCCCTGCTCGGCAAAGCCCTGCACCGTGGGCAGCACGGGCAGGCTGCGGCTGTCGATGCGTGCCGTCAGGCCCGCGCCGCGTGCCAGTTCCAGGCCGTGGCCCAGCAGGCCGAAGCCCGTCACATCGGTCAGCGCGTGCACGCCGTCCATCTTGCCCAGCGCCGTGCCGGGGCGGTTGAGCAGGGTGGTTGCTTCCACCATGGCGCGGTAGCCGGCCTCGTCCAGCAGGTTCTTCTTGAGTGCGGCCGACAGAATGCCCACGCCCAGCGGCTTGCCCAGGATCAGCACGTCGCCGGCCCGGGCGTCGGCATTGCGCTTCATCTGGCGGGGGTTGACGATGCCTATGCCGACCAGGCCGTAGATGGGCTCGACCGAGTCGATGGAGTGGCCCCCGGCCAGCGGAATGCCGGCATCGCGGCAGACCGATTCGCCGCCTTCCAGGATCTTGGCAATGGTGTCGTGCGGCAGCACATTGATGGGCATGCCCACGATGGCCAGGGCCATCAGGGGCTGGCCGCCCATGGCGTAGATGTCGGACAGCGCATTCGTCGCGGCGATGCGGCCGAAGTCATACGGGTCGTCCACGATGGGCATGAAGAAGTCCGTGGTCGCCACGATGGCCTGCTCGTCGTTGATGCGGTAGACGGCGGCGTCGTCGGCGGTCTCCGTGCCCACCAGCAGGTCCGGGAAGAACTGCTTGGGCAGCGCGCTCTTGCCGATCAGCTCCGCCAGCAGGCCCGGCGCGATCTTGCAGCCGCAGCCGCCGCCATGGGACAGCGAGGTGAGTCGGGGGGCTTGGGAGGTGTCTGTGGTCATGGAGCAATCCGGCGATCGGCGGCGATCGCAGTAGTGGGAAAGAGTGCCTGCCGCCAGCGCGGCGGCGCGCCATATTATGGGCGGGCACGGCGGGCGGCCATGGTACAAGCGGGCATGTCCAAGTCTTTCACTCATGACCGCGCATCCGTGGAATGCGATCCCGAGACGGTGGTGGGCGTGGAGCAGCGCGGCTTCAACGCCTGGCCGGCCCAGCGCACCGTGCTCTGCGGCGACTGGCTGCTGCGCGCTGCGCAGGGCCATACCAAGCGCGCCAACTCGGCCAATGCCCAGCAGCCCGGCGCCCGCCTTGGCGCCTTGCTGCCGCAGATCGAGGCCTTCTACGAGCGCCAGGGCCTGCCTGCCATCTTTCGTCTCTCGCCCCTGGCAAGTCCCGAGGCGGATGCGCAGCTGGCGCAGGCAGGTTATCTGATGGCCGACCCTTCCCTGGTGATGCGTGCCGCATTGACGGACATGGCGCCGCCAGCGAACGACCACGGCTGGACCCTTGCCATTCAAGCCCAGCCTGGCACGGCCTGGCTGCAGGGCTTTGCCGAGGCCGGCGCCGTGCCGGAGCAGCACAGGCAGGCGCACCACCATATGCTGCAGTCCATTGCCTGGCCCGCCGCATTTGCTTCGCTGCAAGTGGGTGGTGGAGTGGGCGGCGAGGTGGCCGGGTTTGGCCTGGCCGTCGTGGAGCGCGGCTGCGTGGGCCTGTATGACATCGTCATCACGCCTGCGCTGCGCGGCCAGGGACTGGGCCGGGCGTTGGTGCATGGCCTGATGCACTGGGGGCAGACGCAGGGAGCGCAATGGGCCGAACTGCAGGTGCGTGCGCCCAACATGGTGGCGCGCGGGCTGTATGAAAGCCTGGGCTTTCAGGCGCTCTACGGCTATCACTACCGGCTTCCTGCCTCTGCGCTTTGATGTGTTGCCGCATTGGCCCATCACGGGCGACCCGGCGTGACAGTCCCGTCGGCCCGATGGGGTCGATATGTGAAAAAATGCTTCAGTGCGCCAGCGTGGCGCAATGCATGGATATTCCGTTCAAGGAGCCTTGGTTGGCAGCTCGCACACATCGCATACATCAAACACACCGCAGGTGGGGCATGGATTGCAGGATCAAAGGCCTGTCTGCCCGGGCCTGGCTGGTCGTGGGCTTGCTGGCCTTGCAGGCCGGGCTGGTGGGGCAGGCACATGCGGAGCCGGCGGCCGATGAGCATGAGCTGGGGGTGACCCGCACCGTCGTAGGCATCCTGGGCTACACGCGCTGGCCCACGGAAAGCCCCGTGCTGCGGCTGTGCGTGGTGGGCTCCACCGAATATGCCGACGACCTGCTCAATGGCGCACCGCAGACCGTGGGCAGCCAGCGGCTGGAGGTGCGGCGTGTGGTGCCCGTCGATGCGCGCGCCCTGGTCGAATGCGAGGGCATTTATGCCGGCCAGCTCGATGAGGCGGCCTGGCGCAAGCTCATGGAGCAGCTGGCCGGGCGGCCGCTGCTGACCATCAGCGAGCGGGGCGAGCTGTGCCGCATCGGCGCCATGTTCTGCCTGCGCCGCCGTGGCGAGGGTGCGGGCTTCGAGGTCAGCCTCGACTCCGTGGCCCGCAGCGGCCTGCGTGTCAATCCCAAGGTGCTGCAACTGGCGCGCCACAGGACCTTGCCATGAAGTTGTCCCTGTCCGGCAATGCCTCCCTGCGCAACGTGATCCGCCGCGCGCACCTGCGCATGGCGGCGGTGGCCATCGCGCTGGCGGGGGCGCTGCTGCTCATCGTCGGCGTGGCCACCCTGCGCCTGTACCTGTCCAACAACCTGCATCTGGTGGCCCGTTCGCTGGCCTATACGGTCGAGGCATCGCTGGTCTTCGGTGACCGTGACGAGGCCGCCCGCGTGCTGGACCAGCTGCTGCGCGGCGAAGGCGTGGCCCATGCCGAGGTCTTCGATGCCGAGGGCCGCCCGTTCGTGCGGTGGTCGGGCCATGGTGGCTCGGCGCTGTCCAGCATCGGGGAGCTGCTGGCCGTGGGCATTGGCCTGCCGCGCGCCGAGGCCGATGTGCGCCAGGACGGCAGGCTGGTAGGCAGTGTGCAGCTGGCCAGCGATGGCGTGGGCCTGGTCCGCTTCCTGGGCGCAGGTTTCATCGTGCTGGTGCTGTGCGTGGGTGTCAGCGGCTATGTGGGCCTGCGCCAGTCGCGCCGCATGCTGCGCGACATTGCCGAGCCGCTGCAGCAGCTGGCGCGCGTGGCCCGGGCCGTGCGCCATGACCGATCCATGGACCAGCGCGTGCCGCTGGCGCGCATTGCCGAGCTGCGCGAGTTGGGCGACAACTTCAACGCCCTGCTGGCCGAGCTGCAGACGCGCCATGAGCGGCTGCAGCAGCAAAATTCGGCGCTGGAGCGACAGGCTTCGCGCGACAGCCTCACTGGGCTGGCCAACCGGCTGCATTTCGAGCAGCGACTGCAGCAGGCGCTGGACAGTGCGGCGGAGAGCGGGCAGAAGCTGGCCGTGCTGTTTCTGGACAACGACCGCTTCAAGCAGGTCAACGATGCCTACGGCCATGCCGTGGGCGATGTGCTGCTCAAGGCGGTGGGTGCCCGGCTGCGCTCGCAGGTGCGCGAGACCGACCTGGTCGCCCGCCTGGGTGGCGACGAATTCGCCATCCTGCTCTATCCCATCGGCGGCGGTGGCGATGCGCAGATGGTGCAGGACAAGATAGAGGCCGCCATGCGCGAGCCCCTGGTCGTTGGCGACGGCGTGGTGCTGCAGCCTTCGGTCAGCGCGGGCGTCGCCCTTTTTCCCAAGCATGGCCAGAGCATGGAGACGCTGATGCGCCATGCAGACCAGGCCATGTACCAGGCCAAGGCCATGCGCCAGGCCGAACGAATCACAGGAGGATGACATGTTGAAACGACGGAGCTGGATCCGGATGTGCGGCGCAGGTGCGGCCGCAGTGCTGGCCCTTGCACTGGTCGGTTGCCAGACGGTGCCGCAGGCGCCGGCCAAGGCGCCGGGGCTGACCGAAGAACAGCAGCAGTTGCTGCGCAGCCAGGGTTTTGCGCAGGCAGACCAGGGCTGGGAGCTGCAGATGTCGGGCAAGCTGCTGTTCGGCTTTGATTCGGCCGAAGTCGGCGCCCAGGCGCGCACCAAGGTGCTGGAGCTGGGCCGTGCCCTCAAGGGCGTGGGCATCGAGCGGCTGCGCGTGGAAGGCCATACGGACGATCGCGGCAGCGATGCCTACAACATGCGCCTGTCGCTGCGCCGCGCAGAGGCCGTGGCCGATGTGCTGGCCGAAGCTGGCCTGGCGCGCCAGGATATCGAGGTCAAGGGCCTGGGCCGCGCCATGCCCGTGGTGCCCAGCGATGCGGCGGAGAACCGCCGCGTGGCCATCGTCGTGCCCTTGCAATAGCCGTAACCTGGCTGGAATCAGAGTCGGGGGATTGGCGGAAAGCAGCAGGAGTCGAACCTACCCAGGAGCGGCTGACGCCCCTGACCGGGTTTGAAGCCCGGGCGCACCACCGGGTGCGTATGCTTTCCTTCTGGATGTTGGGCACCCCCTGAGGCGCTTACGCGCCTTCCCCCTCTCTACCCGCTTCGCGGGGGAGGGGGACGACGCCATCGCCGCGAGGCGGCTCTTGCTCGGCGTCCCTGGGTTGGGCCGCGCCATTGCAGGTGCTATGCCCAAAGCCGGCTATTGTAGCGGTCCCATGGGAGCGTCATGGCTCAGCTTTTGGCTGGGGTGAGCGAATTTCCGCCAGTGGTCCACTGCACATCGGGGCGCAGCAGGTGGGCGTCGCGCAGGCGGCGGGTGTAGCCGATGCGGTCGAAGAATTCGAGGATCTGGATGGCGCGTTTGCGGCCCAGGCCGGTGGCGTCGCGGAAGGCGTGGGCCTGGATTTCGGCGTTGGGGGTGGAGGAGGCCAGTTCGCGGACCAGGGCCGCGAGTTCGTCCATGCGGGCTGCCGTGTAGAACAGGTCCTTGGTGACTTGGAACAATTGGCCCTGGCGTGCGAGCTTGCGCAGCAGCTGGCGCACGGTTTCCTCGCCGGTGGCGCTGTCGCGGGCCAGGTCGCGCACCCAGGGCGGGTCGTAGCGGCCGGCCTCGATGGCGGGCAGCAGTTTCTGGGCGATCTGCTTTTCACTGTCCGACAACTGCACGCTGTGGCCGGGCAGGTGCAGCCAGGCGCCGCTGGCGGCCAGGCTGCCGTCCTGCAGCAGGGCTTGCAGCAGGCCCTTCCACAGCGCGTCATGCCCTGCATGCACCAGGCCCGACAGTGCCATGCGGCGCAGGCGTGCGGCGTTCACGCCGGGCTCGTCGGGGCTTTTGTCGTGGAACCGCGCCATGCTGTCCAGCACCTGGTTGCGCAGCTGCTGCAAGCGTGCCTCGCCCAGCAGCAGCGTATCGCCCTCGGCCAGGGGGAGGCGGTGCACGCGGGCATCCGTGGCCACCGATGCGCGGCCCGTCAGGCGCATGAGCTGCGACGTGGCAATGCCGTGCGCCGCGCCTTGCACCAGCGCGCTGGCGTCCCCGGTGGCAATCAGCGATTCCAGCGCCTGCAGATAGGCCGTGCGCTCGGGGCTGCGGCGCTTGCGTGCGGGTGCAAAGGGGTCGATGACGCTGCCGCCGGCAATGGTGCGGCTGGCCTGGGCATTGCGCACGATGAGCCGGTCGCCGGGTTGGGCATGTACGGGCATGTCCAGCACCAGTTGGACGATGGCCTGTTCGCCCGGGCCCAGCGGCTGGTCCTGCAGCAGGGCCACGTGGGCCGTGCAGCGCGCCGTACCGATGTGCACATGCACAGGCGTCCATTGGGCCAGTGATGGCGCATCGGCCAGCAGTTGCAGGCGCACGTCGATCCGGTCGCTGGCCTGCAGCAGCCGTGCGTCGGCGATCCAGTCGCCGCGCGTGATGGCTTCCTTGGCAATGCCCGACAGGTTGAGCGCGCAGCGCTGTCCGGCCAGGCCCTGTTCGCTGGCCTGGTTCTGGGCATGCAGGCTGCGCACACGCACCTCGGTGCCCGAGGCAGAGTGCACCAGCGTGTCGCCCACCTTCACCTGCCCGCCGAACACGGTGCCCGTGACCACGGTGCCCTGGCCCGGCAGCGTGAAGCTGCGGTCCACGGCCAGGCGGAACAGCCCGTCGCTGGCCCGCGCGGGAATGGACTGGGCGCGCGCCATGAGGTGCTCGCGCAGCTGCGCCACGCCTGCGTCGTCAGGCAGGGCTGCCGCGGTAGGGAAGACCGGCGCGCCGGCCAGCGGCGTGGGGGCCAGCAGGGCCCCGATCTCGGCGCGCACCTGCTGCAGCCGCTCGGGCGTGGCGCGGTCGGCCTTGGTCAGGGCCACGGTGGCTTCGCGCACGCCCAGCAGCTGCAGGATGTCCAGGTGCTCGCGCGTCTGCGGCATGACGCCGTCGTCGGCCGCCACCACCAGCAGGGCGTGGTCTATGCCCACAGCGCCTGCGGCCATGGTGTGCACGAATTTTTCGTGGCCGGGCACGTCGATGATGCCCAGCACCTCGCCATTGGGCAGCGGCGTGTAGGCATAGCCCAGCTCGATGGAGATGCCGCGCGCCTTCTCTTCCTTGAGGCGGTCGGTGTCCACGCCCGTGAGCGCGCGCACCAGGGTGGTCTTGCCGTGGTCGATGTGGCCGGCGGTGCCGATGATCATGCGTTCGTCCTCAGGCGATGTGCAGCAGCGGCAGCTGTTCGGTGAAGGCAGGCTCGTCGGCCGCTTCCAGGCAGCGCAGGTCCAGCCACAGAGCGTCATCATGCAGCCGGCCGATGACGGGGCGGGGCAGGCCGCGCAGGCCTGCTTCAAGCCGGGTGAGCTGGCGGCCGGCCTGGCGACCGTCGGCCGGATGCAGGCGCAGGCCCCAGCTGGGCAGGTTTTCCACGGGCAGGGCGCCGCTGCCGATCTGGCTGTTCATCTCGGCGGTTTCCACCACGTAGCGGCTGCCCAGCGCCTGCTGCACCAGCGGCTGCAGCGCCTGCGCGCGGGCCTGCATGTCGGCCTGGGGCCGCGTGAACAGGCGCAGCGTGGTCAGGCGCTCGGCCAGCTTTTCGGGGTGCAGGTACAGGCGCAGCGTGGGCTCCAGCGCGGCCAGGGTGAGCTTGCTCACGCGCAGTGCGCGCTTGAGCGGGTGTTTCTTGATGCGGGCGATCAGGTCCTTGCGGCCCACGATCAGGCCGGCCTGCGGGCCGCCCAGCAGCTTGTCGCCGCTGAAGGTGACGATGTCGGCGCCCGACTCGATGGTCTCGCGCACCGTGACCTCGTAGGGCAGGCCCCATTCGCGAAGGTCGACCAGGGTGCCGCTGCCCAGGTCCACCACCATCTGCAGGCCGTGCGCATGGGCAATGGATGCCACCTCCGCGTCGCTCACGGCCTTGGTGAAGCCGGTGATGGCGTAGTTGCTGCAGTGCACCTTCATGAGCAGGCCGGTATGTTCGCCGACAGCGCCTTCGTAGTCGCGCGCATGGGTGCGGTTGGTGGTGCCCACCTCGACCAGGGTGGCGCCTGCGCGCGTCATCACGTCGGGAATGCGGAAGGCGCCGCCGATCTCCACCAGCTCGCCGCGCGAGACGATGACCTCGCGCCCGGCCGCCAGCGTGGCCAGGGTCAGCAGCACGGCGGCGGCGTTGTTGTTGACGACGGTGCAGGCCTCGGCACCCGTGAGTTCGCAGACCAGGGATTCGATCAGGTCGTCGCGGTCGCCACGGCCGCCGTCTTCCAGGTCGTACTCCAGGTTGGCCGGCGCCGTCATGGCGGCCACCACGGCGTCCACCGCCTCCTGCGGCAGCAGGGCGCGGCCCAGGTTGGTGTGCAGCACCGTGCCCGTGAGGTTGAAGACCGTGCGCAGCCGGGGCGCAAAGCGCCGCGCCAGGCGCAGGCCCGCCGCCTGGACCACCTCGGTGATGCCGGGCGCGCCTGCATCGGGCTCGCCGGACCGCAGCCGCTCCTGCGCATCGGCCCGCATCTGCGCCAGGGATTCGCGCACGGCCTGGGTGCAGGCATCGAGGCCGTGGCGCTCGCGCAGCGCGAGCATGTCGGCGCTCAACAGCACCTTGTCCACGGCAGGCAGGCGCAGCGCGGACGGGGCAGGGGAGGCGGCAGAGGATGCGGCAGAGGGGGCGGCTGTATCGGTCATGGCGTGCGAAAGGGTCAGGCAGCAGGCGTGGCGGGGTCGATCAGCGCGTCGCCGGCCTCATCCTGCTCCTCGGCAAAGGCCACGTAGAGCAGGGGATTGGCGCTGGCGCGCTGAAAGCGAGTCTCCTCGCCCATCAGCAGGTCCAGCATCAGCGAGGCCAGGTCGTCGGCCAGGGGCTCGGCCATCGGGTCCTTTTCCTGGTTGACCACCTTGCGGTAGCTGCCGCATTCCTCGCAGGTCTCGGCCAGCACGGTATCGCCTGCGCCATCGATGCCCTGGTACTCGACGCCCTTGGTCGACTCGCAGTGGGAGCACTTGACGCGCACCATGTGCCACTCCGTGCAGCAGGTGCCGCAGTGCAGGTAGCGGTGGCCTGCGGCCTTGCCGCCAATGCGCAGCACGCTGGCCACGGGCTCGCTGGCGCATACGGGGCAGATCGAGGCGGGATCGGTATAGGGCACATCGCGTGCGCTCAGGCCGCTGGCGCGCGTGGCAAACACCACCTGCAGCGCAGCCATCACAAAAGGCGCCATGCCCACGTGGCGGGCCGCCACTTCCTTTTGCAGCAGCCGCTGCGCGATCTCGTCACGCCCGGCCGTGTCCAGCGCGCGCAGCTCCTGCAGCAGCGGCTGCAGCGGCGCAGGCAGGCCATCGGCGCCCGACAGGGCATCGAGCATGCGGTCCAGCACGCCGTGCCAGGCGGCATCGATATGGTCGGCGGCAGGCAGCAGCGGCATCGAATGCTCCTGCGCCCGCGCAATCAGCGCCGCATCGGGCGCGGCCAGCGTCAACTGCCCGGCCGCCTTGCCCTGCGCGTCCACGATCTGCGCCACAAACCGCAGGTAATCGGCAATCGGATTGCCCTCGGCCAGCTGCCGCAGCCGCGCCGCCCGCTCGACGAACAGCCCCGGCAACTGCGGCAGCAGCACGCGCGGAAAACTGGTGTGGTCCAGCGACTCGATATCGCCGGGTTGAAGAATGCGTTGCATTGGAATGAATCCCAAAAAAACAGCCGCCCGGATCGCTGGGCGGCTGGGTGCTCAGGCTGATGCCTAGTATGACGCCATGTTCATGAAAACTGGCGCGGCCCAAGGCGAGGGGCACCGAGGAAGGGCCGTCCCGCGCCGAGGGTGCCGTCCCCCTCCCTCGCGCAGCGAGTAGAGAGGGGGAAGCGGCGTAAGCCGCTCAGGGGGTGTCAGTCATTATCCCCGGTCATCTTGCGATACCACCCCCGGTGATGCTGCTTGGCCCAGGCCCGCGTCACCGTGCCGTACAGCATGGCGCGGATGGTGCCCCGGGTCCAGATGGCCGCGTACACGTGCATGATGATCAGGCCGATCATCCACACGCCCGCAATGGCATGCACCACCGAGGCGGCGCGCACCACGTTGACGGGCAGCGTCCACCAGGCGCGCCACATGAGCGCGCCGGTCACGGTGATCGCCAGCATGCCGATGACCAGGCCCCAGAACAGCAGCTTCTGGCCGCCGTTGTACTTGCCCTGCTCGGGCATGTCGTGGTCGTCGCCGTCGATCATCTTGTTGACGTTCTTGAGCCACTCGATGTCGCGCGGCTCGACCACGTTCAGGCGCCAGAAGCGCAGCGCCATGATGATGAAGAACAGCGCCATCACCACCCCGATGTAGGGGTGCAGGATGCGCGTCCACGGCCCGCCGCCGAACAGCTGCGTGAGCGGGAAGAAGGCCGGGTGGAAGAACGCCAGGCCCGACAGCGCCAGCAGGATGAAGCAGATGCCGACCACCCAGTGGTTGGCACGCTCCGATGCGTTGTAGCGCACCAGGTCACGTGGATTGCGTTTCATCGGCGGGCCTCCTTTTCAGTGGCTTCCTGGTCCTTGCGGTCCATTTCGTCTTCCAGTTCCTTGGACACGTCGTTCGGGCCCTTGGTGATGTAGTGGAACAGGCTGCCGACGGCAGCTGCGCCCAGCGCGGCCATGGCCAGCGGCTTGGCAACGCCCTTCCACAGGGACACCATGGGGCTGATCTTCGGGTCGTCGGGCAGGCCCTTGTACAGCGAAGGCTTGTCCGCGTGATGCAGCACGTACATCACATGGGTGCCGCCCACGCCCTGCGGGTCATAGAGGCCCGCCTCGGCATAGCCGCGCCGCTTGAGGTCGCCGATGCGGTGCTCGGCCTGGTCCTTCATTGCCTCCTTGGTGCCAAACATGATGGCGCCCGTGGGGCAGGTCTTGACACAGGCCGGCTCGCGGCCGACGGCCACGCGGTCCGAGCACAGCGTGCACTTGTAGGCCTTGTGGTCCTTCTTGGAGATGCGCGGGATGTTGAACGGGCAGCCCGTGACGCAGTAGCCGCAGCCCACGCACTGGTCCTGCTGGAAGTCCACGATGCCGTTGCTGTACTGCACGATGGCGCCTGGCGAGGGGCAGGCCTTCAGGCAGCCCGGGTCCTCGCAGTGCATGCAGCCGTCCTTGCGGATCAGCCACTCCAGGTTGCCGGTCGCTTCGTTCTCGTACTCGGTAAAGCGCATGACGGTCCACGACTGATCGGTCAGATCGGTCGGGTTGTCATAGACGCCGGCCGCGCAGGTGCCGATTTCGTCGCGCAGGTCGTTCCACTCCATGCAGGCGGTCTGGCAGGCCTTGCACCCGATGCACTTGGAGACATCGATGAGCTTGGCCACCTCGCCGCTGTGCGTTTCGCGCGCACTGGGAGCAGGCGTCGTCGTGGCCGAGCGACGCTTGATATCGAGAGACATGGTTGATGACATCAGCTGCTCCTTAAACCTTTTCCACCTTCACGAGGAAGGTCTTGGATTCCGGGGTAAGGCTGTTGCCATCGCCCACCGATGCCGTCAGGTTGTTGGCCATGTAGCCCTTGCGGCCCGTCGACGAGAAGCCCCAGTGAATGGGCACGCCCACGTGGTGGATGGTCTTGCCATCGATCTTCATGGGCTTGATGCGCTTGGTCACCACGGCGGCTGCCTTGACGAAGCCGCGCTTGGAGCTGACCTTCACATGCTGGCCGGTCTCGATGCCCAGTTCCTTGGCCAGCGCCTCGCCGATTTCCACGAACTGCTCGGGCTGAACGATGTTGTTCAGCTGAACGTGCTTGGTCCAGTAGTGGAAGTGCTCGGTCAGGCGGTACGTCGTGCCCACGTGCGGGAACTCGCTGGGCGAGCCCGCCGAATCCTTGACGGAGTCGAAGATGCGCGTGGCCGGGTTGATGACCGCCAGCTTGTTGTCGGGATACATGGGGTTGTATCCCAGCGGGTTGTCAAAGGCCTCGTAGTGGGTGGGGAACGGTCCCTCGTTCATGCCCTTGCGGGCGAAGAAGCGCGCCACGCCCTCGGGGTTCATGATGAACGGATCGGTGGTCTCCGGCGGCATGGTCGGGCCCATGTCGGGCACGTCGGCACCGCCCCAGTTCTTGCCGTTCCAGCGGATCAGCGTGCGCTTGGGATCGAACGGCTGACCGTTGCGGTCGCAGGAGGCGCGGTTGTAGAGCACGCGGCGGTTGGCCGGCCAGGCCCAGGCCCAGTTCAGCGTGTTGCCTATGCCCGTGGGGTCGCTGTTGTCGCGCCGGGCCATCTGGTTGCCGGACGAGGTCCAGCAACCTGCCCAGATCCAGCAGCCGCCCATCGTCGTGCCGTCGTCGCGCATCTCGCCGAAGCCGGCCAGCTGCTCGCCGGCCTTGCGGATGAGCTTGGTCGGGTCCTTGGGGTCGAACAGGTCCACCAGGGCGCGGCCGTTGTACTCCTTGGCGATCTCTTCCGAGGTCGGATGATCGGCATGGGCGTAGGGCCACCACAGCTTGGTGATCGGCTCGGGGAACTTGCCGCCGTCCTTCTCATAGGCCTGCTTCAGGCGCAGGTGCAGGGCCGACATGATGGCGATGTCGGTCTTGGCCTCGCCCGGGGGCTCGGCCGCCTTCCAGTGCCACTGCAGCACGCGCGAGGAGCTGACGACGGCGCCGTCTTCCTCGGCAAAGCAGGTCGTGGGCAGGCGGAACACCTCGGTCTGGATCGATGCCGGATCCACGTCGTTGAACTCGCCGTGGTTCTGCCAGAACTCCGATGTCTCGGTGACCAGCGGGTCCATGATCACCAGGAACTTCAGCTTCTTGAGGCCTTCGCGCACATTGTTGCTGTTCGCAAGGGCCGCCAGCGGGTTGAAGCCCTGGGCGATGTAGCCGTTGATCTTGCCCTGTGCCATCAGGTCGAACACCTGCAGCATGTCGTACTGCCTGTCCAGCTTGGGCAGGTAGTTGAAGGCCCAGTTGTTCTCGGCCGTGGCCGCCGGTCCCCACCAAGCCTTCATCAGGCTCACGTGGAACTTGGGCGTGTTCGACCAGTAGTTCATCTGGCCCGGGCGCATGGCCTTGGGCGTGCGCGCGTCGATGTACTTCTGGTAGTCCTGCTCGCCTTCGTTGGGCAGCGTCAGGTAACCGGGCAGCGAGGCCGACAGGATGCCCAGGTCCGTCAGGCCCTGGATGTTGGAGTGCCCGCGCAGCGCGTTCATGCCGCCGCCGGCCACCCCGATATTGCCCAGCAGCAGCTGGACCATGGCGCCCGTGCGCAGGATCTGCGCGCCCGTGGTGTGCTGTGTCCAGCCCAGTGCGTACAGGATGGTCGCGACGCGGCCCGGCACGGCGGTCGATGCCAGCTTCTCGCACACGTGCAGGAATTTTTCCTTGGGCGTGCCGCAGGCGCTCTCCACCTTCTCGGGTGTGTAGCTGGCGTAGTGGCGCTTGAGCCATTGGTACACGCAGCGCGGATGCTGCAGGCTGGCGTCCACCTTCACGTAGCCGTCGGCGTCGAGTTCGTAGTCCCAGCTGGACTTGTCGTATTTGCGTGTCTGCGGGTCGTAGCCCGAGAAGATGCCTTCGTCGAACGCAAACTCCTCCTTCACGATGTACGAGAAGTCGGTGTAGTTCCTCACGTATTCGTGATGGATCTTGTCGTTCGTCAGCAGATAGTTGATCACGCCACCCAGGAACACGATGTCCGAGCCCGACCGGATGGGGGCGTAGAAATCGGCCACGGAGGCGGAGCGGTTGAAGCGCGGATCGACCACCATGAAGTGCGCACCGTTGTGCTCCTTCGCTTCGGTCACCCACTTGAAACCGCAGGGATGTGCTTCAGCGGCATTGCCGCCCATGATCAGGATAACGTCCGCGTTCTTGATGTCGACCCAATGGTTCGTCATCGCTCCACGGCCAAACGTCGGGGCAAGACCTGCCACCGTCGGGCCGTGTCAGACACGTGCTTGGTTATCGAGTGCGAGCAGGCCCCAGGAACGGGCAACCTTGTGTGTGACGTAACCGGCTTCGTTGCTGGAGGCCGAGGCGGCCAGCATGCCGGTGGTCAGCCAGCGGTTCACCGTCTGGCCCTTGTCGTTTTGCTCGACGAAGTTCGCGTCGCGATCGTCCTTGAGCAGCTTGGTGATGCGCGTCAGCGCCTCGTCCCAGGACATGCGCTTCCACTCGTTGGAGCCGGGGGCGCGGTACTCGGGGTACTTCAGGCGGTGCGGGCTGTGGACGAAGTCCAGCAGCGAGGCGCCCTTGGGGCACAGCGTGCCGCGGTTGACGGGGTGGTCCGGATCGCCCTCGACGTGGATCACCGACAGCTTGGCGTTCTTGGCGCCGTCGCTCAGCGAATACATCAGGATGCCGCAGCCTACCGAACAGTAGGTACAGGTCTGGCGGGTGACCGTGGTGGCGGCCAGCTTGAACTGGCGCACTTCAGCCAGGGCGGCAGTGGGCGAGAAGCCCATCAACGCCAGGCTGGATCCGGCCAGAGTCGAACCAGTCACTTTCATGAACTGGCGTCTGGAGAATTGGACCATGTGGGGTACCTTCTAATAGAAATTGACGCTTGTAAGCAAATTCTACGAGTGCACCCCGGAATCAATCCGGGAAATAACCCTTAATCCTGAGTCGTCCTGTGCGGCATTCGCGCGCAAGCTCCACGCCAGGCCTTGCTGCGCGGGGCTTGCCAGGGCGCCGCCCGGCGGGATCATCAGTTGAAATGATTATCTGGATTCAGGGCTTCGGACATTTTGTTTTATATCAATCCGCCATTCATTGAGTGGATGAATGAGGTCGATGGATCCAGGCTATTGCGCGAATGCGATCCATTTGCACCCATTGAATGCCTGAAAATGGATTTCCGGCCCCGTCCAGAGGGAGGGGCCGGAGCAGGCTCAGCGTGCCGGCGGGCGCGGATCCTGGGGTGCTTGCTTGAGGTCCATATCATCCGATGTCTGATATTCAGCATGCGCCAAACCTGCCTGGGCAAGTTGGCGGCGCTTTTCCTCATCTTGCACTTGCATGCGCGAGAACATGTCCCAGATCGCCATGAACAGGGCCGCGATCACGGGGCCTATCACAAAACCCGTCAGTCCGAAGAGAGCCATGCCGCCCAGCGTCGAGATCAGCACGATGTAGTCGGGCATCTTCGTGTCCTTGCCCACCAGCAAGGGGCGCAGCACGTTGTCCACCAGGCCGATCACCAGCACGCCGTAGGCGATCAGGATCAGGCCCTTGCCCATGGCGCCGGTGGCCAGGAAGTAGATGGCGACAGGGGCCCAGATCAGGCCAGCACCCACGGCGGGCAGCAGCGACAGGAAGGCCATCACCACGCCCCACAGCACGGGCCCCTGGATGCCCAGGATCCAGAAGATCAGCCCGCCCAGCGCGCCCTGGGCGGCCGCCACGGCCAGGTTCCCCTTGACGGTGGCACGGATCACGGTGGTGAACTTGCTCGACAGCTCGGCCTTGTGGTCGGCCTGCAGCGGAATGGCCATGCGGATGCGCTGTGTCAGGTCACGGCCGTCGCGCAGCAGGAAGAACAGCAGGTACAGCATCACGCAAAAGCCCACCAGGAAGCCGAACGTGTTCTGGCCTATGCCCAGCGCCTTGGTGGCGGCCAGCTTGGAGGCCTGCATGGCGATGCTGGACAGCTTGTCCTGCAGCTCGGCCAGCGAACCCAGGTGCAACCGCTCCAGCCAGGGTGTGACCCAGGAGGGCAGGGCGTCCATGATCTGTTGCAAATAGGTGCCTGCATCCAGGTTGCCGCTGTTGACGCGCTCATAGATCAACGAGGCCTCGCGCACCAGGGAGGCGCCGATCAGCGCCAGCGGCAGGATGGCCACGACCAGGCACAGCAGCAGGGTGGACAGGGCGGCGAGATTGGTGCGCCGGGGCATGCGCGCCAGCAGGCGCCGGTGCAGCGGCGAGAACAGGATGGCCAGGGCGACGCCCCAGAAGATGGCCCCCATGAATTCCCAGAGCACGGCACCGAAGCCGATGGTCGCCGCGATCAGCAGCAGCATGAAAGTGCGTTTGTGTAAGGGCAGCAGGTTCATCTGTCGGTCCGTTCGGAAGATGCGCCAATGTACGCGACTGCGGGAACTCCCGGAGGGTCCAGGTAATCGCTTGGTAACTGCCCTGCTGCGATGTTTGAACGGTGGCACAATGGCGGTCGCAACCAGGCCCTTCCCCAGCCACAGTCGCATCCGCCAATCGGTACAGCCGTGTCGCGGAAGGTTCTACAAACCAGCTAATGCCTCCTTCAGGGAGGCGGAGGTCAGCGCAATATGAGCGATCAGACGTCGGTCTACCAAGCCTATCAAGGCAATACTTACCTCTTCGGCGGCAATGCCCCCTACGTCGAAGAAATGTACGAGAACTACCTGGCCAACCCCGGTAGCGTGCCGGATTCCTGGCGCGAGTACTTTGATGCACTGCAACATGTGCCCGCAGTCGACGGCACGGACTCCAAGGACGTCCCGCACCAGCCCGTCATCAACGCTTTCGCCGAGCGCGCCAAGCAAGGCGGCACCAAGGTGGTCGTGGCCTCCGGCGCCGACTCCGAGCTGGGCCGCAAGCGCACCGCCGTCCAGCAGTTGATCGCCGCCTACCGCAATGTCGGCGCACGCTGGGCCGATCTCGATCCCCTCAAGCGCACCGAGCGCCCCGAAATTCCCGAGCTGGAGCCGTCGTTCTACGGCTTCACCGATGCCGATCAGGAAACGGTGTTCAACACGAGCAACACCTTCTTCGGCAAGGAAAGCATGTCGCTGCGCGAGCTGATGAACGCGCTGCGCGAGACCTACTGCGGCACCCTGGGCACCGAGTACATGTATGCCACCGACCAGACGCAAAAGCGCTGGTGGCAGCAAAAGCTGGAAACCAGCCGTACCAAGCCCAGCTTTGACGCCAGCCAGAAAAAGCGCATCCTCGACCGCCTGACGGCTGCCGAAGGCCTGGAACGCTACCTGCACACCAAGTACGTCGGCCAAAAGCGCTTCTCGCTGGAAGGTGGCGAAAGCTTCATCGTCGCCATGGACGAGCTGATCAACGCTGCCGGCCAGAAGGGCGTGCAGGAAGTCGTGATCGGCATGGCCCACCGCGGCCGCCTGAACGTGCTGGTCAACACCCTGGGCAAGATGCCCAAGGACCTGTTTGCCGAGTTCGATCACACCGCTCCCGAAGATCTGCCCTCGGGCGACGTGAAGTACCACCAGGGCTTCAGCTCCGATGTGTCCACCGCTGGCGGCCCTGTCCACCTGTCGCTGGCCTTCAATCCCTCGCACCTGGAAATCGTCAACCCCGTGGTCGAAGGCTCGGTGCGCTCGCGCATGGACCGCCGCGACGACCCGCACGGCAAGCAGGTGCTGCCCGTGCTGGTGCACGGCGATGCCGCCTTTGCCGGTCAGGGCGTGAACCAGGAAACTCTGGCGCTGGCCCAGACCCGTGGCTACACCACGGGCGGTACGGTGCACATCATCATCAACAACCAGATCGGCTTCACCACCTCCGATCCGCGCGATACCCGCTCCACGCTGTACTGCACCGATATCGTCAAGATGATCGAGTCGCCCGTGCTGCACGTGAACGGCGATGATCCGGAAGCCGTGGCACTGGCCGTGCAGCTGGCGCTGGAATTCCGCATGGAATTCTCCAAGGACGTGGTCGTGGACATCGTCTGCTTCCGCAAGCTGGGCCACAACGAGCAGGACACGCCTGCCCTGACCCAGCCGCTGATGTACAAGAAGATCGGCGCCCACCCCGGCACCCGCAAGCTGTACGCCGACAAGCTGGCCACGCAAGGTCTGGGCGAATCGCTGGGCGACGACATGGCCAAGGCCTACCGCGCCGCCATGGACGAAGGCCGCCACACCGTGGACCCGGTGCTGACGAACTTCAAGAGCAAGTACGCCGTGGACTGGAGCCCGTTCCTGGGCAAGACCTGGACCGACGCTGGCGACACCGCCATCCCGCTGACCGAATGGAAGCGCCTGGCCGAACGCATCACCACCATCCCCGAGACCGTGACCCCGCACGCGCTGGTCAAGAAGGTCTATGACGACCGCGCAGCCATGGGCCGCGGCGATGTCAACGTGGACTGGGGCATGGGCGAGCACATGGCCTTCGCATCGCTGGTCGCATCGGGCTACCCCGTGCGCCTGTCGGGCGAGGACTGCGGCCGCGGCACCTTCACCCACCGCCACTCGGTCATCCATGACCAAAAGCGTGAAAAGTGGAGCGAAGGCACCTACATCCCGCTGCAGAACGTTGCCGACAGCCAGGCTCCGTTCACCGTCATCGACTCCATCCTGTCCGAAGAGGCCGTGCTGGGCTTCGAGTACGGCTACGCGTCGAACGATCCCAACACCCTGGTGATCTGGGAAGCCCAGTTCGGCGACTTCGCCAACGGCGCCCAGGTGGTGATCGACCAGTTCATCGCCTCCGGTGAAGTCAAGTGGGGCCGCATCAACGGCCTGACGCTGATGCTGCCGCACGGCTATGAAGGCCAGGGCCCCGAGCACAGCTCGGCACGCCTGGAGCGCTTCATGCAGCTGGCCGCCGACGCCAACATGCAGATCGTGCAGCCCACCACGGCCAGCCAGATCTTCCACGTGCTGCGTCGCCAGATGGTGCGCCCGCTGCGCAAGCCGCTGGTCATCATGACGCCCAAGTCGCTGCTGCGTAACAAGGATGCGACCTCGCCGCTGTCCGAATTCACCAGCGGTGGTTTCCAGACCGTGATCCCCGAGCAGGACGAAGCCGTGGTGAAGAACGGGGCCAAGGTCAAGCGCGTGATCGCATGCTCGGGCAAGGTCTACTACGACCTGGTCAAGAAGCGCGCCGAGAAGGAAAGCAAGGACGTCGCCATCATCCGCGTCGAACAGCTGTACCCCTTCCCGCACAAGGCCTTCGCCGCTGAACTCAAGAAGTTCGGCAACGCCACCGAGATCGTCTGGTGCCAGGACGAGCCGCAGAACCAGGGCGCCTGGTTCTTCGTGCAGCACTACATCCACGAGAACATGCTCGATGGCCAGAAGCTGGGCTACTCCGGCCGCGCTGCCTCGGCATCGCCCGCCGTGGGTTACGCACACCTGCACCAGGAGCAGCAAAAGGCTCTGGTGGAAGGCGCGTTCTCCAAGCTCAAGGGTTTTGTCCTGAACAAGTAAGGCAGCCCCCACCCGCTACGTATCAGTACAGAACACTTTTGGAAAGAATCACAAATGGCTATCGTTGAAGTCAAAGTTCCCCAGCTGTCCGAGTCCATCGCTGAGGCCACCATGCTGACCTGGAAGAAGAAGGCCGGCGAAGCGGTTGCAATCGATGAGATCCTCATCGAAATCGAAACCGACAAGGTCGTGCTCGAAGTGCCCGCCCCCGCCGCTGGCGTGCTGGCCGAGATCGTGCAAGGTGACGGCGCCACCGTGGTGGCCGAGCAGCTGATCGCCAAGATCGACACCGAAGGCGTGGCCGGCGTGGCTGCTGCCGCTCCTGCCGCAGCCGCCGCTCCCGCTGCAGCAGCGCCTGCTGCTGCTCCCGCCGCTGCTGCTGCCACTGGCGGCAGCAAGGGCGATGTCGCCATGCCCGCCGCTGCCAAGCTGCTGGCCGAGAACAACCTGTCGGCCGCCAACGTCGCTGGCTCCGGCAAGGATGGCCGCGTGACCAAGGGCGACGCCCTGGCCGCCGTCAAGGGCGGCGTGCAGTCCACGGCTGCCGTCATCCCCACCGGCGTGCCCACCAAGGCGCTGCCCCAGGTGTCGGCTCCCGCTGCCAAGGAAGACCTCAGCGGCCGTCCCGAGCAGCGCGTGCCCATGAGCCGCCTGCGTGCCCGCGTGGCCGAGCGCCTGCTGCAGTCGCAGTCCACCAACGCCATCCTGACCACGTTCAACGAAGTGAACATGGCCCCGGTGATGGATCTGCGCAAGAAGTTCCAGGACGCCTTCACCAAGGAACACGGCACCAAGCTGGGCTTCATGTCCTTCTTCGTCAAGGCGGCAGTGCACGCCCTGAAGAAGTACCCCGTGCTCAATGCTTCCGTGGACGGCAACGACATCGTCTACCACGGCTACTTCGACATCGGTATCGCCGTGGGTTCGCCCCGTGGCCTGGTGGTGCCCATCCTGCGCAATGCAGACCAGATGAGCTTCGCCGACATCGAAAAGAAGATTGCCGAATTCGGCAAGAAGGCGGCCGACGGCAAGCTGGGCATTGAAGACATGACCGGCGGCACCTTCTCCATCTCCAACGGCGGCACCTTCGGCTCGATGATGTCCACCCCCATCATCAACCCGCCCCAGTCGGCCATCCTGGGCGTGCACGCCACCAAGGACCGCGCCATGGTCGAGAACGGCCAGGTCGTGGTCCGCCCGATGAACTATCTGGCCATGTCCTATGACCACCGCATCATCGACGGCCGTGAAGCCGTGCTGGGCCTGGTGGCCATGAAGGACGCGCTGGAAGATCCTTCGCGCCTGCTGTTCGACCTGTAATTCCACAGGGTTCGACACGACGAAAACCCACCCTTGGCCGCGTGCCCTGCGGTGGGTTTTTTCATGCATCACAGACAAGAGATTCCTGAAATGAGCAAGCAATTCGACGTCATCGTCATCGGCGCGGGCCCTGGTGGCTACATCGCCGCCATCCGAGCCGCACAACTGGGCTTCAACGTGGCCTGTATCGACGAGTGGAAGAACGCCGCTGGCGGCGCCGCTCCGGGCGGCACCTGCACCAACGTGGGCTGCATTCCCTCCAAGGCCCTGCTGCAGTCGTCCGAGCACTTCGAGCACGCCAATCTGCACTTTGCCGACCATGGCATCTCCACCGGCAAGGTCGAGATGGACGTGGCCAAGATGATCGCCCGCAAGGATGCGGTCGTGAAGCAGAACAACGACGGCATCCTGTACCTGTTCAAGAAGAACAAGGTCACCTTCTTCCACGGCCGTGGCTCGTTCGTCAAGGCGGTCGAGGGCGGCTACGAGATCAAGGTTGCCGGCAAGGAAGAGGAAGTGCTGACGGGCAAGCAGATCGTGGTCGCCACGGGCTCCAGCGCCCGCGCGCTGCCCGGCGTGCCTTTCGATGAAGAGAACATCCTGTCCAACGACGGCGCCCTGCGCCTGGGCAAGGCCCCGAAGAAGCTGGCCCTGATCGGCGCTGGCGTGATCGGCCTGGAAATGGGCTCGGTCTGGCGCCGCCTGGGCACGGAAGTGGTCGTGCTCGAAGGCATGGACAAGTTCCTGTCCGCCGTGGACGAGCAGATCGCCAAGGAAGCCAAGAAGGCGTTCGACAAGCAGGGCTTGAAGATCGAGCTGGGCGTGAAGATCGGCGAAATCAAGAGCGGCAAGAAGGGCGTGTCCATCGCCTACACCAACGCCAAGGGTGAAGCCCAGGCGCTGGAGGCCGACAAGCTGATCATCTCCATCGGCCGCACCGCCAACACGGCCGGCCTCAATGCCGAGGCCGTGGGCCTGGCTCTGGACGAGCGCGGCTGCGTCGTGGTCGATGACGACTGCAAGACCAGCCTGCCCGGCGTCTGGGCCGTGGGCGACGTGGTGCGCGGCCCGATGCTGGCGCACAAGGCCGAGGAAGAGGCCGTGGCCGTGGCCGAGCGCATTGCCGGCCAGCATGGCCATGTGAACTTCGGCACCATTCCCTGGGTGATCTACACCAGCCCCGAAATCGCATGGGTGGGCCGCACCGAGCAGCAACTGAAGGAGCAGGGCGTCAAGTACAAGGCTGGCACCTTCCCCTTCCTGGCCAACGGCCGCGCGCGCGCCCTGGGCGACACCACGGGCATGGTCAAGTTCCTGGCCGATGCAGAGACCGACGAAATCCTGGGCGTGCACATGGTCGGCCCCATGGTTTCGGAGCTGATCTCCGAAGCCGTGGTCGCCATGGAGTTCAAGGCATCGAGCGAAGACATTGCCCGCATCTGCCATGCCCACCCCTCGCTGTCCGAGGCCACCAAGGAAGCGGCACTGGCCGTCGACAAGCGCACTCTGAATTTCTGAGTGCCAGGCTAGCCATCTAGCCCAAGCCAAAGACCTGAAAGCGCTTGCCCTGCAAGCGTTTTCAGCTTCTGAATACATAGCGAATGGTTGATGCTGCATGAGCGTTTCAGTGCGAGAGGCCTACGAGGCCGAACTGGTAGCCAAGGGCTTTCACAGTGATCCTGCGCAGTTGCGCGCCGTCGAGGCGCTGCAGCGCTGTGCCGACGACTGGGCGGTCTACCGCCAGCGCCGCTCCAACGCCTTCAAGAAGCTCATCAACCATCCCGAGATTCCCCGCGGCGTCTACATGTACGGCGGGGTGGGGCGCGGCAAGAGCTTTCTCATGGACTGCTTCTTCAACGCCGTGCCGCTCAGGCGCAAGGTGCGTCTGCATTTCCACGAATTCATGCGCGAGGTCCACCGCGAGCTCGCCGTGCTGCAGGGAACGCAGAACCCGCTGGACGTGCTGGGTGCCCGCATCTCCAAGAAGTACAAGCTGATCTGCTTTGACGAATTCCACGTGGCCGACATCACGGACGCGATGATCCTGCACCGGCTGCTGGTCTCGCTGTTCGCCAACGGCGTGGGCTTTGTCACCACCTCCAACTTCAAGCCCGACGAGCTGTACCCGGGCGGCCTGCACCGCGACCGCATCCTGCCGGCCATCGACCTGCTCAACGAGCGCATGGAAGTCGTCAACGTGGACAACGGCACGGACTACCGCCGCCGCACGCTGGAAAACGCCCGGCTCTATCACACGCCCCTGGGTGCAGAGGCCGATGCGGCCATGACCGAAACCTTCGACAAGCTGGCCGAAGTCAAGGACGAAGACTCCGTGCTGCACATCGAGGCGCGCGAGATCCGTGCGCGCCGCCGCGCCGGTGGCGTGGTCTGGTTCGACTTCCGCGAGCTGTGCGGCGGCCCGCGCTCGCAGAACGACTACCTGGAGATCGCGAGCCAGTTCCACACCGTGCTGCTGTCCGACGTGCCCTATATGCCGGTCAACATGGCATCGCCCGCGCGGCGCTTCACCTGGCTGGTGGACGTGTTGTACGACCGCAGGGTCAAGCTGGTCATCTCGGCCGCCGTGCCGCCCGAGCAGCTTTACACTGAGGGCCCGCTGGCCCATGAGTTCCCCCGTACCGTATCGCGCCTGAACGAGATGCAGTCCAAGGAATTCCTGGCGCTGGAGCGCCGTGTGGTGGATACCAGCCTGACCTGAGGCCGGTCCCGGCCGCTGGCGTCGTTTGCCGGACCTGTACATGTTGAAACTGCCTACCTCTGCTTTCGCCCTTGTGAAGAAACTGCCCGCTCCTATGGGCGCTGCGCTGGCCTGCCTTGTGCTGGCCGGCCCGGCCATGGCTGCGGATGCTGGCGCCGATGCCGATGCGCGGCAGGAACGCGCCCAGGCTGCAAAGCAGGTCCAGGCCGAGCGCAAGGCCGCACGCGCCGAGATCGCGGCCCAGCGTGCCGTCATCGACAGGCGGCGCACGGCCCTGGAGTCCGAGTGCTACCAGCGCTTTGCCGTGGAAGACTGCCTCAGGCAGGCGCGCGAGGAGGCTCGTGAGCAGGACAAGCCGCTGCGCGAACGCGAGCTGCAGATCAACGACGAGGAGCGCAAGGAGCGCGCCGCCCAGCGCCTTGAGGATATCGAGGCCAAGAAGGCGCAGAAGGCCGCCTCGTCCATGCAAGCCAAGGAGCGGCCACCGGCCGCCCAGCGCGACACCCAGGCCATCAGGACCCAGCGTGCCCAGGACGCACAGCAGCGCGCAGCCCAGCAGGCCAGCCACCAGCGTGATCGCCAGGCGCAGATCGAGCAGCGCCAGTCTGCGCAGGAGCAGGAGCGGCGAGCTGCCGCCCGCGCCCAGTTCGAGGCCAAGCAAAAAGAGGCTGCCGAGCGCAAGGCCCGCGCCGCCGATGCCGCCCGTGAACGCGGCCCGCAGGCAGCGCCACTGCCTGCGCCTCCCGCGCCCTGAGTCCGGTGGTCAGGCCGTCACCGGCTCCAGTGCCTCGAGCTTGAGCACCACCAGCGACAGGTTGTCACCCCCGCCCTGGGCGCGCACGCGTGCCTTGTCGATCAGGAATTCCGTGGCCTCGCGCGGCGTGAGCGCGTTGAGCACGGTGCCCAGTTCCTCCGCCGTGTAGTAGTGCCAGACGCCGTCGCTGCAGGCCATGAGCGTGGTGCCCGGATGCACGTGCTCGATCACGTGGTGGCTCATGGGCGGCTCGGCCTCGGTGCCCAGGCAGCCCAGCAGGATGTTGGACTTGGGGTGCACATGGGCCTCGAATTCGGTGAGTTCTCCCCTGTCCACCAGGGACTGGACGTAGGAGTGGTCCTTGGTGCGGTGGACCATGGTCGCGCCCTGGTAGTGGTAGATGCGCGAATCGCCCGAATGCACCCAGTGGCAGCGGCCCTGGGGCAGCAGCACGAAGGCGGCAATGGTGCTGTGCGGCTCCTGCTCGGCCGAGATGGCCGTCAGCCGGATCACCATGTGCGACTCGTGGACGATGCTCTCCAGCAGCGCCGTGCAGTCCTCCTTGCCCGGCTCGAAGCGCTCGAACAGCTGGCGCGCCGTGAGCATGACCTGGTCGGAGGCCTTGCGTCCGCCACTGCGCCCGCCCATGCCGTCGGCCAGCACGCCCAGCAGGCAGCCGTGTACATAGGGGTGGGCCATGAGCATCACCTGGTCTTGCTGGTATTGCCTGTCACCGCGATGGATGCCTGTGGCGGCTTGGAGTCGGTACGCTGGCTGCATGGTCTCTGGTTTGGTGGGCTCTTGGGGCGGTGGATGGGCACACCAATGTCATGGCGCATATTATCGGAGCACCGTCCCCGGCGCTGGCCCGCCGCACCCCGGCGGCGCTCTCTTTTTCAACAAACGGACCCGCCCTTTGCATTCCCTGACCGCCGCCGTGCAGGCGGCCTTCGCGCCGCAAGGCCTGCTGTCGCGCGCCGAGGCGCTGTACCTGCCGCGTGAGGGGCAGACCCGCATGGCCCTGGCCGTGGCCCAGGCCATCGAGCAGCGCCAGACCCTGGTGGTCGAGGCCGGCACGGGCGTGGGCAAGACCTATGCCTACCTGGTGCCGGCGCTGCTCAGCGGCCAGCGCGTGCTGGTGTCCACGGCCACGCGCGCGCTGCAGGATCAGCTGTATGCCCGAGATCTGCCGCGCCTCGTTGCCGCGTTGGGCATGCCGCTGCGCATGGCGCGCCTCAAGGGCCGCAGCGCCTACCTGTGCATGGAGCGGCTGGAGCGTGTGCGCCAGGGCCGCACGGCGCCGCAGGACCCGCAGGTGCTGCGCAGCGTGGCCCTGGTCGAGCGATGGGCACGCACCACGCGCACGGGCGACCTGGGCGAGTTGCCCGCGCTGGACGAGCGCTCGCCCGCGCTGCCCCTGGTCACTTCCACACGCGACAACTGCCTGGGTTCCGACTGCCCGCATTGGCAGGACTGCCATGTCAACGTGGCCCGCCGCGCTGCGCTGGAGGCCGATGTGGTGGTCATCAACCACCACCTCATGTTTGCCGACCTGGATGTGCGCGAGTCGGGCGTGGCCCAGTTGCTGCCCAGCGTGGGCGTGGTCGTGGTGGACGAGGCCCACCAGCTCAACGACACCGGCGTGCAGTTCGCGGGCCAGAGCCTGTCGGGCCAGCAACTGACGGGCTATGCCCGCGATGTGCTGCGCGCCGGCCAGGAACTGGCGCGCGGCATGGCCGACTGGATGCAGCTTTCGGCACGTGTGGAGCAGGCCTTGCGCGAGCTGCGCCTGGCGGCAGGCAAGCCCCCGGTGGGCGGGCGCCTGCCCTGGCAGGGCGTGACGCCGCAGGGACTGGACGCGCAGCGCTGGCGCACCGCCCTGGTCACACTGGGGCGCAGCCTGCGGGCACTGCTGGAACCGCTGGTGCAACTGCAGGTCAGCGACCCCGAACTGCGCAGGCTGTTCGAGCGCGGCAACGAGCTGCTGCGGCGCCTGGCCACCTTTGCCGCCGCCGCCGTGCAGGACACGGTGCGCTGGCTGGAGCTGGGCAGCCAGCAGATGCGCATGCTGGAGTCTCCGCTGACCATTGCGCACATCATGCGCACGCGGCTGCTGGGGTTGACGCAGGGGCAGGAGGGATCGGAGGACCAGGAGCGAGAGGATGCACAGCCCGAGCCCGAGCCACAAGAACAGGAAGAAGGCGCGCCCGCGCCCGTTCACGAAGGTGCAGGCCTGCCTCGGCAGCCATCTGGCACCGCGTGGATCTTCACCTCGGCCACGCTGGGTGACGACGAGCGCCTGAGCTGGTTCACCGAGCCCTGCGGCCTGCGCGAGGCCCAGGTGCTGCGCGTGGACAGTCCCTTTGACTATGCGCGGCAGGCCGCGCTTTACGTGCCCCGGCCCTTCGCCCAGGCCGGCAGTGCCACGCACAGCACCGAGGTGGCGCGCCTGGCGCTGGATGCCGCCCAGCGCCTGGGCGGGCGCACGCTGGTGCTGACGACCACGCTGCGGGCGCTGCACGCCATAGGCGATGCACTGCAGCAGTCGCTGGGGCTGTTTGGTGAACTCGATGTGCTGGTCCAGGGGCAGGCGCCCAAGCTGGCCTTGATCGAGCGCTTTATTGCGGCCGGAGAAGGCAGGGAAGGCACGGGGGCGAGCCCGGGGCGGGGCTGCATTCTCGTGGCGTCGGCCACTTTCTGGGAGGGGGTGGATCTGCCGGGCGATGCGCTGCAGCTGGTGGTCATCGACAAGCTGCCGTTTCCGCCGCCCGACGATCCGCTGGTCGAGGCGCGTTCGCGCAGTCTGGAATCCGTGGGGCGTCAGGCCTTTGCCGACTACATGCTGCCTGAGGCCGCCATGGCGCTCAAGCAGGGCGCCGGCCGCCTGATCCGGCGCGAGACGGATCGCGGCGTGCTCGTGGTCTGTGATTCCCGGTTGGCCACCATGGGTTACGGGCGGCGGCTGCGTGCCGCGCTGCCGCCCATGCGGACCCTGGTGGACGAGGCGGCCTTTGTTCAGGCCCTGCAGGCGCTGGCGCAGCCTGCGCCGCAGATCACCACAGCTTCCACCACGACTTCTGCTTTGCCGTGAGGTCCTGGTCGGACTCCTGGCCGTAGGAGGCGGTCAGCACGCGTTGCGCGTCGTCGCGCAACTGCGTCATGCCCAGGGCGTCGTATGAATTCACCAGGATCTGCATGGCCTCGCGCACGGCGGGCACGCCCTGGTAGTCCTTGACGGCCGTCTGCGCGCGCGCGATGGCGGCCACGTAGGCGCCGCGTCCGTAGTAGTAGCGGGCGACATGCACTTCGTACTGCGCCAGCGAATTGACGATGTACTGCATGCGCAGCCGCGAATCCTCGGCGTAGCGCGACTCGGGAAAGCGCGTCACCAGTTCGCGGAAGGACTCGAACGAGTCCTTGGCGGCCTTCTGGTCACGCTCGGACAGATCCTGGCGCGACAGCCAGGAGAACATGCCCAGGTTGTCATTGAAGTTGACCAGGCCCTTCAGGTAGAGGGCGTAGTCGGTGGCGGGGCTGGCCGGGTGCAGCTTCAGGAAGCGGTCCAGCGTGGCGGTGGCCTGGATCTTGTCGCCGCTCTTGTACTGGGCATAGGCCTTGTCGAGCTGGGCCTGCTGGGCCAGGGGCGTGCCAGCGGCACGGCCTTCGAGCTTCTCGAACAGCGGAACGGCCTTGTCGAACGCGCCGGAGGCGGCTTCGTCGCGGGCCTCGGTATAGATGCGGTCCGGGGTCCACTTGGCAGTAGGGTCTTGCTGCGTACTGGAGCAGGCTGTCAGAACGCCTGCGACCAGCATGGCGGGAACGATGGACAGGGGAATACGCTGCATGGTGGACGTTTCTCGGGCAATCGAAGGGCGGTGAGAGGGTTGGCGGGCAGGGACGCGGGCCGCGCTGAGGGGCCGCACAAAGCCTGATTTTCCCGCAACCGGGCCGAAGCATTGTAACGGCCTGCGATGCCCGCCCCGCAGGCGGGGGCGGCGGCAAAGGCATGGCCGTGAACGGGTCCCGGCCTTGCGGAGCTTTCTACAATGGCGCCCATATGTTTGTCCATTTGCGCCTGCACACCGAATTCTCCGTCGTGGACGGAACCAACCGCATCAATGCCATCGTCAAGGCCGCCGCCGAGGATGGGCAGGTCGCACTGGCCGTCACAGACTTCAACAACCTGTTTGGCGGCGTCAAGTTCTACCGCGAAGGGCGGGCCAAGGGCGTCAAGCCCGTGCTGGGCGCGGAAATCCAGATCGAAGGCGAGAACGGCGCCGCCGTCTCGCGCATCATCGTGCTGGTGCAAAGCCCGCTGGGCTACCACAACCTGTCCGAACTGCTGGCCCGTGGCTGGACCCGCAACGTGGTCAAGGGCCAGGCCGTGCACACCTGGGCCTGGCTGCAGGAGCTGGGCGAGGGGCTGATCGTGCTGGCCGGTGCCCAGGCCGGCCCCGTGGGCCAGGCGCTGATGCGCGGCGACGAGGCCGGCGCAGCCGCCGTGGCCCAGCGGCTGGCAGGCATGTTCCCGCACCGCTTCTTCATCGAACTGCAGCGCGCCGGCCGCCAGGACGATGAGGCGCACGTGCTGGCTGCCGTGCAACTGGCCGAGCGGCTGAACCTGCCCGTGGTGGCCACGCACCCCATCCAGTTCTTCGGCCCCGACGACTACGAGTCCCACGAAGCGCGCGTGTGCATCGCCGAGGGTGAGATCCTGGCCAACCCCAAGCGCGTGCGCCGCTTCACGCGCGACCAGCATTTCAAGACCGCCGCGCAGATGCAGGCGCTGTTCGCCGACATTCCCAGCGCGATTGCCAACACCGTGGAAATCGCGCGCCGCTGCAGCCTGACCCTGGTGCTGGGCAAGCCGCAGCTGCCCAATTTCCCCGTGCCTGACGGCATGACCATGGACGAGTTCTTCCGCAGCGAATCCTTCAACGGCCTGGAAGACCGCCTGACCCACCTGTATCCCGATCCCGCCAAGCGCGAGGCGCAGCGCCCGCGCTACGTGGAACGGCTGGAATTCGAGATCGGCACCATCCTCAAGATGGGCTTTCCGGGCTACTTCCTCATCGTGGGCGACTTCATCAAGTGGGCCAAGCTCAACGGCTGCCCCGTGGGCCCGGGCCGCGGATCGGGCGCGGGCTCGCTGGTGGCCTACGTGCTCAAGATCACGGACCTGGACCCGCTGGAATACAACCTGCTGTTCGAGCGCTTCCTGAACCCCGAGCGCGTGTCCATGCCCGACTTCGACGTGGACTTCTGCCAGGCCAACCGCGATCGCGTCATCGACTATGTGAAGCAGCTCTACGGCCGCGACGCCGTCAGCCAGATCGCCACCTTCGGCACCATGGCCGCGCGCGCGGCCATCCGCGACGTGGGCCGCGTGCTGGACATGAGCTACACCTTCTGCGACGGCATCTCCAAGCTCATTCCCAACAAGCCGGGCCTGCACGTCACGCTCAAATACCCGCCCAACCCGAAGAAGGAGGGCGACAAGTACACCTACGCCATCGAGGCCGAGCCCATGCTGGCCGAGCGCATCGAAAAAGAAGAAGACGTCAAGACCCTGATCGAAATGGCCCAGAAGCTCGAAGGCATGACTCGCAACATCGGCATGCACGCGGGCGGCGTGGTGATCGCTCCGGGCAAGCTCGCCGACTTCTGCCCGCTGTACCAGCAGCCGGGCAGCGACTCGGCCGTGGCCATGTACGACAAGGACGATGTGGAGGCCGTGGGCCTGGTGAAGTTCGACTTTCTGGGCCTGGCCACGCTGACCATCCTGGAGATCGCGCGCGAGTTCATCATCAAGCGCCACAAGGGCCAGGAGAACTTCGCCTTCGAGAACATCCCGCTGGACGATGCGCGCACTTACCACCTGTTCTCCGAGGGCAAGACCGAAGCCGTGTTCCAGTTTGAATCGCGCGGCATGCAGGGCATGCTGCGCGACGCCAAGCCCAGCCGCCTGGAAGACCTGATCGCACTGAACGCGCTGTACCGCCCGGGCCCCATGGACCTGATCCCCAGCTTCGTCGCGCGCAAGCACGGCAAGGAAGTGGTGGAATACCCGCACCCGCTGGTCGAGCAGGTGCTGGCCGAGACCTACGGCATCATGGTCTACCAGGAGCAGGTGATGCAGACCGCCCAGGTGCTGGGCGGCTATTCGCTGGGCGGCGCCGACCTCTTGCGCCGAGCCATGGGCAAGAAGAAGGTCGAGGAAATGGTCATGCACCGCGGGATATTCCGCGAGGGCGCGGCCAAGCAGGGCATCAGCGAGGACAAGGCCGACGAGGTCTTCGACCTGATGGAGAAGTTCGCAGGCTACGGCTTCAACAAGTCGCACGCCGCCGCCTACTCGCTGCTGGCCTACCACACGGCCTGGCTCAAGGTGCACTACACGGCCGAGTTCTACTGCGGGAACATGACCGTGGAAATGGACAACACCGACAAGCTCAAGGTGTTGTACGAGGACGCGCTCAAGATGGGCATTAGCTTCGAGCCGCCGGATGTCAACCGCGGCATGTACCGTTTCGAGCCCGTCACCGACAAGGTCATCCGCTACGGCCTGGGCGCCATCAAGGGCACGGGCCAGCAGGCCATCGAGGCCATCGTTGCGGCGCGTGAAGGCCGCGGCGTGGGGCCGCGCGGCGCTGACAAGGGACCTTTCAAGAGCCTGGCCGACTTCTGCGTGCGCGTGGACCGCACGCGCCTGAACAAGCGCACGCTGGAAGCCCTGATCAAGGGCGGCGCCTTCGACGCCATCGAGCTCAACCGGGCGTCGCTGGTGGCCTCCATCGACCATGCCTTCGAGTTCGGCAACAAGACGCTGGCCAACGCCAACCAGGGCGGCCTGTTCGACATGATGGGCGATGACGCCGTGGGCTCCAGCACCCAGGAGCCGCCGCTGGTCGAGGCACTGCCCTGGGGCGTGAAGGAGCGGCTGACCCAGGAAAAGACGGCGGTGGGCTTCTACCTCTCGGGCCACCTGTTCGACGAGGTCGAGAAAGAGGTGCGCCGCTTCGTGCGCACGCCCCTGGCCGAGCTGCGCGACAGCCGCGAGCCCCAGACGCTGGCCGGCATCATCAGCGACTTCCGCGCCATCAACGGCCAGCGAGGGCGGCTGGGCCTGTTCAAGATTGACGATGGCTCGGGCGTGATCGAGGCCTCGGTGGACGAGAACACGCTCAACACCTACCGCGAACTGCTCAAGGACGATGAATTCGTCGTCATCACCGGGCGCCTGCAGCTCGACCATTTCAGCGGCGGCCTGCGCATGAAGGCCCAGCAGCTGTGGAATCTGGCAGACGCGCGCTGCCGCTTTGCGCGCTACCTGCAGGTCAGCGTGGGCGAGAAGATGCCTGACGTGCTTGGCCTGCTGCGCCAGTTCCCCGCCGTGGTGGAGCAGGGCGAGCACGGCGAGCTGCAGCGCGGCATGAAAGTGCGCCTGGGGCTGGTCTGCGAGGACGAGCGCGGCTCGGCCAGCTGTGAGCTGGCGTTGGGCGATGCAAGCCGCTTCTATCCCAGCGATGCGGCCCTGGCGGCCTGGTACGCCCAGGCCGGCAGTGCCCAGGTCAAGGTGGTCTACGAATAACCCGCAAGGTGGCGCAGCGCCCGATGGCGGCGAGCAGGCACTGCTTTGGTGCGTGCTTGCCGGCCCGGGCGGGCACCGCGCTTGAATTCTTCAGGCATGCCTCGCATATCCCTTCCGGAAAACAGTGGCTCCGATGGCTAGAATGATTTTCATGGCAACCCAACCCCCTTCGATCCCTCCTGCCATCCCTACAGTGCGGCCCGTGTCCGACGATGACGGCGCCGTGGTGCTGGAGCGGCGACGCCAGCGCGTCCAGCCGCCGCAGATGTACCAGGTCGTGATGCTCAACGATGACTTCACGCCCATGGAATTCGTCATCATCGTCCTGCAGGAACTCTTCGGTAAGGACCGCGAAACGGCCACCCAGATCATGCTCAAGATCCATCTGGATGGCCGCGGCGTCTGCGGCGTGTACTCGCGCGACGTGGCGGCCACCAAGGTCGAACAGGTGCTGCAGGCGGCCCAGAAGGCAGGCCATCCGTTGCAGGCGATGTTCGAGCCTGTTGAATAAACCCGGGCCGCCCTGATTTATGGTTGCAGTCAATAATCCCCAGCAAGCGAAAAGGAGTCATCAATGATCGCCCAGGAACTGGAAGTCAGCTTGCACATGGCCTTTGTCGAAGCGCGCCAGCAGCGCCACGAGTTCATCACCGTGGAACACCTGCTGCTGGCTCTGCTGGACAACCCCAGTGCAGCGGAAGTGCTGCGCGCCTGCTCAGCCAACATCGATGACCTGCGCTCGGCCCTGTCCAACTTCATCAAGGACAACACGCCCCAGGTGGCAGGCTCCGATGAGGTGGACACACAGCCCACGCTGGGTTTCCAGCGTGTGATTCAGCGCGCCATCATGCATGTGCAATCCACCGGCAACGGCAAGAAGGAAGTCACGGGCGCCAACGTGCTCGTGGCCATCTTCGGCGAGAAGGATTCGCACGCCGTCTACTACCTGCACCAGCAGGGCGTGACGCGCCTGGACGTGGTCAATTTCATTGCCCACGGCATCAAGAAGGGCGAACCGCCCGAGCCCGCCAAGGCCGAAAACCCTGCCGAGTCCGAAGAGGGCGCCGGTGGCGAGCGTAACGAAAAGGCTTCGCCCCTGGAGCAGTTCACGCTGAACCTCAACCAGGCGGCCAAGGACGGCAAGATCGATCCGCTGATCGGGCGCGACTACGAGGTCGAGCGCACCATCCAGATCCTGTGCCGCCGCCGCAAGAACAACCCTCTGCTGGTCGGCGAGGCCGGCGTGGGCAAGACGGCGATCGCCGAAGGCCTGGCCTGGCGCATCACTGAGGGCAAGGTGCCCGAGGTGCTGACCGAAGCCGTGGTCTATTCGCTGGACATGGGCGCGCTGCTGGCGGGCACCAAGTACCGTGGTGATTTCGAGCAGCGCCTCAAGGGCGTGCTCAAGTCGCTCAAGGACCGGCCCAACGCCATCCTGTTCATCGACGAAATCCACACGCTTATCGGCGCGGGCGCCGCTTCGGGCGGCACGCTGGACGCGTCCAATCTGCTCAAGCCGGCGCTGTCCAGCGGCCAGCTCAAGTGCATCGGCGCGACCACCTTCACCGAGTACCGTGGCATCTTCGAAAAGGATGCGGCGCTGTCGCGGCGTTTCCAGAAGGTCGATGTGGTCGAGCCCACCGTGGCCGAGACCGTGGACATCCTCAAGGGCCTGAAGTCGCGCTTCGAGGAACACCACAGCGTGCAGTACGCCGCCGCCGCCCTGCAGGCTGCGGCCGAGCTGTCGGCCAAGTACATCAATGACCGCCACCTGCCCGACAAGGCCATCGACGTGATCGATGAGGCCGGTGCCGCGCAGCGCATCATCCCGGTGGAGCAGCGCAAGCAGACCATCGACAAGGCCGAGATCGAGGCCATCGTGGCCAAGATCGCGCGCATTCCGCCTGCCAACGTGTCCAACGACGACCGCAGCAAGCTGCAGACGCTGGAGCGCGATCTCAAGAGCGTGGTCTTCGGCCAGGACAAGGCGCTGGAAGCGCTGGCCTCCTCGGTCAAGATGGCGCGCTCGGGCCTGGGCAAGCCGGACAAGCCGATCGGCTCCTTCCTGTTCTCGGGCCCCACGGGTGTGGGCAAGACGGAAGCGGCCAAGCAGCTGGCCTACATCCTGGGCGTGGACCTGATCCGTTTCGACATGTCGGAGTACATGGAGCGCCATGCCGTCAGCCGCCTGATCGGCGCGCCTCCGGGCTATGTGGGCTTTGACCAGGGCGGTCTGCTGACCGAGGCCGTGACCAAGAAGCCGCATTCGGTGCTGCTGCTCGACGAAATCGAGAAGGCGCATCCGGACATCTTCAACGTGCTGCTGCAGGTCATGGACCACGGCACGCTGACGGACAACAACGGGCGCAAGGCCGACTTCCGCAACGTGATCCTCATCATGACCACGAACGCGGGCGCCGAGACCATCAACAAGGCCTCGATCGGCTTCACCAACCCGCGCCAGGCCGGCGACGAAATGGGCGACATCAAGCGCCTGTTCACGCCGGAGTTCCGCAACCGTCTGGACGCCATCGTCAGCTTCAAGCCGCTGGACGAGCAGGTCATCCTGCGCGTGGTCGACAAGTTCCTGCTGCAACTGGAGCAGCAACTGGCCGAAAAGCGCGTGGAGGTCACCTTCACCGATGCGCTGCGCAAGCACCTGGCCAAGAAGGGCTTCGATCCGCTCATGGGCGCCCGCCCCATGCAGCGCCTGATCCAGGACACCATCCGGCGTTCTCTGGCCGACGAACTGCTGTTCGGGCAGCTGGTCGACGGTGGCCGCCTGGAAGTGGACTGGGTGGCCGACGCCGACGATGCCGACAAGGGCGAAGTCAAGCTCGACATCACGCCCCAGCCCAAGCAGGACCCGGCGTCCGAGCCGGCCGAGCCCAAAGAGGCCACTGCCGACTGATGTGCATCGCCTGATGCCCATCGCGCAAGCCGACAGCCCCCCGGGCTGCCGGCTTTTTCTTTGATCCGCCCGAAGGAGTCTTTGTGGAGTGGCTTCGTCAGTACCTGACCCATGAGAATGCGCTGCTGCTGCTGTCGGTGACTTGGTCGGTCTATGTGGTGATCGTCGCGGTGTGGATCCTTCTGCAGCGCAGCGCGCCCGTGGCCACGCTGAGCTGGCTTCTGTCCATGGCGGCGATTCCCGTGGGCGGGTTGGCCATTTACTACTTCTTCGGCCCGCAGCGGCTCAAGCGCCAGCGCATCAAGCGGCTGCGTGCGCGAAAGACATCGCGTGTGCGAACAGGCGTGCAGCGCCTGCGCGAGCGCATGCCGGGCAGCTCGGAGCGCCTGCACCAGGTCGCGCGGCTGGTGGCGGCCACCAGCGACTTTCCGGTCAGCACGGCCGCCGACCTGCGGCTGCTGGTGGGCGGCGCTGCCACCTTCGACGCCATCATCGAGGCGGTGAATGCGGCGCGCCACCACATCCACCTGGAGTACTACATCTTCGAGCCGGACCAGACCGGCACGGCCCTGCGCGACCTGCTGATACAGCGGGCCCGCGCAGGCATACAGGTGCGCCTGCTGGTGGATGCCCTGGGTTCCAAGAAGCTGGGAAGGCGCTTTCTGCAGCCGCTGGAGGATGCGGGCGCCGAGGTCGCGCTGTTCCATGGCACCAAGATCGGCCGGCGGCTGCGCCCGGTCATCAACTTCCGTACCCACCGCAAGATCCTGGTGTGCGACGGCAAGGTGGGCTTCACGGGCGGCGTCAACGTGACCGATGAAGAGAACGCGCGTGTCATGCCCGATGCCTACCACGACGTGCACCTGCGCCTGGAGGGCGCCATCGTCAACTGGCTGCAGACGGTGTTCCTCGAAGACTGGGCCTATGCGCTGGAAAAGGACCCCAAGAACGAGCCCGCCGACATCGACCTGCTGCTGCCGGATGCGCCCGAGGGCCCGCTGCCCGTGCAGATCATCACCTCGGGCCCCGACAACGGCCTGCAGGCCATCTACCGCGCCCATCTGGCGGCCATCAACGCGGCCGAGGAGCGTGTCTGGCTGACCACGCCGTATTTCGTGCCCACGGAGGCCGCGCTGGCAGCGCTCACCAATGCCTCGCTGCGTGGTGTCGATGTGCAGCTTCTGGTGCCGCGCCGTTCGGACTCGGCCCTGGTCACGGCGGCTGCGCGCTCCTACTACGACGAGCTGATCCGCTGCGGCGTGCGCGTCTACGAGTACAAGGCACGAATGCTGCACTCCAAGACCCTGGTGGTGGACGACAACATCGCCATCATCGGCACGGCCAACTTCGACTACCGCAGCTTCTTCCTGAACTACGAGGTCTGCGCCATCGCCTACGGGCCTGCGCTCAACGGCGATCTGGCCAAGCAGTTCGAGGCCGATCTGGAGCAGGCCCAGCGCGTGCATTTCAAGCGTGACCTGGGCTTTGCGCTGCGCCTGTTCGACTCGGGCGCGCGGCTGTGTTCGCCCCTGCTGTGAGGGCTGGTGGCCCGTTTTTCGCAGGCATACTCGCCCGATGGCCCATACCTTCTTCTGGCACGACTACGAGACCTTCGGCGCCCAGCCGCGCTATGACCGGCCCGCGCAATTCGCGGGCATCCGCACCGATGCGGAACTCAATGAAATCGGCGAACCCGTCATGTGGTACTGCCAGCCGGCAGGCGACTACCTGCCCGATCCGCAGTCCTGCCTGATCACCGGCATCACCCCCCAGCAATGCCTGGAGCAGGGCATGCCCGAGGCCCAGTTCGCCGCCCGCATCGAGGCAGAACTGGCCCAGGCAGGCACCGTGGGCGTGGGCTACAACACCATCCGTTTTGACGACGAGATCACGCGCTTCATGTTCTGGCGCAACCTCATCGACCCCTATGCGCGCGAATGGCAAAACGGCTGCGGGCGCTGGGACCTGCTCGACGTGGTGCGCATGGTCTATGCGCTGCGCCCCGAAGGCATTGTCTGGCCGAAAAAGGAGGATGGATCTCCGAGCTTCAAGCTCGAGGATCTGGCCCGTGCCAACGGCCTCCTGCACGAAAAGGCGCACGATGCCCTGTCCGACGTGCGCGCCACCATCGGGCTGGCCCGGCTGATCCGCAAGGTCCAGCCCAGATTGTTCGACTTCGCCTTCTCGCTGCACAAGAAGGACCGCGTGCTGCAGGAAATGGGCCTGCCGGCCGAGCCGGCGCATGCACGGCCCTTCCTGCACGTCAGCGGCATGATCCGGCCCGAGCGCGGCTGCATCGCCGTCATGTGGCCGCTGGCCACGCACCCCACCAACAAGAACGAGATCATCTGCTGGGATCTGGCGCAGGACCCGTCCGAGCTGGCCTCCATCGACGTGGAAACGCTGCGCCTGCGCCTGTTCTCGCGCGCGGCCGACCTGCCCGAGGGCGTGCAGCGCCTGCCCATCAAGAGCATCCACGTCAACAAGTCGCCCATGGTGGTCGGCAGCCTCAAGACGCTGAGCCCTGCCATGGCCGCGCAATGGGGCATCGATGTGGAGCAGTGCATGGGCCATGCGGCCATTGCACGTGACCTGCCCGACATGAGCGCGCTGTGGCGTGCCGTTCACCAGCGCCCTGCGCAGGAAGGGCTGGATGCCGACCAGGACCTGTACGGCGGCTTTGTGGGCAACGAGGACCGGCGCCGCCTGAACCACCTGCGCAGCCTGTCTGCGCAGGAGCTGGCGCTGGACCGCACGGGCTTTGACGATGCGCGCTTGACCGAACTGCTGTTCCGATACCGCGCCCGCAACTTCCCCGCCAGCCTGAACCCGGCCGAGCGCCAGCGCTGGCTGCAGCACTGCGCTGCCTGCCTGATCGACGGCAAGGGCGGCGCACGCACGGCCGAGCAGATGTTTGCCATGGTCGATCAGTTATCGGAAACTGCCGACGAGCGCGGAGAGGAAATCCTGGGGGCGCTGTATGACTATGCCGAGGCGATCATGCCGGAACTTTAGTCCCCCCTGAGCCGCTGCGCGGCTTCTCCCGAGAGGTGCGACACCCTCGCGGCGGGGCGAGGCGGGGCGGGTGGCGTAGGCCCTTGCTCGGTGTTCCTCGCCTTGGGCCGCGTCGGCTTTAGGCGCAGCGCCCATTTGTGCCTTCAGCCAAAGAACTTGTAGCAGACCACGATGGCCGCCACCACGCCGGCCAGTTCGGCGATGAGGGCGCAGGGCACGGCGTGGCGGGCGCGCTGTATGCCCACGGCGCCGAAGTAGACGGCCAGGACGTAGAAAGTGGTTTCGGTGCTGCCCTGGATGGTGGCGGCCACCAGGGCGGCGAAGCTGTCCACGCCCTGGGTCTGCATGGTCTCGATCAGCATGGCGCGCGCCGCGCTGCCCGAGAAGGGTTTGACCAGGGCCGTGGGCAGGGCGTCCACGAAGCGGGCGTCCATGCCCAGGGCATCGACCACCCAGCGTATGCCCGACAACGCATACTCCAGCGCGCCCGATGCGCGGAACACGCCCACGGCGCAGAGCATGGCCACCAGGTAGGGCAGCAGGCCCTTGGCCACGTCAAAGCCTTCCTTGGCGCCTTCGATGAAGCTATCGTAGACCGCGACCTTGCGCCAGGCGCCCAGGGTGACGAACAGCACGATCAGGGCAAACAGCGTCAGATTGCCCAGCAGCGATGACAGCTGCGCCAGCGCGGCCGCCGACAGCGTGGCCAGAAAGGCCATGAAGCCCGCCAGCGCCAGGCCCAGCGGCAGCAGATAGCCCAGCACCACGGGGCTCCACAGCGGCAGCCTCTGCACGGCGGCCACGGCCAGCAGGCCGACCAGGGTCGAGGCCGAGGTGGCCAGCAAGATCGGCAGAAAGACCAGGGTGGGATCGGGCGCACCCTGCTGCATGCGGTACATGAAGATGGTCACGGGCAGCAAGGTCAGCGACGACGCATTGAGCACCAGGAACAGGATCTGCGCATTGGTGGCGGTGTCGGGCCGCGGATTGAGCTCCTGCAGCGAGCGCATGGCCTTCAGGCCCATGGGCGTGGCCGCGTTGTCCAGTCCCAGCCCGTTGGCCGCGAAGTTCAGCGTGATCAGGCCCAGGGCCGGATGGCCGCGCGGCACCTCGGGCATGAGCCTGGCGAACAACGGGCCCAGCACGCGCGCCAGCCACTCCACCACGCCGGCCTTCTCTGCGATGCGCAGAAAGCCCAGCCACAGCGTCAGCGTGCCGAACAGCAGCACCATGACCTCGACCGACAGCCTGGCCATGGCAAACAGCGCCTGCACCATGGCCGAGAAAATCCCGGCCTGGCCGCCGACCAGCCATTGCGCCAGCGCAGCCACGGCCGCCACCAGAAAAAAGCCCAGCCACAAGGCATTCAGCATGGATTCCCGTCCCTCACGAGGCAATTGCAAGCCGCCATTGTGGGGCCAGCCGCAGGGCTTACGGGCCAGGGCGGCAGGGCATTGACAGGGCTCCGTTATCCTCGCTGCCCCGCGGTCCGAGGACCGCACCATTGCTGCAAAGGATTCCATGCCCCAGGTGATAGGACAGGTGAGCGTCGCCGTGCGCGACTATGACGAGGCGCTGTGCTTTTATGTGGGCGCGCTGGGCTTCGTGCTGATCGAGGACACCGCCCTGTCCGAGGGCAAGCGCTGGGTCACCGTGGCCCCCGGTGGCGGCGGTGTGCGCCTGCTGCTGGCCCGCGCCACGAATGAGGAGCAGGCCGCGCGCGTGGGCAACCAGACGGGCGGGCGCGTGTTCCTGTTCCTGCAGACCGACGACTGCCTGCGTGACTTCGAGGCCTACCGCTCGCGCGGCGTGCGCTTTGTGCAGGACCCCCAGCGCAAGCCCCACGGCACCGTGGCCGTGTTCGAAGACCTCTACGGCAATCTGTGGGATCTCATCGAGCCGCATCCTGCGCGTTGAGGGCCGAAGGCGCACCGCTTCAGCGGCTGGCCACGATGAACAGCCTGGGGAAAGGCAGCAGCACCGTGCCATCGTCCAGCGCGGGGTAGGCCTGGGAGATGGCCTGCAGATACGCTGCGTAGAAGCCGGCCTTTTGCTCCTCGTCCAGCGGCGCAACGAACGGACGCAGCGCCGAACCCTTGAACCACTCAACCACCGCGGCATGGCCGCCCGCCAGCGGGTGGAAGTAGGTGGTGCGCCAGACATCGACGTTGCTGCAGTGCGGGCGAAGCAGGGCGTAGTAGAAGTCCGCGCTGTGACGTGCGGGGTGGCGCACATCGCCAATCCTGGCCGCCCAGGGGCCGCTGGCGGCCACTTCGCGCGCCAGCCGGTGGGCCGGTTCTTCCAGGTTGTCCGGCGTCTGCACGGCCAGGCTGCCACCGGGTGCCAGGTGGCTGACTAGGCGCGGGTAAAGCTGCTGGTGGTCGGGCAGCCACTGCAGCGAGGCATTGGCCAGGATCACGTCCTGCGGCTGGTCGGGCTGCCAGGTGGCGATGTCGGCCAGTGAGAAGGCCGTGCCCGGCAGCCGCTTGCGTGCGGCATCCAGCATGTCCTCGGAATTGTCCAGTCCCGTCACGGTGGCCCCGGGGAAGCGCTGGGCCAGGACCTCGGTGGAGTTGCCGGGGCCGCAGCCCAGGTCCACGGCCAGCCGCACGGCGTGGCCAGGCAGATCGGGAATGGCGGCCACCAGGTCGCGCACGGGGCGCGTGCGTTCCTGCTCGAACGTTGTGTACTGCTTTGCGGACCAGGTCATCGTGTTGCCTTTCAGGTAGGTGTGTTTGTGGGGCGCGAGCGTAAATCCGTCCATCCATGATTGCAAATGCCACAATCGAAGCCTTCCCATACCTTGAAAGTATTGACGTGCCCGAGCTTCGCCAACTGCGCGCCTTTGTCGCCATCGCCGAGGAAGGCCACATCACCCGCGCGGCCGAGCGCCTGGGCATGCAGCAGCCGCCGCTGACGCGGTTGCTGCAGGGCCTGGAACACGAATTGGGCGTGGAGCTGGTGCAGCGCCTGCCGCGCGGCGTGCGGCCCACGGCGGCGGGGCTGGCGCTGCTGGAAGAGTCCAAGGCGCTGCTGGAGCGCTGTGACGTGCTGGCCGAGGTGGTGCGCCGTGCCGCCCGGGGCGAGACGGGCCGGCTGGCCGTGGGCTTCACCAGCTCTGCCGCGCTGCATCCCTTCGTGCCCGGCGTGCTGCGCATGTTCCGCCAGCAGGTGCCCGGCGTGGCCGTGGCACTGGAGGAGGCGGGCACGGGTGAACTCATGGACGCATTGCTGCACGAGCGGCTGGACGCGGCCTTTGTGCGCTCGCCCCTGCATGGCAGCCAGGGGCTGCAGGCCGTGCCGATTCTGGAGGAGCCCATGCTGCTGGCCCTGCCGGCAGGGCATGCGCTGGCACGCCCATTGCGCCGGCCCGTGCCTTTGCCGCAGCTCGCCTCGGAGGATTTCGTGCTGTACCGGCGCAGGGTAGGGCAAGGCCTGTACGACGCCATTCTCAAGGCCTGCCTGGAGGCGGGTTTCAGCCCGCGCGTGGTGCAGGAGGCGCCGCGCATGACGGCCACGCTGAGCCTGGTCTCGGCAGGGCTGGGGCTGTCCATCGTGCCGGCCTCCATGCAGCGCCTGCGCAGCGACGGCATTGCCTACCGCACGCTGTCGCAATGCCCGGGGCTGGCCGCTCCCCTGCATCTGGCCACGCGCGTGGGCGATGCGTCGGCCGTGCTGCGCAGGCTCCAGGACCTGGTTGCCACGGCGGCCGTGGCGGAGTCCTGAAGGTGCGGACTATGGTGACCTGGTTGCTGCGCGTGCGGCAGCGCGCGGGCCGCCGCGCTGCTTGACCACGGTGCGTGCGCAGTCCACCAGCCTGTGGATCAGCGGCAGCCGTGCCGACGAGCGCAGCCACATCACGCCAAAGCGCCGCGACTGCGATTCCTCGGGCAGGGCCAGGCGCACCACGCCCTGGCCATCGGGCAGGTTCAGTGCCGTGTCGGGCACCAGCGAAACGCCCAGGCCGCGCTCCACCATCATGGCAATGGCCACCAGCGAGCTCAGTTCAAAGCGCTCCTGCGGCGCAATCTGCGCGGCGCGCAGGTAGCGCTCCACCATCTGGCCGCCGCCCAGGCTGCGGTCATAGCGGATCAGCGGCTGGGTGCGCAGCAGCGTGTGCGGGTCCAGGTGCGCCAGCTGGTGCGGCACCAGCAGCACCAGCGGCTCCTCGCGCAGCAGTGTCCAGTCGAAGGTCTTGGCCAGGGCGAACGAGGGGTGCAGGCAGACGGCGGCGTCCAGCTCGCCCTGCTGCACGGCCTGGTACAGCTCGCGCGTGGTGGCCGAGCGCAGGAAGACCTTGGTCTGCGGGCACTTCTTCACAAAGCCCGCCAGGATGTCGGGCAGCAGGCTGTGCAGGGCCGTGTTGATGGTGCCTATCACCAGCTCGCCGTCGGCGCCCTCATGGTTGACATGGGTCTTGGCGTTGGCCAGCTCGCGCAGCAGCAGGGGGGCCGATTGCGACAGCCGGTGGCCGGCTGGCGTGGGCAGCACGGTGCGGCCTGCGCGGGCCAGCAGGGGGGCGTCGAACTCGCGCTCCAGGATGCGGATCTGCTGGGCCACGGCGGCGGCCGTGATGTTCAGGCGTCGCGCGGCCTCGGCCATGGAGCCCGTCTCGACCACGAGCAGGAAGCTGTGCAGGTAGCTGGTTTCCATAAACAAAGAATTTGTGTGGTTTGAACAAATATTACCTGTGTTTCTCTTGGCTTTCTGCCGCCCACAATGCGGTGCATGAGAAGCAAACTGTTTGTTCCCGCATCGCGTCCCGAGCTGTTCGCCAAGGCCCTGGCCGGCGACGCCGACGCACTGTCCTTCGACCTGGAGGACGCGGTGGCCGAGGCCCGCAAGGACGAGGCGCGCGGCCTGCTGCGCAGCTTCCTGCTCAGCCCTGAAAGCCGGGGCCATGGCAAGACGCTGATCGTGCGCGTCAACGCCATGGACACGCCGCATTTCGGCGCCGACATCGCCGAGATGGTGCGCGACGGCGTGCACCTCATCAACCTGCCCAAGCCCGAGACCGTGCAGCAGGTGCGCGAGGCCGCACAGCGCATTGCCGAGGCGGCAGATGCCAACGGCGTGGTCCAGGCGCCTGGCCTGCTGCTCAACATAGAAACACCCCGCGCCCTGCGCTGCGCTGCCGAGCTGGCCAGCGCCCATGCCAGCGTGGCAGGCCTGCAGATGGGGCTGGGCGATCTGTTCGAGCCCTTTGGCGTGAACCGGCGCGAGCCCGCCGCCATTGCCCAGGCGCTGTTTGCCGTGCGCATGGCCGCCGCCGAGGCCGGCGTCTACGCCTACGACGGCGCCTTTGCCGACATCCGCGACAGCGAGGGCTTCAGCGCCGAGGCCCGCCTGTCGCGCGGCCTGGGCTTTCTGGGCAAGACCTGCATACACCCCAGCCAGATCGCTCTGGCCAATGCGGTCTACCAGCCGACCGAGCAGGAAATCGGGCACGCCCTGAAGGTGGTGGAGGCGGCCCGCCAGGCAGATGCCAACGCCCTGGGCGCCTATGTGGTGGACGGAAAGATGGTGGACAAGCCCTTTGTGCTGCGTGCCCAGGCCATCGTGGCTGCGGCGCATGCACAGGGGCTGCTGGCGGCCTGAACGGGCGCCGGCAATCCGGTGCCCCGGCATCCCGCATGCCGGGCATCCCCATGACAAGAAACAGTACAGGAGACAAAGACATGAGCATTTCCCATTGCCGCGCGCGGCGCAGGCTGGTGGCGCTGGCCGCCACCACAACGGTGGCCACGCTGGCCGGGCTGGCTTCGCCGGGATTGATGGCGCAGGGCGCCTTCCCGTCCAAGGCCATCACCATGGTGGTTCCCTATCCGCCCGGTGGCTCCAACGACGTGTTCGCACGCCAGGTCGCCAAGGAAATGGGCGATCTGCTCAAGCAGACCGTGATCGTGGACAACCGGCCCGGCGCCAGCGGCAACACCGGCACGGCCTCGGTGGCCAAGGCGACGGCAGACGGCTACACGCTGGTGGCGGTCTCGTCCAGCATGACCACGAATGCTGCGGTGCAGGCCAAGATGCCCTTCGACCCCGTCAAGGACCTGGCGCCCGTGGCCATGTTTGCCAAGGGCCCGCTGGTGGTGGCCGTGAACAACGAATTCCCCGCCAGGACGCCGCAGGATCTGGTGCGCGCCATCAAGGCCAGCCCGGGCCAGTTCAACTACGCCACCTCGGGCACCGGCAGCATCAACCACTTCGCGACCGAGATGATGCGCTCCATGGTGCCGGGCATGGACATCATGCATGTGCCCTACAAGGGCCAGGGTCCAGCCGTGACCGACGTGATCGGCAACCAGGTGCAGATGCTGGTCTCCAGCGGCCCCTCCATCCTGCCCATGGTGCGCAACGGCAAGCTGCGCGCCATCGGCATCACCAGCCTCAAGCCCAGCCCCATTGCGCCGGACCTGACGCCCATGGCAACGGCCATCCCGGGCTATGAGTTCGATCTGTGGTGGGGGCTGCTGGCGCCTGCGGGCACGCCCGCCGACATCGTGGACCGCCTCAACCAGGCCGTGAACCAGGTGCTGGCCAAGCCGACCATCCAGGCCAGCTTCCTGCGCGAAGGCGCCATTGCCAACCCCGTGACGCCGCAGCAGTTCGCACAGGTGATCCGCAGCGACGTGGCGCGCTGGAAGCAGCTCGCCAAGGACCGCAATATCCAGGCCGATTGAACCCGGCCGCTGGCGGGAAGTGCCCCAGGCCTTCCCGCTTCCCTATCAGGAGAAACGAATGAGTTTTGTGCCCGGTGAACGCCAGGGACCGAAAGGCCCGCTCAGCGGTGTGCGCGTGCTGGATCTGAGCGCCTATATCGCGGGGCCTTATGGCTGCTCGCTGCTGGCGGACCAGGGCGCCGAGGTCATCAAGGTCGAGCCGCCCGTGGGCGACAACCTGCGCAAGTACCCCTCCACGCTGGAAGCGGAAAGCCGCGCCTTCCTGGGCGTGAACCGCAGCAAGTGGGGCATGGTGCTGGACCTGAAGGACGAGGCCGACCACGCCGTGCTGCTGCGCCTGGTGCGCGAGGCCGATGTGCTGGTCCACAACTTCCGCCCCGGCGTGCCCGAGCGGCTGGGCATCGGTTTTGCGCAACTGGCCGCCATCAACCCACGCCTCATCTATTGCAGCGTCACCGGCTATGGCAGCCGCGGGCCGCTCAAGGCCAAGGCGGGCTACGACCAGGTGCTGCAGACCATGACCGGCATGTGCGCCATGCAGGGCAAGGCAGGCGGGCCGCCCGAGATTCTCTATGGCTCCGTGGTGGACTACTACGCCTCGGCCCTGGTGGCGGGCGGCGTGTCGTCGGCACTGTACGAGCGCGAGAAAAGCGGGCTGGGCCAGCATGTGGGCGTGTCCCTGCTGCGCGCGGCGCTGACCATGCAGTCCGCACGCATGGTCTGGGCCGAGGGCGAGCCGCGCGAGGTAGGGCGCGACATGCGCTCGGGCGGCATCACGGGCATCCACCCGACGCGCGAAGGATATCTCTACATTTCGGCCAACACCGCGCATTTCTGGGCGGCGCTGTGCCGCAAGCTGGATCTGCCCGAGGTGGCCAGCGACGAGCGCTACGACTCCGTGCGCAAGCGCGCCCAGCACCGCGACGTGCTGGTGCCCCTGCTGCGCCAGGCGCTGGCGGGGCGCAGCGCGCTGGAATGGGAGGCCTTGTTTGGCGAGGAAGTGCCCTGCGCGGCGGCCCGCACGGTGGAAGACATGTTCGACGACCCGCAGGTGCAGGCCGAGGGCATGGTCACCCGTTTCGAGCACCCGACCCTGGGCAGCTACCGGGGCTTTGCCGGCGCCGTCGAATTCGACCGCACGCCCGGCCCGCCGGCTTTTGCCGCGCCCACGCTGGGCCAGCATACCGAGGCGCTGAAGGCCGCTGCGCAAGAGAGCCGCTGATGCACGCACTGCCTGCAGGCGCCTGCGACGCCCATCTGCACGTCTTCGATCCGCGCTTTGGTACGCGTTCTGATACGCGCTTTGATACGCGTTTTGGTGCCCATGCCACGGCTGCCGACTATGCGCAGCTGCGCGGCGCCATGGGGCTGGAGCGCGCCGTCATCGTCCAGCCGCGTGCGCATGGCACGGACAACCGGGCCACGCTGCACGCCATCCAGTCGCTGGGCGCAGCAAGCACGCGCGGCATTGCCGTGGTGCACCCCGAGATCACCGACGCACAGCTGCAGGCGCTGCATGACGGCGGCATTCGCGGCATCCGCTTTTCGCTGCACACCGAGCACGATGCAGCCGTGCGGCTGGACATGCTGGAGCCGTTGGCCGAGCGCATTGCCGCGCTGGGCTGGCATGTGCAGCTGCACTGGCTGGCCAGCCAGATCGAGGCCCATGCGGCGCTGCTGCAGCGGCTGCCATGCACCCTGGTGTTCGACCACATGGCGCGGCTCGCTGACAGTGCTGACGGCTCTGGCGTGCACCAGCCCGCCTTCGGCGTGGTCCGTGGGCTGGTGCAGCAGGGCAGGGCCTGGGTCAAGCTCTCGGGCCCGTATCTGAACAGCCGGGCGGGCCTGGCCGCAGGCTATGCCGACTGCGACGCGCTGGCGCAGGCCTGGGTGGCCGAGGCCCCGCAGCGCCTGGTCTGGGGCAGCGACTGGCCCCATGTCACCGAAGTTGCCCATCCGCCGCAGACCCCCCTGCTGCTGGCGCTGCTGTCGCGCTGGATTCCCGATGCGGCGCTGCGCGCCCGCGTGCTGGTGGACAACGCCGCCGAGCTGTACGGATTCGATTGAGGGCGCGGGGCACGCAAGCCTCGCAGCCCAGGTTTTCACCATTGAGCAACAGGAGACAGAAACGTGAAGAAGATCAAGACACTGCGGCCCGCCATGACGGTGCTGGCCTTGGGGCTGGGCCTGGGACTGGGACTTTTCCAGGGCACGCTGCATGCGGCCGACTATCCGGCCGCGCAGGCCATCACGGTCGTCGTGCCGTTCTCGGCCGGCGGCGGTGCGGACAATGCGGCGCGCATCATCGCCAAGGCGCTGGGCGAGGTCTCGGGCCAGACCGTGGTGGTGGACAACAAGGCCGGCGCCAGCGGCGCCATTGGTGCCGCCCTCGTGGCGCGCGCCAAGGCCGATGGCTATACGGTGCTGTATGACGCATCGTCCTTCGCCATCAACCCCGCATTGCGCAAGCTGCCCTACGACCCGGCCAAGGATTTCATTGCCGTGTCCCAGGCCATCAGCGTGCCCAACATTCTCGTGGCCGCGCCGTCCTCGCCCTACAACAGCCTGGCCGACTTCATGAATGCCGCGCGGCAAAAGCCCGGCAGGCTCACCTATGCCTCCTACGGTCCGGGCAGCCTGGCCCAGATGGCGACGGAACTGCTCAAGGCAGACGCCAAGTTCGATGCCGTCCACGTTCCCTACAAGGGCGGGGCGCCCGCCATCGTCGATGTCATGGGCGGCCAGGTCGATGTGTACTTTGCCAACGCGGCCTCCAGCATCAATTACGTCAAGGGCGGCAAGCTCAAGGCGCTGGCCGTGTCCTCGGCCAAGCGCATGCCGGACCTGCCCGACGTGCCCACGGTGGCGGAAAGCGGCATCAAGGGCTTCGAGGTCACGGAGTGGAACGGCTTCTTCCTGCCCGCAGGCACTGCGCCCGACACCGTGCAGAAGCTGCAGGACCTGGTGCAAAAGGCCCTGGCCTTGCCGGCCACGCGCGCCAGCCTTGAAAAGCTGGGCCTGACGCCCGTGGGCAGTTCCTCCGCCGCCTTCACGGGCTTCGTGGCGGCCGAGCGCAAGCGCTGGGATGCCGTGGTCAAGGCCAACGGCATCACCGTGCAGTGAGCCGCCGCGTGTGACGGGGCTCAGGGCGTGGCGGTGACGCGCAGCAACTGCCCGTCCTGGGCATCCGTCAGCAGGTAAAGCCAGCCGTCCTGTCCCTGGCGGACATCACGGACGCGCTGGCCCAGGAGCGTCAGCACCTGCTCGCTGGCGGTCACCTTGCCTGTCCACAGGGGGCAGGCCAGCCGGTGCCGGCGCGAGGCGCCCGTCACCGTGCACGATGCGCATGCGGCCCGGCCGACTGCGCTGTATCGCAGTCGGCCGACTTTGATCTGGCAAACATCATGCACGACGCGGCCAGAGCCAGCGGCGCCCTGTCAACCACTGCGCAAAAAGCCCGCGCAGCCACTTGCGCGGGTGTATAAACAGCGCTCTTTCGGCGCCGGGCCGGGTCCCTGCGTGGGGCGGTCGGCGGCGCCTCCTACCCACCAGAGAATCCGCAAGGGAAAAGCAGCCATGGGCGCGCAATGGAAAGCAAAGGGCAAGGCGCTGGTCGCCGATGCCAAGGGAAAGCTGTTTGGCAAGCTGGCCAAGGAAATCATCGTCGCGGCGCGCGCCGGCGCCGATCCGGCAGGCAACTCGCGCCTGCGCATGGCCGTGGAAGCCGCCCGCAAGGCCTCCATGCCCAAGGACACGCTCGAGCGTGCGATCAAGAAGGGCTCGGGCGTGGGTGCCGATGCCGTCAACTACGAGCGCGTGGTGTATGAAGGCTACGGCCCCAACCGCGTGCCCGTGATGATCGAGTGCCTGACCGACAACGTGAACCGCACGGCGCCCAACATGCGCGTGTGCTTCCGCAAGGGCCAGATGACGGCCGTGGCCTGGGACTTCGACCATGTGGGCATGATCGAGGGCGAGCCCGAAGGCGGTGCCGATGCCGAGCTGGCCGCCATCGAGGCCGGCGCACAGGACTTCGAGCCCGGGGAGGAAGAGGGCACGACGCTGTTCATCACCGACCCGACGGACCTGGATACCGTGAGCAAGGCGCTGCCGGCCCAGGGCTTCAAGGTGCTGTCGGCCAAGCTGGGCTACAAGGCCAAGACGCCGGTCAGCATGGCCAGCCTGTCGGCCGAGCAGCAGGAGGAAGTGCAGGACTTCCTGGCCGGCATCGAGAACGATGACGACGTGCAGCACGTCTATGCGGGGCTGGTGGATTGATCCCGCTGCCCCCCGCTCCCCAGCAAAAAAGCCGCACGATGTGCGGCTTTTTTGTGGGTGCGTGCACCAGGCCTACTTGGTGCCGAAGATGCGGTCGCCCGCGTCGCCCAGGCCCGGCAGGATGTAGCCGTGGGCGTCCAACTGGCGGTCCACGGCGGCCGTGTAGATGTCCACGTCGGGGTGGGCCTTTTGCATGGTGGCCACGCCTTCGGGCGCGGCCAGCAGGCACATGAACTTGATGGACTTCGGGTTCAGCTGCTTCAGGCGCGCCACTGCGGCTGCGGCCGAGTTGCCCGTGGCCAGCATGGGATCGACGACCAGCACGTCGCGCTCTTCCATCTCGGAAGGCATCTTGAAGTAGTACTCGACGGGCTGCAGCGTCTCGGGGTCGCGGTACAGGCCGATGTGGCCGATGCGCGCACCGGGCACGACGTTGAGCATGCCGTCGAGGAAACCGTTGCCGGCGCGCAGGATGGACACCAGCACCAGCTTCTTGCCGTCGATGACCTTGCCGGTCATGGTCTCCAGCGGGGTTTCGATCTCGATGTCCTGCAGCGGCATGTCGCGCGTGATCTCGTAGGCCATCAGCGTGGACAGCTCGCCCAGCATGCGGCGAAAGCTGTTGGTGCTGGCTTCCTTGCGGCGCATCAGCGTGAGCTTGTGTTGGACCAGCGGGTGGTCGATCAGGTGCAGAGTACTCATGGTTTTCTTCTGGAAAAAAGGGGCGCCGGCATGTGCGGCCGGCGCCAGGGGGCGGTTCAGTCGTGCAGAAAGCGTGCGTAGCGCGCCAGGTCCACATTGCCGCCGCTGATCAGAATGCCCACGCGCGCGCCCGACAGCGCAACCCCGCCATGCAGGGCGCCCGCCAGCGAGAGCGCTCCCGTGGGTTCGACCACGATTTTCTTGCGTTCCGCGTAAAAGCGCATGGCCTGCACCAGATGCTCGTCCGCCACGGCCAGGATATCTTCCACATGCTCGCGGATGATGGCGAATGTGATATCGCCGATGGACTGGGTCTGGGCACCGTCGGCAATGGTGTGGGGCGTGGGGATCTGCACGATCTGGCCTGCGCGCAGCGACTGGCGGGCATCGTCGCCGGCCTGGGGCTCGACGCCGTAGACCTTGCAGCGCGGCGCCAGTTGCCTGGCCGCCAGCAGGCTGCCGGACAGCAGTCCGCCGCCGCCCAGGCAGACGAACAGGTAGTCCAGGTCGGGCACCTCTTCGAACAGTTCCTTGGCTGCCGTGCCCTGGCCGGCGATCACGTCGCGGTGGTTGAACGGCGGGATCAGCGTCATGCCGCGCTCGTCGGCCAGGCGGCGGGAGATGGCCTCGCGGTCCTCGGTGAAGCGGTCATAGGTCACCACCTGGGCGCCGTAGGAGCGCGTGGCCGCCATCTTGGAGGCGGGGGCATCCTCGGGCATGACGATGAGCGCGGGCATGTCCAGCATCTGCGCTGCCAGGGCGACGGCCTGGGCATGGTTGCCCGAGGAGAAGGCCAGGGCGCCGCGCTTGCGCTGCTCGGGTGTGAACTGCGACAGCGCGTTGTAGGCGCCGCGTATCTTGAAGGCGCCCGTGCGCTGCAGGTTCTCGCACTTGAAGAACAGCTGGGCGCCCAGCAGCTCGTCGGCGGTGCGGCTGCGCAGTATGGGTGTGCGGTGGGCCACGCCTTCCAGCCGGCGAGCGGCGGCGGCGACATCGTCATAGGTGGGCAGCGAGGGAGGGCTGTTCGTCGTCATGGCGTGCGGTTCCGCAAAGTGGATGGAGGCGCTTTCGATCATAGCCGCATGCGCGGGCTTTCAGAGCCCTGAAATGCGCCAGCCGTTGCATGGCAACGGCTGGGTGCTATGGTGTTTGATGCGGCGCAGGGCCGGTGCGCCAGCGCTTCAGCGCTTCTTGTTGCCCAGGATGCCGCCGAGCACGCCGCGCAGGATTTCCTTGCCCAGCGAATTGCCCATGGTGCGCATGGTGGACTTGGCCATGGTCTGCACCAGGCCGTCGTGCTTGCCGCCGCGTGGGCCCGTGGTGCCGAACAGCAGGTCCTTGAGCCCGTCCATCATGGCGCCACCTTCGCTTGCCGCGGGCGCAGCACCGGCCGGGCCCGTGCCGGTTGGCGCTGCGCCGTCGCTGGCCGCTGCCGTGCGGCCGCGCAGCACCTCGTAGGCCGACTCGCGGTCCACCGCCTTTTCATAGACGCCGGCCACCAGCGACTGTGCCAGCAGGGTCTTGCGCTGCTCCTCGTTGATGGGGCCGATCTGGCTGCCGGGCGGGATCACGTAGGCACGCTCGGTGATGCCGGGGCGTCCCTTGTCGTCGAGGAAGCTCACCAGGGCCTCGCCCACGGCCAGCTCGGTGATGGCGGCCTCGATATCCAGGCCGGGCTTGGGCCGCATGGTGGTGGCCGTGGCCTTGACGGCTTTCTGGTCGCGCGGCGTGAAGGCGCGCAGCGCGTGCTGCACGCGGTTGCCCAGCTGGGCCAGCACGGTGTCGGGCACGTCCATGGGGTTTTGCGTGACGAAATACACGCCCACGCCCTTGGAGCGCACCAGGCGCACCACCAGCTCGATGCGTTCGAGCAGCACCTTGGGCGCGTCGTTGAACAGCAGGTGGGCCTCGTCGAAGAAGAAGACCAGCTTGGGCTTGTCGGGGTCGCCGATCTCGGGCAGGCGCTCGAACAGCTCCGACAGCATCCAAAGCAGGAAGGTGGAGTACAGGCGCGGCGAATTCATCAGCTTCTCGGCGGCCAGGATGTTGACCACGCCCTTGCCGCCGGCATCGGTCTGCATCAGGTCGTTGATGTCGAGCATGGGCTCGCCAAAGAACTTGTCACCGCCCTGCGACTCGATGGCCACCAGCCCGCGCTGTATGGCACCCACGCTGGCCGCGCTGATGTTGCCGTACTCGGTGGTGAACTGCTTGGCGTTGTCGCCCACATGCTGGAGCATGGCGCGCAGGTCCTTGAGGTCCAGCAGCAGCAGGCCGTTGTCGTCGGCAATCTTGAAGACCAGGTTGAGCACGCCCATCTGCGTGTCGTTCAGGGCCAGCATGCGGCCGATCAGCAGCGGACCCATGTCCGAGACCGTGGCGCGTACCGGGTGGCCCAGCTCGCCGAACACGTCCCACAGCGTGGTGGGGCAGGCCAGGGGCTGGGGAATCTCGATGCCGCGCTCCTGCAGGGAGGCGGCCATCTTGGCGCCCGTGCTGCCAGCCTGGCTGATGCCGGACAGGTCTCCCTTGATGTCGGCCATGAATACCGGCACGCCGATCTCGGAGAATCCCTCGGCCATTTTCTGCAGCGTCACGGTCTTGCCGGTGCCGGTGGCGCCTGTGATCAGGCCATGTCGATTGGCCAGTGCGGGCAGCAGCAGGCATTCTGTGGCAGAGTGGCGGGCGATCAGAAGTGGAGCGGCCATTTCGGGTTTCCTCGGGGGAGCATGCGGTCAAAAGTAAAATCCCAGCCGCAAGGTTAAATCAATATCAAAGGACAGCCTGTGGCAGGACACAGTAAATGGGCCAATATCCAGCACCGCAAAGGCCGCCAGGACGAAAAGCGTGGCAAGGTCTGGACCCGCATCATCCGTGAAATCATGGTGGCGGCACGCACGGGAGGGGGCGATCTCAGCGCCAACCCGCGCCTGCGCCTGGCGGTGGAGAAGGCCAAGGCGGCCAACATGCCGGCCGACAACATCAAGCGCAACATCGACAAAGCCACGGGCAACCTCGAAGGCGTGACCTACGAGGAAATCCGCTACGAAGGCTACGGCATTGGCGGCGCGGCCATCATCGTGGACACCATGACCGACAATCGCGTGCGCACTGTGGCGGATGTGCGTCACGCCTTCAGCAAGTACGGTGGCAACATGGGCACGGAAGGTTCCGTGTCCTTCCAGTTCAAGCATGTCGGACAACTGATCTTCGCTCCCGGAAGCGACGAGGACCAGATCATGGAAGTGGCTCTGGAGGCCGGCGCCGAGGACGTGATCACCGATGACGAGGGAGCCATCGAGGTGCTGACCGCACCCGCAGAGTTCGAAACCGTGCGCGACGCGCTGCAGGCCAAGGGCCTGACGCCGGAGGTGGCTGAAGTCACCATGCGCCCGGAAAACACCATCGCCCTGCAAGGCGATGACGCAGCCCGCATGCAAAAGCTGCTGGACATGATCGAAGACCTGGATGACGTACAGGACGTCTACCACAACGCTGAACTATGAAAATTCTTGTGATTGGTGGCGGAGGCCGCGAGCACGCCCTGGCGTGGAAACTGGCTGAATCGCCGAAATCGACCAAGGTCTATGTGGCCCCCGGCAACGGTGGCACGGGCCTGGCCGGCGGCAAGGTGGAAAACCTCAACATCACCGACCCGCAGGCGCTGCGCGAGTGGGCGCAGGCCGAGAAGGTCGCGCTGACCGTGGTCGGCCCCGAGGCTCCGCTGGCTGCCGGCGTGGTCGATGAGTTCCGCGCCCACGGCCTGCGCATCTTCGGCCCCTCCAAGGCGGCCGCCCAGCTGGAAAGCTCCAAGGCCTTCTCCAAGGACTTCATGGCGCGCCACGGCATCCCCACGGCGCTCTATGAAACCTTCACCGACCCGGTGGCGGCCCATGCCTACGTGGACCGCCTGGGTGCGCCCATCGTGGTCAAGGCCGACGGCCTGGCCGCAGGCAAGGGCGTGGTCGTTGCGACAACGCTGCAGGAAGCCCACGACGCCGTGGACTTCATGCTCGTGGACAACAAGTACGGCGTGGCCCACAACGACGGCGGCGCCCGCGTGGTGATCGAGGAATTCCTCGCCGGCGAGGAAGCCAGCTTCATCGTGCTGTGCGACGGCAAGAACGTCCTGGCCCTGGCAACCAGCCAGGACCACAAGCGCCTGAAGGACGGCGACCAGGGCCCGAACACGGGCGGCATGGGCGCCTACTCGCCCGCGCCCGTGGTCACGGCCGACGTGCATGCCCGCGCCATGCGCGAGATCATCCTGCCGACCATCCGCGGCATGGAAAAGGACGGCATTCCCTACACCGGCTTCCTCTATGCGGGCCTGATGATCGACGCGTCCGGCCATCCCAAGACGCTGGAGTTCAACTGCCGCATGGGCGACCCCGAGACCCAGCCCATCATGATGCGCCTCAAGAGCGATCTGGTGGACGTCATGCTGGCGGCCACCGATGCCAAGCTCGACCAGGTCGAGCTGCAATGGGACCGCCGCACGGCGCTGGGCGTGGTCATGGCTGCGGCCGGCTACCCCGAGGACCCGCGCAAGGGCGATGCCATCAGCGGGCTGCCGCAGGACGCCGCCGATGCCATGGTCTTCCATGCCGGCACCCAACTCAAGGACGGCGTGCCCGTCACCAGCGGTGGCCGCGTGCTGTGCGTCACCGTGCTGGCCGACAGCGTCAAGCAGGCCCAGCAAAAGGTCTATGACGTGGCGCGCGGCATCCATTTCGATGGTGCCCAGTACCGCCGCGACATCGGCTTCCGTGCTGTGAAGAACTGAGTCCATGGCAGAGCAATCGACCGGGCAGGCGCTGCCCGTGGCGCAGGTGCGCGAGTACCTGACGGGCCTGCAGGCCCGCATCACGCAGGCGCTGGAGCAGGTGGAAGGCGAGAGCGGTGCGCGCTTTCTGTCCGACACCTGGAGCAAGGGCCCCGGCGAGCGCCTGCAGGGCGATGGCAACACCCGCATCATGGAGGGCGGCCGCGTGTTCGAGCGCGCGGGCTGCGGCTTCTCGCATGTGCGCGGGCCGCAGCTGCCGCCCTCGGCCACGCAGCACCGGCCTGAACTGGCGGGTGCGCCGTTCGAAGCCATGGGCGTGTCCCTGGTCTTCCATCCGCGCAATCCTTTTGTGCCTACGGTACACATGAATGTGCGAATGATTGCGGCCGGCTCAGGTGCGGCCGGCTCAGGTGCGGCAGGGCATCCGGGCAACGAGCCCACCTGCTGGTTCGGCGGCGGCATGGACCTGACACCGGTCTACGGCTTCGAGGAAGATGCACGGCACTTTCACCGCGTCTGCCGCGATGCGCTGGCGCCTTTTGGCGACACGCTCTACCCGCGCTTCAAGACCTGGTGCGACGAGTACTTCTGCCTGAAGCACCGCAACGAGCAGCGCGGCATCGGCGGCATCTTCTTCGACGACTTCTCTGAGCTGGGCCAGGCGCGCAGCTTCGACATGCTGCGTTCGGTGGGAGATTCCTTTCTGGAGTCCTACCTGCCCATCGTCGAGCGCCGCCAGGCCATGGACTACGGGCAGCAGCAGGTCGATTTCCAGCGCTACCGCCGCGGCCGCTACGTGGAGTTCAACCTGGTCTGGGACCGGGGCACGCACTTCGGCCTGCAGTCCGGCGGGCGCACGGAATCCATCTTGCTGTCCATGCCCCCGCATGCGAGCTGGAGCTACCAGCGCGAGGACGCGCCCGGCACGCCCGAGCGCGCGCTGCTGGAGCAATTCCTGGTGCGCCGCGACTGGCTTTGAGTTCCATTGCCGCCATCTCCGGCCGCGTGGCGAAATCCGCGCGTGCAAGGGAATAGGCGGCAAAACTATAATTTCAATAGCTTGAGGCGCAGCGTTGGCTGCGTTCTCCACTTTCTTCGGCGCGAAATCTTCCGGCGATCTGTGGGCGAACTCCATGCATTTTGGAGCGCCGCTACAGCCAAGCCCTCTACGGGCCGCACGGCGCTCGCGCTATATTGATCCCATTTCTATTCCACTGATCACCGCCTGATGACCACTTCCACCAAATCGGATTCCGCAGCCAAGCGCGACGTGACCAAGCTGCAACGCGCCATTGTTGACGGCCTCGAAAACGTCAAGGCCCAAGACATCCAGGTCTTCAATACCGAAAAGCTCTCGCCGCTGTTCGAGCGCGTGATCGTGGCTGCGGGCACCTCCAACCGCCAGACCAAGGCGCTGGCATCCAGCGTGCGCGACGCCGTCAAGCAGGCCGGTTTTCCCGTGCCACGCCAGGAAGGCGAAGAAAACGGCGAGTGGATCATCGTGGACTGCGGCCAGGCCGTGGTCCATGTCATGCAGCCAGCCATCCGCCAGTACTACCGCCTGGAAGAGATCTGGGGCGAGACGCCTGTGCGCCTGAAGCTGGGTGCTCCCAAGCCCACACGCTCGGCCGCCACCGACAAGGCCGAGGAAAAGGCCAAGAAGGCCGCTTCCAAGAAGGCTGCTGCAACGGCCGCCAAGCCTGCCGCCAAGAATGCCGCTTCTGCCGCCGCACCTGCTGCAGGCAAGAAGCCCGCTGCCAAGAAGGCAGCTCCTGCCAAGGCCGCTGCACCCCGTTCCGCAGCTGCCAAGCCGGCAGCATCCCGTACGGCGGCCGCCAAGCCGGCTGCTGCAAAGTCGGCCGCTCCCAAGTCCGCCGCCGTGAAGTCGGCCGCCGCCAAGGCGCCGGCCCGCAAGACGGCAGCGCCCAAGGCCATTAAGACCGTGGTGGTCAACCGCGCTCCCGCCAAGCCCAAGGCAGGTGCTGCTGCAAAGCCGGCCGCCAAGCGCGCTCCCCGCGCCAAGGCCTGAACGGTTCGGGACTGACGCTGCATGAAGCTGTTGATCGTGGCTGTGGGCCAGCATGTGCCCGACTGGGCACAGACGGCCTACGACGACTATGCCAAGCGCTTTCCCCCGGAGCTCAAGGTGGAGCTCAAGGCCGTCAAGACCGAGCCGCGCGGCTCCAAGACGGTCGAGACCCTGTACGCGGCCGAGCGCAAGCGCATCGAGGCCGCCATTCCGCGCGGCACGCGCATCGTCGTGCTCGATGAGCGCGGCACCAATCTGACGACCAAGGCCCTGGCCCAGCGCCTGCAGGGCTGGCAGCTGGAGGGCGACGACGTGGCCCTGATCATCGGCGGCCCGGACGGACTGGACCCCGCCTTCAGGCAGGCTGCGCACGAGCGCATCCGCCTGTCGGACCTGACCCTGCCGCATGCCATGGTGCGGGTGCTGCTCATTGAGCAGCTGTACCGTGCCTGGTCGGTCAACGCCGGCCATCCCTATCACCGGGAATAGGGCCTGTCCCGGCTCCCAGGCTCTGCCAGCGGCCCTGTCACGCGGATCCGAGGATCTCGTGATACTATGATTTTGATAGCCTTCAGCGCTTTGCAACAAAGGGCTGAAGGCATTTCTCATTCTTATCATGCCGCCATTCATCTACCTTGCCTCCCAGAGCCCCCGCCGCCGCCAGCTGCTGGAGCAGCTGGGTGTGGCCCATGAGCTTTTGCTGCCCAACGCCGAGGGCGACATTGCCGAAGATGCCGAGGCCATAGAGGCCGAGCTGGCCGATGAGGCAGCGCGCGACTATGTGCAGCGCGTCACCGCGCTCAAGCTCGATGCCGCCATGGCCCGCCATGCGCGCCGCGCTCTGGCTGTGGCGCCCGTGCTGTGCTCGGACACCACGGTGGCGCTGGATGGCCGCATTCTTGGCAAGCCTGCCGATGCCGACGATGCCCGCCGCATGCTGACCGCGCTTGCGGGCCGCGAGCACGAGGTGCTGACCGCCGTCGCCATACAGCACGGCACGCGGCGCCTGGCTGCGCTGTCGGTGTCCCAGGTCTGCTTCTCGGCCATGAGCGCGCAGCAGATCGACGCGTATGTGGCCTCGGGCGAGCCCATGGGCAAGGCCGGCGCCTATGGCATACAGGGCCGCGCGGCGGCCCATGTGCAGTGGCTGCACGGCAGCTACTCGGGCATCATGGGCCTGCCGCTGTTCGAGACGGCGGCGCTGCTGCGCGAGCTGGGCTGGGCACTGTAGGCCGGCTCCCCGACCTGGGCCCGCAGGGGCGTGCAGGCATGCGCAGACCGCCGATGGCAGCGGATGGCGCGGCAAGATAGTGGCAAGCGGCCACCGGCGCAATGATTGCCGGGCCGCCATGGCCGAGAAATACAAACGACAAAGCACACCACAGGCACAGCATGCAGCAAGACATTCTGATCAATTGGTCGCCACAGGAAACGCGCGTGGCCATCATCGAGAACGGCGCCGTCCAGGAGCTGCACATGGAGCGCCCGCTGGAGCGCGGCCTGGTTGGCAACGTCTACCTGGGCAAGGTCTCGCGCGTGCTGCCGGGCATGCAGTCGGCCTTCATCGACATCGGCCTGGAGCGCGCGGCCTTCCTGCATGTGGCCGATGTCTGGCAGCGGCAGGAAGGGGGCGAGGCCCCCATGTTCGCGCGCAAGGACATGCCTGTCGTGCCCATCGAAAAGCAGGTTTTCGAAGGCCAGACCATCATGGTGCAGGTCATCAAGGACCCGATCGGCACCAAGGGTGCGCGCCTGTCCACGCAGATCAGCATCGCGGGGCGATTGCTGGTGCTGCTGCCCCAGGATGACCATATCGGCATCTCGCAGAAAATCCCGCAGGGCGAGCGCGACGCGCTGCGCGCCCGCCTGCAGGGCCTGGTGGGCACCAAGGAAAACGGCGGGGGCGGCGGCTTCATCCTGCGCACCAATGGCGAGGACTCCAGCGACGCCGAGCTGGCCGACGACATCCGCTACCTGCGCAAGACCTGGAGCCGCATCAAGGACGCCTCGGTGCGCCTGCCGCCCATGTCGCTGCTGCACCAGGACCTGAACCTGCTGCAGCGCGTGCTGCGCGATCTGGTGGGCGAGGGCACGCAGAGCATCCGCATCGACTCCAAGGAGCAGTTCGCCCTGCTCATGACCTTCGGGCAGGAATACATGCCGGCGGCCGTTCCCAAGCTGCAGCACTACCGCGGCGAGCGGCCCATCTTCGACCTGTTCGCCATCGACGAGGAAATCGCCCGTGCGCTGGGCCGCCGCGTGGACCTCAAGTCCGGCGGCTACCTGATCGTGGACCAGACCGAGGCGCTGACCACGGTGGACGTCAACACCGGCGGCTACGTGGGGGCGCGCAACTTCGACGACACCATCTTCAAGACCAACCTGGAAGCAGCCCAGCAGATCGCGCGCCAGCTGCGCCTGCGCAACCTGGGCGGCATCATCATCGTGGACTTCATCGACATGGTGCGCGACGACCACCAGGCCGAGGTGCTGTCCGAATTCAAGCGCCAGCTCGGGCGCGACCGCGTCAAGACCATGGCGGGCGGTTTCTCGCAGTTGGGCCTGGTGGAGATGACGCGCAAGCGCACGCGCGAATCGCTGGCCCACATGCTGTGCGAATCCTGCCCGGTCTGCCAGGGCAAGGGCCATGTGAAGACCGTGCGCAGCGTCTGCTACGAGGTGCTGCGCGAAATCCTGCGCGAGGCGCGCCAGTTCAACCCGCGCGAGTTCCGCATCGTGGCCTCGCCCAAGGTGGTGGAGATGTTCCTGGACGAGGAAAGCCAGCACCTGGCCGGCCTGTCCGACTTCATCAAGAAGCCCATCTCCCTGCAGGCCGAGACAGCCATGGCACAGGAGCAATACGACATCGTGCTGCTGTGAATCGGTTTTATCCTGCTAATTCATTATCAATAGCAGTCCATCTATTGGCGAATGAATGGGTTCGATTGAACTCATTCCTGCGTTGCTATGGATTGTTGATTCCCGATAATTAACTTTGTCTCGGCTTTTTTGATACTGTTTGTTGCAATCAGTGCCTCAGCAACTGAAAGGGCGACGAATGGGCATCGACTCCACCATTGTGCGTGCAGCCATACACCCGGGGATTGGTGTGGCGCGTATTGGCAATAGTCCGGATGAGTACTATGTCGGCCCCGAGCTGATGCATGTGCCGCCCATGGCGCCGGGCAGCCTGCGCGATGCGCAGGGCGCGCTCAAGCGGCAGGCTGCGCGCTTTCGCATCTACGGCTACAACGCCGCGGGCGAGGTGGTGCGTGAACTCACGGCCGACCAGGACCAGATCGAATGGGAAGTCGAACTGGCCAATACCAAGGCCGCCTGGTATCAATTCCAATTGGCGCTGGACGTGCCTGAAGCCGCAGCAGCCGATCCCACGATTTTGCGCAATGCCACGGTGAAGGACCGGAAAAGCCTGGCCATTCGACCGGGAGCCCGCCGCATTGCCAAAGGCTCGGCCCCGGTGGCATTCGACAGCGGCAGTTTCTGCGGCAAGCCGGTTTATCTGGGCGAATTGCGCATTGAAAAGACCGGCCGGCTTCTCGTGCTGGGAGGCCGTGGCGTCTCTGCCTCCGTGGATGGCTCCAAGGCCACCACGTTTGCGAACAACGAGGGCTGGCATGACGATGTGGCCGACGGCCCCGTGCGCGCCAAGGTCGTCGTGGCCGGCGTTTCCGTGCCGGTGGATGCGGCATGGGTCACGGTTGCGCCGCCCAACTACGGCCCGCAGATGAAGTCGGTGCGCACCATGAAGGACCTGATGGAGGATGTGTACATCCACTCGGGCATGGCCGCCTTCCCGCTGCACGTCTCCTTCAGCCGGCACATCCTGCCCATACTCCAGCGCCAGAGCAGCCTGCAGTGGGCGAACAAAGGCTTTGCATCCCAGTTCGGCTGGGGCGGGGTGGCCAGTGCAGATGACGAGGCGTGGATCGCCAGGCTCAGCAGCCCGGGCACGACCTGGGCCGAGCTGCGCCAGCAGGTGGCCAATGCCTTCCGCCGTTTTGACCGTGATGGCGCATCTCCCCAGCCCTGGCCCTGGCTGTATGGCGACGCCATGGCCGTGCCGCCCGCCGACACACCGCGCCAGCATGCGGCGCTGACGGCCACGCAGCTGAGGATGCTGGACCTGTGGGCCGGTGGCCATTTCCTGTCCGACTGGAAACCCGGCCAGCAGTACCCTGCCCAGCTCGCCGACGTGCCGCTGCAGGAGCAGCCGGCCATGCTCGACCATGCCGCCATGGACGACTGCCTGGCCGACGCCTTCCACCCGGGCTGCGAGATCACCTGGCCCATGCGGCACGCCAGCATGTACCGGGCGCCGTTCCGCATCCGCGAGGCGGCAGTGAACCCGCCCGAGCTGCAGCTCTACGGCTCCCGGCTCACGCCTGCGGTGGCCCTGTCCGAGAGCGGGCCGCTGTATGCGCAGGTGGCCGGCGACCTCACGCGCTGGATGGCGGTCCCCTGGCAGACCGACACCGCCAGCTGCCGCAGCGGCTATTACGCCGGCTATGGCCCACGCTACGACCCCTACCTGCCCACGTTCTGGCCGGCCCGGGTGCCCAACCAGGTGCTGACGCAGGAGGCCTATGAAAGGGTCATCGACACGGAGCTGCCGCGCGAGCAGCGCGTTGCCGCCTTCAACCGCCGCGAGTCGTGGTTCCGCACACTGGGCGAGGAAGGCTATGAGAGCGAGATCAACCGCATGATCAGCCACTTCGGTGACATGGGCGTCATCGAGAGTCGGCCAGGCCTGCGGGGCGACAAGGACTTCCCGCCGGTGATGCAGGTGGAAAACCGCATCGCCCCGGCGCCGTCGCACATGCTCAAGACTGCGGTGCAACCGGACGGGCAGGAGGCGCCTCCCCGCATCGAGCCCTTCGATGCAGACAACGAGCAGCAGTTGCGCGCCATGACGCAGCGCGGCCCGGTGCTGCCGCGCTGAGTGCCGGCCATGCCGTCGCACGCCATGGCCGCCGCGCCGCTGCCGGAGGAACTGGATGTGCTCGTCGTGGGCGCAGGGCCGGCGGGCGCGGCTGTTGCCGCGCAACTGGCAGGGCACTGCCGCGTGGCGCTGGTAGGACGCGCCGTGCAGGCTGGGCGGGCCATTGGCGAAACCCTGCCCGCTGCGGCCCGGGTGATTCTGTCCGACCTGGGCGTGTGGGATGCGTTCGCGGCACAGGGCCACCGTCCTGCCTGGTCGCGGCGGTCATTGTGGGGAAGCTCCGAGGTCATCTTTCAGGACGCGCTGTTCGACCCGCATGGCGCGGGCTGGCACCTGGACCGAAAGCGCTTCGACGCCATGCTGCTGGAGGCTGCGCGCAGCCGTGGCGTGCCCTGCCTGGTGCCCGCCACGCTGCGCAGCTTGCAGCGCCAGCCACCGGGCGCACCCATGCGCTGGCGCTGCCTGATCGATAGGGCGCAGGGCGACCCGGCGCACGGCCCGTTGGAGCTGTCCTGCCGCATCGTGGTCGATGCCACGGGCCGCGCGGCCCGCGTGGCCCGGCAGGCGGGCGCCCAGGTCCACCGTGGTGGCCGCCTGGTCTGCTTTCACGCCTGGGTGGAGCCGCCATCGCATGAGCATGCAGGCACCACCATGATCGAGTCGGATGCCGAAGGCTGGTGGTACAGCGCCGACCTGCCCGATGGCAGTTGCGTGATTGCCTGGCAGACCGATATCGACCTGCCTGAAGCCCGGCGCCTGCGCAGCACGGCCGATCTGTTGGAAATGGCGCATCACACGGCCCTGGTGGGCGCGCGCAGCAGGGGCAGCCGGCTGCTGGAGCCACTGCGCGTGGCCGCCGCCCACGAACAATGGCTTGATGCAGCCAGCGGGCCGGACTGGCTGGCCGTGGGCGATGCAGGCCTGTCCTTCGATCCCCTGGCATCGCAGGGCCTGCTCAACAGCCTGGTCACGGGCAGCGAGGCCGCCACGGCCGTGCGCCGCAGCCTGGCGGGCGATGCCGCTGCGCTGCCTGCCTGGGATGCGTGGATCCGGTCGATACGCGCCGCGTACCGCACCCATCACCAGCACTACTACGCGCTGGAGCCGCGCTGGGCGAACGAGACGTTCTGGGCCCGCCGCCAGCGGGCGCCGGAGGCGGGGACCGGAGCCGACGTTATTGCCGCTCCAGCTTCGCCGTCTGCACGATCGCATTCCAGCGCTGGTACTCGGCCCGCGTGAATTCGCGGAAGGCCTTGGAGTCCAGCAGGCGCACTTCGCCGCCCAGCGCCGTCACCTTGGACTTGAAGTCGGCATGGCCCGCCACCTTGAGCGTGGCCTCTTCCAGGCGCTTGACGATGGCGGCCGGCGTGCCCTTGGGTGCCAGCACGCCGTTCCAGGTGCCGGTCACGAAGGTGGGGTAACCGCTTTCCTTCATGGTCGGCACATCGGGCAGGGCGGGCAGGCGCTGCTCGGAGGTCACGGCCAGGGCCTTGAGCTTGCCGGACTGCACGAAGGGCAGGGCGGGCGTCACGTTCTCGAAGATGAAATCGATCTGGCCGCCCAGCAGGTCGGTCAGGGCCGGCGCGCTGCCCTTGTAGGGCACATGCACCATGTCCAGCTGGGTGGCGCTCTTGAACAGCTCGCCCGACAGGTGGATCGTGGAGCCGCTGCCCGGCGAGCCATAGCTCATGCCGGTCTTTTGCGCGGCGGCGCGTGCCACCAGGTCCTTCACCGTCCTGGCGGGCGTGCGCGTCTCGTTGACGACCAGCACATTGGGAATGGTGGTCACCAGGGCCACGTACTCGAAATCGCCCAGGTTCTTCTCGCTCAGGTTCTTGTACAGGCTCTGGTTGATGGCCTGGGTGCCGGCCGTGCCGAACAGCAGCGTGTAGCCATCATTGGCCGCCGAAGCCACGCGGCTGGCGCCGATGGAGCCGTTGGCGCCGGAGATGTTTTCCACGATCACGGGCTGGCCCAGCGACTCGGACAGGCCCTGCGCCACCATGCGCGCCAGCACATCGGTATTGCCGCCAGGGGCGAAGGGCACGACCAGCTTGACGGGCCGGGTGGGATAGGCATCCGCCCAGGCCTGGGGCAGGGGCAGCAGCGCGGCGCCGAGCAGCGCGGCAGCGCGCAGGAATTGCTTGCGTGAAAGGGTGCGGGGCATGGGCGATGTCTCCTTGTCGGTGTTTTTGGTGGCGCAGCGGCTGGGGCCGGCGGCGGATTTTTCAGGCGGGCCAATGCTGGGCGGTGGCTGTCTTGACGTCAATCAATGTTTTGGCAGGACGTCATGCGGCGGGCGAATGACCTGTTCGGCCTTGCTTAGCAAATGAGAATGGATTGCATTAACATGCGCCCCTCATGATCCCTGCCACCACGGCGCAAGCTGCCCGGACCCGCCCATGAAAAAGGACCGCACCCTTCCTGCTTCTTCCCCCGGCGGCGCCGTTCAAATGCCCACGCCCATGCTCAGCCTGTCGGCAGGCCGGCTGCGCTTTGACCGCACGCAGTGGTTCAGCGAGAGCGAGCAGGCCGGGGTCAAGCTCGTGCTGGTGCTGTCCGGCAGCATCAGCTACCAGCTGGAACGCTCGGCGCCCGTGCGGCTGTGCGGTCCCTCCGTACACCTGCGCCTGCGCGATGCACCCCATGACGTGCTGCATGGCATGGAGCAGGGCTCGGATCTGGAGTACGTGTCGGCCAGCCTGCCCATGTCGGGCCTGGCGTCCAGCCTGGGCCTGACGCCGCAGGGGCTGGCCGATGCGATGGAGGCAGGCGCTCCTGGAGATTCCGGTGCATCCGGCGCCTGCGGCTCGCTCATCCGCGATGCCCAGGCCAGTGCCGCCCAGCGCGCGGTGGCGCAGCAGATCCTGCACTGTCCGCTGCAGGGCGCGGCGCGCCAGCTCTATCTGGCGGGCAAGGGGCTGGAGCTGCTGGCCCTGTGCATGCCCCGGCCCGGGGAAGAAGACCTGTCCGGGCGCGGACGCCAGCAACTGGAGCGCGCGGCGCAGCTGCTGCGCGAGCGCCTGGATGATCCACCGAGCCTGCGCGCTCTGGCGCGTGAGGTGGGGCTTAACGTGAACAAGCTCACCCAGGGCTTTCGCCAGTGCTTTGGCTGCACGGTGGCCGAATGGCTGCAGGCCCAGCGCATGGCGCGCGCCTACGAGCTGCTGGCCTCTGCGCGGATGGATGTGGCCCAGGCGGCCGCCCTCAGCGGCTACAGCCCCTCGCATTTCAGCAAGGTCTTCCAGCGCCACCATGGCGTGCTGCCCAGCGCCTTGCGGCGCGGATAGTCTCCATCCCAGGTCAGGCTCCGCAGCCGCTTTGCAGCGCTGCAGTCGTGCCGTGATTTTGCCGTGATCGTGCCGGGATCGCGGCAGGCCGTGACGCAATCGCGCATGGACGCTGCCCACGTCTTTCAGAATTTGGATGAGATTGGTTCTCATTTGAAATTCGGGAGGAGTGATGGATTCATCGTCAATGAAAGCGGCGCGGCCCCTGGTGTTGCGCCCCTTGCCACTGGCCCTGTGCCTGGCCTTTGCCACGGGCGGATCGGCCCGGCTGCATGCCGAGACGCAGGCGGTTGATGCAGGCAGCGCGCCTGAAACAGCCGCACTGCCAGGGATCACGGTCCGCGCCAGCGCAGTCACCGGCACGGGCGTGGACAAGCTGGGCCAGAGCCTGCAGGAAATCGCCCAGTCGGTCACCGTGATCGGGCAGGAGCGCATGCGCGAACAAAACCTCTACAGCCTGGACGACGTGATGCAGAACGCCCCCGGTGTCACCGTGCAGCCCTTCCAGCTGCTGACCACGGGCTACTACCAGCGCGGCTTCAAGATCGATTCGTTCCAGCAGGACGGCGTGCCCATTCTCATGGGCAACACGGCCAGCCCGCGCATGGACATGGCCATGTACGAGCGCGTGGAGATCGTGCGCGGCGCCGCAGGCCTGCTGCATGGCACGGGCAACCCTGCCGCCACGGTCAACCTCGTGCCCAAGCGGCCCACGCGGGAGTTTGCCGGCAGCGCGGGGCTGACCCTGGGCAGCTGGGGCCGGCGTCGCGCCGAGGCCGATGTCGGCGGCCCGCTCAATGCCTCGGGCAGCCTGCGTGCCCGCGTGGTGGCCACGCAGGAGGAGCGTGACTTCTTCTACGACGTGGCTGGCGAGCGCACCGGCAATCTCTACGCCATTGCCGAGCTGGACCTGGCGCCCGGCACCACGGTGCACGCCGGGGTGCACCATCAGCGCATACGCTCCACCACCAACATGGCGGGCGTGCCTTTCTATGCAGACGGCCGCGATGTGGGCCTGCCGCGCAGCACCTATCTGGACGCGGCCTGGGACCGCTTCGACTGGAACACCACGCGCAGCTTTGCCGGCGTCGAGCATGTCTGGAGTAACGGGTGGCAGGCCAGGCTCAACCTCAATCACCTCTCCGGTGATTCCGAGCTGCTCTATGCCGGGGCCAACGGCGCTGTCAATCCCGCCACGGGCCTGGGCGGGCGCCTCACGGGTGCGGCCTACCGCTTCGACGACAGCCAGACCAGTGTGGATGCCTTTGCCAGCGGCCCGGTGCAGCTGTGGGGCCGCACGCACGAGCTGCTGGCCGGCTTCAACCACCAGCGCACGCGCAGCACGCAATGGGCCGCCTCCATCCTCAATCTGCCGCAAAGCCCGGTCGATGTCTTGAACTGGAATCCGCACGGCGTGCCGCTGCCCCTGGTCGGCAGCTACGCCACGCGCGGCCCCACCGAGACGCGGCAAAGCGGCCTGTACGGCATGGCGCGGCTGCAGCTGGCCGACCCCTTGAAGCTGGTGCTGGGCGGGCGCTTCACGCGCTGGGAGCAAGAGACGGGCGGCGCAGGCGGAGCCGCCAGCCGCGTGCGCACGCGCATGGGCACGCAGTTCACCCCCTATGCAGGCCTGGTGTACGCGCTCGGCCCACAGTGGAACGCCTATGCCAGCCATGCGCGCATCCTCCAGCCGCAGAGCAGCTACACCTATGCCGGTGAACTGCTGGACCCGGTACAGGGCAACAACCTGGAGGCCGGCATCAAGGGCGCACTGCTGGACGGCCGCCTGAACCTGGGCCTGGCGCTGTTCGAGATCCGGCAGAAGAACCGTGCCCAGGCCGATCCGGCCCATCCCTGCGTGGGCAATGCCTGCTGGTACATCGCCACCGGCGAGGTGCGCAGCCGAGGGCTGGAGGCCGAGATCGAAGGCCAGCCCCACCGCGACTTGCGCCTGAGCGCCTCCTACACCTGGAACCGCACGCAGTACCTGCAGGACGCGCAGAACCAGGGCCTGCCCTTCGCCAGCTTCACGCCGCGCCACATCCTGCGCCTGTGGGCCAGCTACCAGATGCCGGTGGCAGAGCGCCGCTTCAGCATCGGCCTGGGCCTGCGCGCGCAAAGCGACTTCTACAACCAGGCGCAGGGCGTGACGCTGCGGCAGGGCGGCTACGCGCTGGCCAGCCTGCGCCTGGGCTGGCGCATCAACCGCCAGCTCACGGCGGCCCTGCAGGTGGACAACCTGACGGACCGCCGCTACTACCAGAGCCTGTCCGGCACGGGCTGGAACAACCGCTATGGCGAGCCGCGCAGCGCCACGCTCAGCCTGCGCGCCGAGTTCTGAGAACCCGCTTCACCATCGATGGAACACACCATGGACAAGAACGCCCATTCCCTCATCGCCCGGCCGCTGGCGCAGGCCAGCCACCTCATCGGCCTGTGCGCCCCTTCGCAGGTGCGCGTGCTGGGCCCGCACGAAAAGCTGGACCCGGCCAGCGACTGGATCATTGGCATCAAGCCTTTCAGCGACGGTGCCTCGCTGCATGACGGGCACTGGGAGCGCCATCCCGTCGGCGACGAAGTGCTGTGCCTGCTGGACGGCGAAGTGCGTGTGCTGCTGCGCCCGCAGCGGCGCGGCGAGGAGGCTCCGGTTCTGGAACTCTCGGCAGGCCAGATGCTGGTGGTGCCGCGCGGCTGCTGGCACCGGCTGGAAGCGGTGCAGCCGGGCCGCCTGATGTTCATCACGCCCGCGCGTGGCAGCGAGCACGAGAAGGTGCAGCCATGAGCCCGCCCCTGCACGATGCGGACAGCTCCCCTGCGATGTCGCAGCCGGACCTGCACACCTGGCTGATGGTCGCCGGCCTGTACCTGACCCAGGGCATGCCCCTGGGCCTGGCCATGGACGCCGTGCCCACACTGCTGCGCAGCGAGGGCGCCCAGCTGGGGGCGTTGGCCTTCCTGCCCCTGGTGGGCCTGCCCTGGGTGCTGAAATTCCTGTGGGCCACACGCGTGGACAACCGGTGGTCGGCCCGCCTGGGGCGCCGTCGCAGCTGGATCCTGCCCATGCAGGCCCTGGTGCTGCTGTGCCTGGCGGCATCGGCTGCGCTGGGCATCACGCTGCAGACGGCGCCGGCCATCGTGGCGCTGGCGGCCCTGGGTTCCCTGGCCAGTGCCACGCAGGACATTGCCACGGACGGGCTGGTGGCCGAGCATTTCAGGGGCCGTGGTCTGGCTGGCGCCAATGCGCTGCAGGTGGGCGGCACCATGGTGGGCTTCTTTGTGGGCGGGGCCGGCAGCATGGTGCTGGCGGGCTTGCTGGGACAGCGTCTGGCGCTGGCGGCCCTGTGCCTGCCCGTGGCCTTCAGCCTGCTGCTGGTGGCGCTGTGGCGTGAGCCGGCTGCGCTGCAGGGCCTGCGCAGCCGGCCGGGCGTTCGCCGGTCGCCAGCCCGTCTCAAGGCCTTTGTGCAGCGCTCCGGCGCCTGGCCGCTGGTGGCTGCAGCCGTGCTGTCGTCCATCACGGCCGTCAGCGGCTTTGGCCTGGCCAAGCTGTTTCTCGTGGATGCAGGCTGGCCGGTCGAGGCCGTGGGGCGCGTGGGCATGGCGGGCGGTGCGGTGACCGTGCTGCTGGGCTGTGGCGGGGGCGTCTGGCTGGTGGCACGGCTGGGCGCCAGGCCGGCGCTGGCCTGCGGGCTGGCGGCCTGCGCCGCCTCGGCGCTGGGCTGGATGGCCCTGGCCGCAGGCCTGCTGCCGCTGGACATGGGCACTGCCTTTGCGGCCCAGGCGCTGGGGGCGTTTGGAACGGGTGCATCTTCGGTGGCCGTGATGACGCTGGCCATGCGCTTTGCCGGTGCCGGCCCGCAGGCCGGCACCGACATGACAGCCGTGCAAAGCGCCCGCGACACGGGGGAGATTCTGGCCTCCACCCTGGTGACATCGCTGGCGGCGGCCGTGGGCTACGGCGGTGGCTTTGCTGCTGGATTGCTGGCTGCGGCGGTGACGCTGGCCGTCTGCTGGCGCATGCTGGGGCGCCAGGGTGGAGCGCAAAGCATCGTTGCCGATGCCAGCGCCGATCCGGTGGCGAAGTCCTCCTAGAAATCCGCCTTCAGGCTCACCGTCAGATTGCGCGGCTCGCCCCACCAGCCCTGGTTGTAGAAGCCGATCTGGCTGTAGTACTGGCGGTCCAGCAGGTTGTTGAGCTGCACGCTGGCCGACCAGGTGGGGTCGATGCGGTAGTGGGCCGAGAGGTTGACCACCAAGTAGCTGCCCTGGCCGACCTGCACGCTCTGGCGCAGCGGGTTGGTCACGTTCTGCCAGATGCGGCTTTGCCAGCGCAGGTTGCCGCCCAGGCTCAGGCCTTGCAGCGCACCCTCGAAGCTGCGCATGGCCGTGAGCTTGACCAGGCTGCGCGGGTGCGTTGTGTTAAAGGCGGCGCCGCTGGCGCTGCGTGCCGTGTAGTGGGTGTAGCTGGCGCCCAGGCGCCAGCCCCGGGCCGGCTCGCCGCTGAGTTCCAGATCGATGCCGCGCACCTGCGCGCCCTTGACTCCCCGGTAGGCCTTCTGGTCTGCGGTTCCGTCGATGAACTCGCCCGTGTCCTGCGCCAGGTTGTCCTGGCGGGTCTGGAACAGCGCGGCAGAACCCTGCAGCCGGTCCTGCAGCCAGGAGCCCTTGAGGCCCAGCTCGAAGGCCTGGCCGGTGACGGGGTCCAGGATGCTGCCTTGCTTGTCGCGGTAGTTCTGGGGCGTGAAGATTTCCGTGTAGCTCAGGTAGGCCGTGTGCCGGGCATCGATGTCCCACAGCAGGCCGGCGTAGGGCGTGATTTCGTTGCTGTAGCGGTAGTCGCGCAGGCTGCCGAAGTAGTTCTGGCGCGTGGACCAGCGGCTCAGGCGGGCGCCGGCCACGGCCGTCCAGCCATCGGCCAGCGAGAAACGCCCCACGGCATAGCCGCCGCTTTGGCGCATGCGGCTGTCGTCGCCGCCGTTGGAGACGTCGGACCAGCCCGGCTCGGCCAGGCTGCCGTTGCGCCAGTCGAGGAAGTTGTCCGTGGCAGGCGGCGTGCCCAGCGGTGCATAGCGGCGGATGTCGATGTCGTCGCGCACATGGTTCCAGCCCACGGCAATCTCGTGCTGGCGCCCGAACAGCGCGACCGGGCCGCTGGCCGTGAGGTGGAGACTGTCGCGCGAGCGGTCGCCCCGGTACTTGATGAAGGAGTTGGCCATGCCCAGGCCGGTGCTGGCGTCCGGCGCGCCGCCCCGGTAGACGTAGCGCATGTCGTAGTTGCCGTCGTTGTGGCTGTAGGCGGCGCGCAGCAGCCAGCGGTTGTCCAGCCGGTGCGTCAGGTCCAGCGTGGCCGTGGTGTTCTCCGTGCCGAAATGCGACCAGCGCGTGTTGTTGGACACCGAGCGGTCGAAGTCCGTGCGGCTGCCGTCCGCATAGAACAGCGGAAAGCCGGCGCCCATGCCGGGGCTGGAGTTCTTCTGGTATTCGAGGCTGGTGACGAGCCGGGTGGCGGGCGTCAGGGCCGCGCTGACCACTGCGTACAGGCCCTGCCTGCGCTGGCCGAAGTGGCTGACGTAGCTGTCGCTGTCCGATTGCACGGCCACGACACGGCCATGCACGCGGCCTTCGCGGTCCAGCGGCAGGGACAGATCGGCCTCGGCGCGGCGCAGGTTCCAGCGGCCCAGCGTCAGCGAGGCATGGCCGCCCGCCGTCTCGAGCGGCTGCTTGCGCACGAAGTTCACCGTGGCCGACGGATCGCCCGAGCCATTGAGCAGGCCCGTGGCGCCGCGCACGATTTCCACGCGGTCGTAGAAGGCGGTGTCCATGTCGGTGGCGCCGAAGTTCCACAGGCTGTTGATGGGCGAGGCCAGGCCGTCGAACTGGAAGTTGCTGACGCCGAAGCCGCGCGAGGAAAACTGGTAGCGGTTGCTGTCGCTGCGGCTGACCGAAAGGCCGGGCGCGGAGGCCTCCAGCGTCTGCGAGACGGTGAGCTGGCCTGCATCGTCCATGAGCTGGCGCGTGATCACGCTGACCGACTGCGGAGTTTCGCGCGCCGACAGTTGCAGGCCCGTGGCCGTTCCCGTGGAGCCGCTGGTGTAGCGGGCCGTGCCCTCCGTGGTGCCCGCATCGGCGGCGGCGCGCACGGTGACGGTGCCCAGTTCGGTGTCGCCTTTCCTGGCAGGGGGCCTGTCCTCGTCGGCGGCCCAGACTGCTGGCGCAGGGGCTGCGCAAAGGGCACAGATCAGCAGGGACAGCGGGGTCCGCGCGCCTTGGAGGTGCCGCGGGGTGGGGTTTTGAATGCGAATGCTCATCATTTCCATGGTCCTGGGCGTGAGCCCGGATTGTGGGAAATGTGCGCCGCCGCCGCCTGTTCCCGGCGACGCCAGTCCTATGGTTTGCGACGCAGGCTGCCTCGGCTGGGCGCGTGGCCGAAGCGCTGGCGAAAGGCCGTGGCGAAATTGCTGGCGTGCTGAAAGCCCACGCAGTCGGCCGCTTCCTGCACGCTCCAGCCCTGTGCCAGCCGTTCGCGCGCCAATTGCATGCGGCGCTCGCGCAGCCAGCCGAACACGGTCTGGCCATAGGCGGCCTGGAATTTCTCGCGCAGCGTGGTCGGGCTCATGCAGGCCAGGCGCGCCAGGTCGTCCAGGCTGTGCGCCTGACCTGGCGCTGCATCCATGCACTCGCGCACGCGCTCCAGGCCGCGCCTGTCCCGGGGATGGATGCGCGGCGAGGGCGCAGGCCGCGGCTGCGCATGTGCCTGCAGCGCGCAGGCCAGCACCTGCAGCGCAATGCCTTCGCGGTGCAGCCGGGCCAGGCTGCCGCTCCAGACGCCATCGAGCAGCTGGCGCAGTGAGACGGCCAGATGCTCGGGCAGCGACCAGGCATGCAGCGGCGGGCCGGACTGCCGCAGGGCGTGGTGCAGCAGCTCGGCCAGTTCGGCATCGGCGCAGGCCTCGGGCGCCTCGATGGACAGGTTGAAGCCGCGCACCGTCTGGCCTGCCGCATGGGTGGCCTTGAGCACCTCGGTGTCGCCGCAGGAGAATGCCGCTGCGGCATGGCGCGTCACGCTCAGGGCCTTGCGGGCGCCGGGCAGCTGCAGCTCGGCCTGGCCGTCCAGCAGGACCACGGCGGTGAAGCGCCGCGGATGCTCGGACGTGGATTCATAGCCATGGTTGATGCGGATGTCGGAGCTGACCAGCTGCAGGCCCGAAGGCAGTTGGTGCTCCTGTACCTGGCCTTCGAAGATGCAATCGTTTTCGGAGACGGTGGAGAGAAAGCGCACGCTGAAACCGTGGCGCTGGCGCATGGCGTCGAGCTGCGCCGTGGTGTAGCGCTGGGAAGGGGCGGGCATGGGCGGAGGCGGAAAGGCGGTGGCGGGAAGCGCTCGCTGCAGTGAACGCTTCTCATTATCGCTGCAGGCTTGCTACGGCCCTGCGGCGGCCACGGCCCGTGGCGTCCAGCCCGCAGATGCGCAGGCTCAGGGCAGGGCGCAGACAAAGCTGGCCGCATCCTCCACATTGCCCGTGCCGGCGGCTGCGCCCTCGAACCTGTACCTGGCAATCTTCGGATACGGGCACAGCGGGCGCGTGCGCTGCGGAAAGTCCGCGCTGGACGGCAGGGCCCTGGCGGCGATGGTGTCCGGGGCGATGCCTTTCTCCACCCAGTCGACCATGGCCTGTATGGAGTCGAAGCTGTCCGTGGCCGGGCCGCCCGAGCAATGGTTCATGCCCGGCACGAGGAAGGTGCGCGCAAAGTCCTGCGTGGCCTGCATGCCGCCGTTGTTGGCGGCCAGGCGCTCGTAGTAGTCCAGCGTGTCCAGCGCCGAGAAGATGGGGTCGGACATGCCGTGGATGAAGAGCATCTTGCCGCCGTGCTGCCGGAAGGCCGTGAGCCGGTCATCCCGGTAGGTGTCATAGATGGCCGAGTAGGCCTGCATGCGCGCCGGGTCGGTGTCGAAGTTGAAGGCCAGCGGGTTGAAGCCCAGGTCTGGCGGGGTGAGGAATTCGTTGACCAGCGCATCCACGATCAGCGTGATGTAGCGCGAATCCGGCGTGGCGGTGGTGGAACTGCCCAGTGTCCAGGTGCGCCAGCCCGGCGCTGCCAGGCCCGGATCCCACGGCTGGCCCGCATACAGGGCCTGGCCTGCCGAGTTGCGCGGCCCGGCAAACACGTTTCTGAGCGCGTTCACCTGTCCGCTGCTCAGGCAGCTGCCGGCCTTGGCGCCGCCGCACTGCAGCACGCCGGGGTCGAAATGGCAGGCCTTGACGTGGTTCACCATGCCATCGGCCACGCCGTCGGCCGCATCGCAGGAGGCGGTCACGGCCTTGGCCACCAGGTTCAGGTCCTCGTTGCTGAAGGCTCGGGAGAGGATGCGCCGGCCGCTGCTGTCGGCCGGCGCGATGGCGTCGAACTCGATGGTGTTCCACATCGCGGCCACCGTGGCGCCGCTCGATACCCGCATGGCAGGGGCACCGGCCGTGATGGCGTCGAAGTAGTCGGGAAAGCGCTGCGAGAACACCATGCCCTGGCGTCCTCCGCCCGAGCAGCCTGAAAAATAGGAGTGCTCAGGCTTGCGCCCGTAGCGCGTGGAGATCAGCGATTTGGCCGCCACGGCGGTCTTGTCGTAGGCGTTGTAGGCGTGGTCCAGCCGGGCCTGAGGGTCGGCACCGAAGCTGGCCGTGGTGCCGGTGTGGCCCGCGTCGGTGGAGACCACTGCAAAGCCCTGGCCCAACGGCGAAGGCGTTGCGCCTGAGATGCTGGAGCTCAGCGAGGTGTCGCGCAGGATGCCGTCGTTGCCACCGCCGCCGATGAAGAGAAACCGGCCGTTCCATTGGTCCGGCAGGCTGAGCTGGAACCCGATGGCGTAGTTCTTTCCGTCCACGCCCACGCGCGGGTTGATGGCGCCGGTGACTACGCAGTGCCCGGGCAGCAGCGCGCCGGTGCTGGCGCCGCCCGGCCTGCGGGTGTCGGGCGGCACATAGCTGGTGGACAGCCGGGTGGCCGCAAGGCCTGCCCTGCCAGGCAGGTCGGCGCAGGCGGCCGCCGGCGTTGCGGCATCGGCCAAAGTGGGGCTGCTGCCACCGCCGCAGCCCGCCATGAGAAGGGATGCGGCAAAGGCGGCCGTGGATGGAAAAACGCGCCGCAAGGCGCGTGGGGCGTGGTCGGTTCGCATGACTTGTGTCTCCTGTCGCCCGAGCGTAAGACCAGGGACGGAGGGGCCATGTCATCTCAGAGGATGACGGGACAACCCGGCGTGGGCGCGCGCTGCCCCGCGCCCGGCTTCAGAGTTTGCGCAGCCGCTCCAACGCCGCGCGCAGCGTGCTGTCTTGCTTGGCAAAGCAAAACCGCACCACGCGCTGGTCGAATCCGTCGCCATAGAAGGCTGACAGCGGGATGGCCGCCACGCCATGCTCCCGGACCAGCCACTGGCAGAACGCGGCTTCGTCCAGGTCCGAGACGGCCGAGATGTCGGCGCAGACGAAGTAGGTCCCCGCCGTGGGCAGCAGGCGCAGGCGCGAGCCTTCCAGGCCCTGGCAGAACAGGTCGCGCTTGGCCTGGTAGAAGGCGGGCAGCTGCAGGTAGGGCGCAGGGTCGGCCATGTAGCTGGCCAGGCCCGCCTGCATGGGCGTGTTGACGGTGAAGACGTTGAACTGGTGGACCTTGCGGAACTCGGCCGTGAGCGCGGCCGGCGCGGCGACGGTGCCCACCTTCCAGCCCGTGACATGGTAGGTCTTGCCGAAGCTGGAGACGATGAAGGCGCGTGCCGCCAGGCCGGCAAAGCGCGCGGCGCTCTGGTGCTGGCGGCCGTCGTAGACCATGTGCTCGTAGACCTCGTCGCTGATCAGCAGCACGTCGGTGGGCGCCAGCAGCTCCTGCAATTGCAGCATCTCCGCATCGCTCCAGATGGTGGCGCTGGGGTTGTGCGGGCTGTTGATGATCAGCAGCCGTGTGCGCGGCGTGATGGCGGCGGCAATTTTGGCGAAGTCTGGCTTGAAGCTGCCCGGCGTCAGCGGCACGCGCACGGGCACGCCGCCGGCCAGCTCGATATTGGGCACGTAGCTGTCGTAGCAGGGGTCGAGCACGATGACCTCATCGCCCGCATGCACGGTGGCCAGGATGGCGGTGAGGATGGCCTGCGTGGCGCCGGCCGTGACCGTGATCTCGGTGCCCGCGTCGTAGCGGCGGCCGTACAGCGCCTGCATCTTGTCGGCCATGGCCTGGCGCAGCTGCGGCAGGCCGGGCATGGGCGGGTACTGGTTGTGGCCGGCCTGCATGGCGGCCGTGACGGCATCGACCAGCCTGGGGTCGCAGCCGAAATCGGGGAAGCCCTGGCCCAGGTTCACCGCCTGGTGCTCGGCGGCCAGCGCCGACATGGTGGTGAAGATGGTCGTGCCCACATGGGGCAGGCGGCTGGGGAAGGCGGGCGTGCGGGGCGTGGCAGAGGTCATGGCGGAGGCAGCGGAAAACGGGAACGGGCCCGCACTGCGGGCCCGGTGGGGCGGAGGATCAGAGTTCGTAGTCGTGCACGTGGCCGCTCATGGCGCGCATGATCAGGTCGCGCGTCAGGCGGTCGCTGAGCAGTTCTGCGAAGCGGTAGACGAAGTTGCGCAGATAGGCGCCGCGCTTGATGGCCACGCGCGCCACGCTCTGGCCGAACAGATGGCCCATGGGGCGCACCACGAGGTCGTTGACCGGATCGTCGCGCATGGCCATCTCGGCCACGATGCCGATGCCCAGGCCCAGGCGCACGTAGGTCTTGATCACGTCGGAGTCAATGGCCTCCAGCACGATGCGCGGACGCAGCCGGCGCGTGGCGAAGGCCTGGTCGATCTTGCCGCGCCCGGTGAACGAGGGGTGGTAGGTGATCAGCGACTCATGGGCGATGTCGTCCAGCGTGATGCGCTCTTTCTGCGCCAGCGGATGGCCCGTGGGCATGACCAGCACGTGCTGCCATTCGTAGCAGGGCAGGGTGACGAGATCGGGGTAGTCGGCCAGGGACTCGGTGGCCATGCCGATGTCGGCGATTTCGTCGATGACCATGCGCGCCACCTCGGCCGGTGTGGCCTGGTGCAGGCTGATGGTGACCTTGGGATACAGGTCGCGCAGCCGTGCCACGGCGGGCGGCAGCACGTAGCGGGCCTGGGTGTGGGTGGTGGCAATCGACAGCGTGCCGCTGTCCTGGGCGCTGTACTGCTCGCCGATGCGCTTGAGGTTGCCGATCTCGCGCATGATGAGTTCAATGCTCTTGAGCACCTCCAGGCCGGGTTCGGTGATGCGCTTGAGGCGCTTGCCGTGGCGCGCGAAGATGTCGATGCCCAGCTCCTCCTCCAGCTCGATGATGGCCTTGGAGACGCCGGGCTGCGAGGTGTGCAGGGCCTTGGCCGCCTCGGTGAGGTTGAGGTTGCGGCGCGCCGCTTCTTGGACGAATCGGAATTGGTGCAGGTTCATGGCGGTGACAGCTGGGTGCAGCGCGCCATTATGCTGCATTTATATAAAGAAGCGATTCGTTATTTCAGCTTCCTGAGCTGCCGGAAGGCTCCATGGCAGCCAACGCCAGCTCTGCCAGCAGGGCCGTGACACGTGGATGCTCGCCCACGGCAGGCTCCAGCTCCACGGCCACCTGTGGGTGGGTGTGGCGGATCTCCTGCACCAGCTTCGGGATGTCCTCACGCGCATGCTTGCCCGTGCCTAGGAACAGGGGCAGCACGGTGATGCGCGTGGCGCCCGCCTCGACCAGCCCGCGCGCGGCGGTGGGCAGGTCGGGCGCACAGGCTTCCAGGTAGGCGCATGCAGCCAGGCCGTGGGGCCGCGTTTGCCGGACGGCGCCGAGCACGGCCTCGATGGGCTGGCGCCACAGGGCGTCGCGGGAGCCGTGGGCCAGCAGGATCAGGCCGGCAATGCCGGCCGCTGTTGTGTCGTTTTGCATGGCAACGGATCTAGCGGCGCAGCACCAGCCAGGTGAAGGCGGTCAATGAAAGAAGGCTGTAGAGCAGGCCCGGCGCCGCAGCGGTCAGCCAGGGCGACCAGGTCTGCAGCGTGCCGATGTAGCCGAACACGTTGTTCAGCAGGAAGAAGCTGATGCCGGCCATGACGCCGCCGAACACATAGGCTGCGATGCCGCCCGAGCGGAAATGCAGATAGGCAAAGGGCAGGGCCAGCACCACCATCACCAGGCAGCTCATGGGGTAGAAGACCTTGCGCCAGAACTCGATCTCGTACTTCTGCGCGGCCTGGCCGTTGGCCTCCAGGTGGCGCACGTACTGGAACAGCGAGATGGTGGACATGCGGTCGGGCTTGAGCAGCGCGGCCGAGACCATTTCGGCGCTGATGCCGGTCTTCCAGACCAGGCTGTCCTCTTTCTCGCGCAGCAGCACCATGCCTCCGTCGGCCTTGGCCTTCAGGCGGCTGGCCTCAACGCCCTGGAGCGTCCAGGATTCGCCATCCTCGCTGACCTGCGCCGCCTGCGCATGGATCTGGGCCGAGATGCGGCCCTGGCCGTCAAAGTCGAAGATGCGCACATTGGAGAAATCGCCGGGCCCGCGGATGGCGCGCACGTTGATGGCGATGGAGTGATCGCCCTGGCGTTCCTTGAGCCAGGCACCCGTGGCGCCGCGCGACAGCTGGGCCAGGTGGATGGCGCGGATGTTCTGGCCCGCGTTCTCGGCCGCCGGCGCCAGGTAGTCGCCCGTGCCGAAGGTGGCCAGCACAAAACCCAGGCCCAGCACCATCAGCGTGCGCAGCGCCAGCCAGGGGCCCATGCCGCTGGTGCGCATGATGGTGAATTCCGAGCTTTGGGCAAAGCGCGCCATCACGTAGATGGTGCCGATCAGCACGGTGATGGGCATCAGCTCGTACAGGTGGCTGGGGATGCGCAGCACCACGAAGAGCAGGGCGTGCGTGATCTGGTAGCCGTTGTCGCCGCCGCGCCCGACCCAGCGCAGCTCATCGACCAGATCGAAGAAGAAGAACAGCGCCAGGAAGGCCAGCGTCACATAGCTGACGGCCGCGATGATGTCGCGGTACAGCAGGTTTCTCAGAACTCTCATCAGGGCACCGCCTTTGCGTCGTCCAGGGCAGCCGGCTTGCAGGGCCTGCGCCACAGGTCGCGGGGCGACCAGCGCTTGTGCCGTGCCAGCAGCACCAGCAGTGCCAGCAGCAATGTTCCACCGTGCAGCAGGGCCGTCATGGCGGGCATGCTCAGCTTGCCCGAGGCCACCCAGTTCTCGCCCAGCGTCATCAGGTTGTAGTACACGATGAAGGCGAACAGCGCGAGCATGAGGCTGCCGCTGCCGCCAGCACGCGGGTTCACGCTGGCCACGGCCAGGCCCAGGATCACGAAGTTCAGCGCCGCCAGCGGCAGGCCTATGCGCCAGCCCAGCTCGGCGCGGTAGATGGGTTCGGTGCGCGGCAGCAGCTCATGCGTGTACGTGCTGCGCGCGGCCATTTCCTCGGCGGCGGCCAGATTGCTGCCGCTGCCGAGCTGCGTGCCGTATTCCTTGAACTCGCTGATCTTCACCGAGCCGTCGCTGGTCTGCGTTTCCATGCGCTGGCCATCGGTGAGCACGGCCATGCGTTCGCCCTTGACCGCTTCCAGCCGCGCCCCGCGCGCCGAGGTCACGGACTCGCGCCCGCGCTCATTGGCCACGATGAACACATTGTTGGCAGCGGTGGCGCTGGGCACGTCCTTGTCGATGAAGAACACGCGCGAGCCGCCGGCAGACTCCTGGAACTCACCGGGAGCGATGCGGTCGATGTCGCTGCGCTGCTCGAACTGGGTCTTGATCTGCTCGATCTGCTGATTGGCCCAGGGCAGGATGCCCAGGCCCAGCACGGCGATCACGGCCAGCACCGGCCAGGCAAAGCGCAGCAGCGGGCGCAGCAGGCTGGCCAGCCCCTGGCCTGCGGCGAACCAGATCACCATCTCGCTGTCGCGGTACATGCGCGACAGCGAGCCGACCACGGCCACGAAAAGCCCCAGGCCCAAAATCGTGGGCAACTGGCCAAGCACCGTATAGCCCATGACCAGCAGAACGTCGGAAGGGCTGACATTGCCCTTGTAAGCCTGGCCCAGCGTGCGGATCAGCATCATGGTCATGACGACCGTGATCAGCACCACGACCGTGGCACCGAAGCTGCGGGCCAGCTCTTTGCGTATGGATGAATCGAATAACATTGGCTGAAAGGAAAACGCCGATTATGAACTTTGAACTGAAGCCGTTGACGACTGCCGCAGCAGTACGTGAAAAGTGTGACCTGTTGTTGGTGCTGGTGACCGAAGCCACGGTCACGGGCAGCGACGCGCTGTCCACCCTGGTCGCACACGCGGTCAAGGCCGGAGATTTCGAAACGGCAGCCGGCAAGCAGCTGGCACTGTACGGCCTGCCAGCCGTCGCTGCACGCCGCGTCGTGCTGCTGGGCGCGGGCAACGGCTCGGCACGGGAAGTGCGCCAGGCCGTGGCCGGCGCAGGTGCCGCGCTCAAGGCGACCGGTGTTGGCAAGGCCTTGCTGTGCTTTGGCTTCGATGCGGCAGGTCCTGCCGTTGCTGCCGCCGTTCTGGCGGCGGCCGACGCCTGCTACAGCTATACCCACACCAAGCCGCAGGCCAAGCCCGTGGCGCTTAAGAAGCTGGTGATTGCCGCAGCCGTCAAGGGGGGCGACAAGAATGGCGTTGCCGACGCTTTCAAGACCGCCGTGGCCCAGGCCGAAGGCATGACCCTGGCACGCGAATGGGCCAATCGTCCTGCCAACCACGCCACGCCCACCTTGCTGGCTGACGCGGCCCGCGCCCTGGCCAAGCTGCCCGGCATCAGCTGCAAGATCCACGGCCCCGCCGAAGTCGCCAAACTCGGCATGGGCGCTTTCATGGCCGTGGCCCAGGGATCGGAGCAGCCGCTGCGCTTCATCGAACTGCACTACAACGGCGGCGCCAAGGGCGCCGCGCCCGTGGTGCTGGTCGGCAAGGGCATCACTTTCGATACCGGCGGTATCTCCCTCAAGCCTGCCGCTGAAATGGACGAGATGAAGTTCGACATGGGCGGCGCCGCCAGCGTGCTGGGCGTGTTCCATGCGCTGGCCCGGCTGCAGCCGGCCGTCAATGTCGTCGGCCTCATTCCGGCGTCCGAGAACATGCCCGGCGGCGCTGCCGTCAAGCCGGGCGACGTGGTCACCAGCATGAGCGGCCAAACCATAGAAATCCTCAACACCGATGCCGAAGGCCGTCTCGTGCTCTGCGATGCGCTGACCTACGCTGCCCGCTTCAAGCCCCGCGCCATGGTGGACATCGCCACGCTGACCGGCGCCTGCGTCATCGCCCTGGGCGGGCTGCGCAGCGGCATGTTCTCGCCCAGCGACGAACTGGCCCGCGCGCTGGAGCAGGCTGGCGATGCGGCGCTTGACCCCTGCTGGCGCATGCCGCTGGACGAGGAGTACGGCGAAGGCCTCAAGAGCAATTTCGCCGACATGGGCAATGTGGCTGGCCGCGCGGGTGGCGCAGTCACGGCAGCCAAGTTCCTGCAGCGCTTTGTGGGCGACATTCCCTGGGCCCATCTGGACATCGCCGGCACGGCCTGGAAGAGCGGCGCCGCCAAGGGCGGTACAGGCCGCCCCGTGGGCCTGCTGCTGCACTATCTGCTGGCCGGCATCGATGCTGGCAAGGCGCAGGCCAAGACTGCTGCATCCCAAAAAGCTGCTGCACCCAAGAAACCTGTGCCACCCAAGGCAGGATCTGCCAGCCGCCGCAAGGCTGCCGTTGCCGCTCAGCCGGAGCAGGCATGAGCGCATCGTCCCCGTCGGCCCGGGCCTGTTTGAAGGGAGCATCGCTTGACTGAAGTGGCCTTCCATTTCAACGCGCCTGACAAGCTGGCCTATGTCTGCCGCCTGGCGCGCAAGGCGCTCAGGCACCGCACGCAACTGGTGGTGCTGGGGTCGCCGCCGCTGCTCAAGGCCTTGTCGCCCAGGCTGTGGAGTGTCTCGCCCACCGACTTCCTGGCACATGCCGGCGAAGGCGATGGGGCAGACATCATGGCCTTCTCGCCCATCGTTCTGCTGGAGCGGCTGGACGGCGCGCCGCACCACGACATGCTGGTCAACCTGGGCGGCGAAGTGCCCGAAGGGTTCGAGCGCTTTGCGCGTGTCGTCGAAGTGGTTTCCGCCACCGACGAGGAAGACCGCCACCTGGCCCGGCAGCGCTGGAAGCACTATGCGGCCCAGGGTATTTCCATCAAGCGCCATGATCTGGTCCTCAAGGAGTAAGCCATGAGCGCTCCTCCCTCCAAAACCCCACCGCGCTTTGTTCCCACGCTCACCGATGTCGTTGCGGTGGATGCGGTGCAGGTGCCGGTTCAGGCGGTCGAGCCCCCGGCACCCCTGGCACATCTCGTGTCCGAACTGCCGCTGACGGACGAAGCGACGCCCTGGGCCAGCGAAGGCATGCTGGCGCCTCGGCGTGGCGTGGTCACCCTGCCTGCGTCCCTGCCGCCGCTGCCGCAGGACCTGGAGCCCCAGCGGCCCATGGTCACCGAGCAGGCTGCACCCGAGGAAATCCCGACACCTGCAATGCAGCCCGTGCTCTCGGACTATCAGCCGCCCAGCGCCCCGTCCGTGGAAATGCAATTGGCCCAGGAAGGCCGTCTGGCCGAAATGGCTGATGCGGCTGATGCGGCTGAGGCGGCAGGTGCGGCAGGTGCGGCAGATGTGGCTTCAGCGGGCGACGTGGCACCGGCCGGGGAAGTGGTCCCTGCCGACTTGGTGGTCCCGGTGGTGCAGGCTGTCGTGGCAGAGGCGGCTGCCGGACCGACGCCGGCTTCCCCTGCCATGCCGGCAGCCCCCACCATGGAGTCCATCTGGGACAGCCACGCGCAGCAGGTCACCGAGGAATATCTAGTCCATCGCCTCATGCAGCGTGTGGACCTGGTGCTGGACCAGCGCCTGCGCGACGCCATTGCCACCGTGGTTCAGCAGCAGACACGGTCCATCGTCGTGCGTCTGCGCGAGGAGGTGGAATCCGTCGTGCGCCAGGCCGTCTATGAGGCGGTGGCCGATGAACTGGCCTTTCGCGCCACGGCCGCACGTGGCGACTCCGGCCAGGGCGGCCGTTGAGTGCTGGGCAAGGGCGGGTGGCGCAAGCCCCCGCCTGATCCGGTCGTCAGCCTGCGCGGGCCGGGCCTGAGAACACCTCGGGATTGAGGATGTTGCTGGGCTGCCCCGCAACGAAGTTCACCACATTGTCGAAGGCAGCGCGAAAGTACAGCTCGTAGCTGTCCTGCTCCACGTAGCCGATGTGCGGCGTGCAGATGCAGTTCTCCAGCCGCAGCAGCGCATGGCCCTGGAGGATGGGCTCGCTCTCGAACACGTCCACGGCCGCCAGGCCCGGCCGGCCTCGGTTGAGCGCACCCAGCAGGGCATCGGCCTCCACCAGCTCCGCGCGCGATGTGTTCACGAACAGGGCGGTCGGCTTCATGCGTGCCAGATCCTGCGCCGTGACGATGCCGCGTGTGGCCTCATGCAGGCGCAGATGCATGGACAGCACGTCGGATTCGGTAAAGAAAGCCTCGCGCGAGTCCGCCGCCGCAAAGCCATCGGCCTGCGCCTTCTGGCGCGAGCTTTCGCTGCCCCAGACCAGAACCTGCATGCCGAAGGCATGGCCGTAGTGCGCGACCAGCCGTCCAATGCGGCCGTAGCCCCAGATGCCCAGCGTGCGCCCGTGCAACACGCTGCCCAGTCCGAAATTCGCAGGCATGGACGCAGCCTTGAAGCCCGATTGCTGCCATGCGCCGTGCTTGAGGTTGGCGATGTACTGCGGCAGCCGCCGCGTGGCCGCCATGATCAGCGACCAGGTCAGCTCTGCCGGCGCAATGGGCGAGCCCACGCCCTCGGCAATCGCAACGCCCTGGTCGGTACAGGCCTGCACATCAATATGGGCGCCGGCCTTGCCGGTCTGCGCGATCAGCTTCAGGCGCGGAAGCTTTTCCAGCAGCTGCCGGCTGATCTGCGTGCGCTCGCGGGTCAGCACGATGATGTCCGCATCGCGCAACCGCACCGACAGCTGGCCAACGCCCTTGACGGTATTGGTGAAGACCTTGGCGTTGAAGGGCTCCAGCAGACGAGCACAGTCCAGCTTGCGCACGGCGTCCTGGTAGTCGTCAAGAATGATGATGTTCATTGCCTGTGAATCCGTCATAAGCCTTTGATTTATCTCTGGTTTGCCGCGTAAGATGTTGTCGGCAAACACTTTAATCTGTCGTTGCGCTCTGTCTTCGGCATCGTCGGCACTTGCCTGAGCTGGGCTGCTTGAAGGTTCTATGAGACTCGCGCAGCCAAGGCCCTGAAGCCCGGCGAACACATTGTCGTTCAAGCTTGCGCCTACCTGGGGCTGGAGGCTTCGGTCAGTACCAAATCTTGGACCTGTCGTTACAGAAGTCTCGCAGATGCAAAGGCTCAAGCCGGCGAAGTGCGGCCGTTGGCCCACCATGCCAGCCGCACAGGCTGCTTCCGAATGGCAAGCTGCATCTTGCTCCGCTCGCCCCGTGGCTTATTCAACGAACGCAGGCAGGCAGGCAGGACAAGGTCGGCTCCGCGCAACCGTATCAGTGGCTTACACACTGGAACGTCTTGGCGACGACGATGTCGAGAAGGCTTGGTGGATGGCCGCCTGTTGGCGAAGTAGGTGAAGACCGGGTTGGCGGCGGTCTGAAGAGGCTGCGTGGCATTGGGAGAATGCCTGAACATGTTCCCCCGCTGGTGAGTGGCGCGAGAGGAGTCATGATTGCGCTCGATATCTGGCAGTTCCGTGCCTGGTTCTCATTGAGAAACTGGTTGCTGAATGGAGTGGGGTACTCGCGGTGTCCCAATCACTTTCGGCGGCTCCTGCATCAGGGGCGTATTTGAGCCGCATGCAGCATTGACACCCGTGATCGCGGCATTGGTCCGCATCCGTTTTTCGTCTTGGGAAATGGTGCGAATGCTGGAGACGAATTCCAGCTCCTTGCGCGCCTGCTTGCACTGAAGGGACGAGCCGAGCTGCTCGGGCGCAGGAACAGTTGTCTGGCGGGCTTGCTGCTCGATGACACGCTGCTGGCTCTCGATCTGGCGCTGCTGCATTTCGTTCATCTGGCGCTGATACTTTTGTTCATTCGCCTGTGCTGCATCAGCCCGTTCACGGGAGATCTCATCGTCCGATTTTTTGCGCTGTATCAGAGCTCCAGTGTCATTGCTGCTGCAAGGACTGTCTGAGAAAGTTGACTTTCCAGAAGAATCCTTGCATTGAAAGACCTGGGCTGCGGCAGGCAATGCGAAAAGTGCGGTAAAGATTGCTGTGGTCAAGAGTCGCATATGCATATCGATGAATTGATGGGCCTGATCGGAATCGAATTACAGACGAAGCATAGTCCTTTGACCCGCATGCCCGGCAACTTTCGTCTTGGTTTGAATGGCCCGCTTCACTCGGCGTCCCGCAGGGCAGCGCGGCGGGCTGCTTCAGCGGTCTCCTGAGCCTGCCAGGTCCAGAGTAAACTCGCCCCCGCAGCCAGCACTCGCTGCACGATGGGAATGGAGCTTCCCGAAACCGCCCTGCGACGGGCTGATGGCTCCTGCCTTGGTGGGATGGGCCCTGCCGGTGGCGGGGCCATGTCTTGATCCTGCCCGGCACGCCCGTCCCGGTTATTCGATGAAAGGACGGTCATGGGGTTCTACGGTTTCATTCTGGTGTTCGTTGGAGGAGGACTGGGGTCTGCGCTCCGGCATGGCACGAACTTGCTCGCGCTGCGGCTGGTGGGCAGTGCGTATCCACTGGGTACGTTGGCGATCAATGTGCTGGGTGCCTTCGTGATGGGGGTGGTGGTGGAGTGGTTTGCGCTCAAGACATCGCTGCCGCAGAGTGCGCGGCTGTTCATCACCACGGGCATTCTGGGTGGCTTCACCACGTTTTCGACGTACGCGCTGGAGGTCGGCATGCTGTACGAGCGTGGCGACTGGCTGGCCTCCGTGCTGTATGCGCTGGGCTCGCTGGTGTTGGGCGTGGCTGCGCTGTTTGCGGGGTTGGGGCTGGTGCGCATGGTGGCCCATTGAGACGCCGTGATTGCGCTATGCTGTGCGCCATGGCCCGCCTGAACGCAACGCAGATTATTCGCACCATCCATTGGATGGTGGGTTAGCCAGCGGCCTCCAGCGCCATGCAACCCGCCCAGAGGAGGCGGGTTTTTTCATTCCGTCTCCGGGGTTTTCTCAAGCCTTTCAGGAGATGGATATGCAGGTTTCCGAACAGTCCCAGCCCCGTTGCGCAGAATATGCCGATGCCCCTGCCGCCAACGCGCGGCTTGCCACGCTGCACATGGTCTGCGGCAAGATCGGCTCGGGCAAGTCAACGCTGGCGCGGCAATTGGCGGCCGGGCCCGGAACGGTGTTGGTCAGCGAGGATTCCTGGCTGGCCGGCCTGTACCCCGGTGAGATGCAGTCGGTGGCCGATTACGTGCGTTGCAGCACGCGGCTCAAGGGGTTGATGGGGGCGCATGTACAGGCGCTGCTGGACGCTGGCGTGTCGGTGGTGCTGGATTTTCCGGCCAATACCCTGGAGGGGCGGGGCTGGGCGCGCAGCGTGTTCGAGAAAGTGGGCGCCTCGCACCGCCTGCATTTTCTGGATGTGCCTGACGAGGTCTGCAAGCAGCGCTTGCGTGTGCGCAATGCGGCAGGCGAGCATCCATTTCAGGCCAGCGATGAGCAATTCGATCTGATCACGAGCTACTTTGTCGCGCCCTCCGACGAGGAGGGCTTCGACGTGGTGCATCACCCGTATGCGCCGGTCTGAAGTGCCGGCCTGGACGAGAGACTTCGCCACTGCCTCATCCCATCATCTCAGCTTGATCGCGCTTGCACCTCCACCCAATAGCGGGTGCGGGTTCGCAGTTGCAGAGGAAAGCGGCTGACGAGCGCGGCCAGGGCGCGATCCGTGTCATCCACGGGAAAGGCGCCCGAGACAAGCATCCCGGCGACCTCGGCCGAGCAGCCCAGGTAGCCGGGCCGGTAGCGGGCAAGGGCGTCAATCAGCTGGCCCAACGGCATGTCCAGCGCGACCAGGCCGCCTTCATGCCAGCTGGCTGCAAAGGGGTCTGCGGACGTGGGCGGCTGGGTGGCGCTGGACGAGAAGGCTGCCTGCTGTCCGGCCTGCAATTGCGCGGAGGGCGCCTCGCTGTCCAGAGGCTGCAGGCGCACGGCCTTTTCCTGCACGGTGACATGGCACAGGCCATCGTCCGCAAGATGGACCGTGAAGCGCGTGCCCAGGGCCAGTACGTGGCCTTGTGGGGTCTGCACGCTGAAGGGGCGGCCCAGCGCGTCGGGCTCGGTGGCGACGAGGATGCGGCCCCGGTGCAGGCGCAGCAGGCGCTGGCGGTCGTCAAAAACGGTGTCCAAGGCGGTTGCCGTATCCAGGGCCACCAGGGAGCCGTCGGGCAGCGTCAGATCCCGGCGCTCGCCCGTGGCTGTGCGCTGCCCGGCCTGCCAGCTTTCCAGTGGTGCGCCTTTCCAGGCCATCCAGGCCGTGGCGCCGCTGCCCAGGCCTAAAGCCATACCGCGCACCACGGAGCGGCGGGTGGGCGAGGCGCGGCGCCCCAGCGCCTGGCGCGCCAGGGGGGCGGGCAGATGCGACAGCTGCGCGGTGACGGATTGCACGCGCAGCCAGGCGCGCTGGTGGGCGGGATCGGCCTCATGCCATTTTTGCCAGTCCTGTTGCAGGCCCGCTGTGGCGGAGGCGCCGCGCAGTTTCACGTGCCAGGCGGCGGCCTCATGCAAGGCGCGGCGGTCGTTGCCTTCCAGATGTCTCTCGCCCATGTGGCTATGCCAGGACCAGGCAGCAATGCTCCATCGCCCGGGTCAGGTAGTTGCTGACGGTGCGCAGCGATACACCCAGGCGCTGGGCGATCTCTGGGTAGCTCAGTTCCTCGAACTGGGCCAGCACGAAGGCTTCGCGAACCTTGGGGGGAAGACCCTGGAGCATGCGGTCCACATCCAGCAGGGTTTGCTGGACGATGGCCTGCTCTTCGGGCGAAGGCGCCAGCGATTGCGGCAACTGGGCCAGATAGTCCAGATAGGACTGCTCCAGCGTGCGGCGGCGAAACAGGTCGGCGACCAGGCCCCGGGCGATGGTGGCCAGGTAGCGCCTGGGTTCGCGGATGTCCTGCTGCGGCAGGGGCGAGCGCAGCAGGCGCACAAAGGTGTCCTGGGCCAGGTCGGCGGCATCGTCACGGTTGCCCAGGCGTTTGCGCAGCAGGCTTTCCAGCCAGGGATGGTGGTTCTGGTAGAGGCTGTGCACGGAGAAGGCTGGGGCGGAGGAGGCGGGCGCAGTGGCAATCGCTGCTGCAAAAGATAATAAGAATGCTTATCAATTATCTTTCAGGCCGGCGCCCCTTCCGCAAAGAGGGCGTCCACTTGTTGCATGTGCGCTACAGGGGAGGCGCAAGCTTGTGTCTGCTTTGCGCAGGCCGATTACCCGTGCGGCACGCGGTCCGCGCCACCCAGGTTTGTGTCGTGCAAGGTGTGTCGCACACCTTGCATCGGGCCTCAGTTGGACGCTGATCCGCCGTGTGCCTCCATGCGCTCCAGCGCAGCGCAGACATCGGCCATTCGCCCGGAGATGAACAGGCATTCCGGCTGCTCCTGCGGCGACCGCTGGATGATGCGCAGACCTGAAGGCTGCTCCGGCGCGGATTGCAGGGCAGGCTGCGCCGGCAGCAAGGGCAGGATCAGCTGAGCATCTCCATGGTCTGCAGCGCGTGCGGCCTTGCCGCGGCGCTGCTGGCTGCGCCGGCGTGCCTTGCTGAAAGAGATCACGTTGGCGGGCTCGGGTGCTGCAGCAGGTAATGGCTGGCACGCAGGGGCTTGTGCAAGAGGCATGGCCGACTCCATGGCGGTCGCAGTCAGGCGGATGCCATGTGCCAGGCGCAGGAAGGAAAAAGAAGACAGTGTTGGCAGAGCGAATCCCATGTGACGACTCCTGTTGGCGTGTTTCAAAGAGGCATGGACACAGGCAGGATTGCGGTTTGCGGGCAAAGCTCCGCCCAGGGCGAAGCTCCAAGGCTTCGCGCCTACCACCTGGGCGGTGCGTGAATGGGGTGAGGCGGCCGGAGAAGGGCCGCCAGTCCGGCTTACATGGACATGCTGTTGCGGATCAGCCCCACGGCCAGGCCTTCAATGGCAAAGGCCTCTTCGGGGGCGACGCGGATCACCGGGTAATCGGGGTTCTCCGGCAGAAGTTCCACGCCCTGCGTGGTGCGGCGCAGGCGCTTGACGGTGACTTCGTCACCCAGGCGCGCCACGACGATCTGGCCGTTGCGGGCTTCGTGTGCGGACTGCACGGCCAGCAGATCGCCGTCCATGATGCCCGCGTCGCGCATGGACATGCCACGCACGCGCAGCAGATAGTCGGGGCGCGTCTGGAACAGGCTGGGCTCGACGGAATAGGTTTGGTCGATGTGTTCCTGCGCGAGAATGGGCGAGCCCGCCGCAACGCGGCCCACCAGGGGCAGCATCAGCGGTGCCAGGGCCGACAGCGGCAGTCCGAAGCTGGTGCCGCGCGCAGCATTGATGTTGCGCACGGTGTCGGTACGCAGGCGAATGCCGCGCGAGGTGCCGCTGACCAGTTCGATCACGCCTTTGCGGGCCAGGGCCTGCAGGTGTTCTTCCGCAGCGTTGGCGGACTTGAAGCCCAGCGTGTTGGCGATTTCCGCGCGGGTGGGAGGTGCGCCCGTGCGGGAGATGGCGGCCTGGATCAGGTCCAGGATCTGTTGCTGGCGGGCGGTGAGCTTGGGATGGTCGAGCATGGCGTGCGTCCGGTCCTTGAGGGCAGATGGCAGGCTGGGAGGCCATCTGATGATTTATACAGTATCTGTATTTTTAACCAGTTTTCCAAGAGGTGCAAGTGGGGCAGTCAAAGTTGGTGATTCTGGGCACGGGCGGGACCATCGCCGGCCGGGCGGATTCGCAGTCGCAGGGCGTGGGGTACAAGGCCGGGCAGATCACGGTGCAGTCGCTGCTGGAGGCCGTGCCGGACCTGGAGCAGCAGGCGCTGGGACCCGTGCAGACGCAGCAGATCGCGCAGGTGGACAGCAAGGATATGGACTGGCCCGTGTGGCGCGCGTTGCTGCGCGCCTGCACGCAGGCACTGGAGGATGCGGACACACGCGCCGTGGTGATCACGCATGGAACGGACACGCTGGAAGAGACGGCCTGGCTGCTGCACAGCCTGCTGCCGGCCACCAAGCCCATTGTGCTGACCTGCGCCATGCGCCCGGCCACGGCCCTGTTGGCAGACGGACCGCAGAATCTGCGCGATGCCGCGACCGTGGCTGCCAGCGGCGGGCGCAGCGGCGTATGGGTGGTGACAGGTGGCGAGGTGCATACGGCAGCCCAGGTGCAGAAGGTCCATCCCTATCGGCTGCAGGCAATGCGCTCCGTGGAAGGCGGGCCGCAGGCGTTGGTGGAGGAAGGGCGTGTGCGCTGGCTGGTGCCCGATGCGCCGTCCTCCCCCTCCGCACCGTCCATACGGGCAATGGTGCCTGTGACCATGTCATCTGATCTGCTGGCGCTGGATGAGCTGCCCTGGGTCGAGGTGGTGTTCAGCGGCGCCTTGGCACGTGCCAGCGGCGTGGATGCGCTGGTGGCGGCAGGCGTGCGTGGCATCGTCGTGGCTGGCACGGGCAATGCGACGGTTCACGAAGGTATGGAAGCGGCCTTGCAGCGTGCCCGCGACAGGGGTGTCTGGATCTGGCGGGGCACGCGCTGCGCTGAAGGCCTGCCCGTGGCCTCGGGCCTTGGGACCAACCCGGCAGAGGCTGATCTGGCGCAGCTGCCTGTGGCAAAGGCCCGGATTGCGATGATGCTGGCGCTGGCAGCACAGCCGCGCGATTGAGCCGGGCGGCGACGCCGGCATTTCTTCAGTTGCTGGCGGTCAACAAAAAAGCACCCGGCGGGTGCTTTTTTCGTTGCGGCACATGGCCTGCATCACTCAGCCAGTGCAGCCAGTGCGCGTTGGGTGATGTCCTCGACCGAGCCCAGGCCGCTGATGGCGCGGTACTTGGGCGCCGCTGCGGCTTCCTTTTCGGCCCATGCGCGGTAGTAGTCCACCAGGGGGCGGGTCTGGCTGCTGTAGACGTCCAGGCGCTTCTTGACGGTTTCTTCCTTGTCGTCTTCGCGCTGCACCAGCGGCTCGCCGGTCACGTCGTCCTGGCCTTCGACCTTGGGTGGATTGAACTTGACGTGGTAGGTGCGGCCCGAGGCGGGGTGGGAGCGGCGGCCGCTCATGCGCTCGATGATGGCATCGAAGGGCACGTCGATCTCCAGCACGTAGTCCAGCTTCACGCCGGCGGCCTTCATGGCGTCTGCCTGGGGAATGGTGCGGGGAAATCCATCAAACAGGAAGCCGTTGGCGCAATCGGCCTGGGCGATGCGTTCCTTGACCAGATTGATGATCAGGTCGTCGCTGACCAGTTGGCCGGCGTCCATCACGGCCTTGGCCTGTTGGCCCAGGGGCGTTCCGGCCTTGACGGCGGCACGCAGCATGTCACCGGTGGAAATCTGGGGGATGCCGTACTTCTGGCAGATGAAAGCGGCTTGCGTGCCTTTGCCGGCGCCGGGTGCGCCCAACAAAATCAGTTTCATGGAAGTCCTTGAGGAGAGTAGAAATTCTTGTCTGCCGGATCGGCCCACCGGGGCGGACAGTCCATGCGTCATATTTTTGTCGCGGGCAAGGATAGCACGCACAGGGCTAACACTGGCTTACACGCAGAGGGCAAAACTGTCGCCTGTGCAATCTCCAAAAACTGCGTTTTGCTGTCCGACAAAACCGCATGTGCAGTTGTGATGTGAATGGCGATGCCGGGCATCGCCATTGGCGCATCTGTATTGGCGTATGCGGGATCGGATTCAGGCGGACAACTGGGCGCGCACCCGTTCCAGGTCTTCGGGGGTGTCAACGCCGGGGCCTGGTGCATGGGGCGTGAGGTGGACGGCGATGCGGTGGCCATGCCACAGCGCACGCAACTGTTCCAGCGCCTCCAGCACCTCGGTGGGGGCGGGAGAAAGCTGTGGGAAGCTGCGCAGGAAACCGGCACGGTAGCTGTAGATGCCGATGTGGCGCAGGGGCGCGAAGCCGGGGTGACCCGGCGCTGCCGCTGCAGATGCCGTCTCCCACCATGCCTGGCCTGCATGCTCACGCGCAAAGGGGATGGGTGCGCGGCTGAAATAGTGGGCCATGCCCTGGGCATCGCAGACGACCTTGACCACGTTCGGGTTGGTGAAGTCGGCCAGGCTGTCGATGGCATGTGCCGCCGTGCCCATGCTGGCCGAGGGCCGCTGCGGCAGCAGGGCGGCCACGGCATCGATGAGGTCGGGAGCGATCAACGGTTCGTCGCCCTGGACGTTGACGACGATGTCGTCGCCATCCAGGCCCAGCAGTTCGCAGGCCTCGGCCAGGCGGTCGCTGCCGCTGGCGTGGTCGTTGCGCGTGAGCACGGCCGCAACGCCGTGCGCGGCGCAGGCGGCGACGATGCTCTCGTCATCGGCCGCGACCACGCAGCGCGTGGCGCCGCTGAGGCCGGCACGCTGTGCCACGCGCACGACCATGGGAAGGCCTGCAATGTCTGCAAGGGGCTTGCCTGGCAGGCGGCTGGAGGCAAGGCGGGCAGGAATCAGAACCGTGAAGGGCGCGGTGGGCATGGTGCGTTGCGGAGAAGGTCGAAAGTGCGGGCGCGGGCGTTGTCGGAAATCGGGCCTTGCGGCGCGATCAGTCCTCGAGCTCGTCGTCGTCCAACGTGCGGGCTTCGGCCTCCAGCAGCACCGGGATGCCGTCGCGCACGGGGTAGGCCAGGCGCGCGCTGCGCGAGACCAGTTCCTGGTGCTCGCGGTCAAAGCGCAGCGGGCCCTTGGTGACGGGGCAGACCAGCAGTTCGAGAAGTTTGGCGTCCATGGCGGATCCTGTGTTTTGGAGGGGGAGGGCGGGCCGTGGCGGCCAGCCAAGACGGTGATGATAGTCAGGCGCGTGGCCTGCGCAGCGCCTGCAGCCGCTGATCCAGCAGCGCCCAGAAATCTGGCGGCAGCTGCAATTGCAGCGCAACGGACCAGGCCTGGGGATGGGTGCGCCACAGCTTGACCGCATCCTTTTCGGTGCAGACCAGTGGGTCTTCATTGCGTCCCAGGCGCTGGAAGCTCTCAAAATTATAGTGATCCGGCAGCGCCTGGGCGTGCTCCAGCGCCAGGCCCTGTTCAGTGGCCAGCATGGAGAAAAAGGCCTCGGGCCGGGCCACGGCGGCCACGGCCTCCACGGGCCGTCCGCGCAGGGCCGCCAGGGCAATGCGCTCACCGTGCGCATTGACGCCTTCAGCGGCCAGTTGGCGCTGCATCGCAAAGGCGGGCGCATCCGTTGGCGGGCAGGTGCCCGCGTGCAGCACGGCGGTGACGGGGCGCGGCCAGGGTTCGCGCAGGGGGCCTGCCGGCAGCAGCCAGCCATTGCCGATGCCGTCGTCGTTGAAGACGCACAGCTCGATGTCGCGGGCCAGGGCCAGGTGCTGCAGGCCGTCGTCGCTGATGACCACATCCACCTGGGGATGGCGGGCGCGCAGGGCCTGGACGGCCTCGATGCGCTTGCGGGCCACGAAGACCGGCACGCCGCTGGCGCGCGCCAGCAGTGCCGGCTCGTCGCCCACATCGGCGGGGGCGCTTTCGGGCGTGGCTTCGCGGCAGTCATCCGTGCTGCGGCCATAGCCGCGCGAGACGATGCCGGGGCTCCAGCCGCTGTCCCGCAGATGGCGGGACAGGGCGAGCGTGACGGGGGTCTTTCCGGCGCCGCCCGCAATCACGTTGCCGACGACGATGACCGGAATGCCGGCCTGGCCTGCACGCCTGAAACCCAGTGCATAGGGCAGCCGATGCAGGCCCAGCAGGGCGCGGTACAGCAGGGACAGGGGAAGGAGCGCGCAGGCCAGCGGGCCGCGGTGGCGCCAGGCCGCGCGAAGCCCCCGGGCTGCGGGGGCGGGGCCATTCCCGGGCATGGAGGCCTTGCCCTCAGCGCCCGGCGCTGGCCGAGGTCTGCGTGGCAAAGGTGATCTGGGACAGTCCGGCGCGGCGCGAGGCCTCCATCACCGACACCACGGACTGGTGCGGCGCGGTAGCGTCGGCGCTGATGATGACCACGCTGTCCTTGCCGGCAACGGCCGCTGCGGCCAGTGCCTGGGTCAGGCCGGTGACGCTGCGGTCTTCCACGGCGGTCTTGTTGATGGCGTAGCGGCCGTCGGCGGCGATGGCGACGATGATTTCGCGGGGCCGGTCGCGCTGCTGCTCTACATCGGCCACGGGAAGGGTCAGCTGCAGCTCGGTGAACTTGCTGTAGGTGGTGGACAGCATCAGAAAGATCAGCACCACCAGCAGCACATCGATGAACGGGATCAGGTTGATCTCGGGCTCGTCACGGCGGCGGGGACGGAAGTTCATGGCAGGTCTCTCGCGTGCGGGTTCTGCGGGTTCACTTGCCGCCGACGCGCACCAGGTGGCGCACGAACTGCTCGGAGGCCAGCTCCATGCCCAGCAGGTAGCCATCGACGCGGGCGCGGAAGTAGCGCCAGAAGATCAGCGCCGGAATGGCGACGATCAGGCCGAAGGCCGTGTTGTACAGGGCGATGGAGATGCCGGCCGCCAGCTGCGCAGGGTTGCCGCCGCCGGTGGCCGATGCGCCGCCTTGCGAGCCGAAGATCTCGATCATGCCGATCACCGTGCCCAGCAGGCCCAGCAAAGGCGCGGCAGAGGCGATGGTGGCCAGCGCGCTCAGGTGCTTTTCCAGCGTGTGGGCAGCAGCGCGGCCGGCGCCTTCCATGGAGGCGCGAAGCTCTTCTTCGCTGCTGTCCGGATGGGCCTGCAGGGCGCGCAGTCCGCTTGCCAGGACTTCGCCCAGCGTGGAGTTCTGGGACAGCTGCTGCACGACTTCCTGGCTGGGCAGGCCGCGCGAGGACACGGAAATCGCCTCGCCCAGCAGGGCGGGCGGCGCCACGCGGGCCGTTTTCAGCGCCACGAAACGTTCAAAGACCAGGGCCAGAGCCAGGATGGAGCAGGCAATCAGTGGCCAGATCGGCCAGCCTGCGGCTTGTATGATCGACAGCAAGTTGTTTTCCCCCCGCGTTTAACTGCAGCCGACGATTATGGCCCAGCCATATGGCCGGTCCAGGCGTCTCGTGTCCGCGATCGCCTGAAAACTGTGACCCGGCGCAGCATCCAGGCAACGGGCGGCTCCCCATATTCGGGATTTTGGATGGTCGCTATAGCACAGATTTCTGTGGATAACTTTGTTATCAAGCGGGTTGCGCAAACGCCGCTGCGGCGGCGAATGGACACTGTGACAAATGTGAATTCTTTGTTGCAGCAAAAAAATCTTTATGAATCAATTGCTTGCGAGGTGTTTTTGAGAGTGCTTCTGCAAATTGCCGCCAAAGTGCCTGCTCGGGTCTGCATCCGCCTGCCTGTGGAGAATGTTGCACTGCATGCAGACCGGGAGGCCGCATGAGTGGTGCATTCGGCGCAATGAACCCAGCAGCGGCGCCGCTGGTCTGGGAAGTCGGCGCGCTGTGCCGCGCCGTGAGCGACGCCTTGCAGGCGCGCTTCAATCCGGTGGCGGTGCGCGGCGAGATCAGCGGCTTTTCCCGCGCGGCCAGCGGGCATTGCTACTTCAGCATCAAGGACGCGGGCGGGCAGATCCGCTGCGCCATGTTCCGGCGCGCGGCCCAGCTCATGGATTTTTCGCCGCGCGATGGCGAACTGGTCGAGTTGCGGGGCCGGCTGGGCGTCTATGAGCAGCGTGGCGACCTGCAACTGGTCGTCGAGAGCATGCAGCGTGCGGGCCAGGGCGCCCTGTTCGAGCAGTTCCTTCGGCTGAAGGCGCAGCTGGAGGCCGAAGGCCTTTTCGACGCGGCCCGAAAGCGCAGCCTGCCGCCGCTGCCGCGCGGCATTGGCGTGGTGACTTCGCCGGGGGCTGCTGCGCTGCACGACGTGATCACGGCGCTGCGCCGCCGCGTGCCCCACATCCCCGTGGTGCTGGTGCCTGCCCTGGTGCAGGGCGCGCAGGCGCCGGCCTCCCTGATCGATGCGCTGCAAAGGCTTTATGGCCTGGCGCGGGAAGGCGCGGGCTCGGTTGATGGCTCGGTGGCCGGCGCGCCGCCCATCGACACCATCTTGCTGGTGCGCGGGGGCGGCTCCATTGAAGACCTCTGGGCCTTCAATGACGAGCGCCTGGCCCGCACCATCGTGCAAAGCCCGGTGCCCCTGATCTGCGGCGTGGGGCACGAGACCGATTTCACCATTGCCGACTTCTGCGCCGACCTGCGCGCGCCCACGCCCACGGCGGCGGCCGAACTGGTGAGTCAGCCGCGCGAGGTCTGGCTGGGTGCGCTGCAGCTCATGCAGGGCCGCCTGGAGGACGGTGTGCAGCGGCTGCTGGACCGCCAGCAGCAGCGCCTGGACCTGGCAGCGCAGCGCCTGGGCCGGCCCAGCGAGCAACTGGCCCGCAGCCGGCTGCAGCTCAGCCGCCAGGCCCAGCGATTGCGCCATGCCATGCAGTTGCGGTTGCAGCGCATGGACCATGCGGGGCAGGGCCTGCAGGCGCAGTTGCCTGCCGGCATGCGTCGCGGCCTGGACCGGCGCGCGGATCACCTGGCGCGCATGGAGCTTCGCCTGCAGCTGCTGGACCCGCGCCTGGTGCTGCAGCGCGGCTATGCGCTGCTGACCGATGCCGAGGGCCATCCCGTGACCGAGGCGCGCAGCGCGCCACCGGGCACGGCCTTGCAGGCGCAGCTGGCCGACGGCAGCCTGGACCTGGTGGTGACGCAGCCGCGCCTGCTCTGAACTGCGGCCCGCTGTGTGCAGCGTTCGGCGTGCGGGGAGTGGCGGGTGGCAGGCAGTATCCGTGTAGGCCGATTGGCCGGATCAAGGTCAATTCACATCCACCCCCGCAGCAGCGGGCCAAGATGGGCCATTTGGCGCGCGCTTTCGCCGCAGGGTCACGAAGTTGTTCCTACAATGCCCGTTCGGGTGCGTGAGGGCCAGGGCTCGCAGCAATGCGCGCAGTGCAGGCCCCGCGCGACGGTCACGGCAGGCGCTGCAGGCGCTCTGCGCAACAGGTGCTGGCCCGTCCTAAAAGATTTCAACCACGAAGGAAACACCATGGAACATACCTTGCCCCCTCTGCCCTATGCGATTGACGCGCTGGCACCCCACTACAGCCAGGAAACGCTGGAGTACCACCATGGCAAGCACCACAACGCCTATGTGGTGAACCTGAACAACCTGCAAAAGGGCACCGAATTCGAAAACATGACCCTGGAAGAGATCGTCAAGAAGTCTTCCGGCGGCATCTACAACAACGCAGCCCAGATCTGGAACCACACCTTCTTCTGGAACTGCATGGCCCCCAACGGTGGCGGCGAGCCCACCGGCGCACTGGCTGACGCCATCAACAAGAAGTGGGGCAGCTACGCCGCCTTCAAGGAAGCCTTCGTGAAGTCGGCCGTGGGCAACTTCGGCTCTGGCTGGACCTGGCTGGTCAAGAAGGCCGATGGTTCGGTGGACATCGTCAACACCGGCGCCGCCGGCACGCCCCTGACTACGGAAGACAAGGCCCTGCTGACCGTGGACGTCTGGGAACACGCCTACTACATCGACTACCGCAACCTGCGTCCCAAGTTCGTCGAGACCTTCCTCGGCCAACTGGTGAACTGGAAGTTTGCCGAGCAGAACTTCGCCTGATCGAAGCGCAGGTACGACGTGTGCACGCCATGTGCACGCAACGCAAAAAGCCCCGGACGGGGCTTTTTGCTTTTTGAGAGGAAGGCGACGGCTCAGCGGCGCTGACCGCGCAGCCGCCAGCCCGTCCACAGTGCCGTGCAGACCAGCAGCAGCGTGGCGCTGGCGATCACGGCGCTGAAGCCCTGGCCGAAGGCCGTGCGTGCCAGTTCGGTCAACTGGTGCGCGGCCTGGGGCATCAGCTGATCGGCAGCGAGCAGGGCTTCGTCCAGGCTGTCGCGCACGGAGTCGGGCAGGGCCAGGTCCAGGCCCTCCGGCAGGTGCAGTGAGCCTGCATAGACGGCCGACAGCAGGCTGCCCATCAGCGTCACGCCCAGTGCGCCGCCCAGCTCGTATGACACCTCCTCGACCGAGGCCGCCATGCCTGCACGGTCCGCGGGAGCGCTTTGCATGATGGTGCTCGACGCCGTGGTCATGGCCGCGCCTATGCCCAGGCCCAGCAGGGCCAGCGCCGCCGCCTGCGGCCACCAGCCCATGTCGTGGACCAGCAGATAGCCGCCCATGCCCAGGGCCGACAGCAGCAGCGCTGCCGGCAGCATGCGCGCGCCGCCCAGGCGTGGCAGCCAGTGGCCTGCCACGGGGCCGGCCACAAAGGCGGCCAGCGGCAGCGGCAGCACGGCCAGGCCGGCCTGCAGTGGCGACAGTCCCTGCACCAGTTGCAGGCGCTGGCTGAACACGAGCTCCATGCCGATCAGCGCGGCCGCTGCCACCAGGGCCGAGGCCACGGCCGTGGCAAACGCCGGGTTGCGGAACAGCGCAAAGTCCAGCAGCGGGTCGCTGCTGCGGCGCTGGCGCCGCACGAACAGCGCGAGAAAGCCCAGGCCCAGCACCAGGGTCGCGGCGGCCAGGGCCCAGTCGGGCGATTGTTTGCCGGCTTCCTTGATGGCGTAGGTGCTGCCCACCAAGCCTGCCATGACCTGCAATGAGCCGATGAAGTCCCAGGGCCGCTGCGAGGTGGCCGTGCCTGCGGGAATCAGCCAGCCGGCCAGGGGCAGGGCGAGCAGCACGATGGGCACATTGATCAGGAACACCGAGCCCCACCAGAAGTATTCGAGCAGCAGCCCGCCCACCACCGGCCCGAATGCCGCACCGCCCGAGGCCACCGAGGCCCAGATGCCGATGGCCAGAGCTCGCTCGCGCTCATCGGCAAAGCTCAGGCGGATCAGGGACAGCGTGGCCGGCATCATCATGGCCGCGCCCACTCCCAGCAGCGCGCGCGCCGCAATCAGCAGGGCGGGCGAGGGCGCAAAGGCCGCGCACAGCGATGCCACGCCGAACACGCACAGCCCGGCCATGAACAGCCGCTTGTGACCGAGCCTGTCGCCCAGCGTGCCCATGCCCAGCAGCAGGCCGGAGACCACCAGCGCGTAGATGTTGACGATCCATAGCTTGGCCGAGGCCGTGGCCGCCAGGTCATGCGTGAGGCGCGGAAGCGCCGTGTAGAGCACTGTCATGTCGATGACGATGAGCAGCAGCGCCACCGAGACGATGGCCAGCACCAGCCAGCGGCGCGGATCGGCCGCCTGGGATTTTGGAAGATGCCCCGAAACGGGGTTCTGGGTTTGCGTTGTGAACGCCATAAAGCACCTGTTTGCCCCGGGCCTTGTGGGCCAGGGCTTCCTTCTTGATGAAAACCACAGTTTCCATCAATGAAATGATTTATAAAAGTTTGATTCCATCCATAAAATTGATGGATGGAATGGACGCTCGACAGGCTGAAGCATTTTGTGGCGGTGGCCGAAGCCGGCACCATGACCGAGGCTGCCCGTCGCCTGGGTCGTGCGCAGTCGGCCGTGAGCACGGCCATCGGCCTGCTGGAAGCCGACCTGGGGCTGGAGCTGTTCGACCGCGTGGGGCGCCGCGTGCAGCTGACGGCGGCAGGGGAGGTGATGCTGCTGGAGGCCCGGTCCCTGCTGCACCAAGCCCAGGCCATGGACCACCGCGCCCGCGCATTGGCCGCAGGCGGGCAGGCACGCCTGGCCGTTGCGCTGGACGAGGCATTGCCCTATGTGCCGCTGGCCCAGCTGTTCAAGGAGCTGGCGGCGCGCTTTCCGGCCATGGAGCTGACCGTGCTGAACGGCACGGCCTCCGAAGTGGCCGAGCATGTGGCGGCGCAGCGTGCCCAGGTCGCCTTCCAGTTCGACCGAGCGCCTGCGCCGGCCACCTGCGCCCAGCGCCATATCGGCAGCGTGCCGCAGACCATTTGCGTGGCCAAGGGCCATGTGCTCGATGGCACGGCGGCCCTCACGCGCAGGCAGCTGGCCGCGCACCGCCAGTTGCTGATGCACATCGAGGGCGTGGAGGACACCGTGCTCAGTCCCGCCGTCTGGCGCTCCAACAGCTTCTATGTGATTGCCGACATGGTGGCCGACGGCCTGGGCTGGGCCATCCTGCCGGTCAATATTGCCGAGTTCGGCGATCTGCGCCCGCATCTGCGGCAACGCGCCTGCGAGGGGCTCGCGCTGCCGCCGCTGACCGTGCGCATGCTCTGGCTGGAAGGGCTGGCGCCCGGGGCCGAAGCGCTGTGGATGCGCCAGCGCCTGGCCGAGCTGCTGGCCTTGATGGCCACGGCCTGAGCAGTCTGGGCTGGCGCGGGCGTTGGGGCCGTGTTCAGGTGCAGGCAGCGGCTGCGTCTTCGGCAGGCGGGCTCTCTTTCGCTCGTGCCTGGCGTGCGGCCAGCACGCCCAGGGACCACATGGCGACACCGGCCAGCAGCGCCACCACGAAGGAAATGCGTGCGCCCCACAGGTCGGTGGCCCAGCCTGCGGCGGCCGCGCCCAGGGCCACGCCCATGGCAATTCCGGTCAGCAGCCAGGTCATGCCTTCGGTCAGGCGCTGGTGCGGCACCTGCTGCTCCACCAGGCCCATGGCCACGGTGATGGTCGGCCCGAAGGTAATGCCGGCCAGCAACACGGCCAGGGTCAGCGTGAACACATTGGTGGCCAGCAGCAGGGGCACGGCCGTGATGCAGACCGAGGCGCCCACCCAGGCAATTTGGCGGTGCAGCGGCGCCTTCAGGCGCAGCGTGCCGAACACCAGTCCCATCACGCAGGACCCCAGCGCATAGAACGACAGCACGATGCTGGCCGCCGCTGGCTGGCCCTGCTGCGTGGCAAATGCCACGCTGGCCACGTCGATGGTGCCCACGATGATGCCCTGGGCCAGCATGAACAGCGCCAGCGTGCGCACCACGGGATGGCGGGCCAGCGACTGCTGGCGCGTGCGCTGCTGCGATGTGTCCACGGGCGGCTCTGTGCGGCGCTGGGCCACGAACAGCGCCACGCCCACCAGCAGCAGCAAGGAGGCGGCCAGCGGCCCGGCCTCAGGGAACAGCACCATGCTCAGGCCTACCGACAGCGGCGGGCCGACGATGAAGCAGACATCGTCCAGCACGGCCTCCAGCGCATAGGCCGTCTGCAGCTGGGGCGTGCCACGCAGCAGCACGGTCCAGCGCGCGCGCACCATGGCCGGCATGCTGGGCAGGGCGCCCACCAGCGCTGCCAGCACCAGCAGCAGCCAATCCGGCCCCTGCCAATGCGCGCAGGCCAGCAGCGCGAACATGGCGGCAGCACTCACGGCCGCTGCCCAGGGCAGGACCTTGCGCTGGCCATGGCGGTCCACCAGGGCCGAGATGCGGGGCGCCAGCACCGCGATGGACAGCGCAAAGCAGGCCGCGACCGCGCCGGCCAGCGTGTAGGCGCCGCGCTGCTGGGACAGCATGGTGATCAGGCCGATGCCCGTCATGGAAAGGGGCAGGCGGGCCAGGAGACCGGCCAGCACAAAGGCGGCCGTGCCGGGCCGGGTGAACAGCTGGCGGTAGGCGTGGAACATGGAAACCTCGGAAAACGGACAGGCCGCTGCAATCACATACGCGGCGTATGTCAGCGATTCTACGGGTTGCCCATGACGCGCCGTATCATTGGCATACGTTTTGTATGTGAATGGAGTGCGCCATGCGCAAAAGCCGGGCCAGCATGATCGAGGAGACACGCGCCAAGCTCATCGAGGCTGCGCGCGAGGCCTTTGGCAGCCAGGGCTATTCCCAGGCCTCCATGGACGAATTGACGGCCAATGCCGGGCTGACGCGCGGCGCGCTGTACCACCATTTCGGTGGCAAGCCGGGCCTGCTGGCCGCCGTGGTGGCGCAGATGGATGCCGAGATGGATGCACGCCTGGAGCAGGTGCTGGCCGACCATGTCGACCCCTGGGAGGGGTTCCTGGCCTACTGCCGCGCCTACCTTGCCATGGCGCAGGAGGGCGAGATACGCCGCATCGTGCTGCAGGATGCGCGCGCCGTGCTCACCGGCACGGAACAGGGTGAGCAGCACCGCGCCTGCATCGCCTTCGTGGCCGGCTACCTGGAGCAGCTCATGGAGCGCGGCGTGATCGTGCGTGCCAATCCTCTGGCCATGTCGCGCCTGCTCAATGGCTGCCTGGTGGAATCCGCGTTCTGGATTGCCGAGGAAGGGGCGCCCCCCGAACGCCTGCGGCAGGCGCTGCAGGCGCTGGAGTTGACGCTCAAGGGGTGGAAGGCGCCTGCGAGGGGCTGAGCGGCTGAGCGGCGCTGCGCCAGCCCGCCCTCGCTCGAACTTCACTCGCGCTTCACTCGTACTTCTTTTCCAGCGCGTCCCAGAACGGCTTGTTGACCAGGCGCTGGCGCTCGGCAAAGGGGGCGACCACAGCGGGGTTCTCGTCCACCCTGCGCTCGTTGCGCAGCTGGCCCAGCGCCTTTTGCATGCCGGCCACGGCGCCTTGCAGCGCGGCATTGGCATACAGCACCAGGCCATAGCCCAGGTCTGCCAGCTCGCCCGCGTCGGTGATGGGCGTCTTGCCTCCGATCACCATGTTCATCAGCTGCGGCGTGGACAGGCGCTGGGGCAGGGCGCGGATCTCGTCGGCCTGGGTCACGGCTTCCACGAACAGAATGTCGGCTCCCGCCTCGGCAAAGCGCTGGGCGCGCTCCACGGCGGCCTCGAAGCCCTGCGTGGCGCAGGCATCGGTGCGCGCCATGATCAGCGTGCCCTGGTCGCGGCGCGCGTCCACGGCGGCCTTGATCTTGCCCAGCATCTCGTCGGTGGAAATCACCTCCTTGCCATTGAAATGGCCGCAGCGCTTGGGGCTGATCTGGTCCTCGATCTGGATGCAGTCGGCGCCCGCGCGCTCCAGCGTGCGCACGGCGTGATAGGTGTTGAGCGCGTTGCCGAAGCCGGTGTCGGCATCGACGATCAGCGGCAGATCCACGGCGTCGCGGATGCGGGCCGTGTGGTCGGCGATGTCGGTCAGGCCCATGAAGGCCTGGTCGGGCAGGCCGAACCACATGTTGGTCACGCCGGCACCGGTCACATAGATGGCCTCGAAGCCGAGATCGGCCACGACGCGTGCGGACAGCGCGTTGAATGCGCCGGGCACGAGCACGCCGCGGCGCGCTTCGGCCAGGGCCTTGAGTTGTTGCTTGGTGTTCATGGATGGTGGTGTCGGATGGAAAAAAGCGATGCGCGGGCTGGCGCTCAGTCCAGCGTGATGTTGGCGTTCTTGATCACCGGGCCCCACTTGGCGCGCTCGGCCTCGATGAACTTGCCGTAGGCCTGGGGCGTGCCGCCCATGACCATGCCGCCCGTGTTCTCGATCATGGCGCGCACCTCGGCGTCCTTGAGTGCCTCGTTCACGGCCTTGTTCAGGCGCTCGATCACGGCCGGCGGCGTGCTGGCCGGTGCAATCATGCCCAGCCAGTTGTACGACTCGAAGCCCTTGATGCCCGCCTCATCCAGCGTGGGCACGCTGGGCAGCACCTTCAGTCGCTGCTTGCTGGACACGGCCAGCGCCTTGACCTTGTCGCCCTGGATGGCGGGCAGGGCCGCATAGCCCATCTCGAACATGAAGGCCAGGTGGCCGCCCATCAGGTCGGTGGCTGCCAGCGCGCCGCCCTTGTAGGGCACATGGACCATGTCCGTGCGCGTCTGGAAGGCCAGCAGCTCGCCCGACAGGTGGTGGGCGCCGCCCACGCCCGACGATCCATAGGTCAGCGTGCCCGGCTTGGCCTTGGCTGCAGCCACCAGCTCGGCCACGGTCTTGAATGGCTGGTTGGGCGCCGTGGTCAGGATCAGCGGCGCCTCTTCGATCAGGATGATGGGCTGCAGGTCGCGTGCGGCGTTGTAGGGCAGCTTTTTCATCAGCATGGGATTGGTCACCAGCGGACCTGGCGAGCCGAAGCCGAAAGTGTGGCCGTCCGTGGCCTTGGCAATGGCATCCGTGCCCGTCACGCCGCCTGCGCCGCCGCGGTTGTCGATCACGATGGGCTGGCCCAGGCTCTGGCCTATCTTGTCGGCGATCTTGCGGGCCCGCGTATCGGCAAAGCCGCCGGCCGCATAGGGCACGATGAGCTTGATGGGGCGCGAGGGCCAGGCATCTGCGCCCTGGGCCACGGCGGTGGCGGGGGCGGCGAGCAGGGCCGCAGCGGCGGCGGTGGCGCTCAGGGCCAGCCCCAAGCTCAGGCGGAGGGTATTGCGGCGGGTATTCATGGTGTCTTGTCTCGGTTGGAATCCGTGGTTGTGGCGGGAGCGGCTCACTTTTCCTGCATCTTCGCGGCCTTGACGATCTCGCCCAGGCGCTTGCGCTCGGCATCGGTGAATTTCACGAACTCGGCGCGCGTGCCGCCGATGGGCTCGATGCCCAGGCCCTTGAGCTTCTCCACGGTGGCCGGCTCCTTCATGGCCTGGTCCACGGCGGCGGCCAGCTTGTCCAGGATGGCGGCCGGCGTTCCCTTGGGCGCGTGGATGCCGGCCCAGTGCGCTATCTGCAGCTCGGCAAAGCCCTGCTCCACGGCGGTGGACAGTTGCGGATAGGCGGAGATGCGCTGCGTCCAGGTCGTGGCCAGGGCCTTGAACTTGCCCTCATTGAGGATGTGGGGCAGGGCGATGATGCTGGCCTCCGACGTGCCCTCCACCTGGCCGCCCAGCACGGCCGTCGTGCTTTCCGATCCGCTCTTGTAGGGCACGGGCTGCAGCTGTGCGCCGTACTTCACGTTCAGCATCTCGGCCACGAAATGCGGCGTGCTGCCCGTGCCGGCCGTGGCGAAATTGAAGCCCTGGCCCTTCTTCGATGCCTCGACGAAATCGCGCAGGTTCTGGTAGGGCGCGTTCTTGGGAACCACGATCACCGAAGGCGCCAGTCCGATCATGGCCACGGGCACCAGCGCATCGTCCTTGAACGGCATGGTCTTTTTGATCATGCTGTTGGAGAGCACGCCGGCCGCGCTCACCAGCAGGGTGTAGCCATCTGGCTGGGCCTTGGCCACGATGTCGGCGCCCACGGTGCCGCCTGCGCCGGGCCGGTTGTCGATGACCACGGGTTGGCCCAGGATTTTCGACGCACCTTCGGCGGCCGAGCGGGCCATCAGGTCGTTGGCGCCGCCTGCAGAGAACGGCACCACCAGGCGGATGGGGCGGGTGGGCCAGGCATCGGCGGCAGGCGCGGCAAACGACACGCCGGCCAGCGGCAGCACGGTGGCAAGCAGGGCGGCCAGGGCGGTGCGGCGGGGCAGGCGGGATGGCTGGTGCATGGGGAGTCTCCTGGAAATACTTGAAATGATTGAAACGCCGGCCTTGTTTGCAAGCTGCATGCCATGGCAATAAAGGGTAAACCCTTGTTATTGCAAGCCATTGATCTGAATGCATTTTTTAGTTCACAAGAGGATGAGGCGGAACCTGCTGCTGGATTCATGCGGCGCGATGTTGCATGAATGAAATAATCGGTTGCATGAATGAATCATTCGTGGCCCCTGTCCCTGGAACCCCGTCCGCCCCCCGCGTGGCATGGCCCCGTGTCGTCACCATAGGCCGCCATCGCATCGGCCGCGTGCTGGAGCGCATGTCCCTGGCGGTGGGCGACCAGGTGCGTGTGGAGCATGTCAGCGCGGCCTTTGACGACGCTGTGCAGGCCGTGCGCGCGCTGCAGGCGGTCGAGCCCATAGACGCCCTGGTGGCCGCCGGCGCCAGTGGTGCCTGGGTGCGCGAGCATGTCGACATTCCCGTGGTCATGATCGAGGTGCGCGGCTTCGATCTGCTGCAGGCGCTGGCCAGCGCGCGGGAGTTGGCGCAGGCGGGCGGCACGCCGCGCATCGGGCTGGTGTCGTTTGACCATCCCTCGCCGCACCTGGCCCAGTTCGACGCGCTGTTCGGCGCCGGCATTGCCCAGTTCAGCTACCACGGGCCCGAGGATGCCCAGGCCTGCGTGCGTGCGCTGCAGGCCGCAGGCGTGGGTGCCGTGGTCGCGCCAGGGCTGGTTGCCGATCTGGCCGAGCAGGCCGGCATTCCCAGCGTGCTGCTGTACTCCGACGGCGCCGTGCTGCAGGCCCTGCGCGACGCGGTGCTGCTGGCCCGCCACCGCCATGCCGAGCGCGCCCGCCACCAGCGGCTGGAAACCGTGCTTGGCCAGTTGCAGGACGGCGTGGTCGCCGTGGATACGCAAGGCTGCATCCAGGCACTGAACCCCACCATGGCGGCCCTGCTGGGAGCGCCCGCCAGGGCGCTGCATGGCCGGCTGCTGGACGAGGTGGCGCCCGCGCTGGCGCTGGCACAGGCGCTGCAGTCGCAATCCCTGGAGCCCGAAGGCAGTGAAGACGTGGTCCAGTTGGCCATGCGCACCCTGGTGGTACGGCGCGCGCCCATCGTGGAAAACGGCCAGCTCACGGGCGCCTTGCTGGTCTGCCGCGACCCCGCCACCATCCAGCGCGCCGACCGCCACCTGCGCGCCAACCGCAGCCTGCGCGGCGCGGGCGTGCGCTGGCGCATCGAAGACTACGCGGGCGACAGCGAGCCCGCCCAGCGCGTGCGCCGCCTGGCGCGCCAGTTCGCGGCCAGCGATGCCACCGTGCTCATCCAGGGAGACAGTGGCACGGGCAAGGAGTTGCTGGCACAGGGCATGCACCGCGCCAGCCGGCGCGCCGCCCAGCCCTTTCTGGCCGTCAACTGCGCGGCCCTGGGGGAAAGCCTGCTGGAGAGCGAACTCTTCGGCTACGACGAAGGCGCTTTCACCGGCGCGCGGCGCGGCGGCAAGACCGGGCTGATCGAGGCGGCCCATACGGGCACCTTGTTCCTGGACGAGATCGGGGACATGCCGCTGGCCCTGCAGTCCCGCCTGCTGCGCGTGCTGCAGGAGCGCGAAGTGCTGCGCGTGGGCTCCACCACGTCCGTGCCTGTGGACCTGCGCGTCATCGCCGCCACGCATGCCGATCTTGCGACCCTGGTCGAGCGCGGTGAATTCAGGCGCGACCTGTTCTACCGCCTGGCCGTGCTGCGCCTGGCCATGCCCGGACTGCACGAACGCGGACAGGGCGATGTCCAGGCCCTGGCCCGCACCATGCTTGCGCGACGTTTGCGCACGCAGTCGCTGCAGGCCGAGGCCTCTTCACTGGAGCCCTTGCTGGAAGCCTTGCTGGATTTGGCCGCCGCGCACCGCTGGCCCGGCAATGCACGAGAGCTGGACAACTGGGTGGAACGCCTGCTGGCCTGCCGCCACGACCTGCGTGACAGCGCGGGCCGCGTGGACATGGGCCGGCTGCGGGAGCTGTTTCCTGAATGCGACGGGGCTGGGCAGGGTACCGTTCAGACCCTGCCCGCACAGCAGCGGCAACTGCAGTTGCGCGAGGCCCGGCGCGATGCCGAGCGCCAGCGCATGCGCGAAGTACTGGAGCAGGTGCAGGGCGACCAGCGCCGCGCCTGCGAGATCCTGGGCATCAGCCGGGCCACGCTGTGGCGCAGGCTGCGCGACAGCCGTTGATCGCGCGCTTGCGTCCTGCGGCTATTCCCGCTGCAGGGCAGGGTCCACCTGCATGGCCTCGGGGTTACAACGGGGCGTGCCCAGCATCGTGGGTTGATCATTTTGGCAAATGCCGCTGATGAACTGTCTGTGGCTATAGGTTCCGGGCTTGTCGACAGGGCCCATATAGATGCGGGCACTGAGTGTGCCGAATTCATCCACTTTCAGGTGCTTGGCCTCATAAATGAAGTGACTGATGTTTGTACCCCAGTCGCATTCGGCCGTTCCCTTTGAGTGGAAGCCATCGCCCGCATACTTCAAATCGCCCACGTATTCACAGCTACCTGAGCCGCCCGTTTTTTGGGACATGGTGAGCGTATTGCCATCGGCCTTGATGGTGATCGTGCCCGGTGTGATATTGGAGAACTCATAGGCGACGGTGTGGACGAATGTGAAGTTGAGTCGGCGCTTCAGATCCTCGAACTGGAAGCGCTGAAGGCGCTGCGGAGCCTCGCCGGGCAGGGTGATCGTCGCCGTGGTGGAGGAATCGAAGACGATCCTGACCGGGCCAGCCTCCTGTGCAAGCTCTCCATCGCGGGCCTGGCCACCCAGTGCGCGGCCATTGCGGTATTCCGTGAGCACGCCGTCAAACTGCTTGCCGTCCTTCAGCGTGCCTGCGGCCTGCAGGAACAGTGACGATCCGTCCGCGCGATAACCGAAATAGGTCAGGATCAGCGTGGAGCCGCCTTGCCTGTCGATCTGAATGCCGCGCCCGGGCTTGCCATTGAGTTCCGCGCCAATGCTCCACATGCCCGAATCCGGAAGAATGGCCAGCGCGGGTGTGGAAATGAAGGCGGCAAGGGCCGCGGCCATGAGGCCATTCAGTCGCTTTGACATGCTTGCTCCGTTGGTTTTGGGGATATTGAATCGAATGGATGCCGGACTTTAACCGCGATCCACTGCGGAATGCTGAATCGCCCGGGATGACGGAGTCATTTGGTTTTCTGCTCGAATGAAATGGTCGTCGTGATTGCCATTGGCTATTGAAAATCACATGGAAGAATCATGAAACCTGCAGCCCATCAACCCCACCCAGCCGCTCGGCCAGGAAATCCATCAGCACGCGCAGCTTGAGCGGCAGGTGGCGCGTGGGCGGGTGAAGAATCCACAGCTGGCCGCTGTAGTTGGGCAGAAAGCTCCAGTCCGGCAGCACCTGCACGATGCGCCCGTCCGCCAGGGCCTCGCGTGCCGTGAAGCGGGGCAGGCTGGCGATGCCGATGTGCTGCAGCACGGCGTCCAGCCGCACACCGGTGTGGTTGGCGGCATAGCGCCCGCGCACGGCCACGGTGACGGTTTTGCCATGGCCGCGCAGCTTCCAGTGCGCGTCGCCGGGCTCCTCGCCCAGGTAGATGCAGCTGTGGGCCTTGAGCTCCAGCGGATGCACGGGCGTGCCGTGCCGGGCCAGGTACTGGGGCGAGGCGCACAGCAGATGGTCGATGTCCATCAGGTGGCGGCCCATGAGGCCTGGCGGCGGGTGGTTGGTGATGCGTATGGCCAGGTCCACCGGGTCGTCGATCAGGTCCATGTAGCGGTCTTCCAGCCGCATCTGCACATCGACCTCCGGATACAGGGCCAGGAAGTCGGGCATGTGGGGATGGACCACGGTACGGCCCACGGCCTTGGGCACGCTGATGCGCACCAGGCCGCGCGGCTGCGCGTCCTGCAGCAGGGACGCGGCCATGACGGCCTGGGCGGCGCCCACCATGTCCAGGCAGCGCGCATGCACCTCGCGGCCGGCCTCGCTCAGGCGCAACTTGCGCGTGGTGCGTTCCAGCAGGCGCAGGCCCAGAGCCCTTTCCAGCCGCGCCACGCCCCGGCTGGTGGCCGATGGCGTGCTGCCCAGCTGGCGCGCGGCCTCGGAGAAGCTGCCCGTGTCCACCACCTTGACGAAGATGGCCATTTCCCCGAACAGCGGCAGGGCTTGATTTGTGCTCATGGCGCAAAGAATATTTGAAAAGCCAAGGGATTATCGCGGCTGAACGCCGGTTCTACACTGCCTCCCCATGCCTTTGCACACCTTCACTCCCCTTATCCCGTCCCATGCCCTGAGCCACGTCGGTGATCCTGAAATCTGGCTCAAGCTGGATGCGCTGCAACCCTGCGGATCATTCAAGCTGCGCGGCATAGGCCATGCCTGCGAGACCCTGGCGCGCCAGGGCAAGAAGCGCTTTGTGGCTTCGTCGGGCGGCAATGCCGGCATTGCCGTGGCCTATGCCGGGCAGCAGCTGTCCATACCCGTCACCGTGGTCGTACCGCAAACCACGACCGAGCATGCGCGGGCACTGATCCGTGCCCAGGGCGCCGAGCTGATCGTGCATGGCGCCGTCTGGGACGAGGCCAACGCCCTGGCCCAGTCCCTGTTGGGCGCCGAAGATGCCTTTGTCCATCCGTTTGACGACCCGCTGCTGTGGGCAGGGCATTCCACCCTGGTCGATGAGCTGGCCGCTGCCGACTTCAAGCCCGACGCCGTGGTGCTGGCCGTGGGCGGCGGCGGCCTGCTGGCCGGCGTGGTGCAGGGCCTGGAGCGCCATGGCTGGACCGATGTGCCCGTGATTGCCGCAGAGACGGCCGGCGCGGACTCCCTGGCGCAGTCGCTGGCCCAGGGCCGCCGCGTGCTGCTGGACCGCATCACCAGCGTTGCCACCTCGCTGGGCGCGCGCCAGGTCTGCCAGCGGGCCTTCGATCTGGCGCAGGTGCACCCCGTGCGCAGCGCCGTGGTGACGGATGCGCAGGCGCTGAACGCCTGCCTGCGCTTCATTGATGACCATCGCCTGCATGTGGAGCCCGCCTGCGGTGCCGCGCTGGCCCTGGCCTACGCAGGCGCACCTGCGCTGCAGGGCTTCAAGCGCGTGCTGGTGGTGGCCTGCGGCGGCACGACGAACACGCTGGAGCAACTGCAGACGTGGCACGCAGCGGCGCTGACCGGCCAGGCGTGAGCACGGCCCAGGTCTGAAGCCGGGCCCTGCGCATTCACGCGGCGTTCAACACCTCGCCAGGCACCCTGATCCAGCCTTCCATCAGGATGCGCGCGCTGCGGCTCATCAAGGCCTTGGTCACCTGCCACTGGCCATTCACCAACCGGGCCTCGGCGCCCACGCGCAGCGTGCCGGAGGGATGGCCGAAGCGAACGGCGCCGCGTTCGCCGCCGCCCGCCGCCAGATTCACCAGCGTGCCCGGCACCGCTGCCGCCGTGCCGATGGCCACCGCCGCAGTGCCCATCATGGCGTGGTGCAGCTTGCCCATGGACAGGGCGCGCACCAGCAGGTCCACATCGCCCGCCTCGATGCGTTTGCCGCTGGAGGCCGTGTAGGGCGCTGGCGGTGCCACAAAGGCGATTTTGGGCGTGTGCTGGCGCCTGGCGGCTTCGGACAGTTCCTGGATCAGGCCCATCTGCAGGGCGCCGTGGGCGCGTATGGCCTCGAAGCGCGCCAGCGCCTCGGCATCGCCGTTGATGGCGTCCTGCAGCTCGCAGCCCGTGTAGCCCAGGTCCTTTGCGTTCAGGAAGATGGTCGGAATGCCCGCATTGATCAGCGTGGCTGCAAAGCTGCCCACGCCAGGCACATCCAGGCGATCCACGAGATGGCCCGTGGGGAACATGGCGCCTCCGTCCTCTCCCTCATCGGCAGGGTCCAGGAACTCCAACGCCACCTCGGCCGCAGGAAAGGTCACGCCATCGAGCTCGAAGTCGCCCGTCTCCTGCACCTGGCCGTCCGTGATGGGCACATGGGCCACGATGGTCTTGCCGATATTGGCCTGCCAGATGCGGAGGGTGGCCGTGCCGTTGCGTGGAATGCGCGCAGGGGCTATCAATCCTATGTGGATGGCGCAGGGCCCCACGGCGGCCGAGAGATTGCCGCAGTTGCCGCTCCAGTCCACGAAGGGCCGCTCGATGGAGACCTGGCCGAACAGGTAGTCCACGTCATGGCCTTCGCGCGTGCTGGCCGAGAGGATCACGGCCTTGCTGGTGCTCGACGATGCATTGCCCATGCCGTCGATCTGCTTGCCGTAAGGGTCGGGGCTGCCCAGGGTGCGCAGCAGGATGGCGTCGCGCACGGGGCCCGGCTGTTGCGCAGCCTCCGGAAGGTCTTGCAGGCGAAAGAACACGCCCTTGCTGGTGCCTCCGCGCAGGTAGGTGGCGGGAATGCGGATCTGGGGTGTGGTGTTCATCAAGCGTCCTGTGTCTGTGCAAGAAAGTCCTGGGCAAACCGCTGTAGCACGCCGCCCGCTTCGTAGACCGATACCTCCTCGGCCGTGTCCAGCCGGCAGGTCACCGGCACGCGCAGCGTCTGGCCGTTGCGGCGTTCGATCACCAGCGTGAGTTGGGTGCCCGGGGTGCGCTCGCCTTCCACGCCATAGATCTCCGTGCCGTCCAAGCCCAGGGTTTTGCGGCTGGTGCCCGGCACGAACTGCAGCGGCAGCACGCCCATGCCGATGAGGTTGGTCCGGTGGATGCGCTCGAAGCCTTCGGCCACCACGGCCTCCACGCCCGCCAGCCGCACTCCCTTGGCCGCCCAGTCGCGTGAGCTGCCCTGGCCGTAGTCGGCGCCCGCGATGATGATCAGCGGCTGGCGGCGGTTCAGGTAGGTTTCCATGGCCTCCCACATGCGCACCACGCGGCCTTCGGGCTCGATGCGCGCCAGCGATCCCTTGTGCTGCACGCCGTCGATGACGGCCATTTCGTTGACCAGCTGCGGGTTGGCGAAGGTGGCCCGCATGGCGGTGAGGTGGTCGCCGCGGTGAGTGGCGTAGGAGTTGAAGTCCTCCTCGGGCAGGCCCATGCGCGCCAGGTATTCGCCCGCCGCGCTGTCGGCCAGGATGGCGTTGGAGGGCGACAGGTGGTCGGTGGTGATGTTGTCGGGCAGCAGCGCCAGCGGCCGCATGTTGCGCAGCGTGCGCGGGAAGGCCGCCAGCGCGCCCACGCCTTCGGTGTCCCAGTACGGCGGGCGGCGGATGTAGGTGGACTGGGGGCGCCAGTCGTACTGGGGCGAGGCCTTGTTTCCGTCGTCCTTGCGGATGGCGAACATGGGTTCGTAGACGGCGCGGAATTGCGCAGGTTTGACCGCTTGCTCGACGATGGCGTCGATCTCTTCGTCGGCGGGCCACAGGTCCTTGAGGCGGATTTCGCGGCCGTCCACCACAGCCAGCACATCCTGCTCGATGTCAAAGCGCACCGTGCCCGCCAGCGCATAGGCCACGACCAGCGGTGGCGAGGCCAGGAAGGCTTGTTTGGCCTGGGGATGGATGCGCCCGTCGAAGTTGCGGTTGCCCGAGAGCACAGCCGTGGCGTAGAGATCGCGCTCGATGATTTCCTGCTGGATGGCGGGGTCGAGTGCGCCGCTCATGCCGTTGCAGGTGGTGCAGGCAAAGGCGACGATGCCAAAGCCCAGCTGCTCCAGCTCGGTGAGCAGCCCGACCTCCTTCAGGTACAGCTCCACGGCCTTGGAGCCCGGCGCCAGCGAGGTCTTGACCCAGGGCTTGCGCGTGAGACCCAGGCGATTGGCGTTGCGCGCCAGCAAGGCCGCGGCGATGACATTGCGCGGGTTGCTGGTGTTGGTGCAGCTGGTGATGGCCGCGATGATGACGGCCCCATCGGGCATCAGGCCTTGCGCCTCCTGGGCGCGGGCAGCCTGCAGTTTTGCCGCATCGGCAATGCCGCGCTCGGCCAGGGCCGAGGTGGGCAGGCGCCGGTGCGGATTCGAGGGGCCGGCCATGTTGCGCACCACGGTGGACAGGTCGAACTGCAGCACGCGCTCGTACTGGGCATCGGCCAGGCTGTCGCTCCAGAAACCTGCGGTGCGCGCATAGGCTTCGACTAGGCGCACCTGGGCCTCGTCGCGGCCGGTCAGGCGCAGGTAGGCCAGGGTCTGGTCATCAATGGAGAACATGGCCGCCGTGGCGCCGTATTCGGGGCACATGTTGGAGATGGTGGCGCGGTCGCCGATGCTCAGGCTGTCGGCCCCCTCGCCAAAGAATTCCACATAGGCTCCGACGACTTTTTGCTGGCGCAGGAATTCGGTCAGGGCCAGCACGATGTCGGTGGCGGTGATGCCCGCCTGGCGCCGGCCCGTGAGGCGCACGCCCACGATCTCGGGCAGGCGCATCCAGCAGGCGCGGCCCAGCATGACGTTCTCGGCCTCCAGCCCGCCCACGCCCACGGCGATCACGCCCAGGGCGTCCACATGGGGCGTGTGACTGTCCGTGCCCACGCAGGTATCGGGGAAGGCCAGGCCATCCTGCACAGTCACCACGGGGGACATCTTCTCCAGATTGATCTGGTGCATGATCCCGTTCCCTGCGGGGATCACATCCACGTTGGCAAAGGCTTTTTTTGTCCACTCGATGAAGTGGAAACGGTCCTCGTTGCGGCGGTCCTCGATGGCGCGGTTCTTCGCAAAGGCATCGGGATCGAAGCCGCCGCACTCCACGGCCAGCGAGTGGTCCACGATGAGCTGCACGGGCACGACGGGGTTGACCTGGGCGGGGTCGCCGCCTTCGGCCGCAATGGCGTCGCGCAGGCCGGCCAGGTCCACCAGGGCGGTCTGGCCCAGGATGTCGTGGCAGACCACGCGCACGGGGTACCAGGGAAAGTCGATGTCGCGGCGGCGCTCGATGAACTGCAGCAGGTAGCTGTCCAGTTGCGCGGGATCGGCGCGGCGCACGAGGTTCTCGGCGTGGACGCGGGCGGTGTAGGGCAGGCGTGCCCAGGCGCCGGGCGAGAGGGCATCGACGGCGGCGCGGGCGTCAATGTAGTGCAGCGTGGTGCCGGGCAGGGGTTTCTTGTAGTGGGAGGTCATGGGGGCGGATGGATTCTCGGGCCTGCGTGAGCCGATTGCTGTGCGCCGATTACTGTGCGCGGATTTCGTTGTCTTTCACCACCTTGGCGTAGCGGGGAATCTCGGACTGGATCAGGGCGCCGAACTGGGCCGGTGTGCCGCCTGCCGGGGACACGCCCGTGGGCTCCAGCTGGGCCAGCAGTGCCGGCGCCTTGAGGCCGGTGTCCAACGCCGCATTGATGCGCGACAGCACGGCGGGCGGCAGCCCCTTGGGCGCGAGCAGGCCGTGCCAGGCCACCACGTCATAGTCCGGCAGGCCGCTTTCGGCCACCGACGGAATCTCGGGATAGGCGGGCAGGCGCTGGGCCGTGGTCACGGCCAGGGCGTGCAGCTTGCCGCTCTTGACGTGCTGCATCAGCGCCTCGGTGCCTGCCACCAGCATGTCCACGTTGCCCGACAGCAGATCGGTCACGGCCGGGCCCGTGCCGCGATAGGGCACATGCGTGGCCTTGACCTTGGCCATGCCGAACAGGTACTCGGTGACGATGTGAAGATGGCTGCCATTGCCGGCCGAGGCAAAGGTCAGCTTGCCCGGGTTCTCACGCGCATAGGTCAGCAGTTCCTGCAGGTTTCTGGCGGGCACGCGGGGGCTCACGCAGACCACGTAGGCGCCTTTGGACAGCTGGATCACGGGCGTCATGTCGGCCACGGGGTCGAAGCGCAGCTTGTACAGCGAAGGGTTGACCGTATAGCTGCCCGCCACCAGCAGCAGCGTGTAGCCATCGGCCGCCGAGCGCAGCGCGTACTCGGTGCCCAGCGTGCCACCGGCACCCGGCCGGTTCTCCACCACCACGGGCTGGCCCAGCCTGTCGTTGAGCACGTTGGAGGCCACGCGCGCAATGAAGTCCGAACCGCCGCCGGGTGCGAAGGGGCAGACGATCTTCAGCGACTTGCTGGGAAAGGCCTCCTGGGCCAGGCCCTGGTGCGGCAGCGCAAGGCCGGCCAGCGGGGCGGGCAGGGCGGCGCAAAAGCGGCGGCGGTTGATGCTCATGGGTTGGTGTCTCCTGCAGAGTTATGGTTGGCAGTGCACCAGGCTTGTTGCAAGCGGCATGCCATCCGACTCAAGGGGAAACCCGTGCAAGCCCCGCAGCCTGCTGCCAGAGGCTGAAGGGCTGCAGCGCCACCTGCTGCCGCGCCATCCGTTTCATTGATGTTTCAAAACTGCCGCCTCTGATTTCATGGATGAGGGCTTGTGCAATGCCTCGCCCTCCACCCCTTGTGCCCGGCAAGGCCCGGCAGGCCCGGCGGGCTCGGGCACAGGGGGCCGGGTGCAAGCACCTTGCTGCCTGCAGTCTAGGGTTTGCCCGTGGAGGTCTTCAGCAAGAGCGCATTCCGACGATAGAGCAAAGGCGTTTGTAGGATTTGTCTTACATATGATTTGCCTGCCGGGTGCCGAAATCCATTTATCCTCGCTCTCTGCTCCACATGGCCTGCCCGGCCTTCGGGTGGCTGGCCATGGGGCTGGCAACGAGTGGTTCCGTGCTCCTGGACCGATTCCCCCGTGACTGCCTATTCAGCCTTAGCCGCTCCATGTCAGCTTTTGCCCAGCGCACGCTTGTAGCCATCCGGACCGCCTGGCCAGCCGCCACCGTCATGGCGGTGGGCATGTGCCTGAGCGCCGCGCTCGCCTTGCAGCAGCAGCGGGCGCTGGAGCGCATCGACCTGCAGCGCCATACGCAACAGGCTCAGTCTGCCCGCCAGGCGCTGGAGATGCGCCTGGATGCCTATGCCGTCATGGTCCAGCATGTGGCCAACCAGCTGGCCGCCTCTCCCGAGATGGGGCAGCAGGCCTTCGCGCGCATTGCGCAGGCGCTGCGCATACAGATACAGCCCGGCATGCAGGCGCTGACCTTTACGCGGGCCGCAACGGAGCGCGGTCCGGCCAGCCAGGATTCGCCGGCCTCGTTCAGGCCCGATCCCCACTATTTCTTCATCGACTATCTCTGGCCGGTGGAAGGCAATGAATCCATCGCCGGCCTGGACATGCACGACCGCCCCAGTCTCATGGCCAGCATGCTGCGCAGCCGGGACAGCGCGGCCGCCGTGGTCTCGGCGCCGTTTGCAATGAAGCAGCCCGGCGAGCATGCCACCGCCGTGCTGGTGCGCGCGCCCGTCTTTGCGCTGGCGGACCACCAGTCCCCGGATGGCACGGCCGCGCATCCGCTGTTCCTGGGAACGGCCGACGTCAGCATTCGTGTGCACGACCTGGTGCAGGACCTGCATGAGCGCGGTTTCCTGGGCCGGCTAGCGCTGGCCATGCATGACGCAGGCCCGGTCTCGCCCCTGCCGCCGGCCGGCGTATCGCCGCTGCCGCTGTATCTGGGTGCTGCCTGGCCCGAGCGCGGGCAGGAAGCGGTAGGCCTGGGCGATACCGGCCAGGTGGTGCTGGAGCAGACGCTGCAGGCCCAGGACCGGCTGTGGCGGCTGAACTTCATTCCCGTGAGCACGGCCCTGTCCTGGACCGAGCGTGCCCAGCCCCTGGTGTTGTTTGCGCTGGGCATGCTGGTGTCAGTCCTGCTGGCCTCGCTGGCGGCAGCCTGGTGGCGGCGCCATCCGTCCAGCTGGGCGCAGCTGCGTGCCTCTTCCCGCAGCATGCGCGAGAGCGATGCCCGCTTCCAGGCACTGTTCGAGCAGGCCGCCGTGGGCGTGGTGCAGATCGACGCGGCCAACGGCAATGTCCTGCATGTGAACCGCAGGTATTGCGACATCACCGGCCACGAGGCACAGCAGCTGTGCCAGCGCCCCCTGCTGGCCCTGGTGGCCGCCGAAACGGTGGAGGGCGACAGGCTGCTGCTGCAGGAACTGGCTGCGGGCCAGCGCCGCGCCCTGCAGATCGAGCGGCAGCTGCGGCGCAGCGACGGCAGCCTGGTCTGGGTGGAACTGCACATCTCCGCGCTGGGCCACGGCCCATCGCTGCGGCTGATGGCCCTGGTGCAGGACATCAGCGCGCGCCGCCACTTGCAGCAAATGCAGCGCGACGGGTCGCGCCACCTGCGCATGGTCATCCAGCGCCTGCCCCTGGGCCTGGCCATGCTGCAGGAAGATGGCCGCTTCGCCTACTGGAACGAGGAATTCATGCGCCTGGCAGGCCATGGCGCCACGGCCGGCATGGATGGCGACGGCTGGTGGCGCAACATGTGCCCGGATGAAGCCCGCCGCCAGCGCATGCAGCGCCGCTTCGAGGCTGCGCAGGCGCGGGCGCGCGTTGCCCAAAGCTCCCATGGCAGCGAGTCCGACAGCTGCGGCACCCTCAACTCCGAGGAGTACCAGCTCATAGGCAGCGACGGCTGCGCGCGCTCCGTATCCATCGGCGGCATGCTGCTGGACGAAGGCTGCCTGCTGATCCTGCAGGACCAGAGCCAGCGCAAGACCGCCGAAGAAGAAATTCGCCGCCTGGCCTTCTACGATGCGCTCACCGGCCTGCCCAACCGCCGCCTGCTGGTGGACCGGCTGCAGCAGGCGCTGGCCTCCAGCCGCCGTCGCGGACGCTGTGGCGCCGTCATGCTGCTGGACGTGGACAACTTCAAGGCCTTCAACGACAGCCTGGGGCTGGAACTGGGCGACGTGCTGCTGCGCATGATTGCCGAGCGACTGGCCCAGTCCCTGGGCCGCGAGGCCACGCTGGCCCGCCACAGCGGCGATGACTTCGTCGTGCTGCTGGAGGACCTGGGCAAGGATTCCATGCACGCCGCCTCCAAGCTCGAAGGCGAGGTCCAGCGCATGCGTTCGCTGCTGCTGCAACCGCTGCAACTGAGTGGCCAGTCCTGCCACATCACGCTGAGCATAGGCGCCAGCCTGTTCGGCGAGCAGGAACTCAGTGCCGACGAGGTCCTGCGCCGTGCCGAGATGGCCATGTACCAGGCCAAGGGCATGGGGCGCAACACGCTGCAGTTCTTCGATCCGCAACTGCAGGCCGTGCTCAGATCGCGCACGGCCATGGAGCAGGAAATGCGCGAGGGCCTGGTGCGCTCGCAATTCGTCCTGTACTACCAGCCGCAGGTGGCGAACGGGCGCATCGTCGGCGCCGAGGGCCTGCTGCGCTGGAACCACCCGCGCGAAGGGCTGGTGCCGCCGTCGCTCTTCGTCTCGCTGGCCGAGGAAACGGGCCTGATCCAGCAACTGGGCGAATGGGTGCTGGGCGAGGCCTGCCGGCAACTGGCGCAATGGGCGGCGGAGCCGGACATGGCCTGCCTGATGCTGGCCGTCAACGTCAGCCCGCGCCAGTTCCACCAGGCGCGCTTCGTGGAGCAGGTGCTGCAGGCGCTCAAGGAGCACGGTGCCAATCCGCGCCTGCTCAAGCTGGAGCTGACCGAAAGCCTGCTGCTGGCCGACGTGGACGACACGGCGGCCAAGATGGCCACGCTCAAGGCACACGGCGTGGGGTTCTCGCTGGACGACTTCGGCACCGGCTACTCCTCGCTGGCCTATCTCAAGCGCCTGCCGCTGGACCAGCTCAAGATCGACCGCAGCTTCGTGCGCGACGTGCTCAGCGACCCCAACGACGCGGCCATTGCGCGCACCATCGTCGCCCTGGGCACCAGCCTGGGCCTGCAGGTCATCGCCGAGGGTGTGGAGACCGAGGCGCAGCGCCAATTCCTCGAAGACCAGCACTGCCATGCCTGGCAGGGCTACCTGCTCAGCCCGCCCGTGCCCGTGCGCAGCTTCGAGGCACTGGTGCGCCAGGCCATCGTGTCGCGCCCTCCGGCCCTGAGCCCGGCGAACCTGCCGCAGCAGGCGCAGGACCGGCCCCAGGTGGTGGAGTGCACGGATGGCAGCGGGGTGCCGGACGCCCCCTCAAACCATTCTTGACATTCGACACGGCCCCGCGCGGGCCGCTTTCCATTCTTGAGCAGGGGTGGCGCGCGGTATCATTCCGAGCTTCCCTGTTGTTCCCCCACGTCCTCATTCGTCCGTTCGCCGCGGACCGCCATCTGCCTGCATCGTGCGCCTGAATTCCATCAAGCTGTCCGGCTTCAAGTCCTTCGCCGAGCCCACCAACTTCATGCTGCCGGGGCAACTGGTGGGCGTGGTGGGCCCCAACGGCTGCGGCAAGTCCAACATCATGGATGCGGTGCGCTGGGTGCTGGGCGAGAGCAAGGCCAGCGAGCTGCGCGGCGAGTCCATGCAGGACGTGATCTTCAACGGCACCACGCACCGCAAGCCGGCCAGCCGCTCCAGCGTGGAGCTGGTGTTCGACAACAGTGACCACCGCGCGGGCGGCCAGTGGGGCCAGTTCGGCGAGATCGCCGTCAAGCGCGTGCTCACGCGCGAGGGCAACAGCAGCTACTTCATCAACAACCAGGCCGTGCGCCGCCGCGATGTGCAGGACGTGTTCCTGGGCACGGGCCTGGGCCCGCGCGCCTACGCCATCATCGGCCAGGGCACGATCAGCCGCATCATCGAGTCGCGCCCCGAGGAACTGCGCCTGTTCCTGGAAGAGGCCGCAGGCGTGTCCAAGTACAAGGAGCGCCGGCGCGAGACCGAGAACCGGCTCTCGGCCACCACCGAGAACCTCACGCGCGTGGAAGACATCCTGCGCGAGCTCAACAACAACCTCGACCGGCTGGAAAAGCAGGCCGAGGTGGCGGCCCAGTACAACGCGCTGCAGTCCCAGGTCACGCTCAAGCAGCAGCAGCTGTGGTTCCTCAAGCGCGCCGAGGCCGAGGCCGAGCAGGACCGCGTGCGCGTGGAGGGCCTGCAGGCCGTCAACGAGCTCGAAGAGCGCATGGCCGACATCCGCAACAACGAAAGCGGACTCGAGACCCTGCGCCAGGCGCACTACGACGCCAGCGACCAGGTCAACCAGGCCCAGGCCAAGCTCTACGAATCCACGGCCGAAGTCGGCAAGCTGGAGGCCGAGATCCGCTACGTGCTCGAAGGCCGCCAGCGCGTGCAGCAGCGGCTGCAGCAGCTGTCCGAGCAGGTGCTGCTGTGGAACAGCCGCCGCGAGGAAGCCGAAGCCGAGATCGAGAACCTCGAAGGCGCCGGCATGGACGCCGAGGAACAGGCCGAGATGCTGGCCGCCCAGGTCGAGGAGCAAAGCATGCGCCTGCCCGACCTGGAGGACGCCCTGCGCAATGCCCAGAAGGCCGACACCGACCAGCGCGCCAGCGTGGTCCAGGTGCAGCAGCAGATCCAGGTGCTGGCCGCCGAGCAGCGCAGCCTGGATGAGCAGCGCCGCCAGTTCGAGACCCGCTTCGAGCGCCTGCGCGCCGACCGCAACGCGCTGGAGACGCCCGACGAGGCCCGCCTGAACAATCTGCAGTCCCAGCTGGAAGAGGCGCGCGAACTGGCCGAAATGGCCGATGCCGTGCTCAACGAGCTGCAGGACTCCGTGCCCCAGCTCGACGAGGACCGCCGCACGCGCCAGCAGGCCGTCAATGCCGAGGCCGCGCGCCACGCGGACCTGTCGGCGCGGCTGGAAGCGCTCAAGGCCCTGCAGGAAAAGGTCAAGACAGACGGCAAGCTCCAGCCCTGGCTGGCCAAGCACGGCCTGGACGGCATGCAGGGCCTGTGGAGCCGCATTGCCATCGAGCCCGGCTGGGAAAACGCGCTGGAGGCCGCGCTGCGCGAGCGCCTGGGCGCGCTGGAAGTGGGCCGGCTCGACATGGTGCGTGGCTTTCTGGGCTCAGGCGCGCACGACGCGCCGCCCGCGCGCCTGGCCTTCTTCAGCCCCCCGCAAGGCGCACCCGCGCCGGCCGCCGGCCGCTGGCAGCACCTGTCGGACCTGCTGCGCGTGAACGATGCCGGCCTGCGCGCCGTGCTCGGCGACTGGCTGCAGGACTGCTACACGGCGCCCACGCTGGAAGAGGCGCTGTCGCGCCGCAGCGAACTGCGGCCCGGTGAAACCGTCTACGTGCCCACGGGCCATGCCGTCAGCAGCCACAGCGTGAGCTTTTATGCGCAGGACTCGGAGCAATCCGGCCTGCTGGCACGCGCCCAGGAAATCGAGCACCTCGAAAAGGAAGTGCGCGCCCAGGCGCTGATCTCCGACGAATCGCGCACGGCCCTGGTGCGTGCCGAAAGCGCCTATGCCGAGGCCTCGCAGCGCCTGGTCAGCGCCCGGCGCGAGGCCAGCGAATCGCAAAGCCGTGCCCACGAGCTGCAGGTCGAAACCCTGCGCCTGTCGCAACTGGCCGAGCAGGCCCGTGCACGCAATGCCCAGATCAGCGCCGACCTGGCCGAGGTCGAGGCGCAGTTGTCCGACATCGAGGAGCGCCGCGTGGCGGCCGAGGCCCGCTTCGAGGAACTGGACATGCAACTGGCCGACAGCCAGGAGCGCCATGCCCAGCTCGGCGACAAGGTGCTGGAGTCCGAGCGGCGCCTGAACGAATCGCGCGAGCAGCTGCGCACGCTGGAACGCCAGGCCCAGGAGGCCACCTTCTCGCGCCGCAGCCTGGAAGCGCGCCGTGGCGAACTCAGCCGCACCATAGAGACGGCCAGCCAGCAGGCCCGCTCCCTGGCCGACGAGCAGCAGCGCGCGCAGGACGAGCTCACGCGCCTGACCGATGCCGCGGCCCAGGGCGGCCTGCAGGATGCGCTGGATTTGAAGATGCAGCGCGAGCAGGCCGTGGCCGCGCGCCGCAGCGAATATGACGACCTGACCAACAAGCTGCGCGCCAGCGACGAACGCCGCCAGCAACTGGAAAAGGCGTTGGATCCGCTGCGCCAGCGCATCACCGAATTCCAGCTCAAGGAGCAGGCGGCGCGCCTGGGCCTGGAGCAGTACTCCACTTTGCTGGAAGAGGCGGGTGCTGACCTGGCCGCCGTCTCCCAGTCCATTGCCGAGGCCAATGTGCGCATGCACGGCCTGCAGGGCGAGATCGACCGCCTGCACCGCGAGATCGCGGCCCTGGGCGCGGTCAACCTGGCGGCGCTGGACGAGTTGAAGCTGGCGCGCGAGCGCAAGACCTTCCTCGACGCGCAGACCGAGGACCTGACCCAGGCCATGAACACGCTGGAAGATGCCATCCGCAAGATCGATGCCGAGACGCGCGAGCTGCTGTCGGGCACCTTCGAGACCGTGAACGGGCATTTCGGGCGTATGTTCCCCGAGCTGTTCGGCGGCGGGCAGGCCAAGCTGGTCATCACGGGCGATGAAATCCTGGACTCGGGCGTGCAGGTGATCGCGCAGCCGCCCGGCAAGAAGAACCAGACGATTCACCTGCTGTCCGGTGGCGAGAAGGCGCTGACGGCGATTGCCCTGGTCTTCGCCATCTTCCAGCTCAACCCGGCCCCGTTCTGTCTGCTGGACGAGGTGGATGCGCCGCTGGACGACGCCAACACCGAGCGCTATGCCAAGCTGGTGGCCAGCATGAGCAAGAGCACGCAGTTTCTGTTCATCAGCCACAACAAGATCGCCATGGAAATGGCCCAGCAGCTCATCGGCGTGACCATGCAGGAGCAGGGCGTGTCCCGCATCGTGGCCGTGGACATGGAGTCCGCGCTGTCCATGGCTGAGCTATCCTGAGCATGTCCGCAACCTTTCAAACCCCTTTGCTGGAACGACGTTTCATTCCTTCATTCCATGAGTAACCTGCAAATCAGTCTGGCCGTCCTGGGCTTTGTGGTGCTGGCCCTGATCCTTGCCTACAACAGCTGGTCCGCGCGCCGCAATGCACCCAAGCGCGCCGACCCCGTCGATGAAGCGCAGCGCGATCCCTCGCGCCATGAGCCCGGCATGGACACCGTGGGCCACGGCCCGGACCTGACGCACAGCCTGCGCGAGCCCGTGCTGGGCGACTTCGGCACCGCCGCGCCGGGCCAGAGCCCGGCCTCCGCGGACCGCTTCGCCGAAACCGACGCCGAGCTGGCCCATCTGGTCCAGCTCGAAGAGCAACAGCGCCAGGCTGCGCTGGCTGCCAAGGCCGCCCAGGCAGTGCAGTCCGCGCAGGCCGCCCATGCCCTGCAGGCGGGCGAATACGCCAGCGCTTCGGCACCCGCATCTGAATCTGTGTCCGCGCCTGCGGCGTCCCCGTCGGCACCGCAGTCCATCGAGCCTTCCCTCAACGACGCGGCCCTGACCAGCGCGGCCGCCAGCCGTCCGGGTCTGGATGCGCTGATCGACGCCATTGCCCCCGTGCAGGTCGGCCAGGCCGTGCCTGGCGAACTGGCGCTGCAGGCCCAGCCCGCCACGCGGCGCGCGGGCAACAAGCCCTTTGCGATCGAGGGCATGAACCAGTCCACCCACCAGTGGGAGCCACTGCAGCCCGGCCAGCGCTACCTGGGTTTTCAGGCCGGCGTGCAGCTGGCCAACCGCACGGGTGCGCTCAACGAGATCGAGTTCTCCGAGTTCGTTGCCAAGGTGCAGCGCTTTGCCGACGCGCTGGGCGCCACGCCCGACGTGCCCGACATGCTGCAGGAAGTGGCGCGTGCGCGCGAGCTCGACCAGTTCGCCAGCGAGCACGACGCCCAGCTCACCTTCATGCTGCGCGCACGCCAGGCCTCCTGGAGCGCGGGCTACGTGCAGCAGAACGCATCGCGCCAGGGCTTTCTGCCGGGCTCCATGCCCGGGCGCATGGCCCTGCCTTCGCCCACGCCCGGCATGCCGCCGGTGCTGGTGCTCAACTACGACCCGCAGGCGGCGATGGCCGACGACCTGGACACCTCGGTGGTGCGCGAGTTCCTGCTGAGCCTGGACGTGCCCCAGGTGCCGCGCGGCGAGCAGGCCTTCGTGCAATTGCGCCAGGTGGCCGAGCGCCTGTGCCAGACCATGGACGGCGTGCTCTGCGACCAGAACGGCTACCTGCTGCCGGCCATGGCGCTGGACCCCATCCAGCACGACCTGGAACATCTCTATGACAAGCTCGACAGCCGCGAGCTGTCGGCGGGCTCCATGCTGGCGCGGCGACTGTTCAGCTGACGCGGCGCGGTGCCCCTGGTGCACAACAGGCTCCTGGCCTCAACCCCATGAATGACAATCTGGATCTTTTCTCCGGCGCAGCCCCCGCGGCGCCGGAGTCCGGGGCCGCCCCCGACAAGGTGCTGGCCAAGGTGCAGGCGCTGCGCGCCCAGCTCAACCAATGGGCGCATGAATACTACGTGTTGGACACGCCCACCGTGCCCGACGGCGAGTACGACCGCGTCTTCCAGCAACTGCAGGCGCTGGAAGGTGCCTACCCCGAACTGGTCACGCCGGACTCGCCCACGCAGCGCGTGATCGGCGCCGTGCTCGACGGCCTGATGCCCGTGCGCCATGCCGTGCCCATGCTCAGCATCCGCACCGAGACCGACAACGAGGCCACGGGAGCCGAGGCCTTCGACGCACGCATCCGCAAGGAGCTGGAACTGGCCGAAGGCGCGCCGCCCGTGGAGTACGTGGCCGAGCCCAAGTTCGACGGCCTGGCCATGAACCTGCGCTACGAGAACGGCCGCCTGGTGCAGGCCACCACGCGCGGCGATGGCGAGGTGGGCGAGGACGTCACCCACAACATCCGCACCATCCGCAAGATTCCGCTGTCCCTGCCCGAAGGCAAGGGCGTGCCGCCCGTGGTCGAGGTGCGCGGCGAGGTCTACATGGGCCGCGCCGACTTCGTCAAGCTCAATGAGCGCCAGCAGGCCGCCGGCGGCAAGAGCTTTGCCAATCCGCGCAATGCTGCGGCAGGCTCGGTGCGCCAGCTGGACTCGGGCATTGCGGCGCAGCGCCCGCTGTCCTTCTTCGCCTATGGCCTGGGCGAGATCACGCCGGCTGCCCAGGGCGGCCCCGACTTCGTCACCCACTACGCCATGCTGCAGACGCTGCGCGACTGGGGCTTTCCGGTGGCGCCCCAGGTCTGCATCGCCAAGGGCGCGGCCGAGCTGGTGGCGTTCCACCAGCGCATGGGCGCCGAGCGCGCCACGCTGCCCTACGAGATCGACGGCGTGGTCTACAAGGTCAACAGCCTGGCCCAGCAGCGCCAGCTGGGCTTTGTCTCGCGCGAGCCGCGCTGGGCCGTGGCCCACAAGTACCCGGCCGAGGAAATGCCCACGCGCATGGAAGGCATCGACATACAGGTCGGTCGCACGGGCAAGCTCACGCCCGTGGCGCGCCTGGCCCCCGTGGCGGTGGGCGGCGTCATCGTCACCAATGCCACGCTGCACAACCTGTTCGAGATCCGCAAGAAGCGCGTGCGCACGGGCGACACCGTGGTCGTGCGCCGCGCCGGTGACGTGATCCCCGAGGTCGTGGGCCGCGTGCCCGGCGACCGGCCGGCCTATGTGCCCAACTTCCGCATGCCCGCTGCATGCCCCATCTGCGGCAGCGCCGTGGCGCGGCCCAAGGGCGAGGCCAACCACCGCTGCACGGGCGGCCTGTTCTGCCCGGCGCAGCGCAAGGAGGCCATCCTGCACTTTGCCGCGCGGCGCGCCATGGACATCGAGGGCCTGGGCGACAAGCTGGTGGACCAACTGGTGGACGGCCACGTGGTGCGCACGCTGCCCGACCTCTACCGCCTGGGCCTGGTGGCCCTTGCATCGCTGGACCGCATGGCCGAGAAGTCGGCCCAGAACGTGCTGGACGCGCTGGAGAAATCCAAGAAGACCACGTTGGCGCGGTTCCTCTTCGGCCTGGGCATCCGCCAGGTGGGCGAGTCCACGGCCAAGGACCTGGCCCGCCACTTCGGCCAGCTGGACGCCATCATGGACGCCAGCGTCGAGCAACTGCTGCAGGTGCGCGACGTGGGGCCCATCGTGGCCGAGAGCATCCACACCTTCTTCGCCCAGCCCCACAACCGCGAAGTGGTCGAACAGTTGCGTGCCTGCGGCGTGCACTGGGAAGAGGGCGCGGCGCGCGAGCAGACCGCCCAGCCGCTGGCCGGCATGACCGTGGTGCTCACCGGCACGCTGCCCACGCTGGGCCGCGACCAGGCCAAGGAGATGCTGGAGGCCGCTGGCGCCAAGGTCTCCGGCTCGGTCAGCAAGAAGACCAGCTATGTGGTGGCCGGCGCCGAGGCCGGCAGCAAGCTGGCCAAGGCCGAGGAACTGGGCGTGACCGTGCTGGACGAGGCCGGCATGCTGGCGCTGCTGGCAGGCGGGGACCGCTGATGGCGCTGAGTCCGCGCAAACCCGTGGTCGGCCTGGCGCTGGGCAGCGGGTCGGCGCGTGGCTGGGCGCATTTCGGCGTGCTGCGCGCGCTGGAGGATGCGGGCCTGAGGCCCGACATCATCTGCGGCTCGTCCATCGGCGCCCTGGTCGGTGCCTCCTATGCGGCTGGCGAGATGCAGCGCTTCGAGGAATGGGTGCTGGGACTGGGCATGCGCAAGGTGTTCGGTTTCATGGACTTCAACATCACGGGCGGCATGCTCAAGGGCGAGAAGCTGATCGCGTTCTGGCGCGAGCACTTCGTGGACTCGGCCATCGAGGACCTGAAGATTCCCTTCGGCGCCGTGGCCACCGACCTGCATTCGGGCGCCGAGGTCTGGCTGCGCAAGGGCTCCATCGCCGATGCCGTGCGTGCCTCCATCGCGCTGCCCGGCCTGTTCACGCCCGTGCAGCGCGAGGGGAGGCTGCTGGTCGATGGCGGCATCGTCAACCCCGTGCCCGCCTCGCTGGCGCGCGCCATGGGCGCGGACATCGTGATCGCGGTCGATCTCAATGCCGACATCATGCGGCGCCACATGCGGCCGCTGGCTCCCTCCGCCGCCATGGCTGCCGCGCCGCCACTGGAGGAAGCCCCGCCCGCCGTGGAGCAGGGCGTGGCGCCCGAGGACCTGGCCGGCCAGGCCAGCGCCGTGGCCGGCACGGCCTGGGTGCGCAGGCTGCAGCGCGGCGTGATGGGGTGGATGCCCGGCCACCATCGCGACGAGGCAGGCCGCGAGACCGAGCCGCCGCCGCGGCCCCCCTCGTTGCTGGACGTGGTGATGACCAGCGTCAACATCATGCAGATGCGCATCACGCGCAGCCGCATGGCGGGTGACCCGCCCGAGCTGGTGATCGCGCCGCGCCTGTCCCACCTGGGCCTGCTGGACTTCCACCGCGCCCGCGAGGCCATCGACGAAGGCTACGAGGCAGCGCAGGCCGCGTTGCCGGGCCTGCGCCACTGGGGCCTTTGAAGCGCTAAAGGCGCGGCACACCCGACAGGCCCAGCGCGCCCGACATGCCCATAGGCCCGACAGGCCCGGGCTACGCCGCCTCTCTTTCCACGCTGACCGCATTGCGGTCGGCATTGGCCGCGGCAACGCGCGAAGGCTGCAGCCTGCGCATCAGCGCGGCGGGGTCCAGGCACTGGATCAGCGGAAGGCCCGAATCGGCATGCACCAGCTTGCGCACCAGGGCCGTCGCGGTGTCGGCCGCGTTCAGCATGGGCGAATCCACCAGCGCGCTGGCTGGCAGCCGGTGCACGCCCTGCAGCGCGCTGACCAGCAGGCCCACGCGCAGGCCGCCATGCTGGACCACGATGACCTGTGACTGCTCGGTGACCACGCCGGGCTGGCCCTGCAGCAGCGCGGCCAGGTCGAATACCCAGACATAGCCGCTGACGCTGCCCTGGCTGCGCCGTGCCAGCGCACCCACGCAAAACGGCAGCCGTCCTGCCGCCACGGGCGAGATGGCGCTGGCGGGCAGGGCCTCGCAGACATCGCCCGCGCGCAGGGCCAGCAGGCTGGCGCCCACGTAGAAGCTGGCCAGTTCCACAGGCGCGTCGCCGCTGCCATGCGCGGCGCGCCCGTGCCCGTGCCCGTGCCCGTGCCCGTGCCCGTGCGTAGCGGGCCGGGCGCCATCCAGCCGGGTGGCCGACGCCAGGCGCAGCGCGCGGTTGCGTGCATCGGCATGCACGGGGCCCAGCCGCTGCAGGCTCAGGCTGACGAGGCCGGCCAGTGTGTCGTCCGTTGCGCTTTCTTTTGCATCGCGTGCCGCGCCCTGGTCCAGCCGAAACTCGCGGTAGCCGCGCCCGGCGGCCATGCCGACGATGCAGTAGTGGCCTTCGATCTCCTCGATGCTGCTGCGCACCTCGCCATCGGCCAGCGATGCCAGGCCGGCCACGCCTGCGATGCAGCTGCCCAGCGGGCGCCCGCCATGGCTGGCAGCGACGATGCGCCCGTCACGCGCCACGTAGAACGCTTCCATCGGCAGGCGCGGCAGGCCGCTGTCTTCTGGATCGGTGGCTGCAGCGTGCTCTGCCGTTGCTGCCTGCTCTGGCGCTGCGGCCTGCAGCATGGCCTGCAGCTCCCGCCGCGTGTGGAACAGCAGGGCGATGCCGCCGATGACGGGGCCCTGATCGCCGCCGTGTGCATGTCCGTGCGCCTGTTCACTCCCAGGCGATGGCGCGCGCAGCGCGGCATGGTAGACATGGACGGGCAGGCCTCCATCGTCCATCTCCTGCACGTGGTAGGCCTGGGCATCGCGCAGCAGCACAGTGGCCTGCAGGGCCGATGCCTGCACGCGCGTGCCGGGAGCCAGGGGCAGGCCGGCCTCGTCCTCATGGCTGCAGGCCAGCACCAGGCCCTGGGCGTCGTACAGCGCAATGCGCGCATAGACGGTGTACAGCGCATTGAGCTGCTCCAGCAGCCGCTGCGCGCTGTCGTGGGCCTGTACCGACAGGGCCAGGCAGCCGCTGTTGTCCTCCAGCACCTTTTGCAGGCCGGGCGTCAGGGCCCACCAGCGGCAGTCGTTGGCACGTTCATAGAGATTGCGCTCCAGCAGGTCCATCAGCAGCCGGTTCAGCGTGCTGTGCTCCTGCAGCCGGGTGGACAGCGCGGTCTCGTGCAGGCCGTGAATGGCGCGTGTGAACACGGCATGGGTCAGGTCGCCGGTCTCGCCCATCTGCTCCAGCACGGCCTGCAGCGGGTCCGGGTGGGCCGTGCCCTGCACGGGGGACTCCGGCGCCTGGCTGGCAGCCAGCACCTGGCCGTTCCAGACCACGCGGCGTATGTCGTCGGCCGCGCGGGCCATGGCGTGCAGCGGCGGACAAAAGCCGCGCGCCTGGGCCATCAGCCCCTCGGCAATGGCCGGCTCCAGCGCCTGCAGCACCTGCGGTCTTTGCTGCGCGGCGAAGGCCAGGTCCAGCGGTGCCATCACCTGGGTCTGCCAGCCCTGCGGCCCCGCGTAGCCCTGGTAGGGCAGGGCGCGCGCCGTGCGCACCAGGTAGGTGCGGCCTGCATGGATCAGCGGCTGCACGGCATCACCATGGTGCATGGGCACGCGGCTGCCGGGGGCTATCCAGTGGGCATCGCTGCTGGCGATGACCAGTCCGCCCTCGTCCAGCAGCAGCCCCACCTGGGCACGCGGCCCGCCAGAGGCAAAGATGGCCTGCATCTCGGCGGCGAAGTCGAAGCTCAGGCACAGCACGCCGAGCACCGCCATGGTGCGTGGGTGCAGCAGGCGCTGCGCGTAGATCAGGCGGTCAGCGCCCGGCAGCACGCAACTGGCGCCGAAATGGCTGACATGGCCGGCCTGCTGCAGGGACTGCGGGAACCAGGCCTCGGCACAGGGCGGTGGCGGCTTGCGGCCTGCCTGCGCCTGGGCACGTGCGCAGACCTGGCCTTGCGTGTCCAGCAGCAGGATGTCGTCATACACCGTGTACTTGGCTCGGTAGCTCTGCAGGTGCGCCTGCAAGTGCGCCTGCAGCGGTGCCTGCCATGCGCGCAGACCGCCGGCCGCCATGTCGGGCAGGCCGCAGTCATCGCCATCGCCATCGCCATCGTCAAGCCGGGCCATGGCCTCGCACAGCACGGTATCGGCGGCGAGAAAGCCGACATCGGCCGTGCGCTCGTACAGGCTTCGCACCAGCAGGTCGATGGCATGGGCGGACTGCATGCCCAGCTGGGCCATGGCCTCCTGCGCGGACTGCGCCAGCTGCGACTGCAGCAGGCCTTGCTCCAGCTGCTCCAGTCCCTGGCGCGTGTCGGTGAGCATGGACACCAGGGCCTGCCCCTGCTGCGATGCCTGCATGCGGGCCGAGGCTTCGATGAGCCGCCACATGAGCCGTATTTCGCGCAGGTCGGCGGCGTTGCGGTTGAGTTCCCGCAGGTGGGGAAGAATCAGGTCGGTTGGCAGGGATGTGGCCATGGAGCGCTCCGCAGTCAGGTTCAGGCTGGGTGAAACCCGCTTTCCCCGATCAGGGAAAAGCCTGATGCAACGAGCAAGAAGGAGGCCAGCTTGTGACTAAATGTGTCTGCAAGGTGACACAGGGATGACAGCCCCCCCCTCCACACCCCATCCACAGCCCCACCCGCAGCCCCATCGGCGCCACGCCGGGGCATGGCCTGGCGTCACCGGAGTGCGTCCGGCATTGCCGTGCAGCACGGTGGTGCCGGGCGGCGGTGCATGCGCCTACAGGCTCAGGTCGATGGAGTGCACGCGGTGCGCGTCAAGCAGGCCGGCCGCACGGTCCTCGAAGTAGCGCTCCAGCGTCACGCGCACCGTGCGAAAGGCCAGTTCCTCCCAGGGAATCTCGGCCTCGGCAAAGAGGCGGGCCTCCATGGTCTCCGGGCCTGGATAGAACTGCTCGCTGCGCAGGCGGGCGCGGTAGAACAGGTGGACCTGGCTGACCTTGGGCACGTCAACGATGGAAAACAGCGGCCCCATCTCGATGTCGGCACCGGCTTCCTCATCGGTCTCCCGCTGGGCGCCGCGCGCCGTGGTCTCGGCCAGTTCCATGAAGCCGGCAGGCAGGGTCCACAGGCCCCGGCGCGGCTCGATGTTGCGCTTGCACAGCAGCACGCGGCCGTCGTCGGTGACGGGGATGGTGCCGACCACGTTCAGCGGATTCTCGTAATGGATGGTGTGGCAGTGCGGGCACACGGCGCGTTCGCGCGTGTCGCCATCGTCGGGAATGCGGTAGACCACGGCCGTGCCGCAGGCTCGGCAGAACTTGATGGGGCTGCGAAAAATCATGCCGACACCATGGAAGTGAAAGCGCCGCCAGACGGAAGGCAGGAAGGCATTCCGTGCGGCGGACTGTGGGTTCAGAAAAACGAAGGCCGGCAGGCCGGGGAGCGCGCTCCCCGCTGCCTTGCCGGCCTGTCGCCAGGCACAGGGATCTCAGGCGATCTTGACGCTCAAGGGGCTCAGGCCATCGATGCGGCCTTCCAGCAGGTCACCGCGCACCACGGCGGCCACGCCTTCGGGCGTACCCGTCATGATCAGGTCGCCGGGCTGCAGTTCCCAGGCGGCCGACAGGTGCTCGATGGTCTCGGCAATGTTCCAGATCAGCTTGCCGATGTCGCTGCGCTGGCGATCGGCGCCATTGACCTGCAGCGAGATCGCGGCCTTGGCGATGTCGCCGGCCTCGGCTGCCGGGGTGATGGGGCCGATGGGCGCGGCATGCTCGAAGGCCTTGCCGATGCACCAGGGGCGGCCCTGCTTCTTCATGTCGTTCTGCAGGTCGCGGCGCGTCATGTCCAGGCCCACGGCGTAGCCCCAGATGTAGTCCAGCGCGTCGGCGGCCAGGATGTTCTTGCCCGCCTTGCCGATGGCCACGACGAGCTCGATCTCGTGGTGCAGGTTGGAGGTCAGCGTGGGGTAGGGCATGGTGCCCGTGGTGCCGGCCTCGACGGGCACGATGGCGTCGGCAGGCTTGAGGAAGAAGAAGGGCGGCTCGCGGCCGGTGAAGCCCATCTCCTTGGCGTGCTCTTCGTAGTTGCGGCCCACGCAGTAGATGCGGTGCACGGGGAAACGCTCGGGGCGGCCCAGGACGGGTACGCTGGCCACGGCGGGCGGGTTGAAAACGTAGCTCATGTCGGTGTTCCTCTGGCGCCTTGTCTCGTGGGCGCCGCCGCAAGTGTGCCATGCCTGTGGCCCCGCAGCGGGGCAACGCGATGGCCGGATGAGCCGGAACAGACCCCGGGTCGCACGGTATGCTTTGCGGTCTATGAAGCTCCACACCTACTTCCGCTCGTCGGCCTCCTACCGCGTGCGCATTGCGCTGCAGATCAAGGGCCTGGACTATGAATCCGTACCCGTGCACCTGCTGCGCGGCGACCACAGGGCGCCGGCCTATGCCCAGCATGTCGGCGATGCGCTGGTGCCGGCGCTGGAAACCGAGGACGGCCACTGGCTGACCCAGTCCATGGCCATCATCGAATATCTCGATGAGACCCATGCCGAAATACCGCTGCTGCCGCGCGACGCCCTGGGCCGTGCCCATGTGCGCGCGCTGGCCCAGATGGTGGCCTGCGAGATCCATCCGCTCAACAACCTGCGCGTGCTCAAGTACTTGGTGCGCAACCTGGGTGTCTCCGACGAGGCCAAGAGTGGCTGGTACGTGCATTGGGTGCGCTCCGGCCTGGAAGCCTTCGAACGCCAGCTGGACCTGCTGGCCGCCGAGCGCGAGGCCGCAGGCCTGGCGCCTTCGCTGTTTTGCTGGGGCGACACGCCTACGCTGGCCGACTGCTGCCTGGTGCCGCAGATCTTCAACGGCCGCCGCTTCAACGTGAGCCTGGACGGCCTGCCACGCCTGGCGGCCATCGTCGATCGCTGCGAGGCGCTGCCAGCTTTCCAGAAGGCCCATCCCTCGGCCTGCCCCGACGCGGAATGAGCGCGGCCCGGCATGACTCCCTCCCCGGCACCATCCCCGCATCCTGGCTGGTGCCCGAGTGGCCCGCGCCGCCCGGCGTGCACGCGCTGTGCACCTCGCGCGAAGGCGGCGTCAGCACGGCGCCCTGGGGCAGCCTGAACCTGGGCGACCATGTGGGCGATGACCCGCAGGCCGTCCGCACCAACCGCCAGCGGCTGCAGGAGATCGTGCGTGCCCATACGCCCGGCGCCTGCGCAGTGTTCCTGCAGCAGGTGCATGGCGTGGATGTCGTGGCCCTGGATGCAGGCAGCGCGCAGGGCCAGGCCTTCGATGCCTGCGTGACCAGCGCCTCGGGCGTGGTCTGCACCATCATGGTGGCCGACTGCCTGCCCGTGCTGCTGGCCCACCGCAGCGGCGCCGTGGTGGGCGCGGCCCATGCGGGCTGGCGCGGGCTGGCGGGCGGGGTGCTGGAGACGCTGTTCGAGCGCTTTGCTGGCCAGATCCAGACACCGCCCGGGCAAGCGGCGCAGCAGACCCTGGCCTGGCTCGGTCCCTGCATCGGCCCGCGTTCCTTCGAAGTGGGCGCCGAGGTGCGCGCGGCCTTCATCGCGCATGACGCGGCGGCCGGGGCGCATTTCACCGCCGTGCCGCAAGAGGGCGGGGGCGCACCCAAGTACCTGGCCAATCTGGCCGGGCTTGCGCGCCAGCGCCTGGCGGCGCTGGGCATCACCGCCATCTACGGCAATGACGGCGGGGACGCATGGTGCACGGTGCTCAACGGCTCACGGTTCTTTTCGCACCGGCGCGACGCTGCCCGCCTGGGCAGCAGCGGGCGGTTCGCCGCCTGCATCTGGAAGGACTGAGCGCGCCTGCGTGCCGGGGCCGCTCTGCGAGGCCTGCTGCTGCGCCAGCCAGGCCTCGCGCTCGGCCAATTCGCGTGCATGGCGTTTTCGCTTGCGCGCGGGCGTGCCCATGATGTAGATCACGATGGACAGCGGCAGCAGTCCATAGAGTGCGAACGTGATCACGGCGCCGAGTATGCTGCCCGTGGGGCTGGCGGCCTCGGCCACTGCCATCATCAGAGTGACATACAGCCAGGCGATAACAACGAGATACATGGTCGAACCAAAAAAACGAGCGAGGCACGGGTTTTCGTGGAGGTCTGTGCCGGGCAAGGCGGGGCTCGCCTGGGTCACAATCAAAACGGATGCCCCGCAAGCCCCAGGCTATTGCATGGCATCCACGAACAAGGATGCAGCATGAATTTTGACCCACTCGCTGGCCTGTCAGGCCAATCCGTCCAGCAATTCTGGAACGAGCAATGGAGCCGCACGCTGCAGACACTGCAGCAGCTGGGGCAACCAGGCCTTCCGGGAACCCAGGGCATGCCAGGCATGCCGGACATGGCCCAGGCCTGGAAAGCGGCGGTCCCCGAACCCGGCGCCCTGCCCGAGAACGCGCTGTCGCTGGACCCCGAAAAGCTGCTGGAGCTGCAGCGCCAGTACCTGGATGGTGCCAAGGCCATGGCCGAGCAGGGCGGCGCCCAGGCGCTGCTGGCCAAGGACAAGCGTTTCAATACCGAATCGTGGGCCGGCAATCCGCTGACGGCGGCCACGGCCGCCACCTATCTGCTCAACAGCCGCATGCTCATGGGCCTGGCCGATGCCGTGCAGGCCGATGACAAGACGCGCAACCGCGTGCGCTTCGCCATCGAGCAATGGCTGGCGGCCATGGCGCCCAGCAACTTCCTGGCACTCAATGCCGAGGCCCAGAAGAAAGCCATCGAAACCCAGGGCGAGAGCCTGGCCCAGGGCGTGGCCAACCTGCTGGCCGACATGCGCCAGGGCCATGTGTCCATGACCGACGAGAGCCTGTTCACCGTGGGCAAGAACGTCGCCACCACCGAAGGCGCCGTGGTTTTCGAGAACGAGCTGTTTCAGCTCATCGAATACAAGCCGCTGACGGACAAGGTGCACGAGCGGCCCTTCCTCATGGTGCCGCCCTGCATCAACAAGTTCTACATCCTGGACCTGCAGCCCGACAACTCGCTGATCCGCTACGCCGTCAGCCAGGGACATCGCACCTTCGTGATGAGCTGGCGCAACCCCGACGAAAGCCTGGCGCGCAAGACCTGGGACAACTACATCGAGGACGGCGTGCTCACCGGCATCCGCGTGGCGCGCGAGATCGCGGGAGCCGAGCAGATCAATGTGCTGGGCTTTTGCGTGGGCGGCACCATGCTGTCCACCGCGCTGGCCGTGCTGCAGGCGCGCCATGACCGCGAGCATGGCGCAACTGCCGCTCCGGCGGCCAAGGCGCCTGCGACCAAACGCGCGGCTGGCAGCCGCAGCGCCGCCCGCACATCCACAGCCCGCGCCACGGCGCCGGCCGGCGTGCCGTTTCCCGTGGCCAGCGTCACGCTGCTGACCACCTTCATCGACTTCAGCGACACCGGCATCCTCGATGTCTTCATCGACGAATCCGTGGTGCGCTTCCGTGAGATGCAGATGGGCGAGGGCGGCCTCATGAAGGGCCAGGACCTGGCGTCCACCTTCAGCTTTCTGCGGCCCAACGACCTGGTCTGGAACTACGTGGTGGGCAACTACCTCAAGGGCGAGACTCCCCCGCCGTTCGACCTGCTGTACTGGAACAGCGACTCCACCAACCTGCCCGGCCCGTACTACGCCTGGTATCTGCGCAACCTCTACCTGGAAAACAAGCTGGCCCAGCCCGGCGCGCTGACCGTCTGCGGCGAGCGCATCGACATGCACCAGCTGCGCCTGCCGGCCTATATCTACGGCTCGCGCGAGGACCACATCGTGCCCGTGGGCGGCTCCTATGCGTCCACCCAGGTGCTGGGCGGCGACAAGCGTTTTGTGATGGGCGCATCGGGCCACATCGCGGGCGTGATCAATCCGCCGGCCAAGAAAAAGCGCAGCTACTGGCTGCGCGAGGACGGCCAGTTGCCGCCCACGCTCAAGGAATGGCAGGCCGGCGCCGACGAGTACCCGGGCAGTTGGTGGGCCGACTGGAGCCCCTGGCTGGCCGAGCACGGCGGCAAGCTGGTCGCAGCGCCCAAGCAGTACGGCAAAGGCAGGGAATACACGGCCATCGAGCCGGCCCCGGGCCGCTACGTACTGGTCAAGGCCTGAGGCACAATCGTTTCGATGCTGCAGTGCAATAACGCTGCGGCTTGAATGCAGGGTGCCGCTGCCGCGACTGCGGCAATGTGCGCCCGGGCATCCCTTCAAGAGTCCAAAGAAAGGTCCGTCATCATGGAAGACATCGTCATCGTTTCCGCTGTCCGTACTGCCGTTGGCAAGTTTGGCGGCACCCTTGCCAAGATCCCTGCCACCGAACTGGGCTCCATCGTGATCCGCGAGGCACTGAACCGCGCCAAGGTCGGCACCGACCAGGTCGGTGAAGTCATCATGGGCCAGGTGCTGGCCGCTGGCGCAGGCCAGAACCCTGCACGCCAGGCCATGATGAAGGCCGGTGTTGCCAAGGAAACCCCGGCCCTCACCATCAACGCCGTCTGCGGCTCGGGCCTGAAGGCCGTGATGCTGGCAGCCCAGGCCGTGGCCACGGGCGACAGCGAGATCGTCGTGGCCGGCGGCCAGGAGAACATGAGCCTGTCGCCCCACGTGCTGCCGGGCTCGCGCGACGGCCAGCGCATGGGCGACTGGAAGATGGCCGACACCATGATCGTGGACGGCCTGTGGGACGTCTACAACCAGTACCACATGGGCATCACGGCCGAGAACGTGGCCAAGGAAAAGAGCGTCAGCCGCGAGCAGCAGGATGCCCTGGCCCTGGCCAGCCAGCAAAAGGCCACGGCCGCACAGGACGCAGGCAAGTTCGTGGACGAAATCGTTCCCGTCAGCATTCCCCAGCGCAAGGGCGATCCCGTGGTGTTCGCGGCCGATGAGTACATCAACCGCAAGACCAATGCCGACGCTCTGGCAGGCCTGCGCCCGGCCTTCGACAAGGCCGGCTCGGTGACGGCCGGCAACGCCTCGGGCCTGAACGATGGCGCGGCCGCCGTGGTGGTGATGAGCGCCTCCAAGGCCAAGGCCCTGGGCCTGACGCCGCTGGCGCGCATCGTCTCCTACGCCACCAGCGGCCTGGACCCCGCCACCATGGGCCTGGGCCCGGTGTTCGCCTCGCGCAAGGCGCTGGAGCGTGCGGGCTGGACCGCGCAGGACGTGGACCTGTTCGAGCTGAACGAAGCCTTTGCGGCCCAGGCCTGTGCGGTGAACCAGGAGCTGGGCATCGACCCGGCCAAGGTCAACGTCAACGGCGGCGCCATTGCCATCGGCCACCCCATCGGCGCATCGGGCGCCCGCATCCTGGTGACCCTGCTGCACGAGATGCAGCGCAGCGGCGCCAAGAAGGGCCTGGCCGGCCTGTGCATCGGCGGCGGCATGGGCGTGGCCATGGCGGTGGAGCGCGTCTGAAGGGCTCCGGGAAAACGTTAGCAAGCTTTCAGGGTAGATCCTAGGCCTGCCTAGGGCCTGCCCGAAGAGAGGCGCAGCGCACGCGCTGCATACTAGCCATACGGGGGTGCCGGACCCAGAGGTTCAGGCACCCTTGGTGATAACCGGAGTCAATGCCCCGGTTGTCGTGGATAGATTGATCTGAAGCAACCATTGATTGACAGGAGAGAAGAATGGCTCAAAAAGTAGCGTATGTCACAGGGGGAATGGGAGGCATCGGAACGGCTATCTGCCAGCGTCTGCACAAGGAAGGCTTCAAGGTCATCGCAGGTTGCGGTCCGTCGCGCGACTTCCAGAAGTGGCTGGACGAGCAAAAGGCGCTGGGATACAACTTCCATGCATCGGTCGGCAATGTGGGCGACTGGGCTTCCACCGTCGAGGCCTTCAGCAAGACCAAGGCCGAGCACGGCAGCATCGATGTGCTGGTCAACAATGCCGGCATCACGCGTGACCGCATGTTCATCAAGATGACGCCGGAAGACTGGCAGGCCGTCATCGAGACCAACCTCAACTCCATGTTCAACGTGACCAAGCAGGTCGTGGGCGACATGGTGGAAAAGGGCTGGGGCCGCATCATCAACATCAGCTCGGTCAATGGCGCCAAGGGCCAGGCCGGGCAGACCAATTACTCGGCCGCCAAGGCAGGCATGCACGGCTTCACCATGGCGCTGGCGCAGGAGATGGCCACCAAGGGCGTGACCGTGAACACCGTGAGCCCCGGCTACATCGGCACCGACATGGTCAAGGCCATCCGTCCCGACGTGCTGGAGAAGATCGTGGGCACCATCCCCGTCAAGCGCCTGGGCGAGCCCAGCGAGATCGCATCGATCATCGCCTGGCTGGCTTCGGAGGAAGGCGGCTACTCCACTGGCGCCGATTTTTCGGTCAACGGTGGCCTGCACATGCATTGAACCTGCAAGGGTTCGCGCTGCAAAGGAGCCTTCGGGCTCCTTTTTTGTTGGGCAGCCCCGCTGCAAATGTCCCAGAAATGACAAAACCCGCTGAAGCGGGTTCTGTGGAAGAGGGGGTCTGCACGGAAGGCCGTCAGACCGGTGGTGTCAGAGACTGGGGCACCGCGTGCGCCAGCCAGCGCCTCAGCGCTTGCGATCGCGTTCGTCTTCGGGCCAGATGGACATGATGGCAGTCGTTTGCATGGAAACTTTCTCCTGTATTGCTCTCTTAACGCGGGCCAGATTCAGCTGGTTGACAGGTTTTCAAAAAATTTTCGAAGGAAGTCGAAACTTTTTTGTGACCCGGTTTTCAGGCGTTGCGGGGGCCGCGCTTGCGGTCACGGTCATCCCATGGCCAGACAGCTTGGGCCAGCGCAGCGGCTGCAAAGCGGGTCTGCAGGGCGGTGTGGGAAAAGATGTCGGTCATGTGCAATCACTCCTTTGTTGCGTGTTCAACGCGGGCAAGTGGCTGCAGGTTGACTCAGGGATTGCCCCAGGACGCAAGCAATTGCAAGCCTGGAGGTGGGGATCTGTCAGTTTGAAGACAGATTTCTGGCGCGGTGAGAAAAAATCCGTTTCCTGACAGAGGCTTACGGGCACGGCGAGCCAATGCCGATGCTGTTACGCCTCGTTGCCCGCAATGCGTGGGCACAGGTCAACCCGGGGCGAAAACGTCCCTCAGGCAAAAATCAGGGTCACGGCAGGCGCGTCGTCCACGATGTAGCCGCGGTACATGCCGGCGCTGTTGAAGGGGCAGTGCACGCGTCCCTGGCTGTCCACGGCCACCACGCCGCCCTGGCCACCGATGTGTGTCAGCGTGCCCCGCACTGCGGCGTCGGCTGCGAGTTCCAGGCTTTGCCCCAGGTAGCGCATGCGCGCATGGATGTCGTGCGCGATGGCTGCGCGCAGGAAATGCTCGCCGGTTCCGGTGGCCGCCACGGCGCAGGTGGTGCTGTCGGCGTAGAAACCTGCACCCACCACGGGCGTGTCGCCCACGCGCCCGGGGCGCTTGTTGGTCAGCCCGCCGGTGGATGCCGCGGCGGCCAGGTTGCCATGCACATCGCGCGCCACGGCGCCGACCGTGCCCATCTTGCCGTTCTCGTTCAGCGGAGCCGGGTGCGCCACCAGTCCGCTGGCGTCGTGGTCCAGCAGCGCGGTCTGGCCGGATTGCGCCTGCACCCGGCGCAGCTGTGCCAGGCGCTCGGCAGAGTCGAAGTAGCCGGCATCCATCCGCGCCAGCCCGCGTTCATCGGCAAACCGTTGCGCCCCTTCGCCGACCAGGAGCACGCACTGGCCGCCGTCAAGAACATGCCGTGCCAGCGCAATCGGATTGCGCACCTGGCTGACGGAAGCGACTGCGCCGGCCCGCAGGTTGCTGCCGTCCATCAGGCCGGCATCCATCTCGTGGCGCGCGTCGCGCGTGTAGACGGAGCCGCGCCCGGCATTGAACAGCGGGCAGTCTTCCAGGGACTGGCACGCGGCCTGGACTGCGTCCAGCGCGCTGGCGCCGCGCCGCAGCAGGGCGGCGCCCGCCTCCAGCGCCTGGGCCAGCGCGGCGTGGTAGGGGGCCTCGTCGGCCTGGCCCTGGATGACGGTGCCTGCGCCGCCGTGCACGGCAATGGAAAATTTGCGGGAGTTCTGGGACATGTTCATTGGAGTGCGTAGCGCGATTCCAGGAAGCGGCCATAGCGGGCGATGCCCAGGCCGATGAGCAGGTAGACGGCACAGACCACCATGTACATCTCCACGAAGTACGCAATCCAGTGGGGGTCGCTCATGGCCATCTTCAGGGAGCCTGTGATGTCGTAGATATTCACGATCGCCACCAGGGAGGTGTCCTTCACCGCGCCGATGAAGTTGCTCACCGTGGGCGCGATGGTCACGCGCAGTGCCTGCGGCAGGACCACGTGGCGCAGCACCTGCACCCTGGTGAAGCCCATGGCCTGGGCCGCCATGACCTGGCCCTGGGGCACGGCCTGCAGCCCGCCGCGAAACACCTCGGCAAGATAGGCGGCGCTGAAGGCCGCCAGGCAGACGGCGATGCGGACCATGGGGTCCACCCGCCATTGCGCGGGCACCAGCATGGGCAGCACGAAGGCCCCGAAGAACAGCAGCGTGATCAGGGGCACGCCGCGCACGGCCTCGATGAAGCCCGTGCACAGGATGCGGATCAAGGGCAGGCTGGAGCGCCGGCCCAGCGCCAGCAGAATGCCCAGCGGAACGCCGGCCAGGCAGGCGATCACGGCAAGGAACAGGGTCAGCGGCAGGCCCCCCCACAGATCGCTGGGCACGGGTGCCAGGCCGGCCACACCGCCCGCCATCAGCACGCCAAAGCCGGTCAACCCGGCCAGCAGCATTGCCATGCCGGCGCGGCCGAAGAAGCGCGGCAGTGCCGCCACCCCCACGCTGCCCAGCAGCAGCAGGCTGGCGGCGACGGGGCGCCACTGTTCGGCCATGGGGTAGCGCCCCAGGAACACCAGACGGTACTTGTCGCGCACCACGCCCCAGCAGGCGCCGGCCGCAGCGCGGCATGTGTCGGGGTTGGCTGCGGTTTCGGCGTCGAGCAGGCCCCAGGCCAGCAGCTTCCAGCCCGCCCACAGCGCGGCCAGCAGCAGCGTTGCGGTGATGAGCCCGGAGAGCGCATCCGGAAACAGGCTGGCTCGCAGGCGCTGCGCCAGCGGAACCCGGGGCGGGGCCACCGGCAGGGCCGGTGCGCGGAGTACGGCACTCATGGGCAGGTCTTTCCCGGCTAGCGTGTGATGAAGGCACTGCGCTGGTTGAAGGCATTCAATGCCAGCGAGGTCAGCAGGTTGATGGCCAGGTAGACCACCGCGATGATGGTCACGCACTCGATGGCCTGGCCGGTCTGGCTCATGGCGGTGTTGGCGACCATCACCACGTCGGGGTAGCCGATGGCCACGGCCAGCGAGGAGTTCTTGATGGTGCTGAGCGCCAGGTTGGTATAGGGGGGAATGATCACCCGCAGGGCCTGCGGCAGCACGACCAGGCGCAACTGCTGGCCGCGGCGCATGCCCAGGGCCGAGGCAGCATTCCATTGCCCGCGCGGCACGGCCTGCAGACCGGCGCGCACGATTTCCGCGCAATAAGCGGCGGCATACAGGCCCAGGGCTCCCACCAGGGCCAGGAATTCCGGCGTCAGCGCCAGTCCTCCGTCGATGCCGAACATGCCCGGTTTCGGCGAGCTCCAGTGCCAGCCCGCCGCGCTGTCGTACACCGGGCCGGGCAGGGCCAGCCCCGCCTTGCTCAGAAAGCCCAGGGGGCCGATGGCCAGAGGGCGGTCCACATCGGGCAGCAGCGAGGTGAGCGCGAAATACCACAGCAGCACCTGCACCAGCAACGGGATGTTGCGCGCCACATCGACATAGAGGCGCACGGCGCCGCGCAGCAGCGGATGCCTTGCCACGGCGGCCACGCCCAGCAGCAGGCCCAGCACGGTGGCCAGCACGAGCGCGGGCACGGCGGCGCGAACCGTGTTGGCCACGCCGGCCGCGACCGCACGCAGGTAGCTGTCGCCGGGCTCGTAGGGCAGCAGCCCTTCGGAGATGGAAAAGCCGGCCGTCTGCTCCAGAAAGCCGAAGCCCCCGGCAATGCCGCGCGCGGCCATGTTGCGGCTGGCGTTGTGCGCCAGCCAGCCCAGCAGCAATATCAGCAGCCAGCCGATGGCGAGCTGCAAGGCCAGCCGGCCCCAGCGTGGCCGGGTGGGGGCCGGCGGCTGCCGTGCCCCGGCGTCGATGGCATTCACGGCTTTCGCAGCATCCACAGCGTTCGCGGCATTCATGGCAGGGTGCCCTCGGCGCGTCAGTTCATCGGCGGCGACATCATCAGGCCGCCCTTGGTGAACAGGGAGTTCTTGCCGCGCGGCACGTTCAATCCGGACTTGGCGCCCAGGTTGCGCTCATAGCTCTCGCCATAGTTGCCCACGGCCTTGACGATGCGCAGCGCCCATTCCCTGTCCAGCCCCAGCTGCTTGCCCAAGTCGTCGCTCTGGCCCAGGAAACGCTTGACCTGGATGCTGTCGGAGCGGGTCTTGAGCTCGTCGGCATTGGCCTGGGTGATGCCCAGTTCCTCGGCCTCGATCATGGCGTTGAGTGTCCAGCGCACGACGGCGAACCATTCGTCGTCACCGCGGCGCACGGCCGGGCCGGCCGGCTCCTTGGAGATGACTTCGGGCAGGATCACGTAGTCGTCGGGGTTGGCCAGCTCCTTGCCGCGCAGCACGGCCAGGGCGCCGAGGTCGCCTGTATAGGCCTGGCAGCGTCCGCTGCTGAAGGCCTGCAGGGCGGCTTCGGGGTTGTCGAACACCACCGCCTTGTAGTTGAGCTTGTGGGCGCGAAAGTACTCCGACAGGGTCTTTTCCGTGGTGGATCCGCTGATCACGCAGATGGTGGCGCCAGAGAGCTGCTTGACGCTGTTCAGGCCGGGCTTCTTCCTGGCCATGAAGCCCTGGCCATCGTGGAAATTGACGCCCGCCCACATCAGGCCCAGGCCGTTGTCGCGCGTGAAGGTCCAGGTGGTGTTGCGTGCCAGCAGATCGATCTCGCCGGACTGCAGCGCCGTGATGCGTGTCTGGCCGCTGGTGGGAATGAACTTGACCTTGCTGGCGTCGCCCAGGGTGGCGGCGGCCACGGCACGGCACAGATCCACGTCCAGCCCGGACCAGTTGCCGCTGCCGTCGGCGAGCGCAAAGCCTGCGCGCCCCGTGTGCACGCCGCAGGCCACGGCGCCGCGCTGCTTGATGCCGTCCAGCGTCTTGCCAGCGTGGGCGGGCGCGGCAGCGAGTGTGAAGAGGGCGGCCATCGATGCAAGCGCAAGGCGCAGACGGGCAGGGGCGTTCATGGTGAATCCTTTCCAGCGGGATGAGGGGCCTGGGGTTGCGGCTTGCCTGCCGCCGGCGAAGCGGTATCGGCGTCCGGAGTCAGGTAGGGAAGCACTGACTCGGACAGCTCGACCAGGCTGCGCACGGCCTGGGGCGTGGCGCGGATGACCTGGGTGGCCAGTGCCTCGACCATGGCCATGGCCGCCATTGGCGATGAAGGCAGCAGGGGATGCGAGGCGGGCGCCAGCAGCGTGTAGTCGGCCTCGCGGGCCAGCGGACTCGTGGCCTCGTCGGTGATGGCGATGGTCAGGGCGCCCCGCTGGCGTGCGTGCGCCGTCAGCGCGACGGCTTCGCGCGAGTAGCGCGGCAGGGAAATGGCGATCAGCACGTCCTGCTCCGTCAGCCCTGTCATGCGGCGTACCGCCTGTTCCGATCCGCCTGCGGAGGTCACTTCCACCACCTGCGGCAGATAGGGTTGCAGCACGTCGGCGCCAAAGGCCGCCACATGGTGGGAGCTGCCGAACCCCATGAAGAGCACACGGCGGGCGCGGCAGATGCGCTGGGCCAGTTGGTCGAGCAGGCCGGGGTCGCAGGCCTGCGCAGCCGCCTGCAGGTTGCGCTGCGTGTGCCCGAAAGCCTGCTCGCCCATGGTGCCCACGGCGCCTGCCGTGGCGGCTTCGGGCCCATGCGCCGCGCGCAGCTTGTTCACGGGCTCCAGGGCCTGCTGCAGCTGGCGGCCCAGGTGCAGGCGCAAATCGGCAAAGCCTTCGTAGCCGGCGTGCTTGGCGAAGCGGTTGACGGCAGCCAGGGAGCCACCGCAGGCATTGGCTACTTCTTCGGCGCTCAGCGTGACGGCCAGCACCGGATGCGCGGCTATCCAGCGGCCGACCCGGGCGACGGCGGGCGAGCCATCGACGCTGGCGCGCAGCAGTTCCTGTACGGCGGGATGGGGGTGGAGTTCCATGAATGAATGAAAGTGAATGGTCTCTTTCAATCATTATTTTTTAAGAATGAAATCTTTCATTCAGGAGAAACCCTGAACCGAACGATCCATGCGTTCCGCTGGCTGCGGGGGCGTGAGGGGAGTGGGGGAGGGCGAGGCCTCAGGGGCGCACTTGGGCGGAGCCGAAGTGGCGCGCCGTCTTCACGCGGGACGACGCTTGGGGCAGGCGGTCCCATGGGACCGCCTGGTTTTCGAGAACGACTGGAATCAGTCGGAAATCGCGGCCGACAGCTGTTCGATCTGCTCGCTCAGTTCCAGCCAGCGCTCTTCCAGGCTGTCGATCTCGTCGTTGCAGGCCTTGAGGCTGCGGCCCGTCTCGGCCATGTCGGCGGGCGAGATGGGCTGGCTCAGCAGGCCTTCGAGCCGCGTGCGCTCGGCCTGCAGCTGGGGCAGGCGCTTGTCCAGCTGTTCCAGTTCCTTCTTGAACGGCCGGGTCTTCTCGGCCATCTGCTGGCGGGCCAGGGCGGCCAGGCGCCGTTGCTCGCGCTGGTCGCCGGCGCTGGCGGCCGGTGGCGTGGACGGGGCAGCGGGAGCCGGCGCCAGCGCAGCAGCCACGGGGGCCTGCACTGCAGGTGCTGCATGTGCTGCGGGCTCCACCTGCGCTGCCGCCTTGCTGGTGGCCGCAGCCGCCTGTTCGGCCTTGCGGGCCTCTTCGCGCAGACGGCGGGATTCTTCCAGCAGGTAGCGCTGGTAGTCGTCCAGGTCGCCGTCGAAGGGGCCGACCACGCCACGGCCGACCAGCCAGAAGTCCTCGCAGACCGAGCGCAGCAGCGCGCGGTCGTGGCTGACCAGCATGACGGTGCCGTCGAAGTCGTTGATGGCCATGGCCAGGGCCTCGCGCGTGGCCAGGTCCAGGTGGTTGGTGGGCTCGTCCAGCAGCAGCAGGTTGGGGCGCTGCCAGACGATCATGGCCAGCACCAGGCGGGCCTTTTCGCCGCCGCTCATGCTACCCACGGCCTGCTTGACCATGTCGCCGCTGAAATTGAACGTGCCCAGGTAGCTGCGCAGGTCCTGCTCGCGGGCCTGCGGGCCGGTGGCGCCGGTGTCCCGTGCCAGGCGGATCATGTGCTCCATGGGGTTCTCGCCAGGGCGCAGCACGTCCAGTTCCTGCTGGGCGAAGTAGCCGATGTTCAGGCCCTTGCCTTCGGTCACGGTGCCGGCCAGGGCCTTCATCTCGCGCGCAATGGTCTTGACCAGGGTGGACTTGCCCTGGCCGTTGGCGCCCAGGATGCCGATGCGCTGGCCCGCCAGCACCGAGCGGTTGACGCCGCGCAGGATGGTGGTCGCCTGGCCTTCGTCGTCCAGGTAGCCGAATGCGGCGTCCGTGATCGCCAGCATGGGGTTGGGCAGGTTGGCCGGCGGCTTGAACTCGAAGGTGAAATCGGCGCTGGCCAGCATGGGGGCGACCTTTTCCATGCGCTCGATCTGCTTGACGCGGCTTTGCGCCTGCTTGGCCTTGGAGGCCTTGGCCTTGAAGCGGTCGATGAATTTCTGCAGGTGGGCGATCTTGTCCTGCTGGCGCTCGAACGAGGCCTGCTGCAGCAGGATCTGCTGGGCGCGCAGTTCCTCGAACTTGCTGTAGTTGCCGCCATAGCGCGTGACCTGCGCGTTTTCTATGTGCAGCGTGGTGTTGGTGATGGCGTCCAGGAATTCGCGGTCATGGCTGATCACGACCAGGGTGCCGGGGTAGCGCTTGAGCCAGGCTTCCAGCCAGACCAAGGCGTCCAGGTCCAAGTGGTTGGTGGGCTCGTCCAGCAGCAGCAGGTCGGAGGGGCACATCAGTGCGCGCGCCAGCTGCAGGCGCATGCGCCAGCCGCCGGAGAAGCTGTTGACGGGGTGCTCCAGCTCGGAGACCTTGAAGCCCAGGCCCAGGATCAGGGCCTGTGCGCGCGGCACGGCATCGTGCGCGCCGGCGTCGGCCAGGTCCACGTGGGCGTGGGCGATGGCCATGCCGTCCTCGCTGGCCTCGGCGGCCGCGAGCTGGGCGTTGAGCTCGCTCAGGCGGGTGTCGCCGTCCAGCACGAACTGGGTGGCCGTCTCCGAGGTCTCGGGCATGTTCTGCGCGACCTGGCCCAGGCGCCATTGCGAAGGGATGGAGAACTCTCCACCGTCCTCGGCCAGGCTGCCGTTGAGCAGGGCGAACAGGCTGGACTTGCCGGCGCCATTGCGTCCGACAAGGCCGACTTTTTCACCGGGGTTGATGGAGACGGAGGTGCTGTCCAGCAGCACGCGGGTGCCGCGGCGCAGGGTAATGTTGCGAAGGCTGATCATGAATGGGCAGGATTATCCCAGCGATTGCGCCAGTGCAGGATTGCCGCCCGCCATGCCCGTGCCCGGCCACGGTGCAAAGCCCTGGTACCAGGCCCTAGATCGGCTGTATGCCCACGCGCTGCATCATGGACTGGGTGAACTGGATCTCGCGCTCGAAGCCCTTGGCATAGGCGTCGGCGCTGGTGATGGCGACCTTGCCGCCTTCCTGCTCCAGCAAGGCGATGACCCTGGGCTGCCTGAGCACCTCCTCCAGCGCCGTGCGCAGCCGCTGGACGATGGGCTCGGGCGTGGCGGCCGGCACGGACACGCCGCCCCAGGACGTGAGGTTGACATTGGGCACGCCCAGTTCGGCCAGCGTCTGCACCTGGGGCAGCTTGGCATTGCGCTGCGGCCCGGCAATGGCCAGCGGCACCAGCTTGCCGGCCAGCACCTGGGGATAGGCCACGGAAAACAGCGGGGCGCCGAACGCTACCTGCTGACCCAGCACGGCATTGACCAGCTCGGACGCGCCCTTGTAGGGCACATGGTTGACCTGCAGGCCCATGCTGGAGGCCAGCATCTCCACGCCCAGGTGCGATGGCGTGCCCACGCCGCCCGAGGCATAGTCCAGCGCCCCCGGCCTGGCCTTGGCGCGAGCGGCCAGGTCGTCCAGCGTGCGCATGCCAGAGTCGGCATGCACGACGACCAGGATGTCGGAGCGCGACATGCCCAGCACATGGCGGAAGTCCTTGAACACGTCGTAGCCCGGGCTTTTGTACATGCGCATGGCGGCGGCCATGGGCGAGCCCGAGTACAGCAGGGTGTAGCCGTCCGCCGGCGCCTTGGCCACCTGGCGTGCGCCGATGTTGCCGCCTGCGCCGGCGCGGTTGTCTATCACCACGGGCTGGCCCAGCTGGGCGGACAGCGCCTCGGCCACGATGCGCGCGGCCGTGTCGGGGCTGGTGCCGGCCAGGTAGGGCACCACCCATTTGATGGGGCGCGTGGGCCAGGCGCTGTCGTGTGTGGTGGCTGTGGCGGCTGTGGTGGCCCAGGGCAGGCCTGCGGCAAGCGATGCGGCGCCCGCAGTGCGCAGGAATCGGCGTCGGTCCGGCCTTTGGGATGGATTGTCTTGCATGGCGTTGTCTCCTTGTCTTTTCGCTTCTATGCCGACCGGCCTCAGGCGCCGGCCCGCTCCAGCAGTTCCTTGGCGATGGTGTTGCGCTGTATCTCGCTGGTGCCCGTGAGCACGCGGTACATGCGCAGCATGCGGAACAGGAATTCCACGCGCCGGCCCTGGACGATGCCTTCGCCGCCATGGATCTGCACGGCGCGGTCGGCAATGCGGAACGCCGTCTCCGAGCAGAACAGCTTGCTCATCGAGGCCTGGGCGCGCGCATCGATGCCGACGTCGATGGCGCGGGCCGTCTGCACCATCAGTGCGCGCGCCGCCATCCATTCGGTGGCCATGTCGGCCAGCATGTGCTGTATGGACTGGAACTGGGCAATGCTGCGGCCGAATTGCTGGCGCCCCAGCGCATAGTCGCGCGCATCGCGCAGCGCCACCTGGGCCAGGCCCAGCATGGCCGGGCAGTGCAGCAGGCGGTTGACGGTGATGCGGCCCAGCGCCAGGGCCAGGCCCCGGCCCGGCTCGCCGATCAACTGGGCAGCGGGCACGCGGCAGCCGTCGAGCACGATGTCCCCCGTGCTGGACTGCCCAGCCATGGTCTTGTAGCCGCTGACCACCTGCACGCCCGGGGCATGCAGGTCCACGAAGAAGGCGCTGATCTCGCGCTGCGGGCTGCCCTCTGGCGCGGTCGAGGCCATGAGCACGGCCAAGTCGGCGAACGGCGAGCCCGAGATGAAGCGCTTGCGGCCGTGGAGCACGTAGTGGTCGCCCTCCAGCACGGCGCGCGTCTCCAGCGCGCCCGCGTCCGAGCCGGCCGCCGCCTCGGTCAGCGCAAAGCAGATGGATTTCTCGGCGCGCGCCACGGGCAGGATGAACTGCTCCATCTGCAAGGGCGTGGCCTTGCGGATCAGCGCGCCTATGCGCGGCGGGCCGCTGAGTTCGCCCAGCACATGGGGCGCGAAGGGCGAGCCCGTGGCGTAGATGGCCTCCTTGACCAGCACCTGGTCCAACACGGACAGGCCGGCGCCGCCCATGGCCTCGGGCAGGGTCATGCCGTAGAAGCCGCGCGCATGCGACAGTTTCCAGACCTGGCGCAGCAGCTCGGTGGAAGCGCTGTTTTCATGGTCCACGCCATGCGCGCGGGCGAGGTCGGCCAGTTCGCCGTGGATGAAGGCGTTGAGCGCGTCGATCAGGCCGGCTGCGCGCTCGGAGCCTTCAAAGGGCATTTCCAGCAGGGCAGCGTTGGCGGCGGGGAGTGTGTCCTTGGCGTTCATCTCAGTTCACCTTGCGGGCGTGGTTGGCCCAGTAGGGCGCCTGCACGGCGCGGCGCATGACCTTGCCGTTGGGGTTCTTGGGCAGCTGCTGCACAAATTCGATGTGGCGCGGGCGCTTGAAGCCGCCCAGGCGCTCGGCGCAAAAGCGGTCCAGCGCGGCGCTGTCGCCGGCCAGGCCGGGCTTGAGCACGATGTGGGCGGCCACGGCCTCGCCCCATTTGTCGTCGGGAATGGCGAACACGCAGGCATCGGCCACCGAGGCATGTTCGTAGAGCACGGACTCCACCTCGGACGGATAGACGTTGAAGCCGCCGCTGATGACCATGTCCTTCTTGCGGTCCACGATGTAGACAAAGCCCTGCTCGTCCATGCGGGCCAGGTCGCCCGTGTGGTAGCGGCCGTTCCTGAGCACCTCGGCCGTCAGCTCGGGCGCGCGCCAGTAGCCTGCAAAGACATCGGCGCCGCTGACCACGATCTCGCCGATCTCGCCCTCGGGCACCGGGCGGCCCTCGTCGTCCAGCACTTCGACCAGGGATTCCAGGAAGGGCCGTCCGCAGGAAGCCAGCCGCTCGGGGCGCGATGCGCGCGCCTGCAGGTGGTCCTGCACCGTCAGGCCGCAGACGCCGGAGGTGGTCTCGCCTGCGCCGTAGCCCTGGGACAGGATGGGGCCGAACACGTCCATGGCCTGCAGGATGCGCGCGGGCGCCATGGGCGCTGCGCCGTAGCCCAGGCGCAGCAGGTCGGGCAGGGGGCGGTAGCGGCCGCCGATCTCGGCCAGCAGCATGTTGATCATGGTGGGCACCATGAAGGTATGGGTCACGCGCCGCGCCTGCATCTCGGCCATGAAGGCGCCAGGCTCGAAGCCCGAGAACAGGTGGATGGTGGCGCCCGTGCACAGCGCCGGCACCATCTGCATGCCCGAGGCGTGCGTGACCGGCCCCACCAGGCCCAGCACGTGGCCGGCCTGCATGCCTTCGCCGCGCATCAGGAATTTTCGCAGCTGGGCCAGGCGGTTGCCGAAGGTCTGCATGGCGGCCTTGAGCACGCCCGAGGAGCCCGAGGTGTAGTGGAGCACGGCCACCTCGTGCTCGTGCACGGCCACGGGCTGGAAGCGGTCGCTGGCGCGGGCGAGCAGGGCCTCGTAGCTTTCGCCGGCGGGGCCGTCCAGCAGCAGCAGGCGAACGTCGGCGGACTGCAGGTGCGGCTTGAAGGCCTCTGCGCGCGCTGCGGTGGTCACGATGACGGCGGCATCGCTGTTGGCCGCGATATCGCCCACTTCGCGCGGCGAAAGGCGTGCGTTGAAGGGCGCCTTGATGAGCCCGGCCTTGTAGCAGGCGATCTCGATCTCCACGATTTCCACGCAGTTGGGCAGGTAGATGCCCACGCGGTCGCCACGGGACAGGCCCAGCGCCGCCAACGCATTGGCCAGCCGGTTGGAGCGCTGTTCCAGCTCGGCATAGCTGATGCTGCGCGCGGCGCTGGTCACGGCCGGCTGCGCGCCGTGGGCCTTGCAACTGCGCGCGACCAGTTCGCCGACATTGGGGATGGGAAGGGAGTGGGAATGGGTGTGGCCTGCGGTGGGCCGGGATGTCTCGTGCATGGCATTCCTTGGCTGAAGCCGCGCGTTTTGCGCGGCGTGCCATGCACTGTTCCAGAAGAGGCCTGGAGCGGGGAAATACCGTTTAGTGATTCAGGCGCATCAGAAAAATTGATGTCCAGATCAACCCTTGCGGTATTTGCTGATGACCCCGTGCCCAGACCCCTGCGGTCATGCCGTCATGCCTGCTGCCAGCGCGCCTGCCAGATGCCGGCCGTGATGAGTTGCCGGGCCTGTGCCATCAGCGCCTGCTGGACCACCTGCAGTGCCGGGTCGCTGCTGCGGTTGGCCTGCACGGCCAGGAAGTAGCGGCGCAGCAGTTCGGGCGCCGTGACCTGGGCCACGATCCAGCCGTGCTGGATGGCCGTGGGCGCAGCCTTGGCTTCCTCGCGCAGCCAGGCGGGCGCATCGCTCAGCGAGCAGGCGGGCGTGAAGGTGAAGCCCGCGCCGCAGTGGTAGAGCGAGCGGATGACGCGCGCGGAATCGTGTTCGTGGACGATGTTCAGCCGCAGGTCCCGTGCGTCGGCCGCGGCCTCCACGGTCTGGCGGATGGAAAAGCGCCGCGACTGCAGCACCAGCGGCAGCTGGCAGGCGTGGGCAAAGTCCATGTGCGGCAGGCCGCCGTCCGGCGCGGGGCGCAGCAGCGGGGCCACGCTGCCATCGACGTCCTGGCCGCAGACGTAGATGGATTCCTCGGCCATGGGCTGCACCTGCATGTCGTGCAGGCTGGCCGTGTCCACGAGGATGGCCAAGTCTGCGCGCCGGTCCAGCATGGCCTTTTGCACCATGAGGCTGAGGTCGTCGAGCACAAAGATGCGTATGCGCGGGTGGCTGTTGCGCAGGCTGGCGATCACGGGGCCGGCCAGCAGGCTGGTCAGCAAAAAGGGCAGGGCGATGGTGACCGAGCCTTCGGGGCCCTGCGGCAGGCGCTGTATGCGCTCGCGCATGGCATCGGCGTCGGACAGCAGGCGGCGTGCGTCCTCGTACAGCTGGGCGCCGGCCGGCGTGGGGGTCACGCCGGCGTGGCTGCGCTCCAGCAACTGGGCGCCCAGCTCGCCTTCCAGCTTCTTGATCTGCGCCGTGAGCGCGGGCTGGGCCACGTACAGCGAGTGCGCGGCGCGCGAGAGGCTGCCCGCCTCCAGCACCGCGATGAAGTAGCGCAGCGCCCGCAGGTCCATCTCAGCCCAGGGGGCGGTAGGTGGGGCGCAGGGCCTCGATGTCGCCTTCGGTCCAGGCGCGCAGTGCCTCCTGGGTGATCAGCAGCACCTGCTCGTCGCCCGAGCTGGTGTCCAGCCAGAACACGGGCAGGTCGGGGAAGGCGGCTTCGAAGAAGTCCTTTTCATTGCCGATTTCCAGCACGACCACGCCTTCCTTGGCCAGACGCGACGGCAGGTCCAGCAGCAGGCGGCGGATGAAGTCCATGCCGTCGGCGCCGCCGGCCAGCGCCAGTTCGGGCTCGGCCTGGTATTCGGCGGGCAGGCGCGACATGCTGTCGGCGTTCACATAGGGCGGGTTGCACAGCACCAGGTCCCAGGGGCCGGGCAGGGCGGCCAGTCCGTCGCTTTCCAGCAATTGCACGCGCTCGGCGAGTTCATGGCGGTCCACGTTGATGCGCGCCACGGCCAGCGCGTCGGCCGAGATGTCGGCGCCCGTGACCTCCACCTCGGGCCAGGCCATGGCCGCCAGGCAGGCCAGGCTGCCGTTGCCGGTGCACAGGTCCAGCACGCGGCGCGTGCGGTCGGACAGCCAGCCGTCGATGCTGCCGTCGGCCAGCAGCTCGGCAATGAAGCTGCGCGGCACGATGGCGCGCTCGTCCACGTAGAAGGGCACGCCCTGCAGCCAGGCCTCGCGCGTGAGGTAGGCGGCGGGCTTGCGCGTTCGGATGCGCTCTGCGAACAGCTCGGCCACTTCGGCCTGCTGCTGGGCGCTGACGGCTTGGTCGGCCAGGGATTCGGGCGCGCCAGGTGCCAGTTCGCTGTCCAGCGGCAGGCCCAGTTTCCACAGCGTGAGCCAGGCCGCTTCGTCTTCGGCCGTGGCCGTGCCGTGGCCAAAGGCCACGCCGGCCGCCGTGAGCGCTGCGGCCCCGGAGGCCACGAGGTCGGCGATGGTACTGCCCGAGATGGCGGGAATATTGGCAGGGGTGGGGGCGGATGTCATCGTCGGCTCCTTGGTCGCGTTCAGACGGCCTGCTGTCGCTGCAGCTCCTGGAGCGTGCGGCGGTAAATGTTCTTGATGGGCTCGATGTCGGCCACCACGATGTGCTCGTCGATCTTGTGGATGCTGGCGTTGGGCGGGCCCACTTCCACGACCTGGCTGCAGATCTGGGCGATGAAGCGGCCGTCGCTGGTGCCGCCCGTGGTGGACAGCTCGGTCTCCAGGCCGGTCTCGGCGCGGATGGCCGCCTGCACGGCGTTCACCAGCGTGCCCGGCGTGGTCAGGAAGGGCTGGCCGCCAATGGTCCAGGCCAGCTCGTACTCCAGCCCGTGGCGGTCCAGCACAGCCTGCACGCGCTGCTGGAGCGATTCGGCCGTGGACTCGGTGCAGAAGCGGAAGTTGAAGTCGATGGTCACATGGCCGGGAATGACGTTGGATGCGCCCGTGCCGCCATGCATGTTGCTGATCTGCCAGCTGGTGGGTGGGAAGAAGGCATTGCCCTCGTCCCAGCGCGTGGCGGCCAGCTCAGCCAGGGCCGGCAGGGCCTGGTGGATGGGGTTGCGCGCCAGCTGCGGGTAGGCGATGTGGCCCTGGATGCCCTTGACCGTGAGGCGCCCGCTCATGGTGCCCCGGCGGCCGTTCTTGATCATGTCGCCCGTGCGGTCCACCGAGGTGGGCTCGCCGACGATGCACCAGTCCAGGCGCTCGCCGCGCTCGCGCAGCAGCTCGACCACGACCTTGGTGCCGTCCACCGAGGGGCCTTCCTCGTCGCTGGTCAGCAGCAGGGCAATGTCGAAGGAGGGTGACGGTGTCTCGGTCAGGAATTCCTCCAGTGCCACGACGAAGGCGGCGATGGAGGTCTTCATGTCGCTGGCGCCGCGGCCGTACAGCTTGCCGTCGCGGTGCGTGGGCACGAAGGGCGGGCTGCTCCACTGCTCCAGCGGGCCGGTGGGCACCACGTCGGTATGGCCGGCAAAGACCAGCACGGGCCGGTCGGCGCCTGTCCCGGAGCGCCGGGCCCAGAGGTTGCGCACGCGAAAGCTGTCGGGGCCGCTGTCGATGCGCTCGCAGGCAAAGCCCATGGGCTGCAGGGCATCGGCCAGGAGTTCAAGGCAGCCGGCGTCTTCGGGAGTGACGGAGGGCAGGCTGATCAGCTGCTCGGTCAGTTGCAGGGTGCGGGACATGGTGGGTGGAATCAAAAAACAAAAAAGTCGGAGGGCCGGCTGCCGCCAGCGTGCTCCGACATTGTGAACGCTGCGGGGCTGGCCGATCAGTTCGGCTTGACTTCCAGCATGATTTCCGTGAACGAGGGCATGTCATCCTCGCCGGGCGTGGCCAGTTCGGCGAACTGGCTGGACGGCGCGGCATGGCTGGCCTTGACCACGTCGTTTTCCAGGCGCCACATCAGGTTGGTGGGCGAATCGGCGAAGGCCAGGGCTTCGGCGCGGTCGATGCGGCCGGAGCGGACCAGCTGCGCCAGCGCCTCTTCAAAGGTCTGCGAGCCTTCGGCCATGGATTTTTCCATGGCCTCCTTGACGCCCGAGAAGTTGCCGCGCTCGATGAGGTCAGCGATCAGCTTGGTGTTGAGCATGACCTCGACGGCCGGCATGCGGCCGCCGTCCACGGTGCGCACCAGGCGCTGGGAGATCACGCCCTTGAGTGCAGCCGACAGCTCGCCCAGCATGGTGGGGCGGATTTCCTCGGGGAAGAAGGACAGGATGCGGTTGAGCGCGTGGTAGCTGTTGTTGGCGTGCAGCGTGGCCAGGCACAGGTGGCCCGACTGCGCAAAGCCCATGGCCGAGGACATGGTCTCGCGGTCGCGGATTTCGCCGATCAGGATCACGTCGGGGGCCTGGCGCAGCGCGTTCTTGAGTGCGATCTGCAGCGATGCCGTGTCCGAGCCCACTTCGCGCTGGTTGACGATGGAGCGCTTGTTGCGAAACTGGTATTCGATGGGGTCCTCGATGGTGAGGATGTGGCCCGTGAGCTTTTCGTTGCGCGCATCGATCATCGAGGCCAGCGTCGTGCTCTTGCCAGAGCCCGTGGAACCCACGACCAGCAGCAGGCCGCGCTTTTGCATGATCAGCTCGCCCAGCACGGGCGGCAGGTTCAGCGTGTCCATGGCCGGGATGTGCTGGGCGATGAAGCGAATCACCACGGCGCAGCTGCCGCGCTGGTGCATGGCGCTGACGCGAAAACGCCCCACGCCGCGCAGCGGCACGCCCATGTTGAGCTCGCCCGTTTCGTCCAGCTCCTGCAGGCGCTCGGCCGGCACGATCTCGGCCAGCAGGCTGCGCGGCGCGTCGGGCGGCAGCAGCTGGTTGTTGATGGGCACGCATTCGCCGTTGATCTTGATCAGCGCCGGCGCGTTGACCGCCAGGTAGACGTCGGACGCCTGCTTCTCGCCCATCAGGCGCAAAATCCTCTCCATCGTGCCCATGTTTTCCCCCAAATTCGTGTACTGCCGCTGTTCTTGGATCGTCTGCACGCTCTTGTGACGTGAAACGGGCGTCCGCTGCCTGGTGGCCGGGGACGCCCTCGAGAGTATGCCTTGCTCCATCCCCTGAACAGGGGATGTTTTGGCGCCGCAACCACGCCTTTGGCGCGGTGCGGATGCGGATCAATCGCGCAGCAGGTCGTTCAGGCTCGTGGTGGAGCGGGTCTTGGCATCGACCTTCTTGACGATGATGGCGGCGTACATGCTGTAGCGGCCGTTGTCCTTGGGCAGGTTGCCCGACACCACCACCGAGCCGGCAGGCACGCGGCCATAGCTGGTCTCGCCGGTCGCACGGTCATAGATGGGGGTGGACTGGCCGATGTACACGCCCATGGAGATCACGGAGTTCTCTTCCACGATCACGCCTTCGACGATCTCGGAACGCGCGCCGATGAAGCAGTTGTCCTCGATGATGGTCGGGTTGGCCTGCAGCGGCTCCAGCACGCCGCCCAGGCCCACGCCGCCGGACAGGTGCACGTTCTTGCCGACCTGGGCGCAGGAGCCCACGGTGGCCCAGGTGTCAACCATGGTGCCTTCGTCCACATAGGCGCCGATGTTCACGTAGGAAGGCATCAGGATCGCGCCCTTGGCCACGAAGCTGCCACGGCGGGCCACGGCCGGAGGCACCACGCGCACGCCGGTGGCGGCGATCTCGGCCTCGGTCATGCCGGCGAACTTGGTGGGCACCTTGTCGAAGAAGTTCAGGTCGCCGGACTGCATCAGCACGTTGTCCTTGAGGCGGAAGGACAGCAGCACGGCCTTCTTGATCCACTGGTGCACGGTCCACTGGCCCACGCCTTCGCGCGTGGCCACGCGCAGCTGGCCGTTGTTCAGGGCTTCGATCACGTGGTCCACGGCCTCGGTCACTTCCTTGGGGGCGGCAGCGGGGGAGAGGCTGGCACGGTTGTCCCAGGCGGTGTCGATGATGGATTGCAGCTGTTGCGTCATATGGCTTTGGTGATCAAAGGGTTTGTGAGGAAAGGGGAGCGCAGGGCTGTCTCAGCGCTGGCGCGATTCTATGAACTGTGCAATGCGCTGGGCGGCTTCCAGGCATTCTGCGGTCTCGGCCACCAGGGCCATGCGCACGCGCCCGGCGCCGGGGTTGCGGCCATTGGCCTCGCGCGCCAGGTAGCTGCCGGGCAGCACGGTCACGCCGGTGGCGGCATACAGCTCGCGTGCAAAGTCGGCGTCGTCCAGGCCCAGCGATTCGGGAATGCCGGCCCACAGGTAGAAGCTTGCGTCGGGCAGGCGCACATCCATCACGCGCGCCAGCACGGGCGTGACCTGGTTGAACTTCTCGCGGTACAGGCGGCGGTTTTCCTCGACATGGGCCTCGTCGGCCCAGGCCGCCATGCTGGCCGTCTGCACCACGGGGCTCATGGCACCGCCGTGGTAGGTGCGGTACAGCAAAAAGGCCTTGATCAGGGCCGCATCGCCCGCCACGAAACCGCTGCGCAGGCCCGGCACATTGCTGCGCTTGGACAGGCTGGTGAACATCAGCAGGTTTTTGTAGTCCGTGCGGCCCAGGCGCTGTGCGGCTTCCAGGCCGCCCAGGGGGGCGGTGCCGTCGAAATAGATCTCGCTGTAGCACTCGTCGCTGGCAATCACGAAGCCGTAGCGGTCGGACAGGGCAAACAGCTTTTCCCACTCGGCCAGCGGCATCACCGCGCCCGTTGGGTTGCCGGGCGAGCACACGAAGATCAGCTGGGTCTTTTCCCACACGTCGGCGGGCACGCTGTCCCAGTCCACCGCGAAGTTGCGCGCGGCGTCGCTGGGCGCGTAGTACGGCTGGGCGCCGGCCAGCAGGGTGGCGCCTTCGTAGATTTGATAGAACGGGTTGGGGCAGATCACGCGCGCGCCGTCCTGGCTGGCATCCACCACCACCTGGGTGAAGGCAAACAGTGCCTCGCGCGAGCCGTTGACGGGCAGCACCTGGGTGGCGGCGTCCAGGGCAATGCCATAGCGCTGGCGTGCCCATTGGGCGCAGGCCTCGCGCAGCGCGGGCTCGCCGGCTGTGGCGGGGTACTTGGCCAGGCCGCCGAGGTCGGCGCTCAGCGCCTGTTCGATGAACGCCGGCGTGGCATGGCGGGGCTCTCCGATGCCAAGGCTGATGGGGCGCACGCCCGCCGGTGGCTGGACCCCGGCGAACAGTTTGCGAAGACGCTCAAACGGGTAGGGCTGGAGTCGGGAGAGCAGGGGATTCATGGGCTCGCATTATGGATTGATGCGCTTTCGGCATGTCGTTGTCACAGGGGACTGCGGGTCTGCACGCTGGCTTTTTTGCATTCTGTTACCTATTCTGGCATGGTCTCGACTGGGGCCATGCCATCTCGTGTGGCGGGGCCTCGTGAACGGTGAATTCCAGATACCAATGACTAGAGAGGCAATCAGCTATGCAGGCAGGCGCTGGCATGGAAAAAGTGGGAAACAGGCATCGTAAGCATACATCCGGCCCCGGGGCCGGCTTCCTTGTATGCGCCGTGTGGGCATTGGCGGGGCCGCCGCTGGCGTTGGTGGCCGGTTCGGCGGGCTTGGGGCCCTGGGTTTGGGGTGCCTTGCTGCTGTGGGCCGGACTGCTGCTGGGCGGCATGCACAGGCTCTGGTCGCGGGTGATCGGCGAGCGCGAATTGCTGCAGCAGGCCATGCAGGGCATCGCCCAGGGCGACCTGAGCCAGCGCGTGACCGTGGAGGCGGCCGCCTCGCAGGAGGGCGCTGGCGCCGTCCAGACGCCCAAGGCGCTGCTGGGAGGCATGGTCACCTCGCTGTCGGGCATGGTGGCCGATGTGCGCAGCAACGCGGCCCTGGTGGCGCAGGCCGGGCAGCAATTGGTGAACGAGCACCAGGCGCTGTCCGATCGCACCGAGCTGCAGGCCACCAACCTGGCCCAGACCGTGGTCAGCGTGGAGCAGTTGAGCAGCGCCGTGCAGCACAACGCCGATGTGGTGGGCGTGGTCCACCACCAGGCCAGCGCCGTGCGCGGCGCCGCCGATGAAGGCGTGGTGGCCATGGGTCGGGCCGTGGAGTCGGTGGAGACCATTGAAAACAGCGCCGGGCGCATGCGGGAGATCATCGGCGTGATCGACGGCATTGCTTTCCAGACCAATATCCTCGCGCTCAATGCCGCCGTGGAGGCTGCACGGGCTGGCGAGCAGGGCCGGGGCTTTGCCGTGGTGGCCAGCGAGGTGCGCTCCCTGGCCGGCCGCTCGGCGGAGGCGGCGCGCGAGATTCGCCACCTGATTGGCGATGCGCTGACCCAGGTGGAGCACAGCACCGAGTTGATCCGCACGGCCGGACGTGGCATGGAGCGCGTGACCGAAGGCATCCGCCAGGTGGCCGAGCACATGGGCGAGCTCTCGCAATCGACCGGCAGCCAGAGCACGGGCCTGGCCGAGATCAGCCGCGCCGTGCACCAGATCGACGAGATCACCCAGCACAACGCGCAGATGGTGGGCCACGCGCTGGACCAGGCACGCGCGCTGCAGCAGCGCGCGCAGACGCTGTCAGGGGCGGTGTCGCGCTTTCGGCTGCAGCAGGGCACGGCGGAGGAGGCCGTGGCCCTGGTCGAGTCGGCCCTGGGCCTGGCGCGGCGCGGCGTGGCCACCGAGGCACTGCTGGCCGCCGTGAACGACCCCGGCCAGCGCTTCCATGACCGCGATATGTACGTGTTCGCCCTGGCCGCCGACGGCAGCTACCGCGCCTTCGGCGGCAACCCTGCGCGTGTGGGCGTGCGCGTGCAGGAGCTGCCAGGCGTGCGGGGTGAGCAGCTGCTGGCCGACATCATTGCCCAGGCCGAGCGCGGCCCAGGCTGGGTGGAGTACGACTTCAGGAACCCTGCCACGCAACAGGTACAGACCAAGATGTCCTTCGTCTGCAAGCATGGTGGGCTGTACTGGGGTTGCGGTGTCTACAAGAGCCTGGCGCTGGCTGCGTAGGCCTGCCACGGCCCGCGTGGGTGCCTGTGGCGGTCTATGGGCATCCATGGGCCTGTACTGGCGGGTGTAGGCGGGTCTCGCTGCCCGCCCACATCCACTCAATGCCCGTTGGGCGTTGAGGCGCCACCCGCACGCTGGGCGCGTGCGCGGGCCAGGATGGCTGCGATGGTGGCTTGCTTGCTTTCGGTCGCCAGCGGGGGCGCCGGGCAGGGCGTGGAGGGGCTGGCGTCGTCGGCCATTTGCTGCTCACCCAATGCAAGAGGCATCTGTGCCCGGGCGGCACCCAGGCGTTCGCGCTCCTGTTCACGCTCTCGGCGCAGCACATAGCGCTGTCGCGCATGCTCGGCCTGCTGGGGGCTCCAGGCAGACCAGCCTGTGGCGGGGCCGCTGGCATTGTGCAGTTCGATGCAATCGACCGGACACACGGGAATGCAGAGTTCGCAGCCCGTGCAGTGGGCTGCGATCACCGTATGCATGAACTTGTTGGCGCCCAGGATGGCATCCGTGGGACAGGCCTTGATGCACAGGGTGCAACCGATGCACCAGGCCTCGTCGATCACGGCCACGGTGCGCGGGGCTTCCGTGCCGTGCTCGGCGCTCAGTGGGACAGCGGGCCGGCCCGTCAGTGCAGCCAGCCTCTCCACTCCCGCAGCGCCCCCGGGGGGGCACTGGTTGATGCCGGCCTCGCCCGAGGCCACGGCCTGGGCATAGCTGGCGCAGTCGGGGTAGCCGCAACGCGTGCACTGCGTCTGCGGCAGCGCCGCGTCTATGCGTGCTGCCAGATCGTCGCGGGCAAGGATTGCGAAGGCGGACATGGCGTGCCGGGCTTGCTCGGTGCTCAGCCTGCCTGCACCTTGGCACCGCGCTTGCGCGGCTGCTCGGTGGCCGAGGGCGCGTCATCGCTCAGGCTGCTGGTGTGACCTGCCGCGCTGGCGGCCGTGGCGCTTTCGGGCTGGTGGGCACTGATGAACTCGCGCACCTGCGGGTAGACGATCTCTCTCCAGCGCCTGCCGCTGAAAATCCCGTAGTGTCCGGCGCCCGGCACTTCAAGGTGCTTGCGCTGCTCTGCCGCGATGCCCGTGCACAGATCGTGCGCTGCGCGCGTCTGGCCCGAGCCGGAGATGTCGTCCAGCTCGCCTTCGACGGTCAGCAGGGCGCTGCCCTTGATGTCCTGCGGGCGCACCAGCTCGGCCTGGCCTTCGGGCGAACGCACTTCCCAGGTGCCATGGACCAGCTTGTAGTCCTGGAACACCGTGGCGATGGTCTCGAGGTAGTAGTCGGCATCCATGTCGAGCACGGCGTTGTACTCGTCATAGAACTTGCGGTGATGCTCGGCGCTGGCGTCGTCACCCTTGATCAGGTCCTTGAAGTAGTCATAGTGGCTATTGGCGTGGCGGTCCGGATTCATGGCCACGAAGCCCGAGTACTGCAGGAAGCCCGGGTAGACGCGGCGACCCACGCCCGGATAGCCTTCGGGCACGCGGTAGATCACGTTGTTCTCGAACCACTCGAAGCTGCGGTTCTGCGCCAGGTTGTTCACCGAGGTCGGCGAGCGGCGCGCGTCGATGGGGCCGCCCATCATGGTCATGGACAGCGGGGGCGTCTCGCCACGGCTGGCCATCAGCGACACGGCAGCCAGCACCGGCACCGTGGGCTGGCACACACTGACCACGTGGCACTGGCCGTACTTGCCCTGCAGGTAGCGGATGAACTCCTGCACATAGTTCACGTAGTCGTCGAGGTGGAACTCGCCATCGGCCAGGGGCACCAGGCGGGCGTTCTTCCAGTCGGTGATGTAGACCTTGTGGCCGCCCAGCATGCTTTGCACCGTATCGCGCAGCAGCGTGGCGTAGTGGCCCGAAAGCGGCGCCACGATCAGCACCACGGGCTGGCTCAGCATGGTCTGCAGCGTATCGGTGTCGTCGGAGAAGCGCTTGAAGCGGCGCAGCTCGCAAAACGGCTTGTCCACTTCGACGCGCTCGCGGATGGTCACGTCAACGCCGCCCACATCCACACTGTGCAGGTTGAATTCGGGCTTCTCGTAATCCTTGCCAAGGCGGTAGAACAGATCAAACCCGGCGGCCATGCGCTGGGACATCGGACCTTGGCTCAGCAACGAGTGTGGGTTGCTGTAGAGCTTGGCTGCAGCTTGCGCGAAATCGGCAAAGGGCTCGACCATGGCGCGCTGGATTTCGTAGAGCTGATAGAGCATGGATACAAGGGGTTGTTTGGATATGTTGCAGTGCAATATATCAGCAGCAAGCTAAGAAAATTGGTAGTAAAACCCCTTTGATGCTGTCGCGTAAGTGATAGTTTTTACCGATAGGCCTGGGCGAGCGGCCGCCTCAGCCCTGGTCATCCTGCAATGCAGTGCCTCGCGCTAAGCGGCAAGCGCCGCCTCGGCCGGTTTGGTGCGCGCAAGCCGCATCACCTCTGAAGGCGGCAATTGCTTGAACTGGTGATTGCTCCACACCTGGCGCCAGCGGCGCGCCCCCGCCAGCCCGTTGCGCAACCCCAACATATGCCGCGCGATGGAGTACCAGTGCGTGCCATGGGTGCGCGCCTCGCGTTCCATATACGCCACCATCTCCTCCTCGATGGACTCGCGCGTGTGCTCCACGCTCGCATCGCCGTAGTAAAGCGCATCCCACGAGGCCAGCCACCAGGGGTTGTGATAGGCCTCGCGGCCCACCATCACGCCATCGACCTGCTGCAGCAGTTCCTGCACCGTGGCATCGGCCTTGATGCCGCCGTTGATGGCAATGGTCAGTTCCGGAAAATCCTGCTTGAGCCGGGCCACGATCTCGTAGCGCAGCGGCGGGATCTCGCGGTTTTCCTTGGGCGACAGGCCCTTGAGCCAGGCATTGCGGGCATGCACGATGAACACGCGGCAGCCCGCATCCGCCACCGTGCCCACGAAATCGCGCACGAACTCGTAGCTCTCATCCTTGTCGATGCCAATGCGGTGCTTCACCGTGACTGGCACATCCACCACATCCACCATCGCCTTCACGCAATCGGCCACCAACGGCGCCTCGTTCATCAGGCAGGCGCCAAATGCGCCGCGCTGCACGCGCTCGCTGGGGCAGCCGCAATTGAGGTTGATCTCGTCATACCCCCACTGCGCCCCCAGCCGCGCAGCCTGCGCCAGATCGGAAGGCTCGCTGCCGCCGAGCTGCAGCGCCACCGGGTGTTCCTCGGCCTCGAAACGCAGATGCCGCGGCACATCACCGTGCAGCAGGGCGCCCGTGGTCACCATCTCGGTATACAGCAGGGTATGGCGGCTCAGCAGGCGGTGCAGGTAGCGGCAGTGTTTGTCGGTCCAGTCCATCATGGGCGCAACGGACATGCGCCACATGCTGGCAGGTGCTTGATTTTCTACGTTTGTCATTGATCTGATTGGGTTTTTTGCTCTGGCGTCGTTGCCGGACTCTTCGCCATTCAACCCCGTTTTTGCTGATTTTCTCGCTGGCTTTGCTACATCCTTCACCTGTAGCAAAACAGATGGGAGCATCACTTCCTGCTTACTTGCTTGCACCGCACAGATCCGGCTGATGAAGAACGGCACGTTCGTCCACCGCGAAAGCCAGACCTACCGTCGGAAAGTGCTGGCCAACGAGTGGCTGCGCAGGCGCGAGTACGAAATGGACCAGGAGCGCGCTTCCTGCCAGGCTGTGCACAAGAAAATTTCAGTGGGGGAGCCACTGCGGGATTATGTCAGTGCGGCCGAAAACGTGACTGAGTGGGGCCGTAGCAAAAAGGCCGACATCGCGCGCCTGCAGGCCTCTGGTCGGGCCGACCTACAGGCCACCAAGCTCACGGTGCAGAATCTGATGGGCTACACCAAGAAGCGGCGCAAGGAAGGCGAGGCCGGCCCCGCCACCGCGCTCAATGACATGGTGTGGCTGCGCCAGGTCTTCCTGCATGCTTCGGCCGCGCGCGGCGTCGATGCGCCGCTGCAGGTGCTGGACCGCGCCAAGTCCGAACTGCTGCGCACACGTGTGATCGCCAAGCCAGCCCAGCGCTCGCGCCGGCTGCTGCCCGAGGAGGAGGCCAGGCTGCTGGAGCACTTCGCCAGCCGCGACGGCCGGGCATCATCCACGGGAAGGGGGAGCGCAGGAAGGCCGACGACCACTACAGCGCCTGGGGCTGCGCCGCCTGCCATTCCTGGCTGGACCAAGGGCCTGCGCCCGCCGCACGCAAGGAAGCCACGTTCATGGCCGCGCATCTGCGCCAGGTCCTGGCATGGCGCGCGCTGGCCTACGCCCCGAACATCGATGCCCGCGACCGAGCCGCTGTGCTGTGGGCGCTGGGCCTGTTCAACGCCACGCCGATTCTGGATTTTTGAAAGAGGACCATCTTGGAAACCAAGGCCGCGCACACGAACCGCGACGACACGCAAAAGAAGAAGGTGGCACCGCTTGAGCTGCATGGACTGGCTGGCTGGCCAGCTGGAGGGCTGGCACGAGGAGGGGGCGCGACACAACAACCCGCGCCCCGCGGGCGTCATCCGCCCGGGCAGTGGCACCGACGTGCTGCTGCGGTTTCTACGCCAGGCACCCGGGCGCTGGTTTTTCCATTCCGAGCTGGTCCTGGCCCTGGGCCGCAGCAAGGGGGAGATCGATTGGGCGCTGCAGTACCTGGTGCGCGAGTGCCAGGTGGAAAGCCGGCTCACGGAGCTGCCGGCGCGCAAGCCAGTGCATCGCTACAGACAGAGAGAAGGATCGACAACATGACCACGACAACGGAACGCCAGCCCCAGGCGGGCGACATCTACGCATGCTGGGAGGCCGCCAGTTAGGTAGTACGCTAAAAGTTGATAGCTTTCAACAAATGAAACAAAACTATCATTTGTTAATTTTTGTTAACTTATCCCTATTTTGTATCTGATGATCATGCCGCTTGGGTGTGCACAGGGGGTTGCATGCTCGCTTGAAAACTTAGGGGCATGACGCCCCGTCGCGGAGATCATCAAATGGTAGGACTTGGTAAGCGTAGCGTTGCTTCGCTGGTTCTGAGCGTAGCGGTGTGTGGATCGGCATGGGGCAGATGGTCATGCCGCCGGGGAGCAGCATTGATCTTGCTGGAGGCTCTTTCCAGCTTCCTTGCACGGCGGTCATCATGCAGGGCGAGTTGACTTTGGGTACGGGGAGTTTTGACACCGGCTCGTTCGCTTTCGACTCAGGGGCCACGGTTACTGGGACGGGGGGGCAATTGAACGTCAGTGGAGACCTTACGAGCACCGTCCCCTTGAATCTTGGGGCCAGCAGCGTAGTCCTGTCGGACAGCTGTGCGCCCGGTTCTGTCCTTCAGCTGAGTGGCAACATCGTCGTGAAAGATCTCACGCTGATCAGCACCACAGCCACCCCGCCCACCGTCGTCCTGCCGGCGGGCACCAACCTGACGGTTCTTGGAACGCTGACCCTGGGAACTCCTGGTCGGCCGGTCGTGCTGACTTCGTCTGGCCCTGGCACTGCCGTCGTCACGATGGGGCCTGGCGCCACGCTGTCGAATCCCAGCGGTAGCGCCGTACCTGGAAATGTGCAGATCGGGGCACCGGTGGTGACTTCTCCGGCAAGCATTCCCACGCTCAGTACCTATGGGCTGATGTTGATGAGCTTGATGCTTGGTGGCTTGGCTCTTCTTCGCCAACGCCGCGGCCGCACATCCTCCTGAATTGTTCATCCCTTCCCGGCATCCTGGGCCACAGGTTTGGTACAGGGTGCTCAAGTGCTTTTATCCCAACCGCAGTTGAACCATGTTCCGTAAAGAAACCACCATACCTTCTCGCCTGATTTTTGCTTTGTGTCTGAGCGCTGGCTTCCTCGCGCCTGTAGCGCACGCTGCTGATGTCAGCATCACCATGCCTCCAGGCGGCAATTTCATTATCAAAAATTCGGCGGGGGCCGAGCGCCTGCGTGTACAGAACACAGGTGAAGTGGTGGTTCCGGCTTTGCCGGCCGATACGGCCACTGGCAGTCAGCTGCTGTGTGTCGATGGCGTGACGGGACAACTGGTGCATTGCGCTCCAGGCATTGGCGCAGGAGCCACGGGTGCGACGGGGGCAACAGGACCCACGGGCGCCACAGGGGCTGTCGGTCCCGTAGGTCCGACAGGCGCCGGGGTGACGGGAGCCACGGGCTCGACAGGTGTTACTGGATCGACAGGCGTAACAGGTCCTACAGGCGCCACGGGTGTGACGGGAGCCACGGGTCAGACGGGTACCACAGGCGTGACAGGTGCGACAGGTCCGACAGGGGTGACTGGCGCTACTGGTGCCACCGGCCCTACGGGCAGCACTGGTGCGACGGGCCCGCAGGGTCCTCAGGGCATTCAGGGTGTGCAAGGTGTTACCGGCATGACGGGAGCATCAGGAGGTTTGGGAGCGACAGGGCCACAAGGTATCCAGGGCGTTCAAGGCGATACGGGGGCCACGGGCGCGACCGGGCCTGCTGGTCCTGCCGGCGGCGGCGTGACCTTGGTTGACGCCAACAATGTGACCCTGGGTAAGGTGGTGAGCGCGGCGCGGAATAACATCACCCTTGTGACCAGCACGGGCCACCTGATGGTGATGTCTTGGGATGGGACGCTTCCCAACTCTCAGATCTATTACAAAGGCACGGGCCCTGGCAACTGCTCAGGTGAAGGTTACTTGAATTCAGGCAGTCCCACGACGGCAAGCTCCATCTACGCCAAGACGGTTGTATGGTCGCTTTCGCTGGGCTCATTCATGGTGACCTCGGCGACACCTCAGTCCAACGGAACGGTCCTGGCCGTTATGCCGACAGGTATCACAGGGTTTGACAATTCGAGTTGCGGAACCTCTACCGGGGGCCAGTACGGCTGGCTGCTGCAGCCCGTTACGGCAGCTCAGATTGGCCTTCCCTCGCCGATCGTTGCGCCCTTGAGGCTGCAGTAGGCGCAAAAGCTAGTCTGTGATGGAAGCAGGGCCCGCAAATGCGGGCTTTGTTTTTTGCGCATCGCCAGGACTTCATGTGTGGATCGGCACAGGGCCGGCGTTCAGGGCGATTGTTTTGCTAGTACGCCTGCATGCCCTGCGACAGAGCATCTTCCTCAGGGTTGCGTTGCGTTATGCCGTCCCAAGCCTGTCAGCTTCGGGAGGATGAGCAAGGAACAGAAGCACACTCCCCAGTGGGAGCGCATCGAGCTGGACTACCGGGCCGGCATCAAGAGCCTTCGGCAGATCGCAGCAGAGCAGGGCATCAGCGAGGGAGCGATCCGCAAGCGCGCGAAGCGTGACGACTGGAGCCGGGACCTGTCGGAGCGCATCCAGGAGAAGGCCGAGCAGCTGGTACGCAAGGAGGCGGTACGCAGCGAGGTACGCGCGGAGCGTACTGCGTCCGAACGTGAGGTGGTGGACGCGAATGCGCAGGCTGTGGCCACGATTCGGCTAGCGCACAGGCGGGACATCCAGCGGGCGCGCAAGATCACCAATGCGCTGCTGGATGAGCTTGAGCAGATGGCGGACGCGGACACGGTGGGCTACCTGCAGGAGCTGGGCGAGATGTTGCGTTCGCCCGACGACAACGGCATGGACAAGCTGAACGACCTCTACCAGAAGGTCATCAGCCTGCCGGAGCGCTCCAAGACCATGAAGGTGCTGGCCGAGAGCTTGCGCATCGTGGTGGACATGGAGCGCCAGGCCTTCGGCATGAACGACAAGGACGCGGGCAAGGGGCCGAACGGCGGCGGCAACGTGGGCCACTTCGAGCTGCACTTCGTGGATGCGCCGGCACGGGAGAACGATCCGCGAGACGGGAGGGGGCATGAGTCTGCTGTCCGCAAGCCTGCAGGCCGCGCACTTGGCCGATGAGGAGCCGGACTTCGCAGAGGACTACGAGGTAGACCGCTCGCGCGTTCGGGTCGAGTTCCCCTCGAAGCTGCGCGGCCTGTTCCAGCCCAAGCGCTTCAAGGTCATGTACGGCGGGCGCGGCGGCGCCAAGTCCTGGTCCGTGGCCATGGCCCTGCTGGTGATGGGCAGCAACCGCCCCCTGCGTATCCTGTGCGCGCGCGAGATCCAGAAGTCCATGCGGGACTCGGTGCACCGCCTGCTGTCCGACCAGATCGCGGCGTTGGACCTCCGCAAGTTCTGCCGCAGCGTGCAGGCTAGCGACGCACCGAACAAGCGCGATCAGGTCAAGGCGATCAGTCAGGAGATTGAGGTTTCCATGCATCTGTTGAATCAGGAGGTGCACCTAACGCTGGAAAAAGCGAAAACCCAGCGCCCATGACAACAAAAACGCGAACGAGTTCTTGATCGAAGATTTCAATGCGTTGCATATTGTTTCAGTTGACAATACTTGACACTTTTGGCGCATTACTGTGACTGTGCCGTGCGGTCTTGATGCCCAGCGGAGCTTGTTTGATGACTTTTTCACTTTCGCGATGGCTGGCCGGGGTTGGCTTGGCTTTTCTGCTGTCCTCCAACGCCGCTGCCCAGTGGTCCTATCCACCGGGCAGCTCTCTGGTTGTCCCGCCCGGGGGCGCCGTAGACCTGTCCTGCTCTGCGCTGGACATGCAGGGAACCTTGGATCTGGGCGGCGCGCTGACCGTCGATTCTTCGGCTACGTTCGCAAGTACCGCCGCCATAACCAACAGTGGTGGAACGCTGTCGGTGGGTGGTGACCTGCAGATCAACGGATCGCTGAATGCCGGCAACAACACGATCGAGCTGCGCGACGGCTGCGATCCGGGCAACACCAGCCAGCTAAGCGGCACCTTGGTCGTGCAGAACCTGACCATCAAGAGCAGTACGGGCCGCACCTTTGTGCTGCCTGTCGGGGCAAATATCACCGTGCTCGGTACGCTGACCGTCGAGGGTGTGCCTGGTCAGCCCGTGGTGCTCCAGGCTGCCAGTGGCACAGCGGTCATCAACCTGGGTCCTGGCGCAACGGTGGTGCGTACCAATGCGACGGTTCCGTCCACCGTGCAGATCGGTGCTGGTCCCAGCGTGTCTGCTGCAGCGATTCCCACGCTGAGCGAGTACGGGTTGATGCTCCTTTCTCTGCTCATGGCACTGGCGCTCTGGCGTCAGCGCCGCGCTGCACAACGTTAATCACTCCACATACAGACCATGAAAACCATGAAATTCACGCTGCGCTCTGTCTCTTTCGCTGCGGCCATCGTCTTGAGCGGCGCTGCAATGGCGGCTCCTGGTGGCGCCGACATCACCATCACACCGCCGGCCAATGGTGGATTCGTCATCAAGAACAATGCGGGCAATGCAGAGCGTTTCCGGGTCATGGAAACCGGCGATGTGTACCTGCCCAACCTGCCCAATACAACGGAAGCTGGCAGCGTGGCCTGCTATGACGACGCGACGGGGCGACTTGGCAAATGCGCAGCAGGTGCGATTGTGGGAAGTCCTGGTCCGACAGGAGCAACAGGAGCCACAGGACCAGCCGGCGTCACAGGAGCGACCGGCGCTACTGGACAAGCCGGTCCGACGGGGCCGACCGGTCCGATCGGCCTTGCAGGGCCGACAGGTCAGACAGGCGCCCAAGGCCCCATTGGTGCCACGGGCCTGCAAGGCCCGACAGGAGCCACGGGTGATATTGGCTTGCCTGGTCCCACAGGTCCCACCGGACCAGCAGGGGCTGGAGGAACTACTGCCACCTCAATGGCTGCTCACAATACCTCCGCTCCCGTAATTGCTGTCATTCTCGGCGGAACTAATATCCCCTTGCCAAATGAACAAAGCATTTCGAGTTTTAATTCTGATGGCACTAACACGGTATTTACAATTTTGTCCAGTGGCAGATATAGAATAAAATATTCTATTAAAATAACAAATAGTTTGCCTCTCTCTGCGAGAGTAATAGTTAACGGGGCGCAGGTTTCCTCTCTCACTGAAATTAATAATGCTGGTGTTTCCAAATTTGATGGAGAATCAATATTGAACATGGCTGCTGGAGATACCATGAGCCTCCAGTTCTTTGGAATGCTCGGAGCCGTTACTCTGCAATCTGGTGCCGGAGCTACTTTAATTGCCGAGAAGTTGAGCGATTAGAGTATTGAAATTTCTCATGAAAGCGAGCTTTCGGGTTCGCTTTTTTGCGTCCAGGCGCCTTCTATGCCCAAAATCTGTCCAGAGTAGGCTGAAGTATGGTGAAAAGAAATGATTTCGAAAACACCAGACGCGTGGCTATCGTTGCAAGTGTTTGATTGGAAAGGATTTTTCTTTTGTGCCTATTTCGGTGGGTCGGACTTTTAATCCGTTGGTTGCGGCTCCATGAGCAGGTTGTATTTCCAGGCGGGTCTATGCTCCTTTCTTTTCAAAGGCTTCCGGGCTTGGTTGGTCCCCCCTTATCGGTCGGTACATGCAGACACCCGGATCTACGCACCATTAGAAGGGCAACTGAGCCAGCGATGCTGCAAAGTTGCTACGGAGGGTCACGAGCATACATCTAAGTTACTGTCAGATAATGATTTTCTTCAAGAATCAATCCAGTCCATCATGGGCGCCACGGACATGCGCCACATGCTGGCCGGTGCTTGATTTTCTACATTTGTCATTGATCTGATTGGGTTTTTTGCTCTGGCGTCGTTGCCTGATTCTTCGCCATCCAACCCCGTTTTCCTTTTTGTTCAACTCTGAGCACTCAATGGGAATGGTCACCGCACACAAGCGGGCAGGCGGCTCGCTGGCTGACCGCCAGGCCTCCAAGCCCACGGTCCAGTTCGGAAGGTCAATCTCCAAAGAAAAAGCCCCTGGCGCGCACGCACCCCGGGGGCTTGAGGCGCCGCCTAGACTTGGCGCGCACCTCCTTGCTTGGTGTATCGGCTGCACGCCGCCTAACTTTTGGCCTTTTCGATCAGGAATTGCCTGCGGTTCTTGCCGTTGATCCAGTTCGGCGGCTTGCTGCGGCCGATCAGGGTAGCACCCGTCTCGGGGGGCGCGGAATCTGGGCGTGGCCACGAAGCTCTCGCTGGCAGGGAACACGTTCTGCTCGGTCAACTGGCATTCATGAACCTGGGCGCGAACCTCTTCCACCGAACCGGCTTTTTTCTGTTTTCATCGTTTCCGCGATGCGTGCATCCGGCTCGGCCTTCCAAGCGAGTGGCATCACTGACGCAAAAATCATCCATTGCGCGAGGCTGGTTGTTGTAACTGCGTGTAAGTGAATGAGAAGATTCAAATGAATTTGATCTTCAATTGCGTGATGCTAGTAAAGAATTACTATCTTCACCAATGCCTTTCGATGTCATATTCTTGAGACTCATCGATCGACGCATCGAATAATGCAATTGGAGGCATGCCAAATGAATGCTGAAGAGAAACAAGAATCATTTGCACGGCAATCGCGGTTGCAGGCATTGTTGATTGACCCGGAGGTGGAGGACTTTGCAGGGTTAAACCTGTTGCTTGGTCAGGCTGGATATGATCTGCGGATGGCAGCAAGCCCGCCAGAAGCATTGGCGGAGTTTTCTGGTGGACGAATTGACTTGTTGATATGCAATACGCATGTACTTGACAAGGATGGCGGACAGTGGTTGGAGAGCATTGTTGGACAGTTCCCTGACCTGTTTGTGATTTTTCTTTCGGAATACGGCAGAACTGTGATTCCGAAAGGCGTTGGTCGTTTGATGGGTTTGTACCGTCACATAGTAAAACCTTGGAGTAGTGAGCAATTTTTGGATGCTATTGATCAATTAAACGATCAGAAAATTACACGCCATGAGAATATTCGTCTGGATCAAAAAAATAGAGCGCTGACAAAGGAGCTGGCAGAATTAAATGCAACTGTTGAGCTTGCTGCCCATGTGCACGACGACGAATTGTTGGAGGCGCATAGGAAGCTTAAAAAGAATTTCGTCGCAGCTATCCGGATGTTTTCCAATCTTCTTGAGTGGCGGGGTGGGCTGCTTGCAGGGCACTCTAGACGCGTTGCGGATCTGACCCGCCGAACCGCAAATATCATGCAGCTAAGCGAAGAAGATCAGCAGAATTCTTTTGTTGCTGCGCTCATTCATGATATTGCCCATATTACTCTTGCCGATGGGATGTTGAACAAGCCCGTCCCGAGCTTGAGTCATGAAGAGCTGGAAAAATATAGGAATCACAGCAGCTTGGGAGAACAGTTGCTTCTGCCGATAGACGATGCGCACCCGGTCGCTACTCTCGTCAGGTCCCACCATGAGCGATTCGACGGGGCAGGTTTCCCTGATGGCCTGAAAGGGAAGGATATTTCAATAGGAGCTCGAATAATAGCGGTTGCTGATTTTTACGATGACCTGATGATAGGACATTTAAGCAGCAAGCCACTAAATTGTGCAGAGGCAAGAACCCTCGTTTCGCATGGTAGAGGAACACAATTTGATCCAGAGGTTGTCGATGCTTTCTTGCAGATTTTGATACAGGCAACCCCCGTTGCCGACCCAGCCCCACTTTATGTTCCCTGTTCGGAGCTCAGGCCAGGAATGATATTGGCTCAAGACTTCGTATCGAGGGAAGGTTTGGTATTGCTTACGGCAGGTCGAGTTTTGACGACGGACTTGATACGCAGAATGCAATTGCGTGTTGATCTTGGCCGGAAATTACCGATTCGTTCCATGGCCTCGGCTGTTTGATGATTTTCGAGATTTTGTAATTGTTTTGGTATGGGTTTGATCAAGTTGTTAATGGTTTTCGCTCTCTGGTCGTCTTAAAGAACTTCAGCAGAATTTCACCGTTGGATGTAATCGCTTGTTTTTCTGATATGTCAGCTATATGTGAAGGTGGTACTTCTGTGGAATATAGCTTGCTATTGCTTATTCTGTATAAAATTCTCGTGTCTCCGACTATGAATTCATCTCCTTCAATCAGTCCTATATACCGGCCGTTTTTGGTATAGGCTTTCCACCATCCGCCTTCTATCATTTTATGCCTCGCGATATTATGGTTTATTGTTGACGCCCAACACGTCAATGCTCAAGGATGAAATACTAATCTGAGAGTCGTTCGATTTTGCAATCGATGCAAAATTTGACAAAGTAATTGATTTTGATAATCCATTATCAGATTCTCATCGAACGAGAGTGACATTCACATATGTGGGCGGTTTGGTGGGTAACTATTGATCAAAGTATTCACAAGCCCTGCGTGCTCCGCATCGGGAGCCATTTTTTCTTCACACGCTGCATGCGTTCAAAAAAGAGAACCCTGGTTCCCCGGGGTCAAACCATGGCTGCTGGCGGCAGGAGTCCTGCGTGATTTACCCGCCCACGCCCTTGCCCAGCGACAGTATTTCGCTCGCATGCACGATGGCCTGGGCAATCTCCTCCACCGAGCTGCGCCGGCTCATGGCCTGGGCGCGGATCATGTCGTAGGCCTGGTCTTCGTTGATCTGGTGGGTTTGCATGAGGATGGCCTTGGCTTCGGCCACGCGGCGCTGGCCCAGCAGCTTGGCCTGGAGCTTGGCGATGCGCTGCTGCTGCTGGCGTGATTCCTTGTGGTTTCTGCGCGCCAGCACCAATGTGGACAGCAGGCCGAAGGAGCGGATGGGCGAGGGCAGGATGGCTTGCACCTGCAGCTCCAGCACGGCGGAGACGATGGTGGGGTTCTCGTAGTTGACCACGGCGATGGCGGTGGGCGGGCTCTCTCCCTCGCCCTGGGTCCAGGCGTAGTTCAACTGCAGTTGATCGGGGCGCACGGCCAGGAAGACCACGTCCGTGCCCTCGGGCAGGCTGGGCTGGGGCGGCCAGATGGCCTGGACCTGGCAGCCTATGCGCTGCAGTTGCTGGGCCAGCAGGCGGCCGTCCGCGTCGTCGGGGTGGACGACGGCAATGCGCAGCTGGCGCAGTTCCTTCAGTTGGGGCGAGGTGGCACGCAGCAGCGGCTTTCTTTCCAGCAGCGGCCGGCCTGTGGCAGCGCTGGCGGCGTCCTTGTTCGGGGCGGCATCCACGCTCAGTTGTCCAGGGCACCGAGGCTGGCGGTCCAGTCGCCCAGGGAGTGGGTGACCAGGTAGGGGTCGGGCGAGACGGCCCGGGTGGCCTGGCGCACGATGGTGAAGCCGCCCTGGGCATTGGCGCGGCCCACGCGCGGGTGCAGCCAGGTGTGGTGGTTGTCGGGATCCAGCCGGATGCGGCCCTGGGGCGCGTCGAATTCGCTGCCCAGCAGATGGGGCAGCAGCTCGCCTATGCGGTCACTGCCGGCCTGGCGGAAGGCGTTGGCGAACAGGTGCATCTGAAAGTAGGCGGCCTCCCAGCACAGGTTGGGCCGGCAGTCGTCGCCCAGGCGCTGGCGCAGCCGGGCCAGGCAGCGCGCGTTGGCGGGCGAATCGATGGACTGGAAGTAGGGCGCGGCCGTGAAGTGGCCGGCCGCCACGTCGGCGCCCATCTGGGCGATCTCGGCCTCGGAGGTGGTGAGGCTGGCAATCGGCATGGTCTGCGGGTTGAAGCCCGCATCGGCATAGGCGCGGTAGAGGCTGGCCGTGGAATCGCCGACCACGGTGGAGAAGATGAAGTCCGGCTGCCTGGCGCGGATGTCCTGCATGATGGCCGCGTAGTCGCGCTCGGTGGCGTCCAGCGGCAGGTAGTGTTCACCGAGCTTGTCGCTGCCGGGGTGCTGCATGACCAGCTCGCCCATGATGCGGTTGGACTCATAGGGGTAGATGTAGTCCGATCCGATGAGGTAGACCCGCGCGCCGAAGCTGCTGGTCATGTAGTCGGCCAGTTGCACGCTGTTCTGGTTGGGCGCGGCGCCCGTGTAGATGACATTGCCCGAGAACTCGAAGCCTTCGTAGAGCGTGGGATAGAACAGCAGCTTGTTCCATTTCTCGACGATGGGGATGACGGCCTTGCGGCTGCTGGACATGTAGCAGCCGAAGATGACGTTGATGCCGTCGCGCACGATGAGTTGCTCGGCCAGGGCCGCATAGCGGGCCGGCGTGGAGGCCGGGTCGTAGCGCACTGCCACCAGTTCACGCCCCAGCAGGCCGCCCGCCTCGTTGATTTCGTCGATGGCCAGCTGCGCGCCCTGCAGCTGGGACTGGCCGATGGTCGATGTGGTGCCGGTGGCCGAGTAAAGAATGCCGACTCTGACGGGGTCGTTCATGGGTTCCTTCTGTGCCAGGTGCTGGCGTGCGTTCTTTGCAGGCTTCAGGTTAATCGAGATTTCCGTGGCGCTTGCCGTGGTCAGCGGCCGGCTGCGAGCCTTGCGCCCATCTGGGACAGCCGCCTTGGCAGATGACGCGCGTCGTCGGCAATGCCGTAGTTGCGCCCGCCAAAGATATGGCGCACATAGCCGTCTGCCTGGCTGTCCACGGCCAGGCAACTGATGCGTATGCCTGCGGCGCGGGCCTGCTGCACGGCATGGCGCGCGTCTTCGATCAGGTAGCGATCGTCATGCACGTCGATGTCGGCGGGTGCGCCGTCGGTGATCACCAGCAGATGGCGCTGGCCAGCAGGCTCGGCCGCCAGCAGGCTGCTGGCGTGGCGCAGGGCGGCGCCCAGGCGGGTGGAATGGCGGCCCTGCAGTGCCTGCAACCGGGTGGCCGCTGCTGCGGCAAAGGGTTGGCCGAAGTCCAGCAGGCGCAGGTAGCGGACTTCGGCGCGCGTGTTGGACGAGAAGGCGTGGATGGCCAGGCGGTCCACGCCGGTCCTGTGGCCTGCGCGCGATTCGGCCAGCATGAGGGCCGCCTGTTTCTCCAGCTCCAGCAGGCTGGCGCCTTGGGGGCCGGGCGTGTTGACCGATTCGGAAGCGTCCATCAGCACCAGCAGGCTGGTGGGGCGCGGGCCTTTGCCGGCACGCATGAAAAGGCGAGGTTCCGGGCGCAGGCTCAGGCGGCGGTCCACCTGGACCTCGATGGCGGCATTGAAGTCCAGGTCGTCGCCTTCCCACTGGCGGCGCAGGCGCTGGCGCCGGTCCAGCTGGCGTGCGGGCGGCAGCGGCAGGGGCGGCATTGTCTGTCTGCCGGCCTGGGAGCCTTTGCCGGCCAAAGCCTCGGCCTGCCATGCGGGCAGGGTGTCGATGACGGTGCACCAGTCCGTCTTCAGGCGCTCCGACCTGCGGTCCCATTCCGGATAGCTGTGGCGCGACAGTTCCAGGCCTGGGTTCAGCTCCAGCGACTGGCCTTCCTGGGCATCGGACTGCTGTCCGGCGCCGGCCGATGGAGGAGGGGCCGCACGCGCAGCGGACTGCTGCAGCGCGAGTGTGTCTTCCTCGCCCTGGGGCGACTCCGGATGCTGCCAGAGATAGCTGTTGTCATCACGGTAGATGCTGGGCACGGCATGGTGCTGGGGGTCCATGCGCACGCGCATCTGGCCCAGGTCGTTGGCCAGGATGGACGCAATGGCCCGGAATGCGGCGTAGTCCTCCAGCCCGTGGCGCGTGGCGGTGTTCTCGAACAGGTCACGGGCCTTGTGGATCCAGTGGTTGCCGTCCATGCGCTCTGGCCACAGCAGCATGCGGTCCAGCCGGGCCATGAAGGCGGCAAAGCCCAGGTCGGATGGGTCGGGCTCGGGCGCGATGCAGGCCTCGAACCAGCGCCGCACGCCGGGGTGCTGCAGGCACAGCAGCCGCTCCACGCGCGCATCTTCCAGTGCGCCCACCACGGCCTGGCCCATGGGCTTGAGGGTGCTGCTGTCCTGGCGGGCGGGCGAAAAGCGCAGATGGGCTGCGGCATGGGCCATCGTTGCTGCGTGCAGGTGTGCCTGAGTAGACAAGTTGGCGGGAACCAGCAGCCGGGCAGGCTGGCCGATCAGCACGGCGCGCGGGGGCAGGGCGTGGGCCTGGCCCGGCGCCGGGGCACTGGCCGGGGCACTGGCCGGCGGCCTGGCCAGCGCCTGCACGGCGACAGGCTGGCGTGCGAGGCCGCTGGCCAGCAGGCCCAGCGTGTGCAGCAGGCGGGACTCTTCGGGCAAGGCAACGGAGACGATGGCCATGGCGCGCGGCCCTCAGGCGCCGAACTCGGCCTCGACCAGCTGGCGCAGCGCGGCGGCAGTGTCGGGGTCGTCGGTCAGGGCGCTGGTGATGGTCATGTCGCAGCTGTCGTGCACCGAGACACCGTCGCGCATCAGCAGGCCCGCGTAGATCAGCATGCGGGTGGAGGCGCCTTCGTCCAGGCCCCGGTGGCGCAGTTCTCGCGTGCTGCGCGCCAGGCTGACCAGGCTGCGAGCGGTGGCCGGGGCAATGCCGGTCTCGTGGGCCACGATGTCCGCCTCGATCTCGGGCGCAGGGTAGTCGAAGTCCAGCGCCGCGAAGCGCTGGCGCGTCGATGGCTTCATGTCCTTGGCGCTGCTCTGGTAGCCGGGGTTGTAGGAAACCACCAGTTGGAAGTCAGGGTGCGCGTGGACCACCTCGCCCTTCTTGTCCAGCGGCAGGGCGCGGCGCGCGTCGGTCAGCGGGTGGATGACGACCGTGGTGTCCTGGCGGGCCTCCACCACTTCGTCCAGGTAGCAGATGCCGCCGTGGCGCACGGCCAGGGTCAGCGGGCCGTCGTGCCAGGCCGTGCCGTCGGCATCCAGCAGGTAGCGGCCCACCAGGTCGGAGGCCGTCATGTCCTCGTTGCAGGCCAGCGTGACCAGGGGGCGCTTGAGCGCCCACGCCATGTACTCCACAAAGCGCGTCTTGCCGCAGCCCGTGGGGCCCTTGAGGATGAGCGGCATGCGGTGCTGGTAGGCCTGGCGGTACAGCTGTACTTCGCGGCCCGAGGGGCGGTAGAAGGGCTCTTCCTCGAGGCGGTAGGCCGCCAGCGGGTCGGCGGCCTGGTTGGCAGGAGCGTGCAGCGGGCCTGTGGTTGTTGTCGTGCTCATCTTCACTCTTCACCTTTCCGTGTTCATGGGCGGGCCTGCCCCCAGGCCTGCAGGCTCGGAGGCAGGGCGCTGTCAGCGGTGCTTGGGCGCCTCGTGCGGAATGCCTTCGATGGGGCATTCGGGCGTGCCTACGGTGGTGCGCGTGAAGGACTCCACCATCTCGCGCGTGCCCTCGGGATCGTTGACCCACTGGCTGTAGAAGTTGTAGGGGCAGGCGGCCACGCCCTTGTCCCCGTCGCCGGAGTTGATGGTGCCGGTGTAGCCCCGGTGCACCAGCTTGAACAGATGGTTCTGCGACTGGCCGTTCTTGCGCGCATCGCGGATCAGGTGCTTGGACAGTTCGGCGTACTGGATGCCCATTTCCTCCTCGCCGGTCTCGCCCAGGGTGCGGCCATCGAAGCCGATGATGGCCGAGTGCCCGAAGTACGAGTACACGCCGTCGAAGCCCGCCGCATTGGCCACGGCCACGTAGCAGTTGTTCATGAAGGCCATGGCCTTGGAGACCATTATCTGCTGCTCCTTGGCCGGGTACATGTAGCCCTGGCAGCGCACGACGAGCTCGGCGCCGCGCATGGCGCAGTCGCGCCAGATCTCGGGGTAGTTGCCGTCGTCGCAGATGATGAGGCTGATCTTCAGGCCCTTGGGGCCTTCGCTCACATAGGTGCAGTCGCCCGGGTACCAGCCCTCGATGGGCACCCAGGGCATGATCTTGCGGTACTTCTGCACGATCTCGCCCTGGTTGTTCATGAGGATGAGGGTGTTGTACGGCGCCTTGTTGGGGTGCTCCTCATGGCGCTCGCCCGTCAGCGAGAACACGCCCCAGACGTTGGCCCTGCGGCAGGCGTCGGCGAAGATTTCGGTCTCTTCGCCCGGGATGGCGCTGGCCGTGTCGTACATCTCCTTGGCGTCGTACATGATGCCGTGCGTGGAGTACTCGGGAAAGATCACCAGGTCCATGCCCGGCAGGCCGCGCTTCATGCCCACCAGCATGTCCGCGATCTTGCGGCAGTTGTCCAGCACCTCGGCCTTGGTGTGCAGGCGGGGCATCTTGTAGTTGACCACTGCCACGCCGACGCAATCGTTGCTGCTGGAAATATCTCCGTGTCTCATGCTGCTGCTCCTGAAGGGGTTGAGGGGGCGGCGTGCGGCATCGCAGCCCCCTCGATTCCCGGCCAACAAAAAAAGGCCCGAACCGCTCCGGGTCAGGGAGCGGTTCGGGCCTTGTTGCCCGACATCTGCGCTGGCAGCTTTGGCAGCGGATGTCGTCTTGTCGGTAATGCGGGAATGAATCGGGGCGATGCCTTATCGCCGTGCATGCATTGTTGCCATGCACCCGCCCCGCGCATATACGTCATATGCCGGTTGTGGCGGGCGCGATGCCGTGGTATTTCCCGCGCGCGCTCTGCGCCCTGGTCCCTCAGAAGGACCCGAACATGGTGCCGAGCGTGATCACCAGCACCAGGGCCAGCAGTGGCGCGCCAATGGTCATGATGGCGATGTTGCCGTACGACTGGCGGTGCGTGAGGCCGCAGATGGACAGCAGCGTGATGATGGCGCCGCTGTGCGGCAGGGTGTCGAAGCAGCCGGCCGCCATCACGGCCACGCGGTGCAGCAGCTCCGGGCTGATGCCCAACTGGGCAGCCATGGCCAGGTAGTCCTTGCCCAGCGTGGACAGCGCAATCGACAGGCCGCCGGACGACGACCCCGTGATGCCCGCCAGCACGTTCATGGCCACGGCCTCGGAGATCAGCGGGTTGTGAGGCGCCACGTTGAGCACGGCCTCGCGGATGATGGCAAAGCCCGCCAGCCCCGCGATGACCGCGCCGTAGCCCACTTCCGAGGCGGTGTTGAAGATGGGCAGCATGGAGCCCAGCACGCCCTTGTTCACCGACTCCTTGAGATTGCGCCAGCGGCCCAGGCCCAGCAGCACCAGTGCGGCGCAGGCCACGGCCAGGGCCATGATCAGCGCCCACAGGCCCGTCTGCTTGGCCGGGTCCACGGCAGGAAAACGTTCCTTCAGAAAGCCGAAATCCATCTGCGGGAACACGCCGTAGGTCAGCAGCGCGTTGACCGCGATCACCAGCACCAGCGGCAGCAGGGCCAGCGGCAGCGGCAGGTCCCGGCGGCTGTGCAGGGCGGGGTCGCTTTCTTCATGCAGGCCCTGCTCGACGGCATCGTCATGGTCGCCGTAGCCTTCGCCGGCCACGCGCGCCTTGGCCGCGCGCGACTGCAGCCACCACAGGCCCAGGGCCAGCATGGTCATGCCGCCGATGATGCCCAGGCCCGGCGCCGCGAACACATTGGTGCCGTAGTACGGAATGGGAATGGCGTTCTGGATGGATGGCGTGCCCGGCAGCGCCGTCATGGTGAAGGTGAACGAGCCCAGCGCGATGGTGGGCGGTATCAGCCGCTTGGGCACATGGGCCGCGCGGAACAGCGACTTGGCAATCGGATAGATGGCAAAGGCCACCACGAACAGCGACACGCCGCCATAGGTGAGCACGGCGCAGGCCAACACCACCGTGAGGATGGCGTGCTTCTCGCCCAGCACGCGCATGATCCAGTGCGATATCGCGGTGGCCGCGCCCGAGTCCGCCATCAACTGGCCGAACAGCGCGCCCAGCAGGAACACCGGGAAGAACTGCAGCATGTAGTTGCCCAGGGCGCCCATGAAGGTGCTGGTGTACAGCGGCAGCATGTGGCCCAGGTCGCCGGACAGCAGCACGGCCACGGCGGCCATCAGGGGGGCCAGCAGCAGCACGGAGATGCCTCGGTAGGCCAGGAACATCAGTCCCGCCAATGAAATCACGATTGCCAGGGTACTCAAATCGTCTCCAGTCCAGTGGTTCTAGTCAAAAAGACAGAATAAATGCGGATGGGTGACAATTTGGCGTAATTGGCGTGCTTTGTAGATGATTTGGCGCAATATATCGCCACGTTTACCCGGCCTGTGCGCCGCTGCGCGACTGCAGCCGCAGTCTCAAGGGCGTGGATGGCCGCAGCGTGACCTGCAGCACAGGGCGGGGGGCGCTGGCACCTTCGGGCACGCTCAGCCGCAGACGCTGCAGCACCATGGCCGCCACCACCGTCATCTCCGTGCTGGCCAGGTGCTGGCCCAGGCATACGCGCGGGCCGGTGCCAAAGGGCATCCAGCTGCCGCGCGGCGCGGCAGGGGCTCCGTCCTTGTCGGCATCGGCGAAACGCTGCGGCTGAAAGGCATCGGGTTGCGGGAACCAGCGCGCATCGCGTTGCATGAGGCCGGGCGCAATCATGAACAGGGTTCGTGCGGGCAGGCGCCACGGACCCAGCTGCACAGGCCGTGTGCAACGCCGGCTGATGAGCACAGGCGCGGCCGGGTACAGGCGCATGGCTTCCTGCAGGCTCCAGCCCAACTGGCGCAGCGCCGGCAGGTCCTGCGCCATGGGCGTGCGGCCCTGCAGCTGTTCCTGGATCTCGTCAGCCACCTGCTGCTGCGCCTCGGGATGGGTGGCCATGCACCAGGACCACCAGGTCAGGCTGCTGGCCACGGTTTCGTGACCTGCCAGAAAGGCCGTCATGCACTCATCGCGCACGGCCTGCAGTGTCCAGGCCTGGGCGTCGCCCCGGTGCAGGCGCAGCAGGCGGCTGAGCAGATCCTCGGGCCAGTCTGCATCGGCCTGCGCCAGCCGGAGCCGGACCTGCCGGTCGATGAAGCCGCGCAGCCAGGCAAGCGCCCGGCGCTTGCGGCGCTTCCAGGGCATGGCATCGGGCCAGCGCAGCGGCCAGTAGAACTCGCTGTTGGCGGCATGGCTGACTTCGCGGATGGCCTGCTCCGCGGAGCGCGCATCCTCGCCGATGGCGCCGGAGAACATCAGCCGCATGATCACATCCATGGCCAAGGCGGTCAGCGCCTGTTCCATGGGAAAGTCCTCGGACTGCTGCGGCCAGGCCTGGAGCGCGGCCTGCGCGGCTGCGGCCAGGGCCGGTATCTGGGCCTGCACGGCCTTGGGGGAGAAGGCCGGCAACAGGGCCTGCCGCTTGCTGCGCCAGGGCTGGCCTTCGCTAACCAGCACGCTGTGGCCGTGCAGTTGGGCAAAGACCGAGATGCCGTGCTCCCAGCGCACCAGCGCATCGTGCTGGCCGACCAGCAGCTCGCGCACCAGTTCGGGATCCGTGACGACGACCTGGTGCTCTGGCCAGATGCGCAGATGGATGGCATCTCCGTGCTCGCCGCGCCACTGCGCCAGCGTACCCAGCAGGTCGCGCGACATGCGGCGCAGCAGGCCCCAGCCCGTGAGCCCCGGTGCCGGGCCCGGTGGCCAGGCCGTGGAGGCCGTCTGCTCGGGTTGCTCGGGTTGTGCGGATTGCGGCGCTTGCGTGGCTAAGGGGCAGGAGGCCGCATTCGACGGCGCCGGTGTGCAGGTATCTTGCGTGGGATTCGGTCGGTTCATGTTCCGATGCTCGCTGGTCGCGCCGCCCGTGGTCTTGAACGAAAGCGTCACCGGATCGGCGGGCGGCAAGGCCTACACTGCGCCTCCATGGATGCCGTCGTGATGCCCGAGGCCGAAGCCGCAATCGAAGCCTGTACGCCCAGTGCCTTTGCTGCCTGTCCGCCCCTGCATGCCAGGGCCGCGCGCTGGGCAGGCCAGGGGCGGCAGCCGCACTCCATGCTGTATCCCGCGCCGGCAGGGCTGCATGGTGCGGTGGTGGCCGTCGTCTGCCGCGATACGCGGGGCGTGGTCCTGGACGATGCGCAGCGGCTGTCGCATTTTCCCGCCACCCCCATGGTCTGCCTGTCCTGGTACCAGGACATGGCCGCAGGCCTGGTGGGCGTGCAGGGCTGCGAGCCCTTTGAGGCATCCGTCATGCTCTCGGGCAGCCAGACAGCGCCCACGGCCAGCTGGGCCAGCGGGCCGGGCCGTGGCGGCATGGTCTGCCTGCACCTGGATGCCGCGCTGCAGCTGTTCGGCCCCGGCGTGCTGCAGGCGCAGGATGGCTTTGTCGCGGCATCCGGGGTGCTGGGGCCGTCCTGGTCCGCGCTGTGCCAGGCCCTGCTGCATGCGCAGGACGATGCCGGCACCCTGGACGCGTTGCAGCGCCACCTGGCGCCGCGCTGGCGAGAGGTCCGGGGGAGCGCCCTGCAGGTGCTGCCCTCATTGCGTGAGCATGGGCGCCACTGGGTGGCCTGGCTGGGGATGCAGGCGCTGCAATGGCAAAGAACGCTGGGCGCGCGCCAGGTGGAGCGGCGCATCAAGCAGTTCAGCGGCCGCTCCCTGCGGCAATGGCAGGGCATGGTGCGCACGGAAAGCCTGTTCCATGCGGCGCGGCGCCACCATGAACAGGGACAGGCGCTGGACTGGGCCGCGCTGGCGCTGGACGAGGGCTTCTCCGACCAGGCCCATATGTGCCGCGCCGTGCGCCAGATCACGGGGTTTTCGCCGGGGGAGTTTGCGCGGCGCTTCGAGCACGATGAATCGTTCTGGATGTATCGGCTCTGGGTTTGACCCGGGGGTCTGCTCCGCTTGCGTGTCCGTCACGCTACAGCATTTTTTGCATGGTAGAAAACGCGGGGGCTGCAAGCCGTTTCCCTGTGAAAACAGGTCCCGAATGCCGCTGTAAAACCCTAAGTCTTCTACAAGACTTAAAAAATATGGCGGGTTCCGCTTAGAATTTTGTATTGTGGGATCGCATTGCAGAAAACGCCGGGGCAGCATGCTGGCGCGACGGGGCATTGCGTGACGGTCCTACTGCCTCAGGCTGCACCGGCCCCGTTTCCCCTAGCGGATGCCCGGTTCGACGGCCTGCGGCGCGACCCCTACCTTTTCACTACCTGAGACAAGAGATGAGCACGCAGCAACCCACCATCATCTACACCCTGACCGATGAGGCTCCGCGCCTTGCCACCAGTGCCTTCCTGCCTGTGGTGCGCGCCTTTGCCGCACCCGTCGGCGTGAATGTCGAGACCGCCGACATCTCCGTGGCCCACCGCATCCTGGGTGAGTTCTCCGAATTCCTGGCCGAAGACCAGCGCGTGGCCCACACCTTGTCCGAGCTCGGCAAGAAGACGCTGGAGCCCGATGTCAACATCATCAAGCTGCCCAACATCAGCGCCTCGGTGGCCCAGCTGACGGCTGCCATCAAGGAGCTGCAGGGCAAGGGCTACGCACTGCCCGACTACCCCGAGAATCCGACCAACGACCAGGAAAAGGACATCAAGGCACGCTACGGCAAGTGCCTGGGCTCGGCCGTGAACCCCGTGCTGCGCGAGGGCAACTCCGACCGCCGCGCTCCTGCCGCCGTCAAGAACTACGCCAAGAAGCACCCCCACTCCATGGGCGAGTGGAAGCAGTGGTCGCAAACCCATGTCTCGCACATGGAGCACGGCGACTTCTACCACGGCGAAAAGTCGATCACGCTGGACGCCGCACGCGACGTCAAGATGGAGCTGACCACCAAGAGCGGCAAGACCGTGGTGCTCAAGTCCAAGGTGGCACTGAAGGCTGGCGAGATCATCGACTCCATGTTCATGAGCAAGAAGGCGCTGTGCGACTTCTATGAAAAGGAGCTGGACGACTGCCGCGACGCCGGCATCCTGTTTTCGCTGCACGTCAAGGCCACGATGATGAAGGTCTCGCACCCCATCGTGTTCGGCCACTGCGTGAGGATCTACTACAAGGAAGCCTTCGAGAAGCACGGCAAGCTGTTCGACGAGCTGGGCGTGAACGTCAACAACGGCATGTCCACGCTGTACGAGAAGATCGAGACGCTGCCCGCCTCGCTGCGCGAAGAGATCATCCGTGACCTGCACGCCTGCCAGGAACACCGTCCCGCGCTGGCCATGGTGGACTCGGCCAAGGGCATCACCAACTTCCACTCGCCCAACGACGTGATCGTTGACGCCTCCATGCCCGCCATGATCCGCCAGGGCGGCAAGATGTGGGGCGCCGACGGCAAGCCCTACGACTGCAAGGCCGTGATGCCTGAGTCCACCTTTGCCCGCATCTACCAGGAGATGATCAACTTCTGCAAGTGGCACGGCAACTTCGACCCCAAGACCATGGGCACCGTGCCCAACGTGGGCCTGATGGCGCAAAAGGCCGAAGAGTACGGCTCGCACGACAAGACCTTCGAGATCGAGGAAGACGGCGTTGCCAACATCGTCGATCTGGCCACCGGCGAAGTGCTGATGAGCCAGAACGTGGAGCAGGGCGACATCTGGCGCATGTGCCAGGTCAAGGACGCTCCCATCCGCGACTGGGTCAAGCTGGCCGTCACGCGTGCCCGCAACTCCGGCATGCCTGCCGTGTTCTGGCTGGACCCCTATCGTCCGCACGAGGCCGAGCTGATCAAGAAGGTCAACACCTACCTGAAGGACTACGACACCACGGGCCTGGAAATCCACATCCTGTCCCAGGTCCGCGCCATGCGCTACACGCTGGAGCGCGTGGCCCGCGGCCTGGACACCATCTCGGTGACCGGCAACATCCTGCGCGACTACCTGACCGACCTGTTCCCCATCATGGAACTGGGCACCTCGGCCAAGATGCTGTCCATCGTGCCCCTGATGGCCGGCGGCGGCATGTACGAAACGGGTGCTGGCGGCTCGGCTCCCAAGCACGTGCAGCAGCTGGTGGAGGAAAACCACCTGCGCTGGGATTCGCTGGGCGAGTTCCTGGCACTGGCCGTGTCGCTGGAAGACCTGGGCATCAAGAACGACAACGCCCGCGCCAAGCTGCTGGCCAAGACCCTGGATGAAGCCACGGGCAAGCTGCTGGACGAAGACAAGTCGCCTTCGCGCCGCACCGGCGAGCTGGACAACCGTGGCAGCCAGTTCTACATCGCCCTGTACTGGGCACAGGCCCTGGCGGCGCAGACGGAAGATGCCGAACTGGCCTCCAAGTTCGCTTCGCTGGCCAAGCAACTGGCCGACAACGAGTCCAAGATCATCGAAGAGCTGCGCGCCGTGCAGGGCAAGGCCGTGGACATCGGTGGCTACTACATGCCCGACGTGGCCAAGATGGATGCCGTGATGCGCCCCAGCGCCACGTTCAACGCAGCCATCGACGCGCTGCTGTAAGCCGCTGTGCCGGGGCCTGGCCCCGGCAGGCTTCAGCCATGACCGGCCGACCCGCAAGGGCGGCCGGTTTTTTCATGCCTGCAACGGCAGGAAAGAAAACCGCAGGCGAAAAAAAACCGGCCCAGAGAGCCGGTTTTTGGAAGCTGCGCCGTGATCAGTAGCGACCGCCGCCGTGGCCGCCATTGCCGTAGCCGACGTCCGAACGCTTGCCGGCGTAACCCTGCGGGCTGTAGCCACTGGAGCTGCGGCCTTCTTCACGGGGACGGGCCAGGTTCACGACGATCGAGCGTCCGTCCACGGACATGCCGTGCAGGCCGGTGATGGCGGCCTGGGCGACTTCGGCAGAAGCCATTTCCACAAAGCCGAAGCCCTTGGAGCGGCCGGTTTCGCGGTCCATCATGACCTTGGCGGAGGCCACGTTGCCGAACTCGGCAAAGTTGCTTTCCAGGCTGGAGTCGGTCACGGAGTAGGGCAGATTGCCCACGTAGATTTTGGTGGTCATAGGAAAACCTCTTCGATTGGATGTGCGCAAAAGGGCGCACCGTTGGCATGCATGCGGCGGACTGTGCAATCCGCGGCGGTGAATGGGTGGGAGGGCGGCAGGCGGGCCGTCAGCACGCAGGCGGATGCTGCATGCAGGTCTGGAGCCAGCCCTGGGTGACGGCAAACAGCCGTGCTGCTTCGCGGGAGGCGAACGCCTTGTCGAAACGGAATACGCGGCAGTAGCTGCCGTTGCCTTGGGAGCGATGGACCGCGAAGGAGGCGCGGAAGCGGCCGCAGTCGGTCGGGTGTGTCGAGGGCGAGACGACGTACTTGCCCATGGGAATGCCGGTGTTTGAAATGTGGTTCAGTCAGGTTCGCAGGCTTGAACAGGCCTGCGTGAGCATCTGGGAACTCGGTTGGCTGCAGCTCTACAGACCAACTGTGCGACAAAGGTCGCAAGAGACATCCTGCGGGGAGCGGCGGACAGCCGTTGTGCAGGGAAGGGAAGTGGGCGGCTTAAGCGCTTGGCCTCAACAACGGAGCTGACTATAACTTGTTGTGTATTTAAGCGCAACTTAATATTCTTTTTAATTGTAAAACAGTGCGTGGGCGCCAATTTTGTTATGTTATAACGTAACTGTTTTGATGCAGGGCAAGGTCGCTGCCCGCCCTTTTTGACCAGGAAACCACCATGTCCCACTCCCTGACCACCAAGCAACAACGCGTGCTCGACACGCTGCGCCAGGCCGGCGTGCCGCTGACGGCCTATGCGCTGCTCGACCAGTTGCGGGACCACGGTTTGACGGCCCCTACCCAGGTCTACCGCGCGCTGGACAAGCTGGCCGAGCAGGGCGTGGTCCATCGCCTGGAGTCGCTGAATGCCTATGTCTGCTGCTCGCATCCGGACGAGGGCAGCCATGATTTCTCGGCCTTTGCGATCTGCGACAGCTGCGGCCAGGTCGATGAGTTCGTGGACGACGCGCTCAACCGCTGCCTGGGCAGCTGGGCGCATGGCCATGCGTTTGCGCTGGCCCATTCGAACATCGAGCTGCATGGCAAGTGCTCCGCCTGCACCGCGCTCCCCGCCTGAGACCCCTCCCTGCGCATGCGGCCGCAGTGCCCGCCGCGCGATCCCTGTCCCTGTTCGAGAGATTCCATGATGCATACCGTAGCGCCGGTTCAGCCGCCGCATGCCCGATTGCCTGTGACCGTGCTGTCGGGTTTTCTGGGCGCGGGCAAGACCACCTTGCTCAACCACATCCTGCACAACCGCGAAGGGCGGCGCGTGGCCGTCATCGTCAATGACATGTCCGAGGTCAACATCGACGCGGCCCTGGTGCGCGATGGCGGGGCCGACCTGTCGCGCACCGACGAAAAGCTGGTGGAGATGAGCAATGGCTGCATCTGCTGCACGCTGCGCGAGGACCTGCTGCTGGAGGTGGCGCGGCTGGCGGGCGAGGGCCGCTTCGACCAGCTGGTCATCGAGTCCACGGGCATCTCCGAGCCGCTGCCGGTGGCCGAGACCTTCACCTTCGCGGGCGAGGACGGACGCAGCCTGGGCGATGTGGCGCGGCTGGACACCATGGTGACCGTGGTCGATGCCTTCAACTTCCTGCACGACTATGGCTCGCGCGACAGCCTGCGCTCGCGCGGTGAATCGCTGGGCGAGGAGGACCGCCGCACCGTGGTCGATCTGCTGATCGAGCAGGTGGAGTTCTGCGATGTGATCGTGCTCAACAAGATCGACCTGGTCACCGAGGAGGACTGCACGCGGCTGATGGCCATCCTGCGCGGGCTCAACCCGCGTGCCAGGCTGGAGATCGCCTCCTTCGGCCAGCTGCCGCTGGATCGCGTGCTCGATACCGGGCTGTTCGATTTCGAGGAGGCCTCCAGGGCGCCGGGCTGGCTGCAGCAGTTGCGTGGCACGCACCAGCCCGAGACGGAGGCCTATGGCGTTGCCAGCTTTGTCTACCGAGCCCGCCGCCCCTTTCATCCCCGGCGCTTCTTCGGCCTGGTGCAAAGCGAATGGCCCGGAGTGGTGCGCTCCAAGGGATTTTTCTGGCTGGCCAGCCATCCGGCGCTGGCCGGCTCCTGGTCGCAGGCCGGCGCCGTGGCGCGCCATGGCCCGGCCGGCCACTGGTGGGCCGCCGTGGAGGCCGAGCGCTGGCCGCGCGACCCCGAGAGCGTGGAGCGCATCCTGGACAAATGGGTCGATGGCGTGGGCGACGCGCGCCAGGAACTGGTGCTGATCGGCATGGGCATGGACGAGCAGGCGCTGCGCGCACGCCTGGACGAGTGCCTGCTGACCGATGCAGAAATGGCCCTGGGCCCGCAGGCCTGGGTGCAATGGGACAACCCGTTTCCCGACTGGAATTGAACGAATACCGCGCCGGCCTGGGTCGGCGCGGCCACTGGAGCCCCTAATGCCTGCACCTCTTCCCGATGTTTCCCTGACCGATCCCGCGCCCAGCCTCAGCCCGCTGCAATGGGTGGGCATGCAGGGCATAGACCTGCCCGTGACCGTGGCCGAGCCCGGCTACTGGCGCGAGCTGCATGCGCGTGCCGATGTGCAGGTCGATCTTCCTGCGGCCCATGTCAAAGGCATACACATGTCCCGGCTGTACCGGCAACTGGACAGCCTGGCCGAGGAGTCCGCGCTGTCTGCCCTGGCGCTGCGCCATGCGCTGCAGGCCATGATCGACAGCCACCTCGACTGCCAAAGCCGCAGCGCCCGGATGCGCCTGTCGCTGGACCTGCTGGCCCAGCGGCCCGCCCTGGTCACCCACGATCTGTCGGGCTGGAAGTCCTATCCCGTGCGCCTGGACGCCACGCTGGCGCAGGGCGTGTTCCAGCTGCGGCTGCAGGTGAGCGTGGGCTATTCCTCGACCTGCCCCTGCTCGGCGGCACTGTCGCGCCAGTTGCTGGAGCATGGCTTTTTGCAGGCCTTTGCGGGCGAGCCACTGGTGGAGCCGGACCAGGTGGCTTCCTGGCTGCGCCGGCATGGCACGCTGGCCACGGCACACAGCCAGCGCAGCGAGGCCCAGGTCAGCGTGGACCTGGCCTGTGATGCGCCCGACCTCGGCATCCTGCCCCTGATCGCCCGCGTGGAGCAGGCGCTGGGCACGCCCGTGCAGACCGCGGTCAAGCGCGCCGACGAGCAGGCCTTTGCCGCGCTCAACGGCCGCAACCTGATGTTTGTCGAGGATGCGGCGCGCCGCATACAGGCCGCGCTGGAAGGCATCTACGCCCGGCCGCGCGTGCATGTGCGCCACATGGAGAGCCTGCATCCGCACGACGCCGTGGCCTGGGCATGACCGGCGAGCCGGCACCCGTTTCTCTACAACCCAAGGAGTTTTCCATGCAAGTTCTCTCGTCCCTCAAGGAAGCCAAGCTGCGCCATCGAGACTGCCAGGTGGTGCGCCGCCGCGGCCGCATCTACGTCATCTGCAAGAGCAACCCGCGCTTCAAGGCCCGCCAGGGCGGCGCAAAGAACAGGCGCAAGGGATGATCCGCAAGAACCCGCGCGGCGACCTGCCGCGCATCCATGCCAGCGCCTTCGTGGACCCCACGGCCATCCTGTGCGGACTGGTGGTCGTTGAAGAGAACGTCTTCATCGGCCCCTATGCGGTGATCCGTGCCGACGAGATGGATGCGGACGGCCACATCGACCCCATCGTGATCGGTGCCCACTCCAACATCCAGGACGGGGTGGTGATCCACTCCAAGTCCGGCGCGCGCGTCAGCGTGGGGCAGCACACCTCGATCGCCCATCGCGCCATCGTCCACGGGCCCTGCACCGTGGGCAATGGCGTGTTCATCGGCTTCAACAGCGTGCTGTTCAACTGCGTGGTCGATGACGGCTGCGTGGTGCGCTACAACGCCGTGGTCGATGGATGCCACCTGCCGCCGGGCTTCTACGTGCCATCCACTGCGCGCATAGGCCCGGAGACCGACCTGTCCACGCTGGCCCAGGTGCCCGCCGACGCCAGCGATTTCTCCGAGGACGTGGTCCGCACCAACAACGAACTGGTGCGCGGCTACAAGGCCATCCACAATGAGTTCTGACCGGCCGGGAGGGCTGCATGTCCGATTCCGCTGACCTCAAGAACCTGGGGCTGAAGGCCACGCTGGCGCGACTGTGGGTACTGGACATCTTTCGCCACGGGGACCAGCGGCATCTGGCGGCGGAGGAGGTCTATCGCCAGCTGCATGACCAGGGCCGGGGCACCAGCCTGGCCACGGTCTACCGCGTGCTGGCGCAGCTGGAGCAGGCCGGCATGCTGCGCCAGCAGCGCTTTGCGGCGGGCAAGGCGGTCTATGAACTCGACGACGGCGAGCACCATGACCACCTGATCTGCACGCGCTGCGGCCTGGTGCAGGAGTTCCACGATGCCGTGATCGAGCAGCGCCAGAAGCTGCTGGCGCGCTCGCATGGCTTTGCCATCGTGGAGCACTCCCACATCCTCTACGGGCGCTGCATCAAGCCCGACTGCGAACGGCTGGCGGGCCGGCAGGAGGCTAGCTCTCCTTGAGGCTGCGCTGCGCACGCTCGCAGATGCGGAGCGTGGCGGGCACGGGCGATTCCTGGAGCCATTGCGCGCACAGGGCGCGCACCCAGTCGGGCCGGCTCTTGGCCGCGTCGTTGAGCCAGTTGGCCACCGAGTCCTGCACATAGGGCGAGGCATCGGCGCGCAGCCGCTGCAAAAGGGGCAGGGCGATCTCCGGCTGCTGCTTGAGCGCCGCGATATGGCTGCACCAGACGCCGCGCGGCCGCAGGGCCTCGCTGGCGAAGCGGCGCAGGCGGTCGGAGGGCCGCCTTGTCCACCGGGACAACTCGGCCACGGCCTGCGGCAGGTCGCTGGCCAGATGCGGGCGCACGCCCATCCACGACCATTCGCGCACGCCGAAATGCGAGTCATCGGCCAGCGGCTGCAGCAGCTCCAGGCGCTGGCTCAGGGTCAGGCCCGGCTGCGCACCGGCCATGAAGCAGGCCCAGCCGCGCACCGTGTCAGAGCGGTGCGTGAGGCAGCGCTGCCAGCCCGCCTGGCCCAGCGCCTGCCACAGCAGGCCGCCAATGCACTCCATGCGTTTGAGAATGCCAAGCTGGCCCAGCGCCTGCGCCGTGTCCTCCAGCTGCGGCCACGCGTCGGGAAAGACGGCCTGCAGCAGCCGGGCCTGGTCCACGGCCAGGCTTTCGGTCAGCGTGGCGGTCTCTATCTCGCCCAGGGACAGGGCCTGCAGCAGTTCGGGAGTGATATCGGCCGTGCGGTTGGCGCCCTTGCGCCGGGGGGCGGGCGCCGTCATGCGCTGGCCTCCACGCCTGCGGCGGCCTTGGCCAGCAGCTTTCCCAACTGGCCGCGTTCGGCGGGCGACAGGTTGGAAAACAGGCCGGCGATCCATTGGCTGTGCCGGGCAAACAGCTTGCGCGCCAGCTGGCGGCCCTTGGCGGTGAGCTGCACGCGCAGCGCTCGGCGGTCGGCCGGGTCGGGCAGGCGCTCGGCCAGGGCCTCGCGTTCCAGGCCGTCCAGCAGGCCGGTCACGGTGGCGCGGGTGATGCCGGCCTGCTCGGCCAGGTGGTTGGGTGCCAGGCCATCGCTGGCGGATTCCAGCAGGAACAGCAGCACGAAGCGCCCTTCGGACAGGCCATGGGGCGCCAGCAGCGCGGCGCAGTCACGGTCGATGCGCGCAGCCAGCGACAGGGTCTGGAAGCACAGCCGCATGCTGTCCACGTCGTCCAGCTTGCGGCGCTCGGCCTCGGCCAGCAGGGCCTGGTATTTCTGTTCGAGTTGCATGCGGCAAGCATACAGTATGGTGGCTAACCATGTGGCTGCGCCTCCAAGCAAGCAGATGCCTGTGCGCGATGACTGCGCCTGCGGCGCAGCCTGCGCACGCCTATGAGCACGCCCGTGGCGCTCATCAGCAGGCCGCCCAGGCTGAAGGCCAGCAGCAGCCCATCCCACAGCGGCCGGCGCTGCAGCAGCGGCAGCCAGTCCCAGCTGTGCAGCATGGCGAACAGCCAGCGCTTGAGGCGCTGGGTGCCATCCAGCCGGCCCAGCACCTGGCCCGTGTGCGGGTCGATGTGCACCCAGCTGGCCGCAGCATCGCCAAAGACCACGCGCAGCACGGGCAGAGGCTTGTCATGGCCGCCCATCATGGTGTGCTCGGCGCGCTCGTACCAGTACAGGTCGTGCGCGGTCAGCCATTCGCTGCGCAGCACGGGGGCGTCGACCAGCACGGCCGCGCGGTCCAGCAGGGCCTCGTGCGAATGGGATGCGGGCGCGGCGCTTGCGCTGTCCAGCACCAGGGGCGTACCGGCTGCGGGCTGGGCCAGCACCTCGGTGCGGCCTGCGGTGCGCAGCCAACGCAGTTCGCGCACGGGGCCGCCCGCTGCGGCAATCAGCGACTGCGGCGTGGCGTCGTCCCCGGTCAGGCGCAGTGGGCCCTGCTGCCACCGGGCCATGTGCAGTGGCGGCGTGCCCGTGTCGAACAGGCGCCAGGGGTTCATGGACATCAGGCCGCTGAAGATCCAGGCCAGCGTGGTCAGCGCAAACAGCAGGCCCGCCACATGGTGCCAGCGCATGGCGAGGCCCGGGTAGGGCGTGCGCCGGCCGCTGCGGTAGGGCTGCCTGAACCGCCAGCGCATCACCCCGACCACGGTGCCGGTGATGGCCACGGCAATGCCGACCAGCGACAGCACGTTGACGATGTCGGCCCAGGCGCCATCAAAGGCATTGCCCCGGAACATGTACAGCCAGTGCAGCCAGGCGCCCAGGTAGTTCCAGCCGCGCTCGGTGCGCGTGGCATCGCGCACCACCTCGGCCGTGCGGCCGGAGATGTAGAGCAGCGTGCCCTGGGCATCGTCCAGTTGCACGCGGTGCAGGGGGCGGTGGATGTCCAGCGCGCGCGAGTGGCTGAAGGCATCCTCATCCACCGTGCCCAGGTAGTGCAGGCCCGTGCCGTCCCCCGCGAAGGCGCGGGCGCTGGCCAGGGCCTTCGCCTCGCTGGTGGCGGGCAGCACCTGGCCGCTGGCCGCATCAATGGCCACGGGCTGGCGCCGCCCCTCGGGCGTGGCCAGGTAGCTGGCACGGCCGGCGCTGCCGGCATGCAGGCGCAGATCCTTGAGCGGGCCCTCGATGCCGGCCGCGCGCAGCGCCTCGGCGGGCGCGAGCAGGGCGGCGTTGCCATCGAGCGGGGGCAGGTGGCGCAGCCGTTCGGCCTCGGTGAGCTTGGGGTAGCCCACGTACATCATCACCATGCCCGAGACAAACCACAGCGCAAAGAACAGGCACACGGCAATGCCCAGCCAGCGGTGCAGCAGGAACAGCCAGCGTTTGAGGTGAAGGCGCATGGCGCGGCCCTCGCTCAGAACGCCACGCGCAGCGTGATATCGGCCGTGCGCGGCGCCCCCAGGTAGGCCATGGTGCTGGTCAGGCTGGCGGCGTAGACGCGGTCCGTGGCATTGCGCAGCCGTGCAACCACGGTCATGCGCGGGTCGATGCGGTAGCTCAGGCCCAGGTCCAGCAGCGTGTAGGCAGGCCAGGACAGGGTGTTGGCCGCATCGGCATAGATGCCTCCCACGCGGCGCAGCCCGGCGTTGACCTCCAGCGCCGGCGTGATGCGGTAGCTGGTCCAGAGGTTGAGCACGCTGGCGGGCGTATTCGTGGGCCGCTTGCCCGCCAGGGACACGCCGCCTTGCTGGTAGTTGTCATAGCGCGCGTCCACATGGCTCCAGTTGCCCTGGACCGACCAGCGCGGCGTGGGCGCCAGGCCCATGGACAGCTCCACCCCGCGCGAGGACTGCTGGCCCACCAGCACCGTGCGCGTGCTGTCCTGCGGGTCCTGGGTGGAGATGTTGCGGCGCGTGATGTGATAGACCGCCAGCGCCGCCGTGCCCTTGCCCTGCCAGAACGACAGCTTGCTGCCCGCCTCCACCTGGCGGCCCGTGGTCAGTCCGGTGTTGTTGATGGCGTCGGCAAACGAGGCGCCCATCAGCATGCCCGACGGCGGATCGGCCGCCGTGGAGAACTGGGCGTAGAGATTGGCCTCGGGCGTGGCATCCCAGACCAGGCCCACGCGCCCGGTCGTCGGGCTGTAGCTGCGGCTGTAGCTGGCGGGCAGCGCGGGCGTTACATCGCGGCGGTTGGTCAGGTCCACATCGATGCGTTCATGGCGCAGGGCGGTCAGCAGGTGCAGGGCCGGGGTGAGGGCCGTGCGGTTTTCCAGGTACAGCGCGGTGGTTGTGACCTTGTTGTCCCGGTCGGGCCTGAATCCGGGCGCCATACCGGGAATGTCGTAGAAGTTCTCTGTCGTGAAATCGTAGGGATTGACCGTGCTCACCGTGCCAGACAGGCTGTTCGGAAAGCGTGTCTGCCGGTTCACGCTCACATCCAGCCCAAAGGCCCATTCGCTGCGCCGGCCGGCCAGCTCGCCCAGGTAGCTGCCTTCGATGCGGTCGCCCACCATGCGCTGGTCATGGCGCTGCAGCAGCGCGGCCGAGCGCACCACCGCGCTGTTGTCGGGCGTGAAGCGGTAGGTCTCCACGTTGCGGTAGTCGCGCAGCGCGTCATAGGCGTAGAAGGTGTTGCTCAGCTTGAGCCGGTCGCTGGCCCGCCATTCGGTGATGGAGCGCAGCCACTGCACGCGCTGGGCGTACAGGCCGTCGGCGCTGTTGTAGTTCTTGCCGAGGGTGGCCTCGTCAATGCGCGCCTGGCCGCGCAGCGGGTTGAGCAGCGGCGTGCCCCAGTAGGGGCGGTCCACGCGCTCATGCTGGGCTTCGTAGGCCAGGGTGTGCGTCAGGCCGCCACCCAGGTCGGACAGCAGCGAGGCCGCCAGCTGCGTGGAGCGCGACTGCGTGCCGCCCACCCAGCTGCCGGCATCGCGGTGGTTGAGGTCCAGGCGCAGGTAATGGGTCGTGCCCTGGCTGTCGGTGGCATCGCCCAGGCGGCGGTTCAGCCCGACGGAGGCTTCCTTGAGCCCGTAGCTGCCCAGGCGCAACTGGCCTTCGGTGAAGCTGTCGCGCTGGGCCAGCTTGGTGATGTAGTTCAGCGTGCCGCCCACGCCGCCTGCGCCGTAGAGAAAGCCGGAGGCGCCGCCAATGGCCTCCACCCGGTCGTAGATCCAGCTGTCCACGGGCCGTGCCGCAATGGAGTACTGCAGGTTGATGCCGTTGAACAGCTGGCTGACCGACCCCGTGCCGAAGCCCCGGTAGCTGATGCCGATGTTGCCGGGCGGGCTGTAGGCCGTGACGCCCGGAATGGAGCGCAGGATCTCCTGCGTGTCCTGGGCGCCGCGCGCCTCAATGGCGGTGCGGTCCACGATGTGCACCGAGGCCGGTGTCTCGCGCGCTGTCAGGCCCAGGCGGCTGGCCGTGCCCACGGTCTTGTTCAGCGGCAGCAATCCGTTGGCGTCGGCCGTGGCCTGGTCGGAGACTTCGACGGCGGGCAGTGCCGCCTCGGCCAGGGCCTGCGCGTGCGCGGCAGGTGCCCATGCGGCGCCCAGCGCGCAGCACAGCGCCGTGGCCAGGGGATGGAGACGAAAGGCGTGCGTGGACGCGCGCACCGGCGCCGCCATCGCGGGGAAAGGGGAAGAATTCACGAACTGACTCCGGGTCTTGCACCGCGCATGCGGCGCAGTCCTGGGCCACAGGTGCGGCACAGGCGGGCCGGGCGCGCATCAGCAGGCCCGGCGGCGATTCAAGAGAACACGGCAGTCAGCGGGGGAGGGCCGCGCGCCGGCAGCGGCGCGCGTGTGACGGAGGCAATGTGCGCCGCCACCAGCGGCAGCAGCGCGTGGGCCAGCGGCTGCTGTTGGGGCACCGCCATCTGCGGCAGGGCCGGCGGCGGTGCACCAGCGGGCAGGCACATGGGGCAGTCAAGCTGGTGGTGGCCCATGCCCGGGGCTGCGCTGTCGCCCAGCGCCACCAGCTTGACGTCGCCGCTGGCCGTGCAGACCAGCTCGAATCCCTGGGGATGGACCAGGGGCGATGCCACGGCAACGCCCAGCGTCACGGCAAACCAGGCCAATATCAGCCGGGTGAGCCAGAACGAGGAGCGAAGCGCTTGCATGGGCCGTGATTATGGCTTGGCGGCAGGCGCGGGCGTGAACAGGCTGCCACCCAGCTTGACGCCGGCCTTCAGGCCGCGCTTGGCGAACCAGCCCTGGTTCATCTCCAGCACATAGCGCACGGGCTTGGCCGAGCAGTGCGAGTCCTCGGTCATGGGCTTCATGTCGGCCAGGTTCACGATGGTGCCGTCATCGGCCACGAAGGCGGCGGTCAGCGGCAGCAGGGTGTTGCGCATCCAGAAGCACTGCACGGCGGGCACCTCGAAGACGAAGATCATGCCCTCCTGCGCGGGCATGTCCTGGCGGAACATCAGGCCGATGGCGCGCTCGCGGTCCGAGGCGGCCACCTGGGCATCGATGCGGTGGATTCCGGCCGTCAACTCCACGCGGCGCAGATTCATCTGGGGGTTGCCCTGGGGCTGTGCGCCTGCCGATACGGCGGCGCCAGCCAGGCAGGCGGCCATGAGCAACCGCTGCAGCGCGCGGCGGGAAAGGGATGTGTGGAGGGGTGTCGAAGGCTTCGTCATCTTGCACATTCTGTCGCAGGGGGCGCGTGGCCGGACGCAAAAATCGGCCTGGCCGGGCCATCATGGCCGGGCGGGCGGCAAAAAGCCCGCAGTGCATTGCTGACTTGCGGGCTTTTTCGAGGGGATGCCGGCTGGCATCCCGCGGCATGGATCAGGCCACGGCCTTGTGTGCCTTCTTCGTGGAGCGCTTGGCGTGCTTCTTGCCGGAGTGCTTGCCGCTCTTGGCGACCTTGGCCTTCTTGGCTGTGTGGGCGGGAGCAGCTGCGGAAGCGGCCGTGGGAGCCGACATCGGCGCTTCGGGTGCTGCGGCGGCCTGTGCGAAGGCGCCTGCGGCAAACGAACCGGCGATCAGGACAGCGAGGAGTTTTTTCATATATGCCATTTCCTAGAAAAGCGGTAGAAGCCAAGTTGAATCAGACAACGGTGCGAAATTCTTGATGCACCGCACATGCTCAACGCGCTTACTGTATCGCCGTTGACAGGAGGGCGGCCCGATTGTCGTTAGAATTTTCTGCACCAAATTCGTGCCCGATCCGGGCATTCACTCTTGCCTCGTGCACCAGCCAACGGAGACCCGTCCCCATGAACCGCTTCCAGCACATCCAGGTGCCGGCCGAGGGCCAGAAGATCACTGTCAACGCCGACATGTCGTTGAACGTGCCAGACCAGCCCATCATTCCTTTCATCGAAGGCGACGGCACCGGCGTGGACATCACGCCCGTGATGATCAAGGTGGTGGATGCCGCCGTGGCCAGGGCCTATGGCGGCAAGCGCAAGATCCAGTGGATGGAGGTCTTCGCGGGCGAGAAATCCACGCGCATCTACGGCCCCGATGTCTGGCTGCCCGAGGAAACCATGCAGGCCCTGCGCGAGTACGTGGTCTCCATCAAGGGCCCGCTGACCACGCCCGTGGGCGGCGGCATCCGCTCGCTGAACGTGGCGCTGCGCCAGGAGCTGGACCTCTACGTCTGCCTGCGCCCCGTGCAGTACTTCAAGGGCGTGCCCTCGCCGCTGAAGGAGCCCGAGAAGACCAACATGGTCATCTTCCGCGAGAACTCCGAGGACATCTACGCGGGCATCGAGTACGAGGCGCGCAGCGACAACGCCAAGAAGCTCATCGACTTCCTGGTCAAGGAAATGGGCGTCAAGAAGATCCGCTTCCCCGAGACCTCGGGCATCGGCGTCAAGCCCGTGTCCATCGAGGGCACGGAGCGCCTGGTGCGCAAGGCCATCCAGTACGCCATCGACAATGACAAGCCCAGCGTGACCCTGGTCCACAAGGGCAACATCATGAAGTTCACCGAAGGGGGCTTCCGCGACTGGGGCTACGCGCTGGCCGCGCGCGAGTTCGGCGCCCAGCCCATCGACGGCGGACCCTGGCTCAAGTTCAAGAACCCGCGCACGGGCCGCGACATCGTCATCAAGGACTCCATTGCCGACGCCTTCCTGCAGCAGATCCTGCTGCGCCCGGCCGAGTACTCGGTGGTGGCCACGCTCAACCTCAACGGCGACTACATCTCGGACGCGCTGGCGGCCCAGGTCGGCGGCATCGGCATTGCGCCCGGCGCCAACATGTCCGACTCCGTGGCCTGCTTCGAGGCCACGCACGGCACGGCCCCCAAGTACGCGGGCAAGGACTATGTGAACCCGGGCTCCGAAATCCTCTCGGCCGAGATGATGCTGCGCCACATGGGCTGGCGCGAGGCGGCCGACCTGGTCATCAGCGCACTGGAAAAGGCCATCCAGAGCAAGCAGGTGACCTACGACTTCGCCCGCCTGATGGACGGCGCCACCCAGGTGTCGTGCTCCGGCTTTGGCGAGGTGATGATCTCCAAGATGGATTGACGGGCGCCCGTGCTCCATGAAAAAACCGCGCCAGGCGCGGTTTTTTCTTTGCTGGTCGTTGAGGGATCAGCTCTTGGGCAGCGCACAGCCATCGGGCCCGCAATCCTCGCCTTGGGGCGCGGTCTGCTCGCCGGCGGTGATGGCCGCCACCTGCTGCACCCACTCGCCCAGTTGCTGCGCCCAACCATCGGCATCTCCCAGCCAGGGGCCGATGTCGATGCGCTGGATGGCGCGCTGGCCCGGCTGCTCGGCCTCGGGGTGGTCGAACTCCAGCGCGAAGGTCGGGAAACCCTGGCCCTGTGCCAGTTCCAGCCATTCGCGCGACTGGGCGATATGGGCCTGGGTGGCGGCGCCCGAAAGGCGCTGGAAGGCGTCGGTGAAGGCCGCCACGTCCAGGCCCAGGTCCCGGGCCAGTTCCAGCAGCACGGCCGGATCGCTGATGCGCCGGCCTTCCACGTAGTGGGCCTGCTGCTGGCGCGCCAGCATGTCCAGGCCCCGGCCCGCCAGTTCCTCGGCGGCCAGCAGCGCCGTGGTGGGCGGTTCGGAGTCCAGCACGGCGCCCAGGTCGTTGAGCAGGCCGTCGAAGTAGGCCGTGCCGAAGGGCTGGCCCGTCATCTCGGCAATGCGCTGGTCGTGCGGCATCACGTGGCCGCGCCAGTCGGCCGTGATGGTGCGGGTGTGGGCGCCCGTGAGCATGCCGCCGCCATGCCATTGCAGCGTGACGCCGGGCACGCTGCGCGCGGCCTTGACCAGGGGCGCGGCGGCATAGCACCAGCCGCACAGCGGGTCGAAGATGTAGTGAAGGACAAAGGGCGGCTGCGCGGTCGTGGTCATGGCAGGAGCGGGCTGTGATGAAGGCGCCCACTGTAGCGGCTATTGGCTTGCCCGTGACGGGGCAGGGCCGCAGGCAGAATGGGCGACTGCCGCCGTGCAGCCACCGTGCTGCCATCGTCGATCCCGTCTGCATTGCCATGCGCCTCAAATCCACGCCGCCTCCGTCCGATCCGTCCGATCCGTCCGCTGCCTCCACCCCGGCCGCCGAGCCCAGCGTCCAGTCCGTCGCCCGGCGCGGCATGCTGGGTTTTCTGCTGTTCTGGCTGCTGGTCATGGGCGTGCTGTACTGGGCCATGCAGATGTACCTGAAGCCGGCCGACGTCAAGGTCCAGGCCGATGGCACGGTGGCCATTGCGCGTGACCGCGACGGGCATTTCCGCGTGGAAGGGGCCGTCAACGGGCAGCCCGTCATGTTCCTGGTGGACACGGGAGCCAGCATGGTCGGCGTGACCGAGCCGCTGGCCGAGCGCGCAGGCCTGGACGGCGGCGAGCCGGTTCGCTTTCGCACCGCCAATGGCGAGCGCGACGGCCGCATGGTGGTGGCCGAGCAGGTGCGCGTGGCCTCCCTGGTGGTCAGCGGCCTGCGCGTGGGCACGGGCTATACCGGCAGCACGGACAGGGATGCGCTGCTGGGCCAGAACTTCCTGCGCCAGTTCGATGTGGAAATACGCGGCGACCGCATGCTGATCCATCCGCGCGGCAGCGGGTCTTCGCCCAAGCGGTAAGTACGTAAGGCAACTAATTAAGTTAAGGGAGAGGGACATGACAAGCAACGGCTTTCGCACCGACAGGCGCAGATGGCTGCAGACGGGCGCAGCCCTGGCGGCGCTGGGCTGCACGGCCTGTGCCAGCGTGGGGCAGGGCGGTGCCTTTTCCACCGGCACCGGCCTGGCCGAGGACCTGGGCGAACGCCTGGACCAGGGCGTGCAGAGCGGAGAACTGGCGAACCTGCACGCCGTCGTCGTGATGCGCCACGGCCGGCTGGCGCTGGAGCGCTATTTCGAGGGCGAGGACGAGCGCTGGGGCGAGCCGCTGGGCAAGGTGGCCTTCAACGCCGACTCCCTGCACGATGTGCGCTCGGTCAGCAAGAGCATTGTCGGCCTGCTGTACGGCATGGCCCTGGCCGAAGGCAAGGTGCCCGCGCTGGACACGCCCCTGGTCCAGGCCTTTCCCGCCTACGGCGATCTGGCGGCCGATGAGGGCCGGCGCGCCATCCTCATCTCCCATGCCCTGGGCATGACCATGGGCCTGCAATGGGACGAGGACCTTCCGTATTCCGACCCGCGCAACAGCGAAATCGCCATGGAGCGCAGCAGCGACCGCTACCGCTACGTGCTGGAGCAGCCCATCGTCGCCCCGCCCGGCGAGCGCTGGTGCTACAGCGGCGGGGCGACGGCCCTGCTGGGCCATCTGATCGCGCAGGGCAGTGGCATGCCGCTGCTGGACTATGCGCGGCACAAGCTGTTTGCTCCGCTGGGCATCGACAAGGCCGAGTGGACGCCTGGCACCAACGGCGAGGCGGCCGCCGCCTCTGGCCTGCGCCTGCGGGCGCGGGACCTGGCCCGCATTGGTCAGCTGGTGCTGCAGCAGGGCGAATGGCAAGGCCGGGCGCTGGTACCTCGGCATTGGATTGTGCAATCCATTCAGCCGCGCGTGGACGCCTGGCCCGGCCTGCGCTACGGCCACCACTGGTACGTGGGGCAGACCCGCGCCGGCCTGGCGTACTACATGGCCATCGGCCTGGGCGGCCAGCGGCTGGTGGTCGTGCCCCAGCATTCGCTGGTGTATGCCGTCTTCATGGGCAACTACGACAGCCCCCAGCAGGTGCAGCGCGTGGCCGCCGTGCAGGGCCTGATCGCCGCTGCCTTGCGTTGACAGCCTTGCCCTGACAGCCGTGCGCGGGCACGTCGGGCGTGCGAGAATCCCGGCTTCCAAGGTCGGCCGCGTGCCCGGCTCGCGCAAGCAGGGCGCGAAGCGGGGCGGGCCGGTGCGTGTCGAGGCTCGATCCACTTTCCTGGTTCCGGTGCCGGCCCATGAGCCCCTGAGGCCATGGCGCCGGTTGTTTCTGCCTCCCGCATGATCGCCAGATCACCGTTTGCCCGTGTCCCACCGCCAGCCCATCCGCATCGCCGACCGCCACCAGTTCGACACCCTGATCGACGCCCGTTCGCCTGCCGAATTCGCGCAGGACCACATTCCCGGCGCCATCAACTGCCCCGTGCTCGACAACGAGGAGCGCGCTCGGATCGGCACCATCTACAAGCAGGTCAGCCCCTTCGAGGCCAAGCGCCTGGGCGCGGCCATGGTCTCGGCCAATCTGGCGCGCCATCTGCAGGAAACCTTCGCCGACAAGCCCGCCAACTGGAAGCCGCTGGTCTACTGCTGGCGCGGCGGCCTGCGCAGCGGCTCCATGGTCACCTGGCTGCGCCTGGTCGGCTGGGATGCCCAGCAACTGGCCAACGGCTACAAGTCCTATCGCGGCCATGTGATCGAGCTGATCGACCGCCTGGTGCCCCAACTGCGCCTGCAGGTGCTGTGCGGCGCCACCGGCAGCGCCAAGACCCGCGTGCTGCATGCCCTGGCCGAGGCCGGCGAGCAGGTGCTGGACCTGGAGGGCTATGCCAGTCACAAGGGCTCCTTGCTGGGCAACCTGCCCGGGGTGGAGCAGCCCAGCCAGAAATACTTCGAGACGCTGCTGGCCCAGCAGCTGGAGAGCTTCGATCCGTCGCGCACCGTGTACGTGGAAGGCGAGAGCGCCAAGATCGGCCGCGTGTCCCTGCCGCTGGTGCTGGTCGAGCACATGCGCCAGTCGCCCGTGATTGCGCTCGATGCCACGCCCGAGGCGCGCCTGGCCTACCTGCTGCGCGACTACGCCTACCTGGGCGACGATCCGCAGACGCTGGCCGACAAGCTGGGCTGGCTCAAGGAGCTGCAGGGCAAGGAGACCATCTCGCGCTGGCAGGCCTGGGCGCATGAGCGCAGCCTCTCGCCGCTTTTCTCCGAGCTCATGGCCCAGCACTACGACCCGCACTACGAGCGCTCGCAGGAGCGGCATTTCACGCAGTGGCGCACGCGCCGCAGGGTGCAGGCCGACGACCTCAGCGAGGCCGGCATCTCCGCGCTGGCGCACCAGATACTGGCGCTGGATAGGGCATCGGCCGCATGAAGCGGCCGCGTGGATCAGGCGTTTGAATCAGGCGTGTGAATCTGCCAGCACCGGGTACAGCGACAGCAGCAGCAGGGCGGCCATGCCCCAGTTGAAGCGGCGCAGTGCCTGCGGCGAGCGCAGCGCGCGCCCCACGGCGCTGCCGAACAGCGTCCAGACGCTGACGCTGGGATAGTTCACGATGCCCAGCACCAGGGCGGCCAGCACCAGGTTGATGAAGAAATCCTCGCGCGGCGTGTAGGTGGCAATCACGCCGATGGCCATGATCCAGGCCTTGGGGTTGACCCACTGGAACGCCGCCGCCTGCCAGAACCCGAAGGGGCGGGCGCCCGCATTGCCGCCGTCGATGCCGCCGCTGCCCGCAATCTTCCAGGCCAGCCAGACCAGGTAGGCCGCGCCCAGGTATTTGAGCGCGGTGTAGATCACCGGCAGGCGCTCGAACACCGCGCCCAGGCCCGCGCCCACCAGCAGCACCATGACCACCACGCCCAGGGTGATGCCCAGCATATGGGGCACCGTGCGGCGGTAGCCGAAGGTGGCGCCCGAGGCCGTCAACATGACATTATTGGGGCCGGGCGTGACGGAGCTGACGAAGGAGAACATGGCCAGCGGCAGCAGGAACGAGGTGTGGGCGGTATCGAAGGGCATGGTGGCAACAGGCATGACAGGGAATCCGGCGCCCTGTCTGCGCATGCCGCAGGCCGCGGCGCCGTCAGGCCATGCTAATGTCAGTGTTCGGTACAGTAGCAGTACACTTTGCCAGAACAATTTGCCAACTGGCCTGCCCACATGACCCTGACACTTGATCCGGCCGCCACCCCGAATACACCGCAGGCACCGCGCGCATCCTCCGATACGGCTTTCCAGGCCGCTGCGCCCTGGCGCCCGCTGCGGTCTTCCGACCTCTCGCTGGTGGACCAGCTGGTGGACCACTACGGCGGCCTGATCCGCCACCACGGCCTGCGCGCGGGCTCGCGCCTGCCTTCCGTGCGTGCGCTGGCGCAAGAGGCGGCCGTGAGCCGCGACACCGTGGTGCAGGCCTATGACCGGCTGGCCGCCCAGGGCCTGGTGCATTCGCGGCGCGGCTCGGGCGTCTTCGTCAGCGCCCGGCGTGCGGCCCAGGCGGCGCCCCGCGCCAGCGATGCCCTGCCTACGCTGGAGCAGGGCGCAGCCTTCGATACCGCCTTTTTGCTGCGCAGCATGTTCCGCGAGGGCATGGAGCATTCGGGTGGCGCGGGCATGCTGCCGCCGGAATGGCTGGACCAGGAGATGCTGGCTTCGGCCCTGCGCGCCGTGGGCCGCAGCACGGGGCCGAGCCTGCTGACCTACGGCGTGCCCCAGGGCTACCTGCCGCTGCGCCAGCAGATCGCCTCGGTGCTGCAGGCCCAGGACGTGCCCGCCCACCCCGAGGCCCACCTGATGACCGTGGCCGGCGTCACCCAGGGCCTGGACCTGATCGTGCGCAGCCTGGTGCGGCCCGGCGATACCGTGCTGGTGGAAGACCCGGGCTGGTTCCTCATCTTCGGCCGGCTCAACGCCCTGGGCGTGAACGTGGTCGGCGTGCCCCGCCTGCCCGGCGGCCCCGACGTGGAGGCGCTGGAGCGGCTGGCCCGCCAGCACCAGCCCCGGCTTTTCATCCTGAACACGGCCGTGCACAACCCCACGGGCCAGACCCTGTCGGCCGGCGTGGCCCACGAGGTGCTGCGCATTGCCGAGCGCCACGACTTCTACCTGGCCGAGGACGACACCTACTCCGACTTCCTGCCCGGCGTGCCCGTGCGCCTGGCCGCCATGGACCGGCTGCAGCGCGTGCTCCTGGTGGGCGGCTACTCCAAGACCCTGGCCGGCAGCCTGCGCGTGGGCTATGTGGCGGCGCACACCGACCTGATACGGCGGCTGACCGACCTCAAGCTGCTGGGCGGGCTGACCACGGCGCTGCCGGGCGAGCAGGTGGTGCACCGCGTGCTGGCCGATGGCCAGTACCGCAAGCATGTGGACCGCCTGCGCGAGCGCGTGGACCGCGCGCGCAACCGCTGCCTGCGCATGCTCGAAGCCCTGGACTGCCGCGCCCCGCACGAACCGCAGGCCGGCATGTTCGCCTGGGTGGACTGCGGCGTGGACTCGGAGGTGCTGGCCCGCCATGCCGCGCCGCAGGGCCTGCTGCTGGCACCGGGCCTGCTGTTTTCACCAAGGCAGGCCGCGGGCAGCATGCTGCGCATTCCCGTGCCCATGGTGGAGCAGCCCCAGACCTGGAAGATCCTTGGCCACCTGCTGGCGCAGCACCGGGGCGGTGGATGACTGGATGGTGCAGCAACACTGCCTGACGGGAGGTTGACGCTGCCGGCGCCAGGGTATGTAAGACAGGGCATCGGGCCTCGGCGCCCCGGTAGTGCGCTGCTATCGTTCCGGGATGACTATTGAGCTTGTCTTGCCAGGGGAGGCCGGCCGCAGAGCCGGGGTGAACGACAGCCGGCCCCGACCGGGAGGCGGTGCGGCGCGCCGCCTGGCGCCGGTGCTGGCGCTGCTGCTGACAGCGGGCTGTGCCGACACGCCCGCGCCGCGCGGCAAGGTGGAGGGCGCCTCGTTCGAGCCCAGCGAAATCGTGCAGTCCGACAGCAACCGCATGGCCACCCTGGCCATGAAGGAGAACCTGGACAGCCTGATGCGCATCATGGACAAGCTGTACCTGCGCAACCCCGCCGAGTGGAAGAAAACCGCCGAAAGCCGCGAGGCTGCATCCGCCTACGTGCGCATCGCCATCACCGAGCGCCAGCCCTGGGCCGACCTGCGCGGCGCCCAGGACGTGGCCGCGCTCTCGCTGGCGCTGCAGCCCGACTTCAAGGGCGACCGCGTGGCCGCCTTCGTCCATGCGCTGGCCGACACCATCATCACCGCCCACGGCGGGCGCACCAGCTTCACCCTGGTCCATGGGCTGGACCCGCAGCTGATCTACAACGCCGCACGCAACGTGGAAGTGGCCAACTGGATTCTCAACTCACGGCGCAACGCAGCGGGCGGGCCGCTGCTGCTGTCCAACCACCTGGGCGACGACGCGCGCAACCTGAGCTTCGAGCGCGAGATGGGCAAGATCATCGGCCGGCTGGACCTGATCGCCAACTACACCACCGAGCGCTACAGGCGCTCCTTCATCGGCTACGGGCAGGGACTGGTGGCGGGGCCGTTCATGCAGTTCCTGCCGGTGCGCTGAAGCGCTCAGTGGGCTGAATGCGCTGAAGTGGCAAGCGTCAGGACGCGTCGCACAGAACGATGGTGACCAGAGCGGAGGTGTCTTCGATGGCGCGTACCGCATGCGCCATGTTCGCCGGCAGGTGCATCAGCTGGCCGGCCTGCAGGGACTGGCGACTTTCGCCGAGCATCACCTCCAGCTCGCCTTCCAGGCAGTGCAGGCTGACGCTGCCAGGCACCTTGTGCGGCGGCAGCGACTGGCTGGCGCGCAGCACCACGCGGATGACTTCCATGTCCTGGGACTTGAACAGGGCGCAGGTCCGGGCGCCCGCCAGCCGCGCACCAAACGGCAGGACATCGATGGCTTGAGCGGTCAGTGCAAAGGGGGTGGCCATGGCGGACCTCCGGGCGTTGGCGGGCAATACTGCCATTGTCCTCCGAAGCACGGCAATCCAACAACCGCAGCTGTGTGACAGCAGGGGCTTGTGCAGGGTCTCAGCCCGGCACGCTGGCCTCCACCAGCAGCGTCAGCAACTGCAGCGATTCCTGCCAGCCCAGGTGACAGGCCTCGGCGGGAATGACGGCGGGCACGCCTTCCTGGGTCACATCCATTTCAGTGCCGCAGAACACCTCGCGCAGCGTGATGGTGGTGATCATCTCGCCGGGCAGTTGCGGGTCGTCGAAGCGGTCGGTATGGCGTACCAGCCGACCGGGCTCCAGGTCCAGGAATTCCCCGCCGAAGCCGCTGCGCCCGCCCGTGGACAGATTGACGAAGGCCATGCGGTAGCGCCCGCCGACCCGGGCGTCGAACTCGGGCACCTCGCAGATGTAGCCGTGGGGCGGCAGCCATTTGGCCAGGGCAGCGGCCGTGGTGAAGGCCTGGTACACGCGCTGCGGCGGCGCCTTGAGGACGCGGTGCAGCCGGATGGTGTGGACGGTGTGTGACATGCGGAACTCCTTGGCGTGGTGTCGTGCAAGGCTGCCAGCCTCGCACCGATGCAGTCCTTGCGCAAGAGGCGGGACATGGAGCCTGACGCAGGATTCAATGATTCATAAATCGAATCCTTGCTTGGTTTTAAAGAATTGGACTTGAATCATTGACGCCCGCACCATGGCGGCGAGCGCTGGATACACAGCGCCGCTTTCCATAGGAAACAGGATAGAAAACAGGAGACAAGCAAATGAAGCATTCCCCGTTGCGCAGGGCCCTGGCCCTTGGCGCTATCAGCACCATTGCGGCCGTGGCCGCGCCCTCCGTGTCGGCGCAGGGTGGTTACCCCTCCAATCCCATCACCCTGGTCGTGCCGTTCGCGGCCGGCAGCGGCACGGACGCCGTGGCGCGCCTGGTGGCCACCCGGCTGGGCGAGCGGCTCAGGCAGCCCGTGATCGTGGACAACAAGGCCGGCGCCAATGCCCAGATTGCCGCCAACCATGTGGCCAAGGCCAAGCCGGACGGCTACACGCTGTTCATGACCACCAACACCTCGCACTCGGCCAACCCCTGGCTGGTCAAGGGCCTGAAGTACGACCCCGTCAAGGATTTCACGCCCGTGGCGCGCGTGGGCGAGCTGCCGTTCGCGCTGCTGGTCCACCCCTCCGTTCCCGCCAAGACCGTGCAGGAACTCATCGACTACGCCAAGGCCAATCCCGACCGCCTGTCCTACGGCACGCCCAACAGCACCTCGCTGGTGGCCTCGGAAACCTTCAAGTACGTCACGCACGCCCAGATCACCTCGGTGCCCTACAAGTCCAGCCCGCAGGCGCTGACCGACCTCATGGGCAACCAGATCCAGGTCTATGTGGCCGACCTGGGCTCGGCCTGGGGCACGATCAAGACCGACCGCGTGCGAACCCTGGCCGTGACGGCGGCCAAGGGTTCGACCCTGCTGCCCAATGTGCCGGCCATCGGCAAGACGCTGCCGGGCTTCGACATCACTTCCTGGAACGGCATCTTCGGCCCGGCCGGGATGCCCGCCGAGATCACCGAGCGGCTGAACACCGAGCTGCAGGCCATCCTCAAGGACAAGGCCGTGCAGGAGCAGCTGGCCCAGGTCGGCTTCGAGGTCTGGCCCACGGCCACGCCCGCCGAGTTCGCCACCTATGTGAAGGACCAGATGGCCCGCTGGGGGCAACTGGTCAAGCAGGCGGGCATCGAGGCGCAGTGAAGGACAGCGGCATGGAACAAGCGCAGCAAGGGCAGCAGGGACAGCAAGGCCCTCTTGCCGGAGTGAAGGTGCTGGACATGACCTCGGTGGTCATGGGCCCCTTTGCCACCCAGATCCTTGCGGGCCTGGGGGCCGAGGTGATCAAGGTCGAATCGCCCGAGGGCGACAACATGCGCCACGTCGGCCCCATGCGCAACCCCGCCATGGGCCACATCTTCCTGCAGGCCAACCAGGGCAAGCGCTCCGTGGTGCTGGACCTCAAGCAGGGCGCCGCGCGCGAGGCCCTGCTGCGCCTGGCCGAAGGCTGCGACGTGCTGGTCAGCAACGTGCGGCCCCAGGCCATGGCGCGACTGGGCCTGGCCTACGAGGACGTGGCGGCGCGCAACCCGCGCATCATCCACGTGAGCTGCTGCGGCTTCGACCAGCGCGGCCCCTACGCGGCCCGGCCCGCCTATGACGACCTCATCCAGGGCGCCACCGGCGTGCCCTGGCTGGCGCAGCAATACGGCGGTGGCGAGCCGGCCTATGCCCCCATGACCCTGGGCGACCGCGTCACCGGCCTGCACGCGGTCTACGCCGTCACGGCCGCCCTCTATGCGCGCGAGAAAACCGGCAAGGGCCAGGCCGTAGTCGTGCCCATGTTCGAGGCCATGACCCAGTTCATCCTGGGCGACCACATGGCGGGCCTGTCGTTCGAGCCGCAACTGGGCGGTCCCGGCTATGCGCGCCTGCTCACGGCCCACCGCAGGCCCTATCGCACCAGCGACGGCCACCTGTGCGTTCTCATCTACAACGACAAGCACTGGCACAGCTTCTTCAACGCCATAGGCCAGCCCGAGCGCATGGCCGAGCCCATCTTCGCCACCCACAGCCAGCGCGCGCTGCACATCGATGCCGTCTATGCCGAAGTCTCGCGGCTGATGGCAGGGCGCACCACCGCCGAATGGCGCACGCTGCTGGACGCGGCCGATGTGCCCAACATGCCCATGGCCTCGCCCGAGGACCTGATCGCCGACCCCCAGCACCAGGCCACCGGCTTCGTGCACGAGATAGACCACCCCAGCGAAGGCCGGCTGCGCACCACGGCCAGCCCCACGCGCTGGAGCGCCACGCCACCCGCAGAACGCGCCGCCCCCGCGCCACGCCTGGGCGAACACACCCTGCAGGTGCTGCGCGACGCGGGCCTGACCGAGGCCGAGCTGGCCGCCCTGCAGGCCAGCCGCGCCTGCAGCCAGGCTGCCGCGCTGCAAGACGCCCCACCACAAACACAAGCACAAGCACAGACAGAAGGAAACCGCCCATGCCCCGCTACCTGATCCGCGAACAAGACGTGCCCGGCTACAGCCCCGCCAACCACCACGGCACCGTCAACCGACGCCTGGTCAGCGCCGCCAACGTGGGCGCGCGCCACATGGAGCTGGTACTGGGCACGCTGGAGCAGGGCGGCGGCGCGCTGCCCCATGCCCACCCCGGCATGGAGCAGGCCTGCTACCTGCTGGCCGGAACGGCCGAGGTGGAAATCGACGCCCCGGACGGCAAGGAACGCTTTGCCATGCAGCCCGGCGACACCTGCTTCTTCCCCGAGGACTGCATGCACATCTTCCGCGTGACCAGCGCCGAGCCCGTGCGCCTGCTGGTCTTCTACAGCCCGCCCTACGGCGAGAACCCCGAGCGCGTGCGCCGGCCGGCAGCCTGAGCCCCGTCACCCCACAGACACGACAAGCGAACAGCAACAAGCAACGGAGAACACACCATGGACTTTCTGTGGAACGAAGAACAGGAACAGATACGCGACGCCGTCGAGCGCGCCTGCGCCCCCTTTGACGCCGACTACTGGCTGCACAAGGACCACGAAGGCGGCTTCCCGCACGACTTCCACAAGGCCCTGGCCGACGCGGGCTGGCTGGGCATTGCCATGCCCGAAGAATTCGGCGGCGCGGGCCTGGGCATCAGCGAGGCGGCGCTGATGATGCACACCATCTCGGCCACGGGCGCAGGCCTGTCGGGCGCCTCGGCCGTGCACATGAACATCTTCGGCCTGCACCCCGTCGTCGTCTTCGGCACGGACGAGCAAAAACGCCGCTGGCTGCCCCCGCTGATCGCGGGCACGGACAAGGCCTGCTTCGGCGTGACCGAGCCCAATGCGGGCCTCAACACCCTCAAGCTGCAGACCCGCGCCGTGCGTGATGGCGACGTCTACGTGGTCCATGGCCAGAAAGTCTTCATCTCCACCGCCCAGGTCGCCAACAAGATCCTGCTGCTGGTGCGCACCAAGCCCGTGGAAGAGTGCAATGGCACGGAAGGCCTGAGCCTGTTCTACACCGACCTGGACCGCGAACGCATCGAGGTGCGCGAGATCGACAAGCTGGGCCGCAAATGCGTGGACACCAACCAGCTGTTCATCGACGGCCTGCGCATCCCCGCCGAGGACCGCATCGGCGAAGAGGGCAAGGGCTTCTCGTACATCCTGCACGGCCTCAACCCCGAGCGCATCCTCATCGCCGCCGAGGCCGTGGGCCTGGGCCGCGCCGCCCTGGCGCGCGCCACCCAGTACGCCAAGGAGCGCGTGGTCTTCGACCGCCCCATCGGCCAGAACCAGGGCATACAGCACCCGCTGGCCCAGGCCTGGATGGGGCTTGAGGCGGCCCACCTCATGGTGCAAAAGGCCGCCTTCCTCTACGACAGGGGGCTGCCTTGCGGCGCCGAGGCCAACGCCGCCAAGTACCTGGCGGCCGAAGCCTGCGCCAAGGCCTGCGAAACCGCCATCTTCACGCACGGCGGCATGGGCTACGCCAAGGAATACCACGTGGAGCGCTACATGCGCGAATCCTGGATCCCACGCCTGGCTCCCGTCAGCCCGCAGCTCATCATGTGCTTCATCGCCGAAAAGGTATTGGGCTTGCCTAAATCGTATTGACCCCCTGAGTCGCTTCGCGCCTTCCCCCTTCTCGCTGCGCGGAGGGGGACGACACCCTCGGTGCGGGGCGGCCCTTCCTCGGTGTCTCAAAGTTGATGTGCGCGGGTTTTGTGGCTGCGAACCATCTGAAGTCCCATGATTTATCAATCTGTATTTCAGAGGTAGCCATGGTGCAAGATGCCATCTCGCTTGCTCCCCATCCGCCGCCTCTCATGAAGACCCACCTGCTGCGCTATTTCGTCGCCCTGGCCGAGGAACGTCACTTCGGCCGCGCGGCCCAGCGCCTGTGCATCACCCAGCCGCCGCTGAGCATGGCGCTCAAGACCCTGGAGCAGGACCTGGGCGCCAGCCTCATGGACCGCGACGCCAAGAACGTGCGCCTCACCCCTGCGGGCGAGGCCTTCCTGGTCGAGGCACGCAAGGTGCTCGCCCAACTGCAGCATGCGGCCGACGTGGTGCGTGGCGTGGCCGAGGGCATGCAGGGCCGGCTGGACGTGGGCATCACCGGCTCCATGGTCTACCGCCAGGTGCCGGACTTCTGCCGCGCCTTCCGCGCCGAGCGCCCCCTGGTCGAAGTCTGCCTGCATGAAATGTCCACGCGCGAGCAACTGCAGGCCATTGCCAGCGGCCAGATCGACTGCGGCTTTCTCAACATAGCGACCCCGCCAGACGGCCTGCAGACCCTGTCGATCGGCGAGGAACCCTTTGTCTGCTGCCTGCCCGCCACGCACGCGCTGGCCCGGCAGCCCTACATCGACCTGCGCGAACTGGCCCGCGACACCTTCGTCATGTTCGCCCGCGAAGTGGCCCCGGCCAACTACGACAACGTCATCGCCTGCCTGCAGCAGGCCGGCATCCACCCCCACACCCGCCACGCCGCGCGCCAGTGGCTCACCGTCATGGCCCTGGTGTCGGCAGAACAGGGCGTGGCCCTGGTGCCCAGCTGCATGCAGCGCGTGGGCATGAACGGCGTGGTGTTCGTGCCGCTGCGCGGTCCGCAGCAGGCCATGACGCCCGCCGTCATGGCCTGGCGGGCGGACCAGCCTGCGGCGGTGCTGCAGGCTTTCATTGAGAGGGTGAGGGCGATGGCCTTCACCGCCGTCAAGGGTGGTAGGGGTTGAGGGCTGTCACCTCTACAGACCCTTCGCAGTAGTGCATGGCGAAAACCACCAGCTCCTTACCATTCGATTGGGTGATGGCCTCCACGTGCCAAAAAGGCACTTTTTCTCCCGGAGAAAACGTCACCTTGGTGATATCGAATGCGTACTGAGGAAACTTCTCTTTCAGTTTTTTCAGTACATTCGTCCGAACCAGATTAAGGTCATGGTTTTCGCAAGCGGTTGCGTTTTTTGCGTCCCCGCATGCGGTGATCAGCAAGACTGCGCCAGCCAACACACTGCGCAAAAAACTGGATCTTGACATGGTTTTTTCATATCAGCGGCCTGTGAAGTAATTGGCCAAAGCCGTTGATGGCCGGATACTGGCTGGAGTTATGCGCGGATGTGCGGCGTTGTGCGGGCACCATCATCAAAGACGGGTTGCCATGGTACTTTCTTCTGTTTTAGGCTGAAGAAGGCACCATGGCTTCCTGGTGTCATACACTTGGTTTATTGTTGCTTCAATAGATTTCCATTATCCCGTTCTCACTGGCCGAGTATTTGCTTTCCGAAACTGCTCGAGCAGAAACGGCCTTTCCCCCTGTGCCGGCCAAATGGGGGTACATGTAGCACAGAACTGCGACTTGCAAATTTGCTACTGGAATGCTACCAGCCATGGTGAAACCATTGTTATAGCAATTTGGAATTCCTCGAACTCCAACGGCGAGTGAAAGATCGCCACCTCTCGCGACAGAAAAGTCAACTCCTGCACTTGCAGATACTCTTGTATATGAACCAGCACGTGGGTAAGGGTCGTAGCTTAGAGATAGAACAGGTCTGTAGTCCCATTGGCCACCAGGCATGTAATAGTAGTTGGAATGTTGCTTAAATGACATTTCCTTTTGAAGGGAAGCCGGTTCACAATGAAGGGGAATATTCCTTTCATCGCTACCAATTACCATTTTTCCAGGATATTCTGGATTCTTGTCTCCGTACATTTCACACAACCTCTTGTTGAATTCAATTGCTTCATCATTTTGATTGGTGGTTTCGTAGAGATACGATCCATTTGATAGCTTGACTAGATTTATGGTCACAGTACCATTCATTCCAGCCATGCTGCCAGAAATACTTCTGGCGACCATTGGCATGCCGTTCTTTTCAATCTCCTCATTCCCTATCAAAAAATCTTGGGCCATTGCAGATATTGAACCGAGAACAAGTATGGATCCGGTGAGAATTTTACTTAGCATAGTTCCCTCTGTGCTGAAATTTTAATAAGCCTTTGCTGCCACATCTCAGTGAGTGGCGCTATTAGTCTAAGTTCTTTAGCATTTTCAGATCAAGTGCAGACTGCTGTCGTTTTCTGTTTGTTCTTAAAAATAAGATACTTCCTAGGAATTGACGTGAATTGACGATCAACGGTCTAAACACACGCATTCGGATGGCCTGATGAGCAAGGCTTGCGCTGATTCGCAGGCTTGATGAATCCGTAAGTTCCTGGTGCCGTGCATCCGAGTGCTCTTGCCGCTTTGGCAGTGCCCCTTTGTCGTCGGCGATCGAGTCTGCCCACATAGCCACTACGAGGGCCGAGGGAGATGCGATATGGCAGGGTTTGAGCTGCGAGACAGGCGCCCGGAATCTGCGGGTCACCACGGCGCCAGCCGCGCAACTCAGTCCAATGGCACAGCGTCTGTACTGCCCAGAATCTCCGCCACCTTGAGCGCCAGCGCATCCAATGTGAACGGCTTGGTCAGAAGCTGCGTCCCGGGGTGCAGGTTTTCCTGGCTGAGCGGAGATGCCTCGGTGAACCCGGTGATGAAGAGCACCGGCAGGTCGGACCGGCCCAGGCGAGCCTCGTCGGCCAGCTGCTTGCCGTTCATTCCGCCGCGAAGCCTCATGTCCGTGATCAGCATGTCCACCCGGGTTCCGGCGCGCAGTACCTGCAGTGCGGCAGCTGCATCGGCCACGGCAAGCACCGTGTAGCCCAGATCGACAAGCGCCTCGTCGATGAGATGGCGGATCGGGGCTTCGTCATCCACGACCAGCAAGGTCCTTTGGGCAGGCACCACCACCTGCCTTGCCGTATCGACCGCGCGTTCTGCAACGGGCGCGGCGTCGCACCTGGGCAGATACAGGCAGACCGTGGTGCCCTGGCCCGGCTGGGAGAAGATCCTGACCGCTCCTCCCGATTGCCGCGCGAAGCCGTAGATCATCGACAGCCCCAGCCCTGTTCCATGGCCCACCGGCTTGGTGGTGTAGAACGGCTCGAAGGCGCGCGCAATGGTCTGCTCCGACATGCCGGTGCCCGTATCGGTGACGCACAGCGACACATAGCCGCCCGGCGGAAGATCCCATTCCCGGGCTGCCGCCTCTTCAAGCTCGATATTGGCTGTCCTGATCGTCAGCCGGCCGCCTTCGGGCATGGCATCGCGGGCGTTAATGCACAGGTTCAGGATGGCGTTCTCCAGCTGCGTTCCATCGATTTGCGCATGCCACAGATGGGCTGCCGGCACGATGTCGATGTCCACGCTGGCGCCCACCGTCCTGCGCAGCAGGTCCTCCCAATCGGCCAGGAGCGCGGCCATATCGGTGGGCTTGGAGTCCAGGATCTGCCGGCGCGAGAACGCAAGCAGCCGCTGCGTGAGCGTGGCGGCGCGCCGCACCGCCCCCTGCGCTCCATGGATGAAGCGCGTGAGGTTGTCCACCTGGCCGCGCGCCAGCATCCGCTGCAGCAGCTCCAGATTGCCCATGACGGCCGCCAGCAGGTTGTTGAAGTCGTGCGCAAGGCCGCCCGTCAACTGGCCCACGGCCTCCATCTTCTGCGACTGGCGCAGTTGCTCCTGCACCTTGGCCAGCGCTTCGGCCTTGGCCATTTCGGAGGTGATGTCGCGGCCCACCGCATTGATGCGGCCTGCCGCCGAACGGGTGGACCAGGAGATCCAGCGGTAGCTCCCGTCCCGATGGCGATACCGGTTGTCAAACCGGGCATGCGCCATGCCTGTGGCCAGCTCCTGCGTGTCGTGGATGGTGCGCGCCAGATCCTCCGGATGGATGAGATGAAAAAGCGTCGTGCCCAGCAGCTCGTCTTCACGCCAGCCCAACACCTCGGTCCAGGCCGGGTTGACCGCAGTGATGATGCCCTCGAACGTGCAGCGCATCATGATGTCGGAAGACAGCTGCCACAGTGCGTTGCGGTCGGCCGTGCGCTCTGCCACCTGTTCCTCCAGCGTGGCATTCAAGCGCTCCAGCGCGGCCTGGGCCTGCTTGCGCTCGGTGATGTCGGAGGCCGCTCCCAGCCAGCCGGTGATGGCGCCTGCGGCATCGAACAGCGGCACGGCGCGCGAGAACGCCCAGCCCACGCTGCCATCGACCTGGTTCACCCGGTGTTCGATCACGTAGTCCGTCTTCGTGCGGATGGCCCGCGCGATCTCCGCGCGCACCAGGTCGCGGTCCTCCGGGGGGATGTAGTCTTCCAGCCAGTTCGTGTTGGAAGCCTGCGTGTCAGGGATGAACCCGCCGCCTGCCAGCTGGTGCAGCTCGCTCCAGTCCGCACTGATGGAGTAGCGCACTTCCGACGAGGAGCGCACCAGCGCATCCAGCCGTTCCTCGCTCTGGCGCAACATGTCCAGCGCCCGCCGTTCCGCATCGATGTCCAAAATGGCGATGGCCGTGGCCACGACTTCCTTGTCCGCATTGCGCAGCGGCACCCCGAACACGCGCGTCCACACCTCAAGCCCCTGGGGCGTGTCATAGACACAGTCAACGCCCGGCACCACCAGCTCCCCGCGGAACGCGCGGGCGGCCACAAACTGGTCACGGGGGACGGGCTTGCCATCCTTGTCCCAACTGCGCCAGCGCCCCCGGTCTTCCTCGGCCGACAGCAGCGAAGGGATGGGGGTCTCCGGCAGGAAATGGCGGTAGGCCGGGTTGGACATCAGCACCTTGCCGCCCTTGCTCACCAGGCACAGGCCTATCGGCAGATGCTCGATGAAATCCGAGAACAGCGTCTTCTGGTCCGCCACCTGCGCATCGAAGGGGTCCTTATCGCTGGCGCCCGCGCCCTGCACAGCGCTGGCATGGCCCGCCGTCGCAATCGCCAGCTGCGCCCGCAGCCGGGCGTTTTCAGCCCGAAGCAGGGCAATCTCGTCAGACGCTTGGATCATGGGGGGATGGGGCGGGGCGTTGGGTGGAGGAGAGGGGGCAGCTCGCCGCTGGCGGGGACGGCGATGCTGCCTGGGGATCATAGCTGTGACTGCTGGTGCGACCGATGTTGAGGCTGCAGTCCTCGGTGCGGCAATTCTTGTGAGCTTTCGGCCTTCCAGGGACTATTGGGTTGAATTGGCCGTGCAATGGGCTGAATTTGGGTCCCCAATGACAGATGAATCGGTCGACGAACGCTCGAAATGTGTCATTGAAAATATGGAAGTCGAGAAACTTATTGAGAAGAAGGCAAAAGGATGCATATTTCCGCCAATTTCTCGAATATGAATCAAACAAATCGGCAATGAATGATCTGCTCCGTCGTGCAGGCCATGGTTGAAGGGTGGCGGCGAGAGGGCTTCCCTGCAGGAAACGTGCCGCAGGCACCGCCGCTGCTGTGACTTTCATGTCACACAGCACAGCTGTCACGAAGAATACTTATGTGTTGCTTAGAGTTCCCGCAGCGGTGGCAGGAGGCTACCGTCATTCTCATTAATAAGTTCAGTTCGTATCTTGCCAATGAAAAATCAAAAAACGTGCTCGCGCATTCTGGGACTCGCGATGGGCACATTCTTCGCCTCTTCTTCCAGCTTGGCCTTGGCACAATCTTCCGTCACCATTTTTGGTGTGGTGGACGTCGGTGTCACCATTGCCAAGTCCGGCAGCAACAGGCTCAATGCACTGAACTCCAGCCAAGGCAAGACCAGCTTGCTTGGCTTGCGCGGCACGGAGGACCTCGGCGGCGGCAACCGAGCTCAGCTCTGGCTTGAAGGCGGCCTCAACCCCGATGTCGGCACTGGCGGCAGCAGCGGCTCCCTTGGCTTCGAGCGCCGCTCCACGATCGGGCTGAGCAACAATTCCTGGGGTGAAATCCGGCTGGGTCGCGACTACACCCCCAGCTACAACATCTTCACCGCTTTCGCGGGCCCCGACACCACCACCGGTGTGCAGGCCAATCTGTTCCAGACGATCCGCCAGACTGCCTACAACGCCGCCAGCCAAAGCGGCGTGGTCGACCGCACGCGCATCAGCAACGCCGTGGGCTACTTCCTGCCGAGCGACCTGGGCGGTGTCTATGGCCAGTTCTCGGTTTCCTTTGGCGACGAGAACGCCTCCGGCTCTGGCGCAAGCAAGGCCCGCAGGTACATAGGCGGCAACCTGGGCTATCGCTCGGGCCCACTGAACGTGGGTATCGGCTACGGCAGGATCGACGGCACCGCAGCCGTGGCTTCGCCCAGCGCCATCGCTGCAACCAGCGATCTGGAAGACCTGGTGCTGGGCGCCTCGTACAACTTCGGCAGTTTCCTGCTCAATGGCGGATACAACAGCCTGAAGTGGGAGCCCGTCAACGGCGCAACCTCCGGGAAGGTGGACGGTTTCTACCTGGGCGCGACCATCCCCATGGGGCCAGGCAGCTTGCGCGTCAAGTACGCCAGCGCCAAGTTCAGCGGCAACGCCTCTGCCCTCACGCGCAGCGGCGGCAAGGCCGACAAGTATTCGATCGGATATGTCTACGACTTCTCCAAGCGCACCTCTCTGTACGCAGGGCTGGCGCGTGTGAACAACAAGAACGGCGCCAGCGTCGGCCTGATCGGCGGCCCTGCGGGTGTGGCCAACGCCGGCTCGACCGGTATGGATCTGGGCATCAGCCACTCGTTCTGAGCGGCACAGCGCCTTTTCCAGAAACGAAGCCTTCAAGGCTGGGCAGGCCCTTGCCACGCAGGGCCTGCCGATCTGCGGATCTGCCGATCTGTCTATCAGGCTTGCCTCTTCTTCTCAAGACCTACTCGCCATGTGCCCCCCCACTTCTTCTTCCTGCCTGATGGCAGTGATCGCCGCCGCGGCTGCCTTGCTGAGCGCCTGCGCCGACACCCGCCCGCTCCGGGCCGCCGGCTCCGAGACGGTGACGCAGACCACCGGCGTCGGCAGCATCCGCGCCACCGTCACGCGTCAGGACGTCCAGTTCGACGACAGGTTCTATTTCCCCTACGAAGGCCAACACCCCGCAACCAAGGCCGATTTCCCCAAGGGCTTTCTGCCAGCCTACGGTTCAGGCCTGGCCTTGAAGGGCAGGCGTGCCGACGGCACGCTGGAGTTCTACGCCATCACCGATCGCGGCCCGAACGCGACCACCGGCCCGGTCACGCAGATCACCGACGGCTCCAATCCCGCGGGCTTTGCCAGTTCCACGGTGTTTCCCTCGCCCAACTTCACTCCGTCCATCGGCGTGATCGCCCTCGGAAAGGACGGAGCCAGGCTCGTCTCCACCCTGCCGCTCAGATTCAGCGCCACACAGAACGCCAACGGCCGCGTGCAGCCACGGGGCATCACAGGCAACACGGGCGAGCAAGTCCTGGACGACTCCTTCACCTATCCCGGCAAGGCCAAGGGCTACAGCGAATTCGGCCTGGACACAGAATCCGTGGTGGTGGATGCCGCACGCAATGTGCTGTGGGTGTCCGACGAATACGGACCCTTCATCGTGAAGATCGACCCGGCGACCGGCATCATCCAGAAGAAATACGGGCCCGGCACTGGCGCGGCCGATCTGCCGGCCATTCTCGCCAAGCGCCGCGCCAACCGTGGAATGGAGGGGCTGAGCATCGATGCGGCCAGCGGCAAGCTGCACGGTTTCCTGCAAAGCCCTCTGGACGACGGCAAGGCCGACTACACCACCGCTGCCGTTGCCGACGCCACAGGCAAGTCGGAGAACGTGCGCGACTACGCTCGCTTTGTGCGCTGGGTGGAGTTTGACCCGACCACCGAGAAAACCCGCCTGTTTGCCTTGCCCGTGGACAGCCGCTGGTACAACCAAGGCAAGACCGGCAATGCCAAGCTGGGTGATGTGGTCTCACTGGGCAAGGGGAAATTCATCGCCATCGAGCAAGGCACGGGCAAGGACAAGAAAGTCTTCAACGACCTGGTTCTGATCGAGTTTCCGGCCAACGCCACCGACATCACCGCGCTGGGCTCCGACCTGGAAAAGAGCAGCCTGACTGGCAAGCCGGTCAATGGCTCGGACTATTCCAAGATCGTGACGCTCAAGAAGACCCGGCTCTTCAACCTGAACGCCACCGGCTGGGTGGCCGAGAAGGCCGAAGGCCTGGCACTGGTCGATGACTACACGCTGGCGCTGACCAACGACACCGACTTCGGTGTTTCGCTGGCCGTGCTGGACGCCAGCGGCAAGGAAATCGAAGGCTCGGACGTCACCAAATGCATGGTGGACGCCGAAGGCAAGATCGTGAACGACGGCCAATGCGCCAAGGGCGCGGCGAGCCTGCGCTTTACCACCAATGACGTCAACGATCGCACGCAGCGACTGTGGACCTTTGGGTTCAGCAAGAAACTGAGCGAATACGGCGCTCCCTGAACGACTGCGACTGCGACTGCATGGCATAGGCAAGACAACGGGGCCACGGCGATCCAGGGCGGTTCGTCCAGCTCGGTAGTCGCCACGCCGAACCAGCTCGCCACGTGCAGCCCTGGCGCCCACAAACTGGTCCTTGGGGATAGGCTTGCCTTCCTGGTCCCAACTGCGCCAGCACCCCGGTCTTCCTCGGCCAAGGTCAGGCGATCTTCTTGCTGCAAGTGTGTGTATGGTGGACTCATTCGTGCACGTTGCCTGAGGTTCAGGTGTTGCGCTTCATATTTGACACTACCGTAAATCAACTATGTAAAGACAATGATGAAAATCTTCTTTATGTTGGTGGGGATCATGATTTATGGCACCACGTCTGCTGGTGAGAAAAATTCACCACCAATACAAGATTTACAAGAAATCAAGAGATCTGCAGATGAATTCTTGATTGAGGAAAACAGGCAGAAGAGAACGCAATTCACTGCTGTTCGAATCAATCCAAAAATAATAGTCGAACAGTGTGCTGTTCCACTTGAATCGGACTGGGCATCTTCAGACAGTGGGGTTTGGGGAAAAAGAGTTCAAGTTGTTTGCAAATCGACATTGCACGACAAAAAGGGTTGGCGTGTTCTGGTGTCAATTGCAGTGGCAATCACACCAAAAAATTAGAGTGAAATTCTACACATCAGTAATGCCTGACTGATGCGAGAACAGAGTGACGTTGAAGGTGGTTTATTCGTTCACTACGAGCTTGCTCGCACTCTGGCCCCGAACTGGATCTCCAAATGGTCGGGTTGACACTTATGCCGGTTCTGTACACCATGCAAACCAATACCGTCTGCTCGTTCACAAAGCACAGGCTCGTAGGCAGTCGCTCGGTGAGGACTGCGAACAATGTCTTCTGATCGTCGATCTGTGCATCGAATGGATACTAATTTGCATGCAAGCACTGCTTTAAATTTCCATGGTAAGCGCATAAATTTCATATCATCCCACTTTGTTCGAGAAAATCTCAAATTCAGGAATTTGACTCTATTGGCGCTTGTGTAATGATGTTGCCACTCGCTCAGTTATATAGCACGCCGATCACGGACACGGCGTGAACCACCGTTCGAAAGCCGTTATGTGGATTTTCGACAGCAAGGACATCCGCAACCCCCATCCCTCCAATGGTCTCAAATTGGCGCAAGTGCTGAAGTGGAGCGGGAAGCCGATTTCCAACTCGTTTGAAGATGCTTGATCCGTCGTCAAGATGCAACGCTACATATTCATCAATATGAGAATCGAAGCTTTCTAAGGGGATGGCGTTACCTCCGAGCGCAACTTGCCCAGGAAGAGCCAGAGGCACCGCACTCTCTTCCTTAATGCGATATGCTGATTGAATTTTCTGAATATGTGGCACGTAGGTAATCTGTACGGTCTCTTTCTTCGAGGGTGGCGTGGGCATTGGTACACTGAATAGTATGCCTACTATGGGATGCAGTGCGACCTGCTGTTCAGGCAGCAGCTCTGTGGGAGGGCTCTTTCGAGGATCTGGTGTTTCAGCAGCTAAAGCTATATGATCAGACGTCTTCGGGCGAAGAAGTCGGCGCGCAAATACCTCATTTCCGGTTCGTGCAATAACCAATTGTCGATCAGTCGCAGAAACGGCCTCTACATCGACAATGGCGACACTGCCTTGAGGGCCAGCAAATCCCAGGGTATTGGATCGCAGATAAAAAAAGGCTTTGGCTTGAAACCACTTGGAATCCAGTTCCTCCAGTTCCGTCTCTTGAGAATCTCCATACGAGGCGTCCCTCACAAATGCGCGAAGATTTGCCTGAATCGGAATCCGAAAATTTGGGACTTCTGCAGGTTTTAGTGCACTTGGGGGAGAGGGGGCAAGAGCCAACGGTTCACGTCGCCTAAAAGTACGAAACTCTTCATGCGCTCGTTCGATAGCCTTACGCAGTCGCTCCAAATCTTCTCGCACTGCAACCACATCGGCTGGAAGAATTAACGACTTGTCGCTGTGATGCGCCTTGTTAAGAAGCGCGAGGGTTGGTGAGCCAGGATTCAGTGCAACATCTCTAGCAAGTCTAATGATAGGTAAGCTTCGGAATAGTTCTGATGGTGGGTCATTGACTAGACCTTTAAGCCTCCCAAGATGGTCGGATAGCGTTGGCGCTAAGTTGAAAGCAGTGGCGGCGGGATACGCAGTATCGTCAAAAAAGTCCCCCATTCGACCCTCTAGAAAGATTCGGCATTCAGATAGATAGCTTTGTGCAAGCTGTGCATTATCTGGGTTCGCATCGAATTTATCCCTCGCCTCCTGTACATCAAGGACGCTCGGAGTCAGAAAGATTGTGCCGCGCCTTACAGTAGCAGGGTGAACGTACTGGTGACTGAGCTGTAAGGACTTTGCTTGTACTCTTCTTGCGACTGCTGCTGCGAATCGCTTGTCATGCGTGGTGAGTATAAGTTGTGCCTTCGCATTCACTATGTCGTGAACAGCATCAGCAAGCCTTTCACGATTATCGCCATCGAGTAACTCTTGAGGGTCATCAAGCAGGAGAAGGCAAAGTCCTCCACGCTCTCTAAGCATGTATTCCCAGTATGCAAGAAAGAATGCGAGCAGGCTCGCGCGGAGAGCTGATGCGTTAGATACGTGTTGAGCAGGAGCGGCTAGCCGATTGACGCCAACCATCAACTGCAAGTCACCATCTCCACTCATCTTAGATGAGACAAGCTCCATACTTGTCGATGGAAAGGCACTTCGATAGATACGAGTTCGCCATAGCGCTGCACTGGAATGCAATCGATTTTGCAGTTGCTCGATCTGGCGCCCTGAGAGTTCGCCAATCTCAATGCATTTATCCAAGGCCTTCGCGGCCACATCATACGCGGCCAGACGTTTTTCGAAATTACGTCGTTTCGCGATATCTGTCATCAAAAGCTTCTGTTTGTTCAGAGCGTTATTGACTGGCTCGATGGCTTCTACCATTGCCTGTAGTTTTTTAAGCCTTCCTAGTAATGAGCCTTGCTCAGTTTTTCCGCCATCGACAGGGGGTCGTCCCACAACTTCCGTCATGAAAGCGCTTATTTCCGATATCACGGTTTGGCGCCATGCTGAAAACTGAAGTGCCTGCTCTACCCGTTGTACAACACGGTTAAGTTCATCGAGTTCTTTTTGTTCTTTCCCAATTCGGGTGCTATCTTTTATTTGGAATTCTGGGAAATTGTCTATTGCTCTTTTGCATTCATTGTGAATATATTCCTGCAATGGCTTCAAGCTGCTGGAAAACGCTTTGTCGGTGAAAAGTTCAACGGCTATTGCTTTCTGAAGAAGCTCTGCCGGGTGGGGTGTACCATTTCCTTTGACCTCTGCTGTGATAGAGGGAGTCAAAAGAACCATTAGCTGTCCTATGGCATGCTTCGACCATTCGTGGATAGTTCTGCCCGCATAATCCCCTTCGCTTGCCGCACCACTTAAATGCTCTTTTACTTTCAAACCAGTTGCCGGGTCTACTACGTCGATCAGGTTTCCGCCACAAACAGCGCAACTGTCGTCGTCATTTTTGAGTGTTGGATGCTCCTTTATCCATGCCGCAACTCTTGCATAGAGCCGGACTCTTGCGGCTTTCCCAGGCTCTGCCGCTATCTCAGTTAAATGTTGGGCTTCTTCGCGTATTTTTGATAGATATTCGACTATGGCAGTTGCTTCTGCTACAGGCATTTTCGTCAGGCCTGCCAGCCTCTGCATAGATGGAAGCCCGGCAACCTTCCCGATTAAGGCAACCGCAGGAGCTATGCTTTCCATCAAGTCTGTACGCTGAGCCTCATCTTGAGCATCGAAGTGCTCGCCCAGTATCGATTTTGCGTGGCTAAGCCCATCACTCTTGAGTTGCGTTAGCCGTTTTGCAATATCTTCAAGATCTTTCTCAATATCGATTGACGATGACGGCGGCGGTATTTTAAGGTCGCCGATATCCAGTCTATGCTGAATTATTAATTGTTCAAGGTCCGTCTTGGCGCGTTGATAACTCTCATCCACCGAAGTAATCTCGGAATTCTTTTGTTTAGTAAATTCTGTTGTTATTTTCTTCTTTGAGCGATTGGCATGCGATGCCAGTTGAACGAGTGGTGCCATGCCAGTCAGCTCAGAAATCGCCTTTCCGAGTGCAGACGTCGATCCAATTTGTATATAAGGCAGCAGTCCCGGCATAGTTGTCCCAACACGGCTGGCTATAGGATCTAGTCCTAGCTCCCTTAGTCCAACGACTTCTTCCTTAAGAACCGCTCTCGGGCCTCTCGTGAGAACTCGACGAACTTGAAATATCTTCCCGTCTTGGTCCTCAAAGGTGAGTTCCACCCAAGTGTCTACTGGGATTGCGTTTGCAGTCAGAGGGCCGAGCGCGGGATCTGGCAAAGGGACGACTGGTGGGGCTGTGTGCTTGGCTGATGCGTCTACCTCAAAGGTAAAGTCCTTGTTTGCGGGCTCCGGTGCACGTTGAGGTCGCAGCACTTCGCCAGTTAGTGCCCAAATTACGGAGTTAAGCAGAGACGTCTTGCCGCTACCGTTAAATCCTTCAAAAAGTGAGACGCCAGGGGTAAACGCTAATGAAAGGTCATCTGGTTTATTTTTTTCAGTGCCTGCGTGGTGAAGTCCAGCGAATTGATGTGCCCGCAGATGCGTCAGCGTGAAACGGCGGAGTGCCTCCGGGGCTGCTGTTGGGTTGACCGACTGCGCAGTAGTTGGAGGCTGGCCAGCGGCATCGACAATAGCCTCAATATCAGGCGTATAGACGTTTCCGCCCCACTTTGTGCGATTTTGCAAATACCATGCCAGGATGCCACGTGCAGCCGGCTCCTCAAAGCTGAAAACCTCACCATCCTGGCCTAATTCTATTGCGAGGCCAGCCACTAGGTCTGTACACAGCGTATCGAGCGTATGCAGATGCAGCGGACGAGTAGAAATCTGAACCATATTTCTCTCCTCTCCTAGACTGTCGAGTTGCACTGTAGTTGGATTTGCTAATTATTTTATTTACTTATAACCGATTTGTGCTGAAGGGTGGTCACAAGGGCGACAAGAACGGTAGCATAACTCATTGATGACCTAAAAAATGTCGTGTAGCTAACGTTAGGTTTCACTATCTTGCAGCTAATTAGTCAACAGCTTTTCATTGATTGGAGCTGGCGGTCTCTGCGATTCGCCTATTCACCTCACTCACCACATCTCCCGGCGCAACCCCCAACACCTTGCACAGCTTGAAAACAGACCGCAAGCTCGGACATTTGCTACCAAGCTCCAACTGGCTGATGTAGTTGCGCGCCAGCCCGGCCTCGGCGGCAAGGGTCTCCTGGGACAGTGCACGCTCATTGCGTAGCTCACGCAACAGGCTTCCAAAGGCTTTATCAAGTTCTGTCATATTTGCTCACTAAAGTGAGCAAAGCTTCCCGGTTTGCGTGCAGACAGTCTTCCACCTATAGTTGGAGTTTTGTAAAGCGACGACGACACTCCCAGCAGGTGGGCGTCGCATTTGCCCAGTGATCTTGGGCGCTGAGCAACTCTCGACAGGAGCGCAGATGGAGCAGCAAGCCTTAGCCACCACACCCCCACCCAAACTCGAAGACCTCGCCATAGACGCCGTCCTGCACATGGGCGCTGCGCTGGATGTGCTGGACCTGCTCGCTCGCCACAAGGTCACGGCCATCAATTGCGTGTGCCGGGATCTGCTGCGCATCTATTACGTGAAGGCCGATGAGGCGCAGTCGCTGGAGCCTGAGGACAAGGAATTGGTGGGCCTGCTGCACGACACGGCGGTGAACCTGGGCTATGCCATTGAGGTGGTGGAGCATCTCAATGGCGATGAGGCCGACGACCCCATTCTTTATGCCGTGAGCTATCTGCTCAGGGCTGCGAAGCGGTTTGCGGATGAGGGGGTGTCGGTGGCGTTGGCCTGAGGAGTGCTGCAGGCGCGGATGGCCTGCGGACATGGCAGGAGCGAGGCAAAAAATGGGCAAAAAAAACGCGCCCCATGCTGAAGCGCGCTGTCGGGTTGGGGTCGAGACTCAGTCCTTCTTGGCCCGGATGACTTCGCCGCCCACGGCGTCGATCTTGACTTCCATGAGCGTGCCGTTGGCCTGCAGCACTTCGACCTGGTAACTGGTCTGGCCCCAGTGGGAGTCCAGTTCCGCGCTGACAGGCGTGCCCGGGGTGTGGCGGGTGGCGGCCTGGATGGCCTGCTCAATGGTGGACTTGGCCTTTTCCAGGCGCTGGCGGTCCTTGCGCTTGGCGGCGCCGTCGTTCTTGTGCTGGGCGGCCTGGCCGGTGATGGCGTTGACCCAGACTTCCACGCTGTCGCCGGCCGGGGTGATGACTTCGATTTCGTAGCGCGGGCCCATGCCGTCGCCGTCGTCCAGCTGGGCTTCGATGGCCTTGCCGGGCACGGCCTGGGTTGCGCGGGTGATGGCCTGCTCCAGCGGGATCTTGGCCTGGCTGGTGATGGTCTGCCATTCGGCCACCGACTTGGCTGCGGCGGGCAGGGCGGCGGTGGCGCAGGTCAGGGCCAGGGCGATGGAGAGGGCGGCAGTGCGTGCGAACGGGGCAGGTTTCATGGGTGTGGCTCCTTCCGGGAATGGGGTTGGACAAGACAACGGTCGGGGCCATTGTCTCCACCGTCCCGGAGAGCGGTTGTCGGAGAGTGCGCCCTTTGCCCCCTCCGGGGTGCTGCGGTTTGATCCAGCACAACCTCTGCGTTCAGAGGCCCAGCACCTTGGCCACGTAGTCGGCGTCCTTGTCGCCACGGCCCGAGAGGTTGATGAGGATGTGCTGGTCCTTGGGCAGGCCGGGCGCCACGCGCATGGCCCAGGCCACGGCGTGGGCGCTTTCCAGCGCGGGGATGATGCCTTCCACGCGCGACAGCTGCATGAAGGCGTCCAGGCATTCCTTGTCGGTGACGGATTCGTACTGCACGCGGCCCAGGTCCTTGAGGTAGCTGTGCTGCGGGCCCACGCCCGGATAGTCCAGGCCCGAGGCAATGCTGTGCACGGCAGCCGGCGTGCCGTCTGCGTTTTCCAGCACGTAGCACTTCATGCCGTGGATTTCACCGGGCTTGCCCATGCTGAGGGTGGCTGCGTGGCGGCCGGGCTTGTCCGTGCCTTCGCCCGAGGGCTCCACGCCGACGAGCTTGACCGAGGCATCGCCCAGGAAGGCCGTGAAGATGCCCATGGCGTTGGAGCCGCCGCCCACGCAGGCGGCCACGTGGTCGGGCAGCTTGCCGTGCCTGGCCTGGAATTGCTCGCGCGCCTCGCGGCCGATGATGCTCTGGAAGTCGCGCACCATCATCGGGAACGGGTGGGGGCCGACCACGGAGCCGATGGCGTAGATGTAGTCCGTGGGGTTGGTGAGGTACTCCTCGAATGCGCTGTCCACGGCCTCCTTGAGCGTGGCCGCGCCGCGCGTGACGGGCACGAGCTTGCAGCCCAGGATGCGCATCTTGGTGACGTTGGGGTGTTCCTTCTCGATGTCCACCTGGCCCATGTGGATCTCGCAGGGAATGCCCACCAGCGCGCAGGCCGTGGCCAGGGCCACGCCGTGCTGGCCGGCGCCGGTTTCTGCGATGACCTTTTTCTTGCCCATGAACTTGGCCAGCAGGGCCTCGCCCAGGCAGTGGTTGATCTTGTGGGCGCCGGTGTGGTTGAGGTCTTCGCGCTTGAGGTGGATCTGTGCGCCGCCGAGCTGCTCCGACAGGCGCCGCGCGTGGAAGATGGGGCTGGGGCGGCCCACGTAGTCGGCGAAGAGCTGGGCCAGTTCCTGCTGGAAGTCTTGGCGTTTGGTGATTTCGGAGTAGGCGGTGTTGATGTCGTCCATGGCCTGCTTGAGGTGGGGCGGGACCAACTGGCCGCCGTAGGGGCCGAAGTAGCCTTCCTCGGTGGGCATGGGGGCGAAGGTGGGGGGTGTAGTGGTCATGTTTGCTTGTGTTCGTTGTGATGGATGACGCTCTGACGATTCAGGGTAGCCGTGGCAGCTTACGCAGGGCTGTTGGGGTAGCCGAGAGAGAAAACCCCGGTTGGATTGACCGGGGTTTCTGGTTTTTGACCCTGCCGGGCGGTTGTTTTTCGAGGCCGGGTTTCGGCCCGGCGGCCGACCGACTTTCTTGCCGCGCGGCAAGAAAGTAGGCAAAGAAACGCGCCCGAATGCCCGCGACCCCTTCGCTGCGCTGCGGGGCAACCTGCGTCGGGCCGCCTGCGGGGTTCGCCGCAGAACTCACTGCGCGCTGCGCGCTCCGTTCAGACAACTGCGGCGAGTCAGTTGACGAAGCAGTCCTGTCCTGCGGCAGGACTGCAACCCCGCAGGCGGCCCGACGCAGGCGCGGGCATACGGGATTCAGGGGTTCGGGCGCGGGGGCATTGCCCGCTGGCCTGAGCCTGGCGGTCAGCCGTTCTTTTGCAGGGAGCGGATGACGCTGGAGAAGTCCAGGGCGTCGTTGCCGGCGATGGAGTGCATGGCGTACATGGCGCGGGCCATGCCGCCCAGCGGCGTGGAGGCCTTGACGGCCATGGCGTTTTCCTGGGCCAGGCCCAGGTCCTTGAGCATGAGGTCGGTGCCGAAGCCGCCTGCGTAGTTCTTGGAGGCGGGGGCATTTTCGTGGACGCCGGGGAAGGGGTTGTATTTTTCGAGGGCCCAGTTGCCGCCCGAGCTGCGGCGCATGATTTCGCTGAGGACCTTGGGGTCCAGGCCGTTGGCCACGCCCAGGGCGATGGCTTCGCTGGTGCCGATCATGAGGATGCCCAGCAGCATGTTGTTGCAGATCTTGGCGGTCTGGCCCGCGCCCACGGCGCCGGCGTGGAAGATGTTGGCGCCCATTTTTTCGAGCAGGGGGCGGGCGCGTTCGAGGTCGGCGTCGCTGCCGCCGACCATGAAGGTGAGGGTGCCTGCAATGGCGCCGCCCGTGCCGCCGGAGACGGGGGCGTCGATGAAGGCAATGCCTGCGGCCTGTGCGGCCTTGGCGACCTTTTGGCTGGTGGCGGCGGCGATGGTGGAGCTGTCGATGATGAGCGCGCCCTTGGCAATGCGCTGCAGCAGGCCGGCCGCGCCGTCACGGCCGAGGAAGAGGCCTTCCACGTGCTGGCTGGCGGGGAGCATGGAGACCACGGCTTCGGCGCCCTGCACGGCGTCTTCGGCGGTGGCGGCAATGGCCAGGCCTTCGGCCGCGACCTTGGCGCAGGCGTCCTTGGAGAGGTCGAAGGCCTTGACCGTGTGGCCTGCCTTGTGCAGGTTGATGGCCATGGGGCCGCCCATGTTGCCGAGTCCGATGAATGCGATCTGCATGTGCTTGTCTCCTGTGTTGTGAAGCTTGTGGTGTGTCTCAGTGGCCGGTGTCGCTAGTGTTCGTGTCGCCATTGGCAATGTCGGCGCCGCGTTCCTTGAGCAGGGAGCGCAGGATGCCGCGGTGGCAGCGCGCCTCCTGCTCGCAGTAGCAGCCGATGGCGAAGGCGCTGTGCTGCGAGAGGGCGGCCAGCAGGTCCAGGGTGCGGCTGGCGGCGGGTTCGGCCATTTCCTTGCGGAATTTGCGCACGAATTGCTGCCAGAGCTTGTCGGCCTCGGTCTGCTGGCCGTGGTCCTGCAGCCGGTGCGATTCGAGCGCGGTGTGCATGGTGTCGGGCTGGGGCGAGAGTTCGGGGTACCAGACGTCGTAGTAGTCGCGGCTGGCGAATTCGGCCTTGGGCACGCCGCGCGGCGGGCGGCGCACGGTGCCTATGCGCAGGCCTTCATCGGCGTGGCGGGGGCTGCCTAGCTGGACGATGCGGATGGGCATGGGGCTCTCCTGCAAAGGGGGCTTATTCGTCGCCGAAGATGGGGTGCTTGCGTGTGCGGCGCCCGGCCGGGGCGGGCGGCGCTGGCGGGGTCTTTGCGTCGGCGGGCGCGGGTTCGCTGGCCTGGGGCTTGCGCTTTTTCGGGGGCGTGGCCTTGGCGTGGGGGTTGAAGGCCAGGGCCTGGGCAATCCAGTGCTGCCACTGCTGGCGCGTGGCGTAGGCGGCGGGGCCGATGAAGAAGTAGCCGTCCATCTGGCCCTTGGACGAGAGCGGGCGCAGGCCCGGCGTCTCGGCCACGGCGGCGTGCTGCGAGGGCGGCAGGCGCACCAGCAGTTCGTCGTCTTCCACGCCCAGGCACAGCTTGCCGTTGACCATGAAGACATGGCAGCCGAACATGCGCTTTTCCTGCACGTCGTCGCAGCCGGCCAGGGCTTCGCGCACGGCGTCTATGAGATGCAGCGTGGTGTCGGAGAGCGGGCGGGCGGGCATGGCGTGGGCTGGATGTGGATGAGTCAGCGGATCATGTCCGGTGCATCGCCTTCCAGCATGCGCCGCGCGATGATGACGCGCATGATTTCGTTCGTGCCTTCGAGGATCTGGTGCACGCGGGCATCGCGCATGAGGCGCTCCAGCGGGTATTCGCGGATGTAGCCGTAGCCGCCGTGCAGTTGCAGGGCCTCGTTGCAGACCATGAAGCCGGCATCGGTGGCAAAGCGCTTGGCCATGGCGCAGTAGGTGGAGGCGTCGCGCGCACCGGCATCGAGCTTGGAGGCGGCCAGGCGCACCATCTGGCGCGCGGCCACGAGTTCGGTGGCCATGTCGGCCAGCTTGAACTGCAGCGCCTGGAAGCTGGCAATGGGCTTGCCGAACTGCTTGCGCTCGTGCATGTACTGCTGGGCCTGGGTGAGCGCGCCCTGGGCGGCGCCCACGGAGCAGGTGGCGATGTTGATGCGCCCGCCGTCCAGGCCCTTCATGGCGATCTTGAAGCCTTCGCCCTCGCGGCCCAGCAGGTTCTGAGCGGGAATGCGCACGTTGTCGAAGCTGATGACGCGCGTGGGCTGGCTGTTCCAGCCCATCTTCTCTTCCTTCTTGCCGTAGCTGATGCCGGGCAGGTCGGCAGGCACGGCAAAGGCGGAGATGCCGCTGGCGCCCGAGCCGGCGTCGCCCGTTCTGGCCATCAGCACCAGCATGTCGGTGCTGCCCGCGCCGCTGATGAAGGCCTTGGCGCCGTTGATGATGTATTCATGCCCCGCCAGCTCGGCCCGGGTCTTGAGCGAGCCGGCGTCCGAGCCCGCGCCGGGCTCGGTCAGGCAGTAGCTGGCCAGCTTGCGGCCGCTGGTCAGGGCCTCGCCCCATTCGGCGCGCACGGCGTCGGTGGCCCAGGTGCCCAGCATCCAGGTGGCCATGTTGTGGATGGTGATGAAGGCGGTGGTGGAGGGGTCGACGGCGGCCAGTTCCTCGAAGACCATGGTGGCGTCCAGGCGCGGCAGCTGCAGGCCGCCCGCGTTCTCGGGCGCGTACAGGCCGCAAAAGCCCAGTTCGCCCGCCTTGGCGATGGCCTCGCGCGGGAAGATGGATTCACGGTCCCAGTGCGCGGCATGGGGCGCGAGTTCGGCCTGGGCAAAGGCGCGGGCCGATTCGGCAAAGGCGCGCTGGTCGTCGTTGAGTTCGAAGTCCATGGCTGGCTTGTCTCCTGCGTTGGGCTCTGGGGCCCTTGTTGTTCTGGGGGTGGCTTTCGGGGCCTGTGGGCGCCTGTCGATGCCTGTCGGTGCGTGCGGCGGTCAGTGCTGCAGCCAGCGCTCCAGCGCCTGCATGCGCTCCTGTGTCGCGGCCGTGAGGCATTCGTGGTACAGGCGCGGGCCTTCGGGCTGGGTTTCGCTGTCGCGCGTGGCGGCCTTGCAGCGTGCCGTGCGGCCCTTGATCCAGCCGTTCTGGTCGTGGCGCAGGCCCGTGCGCTTGCCCTGGGGCAGTTGCTGCATGACGTCCAGGTAGCGGATGTTGAGCGCGGTGTCGGCCTCCTGGAAGGCCTGGACCGCGCAGGCATTGCGGCTGGCGGCGGCGGTGGAGGCCGGGTCGCAGGCTGCACCGGCCTGCGCGTGAAGGGTCAGGGGCAGGGCGGCCAGGGCGGTGAGCAAGGCGGCACCCAGGCCCCGGGAGAGGGAGGCGGTCATTGGAAAACGCATGCCGCCATCATCCCAGAGCCGGGGCCTGCCCCGGATCAATCCAGGCCCGCCCACCCGTGCATCAGCGCAGGCTGATGGTGGTGTTCACGCCCTGGCTGGTGGTGCTGTCGTCGAACCAGCGCGCCGTGACGGTCTTGGTCTGCGTGTAGAACAGCACGACCTGCTTGCCGTAGGGGCCCAGGTCACCCAGCTTGGAGGCGCGGCTGCCCGTGAAGGAGAACAGCGGAACCGGCACGGGAATCGGCACGTTGATGCCGACCTGGCCCACGTCGATGTCTTCCTGGAACTTGCGCGCCGCGGCGCCCGACTGCGTGAAGATGGCCGTGCCGTTGCCGTTGGGGTTGGCGTTGATGAACTCGATGGCCTCGTCCAGGCTGTCGGCAGCCGCCAGGCAGAGCACGGGGCCGAAGATTTCCTGGTCATACACGCTCATGCCGGGCTTGACGCCGCTGAACACGGTGGGGCCGACGAAGTTGCCCTTGTCGTAGCCGGCCACCTGGGGCTTGCGGCCGTCCAGTTCCAGCTTGGCGCCGTCGGCCAGGCCGCGTTCGATCAGGCTTTCCACACGCGACAGCGCCGCGCAGGACACCAGCGGGCCCACGTCGGTGCCGGGCTCGGTGCCGCCGCTGACCTTCAGGGTCTTGGACTTTTCCACCAGCTCGGGAATCCACTTCTGTGCATCGCCCACCAGCACGGCCACCGACAGCGCCATGCAGCGCTGGCCTGCCGCGCCGAAGGCTGCGCCCAGCAGGGCATTGAGCGTTTGCTCCTTGTTGGCGTCGGGCATGACGATGGCGTGGTTCTTGGCGCCCATCATGCATTGCACGCGCTTGCCGGCCAGGCTGGCGCGGTTGTAGACATGGGTACCGACCTTGGTGGAGCCCACGAAGCTGATGGCCTTGATGTCGGGGTGGTCGCAGATGGCGTTGACCACATCCTCGCCGCCGTGCACCACGTTCAGCACGCCGGGCGGAATGCCGGCTTCCAGCGCCAGTTCGCACAGGCGCATGGTGACCATGGGGTCTTGCTCGGAGGGCTTGAGCACGAAGGTGTTGCCCGTGGCAATGGCCATGGGGAACATCCACAGCGGAATCATGGCCGGGAAGTTGAAGGGGGTGATGCCTGCGCACACGCCCAGGGGCTGCAGCACGGAATAGGTGTCCACGCCGTTGGCCACGTTGTTGGCCAGCTCGCCCAGCTGCAGCGAGCCGATGTTGGCCGCATGCTCCACCACTTCCAGGCCGCGGAAGACATCGCCTTCCGCGTCAGGCAGGGTCTTGCCCTGTTCGGCGGTCAGCAGGGCGGCCAGCTCCTTCATGTTCTCGCGGATCAGCTGCTGCAGCTTCAGGAAGATGCGGGCGCGCTGGCCGATGGGGGTCTTGCGCCAGGTCTTGAAGGCTTCCTTGGCGTTGGCGACGGCGGCGTTGACCTCGTCGGGCGTGGCAAAGGGCACGCGGGCCAGCACTTCCTGCGTGGCCGGGTTGACCACATCGCGCCATTGGGTGCTTTGGGATTCGACCAGCTTGCCGTTGATCAGCAGCTTGACCGTGGGCGCCAAAACCTTGGCGGACGTGGATGCATTCATGGCTTGTCTCCTGTTGCGGTGGTGTCAGCCCGCCATGCGTGCGCCGGGCGTTCATCGCATGGTAGCTGTGCGGTTTTTCGCAAGCAATGGAGATATGTGCAGTATTCATGTGCGTTTTTGCACAGGCTGGCGCAAAAAAGAGCATGGCCTGCGGCAGGCGCAGGCCATGCTGGTTCAGGCGGTCAGCGGCTCAGTCCGTGCCGGTGGCCGGCAGGCGGGCGTCGTCGGCAGGAGCCGGGGTCTGAACGGCGCGGGCGCCGGGCTTGCGCAGCGGCTCCAGCTTCACGCGGGCATTGGCGCCCAGGCCGGATTCCAGCTTGGCCAGCAGGCGCAGCAGCTCCTGCAGCTCGCCGTCTTCCAGCGGGGACACCAGGCGGTGGTAGGCCTGGTCCACCAGCGGCACGCTGGCGGCCAGGAGGGCGCGGCCCTTGTCGGTCAGCGTCAGTTCGTGCTGGCGGCGGTCACGCGTGCTCAGGGCGCGGTGCACGTATTCGCGCTCTTCCAGCCCGCGCACCAGGCGCAGCGTGGTCACCTTGTCAAAGCCCATGGCGCGGGCCAGGGAGCTTTGGTCGGAGCCGGGGGATGCGTCGATCAGCACCAGGGCGCCGTACTGTGGCGGCGTCAGTCCCAGGGGTCGGCATTGCTCTTCAAAAATGCCGACCGAAATCTGGTGGGCGCGCCGCAGCAAAAAGCCAGGGCGCTGATATAGCGGCAGTGGTGCAGGCGTCATCGTGTCCATATGCGTCTAGTATTCTTGCAGAAGTGTCCAGTATTCATTCGATTTCCACCAATTGTGCCCATTTTGGTGCATGATTACCATGCGTTTGCATGCTAACTACAAAAGAGGTCTACATGCGAAATTTTGTTGGCAGACGGCAATTTTTGAAGACAAGCGGATTGGGAGTATTGGGTTTACCCGTAGCAGGTGCCATCGCCAGTACCGAGAGTGTGCCTCTGAAATTGATTGTGCCTTTCACTCCGGGGACTGGAATCGACACGATAGCGCGAACCATCGGACCTTTGCTGGCCAAGCGCCAGGGCCGGCCCGTGGTGGTGGAGAACAAGCCGGGCGCCTCTGGAAATATCGGCACCGAGGCCGTTGTGCGCTCGCCCGCCAATGGCCAGACGCTTTTGGTGACAGTGAATACCCTGGTGATGAATGCATCGCTGTATCCCAAATTGCCATTCAATCCGCTGACAGACCTCGAACCCGTGACGCTGACCAGTTGGGGGCAGTTGATTTTGGTGACGCCCACGGCCTCGGCCTATCAGACGGCGGCCGATCTGGTGAAGGCCGCCAAGGCCTCGCCGGGCCGCATCAATTACGCCTCGCCGGGAGTGGGCACTCCGCACCATATGGCGATGGAGCTTTTCAAGAGCACGGCCGGGGTGTCTATCACGCACATCCCGTATCGCGGAACAGGGCCGGCGCTGACCGACCTGCTGGGCGGTCAGGTGGAATGCATGTTCCTGCCCATTCACGTGGCCCTGGTGCACGTGAAGGCCGGCAAGCTGCGCGCGCTGGGCATTGGCAGCCACCAGCGCCACCCGCTGCTGCCCGATGTGCCCACGCTCAAGGAGGCCAAGGCGGGCGATGTGAACGTGGATATGTGGTACGGCGTGTTTGCGCCGGCCGGCATGCCGGCGGACCAGGTCGATGCCCTCAATCGCGAGATCCGCGCGATTTTGGCGTCGGATGAAGTCCGGCATGCCTTCGCGCCCCAGGGCATGGATCCGGCCGGCAGCACGCCGGCCGAGTTCAAGGCCCTGGTGCAAAAGGACGCCCGGCGCTGGGCCGATCTGGTCAAGGCGCGGGGGATTACCGCCGAGTAGGCGGGGCGGGCGCCAACAGCGCCCCTGGAGAAAGCATGGAGAGTCAGCGGATGAAAGTAGCGATCGTGGGGGGCGGCATCGGAGGCCTGTGCCTGGCATTGGCCCTGCATCAAAGAGGCATTGCCTGTGAAGTCTTCGAGGCCGTGCCCGAGGTCCGCGAGATCGGCGCGGGCATTACCCTGCTGCCGCATGCCATGCGCGAACTCAGCGACCTGGGCCTGCAGCCGCAGCTGGAGGCCCTGGCGATCGAGAACCTGGAGAGCGTGTTCTTCAACCGCTACGGCCAGTTCGTCTACCGCGAGCCGCGCGGCCGCCATGCGGGCTACGAGCTGCCGGAACTGGGCATACACCGGGGCCGCCTGCACCGCGTTCTCTTCGAGGCCGCCGTGCAGCGCCTGGGCCCCGGTGCCGTGCACACGGGCCACCGCTGCGTTCGTGTGGACCAGTCGGCCCATGGCGCCACCGTGCATTTCGCGCCGGATGCCCAGGGCCATGTGCCGCCGTCCGCCACGGCCGACATCGTCGTGGCCTGCGATGGCGTCAACTCCGCCGTGCGGCGCCAGTTCTATCCGCAGGAGGAGCTGGCCTTCGGCGGCATCAACACCTGGCGCGGCGTCTCGCGCTTCAAGCCCATCCTCACGGGCAAGAGCTATCTGCGCATCGGCTCGGTCGATACCGGCAAGATGGTGATCTATCCCATCGAGGACAACGTCGACGGCCAGGGCATGCAGCGCATCAACTGGGTGGCCGAGATCCGCGACCCGCAGATGCGCATGAATGACTGGAATCGCGCCGGGCGCATGGAGGATGTGCTGGAGATTTTTGGCGGCTGGACCTTCGACTGGCTGGATGTGCCGGCCCTGATCCGCTCGGCCGAGACCATCTTCGAGTACCCCATGGTGGACAAGGACCCCGTGGACCAGTGGAGCTTCGGCCGCGTGACCCTGCTGGGCGATGCCGCCCACCCCATGTATCCGCGCGGCTCCAACGGCTCGGCCCAGGCCATGCGCGATGCGCGCGTGCTGGCCGACCTGCTGGCTGCCGACCCGCAAGGCGACCCGCTGGCGCTGCTGGCCGCCTATGAGGCCAGCCGCCTGCCCGCCACCAGCCAGGTGGTGCTGACCAACCGCTCCACGCCGCCCGACTTCATCATCATGAAGGCCGACGAGCTCAGCGGCGGCCAGCCCTTCGGCCATATCGACGAGCTGATCAGCCAGGACGAGCTGCGCGCCATTGCCCGACATTACGAGCAGGTGGCGGGGTTTGCGAATCCGCAGTCACAGGGTTGAAGTGGTTGGGCAATGAGCTGGCTTGGCAGGTACTCAGTATTGCATCCCGACTCTTTTTGGGTCCCTGCCGGGCGGTTGTTTTTCGAGGCCGGGTTTCGGCCCGGCGGCCGACCTCCTTTCTTGTCGCGCGACAAGAAAGGAGGCAAAGAAACGCGCCCAAATGCCCGCGTCCCCTTCGCTTCGCTACGGGGCAGGCACGGGCATATGGGGAGGAGGGGCCGGGGTGCGGGGGCGACAGGGCGCTACGCCCCGTTGCTTTGTCTATTCGGTGCTCTCAATCCAGGCTGATGTTCGCCTTCTGGATCAGCAGCTTGTACTGATCGGCCTTGGTCCTGGCGAATTTCTCCATTTCCGGCACCTCCCAGGTGATGGGCTGGAAGGCGAAGGTGGCGAATTTCTCGCGCACCTGCGGGTCCTGCAGCACGGCGACCACGTCGGCATGGATCTTGTCTCGCAGGGCGGCGTCCACGCCCTTGGGCGCCAGCAGGGAGACGAAGGAGTTCACGATGAGGTCGGCGGGGCCGCCCGATTCGGCCACGGTGGGCACGTCGGGCATCTGGGCGATGCGCTGGGGCGCGGCCACGGCCAGGTAGCGGATCTTGCCGGATTTGTAGATGCCCTGGCTGGAGGGAATGCTGGCAAAGCTCCAGGCCGGGTCGCCATTGGCCACCGAGGTGTAGAGCTGGCTGACCTCGCGGTAGGGAACGTGGGTCATCTTGCTGCCGGTCAGGAAGTCCAGCCATTCGCCGCCCAGGTGGCCGGGGCTGCCCACGCCCCAGGAGCCGTAGCTGACCTTGCCGGGCTCGGATTTGGCCGCCTTGATCAGGTCGCCCATGCTTTTCCAGGGCGAGTTCGTGGGCACGGCCACGAAGAAGGGCGTGAGGAACAGCGGCGCCACCGGGTCGAAATGCTGCAGCGGATGGAAGTTGCGCTGCTTGTAGAGGTAGGGCAGGGCGGAGATGTGTTCGCTGTCGAGCTGCAGCAGGGTGTAGCCGTCGGGCTTGGCGCGGCGTGCGGCTTCGATGGCGACAAAGCCGCCGCCGCCTGGGCGGTTGTCCACGGTCACGCCCTGCTTCCAGCGCGCGGAAAGCTTTTCTCCCACGATGCGCAGTACGGCGTCAGGGCCGCTGCCAACGGCAAAGGCCGTGATCACGGTGACGGGGCGCGTGGGAAAGCTGGCGGTGCTGCTGGAGCCTGCCTGCGCCCAGGCGCAATGCAGCGGGGCGATGGAGGCCAGCAGCAGGGCTGCGCCTGCAAGGGCCTTGCGGCGGGAGGGGGCGGCGTCGAGGCGGTTGGATGGGGATGCTTTCACAGTCTGTCTCCTGTTGGATCTGCTTTTTTCACTGCTTGCAATGCCCCGGTCCTTCTGGCGAGGACTCGGGGCGGGGCTGCCGGCAAAGGCGCGGCGGGGTTCAGGCGAAGTTCAGCCGGCGTCAGGCTGGGCCAGGGGCGCGGCCTGCGCAAAGGCGGGCAGGGCCGCGCAGGCCCTGTCCACAGCGCTGATCAGCGGCCAGCGGTCCAGGTCCACGCCAAAGCGGCGTGCGCTTTCGATCTGGGGCACCAGGTAGACATCGGCCAGCGTGGGTGCGTGGCCAAAGCAGAAGTCGCCGCGCCGCGTGTCCTGCGCCAGCAGGGCTTCGATGGCGTCGAAGCCGTCGGCAATCCAGGTGGCACACCAGGCGTTGATGGCGGCCTCGTCCGCACCGAACTGGCGGCGCAGGGTCTGCAGGATGCGGCGGTTGTTGATGGGATGCACGTCGCAGCCCACGATGGCGGCCAGCGCGCGCACCTGGGCGCGGTCCTCGGGGTCGGCGGGCAGCAGCGGCGGCTCGGGGTGGCGCTCCTCCAGCCATTCGATGATGGCCGGCGACTGGATCAGCGTGCGGCCATCGTCCAGCGTCAGCGCCGGCACCAGGCCCTGCGGGTTGACCTGCTTGAACGGCGCCTGGGCCTGCTCGTCCACGCGCAGGTCCACGGGAAAGTAGTCAGGGCGCAGGCCCTTGAGGTGGAGCGCGATGCGCAGGCGGTGCGAGGTGCCGCTGCGGAAAAAGCTGTAGAGCTTCATGGTGGTGGTCTCCCCGGTCTTATTCGGGCTGGCCCACGGTGAGCGCGATCTCGCCCACGCCCTGCACATGGCCCGTGATGCGGTCGCCCGGCAGCACGGCGCCCACGCCTTCGGGCGTGCCCGTGTAGATGAGGTCGCCGGGCTGCAGGTGATAGAACAGCGAGAGGTCGGCAATGATTTCGCGGATGTTCCAGATCAGCTTGTCCACGTCGGACTGCTGCTTTGTCTCGCCATTGACGGCCAGTGCAATGGCGCCGGATTCGATCACCTGGCCCGGCATGGGCACGATCTCGCTGGCCACCGAGGACTGCTCCACATCCTTGCCCAGGTCCCAGGGCCGGCCCTTGTCGCGCGCCACCAGCTGAAGGTCGCGGCGCGTCATGTCCAGGCCGCAGGCGTAGCCGTAGATGTGTTCATGCGCCTGGTCCGCCGCAATGCGAAAGCCCGCCTTGCCGATGGCCACCACCAGTTCCATCTCGAAGTGGTAGTTGTTCGTCTCGGGCGGGTAGGCCACGGTGGCACCCGATTCGGTCAGGGTGGAGGGGGCCTTGGTGAAATAGAAGGGGCGCTCCACGCTCTTGTCCACCGGGCGGCCCATCTCGACGGCATGGGCGTGGTAATTGCGGCCCACGAAGAACAGGCGGTTCACGGGCAGGCGCTGCGTGCTGCCGCGCACGGGCAGGGATTGGATGGGGGGCGGGGTCCAGAGGTATTGGGGGGCGGTCATGGTATTGGCGATGGGGGAGTAAAGAGACATCGGAGGATTCAAGGCCGGACTTCGTAGAGGCCCAGCTTTCGGTGCAAAGGAGCCTCGTCGGCCAGGAAGAGGAAGGCGGGCTCGCTGGCGCTGGCATTGGTCAGCGTGGCGGGCGCCCAGCCGGGCACGCAGCAGGTGTCGGCCGGGGCCAGGTCGAAATGGCGGTCCACGGCGGCCACGCTGGCGCCGCCCTCGATGACATGGAACACGCAGGCCGGCGAGCGCGCGGGCAACTGCAGCGTCTGGCCCGGGCGCAGCATCAGCGCGTAAAAGCCCAGGATGTTTTCGCAGTCGGCCCCGGTTTCGGGGTTGGTGTAGGCCAGCTGCACGCAGTCCAGGTCCAGCCGGTCGGCGGCCAGCTCCAGCAGGGCGGCACGCGCATCCTTCCACGGGTAGCGCAGCATGGGGTAGGCCTTGGCGCTGCGGGCGAACACCTGCGTGGGTGCCAGGCCGCCGCGCGCATACGCCCGGTCGCCACGGCCGGGCAGGGCGGGCTGGCGCGGGCCGTCCACGTGGTAGGTGACTTCCAGGTAGTAGGCCAGGGGCAGGTCCAGCACATCGAGCCAGACCACGGCCTCGTCGCCGTCGTGGCCATGCTCATGCCACAGACCCGTGGGCGTGAGGATGAGGTCGCCGCGCTCCATGGGGCATTTCTCGCCATCGACCAGGCTCCATGCGCCCTGGCCCTCCACCACCATGCGCACGGCATTGGGCGTGTGGCGGTGCGAGGGCGCCCACTCGCCGGGCAGCAGCAGCTGCATGCCCAGGTAGATGGAGGAGCTGGCCTGCATCTTCTCCAGCCCATGGCCGGGGTTGGCCAGCACCAGCACGCGGCGCTCGGCCTTTTCGATGGGCGTCAGTTCGCCGGCCTGCATCAGCAGCGGTCGGATGGACTGGTAGGGCCAGGCAATCGGCTGTGTGCGCGGGCGCGGCGTGTGCGGCGGCATCACGTTGCGCAGGCTGGGCCACAGCGGCACCAGGTTGTTGCGCGTGAGTTCGTCGCGATAGTCCTGGGGCAGGTCTTCCAGGCGGCCAAGTTCTTGCATGGCGGTCTCCTTGTGTTCAGTCTTCGGCGAGGCAGGTTTCGGCCTTCCAGCCGTACAGCCACTCCATGGCGTCGTAGAAACGCTGGGGCGTGCGGCCCTTCCAGAGGTCGTTGCGCACCAGGCGCTCCACGCCGCTGGCGTGGAAGATGCGGCCCATCTCGCGCGCGGACAGCACCACGCGCGCCGTGCGGGCGATGCGCGAGCGCTCGTACAGCCGCAGCGCCTGCGGCCAGTCGTTGCCGCAGCGCTTGAGCGCCTGGCCCAGCGTCACCGCGTCTTCCAGCGCCATGCAGGCGCCCTGGGCGATGTACTGCAGGGTAGGGTGGGCCGCATCGCCCAGCAGCGTGGCGCGGCCGAAGCTCCACTGGCCAATGGGGTCGCGGTCGGCCGTGGCCCAGCGCTTCCAGCTTTTGGGCAGGTCTATGAGCTGGCGGGCGCGCGGGCAGCAGTCGCTGTAGTAGCTTTGCACCTCTTGGCGGCTGCCTTCGCGCACGCCCCATTCCTCCTGCTCGCGGCTGTGGAAGGTGACGACCACGTTGTACTGCTCGCCGCCGCGCAGCGGGTAGTGCACCAGGTGGTAGTTGGGGCCGACCCAGATGCTGGCCGCATTCCAGCGCAGGTCCTCGGGGAAGTCGTTCTTCTCCACCACGGCGCGGTACACCACGTGGCCGGAGACACGCGCCGCATCGCCCACGTACTGCTGGCGCACCACGGACTTCACGCCATCGGCGCCGATCAGCGCCTGGCCCACATGGACCTGGCCGTGCTGGTCGCGCACGGTGACGGTGTCGCCCTCCTGCTGCACGGCTTCGATGCGCGTGCCCGTCAGCGTCTCGATTTGGCCGTGGGTGCGCGCGCCTTCGAGCAGCGAGGTGTGGATGTCGGCGCGGTGGATCACCGCATACGGGTTGCCAAAGCGGGCGCGAAACGCCTCGCCCGTGGGAATGCGGCCGACCAGTCTTTCATCGAGCGCGTCGTGCATCACCATCTCGTCGGTATAGACCGCACGGCCCCGGGCCAGCTCGCCAATGCCCAGCGCGTCGAAGGCCGCGAATGCGTTGGGCCCCAGCTGTATGCCGGCGCCGATCTCGCCCAGCTGCGGTGCCTGCTCCAGCACCTTGACGGCGAATCCCTGGCGCGCCAGGGCCAGCGCGGCCGCCACGCCGCCAATGCCGCCGCCCGCCACAAGAACGGGCAGCGCCCGGGAAGAAATGCTGGTGCTCATGGATGTCCTGTGCTTCGTGGTGCGTGTCGCCAGCCTGCGGGTCAGCTGCGTCGCGAATAATTAAACAGTATGCTGACGATGAGTGTAGTGTTGATTTGCATCAGGCCAGCCTGGGGTTTCCCTGGATGCAGATAAAACGGTGGCGTACAGCGTGTCCGGGCGAATCACCTGTCCGCCAGCCAAGGCCAACGGAGGGCGCGGTTCATGCGAACATCTGCGCTTGCCCGCAGGGACCCGGAAAAGAGCGCAATGGCCATGGACTACCAACCCGCAGAACTAGAAAACTACCCCGGCTACCACATCCGCCGCCTGCAGCAGATCGCGGTGGCCGTCTTCATGGAGGAGACCCAGGAATTCGGCGTGACCCCCGTGCAGTACGCGGCGCTGTCTGCCGTGCTGCGCCAGCCCGGCGTGGACCAGCGCACGCTGGCGCGGATGATCGGCTTCGATACCTCGACCATCGGCAGCGTCATCGACCGGCTGGAGGCGCGCGGCCTCATGGTGCGCAACACCAGCCCGGCCGATCGGCGCGTGCGCCTGCTGTCGGTCACCGCAGAAGGCGCTGCGCTGCTGGCCGCTGCCGAGCCCTCGGTGCTGCGGGCCCAGCAGCGCATGCTGGAGCCGCTGCCGCAGGAGCAGCGGGGCCTGTTCATGGACATGATGGCCGTCCTGGTGCGGCAAAACGACGAGCTGGCGCGTGCGCCCAGCACGCTGGCCGCGCGCCGCGCCGCAGCCGACTGAGGCGGCCTTGACCCATGGACTGGGACCACCTGAGATTCTTTGGCGAGCTGGCGCGCAGCGGCAGCATGGCCGCCGCTGCGCGGCAACTGGGCGTGGAGCACACCACGGTGTCGCGCCGCATCCAGGCCCTGGAAAAGCAGCTGGGGGCCGTGCTCTTCGAGCGCGAGGCGGGCCAATGGCGGCCCACGGAGGCCGGCCGACAGCTGCTGGGCGTGGCAGACGCCATGCAGCGCGCCGCCGCCGGGCTGGAGCGCATGCCGCTGGCGGCCGAATCCGCCAGCCAGGGCCCGTCCGGCCTGGTGCGCGTGGGCGCCACCGAGGGCTTCGGCACCCAGCTGCTGGCTCCGCAGCTGGCCGCGCTGACGCAGCGCCATCCGCTGCTGAGCATCGACCTGCTGGCCCTGCCGCGCCTGCTGCACCTGTCGCGGCGCGAGGCCGACATCGTCATCTCGCTGGAGCGCCCCACGCGCGGCTCGGCCGTGGTCACCAAGCTCACCGACTACCGGCTCTTCCTCTACGGCCAGCGCGAATACCTTGCGCGCCGCCCGCTGGTGGCGCGCACCGAGGACCTGCGCCACCACAGCTTCATCCACTACGTGGACGACCTGCTGTTCACGCGCGAGCTGCAACTGCTGTCCACCCTGTTCCAGCCCGAGCGCTTTGCCTTTCGCAGCACCAGCATCACCGCCCAGTACGAGGCCGTGCGCGCCGGCGCCGGCCTGGCCGTGCTGCCCGCCTTCATTGCCGACCGCGACCCCGTGCTCAGCCGCGTGCTGCCCGCCGAGGCCTGCTTCACCCGCACCTTCTGGATGAGCATGCCCTCGGATGCCCGGCAGGTTCAGCGCATCGAGGCGGTCTGGGGGTTTTTGCGGGAGGCTGTGCAGGGGATGCGGGAACTGCTCAGTCCCCGGAGTTGATGCAAGAGGGCCTAACTGCAGGCGGGGTAAGCATCAGCTAATAACGGGAGTCGTTATTATTGATCCATGATCCTCGATTTCAGATGTGCAGACACCCAGGCATTGATGCTTGGCAAGCGCGTTGCGCGGTTCGCCAACCTGGAGGCCGCTGCCATGCGCAAGCTGGTGCAGCTGAACGCAGCGACCTCCCTGGAGTTCCTGCGCATTCCGCCAGGCAACAGACTGGAGGCCCTTCAAGGAAGCCGCAGGGGCCAGTACAGCATTCGGATCAATGAGCAATGGCGCCTTTGCTTCGTCTGGGCAGATGGCCATGCCAGCCAAGTCGAGATCGTGGATTACCACTGAAAGGACTACAACATGACCCGCGAAGTCAAATGGCCTCACCCAGGAGAAATCCTGATGCACGAGTGGCTCGAACCCATGGGCCTGAGCCAGTACGCGTTGGCAAAGGCCATCGATGTTCCGCCCCGGCGCATCAACGAGATCGTGAAGGGCATGCGCGGCATCACGGCGGATACGGCGCTGCGCCTTGCGGTCTTCTTTGGCACGGACGCGCAAAGCTGGCTCAACCTGCAGTCCGACTACGACCTTGCCGAAGCCCGCGATGCCATGGCGGACGTGCTGGCGCGAATCCAGCGGTTTGAGCCCTCGCATCCCTGAGTGACCTCAGGGCGCACTTTGCCGTCCGCAGCATGATGCGTCTCCGGCGGTGGTTTGCCCCTGCCGCTATACTGCCCGCCCCGAATCTCGTCATCCGACAGCAGGATCTTCCGGCATGCGCCTCCAAGCCCTTTTGCGTCCACTGGTGTATCTGAGCCTGGCGGGGCTGGCCGCTTGCGGCAGCAACCCGCCCAGCCCCTCGGCGGCCACGCCCGAGTCCGCGCCCACCGCGCCGGGCACACCCGTGGCGCCCATCAGGATCGGCCTGGCCCTGGGCGGCGGGGCCGTGAAGGGCTTTGCCCATATCGGCGTCATCAAGATGCTGGAAGCCAATGGCCTTGCGCCTGCGGTGGTGTCCGGCACCAGCGCGGGCAGCGTGGTGGGGGCGCTATATGCGAGCGGCATGAACGCCTTCGAGCTGCAGGAAAAGGCCGTGGCGCTGGATGAAACCAAGATCCGCGACCTGCAGCTGTCCTCGGGTGGCCTGCTGGTGGGCCAGAAGCTGGAAGACTATGTGAACGAACAGGTGGGCCGCAAGCCGCTGGAGCAGCTGGCCAAGCCCTTCGTGGCCGTGTCCACGCGGCTGGAAGACGGCGAGCGCACCGTGTTCGCGCGCGGCAATACGGGGCAGGCGGTGCGTGCCTCCAGCAGCATTCCGGGTGTGTTCCAGCCCGTGGCCATCGGCAAGTTCCACTTCGTCGATGGCGGCATCACCAGCCCCGTGCCCGTGGACGCCGCGCGCCAGCTGGGCGCCGACCTGGTGATTGCCGTGGACATCTCCAACAAGGCCCGTGGCAAGGCGCCCGAGAACATGCTGGGCGCACTGGGCCAGTCCATTGCGATCATGGGCCAGAAGCTGGGCCAGGCCGAGCTGGCCCGCGCCGACATCACCATCCGCCCCAAGGTGCTGGACATCGGCCCGGCCGACTTCACCCAGCGCGCCAGCGCCATTCTTGAAGGCGAAAAGGCCGCCGTGGCCGCCATGCCCCAGATCCGCGAGCGCATCGCCCAGCTGCAGGCCGAGCGCGCCAAGGCCGCGAAGCTGGCCCAGCAAAAGGCGGCCGAAGCCCAACACCAGGCCTGCCTGGACCAGCGCTCGCGCATGCAGAAGCTGGCGGAGATGGCGGGGATGGATGGCGCCTGCGCCAACCCCAACCTCAACGCCAACCCCTGATCCACCACGGCTGCGCGCGGGCTATCCGTACACCGGATAACGGCTGCACAGCTCCGTCACCTGCTCCCTGACCTGCGCCGCCACCTTGGCAAAGCGGGCGCCTTCCTGCGCATCCAGCGCATCGAGCACATCGCACAGCCAGCCGGCCAGCTGCTCGCACTGCGCCTGGCCGAAGCCGCGCGTGGTGACGGCGGGCGTGCCTATGCGCAGGCCCGAGGTCACGAAGGGCGAGCGCGGGTCGTTGGGCACGGTGTTCTTGTTGGTGGTGATGTGCGCCTCGCTGAGCGCGGCGTCGGCATCCTTGCCGGTGTAGCTGCGGTCGGACAGGTCGATCAGCATCAGGTGGTTGTCCGTGCCGCCCGAGACGATGCGGTAGCCGCGCTGCTGGATCACGGCGGCCATGGCGCGGGCGTTGGCCAGCACCTGGCGCTGGTAGGCCTTGAACCCGGGCTGCAGCGCCTCCTTGAAGGCGACGGCCTTGGCGGCGATCACATGCATCAGCGGCCCGCCCTGCACGCCGGGGAACACGGCCGAGCTCAGGCGGCGGTTGAAGGTTTCGTCCTGTCCCTTGGACAGGATCAGGCCACCGCGCGGGCCGCGCAGCGTCTTGTGCGTGGTGCTGGTGACCACATGCGCGTGGGGCAGGGGGCTGGGGTATTCGCCCGCGGCCACCAGGCCTGCGACATGGGCCATGTCCACCCAGAACACGGCGCCCACCTTGTCGGCAATGGCGCGCATGCGGGCCCAGTCCTTGTGGCGCGAGTAGGCAGAGAAGCCGCCGATGAGCATGCGGGGCCGGTGCTCCAGGGCGATGCGCTCCATCTCGTCGTAGTCGATCAGGCCCGTGGCGGGGTCCAGGCCGTAGGGGACGATGCGGTAATGGCGGCCCGAGAAGTTGGACGGGTTGCCATGCGTCAGGTGGCCGCCCTGGGCCAGGTTCATGCCCATGACGGTGTCGCCGGGCTGGGCCAGCGCCAGGAACACGGCGGCATTGGCCTGGGCGCCGGCATGGGGCTGCACGTTGGCGTAGTCGCAGTCGAACAGCGCCATGGCGCGTTCCACGGCCAGGCGCTCTGCCATGTCCACGTTCTCGCAGCCGCTGTAGTAGCGCTTGCCGGGGTAGCCCTCGGCGTACTTGTTGGTGAAGACCGAGTTCTGCACCGCCATCACCAGCGGGCTGGCGTAGTTTTCGGAGGCGATGAGTTCCACATGGTCTTCCTGGCGGCGTTTCTCGCTCTGGATGGCCTTGGCCAGCTGCAGGTCGAAGTCGGCCAGGGTCAGGGATGCGTCGTACATGGGTGAGTGGTTCCTGTGTCGGGGCAAGGGCTGGGGAAATCGATGGTCATGCAGCCGCCAGCTGGTCTGCGGCGGGCGCGCCTGCCTGCGCGGCGCTGGCCGACTCCAGCAGGCAGGCCACGCGGGCGACGATGTCGTCGATCTGGCGCTCGTCGCATATCAGCGGCGGCAGCAGGCGGATGGTGGATTCGCGCGTCACCGTAATCAGCAGGCGCTGCTGGGCCAGCGCGCGACCCACCAGGTCCTGGCAGTTGCGGTTCAGCTCGATGCCCACCATCAGGCCCTGGCCGCGCACGGCCAGCACGGCGGGGTGGCCGTGCAGCGCCTGCTGCAGGCCGTTGAGCAGGCGCCGGCCCAGTTGCCTGGCGCGGCCGGGGATGTCCTCGCTCTCCATGATGTCCAGCACCGTGCAGCCCACGCGGCAGGCCAGGGGGTTGCCGCCAAAGGTGGAGCCATGCTGGCCGGGCGAGATCAGGTCGGCCGCAGGCCCGCGCGCCAGGCAGGCGCCGATCGGAATGCCGTTGCCCAGGGCCTTGGCCAGGGTCATCACATCGGGGGTGATACCCGCGTGCTGGTGGCCGAACCAGGCGCCGGTGCGTCCCAGGCCGGTCTGGATCTCGTCCAGCATCAGCAGCCAGCCGTGCCGGTCGCACAGGCTGCGCAGCTGGCGCAGGTAGTCGGGGCTTGCCAGGCGGATGCCGCCTTCACCCTGCACGGGCTCGATCAGCACGGCCACGATGTCGCCATGCTGGGCGGCGGCGTGGTGCACGGCCGCGATGTCGTCATAGGGCACGCGTACGAAGCCCGGCATCAGCGGCTCGAAGCCGCGCTGCTTGGCCGGGTTGCCGGTTGCCGACAGCGTGGCCAGCGTGCGGCCGTGAAAGCCGTTGTCCATCACCAGGATCTGAGGCCGCGCCACCTGCCTGCGGTGGCCGTGCAGGCGCGCCAGCTTGAGCGCGGCCTCGTTGGCCTCGGCGCCGGAGTTGCAGAAAAAGGCCGTCTCCATGCCGGCCAGGGCGCACAGGCGCTGGCCCAGGCGTTCCTGCCAGTCGATGCGGAACACGTTGGAGGTGTGCAGCAGCAGGCCGGCCTGCTCGGCAATCACGGCGGCGATTTCCGGGTGCGCGTGGCCCAGGGCGGTCACGGCCACGCCGGCAATGGCGTCCAGGTATTCGGTGCCGTGCTCGTCCCACAGCAGGGCTCCACGGCCACGAACGAAGGACACGGGCTGGCGGGCATAGGCCTTCATCAGGCGGGAATCAAGGGGTTGCATGGCTTTTTGCATGTCAAGGTCCTCAAGCGGGGTCAGGGTTGAATCGAAAAGGGTGGCGAGGGGGCGCGCTCAGGGCAGTGCCAGGGCGGCGGGATCAGGGCCGCCTGCGGGCCAGTAGAAGCTGTCCGGCTGGGCGCGGGCGCCGAAGATGGCCTGGCCCACGCGCACCACGGTGGCGCCTTCCTCGATGGCGATCTCGAAGTCGCCGGACATGCCCATGGACAGCTCATCCAGCGAGATGCCCGCCGGCGCGCTCTGGCGCAGCTGGTCGCGCAGGCTGCGCAGCAGCACGAAGCACTGGCGCACGCGCTCGGCCTCGCTGGAGAACAGGGCCAGCGTCATCAGGCCGCGCACGCGCAGCGCACTGAAGGCGGGCAGGGCCTGGACAAATCCCTGCACCTCGTCGGGCGGCAGGCCGTACTTGCTGGCCTCGCCCGAGGTGTTGACCTGCACGAACACATCCAGCGCCCGGCCTTCGGCCTGCAGGCGGCGGTCCAGCGCCTCGGCCACGCGCAGGTTGTCCAGCGCCTGGAACTCGCTGGCAAAGCGTGCCACCAGCCTGGCCTTGTTGGTCTGCAGGTGGCCGATGACGGACCACTGCAGATCGGCCAGGTCCTGCATGGCCTCCCACTTGCCGAAGGCTTCCTGCACCTTGTTCTCGCCCAGCATGCGGCAGCCCGCCGCGTGGGCCAGGCGCAGGCTGGACTCGGGCTTGGTCTTGCTCACGGGCAGCAGGCGCACGCTGGCCGGGTCGCGCCCTGCGCGGCGGCAGGCAGCGGCCATGCGCGCCTGCACGGTGGCCAGGTTGTGCCGGAAATCGTCCACCGTCTCGGCCTGGGGGTAGCGGCCGTGCTGGTCGTGGCGGGTCAGGGTGTCGGCGGCTTGGGCGGTGCCGCCGGTGGTGTCTTGTGTCGCAAGCATGGTTTCAGCTCCTTTTGATGGCGGCATCGGCGGCGGGCACGTTGCCGGTGCCCGCCTCGCTGCGGGCGGCCCGGCGCGGCCACTGGCCGTTGAGCACGGCATGGGCGACCAGGCCGATGACCAGGCCCCAGAAGGCGCCGCCTATGCCCAGCATGGAAATGTTGGCGGCGGCGGCCAGGAAGGTGATCAGCGAGGCCTCGCGGGTTTTGGCATCGGCCAGCGCATTGGCCAGGCTGCCGCCGATGGTGCCCAGCAGCGCCAGACCCGCCAGCGTGGTGATGAAGGTGGCCGGGAACGCCATGAACACGGCCGCCAGCGTGACGCCGAACACGCCCACCAGGATGTAGAACACGCCCGCAGCGATGCCCGCGATCCAGCGCCTGGACGGCTCTTCATGCGCCTCCTTGCCCGTGCAGATGGCGGCCGTGATGGCGGCGATGTTGAAGGCGTGCGAGCCGAACGGCGCCATCAGCAGCGAGCCCAGGCCCGTCAGCGTGACGATGGGGTTGGCGCTGGTCCTGAAGCCGTCGTTGCGCAGCACCAGCATGCCGGGCATGTACTGGCCGGTCAGCGTGATCAGGAACAGCGGCAGGGCCACACTCAGCAGGGCGTTGAACGTGAATTCCGGCCGCGTGAACACGGGCGCGGCAAAGCGCAGCTGCAGCCCGGACAGGTCCACCCGGTCCTGCGCGAGCAGGAACGCCAGGCCCAGCGCCAGGATGCCGACCACCGCATAGCGCGCCGTCAGCCGCTTGAGCAGAACGTAGGCCACGATCAGCAGGCCGGCCAACAGCGGGTCCACGCTCATGCCGCCAAAGGCCTTGATGCCGAACTGCAGCAGGATGCCCGCCAGCAGGCCCGAGGCCACGCCGGGCGGAATCAGCCGGATCACGCGCTCGAACCAGCCCGACAGTCCCAGCACCACGAAGGCCGCGGCCGACACCACATAGGCGCCCACGGCCTCGGCATACGGCGTGGTGGCCAGGGCCGTCACCAGGAAGGCGGCGGCCGGCGTGGACCAGGCCGTGATGATGGGCTCGCGCGAGAGCCAGCTCAGAACCAGCCCGGTGACGCCCACGCCAATCGAAATCGACCACACCCACGAAGCCGTGAGTTCCGGGCTCAGGCCGGCCACCTTGGCTGCCTGGAACACCAGGATGAAGGTGCCGCCGTAGTTGACGATGACCGAGATCAGCCCGGCCACCACGGGGTGGATGAGGTCGTTGAAGCGAAGGGGTGAGTGTGTGTCTGATGAAGGCATGGTCTTCTCGTTTTCCTTGGGGGTTGGATTCCTGGCTGTCTGGGGAAAGGGGTATTTGAGCGCTGAAGTGGACTGAATGATCCATACACTTCGCTCTCTTGTTTCAGACCACTTTGCAATGGGCGCGCAGCATTTGCGTCAGTACAATGGCCTGCCCAAGAGGTGCAATGAGATGAAAGGCGGCAGACCGCATGAGCAAGACCTTCGAGCTTGAGACCCTGAAGATCCGCATGGGAGATGCCGACCTGCGCCAGCTGGACCTGCACCAGCGGGTGCAGCGCGCCATGCGTGCGCTGATCCTGGATGGGGCGCTGCTGCCGGGCCTGAAGCTGCCGGCCACGCGCTCCCTGGCCGACTCGCTGGGCATTGCCCGCGACACGGTGGAGAACGCCTACACCCAGCTGCACCGCGACGGCTTCATCGTGCGGCGCCAGGGATCGGGCAGCTATGTCTCCGAGACCATAGGCACCGAGCTGCGGGGCCGGGCGGCGCGGCGCGGCCGCTCGCCTGAGCAGGAACGCAGCGCCCAGGTGGCCGCAGCGGGCAGGGCCGGTGCCGGCCTGAGCCGGCGCGGCCAGGCCATTGTTGACGGCGGCGGCATCGCCGACCAGCAGACCATTCGGGCCTTTGCCACCGGGCTGCCCGAGACGCGCACCTTTCCCACCGATGTCTGGGAGCGGCTGCAGCGCCAGGCGCTCAAGGACTACCGTGCCAGCGTCCTGCTGCACGGCGACCCGCAGGGCGCCGAGCCGCTGCGCAAGGCCATTGCCACCTACCTCAACCTGGAGCGCGGCGCCAAGGTGGACGCCGGGCAGATCGTGGTGCTCAGCAGCACGCGGCAGGCGCTGTTCCTGTGCGCGCAGCTGCTGGTGGATGCGGGCCGGCCCATCCTGCTGGAGAACCCGGGCTACTTCGGCGCCCGCAAGGCCTTTGAATCGGCCGAGGCCAAGGTCCTGCCCATCGACGTGGACGCGCAAGGCATACGCACGGACCTGCTGCATGCCGACCGCAGCGGCGCCACCTGCGTCTACGTCACGCCATCGCACCAGTACCCCACGGGCGTCACCATGCAGCTGGAGCGGCGGCTGGACCTGATCCGCTGGGCGTTTGAGAGCGGGCGCTGGATCATCGAGGACGACTACGACAGCGAATTCCACTACGACGGCATGCCCACCGCCTGCGTGCAAGGCCTGGACAAGCACGCGCGCACCATCTACATCGGCACCTTCGGCAAGACCCTGTACCCGGGCCTGCGCATGGGCTACATGGCCTTGCCGCAGGAGCTGGTGCGCGCCTTTGTCCAGGCGCGCAGCATCATGGACGGGCACACGCCCCAGATCCAGCAGCTGACGCTGGCGCGCTTCATGGAAGACGGCCACTACAACTCCCACGTGCGGGCCATGCGCAAGCTGTACGCGGGGCGGCGCGAGGTCATCCTCGAATCCATAGGCAGGCACCTGGCCGGCATCGTCACCGCGCCACGGCCCCAGGGCGGCATGCAGGTGCCCTGCCTGCTGGAGCCCGGCTGGTCCGAGGAAGACACCATCCGCCGCGCCGCCGCGGCCGGCGTGCTGCTGCAGGGGCTCAGCCGCCTGTACGCGGGCGAGCAGCGGCAACCGGGCTGGCTGCTGGGCTATGCCTCCCTCACGGCCTACGAGATCGAGGCCGCCGTGCTGCGCCTGGCCAACGCGCTGCGAAAACCCTGACAGGTTGGGAGAAGCCGGACGCTGCATGCCTCAATAGGGCAGGGGAAAGCGCCCGGTCAGGTCGGACACGCCTTCGTGGATGGACTTGAGCGTGCGCGCGTTCATGGTGCCGCTGCGTATGCCGCCCAGCGTGGCAAGAATCATGTCGCCGATCTCGCGGAACTCGTCGGCGCCCATGCCGCGCGTGGTGCAGGCCGCGCTGCCCACGCGGATGCCCGAGGTCACCAGCGGCCGCGCGCCGTCGCCGGGCACGGCGTTCTTGTTGACCGTGATGCCGATCTGCTCCAGCGCCGTTTCGGCGGCCTTGCCCGTCAGCTCCCAGGGGCGCAGGTCGATCACGCCCAGATGGCAGTCCGTGCCTGCGGACACCACGGACAGTCCGCCCTGCGACAGCCGGTCGCACAGCACGCGGGCGTTGTCCACCACGGCCCGCGCATAGGTGCGAAAGGCGGGCTTGAGCGCCTCGCCCAGCGCCACCGCCTTGGCCGCCACCACATGCATCAGCGGCCCGGACTGCAGGCCCGGGAACACGGCGGCGTCTATGCGCCTGGCGATCTCGGCGTCGGCCGAGAGGATCATGCCGCCGCGCGGCCCGCGCAGCGTCTTGTGCGTGGTGGTCGTGGTCACGTGGGCGTGCTCCACGGGCGAGGGGAACACGCCCGCTGCCACCAGCCCCGCCACGTGCGCGATGTCGGCCATGAAGATGGCGCCCACCCGGTCGGCAATGCGCCGGAACTCGGCCCAGTCCATCTGCCGTGAATAGGCCGAGCCACCGGCAATGATGAGCCTGGGCCGCTCCTTCAGCGCAATGCGCCGCACCTGGTCCATGTCGATGCGCTGGGAGCGGGCGTCCACCTCGTAGCTGATGGACTGGAACCACTTGCCCGACACGCTCACGCGGGAGCCATGCGTCAGGTGACCGCCCGAGCGCAGGTCCAGCCCCATGATCTTGTCGCCGGGCTCCAGGAACGCCAGGTACACGCCCTGGTTGGCCTGGCTGCCCGAATGCGGCTGCACATTGGCGTGCGCGCAGCCGAACAGCGCCTTGGCACGCGCAATGGCCAGGTTCTCCACGGCATCGGCATTGGCGCAGCCGCCGTAGTAGCGCACGCCCGGATAGCCCTCGGCGTATTTGTTGGTCAGCACCGAGCCCTGCGCCTCCATCACCGCGCGGCTCACGAAGTTTTCAGAGGCAATCAATTCAATCGAGCGCGACTGGCGAATCCGCTCGGCCGCGATGGCATCCCAGGCCTCGCTGTCTGCCTGTTGAAGATCCAGTGAATTGATTTTGGGGAGCGATAAATCGTCCATGTCGCATTGGCTGTCTTGGAGGCGCTGAAGCACGGGAATCGGCAGCGTCCGGTTTATGGAAGGATTTGGAAACCAGGGCGCATCGGTAATGGGCAGTCTACAAAGTGCAGCTGCCTTGATTCCGACCATGTTTCAGCGGGTGAGCAGACCAATTAAGGTGGCATGCCAATGTAAACGGTTGAAAAAAGCGGTCTGGTTCATTGACGAAAATAGGTCTGTTCGAATCCATGCTCTCTCCATAGAATTCGCCGCCAGACGTTGAAAGTCATGAGATCCAATACCGCCACGAATCATCCGCAATCTGCAGTCGGGCAGATTGATTCAAGGCGGAATATGACAGAGTGAAGAAATCCATGGCAACGTATCTGCCATCTGCAGCGTCATTTGAATCGCCATTGGTGATTGCGGCGGATGGAGAAAGCGGGGGAGGGAATAGGCGATTTGACTCAGATCAATCAAGTTCAATCACACGGAGTTGAAAAATGAATCTCGATATCTCTCGGACAGATGACGCCGTGCGCGATGCGCTCAAAAAGCTGTCCCTGCTCTGGAAGTCAAGAGCGGCCGTGAATCAGGACCTGCCTGATTACTGCGGCTTGGCGTTCGACCCCGCCCGGCAGGACTTCACCGCCTCGCTGCTGCCGTTTCGTGACCACCAGGCATGGGTGGAGGCGCCACAGCACCTGCGCGACCAATGCCTGTCCTACGCCTGGGGCATCTACAACCTCAAGACCATCTACATCGAGTGCAACGTGGTCACGCCGGCCTGCGAGGACATCATCAAGACCCCGCCGCCCAGCGCCAACCGGGCGCTGCTGCAGGACGTCATGTCCCAGGCCCTGCTGGACGAGGCCCTGCACACCCGCATGTCCATCATGGCCTGCAACTACATCTACGAGATGCGCGGCCTGGCGCCGCTGGACTACGCGGACTTCAACCTCGTCGGCTGGCGCAACGGCGTGCTGGCGCAGTGCGGCGCGGAATGGGAGCGCCGCCTGGCCCGCTTCGCCATTGCCTGCGCCAGCGAGACCCTGATCACCGACTACCTCAAGACCATGGCCGAGGACCGCAGCATCCAGCCCATCTGCCACGAGGTCACCCGCACCCACGCCGTGGACGAATGGAGCCACTCCAGCGTCTTCAGCTCGGTGGCCACCGACATCGTCCAGGGCCTGAGCAACCGCGAGCGCAGCTACCTGCGCTCCATCATCCTCAAGACCGTGCAGATGTTCGCCAACAACGAGCTGGGCGCCTGGTCCACCGTCTTCACCATGGTCGGCATGCCGCATGCGCGCGACATCCTGCACGACGTGGGTGACAGCAACGAGATCGGCGTCTACACCGACTCGGTGCAAAGCCTGATCGACCGCATCGGCCTGGCGGGCCGCAACCTGGGCGGCAGCGTGGCGCTGGTGTCCTCGGTCCTCGAGGAGATGCAGGCATGAGCGCCGCCCTCCAGGCAGGCAGCACGCTGGCGCGCTGCGCCGCGGCACGGGCAGAGGCGGGCGGCGTCATGGTCTACACCCTGCGTGTGCAGGGCGCCTCGGCGCAGTTCCTCGGTGGCCTGCGGCCCGGCCGGCATGTGGCCATCGAGCATGCCGACGCCAGTGGCGCCGTGCAGCAGCGGCTGTACTCCATCACCCGCTACGAGCCCTGCAGCGAGCACGACGGCGCCGGCCAGTTCGACATTGCCGTCAAAAGCTCGGGCCGGGGCAGCGTCTCCGATCACATGCATGCGGTGCTGCGTGCAGGCTCCACGCTGCCGCTCGGCCACGTGGCCGGTGACATCACGGCCGACCTGGTGCTGGGCCTGGACTCCCTGGTCATGCTGGCCGGCGGCATTGGCCTGACCCTGCCGCTGGCGCTGCTGCGCGAACTGGACCGGCTGCAGCAGCAGGGCCAGCGCGTGCCGCGCACCACGCTGCTGCTGTGCTTTGCGCGCATGGCCGACATTCCGTTCCTGCAGGAGCTGCAGCAGCTGTGCGAAACGGCCTCCTGGTTCGACCTGCGTATCCATATCACGCGTGAAGACATTGCCGCCCACGGCCCCTTCGTGCCGGGCCGCCCCTCGCCGCAGTCCCTGCTGGCGCTGGGCCAGCCCCAGGCGGTGGTCATCTGCGGCGGCCACGCCTTTGCGCAGACCTTTCGCGAGCATGCGCGGGCCTGCTTTCCCGGTGCCATACAGCATATCGAGGCCTTCACGCCGCCTGCCGCATCCACCGTCCAGCCAGGCGAGACCGCGCAGGCATGCCAACTGCAGATCGCGCACAGCGGGCAGATTGTCGAAGCCGCATCCGGCAAAAGCCTGCTGGAAATCCTGGAAGGCGTGGGCATTGCCATCCGCAGCCAGTGCCGGGCCGGCATCTGCGGCAGCTGCCGCATCCGCATCACGGGAGGCAGTTCACGGCTGGAGGCGGACTTTTGCCTCAGCGACAGGGAAAAGGAAGCCGGCTATGCCTTGGCCTGCTGCACCTTCCCCTCGGCAGGCCATATCCACGTCGATCTCAAGCCCGGCGCCTGACGGGCTCCGCACGTTCCGAGCCACCCTCCTGTATCCACCTGAGTTCCTCCCATGAAAAAAGCCATCGCGCTGCGCCACATCCACTTCGAAGACCTGGGCACCCTGCATGCCGAGTTCGCCAGCCGCGGCTACGAAGTGCAGTACGTCGATCCCACCATCGGCGAGCTTGACACCCTGGACCTGGGCCGTGCTGACCTGCTAGTCGTGCTGGGCGGACCCATAGGTGCCTATGACGAGGCGCTTTATCCCTTCGTCGCCCAGGAGCTGGCGGCCGTGCGCCGCTGGCTGGACAGCGGCAAGCCGCTGCTGGGCATCTGCCTGGGCGCCCAGCTCATTGCGCGCGCGCTGGGCGCCAGGGTCTACCCGCTGGGCGTCAAGGAAATCGGCTTTTCGCCGCTCACGCTTACCGATGCGGGCCTGGCCTCGCCCCTGGCCAAACTGGACGGCGTGCCCGTGCTCCATTGGCATGGCGACCAGTTCGACATTCCCGAAGGCGCCGTGCACCTGGCTGGCACCGCCATCGGCGCCAACCAGGCCTTCGCCGTGGGCCCGCAGGTGCTGGGCCTGCAATTCCATCTGGAGGCCGACGCGGCCCGGCTGGAGCGCTGGCTGGTCGGCCATGCCTGTGAGCTCGGCATGGCCAAGGTGGACCCGCGCACCCTGCGCGCCGATGCCCAGAAATACGGCGGCCTGCTGACCCTGGCCGCGCGCGATGTGCTGGCCACCTGGCTGGCCAACCTGGAGCGCAGCCGCTGAACCTGCGGCGCCGCCCATTCACCCGTTTCCCCCACGCCGGAGCCGCCGCTGAGCGGCCTCGGAATCTCTGTTCCCGAAAAAAAGGAGAGTTGAAGATGGTTGTCGTACTGTTCGAACTGCAGGCCTTGCCCGGCCAGAACCAGACCTATGTGGACCTGGTCAACAAGCTCACCCCCATGCTCAAGCCCATGGAGGGGTTCATCTCCGTGGAATGCTTCCAGAGCACGCTCAACCCCGAGAAAGTCATGTCCGTCACCACCTGGCGCGATGAGGAAGCCGTCGTCCAGTGGCGCAACGTGGAAGCCCACCTCAGCGCCCAGCGCGCCGGCCGTGACAAGATCTTCAAGGACTATCGCGTGCGCGTCACCCAGGTGCTGCGCGACTATGGTCTGAACGACCGCGCGCAGGCGCCTGCGGACAGCATCATGGGCAAGGCAGGCAGCTGCCCGGTCAGCCACGCCTGAGCGCTGGCGGTGCCGCAAACGCCCGGCTGGTCCCCCTGCCGGAGCGCGATGCACGCCCTCGAAAGATGCCGGCAGTGACTACGCTGCCGGCGCCAGGCCGGAAAAAAAGCCCACTGAATGCTCAGAGGGCTTTTTTTCGGAAGGCACAGATTCCTTCGCATCGGAACTCCACCGCACCGCAAGGCATCCTGCGTGCCGCCGTGTGCAGCGTTTTCAGTTGCGAGCTGCCGCTGCCGCCATTTCGGCAAGAAACGGACCTTGGGCCGCTTCGGGTTTGCTTTCGATGAGGAAGTCTTCGCGATCCTGGTCCTTGATCCAGTTCGGAGGCTTGCCCCGGCCTGTCCACGTCGCTCCCGTGGCCGGATCGCGATACTTCGCCGGCGCACTGGTTTTTTCAGGGATGTAGGGGAACACTTGCTGTTGGGTGAACCCGAAATCGGTCACCAGCTTCTGGACCTTGGACAGGGCAGCGTCGGCCGCCGAGGTGCGGGCCTTGGCAATTTCCATGTCCAGCGCGGCCTTGGCCGCAAGGAGTTCTTTGAGGGACTGTGTCATTGGTGTCGTGAAATTTTGAAGCCAGATTATGGGGCTGATCGGGCAGCCGCGTGGTGTCCGGATCATGCAGGCCGATGAAAGGAAGGCCGCCCGCCTGAACCTGCTGCCGAGCCGGGTGACCACAGGCCCGGGCAGGAAAGCCGGTCTTGCCCTCATCTGTGGTCGCGCGTACTACCCCGCACGGCCGCAGCGATCACGCCAGATGGAATATCCCGCGTTACACCGGCCTGGCAAGGCAGCCCTAAGCTTCCAAGCTGCGAACGAATTCGCTCCCCACCTCGACTCCTAGAAGAGAGTCCACGGCCGCCACCCGCTTCAGCGCTTCGTCGGCGCTGAAGCGATTTCCCTCCAGCACGGCCAATGCATCGTTGTGCAGGGCATAGGCCAAGTGCGCTGCGATCCGTACGCTTGGATCTGCGTCCACGTTGCTTCCCAGATATCCGCTCAGGAGAAGACGGATCTCGCACACGGCTTTCGCCAGGATTTTCTCCTCAGTCAGCTGTTTCATCACGCCCCTTTGCCTTATCGCCCCCACAACTGCCTCCATCGCCTCAATCTGCGCATTGATAAAGGCAAGCAGCTCATTGGAATCGACAACCTCCATGGGATTGCTGGGGTAAGCGCCAATCAGCAAGCTTGAGATGAGTCCCCATTGTTCTCGCACGCGGTTCAGTTGGTTGAACTCATCTTCCGACATCTGAAAGTACAACATGGCGACTCCTTAGCGAAATGGCTTGGAGCCGGGCGCGGAGAAAGGGTAAGAAGCGATGTACAGATCAGAGAGCTGTGGCGCAGTGGAAATTGAGATGGGGAAGGGCCTTGAAACGCCCGCAAAGAAAATAGCCATAAGGCCTCCAAGCATTTTTCCAACACTGCTTTCGGGAGCGGCTTACCGGCTAGCAAGAAGTGTGTTCAGCACTTTGCGCGAGATGATACTCCAGGCCTATGGCAGACTGCCCTGGTTCAGTTCTTCCTTGAACCGATCGCCGGCCGGCTTGGCGCTCAAGGCTTATCTCCGTCACTCACCGAGGATTTCTCATGATCATCACCACCACCCCCCAGATCGAAGGCCGCCGAATCACCCGCTACTGCGGCGTGGTCGCGGGCGAGGCGATTTTGGGCGCCAATGTGTTCAAGGATTTGTTTGCCGGGCTGCGCGACATCGTGGGCGGGCGGTCAACCACCTATGAGCGCGAGTTGCAGAGGGCGCGCGAGATTGCGCTCAAGGAGCTGGAGGAACGCGCCCAGGAATTGGGCGCGAATGCCGTGGTGGGGGTGGACCTGGATTACGAAGTGCTGGGCCAGGGCAACGGCATGTTGATGGTGTCTGCCAGCGGCACGGCCGTGGTGCTGGAGTAGGCAGGGCCATCAGCCAAGCAGACCAAGCAGGTCAATCAGGCAAGGGAAGTCAACGCGGCGCTGCGCCCCGCATCTCAAGGCATCGGGCCAGCGCCCGCGCTGCCTCGCCCAGGCGCGGGCCGGGTCGGGAGACCACGTCCGTCTCGACCAGGTCCAGCGCGCAGATGCGGCCCGAGCGCACGGCGGGCATGCGGCTCCAGCCGGGGCGGGTGGCAAAGCTGGCCGATGGCGTCTGTGGCGTGTGGATGATGAGTTCGGGCTGCTGGCGCAGCACGTATTCGGGCGTGATGCGGGGGAAGGGCCCCAGGTTCTGCGGCAGCACATTGCGCGCGCCCAGGCGCTGCAGAAGCTGGCCTATGAAGGAGGCCGGCCCCGCCGCATAAGGCGTGGCGTCCACCTCGAAATACACCTTCCGCCCGGCGGGCGTGAGCGCCGCCAGCGCCTTGGCCTGCTGGTCCACCTCGGCCTGCATGCGCGCCAGCAGGGCGTTGGCGCGCTGCACCTGCAGTAACTCGTCGAGCTTGTGCAGCACCTGCTCCAGCTGCGCCATGTCGTTGGCGTCCAGCGCCAGCACAGGAATGCCGAAGCGCTCCAGCTGTGCGATGACGGGTGCGGAATACGCCATCAGCACCACGTCGGGCCTGAGCCGCACGGTGGCCTCGACCAGCGGGGCAAAGGTGTGGCCCAGCTTGGGCAGGGCGGCCACGCGGGCCGGGTGGTTGGAGAACTCGTCCACGCCCACGATGCGCTCGCAGGCGTCCAGCGCGCACAGCGATTCGGTCAGCGAGGGCAGCAGCGAGACGATGCGCTGCGGCACCCGCTCCAGGCGCACCTGCCGCCCGCGCATGTCGGTGACGGTGTAGGCGGTGGTTGCCCCGCCCGTTCCCCCATCCGCCGCCTTTTGCGCAAAGGCGTTGCCCGTGCCGCCTGCGCAGGCCAGGGCGGCGGTCAGCAGCAGGATGCGGGGCGCGCGCGAAAGCAGGCGCAGAAGCAGGTGCAGAAGCAGATGCATGGGGTCAGGGCAGAGGTGTCCAGCGCACGCTGACGAACACGGTGCGGCCTGCGTTGGCATAGCCGCGCGTGGGGGCGTAGTCGCGGTCGGCGATGTTGTTGACACGGGCCAGCAGCGTCCATTGCCTGGTCAGCTGGCGCTGGGCGTAGAGGTTGACCACGCCGTATCCCCCCAGCTTGAAGGTGTTCGCCTCGTCTGCGTAGCGGCCGCTGTACAGCTGCGCTTCGCCGCCCAGCGTCCAGCCGGCCGCCTGGGTGTCGGCGTTGAGCTTGAGCATGCGCTTGGAGCGGTAGGGCAGCAGCTTGCCGGTCTCCAGGTTCTCGGGGTTCATGAAGTCCAGCGAGGCGCCCAGGTTGGCGCTGCCCATGCGCGTGCTGCCCGCCAGCGTCAGGCCGGTGATTTCCACGCTCTGCCAGTTGCGGTAGCAGTTGCAGGGAAGGGCGCTGTTCCAGTCGTAGGTGATGAGGTTCTTGAACTTGTTGCGGTAGACCACGGCCGAGAGGCGGTTGGCACCGGCCGCATAGTGCAGGCCCGTTTCCACGTTGGTGCTGCTTTCGGGCTTGAGGTCGGCCGCCGCCTGGCCCGTGAAGCGCTCGTACAGCGTGGGGGTTCTAAAGGCCGTGCCGGCCGATGCCACCCAGCGCCAGCGCTCGTCGATCTGCAGGCCGTAGCCCAGGCCGCCCGTGGTCTTGTTCTGCTGGTCGCGCACCTGGTCGTGGCGCAGGTTGGCGTCGAACTGGTGGCGCCCCTCCGTCAGGCGCCAGCCGGCCGACAGGGAGTTCTGCACGCGCCGGCTGTCGGTGTTCTGCGTCCAGGCGTATTGCGTGTCCAGCTTGTCCTCGCGGCGCTCCAGGTCGATGTTGAAACGGTGCTGGCCCAGCGTGAACAGGTTCTGCAGCAGGTAGTTGGTGGAGCGGCCCTTGGCGCTTTCGGGCGACTGGGTGTGGCGGTCGCTTTGGCTGTCGGTATGGGAGATCTGGACCACGCTCTTGTAGATGGCGTTCCAGCCGGCCTGCCAGCGCAGGCTGCCGGTGGTGTTCTTGACCACGTCGTAGTCGTCGAAAGGCGGCGGGCTCTGGTCGTAGTGGGTGCGCAGGCGGCTGTGCAGCAGGCTGGCATCGATCTGGTGGATGCCCGTTTTGTAGCCCGCGTTCAGGCCCAGCGAGGTGTTGCTGTAGCCATCCTTGTCCGGGTTGGGCGAGAAGGTGTTGCCGGGGTAGACGTCGAAGCCGTCACTGCGCTCGTCCGCCAGGTTCAGCCCATAGGTGAAGCCGTTGGCACCGCCCTGAAATCCCGTGGCCAGCTTGCTGGTGCCCTGGTTGCCTATGCCGGCCTCGGCATAGGCGCGGGTCTGGCCGTCCGCCCGCTTGGTGAAAATCTGGATCACGCCGCCCAATGCGTCTGAGCCATAGATGGCGGCGGCCGGGCCGCGCAGCACTTCGATGCGCTCGATCTGCGCCAGCGGCAGGGTGGACCAGACCGCGCCGCCCTGCAGCTCCTGCGAGCTGTAGCGCACGCCGTCGATGAACACGGCAGTGTGCTGGTTGCTGGTGCCGCGCAGGTAGACCGAGGTGACCTGGCCCGGCCCGCCATTGCGGTTGATCTGCACGCCCGGCACCTGCACCAGCAGGTCGGCCACGCCCGTGGCGCCGCTGCGGGCAATGGTCTCGGCGTCGATCACGGTCATGTCGGCCGTGACGGTGCGCAGGGACTGCTCGCTGCGCGAGGCGGTGACGACCACCGTATCGAGCTGGGAGGTCTGTGCGCGCTGCGCCTGTTGTGCCTGTTGTGCCTGTTGTACCTGCGCTTGGGCCTGGCAGGCCAGCAGCGAGGCCGCAGCCAGGGCGGACAACGTGCGCAGTACGGGGAACGCCGAGGGCGAACGAAGAGCGGCGCCAGGGGCGCGCGCGAGGGCGAGGGTGTGCATGGATGCGAGCCAGTTGCGCGCCAGCGACCCCGCCGGCACGGAAACCACAAAGACCGGCTGCGCTGCATGCGCGGCCGGCCGCCTGTTGGCCGGTATCCAGACTGGTGACGCACTCGCCAAGGCCTTCCCGGGCTGTACGCCCAGTGGCACGGGTTTGGCGGGGGCCGGTGCCATGCACGCGGCGTTTCACTCACTGTTGCGGGGGCAGTACATGCGGGCGGCTTTATCTGGCCGCCCCATGTTTCCCGTTTAACCGCAGCCCCTGGGGCTGCTGGCACCAACGGCGGCGATTGTACGGCGGGGCGTTCAGTACCGATGTAAAGCTTGCTTGACATGCCCGCGGGTGGCATTGCACAATGTCAAGCATCCTTTACACATTGCGAGAGATTTCCATGAATCAAACAACCGTCACCAACCGCCGCTACCAGAAGGAGCTGGGATTTGCGCTGCTGCTCTACATGGCGCTGCTTGTGGGGGCGCTTTTGCTCAGCGCCGACATGCAGGCCGGGGCCCTGCGCACAGCGCTGCTGCTGAGCCCCATGCTGGCGTTTGCGCTGGCCGTGCGGGCCATCGTGCGCCTGGTGCGCGATACCGACGAGTTCCTGCGCAAGTCCATGCTGGAGCAGCTGGCGATTGCGGCGGCGGGCACGGCCGGCATCACCTTCACCTACGGATTCCTGGAAATGGCAGGTTTTCCCAAGCTCAGCATGTTCATGGTGTGGCCCTTGATGGGTGCGCTCTGGGTGGCTGCCTCGGTGGCCCACTGGCTGCGCAGCCGATGAGCCGCTTCGCCAAGGTGGCCCACCGATGAAAAATGACCCCCACGCTACCCTTGCTTTTCATCTTGGGGCGGCCCTGCGATGAAAAACACCATCCGTGAACTGCGCGCCGAGCGCGGCTGGAGCCAGGCTGCGCTGGCGGACCTGCTGGGCGTGTCGCGCCAGACCGTCAATGCCATAGAGACGGGCCGCTACGACCCCAGCCTGCCGCTGGCATTCGCCATTGCCCGGGTGTTCGAGACCCGGATCGAGGCGATCTTCCAGGAGGGTTGAGCGCAGCGCTCAGGCCACGATCATGACCAGCAGCACCAGGCCCAGCAGGGCCAGGTAGGCCTTGGCATGCAGGGCATCGGGAATGCGGCCGATCAGCGGTGCCGCCAGCCTGATGCCCGTCCACGATCCAGCCGTCAGCAGCGCAAAGGCCTGCAGGTCCACATAGCCCACATGCCAGGGGCCCAGCCCCGCGCCCTGCGATGCCAGCATGTAGGCGGCGGTGCCCGCCACGGCCATGGGCAGGGACAGCGGGCTGGCCATGGCCGTGGCGGCCGCCATGCTGGCGCCGCGCCGGCGCATCAGCGGCACGGTCATCACGCTGCCGCCCACACCCAGGAAGGCCGCGATCGCACCAATGGCCAGGCCCGCCGTGGCGGCGGCCTGCCGGCCCATGGGCTCCATGCCGGCGGCGGTGCCGTGCACGAAGCCTGGGCGCAGCAGCGCGTCGGCGATGGTCAGGGCCAGGTAGGCGATGAAGGCCCAGCGCACCCATTCCCCGCTGATCCAGGTGGCGGCCGCCGCGCCCGCCACGGCACCGGCCGCGATGAAGCCAGCCAGTGGCCACACCTGATCCCACGGCAGGGCGCCCGCGCGGTGCTGGCGCAGCGTGGCCATGGAGGCGCCAAAAATCATCACGCAGGTGGAGGTGGCCACGGCAATGTGCATGGCAGCCTGGCCAATGGCGGAGTCCGCGCCGTGGATGGAGGTCAGCAGCGCATAAAGCAGCGGAACGGCCACGAAGCCGCCGCCAAAGCCGAAGAGCACGGTGGTCACGCCGGCAAGCACACCGAAAGCCAGCAGCAGGAGAGGGAACACAGACAGTCCTTTGGAAAAAACGAGCAAGGACTGAACCTTAGGATGCCGCGGTTTGGCCTGCTTTCGCGGATAGGTCAATAATCCTCGAATTCCTGCCAAAGCCTGTTGGCTGTTTTCCGGACATTCCCATGCTCAACATCCCGCTGCATTCCGTGGACGCCGTGGCGCGCGATGTGCTGGCTATTGGCACCGACTACACGCCTGGCACGCTGCTGCCCACGCACAGCCACCGGCGTGCCCAGTTTCTCTACGGAATGAGCGGGCTGATGGAAGTGGAAACCGACGACGGCGCCTGGACCATCCCGCCCTACAGCGGCGTGTGGATTCCGGCCAGCAAGCCGCACAGCGTGCGCATGCAGGGCGTGAGCACGCGCAGCCTGTACATCGAACCGGCTGCTGCGCCTCGCCCGGGTGTGCACTGCGAGGCCCTGGTCGTCACCCCGCTGCTGCACCAGCTGCTGCTGTCCTGCGCCGACCTGCCGGCGCTGTACGATGAAGCGGGCCGCGACGGCGCCCTGGTCACGCTGGTGCTGCACGAGCTGGCCTCGGCCTGCAGCCTGCCGCTGTTCGCGCCCATTCCCCGCGACGAAAAGCTGGCCGCCCTGTGCAAGCAGTTCCTGGCCCAGCCCAGCATCCGCGCCACGCCGCAGGACTGGGCACAGGCGCTGAACAAGAGCCTGCGCACCTTCAGCCGGTTTTTCCAGCAGCACACAGGCATGGCCTTTGGCGCCTGGCGCCAGCAGGCCTGCCTGCTGGCGGCGGTGTCGCGGCTGTCTGCGGGCGCATCGGTCACGCAGGTGGCGCTGGACCTGGGCTATGACAGCCCCAGCGCGTTTTCCACCATGTTCCGCAAGGCATTGGGGCGGGTGCCTTCGGAGTTGGTGAGCCGGGTCTAGGCGGGAACGCTGGCCTGGGCAGCCGCTTCCCGTGTCATGGCCCAGAACACCAGGGCCGCCAGGCTGAACGCCGCCCCCGCCACGCAGACGCCGTGCCAGCCAAACCGCGCGTAGGCGTTGGTGGCAATCAGCGCCCCCAGCCCGCTGCCCACGGCATAGAACAGCATGTACAGGCCCACCAGCCGGCTGTGCGCCTGCGGGTTGCTGCGAAAGATCAGGCTCTGGTTGGTCACATGCAGGGCCTGGCCGCCCAGGTCCAGCAGCACGATGCCGGCAACCAGCGCCCACAGCGACTGCTCCAGCAGCGCAATCGGTACCCAGGCCAGCAGCAGGATCACCAGCGCGCCCAGGCTGGTGCGCTGCGCGAAACCCTGGTCGGCCCAGTGGCCGGCACGGGCTGCTGCCAGTGCGCCCACCACGCCCGCCAGGCCAAAGGCGCCGATGGCCGTGAGCGACAGGCTGTAGGGCGGTGCGCTCAGCGGCAGAACCAGGGCGCTCCAGAAGATATTGAAGGTGGCAAACATCAGCAGGGCCAGCATGCCGCGTGTGCGCAGCATGCGGTCCTGGCGCAGCAGCTGGAGCATGGAGGCGAGCAGCTGCGTGTAGCTGGGTGCATGCAAGGGCACCGCCAGCCGGGGCAGCTGCCGCCACAGGAGCCAGGCCAGGGCCAGCATCAACAGGGCCGAGCAGGCATAGACGCCACGCCAGCCAGCCAGGTCACCCACGGCGCCGGCAAACACGCGCGCCAAAAGCAGGCCGATGAAAACCCCGCCCTGGGCCGCGCCCACCACGCGCCCGCGCTCATGCGCCTGGCTGGCGCTGGCCGCATAGGCGATCAGCCCCTGCGTCATGGCCGTGCCCAGCAGGCCCACGGCCAGCATGCCTGCCAGCAGCAGAACGGCCGAACGCGCGGTGCTGACGGCCGCCAGGGCCAGCACCAGGCCCAGCAACTGCAAAAGCATGAGCCGCCGCCGCTCCAGCCGGTCGCCCAGCGGCACCAGCAGTACCAGCGCCAGCGCGCAGCCGGCCTGCGTGGCGGTGACCACGCCGCCCACGGCCGCATGGCTGATGCCGAAGTCGGCCGCCAGCGCCTCCAGCAGCGGCTGGGCGTAGTAGACATTGGCCACGCTCAGGCCGCTGGCAGCGGCGAACAGCAGCACCAGGCTGCGCGGCATGCGGACCGTGTCCGAGGCTGGGAAGGCGTTCATGGGTTGAATCCAGTTGCAAAACAAAACTAGTTGGATGCTAGTTGAACCAGTTTTGAAATGCAACCAAAATGACGCCATGAAAGAAGACATCCGCCCTGACACACCGCAGCCCTGTCCGGTGGCCCGCTCCCTGGATGTGATCGGCGACCGCTGGTCGCTGCTCATCGTGCGCGATGCCTTTGACGGCATCAGCCGCTTTGGCGATTTCCAGCGAAGCCTGGGCGCGGCCCGCAATATCCTGGCCGACCGGCTGCGCCGGCTGGTGGAGGCCGGCATCCTCGAAACCCGACCGGCCGCCGAAGGCTCGGCCTACCTGGAATACGTGCTCACGGCCCAGGGACTGGAGCTGTTCCCGGTGATCGTGGCGTTGCGGCAATGGGGCGAAGGCCATCTGTTCGCGCCGGGCGAGGCGCATTCGCTGCTGCTGGACCGCCAGACCGGCCAGCCTGTCGCGCCCATGCTGCCGCGTGACGGTGATGGCCGGGCCTTGCTGCCGGGCCAGACCGTGGTTCAGAAAATCGATTGATGGATATCCATGCTCTCTGCCTTCGTATCACTCATCTACGTACAGATTTCTCCCGAGCGCCTGACGCTGAAGGATCCGAAGACCGGGCAGACCCTGTCGGAGGTTCCCGAGCTGGCCCTGAGTCCGCCGCCCCGACGCCGGATTCTCGCGGCCGGCCCGCAGGCCAGGCTCGCGGCTGCATCGGAGCCTGCCGAAGTCGTCAATCCCTTCGCCCACCCGCGTTCGCTGATATCGGACTTCATCCTGGCCGAGCAGCTTCTGAAGTACCAGCTCAGGCGCATGCATCGGCGTGCCTGGCTGGCGGCCTCCCCGCACATCGTCATCCATCCGCTGGGCGACCCCGAGGGCGGATTCACCCAGGTGGAACTGAGGGCCTTGCGCGAGCTGGCCAACGCGGCCGGCGCCTCGAAGGTGAATGTCTGGACAGGCCGGCCCTTGACAGACGAGGAATTGCTGACGCGCAAGCCCCCTGCGCAGGGCGGTGTCTGGGAGTGAGGCTTTGCTCCTCGCCATGAAAAAAGCGCCCGTCACAACGGGCGCTTTGTCTGGGTCAGCGCAAGGGCCGGCAACGGGCCATCAGAACCGCGCCATCAGAACCGCGCCGTCATCCCCACGAAGTAGGTACGGCCGCCGTTGTCGTAGTTGGCGCCGATGGTGCGGGTTTCCTTGTCGGCCAGGTTGATGATGCCGGCGCGCAGGGTCAGGGTGTCGGTCACGTTGTAGTTCATGGACACGTCAAAGGTCGTATAGGCCTTGGCGAAGGTGGTGGCCGTGCCCGTGGTCACGACTTCCTTGCCCACGTGGCGGGCGCTGAACATGGCGGACCAGCCCTGGCGGATCTGCCATTGCAGCGACGAGTAGATGGACAGCTCGGGCACGGCCAGCAGCGAGGCGCCCGTGCTCAAGTTCTTGGACTCGAACATCTTGGTGATGTTGGTGTTCCAGGTCAGGCCCTTGGCCAGGGGAACGTTCACGAAGCCTTCCAGGCCGCGCGTGCGCGCACGCTGGGCGTTGGCCATGCGGGTCCACCAGAAGCCGTTGTAGAAGCCCAGCGGCTGATAGTCGATCTTGTTCTTGAAGTTGGTGTGGAAGTAGGTGGCACCCAGCGCCCAGCCATTGCGGTCCCAGCTCGTGCCCAGCTCGAAGTTGGTGCTGGTCTCGGGCTGCAGGTCGGGGTTGCCGGCCATGTAGCAGCCGCGCGTGCCGTCGGCGTTGACGCTGGTGTTGGTCCAGCCCATGCCGGCCAGGCTGCGGCAGCCGTTGCCCCCGGATTGCGTGGCGGCGCTGGCCGAGTTTTCCTTCAGGTTGGGCGCACGGAAGCCGCGCGAGACGCCGCCTCGAACCGTCCACTCCGAGGCCGGGTGGTAGACCAGGTAGGCGCGCGGGCTCCAGTTGTTGCCGTATTTCTGGTGATGGTCCATGCGCAGGCCCAGCGTCAGCGCCAGGTTGTCGCGCAGGAATATCTGGTCCTCGCCGAACAGCGCCCAGGTGGTGGCGCTCAGGCCCGAGCCCGAGACCGGGTGCCCCGCGTAGTCGATGGGCGCCAGGCCGATGGTGTCGCGGTTGTCCAGCGACTCGCGGCGCCACTGCATGCCCAGCGTCATGGCCTGGTCCAGGCCCCACAGCTTCAACGGCTTGTCGATGCGGCCGTCCAGCGTGGTTTCCTTGGAGTTGTTGCCGATGGTGTCGCCCTTGTCCTCGTACTTGTTGTGCACGAGGTTGAGCTTGGAGGTCAGGTCGCCCCAGCGGCCGTCATGGCTGAGGCCGAACTTGGTCTGCTCCAGCTTGCTCAGGCCCCAGGGATAGACCACCTGGTCGCCCGACGCCGTGCGCGCGTCGGAGCCCGTGGCGCGCTGGATGCCTTGCGCGGCCTCGATGCCGATCACCTGGTCGGGCGTGAGCTGCCAGTTCAGCAGGGCGTTGAGGTTTTGCTTGCGCGAGCCGGCCGTCGATTGGTAGGTACCCGGGAAGCCGCCCGTGCTCTCGTCGGCTGCGCGGTCCGTGTAGTTGCCGCCCAGGCGCAGGCCGAACTTGTCGGACAGCGGGCCGCTGATGTTGAAGCCCAGCTGGCGCGTGTCGCCGCGGTCGCTGTCGGAGGGCTTGCTGTAGTTCAGCGTGGTCGAGCCGCTCCAGTGCTTGCCGATCTTGCGCGTGATGATGTTGATCACGCCGCCCATGGCGTCCGAGCCGTACAGCGAGGACATGGGGCCGCGCACCACCTCGATGCGCTCGATCATCTCGGGCGAGATCCAGTCCAGATCCTGCGAGCCCAGGTCGTCGCGGTAGTTGATGCCGGCCGAGTTGCCCTGGCGCTTGCCGTCCACCAGGATCAGCGTGTACTTCTCAGGCAGGCCGCGCAGCTTGATCTTGGACTGGGCGCCCGTGCCGGACAGGCCGCCGGTCACGCCGGGAATGGTGGACAGCAGCTCGCCGATGCTGGTGACGGGCTTGCGCTCGATGTCCTCGCGGGTGATCACGCTGATGCTGGCCGGCGCTTCTTTGATGTCCACGGCTGTGCCCGAGGCGGTCACCACCACGGTGGACAGGGACGTGTCGGCCTTGTTTTCGGCTGACTGGGCATGGGCCATGGCTGTGCATGCCAGGGCGGCGCAAAGAGGAAGCGGGCGGAGCACCGAGGTTCTGACCATCTTTGTAAAGTTCCGGTTTGGTTAAAAATCAAGGTGCGAATGATAACGATTTGTATCCACATCTTTTTGTTGGCGTAAAGACAGTTGTATTTTTGTTCACTCGTTATCTAACTGCTGGACAGGCCAAAGATGCTGTGCACAAGTTTGGTGCGCAGCAAGAGGGGCAGCGGAGGCGCTGAGGGAGGCGCTGAAGGGGGTGCGCAGAGGGAGCGCGGGCGCCAAAGGCCTCCTGCAATGGCCGCCCCCATGCGCAGGGGGGCGGCCGGGAGAGGGTCAGCGCGGTTCGGCTGCCGTGCCTGCAAGGGTGGTGGAGCGCTCCGCCGACTGGCGCGATGCCTGGCGGCGCACGAACTGGTAGGCGATGGCCAACAGGGCAAACCAGGCCGGCGTCACCACCAGCGCCTGGCGCGTGTCGGCCTGCAGGGTGAGCAGGCCCAGGATGGCGGCAAAGAACACCAGGCAGACCCAGCACATGGCCACGCCGCCGGGCATCTTGTAGCGCGAAGCCTCATGCAGGGCCGCGCGCTGGCGCCGGTAGGCCATGTACGACAGCAGGATCAGCGACCACACGAACATGAACAGGATGGCAGAGACCGTGGTCACCAGCGTGAAGGCTTCCACCAGATCGGGCACCACCCACATCAGAAACGCGCCGGCCAGCAGGCAGGTGCAGGAAAACAGCAGCCCCCGCGAGGGCACGCTGCTGCGCGACAGCCGGTGGAAGGCCCGGGGCGCATCGCCCTTGAGCGCCAGGCCGTAAAGCATGCGGCTGGTGGAGAACACGCCGCTGTTGGCCGACGAGGCGGCCGAGGTCAGCACCACGAAATTGATCACGCCTGCGGCGGCCGGCAGGCCCGCCAGCACGAACAGCTCCACGAACGGGCTCTTGCCGGGCACCACGTCGCGCCAGGGGGTGACGGCCATGATGGCGATCAGGGCAAGCACGTAGAACACGATGATGCGCACGGGAATCGAATTGATGGCGCGCGGCAGCGTGCGCTCGGGGTCCTTGGCCTCGGCCGCGGTGGTGCCCACCAGCTCGATGCCCACGAAGGCGAACACCGCGATCTGGAAGCCCGCGAAGAAACCCATCATCCCGTTGGGGAACATGCCGCCGTCATTCCAGAGGTTGGACAGGCTGGCCGTGCGGCCCGCAGGCGAGACGAAGGCGGCACCCACCATGTACAGCCCCGTACCCACCAGGGCCACGATGGCCACGATCTTGATCATGGCGAACCAGAACTCGATCTCGCCGAACAGCTTCACCGTCAGCAGGTTCAGGCCCAGCAGCAGGCCCACGCAGGCGATGGCCGGTGCCCACTGCGGCAGCTCCGGGAACCAGAACTGGGAGTAGGCCGATATGGCAATCACATCGGCAATGCCCGTGACGATCCAGCAGAACCAATAGGTCCAGCCCGTGAAGAAGCCGGCCCAGGGGCCGAGCAGGTCGGACGAGAAGTCGATGAAGGAGCGGTACTGCAGGTTGGACAGCAGCAGCTCGCCCATGGCCCGCATCACGAAGAACAGCATCACGCCGATGATGGTGTAGACAAAGATGATGGACGGGCCGGCCAGGCTGATGGTCTTGCCCGAGCCCATGAACAGGCCCGTGCCTATGGCCCCGCCGATGGCGATGAGCTGGATATGGCGGTTGGTGAGATTGCGCTGCAGGTCGTCTTGACCGTGCAGGCCCTGGCCGGCTGGCGGGGCCTTGTGTGTCATCAGAGAACTCCGGGGAAGACTGGCAAAGCGATGGCAGAAAGGGGCAATCCGCCTGCCGCGGCTGTGTTTTCAGTCTCTGCATGGAGTCCATGCCTGGAAATGCGGCAGCGCAGCAAAACGGAACGAAGGCCGCGAGGATACCCGAACCTCGCCCTCGCATCGGCACTGCCGCGCGGCCGCGCTCCGGTGAATGGAGCGGGCTTGATATGGGTGGATCAGCCGCGCGCCAGGCGCTTGGCATTGGCCACCGCCGTGCGGTGCACGGGGGCCAGGCCCTTGCCCACCACGCCCCACATGGCGTTTTGCCATTGCGAGGCCTGCGATGCCAGGGCTCCGCCGTTCCAGGTGGAGGTGCTCCAGGGTGTCCAACACATGCGCATCCAGGCCTGCATCAAGGCCTGGCTGGCAACCATGGACTGCATGCCCATCGCCGTCCAGGATTGCTGGAAGGCTGTCTGTTTCTCGGACACCATGCGTGTGAATTCACGCCGGTCCCGCGCGGAGGGATTGGCGCCTGCCATGGCCATGCGGGTGAGGCGATGGGCCACGACCTGGGGCGCTGCGACGGCCAGGTCGGTGGCCTGGCGGGCGACCAGGGCGGCCCGGGGATTTTTGCGATTTGCCATGTGCACTCCTGAAGCTGGGTTCACTTTATCCAGATGGATGCCGGCCCGCGTAGGCCGATGACGCAATGCAGCAAAAACGGATTTATCGCGGCTGGGCCTGTGGCGCTGATGCGGCTGCGTCCTGCACGGCAGGGGATACCAGGGCACGCCACCAGCGCTCGCCTGCATGGGGGGCATCCAGGTCCACGCGCTCGCCCATCATGGGGGTGGCCACGGCAATGCCGTGCTCGGCACCCAGGGCCAGCACGCGCTCGAAGGGGTCCCACCAGGCATGCATGGCCAGGCTGAAGGTGCCGTTGTGAATGGGCAGCAGCCAGCGTCCGCCCAGGTCGCGGTGCGCCTGCACGGTCTGGGCCGGGTGCATGTGCACATAGGGCCAGTGCGGGTCGTAGGCGCCGGTTTCCATCAGCGTGAGGTCGAAGGGGCCGAAGCGCCGGCCGATTTCCGCAAAGCCGTCGAAATAGCCGCCGTCGCCGCTGAAGAAGACACGCAGCGTGTCGGCGCTTGCCAGGTCCTCGATGACCCAGGACGCCCACAGCGTGCGGTTGCCGTCGCGCAGGCCCCGGCCCGAGAAATGCTGGGCCGGCGTGGCCGTGAAGCGCAGGCCGTCCACCTGCACGTCCTGCCACCAGTCGAACTGGCGCACCTTCTCGGGGGCCACGCCCCAGTCCATGAGCCGGTCGCCCACGCCCAGCGTGCACAGGAAGAAGTCGACCCGGGGCGCCAGGGCGCGGATGGTGGCACGGTCCAGATGGTCGTAGTGGTCGTGCGAGAGCACCACGCCGCGCAGCGCAGGCAGTTCATGCAGGGCGATGGGCGGCGCATGAAAGCGCTTGGGGCCGATGAAGGAAAAGGGCGAGGCGCGCTCGGCAAACACCGGGTCGGTGATCCACCAGCCGCCGCGCAGTTTCATCAGCAGCGTGGAGTGGCCCAGGCGGTACAGGCTGCGCTCGGGCGCGGCGGCCAGGTCGGCCGGGGTGAGCCGCTGCACGGGCAGGGGCGCGGCAGGCTCGGTGTCCTTGGGCTTGTTGAAGAAGAAGTCCCACATCACCTTGGCGTCGGGCTGGGGCGCGTTGGCGGGGCGGGGATGGACGTTGCGAAAGCGCCCGCCCACCGACTGGGGTGATTGGGTGTAGTCGGCAATCGGGGCGCGAAAGATGCGGGGTGTTTTCACGGTGCTCCGTCGGTGTTCAGGCCGCCGCCATCATGGAACCGGTGGCGCAGCCCTGTCGAGATGGTGGTCTTGGCGGCCCGATTCAAGGCGCCTTGCGTGTCGTCATGTAAACAAAAAAGGAGCTGCCCCTGCAGGCAGCTCCTTGTCGTGATGGCCGCAAGCTGGGCCTCAATGGGCGCCGGCCGCCTCGGCACCACCGGCATGGCCCGCAGGGCGCCTGGTCATCCAGATCAGCACGATCAGCACCAGGAACAGCACGGATGACGCCAGGAAGATGTCGTCCGCCGCCCGCGTATAGGCCTGCTGGTCGATGAGCCGGTTGATCTGGGCCAGCGCCTGCGCCTGGCTCAGGCCTGCGGCCTGCAGCCCCTGCAGGGTGACGCCGAACACGCCCTGGCCCTGGATGAGCCCTTCGGTCAGATGGGCGTGGTGCAGCGCGGCGCGGTTTTCCCAGAGCGTGGTGGCGATGGAGGTGCCCATGGCACCCGCCGTGATGCGCACGAAGTTGCTCAGGCCGGCGGCGGCCGGGATACGGTCCGGCGAGATGCCCGACAGCGTGATCGTCGTCAGCGGGATGAAGAAGAACGCCATGGCCCCGCCCTGGATCAGCGTGGGCACCAGGATGTGCATGAAGTCCGTCTCCACCGTGAAGCGCGAGCGCATCCACAGCACCAGGGCGAACACCACGAAGGCGCCCGTGGCCATCTTGCGCGGGTCCCACTGCGTGACCTTGCGGCCCACCAGCGGCGTCAGGATGATGGCGAAGATGCCCACCGGCGCCAGCGCCATGCCGGCCGTGGTGGAGGTATAGCCCATCCACTGCTGCAGCCACAGCGGCAGCAGCACCACGTTGCCGAAGAACAGGCCGTAGGCAATCGACAGTGCCACCGAGCCCGCCGCGAAATTGCGGCGCATGAACAGGCGCAGGTCCACCACCGGGTGCGCATCCGTCAGCTCCCAGACCAGGAAGACCACGAAGCTCACGATGGCCAGCACGCACAGCGTGACGATCTCGCCCGAGGCGAACCAGTCCAGCTCCTTGCCCTTGTCCAGCATCAGCTGCAGCGCGCCCACCCACAGCACCAGCAGGGCCAGGCCCACGGAGTCGATGGGCAGCTTGCGCGTGGGGGTCTCGCGGCTGCGGTAGATGCTCCAGGTCATCAGGGCCGACAGCAGGCCCACGGGCACGTTGATGTAGAAGATCCAGGGCCAGGAGATGTTGTCCGTGATCCAGCCCCCCAGCAGCGGCCCGACCACGGGCGCCACCAGGGTGGTCATCCCCCACAGCGCCAGCGCCACCCCGGCCTTGGCCGGCGGGTAGCTGGACAGCAGCAGTGTCTGCGACAGCGGGATCATGGGCCCGGCGACCAGCCCCTGGAGCACGCGGAACAGCACCAGCATCTCCAGCGACGAGGCAAAGCCGCACAGCCAGGAGGTCAGCACGAACAGCAGCACGCTCATGGTGAACAAGCGCACGGCGCCGAAGCGCTGCGTGAGCCAGCCCGTGAGCGGCACCGAGATGGCATTGGCCACGCCAAAGCTGGTGATCACCCAGGTGCCCTGGCTGGGGCTGACGCCCACGTCGCCCGAGATCGCCGGAATGGCGACGTTGGCAATGGACGAGTCCAGCACGTTCATGAAGGTGGCCAGCGACAGGGCCAGCGTGCCCAGGGCCAGCTGGGCGCCCTTGAGCGGTGCTGGCCGTGCGGGCATGGCAGGCGGTGCCGAGGGTGGCGCGGCAGGCGGCACGGTCGGCCCGCCCGGCTGCGCCGGCTCCGGCACGGCGGTGGTAGAGGAAGTCATAGGCAGTCCGCGTAGGTTCTGGGAAGGCGGGGAAGCGATGCCTGCTTACTTGGACTGCGTGGCCTGCGCGTCAACCGGCGCGGAGGCCACTGCGGCTGGCGCCTTGCCCTGTGACCTGTCTTGCGCATCGGCCATGGCGACGGGCGGCAGCTCGGGCAATTGCTTGAGCGGCGCCACGTTCTGGCCTGCCACGATGTGGGCGATGCGTTCCTCGGCCTGGGGCAATGCCATGTCGTAGATGGAGGTCTGGGCCACGGGGGCATTGCGCGTGGCGGTTGCCAGCACTTCACCCTGCTGGTCGCGCACGTCCACCTTGGCCTCCATCGACAGGCCCACGCGCAGCGGGTGCTGGGCCAGGTCTTCCGGCGACAGCGCAATGCGCACGGGCACGCGCTGCACCACCTTGATCCAGTTGCCGGTGGCGTTTTGCGCGGGCAGCAGCGAGAAGGCCGCGCCGGTTCCTGCGCCCATGCCCACCACGGTGCCGTGGTAGCTGATCTTGTCGCCGTACACATCGGCCGTCAGCTCGGTCTTCTGGCCTATGCGCAGCTGGGCCAGCTGGCTTTCCTTGAAGTTGGCATCCACCCAGAGGTTGTGCAGGCCCACCACGGTCATCAGCGGCGCGCCCGAGGCCACGCGTTGGCCCAGTTGCACGCCGCGCTTGGCCACATAGCCTTCCACGGGAGAGACCAGGCGCGTGCGCTGCAGCGCCAGATAGGCCTCGCGCACCTTGGCGGAAGCGGCGATCACGCTGGGGTGCTCTTCGGCGCTGCTGCCCTTGGTCTGGGCTTCGGCAGCGGTCAGCTGCGCCTTGGCGGCGCGCACGGCGGCTTCTGCTGCAGAGGCGGCATTGCCTGCCGTGCGGGCCAGGGACTGGGCATGGTCGAACTCTTCCTTGCCCACGGCGCCCGTGGCCAGCAGCGGGCGGCGGCGGTCCACGTCCTCGCGGGCGCGGGCGGCATCGGCCTGCAGGCGGGCCAGGTCGGCCTCGCGCTGGGCCACCTGGGCCACCAGGGGCGCGTTGTTGGCATACAAGGTGCGCACCTGGCGCACGGTCTGGGCCAGTTGCGACTCGGCTTGGGACAGGGCAACCAGGGCATCGGCCGAGTCCAGCTGCACCAGCAGCTGGCCGGGCTTGACGTAGTCGGTGTCGTCGGCGCCGATGCTGATCACCGTGCCGCCGATCTGCGGCGTGATCTGCACCACGTTGCCCGCCACATAGGCGTTGTCTGTGGTCTGGTAGTTGCGCGCCACCATCCAGTGCCAGCCGCCCCAGGCGACGGCGGCCACCGCGACGGCGGCGGCGATGAGGGTCAGGCCCTTGCGGCGGCCCTGCGGATTGGCCACGGGCGAGGCTGCGGCCGGTGCGGCGGCAGGGCTGGGTGCTTGCTTGTTGGTGTCGGTCATGGTGTACGGCGCTTTGTTATCTGTGAATGTGGTTGTGCGGCCGGGGCAGGGAGCTGGCGGTCTGTCACGCTGGCTGGCGGTCTGCCCGGTGGAGGGTCAAGAGTGCGGTGGATTCCTGTGCGGGTTGCGATCTCAGTGCTGGCTGACCTGCACGGCAGCCGTGCCATCGGTCCAGCCGCCGCCCAGCGCCTTCATCAGCGACACGCGCGTGTCCAGCGCGCGGGCGCGCAGGTCCACGTCCAGGCGGCGCTGGGTGATCACCTGGGTTTCGGTGTTCAGCACCGTCACCTGGCTGGCCAGGCCCGCCTTGTAGCGCTGCACGGCAAAGTCGTAGGCGCGTTCGGCCTTCTCCAGCGACTCGGCCTGCAGCTGCTGTTGGCGCACCAGCGATTGCACGGAAGTGATGGCGTCGCCCGCTTCCTTGACCGCATCGAGCACCACGCCGTTGTACTGGGCAATGGCGGTGTCCAGGTCGGCCTGCGTGCCGCGCAACTGGGCGCGCAGGCGCTTGCCGTCGAACAGGGGCAGGCGCAGCGCGGGCGTGATGCCCATCTGGCGCGAGCTGCCCTTGAACAGGTTGTCCAGGCCGATGGCATTGAGGCCGATGAAGGCCGTGAGATTGATATCGGGGTAGAAATCCGCCCGCGCGCTCTCTATGCCCTGCGTTGCGGACTCCACGCGCCAGCGCGCGGCCACCACATCGGGGCGGCGGCCCAGCAGGTCGGCACCCAACTGGCCGGGCACAGCGTGGATCTGCAGCGCGGCCAGACGGGGCGACAGCTGCAGCTGCGCCTCGGGCGCCTGCCCGCAGAGCACGGCGATGGTGCGGCGCGCCAGCGTGATCTGCTCGTCCAGCATTTCGATCTGGGTGCCGGCATCGGGCAGGCCGGCCTGGGCCTGGGTCAGCTCCACCTGGCTGTCCAGCCCGGCGCGCGTGCGCTGCTGGCTCAGGTCCAGCAGCGACTGGCGCTGGGTCAGCGTACGGCCAGCCACATCCTTTTGGGCAATCAGGCGAGCCAGCGCCACATAGCTGCGCGCCACCTGGGCCGCCAGCTGGTTGGCGGCGGCGGCGCTGTCGGCCTGGGCGGCGCGGGCCTGGCCCAGGGCGGCCTGCAGGTCGGCGGCATGGCGGCCAAAGAAATCCGGTGTCCAGCTCAGGCCGGCCTGCAGGTTGCCGGTGTTGTAGGTATGGCCGGCAATGGGTGCGGGCACCAGGCCGTTGGCGCTGTAGTGCTGGCGCGTGGCGTCGGCGCCGAGCGTGCCGCGTACATCGGTGGCCGTGCTGGTCGCCGTGGCCAGGGCGGCCGCCTTGTCGAAGCGGGCGCGGCTCATGGCCAGGCTGGGGCTGCCCTGCAGTGCCTGGGCGATCAGGCCGTCCAACTGGGCATCGCCCAGGGACTTCCACCAATCGGCGGCGGGCAGGCTGGTATTGGCGCCTGTCTCGGACTGGGCCGTCAGACCCAGGTCGGAGGCGCCCAGCCGGGCCAGCGGCTCATGGGCCGGGCCCTGGGAAGCACAACCGGCCAGGGCCAGCGCGGCGCACAGGGTGGCCGCTGCGGCGGCCACGCGGCGGGGCGCGGCGGACACGGAAACAAAGGATTTGGGCATGGTGGTCTGCCTGTTGGGGGTCAAGAATCAGGAAATCGGAAACCGGGGCGGAAAAGGGGGCTGGCGCTGTCAGGCCGCGGGCGTGGCAGGCGCAGGGGCCGGCGGCGCAGCCTCCGGCGCGCGCATCGCATCGCCGTTGGCCAGCAGGCGGCGCAGCATGTCCAGCAGCTGGCGGGACTCGTCATGGCTGAAGCCGGCCATATGGGCATTCATCACGCTGGACAGCACCTGCGGCACCTTGGCCGCCATGGCGCGGCCTTCATCGGTCAGCACCAGCTTGACCACGCGCCGGTCCACCGTGGAGCGCTCGCGCCGCAGCATGCCCTTGGATTCGAGCCGGTCCAGCGCCCGCGTGATGGAGGCCGGATCCAGCCCCAGGTCACGCGCCATGCCGGCATTGGTGGCGTCGCTGCACAGCAGCAGCTTGTACAGCGGCAGCCACTGCACATAGGTCAGCTCATGCTCGGCCAACTGCGCATCGGCCTGCTGGAGGATGGAGCTGAGCACCTTGCGCATGAGGAACCCCACGCTCTCGAAGGGCGTGTAGCTGCCTGGGCTGTAGAAGTCCGAGGGCTGCAGGCCGTTGGGCAGGGGAGGCTGGGTCATGGTGTCTGCGGATGAAATAATTGACTGCGCAATGATTGTTGCGGCAATTATTGCAGAAACACCGGTTGACCGTGTGACGCGAGGGTGCCGGGGACGGTATCAGGGTTATCGGGGGCATGCAGTCGTTATAGCGGTGGAGACCTTGTTGCGGAGCACGGGGGACAGGCTCTCTCATTGCGGAGCGTGGCTATCGAAGCGATGCACTCCTTCCTCGGGAAGACGGCAGTAGTTCTCTTTAAAGTGAAGTTTCGGGAACTCTGTCGCTGTTGGTGTGGTGATGGAGTGCAGGTGCTCTGTAAGATGAGCGCGAACCAGAGCATTCGCTCAACTTCCGGCTGACGCGGCATAAGAAAATCACAGTGCTTGATTGGATCGCGTTGATCCTGATTTATTGACTTTGTTTATTATTTTTGGGGGAATAGTGAAAATTTCGTCATTCGTCAAGATTTCCGTGTTTTTTCTGTGTTTTCTGACATTTATTGACTCGGTGTCTGCAGCAGTTCCTCGTAGCTTCTTTTATAGAGGATGGTTGAATAATTTGGGCGCTGCAAAAGATTATGCGACCCTGAGGGTTACTGCGCCGACTATGCGGCAATGCGAGCCGGAGATCCACTGGATGACTACAACTTCATAAATCATAAAGTGATCGAGGTTGGTGATGCGGCTGAGTGCTGGGGTTGGGTTCGTTCAAAAAGGGGGAGTGATATATATAATCAATATAATTATGTGGAAATGAGTATTATTAGATTTTGTCCTGAAAATTCCAAAAGTAATAGTTATGGAACCTGCGATTGTAACTACGGAAGCATTGAGCTGAATAACCGTTGTGAAGCTGCTTCGGTTGATATGGAAAGCATGTGTCGCATCAGTGGATACAAAACCCCGTATCCTGTTATTTTGCCGATTGCTCAAAAGTACATGAACGAGGTTGATTACTTTGATGCAGGGGTGAATCCACTATCCATCGAGAGGACCTACCTGCATCGCCGGCGGCAGAATGAATCGCAGATGGGGGCGGGATGGTCTCATTCCTACGCGGTAAGACTTGAGCATGTAAAGAATTCGCAAGGCATTTCGAAAAAGGCCCAAATTAACTTTGGTGATGGCAGCTATCTTTGGTTTGATTGGGTCAATGGGGCGTGGGTGGCAAGAAATGGATCAAGTAGTCTGACACAGATGGGTCATGGCTGGATTTTGAATGATTTGCAGAATGGAGATATAAGAAATTTTGATGAATCAGGAAAGCTTCTAAGGCATGAGCGGCGAAATGGCTGGTTTTTTGAGTATGAGTATGATGCAGGCGATAGAATCGCCGAAGTACGCAATGGCTTTGGTAAAAGGCTCAACTTTGTTTATGGCTCACAGGGCAAGCTCCAGGATATCGACGTCGATGGCGTGCGCGAAGTTGGATTTGAGTATGATGCCATGGGTAATTTGCAGAAGGTAATTTACAAAGATGGATCAACAATAGGCTATAAATATGAGGATCTTAGATATCCTCATTTTTTGACCGGTGTTACTGACGAAAATAATAATAGATTGTCCACATTTAAATACAATGCAGATGGGCAAGTGATACACACTGAGCGTGCGAATGGGGTGGCTAAATATCAAATTGGATATCCTTCGCAAGATTATGGGGAAACTCAGGTGATAGATCCGTTGGGGCGTCAACGTTTCTATAGGTATAAAAATGCTTTTGGTGTTCTGGAAGTCACTTCCAGTAGTGCGCCGGGTGTGAGTGGGGAAATAGATGCTGCCAGTCGTATTCAAGGCTCTTCTGGATTGCGTGGATCGGAGACCGACTTCAAGGGTGCTAAGAAAACATTTGGCTGGGATCATGGGCGACGCCTACTGACGAGTGTTACAGAGGCGGTAGGAACGCCTCAGGAACGTACTGCCAACATGGAATGGCATCCTCAATGGAGCTTGCCTTCGAGGATAGTTGAGTCGGGGCGCCAGGCCAGCTACACCTACGACGCGAAGGGACGTCTATTGAGTTTGGCCGTCGGAGATGTGGGCGCAGCCGACAACTCTGCTTCACGCTGGCAGTGGTCTTATGCTGCGTCTGGCCTGGTGGCCTCGGAAACCGCCCCTAACGGTGCTACCTCCAGCTTTGCCTACGATGGTTTCGGGAATCTTTCGAGCACGAAAAATGCTTTAGGGCATTTGGATCATTTTATTCATGGGGCTGGAGGTCGACTGCAATCGCATACTGCCACTACGGGGCTGGCTAGCAGCTTTGAGTATGATTTGCGCGGGCGCCTCATTCGTCTGCAACGTGATGGTGAAGTATCGCTGTATAGGTATCTTCCGTCCGGACAGATGCAAGGTTTGACCGCTTCCAATGGGCATCAGGTCAGCTATATATATGACAATGCCCAACGCTTGATTGGCTGGAATGATAATCGCGGTAACTCTGCTTCATACATCCTGGATAATATGGGAAATCGCTTGGATGAAATTGTTCGAGATGCCGGAAATCAACCAGCGTGGGTGGTGAAACGCACCATCAATAGTCTCAACCGTATTCAACGCCTCACTATCGGCGAAGTGGTGACAGAATTTGGCTATGACGCCAATGGCGACCTGATCAGCAGTGTACGGCCGGCCAACGGGTCAAGCCGTGGCACCAGCATAGGTCTTGACCCCTTGCGGCGAGTCGGCGCTATCACCAACGAAGACAACGCCAGCGCATCGCTGTCATACAACGCCCTGGATGCAGTCACCTCCGCCCAGGACTTCAAAGGCGTCACCACCACCTACACCCGCGACGCCCTGGGCAATGCCAAGGCCGAAACCACCCCCGACGCTGGCAACAGCACCACCACCTACGACGCCCTGGGCCTGATCGCCACCGCCAAGGATGCCGCAGGCCGCACCCTCGCCGTGCAGCGCGACGCCCTGGGCCGTCCCACCCAACTCCAGTACGGCAGCACCGCAACCTCCACGCTGCGCTACGACCTGCCCGGCACCACCTACAACGGCCCTGGCGCCCCCAAGGCCAGCACGGGCCACCTCAGCGAAATCCAGGACCCCGGCGTCACCACCCAGTACCAGCGCGACATCCTGGGCCGGGTGCTGCGCAAGAGCCAGATCCTTGCCAATGGCGACACCAAGTCGCTGATCCACTCCTATGTACCTGCCGGGCAGGGCGGAGGCGGAGAACTGCAAAGCATCACCTACCCCAGCGGCAAGCAGGCCACCTACCTGTATGACAGCACAGGCCAGATCACGGGCCTGCAGTGGAACGGCCAGCCCCTGGTCACCGGCCTGGCCTGGAGCCCGCTGGGGCAGCCCACGGCCTGGCGATGGACGGGCTTTGCGCAGCAGCCCGGCGCCACGGCCACCCTGGCCGAGCAGCGCAGCTACAACACGGCAGGCCAACTGGCCAGCAGCCAACTGCTGAACCTGACCTGGGATGCTGCGGGCCGCATCAGCCTGATCCAGCAGCAGCACATGCTGCCGGGTACGGCCGCAGCCCAGCAGGCCAAGCTGTCCAGCGCCTTCAGCTACGACGCCGTGGGACGCCTGACGGCCAGCGCGCACAGCGCCCCTGCGGGCCTCACACTACCCACGGGCTGGAGCCTGGCCGACACCATCGAGCTGAGCGCCTCCGGCTATGCCTGGGACGCCAATGGCAACCGCACCCAGGTGCACTACAGCAATGCCCTGGCATCGGGCACGTCCACGCTGCAGCGCAACTACCAGACGGCTGCGGGCACCAACCGCCTGCAAAGCTATGCCCAGACGCTGCAGCGCCCGGGAAGCGCGGCGCAGAACAGCAACGTGACCTTCAGCTACGACGCTGCGGGCGCCCTGGTCAAGAAAGGAGACAACCACCTGCACTACGGCGCGGACGGCCGCATCGCCAAGGCCGGCGAATACGCGGACGCTGCCGACGCACGAGCGGTCAGCTACGTCTACAACGCCCTGGGCCAGCGCGTGTTCAAGAGCGATGCCCGGGGCGCAGGTCAACCGGCCACGCTGCAGACCCTGTATGCCGAAGACGGCATAGGCAGCACCGTGCTGGGCCAGTACGCCAACCAGCGCAGCGCCAATAGCGCAGCGCCCGCAGGCCAGAGCGACAGCACGGAAATCATCTACCTGCCCACGGCCAGCGGCCCCATGCCCATTGCGGCAGAAATCAACGGCCGCCTGTACGCCATCCACACGGACCACCTGAACACTCCAAGGCGCCTGACCAACCAGCAGGGGCAGGTGGCCTGGCAGTGGCTGATCTCGGGGTTTGGGGAAGTGCGTCCCACCACGGGCGACCGTGGCTACGGCCAGACGGTCAGCGGCCCCAGCTATGCGCAGGCAGTGAAGTTCGACCTGCGGTATCCGGGTCAGGTGTTTGATGAAGAGACGGGGCTGTCGTACAACCTGCATCGGTACTACGATGCGGCGACGGGGAGATACATCCAGGCTGACCCGATCGGGTTGGAGGGTGGGTGGAATCGGTTTGGGTATGTTGATGGAAACCCATTGAGCTATGGTGATCCACAAGGATTGTTCAAGGTAATGTGGCAGGGAGAGAGCTTTGCAACTCCTCCACCTCCGTGGGTGAAGCAGTTGCGTGAATACGGAAGAAAATTGGAAGATAAGATAGATTCACTTTGTTCTTCTGATAGTTCTTACTTGAAATCATATTTTGATAAATGGACGGTTGGTACTGATGGCAGGCGTGGAAGTCCTACAACGGATGTAGATAATTTTCACACAAATTTCACATCTGACTATTTTGGGCTAACAAGTAACTTTATAAATCCTTTTGAGAAGAGTAGAGAAGATCCTTATGCGTTGTTTTTGCATGAATTCCGCCATTTGATGAAGGGGAATCGCATACTTAGTCCAAGCGGTTCAGAGTATTTGAAGCATAGATTAAATGGGACCACTGGAGGTTTGGCTGTTGAAATTGATGCTGATTCATACGCTTTGGAGCTTTTTAAGGGGAAATGCACATGCGGAAGTATGCGGCGTTAATTATTTTTATATCATTCGCTATCTGTTTTCCGGTTTTTGCAAACTCTGACGATTGGACATACTCTCCTCCTGGGAGCTATGAGCAAGCGATATCCATTTCGAAAGAAACTGGGGAAATAAAATCTCATCTTTATTTGGGGAAAATAAAATTCTGTGAGGTTGATGATGAGTTTTTCTGTTTCTCTTCTGATTTTTTGAAGTTCTCCGTCCCAAAATTTATTAAGGGTGAGGAAATGGTTTGGGAGAAGGGTGATGAAAAATATAAATTAATAAAAATGCCTGTTCCGCTGAGACTTCTTGGAAAGAAAATAGATTCTTATAAAGTGACTCATGAAAAAACAGGAATGGAATATTTCTACTCGAAGAAATTTGGAATTGTCATGATGAAGATGAAAGATATAGTGGCTCCAATATTTATTCTCGAGGAAGATTGTGGTATTGCAGCATCTGCCTCTTGCAAGTAGCGTTCGAAATGTATAACTTGGCGTAATCGAAATTCAAGTAGGTAATCAAGTCAGGTTTGCTGCCAAGCACAGGAGGGCTATGAAGTGGGAGGCTTTGCGGTCTTAACGCGTCCGACAGCACCGAGATCATCTGCTTGCCTACGGCCAGCTGGCCCCATGCCCATTGCGGCAGAAATCAACGGCCGCCTGTACGCCATCCACACGGACCACCTGAACACTCCCAGGCGCCTGACCAACCAGCAGGGACAGGTGGCCTGGCAATGGCTGATCTCGGGGTTTGGGGAAGTGCGTCCCACCACGGGCGACCGTGGCTACGGCCAGACGGTCAGCGGCCCCAGCTATGCGCAGGCGGTGAAGTTCGACCTGTGGTATCCGGGGCAGGTGTTTGATGAAGAGACGGGGCTGTCGTACAACCTGCACAGGTACTACGATGCGGCGACGGGTCGGTATATGCAGGCGGACCCGATCGGGTTGGAGGGTGGGTGGAATCGGTTTGGGTATGTGAGTGGAAATCCATTGAATTTCATTGATCCCGAAGGATTGGTATTTCTTGACCTAACGACGTTTGAAGGTGCAAAGCACAAAACCACTCTCGATCAAGCTGTGCAGGCAGGTGCGTGGACTAGGCTTGTCACCATGCCGGCAATAGCAGCTGCACTTTCACCTTCGACAGTAGGTTTGGCTGGTTCTGCCTTAACTCCCTCGTGTTCCTCTGCTGCGAACTGGTACATGCTAGGAGCTGAGGCTGATGTTGCGTGGCTTAATCTCAGTCTTCGGGAGAAATTGCTTTATGAAATAGGTCAAAAAACCACGGCATCCTACGCGAAATACTCATCACTAGACCCAGTTGCTCGTGGTGCATCATTAGTTGCAGATATTGGATGGCGGCGGGCATTAACCCCTGAAATTGGAGGAATTGGTTTGGGGCTTGGATCAACATTTGGTACGGGACCTACGCCTTTATTTAGATGGTTATTTCCAAGAATTATTGGTGGTGCAGGCTTGTCTTCGACGTTGACAAGTGATGGAGAGCAGTGCAGCTGCCGGAGGTGATTAGATGACGGGATTTACTATTTTCTATGGCTGTTTATATTTGTTTTTTGGAATTTGGATTTATAGAATATTTTCGCCTGCTTGGCCTTGGTGGGGTGCGAGTCTGATGGGGCTGATTTGTGTTGTTGCCTTGCATTTCTCTTTGGCTCTATTTGGGCATCTTTCGATGCTGCATCATCAATCAAAAAAGCGGAAAAAATTGGAGAAAGAAGAAAAATCATCAATTAACCCTGATTGAATCTTTCAAAAAAATCTGTAGCCTACGTCAGCTGCGATAGCCGTGGAGTACTCGAGTTGAATCTCCAACTTGGATACCGCCGCCCTTCGGGAACACGGCCGCTCCTCACCAACCAAGCCCTGTATGCCGAAGACGGCATAGGCAGCACCGTGCTGGGCCAGTACGCCAACCAGCGCAGCGCCAATAGCGCAGCGCCCGCAGGCCAGAGCGACAGCACGGAAATCATCTACCTGCCCACGGCCAGCGGCCCCATGCCCATTGCGGCAGAAATCAACGGCCGCCTGTACGCCATCCACACGGACCACCTGAACACCCCCAGGCGGCTGACCAACCAGCAGGGACAGGTGGCCTGGCAATGGCTGATCTCGGGGTTCGGGGAAGTGCGTCCCACCACGGGCGACCGTGGCTACGGCCAGACGGTCAGCGGCCCCAGCTATGCGCAGGCGGTGAAGTTCGACCTGCGGTATCCGGGGCAGGTGTTTGATGAAGAGACGGGGCTGTCGTACAACCTGCACAGGTACTACGATGCGGCGACGGGTCGGTATATGCAGGCGGACCCGATCGGGTTGGAGGGTGGGTGGAATCGGTTTGGGTATGTAGGGGGAGACCCGTTGGGGGCTAGTGATCCAGTGGGTTTAATGCCCCAGTGCCGTTGGCTCGGACTGGTTATGCACTGTTCGAATGTTATTCATCCAATTCCTGGCTATGAAAATCCTTCGAATCCACCATGGTCCTGGGGTAACGGTGGAATTACGGAGAATATGGGGGTGCCAAGGCCTTCGGACATGACGAGGCTGGAAGAACGGCAGTGGGATCGTCATTGCAATGGTAATCCAGACCCATGCGGATCCTTAAAGAATGCAGTGAGAATCGCAATTGGAATGGCTATGACCAAGAAGAAAAATATGGAATTGGATCCCAGTGGCTTGTTCGGAACTATTGGCTGGGGAACCCATGCAACTGACTTGGCTGGGGAATTGGAAATATAAATGCTATGATTGGTCTTGGTGAAAAATTGTCATGCGATATGAGTCAAGAGAAAATCTTGGCTCAGACTATATATATACCTAACAGGCCATTTAAATGATTTTCAATATTGACTTTGGTATATTTTTGGCTTCCGGTGAATCATTTGGACAAATTTCGGGAAAAATAGAATCCCATGCCAGCCCAGTTCCCGGTATGTCGTTTACATTTATTTTTCCACTTAGGAAAACTGAGATATCACCATTTTCTCATTGGGATGGATATTTGTGTATTGGGCAAGTTGCAATAATTCCGTTGCCATCGGATGCCGGGGATTTAAGTATTTCTCTTTCGGATCTTGTGATGCCATCCCGAAGTGATGCAGAGCAGGTGGTCTCCTATTTTCAGGAAGGTTTCGGATTATATTTTGATCCAACTGATTGATCTTGCAGTCAAGGATATGATTTCATTCATGAAGATCTGCACAACACACTCATAGGCCAGAGCGATAGCACGGAAATCATCTACCTGCCCACGGCCAGCGGCCCCATGCCCATTGCGGCAGAGATCAACGGCCGCCTGTACGCCATCCACACGGACCACCTGAACACCCCCAGGCGCCTGACCAACCAGCAGGGGCAGGTGGCCTGGCAATGGCTGATCTCGGGGTTTGGAGAAGTGCGTCTCACCACGGGCGACCGTGGCTACGGCCAGACGGTCAGCGGACCCAGCTATGCGCAGGCGGTGAAGGTCGACCTGCGATATCCGGGCTTTGACTGTTACAACAACTATCGTGCCTTGCCAAAAACGACCAGCACAACCGCTGCCCTCGTTTCGACTTGGGCAATGGTGTTCTTCATGATGCGGATGGCAGTATCTTCATTGAAGCCTCCAGATCCGCAACCGATGAGGGGAAATGCTACGGATTTGAAGCCGTGATCGTTGACGAGTTGAAGGGCCGAGTGGATGGACCTCTCAATGGAGAGTTCTGACGCCCTCCAAAGAAGATTGATGCCCGCCACATGGATGATGCCTTTGAAAGGCAGTCTGCCGGCAGATGTCAGGACGGCATCGCCCAGAGGAATGGGGCCGGCCCGCGCAACCTCCAGGAATGGCTGCAGTCCACCCTTGCGCTTGATTGCGCCGGACACGCCTTGGGGGATCAACAGCCACCAGGGAATGATGTTTCTATTCCATGAGTTGACGATGACTTCAACGTCCTGGTCCAGAAGGTCGCCGTTGACTATGCGGATATTCATGTAGTGAGGGGCGATGCTCGCAGGTGCGGAAACTGCACAGTATCTCGCGCCTCGTGTCACCCCAACGCTCACTTGTCTTGAGCCACCGCATGCCCTTTCTCCAGTCTGGTCACGGCCTCCCGGTAGGCGGGGCTGGCGCGCAGCTGCTGGTAACGCTCCAGGCCGCGCTGGTATTCGGTGGAGCGGATATCGATCTCGCGGTCCGAGACATAGGTGAGTCCGGCGCGATGCCACATTTCCAGGTCGGCCAGCACCTGGGCGCGGCTGAGGTCGGTGGGGGCAGCAGTGGAGGAGGGCGCGGCGTCCTGGGCGAGGGCTGTGCCGGCCAGGCCCAGGCTGAGGGCGGTCAGGGTGATGAAGCGGGTGAAGTCGGAAGTGCGCATGGGGAACCTTTCAGGTGAAGCGAAGTGATGAGGGCTTCATGGTCCCGCCGCCGCCCTGGCCGGCACAGCCGTTTGCGACGCACTGCAGCATGGTGGGAGCCAATGGCTGTTGGGTTTCGTGAAATGTCAGGAGGGCAGGCGCGGCCGTCCGAGGAGCGCCGCCAGCCATGGAGATGGGTTGAGCGGCGCTTGTGCAGCGCTTGTGCGGAAGATTATTTCAAGTTACTCGAATAAATCGGCATAAACGTCCGTGAAATGGCTGGTGGAAGCATGAATCAGCAGCAAATTCCAGCGGCGCAGGCCGACAATCGCCGCTCTCCATGTCTTCATCCATTCCACTTTCCCCCGCTGCCGTTTCGGCAGATTCCGTCTCCCGCAGTTCCGAGGCCTTTCGCGGCTTCAGGGATGCGATTCCCGTGATGCTGGGCTTCGTGCCCTTTGCCCTGGTGCTGGGCGCCCAGGCCGTGCAAAAGGGGCTGGCACCGCTGGAAGTTCCTCTCATGACCGGGATGAACTTCGGCGGCGGCTCGGAGTTCACGGCCATACGGCTGTGGACGTCGCCGCCGCATGTTCTGCTGATCGTCGCCATGTCTTTCCTGGTCAATTGCCGGCACATCCTTATGGGTGCGGCGCTGGCGCCCTATCTGCGCCATCTGCCCAGGCGCCGTGCGCTGCCGGCCCTGTTCTTCATGTGCGATGAAAGCTGGGCGCTGGCCCTGGCAGACGCGCAGCGCAGTGCCGCCCGGCGCGTGAGTCTGCCTTACTACATGGGCGTGTCGGCGGGCCTGTACATGGCCTGGGTGTCGTGCACGGCGGCCGGTGCGTTTCTGGGACCGCGCATTGGCGACCTGGAGCAGTACGGCTTCGACATGGCGTTCACCGCCGTGTTTCTGGTGCTGCTGCGCGGCATGTGGAAGGGCGTCAGGCCTTGCCGGCCCTGGCTGGTGAGCCTGGTGACGGCGGCCCTGGTCTACAAGCTGGTGCCTGGCGCCTGGTATGTGGCGGCCGGCGCCGTCTCGGGCCTGGTCTGCGCGGCCTTGCTGGCGCCCAGGAGCTGAGCGATGGAAGCCACAACCTTGCTGACGCTGGTGCTCATGGCGTGCAGCACGTATTTCACGCGGGTGATCGGCTACCTGCTGCTGCGCGGGCGCACGCTGAGCCCGCGAATGCAGTACGTGATGGAAAGCCTGCCGGGCTGCGTGCTGATCTCGGTGATTGCCCCGGCGTTTGTGTCCGAGCGGCCGGCCGATCTGCTGGCCCTGGTGGTGACGATGGTGGCCGCGAGCCGGCTGCCCATTCTGCCGACGGTGCTGGTCGGCATTGCATCGGCGGCAGCGCTGCGGCATATGCTGGGGTGACTACTGGCGGGGCGGGCGTGTTTTTGGCCTTCAGTTCGTGCGCCGGTGGTCGATGTACGGGGCATGCAAGTCTCATCCTCCACATCGGCTTCCGCCTCGGGAGCCGCTTCATCCTCCGGCGGCAATGACATCGTTGCGTTGCAGCGCAAGCTCAAGGAGCTACAGCAGGCGCTCAAGGAAGTGTCTTCCGAGAACATCGACGCCAAGGCCAAGCAGACGAAGGCCAAGCTGCTGCAGTCGCAGATCATGATGGTGCAAAGCCAGATCGAGGCGCTCATGCGCGCCAGGCAGCAAGCCCAGATCGACAAGCAGCGCGAGCAGCAGCAGGCGGCCGAAGCCAAGTCGCCGTCCCAGCCGAAGAGCAACAAGGCGCCCGGACTGGGTGGCGTGGTCGACGTCTACGTCTGAATGGACATGGCTCGTGCTTTCACGGGCCATATTTTTGATGATATCAATGTAACTTACATGAATGTATTGGCCGTGCCTTGGATGGGTTGGCCTGGCAACGGGGTTGAGGGCAGGGGCGAGGCATCCGCACTGTGGCGGGTGTCTTTACACATCTCGCGGAACTTATTGAGTTTTGTCTCTCAAGAAATCGGCCACCGCTACCGATAAGGCAGCTAATGTGACTGCCTGGATGCGATAGCGATGGCCTATACCGACGGCAGCACTGGGCCAGAGGTTCTGCGATGAAAAAACTCAGCGATGTGCGTATAGGTACCCGGCTTACAGCCGTCTTTCTTGTCCTGCTGGTCTGCCTGATGGCCGTAGGGGGCGTCGGCGCAAGGGCGCTGGGCCATGTGTTTTCGGGCACGGAGACCCTGTACCAGGACCGTGTGGTTCCACTCAAGCAGCTCAAGCAGATTGCGGATGCCTATGCCGTCGACGTCATAGACACGGTCAATAAAGCCAATGCGGGCCTGATCACGGCGCAGGAGGCATCGGCCAGCATCTCGGGCACGCTGCCCGCGATCGAGGCCGCCTGGCGCAGCTACTCGTCCACCCAGCTCACAGCGCAGGAGGCCGTGCTGGCCAAGCAGGCCCAGGCACTGTTCGCGCCGGCCAACCAGAGCATCGACAAACTGCTGCAGCGCCTCAAGCAGCTGGACGGCAAGAAGGCCGGCAGCCTGGATGAGTTCGACGGCGCGCTGTATGCCAGCATCGACCCCATCAGCGCCAAGATCGGCGAGCTGGTCGAGCTGCAGCTCAAGACGTCGGAGGATGTCTATGGGGACTCCAGGGAGGTTTTTGCACGGTCGCAGATGCTGATCTACGGCTTTGTGGCGGCTGCCGTCATCCTGGCCGTGGCCCTGGGCTACATGGTCACGCGCTCCATCACGGTGCCCTTGAAGTCGGCCGTGGAAGTGGCCCGGCACATCGAGCAGGGCGACCTGGCTTCGGAAATCCAGGCCACTGGGCGTGACGAGGTCGGCGACCTGCTGCGCTCCATGAGCGCCATGCGCGAGTCGCTGGCAAACATCGTTGGCGATGTGCGGCGCGGCGTGGAGTCGGTGACCACGGCCTCCAGCCAGATCGCTGCCGGCAACCAGGATTTGAGCAGCCGCACCGAGCACCAGGCCTCCAGCCTGCAGGAAACGGCGGCGTCCATGGAGCAGCTGGCCGGCAACGTGGGCCAGAGTTCCGAGAACGCGCGGCAGGCCAGCGCCCTGGCCGTGCGTGCCAAGGAGGTGGCCGGCGTGGGCGGCGGCGCGGTCGCCAGGGTCATCGGCACCATGGACGAAATCTCGGCCAGCAGCGGAAAGATTGCCGAGATCACGGGCGTGATCGACTCCATTGCCTTCCAGACCAATATCCTGGCGCTCAATGCAGCGGTGGAGGCCGCGCGGGCTGGCGAGCAGGGCAGGGGCTTTGCCGTGGTGGCCGGGGAAGTGCGCTCCCTGGCCCAGCGCAGCGCCGCAGCGGCGCGGGAGATCAAGGCACTGATCACGGCATCCACCGACAAGGTGCGAACAGGCGGCAACCAGGTCCGGGAAGCAGGCAAGGCCATGGATGCCATTGAAGCCCAGGTGAGCGAGGTGGCGTCGCTGATCGAGGCCATCTCTGCCTCCAGCGTGGAGCAAAGCGGTGGCCTGGGGCAGATCACCCAGGCCGTCTCCCAGATGGACCAGGTCACGCAACAGAATGCCGCCTTGGTGGAAGAGTCGGCAGCCGCTGCAGCCAGCCTGGAACGGCAGGCGCGGGTGCTGGCACAGGCGGTGGCCACGTTCCAGATCAGCTCGGTGAAGGAGATCGGCATGGCGAGCCCCGGCCTGACACTGGCAGCTGCTTGACGCAGACCCAGGAAGAGCGTGCGCAGTGCGCTCTTCCTCTTTTTGATATGGATTTAATGTAACTTACATGAATTGAATCAATATCAAAAATAGAAAAAGCCGCCGTTTTGAGCGGCGGCTGCTTGCCAGGAACAGGGAGTCAACCCGCGCTGTTGCGGCCTTGCCAGCGCTCGGCAGGCTTGCTGTACATGGCGGCGATCTGCGACTCGAACCGGGTCATGAGGTTGTTGCGCTTGAGCTTGAGGGTGGGCGTCATCAGCCCGTTTTCTATGGTCCAGGGCTCCAGCTCCAGATGCACGGCGCGTGGCACGGCATAGCGGGCAAAGCTGGCCACCTGCTTTTCGATGCGTTCCAGTGCCTCGCGTTCGGCGGCGGAGTGGTTCAGGCTCTTGGGGTCTTCGGGATCCAGGCCCAGGCGCTGGGCCATGGCCTGCCATTCGCCGCGTTCGATGACGGCCACGGCAGCGATGAAAGGGCGGTCTTCGCCCACGACAAAGACCTGGGTGAAGAACGGGTCGCCGGTAATGGCCAGCTCCAGGTCGGCCGGTGGAATCTTTTCGCCGGTGGAGGTGACGATGATTTCCTTGATGCGTCCCTGTATGCGCACGCGCCCGTCCTCGATCACCGCCTGGTCGCCCGTGCGCAGCCAGCCGTCGTCGGTGAAGGTCTTGGCGGTGTCTTCGGGGCGCTCCCAATAGCCGCGCATCACGCAGGGGCCACGCACCTGCAGCTCCCGGTTCTCGCCAATCCGCACCTCCACGCCGGGCAAGGCGCGGCCCACGGTGGCGGGGTGGTCGTCCTCCAGCGTGTTGGCGCAGACCACGGGCGAGGTTTCCGTCATTCCATAGCCCTGGATCAGCGGCAGGCCCAGGCCCAGAAAACAGCGCGCAATCGTCGGCGACAGCGGCGCGCCGCCACTGACGGCCACGCGCACGCGGCCACCGAACTGGGCCAGCAGCGGCTTGGCCACCAGGTGGTTGAGCACCGGCCAGGGCAGCCATTGCATCCAGCCCGGCACGTCGGGCTGGGGCGCTTGCGCATCGGCAATGCCTTGTGTTTCACAAAATCGCTGCCAGCCCCTGGCCTGGGCCAGCTCGAACAGCTGGGCCTTGAGCGGTGCACGGGCCAGGGTCTCCATGACCTTGGCGTGCACGCGCTCGTAGATGCGTGGCACGGACACCAGCACCGTGGGGCGCTGGGTCTTGAGATCCTCGGCCAGCTGGGCCACCGAGCGCGCATAGGCCACGCAGGCGCCCACGGCCAGCGCCAGGTAGTAGCCAGCCGTGCGCTCGAAGGTGTGCGACAGCGGCAGGAAGGAGAGGAAAACATCATCGCTGCGCGGCTGCAGCCGCTGCATCACCGCCTGTACGTTGGAGACCACGTTGCGGTGCGTAAGCATCACGCCCTTGGGCTTGCCCGTGGTGCCCGAGGTGTAGACCACGGCGGCCAGGTCCTCGGCAGAGGGAGGCGGGGGCAAGGGGACTGCGCCGCCTTCAGCCAGCCATTGGGCCAGCGGCTGCACGGGGATCTGGCGCAGGGCCTCCAGTGCGGCGGCATCGCCTTCGGTTTCAGGCTCTGCGGCCCGGGAAGCCGGCTTGGCCGACGCCACGACCACCTTGCGCAGCGCAGGCAGGGCCTGGCCCGTGGCGCAGATCTTGTCCCAAGTGGATTGCTGTGCCACGAACAGCATGGACACCTGGGCGTTGGCCAGGATGTAGGCAATGCTACCCGCGTTGTCTATGGCGTGCAGCGGCACGGGCACATGGCCGCAGCGCAGGCTGGCCAGGTCGATGGACATGGCGTCCAGACCGTTGGGCAGCAGGATGGCGATGCGCGATCCTGCCGGCAGCTCCTGCGCGGCCAGCGCCTGCGCCCAGAGGGCCACGCGCTCGCCGGCCTGTGCCCAGTTCAGCGTCTTCCAGCTGCGCGCATCCTCGTCATAGGCCCGGTAGGCCTCGCCTGCGGGCGTCTGCTGCACGCGCAGGGCCAGCATTTCCACCAGGGTGGAGGCCGTGTCCATGCTGGCGTCGGCTGGCAGGCTCATGGCCAGGGAAGGGGCGCGGGCTGGGTCTTGGATGCTCATGCGAGGAGGGTGCGGGCCGAAGTGTATGTAGCCGCTGATGATAGCCGGGGCTTTCCGCAGGCCCTGGCGTCAGCTTCGGACATGAGAGGGCGCGGCGCACGCGTTTATGCTGCACTGCAGCGTTTTCGTGTGTCCACTCTGAAACCAACCAGGAGCCGCATGTCTGCCTACATCGCCACCGTTGCACACCGGGCCCGATTCCAGACGGGGCGGCCGCCTGCGTGTCATGGCCGCGCCAGAGGGTGCCGGCTGTGCAAGAGCGCCGAGCGGCAGGCTTCAGGACGCCGCAGCCAGGCCGTTCTGGAAATGCTGACGCATGGCCTGGGCCGCTGCAGCGCCATCGCGGCGCAGCAGGGCCTGCATGACGGTCTCGTGCTCGGCCAGCGAATCCTCGATGCGGCCCTGCTTGAACAGCGACTTGTGGCGGTTGAGCTTCATCACCTTGCGCAGATCGGCCACCAGCTGGTTGCGCCAGCGGTTGTCGGCAATCTGCAGCAGCTGCATGTGAAAGCTCTCGTTGAGTTCGAAGAAGCGGTCTGCATCGCGCGTCTGCGCCTTGAGTTCCTCGTGGGTCTGCTGCAGGGCGGCAAGCTCTTCGTCGCTGCCCGATTCGGCCACCACCTGAACGGCATCGGATTCCAGCAGGCTCAGCAGGTGATAGACATCGGCAATGTCCTTGGACGACACCTCGGTCACATAGGCGCCACGGCGCACCTTCATGGTGACCAGGCCCTCGGCGGCCAGCACCTTCAGGGCCTCGCGCAGCGGGGTGCGGCTGATGCCGTATTCCTCGGCAATCTTCAGTTCGTCAATCCAGTCACCGGGCGCCAGCTCGTGCTCGAAGATGCGCAGGCGCAGCTTCTCTGCAACCTGTTCGTAGAGAGCGCGGGGAGTGAGGGTGTTTGTCGACATGTGGCCCGGATTGTATCGGCAAAGATATTTTGAATGAATAATTATGAATGATGTAAACTGCGGCAGCTCTGGGGCATGCCCTCAAGGGCACCTGTCATTCACGAGCCTGAGAACATGAGACAAGACCATCCGACAGCGCAGAACGGCCAGGAATTCGCAACTGCCGACCTGCAGAAATGGGCCCAGGCGGCCGCCAAGGCCGCTCCCGGGGGCGACATCCAGGCACTGCACTGGACCACGCCCGACGGCATCGACGTCAAGCCGCTGTACACGGCGGCAGACACGGCCAACCTGCCCCATACGGATAGCCTGCCAGGCTTCGAGCCCTACATCCGCGGCCCGCAGGCCACCATGTACGCGGGCCGGCCCTGGACCATTCGCCAGTACGCGGGCTTTTCCACGGCCGAGGAGTCCAACGCCTTCTACCGCAAGGCGCTGGCCGCCGGCGGGCAGGGCGTGTCGGTGGCGTTCGACCTGGCCACGCACCGCGGCTACGACAGCGACCATCCGCGTGTGACGGGCGACGTGGGCAAGGCCGGCGTGGCCATCGATTCGGTCGAGGACATGAAGGTGCTGTTCGACCAGATCCCGCTGGACAAGATCAGCGTGTCCATGACCATGAACGGCGCCGTGCTGCCCGTGCTGGCGGGCTACGTGGTGGCGGCCGAGGAGCAGGGCGTGGCCCAGGACCAGCTGTCGGGGACCATACAGAACGACATCCTCAAGGAGTTCATGGTCCGCAACACCTATATCTACCCGCCCCAGCCTTCGATGCGCATCATCGGCGACATCATCGAGTACACGAGCAGGAACATGCCCAAGTTCAACTCGATCTCGATCTCGGGCTACCACATGCAGGAGGCGGGCGCCAACCAGGCGCTGGAACTGGCCTTCACGCTGGCCGACGGCAAGGAGTACGTCAAGACCGCCACGGCCAAGGGCATGGATGTGGACGATTTCGCGGGCCGGCTGTCCTTCTTCTGGGCCATCGGCATGAATTTCTACCTGGAAATCGCCAAGATGCGCGCGGCCCGCCTGCTGTGGTGCCGCATCATGAAGGGCTTCGGCGCCAAGAAGGCCAAGAGCCTGATGCTGCGCACGCACTGCCAGACCTCCGGCTGGTCGCTGACCGAGCAGGACCCCTACAACAACGTGGTGCGCACCACCATCGAGGCCATGGCCGCCGTCTTCGGCGGCACGCAGAGCCTGCACACCAACAGCTTTGACGAAGCCATCGCGCTGCCCACCGAGTTCTCGGCCCGCATTGCGCGCAACACGCAGCTGATCATTCAGGAAGAGACCCACATCACCAATGTGATCGACCCCTGGGCCGGCAGCTACATGATGGAGAAGCTGACCCAGGACATGGCCGACGCCGCCTGGAAGATCATCGAGGAGGTCGAGGCCATGGGCGGCATGACCGCCGCCGTGGATTCGGGCTGGGCCAAGCTCAAGATCGAGGCCGCCGCCGCCGAGAAACAGGCGCGCATCGACTCGGGCAAGGATGTCATCGTTGGCGTCAACAAGTACAAGCTGGCCAAGGAAGATCCCATCGACATCCTCGAGGTGGACAACGTCAAGGTGCGCGACAGCCAGATCGCACGCCTGAACCAGATCAAGGCCAGCCGCGATGCGGCCAAGGTCGAGGCCGCCCTGCAGGCGTTGACCCAGGCCGCCGAAAGCGGCGAGGGCAACCTGCTGGACCTGGCCATCCAGGCCGTGCGCCTGCGCGCCACGGTGGGCGAGGTCTCGGATGCTCTGGAGAAGGTTTTCGGGCGCCACCGCGCCGATACGCAGAAGGTGACCGGCGTGTATGCAGCAGCCTACGACTCGGCCGAGGGCTGGGAAAAGCTCAAGGGCGAGATCGACGCATCGTCCGAGCAGCTGGGCCGACGCCCGCGCGTGATGATCGCCAAGCTCGGCCAGGATGGCCATGACCGCGGCGCCAAGGTGGTGGCCACGGCCTTTGCCGACCTGGGCTTCGACGTGGACATGGGCCCGCTGTTCCAGACGCCCGAGGAATGCGCGCGCCAGGCCATCGAGAACGACGTGCACGCCGTGGGCGTGTCCACGCTGGCGGCCGGCCACAAGACCCTGGTGCCGGCCATCATCGAGGAACTGCGCCGCCAGGGCGCGGACGACATCATCGTCTTCGTGGGCGGCGTGATTCCCGCGCAGGACTACGACTTCCTCTACAACGCCGGCGTCAAGGGCGTCTACGGCCCGGGCACACCCATACCGGCCAGCGCCAAGGATGTGCTCGAACAGATCCGCCAGGCCAACAGCCTCTGAGCCCGCCGCAGTGACTCCCGAGCAAATGCAAGACGGCATCCTGAACGGCAACCCCGCCGTTCAGCGCCGGGCCATGGCCAAGGCCATCACCCTGCTGGAATCCACGCGCGCCGACCACCGTGCGGCGGCCGATGTGCTGCTCACGGCCCTGCTGCCGCATACGGGCGGGTCTTTCCGCCTGGGCATCAGCGGCGTGCCGGGCGTGGGCAAAAGCACCTTCATCGAAACGCTGGGCCTGTTCCTCATCGCACGCGGCCTGCGGGTGGCGGTGCTGGCCATCGACCCCTCATCCACCGTGTCGGGCGGCTCCATCCTCGGCGACAAGACGCGCATGGAGCAGTTGTCCGTCAACCTGGATGCCTACATCCGCCCCAGCCCCAGCAGCGGCACCCTGGGCGGCGTGGCCGAGAAAACCCGCGAGGCCATGCTGGTCTGCGAGGCGGCTGGCTACGATGTGGTCATCGTCGAGACCGTGGGCGTGGGCCAGAGCGAGATCGCCGTGCAGGGCATGTGCGACATGTTCTGCCTGCTGCAACTGCCCAATGCGGGCGATGACCTGCAGGCCATCAAGAAGGGCGTGATGGAGCTGGCCGACCTGGTCGTCATCAACAAGGCCGACATCGATCCCCATGCCGCCACGCGCGCGCAGGCCCAGATCACCTCCAGCCTGCGCCTGCTGGGCATGCACGGCAACCCCGAGCACGCCCACCACGACGAGCGCCTGTGGCAGCCCCAGGTCATCACCATCAGCGCGCTCAAGCAAGAGGGCGTTGACGGCTTCTGGAGCGCGGTGGAGGAATTTCGCCGCCTGCAGCAGGCCAACGGGCGCCTGGCGCTGCGCCGCGAACGCCAGGCCCTGTCCTGGATGTGGGAGCGCATCGACTCCGGCCTCAAGCAGGCCTTCCGGCAGCATTCGCAGGTGCGAGCGCTGCTGCCCCAACTGCAGGCCGACGTGGCAGCAGGGCGGATCGCGGCCAGCACCGCCGCAAGAAATCTGCTGCAGGCGCAGGCCGGGCCGGCAACGGCGCCGGCTCCAGCGCCAGCGGCAGCACCCGCCGCAGCGCCGCAGTGACCGCAGACAAGACAACACCAGCAACCCGTATCGTTAGACGTTAGAGGAATCGCAGCATGCAAGACATCCTGGATCAACTGGAGACAAAGCGCGAACAGGCCCGCCTGGGTGGCGGCCAAAAGCGCATAGACGCACAGCACAAGAAGGGCAAGCTCACGGCGCGAGAGCGCATCGAGCTGCTGCTGGACGACGGCACCTTCGAGGAATGGGACATGTTCGTCGAGCACCGCTGCACCGACTTCGGCATGGAAAACAGCAAGATCCCCGGCGACGGCGTGGTCACCGGCTACGGCATGATCAACGGCCGCCTGGTCTTCGTCTTCAGCCAGGACTTCACCGTCTTCGGCGGCGCGCTGTCCGAGACCCATGCCGAGAAGATCTGCAAGATCATGGACCAGGCCATGAAGGTCGGCGCCCCCGTGATCGGCCTCAACGACTCGGGCGGCGCCCGTATCCAGGAAGGCGTGGCCTCCCTGGGCGGCTATGCCGACGTGTTCCAGAAGAACGTGCTGGCCAGCGGCGTGGTGCCGCAGATCTCCATGATCATGGGCCCCTGCGCGGGCGGCGCCGTGTATTCGCCGGCCATGACGGACTTCATCTTCATGGTCAAGGACAGCAGCTACATGTTCGTCACCGGCCCCGAAGTCGTGAAGACCGTGACGCACGAGGAGGTCACGGCCGAGGAGCTGGGCGGCGCCATCACCCACACCACGCGCAGCGGCGTGGCCGACATGGCCTTCGACAACGACGTGGAGGCGCTGATGATGCTGCGCCGCCTCTACAACTACCTGCCGCTGAACAACCGCGAGAAGGCGCCCGTGCGCTACACCTCGGACCCCGTGGACCGCGCCGACAAGTCGCTGGACACCCTGGTGCCCGACAACGCCAACAAGCCCTACGACATGAAGGAGCTGATCCTCAAGACCGTGGACGACGGCGACTTCTTCGAGCTGCAGCCCGACTACGCCAGGAACATCATCACCGGCTTTGCGCGCATGGACGGCCAGACCGTGGGCATCGTCGCCAACCAGCCCCTGGTGCTGGCCGGCTGCCTGGACATCAAGAGCTCCATCAAGGCCGCGCGCTTCGTGCGTTTCTGCGATGCCTTCAACATCCCCGTGGTCACCTTCGTGGACGTGCCCGGCTTCATGCCCGGCACCAGCCAGGAGTACGGCGGCATCATCAAGCACGGCGCCAAGCTGCTGTACGCCTATGCCGAGGCCACGGTGCCGAAAATCACCGTCATCACGCGCAAGGCCTACGGCGGCGCCTATGACGTGATGGCCTCCAAGCACCTGCGCGGTGACGTCAACCTGGCCTGGCCCCATGCCGAGATCGCCGTGATGGGCGCCAAGGGCGCCGTGGAGATCATCTTCCGCGAGGACAAGAACGACCCTGCCAAGCTGGCCGCGCGCGAGGCCGAGTACAAGGCCCGTTTCGCCAACCCCTTCGTGGCAGGAGCGCGCGGCTTCATCGACGACGTGATCCAGCCGCACGAGACGCGCAAGCGCATCTGCCGCTCGCTGCAGATGCTCAAGAACAAGCAGCTGGAAAATCCGTGGCGCAAGCATGGAAACATCCCCTTGTGAAGCACCCCCTGAGCGGCTACGCCGCTTCCCCCTCTCTAACTCGCTTCGCGAGGGAGGGAGACGACACCCTCGGTGCGGGGCGGCCCTTCCTCGGTGTCCCTCGCTTTGGTCGCGCCGGTTACTGACAGTGCTGGCGAAGCGCAAAACAGGGACAGCGAAGCTGACGACAGCTCCGGTTCCCATGATTTAGTTCCAAGAATGGGCTAAGAAGATGTTCAAGAAGATCCTGATTGCCAACCGCGGCGAGATTGCCTGCCGCGTCATCGCCACCGCCCGCAAGATGGGCATACAGACCGTGGCCGTGTACTCCGATGCGGACCGCGAGGCACGCCACGTCAAGCTGGCCGACGAGGCCGTGCACATCGGCGCCGCGCCCAGCCGCGAGTCCTACCTGCAGGCCGACCGCATCATTGCCGCGTGCAAGCAGACCGGTGCCCAGGCCGTGCACCCGGGCTACGGCTTCCTGTCCGAGAACGAGGCCTTCGCCCGGCGCGTGGAGGAAGAGGGCATCACCTTCATCGGCCCCAAGCACGCGGCCATTGCGGCCATGGGCGACAAGATCGCCTCCAAGAAGCTGGCCGACAAGGCCGGCGTGAGCACCATCCCCGGCTACAACGACCCCATTGCCGGCCCCGAGGCCGCCGTGGAAATCGCCAAGGGCATCGGCTACCCCGTGATGATCAAGGCCAGCGCCGGCGGCGGCGGCAAGGGCCTGCGCGTGGCCTACAACGACAAGGAAGCCTTCGAGGGCTTTGCCAGCTGCCAGAACGAGGCACGCAACAGCTTTGGCGACGACCGCATCTTCATCGAGAAGTTCGTGCAGGAGCCGCGCCACATCGAGATCCAGGTGCTGGGCGACGGCCACGGCAACGTGATCTACCTGAACGAGCGCGAATGCTCCATCCAGCGCCGGCACCAGAAGGTGATCGAAGAGGCGCCGTCCCCCTTCATCAGCGACGCCACGCGCCGCGCCATGGGCGAGCAGGCCGTGGCCCTGGCCAAGGCCGTGGGCTACCAGAGCGCGGGCACGGTGGAATTCGTGGTCGGCAAGGACCAGGATTTCTACTTCCTGGAAATGAACACCCGCCTGCAGGTGGAGCATCCGGTGACCGAGTGCATCACCGGCCTGGACCTGGTCGAGCAGATGATCCGCGTGGCCGCTGGCGAGAAGCTGGCCATCGCGCAGGAAGACGTCAAGCGCAATGGCTGGGCCATCGAGTGCCGCATCAACGCCGAGGACCCGTTCCGCAACTTCCTGCCCTCCACGGGCCGCCTGGTGCGCTTTGCGCCGCCCGAGCAGACCATGTGGCAGGCCGACACCGGCCACCTGCACGGCGTGCGCGTGGATACGGGCGTCTATGAGGGCGGCGAAATTCCGATGTTCTACGACTCGATGATCGCCAAGCTCATCGTGCACGGCAGCGACCGCAACGACGCCATCGCCAAGATGCGCGAGGCGCTCAATGCCTTCGTGATCCGGGGCATCAGCTCCAACATCCCGTTCCAGGCCGCGCTGCTGGCCCATCCCAAGTTCAAGAGCGGCGACTTCAACACCGGCTTCATCGCCGAGCACTACTCCCACGGCTTCCACGCCGAGGACGTGCCCCACGGCGACCCGGACTTCCTGGTCGCCCTGGCCGGCCACATGAACCGCCGCTACCGCGCGCGCGCCGCCACCATCAGCGGCCAGATGCGGGGGCACGAGCTCAAGGTCTCGGCCGACTACTGCGTGGTCGTGCTGGGCGCCGAAGGCCAGCACCAGTACCGCGCCGTGCAGGTCTCGGACTTCGACGCCGAAAGCCGCGCCAGCACGGTCACGGTGGATGGCAAGCCCTACACCTTCCGCAGCGAAACCCCCATGCGTGCCATGTGCGTGCAGGGCAGCTGCAACGGCAAGCCCTTCACGGCCCAGGTCGAGCGCGGCACGGCCCGAAACCCGCTGGCCCTGCGCGTCATCCACAACGGCACGCAGATCGACGCCCTGGTGCTCTCGCCGCGCGGCGGCGAACTGCACCGCCTCATGCCCTACAAGGCGCCGCCGGACCTGTCCAGGTTCCTGCTGTCGCCCATGCCGGGCCTGCTGGTGGATGTGGCCGTGCAGCCGGGCCAGAAGGTGCAGGCCGGCGAGAAGCTGGCGGTGATCGAGGCCATGAAGATGGAGAACATCCTGTTCGCCTCGCAGGACGGCGTGGTCGGCAAGATCAGCGCCAGCAAGGGCGATTCGCTGGCCGTGGACGATGTGATCCTGGAATTCGAGTGATTCCTGCGCGTGACCTCTTTCCCGGCGCCGGGATCAATGCCCCTGGCGCAGCCAGTTTTCGATCCTGAGCCCGGGAATGCGTTCGAAATGCCGCACATTGTCTGTGACCAGGATCGCGTCCAGGGCCAGCGCATGTGCGGCGATCATTTCGTCGAAGTCTCCAATCGGCGAGCCCTGGGCACGCAGATAAGCACGCAGCTGACCATGCTGGTTGGCCGCCCTGGCGTCCCAGGGCAGGATGGCGGTGATGTGCAGGAACGCTTCCACGATCCGTGCCAGCCGTACCGCCTCGGGCCGCCGGGCAATTCCATAGCGCAGCTCGGAACAGGTCACTGCACTTACGCACCACTGCCCTGGTGCGAGGGTTTGCAAGCGCGCATCAAACAAGGGATTGCCCCGGATGGCTTCGCTGGCGGCATTGGTGTCCAGCATGTACAGCATCATTCCTCCCAACCTTGGAAGGGATCGCGTTGCTCGCTGCCCTGTTGGCGCACGGGGATGGCCGACTCGGCCGCATGCCCCAGCTGGTGGCGCAGCCGCATGAATTCACTCCAGTCCGCGCGAGGAATGGTCGAAAGAATGACGTCTCCGGTGTTTTCATCGCGGCGGATATACACCTCGGCTCGATCTTCGAAGCGAAACTCGGCAGGCAGCTTTACGGCTTGAACGCCATCAGTGGCGAAAAGTTGGGCGGTAACGGATGGCATGGCGCGCTCCTCATGGTGCTGGCGGAAAGATCCATCTTCCTATATTGACCGGATATGGACCTGTCTGTTCAGATCCGGCCTTGAACCCGACGGCGCTGTCGCACGGCCTGACCATACCTTGACCCAGCGCTGCTGCGTTGTTGGCGCCACAGGCAAGCTGCGTTGCGCAATAAATTTTTGCTAAATCCGAGGCGCTCGCTTTAGAATTTGTAAAAAGATGTGTCACTCTCCAGGACCGGCATGAACCTCAATTCCAAGGCAGCTCAAAGAGAGATCGACGAGCGCACCAACCTCACCAGCAACAACAAGTTCGAGCTGCTGTTGTTCCGGCTGGGCAGCGACTCCGGCCTGGGCCAGTCCGAGCTGTTCGGGATCAATGTGTTCAAGGTCCGCGAAATCGTGGCCATGCCGCACATCACGCCCATCGCGGGGGGCACGGCCCATTCGCTGGGTGTGGCAAACCTGCGCGGGCAGGTGATCCCGGTGCTGAATCTTCCCGCCATCATGGGCTGCAAGCCCCAGACCGGCCTGAACATCATGCTGGTCACCGAATATGCGCGCACCACCCAGGCATTCGCGGTGGAGTCCGTCGAGGACATCGTGCGCCTGGATTGGAAGCAGGTGCTGTCGGCCGAGGCCAGCGGCACCGGCGGCAAGCTGGTCACCAGCATCGCCCGCCTGGATGGCGACACCGACAACTCGCGCCTCGCCCAGGTGCTGGATGTGGAGGCCATCCTGCAATTGGTGTCTCCCACCGACGCCCAGGAAATCACGCCGGAAAAAGTGGGCGCCAGGCTCAAGCTCAAGCCCGGCGCCATCGTGCTGGCCGCCGACGATTCCTTCGTGGCGCGCTCGCTGATCGAGAAGGAGCTCAAGGTCCTGCAGGCACCGTATGAAATGCTCAAGTCCGGCAAGGAGGCCTGGGACCGCCTCAACGCCATCGCCGACAGCGCCCAGGCAGAGGGCCTGACGGTGGCCGACAAGGTCGCCCTGGTGCTGACCGACCTGGAGATGCCCGAGATGGACGGCTTCACGCTCACCCGCCACATCAAGCAGGACGCGCGCTTCCATTCCATTCCAGTGCTCATCCATTCCTCGCTGTCCGGATCGGCCAACGAAGACCATGTGCGCAGCGTTGGCGCGGACGGCTACGTGGCCAAGTTCGCGGCAGAGGATCTGGCCGAGACCCTGCGCCGCCTGCTGCCGGGCTGATGGCTACGGAGGAGGGCGCCCAAAGCCCTCTTCGCTTCAACTGCTCTGCCGCACCACCAGTTCGTAGCCCAGATCCACGCTGGGCGGCTCCACGGCCTCGCCACGCATCAGCTGCAGCAGCATGCGTGCACCTTCGGTGCCGATATGGCCGCGCGGCGTGCGGATGGTGGTCAGCGGCGGCACCATCTGGTCGCTGCCGGGCAGGTCGTTGAAGCCTGCGATGGCGATCTGCTCGGGCACGCGTATCCCCCGGCGCAGAGCCTCCAGCAGCGCACCCTGGGCGATGTCGTCGTTGCAGAAGAACAGGGCATCGACGGCAGGGTCCAGGCGCAGGGCCGCGTCCAGCAGCTCGGCGCCCAGCGCCATCGACGTGGGGCGGGGCCAGAGCAGTTCCAGGGCGGGGTCATGCAGGCCTGCCGCCTGCAGGGCATGGCGGTAGCCCGCGGCGCGCTGCATCACGCGGGCATCGAGCTGGCCTGCGCAAAAGGCAATGCGCCTGTGTCCGCGCTCCATCAAGTGCCGCGTGATGGCAGCTCCGGCCTCGGCCTGCGAAAAGCCCACGCTGGGCGCACCAGGCTCGCCGCCCAGTTCCATCAGGTGCACGCAGGGGACCTTGCTGGCCTGTACCAGTTCACGCGCAGCGGGGCTGCGGTCAAAACCCGTGAGCAGCAGGCCGGCCGGGCGCATGGGCAGATAGGTGCGCAGCAGCTGCTCTTCTTCGGCCCGGTCGTAGTGGGTCACGCCGATCAGCGCGTGGTAGCCCGCGCAGAACAGCACCTTGTGAACCGCCTCGATCAGGTCCACGAACAGGGTGTTGGACAGCATGGGCACCAGCACCAGCACCTGGGCGCTTTTCTGCGAGGCCAGGGCGCGAGCGGCGGGGTCGGGCACGTAGCCCATCTGTGCGGCGGCCGTGCGGATTTTCTCGACCAGGGCCGGGTCCACGCGGCGCTCGCCGCGCAGGGCGCGCGAGACCGTCATGGGGCTGACGCCAGCGGCCTGTGCCACATCGCTGAGCGTGATGCGCCCGCTGGCCCGCGAGGAGCGGACGCGGCCCGTGGCGGGCAGGGCCGGGCCGGAAACATCGGCGGAGGGCGATTCTGGGGAGGCAGGCGGAATCTGACGGGCCAAGGGAATGTCCTAGGTCGGGGGCGGGAGGGTTGAAGATTATGATAGCGCTATCCCAATCATTCGAAGGCCCTTGCTCCTGCGTGTAAACCCGGACGAAGGCCTCTGAAGCACAACGAAATCCAAGGCAGACCCTGGTCTGCCAATTTTTGCAAGAACATGGATAGCGCTATCCCAACAACCACCGAGGCCGCCCCCGCAGACACCCGCCCACGGGCGCTGGTCGTCATGGGCGTTTCCGGCTGCGGCAAGTCCAGCGTGGGGCAGGCCCTGGCCGATGCCTTGGGCTGGGCCCTGCACGAGGGCGATGCCCACCATGCCGAGGAAAGCATCCGCAAGATGCAGGCCGGCATCCCCCTGACCGATGACGACCGCAGCGGCTGGCTGGACCGGCTGGCCCAGCTGCTGGCCCAGGCCATGCCGGGGCAGGGCGTGGTGCTGACCTGCTCGGCCCTCAAGCGCAAGTACCGCGACCGGCTGCGTGCCGCCGGCCCGGCCGGTGCCGTGGGCTTCGTGTTCCTGGACCTGAACTACGACACGGCGCTGCAGCGCGTGCAGGAGCGCGCCGGCCACTTCTTCTCGCCCGAGCTGGTGGCCAACCAGTTCGCCACGCTGGAACGCCCTGATGGCGAATGCGCCGTGCTGTCCGTGGACGCCACGCTGCCGCTGACCGACATCGTGCACCGCGCCCAAAGCTGGCAGGTGCTGCCCGCGGCGCAGGCCGACACCTTCTCCCAAAACCCATAACGCCAGGAGACAAGCCCCATGCAATCCGATTCCCCCGCAGTCCGGCCCAAGCCGCGCCTGCAGCACTTTGCCGAGGTGCTGATGGTGCTGGCCCTGGCCGGCATGGTCATTGCCGTGTTCGTCAACGTGGTGCTGCGCTATGTGTTCCACACCAGCATCGTTTCCTATGAGGAAATCTCGCGCCTGCTCTTCGTCTGGCTGGTGGCCATTGGCGCCATCGTGGCCGCTTTCGAGGGCAGCCACCTGGGCTTCGACCTCGTGACATCCCGCGTGGGGCCTGGCGCGCGCAAGGCGCTGTTCTGGGTGTCGCAGGCACTCGTCCTGGTCTGCATGGGCCTGCTGCTGTGGGGCTCCTGGGCCCAGGTGGAGGCCGGGCTGAACAGCTACAGCACAGTACTGGGCTACCCGCTGGCCCTGGGCGCCGCGGCCACCCTGGTGCTGGCCGTGGGCCTGCTGGTGGTGACGTTGCGCGACCTGCGCCGTGGCGCGCCGGCAGAAAACCATGCCGAAACGACGGTCGAGTAAGGAGTACGCACCATGGTTGTGACCCTGATCTTTCTGGCCGTGCTGATTGGCGGCATGGTGATCGGCATGCCCATCGCCCAGGCGCTGGTGTTGACCGGCGTGGCGCTGATGTGGCACCTGGACTTCTTCGACTCGCAGCTGCTTGCGCAGAACCTGCAGGCCGGCTTCGACAACTTCCCACTGCTGGCCGTGCCCTTCTTCATCCTGGCCGGCGAGCTGATGAATGCAGGCGGCCTGTCGCGCCGCATCATCGACCTGGCACGTGCCTATGTGGGCCATATCCGTGGCGGCCTGGGCTATGTGGCCATTGGCGCGGCGGTGCTGCTGGCGTCCATGAGCGGCTCGGCCATTGCCGATACCGCCGCCCTGGCCACCATCCTGCTGCCCATGATGCGCGACCAGAAGTATCCCGACAGCTACAGCGCGGGCCTGCTGGCCTCGGGCGGCATCATTGCGCCCATCATTCCGCCGTCCATGCCCTTCGTGATCTACGGCGTGACGACCAACACCTCGATCAGCAAGCTGTTCCTGTCGGGCGTGGTGCCGGGCCTGATCATGGGCGTGTTCCTGATCTTTGCCTGGTGGTCCATCGCCCGCAAATACGACCTGTCGCGCGGCGAGCGCATGGCCTGGGGCCCGCGTCTGAAGGCACTGGCCAAGAGCTTCTGGGCCATGATGATGCCGGTCATCATCCTGGGCGGCCTCAAGGGCGGCGTGTTCACGCCCACCGAGGCGGCCGTGGTCGCAGCCGTCTACGCGCTGTTCGTGTCCATGGTGATCTACCGCGAGATGACCTGGGCCCGGCTCTACGCCGTGTTCCTGGCCGCCGCCAAGACCACGGCCGTGGTCATGTTCCTGTGCGGCGCCGCCACTGTGACGGCCTACATGATCACCCTGGCGGACCTGCCCAACATGCTGGCCGACAGCTTCTCGGGCCTGCTGGGCAGTCCCGTGCTGTTCATGGCCACGATGATGCTGTTCCTGCTCGTGGTGGGCACGGCCATGGACCTGACGCCAACCATCCTGATCTTCGGCCCCGTGTGCGCGCCGCTGGCCGTCAAGGCCGGCATCGATCCCATCTACTTCGGCTTCATGTTCATCTATGTGGGCTGCATCGGCCTGATCACGCCGCCCGTGGGAACGGTGCAGAACGTGGTCGCCGGCGTGGGCCGGCTGCGCATGGAGACCGTGATCAAGGGCACGAACCCGTTCCTGATGGTCTATGTGCTGCTTGCCGTGCTTTTCGTGATTTTTCCGCAAATCATCCTGGCCCCTCTGCGCTGGATGCATTGATCCCTCACTACAACCCAAGGAGATGAACATGCGTATTCCCTTTGCACTCGCCGGCCTGATGGCCGCCGTCACCACGCTGGCCGCCACGGGCCAGGCCATGGCCCAGGACTTCAAGCCGCGCATCGTGCGCTTCGGCTATGGCCTGGTCGATGAGTCCAACCAGGGCCGCGCGGCGCGCTTCTTTGCCAAGGAGGTCGAGAAGGCCACGGGCGGCAAGATGAAGGTGCGTGCCATCGGCAATGCCTCGCTGGGCTCGGACACGCAGATGCAGCAGGCGCTGATCGGCGGCGCCCAGGAGATGATGGTCGGCTCCACCGCCACCCTGGTGGGCCTGTCGCCCGAGATGGCCGTCTGGGACACGCCCTTCCTGTTCAGCAATGTCAAGGAAGCCGACGCCGTGCTGGACGGCCCCGTGGGCGAGAAGGTCAAGGCCACGCTGGAGCCCAAGGGCATGGTGGGCCTGGTCTATTGGGAAAACGGTTTCCGCAACCTCACCAACAACAAGCGCCCCATCGCCAAGATGGAAGACCTGGCCGACGTGAAGCTGCGCGTGATGCAGAACAACGTCTTCCTGGACAGTTTCAAGGCCCTGGGCGCCAATGCCGTGCCGCTGCCGTTCTCCGAGCTGTTCACGGCGCTGGAGACCCGTGCCGTCGATGGTCAGGAAAACCCCTTCAACACCGTGCTGTCCAGCAAGTTCTATGAAGTGCAGAAGTACCTCACGGTGTCCAACCACGTCTACAGCCCCTGGATCGTCACCGTCAGCAAGAAGTGGTGGGACACGCTGAGCCCGGCCGAGAAGAAGGTGCTGCAGGATGCCGCCGTCAAGAGCCGCGAGTTCGAACGCAAGGACACGCGCGAGGAAGCCGCCAAGGCCCTGGCCGACATCAAGGCCAAGGGCATGCAGGTCAACGAACTGCCTGCCGCAGAAGCCAGCCGCATGCGCGACAAGCTCGCGGCGGTGAATGCCGGCATTGCCAAGACCGTGGGCCAGGGCACATGGGACGAGGTGCAGGCCGCCGTCAAGCAGGCGCGCGCAGTGAAGTAAGCTTCGGAACAGGGCCGGACGCACCTGGGAGGGATGCCCCGGCCGACATTTCCCATAAAGACAACGCGACAGAGAGAAAACGCGCACCAGCGCATCCGCAGGAACCCCGCATGAGCACCATCCACCCCATCGTCGAGCAGGTCACGCGCCGCATCCGCGAGCGCAGTGCCCAATCACGCGCCGCCTACCTGGAGCAGGTGGACGCCATGGCCGCGCGCCCGCCCGGCGCCCAGTCCATGGGCTGCGCCAATGTGGCCCATGCCTTTGCGGGCATTCCAGGCGGCGACCGCATACGCATCGTGGAAGAGAAGGCGCCCAACGTCGCCATCGTCACCGCATACAACGACGTGCTCTCGGCCCATGCGCCGCTGGCACGCTATCCCGACATCCTCAAGGACGAGGCGCGCAAGCTCGGCGCCACGGCGCAGGTCGCCGGCGGCGTGCCGGCCATGTGCGACGGCGTGACCCAGGGCGCGCCCGGCATGGAACTGAGCCTGTTCAGCCGGGATGCCATTGCCATGGGCACGGCCATCGCGCTGTCGCACGACGTGTTCGACGCCGCGCTGATGCTGGGCATTTGCGACAAGATTGTGCCGGGCCTGCTGATCGGGGCCCTGCATTTCGGCCATCTGCCCACGGTGTTCGTGCCGGCAGGCCCCATGACCTCGGGCCTGTCCAATGGCGACAAGGCCAAGGTGCGCGAGCAGGCCGCGCAGGGCCTGGTGGGCCGCAAGGAGCTGCTGGCCGCCGAAACGGCTGCCTACCACGGCGAAGGCACCTGCACCTTCTACGGCACGGCCAACAGCAACCAGATGCTGCTGGAGGCCATGGGCCTGCACGTGCCGGGCACGGCCTTCATCAACCCGGCCGACGGCGAACGCGAACTGCTCACGCGCGAGGCCATGCGCAGCGTGCTGGCCATCACCAAGAACCGCCGCTTCGCACCCATTGGCCATGTGGTGGACGAGCGCTGCATCGTCAACGCCATGGTCGCCCTGCTGGCCACGGGCGGATCGACCAACCACCTGATCCATTGGGTGGCCGTGGCGCGTGCGGCAGGCATCGTCATCGACTGGAATGATTTTTCGGAACTCTCGGGCGTGGTGCCGCTGCTGGCCCGCGTCTATCCCAACGGCAGCGCCGATGTGAACCAGTTCCAGGCCGCAGGCGGGCCGGGCTACGTGATCGGCCAGCTGCTGAAGGCCGGCCTCATGCATGGCGATGTGCTCACCGTGCGGCCCGAGGGCCTGCAGGAATTTGCGCGCATTCCCGCCGTGGAAGACGGCCATCTCGTCTGGCACGAGGCCGAAGTCTCCGGCGACCTGTCCGTGCTGCGCCCGGCCGATGCGCCTTTCAGCGCCACGGGCGGGCTCAAGCTGCTGTCCGGCAACCTGGGGCGCAGCGTGATCAAGGTCAGCGCCGTGCCCGAGGACCGCCATGTGGTCGAGGCGCCTGCGCGCGTCTTCGACTCGCAGGATGCACTGCAGCAGGCCTTCAAGGCCGGCGAGCTGGACCGCGATGTCATCTGCGTGGTGCGCTGGCAGGGTCCGCGCGCCAACGGTATGCCCGAGCTGCACAAGCTCACCCCACCGCTGGCCGTGCTGCAGGGCAAGGGCTACAAGGTGGCCCTGGTCACGGACGGCCGCATGAGCGGCGCCTCGGGCAAGGTGCCCGCCGCCATCCATGTCTCGCCCGAGGCCTGCGTGGGCGGACCGCTGGCGCGCCTGCAAGACGGCGACCTGGTACGCCTGGACGCCGTGGCTGGCACCCTGGCCGTGCTGGTCGACGACACCGAATGGCAGCAGCGGCCCCTGGCCACCATGCCGCAGGCACTGCGCCAGGCCAACGGCCGGGGTTTTGGCCGCGAACTGTTTGCCGGATTCCGGCGCCACGCGCTCAGCGCAGAAGAGGGAGCTTGCACATGGATCAACGACTGACGGCACTGGCCATCATGCAGGACGCGCCGGTCATCCCGGTCATCGTCCTGAACAACGTCGCACATGCCGTGCCCATGGCCCAGGCCCTGGTCGCGGGCGGCATCCGCGTACTGGAAGTCACGCTGCGCACGCCCGAGGGCCTGGCCAGCATCGAAGCCATTGCGCGTGCCGTGCCCGAGGCCATCGTGGGCGCCGGCACCGTGCGCAGCGCCGCCGATGCCCGTGCCGCCGCCAGCGCCGGTGCGCGCTTTGCCGTGAGCCCCGGCTACACCAGCGCACTGGGCCAGGCCTGCCAGGCCCTGCAGCTGCCGCTGCTGCCCGGCGTGGCTACCAGCGGCGAAATCATGGCGGCCCAGGACGACGGCTTCAACGAGCTGAAATTCTTCCCCGCCGTACAGGCGGGCGGCTCGGCCATGCTCAAGGCCTGGCAAGGCCCGTTCGGCGACGCGCGGTTCTGCCCCACGGGCGGCGTGTCTGCGGACAATGCGGCGCAATTCCTGGCGCTGTCCAACGTGGTCTGCGTGGGTGGCTCCTGGCTGGTGCCTGCCGATGCGCTGGAGCAGGGTGACTGGCAGCGGATCACCGCACTGGCCGGCGCAGCCAAAAACCTGCGCAGCGCCTGAGTCGCCATTGCCCCGGAACCAGCGGCCCCCAAGGGGCCGCTTTTGTTTGTCTGGGCCATCAATGGATGGGAACTTGAATCCATTGAAAATTATGCGTATTGCGACAATGTTTGCGCAAAATGCAAAGTCAAGATGCGAGGAAATGAGGGATTGATTTCATAACACAACGTTACAATCATTGCTTATCCTTCAAACAGCCTTTTGACAAGACGATATCAATAGACTGTCTTGAAACATTCGCATATGCACAAGAATAATTGCCGCCTGAAGCTTCCGCCGCAATCATTCTTTACCGACCAAGAAAAATGCAATTGCCGTTGCAGGGCCTGAAAATAAAAATTGGCACTGGCGCCTCGCGGCGCCAGTGCCAATTTTTATTGGTCGAGCATCGAGCATCGAGCATCGAGCATCGAGCATCGAGCATCGAGCATCGAGCATCGAGCATCGAGCATCGAGCATCGAGCATCGAGCATCGAGCATCGAGCATCGAGCATCGAGCATCGAGCATCGAGCATCGAGCATCGAGCATCGAGCATCGAGCATCGAGCATCGAGCATCGAGCATCGAGCATCGAGCATCGAGCATCGAGCATCGAGCATCGAGCATCGAGCATCGAGCATCGAGCATCGAGCATCGAGCATCGAGCATCGAGCATCGAGCATCGAGCATCGAGCATCGAGCATCGAGCATCGAGCAATTATAACATCAATATATCATTTTCGAGAATAATCCACGTCTTTTTTAGAAGATGTGGATTATTCTTTTTCAAGTTCCCGATTTTCTACGGCCGAATAATCCTGGTGTCAGGGTAAATATTTCATCGTTGAAAATTATTCATTCGGCAATCAAGATGTTGAGCTTCAAAAAATCAAAAGTGATCACCAAACTGACCATGGGCTTTCTTGTGGTCTCATGCATTGGTGCATTCATCGGTATCAATGGAATACTGAAGGCAGGGGAAATCAATGATCTCGCAACGCAGATGTACGAGAAGGAACTGCTGGGCCTGTCACAAATATCCGAGGCCAATGTCCAGCTGATCGCGGCGGGCCGGGCCATCAGAAATGCCGTGCTTGCAAACGATGATGAAAGCAGAAACCGGCACACAGACGCCGTGCTGCAAAGGCTGCAACTGCTGAAAGAGGCACTGAACAACAGCAAGAGGCTTTTTGCCGAGGGCGATGGCAAGGAAAAGCTCAAGTCCATTGATGAAACCCTCGTCATCTATGAAAAGGGTCTGCTGCAGACGATTGAAAGAATCAAGTCAGAGCATCTTTCGGAATCCAGGGAATCGATTGATCTGATCAACAGATTCCGGGTGGAGTCCGACAAGATCGACAGCCTGATGACGGAAGTTGTCAATATCAAGAAGAAGAATGCCAGCTGGCTCAACGACGAGACCGACAGGATCTACGAAAAGATCCGGCTCATGCTCACCCTCCTGACCATCTCCGGCGTGATTGTGGGGGTGGCCATTGGCGTGATCATCACAATCTCCATCACACGCCAGCTGGGCGGAGAGCCGGCAGATGTGGCGCACATTGCCGAAAACATCTCAAGAGGGGACCTGACCTCCCGGATCGACCTGTCCAGGGCACGCCCTGGCAGTGTGATCACGGCCATGCAGGAAATGCAGGTATCGCTGCAACGCGTCGTGGGCACCGTGCGCAGCAGCAGCGACAGCATTGCCACAGGCGCCACGCAGATTGATGCAGGCAATGCCAACCTGTCGAGCCGAACGGAAGAGCAGGCCAGCAATCTTGAAGAGACTGCCGCCTCCATGGAGGAACTGGCCAGCACGGTGAAAAGCAATTCCGATGCGGCCATCACCGCCACCATGCTCGCCCAGTCAGCGCGCGATGCCGCAGCGCACGGCGGGGGCATGGCCCGGCAGATGGTGGACGTGATGAATGAAATAAACACGTCCTCCAAGAAAATCGAGGACATCATCAACGTCATTGATTCAATCGCTTTTCAAACCAATATTCTTGCGTTGAATGCTGCTGTCGAAGCAGCCCGCGCCGGAGAGCAGGGCCGTGGTTTTGCGGTGGTTGCCGCCGAAGTTCGCAGCCTTGCAGTGAAAAGTGCAGAGGCCGCAAAAGAGATCAAGTCTCTCATCGAGGACAGTGTTTCCAAGGTAGGCAATGGCCACCAGCTTGCCCAGGCTGCGGGCAGCAGCATTGAAGATATCGTCACCCAGGTACAGAAGGTATCCAGCATGATCGAAGAGATCAGTGGCGCCACCAGGGAGCAAAGCCAGGGTATCGATCAGATCAATGATGCGATCATCCAGCTGGACCAGGTCACCCAGCAAAATGCCGCTCTGGTGGAAGAGTCGGCAGCGGCGGCCGGAAGTCTCAGCCAGCAGGCGCAGGCCCTGGTTTCGGCAGTTTCCATTTTCAAGCTGGACCCCGCGGAAAAGGAGGCCCCAGTCTTGAGGAAAATCCCCTCATCCATGAGACCGCTGAGTCTTTCCGCGTCCTGACGGAAATTCAGACCAGCGCGTCACAGCCAACGGGAAGCATTTCTCCTGGCAGGCTTGCCTGCCAGGAGAACGGTGCCTGTTCGCTGGCATTTTGACCAGATGAGCGTTGAATGATGCATGCAGAGAGAAGACCTCCTAGCTGGCAACCCAGGCGCTGGTATGCCTGTATTTTCATCGTATGTTTGGTGATCATTGGCGTTGCGGGCGTTTCTCTGATCTCCAGCTACGAGACATCGCTGCATGAAGAGAAGTCGAATCTCCTGCATGCGCTGTCTGCCTCTGCCGCTGAAACCAACAAAATCATTCTTGCCACCTCTTTGGCGGTAGAGAGAACAGAACAACTTTTGCTGGCACCGGGCCGCCAAGGCGAAATCACGGCAGACCCTGATGCCAGCACCGATATCCGCAATGCCTTGATCCAGGAGGTGGCGGCGCTGCCCGGGGTCATCAGCATGAGCGTGCTTGATCGACATGGGAAATGGTCCATTTCCTCACGTTTCAGCAAGCTGCCGCTGTCTCCCGACAACCCCGAGCGCCCCATCTGGAATGCAGCGCTGCAGACAAAGCCTGGCGGCTTCTTCTTGCTGGATTCAAGCAAATCGCCGGTCTTCGATATACCGTCCCTGGTGCTGGGGCGTCCGGTACGTGACTCCAGTGGGGCGCTGACTGGCATTGTGGTGGCCTTCATTGCCGAGGATTCCATTCGCCAGGCATTCGGTTCACTGCTGCTGGATGGCCATCAGGTCATGGTCAGCCTGCCAAACGGCAAAGATCTGGTCAGAATTCCTCCGGAGCATCCGCACATTCTGGACGGGATGGATTCGGAGCTTGCAAAAATGATGGCTGCAGGCGAGGGCACATTGGACGCTGACGATGGCTTTGGACACGGCTGGATCGTCGCCATGCACCAATCCAGCCAAGGCGGCATGGATCTCGCCTATGCCACGCTGGCCGCCAAGGCAAAGCTCGCGGCTCCATGGTGGAGGTTTGGCAAAACCATCATGGCATGGGCGGCCATCAGCCTGGCTTCATTTTTATTGCTGGCGCAATTGTGGATGCGTGAGCGCAGAAGATCCTATTTCGAGGCGATGGATCTGGTACAGGTGCATTCACGGCTGAGGCACCATCTTTTCCATGACCCTGCTTCCGAATTGCTCAATTCAACCGGATTTGAGCAACTTCTGAACAGAACGCAGGCACAGCGGCGTCCTGTTGCTATCCATGTCATCGGTATCGAGCATTTGCAAGTGCTGGCAGATACGCTGGTTCCTGGAATGGACAACCCGCTGATCTCGCAACTGGCAAAACAATTGCGCTCCTGTATTGGAAAGAATGACGTCGCCGCCCGCCTTGCCATCGAGGAGTTCTGTGTCGCCCAATATGAAGGGGACCCCGATTCCATGGCGGAAACACTCTCCATCCGACTGGGTGAAAAGCGCTACATGCTGGGTGAGCGCAGCATTTTGCTGTCTGTCTGCGTAGGGACGGCGGTCCGCAAGAACACCGAGGACTGGAATCAGCTGCTGCGCGACGGGCGCGCGGCAATGGAGCGGGCGCGATCCCAGGGACGGGGGCGATTCGTGAAATTCGAGCCTTCCGCCGATGGCCCCATGCAGGAGCAACTGCTGCTGGAGCAGGATTTCCGGTCCGCCATCGGAACAAGCCAGTTGTTCATGGCGTACCAGCCGATCTGCCATGTGGCCACGGGAAAAATATCGGGGTTCGAGTCGCTGATGCGCTGGAACAGCCCGGCCAGAGGGTCTGTCCCGCCAGGCGTCTTCATTCCCATGGCAGAGCGGCGCGGCCTGCTGCTTCCCATCGACCAAATGGTGGAGCGCTCCCCGCTGCTGGTTGCCAACGGATGGCCGTCCGATATCTCGGTGTCCATCAACTGCCCAGCCTTTGAATTTCTCGATCCAGGCATGGCGGTGCAATTGAAGGAACATCTGGACCGCGCCGGCCTGAACCCCGAGCGCTGCTACATCGAGGTGACGGAATCGGCCCTGCTTCAAGATGATGAGCAGGTGCTGTCCGTCATGCGGCAAGTGAAGGCACTGGGCGTGAATCTCGCCATCGATGACTTCGGCTCCGGCCATGCCAGTCTTTCCTACCTGCACCGCTTTCCCTTCAACCTGATCAAGATCGATCGCAGCTTCATACAGGCCATGGACAAGGACGCCGGGGCTGCCGCGATTGTCGAGGCAACGCTGGCACTGAGCCGCAGATTGTGCCTTGAAGTCGTCGCGGAAGGCGTGGAAACCACGGAGCAGTTTCTGCACCTGCAGCAGCTCGGGTGCACGTACGTCCAGGGATTCCTGATCGCCCGCCCGATGAACGAGGAGCATGTCCTGCCGTTCCTGGAGAGCTTCAGGCTCAGCGACGTGCTGGAGTGTCCCGCGCACGCCTGAGCACGGTTGCTGCACTGGGGCACAATCGCGCCCTCAGCAGACGCCGCCTGCGCAAGAGGGCCTTGCCGCCATGATGAAGATCGACTCCACCACCGTGCAGCTTGTGCTTGCGATTGCCGAGGAGGGCAGCATTTCGCGCGCGGCCGACAGGCTGCAACTGGCGGTGGCGGCGGCCTCGCGGCGGCTCAGTGACCTGGAGCAGCAACTGGGCGCCAGGCTGTTCAAGCGGCAGCCCCATGGAGTGCGCGCCACCGAGCCTGGCCTCAAGCTGCTGGCCCATATCCGCCAGATAGGCAACCTGGTGGAGCGGCTGGAGGCCGACGCCCAGGCCCTGGGCCGCGGGCGCGACGGCCGCATCATCATCGGCGCCCCCAAATCCGCCATCCTGCAGTTCCTGGCCGCCGACATCGCCGTCACCCAGCGCCGCTATCCCCACATCACGCTGCAGGTGATGGAGGAGAACAGCCGCATCGTCCAGCAACTGCTGCGCGACAAGGTCATCGACATCGGCATCTTCGAGAAGACCAGCGGCTTCGTGGATCTGCCACGCTCCGACTACCGCAAGGACAGCCTGGTACTGGTCTACAGCCGCAGGCATTTCAGCTTTGCCGTCGAGCCGGTGGTACTGGACCAGTTGCTGGACTGCCCCATCGTCAGCCTGGGCCGGGGCTCGGCCATCCTGGCCGCTTTGCGACGCGCCCACCGCAGCCGGGGCAGGGTGTTTCGCAACGATTTCGCCGTCAGCGGCTTCGACACCATGCTGGCCCTGGTGCGCGAAGGATTGGGCGTGGGGCTGATGCCACCCGGTGTGCTGCGCAGCTTCCACCCTGAGCCCGACCTGGGTTGGGCCACCCTGGAAGGCGACTGGCATGAGCGCAGCTACGTGCTGTCCTTCATCGAAGGCCAGGCCCAGGAACAGGCGCTGCGCAACGTCGTCGCCGCCCTGCTGCAGGGCGAACGCGCGATCTGACCCTTCTGGTTTCGCAGATTGCGAAACCAGGCATGCGGCACATAGGCTTGCCGCGATATCGGCGCCCGGCGACAGTGACTGCACAACAACGATGTGCAGGAGACAGACATGAAACGCCGCGACTTCATCGCGGCCGGCGCCACCGCGCTGGCCGCACCCTGGGCAGGGGCCGCGCCCCCGGCCTCCGACCTGCCCAAGGGGCCAGTCAAGATCCTGGTGGGCTGGGCGCCGGGCGGCGGCACCGACGTGTTCGCGCGCATCGTGGGCCAGAAGCTGTCCGAGATCTGGGGCCGGCCCGTGATCGTGGAGAACAAGCCCGGCGCCACGGGCTCGCTGGCGGCCGAGTACTTTGCCAAGACCCGCTTCACAGAAGGCATCAACCTGCTGATGGCCCATGTGAACACGCACGCCATCTCGCCGCAGATCTTCAAATCCATCACCTATGACCCGCTCAAGGACTACGCGCCCATCGCCCTGATCGGCGCAACGCCCCACATCCTGGTGACCAGCAGCAGGAACGGCCATGCCTCGGTGCAGGAAGTGGTGGAACTGTGCCGCAAAAGCCCCGGCAAGGTCAGCTTCGGCTCTTCGGGCACAGGTTCGGTGCAGCACCTTGCGGCCGAGATGTTCAACATGGCGGCAGGTGTCAAGAGCATCCACGTTCCCTACAAAGGGTCCGGCCCCATGCAGACCGACCTGATCGGAGGACAGATCGACTTCAGCTTCGACACCATGACGGCCGCCACTGCCCAGGTCCGCGCAGGAAAAATGCTGGGCATCGCCCAGACCCGCGTGAACCGTGCCAAGGGATTCCCGGCCATGCCCACCATGGACGAGCAGGGCTTCAAGGGCTTTGACGCATCGAGCTGGTACGGCGTCGTCGGCCCGCGCGACATGTCCAGGGAACTGGCCCAGCGCATCAATGCCGACATCAACCGCGTGCTGGCCATGCCCGACGTGGTCAGCCGCTTCGACGGATACGGCGTGGAGGACGGTGGCGGCTCCGTTGACAAGTTCGCGGCCTTCATGGTTGCCGAATACAAGAAGTGGGGCGACGTGGTGCGCGCTGCAAAAATCACCGAAGAAAGCTGAGGACCCGGCATGAGCAATCCCCAATCCAACCCGCTGCAACTGCCCCTGCAAGGCATCCGCGTGCTCGACGTCAGCCAGGTCATGGCCGGCCCATTTGCCTGCATGCTGCTGGCCGACCTGGGCGCCGATGTCATCAAGGTCGAGCCTCCGGGCACCGGCGACCAGACGCGGGGCGCCATGGGCTTCAAGATGAAGGGCCCGGACAGCATGGGCTTTCTGAACATGAACCGCAACAAGCGGTCGCTGACGCTGGACCTCAAGAGCGAGGAGGGGCGTGAGGCCTTCTACCAGCTGGCCACGACAGCCGATGTCATCGTCGAGAACTACCGGCCAGGCGTGGTCCAGCGCCTGAAGATCGACTATGAAAGCATTCGCCGCATCAATCCGCGCATCGTCTATGTCAGCATCTCGGGCTTCGGCCAGAGCGGCCCCTGGGCCCAGCGGCCGGGGTTCGACCTCATGGCCCAGGCCATGTCGGGCGTGATGAGCGTCACCGGCTACAAGGGAGAGAAACCCGTCAAGGCCGGCGTGCCCGTGGCCGACATCGGTTGCGCACTGTTCGCCACCTACGGACTGCTGGCCGCCTACATCGGCGCGCAGAAGACAGGGCAGGGCCAGCACATAGACGCCTCGCTGTTCGACTCGGCCATGGCTTTCTCGATCTGGGACATGTCCGAATACTGGGGCACCGGCGTGCCGCCCGCGCCGCTGGGCACCAGCAACAAGATGAGCGCCCCCTACCAGGCCGTGAAGGCGCGCGACGGCTATTTCGTCATGGGCGCCACCAACCAGAAGCTCTGGGCCAGGCTGTGCGCGCTGATCAAACGCGCGGACCTGGTCGAACATCCGGACTACGCCACCGTGGCGCTGCGCCTCAAGCACCGGGAGGCATTGATAGAGGCACTGGAAGCGGAATTTGCCCACCACGACAGCGCCGACTGGGTGGACCGCATGCTGGAGGCAGGCATTCCCGCAGGCCCGCTGCTCACCTATCCGCAGGCCTTCGAGGGTGAACACGGCCAGCACCGCGGCATGTGCATGGAGATCGACCATCCCATCGAAGGCAAGGTCAAGAACATCGGCTTTCCCGTCAAGATGCTCGGCACGCCCCAGCAGGTGCGCCGCCATCCGCCGCTGCTGGGCGAGCACAACGCAGAAATCATGGCCGAGCTCCAGGCACTGAAGGCCGCCGCATGAGCACGGCCCTGCATGAATCCGTGGCGCTGACCGTTCACGCCGGGGGCGCGGCCGAGATCCTCATCGACCGCCCCGAACGCCACAACGCCATGAGCATGCCCATGTATGAGGCATTGCTCACGGCCCTGGAGCGCTGCCAGGCCGACCCAGCCGTCCGCTGCGTGATGCTGCGCGGCGCGGGCGGCAAATCCTTCATCTCGGGCACGGACATCGCCTACTTCAAGGACTTCCATGACGGCCAGCAAGGCATTGCGTACGAAGCATTCGTGGAGCGCGTGATCGACGCCGTGGAGCGCATCGCCGTGCCCACCATCGCCGTCATCGACGGCTGGGCCGTCGGCGGCGGCCTGGCCCTGGCCACGGCCTGCGACTTTCGCATCTGCAGCTCCGGCTCGCGCTTCGGTGCGCCGATTGCCAAGACGCTGTCCAACACGCTGTCATCACGCAACATCGCACGCCTGGTGGCCAGCCTGGGCGTGCCACGCGTCAAGCGCATGCTGCTGCTGGCGGACTACCTGTCAGCCGGGCAGGCCGAGGCCTGCGGGTTCGTGCATTCGGTGGTGCCGGCAGATCAATTGCAAGCCCAGGCTCAGGCGCTGGCCGAGCAGCTCATGGCCTTGTCGGCAACCACCCAGTCAGCGGTCAAGGAAAGCCTGAGGCGCATCATCGTGGAGCAGCGGCTGAATGATGAGGATCTGGTGTCGGTGGTTTATGGGAGTGGGGAGTTTCGGGCGGGGGTGGCGCGGTTTACAGGAGCTTGATCGAAGCAGGCACGCATTCCCTCCGCAGGCCCGTAACACGTTCTAGTTGCCGAGCTCAAATTTGATAGGAATCTTGATGACGCTGGGGACCGACGCGCCTGAGCTGTCTTTCGCCGGAATGAAGGAAGCCTTCAACACGGCGGCCATCGCTGCTTCGTCCAGGATGGCGTGGCTTGAGCTTTGGTCTATTTCTGCACGACGAATCTTGCCGTCAGGTTCAATTCGCGCCTTGATCACGACCCTGCCCTCTTGTCGCAGGCGCTTGGCCTGCTCCGGATAAGCCAGGCGCGGAGCCTGCAGATGCCGAGGAAGCTCGGCCGCAGGCGGCAGTTTGAGGGAGTCATCGTCCAGGGGAAGGGGGACAGGCGCCGCGCTGGAAGCAGGCAAGTCCTTGACGATTCTGGTAAAGCTGGAGGCAGTGCCGTCAGTTGCAGCCGCAGGCGGTGCGAACGACTGAGTGGTCAAGGGAGGGCTGTGCCTCGGCACGGATGGCCCAGATGAGTTCACGAGCGCGGAGATCTTCCCAAGTGTTGACAGGACAAGCACGAGAAGAAAAATCCAGCCAAACCAGAAATTTCCACCTTTTCTCTCGCTCGTACTGGACGAGGCGCTGGGAGCCAATCGTTGACGCCATCGCGGTATCTGATCTGCCCACTCAAGCCAGCGCTTCGCATTGCGTGTGTCGGTGATGATGTGCAGCCAGTGAGGGTAGTGTTGGACGACATCCCGCAACGTGGCCCTGTGCTTCAAGAGCGTCGATGTCGGCGGCTTGCTGCTTTCGCGCAGACCCTGGATCAATTCCTTTTGCGCTATCCGTACGTGCTTTGGTCTGGTGTCGAAGAACTCCAGTTCGCCAATGGCGGATGCCACGACGGCCCCGGCATGGCCAAATGCTGCAAGGCGGCCACGGTCTTGCTTCCAGCCAAAGCAATCTATCGCAGGGCCGAACAGGAACTCCTTGCGGGGTTGCCAGCCCTCAGCCAGGAGGGCTGCCATGCCCCATTCAAAGAAGTGGCGCGCATCCATGTCGATCAGGCGCTGGTCCTTCAGAACCTCGTTCAGCCAGATGCTGGCAGCAGTACGGTCTTGGGGCCACCCGGCTGCCAGCTTTTTGCGCAGGTCTGCCAGTAGTGCGTGCGCTATCTGCCGGGCATGGTCGATGGTGCGGGCGGAATATGCAGGGTCTGCCTTGCAGGAAGGCGTATTCCCCGTATCGATATGCGCGTCGGACGAGTTCCGCGAGTGCGGTGCGTCTTCCTTGCTGTCTGAACTTGAGGGTGGCATTGCCGTTTCAGGACGGTGCTGGGCGTGCCAGGCAAGCGCGGCCTGATAGGACTCCCGCAATGCCTGAAAACCTTCAAGGTCTGTTTCCTGGTCAATTTCCTTGAGTGCGCGGGCATAGGCACGACGAATCGCGCGCTCGTCAGCGTCGAGATCCAGACCCAGCCGAGCAAGAAAGGGAAGAGGCATGTGCGTCGCTGTCGGCGGATCAGGTTGCATCATCAGCCAGCACCGCTGCACTGCGCTCCAGATGGGAGAGCTGTTCATCCAAGAGGACACGTGCCTTGGTTGCCACACGGGAGTCCTGGGTTGCCAGGCTGGCTTCGAACTGAAGAATCTGCTCACTCAGCCACTGCCTGGCATTGCCGCGCATCTGTGCATAGACGCGCTCGGCCCGCGCCAGCGTGGTGCGGTTTTCGATGGTGTCGCGAGGATGGATCTTCAACGCATCCATCGCAGCCAGGCGTTCAACGATGTCCTCTTCCGACAGCACGCCGGGATTTCCTTCGATGAGCAGGCTGAATGTCCTGTTCGTCTTGAGTACTTTGGCTTCAACCTGCAGCAATCCATTGACGTCGTAGGTGAAGCGCACATCCACGCAAGAATCTTCGAGAGCCAATCCAGGCAATTCAATGCGCAAATCGCCAAGATGAATGTTGTCGCGGACCATGCGGGACTCCCCTTGGTAAACCTCGAGGTCGATGAACGACTGGTACGGGGAAGTCGGCACATAGTTGTTGACCCTGCTGACAGGCACGGTAGTGTTGCGCTCGATGACAGGGTCGAAGTGCCCCTGGATCGAGGAGCCATCCGGCATGCGTTTGCTGACTGCCACCCCCAACGAGTAGGGACAGACATCCGTCATCACAACTTCCCTGAGCGCAGCATCCTTGGCTTTGAGCCCTGCCTGCACCGCGGCACCCAGTGCCACGACTTCATCAGGATTGAAATCGATCGCAGGAAACCGGCCAAACATCGTTGTTGCAAGGCGCCTCACCACCGGCATGCGGGTGGCCCCTCCGGCGAGCACGATGTTGTCGAGCATGGCGCTTCGAAGGTTGGCATCGCGCAGCGTTCTCTCGACCGGCATGCGCAGCCGCTGAAGCAAGCTTCTGCAGGTTTGCTCCAAAAGTGCTTCATCCAGCGGCATCTCCAGGATTCGGCCCTCGTGCTCCAGACGGATGGAGGTGCTCGGCTGGTCGCTCAGCGCCCTCTTGGCACGCTCGGCCTCAGCCTGGAGCCGCTGCATGAAGCGTCGATCCTTCAGTAGGTCCCCGGACAGCGCCTGACGCTCAATGAAGAGATCGACCAGAGCTTGCAGGAAGTCCTCTCCTCCCAGAAAGTTGTCTCCGGCTGATGCGCGCACCTCCATTACGCCATCGAACATCTCCAGGATGGAGACATCGAATGTCCCGCCGCCAAGGTCGAAGACCAGGAAGCGGGTTTCAGCGTCCTGTTGGTGCAGGCCATAAGCCATGGCGGCGGCAGTGGGTTCATTGAGCAACCGCTCGACGCGCAGGCCTGCAAGCTGTCCAGCCGCTCGCGTGGCCTTGCGCTGCGCATCCGAAAAATAGGCCGGTACGGTGATTACGGCCTCCTCGATGGTCTGTCCCAGGAATGCCTCGGCGTCGGCCTTGAGTGCCCGCAGCACCAGTGACGACAGCTCCTCCGGGCGAAACTGTCGATTCCCCAAATGCACCCCCTTGTTGCTGCCCATGAAACGCTTGAAATTTGCGGCAGTGCGTTCCGGATGGGTCTGCAGACGTTCCCGCGCCGCACGGCCTACCAGCACGCTTCCATCATCATCCAGACTGACGCAGGAGGGCGTCATGAAATCGCCCAGGGCATTGGGAATCAGAACTGCTTTCCCATCCTGCCATGCTGCAGCCAAGCTATTGGTACTGCCCAGGTCAATCCCGATGATCATGAATTGGCTCCTTGTATGTCGAACTCGTCATCATATGTATGGTTTTGTTACCCGCAGCGAATCCGAGACAGGATGCTTGCACAAGCCATGTGCGGCCTGCCCTCCGTCTCCTTTTTTTGCCTCCGGATCATTGAACGCCTGCCATGAGTGGCCCGTGCGGTGTGGTTTCGCCCTGTTCCTACAAAATGCTTGGCTAAACTCCATGGCTTGTCGAGGGAAGCCGGGTTCATGCTGGGCTCGCAGTCGAGTGCCGTGCGCAATGCGGCCGCCCCTCAGATCAACGCAGCCCGAGAAATCCCATGCAAATCAAGAAATGCATTTCCGTCCTGCTGGCCAGCAGCTTCATCCTGCCGGTTCTGCCTGCGCATGCAGGCGAAGAGACGGTGCAGCTCATGTCCAATGGCCGCTACCAGACCTACAGCCTGCCCGACGACGCGCAGCAGGTGCAACTGGTCGAGACCTTGGCTGGCAACTGCAGCTACAACCAAAACTGGGGCTACGACCTGGGCCGCCGGGAGATGTGGGTCAAGGACGGCTGCGGCGGGCGTTTCCGCATCCTGACCGGCCTGCCCCAGGGCGCGCAGGGCCAGGAAGGCGGGAGCGACAACACGGGCGCATGGATCGCCGGTGCCGCCGTGGCAGCCATTGCCGGCGCCGCCATTTTGGCGAACAAGCGCGACAAGGACCGCGAGCGTGACCGCGACGACCAGTGGAACGATGACCGCTATCCGGGCCAGCAGCCCGGCTATCCCTCGTGGGGCGGGCGAGAGGTGCGGGGCCAGAACGGCCTGTGCCTGGATATATCCGGAGGTCTTCGCCCAGGCAATGGGCTCATCGTCTACCACTGCAGCGGCGGTGAGAACCAGCGTTTCACGTTGACGCGTGATGGCGAGATGCGCGTGGGCGACCTGTGCCTGGACGTGGCCGATGGCAACACCCGCAATGGTGCACGGGTGATTGCCTGGCAATGCCGCAACCAGCCCAACCAGAAATGGGACTGGAGCCGTGGCCAGATCCGTAGCCGCTTTGCCAACAAGTGCCTGGACATCGAAGGCGGCAATGCCCGGCCCGGCCAGCCCGTGATCGTGTGGTCCTGCGCCGGTGGCCCCAACCAGCGCTGGAACTGAGGGCGCTTGTTGCACAAGCTCTCTCCCGCGCCCGGGCCAGTGCCCGGACGCAACGCCGTCGCGGGCTTCCGGCGGCTGGGGCCCTTGCAGTGGCTGGGCCTGATAACTGGCGCCGTACTGCTGGGCGATGCCGTGGTGCTGATGGCGCGAGGCATGTTCAATCTGGGCGTGACGCTGCCAGCGGTGCTGGGCCTGCTGTTCATGGCCTGCAGCTTCTGGCGCTCGGCCATTGCGCGCAGGCTGCGCGCCAGTGCATGGCTGCGGCGCGCCTGGTGGCTGGGCTGGGCGGCGTTGGCGATTTGGCTGGTCAGCCTGCTGGTGTTCTGGGCGCACCTGCTGTCCGCCTCGTCCGGGTTGCCACCGGACCAGCCGGTGCAGGCCATCGTGGTGCTGGGCAGTGCCACGCGTGACGGTCAGCCGTCGCTCACGCTGGCCCAGCGGCTGGATCGCGCTGCCGAGCTGGCCGCCCGCCAGCCCAAGGCGCTGGTGCTCACCAGCGGCGGGGTGGACTTTGGGGAAAGCGAGAGCGAAGGCGCCATCATGGCGCGCTATCTGCAGCAGCGCCACGGCCTGCCGCCCGAGCGCCTGCTGATGGAGGAACGCAGCACCAGCACGGCGCTGAACCTGGTCTGGAGCCTGCCCCTGCTGCAGGCGCGCGGGGTGGAGCCGCAGGCGGCAATCGCCATCGTCACCAGCGACTTCCACACCCTGCGCGCCGGCTGGATAGCCGAGCGCAGCGGCTACGGCCAGGCCTTCACCGTGGGTGCGCCCACGCCCGTGACCATCCGCGCCAACGCCTGGCTGCGCGAGTACTTTGCGGTGATCAGCGGATGGGTGCTGGGGGAGTTCTAAGCTGCCTGTGCGATGGGCTGCGGCCTTGCGGATTGGCTCCACAATGTGATTCTTCATAAATCAACAGGAGTGAGACAGTGGCAAGCGAACAGCGTCCTTTTCGGGTTCTGGGCATACAGCAGGTGGCCATCGGCGGCACCGACAAGCAGCGCATGAAGCGCCTGTGGGTTGACATGCTGGGCCTGACCCAGACCGGCACATTCCAGAGCGAGCGCGAGAACGTGGACGAAGACATCCTGGCCATGGGCCAGGGCGCGCACAAGGTCGAGGTGGACATCATGCAGCCGCTGGACATCGACAGGAAGCCCGCCGTCCACACCACGCCGCTGAACCATATCGGCCTGTGGATCGACGACCTGCCGCTGGCCGTGCAGTGGCTGACGGAGCAGGGCGTGCGCTTTGCGCCCGGCGGCATCCGCAAGGGCGCGGCCGGGTACGACATCTGCTTTCTGCACCCCAAGAGCAATGACGAGTTTCCGATCGCTGGCGAGGGCGTGCTGATCGAGCTGGTGCAGGCGCCGGCCGAGGTGATCGCCGCCCTGGGCTGAGACGCCTTCAGGCGAAAGGCTGGACGCGCCGCTCGGCATGCTCCAGCAGCCACAGCCTTTTTCGGGCGCGCGTCATGGCCACGTACAGGCGGTTGCGCTCCAGAAAGGCCAGCGCGTGCGGGGCCGAGGCCGGAAAGCGGCCAGGCTCCATGAAGGGCAGGGCGACATGCTCGTATTCCTTGCCCTTGGCTTCCTCGATGGTGCTCAGATGAAAGTCGAAGCCGCGCTCGGCCCGCACGGTTCGTTCGAAGCGCGTAGCCATGGCGGCCACCTGGGCCAGCATGTCGGGCACGGCCATGCCCGCCACCGAATCCATGAAGGCCTTCACGCGCTGACGCATGGCCGCCGCCTGGGCCTGCGACAGGGCCACGCCCGCAAAAAGGCCCCAGACATCGGCCTGCTCCAGCAGGCTGCGTGCGTCTGACTGAAGCGCCAGGGGCAGTTGCAAGAAGCTGCCAAAGGCCTGGAAGTTGCGTTGCCCACCCTGCAGGCTGGACTGGTTGCCCAGAAATCGCCAGATGATCTGCGGGTTGTGCAGCATCTCGCCCGCCATGCGCTGGGCCAGCGTATGGCGGCTTGACGGATCGGCCATGTCGGCACCATCCACGCTGCCCTTGCCGTAGAAAAGCGCACCTTCCACAAAGGCCGCCAGGATCTCGCTGCCCAGCACGCTGACCTCGGCCTTCCATGACAGCGCCTGCATGCCATGTGCGTAGCAAAGGCCCAGCAGCAGGGCAATCTCGCGCTGCAGGTAAAAGCGCTTGAAGCCGTAGAAGCTGGCGGACTTGCCGGCGCGGTGGATGGCCCATTCCAGCGCGCAGGCATCTTGCTCATGGCGCAGGATCACGGTCAGCGAGGGATTGCGCGCGCCGGGCGACGGGGGCTCACCCGGCGCCGCCGTTGGCGTGCCGCGCGCCAGACCGGCCTGGATCTGCAGCAACTGGTCAATGCACTGGCTGTCATCGGTGTGCTGCAGTTGCTGCACGGTGCTGAAGCGCGTGGGCGCCGCAGTCAGGCCAACGTTGAACAGCGCATTGACCGCCTTGGCGATCTGCGGGCCAAAGCGCCGCGACTGGGTCAGCGCCAGCGTGGCCGTGGCCTGGGGCAGAAAGTCATCGAGCTGGTGGAGCTTGTCGCGGAACACGGACCAGGCCTGCGCCTCGATGTGCTGGTTGAAGTCGCCTGCGCCCAGAAAGGCGCAGCCGCTGGTTCCGACCAGGGCGCGCAGCAGTTGCAGCGAGGCCGGGTCCAGGTCATGCATCTCGTCGAACACCACCAGGTCGTAGCGCGGCAGGTCCAGCGCCTGGCCCTGCAGGACGTCGCTGGCCAGTGCATGGCTGCAGTCGCCTTCGGCGTAGTACAGCGGGTCGCCGCAGTGGTCGATGCGGCGGCGCTCGTACTCGAAGAACAGGCCGGCCATGCGGTAGTCGAGCAAATACTCCTCGCAGAAACTGGCCAGTCCCATGCCTTCCTCGGCCAGGCGCTGGGGCAGCAACGACTTCTTGGCGCTGAGGTTGAAGTCCCAGAAGGCGTCCAGATCCAGATCGCCGGGCTGCTCGAACAAAGGGTCGGGCTGCCAGGCCAGCCGATCGCACAGCGCGGCATGTGCCTCGCGCACACGGGCCTGCAGTGCCACGCGGTCGGCCAGAAAGCGGGCAGCAGGGTCGCGGCGGCGGATCTGCTGGGCCGCCCAGCGCTCCACCGTGGTGATCTGTACCTGGGGCGGCACTTCGCGCACCAGTTGCTTGAGCCGGTGATGAAAGGCCGCCACGCCGGAGCGCGAATAGGCCAGCACCAGGATGCGCTGGGCCTGGCCGCTGCGGCAGGCCTGAACCACCTTGCAGGCCAGCGTGGTCGTCTTGCCTACGCCCGCCAGCGCCGCCACGATGGCCGAACGTCCCTCATGCGCCAGGATGGCCTGCTGCTCGCGCGACAGCAGCAGCGGTTGGCCGTGATCAGTGGGAAATTCCAGGGAGCGCAGGGACATCGGAGCGAATCGGGGGAAAGTGGTGGAAAGCGGGTGGAAGCACGGGCCGTGGCAATGAAAACCGCCGTGGCGACGACGGCGGGCACCCATTGTGGTCGTTTTGGAGAGGCATCTGGCAGGTATTGGGAATCAAGGCCTGCGCCCGCTTGCACATCTTTTTCGGCCTGCCTCGGACAATTGAGCGATGTTGGCCGCCAATGGCTGCGCGCTTGCAGCATGAAGCATGCAGGCAGAAAAACTTCTGCCAAAACGCAGCAAACGGCGCTCAAAAATAAGCGAAGTTCGCTCTTTTTGCAGCCCCTGAAAATGCGGCAACTATTTTTGGCAGGGAGCCGGCTTTTTCATTCCCAGACGGTTTTTTGCTCATCAGAATGAAAAAAGCAGACCCACAGAGGAGTTTTTGATGACCGCCTGCAGCACCACCCCGACGACTTCCGACAGCCCCGCACAGCCTGCGGCCGGCAGCCCATTGCAATGGCACGCACGCCCCTCCAAAAGCGACACGCTGCCGTTTGACGGCGCCTGGAGCGTGCAGGCCATTCAGGAACTGCTGGACAAGCCCTTCATGGACCTGATGTTCCAGGCCCAGAGCGTGCACCGCGAGCACTGGCCCGCTGGCGATATCGAACTGGCCACGCTGCTGTCGGTCAAGACGGGCGGTTGCCCGGAGAACTGCGGCTACTGCCCGCAGGCGGCCGAGTTCGATACCGGCGTCAAGGCGGAAAAGCTCATGAGCGTGGACGAAGTCACGCGGGCCGCCCAGGCCGCCAAGGACGCGGGCGCCACGCGCTTTTGCATGGGCGCGGCCTGGCGCGCGCCCAAGGACCGCGACATCGAGAAGATGAACGAGCTGATCGGCGCCGTGAAGGGTCTGGGCATGCAGACCTGCGCCACGCTGGGCATGCTCCAGCCGCACCAGGCGCAGTCGCTGCGCGAAGCGGGCCTGGACTACTACAACCACAACCTGGACACCGCGCCCGAGTACTACCAGGACGTGGTCAGCACGCGCCAGTACCAGGATCGCCTGGACACGCTCAAGGCCGTGCGCGGCGCGGGCATCAGCGTGTGCTGCGGCGGCATCATTGGCATGGGCGAGGCGCCTGTGCACCGCGCGGGCCTGATCGCCCAGCTGGCAAATCTCAATCCCCATCCCGAATCCGTGCCCATCAACAGCCTGGTGCGCGTGCCCGGCACGCCGCTGGCAGACAGCGAGCCTGTCGATCCGCTGGACTTCGTGCGCGTGATCGCGGTGGCGCGCATCACCATGCCCACGGCGCGCGTGCGCCTGTCGGCGGGCCGGCAGCAGCTGGGCGACGCCGTGCAGGCCCTGTGCTTCATGGCCGGCGCCAATTCCATCTTCTACGGGGACAAGCTGCTGGTCACCGGCAACCCCGATGTGGAAGCCGACACCACGCTGCTGCGCAAGCTGGGCCTGAGCGGCACGCGGACCTCGGTACAGGAGTGAGCTTTTTGAGCTTTTGAGCTCTTTTGAGCCAGCGGCTCAGGACTGCGGCCGGCCGCTGCCTTGCGCGGCGGCGGCCGCATCGTCGTCACCGGCATCGAGCAGCCGGGCCGCACGGTTGCTCAACGCGGAATCCGCACGGAAATAGCCCAGCACCGTATTGACGCTGCTGTGCCCCGTCAGCGCCATGGTGTCGGGCAGGGGCACGTTCTGGCGCCCGGCTTCGGTCACAAAGCCCGAGCGCAGGGAATGCGCCGAGAAATCCCCCTCCACGCCCGCCAGCGCACAGCGCTGCTTCACGATGTCGCGCACGGCCGCTGGCGACAGGGGCTCGCCCACATGGCCGCCTTTGCGGATGCGCCGGAAGATCGGCCCTTCCTGTATGGCAGCGGCACGCAGCCAATCGGCCAGCGCCTGGGCCGCGCGCCCGGTCACGGGCTTGTGGTTCTCGGGCGCATCCCGCCCGGACTGGTTGGTCTTGGAGTGCGCCAGCGTGTAGATGAATTCCTGCGGCCCCACGGCGCGCAGGTGGCGCATGTCGGCCCCGGCCACCTCCGAGCGGCGGCGCCCGCCGCTGGACCAGGCGAACAGCAGCAGGGCGCGGTCACGGCGGCCGCGCAGGCTGTCATCGCAGGTCTGCAGCAATTGCTCCAGCAAGTCGCGCGTCAGCGCATCCTTTTTGGCGGGCTGCTCGCCGCGCCGCGCATAGGCCTTGCGCGTGCGCGACATCAGCTCGCGCACCGCGCCGTCCTGGCAGGGGTTGGCCAAACCGTGCACCTGATGGGCCTTGGACAGCACCGCCATGCGGTGCACCAGCGTGTTGTGCGACAGGGGGGCCTTCGCGGGCCTTGTATCCGGCCTCGACCAGGGCGCGGTCCATGTGCGCCGGCATTTCACTGGCCAGGCCCGCGCCGGTCTGCCGCTGGGCGTGGTCGATGATGAACTGCAGCACACAGGCCACATTCAGCGGCAGCTGCATCTGCCGCTCAAAACGCAGCGCATGCCAGGCGGCCCAGTAGCGCATCGCACTCTGGTAGCTGTTTCTGGTGTTGGTGGATTCGCCCTCGCGCAGCAACTCGCGCACGGCCTGCTGGGCGGCAGGCTCCAGCCCCGCAGAGGGCAGGGTGCTGCCTTGTTTTGTGTCTTCCAGAGGCGGGGGCTTGGGGAATCAGCGAAAAGGGGCCGTTGCGCATCCGTGGATTGTCGCCCGGCGCAGCAGGGCCGCCCGCCGCGGCGCCTGCGGCAATGCAGGCCACGCAAAGTTCAGTTTCCAAGCTTTCCAGAGGCTGCAGCGGCCTTTTGCCTGGGCAAAGCCGTGTAATGTACGTATCCATACTGTATGAAAATTTCATATGTAATATTTAATACATCTAACATATGATGTATTACGTAGAATTAAAATAACCCACGATAACAATCACTTATCGTTGGTAATCTGGAAAATAGTTCACGATATGCAGAAAACATCCACCCGCGGCGTGCAGGAAGCCGATGTCTGGGCCGCGGCAGACGCCTTGATCGCCCAGGGCCTGCGGCCGACCATCGAGCGCGTGCGCCAGCAAATCGGCCGAGGCTCGCCAAATACCGTCAGCCCGATGCTGGAAACCTGGTTTGCCACCCTGGGCCAGCGCCTGGGCGTGGCGGCAGGGCAGGGCGAGCTGCTGCCCTCGTCAGTACCCGATCCCGTTCAGCGCCTGGCGCAGCAGCTTTGGGACGCTGCCCAGGAAGCCGCCATGGAGGCCGCCCGCGCCGCGCTGCAATCGCGCGAGGAAGCAGCGCAGGCCACGCAGGCCGAGCTGCAGGAGCAGCAAGAGCAAATGGCGCGGCGCGAGGCGTCCATGCAGGCGCAGAAAGAGGCCATGGACCAGGCCCTGCAAGTGGCCCAGGCGCAGTCGCAGGACTTGTCGCGCCGGCTGGATGAAATGCAGCAGCAGCTGCAGGACCGCGACGAGCGTCTGGAGGAAATGCGCGATGCGCTGGCCGAAGCGGCCCGCCAGCGCGAGGCGCTGCAGCAAAAGCATGGCGAGGAAATGCAGTCCGCCGCGCTGGAGCGCCAGCGCATGGCCGAGCAATACGCGGGCAATGAGCGCCACATGCTCAACGAAGTGGACCGCGCACGCCAGGAACTGGCGGCTGCGCGCAAGACAGCCACCGAGCAGGAGCGCAAGGCAGCGACCCGCCTTGCAGAGCTGCAAGGCCGCTATGAAAAGAGCGAGGAGGAGCAGCTGAGCCTGCACTCCCAGCTGCAGACCGCCCAGAATGCGGCCGCCCTGGCGCAGGAGCGTGCGGCGGACCTGCGCAGCCTGCTGGAGGCGCAGCAGCGATTGGCCGCTGGCGGTGCCTTGCCGGATGCCGGCGCGGGGCTTTCGCTGGGCCGGCGCGGCAGCCTGTCCGCGGCGCGCCGCTCCATGACGCGCCTCAAGGACAGGAGAGGCTAGGGCGTATCGCCCACGCCAAGGTCAGGCCTTGGCGCGCGATTTGCCTTGGGGCGGCCGATGTCTGCGCATGGCCTGCGTGATGCTGTCTACCGTTCCACGCACATGCGCGCGCACTTCGCGCTCCATGCGATCCGGGTCACCGGCCTGCAGGCTGGCCACCAGTTGCTGGTGGTGCTCCTGCAACTTCGGCGAGGGCTCGTTGTTTTCCAGCCAGATCCGCATCAGCGGCTCGACCACCGAATGCAGGGCCGAGATCTGCTCGCACAGGCGCGGGGCTGCGCTGATGCGGCAAAAGCGCTCGTGAAAGCGCCGGTGCACCGTGATCCATTCCGACTGGTCACTCTCGCAGCGCTTCATTTTCAAAAGCAGGTCCTGCAGGTCGTCCACATCCGCCTGGGTGCAGCGTCTGGCGGCCATGGCTGCGGCCAGGCCTTCGAGCACGGCACGCATCTCGAAAACCTCGATGACCTCGCTCTCGGAAAGCTCCCGCACGATCGCGCCCCGGTTCGGCGGCATGACCAACAGGCCTTCCGCAGTCAGCCGGCGCAAGGCCTCGCGGACCGGCATGCGGCTCATGCCGATGGAGTTGGCAATGTCATCGGCCACCAGCCTGTCGCCCGGCTTCAGCAGCCCCATGCGGATGCCATGAGAGAGGTGTTGGTAGGCCTCTTCGTGGGCGCTGGTCTGAGCCGCATCGGGCGAGGGGGTGGCAAGTGGCGGCATGGTGATGGTTCTGGGGTGGGCGGAGCCCGGTCGTCATTCTAGGTTTGGCTGTCAGGGTCCAGGGCGCACTCTGATGGTGCATTTTGTACGGCCAATCCAGGCATGGTGATTGCTTGGGTATCTTTGGAAAAATTGGATACAAAGATATCAGGATACGGTAATCTCGAGGCTGCCTCGCGCCCTGCGTCGATGGCGGTCCGCTGCAAGCAGCGTTGGCAGCCTCCCGGCCCCCCATTCATTGCCCGAAATCCAAGTCCCAGCAACACAAGGAAGAAGAACCGTTATGCGTAATTTCCAGAATCCTGGCCGTTCCGTCGTCATGTCCACGCACGGCATGGCGGCAACCTCGCACCCGGCCGCCACCCAGGCCGCTGTTCGCATCCTGGAGGCCGGCGGCACCGCCATGGATGCCGCCGTCGCGGCCTGTGCGGTCCAGTGCGTGGTGGAGCCTGGCTCCACCGGCATTGGAGGAGACTGCTTTGCGCTGTACAGCGAGAAGGGCTCCGACCGGATCACGGCCTACAACGGCGCCGGCTGGGCGCCCCAGGCCACCTCCCTGAAGGCCGTTCTTGCCTCGGGCGAGGAAAAGCAATTGCGCCGCCAGTCGCCCTACGTGGTCACGGTGCCTGGCGCCGTGGACGCCTGGGTCGCCTTGACGGAGCGGTTCGGCCGGCTGCCCATGGGCCGCCTTCTGGAAGATGCCATCCGCTTCGCCGAGCAGGGCTATGCCGTGGCGCCGCGCGCCGGCACCGACTGGGCCATGCACACGCAACTGCTGGCCGCCACCACTGCGCGCGACATCATGCTGGTCGATGGCCGGGCACCGGCCATCGGATCGGTTCACCGCCAGCCGCAGTTGGGCGCCACCTTGCGAAAAATCGCCGAGCAGGGCCGCGCCGGCTTCTACGAGGGAGAGGTCGCGCAGGACATCGTCTCCTATCTGCGCAGCCTCGGTGGCGTGCACACGCTTGAGGATTTCGCCACCTATCGTGGCGAGTTCGTGCAGCCGGTCAAGAGCAGGTTCCGAGACCATGTGGTGCACGAGTGCCCGCCTCCGGGCCAAGGCATCATTGCCCTGCTGCTGCTGAACATTCTGCAGGGCCTGGAGCCGGGCACGGACCCGCTCTCGCCCGAGCGGCTGAAGGCCGAGATCGATGCCACGCGCATGGCCTACCGGGTGCGGGATGCGCTGCTGGCCGATCCGCGCTTTGCCGATGTGGACATCGACTATCTGGTGTCGCAGGAGCTGGCCGCCCAGCTGCGCAACGGCGAGTTCCCGGAGCATTTCAAGACCCCGGCGACCAATGCGGCAGCGGAGCACAAGGACACGGTCTACATCTCGGTGGTGGACAAGGATCGCAACTGCGCCAGCTTCATCAACTCGATCTTCCACCCCTTCGGCTCCGGCCTGATGGCGCCCAAATCAGGCGTGCTGCTGCACAACCGGGGCCAGAGCTTTGAACTGGCTGAGGGCCACCCCAATTGCATCGGGCCAGGCAAGCGGCCCCTGCACACCATCATCCCCGGCATGACCACGAAGGATGGCCGCGTGGAGCTGGTGTTCGGCGTGATGGGCGGCCACTACCAGGCCATGGGCCATGCGCACTTTCTGTCCAAGGTGATCGACTACGGCTGCGACATCCAGGCCGCCAGCGATCTGCCCCGGCTGTTCCCCATTCCCGGCACCGACAAGGTGGAGGTCGAAAGCACCTTGCCGCAGCATGTCGCGCAGGCGCTGGAGCAGCAGGGCTACCGGTTGGTGGCGCCCGGCTATCCTGCCATCGGCGGCGCCCAGGCCATTCGGGTGGATTGGGACAACGGTGTGCTGCACGGCGCATCCGACCACCGCAAGGACGGCTGCGCCATGGGCGCCAACCGCTCCTGACGGACGGCAGCCTGCGCGCTGGCTCCAGGCTGTCTTGACAGCGAAGGGGCCGGCGCGGCTTTCAGTGCGGATTTCAGTCGGCCTGGTTCGCCTGGAGGATGCCTGGAAGCGTGCGCAGGATGTGGGCGCGCATCAGGGCTTCCACCTTTGCGCCATCCCTGGCCTTCAATGCGCCTATGAGTTCTTCGTGCCTGTCATGCACGTAGTCCGTCGATGGCTTGCCCTCCAGCCACACCCGCATCAGGGGCTCGGAGACCGAGTGCAGGGACGCGATCTGCCGCATCAGCTGGGGAGCGTCTGCAATGGTGCACAGGCGCTCGTGGAACTGGCGATGCGCCGTGATCCATTCCGATGCATTCAGACCGCTGCGGTGCATGCGCTGCAGCAATTGCTCCAGATCGTGGATGTCATTGGTGGTCACGTTCTCGGCCGCCAGGGTGGCCGCCAGGCCCTCCAGCACCGAACGCATGGCGAACACCTCGCGCACCTCTTTTTCGGTCAGCACCCGGACCACCGAGCCACGGTTGGGGCGGTTGACGATCAGCCCCTCCGTGGCAAGGCGGTTCAGCGCCTCGCGCACGGGCATGCGGCTGGTGCCAATTTCGGCCGCGATGTCATCCGGTGCCAGCCGCATGCCCGGGCGCAGTTCGCCCGTGCGTATGCCGCGCTTGATGTGTTGGTAGGCCTCTTCCTGTGCCGTGGCATGGACAGTGTCAAACGAGGCGCGTCGGTCGGTCAGCATGGTTTATCCGGTGTCTTTCGCCCAGGGCAGGGGCCCGCCGATTCTACGGGGACCTGCCTGCGCCTCCCGGGACCCCGTTTGTGCCGGTTTCCACGCAGCCATGCCTGTGCAGATGATGGCAAGAGGCGGTTTTCCCTAGAGCTGGTTCGATTATTGCTTGCTAATCTTCTGCATGATTGGATACAAATATCTAAATATCTATGCATTTTCCCCATGGCAGCTGGAACCTGTTCCTTCGCCATGCCTGCTCTCCAACCTGAAGAAGACCATGCCTCTCCAAACGCTCCGCACTCCCCTGGCCACGGCCATGCTGTCTGCCCTGGCCCTTGTCGCATCCGCTCAAGCCTCTGCCCAGGGGGCCGGCGCCTGGCCCAGCAAGCCCATACGCATCGTCGTCCCCTTTCAGGCCGGGTCCGCCACGGATCTTTTGAGCCGGCAAGTGGGGGCCGGGCTGAGCACTTCGTTGGGCCAGCCCGTGCTGGTGGAAAACAAGCCGGGTGCGGCCGCCATGATCGGCAGCGACACCGCGGCCCGGGCCCCGGGCGACGGCTACACCCTGCTGATGAGCGGGCCGGCCTCCATGGTCACCAACCGTTTTCTGTACAAGAAGCTGAGCTACAACCCGGACGCCTTCGAGAAGGTGGCCATCGTGGCGGTCACGCCCAATGTGCTGCTGGCGAACCCGTCCCTGCCGTTCAGTACGCTGGCTGAGATGGTGGCCTATGCCAAGGCAAACCCCGGCAAGCTGACCTATGCCTCCTTCGGGGCCGGCACGACCTCGCACATGGCTGGCGAGTTCCTGCGCCAGGCCGCTGGCATCGACATAGTGCATGTGCCCTACAAGGGTGCGGCCGAGGCCATTCCAGCCTTGATATCGGGCCAGGTCTCCCTGTACTTCGACACCATCATGACCGCCTTGCCCCAGGTGAAGGCCGGCAAGCTGCGGGCCCTGGGCGTATCGACTGCGAGCCGCGCCGCCATGGCCCCGGACATCCCGACGATTGCCGAACAAGGCTATCCGGGCTTTGACATCGCCCCGTGGTACGGCATCGTGGCCAGCCACGGCACGCCGCCGGCCGTGGTCTCCCGGCTCAACACCGAGATCAACAAGCTGCTGAACACCCCTGAGTTCCGCGAGCGCCTGGTGGCCACCGGCGCCGAAGCCCGTGGCGGCAGCGTTGCCGACTTCGAGGCCTTCGTCAAAACCGAGGTCCCCCGCACGGAGAAGCTGGTGCGGCAGGCCGCAATCGCGCTGCAGTAACCGGACCGGCGCCGCCGGGACAGGGCGGTGGGGCAGGGCGGTGGGTTGCCTGCCGTGCGGCGCCGATTTCATCTATGCAGGGCGATGCTCCTGGACCGGGATGATTCGCTGTCCAGCCGAAAGCCTGCCACCACGTCCGCCAGTTGCGCGGCCTGCTGCTGCAGCGACTGCGCCGCGGCCGTGGCCTCTTCGACCAGGGCCGCGTTCTGCTGGGTGGACTGGTCCATCTGGCTGACGGCCGTGCCGATCTCGGCAATGCCCGTGCTCTGTTCCTGGCTGGCATTGCTGATCTCGGTGACGATGGCGGTCACGCGCTGCACGCTTTCCACCACCTTGCCCATGGTGGCGCCCGCGTCCTGCACCAGCCGGCTGCCGGCATCGACCTGGCCCACGGAATCGTCGATCAGCGCCTTGATCTCCTTGGCGGCCGTGGCGCTGCGCTGGGCCAGGGTGCGCACCTCGGAGGCCACCACGGCAAAGCCCCGGCCCTGTTCGCCGGCGCGGGCCGCTTCCACGGCGGCGTTCAGCGCCAGGATGTTGGTCTGGAAGGCAATGGAGTCGATCACGCCAATGATGTCGGCAATGCGGTGCGAGGACTGCTCGATGCCGCCCATGGTGCGCACCACCTGGTCCACCACGGTGCCGCCATGCGTGGCGATGTCCGAGGCGCTGCTGGCCAGTTGGCGCGCCTGGCGCGCATTCTCGGCGTTGTGCTGCACGGTGGCCGTGAGCTGCTCCATGGCGGCAGCGGTTTCCTCCAGCGAGCTGGCCTGCTGCTCGGTGCGCGCCGACAGGTCCTGGTTGCCGCTGGCGATTTCGGTGGAGGCATGGCGCACGGTCTCGGACGATTCCCGGATGCGCACCAGCACCGAGGCGATCTTGTCGGTGAAGTGGTTGAACGCGCGTGCGATCTGCGTCAGTTCGTCATTGCCTTGCACCGACAGGCGGCGCGTGAGATCGCCGTCACCCGAGGCGATGTCTTCCAGCGCATCGCGCACCACGGCCAGCCGGCGCGTGACGCGGGCGATGACGGCGCCCAGCAGCGCAATCGCCAGGATCAGGGAAATGGCAACGATGGCGCCCGACACCTTGAGCAGCGAACCCAGCGCGGACAGCGCCTCGTCGCGCTGCACGGCCACCACCAGTTGCCAGTTCGTGCCGGGCACGCCCTGGCCGTAGAGCAGGAAGTCCTTGCCGCCGACGGCCGTGTGCATGCCGGAGTCCGCCTTGGGCAGGGCCTGGATGGCGTCGGCACGCAACTGGGGCGAGAGCGCGGAGACGGGCTTGAGCGTGAGTGCCGGATCGGGATGGGTGACGATGGCGCCCGCCTCATCCACCAAGAAGGCAAAGCTGCCCGGCGTGGGCCTGATGGCGCCCACGGTGCGCACCACCGTGGTCAGCAGCACATCGGTGCCGACCACGGCGACGGGATTGCCGGCCGGGCCCACGGGCTCGGCAAAGGTCACGCCCACTTCGGGTGGCGAGACAAACAGATAGGGCGCCGTCACGATGGGCCTGCCTTCCTTCAGCGCCTGCCTGAACCAGGGGCGGGCCGTCACGTCGTAGTCCGCAGCCATCTCGTTGAGGAAGAACATGCGCTTGTCGGTATAGCCGAAGTAGGCATCCGAGAAGCCGCCGCCGTCGCGCAGCGCCTGGACCACTGCACGCGGCTCCGGCGTATCGACCGCCTGCGCCAGGGTATGGGTCAGCAGGCGCTTGGTCGCCACCCATTCGCCCAGAACCTGGGCCTGGGCGTTCACGAGCTGGCGGCTCTGGTCGTCGAGGGTGGACAGCACATGGCGCTGCACCGTGAGGAAGTTGGCAATGGCCAGGGCCAGCATGGCCACGGTGACGATGGCCACGCTGAGCGCGATGAGTCGCGCACGCAGGGACTGGAACATAGAAGAATTACTTATTGCAAGAAGATGCTACATACGTTAGCAAATTTTCTTGACAATACGCGTCCTTGCAGGCGGTGCCCCCTGGCCGCCGAAGCCTATGCGGGAAATTCGCGCCCCTTCAGCGCTTCAGCACTGTCAGCGTTCCCCCGCCAGCAGCCTGCCCAGCGCCTCGTAGGCGGGCAGCGAGGTCGGGTCATTGGCCGCATTGCCAGCCACCGGGTGGGAAGCGAAGCGCGCAATCACCATCTGTGCCTTGGGATCGATGTAGACGGTCTGGCCATGCACGCCGCGTGCGGCGAAGGCGCCATGGGCGTTGTGCGTGACCCACCACATGTTGCGGTAGGTCCAGCCCGGCAGCAGCTTGTAGCCGGCCTTGGCAAAGGCCGCCGCATCGCCGCCCCGGCGGATATCGTCCACGGCGGCTGCGGGAACGATCTGCTGGCCGTTGAACTGGCCCCGGTTGCGCAGCATCTCGCCAAAGCGCGCCAGGTCCCGCAGGCCCAGGTTCAGGCCGCCGCCTGCAAAGGGCGTGCCAGTGGAGTCCACCGACATGTAGGCATCCTGCTCGGCGCCCAGGCGGCTCCAGATGCGCTCGGACAGCAGTTCGGCCACGGACTGGCCGCTCACGCGCGCCAGCACCCAGCCCAGCGCATCGGTGTTGGCCGTGCGGTAGCCGAAGGCCTTGCCGTGCACGCCTTCGGGCTTCACGGTCTGCAGGAATTCGTAGTAGCTGCGCGGCCCGGTGTAGTCCTTGGCCTTGGGCAACGGGTTGCCGGCCGCTGCATGCGCCCAGACCTCGGCCTGGGGGTCCGCATAGTCTTCGCTGAAGCGTATGCCCGTGGTCATGTCCATGAGTTGGCGCACCGTGGCGTTGCCGAAGGCCGAGGCCGCCAGCTCGGGCACGTACTCCGACACGCGGCGCGAGGGATCGAGCTGCCCCTCGGCAGCCAGCATGGCCGCCAGCGTGCCGACGAAGGACTTGGTCACCGACATGGCGCCGTGCTGGCCTTCGGGTTTGAGCACGCCGAAGTAGCGTTCATAGATCACGCGGCCCTTGTGCAGCACCACGATGCCGTCTGTGTAGTTGGCCTTGAGCGAATCGCGCCAGGTCATGGGCTGGCTGGCACCCAATGGCGTGAAGCGCAACTCGTCGATGTCGTCACGCAACGCCTGGGCCAGCGGCGCTGCAGGCGCCAGGCCGCGCGACACATTCACCGTGGGCATGAGCTGGCGAAAGTGCGAGACGCTCCAGCGCATGGCGGGAAACTGGAAATAGGAGCCATCGTCGAAGCGCAGCATGCGGTCCGGCGGCGGCGGCGAGCCCACCATCCAGCCCAGCTTTGCGGGGTCGCTGGCATCGGCATCGGGATAGGAGGGGGTCTTGGCTGCGGTGACCCCTGCCGTGGCTGTGGCGAACACAAGGCTGCCAGCCAGGACACCGGCGAAATGTTTGAGCTGCATGCCGGCAACCATACTACGGTTGCCGCGGCGCCAAGATCCGCTGCCAAAGGATGGAAGCCGGCTTCCATCCCAGGCCGTGCGCCCAGTTGGCGCAAGCACGACAAATGGCTTTCTCGTTGGACTAAGCTTCAAATAGTTTTTGAAAATCAAAGCCTGGCGAATGCCCATGAAAAGCCTGCAAGACCTGGATATCTTCGTGCGCACCGCAGACAGCGGCAGCCTCTCGGCCACGGCGCGTGCCCTGGACCTGACCCCGGCTGCGGCCAGCGCAGCGCTCAAGCGGCTGGAGGCAGAGCTGGGCGTGACCCTGTTCGTGCGCTCCACGCGCAGCCTGCGGCTCACGCAGGAGGGCGAGCTGTTTCTGGAGCACTGCCGCCCCGCGCTGGCCGGCCTGCGCCAGGTGCGCGACCAGTTGGCTGGCGGCCAGGCCGCTTTGCGCGGCACGCTGCAACTGGCCGCCCCCTCCGACCTGGGCCGCAACGTGCTCATGCCCTGGCTGGACGAGTTCCAGAGCCAGCATGCAGGCGTGGATCTGCGCCTGCACCTGTCCGACCGCGCTGCCAATGTCTACAGCGAGCCTGTGGACGCGGCTTTTCGCTATGGCAGACCGCAGGATTCCAGCCTGGTGGCCTTGCCGCTGTCGGACACGCACCGCCGCGTGCTCTGCGCCGCGCCTTCCTATCTGCAGCAGCGCGGCGCTCCCGCCACCCCCCACGACCTGACTGACCATGACTGCCTGTGCTTCATGCTGGGCGAGGAAGTGCACGACCGCTGGAGCTTCTGGCCGGCAGGGCAGGGGGCAGCCGTACCTGAGCCGGTCCATGTCCGGGTGCGCGGCCGCAATGTGGCCAATGACGGAGATGCCGTGCGGCGCTGGGCCGTGGCCGGGCGAGGGATTGCCTACAAGTCGTATTTCGACGTGGCCGAGGACCTGGCCCGGGGCCGCCTTCTTGCGCTGTGCACCGACTGGACGACCGAGTGCGTGCCCCTGTTCCTGGTCGCCCCCAGCCGCAGGCAGTTCACGCCGCTGGTGCGTGCGTTGCGGGATTTTGTGGCGGTGAGGCTGGCCAAGCTGGAGGCGGCACAGCCCTGAGACATCACGAAGCCTGCGTTCCCAGCTCCACAGGCCCGTGCACATGGTGCTCCGCGCAGACCTGCTGCGAGAGCACATGGGCCTCCACCACCTGGGCCACATTCCCGGCCGTGAGCCGCCCGTACCAGACGCCGTCCGGATAGACGATGGCCAGCGGGCCATGGTTGCAGGGGTACTGGCAACTGGTCTGCAGCAGGCGCAGCCTGGCACGCAGTTCGCTGCTGGCCTGCACGGCCTCGCCCAGGCTTTGCCAGACGGCCACGGCGCCCAGGGCCGTGCAGCGCGGTCCCGTGCAGACCAGGGCATGGTGCTGGTGGTCCGGCACCTGGGACCAAGCCTGGGGATCGTGCTGCCATTGGTCGCCTGCGGATTCGGCAATGTCGGGGGCCTGAAGGGCCTGGGCCATCTGCGACAGCAGCAGCGCGGGCATGGCGGCAGCGCCTAGCAGATGGTCGGCAAACCGCACCTGCACGCCCTGGTCCGGCAACTGCGAGCGCCAGCGCATGGCCAGCTTGTGCAGCCAGCGCAGCAGGGCAGGCTCGTCGGGCGAGAAAAGGGGCAGCACGACGATGGAGCGCGCCGGCAGGCATTGCTGCAGCGCCTCGGGCAGCGAGGGTGCGGCCTTGTCCACGAAGGATGTGACGACCTTGCAGGCCGGCTCCAGCGTCTGGCGCAAGGCATCGGCCAGTTCGATGAGGCTTTGGCGCGAGGCGGCGCCCGTGCCGCCACGGCCCAGCACGATCACGGCGTCGGGCCCGGGCGGGATGGATTTTTCAGAGGAGTTCATCGGGAATGAAGCTGATGCGCAGCCGGCCGGTGGCGGCATGGATGTCCACCTCGGCAGCCACGCCGTAGACCTGGCCGATGGTGGCCGGAGTCAGTACCTGGGCCGGTGTGCCATGGGCAACGATGCGGCCTTGTTCCATGAGATAGAGACGGTCGCAGTAGTGGGCGGCGATGTTGAGGTCGTGCAGGGCGACGATGCTGCTGATCTGCAGGCGCCGGACCAGTGACATCAACTCCAGCTGATGGCGTATGTCCAGGTGGTTGGTGGGCTCGTCCAGCAGCATCAGCCGTGGCTGCTGGGCCAGCGCGCGGGCCACGAGCACGCGTTGCTTCTCGCCGCCGGACAGGCTGGAGAAACGCCGCTCCTCCAGCGCCAGGGCATTCACCTGGGCCAGCGCCTGGCGCATGCAGGCGAGGTCCTCGGCGCTGTCGCCCGCCCAGGGGGACTGGTGGGGGATGCGGCCCATCATCACCGCCTCGCGCACGGTGAAGTCAAAGCTCTGCGGCGCCTCCTGCGCCAGGACCGAGACCTGGGCCGCGAACTCGCGCGCCGTCATATCCCGGATGTCGCGCTGGTTCAGCAGCACGCAGCCCGCGTCGGGGCGCAGCACGCGGTAGAGCATGCGCAGCAGGGTGGATTTGCCGCTGCCGTTGGGGCCGATGAGCCCCACGCATTCGCCGCTGTGCAGGGCAAGGCTGGCCTGGTCCACGATGCGCCGGGCGTCGGCACGCCGGGCATCGGCACTCCAGCACAGCTCCTGGGCTTGCAGCTTCATGGGCCGCGCCCTCCCTGCACCGGCTGGCGCACCAGCATCCAGACGAAGAAGGGTCCGCCGATCAGCGAGGTGATCACGCCCACGGGCAGTTCCATGGGCGCAAAGGCCGTGCGCGCAACAAGATCCACCAGCACCAGCAGCAGGGCGCCGGCCAGGGCGGCCACGGGCAGCACGCGCCGGTGGTCCGTGCCCACCAGCATGCGCGCGGCGTGCGGCACGATCAGTCCCACAAAGCCGATGGCGCCGCTGACCGCCACCATGGTGCCCGTGAGCAGCGACACCGCCAGGAACAGTGCGCGCCGCAGCCGTGCCGTGTCCACGCCCAGCGTAGCGGCGGCCTCGTCACCGGCCAGCAGGGCGTTGAGCGGGCGCGTCTGCAGCCCCAGCCAGAGCATTCCTGCAGCCAGCACGGCGGCGGGAATGCCCAGTTCCTCCCACTGCGTGCCGGCCAGGCTGCCCAGCGTCCAGGTCAGCAGGGCATTGGCCAGGTCGCGCTGGCCCGATGACAGGGTGATCAGGCTGGTCACGCCCGCCAGCACATAGCCGATGGCCACACCACCCAGGATCAGCCGCGTGGCATGGATGCGGCCCTGGGAGCGCGCCAGCAGGTAGACGGCGACGGTGGCCGCCAGCGCCCCGGCAAAGGCCCCGGCCGTGAGGGCGTACATGCCGGCCGAGGCCAGCGCACCGAAGGCCAGCACGGCCACGGCGCCCACCGACGCACCCGAGGACACGCCCAGCAGATAGGGATCGGCCAGCGGATTGCGCACCATGGCCTGCATGATGGTGCCCACCACGGCAAGCCCCGCGCCCACCAGGGCCGCCAGCAGCACGCGCGGCATGCGGATCAGCCAGACGATCTGCTGGTGCTGCGGCGTGATGCCCTCCAGCGGCGGCGGCTGCATGCCCAGCGCCTGCAGCAGCCGGCTCCAGGCAATGCGCCAGACCGTGCCGGCAGGCATGTCCACGGGCCCCCAGGTGATGGCCAGCGTCATCACCATCAACAGGGCCGCGAACAGCAGCAGGCACCAGAGGCGGGCGGCGCCCGAGCGCCTGGGCCAGCGGGAATCAGTTGGCCGCATGGCTGGGCGCCGGCATGCGGTCGGGGTGCAGGGCCTGCGCCAGGGCGCGGGTCCGCGCAATATTGCGCGGGCCGGGCGTGGCCTCGGCATAGGTCATCACGAAGAACCGCTTTTCGCGGATGGCATCGACGCCGGCCAGCTCGGGCTTGGCCAGCAGGAAGTCGATCTTGCCCTGGGCATGGGGCTGGCCGTAGTCGATGATGACGATCCACTGCGGGTTGCGCTGCACCACGTCCTCCCAGTTGCCTGCAGGCCAGTTGCTGGGAATGTCGTCGAAGATGTTGCGCCCACCCGCTTCCTCGATCATGGCCTGCGGCATGCCGTAGCGGCCCACGGTCACGGGGATGTCCTGGCCGCTGTCGTAGACGAAGACCGCAGGCCGCTGCCGCACGCCCTGCATGCGCTCGCGCAGGTCCTTGAGTTCGCGCTCCAGCCCCTGCGCCAGTTGCTCGGCATGGGCGTCGATGCGGAAGATGCGGCCCAGGTTGCGCAGGTCGGTCAGGCCGTCTTCCAGCGCTACCTGGCTGCGCGGCCCCACGCGGATGCACGATTCGGACAGCACATACGAGGCAATGCCGTGGCGCTGCAGCACCTCGGGCGTGACCTGGCCCTGGCGAAAACCGTAGCTCCAGCCTCCGAAGACGAAATCTGCCGAGGCGCCCAGGATGGCCTCCAGGTTCATCTCGCGCTCGGCCAGCCGCGGCACGCGGGCCAGCTGGGCCTGGAAGGCCGGGTCGATCTGCTTGGCCTGCGTGATACCGCTGTAGCCCACCAGCCGATCGCCCAGGCCCAGAAAGAGGAACATCTCGGTGATATTCACGTCATGGGTCACGGCGCGCAGCGGTGCGCTGGCGTAGGTCACGGGGCTGCCGCAGACATTGACGGTCACGGCCGCCTGCGGTGCGGCAGCCGGTGCCGGCAGTTCACTGGTGGTGCCGGAATCGCTGCGCGAGCAGCCGGCCAGCACCAGGGTGGCCGCCAGGGCGCCAGCGCACAGGCCGTGGAGGCTTTTGGAGCGCGCCATGGCCATCAGAACCGGATATGGGCCGCGATCTCGAAGCGGCGGCCTTGCCCGACCAGGAACTGGCTGCCGTAGCTCGATCCCACATAGACCCTGTCGGCCAGGTTGCGGCCGATCAGGCTCAGGGTGGTGCGCGGGTCCACCTGCCAGCTCAGCGCGGCGTCGGCCACGGTGTAGGCGGGCAGGTTCACGGTATTGGCGTTGTTGCCAAAGCGGTCACCCACGTAGCGCAGGCCCAGCGAGGCTTGCCAGGCGCCCACGCGGTAGTGGCCCCAGAGGTTGGCCGTGGTCTTGGCCACGTTCTGCGGACGGTTGCCTGCGCGGTTGCCGCCAGCCTCGATGAGCTTGTCGAACTGGGCGTCCACATAGGACAGGTTGCCCTCCAAGCGCAGGGCGGGCGTGGCCTGGAAGGTGGCGGTGGCTTCCGCCCCGCGTGAGGACTGGCTGCCGCCCTGGATGGAGACGGCTGGGCGGTCCGGGTCGCGCGTGATGATGTCGTCCTTCTTGATGTCAAACACGGCCAGCGTCCATTCGCCGCGCCCGCCAGCCACCTGCTGCTTGATGCCGATCTCGGCCTGGCGGCCCTTGCTCAGCTTGTAAGCCGTGTTGGCCAGGTTCAGCGAGACCAGGCTGTTGACGGGATCGTGTCCCGAGCTGATCTGCCCATAGACATGGGTGTTGCGGGCCAGCTCATAGGTCAAACCCAGGCGCCAGGAGGTAGCGGCCAGCGTCTTGTCGAAGTCCGTGCCGCCCACCAGCGAGTGGCTGGCAAAGTCGTAGACATCGCGGCGCAGGCCGGCCATGGCCAGCCAGCGGTTGCTGATGCGCCAGGCATCTTCCAGGTACAGGGCATGCTGGGTCACGCCGGTTTCTGTCTTGGCGGCGGTGAGATCCGGGCTGGCCCAGCTGCCATGCACGGGGTCCCAGGCCGAGACCGTGGACGAGCCGCCATAGGGCGAATTGTTGGACAGCCGCAGGTTGATGCGCGCGGCCTCCCAGCCCATGGCGATCTTGTGCGAGCCCCGGTCCACGTTCAGGCCCAGGCGGTTGCCGGTCTGCTCCAGGTCGTGCAGGATTTCCAGGTAGTCGGAGCGGCCCACGGTCCAGGTGGCGGGGTTGAGCGCGTAGGCCTCGATGTTGCGCCAGTGGCGGTCGGACTTCACGTGGTACAGCTCGTTGCGCACCGTCAGCCAGTCATTGGCCTTCCATTGCACCTTGGCGCGCAGGCGCTCGTCGGCATAGCGCAGCACGCTGTCTTCGGCGTTGTAGTTGCGGTCGCGCAGCGACTCCACCACCTTGCCGTCCAGGCCCGGCGTGCCCCAGTAGCGGCTGGGCTTTTGCACGCTGCGGTCGGCAATCAGGTCGATCTGCAGGTCGCTCGTGGGCTCCAAGCGCAGCGTGCTCATGAACTTGCCGTTGCGCGACTGGTCCAGATCGCGCTCGCCTGCGCTGCGCGCGGTGTAGCTGTCGATGCGGTAGCTGGCATAGGCGCCCAGGGCGCCGGTCACGCCCAGGCCCAGGCGCAGCGTGTCGTCCGTGCCCGCGCCCAGCAGCACCTCGGCCGAGCTGGTGCGGCTGGGCTGCTTGCGGATGGCGTTGACCGTGGCGCCCATGGTGCCGCTGCCATACATCAGCGAGGCCGGTCCACGCAGCACGTCGATGCGCTCGTAGCCCCAGCTGTCACCCGGATAGGCCGTGGTGCCGGCGGCCACGCCCAGCACCATGCCGTCTTCGGCCACGCCCACGGAATTGACACCCGCAAAGCCACGGCTGCTGAAGGCCAGGCCGCCGTTGCCCGGCGTGCTGCTGGCCGTCAGGCCCACGGTGCGCGTGACGGCGTCCACCAGGGCGTAGTCGCCACGCTCCTGCATCTGCTCGGCAGAGACGCCGTCCACGCTGGCCGGCACTTCCTGGTTGGAGACGCCGGTATGGCTGGCAGAGCGCGCAGGCTGGGCCAGTTGCTGGCCGATGCGTTCGGCCTGGCCGGTGACCTGGACCTCGGGCAGGGCGGTTGATGGGGGCGTTGGCGTTGGCGTGGGCGTTTGGGTTTGAGCCTGCGCCGGCAGGCAGATGAAGGCGCAGGCCAGGGCCAGCGGGCTCAGCCGCACGGAAAGGGACTGGGCAGCGCGAGCGCTGGAAACCCTGGAAAAGGAAGAATGCATTTCGAACATCGGTCTTCGACCGTCTGATGCGAAAGCAAGGCACTGCCACCTCTCCAGCCAGCGTGGGAGGAAGGGGCGCAGGACGTTGCCATCCGCACCCCGCAGACAGTCAAGAAAACGCCTGCACAGCAGGCGCGAAACGCAGCAGGCCGGTCTCCGGGCTCACAAGCGGCGCAAGGAAAGGCCTTCCGCCCAGCGCCCCGTCTTCCCAATCCACCCGCGAAAAGCTGCATGTTGCAGACCACGCCATGAACCAGTGACAGCCTGTCATCGCCCCTCCGCAGGGTTGCGGAGACTGGCGGGACAGGCATGGAGCGCCTTGACTTGTTTACCGTTGCGGGGGCAGCCAAGGCCTGTGCCGGCAGCGCAAAAAGCATTTGCTGGCAGTCACCTTGTTCCCGTTTCATCCCCATGGCTGGCATGTGGACACCTGTTGCACGGATGCCTTTGCAGGCGCGGCATTATAGCCAGCGGTCCGTTTGCAGAGCCTTGGGCGCCTGGGGCACGTCGGGCAAAAGCAGCTCCAGACCCAGCCACTCGCCACGGTGAACGCGGCTGATGGCATGCCGCAGGTGCACGCGGTAAAAGCCCGCCGCACCGCGCACCGGGCGCGGCCCCGTGGCGATGATGGCCGCATCCCCCAGGCCCAGCGGCAGCACCATGGGGCGCGATTGCATGCGCGGGCGCTGCTCGGTCATCACGAATTCGCCGCCCTCGAAATCCTGGCCCGGCCGGGACAGCAGCAGCACCAGCTGCAGCGGAAACACCGCCGCACCTTCGCTGTATGACCGCAGCGGGGCATGGCCTGCTTGCGGCACGCGCAGCAGATGTGGCTGTGGCTGTGGCTGCGGCTGCGTTTGGCCTGCTTTCCCGCCCGGACGCATTAAATCCTCGAAGCAGCCTGGCAACTCAGGCTGCATGCCCATGTGTTCGCGCCAGCGGTTGGCCAGGGCCAGCAGATGCCCGTACAGCACCGGGCGCCATGCCTGAACGCAGGGCGGCAGGCCAGACGCGGCTGCCGCCTCGCGGGCCAAGGCGCGGCTTTCATCCGCAGTCAGCAGCTGCGGCAGCAGGGCATGGCCTTCGGCATCGAGCTCAGCGGCAATCCGCACCCAATCCAGGCGGGCGAAGCGATCCTGGCTGTTGAGCCTACCCATTTCAGACTGTCCGACCATTCAGCCCGCCTTGCGAAAAGTGAGATTGATGCGCCGCCCGCCCAGCAGCGGGTGAGGCTGGTCCTTGAGCGGCAACACGCCGTGGTGGCGCAGCCGATCCACGCCGCCCCAGACCACCACGTCGCCATGCTGCAGCGGCACCCTGGCCGTCCTGTCCGCCCGCGCCAGTCCTCCAAACAGAAAAGTGGCCGGCATGCCCAGGGACACCGAGACAATGGGCGCGCCCAGGTCGCGCTCATCGCGGTCCTGGTGCAGGGAAAGCCGAGTGCCGGGCAGGTACTGGTTGATGAGGCAGGCATCGGGCACAAAGCCATCGAACCCCGCCACAGCGGCCGCCTCGCCCGCCAGCCGGACAAACACGGCCGGCATGGCCGGCCAGGGCTGGCCGCTGAGTGGGTCGATGGCGCTGTAGCGGTAGCCGCGCCTGTCGCTGGTCCAGCCCAGCGCGCCGCAGTTGGTCATGGCCACCGACATGGTGAAGCCACCCGGCGTGACCAGATGGCGCAGCGGCGCCCGCGCCGCAATGCCTTCGACCGCCTCCAGCAACTGCGCGGCATGGGGCAGGGCATGGCCGCGCAGCACCACGGATTGGGGGCCTATGGATTCGGCCCCGGTGGGATGTTCATCGGCGAAAAGATCCAGCGTGCTCATGCCGGCCATCCATCAAAGTGCGTCATGAAAGATCAGCCCCACGGTATGGCGATGGCCGCTGTGGATGCGGCTGACCCCATGGCGCATGGCCACGCGGCGGTAGCCGGTGCGCCGCCCGGGCACGGGCCGGTGGCGCACGGCAAGGACCAGCGCATCGCCCTGATCCAGTGCCATCACATCGGCCCGCTGCCGGTCGCCATCTGCCTGGGTGGTGACGAACTCGCCACCCGTGAAGTCCCGCCCGGGCCGCGACAGCAGCAGCACTACCTGCAGCGGAAACACATGCTCTCCATAGACGTCCTGGTGCAGGCAGTTGTAGTCGCCCGCACCGTATTGAAGGATGAGCGGCGTGGGCCGCAACTGGCCCTGCGCGTGGCAGCGCGCCAGGAAGTCCTGCAGCCGGTCCGGATAGCGCACTTCCAGCCCCATGCGCTGGTTCCAGAGATTGGCCACCGGCGCCAGGCGCAGATACAGCTGCTCGCGCAGGCGCTGCAGCAGCGGTGGCAAGGGGTAGTCGAAATATTGGTACTCGCCGCGCCCGAAACCGTGGCGTGCCATGACGATGCGGGAGCGAAAGCCGTCCTCCCTTGCGTAAAGAGCGGCCAGGTCGCGGCACTGCTGCGCATCCAGCAGGCCGGGCAGGCGCGCGCAGCCTTGCTCATCGAGCTGGTGCTCCATCTGCGTCCAGTGGCAGGGCGGGGCGGATTCGCAAGCTTCGTTGTCGAAAAGACCGAGGTTGTGCATGGCGGGCGGAGTTGGCGGTATAGGCGCGGTTGGCAATATGGGCGCTGTGGGCAATTGCCGCAGTCTAGGGCGCCGCCGCAGCGCCTGCATCCCGCTTCTTGCAGTGGACAGAATGTCAACCGGTGGAAGCGCCTGCCAGCCGCCTGCTGGACAGGCCTGGGAGGGCCGGCTGGCGGCTGCAATTGAACAATCGAGGCATTCCTGCAAACGCCTCAGGCCCGCCATGTCCAGCAACGTCCATCACCTCTATCTTTTCTTCGATACGCCCCTGCAGCTGCGCCGCGTGCAACTGATCTGCCAGTACCTGGCCCGGCAGTCCTGGGAGCAGGCCGAGCGCTGGATCCATGAGCTGGACCCCGCTCTGGACCGGTCCGCGCTGTGGGATGACGACTGGGCCAATGCCAGCGCCCTGGGCCATCCCCAGCACCTGGAACTGGGCTTTGACACCCGCACCACGGCCGGCATGCCCTGGCGATTGCTGGAGACGCTGTTCCAGCACGGGCTGCAGGCGGCGGTGCTGCATGTCTTCTACGACCAGGTGGGCGAGAGCGAGCGCTACCACTTCGATGCCGGCCGATGGGTCAGCCACCACGCCTGGCTGTCCCGTTACCCGGAGCGCCAGGTGCTGGTCGATACGAATGGCGAGGTCTATCCGCAGCCCGGCCAGGAAGAGGGCGCCGACGGCACCGCCCTCACCAATCCGGCCCAGCCCATGACCATCACCCGGCTGCGCGAGCGGGACCAGGAGCGTGACCGCCAGGCCCAGGAATCCGTGCAGGCCCTGCTGGACACCCTGGCCAGCCTGCGCAAGAGCGGCGTATCGCCCGTGCAGGGCATCGTGGGGCTGTTCATGCTGCGGGCCGGCTTTCGCGGGCTGTGCGAGGCCGTGGCCTTCACCGTCATTGCGGCCCTGGCCTTCAGAGGCAAGGGACTGTGGCTCTGGCTGGCTTTGGGATTGGTGCTGGCGGTGGTGCTGCCTCTGTACCGCATGGCCGGCGCGCGGCGGGAGTTTGCGGGGCAGGGTGGCGGCGATGCCGCATCCTGAGACAATCCGCGCTCGGCAAAATGAAACAAATTGCACAACACCAGCTGAATCCCAGGAGAGGGTGAACAGGATGAGGATACGGACCATGGCCCCGGCAGGACGGATCTGCGCCAGCAGGCGCTGTTTTCCTGAGCGGAGCCGTCGCTGATGCAGCCCACCGCCATTGAACAGGGTGCTGCCGTGGCACCAGGCGTTCACGAGGATTTCGGCCATTTGCTGGGGCTGTACATGCGCCGCATCCGCGCCAGCGCCTCGGGCGTGGCCACCGAGATCGGGCTGAGCCGGGAAGCCGTCAACAACTGGAGGAATGGGGTTTCCCTGCCCAATCCGCGCTCGCGCGACCGGCTGGCCGCCTGTGCCCAGTACCTGCGCCTGACGGAGGCGGAGACCAATCGCCTGTTCTCCGCCGCTGGCTTTGCCACGGAGTTTCCGCTGCAGGCCGCCGCCGCCGGCGCCCAGCCTTTTGCAGGCTTCATGGACCGGCTTTTCGCCCAGCTGGCCCAGGCCAGGCCCTATGCCATCACCATGCTGCTGTCGCCCGCGCACTGGGGGCAGCCCCCGTTTCGCCAGGAACTGCTGCTGCGCGCCCGCGCCCAGTATGGCGCCGAGGCGGTGTTGCACATCCAGCCGCCCTACAGCGTGAGCACGGCTGCGGCCGACTACTTTGCGGCCCTGGGCCGGCAATGCGGGCTGGGCGAAGTGGGCTCGGACTACGAATTCGAGGCCCTGCTGGAAAAGCGCCTGCTGGCCGGCGGCCGGCTGTTTTGCCTGGTCAGCCGCTTCGAGCAGGGCACGGCGCAGCTGCGCGAGACACTGGCCGGCATTCTGCGCAGCCTCAGCGAAATGCACAGCGGCCGCCTGCACTTGCTGCTGTGCGGCAGCGAGGCCCTGGCCGACCTCAAGTACCGCAGCGGTGACCTGTCGCTGCTCAACATCGGCCAGGTGGCCCACTGGCCCGATCCCACGCTGGAAGACCTGGCCCTGATGGCGCGCCAGCGCTGGCCCGGCACGGCCTGGCCGGCCGAGGTCATCGAGGCATTGCAGGCGCTGACGGGCGGGCATCCCGCGCTTTTCGAGGAAGCGCTGCAATGGCTGGTGGAGCAGGGCGTGGGCGTCGCTTCCGTGCACTCGCCCCTGCTGCGCGCCCATCTGGTGGCCAGCGCGCGCCTGTGGCAGACCTTGCTGCCCCTGGCGCAGGAACCTGCCACGCGCGAGCAACTGCGCGGGCTGGTGGATGCGGCATCGCTGGGCCGTGCACGCCCCTATCTGCAGGATGCCGTGCTGCGGCGCCTGTTCTGGGGCAATCTGCTGCAGGTGCGCGGAGCAGGTGAGGGCGCCCATCTGCACTGGCGCTGCGACATTGCCCGCGAAGCCGCCGTGGCGGTGCTGCAGGCATGAGCGGCCTGGGCCGGCTTGTGCAACTGCCCAGATCCTGGTGGCGTGCCGCGCTGCTCGCCTTGGTCACGCTGTTCATCGGCACGGCCATCCTGCTGCCCCGCTACAACCCCGTCACCCGCAGCAGCCTGCAGGGCGCGGAAAGCTCGGGCCGGGTCTGGAACGAAATCATCCTGTGGCGCCTGGCCCTGATGGACTATGTGCGCCAGCATGAAAGCTGGCCGCAGGACCTGGCCAGCGTGGCGCCGGACATTGCCGAACCACGCGTGCGCATGAGCTCGCCCAGTCCATTCGTGCTGCAGGCGGACGTGGCGCGCGACAGCCAGATGGGCGTGCTCGCCGGAACCCAGGTCCTGCTGCAACTGGACAGGCAACGCTGGGACTGGAGCTGCCAGGGCGGCCTGCCTCCGACTCCGCCGCGCTACCTGCCGCTGAACTGCAGCCCCTCGCCGGGCCAGCCCGAGCATGAACCCTTTGGATGGCTGCGCAGCGTCATCTGGACCAGCGCACTGGTCTTTGGCTGCCTGGCCCTGCTGTGGATGGTGCGCCATCCGCTGATAGGCCCGGCACAGCTCAAGCCCGAGCGCCTGCGCCGCAAGCCCTACCAGCATCTGCCCCAGCTGGACCGGTTGCTGCGGCTCACCGGCCGCCGTTCCGCCGTCCTGCGCGCTGCAGGCATACGCCCGCCGGACTGGCAGCGGGCCCTGCGCCTTGCCGGCGCAAGCCCAGGCGCCCGCGTGCGGGCCCTGGCCGAACGCCTGTCCGCCGTCTGCAAACCGGCGCAAGGCGAGTGGCCCGTGCCCGGCGACATGTTCGAGTGGACGCTGCCGCCCGAGCTGCCCATCGCCCTGGGCCGCTGCCTGGTCTATGCGCCCCCAGCGGAGCTGGAAGAGGGCGAACTCGTGCGCCAGCTGCGCCTGCTGCAAACCGGCGGCGATGTGGTGCTCATCGTGAGCCCGCACCATCCACAGTCGCCCATGCCGCTGCTGCAGCGCCATGCCCAGGACCGCGCCAACCTGCACGTGCTGCTGGACAGCCCGGGACAGACCGAATGGCTGCTGGGCGGCGCTCCAGACCAGGTGCTGCTGCGGCTGCTGGCCACGCAGTTGCAGGTCACGCGCATATCGCCCTACCAGACGCGCGGCGGCGTGACGCGCGAGGACGTTTTCTTTGGCCGCGAGCGCCTGCTGGCCCGCGTGCTCAACCGCGAACCGGCCAACTACCTGGTCGTGGGAGGACGCCAGCTCGGCAAAAGCAGCCTGCTCAAGGCCGTGCAGCGGCGGCTGCAGGAGCATCCGGCCATCGCCTGCCACTACATCTCGCTGCGCGACCACCGCCTCACGCCGCGTCTGGCCACGCAGTTCGGCCTTCCGGTGGAAACACCGCTGGAGGCCATCATCGAACACCTGCAAAAGCAGTCGCAGGGCAGGCGGCTGTACCTGCTGATCGACGAGGCCGACCTGTTCTTCCGCGACGAAGCCCGCAATGGCTACCCCCAGCTCAGCGCCTTGCGCGCGCTGAGCGAGGAGGGCCGTTGCTGGTTCATGCTGGCGGGATTCTGGGATCTGTACGCGGCAGCGCTGCTCGACTACCAGTCGCCGCTGCGCAACTTCGGCGAAATCCTGGCCATTGGTGGATTGGAGCCAGCGGCATGCCACGCCCTGGCCACCGAACCGCTGCGCAGGCTGCGCCTGGGCTTTGCCAACGACACTCTGGCCGAGCGGCTGATAGAGGCCAGCGGCAGGCGCGCCAACCTGGTCGCCATCCTCTGCCAGGAATGCCTGGAAGCCCTGGGACCCGACGAACGCGTCATCGAAGAACGCCACCTGCGCCAGGCCATGGCATCCCAGCCCGTGCAGGACGCGCTGGTGGGATGGGGCCGCTTGAGCACCGACGAACAGGCCTGCCGCCTGGACCGCATCGCCGTCTATCACACGGCCCAGCAAGGACAGACCAGCCTGACCGCACTCGACGCCCTGGTCCAGTCCCACGGCGCAACCGGCCAGGCCCAGGCCTTGCGCCGGTCCCTGGCGCGCCTGCAACTGGCCTACGTCCTGCGCCGCGATGAAACCCACGGCGTACACGATGCAAGCTACGTCTTCACCATCCCGCTGCTGCAGCGCCAGTTCGAGCCACAGGAAACCGCGCTTTTGCTGAAGCAGGAGCTTGAAGGCCTGGAAACCGTCTTGAACAGCTGAAAACGAAGCAGGCAAGGCACTGGAGGAGTGCCTTGCCTTGGTTTTCAGGCCGTTATCTACGTTTGTGATTTAACATAATATACATCGTATCTATCAGTTGATCGCTAAAAAAAGTGAGCTTTGATGGGGCTCACAGTCGTAGCGATCACTAACTAATCGGACATTTATGTTCAGAAGATTCCTCGTTGACGCACGGTTCGGACTCTATGGGCTGCGCTCCAAACTGTCAACCGTTTGAACTTTTTCCCTCCCGCCGAGTGGCTTCTCAGGCCGTTCCAGCGCTACGCTTTTAGCACTCGCGTCCGTGCTACTTGCGGCACACATCTCTGTGTACTCACGCACAGCCGCAGGACACACAAAAATCATCCCGCGCTTCGCCGGACGCAACGGCAACATGATCACCTCGTGAGGATGGCGCAAGGCATCCCAGACATGTCTGGCCGTGACCAGCCCGCCCGCATAGGCCAAGAAGACGTTCCAGCGATACAGCGCCCGGTGCTGCCAAGGCCTCGATCTCCACAGCCCGAGGCGCTGGTCAGCATCCAGATCCACCTTCGGTTCTTGGTTTTTAGAAAGTGCGTTGAATTTCATAAGTTTTTGATTGATATTGTCTTTTCGAAAATTCCCTAAACCATCTTGAGCGCTGGATTGCTCGGCGGAACGGGCTGAACCCATCGCCCAGGCTCGACCAGCACCACACATGACAGCCGGCCTTTGACATCGCCGCGCGAGTAAATCTCGAACGCGACGATGTTGGTCCGATTGGCTGCCGGCAGGTGCCAGCCGCACTTGATGACCTCCCGCTGCACCTTCGTGGCCAGCTCAGTTGGGCTTTCTGCCAGGTCGGCATGTTCCTGAGCAAATTTCTTGAAGATCAGCGGAGAGACCAACGCCATGCCTTGCTCGACAAAATGCACGGCTGCCCCCGTCTCGTTGAACTTGATCTCACGATCAACTAAGCCCTGCTGAACCCACCGCATGAAGTCCAACGCCAACTCGCTGGGCTCGTGCGCAGGCCTTTCCTGGCCATCGATCTTGGGTAGCTGCTGCAAGAGCAGTACCGGCTGGGGCTCGTCTGCACGGTGGGCCTGTGGCTCGCTCCTGGCCCGCACCACGACCGTGGGCAAGTCATCGAGCTCGTCGCTCAGGCTCCGGAACTCCGAAGCGACGCTCGCGGCGCGCCGAGTAGGAAGGACAGGCAGTGGTGGCGTCGCCTCGGGCGCAGGCACTGCTGCAGGTTCTGATGAAAGGATCTGGGCGGTAGGCTGTGCTGGAGGCTCTGGCGTAGCCCGGGCCTCGTCCAGGCCTGCGGCAGCTTCTGATGATTGCTCGCGCACCGCCCCGCCCTCCTCACTGGCCCGCGCCGGCTTCGGCGGCCGTGGGCCTTTCTTGGGTCGCATCGCTGCTGCAGTTTCGGCCTCATCGAGGAAGTCACTCTGGTCGAGTAGGTAGGCTGCATCGCCTGGGTCAAAATCGATTGAAGATCCCGCCGCCGGCGGCGGCGCTGCCAGTGCAGCATTGTCAGGTTGCCGAACTGGTCCAGGCACTGGTTCTGCCTTGATTGCTGGGCCAGCTTCTGCTGGAGCCGTTGCAAGGGCACGTACGGGTGCAGGCGTTTCCCGATGGCTCACTGGCGTTGCATCAATCTTTCGTGCCTGATGTGCTGTGCCAGTTTCGGATTTGATTGCAGGCGACTTTGCCGCAGCAGATGGTGCCCTGAACGCCGGTTCACGCATGACTGCCGCAAGCTTCAATTCCTGCTTGCTTGGCGCCTTGGACGCAGCTGCAGGCGCGCGAGGGTTGGCTGGTAGTGCTGCAGCTTCGGGTGCATGGCCTGCCGCATCTTCCTTACCACCAGAACCTGCCGCAGGAATCTGCAGCTGCACGGCCTGCGTTGAGGCCCCGCCCTCCCCGGCCTCATCCTTGCGTTTTTGCCGCAGGATCAATCTGCCTTGCATGGGCGCCGGATACTTGCTCTCGTGCGAAAAGACCTTGGCTAAGGGAAATCGCAGCATGGCCAGGTCGTGCTCATAGCCTCCTCGATCTGCCGCAGGTTCTGATGCCTCTCCCTGCACGGTCACATGCCAGATAGCCTGCCCGGTGGACGGGTTCAGGTCGATGACGCCATAGTCCTGCCAGGTGTCGAATAGCCGATCGTTCTTCGAGTCCCCTGGTACAGCCTCATCGGGCTCATTGCGCTTGATCCATTCGCGCACCGAATCCGCCAACCGCTTGGCCACGAACCAGATGGCTCCCTCAAACACCCAGGCCGCGCCACCTGAGCGGTTCAGCGGCAGATCGGTGCCGGCCTGCAGCATGCTGGTGATGGCCTGCATCAACAAGTCGATCAACGGCTTGGACTTGGAGGTCGGGAAGCGGCCTTTGTGACCCGACAGCAGAGCGCGCTGTGTCGAGGCCTGGTCGGCTCGGCGCACCAGCTGGGCCACCAAGCTGTCGCGGTCCTGGCCGCTGAGATACTGCTCCAGGGCGTCCATGGCTGCAGGCGTCTGGGCCAGGAACACGAGCGCAGACTCTGGCGCAATGCGAGACAGCAGCAGCTGCGCCAGTTTGCCGTGGGCGCTGTAGTCGCGCTGGCTCTTGGGCGTGAAATCGACCAGGTACTCGGCGGCAGCACGCCGGGCCGTGATCTGGACCAGGCTGCCGCCTGCAGGTGTCCAGCGAATCGAATCGGCCATGCCGTCACAACGCCACTGGATCCGCAGATCGGTCATGGGCTTGGCGATGTCGTGCAGCAGCGCGGCGAAGAACACCACGTAGCTCCACTGGTCACGTTGTGCATCGATCTCCTCGATCTGGGAGCCGCCAGGCAACAGCATGGCATTGCGCCAGGTCAGGGCTGCCAGGACCATCTCGATCGTGTGGGTGAGCAGCCCACCTGCATGGGCATGGTGGTGCGCCTCTGACGCAGGCATCAATTGCACGAACGCTGCGTACCGATGGATGGCCGGCAAAAGATCTCGCTCCCAGACTTCACGACTCTGGTGCGACTGGCGCCACATGGCGTCCACAGCCTTTTCTGCACGCACGACAGCGAGCAGCTGATCGGAGCTCAGTACCCGAAGCCATCCTGGTTCCGTACCAGCTACGGCGGGCATCTGGGTCGGCGCTGATTCGGCCACTGAGCCAGGCCCCTGCTTGCCTTCTGCAGGCTGCCGCTGCCTGCGATGTTTTGACCAGGGCGACATAGCCAGCAGCCGTGCGGCAAGACTCTTCATCTCGCCCTCAGACATGGAAGGCAGTTGCAACGCTGCAGGATCTGGTGGATTGGCGAGGGCAGAGAGCCCTGCCCTCGGGTTGTTGCCCCTTGCTGTCTGAAAGATGTCTTGAGATAGGAACTATAAGGTCGGAGACGGTCGATTGCCATGGCCGAGCACCATACGGACGATGCTGGTCCCAGTCATCCTGAAAACGTTCGATAAGGACCGTAGGTTTGATGCTTGACTTTTATGATTTTTTATAGGTCATACTTCTGCTGTTCGCCGGGTGAAATGATAATGATGAACCGAGGTGCAGCAGCCACATCAGTCGCTTTGAAGTGGCAGCAGACGACCTGTTGCCGACATTCACTGGAGTCTTGTCGATGACTCTGGGCAGCGGTTGCTGTCGGTCGCTGTGGACTCCTGATCTAACGGTGTCACCAGGAAGCCGTCGTTCGTCCTTAAACGACGGTGCCGCGCCATCGGCCGGTGCCAATGTGATACAGACATCACCGGACCATCAAGGAATCCACGATCAAGGCCTACGAGTACGAAGAGCTGGAGCAGCTACGGGAGCATGTCCAAGCCTTCGTTCAAAGCTACAACTTCGGCAAGCACTTGAAGGCGGTCAGGTGGAAGACACCATTCCGGGCGATTTGCGAGGCATGCGAAAAAGATCCAAGCCGCTTTAGACTTCATCCGTACCATCTCACTGTGGGACTGAACATCTAAGAGGGTGGCAACGAGTCTGGCCGCAGCCCATTGGTAACACACGCTAGCAACGTCGAAGCCAAAAAGCCGTCAGTACGTAGCGCGTCTCAAGCTGTCAGGCTATTGAACGCTTCACAAGCGAAAATGTCCTCCCGACTAACGAGAAGGACAGGATATGTTCACTGACGAAAAGCGTTCGGATTCCGAAATTCAGGATGCAGTAAAGATACTTTTCCTTGGAATTGCACCGGAAAAATCCGATGAACTGAAGCGACTGTGGGAGCAGTATCAGCTCCAGTTTTGCCTCTGCACCGATGCCAAAGAGGTAAAGATGGAGGGCGGCGCCTATAGATACGTGCACTTCAATCACCGGGCTCTGCGAGTCATCTGGGTCAGTGCCTTTGCTGCTTGGGAGGCATATGCCTATGCCCAGTCAATGATTGTCAATGATGCCCCCCCCAGCATTGATCGTCTGCGGGACCTACTTTCTCTGGCGCTTAAGATTCGGGACGCAGATGATCCAGAATCTGTTTCACTGGGCAACCTGCCTGAGCCAGGCACAATTCCATCAGACATTGAGTTCCGAGTCCCCGCAGAGCTGGCGATGTTTGCTGCAGGCTGGGCAATGTTGCATGAAGTGCGACACCTGAAGCATCAGCAAGACTTCACAGCAATTGCAGATGGTGACCCACCGGCGCGCGCACATGCTGAAGAACTATCTTGCGACAAATTTGCAGCCAACTATCTACTTGAAACTGCCTCACAGTATGCATTGGCTTACGATGTGGATGAATCCACAGTGAGACTAAAGAGATCGCTTGGCGTTTATTTTGGCGCGTTTGCCCTTATTGTCCTTGCATATCCCAACTGGGAAGAAACGGAGTCTCATCCATCAATATCTGACCGTCTTCTGGCATTGCGTCTAGTTTTGAGCCCTAATGGACTAGATCAAGCACTTTGCATAGCTCAACTGGCACTAGTTGGCCTTAAACAAGTCTGGATAGAAGCGCCTAACTTCGCCAACTAACAGGTAGAGTTCGTAAGAATGCATAACATATTCTAGCTAAATTCAACAATAATTCTCCATCAACAAATATATGGATTTATTCAAAACAAAAATACAAGAAGACAAGCTTCATGATTCTTTTAAATTCATAAGAAATAATGCACTACTCTCAAAGGAGAGAGAAGTAATCCAATCTTGGGGCCAAGGATTATTGACGCGAAAAGGGGAAAGCAAGAAATTTATCAATGAATTTCAGACAACATTTAACTCTGCTTTCTGGGAGCTTTACTTAAATAAAGCATTCATTGAGATTGGATTGAATGTTGACTACTCAAAAAATAGTCCAGATTTCTGCATCTCCACAACGGAAGGATACTTATTCAATGTTGAGGCAGTAATAACCGATCAACCAAAATTAGGTGAAAGAATACTGCGCAAGGAAAATTACAAAGATTTCAGCACAATAAAGCTTGCTGGAAAGATAAAAGACAAAAAAGATCTATTTATCGGAGAAAACCAAAAAAAACATCCGTACTCATCATTAAAACATGTAACAGGAAGACCATTCGTCATCGCAATAGCGCCTTTCGATAGCGATAATTCATCAATGCAAAACAATGAAATAATCAATAGAGTACTTTTTGGAATCGACGCACCCAATAGGGAGTCTTTATTTACAGGAAGACAACCAGCAATATCAGCAGTAACTAAAGAAAATGGCGCCAATGTCAAATTAGGAATATTTACCAACAATTCATACAAAGAAATTAGTGCTGTAATTTTCTCTACAACTGGAACATTTGGCAAAGTGCAGATAGAGAGCAAAATTGATAAAATAATAAGATCCACCAGATATAGAAAATTTGATAATTACTCAACATATTCAAATGACAAGAGAAATCAAATAACCGTTAACACGATGCGCCCTGATTATTATAATTACAAAGCTGAGATTAGATTAAAAATACAAGAAATCTTATACGGATCTGATATTAGTGTTTGCCACAGCCGCTTTCACAATGAGTCCCATTTGGACGGATTGCACATTTACTACAATCCATATGCCGAATTTCCGTTAGATAAAAATATATTTTCACCTCCTGAAATAACTCACAATTTCTTCGACCTAGCAGAAAGAATTCCAATACAGGATCACCCAGACGGATCCTTAGTTTCTAGAGAAATTTACGATCTTAATGAAACAATTTACAACAGACTTCTTCATGAAAATTCAAATGAAAAATTGCTTAACTCATTTAGAAAATATTTTCAAAAATAAGTGCAATTAGATTTTTAACGCAATTTATAGTTTGTTTAAACGTGCCACAGCAGCTCCAGGGCACACTCTATCTAGTGAGCCTCAGCATAAATCTACTTCCGCTGTGGAAGCCACCTCAGTTCTGACAAGAATGGCTAACACCACCGATCCACGAAGCGTGCACAGATGTGTGCTGCTGCCAGTTTCAGCAGCGCTTCGTGGATATCCAGCCGTCGTTCAAAGCGGATTCGCAGCTTGCCAAAGCCTGCAAACCATCCATGGGTCCGCTCCACCACCCAGCGATTCTTGCCCAGGCCCTCGCTACTCTCAACGCCTCGCCTGGCAATGCGACTGGCGATGACCCGTTGTCTCAAGTGCGCACGGCAACGCTTGTCGATTTGTTTATGTACACACAAGCGAGTCAGCATGGCCTGGTGCAACTGCACCCAGACACAAGCGGCATTCCAGTCGCGCAGGCGCCACCAGCAAGTCATGCCGCTGCCGTACCCAAGAGATTGGGGAAGGTCTTCCCATGGAATGCCTGTTTGCAGCACGAACAAGATGCCGGTGAGGGCAGCTTCATCGCTGACTGCGAGCTTGGGCGCACCGCCTTTGGCAGAAGGCACGAAGTGCTGGCAAATCGAATTTTCAGAAAATCCTCAATGAACAGTTGCTAAGTTTTATTTTGCATTTAATTTTATTTCTTTCCAAGAAATCCTGCAAACCTTGCTCTGCTAACGTTTTATTCAAGCTTGGACCTATAGTAATTTCTTCAATTGAATCCACATTAACAGGATACTCAAAATATGGGACAATAACACCAGATCTCACTCTAAATTTTCCGATGTTATTCTTGCTTATCTCCGATTGTATTATTAGTCTAGTCTCTTTTTCATCATGAAATTCCTTATTCTTCATAGCACAGCTACCAAAAAGCAAGTCATTACACAGATGCATCAAATATAACTCAATTTCTTTACCACCAGTTTTCTTTATTTTTTCTTCGATAGTCTTAATTGATATTATTTCCTCAAGAAAATTGCTTGAGTATTCAACATCTTGCACTCTAGCCACAACTCCTATGCTTCGCGCAGAATCAGGATCAATCAGTAATTTTTCTTTATTAAATTTAATGCAATAGCCAGCATTGGGTGGGCAGTAGGCCATCCATTGGCGCAAATTATCTTCGGATTTCGAAAAAGATACCGTATATAAACTTCTTTTTTTCAAATTGTCGCTAACGAAATTCGGAATCAAGCTGTAAACTTGGCGGGAGGCGATTTCAACTAGTTTTTCGGATTTCTCAAAATTCTTAAGGTAATTTTCGCATAGTTTTTTTACCCCTCAATGCCCGCCTCAACTTCCATGGAGTCATTTAAGAATCTCATATCAGTTGCCCAGAATTTTTTTTCCCTAATTATCCCGATCAGTCCATTTGCATCAGTGTAATGGAACATTATTAAATATCCTTAAATGAAAATTTGAGAGATTTTGAATATCTGTAAATTATCCACTAGAAACATAGAATTTTTGAGTTAAGCGAGCGGATTTCTTGAAACCATACTCTCTTCTGACCGTTTCCAGCTCTTTACAGTCTGACCCAAAACTGGCGCATATGTCGTTTTTTGACGTCATTTTGATCGACACGGTGAAGGGTTTGATGCCCCGCTTGATTCATGAAGATTGTCGTGGAAGCGCCTACCGGTTTTTACCTAACTTTCTGCTGGAGAGCTTTTTTGCTCTTCTTCGCCCTGCATGGCATGCCTGCTGCAGGAGTCCAGACCGATAGCTCTTCTTCGTCACGACCCAGCGCCAGAAACTGCAGGAATGAATGCTCTACGGGGTCCCAACGAATCCGCGGCCTCAATCCGTCAATGCTCCAATCGCAGCACACTTGCACGAATGGCTGGGCCACGATGGTTTGGACGATGCTGTGCCAGGTCACATCTGCAAGGCCTTTCTGTTCCCCGGCGCCTCTCGGCTGATCAGCTACATGACGCAGGAGAATCTGGCGCACACACAGCACCGGATCGCAGTCCTCTTCCAAATGGCGCTCCAGCCCTTCAAACCTGCCCAGCCAGCTCAGCAGCCGTGCCGTCCAGCTTTCCAAACCAAGCTGCTGCAGGGACTCTATGACGGTGAAGATCGCACAGCCATGGTCCAGCGGATCACGCCCTAAGAACGGGTGCTCCTGGGAGGGGCGAACTGGCATGTGCTGGCTGCGAAACGACGGTGTATCCATGGCCGCGCACGGTACAGGGATGCGTCGATGCAGTCAGCCGTAAATCGAGCACTTCGCACCGCACGATTTACGCTTGAAATCCCGATGCGTTTATGTTAAGGCGTGTAACGCCGACTCAGTTGTGACATGGATTTTCTGCGTCATGGCGCCTGCCCTGGGCCATTTTTGGATTGCTGCCCCGCCCCGGGGCAGCAATCCGGCCCGTAGCCTGTCATAGCCCTTTACCTGTACCAGTAAATCCTTTGCGGCTGCTCCTCAATTTTGAGGAGCAGCCGCGCCCTTTGAGTAGGGCCTGTAAGCCGGTAAGAGCCGTTTTTCCCGTAGCAAGCAGCCCTCTGCTTGCAGGCTGCTAAGCCATTTCAACACCTGCCTTTTTTTTACTTGTATGTCAAGCGTAAAACGTTCGGTATGCACCGCACGTTTTACGCTTGAGAGCAAATGCTCCAAATCCGAATATGCCGACCGGCGGACGCGAATGTGTCCTTTCCCCGGGCTGCATGTCTTCTCCTCCTCTTCGTCATGCGGCCCGGGATTTTTCTTCTGGAGTTTCTCCCGCATGTCCCGGCACTCGCACCGATATCTCCTCGCTGGCATGGCATGGCTGGCGGCCGGCGTTTGCCACGCCAACACGCCCCTGGTGGATGGCAATAAGCGCTTGCAACTCGGTCGCTACACGACCGCCGAAGCGCAGCCTCAACTGGGTCTCAGCGAGCCTTTGGCGCTCGTAGCGCAAATCACCTTTCCCCGCGAACAAGTCACGACGATTGGCGAGGCCATCGACTACACCCTGCTGCGTACCGGCTACGCCTTGGCCGATCTGACGGCGCTGTCTCCCGAAGCACGGCGCTTTCTCGGGCTTCCATTGCCTGAAGCACATCGCACCCTCGGTCCCTACTCAGTCCAGGACATGCTGGCTGTGCTGGTGGGCAAGGCCTGGACGTGGCAAACAGACCATGTGACGCGCCGCGTGTGGTTCGTCCTGGGCAATGCCGGCAGCGCACAGCCGCCGCGCCGGCTCCAGCCCATCGTGTCTCCTTCCAAATCGGGCAAAGACCAATGAGCGGGCCGTCATTTCATACGCCCGGCCATCCCGTTGTGCCTGGTATGGACTTCACCCCCCACCTCGGCGGGCTGGACTGGATGCAAGACGTGGAACAGCGGCAGGGCCCAGTCCCCGTAGAGCATGATCAATCCGGCATTGCCCAAGGCCCCGATCTTTCGGCTGCTGCCACCTTCAACCATGCGGCGTCGCCTGCGTTCGGTGAATCTTCAGCGCACGAGGCGACCGCACAGGTTCCAGCCAAGACGGGCAAAACAGCCCTTCTAAATTCCTCGACGGGAAGGCGCAGTTTGATGGCTGTGTCCCTGGCAGGGATCGCGCTGCTGGGCTATATCCAGTACGGGCCATCCATCCGCCAGGTTCCCGACCTTCTTGGGACCAATCTGCCGACCGTGGGCACGATTGAGCCCAGCGGCCCGGACGAGCTCCGGGCACCGATTGATCCACGGCTCGGGGGCTTGGATCAGCTGGGCATATCGGAGTTGGACACGTCCATCCAGCCCGCACAGCCTTCTTTGGCGCAGCCCCAAGGCTTCCAGGCCGAGCCTGAAGCCAGTGCTCTCGTGGCCGCCCCTGTGCAAGCTCCAGTCGCGTCCGCGCCCGCCTCTGCCGCTGATCCGGAGCTTGCAGCTCGCATGCAGCGCATGGAAGCGATGATGATTGAGCTCAGCCAGCAGCTTGCGCACATGCGAGAGCAGGACGCCAAAGCGCGAGCCGCCACGCCCACCGTTGTCCAGGCTGTGCCCGCGCCCGCTCCCGCGACTGCAGCTGCAGTCGCTCCGGCGCAATCCTCAGCGCCCGCGCCGACTGCCACTGAGCCCCACACCGCCCGGCCCGCTACATCAGCCCCGCGCGTGCTGGTCAAGGCCCACCCAGCCAGGGCCGCGACTTCGCGGCCTGCAGTTCAGCAAAAGTCCACCTCCTCCAAGGCAGCGCCCGCCGAAAAAGCATCGGCGCCCGCGCTCTCCGGCCAGCTGATCGCTGTTGATATGTGGAACGGCGAGCCCTCGGTCGTGGTGGCCTCGGGCATCCCTGGTGACCGCCGCATGCGCGTGCTGCGCCCGGGTGATGTGGTCAATGGCATGGCACTCAAGTCCGCCGACCCCGTTTCGCGCACAGCGACCTTTGTGGCCCCGGGCAGCCCCGGCCTGACGCTCTCCGTGAGCCAGGGAGGCTGAGCATGCGAGCCGCTATTTGCCTCAGTGCAGGCTTTCTGCTGGCACAGCTGAATTGCATGCCAGTTGTGGCCCAGGTCCGCACCACTCAGACCACCGAAGGAAGCTCCACAGCCGCCAACACGGCCCATGCGCGCAGCCAGGCCGACGATACCGACCGTCAGGTCCAGCAGATGTGGGGGCTCAATGCCGAAGAAATGCGCCGAGCCAAAGTGCTGGCCCTGGGGCCGCGCGCGAACTTCTCGGTCGAGAAGCTCTCGCCGCTGGAGATCCTGGGCATCCACGCGCGCTCTGAAGCGGAGCGCCGGCAGTACGCCGAGCGCATGGCGCGGATCTTCCGCGCGGACGTGGAGCGCTCCATTGCATGGGAGCGCGAGATGCAGGCGGCGATGGCGCGGCTGTTCCCGAACGATCCCATGATCAGCTTCGACGGCATGCCCAAGGTGCACAGCTCGGTCGGCGCCGCCGACATGCTGGGCGTGCCACGCACGCAGATCATCGAGCCGCAACCTGCTGCCAGCACGCCGGCCCCCGCGCGAGGAGCGCTTCGCCGATGAATCTCCGCCTCCTCTGTGCCCTGGCCCTGTGCTCAGTTGCAGCCGCTCCTGCAGTCGCCGGGCAGCCACTGCCCGAGACCCAGAAGCTGCAGGTGCTGCACGACAGCGGCCGCAGTGTGCCGTTCGCTCCCTATGTCGCCCAGCTGGTGGGCGATGCGGACGATCCTGGAGTGCTCGACGGGCTGCGCTTCCCCTTTGGCGCGCGCCTCTTGCGCACCGGCGTGTTGGCACAGGAGGGGCTCAAGGTCTTTGACGGTGCCTGGATGACACAGCCGATGTTTGTCCTGGCTGCCGATGAGCTTTCCATGCGCTGGCTCTCGTTCAACAAGGACAAGCTGGTGCAGCTGCAGGCTGTTGGCATCGTGGTGCAGGCCGGCAGTCCTCTGGCCTTCAAGTCTCTGCAGCGCCTGGCCATGCCGCTTCGCTTGGCACCGGAAACGGGTAGCTGGCTCTCCGAGCAGCTGGTTGCCACAGGCGCCAATGCCTACCCGGTGCTGGTGCATTCCAACGGACGTGCGTACCAGATCCTGGGCCAGGAAATGTTCCAGCAAACCGCGGAGTCTCCGCAATGACGACACGCGCTTGGAACATTTCTGGTGCGCGTTGGGCCGCAGCCTGTTCCAGCTTGGCCACGGGAGGCTGGGCATGAGCGAGGGCGTGATGGAAGGCCTGCTGCGGCCGCCCGTGGAAGCATGGAGCGCTGCCACAGCTTTCGGTATTGCTGGCGTGGCTGCAGCTGCGCCGTGGGCGCTGATGATGCCGCACTCTCTGGGTGCCGTGTCTGCAGCCATTGCTGCAGGCTTTGGCTGCAAACGCGCCCGCGAGGCCTATTCCGTGTATGCCTACCAGCGTGGGCTGAAGTTCACGAAGATGACCCGCGTGGCGCCCCACCAGTTGCCTGGAACCAAGGACCACCTGTATCTCGGCGAAGGCTTCGCCTGGACCCAGCTGCATACACAGCGCAAGCTGGACACCCAGGCTGTCAAGGTCCGTGAGTATGTCAAGCCCTCTCCTGCAGAGATGCGCCTGGCCAATGCCGGCGAGCAGGTTCGCAAATGGGCCGAGACCAAGACGGATAGCCTGCTTCGCCAGCTCGTTCGGCGTGCAGTGGATATCGGTGGCCCAGCGAATCCATTTGCTTCGGGTGTGGATTTGGGCGGCTCTCCCATACTGCACGGCGTTGGCGTTCAGGACGAAAAGCCTGTGCTGCTACGCCAAGGCTCCCGAAACGGACACATGCTTGTCTTGGGCACGACGCGTGTGGGCAAAACGCGCCTGCTGGAACTGCTGTGCACACAGGACATCCACGCCGGCCACGTCACGATCGTGATTGATCCCAAGGGCGACGCTGAGCTGATGCTTCGCATGCATGCAGAAGCGCGCCGCGCTGGCCGCGAGAAGAGCTTCTACCTGTTCCACCTGGGCTACCCCGACATCAGCGCTCGCTACAACGGCATCGGCAATTTTGCGCGCATCACCGAAGTCGCCGGCCGCGCCACCAACGCCCTGCCCTCTTCTGGTAACAGCGCAGCGTTCAAGGAGTTCTCCTGGCGCTTCACGAACATCGTGGCCCAGGCCCAAGTCGCGTTGGGCCGGATTCCGACCTATGAATCCCTCCTGAAGGATGTGACGGGCATTGATCCGCTGTTCATGGACTATGCCGCGATGTTCTACCGCGCCCAGGCCGCGCAGGGCCGGTACAAGAACTACCAGGAACGACTCGCAGAGATCCAAAAGCTGCTCCCTGTCAAAGGAGCGATCCCGGTGGCTCGCAGCATGCAAGACCGCCCGCCCGAGATCCAGGCCATGTTTGTGTGGATCAAGGAGTCCCAGCCCGATGACAAGGTGCTACTGGGCCTGGCCGCTGCCGTCAGCTACGAGCGCTCCTTCTACGAAAAGATCATCGCTTCGCTCGGCCCGTTCCTAGAGAAGCTGACCTCGGGTGCCGTGGGCAAGCTCATCTCCCCAGACTACTTCGACCCGAACGACCAGCGGCCCATCTTCGACTGGATGACGGTCTTCCGCCAGGGCGGCATCGTCTACGCCGGCCTGGACGCATTGTCCGACTCGGTGGTCTCCTCTGCCGTGGGCAACTCCATGCTGTCCGACCTGGTGAGCGTGGGCGGGCGCCTGTACAAGACCGGCCTCGATCCGCATGCCACCGACGGAAAACTCAAGCTGCCGAAAGTCTGCTGCCACTTCGATGAGGTCAATGAGATCGCCGGTCCCGAGTTCGTGCCCATGGTCAACAAGCTCGGTGGCTCAGGTTTCCAGATCACGGCATACACGCAGTCCGTGTTCGACATCGAGGCCCGCGTGGGAGACAAAGCCAAGGCCGGCCAGATCCTGGACAACTTCAACCACCTGTGCATGCTGCGCGTGCGCTCGGCCGCGACGGCCAGTCTGCTGACCGACCAGGTGCCGCAGGTCAACGTGACGCACCTAACGCCGGTGTCCGGTGTCTCGGACACCGCTGCCACTGGCAACGGGGTGGACTTCACCAGCCGCAACGATGACATTGCCACCACAACGAAGGCGCCGCTGATCGAGCCCTCGGACATCCTTGAACTGCCCCAGGGCCAGGCCTTTGCGCTGCTGGAAGGCAACCGTCCTTTCAAGATCCGCATCCCGCTGGCCGACACAACGAACGATCCATTCGTGCCCAAGTCCCTCAGGGCCGTTGCCGAGGACATGAAGCGGCGCTACCGCACCAGCGAGACCTGGGCAGCCGACACCGACTGGATGGGCCACAACCATCTGGGCTCCGGTGGCCACGAGCTCATCGGAATCGACTTGGCGCACAGCGCAGCCAAGAGCGACTCCGAGTACACGGCCGTGTCTGGCGCCCATGGCAGTGCCCTGCGCAGTACTGGTGTGATTGACTCCATTGTGGGAGGGCACCACTGATGGCTTCAGTACAGCGCGCACCCTCCAAGGCCCCCACAGTCGGCCCTGTGGACTTGGTGGCCAAGATCGCCTTCGGCCTGGTCAGCATCACACTGACCAGCTGGCTCGTCGGCATGGTCATCGAGATCGGCGGCAGCATGTTCTTCTGGAAGGGCCAGGGCATCCCGCACGCCCAGTCGGTCCTCCAGCAAGACCTGCAATACATTGCGGCGGCGCCGCGCAGCGTGCTGGTGCCTGACACCGTGGGCTTTTCTCTGCAGCTGCTCGGTTATGTGCGCTGGCCCTACGAGAGGCTCGGCATTCTGCGCTGGTATCAGCGATCGCTCACCGACGAGCCCATGCAGGCCATGGCCAAGCTGTCTGCCCCACTGCAGGCCGTGGGCGCAACAACGCGCGTTGTCTCCAAGATCGCTGCTGAATGGGCCGTGATCAGCATGCTCGTGGCCCAGGACGTGGTGCTGCGCCTGAGCATCGCGGCCTATGCCATGCCCGCGTTCGTGCTTGCGTGCCTGATGGGCGTGATTGACGGCCTGGTGCGCCGTGACCGTCGCCGCTGGATCGGCGGGCGCGAATCCTCGTTTGTCTACCACCACTCCAAGAGATACACGCACTGGGCCCTCACGGGCGGATTCAGCCTGTATCTCGCATGGCCCTTCCCCGGTTTCAACCCCGCCTACATGGTGCTGATCTTCACTGTCCTGGTGGCCGCATCGCTGTCCACCACCGTGGGCGCATTCAAGAAATACGCATGACTTTTCCGAAGGAGAAATTGATGAAATCCCCCCGCCCGCTTTTCGCCATCCTCGTGATCGGCATCCTGGCCACCACGGCATCGGCCTGGGCCACGGTGTCCGACGACGATCTGGAGCGTGAGCGCCTGGCGCGCATCGCGGCCGAGATTGAGCAGGTCCAGGTCATGGTTGGCCAGGCCGAGCAAAGCTCTCCCACGGGCCAGCGCGTGAAGTTCCGGTACGACTGGCTGCAGCGTGATCTGGAAATGCTGCGCCAGGGCATCACCACCCACATCGATGCTCCCCGCCAACCTCGCCCCGTGACACCGCTGCGCGGCGACTACCGCCAGTAACCCAGGAGCGTAACCATGTTCGGCGATATGAAAGCGGGATTCATGGACGCATCGGGCGTTGATCCAGCGCGAATGAAGGTCGTTGTCGTCACGCTGGTTTTTGGCGTGATTCTGGTTATTGCCGCGTGGTTCGGAAAAATGATTATGGAGGCTTATTCAGACGGTGAGATTGAACAGTCTGATGCGATTGATTCGATCATTACTGTGATTGTCATTGTCAGCTTGATATTTGCATCCGTTGCTTGGCTTTAGGTATTCTGATTTACCGCTTTAAGGATTAGTTTTATGAAAAATTCGGCATTTTCCAAGTTCTCTCAGGTCGCCCTTCTGCTGTCCGTGATGGTGCATGAAAGCGTGTTCGCTGCCCTTCCCAACATCCCGACGCCTCAAGGCGGCGGCATCGGTGGTGCCCAGGTCCAGGATGGTGACTGGATGGGCCAGATGGGAGCCTATTTCAAGGCAGGCATCAGCATTCTTGCCCTGGTTCTTGCTGGCCTGTCATTCATCAAAGTGATGGGTGGTGGCTTGCGAAAATGGAATGAATACTCGCGCGGCCAGGCCGAATTCGCGGATCTCAAGGAATTCTTCATTGTGGGCGTCATTTTGATTGTGTTTATCGTGATGATGGCCAATTACGCGCTCTCGGTGCTCGCCTGAAAAAAGCATGGCGGACGAACAGCACCCCCAGGATCGGCGAGGCGCACCGTTGACCGATCGCGTCAATGCGGAGCCTGCGATCATCAATGGTATGTCGGCAACGGAGGCAACGTACATCGGCGCAGCGTCCTTCGCGGTCAGCGTCGTGCTCGGGCTCGTCCTGTTTTCTTTGACAGGTTACTGGCATTTCATCTTCGTGCTGGGCATCGCTCTGCCGATGGTGACCATCTGGTATTCGTCCTTTTACCTGCAGAGCATCAAACGCTCAAAGCCTGAACGCTGGTATGTCCAGGCATTTCGCATCTACCTTGCCCGCAAAGGCATCGTCAAAAGCCGGTACATCACTCACGATGGCTATATGGAACTGGGCCGGAGAATAAATTCCGATCCATTCAGCCAAAAAAGCAAAGATCAAGTATGAGCAGTGAAAAATATATGAACGCTCTGGAAATGGAGCGGAGGCACAGCCGTAGGCAAATGGCCAGCCAGTTTGCGCTGCTCGTATTGGCCATATTCGCCGTCTGGTTTGCCTGGCGGCAGCCCAAAAGCGTTGACGTGCATCTCGCACCTGATGTGCGTGCCGGCGACACGGTGCATGTCACGGGGGGGCATTCCCCTGTGCCCAAGCCCAATGTGTACGGATTTGCCTACTACATCTGGCAGCAGATTAATCGCTGGCAAACCGATGGTGTCAAGGATTACGGCCAGCAAATATTCAATATGCAGTATTACCTGACGCCTCGCTGCCAGGCTCAATTGCAAGCCGATATGGAAACACGCCAGGGCAAGGGCGAGTTGCGCAAGCGCACGCGCCAGATCACTGAAATCCCAGGCTTCCCCTATTCCGAGAACCGTGTGCTGAGCGAAGGCCCCGACGCCTGGACCGTGTTGCTGGACATGCAGGTCACAGAAACCTTTGGCGGCCAGGGCGTGAAGGATGTGTTCATCCGCTACCCGCTGCGCGTCGTGCGCTTCGACGTGGACCGGGAACGCAACCCCTGGCGCCTGGCACTGGACTGCTTTGGCGCCAACCGGCCCGCGCGCCTGAACCCCGCTGAGCTCAAGGCCGGCAACCCGGTGCAGGCCACCCTTGCGGCGCCGCGCCTGCCGAGCGTGATCTCCCCGTCCAGCCTGCCCCGCGACACCTCTGTCGATTGACCATGCAACAGCGCAAAATCCTCGCATGCGGCCTGGCTGGCCTGCTGCTGTTCCAGCCCCTGCAGGGCGCTTTCGCCCAACAGGTCGAACCCCTGAGTGTTTCAGGTCCACCTCCTGAATTCGCCAACGACAAGCCGAATGTCCAGGCTGGCCAGCCTGCCGAGAACATCGATCTGGGCCAGGCTGCCTCCTCTGGAGCAGGCAGCACCGTCGCCGGCATGAGCGTGCCGGCGCCCTTGGCAGCTGCAGCGCGCGGCTCGATCGCGCGTAGCGCAGCGGCCCAGGCCACGCTGCGCCGCGTAGGCCCTGCCCCGCTCAGCGGCACTGCGTCTGGCCCAGCCGAGCGAACAGTGTTCGCCCGGGAGCCTGTGCGCGTGAACCTGAGCGTGGGGCAGGAGCGCCTGGTCACGCTGCCCTCAGACGCCCTGCTGCATGTGCCCAGTGACATCTCGGCCGTGGCCCGCATCGAGTCGATCGGCGGCACGATCTATGTGACCGCGCTGGTGCCCTTCGTGCCCATCCGCATCGTGGCCGAGCTCGTGGACAGCGGCCAGCAGATCCCTATGGATCTGGTGGCAGTGGCAGACAAGCCTGCCCGCGCCACATCCAAAGGCGAGCTGCAGGTGTCCGTGATCGAGCCCGGCAGCGTGCCCAACCCCTCGCCGCGCTCTGCAGAAGAGGTCACGTCTGCAGCTGCAGGCGCAGGTATCGACATGGTGCAGCTGACCCGCCACGCAGCACGCCAGCTCTATGCCCCGCGCCGGCTGGCCAACGCTGCACCTGGTGTCATGCAAGTGGCGGTGAGCACAGATCCTGTGCCCGCCCTGCTGCGCGGCGCCAATGTCAATGCAGCGCCTGTGGGCCAGTGGAAGGGCGGCGCGCTGTACGTCACGGCCGTTCGCATCACCAACAAATCGCGCTTCGCGCTGGAGGTGCCGCTGGAGAGCGTGCGCGGCCGCTGGATTGCGGCGACGGCCCAGCACGGCCGGCTCGGCCCCGCCGGCAGCGACACCGACACCACGGCTATCTACCTGGTCTGCGAGCGCTCCTTCGAGTCCTGCCTGTAGGGGAGACACATGGCTGTTCCAAGAAACAAACTCATCCCCATACTCGGGGCTCTCACACTGGCGGGCGTGGTCAGCATCGTCTTCATGGGCCGCAGCGCGCCACCGGCTGCCGCACCGATGGCTGCTGTGCCCTTGCCGGCCACGGCCGGCGCGGACGAAGACACGGCAGCCGAGACCCTGGCCACGGTGGCAGCAAGCAATCGAGAGCTCCGCACCGATATCCAGAAGGTGATCCAGGCCAACGAGCAGCTTGCCCGCGAAAACCGTGAAATGCAGCAGCGCATGACGATGAATGGAGCACCTGCAGCAGCGAGTTCTTCGCCTTCTGCGCCTGCCACAACCACGGGTTCCGGGCAGCCTGGTGCTGGCCCCGTCGATGTGATCGCCAATGCCTGGGGCAACGCTTCCGATGCCTTTGGCAACATCGGTGCCTCTCGCCCTGCAGGTGCTTCGCAGCCGCCTCTTCAAGGCTCGTATGGCACAGGCGCCGGGTCGGCGTTCGACATGGGCGGCTCCGGGTCGGGCTACGAGGTGCTTGCGCCCATGGGCTACACCAAGCAGACCAGCACGGCCAATGGCAAGTCCACCACGCGCTACGTGCGTGCGCCGGGAGCAGCTGAGGTGGCCCCCGGCCCGGCAGGCCAGGGCGGCTCCGCAACGCGCGCAGCGCAGGCTGCAGCAGCCGTCAAGCCTGAACCCGAGCCCTACTACACCCTTCCCGAGAACTCGACGCTGGCCGGCGTGACGGCCATGACCAGCCTCATCGGCCGCGTGCCCGTGAACGGCCGCGTGACTGATCCCATGCAGTTCAAAGCCATGGTGGGGCGCGACAACCTGGCTGCCAACGGTTGGGAGCTGCCCGAGGACCTGGCCGGAATGATCATCACCGGAGTGGCAATTGGCGATATGGCCCTGTCATGCACCGAGGGCAAGGTGCGCAGCATGACGTTTGTCTTCAACGACGGCGCCATCCGCACGGTGTCTGCGCGCCGCAGCGGCTCATCGACCAGCGGCGGCCTGTCCTCGGGATCGAATGCCGATCTGGGCTTCATCAGTGACCTGCACGGCAACCCCTGCATCCAGGGCAAGTTCGTGACCAATGCGCCCACCTATCTCACGGACATCATCGGCGCCAAGGGCCTGGGCGTCGCGGCCGAGGCGCTGGCACAGGCACAGACCACCACGCTCAACCGCGGCGACTCGACCTCAGCCTCGGTCACGGGCAACGCCGGCAGCTTCGCCCTGGGCCGCATGGGGTCAGCGGCCACCGAAGAGCTCACGCGCTGGCTCACCGAGCGCCTCAAGAGCAGTTTTGACGCCGTGGTGACGCCATCCGGCGCCCAGCTGGTCGTCCATCTGGACCGCGAGATCCAGATCGACAAGCCCGTCAATCCCCGCAAGGTCGTGCACCGCACTCAAGCCACCAATGCCCTGTCAGGATCCCGCTATGGCCTCGAATAAGCTTTTCCCCATCACCCGACTCCTGGCCTGTGTCCTGGCTGCCTCCACCCTCGTCGGTTGTTCTGTCACAGGCCCACGCGAATCACCGCTCAAGGAAGTCACCAAGGACAGCCCGACGCTGCTGGACATCTACCGTGGCAAGAACCTGCCCGGCCAGGCAGTCGCCCAGGGGGCTGAGCAGGGGGCCAGGCAGGCCTCGGCCAAGGAGACCGCACGCGACAGGCTGGAACGCGATTCGCAGGCCCGCCCCATCGCCCACGGCGACGGCGGCACTGCCCGCTACTGGTCGGCGCTGGAGCCCATGCAGCAGCGCTTCGCGCGTGTCGCCAATCCTGACCTGGTCATGGTCGTCTACCCACACCTGGCCAAGGGCAAATACCCGGTGCCGGGCTATGTGACGGTCTTCCCCATGTACGAGTCCACCGAGTACGCCATGCCCGGCGAGTCAACCGAGGATCTGCAGCGCGGCCGCGCAGCATTCAGTGGCCGCGCCGGCGGCGGGGAGGCCCGTTGATGAACATCCTCGATCTGATTCTGGGTGGCAAGGCCAAGACTTTGTCCACCCCGTCGAATCCGTCCACCTCGGCGCCCCCGGCTGGCCAAGCTGCAAGTGATGTGCCCGCCCCTGCAGCTGAGCGACCGATGACCGTGGGGGACCGCCAGCGCATGGCGCAGCGCCCGCCCTCCTTCACCGAGATGCTCCCCTACGTCACCTACTCGCCAGGCGAGCAGGTGTTCGTGATGCGCGACGGCGCCACCTGGGGCGCCATGTTCGAGCTCGATCCGGTGGCCACCGAGGCCCAGCCGCTGAGCTATCTGCAAGAGCGCTGCGACAAGGTGCGCGAGGCGATCACGGCCCTGCCCGAATCCGACACCACGCCCTGGATCGTGCAGTGGTTTGTCAATGACGACCGCAACATCGAGCAGCTGCAACAGCACCTCCATGACTACGTGCTGAGCCAGCACAAGGACAACCCGGCGCGGGGTCAGGAGGTGATCAATTCCGCGTACACCCAGTCGGTGCTCCAGGAGTTCCGCAAGCACCTGGAGCAGGCCTCGCGGCCCCAGGGCCTGTTCACCGACACGCAAGTCACGGGCCAGGTCTGGCGCGGCCAGCAGCGGCGTGTGCGCTGCTGCATCTACCGCAAGTTCACAGGTGCCACGTCCGAACCAGGATCGCCCCAGCAGCAGATGGAAGCCGTGGCTACGACCCTCATGGCCACCTTCAACGAGGCGGGCATCGCCGCCCGGCGCTGCGACGGCAAGGACTTCTACGAATGGCTGCTGCCCTTCTTCAACCGCGATGTGCCGTGGGCGCCGACACCGGGAGAACTTCTCAAGACCTACCCCTACCCCGGTCCTAAGCCGGCCACCATGTTCGACTGGGATCTGGCCGAATCGCTATCCCTGTCCCAGCCGCGCGCCGACCATGCTGGCGGCTATTTCGAGTTCGATGGAGTTCCTGTGAAGGCGCTGACGCTCCAGAACATGCGCAGCGAGCCGAGCATCGGGCATTTCTCGGCAGAAACGCAGACGGGCAAGGAGTCCTTCGCCAGGTTCGACCGACTGCCCGCCGGCTCCATGCTTTCGATGACCGTGGTGATCTCGCGCCAGGATCAGGTCGAGCAGCAGATCACGCGCATCCGCGACAAGTCGCGTGCCCACACGCCCCAGGCCATGGAGACACACGCAGAGTGCGAGCGTGTGCTGCACCACATGATCGGCAATCGGGACAAGCTTTTCCCGATGATGATGACCCTGTACCTCACCGGCCGCGACAAAGCTGAACTGGACAAAGCCGTCACTGAGGCCAATGCGCTGCTGGGGCCATCCGGCCTGCGCTTCATCGATCCACGTCAGGACCTGGTGCCGCTGGACACGTTCATGCGGGCTCTGCCGTTCAACTTCGATGTGGACTTTGACAAGAAGTACCTGAGCCGTTCTCGCCTGACATTCGCCAGCCACATCGCCGCGCTGATGCCTGTCTACGGCCGCTCGCGGGGCACGCCCCACCCGGGTTTCTGGTTCTGGAACCGGGGCGGCGAGCCACTTTGGATCGATCCCCTGAACAAGCGCGACCGCAAGAAGAACGCCCACATGCTCACGCTCGGGCCGACCGGCGCGGGCAAGTCCGCGACGCTGAACTACCTGGCCATGATGACCATGGCCATCCACCGGCCGCGTATGGTGATTGTCGATGCCGGCGAATCCTTCGATCTGCTGGTGGCCGACATGGCGGCCAAGGGCCTCAGCGTGCACCGCGTGACTCTCTCGCCTGACTGCCAGGAGTCTCTGCCGCCATTCGTGCATGGCTTCAAGCTGCTGGAAGACCAGGACATCATGGGTTCCTACCATGCCGCCGAGGAGCGCGCCCGTGCCTCGGCCGGCGTCGAGGTCGATGAGGCTGCAGATGGGACGCCCTTGATGGCCTCCGTCGAGAACGCGCTGAGCACCCCTGCCCTGGCGCCGGCCCATCCGGCAGCTGCGGCGACCGCAGAGACGGAGGAGGATGAGGAAGACGAGAAGCGCGACTTCATGGGCGAGATGCTGATTTCGGCCATCCTCATGATCACCGGCGGCGAAAAGGCAGAAGTCGATCGCATGTCGCGTGCTGACCGCTACCTGGTATCGCGCGCCATCATCCGGGCTGCCGTCCGGGCCAAGGAGGAGCAACGCAAGCACCCCTTGACTCAGGACGTGGCCCTGGAGCTCATGGCCATGCAACGCGCCCCCTCGTTGTCCTCGCAACGGCAGAGCCGCGCCGAGGACATGGGCCAGGCCATGATGTCCTTCACCATGGGCCTGCGCGGCACGCTGTTCAATTCCTATGGCGGCGACTGGCCTGATGCCGATGTGACGCTCGTGGAAATGGGAACCCTCACAAAGGATGGCTACGGCGATGCCCTGGCCCTGGCCTACTCCAGCCTGATTGACTCTGTGCAGTCGCGCGGCGAGAAGTACCAGGCCGAGGGCCGGCCCCTGGTCAAGCTGACCGACGAGGGCCACTTGATCACCACGAATGAGTTGCTCGGCCCCAAGCTGGCCAAGGCCACGAAGATGTGGCGCAAGCTCTCCATCTGGTTCTGGCTCGCCACCCAGAACCTGCGCGACTTCCCTGACTCCATGGAGCGCGTGCTCTCCATGTGCGAATTCTGGATGCTGTTGACGATGGACAAGTCGGAGATCCAGGAAGTAGCGCGTTTCCGAAACCTCACGCCAGAACAGCGGGCCATGATGGAATCCGCAAAGAAGGAGCCGCCCAAGTACACCGAGGGCGTGCTGATCAGCGCGCTGGGTCAATGGCTGTTCCGCAATGTGCCTCCGGCGCTGCCTATCGCCCTGGCCATGACAGAAGGCCATGAGAAAGCCCAGCGGCGCCGGATCATGGAAGAGCATGGCTGCAGCATGGTCGAGGCCGCATACAAGGTGGCCGACCAACTGGCGGAGGCGCGGGCATGAAGCAAATCCTTGCCACTTCCCTGCTCAGCATGGCCGCCGCCGGCGCCGCTGCACAAGGTGCTCCCACGGTCACGTCCGTCGAGGTGTTCGCAAACTCGGCCACCCATGTCCGGGCCCAGCAGCACACACCCTACGCGCTGCGCGTTTTCCGGCTCGATGCCATGGCACAGGTGAGCCAGCAGATGAGCATCCGCCTGCCCATGGATGAGGCCCAGGCCAAGGCCTACATGCTGCAGCAGGAGGCCAACATCCGTGCCCGCTACAAGGACCAGATCGTCAATGCTGCCAACGGCATGTCCCTGGCTATCCACTATCGCCTGGACCGCCTGCCTGCGATCGTCATCAACCGCAACTCGGTGATCTATGGCGTGGCAGACGTGGACCACGCCGTGGGCCTGTACCTGCAGTCGAAAGGCCGTCGATGAGCACCACACGTCCCACAAACCGGCGTGGTCGTCGCACCCTCCTCACGTCGATCGCTGCAGCCGTGACATCGATGACCCTGGCGCTGGCCCCTGCTCCCGCCAAAGCCATAACGACGCCCGGCGTCGTCGGCTACACCGCTGCGGCCGCGCCCTCGTGCGTGTCGTACATGGTGGAAGGCGTTTGCTTCTTCCTGCGCTGCAAGCTCACCTTCTGCTGGATCGAGACCAGTATCAAGATCAGCCACTACGTGCCAGACGTGGTTGTCAGCACCTACAACGACCCGTTGATGCACCCCTGGGCCGATCTTGGGACGCTGGTGGCCACCACGCTGACGGCCGCAGGCTCTTCCATCATCGGCCGGACCCTGGATTCGTCCGCTGGAGGCCTGGACACGCCTTCCGCCATGACCAATTACAAGAGCGCCGATGCCATCGGCAACCCAGCCGGCGCGCTGGCTGCCATGGTCGCCGGCGGCAGCGTTTCCATGCCCACCACGCTCACCATTCCGTCCGTCACCGAGCTGGCCAAATTCCCCACGCAGGAGCTACCCAACATCGGCCGCCAGTGGGCATCGGTGCCCAAGGACATTGCGAACACGGTCGCCTCGGACGCCAAGAAGATGCTGGAGGCACCCGCCCAGATGCTGGAGAGCCTGCAGACCATCATGAAGTCCATCCAGGGCATTGGCCAGGTCATCAAGATCGCCGAAACCGTGCAGCAGATCCAGGGCGGGCTGGAAGGCTTCCAGCAGCTGGGCAGCATGGTGTCCGGCGCAACGGGCGGGTCCATGCTTTTTTGCCCTGGCGGCGCCACGCTTTTCGGACTGCACATCCAGACGGAGATCGATGCGCCCTTCTGGCGCGGCGTGCTACCGCTGGAAATGCTGTATCCGCAGTCGTGGGTGCCTGGCCTGGGTGAAGTCGGAAACGGCTACACGCAGACCTGGGGGCCGACCTACCCGCGTACCGGCGAGATCATCCAGTCGCATCCGGTGAAGGCCTCGGCGGTACTGGCTGAGCGGATCGCTTCGATCATCTACAAGTCGGCCCAGCCCCACATCTACACAAAGGTGGAGCCGCCCAGCGGTAGCCATGTCTACTTCGGCGGCCGTGGCCACCAGTGGCAGATGCTGCATCCCAGGCCGGCCTCCTCTTGCCTGACGTTTGGCGGTAACGACTCCCTGTCACTCACGACCTTCGGCGACGGCCAGACAGATCCAGCAGATGGCTACGCCTGGAATCTTTGGCAGCACTACATCTGCTGCCAGCGCCGCGGCATTTTTCTCTTCTCCGTTCCCTGAAGGATCACCGATGACTGCTTCATCTCGCCGGCAGCCCAAGGCGCTGCAGGCCATCTCGTGTGTCGCCTTGGCCTGCGCGCTGACCGCCCTCAGCGTGCCCGCGCAAGCACAGCCCGTTTCGTCCTCCAGCCTGTACTACCGCATGGGCGGCGGCTCGCCCAGCGGCATGGCGCCCAACCGGGGCACCCTGTCCACCCAGCTCAGCGCTGGCGTGCGGGCCAACTATTCCTGCGGCAAGTTCGACATCGGCATGTCCTGGTCCACGCTGATGAACAGCATCCAGAACCTCGGTGCCACGGTCGCCGGGGCTGTGCAGGCCGGCATCGCCGCCCTGCCTCTGTACTTCCTGCAGCGCGCCCAACCGGGGCTGTATCAGCTCTTCCAGAACTTCAGCCAGAAGGCGGATCTGCTGGTCGCCTCCTCACTCAAAAGCTGCGAAGAGATGGAGTCGATGATCAAGTCCGGCAAGGACCCCTACGAGGACTACATCGCCCTGGCGAAGGGCGACGCGTGGAAGATCAAAGCCTCGCTGTCCGGCGACGTGGTGCAGGCCAAGGTGGACATCAACAAGAACGAGGAAGCGCAGAAAAAGGGCCTGGACTGGGTGTTTGGCGCCCGCGCCGGTGGCATCGGCACCGCCCCCATCCAGCCCATTCGTGACCTGGCCGTGGCCGGCTACAACGTGACGATCAATAAGTCGGCCAGCACCATCGCCACGGCCAACTACGGCAGTTCTTCTCTGTCCTCTACGCGCCTGGTCCAGGCCTTCAAGGCTCCCGAGGATCTGGCCAAGTGGAGCACCGAGGTGCTGGGCGACCAGAAGATCTATCTCTGCACCCAGGACGCCAGCTGCCCGAACCCCACAGCCACTGTCACCGCCACAGGCCTGGCGCCGAAGTACGAGCAGGAGCTCGAAGGCGTGCTGCCCACTATGCGGACGCTCTCCATGGCAGAGACTGCCAGCCAGGCTGACCTGGCCAAGGTCAGCGCGCCGGGCATGGCGGTGAGCCCCCAACTCATGGATGCCGTGCGCAAGCTGCCCACGGACATGCGCTCGGTTGCCGTGAATCGCCTGTCCCAGGAGATCGCCATGCACAAGGTCATCGACAAGGCGCTGATCGCGCGCAACGCGCTGATCTCGGGCATGAGTCTGCCCCAGGCCACGGCCGCAAAGCAGGTGAACAACGAAGTGCAGCAGCGCATCGACCGGCTGACGCAGTACATCGACGACATGATGTTTGAGTTCAGGATTCGCAAGGAAATGACCGGCGACACAGCGCTGGCGATCATGCAGAACCAGCTGGCGGCTGGCGCGGCTGCAGCAGGCGCCGCCAGCGGTGGTCGCGCTGACCGTGCTCCTCTGGTCGATGGCCACGTGGGAGCTCCGCGATGATTCAAGACACTCACGACATCGATGTCCAGAGTGCTGAGCAGGCCAAAACACAGCGCGCCCCTTGGTGGCTTCGGGGCTGGATGCCCTGGCTCCTTTGTGCGATCGGCCTGCTGGCCATCGCCACGCTCGTGGCCAGCGTGTTGATTCGCCTGGCCCCTGACCAGGTGCTGGAGCTCATGGCCTGGTTTCGCAACGCTTCCCGCCTGGGCGCCATAGGCCAGACCCTCGTGTGCATCTGGATCGTTGCGCGCTGGCGGCGTGTGGTGGCATGGGGACGGCGCCGTGGCTTTGTCAGCAAGGCAGAGCACCGCGAGATCCTCCTGATGCGCTGGCGCGCGGCCGGCTTCCTGGCCCTCTATCTCATCGCCCTGCCCATCGGGCCTGGCAACCTTGGCCGGGCAGTGCTCGGCTGGTTCAACTGATCCCGGAGCGAGTCATGCAGCTCGATAGCTATCTGGAGCTTTTTACGACCATGTACGGTTGGGCGTTCGCCAACCTGATCGGCGAGATCATCGTGGGCACCGGCCTGGTGGCCCTGCCCTTCGCGCTTATCGTCTTCCGCACCTGGCATGAGGCCAAGGACCGCGGCCAAGGCTTTGAGGGTGTGAGGTCCCTGCTGGAGTCCGTCCAGACCCGGATCATCACGGCCTTGTTCGTGATGTCCATGTGCTTCGCCACCACGCCCATCACGTCGCTGCACAACGTCAACATGACCTATGTGCCTGCTCGCAGCTTCGACGGTTCGGAACCCCAGGCGGTGTCGCTCAAGGGCGGGACCAGGTCGGGCTATGACACAGCCATGGCAGATGCCGTCAATGGTTCATTCAGCAAGGCTGGCAACCTGTCGTATGTGCCGCTGTGGTGGTACTCGACCATGGCCATCAGTTCCGGCGTCAATGGTGCGTTCCGCGCCGGCCTGAGCAATGCCGGGCGCGACCTCCGCATGATCGAGGACATGGCCAGGATGGCGACGATCGAAGATCCAGGCCTGCTCTATGACCTGCAGCGCTTCTACTCGGAGTGCTTCATCCCTGCGCGCAGCCAGTACCTGGCAATGGACAAGAGCAAGATTTCTCCGACCGGCAAAGCCCTGCTGGCCGAGGGCAGCGGCTACGGGCCGACCGATGTGGACTGGGTCGGCAGCCAGTTCTTCCGTACCGAGGCAGGCTTCTATCCGAACATGCGCTCCTACAACCCGGTGCCAGGCTGGGCAATCGATTTCTCGCGTGACGTGGAGTACATCCAGACGCCGGCACCTGAAGGCACGCCAGAGCATGGCTACGTCAACCCAGATTGGGGGCGACCAACATGCACGCAATGGTGGGAGTCCGCGTCGACCGGCCTGCGCGATCGCCTGATCAACAACACCAGCACCTGGAAAAACCTGACCCAAAAGGTTCAGAACACGCTGACCTTCGCCAATGCGGACGAAGCAAAGGACAGCGTTGCGCGGCTGGGGTTTGAGAAGGCCAATCCCACATTCGTATCACCAGATCGGATCATGGGTGACGACTACGGTACTGCAACCAATATCGGCAGGTCCATCGTCGGGGCGGCGAGCACATTCGGTGTGGCAAATAAAGCTCTGGAAGCCTCTCTAGCCATGATTCCTCTGCTCAACGCGTTGCCCATGGTGCAGGCCTTGGTATTAATGGCGCTCTACACGTTTCTACCGCTGATCGTTTTTCTCAGCGGCTACGACCTAAAAATGATGCTCATCGGAGCGATGGCAATTTTTACGGTGAAGTTCTGGGCTGTGATGTGGTTTATTGCGAGATGGATTGATGCGAGGCTTATAGAGGCCATGTATCCGGGATTTTCAGGTTCTGCCATCATGCAAGAAATCACCCAAGTATTTAGTTCCGGGCAACCACAACTATATAAGCGGATGATATTAAATATACTCTTGTTATTTCTCTTTATAGGTCTTCCAGTGATTTGGACGAGTATGATGACCTGGATTGGTTATAATATGACCGCAGGCATAGACGATATAAAAGGTGGTGGCCACATGGCCAACAGCGCAGCACAAAGCTCAAAAGCCGGTGGAGGAAAAATTGCCAGAAAGATTGGTCGATGATCTTTCAGCGTTTATCTTCAAAATTCCAGTATTGAGCTACTTCGGCTGCGCCACACTCACCGGAACCAAAAGCTTGAATTGCGCTGTTTCTATCAACGATAGTTGGCTTTTGATGTTCCGGCTCTGTCTCGTTACCAAAATCGTCGTGGGAATCCGAGATAAAAGCAGTCAACGCCTTACCTATGGAAAACAAAACCAAACCACCAATAATGATGAAAATTTTCCAAGAAAATTTAAGTGTGGCTGCAAAAAATCGGTAGGTGTACGTAAGCATCGGTTCCTCAAGCTAGAGCGTAGTGTGATCACATGGAAGCAACCGTGCGGCACAAAGCCCAGAACGTATACTTCGTGAAGCTATAGCTCCACTGCTAAGGAGAACCTTAGCCTCCAAGTCCGTCGGTGACGCCAACGGTTGACACATCGTAACGTTAGAGCTTGGTCTTGTAAAGTCTCGAGCTCGGTCCACTCTAGTCACAACGCCCAAAAATTTCATGTCCATCAACAAGTTTCTTAGACTCGCAACTCTTATAGCCGTCTCTGCCATGTGCTCCACACCTATAGCGCGCGCTGCAGCTGGCAGTGCGGAGTGGGCGCCTATGCGATTGGCAGTTTTCAACAGTGTTGAGTTTCAGTCCACGGCAACTCAGGAAGATCGTGAAATACTTTCGAAAGTTTGGAGCAAAGAACTTGCCGCCGTGAGAAGAGATGCAAGTGGAGTCTTTCCTGCTTTTGCACTAGTTGGTGATGTCAGAAATGGAAGTAAAAGAATTATCTTCTCCATGTTCGACACAGCCGGTAGTGATCAATGCTCAGATGCTGAAAACGGCGCTAGTGCACATGATATCTATGTTCGATGCAAGATGAAGATTTTACCTTGGCCAACTACTACTTCCGGGACTGCTGCAGTTCTTAACGGATATTGTAAAATTTCTAGTGCAGATCAAGCGAAAAATAGAATAGAATATCTTTACGATGCCTTGCATCAAGCCATTCATTTGCGCACCATTCAGTATGGAAAAATTGTGCAAGAATGCAATAAAACCTTGAAGCTTGGTTGATTAATCAAGCACGTACCAACGGGATTTCAGAAATTTCAGTTGTATATCTTGGAGTGCGGCGTTCTTGACGCATATCCCAAGATTTATTCGACTGCTGTTGTCCCGTACTTGCGACGTGCACCGTACCCTTACCAAAGCGATTATTGATTGCATCGACTGCACTCATCAATTTACTTTGATCTCGGCAAGGTGCTACCTCAATCGGCAGTTCGCGTTGCACTGCGTCGGGTCCAGTGATATCAAGCAGAATTACGCCAGCTTTGACCAAGTCATAGCCTGGCTCATATATAGCGCGTGCACCACAAACGGCCGCCGAGACGAGTTTTCGAGTGTCGGCTGTGGGTCGCAGCGGGACTACCATGGAACGATTGAAGCGCGGCCCAGGCCGGTGCGGTGAAGTGTGCGCGAAAACCTGAAGCTGGCCGGCCAAACCATCCTGCATCCGTAACTTCTCAGCAGCGCGAGTCGCGTACTCGCTCACCGCTTCGAGCAGCTGCTGCAACTCGCTCACCGGCCGGCCGAAAGATCGTGTGCATGCGATTGTCTGTTTTGGTGCCGGCGCCGCATCCATCTCGATGCAGGCGTGCCCACGCAGTTCGCGTATCGTGCGCTCCAGGGTGACGCTCCAGCGCCTGCGGACCATGGCCAAGTCCATCTGCGCAAGCTCCCAGGCCGAGAGCACGCCGACATCGGCCAGGTCAGCAGCAATGCGTCTGCCCACCCCCCAGACGTCTGCTGCAGCCGTGGCACGTAGCAGCTGCTGCAGGCGCTCTGGAGACTGTTCTGCAAGGTTGCAGATCCTGGCCAAGTCGCCGGGATAGCTGCCCGGCGTGCGCTCCGCTGTCTTGGCGATATGGTTTGCCAATTTCGATAGGGTTTTGGTGGGAGCGATGCCCACGCAGCACGGGATGCCCACCCACTGCAAGATGCGCTCTCGCACCGCTGCGGCGCGGCCGCTCAAGTCTCGTATCCCCTCCAGCCCCCCGATGAAGGACTCGTCAATCGAGTAGATCTCCTGCGTGGGACCTAAGCCTGCAGCGATGCTCATCATCCGGTCGCTCATATCGCCATAAAGCGCGAAGTTCGCTGAGAGCGCAACGAGCCCATGGGTGTGCTGGAGATGTCGGAATTCAAACCACGGCTGCCCCATCTTGACGCCAATGGCTTTTGCCTCGTTCGACCTGGCGATAGCGCATCCATCATTGTTCGAGAGCACCACCACCGGCAGGCTCACCAGCGAGGGGCGGAACACCCTCTCGCACGAGACATAAAAATTGTTGCCGTCGATGAGCGCGAACATTGGACAACCTGCAGGTTATGCCCGAAAGCGCTTGATGCATGCGGTGACCACGCCCCAAATCACCAAGGTCTGACCGTCCCTGGGCACGATGTCTGGGTAGGTCGCATTCGCCGCCTGCAGGCGGATGTTGCCCCCGGCACAGTGAAGGCGTTTGACCGTGAAATCGTTGTCTACAACGCCAACAACGATGTGGCGATGCTGAGGTTTGATCGCTCGATCTACAAGGATCAGATCTCCGTCATCTATCCCGTCTTCGCACATTGAGCTACCGGCAACACGCAGCAGAAAGGTCGCCTGGGGATGGGTGATGAGCGTGCTTGTGAGGTCAATTCGCTTGCCACCGAAGTCGGCCGCAGGCGACGGAAACCCCGCTCGGATGCAAGTATCGCCGGCGATAACGTAGCAGGCAGCCTCACTGAGCTGGACGGGTGGCCCTGGGGGGAGCAAGTGAGCGTTGGTCATGGGTTCCACCGATACTGTAATTATGTACAGTATACGGCGCTCTGCCGAGATTTAGAGGGTCTCCCTGGCCGCAGCCGCTGGATATCTGGTCAGTTCATATTTGTATTGCACATACAAAAATGCTTGCCGCCAATCCTGCCTCACCCATCGTTCTGCCAGCAGCTGCACTGCCCCTGCGCGCCACGCCCCCTTGTGCGGCCTACTCCGAGCTGCAGCAGGCGTACGAGCACTTCAACCAGCGCCTGTTCGACGATGCCCTGCCCCATTGCCTGATCACGCTGCAGCGGGAAAAACGCACCTGCGGGTACTTCTCGGCCGCGCGCTTTGCGTCGCTGGACGGCAGCACCACGGACGAGATCGCCCTGAATCCCGCCTATTTCGCGGCCGTGCCGCTCATCGAGACGCTGCAGACCCTGGTGCACGAGATGTCCCATCTATGGCAGCACCACTTCGGCAAGCCGGGCCGGGGGCGCTACCACAACGAGGAGTGGGCCGCAAAGATGGAAGCGATCGACTTGATGCCGTCATCTACCAGCCGGCCCGGAGGCAAGCGTACGGGCGACATGATGGGCGACTACGCCATCGCAGGCGGCCCCTTCCTCCGGGCATGCGAGCAGTTGCTGACGGACAGCTTCCAGATCAGTTGGTACGACCGTTTTCCTGCAATCGAACACGTGCTCAGCGGCCAGTGGAGCATGGCCACGCAGCTGGAGGGAATGGCCGGCACGACGCCCCCAATGGCGACCGTGCCCGCCTTGGCGGAGGCAGTGCGGCCGGTGGGCCAAACGGTGGCCACAGCCGCCGGCGGACCAGACGCGGTACAGCCGATGAACAAATCCAACCGCATCAAATACAGCTGCACTGGCTGTACTGACCAGATCAGCGTTTGGGGCAAGCCAGGGCTCAAGCTCATCTGCGGCGAATGCCAGGCCGCATTCGTAGACCGCTAGGCCTTTCGGTGTGTGTTGCCCCAGCGATGAAATGGTGTGTATGTCTCACCGCGGGGATGATGCTGACGGACCAGTTCATGGTCATCCAAGCCGAGCCTGGACACATAGATGGTGGTCGTCTCCAGTCGCTGGTGCCCCAGAAGAAGCCGAATAGCGTCGAGGGGCGCCCGGCCTTGGTAGAGGTGTGTAGCAAAGGTATGGCGCAAACTGTGGGGAGTGAGGTCTAGACCGCATGCGGCCGCGTGCTTTCGCACCATCCGCCACAACTGAATGTACTGATAGTCAGGATAGCGCCCGCTGGACACGAACAGGCGTTTTGAGGCCTGCGGGACGTGCCCACCACGACGCAGAATCATTGGGCGCGCACTTTTGTAGTGTGCAATCCACTCCAATGCGGGCTCCCCTAAAATCACCAGACGCTCCTTCATCCCTTTTCCCATAAGCCTCATGCAACGGCCTTGTAGAGGAAGATCACGCGGCAAGCCCAAAAGCTCGGCAGCGCGCAGCCCTGCCCCGTACAGGAGTTCGAGGATCGCACGGTCACGAATGCCCTCTATCGTCTTGATGTCAGGGAGTTCAAGAAATCTCCGCATCTGGGCTGCGCTGGGCACACTAGAAGGAAGTCGAGACGGCGCACGTGCGGGTAGCCAAATCCGTGCAATGTCTATGTCCACGTTCTTGCCAACCATGAGCTCGGCTTTGGCCCACTTGTAGAGCCGCCGCAGGCACCATCGCTTCTTGCGAAATGTGGATGCAAAAAGCGTGTCTTTTGCATACTGCAGGTACGCCTGGAGATCGCCCGGGAGAATTGCATCCCAGGCACGACCAGTTGTCTCAAGAGACCATTTGTTGAAGGCACAAACTTCAACTTGAAGCGTTGTTATTGTCGTTTCCGACAATCCCTCGACCAGAAAGACGTCGGTCAAAAAATCTTCGAACCGGGAATCCCAGCCCTCATGTCGGAGCTTGCCCTGGTGCATCCAGGGATCTTTTCTATCCATGCTGTCCTCAAGTGGCGGGCCAGCACGGATGGCGTAGAGAGCCGTCCCTGCTGGCGAGACGCACACCTCGACGCGCCAAATTCTAGAGCAAAAAAAAATCCAAAAGTCAAGCGTAAAACGTTCGGTATGTATCGAACGTTTTACGCTGGAGTGTCCGAGGAGGGCTGCATACAGTGCGCCCATGCCTACCCACCCCCCTCATTTTTCGTGCGCAAGTCTGGTACGCACGGCCCTGCCCGCTGCTGTTGCTGCAGCTTTCCTCACTGTCTGCACAACGTCTTTGGCTGAGGGTGTCTCAGAAAAAGTAGCAGGACAGTTGAGGGCAGCGATTTCTGCCAATACCGGCAACTCGGTCCGAGTTGACGAGATCAGAACCACGCCAATCAAAGGCATCTACGAGGTGCTTTCGGAGGGGGAAATATTTTACGCCGATGAAACAGGTCGTTACAGTTTCATAGGTGGATCACTGATGGACTTGAAGCAGCGCGTGGACCTCACCGCACGAGTCCAGGACAAGCGAATGGCCATCCCGTTCGATCAGCTGCCGCTCAAACACGCGATCAAGGAAGTACACGGCAATGGCAGCCGGTTGATGGCAGTTTTTGAAGATCCGAACTGCCCCATCTGCAGGGTGTTCACGAAGTTCGTTGACCAGATCGATGACGTGACGGTCTACCAGTTCATGCTCCCGGTCATAAGCCCGCAGAGCCAGAGTCTCGCGCGCATGGCGTGGTGCTCTCCTGACCGTGCCGGGGTCTGGAAGGCGATGATGGACGGCGCCAGGCCAAAACTGTCCGAGGCATGCAATGTCGATGGCCTGGTAGAGATCTTGCGGACCGGCGAGCGCTACCAGATCAACAACACACCCACCGTGGTCCTTGCCAGCGGCAAGCGGCTTGTTGGCGCCACCCCTCCCGAGCAATTCCTGGAAGAGCTCGAAAAAGGCGGGCGCGTTGGGGGTCGCAAATGAGGCTGTTGAGATTTGTTACGGACTGGCGCAAACGCTCTCCGCTCACGCTCGTCCTCGTTCCCGTGGTCGCACTTGCAGCCATCGTCAGTGCGGCTGACATCGTCACAGCGATTCAGAACTCACCGAATGCGAGCCCATGGCTCAAGCAGAACGCCCAGGCGGTTGCCAATCTTGCGATCAACGTCGAAAGCCGCGGAGATACCAACGCATACAACGGCAGCTGCTGCTATGGCGTCCTGCAGATGAATCAGGAAAACATTGCCAAATATGCGCGTGTGCCGCCTGAAAAATACCGACAGCAAAGCCTTCAACAACAGATTGATGCGTGGTCGGCTCTGACAACAGATGCCATGAAGTCCAGTGTCGTTAGAGATCTACTGGCTCTGGGTACGTTCGATGGCCGCCCCGTGGATGGAAACCTGGTGCTGGCCTGCGTTCAGCTGGGCATTGGCAACTGCCGAAGGATGATCAATTCAGGCCGTTGCTCTGGCTTCGCCGACAGCAACGGGACCACGATCTGTGGCATGGCGGATCGAATGGCCGGCGGCACAGGAACTTCGCCCGGTGGGAATGGTGGGACCGGTGGGGGGACCAATCCTGGCACGGGTGGAGGCAGCGGTGGTTGGAAGCCCATTCCCGAAGTGCCCGTTGCTCAAAGCCTCGAAGAAGGGTTCCGGCAGGCCTCGGGTCAGAGCATGGGCAACGTGCGCAAGACCATCCTTACCATCGGCATCGGCGCCACTGCGGTGATTGTGGGCTCAGCCTTGCTGGCCGTATGGCGCCGCTATGCGAAGGGTGGATTGGCCGTCGACCAGTTTTCACGCCATGCTTTGCAGGCTGGGCTCCTCCTTGCATTCATCGCGCTTGCGATGACGGTCGCATGAGCTGGCTCCCAATGATCAAGCTGGCAGCAGCCATTGGGCTCACCGCCCTGGTCGGCTTCGGGGCGCATGCAAGCACGCTCGACTGCCTGCGAGGCCACAAGACCAACGCCCACTGCCGGCAGATGCTCCAGAACTACTGGCAGCACGAACGAGCTATCACCGCCGTAGCGCTGCACTACGGTCTGGAGCCCGCTCTGCTCAAGGCACTGGTTGCCGTCGAGAGCCAATACAACGCCCAGGCACGCTCCCCGGCCAACGCTCGGGGCCTGGCACAGGTTCTCCCAGACACCGCACGAGGTGTCGGCCTCCAAGACGCAGAGAGCAACCTCTACAGCCCCGTGCTGGGCCTTGCCGCCGGCGCCGCATATCTGAGAAAGATGTGGTTCGAGTTCAGGGACTGGCCCCTGGCCCTGGCCGCATACAACGCCGGCCCGGGCGCTGTGCGCAAGCACAAGGGCATCCCGCCCTACCGCGAAACCCAGCTGTACGTGCCCAAGGTGCTCGCGCTGTACCGCGAGTTCGCCCTTGCAGAAGCGGCAATTCGCTGAGCGCTGGAGAAGCCATGTTCCGAGGCAACACACGTCCACTCACCAAGAGCGAAGTCCAGCGTATGGGGTTCGCCAACAACGCGCGTCAGCGCAAGCGACAGCACCGCCGAGCCGCTAAGAGGCTGCTCAAAAGCGGTGGCTTTTTCAACGGCAACAGCATGCGCGGCACCACCTTCCACGCCGTGGCCATGTGGCACTTGGCCCAGGCCCGCGTGCTTGCGCAGCGCTGAGCCAAACAGGAATGAAGATGAAAAAACACATGCTCGGTGCATGCGCCACAGCCGTGGCCATGTCCGTCTCCTTGCCTGCGCTGGCCAACGGTCCCGCAGGTGGCAACGACTCCCGTGATGCATTGCTGCAGGCCCAGGTGGCCATTTCATGGCGTGCCCAGGTGTCTGAGTTCGGCCAGCTGATCGCCCAGCGCATCGGCGTGCCCTATCTCGAAATCTGCCCCACGAATCCGCAGCAACTGGTGCAGGTGGAACAGGGCGACACGGCAAGCATCGGCGATGCCCTGCGCACGGTGAACCAGCAGCTGCAGCCTGGCCAGGTCCTGGAGCTGGCCAGCACCGCTGCAGGCCTGCGGCTTGAGCTCGCAAGGACGAGCCCGCTCAACACAACCTCGGCGCCCTGGAGCGCTGCCGGCGCAGCTGCATCGTCGAGCACTGGCGGGTGTGACCAGGCCAGCGCACAGGAACTTGCTGCGCGCCAAAGCCGTGCTGTCGCCTCGGTCCAGGTCAGCTCTACAGCGACTGGAGCGCATGCGGCTGCGCAACGCTATGTGCTGCACGAGGGCCAGCCAGTGCACGAGCAGCTGCAGAGCTGGGCGCAGGCTGCGGGCTGGAAGCTCATCTGGTATCCGCGCGTGTCGTGGCAAGTCATTTCGAGTTCGGCCTTCAGCGACGACCTCGATGTCGCTTCAGCCGTAGAGGCCGTGGTCACGATCCTCCGGGCCGAGGGCAAGCAGGTCCTGCTGACCGTTGCGGCCGCAAACCAGGTCATGGAAGTCACGTCCACCGACATCACCGCAGAAAGCAAAGACGGCAATGAAGAATAAGCACCTCCCCCAGCGCCTGACCTGTCTCGCCACGGCGATCAGCGTGCTGCTCCTGCAGGGCTGCACGACGATCCAGGAAGCCGAGAAGAACACGAAAGCGGCCAACGACCAGGCCCGTCGACTGTTGGCCGAACGCACACAGATCGCCGCTCCTGCAGGCGTCACGCGCCTGGCAGTTCCGCGCATCGCCGGCAAGGAAATCCGCCTGCACAAAAGCCAGTCGCTGCCGGCAGTTTTCGACAGCGAAATCGCCTACGCCACACATGGCTCGCAAAAGCTCAGCGAGGTCCTGGAAGAGCTCGGCACGCGCATCGGCATCCCGATTGCAGCAACTGAAATCGTCGGCGCGCCGGGTGCAGACCAGGGTCAGCAAGGACAGGCTCAGTCCGCCGGCACCAGGGGCATCAATGGCTTCACACAGGTCGAGCACAACGGATCGGTGAAGGCCTTGCTCAACGATCTGGCCCAACGTAACCAAGCGTCGTGGCGCTATGCCGGCTCACGCAACGTGATCGAGTTCTTCCGCTTCGAGACGCGCACTTTCGACATGAACATCCCGGGCGGCGCCAAGGCGCTGGCAGCATCGATCAGCCTGTCTGCCACCGGCTCGGGCTCCAGCAGTGGAGGCAGCGGGGCCAGTGGTGGCTCGGGCGGCGCTGGAGGCAGTAGCGGCAGCGGCACGGTGTCGGTCACACAGAACCAGCTCATCGATCCATGGACATCGATCATGAGCTCGGTTCAAGCCATCCTGGGAATTCAGGCTGGTACTGCATCGGGCCAAGCACGCAGCACGAATAGCGGATCAGGAATGGCTTCCGCCGGCGGGTCAGCTGGTGGAAATGGCGGTTCAGCGGGGTCCGGGGCTGGAGCATCGAACACCAGGCTAGCCGTGGCTGGCCTGGACGGGTTCGCCTCGGCAACACCGGAGCTCGGGATCGTGACGGTCACCGCCAGGCCGCACAGCCTGCAGCGCATCAGCACCTTGCTCAACTCGATCAACGCACGCTACGCACGCAACGTGATGATCGACCTGACCGTCTACAACGTCACGCTGGCCAAGGAGCAAGCCGCAGGCCTGTCGATGGACCTGGTCTACAAGCAGCTCAACGGCAATGGCGTGAGCCTCGGCGGGACGAGCCCGATCCAGCCATCGAGCGGACAGCCTGGTCGATTCACGGTCAGCTTCGCCGACGCCAATTCCCGGCTCAACGGCACCAAGATCATCGCCGAGGCGCTCAACACGGTCGGCAGCGTGGCGCTGTTCAAGAAAGGCCAGTTCCTGGCCATCAACGGCCAGCCGTCGCCCTTCCAAGTTGTTCAGGACCGCGTCTACACGGCCACGCGCACGACCACGCAGACCGCCAACGTGGGTGCTCAAACGACCGAGCAGAAAACCACCCTCACCACAGGCCTGACGGCCAACGTGGTGCCGCTGATCCTGGGCGACAACCGCATCCTGCTGCAGTACCAGTTTGAACTGAGCTCGGTGACTTCAATGAACCCGGAGGTGGTCAACGGTGTGACCTCGTACTCACCAGAAGTGGCACGGCAGAGCATGCAACAGCAGGCCTTCGTGAAGGATGGAGACGCACTGGTGCTGTTTGGATTCGATTCCGGCAGCGAGGAAGTCAACGACCAGCTGTCCATCGCGGGTGCGAGCAAGCGCGGCCGCGGCGATCGAACGATGTCGGTGATCGTGATGCAGGTCTACGGAGGTCAAAAAAATGGCTAAGCAACGCAATGCCCCCAAGGGCAAGCTCATCGTCGCAGGCCTGGTGGCCGCTGCACTGGTCGTCCTCGCAGGCGCCGGCCTGGCCCAGGAGAAAACGCCGGCCGACCTGGCGGCCGAGAACGAAGTGCAGTTGCAGCTGCTGCAGCAACAGCGGCAGATCCGCGACATGCTGGGCACCGACCCGATCGTGGGCAGCCTCCCAACCGTCGTGTCGGTGATCATTCTCGATGGTAAGAAGACGGCCCGCCTGGCCCTGGCCAACGGCGCCGTGCTGACCTTCTCCGAGGGCGATGAGATCGCTGAGCGCATGACGCTGGCCAGCATCGCGCCGCGCAAGGTCCAGGTCCGGATCGAGCCCCTGCCGAATGCCAAGAGCAAGAAGCCAGTGCCCATGACTCTGGCGTTCAAAGCCGCCAGTTCGCCGGGCGGTGCGGCTGCGCCAGGAATGTCTTGGCCAGGCCAAGGGACAGCGGCCGGCATGCCGGCGGCGCCGCTGGCCATGCCTGCGGGACTGGTCGAAGCGCAGCCCGCGCTGCCCTCGCCCGGCTCGGCCATCTGGAATGGCCCAAATCCCAATCAAATGCCTACGCAAGTCGGCCAGCCGCCTGTGCAAAGCAATCAGTGAGGCGTCACAGATGCTAAAGCGCGCGTTCAAGAAGGCCAGGACTGAGCCAACACTCTCCGCAAGTGAAATCGCACCGGATTCAGTTTTGTCCTCCGGCTTTGATCAGAGCTCAACTCGTATATGGAAAATCGATGGCTATAAATTGGCTCTCGGTTTGACATGGACAGAGGCAGATAATCTTAAGACGGCAAAGCGATTTGTCGGGAAAAATAATGCCTATCTGACTTTGAGCGTCAGTGGTCAGCTGAACGTGGCCAAGGGCGCTTCGCAGATGGCTGGTTGCTTTGCGGGTGCAGCGCTTGTTGCCAGGATCATAGATAATGCACTTATCTTTCAGAAAATAGCAGAAGAAACATTCTGGATATGTCTGATCAAGGATGGTGTTCCTCAGCCGACATTCGATCGAATTGTCTACAACACCGAAGAAGCTAAACAGGCATTCTCGACCGCAGCAGAATATATTCCACAAGATGGCGTGATTGTCGGGGACACGATCAATGCCAGATATACCATTCAAAAGATTATAGAGGCCGCTAAAGAGCTCAAATCCGATGAGTTGCAACAATGTCGTCTACGTAAAAATGGTCTTGATATAAGAAAGATTTTTGCTGCGACCGTCCTTCTGACGGCCGCTGCCGCAGGCTCCTATTTCATAGCGACCCAGCGAGAGAACCTACGCAATGAAGAGCGTCGTTTAGCCGCGCTGAAATCATTGCTACAAACACAGCAAGAAAAGCGAGCCCAGGAGCAACGAATAGCCAATCTGATTCAGCAATACAAAGAAAAAATTGCATCAGAGCAACGAAACTTCGGAATGCAGGGAGTCGCACTCTCGCAGTGGCATGAGTGTGAGCAGATACGCAAGTCGCTGCCATATACATCAATGGGCTATAAGCCAGCGATTTTGAAATGCGATTTCCAAGGAAAAAAAGCAACCGTTGAATGGTCACCCGCAAATTCCCATACACGCATTGCGGACCGCACAAAGCTGCCAGGCATCCTCGATCCACTGAACGCTGAAGGCCCTATCGTCTCCGGTTTTCCACTTGAAACACGATCGATACACGGGGTGCCGGCTGAGAAGGTAGATCCACGAGTCGTCAAGATGACGATTTTGGATTGGTCAGCCCGTAATCTCAAGGCTCTCAAATTCTCGCAGGAAGAGGAAGTCACGCTACGACCTCCCGCAGAAATCAAAGGCTTGGCAGGGGTTAGCGAATACAGATTGGGGAAAAAAATCCAATTGCAACTGAACACCGCCAGCAGCAGTGAGCTCTTGAGCATGACCTGGGCAGTAGAAATATTGAATAAATATCCCATTAACGTCGAGCGCGTTATTTGGAATAATCCGGCAGCGGTGGGCGCACAAGTTAGCGCCTTAACAACGCTCTATATCCTGGAATAGGTCTGAAAATGGAACTCGGTATCACATTGAGAATGCCCGGGCGAGGGGGCGAGAAACATCAAGATCAGCATGCTAAAGCAAAGGAAGCGATTCAGCAAAAGCAGCGGGATCTCAATGAAAAGCGAGCGGTGCTTGAGAGATACGCTGTTTCTGACGTACCAGCAGTTCCGGTAGGTGCGTACATCTATCTTCAAAAGCTCACACACCCGCTGGGTGAACAGCATCTGGAGCACTTCGCGGCCATACAGAGCGATATGCTGTTCGAGCAGAAGATTGCCGGCTTCGCACTCAATCAGCCACTCGCAGATTCCAAGAGCTCTAAAAGCCATCGTACCTATTTGCTGATGACTCCTGACATGTATCTGCAAAGCAGAGGAATGTTGGACGTTGCTCAGCGTCTGAAGGCAGACAACTATCTAAATATCTATCCATTGATTTCCACTTGGGAAATCATTCGGGCGGTACACCACAACAACGCACGGGAAATCAGCAGCTCGGATACAGAACAAACGTCAACACAGACGCGCGTGCGGCAATTGCTATTGGACGCTGCAAAATCAGGTGCATCAGATATCCATATTGAAGCACGCGAGAACAAGGCCGAAGTCTTGCTCCGTATTGATGGTCGTCGCTACAAGATGGGAGACATCTCTTTGGCAACTGCTGAAGACTATGGCTCGGTGCTTTTTAATTTTGAATCGACAGACATTGCCAGGAAAGGCTCCTGGACAAAACGAGAAATCAAGGACACCAATTTTGACGTGTGGGATGACCCTACAAAGAAGAACAAGCGCTTATTGACAGTGCGGTTCCACTCAACTGCCATCCATCCAGATAAATTCCAGTTAGTTTTGCGTCTGCTCAGACCTGCAAACGTGGAAGGCGGCTTCAAGAGGCTCAGCGACGTCGGCTACTCCGACGCTCAACGCGAGCAGGTGGAAAGAATGCTGATCGGTGGCTCGGGCCTGGTCGTCTTTGTCGGACCGACGAACTCTGGTAAATCTTCATCACTGCAGAGCTGCATTCAGCAGCTCTACGAGAACCGGGGACCAAATATCAAGGTATGCACGATTGAATCTCCGGTGGAGTACGAGATCCCTAACGCATGCCAGATGCCCGCCACGAAGGATACGTTCAACGAACTTTTGGAAGCCACATTACGGCAGGACCCCGATGTAGTCATGGTAGGAGAAATCCGCGAAAGCCAAGCAGCAAAGACCGTCAAGGATCTCGTTCTTGCGGGCCACAAGATTCTGTCTTCAATCCATGGCTACTCGGCGATGGCTGCATTCTCTCGTCTTGAGCAGTTGGGTGTAGATATTGACCTGATGACCATGCCTGGATTCATTTCGGGTTTTGTATATCAAAGGCTATTGCCCATTGTGTGCCCTGAATGTTCATTGCCACTTCATCTTGCTCGTGCAACGGGAATGATCAATGAGGGCCTTTTTAACCGTTTGACCTCTGTAAGTGAGGATAAGCACAATATCCGCTTCATCAACGAAGGCCGATACTTTATTAACTCAGAGAACAAGTTGGATACAGGGTGCAAATGCGAAACATGCAATGGCACAGGTATCCTCGGAAGAACACCCATTGCAGAAATCATCATTCCTGATGAGAAGTTATTAGGATTTATTAAGAAAAAGGATGAAGCAGGCGCGCGAGATTACTGGCTTTCTACACAAGGTGAAAAAGTAGAGTACGGCCTCGGCGTTTCTGCATTGTCTCACGCAATTCAAAAAATGCGCCAAGGCATTGTAGATCCGCGCGATGTTGAACACAGTATTGGAATGCTCAGAAGGGACGGATTCTGATGAAAAGGATCAAAACAGCTCTGTTCCAAATTCGGCTTACTACGGATATCAGGTCGAAACTATATGGCGCGCTTGCTTCCATGACTGGTCCTGCTGGTGGCATCGCCTTGGGCACTGCTCTAACAGAGATGGAAGCCGAGTACCGAAAACAAAAGCATTTTCTCCATCCCTTCTCCAGGAAGTTATGAGAAGGATGAAGGGCGGTGGTAGCAAGCGATTTTCCCTTGAAGGCAGCGAAGCCCAGACTCTCAAGCTCGGAGATGTGCTGTTGGGACTGGTTCCAAATAACGAGGCCATGATTATTCGCAGTGGCGAAGAACAAGGAAATATCTCCTTGGGTTTGATTCAGGCTGCAAAGTATGCGCGCAGTCAGTCAGAAATCATAAAAATCATAAGGTCGGGAGTTTCTCGTGTGCTGTGGTATGCACTCATGATGTCCGTCATTTATTACTATTTCTCTCTTGAGATTATCCCGCAGATGGAGCAGGCTGCTCCAAGGCACCGATGGACACAAGCAGCGCAAAGTTTTGGCTTTGTGGCCGATCACATCATCTTCTTCATTATTGGTTTCTTCCTAGGTATTGCGTTCATTTACTATGCATTCAACTATCTCAAGAAGAATTTGACCGGCCCAGTACGCAATTTTCTGGACAGAAACATCTGGCCATTTACCACAGTTCGACTACTGAATTCGTCTGCCACTTTGGGAAGCTTGAGCGGATTTCTCAGGACCGGTGTTCCCTTTAGAACTGCCGTGAATTCTATTTCCGAGGGGGCTGACAGATACATGGTCAGCAAGCTAGATCATATCAAGCGACTTACGCAACAAGGCAAACCCCCACACGTTTCACTCACATCATGCAATTTATTTCCGGAGGAGAACGCATGGATTATTAGTCTTTATGGAAGAACTAGCGATTTCGGGCAATCCCTGGATCACATCGCCAACGAGTTCTCTGAACTCTCGATCGAAAAAGCGAAAACAACCGCCATGGTGGCGGACATCTTGGGAACACTTGCTATTGCAGGCTCAATCTTGTGGATCGCCGTAACCATGTACGGCATCGTCGGCACACTTAAATAACTTTCACAGGCAACAAAAATGACCATTCACAGCACCACTTTCAAGTTGCAGGCATTTCAAGCAAAACGCCAGCGCGGCATGTCCATGATTGAAATGGCCGCATGGACACTTTTGGCGGGTATCGTGGCTGCCATCGTGCTCAGTTCGCTGGGCGTGCTCAAGGGAGGGATCAATGCGGGCAACTTGGGCGAGAAGGCGCTCTATCTGGCGATGGATATTCAAAAGCACTGGAATCGTGCGAACGACTACTCCAGTGTTACGGCCGCAGAAGTGGACAAGATCGGCATTGTCAAAAACCCCATCAAGTTCGACGCTGGTCAGCTGTATGACGGGTATGGGAACCAGATGGCCCTCAACGGTTCCCGCATCACTTTCGCTATGACGATGGGCGGTACCGCTGCCCCAATGGACAAAGACGACTGTGCCAACCTGGTGGCCCGCCTGGAGCCGGTCGCCATGGCCATCCGCGTGGGTGCATCTGCAGCTGCAAACGCCGGCGTCATCTCGGGCGGCAACCTCTACAAAAACGGCGCCACCTTGGATCAAACGGGTCTGACAACGGGTTGTGCCGAAGCAGGCACCAAGATCGCCATACAGGTCCGCTGAGCATCTACGACAGAGAAGCACGATGCAAATGAGGACAACACCCCCCCGAGCCCTGCTCGACCTGGTCGCCCAGGCCTGCGCCATCGCCACGCTGAGCCTCAGTACCAGCTATGTCTTGGCCGATGCTGTTTTTGTGACACCGGGCTCTCTGTCGGGCTACACATACTATCCACCGGTCAAAGCAGGCGGTGGTAGCGGCTCCGGCAATGCCAGCGGCCGCGTGGAGACTCTGCAGAAGTGCTACGTGGCCATCAAATCTCCAGACGTGAGCTACACGCTGCAGGCCGGAGAGTTTTACGGACTGGAGAACATCCGGCTCTACTACAAAGCGGCCGGAGGAAATGGCGGCACGGGCACGAACGGAGGTGGTGGTGGATCCACTGCCATTCTCCTGAACGGCAGCGCGACGGTGATAGCGCCAGGCGGCAACGGTGGCCAAGAAGCGCCGGTGACGAAGGGAGACATCCAGGTGGCTCCCGGCGACAGCGTGCGCATCGTCACTGGGGGCGGTGGTGGCTCGGGCTGGCCGGGAGTGTCAGGTGGTGGCGGTGGTGCTGGCTGGCGTGGCGGTGGAGCTGGCTCCAGCTATGCCCCTGGTCAAGGCGGCAGCGCCACGCCAGGTGCAGGCGGCGGCGGGGCAAATCCTGGCACTTCCGGCAGCGGCCACAACGGCGGGGTCAGCACCTATCCGGATGGAAGCAGCGCACCTATTGGTGACACCACGCGCAGCCCGGCATTTTGGCAACGGCCAATTCATCAGTGGGCAGAAGGTACACCGGAGTCTATGCGCCCTGCAAAGTGGTGGATGTATCTGGATGCACGGATTCCCGCGACCCCCACGCGATCGGGCTCTAATGGTCTGTCATTTCCGTTGGATATGAATGCTGAGGCTAATGACAGCATGGTTCCCGGATTTGGTGGCGCTTGGGGACGTGCGGGATCTCCTGCCCCACGCACTACTTGGGGCGGCAGCTGGGGCTATGAAGAAAGACTCAATGGCACGCCCGTTCAAGCTTCAAACGACCAGCTGACAGTACCAAAATGTGGCGGCTACAACTGCTCTTTCACAACGAACTACTACCAACTCTCGCATGTGGGAAATTATGCTGACCCAACAGAATTTCAACTGACTAGAAAGCCGACTCTCAGATCGTATGAGTACGGGAGTGACTACGAAGAAAAATCCAATTTGCCCGGACAAGTCGTTTTTATGTATAGCGCCGTAGAGTGCAGTCTCCTGAAATAAAATGAACATCGACGCCGTCACCGCAACAGACCTGAGCAGCCTCATTGGAGGCATTTCAGACTTGGGCGTATGCCTCACTGCACCTGAGAAAAGCATTCAGTTTCCAGGTCCTTTGCAGCTCAATCCCTTGCTTCGAGACTATGCAACCAGTCTCGCAAAAAGCTTCAAAGAGTTAAATCTCGAAGACGGAACCGTTTCGTTCCAAGGGAATAATTGGCGTGGTCACGTAGACTCCAGCGTTGTTGACGGAACTTGGATTCGATTCCGCAAAATGCAATCGAGTGCACCCACACTTGAAAGTTTGCCTACAAGGCTATCTGAGGCATCGCAGCGATTCCTTCTAGATCAGCGGCATTCAACAGGTGGACTCATTCTCATAAGCGGGCCAACCGGCAGCGGAAAAAGCACGACGGCCGCCGCCACTGTCGTGTCTAGACTGATTGAATTCAGTGGATATGCTCACACGGTTGAAGAGCCAGTAGAACACCCACTGAATGGCTGGCATGGGCAAGGATATTGCACCCAAACCCAAGTGAGAGAGAACGGGAGCGGCTGCTGGGAAAAGGCGCTGCAAGGAGTCCTGCGCTCGCAAGCCGTTGGCACTCCTTCCATGCTATTCATAGGTGAGATTCGTGAAGACGGAGCGGCAAGAGAGGCACTGCGCGCAGCTGGAAACGGCTTTCTCGTAATTACCACCAGCTTTGCCTCAGATGTCGCTACAGCGGTCCAAAGCTTCAGCGACAGAATTGAGAAGGGACAGATAGAGATGTTTTCTCAATTGCTACGCGGACTATTGTTTCAGCGCCTTGAAAACAAGCTCCTCCAAGTTCAGCTCTTAGAGAAAACATTGGTTGTACAGCAACGCATTTCTCAGGGCAACTACTCAGGAATTAATGAAGAGGCACAACGTCAGGCAAATGCACGACTGTATGCCTCTACGCCTACGACGATTGCAGCAGCTTCAGGCGGCAGACCAGTCACTGGTTCCATCGGCGGCTTTCGGTTGCCTTGACAGCGAGTTATGAATGTGGATCTTCGTATACATCACATTTTTTTTGGCGGCAATAGTTAGCTATGCGTCCTCGCAAGGTGATTCCGGTGCATCTGAAATCAAAATAAGCTCGAGTGAAGAAATAAAGCAGTACAAGGCATTTATGACTACAGCGGATCACTATTTTTCCGATCGTGACAGAATCACTATGAAGAAGCTTTATTGGTACGACTCACACTCATAGGTGACACATCAGTACAAGGACATGGGTAACAGATCCAAGCTTGGCAGCTGTAGCCAACAGCAGCCAAGGAGCGATCACCATGCCCTGGAAGGAGTGCGCACCCATGGACGAGAAACTGCTCTTCATAGCCGACCATCTGCGCAGTGGCGTGTCGCTGAGCGAGCTGTGCAGGCGCTACGGCATCAGCCGCAAGACGGCCTACAAGTGGGTTGAGCGTTACCGCCAACTGGGCATGGATGGATTGCAAGAGCGCAGTCGCAGGCCCCACGGGAACAATCAGGCGATCAGCTATGCACAGCGCCGGGCCATCATTGAGCTGCGCACGCAGCAAAGGTCACAGATGGGGCCCAAGAAGCTGCACGCTTTGCTCCTGCAGCGTTGGGGCCCACAGGAGACACCCAGCAAAACCACCATCTACAACGTGCTGAAGGCTGAGGGCTTGTTTGCAGCAGGCGTGTACGCAGACGCTCGGTGCCTACGGCCCAGCCCTTGCGAACGAGCAAGCAGCCCAATGGGGTGTGGAGTGCAGACTACAAAGGCCAGTTCAAGACAGCCGATGGTCACTGGTGCTATCCATTGACCATCATGGACCACGCCAGCCGCTATTTGCTGGCCGTGCATGTCTACGACAGCCCCAACTACGAGGATGCCAAACGCAGCTTTGAACAGGTGTTTCGGCAATACGGACTGCCCGAGCGCATACGCAGTGACAACGGTCCGCCGTTCGCGACTACTGGCGTGGCGGGCCTGTCACGCCTGGCGATATGGTGGATAAGGCTGGGCATCAGGCCGGAGCGCATCGAGAGGGGCAAGCCACAGCAAAACGGCCGCCACGAGCGGATGCACCGCACGCTCAAGCATGCCCTGGGCAAAGAGCCTGCGGCGGACAAAGCGGCATTGCAGATGCAGCTCGATGCCTTTGTGGAGCACTACAACCAGCAGCGCCCGCATGAGGCCTTGCAGCAAAGCATGCCGGCCCAGCATTACAGCGACTCGGCCAGGCCATACCCTCAAAGCTACCCGAGCTGCAGTACCCGAAGCATTGGGAACGAGTTCGAGTCAGCCACAACGGCCTGATTTACTGGCGAGCGCTGCGGGTCTACATCGGCTACCTGCTGGCGGGGCAGTGGATCGGGATGCAGGAAGTGGCCGCTGGCCAGTGGGATGTGTATCTGGGGCCGGTGCGACTGGGCTGCTTCAACGAAGAGGATGTGCGAGGACCCCAGAAGGACTATGTGAGCTTGAAGTGTTACCCATGTCTGTGAGCTGAGTTGTTACCCATGTCCTTGACACGTACATATTGGCGAGACATCAAGGTGAGTGCCCCTTCTGGCATGAACATGGCAGATATGCGATCCTCTTGGTATGTGATTAAGGGCGAAGACGGTGCGTGGTCCGCTTGCACTGATATCAGCGAGGAAGCTATGGCAAGCATTGCACAGCTGTTTCCAGATGCCGAATCAGGACCGAAGATCCAGAAAAGTGAGAATTTCTATGCAGTCGGAGACGCGGAAATTGCGGAGTCTGCCACATTGTTGTGCCGGCTGTAGGTAAGATAATATGAGAAATAAAAACAGAGGTGTTGCGCTCATCGAAATTGCTGTGGGATTGACACTGCTTTCTGTCATTCTTCTGGCGAGTTTTAGCCTCTTGTCAAAGGGGCACGAAGTCACCAAGGCCAAGTCCATATCCAGCGACTGGACGCAATTCGCAATAGCGGCTGATGCGCATTTCAACTCCAACAGATCGGCTTACATAGCAGCCATGACAGACGGAACAGATGCTGACAAGCTATGCAAGGTCAATGTGAACAGTGTGACCGGAGAAGGAGGAACCATCACATATGACTCGACTTTGCATAGGTGCGCAGTGGATAGCAGCATGCTTAAATACCATGCAGCCCTGCCAGCGACCACAAGTGATCTCAATCCGTACAGAGAGCGGTGGGTTGCTATATTCAAACTCGTATACGACCGTGAAGAACCTCCCAAACCGACGGGTGGTGTAGAGAGTTTTATCGTCTCTGCGACAGTCGATGGATCTGCCCCCCTCGTCCTGGCTGATCCCAAGCTGTATGACAACGCCTTGACAGCATCAGGATACACGCAAGGAAATGGCGGAGTCGTACCAGATGCAGATCGGTCCACCTGTATAGCATCGCGTGCGCAGAATCGTTATGAATCTTGTGGCGCGGGTTGGAAAATCAATTTACCTGACTTCCTCACTTCAGCTGAGGTCCAGGCGTTTGCAAATCGGTTGAGCAAATAGGCGGAAATATGCAACAAAATACTTTTGTCGAACTTGATAGCTTCACTGATCTGATCAACAAGATTTTTAATAACAATGATTCGGCCCTATACACAGATTTGTATATTCAGCCTGGACAGCCTATCAGATTGAGAGTCACGAGCAATCAGTGGGCAGATTTTGAAGTAAGTAGTGAAGGTTCAGCGCCACACAAGCTCATCTACACCGCTGGCGATCTCAATAAATTGATCACCAATCTCTTTTCAAAAAGGGAGCAGACTCCCCAATCAGGCGGAAAATGGAATGAGCTACTCGCAAAAAGCAACGGATGTCTTCATCCGATGATTACCCTGGATGCTCCAGGCAAAGCCGAAGGTGAGGTGATACCGTTTCGAGTAAGGTGCACGCTGCAACAGCAAGATATGGGGGGGATTGGTTTGATGCTACGGTGTCTGCGTCCCGTTGCGGAAACGTTAAGCGAACTTGGACTACCGGAAACGCTCTCTAGTATATGCAATGCCCGCAGTGGACTGGTTCTCGTGACAGGTCGTACTGGTGCTGGCAAGAGCACAAGCATTGCTGCCATGCTCAACCAAATAAATAAGCAAAGATCATCCAACATTGTCATTATTGAAGAGCCCATTGAGTTTATATACAAAGCGCGGATGTCACGTTTTACCTACCGCGAGGTGGGTAACGATGTCGACAGTTACGCAAATGCAGTGGAGCAGGCACTCAGATATGTACCAGACGTTCTGAGTATTGGCGAGATCCGCGATGCAGATACTATGAAGGCGGCAGTGCGTGCGGGTGAATCGGGCCACCTGGTCTTCGGCACCATCCACGCCGCCAATGCGATGGGCGCAATTAGAAAAGCCTTGGCTTTCTCGAGACGCAGGGGAGAAACTGGCCTTTGCCACCAATGTAGTTGGTGTTTTGGCTCAAGCTTTACTGCCGACCACGAACTCTCACGCCAAATCGTTGGCTTTTGAAATAATGGATTTCACAGCGAAGCAAAATGGTGTGACCTTGTTGGCAGAAACTGTAGAGAAAATGCTGTCGCCTCAAAGTGATGGTACAGAGCTGCAAAACTTTGAAAAAGATTTTTTAAGTCAGCAAAGGCGAATAGGCGTGGGAAGCTCACCGTATGTGCAGAGCTTGAAGTACCTTTTAAAGCACAAGAAGATTGATCTCTCAAGTGCGCTTTCATTGATTTACGATTCGTCCAGCATTAAAGAGCTGAGGGACATAGCCAACATATAAAACAAATAAAGATAAAGATCGATTTAGTAAAAATTAATACAAATTGCAAATAATATGCAAAATTGAATGCTGGGAGTTATTTGCCACAACTCTAACTTCCGATTCAGATAAAACCATAAGAATAAAGCTAAAGCTACTGTGCAATTGAGTTCTTGATATTATTTTAGTCAATGATGCAATTTCTTCATCTCGTCCTGCAAATATAAAAACCACTTCGTCATACTGCACTATATTATCAATTGCATTGCTTAAGTATGACCCCAATATAGTTGCAGATGGCAGCACGCTTGCATCTATAATTACCAAAGCGATTCTGGAACCATCTACATATAGAATATAATCCACATTTTTATCATTCGAGGAAGCTAAATCATAGTTTAAATTACCCATTTGACTAATCAATTTGCGATAAACAGGGAAGCGCAGTGGGTCTGAAAAATTTATTGTCAATCCGTCACCTGAGGGAATCAAAAACTCATCAGCAACCGCTTCATCAATTCCCATGTTTTTCAATAAAGATGAAAGATTAAAGATGTCAAAGCTGCAGCCGCCAGAGACCCCGCTGTATTCCTCGATTAGCTCATACCTAGGAAATAATCGATGCTCTCCGAATCTGTGAAACCAATCTCCTTTGGTTTCTTCTGTGACAAATATCAAGTCCTTTTTTTACTTTTCCCCAAATCGAGAATTGTAGCCCAAATAATTAAATCCCCTATTCCTCCATCCTCTTTATTAGCATCTTTATTTCCCGGTGGTATTCCAGCATCAAAGCGAAATTTTTTTGCATTCTGTATATTATTTCTTTCCTCCGCTTGCTCAATAACTACAGACGAATCAAACAAAGGCCTATAAGCCTGAAGCACTGGGTCGTCATTTTGCCAAGAAGCAATTTTATCGGCTAAATCTTGTACTTTATTTTTAAAATTCTTCAGAAGCTTCTTAATTTCTTCTAAATTATTTGACGCCTCCTTATATTCATCTGTTGTTTCAAGAATAGGGAGATATTCAAATTTTCCATTTATTGAAATTGCACGTGCATCTTCGATTGATTTGTGAAGTTGAGTCAGAACAGATGGTCTATTCCTAGCAAACTCTCTTGCGGCTTGTGCAGGAACGAATAACCGCTTTTGATCTCTTAGTTTTGCGTATGTTTTAATAATCGCTTCGAATCCCTCTGTACTTGAGCGGTATGGTGCAAGCAATACATTTGTATCAAGAACAATAAGTGCATCTTTTACGTTGACTGCATCTTTGACTACTTGAAAAACGGCTTCAGCGTTAGTGGCGTGTGGTTTGAAATCTTTCATGTTCTCTATGCTAAAAAGCAGACAACTGCAACAAGACGCAACAATAACAAAAAAGCCCCGGCAGGAAGGTCCTGTCGGGGCTTTTTTGTGTGTACTCAGTGCACTTCCCTGGCCAGAGCCACTTTGATGTTCTAGCCTTCATTGTCATCGAGCATGTCCAGGCCGCACTCGGGCATCTCGCCCTAGGCATCGTAATCTTCTTGCCCATGGGCCGCAGGCAATCCGTCTGGCTCATGCCGGCGTAACACCACCGATCCACGAAGCGTGCGCAGATGATCGCCGCTGCCAGTTTCAGCAGCGCTTCGTGGATATCCAGTCGTCTTTCAAAGCGGATTCGCAACTTGCCAAAGCCTGCAAACCATCCATGGGTCCGCTCCACCACCCAGCGATGCTTGCCCAGTCGCTCGCTACTCTCAACGCCCCGCCTGGCAATGCGGCTGGCGATGCCCCGTTGTCTCAAGTGCGCACGGCAACGCTTGTAGTCATAGCCCTTGTCGGCGTGCAACTTCGATGGTCTTTTGCGGGGACGTCCTGGCAGGCCAGCAATCGCAGGAATCGCGTCCACGCACCTCTCGAACATCTTGGAGTCGTGCTGGTTCGCGCCGCTGACCAAGATCACCAGCGGGATGCCTCTGGCATCTACGACGATGTGCCGCTTGGAGCCGAGCTTGCCTCTGTCCGTGGGGTGTGGGCCCGTTTCCTGGCCCCCCCGAGGGCTTGGTACCGAGGAGCCGTCAATGCTGGCCCGGCTCCAATCGATTTGGTCATGTTCACGCAAGCGAGTCAGCATGGCTTGGTGCAGCTGCTCCCAGACACCAGCGGCGTTCCAGTCGCGCAGGCGTCGCCAGCAAGTCATGCCGCTGTCGTACCCAAGGGATTGGGGAAGGTCTTTCCACGGAATGCCTGTTTGCAGCACGAACGATGCCGTTGAGGGCGGCTTCATCGCTGACTGCGAGCTTGCGCGCACCGCCTTTGGCCGAAGGCACGAAGGCTGGGATGAGGGGATGTAGCTGTCGCCACAGTTCTTTGCTTACGGGTCGTCGTGCCATGAGGGCCGCAAGCATAACTGCTCTGCGAGGGGTTATGACGAAGTGGTGTTAGCCGCTCTAAGAGATGGCACGACTTCTGTATTCAATTTCAACAATGAATTTAGTCGCGGCGCATATCAATACTGCATCAAACGCAATAATATTAGATTCGCTAGTACTCCCATGCCCAGCCATGGGAGTTCTGTTTCTCAGATTATAAATCTGACCGACAACTTGCTTAATTTCGTCTGGCAAATGAGATTGTTTTTCATATTTTAGCAGAAAGGAGCCTAGGGTTTTATTTTGCAGCGCGGGATCGTTCAAAACATCCTTGCCCAATGTTTCTAACACGTTAGCAGACGCGTGAACAACCCCTGGGTAATCTTGATTATCTAGACAAAGTTCCATTTTTGCAATTTGTGATTTTATATTACTGTGTATCAATTCATCGAACCTCCCGCCAGTTTTTAAATTAAATTCCTTGACCTGATTAAATACGGAACAGTCTAAATAGTGACACGCAACAACGAACTGCCAAAGAAATCGCCAATCGTCTTTTAAATCATCTGCCACAGCCCTTCTTTCTCCAGAAGCTGCATCTATATCATCAACATACTTTGACATATAGCTTGCATAATACCCATAGTATTTATGAGTTACTTCCGGACAGAAATTAGACATACTGCTTATTTTTCCAACATTCCCAGTGACAGAAGTTCTTTCTTCTTCTATTAACGGAATAAGTGATTTTCCCTCCCAATACTTATCCAATTTATCAATTGCATCATTGTCCAATCCTGCTATAACCCCCTTTTTTGTGAGAAGGTATATGCTCTCGTAAAATCTATGACATTTATTTAAAGCAGCATAGCTACAATAATTTTGTACTTTTTTCTCTTTACTCTTCTCGGCATGCCATGATGAATTGGGAATTATTAAGTTCATATATACAATGATAGAAGTAGAATAAATCATAGACTCACTTGACAAATACTCAGACTTATTCGAAGTGAATGCATATACTTAAAAGCCAAAATAAAAATCTCTTGGAAATCATCCATGCGAATTTTGGTTAATGTAACTTGAACAGCTAGTCCGCTAGCAACTTTGTCCCAGAATCTCGTAGATGCACGTGGCTTGAAGCAAGCTCATTCTAAAGCCAAGTGCTTCTCGCCGAATGTGAAGAGTACAACAAGATCTTTTTGGTCGCACGCCTGTGGTGAATCAAGTGTCTTCACTAACATAGCGGAGGATGGTCACACGCGCATAAATTAAGGTGTCCCCTTCGCGCTAGACTAAGCATTGATTTTTGTAGTAGGCTCTATGCCTTCGCAACAAAAAGAGCAGCTGCAGTGAGTGAAAAAACTGAGGAGACGATAGTGAAGTCACGCGACTTAAATATCAGTCAAAAATTTAAAATTGCCTGGAAAAAGGTCAAGAAATACTCTAGCTATATCATTTTTGCAGCCTTGCTGATTACCATGGTTGCTCTTTGGTGGGCATGGGACAATATGGAGTACAATTTTTCCGAGATACGCTTTGTGCAGGCGCTAAGTGCGAGAACATTTCTACACTAGGGCAAGTCGGCGATATTTTTGGTGGCATCAATGCTCTGATTGCAGCCTTTGCCCTAGTATGTCTGGCATTCACGACAGATGCAACACGGCGAGCAAACAATGAGGAACGCACAAGACTAAATTACGAGAACTTAGTGGAGCAGGTATGTAAATCCTACTCTTGGGCGTATGAAGCACTCACCGAGTATGGCAAGTACGTGCCTCCTAGGCCAGACCCACACGCCTGGGCAAGCTGCGCTCGGCATCTATTGAGAGCAGCGATGCTCTCCAAACGGATTACGGATGCCCAATACAGAATAGTGGTGGATGGTCATGCAAGCCATTGGCAGCATTGGTTCCACAAGGCAATAAATGAGAAAACATCAACAAATGACACGCGGCTTACCCCTAATGACGCTACTTACTACAGATTAGCAGCTGCAGAATCTAGTTTGCCACGGGAACGCTCTTATTGGCCTGTACTTGTAGTACTAGATTTTTGTAATTCTCGCACAGGAATCGAGGACCCTATTACCTACATAAACCCGGAAGAATTTTCCAGAGCTTTTGAAGGGGATGTTGGAGCAGCCTTTGATAAATACCATAAACGGCGTGAAAGGAACCCTGATTATTAAAACTCTGCATAGCGCTGTGATTTAAAAAAAGCCCCGACCGGATGACCCGGTCGGGGCTTTTATTCATAGCAGAGTTCACAGCTAGGCCGCAAGTAACTCCCTGGCCAGGGCCACTTCGATGCTCTCGCCCTCATTGTCATTAAGCACGTCCAGTCCGCACTCGGGCATATCGCCCGAGGTGGACTGAGACACCGTGATTTTTGGCCATGAGCCGCAGGCAATCCATCTGGCTGGTGCCGGCGTAACCTAAGAAGATCACGCGCACGTCGAGCTTTTGGCCAATGCGCCATGAGCGCCTGGCCGCCTGCATCATCGTGCAGACATTGAAGCCAGACTGCATGAAGACGATGGTCGGGAACTCGAGGAGATCCAGGCCTGTCTTTACGAGCTCGGGGTTGGTGATGACCACGTCGACGCCGCGATCGACTTGGTCAGCGACCCAAACCTCGCGCTTCGATGCGTCCGCGCTCACATCTCGCTTATGGCATCCCGAGAAGAGCCTGATCTGTCCAGCGCCTTCTCATCAAGGCGGCTGGTGCCGCCCCTGAATCAACACTCGTAGAGTTGATGCCAGCGACTGCTCTGCAGCAGTTGCTACCGGCCGCCTCCGCAGGGCGAACTCACGCTGCATGGCGCTAAGCAGTTCTTGGCCCCTGCGACAAGCGCTGGCCCAAATGGTGGATGTACTAAAGGGTTGGGACATTCACCGGGCGCTCGCCCCGTGCCAGTGATCGTTTCGCCTCCACTCAAACTTGCAGCCCCGTAACCCGGATGGACGGACAGGTTCGCCATGACACCCTGACGGCTTTACCCTCGCAAACATCGCCATCAACGGCGGACAGCACATCCACTGATGCTGACGACGTTCACACGGGGTGCAGCGCCCCGCCCCCAAAGAGCGGGGTAACCACCTGGCCCCAAAGAACGGAAAAGCGTATGCTACGAAAATCCGTACACAACCAGGCTATGGTGACCCACCCCAGCAATCAAACTAAAGCCGTGATCGATCGGCGATCAGACGTTCAGGACGAACGCCTCAAGCGGGTCGCGCGTCTGCTGATCTGGGAGGGCCGCCTGTCGCGTGCCCGGCTGATCGAGCTGTTCGGGTTGAGTGGAACTCGTGCTTCGGAGTGGCTGAAGGAGTTCCGCGAGATGCGACCGGAGTGGGTGGAGTGGGACAGTAGGCTGCGCAGCCTTGTGACGACCCGCGCCGCCTATCGGGCCATCGAGAAGAGTGAAGCGGCTGCTGTTGAACTGATGGATGGAGCCGAGCCTGATATCGGCGTCCAAGACGGCGACTCCGCTCTGATCCTGCCGTGGGACTTCTCGAGGGTATCGCCCTACGTCTTTTCACGACTGCGCCTGGCGGTCAAGGACGGCGTGCGCATCGGCTTCAACTACTCGTCAATGAGCCGTCCCTCCGTCCACGCCCGTGTCATCGAGCCTCACTCGATCATCCGGGCCGGTCGCCGCTGGCACGTCCGTGGCTACTGCGTCGAGCGCCGGGATTTCCGCGACTTCGCGCTGGGGCGAATAAGCGACGTGCTACTGACCGAGGAGGCCAGTTGCCATCGCAGTACGGAGGACGCGAAGTGGAATCGCTCAGTGAAAGTGCGCCTCGTCGCGCATCCGGCCTTGTCAGCGGAACAGATGCAGTTGGTACGGCGGGAGTACTTCGCCGGGACGGCCGCGCGTAGCACGACGTGCCGAGGCCCCCTCGTCCCCTACTTCATCCAGGAGCTTCGAGCCGCTACAGACGTAGAGCGGCAGTTGCCTCCTGACTATCAACTCGCACTCGACAACAGGGAGGAGTGCAAGGAATGGTTGTTCCCGACTTAGCCGAGAAAATCAGACAGGAAGTCGTCGCCGAGCGATATGCACCGCTGTTCCGGGTGCTGCCCGAGCGGCTGTTCGCGCCGTTGGCGTCGACGAACCGCATGCGGTACTGGACTCTGTTATGCGCACTGCACGCGCGCAGGTTCGGTCCCGAAGCGCCGCTGCCGCCCAGCAACGGCTTCACGATGACGGACATCGTTCGCGAGATTGTCCAGGAGCTTCAGGACATGGGCGCCTGGGACGACGCTGACGACGGCTTTGGCGCACTTGCCTCAGGAACGCCACTGAACATCCAGGCGCTGGCGATCTTTCACCGCCTGAAGGACTGCGGATGGATACGGGTGGACAAGGTCGGCGTGCGCGACATGGTCACCATGGCACCCGCCGTCGCCCAGTTCGCGACGCGGCTGATCGAATTTGCGCACACTGGTCCTGTCTTCGTCGCCGGCAAAGTGCGAAGCATCGAGGCCAACATCAAGCTGGTGCTGGAGGAAGGCGCGGACGGTTCCACTCTGCAGGAGGCAGCACAGCAGACCCGGGCGCTGATGGAGCATGTCCGGGTCGCCGGCACCAGCGTCCGAGACCTGATGACGGAATTGAGCGGCCAGCAGTCCACCGGTGAGTTCGTGCGGCGCTTCTTCGAGGACTTCGTCGTCAAGATGTTCATCGGCGACTATAAGGAGCTGCGAACCCGCGATCACCCGTTGTCGCGTCGGCAAGAGATCATGGCGATGGTCGAGACCATCCAGTCCAACGAGTTCGTCCGCAACCGGGTACTTGCCTGGTACGCCAGCAAGCGTGCGCCCGGGGACGAGCTTCGAGCCAAGGCGCTGCTGCAACGTGACATCCTCAAGATCGAGGAGTTGTCGCGCATTGACGAGTACCTGGACCGCCTCGATGAAGAAGTGCGCCGCGCAACCCGCATGGCGATGGCCTTCCTGGACTACCGCCTGCGTGCCGCCCGCCCACTCGAGGAGCTCGTCGACCACGCCATCAAGGCAGTCACTGAGTGCGATACGGAGTATGTTCCCGCTACTCCCTTCCCTGCCGAAGAGGCCCTGTGCGGCGAGCGCTTGATGCTGCCGAAGGTGCCGGTCGAGCGCGCGCCGCCCAGGGCCCTGCGAAAGCAGGTGATGTCGCCGACCCAGGAGGCGCGGGCGCGGCTGCAGCTGAAGGCTCGCAATCGTCGCCTCATGTCGCCCCCCATCCTGGCTGACCTGATCCGCCGGCAGCTGAACGGCCGCGAGCACATGGCTAGCACAGAGTTCGACGTCTGCTCGATCGAGAACGTCAGGGCCTTCCAGTCGCTGTGCACGGTGTCTGCCGCAGTCGGATCGAACAGCGCGCAGCTCAAGGCCAACGCCCGACTGACAGTCAACAAGTTCAAGATCCTGCGCACTGGCGTCGATGCCATGCCGGGAGAGATCAGCCACGTGGCCTTCGATATCGCGACACCCAAGGAGGGAAAGTGAGTTTCTGGTCCAATGCAGAAGAGGCGACCAAGGGCGTCGTTCGCGAAGAGGATTTCGAGGCAATTGCCTACCGGCTCATTTCGGAGCAGGTGCTCTACCAGGCCGACCGCAGGAGCCGGACGGCATACGGCCTCGTCCGCGAGTTCAACACCGATTTCAAGCGGGCCCTGGCACCGCTGGGCATCGTGCTGCGCTTCAACAACAACCTGCGCTACGTCTGCGCGATCCCCTCGCGCATAAAGCAGCCTGCCACGGTCGAGCAGACCCTTCTGGCTTTGGTCCTGCGCAAGATCCATGACGAGGAGTCACGCATCGCGAACCACAACGAAGACGGCGAAGTGGAATGCGACCTAGTCACCCTGGGGATCAAGTATCGACAGTCCACGGGTGGCCGCGAACTTCCATCAGGCACGCGACTGCTGTCTCTGATCACGAGCATGCGCCGATGGGGCATTGCCCGCTCCGAAACAGATGACCGGGCCGTCGTCGCGGCCAGCGTGGAACAGCCCTACGTGATCCTCATTCGTCCCGGCATCGTCGAGGTACTTGGCGAAGCAGCGCTTGAGCGCCTGGCTGCGTGGGCCTCTGCGAAAAGCACCGATCCGGTGGCAGAGGCGCATGGCGCGGCAGGCAGAGCGGACACCGAAGAGGATGGGGAGGAATTCGATGTTTAAGCTGATCGAGGTAAAGGTCGTCAACTTCTACCTCTACGAGGCGCGCCAAGTCGAGGTCGGCACGATAACAGGCATCTTCGGGGCCAACGGCAGCGGCAAGTCCTCCCTGCTCGACGCCGTGCAGACCGTCATGTTCGGCGGCAACTTCAACCGAGGCAGCGGCGCCGTCTACAACGCACAGGCCGACGAAGGCAACAGCAACACGCGCACCTTGCGCAGCTATTGCCTCGGCGAACTGGACAAGTCAGGCCATGGCCGCGCCCGCGACGAGGCCACGACCTACATCACCCTCACCTTCCTCGACGACGAAACACGGGACATGGTTTCCGCGGGCATGTGCATCGCTGCGAGCGCGACCCGGCCGGACCATGAGATCCTGGGACGCTACCTCGTCCCGTTCGACCTCACGCTCAACGACCACCTGGAGATGGTCGACGGCGAACCCTACCCGCGCGACTGGCCGACGTTCCGCCAGCAACTGGTGCGGCGCCCCCTGGTCTCGGCTGCACCGGACGAGGAGATCCTCTTCGCAGATGCTGGCAAGTTCCTCAATGCCATCCTGTTCCGGCTGAGGGGCAAGCGCAGCCTGCCGCGCGCGGATGCGTTCCGGCAGGCCTTCCGGTTCGCGTTGCGCATGAAGTTCGACCATTCAGTCGACGACATCATTCGGCGCCAGGTGCTGGAGTCCCGGCCGACGAAGACCAAGGCCTTCTTAGACATGCTGCGCGGCTTCAAGGAACTTGCGGCCAAGGTAGCTGCCATCGAGCACAAGTTGGCCGAAGCCCGGAAGCTGGAAGAGCATTTTGAGCGCGCCGCGTCAGAAGAGCGCAAGTCCATCACCTGGAGGGCCATCGCACTGCAGGCTGGTCACGAGCTCGCCAACATCGCGGTGACCCGTGCCGAGGAGGATGAAGGAAATGCAGCGGTGGCGCTCGAAAGCGCCGAGATCGACAAATCAGGAGCGATCCGGCGGCGCGACGAGCTCCAACTTCTGGCAGCATCCGCGGCGACCTACCGTGACCAGCACCAAGCGCATGGGCAGAGCGTCCACCTCAACGAGTCGATCGCATCGGCCAGGTCGCGGGCGGATCTGCAGCGGGGCCAGATCCGTGCGACTCTCGAAGGCCTGAAGCGCGCGCTTGGCACGCCCGTCGTGGGCAAGGTCATCCCCGACTGTGACGAGAAGCTCAACATCGCGCGCCAAGCGATCCAGGGACTCCTCGACCGTGGCAGTCTCGAGGATGGCGAAGCCCTGACTGTGGTGGTTAAGCAGGCCTGCCTGGCTGCCAAGTTGCTGAGCAACGAGATGCTCAAGGAGCTGCTGGATGTCGCGGCGCAGATCCGGTCGCTGGAGGGTGAGCAAAAAGAGACGCAGGAAAACCAGCGCCGTATCGCGGCCGGCAAGCCGCCGCTGGACTCGTCCGTGTCGTCCTTGCAGCGCCGCCTGTCCGAAGTGGGAATCCAGTCCACGCCGATCTGCGATCTCCTCAAGGTGACCGACGCAGACTGGCAACCCGTCATCGAAGCCCAGTTGGGACGTGTCAATGTCCAGGCACTGCTCGTCGAGCGGCGCGACGAGCGCGAAGCGTTCAACCTCTACCGTTCCATTCAGATCTACGGGGTCAAGATCGTTCGTTCCAGCACTATCCGAGAGTTGGGGCCGTTGACGCCCGGCTGGGTGGCTGAGCTGGTGACCGGCTCGGATCCGCGCGCGATCTGGTTTGCCCACAAACACCTTCGCTTCATGCGCGCGGACACTGCGGATGACTGCATGCGTCACAGCTTTGCGCTGACCACCGACGGGATGCGCATCGCCGATGGCGACCTTGATCGCGTCCAGCCGGTCTCGCCGATCATGCTGAAGATCGGGCCGGACATGAGCAAGATGCGTGAGGCCGTGACCAAGCGCCTGGACGAACTGACCCGCAGCCTTGCCACGCGCAAGCAGGAGGAGACCCAGCTCAAAGCGGACATGGGGCTGTTGAGTATCTACGTCGGCGACGAGAACGAGAACGCCGCTGCGCTACAGCGCGCGGCGTCAAGCTTGGCAGAGGAGCAGACCAGCCTTGCCGACTTCGAGCAGCGCCTCGCCGCGCTCAACACCACCGAGTACCAGCGCCTCAGCGACACCGCAGATTCGGCGCTTGAGGCCGTGAACCTCGCCAACGAAGAAGTTGCCACTGCGAGCACCCGCGTCGGCGGCGCCAAGACCTTCCACGACCAGAAGCAGGAGGCGACCCAACGCCGTCGCGAAGAGCAGGAGCAGGCGAGCCATCGCGCAGATGCGGCCCGAACACTGCCTCGCTACGACATCGATTTCGCATCCGTACAGTGGGATCGCCTGTTGGAGAGGTTCGGCGAGGACTTTGGGGCCATCCAGAACGCTGCCGCAAGCAGTGAGCAGAATGCCCATAGAAACTTCAACGAAGCCCGCAACAAGGGCCTGCTTGGCTTCGGTGCATTCACGCTCGAATTCAACGAACAGCATGTCCAGGAGCAGTCCCAGGATTGGCGCGCCGCCGCCGAATACATCAGCCGACACGTAATCGTGCTCAACGAAACGGGACTGGCAGACCGGAAGCAGGAAATGTCCCAGGCGATGGAGGCGGCCAAGAGCACCTTCCGCAGCAACGTCGCGCTTGACCTCCACGAGCACATCACCTGGCTGGAGTCAACCATGACCCGCATGAACACGGCGCTGGCGGCCGCGCCTGCCTTCACCAATGGCGAGCGCTACCGATTCAAGAAGGAGACGCGGCCGGCCTTCGAGAACCTGCTGAAGTTCATCAAGGACGTCGCGGTCTATGGGCCTGTCGACGACATGCTGGGCGGCGCTGGAGAGATGCCACCGGCATTCGACGAGCTCCTGAAGGACAAGGCGGAAGCCTCGCGCGCAGTGAAGTCGCCGCTGGACGACTACCGCGAGTTCTTCGACTTCGATGTCGAAGTGCTTCGTGAGTCGCCCGGCAATCCGACGGCGATTCGTGTGGGACTGCTGAGCCAGAGAGTGCATACCGGCTCGGGCGGGGAACATCGTGCGCCGCTGTATGTCATCGCCGGCGCCGCCGTCGCTTCGGCCTACCAGCTGCAGGCCGGAGACGATAGCGGCCTGCGCCTCATCTTGCTGGATGAGGCGTTCATGAAGATGGACACGCGCAACATCACGGCCACTATGCGCTACTTCGAAGAGCTGCGGCTACAGGTTCTGATGGCCAGCACCGGGGAAGCCCTGGGCACCCTCACGGCCTTCCTCACCGACTACTACGACATCATGCGCGACTCGGATTCGAACATCGTCGTGCTCGAAGGCCACCAGATCAGCCAGGAAATCCGTGACCTCTTCCGTTCGGATTTGCCCGAGTTCAACCCGAACCTGATCGATGATGAGCTTGCGACCATGTACACGCGCACGCCCCAAGCGGACACCCACGGCCCAGCACCTGCCGCAGCGTCATGAAGGAACTTGCCAGGAACGCCCTCAAGCAGCTCCTCCGCCAGGCGGACCGAAAGGTGGCCGGTGTTGCGAAGAAAATGCCGAGCCTGACGACCCGCCATCTGAAGGACTACCAGGCGTTGCGGTCCCTGCCTGAGAAGGAAGAGTTCGACGCATCCCTGAAGCATGCACAGGCCATAGGGGCGATCCGCCTTTACTGGCCGCCAGGCAACCGAGACGGCTTCATCGAGCGTGTCGAGCTGGTCGACATCGCCAAGCTCGCCGGCCTGCTGGAAACCGAGACCGCGTCAGCCGTGGTCAGCGGCGCCGCCGAGCGACTTCAGGTCTGGCATGCCGAGTTCCCCGTGCTGGCTGAGGTCGTTGAGCGATGGGCCTCGCTGAAAACCGTACGGGGCAGCGGGCCGCAGGACTGCGCGGACTGGACGGACGCCTGCAAAGCCATTGGGTGGTGCCGTGCGGTCGTCAGTGGGGGAAGCCTCGAGACCGCGTTGCGAGATGCCAGCGCGCGCATCTTCAGGAACAGCAAACGCCTGGAAAAACTCGTGCCGGAAATGGACGTGCTGCTGACCGGCAGCATCGACGGAGAGCCGCGCGAGCCCACAGAGGTCATGCAGGAGCTGGGTCTCTACAAAGAGCCGCAGCCGGTACGACTCGCGGGCAAGGTCGTGGTCCAGCGCTCGCGCGTGACGGCGATCCTCGACACGCCCTACAGCGCACTCCCGGCCGAGACCATCCTGAGTCTGGTTTCCGTACCGGCCAAGGTGATCACGATCGAGAACCTTACGACATTCTCAGTACTGGCCCGGGCATCGAGCCACTTAGCGGACCTGCTGATCTACACCGGTGGCATGCCTTCCCCTAGCTGGAGTGCGATGTACGACCGCCTGCTGGCTTCACTTCCTGCCGACGTGCAAATCTTTCACTGGGGCGATGTCGATGAAGGGGGCTTCCGGATCGCAGCTTTCATTGCCCAGGTGGCGCGTGCTCGGCACAGGCCTCTCAGGCCCTGGAGGATGAAGCCTTCGGAGGTTCCCGTGTCCCAGCGTCGCGATGCGTCGAGGAGAGTCATTGAGCGCATGGGGCGTTACGCCCAAGCCGCAGGTTGGCATGACGTCGCGGCCGAGATTCTCAAGCATCGCTTTGTGGCAGAGCAGGAAGGATAGCCCGCACGTCGTCTTCTCAAGAATGGCCATGGACTCTGTGTCCACTTCACCCACTTCGGCGCTCCACGCTTTAGAGATGACCGCCAGGCTCTGGACTACCACTGATTCGGTAGACAAGCCCAACCTAGCCTGCCAGCACTACTGCATGTGGGTAGACGTCTGTGGCAGCCCACTTGTGCCCCCTCTGGCTGTACCTAGAGCCATCGTCGAGCCCATCTGGCCCGACGGCGGCAGCATGCGAGATACTTCAAGAGGAATTTAATCCCGCCACCCCCTCCTTCACAATTCGATGCACCCAAAAGCTCCTAGCCCGGCTTGGCTCCGCGCCAGTGACCATCATCACAACGCCGGACACTGTTCTGGGTGACTGGTGCGCCAATCTGAATCGCGTCGGACGTATGCAAGTGGTTCTCGCCGTGAGCGAGAGAACGCTGTTCCCTCTGGTAGTTCCGGCCAAGGAATTTCGAACGCGCGGGACTCACTCAGGAGAAAGTAGTAAACGGCGTTCTCGGCGGCCCAGCGGAAGCAGAGCAGATCAGCGATTTTTGCGTACGCGCCGACCAGTTTGCAGCATGTGCGTTCTCGGCGGACTGACTAAGTCCTCCTGAGACCGCTGTCTACAAACCCGACGACCCGCAAGTCAAGCAAATCAACGACTTCTTAGCGTTTGCAGGCGCGAGACGCATAACCATTGTCGACATCGGTGCTGGACAGGGTCGACTCCTCAACGGTTTGGCGACGACCCTCGCAGGCAAGCTCACCAGCTGGGTGTCGTACTACGCTATCGAGCCGAATCCGACGACGCGGGCGCAGTGCAGTGCCTGCGTTCCGTATCGGAGACGCTTTGCGAACTGGGTCTTCCGGAAACTCTTTCCAGCATATGCAATGCCCACAGTGGGCTAGTCCTCGTGACTGGTCGCACTGGTGTATGAATGAGCACGAGCATTGCAGCAATGCTCAACCAGATTAATAAACTAAGATCATCCAACATCGTCATCATCGAAGAACCAATTGAGTTCATACACAAGGCGAGGATGTCGCGGTTTACCTACCGCGAGGTGGGCAGCGATGTCGATAGTTACACCAATGCGGTAGAACAGGCGCTCAAATATGTTCCAGACGTTCTGAGTATCGGCGAGATCCGCGATGCAATGACTATGAAGGCAGCCGTGCGCGTTGGTGAATCGGGGCACCTGGTCTTCGGCACTATCCACGCAGAAAATGCGATGGGCGTAATCAGAAAAGCACTTGGCTTTATTGATACTCAGGGGGAGAAACTGGCATTTGCCACCAATGTAGTTGGGGTTCGGGCTCAGGCTCAAGAACTCTCACACAAAATCTCTAGCTTTTGAAATAATGGATTTCACAGCGAAGCAAAATGGTGTGACTTTTTGGCGGAAACGGTTGAGAAAATGCTGACGCCTAAAAGTGATGGTACAGAACTCCAAAGCTTTGAAAAGGACTTTCCAAGTCAATAAAGACGGATTGGTGTTGACAGTTCTTCTTATGCACAGAGTCTCAAATATCTTATGAAGCACAAGAAAATTGATCTCGCGAGCGCAATCTCTTTAATACATGACGCTTCAAGCATTAAAGAGCTGCGCGATCTAACGAACCTGGCAAATGTCAAGTCTTAATATATGTGCATCGTGCGAATGCGAATACCATCTAGGGAGTAGAGATTCTTACGAATTCGATTATCAATAATTTTATATACCCAAGTCGTCTTCCAAGCGCCTAACCGAACTTGCGGCTTCGCTAGTCTCATTCGGAATTGATATTCCTAGTGAAATATCAAAGCTGCCGATTTCGAGATCTTTCAATTTGAAATAATCAAAAGTATATCTTCCTTTTCCGGGTGTACGAACCACATATTTAACAATTCGCAAACCCGGTGATTCTACTGCAAACCGTTGAAGATGCGTATTGAAGTCGTCAAAGCTTGGATGTATAAAATAATAATGATCACGGCATTTTTGGTCCGTACATTGGTCGTTAATAAAATCCACTCTAGCCTTCTTTATCATCATATTGCAACGTTTGCAAGCGACGCTAAGATTCCATATCGTATAAGATAGTGATTTAAATTTGGATGATGGAAGAATATGCTCAGGATCTATGTCTAATTTAAATTCCCCTAGCATATTTTTCTGACAATAACAGCACTTTTGCTCTGTCAGATCATAGTGAAATGAGTGAATCTTCTTCCGTATAGATTCAGCATCTGCGTATTTCCAGGGCTTAGCAGTCTTTAACGCCTCAGAAATTAAAATGTTTTCTTCATCAGAAAATATGAATTCTTTGATCTTTTGCTTCATATTTATTGACTCAGAAGGGTTCTGTACTAATTTTTTTAGCCAATTCTTCTAGCCCATCAAGGAACGCTCTCTGTTTATCCTCTGTTATTTTAGAAGACCATTCTTTTATAGTGGCAAGAGTAGCACTGAGATCAATCCTATTACTCGACAAATCTTCAAGAAGTTCTTGAGCCTGTACACTTAAATGGTGATTTTTTGGGGTGATCGTGTCAAACACTTCCATTAATATCGATTCAACACTTTCAACGCCATCAATAGAGACAGATCTATGGCTGCCTGGATGATATGCCATGTCAGATACTCCTGCACTCGAAGCACCCGACACAATCATTGGTGAGTGAGTGGCTATTACAATTTTTGGTTGAAAATAATGGAAGTTATCTAATAATATAGAGCAGTAATTTCTCTGCCACCTTGGATGCAAACTATTCTCAGGTTCATCAATCAATATCCATGTGTCTTCGGCAATTTTAGAAGAAATGAAATTAATAATTGAAAAATGAGATTTTTCACCTGAACTTATTCCATCCATAAAAAAAATATCATGTTTATTATTTTTCTGAGCATATATATTCACCTTTAAAAAATTTGAAAACTTATACTCAGACGCACATAGTGCTCTTAGAACTTCAAAATTTCTTTGTCGGTAAAAGTCTCGCAGATCAACCCATTCAATTTTACGACTAGATTCCGAAATACGGTCCAGATACCCTAGCGCCACAGCTACATCGTCGTCAAATTCAAAGTGGAGAACATTTTTAGCTTTCTCAACTCTATCCTGCAAAAACCGTTCCATAAATTTTGGCCTGGTCGCATAATCGTCAACCTGCTCTGAATTGAAATGATAGGAATCGGCAATAAAATTCTTTACATCAATAGAGAAGCCAATAATTGGCGAAATACCCAAATAATCCAAAGTCTTAAGCAATTGCTCTATTCTTCGTTGATTATTCCATCTGGGTTTTTCACCTTGACCTATAGATGCGATAACATTCTTTATTAACTTCGACGGCGATATATCTCTTACTCCAGAAAGATGGCGATTGTATCTTTGACTTCTATAATATGAAGTAGGATGAAATCTGGTATAGGGGGAGTTCGATATTGCAATAATATTTTCTTTTTTTCTGCCATACAATTCTTCGGCTAAAGAAGACAATATTCTGCTTTTACCTGCACCGTTTTCTCCTATTAAGAAAACAACTTTGCCTGGGGCAGTTTCACTGCTCAAGCTTTCAATTATGGTTGCGTCTATTTGTTGCATAATGTAAGTATATCTTAGTTGGACAGTCTTCTCAACTTACCAAGGATTTGCAGAGAGATACTAAAATTGGCTAGCTTACTGATCCTGCGTCAGCTGTTGACGTGGTGGGGTGGGATGATAGGCTGCAACGCGGCCGGTGGGATCCGTTAACGTTCCTGAGTGGTCGAACCTCGTTGTAATCTCGATTCCAGATAGCGATGGCCTCTCGCGCTTGGACGACGGACTCGAAGCAGCTCTCGTTGGGGCATTCGTCCTGGAATTTGCCGTTGTAACTTTCCATGTAGGCGTTCTGGATTGGCTTGCCCGGTTAAATCAGGATGTACTTAATGCCTCGTGCCTGCATCCACGCCATGAAGGCCCTACACAAGTGAACTCGGACCCGGCGTCTATACTAATGGTCTCTGGGTAACCCCTGGAGCGGGCAGCACGCTCAGGGATTCTGGTTACGTATGTGCTGATCATCAACAAATCTATTGCCATGTCCACGCATTCATGGCTAAAGTCATCAGCATTGGTCAAGTACCTGAGACACCTACCGTTGATTAACGAGTCACCGACAATTCCCGGCTTCCATGTTGGGCATGGCCAAATCCCGCAATGCGTCATGACTCGGCTATAGCAGGATGAACCTATCGGCCACGCAAATTCCGTGAGCGAACGTCCACAAGTACTACGGGAAAGCGCTCACGTCTTGCACGCAGGAAGGCGCCATGATCTTTCACAAGGCGCTCGTCGACATACCTAAATACCTGATGAGCCGAAACTTCATGCATCACGCCGACGCCCATGGGGGCGTCGTTCAAGGTGATCGGATTGACTGGTGCGACCCCAATTCGGGAGGCTTTGCTCTTGCCCTGCAGTTGCAAGGCACACAAGCGCTCCAGAGTGTCGAACCCGCAGCTGACAGTTATGTCACTATGCGTATGCTGGGCGGCAGCTTTCTCAAGTGTGGCCATCCATTCTGAGGAGAAGTCAGCTTCAGACTTGTCAATAAGTAGGTTTCCTTTAGCGGTACCGGTCCGCGCCATACGCAGACAGCGCTCGATCACTGCACCAACAACCTGGGCACGTAATTGTTCCTGGTCATCCTCGGCTTCGTTGCATTCCGCCAGTAGAGAAAGCGCTGCGACGGCGGCCGCGCCAACATTGCCCTGTTTGACTAGATTCGTCATGATCGTGTTGAGGCGCGCAGGCTCAAGCGCCCCCGGTGTGCGTTTCCGAGTAGCGTGGTGCAGGATGATTGCGCTCCACGCATCCACGGTAGCGACATCTCCAGACAACGTGTGAGTAGTGATCTGGTGGCAGATTTCCTCGAACGAAGCAAAAAAATCAAGGTAGCCCAAGGCGATGGGGCCTGCAGCACCTTGCAACGTCGTGTACCAGTTCAGAATGAACTCATGATCCGGTGCCAAGCGTAGAAAGGCGGCCACATCATCGGTCAGGCTGTTGGAATAGTCGGCATGTGCCGCTGGCGAAGGCTTTACCAAACGCATGCGCTCTGCGACCAGGAATTCTTGGAAGGACCGGTGCGCGAAGAAAAGCACGCCGGACTCTTTCTCCTCCGTCAAGGTCGAGACGATGTACTCATTGCGTTTTCCCTCCTGATCAGAGCTGTTGCCGTTGGGCAGATCATGGAAAAGCAAGTCCGGAAGTTCGCGACGGTAGAAGCTGCCCTGCGTGCCGTCAGGCTTGCGCCAAGCCCACCAGGCGAGCTCGCGCTGGAACTGCAGTCGGGCCTCCAAGGCGATGGGCCTGCGAGCGGCTTTCTCCACAGTGTCGCGTTGAACCATATTGCTAATAAAGTGCTCGTACAAGCGATGCGCATTGAAACCTCGCAGATCGAAGTTCGGATCAGCGGCTGCATCCGCGACAAGTTGCACATGGACAGGACGGCTTAGCAGATCCCTGGGTACCTGCGCAAAAATCTCGTCGCGCCTCCTCTCTATAAAGTTCGATTGGTAGGAATAGCGCTTACTATTTTCGTGCTTGATTTGGTTGACCCTCAGGCTGGAGGTCAGGAGTTGGGAGGTTTCTTCTGCGTTGAAGAAGGCTAATTTCCACTCATGCCAAGGGGGATAGTCTGCGCTTGCGACGAGTTGACCGCCAACCTTAGTCATGCCGCGAAAGACCATATCTCGCTCATCGGAAGGCAGCGCATTAGGCCGTCCCAGCAGCAACACCTTGGCCTTGCCCACCAGCAGCTTGTTGAATTCGCGGAAGTTGTTGAGAAAGTCCGCCGCTGTCATGGCGTGTTTCATCTCGTCGAACCCATCCAGGATGATGAACAGACGGCCTTGCTTGTTCAGGTACTCCAAGGTCGCATACTGGTATCCCACACAGGGAAAACGTGAGGTGAACTCCTTGCCGAAAAGTCCCTCAAGCTGGGTTTCATGCACCACCTCCCCTAGTCGCAGAAGGATGGGCATGCGGGCGGTGGGATCAGCCAAGTGTAGATTGGCACAGTGGGCGGCAATACGCTTGGCAAAGCTGGATTTGCCCTGGCCATATCCACCCAGAATCGCCCGACTTGGCCCTTCATCGCTTTGTAGCCAGTTCTCGACGATCTGGATGGCGGGCTCTGTGAGGCCCTCTAATCGCGCTTCGACGTATTCCGTCAGATCAGTGGGCCGCAGCGCAGCCAGATGCGTGATGTATGGCTTGATACCGAAAACTGACTCGGCCAGCTGGTCGTAGGTCAGGTGCGAAGCGCTACGCCAGTCATCGATGAGTTCCTGTGCGTCAGTGGAGACCCCGCTGCGACTGACGATCAGGATTCGGTTGATCCGTCCCTTGTCAAGCATGACCTGGTACTGCGGATAGATGTGGGAGGACACATAGCCCTTGTCTAGTCGACTGCTGTAGTCCTTGCATTCCACAGCCCAGATCTCGGTCTTTCCGAAGTCTTCGCGTGTGAAGCGGATGTCCACCTTGGTGCCGGACTCGCGAACTTCCACTCGCAAGTTGGGATACTTGGTCCTTAGCAGATCGCACACTAGGTCCCTGAATCGATCGCCACGTTCGGTTGTGCTGGGCAGCTTTCTTTGATTAACTTCAGGTGGAGGCATGCTGGCAAATGAGGAGCAGGGATGGGCGTCACTTCCGCGACGTAGGCACCACGGCAGTGCCTGCAGCTTTTTAATACAAAAATTATCTACCCGAAAGCATTCGGCAGCAATGCTGGAGGCCCGCGTCGGATTTCCTCTATCTCCCGCATCCTCTACGCATTTGAGCCACCCCTCTGATTGTCTGGAGGTGGCATATCGCTACCGTACGGTTTAGTCGGAATTGATTCGTCAAAGGCTGTCACTCGTGCCGATGCCAGGCATGGGTTGCATCTGGCTAAAATTCTCTTGGCGTAAAGTAAAAAAAGCCCCGGCAGGAAGATCCTATCGGGGCTTTTAAGCTAGTGCTCAGTGCACTGCTAGGCTGCAAGCAACTCCCTGGCCAGGGCCACTTCGATGCTCTCGCCTTCACTGTCATTGAGCACGTCCAGCCCGCACTCGGGCATGTCGCCCGAGGTAGATTGGGACACCGTGATCTTCTTGGCCATAAGCCGCAGGCAATCCATCTGGCTGGTGCCGGCGTAGCCCAAGAAGATCACGCGCACGTCGAGCTTTTGGCCGATACGCCATGAGCGCCTGGCCGCCTGCATCATCGTGTAGACATTGAACCCGGACTGCAAGAAGACGATGGTCGGGAACTCAAGGAGATCCAGGCCGGTCTTTACGAGCTCGGGATTTGTGATGACCACGTCGACGCCGCGATCGACCTGGTCAGCCACCCAGTCCTCTCGCTTCGATGCGTCCACGCTGGCGCGCAGCACAGCGACCTTGAAGCCCCGGGCTTCCAGGTGCATGCGCAGCCTGGCGGTGGTGTCGCGTGTGCCCGTGTAGATGGAATAGACCAGGACCTTGCGGCCCTGTGCTTTCTCTTCCGCACACAGCTGCATCAGCTTGCCCTCCTTCGGCGTGCACTCGGTTTCCGAGAAGACCGGCGCCTGCAGGTGAAGCAGCGCCTTCGTCCTGGGATGCCTGACGGTCTCGGTCCTGAAGCAGCATTCTGGCCAGGCCAGCAGCACGTTCATGACCACGCCCAGCAGCGTGCTGTCTTTCATGGCCAGGGCCTGTTTGAGCATCTGCACGAGCTTGAGCGCCATGACCTGGTAGGCCTCGGCCTGGTCCTCCTCCATCTGTACGTCGATGAAGGACTCGGCATAGGACGGAAGCACCTTCTGCCCGATGTCGCGCAGTTTCAGGAAGACGGTGATGGGCAGCACGTAGCGCATGATGCCCACAGGGCCAAAGCCCGGGGCCTTGGAAGTGCGCACCGTGAGCTGCTTGCCCTTGGCCGTGCGGTGGGAGGTCGATGCCGACTCCTTGTACACGTCCTTGAGCACGCCGTGCGTTCGCATGAAACCCATCGTGGCCGCAGCCATGGAGCCATTCTTTGACGGCTTGAATCCGTCCTCGATCAGAGCGGCCGGGTTGATCCGCCAAAGCAGATGGAAGAGATCGTCTGCATAACCGCCCATGAGCGTTCCCGTCAGCAGCAGCACCTTGGAGCACTGGCTGGCCAGCACCCCCATGGCCTGACCCTGGGCCGAGCCCTCGTTCTTGTACTCATGGCCTTCATCGACCACCAGCAGCCCAAAGTATTCCTTGGGCAGATAGCGCTTAATGAACTCGGTGGGCTGATATCCCCCCTGCCCTATCGAGAACTCGAAGTTGGCCAGGCGCCGCTCCATGCGCTTGGCTTGTCTGTCGGAAAACACCAGATCACCGTTCTCGTCCATCAAGTTCACGAACTCGTAGACGTTGTCCTCCAGCATGGCCGCCAAGGTCTTCTCCCCGAAGGTTTTGAGCAGACGCTTGGCCGCCACCGGCCCGATGGTCGGCAGCTGCTGCAGCGCGTCGAGCACCAGGTCGTACATGGACTGGATGGGCTTGCCACTGCGAATGAGCGTCCACAGCGTGGAGCTGCAGCTGTCGCACTTGCGCCGGCGTTCGCTCAGCAGCTGCTTGGCCAGAGGCGCAGACAGCGGCAGAGTCTCGCCCTCTTCCCCCTTGGATTCGAGCGGCCGCATGCAGTTGGGACAGCACGCTGCAGAGAACATCTGGCCCTCGATCAGCAGCTTGCGTTCGATGAACGCCGGCCGCCAGTGAAAGCCCATGCGCATACGCACGCGACCGAGCACGAAAAACTCCGGCTGGCTGGATTCCAGGCCCAGGCGCGATCGCAAGGCCAGCAGCTTGCGCAGCGTGTCAGGGCCGTTGAGCACCCACACGCGTGCACCGGGAACGGTCTCCAGGATCTCGCGCCGCCACTTGTAGACCAGGTGGGGCGGCGAGATGATCAGTGTGCGTGGATTGCGCTGCTGCAGGCGCTGCAGCAGCACGGCAGTGCAGATGGCCATCATGGTCTTGCCCGTGCCCATTTCGGCGTTCAGCACGGCCGCAGGCTCGCCCTGGTCGGCCAGCAGCTTGACGATGGCCTGGACGGCCTCCGACTGCGCGGCGAACGGTTTGCGTTTGAGCCCCTGCAGGATCTCCTGGCGTTCCTGCCAGACGCTTGTCTTGCTGTCTCGCTCAGGCATGTAGACAGGCGGGTGCTGGGCCCGAACTTGGTCAAGCAGGCCCTGGCCAAACTCGCGGATGAAATCGCCCAGCGGGATGGTCTCGCTGATCACATCGGCCAGGAAGTCCTCGCCCTCGATCTGGCCAAATTCGCCCGTGGCATCCGATGCTGCAACAGGTGCAACTGTAGTTGTGTCCTGCTCCAGGACGGGTGTGGTGGGTGTGGAAACTTCCATGATTTGCTCCAAAAAATAAGGGCGCACCGCTGAAGAACAGCGGTGCGCCCTGGTAGGTGGTTGAGAAAGCGGGCCCGAGGCCTGGCGCGCTGCCAGGTAGGACTCACAAGGATGGTTCAGGCGACGAGCAGACGCTCGCGGACGCCGGCACTGACGTGCCGGATGAAGTGGTCGGTGATGCTCACGCGGAGCGCGCGAAGATCCCCGATGCGCGGATAGAGACCTTGACCGAGCTCGTGCACAGCGCCTTTGTCTTGACACCATGCCAGCAGCGGCTGCTGCCAGGCGTCGAGCAAGGCGATGGGCGCCAGTTCCTTGACAAGGCTCCACACACGCGCCTCGATGTCACCAGTGGTGGCCAGCACCCAGCCGATGCGATTTGCCTTGTCCAGGGCACGCAGGCGTTTGTCGTAGAGCCACAGGTGGCTCAGCGGCCCGAACAGGTTCTGGCGTGGCAGCCGGCCGCTGAACTTGGCCAGGCGGTCGGTAGGCCCGAGGTCCACCAGCTGACGCTGGCCGCCGGCGCCGACCAGGCTGAAGCGGCTGATGCCGGCATCAGCCTGGCTGCCGAGCTCGGCGGCCGCGATGAACTGCATGGCAGAGGCATCACGGCCGTAGAACGACAGGAACATGAGCTCGCCTTCGTCGTTGCGCAGGCACGCGTCAACCCAGAGATCCGCGTAGCCTTCGATACGGTAGAGGCTGCGATGAGGTGTCAAAAGATGCTCCAAAGAAGACGGAGCAGCCCCATGCGGGGCGTGCCCCACATGGGTTGAAGGTTGGATCAGCGAGCGTTTGGCACCCACAGCCACGCCGCTACGAAGGTGCCCTCTTGCGAGGGCGCCACCAGTGGAAGCGTGTCAATCAGGCAGGTCTCGGAACAGTAGATCTCGCGCGCCCGGGCGATGGCCACTGCATAGTCCAAGCGCCATTGGTTCTGGTCCTGCAGCGAACAGTCCAGAGCACTGACGGCCTGGGCCAGGTTGCCCTGTTCCCAGGTGTTCACAACGCCGCGCGCAGCAACTTCGAGGTCATGCATGAGCAGGCTCCTTGCGTTCCTGCGCCGCGTAGTGCATTTCCACGGCCAGCTTGATGGATTCGACTTGGGCCAGGATCAGCGTGTGCTGTTCCCGTGCCACCTTCTCGGTGACACGCTTGGGGCTGGTCGAAAGGAAGAGGCGATTGAAGTCGCCATCGCCGTTGAAACCAATCACGTGGCGGCGAGAGTTTCCGGAGCAAAGGTGGACCGAGGCACGGGACTCCAGTGCGCCTCCGAGTCCCTTGCGGGTGCTGATGTCGAGTTCCCGGGCGCCGCCCAGTTCGATGATCGTGACGAGTTTGTGGCCATCGCGTGTGGAGTGGCTGTAGTGAGTACGCATGAGATGCTCCTTCAAGTTGGATTGAGAGAGCGAGCGCCGCCCTTGCGGGACGATGCCCGCAGGGGTGGTTGGAAAAATGCCTGGTCTTGCGACCGGCGCGCTTTCAAGGCTCAGCGCGCCTAAAACCGTTTTTGAGTGGTTCAAACGGTTTTCCGCAGCTCACCCCTTGGCAAGCTCTGGAAAACCGGCTGTAGCCGGTTTTGGTTGAATTCAGCGATGCTGAAAGGTGGTTAAGACGACCGTGTGCGCTCGAAGGCGATCACGTCCGCAGTAGAGAAGACCTGCACGAGCTCAGCGCGCGCCAGGGCTTCAAGATCCGGTGCTGGATCTGTGTCGCCCCAGGCCTCGGGATCGCAGTCGGTTGCATCATCGAGTTCCTTGCCCTCCGCGACGTGCATCAGCTCGCCATCGATAATGAAGATCGCTCCACGCGCATCCTTGAGGCCCGTGCCTTTGGGATGTCCGACCAGCAACTCCATCACCGCGCATTCGTACTCCAGTGCACTCATGCGAGAGGTATCCACTGGCGCCGACAGTGCGAACCTGCTGCACGTCGATGGCTCTTCCTGCAGGTACGCCTCCAACTCTTCGGCGGTGAACCGCTGAATGAACTTTGGCGCAATCAGTGCCTTCAGATCAGCCTCCATCGAGGACCAGTCGCTGGCATCTCGCAAGCAAATGCCGTCGATGCTGGACTGGCTCTCGATGCAGCTGAGCAGACCACCGACCAGGATGTAGTCGAGGTGTCCAGGCACTTGCAAGGCAGTGCCGGCAGGATGCCGAATGAGCACCGCACGAACGAGACGGGCGAAGTCTGTATAGGTTGGATCTCGATGTGGCTGCCGCTGCAGGAAGAAGTTGAGGATCTCCAGCTCATGCGACTCCACCTGGTCGGGAGTGCACCGCTGAAAGAGCTCTCGGGCATACAGAGCCCGCTTGCAAGACGCAGCGTTTTCTTCGTCCCAGGCCGATGAATCGCAGCTGCCGCCATCCCTTACATCGTCTCCTGTCTCAAGGTAAATAAGCTCCCCCATTACCAGCAGAATCGCACCGTGCTGACCCAGCTTCAGGGCACAGCCTTTGGGCTGCTTCACAAGAAGCTCGATCACGGCTGATTCCCATTGCTGGAACGACAAAACCGCTTCGGGAGCAGGCAGGTGTGTAGTTTGGTTCATGGCTATCTCCATAAGAAATGGGACAGCCTCCCCCGAGGGCTGCTGCCCCGGGTGGGTGATGAAAGGTGTCAGTGCAGCCTGCTGCCAGGCTGCCCCGAGAGGACCTGCAGGGACTGCAGGAGCTCGGTGGCCACAAGGTCGCGCGCACGAAGATCGGCGGCGGTCATGCGGTTGCCAAGATGGCAGAGGACGTTCTCCAACGATGCTTGCGCATCGCTGGCCAGGTCCAAGGTTTTCAGGATGTCCGGCACCAGTGCCGGCAGCGTTGCAAGCAGATCCAGCATCGATTCATCCAGGGCCGTAAGGCCATGGCGATCCAACGCTGCAATCTGCTTGAGGGTCTCGATCGCGGACATCAACGCTCGTAGGGCAGCAACAACGTGGTTGTCTGCCACCCCGCATCGGTGATGACCCAGATCGTGTGTTTGCCCACCTTGTAGACGGACATCACGATGGCGCGATCGACCAGCGAGTGCTGGTTGAGCGCGCGATCGAGCGAGTGGATCTCACCCCAGTCCCCGCATTGGTGCCGGCGCAGCAGCTCGTGCGGATCGACTTCACCTTTGCAGATGAGATCGTCCACACCGAGCGATGTCGCCCAGCGGCCCGCGTGGAAAAGGGGTGTGGTCTGTGGAGTGGTGGCGGCCGGCCGCACCAGGTCATCAATTTCCATGGTCATCTCCTGTGGTGCAGGGACGGCCCCCCAATGGGGCTGTCCCCATTGGGTGAAAAGAAAAGAAGTTCTGCCCTGACTTGCCTTGCTCAACGCCAGGCCAGGCGGGGGCCTCAGCAAATTTGTAGGTCAGTCAATCGCAGGCTGGTTGCGGTTGTAGTCGCCATATTTCTCGGCCATTTGCCGGGCCACATCCCGGGCAATCTCTTGCCAGTACGTGCCGTCAAAAAGCCCGCAGTCATAGCGCTCCGGATGGGGATCATTGGCGATCTCGTCCGCCTTCTCGTGCAAGGCCTGAATCACGAAGCCCTGAACCATTGGCCCGAACTTCGAGTACTCCATGAGCTCGGTGAGGAACTCCACATTGGTTTGGTGTTGACGTGGCATGGCCACCTCCTTGGTTGTCGAGGCGGCCGGCCCGTGGGGCTCGGTGCCCCAGGGGGTTAAAAAATCAGGCGATCTTGACGATCTGCCCAAGGCGCGCATCGGGCGTGAGCTCGATGGCGTTGATGACGGGAACGAAACGGTCCAGCAGCACGGTGGACTGCGAGGTATTGCCCTTCTCGTCCACGTCGATGCTGAGTTTTCGCTCCTTGCGTTTGTAGGTATCACCCTTGATCAGGAAGGTGCGGCCGTTGCCGGCCGTGATCTTTCCTGTGACCTGCCCAGCGGCCAAGGCCAAAGCCAGGTGCCAAGGTGTCAAGTCACGAAGCGGCGGCCGGCATGCGCCGGTTGCCTGGGCGAAGTGCCCCTGCAGGCCCTCCCACAGCAGGCTGTGAGAGAACTTGGCCAGCTCATCGACCAGCTGCTCTTCATCGATCTGCACGGCATGGAAGTCGAGCTCCAGATCCCCCTGCAGCGCAGGGATCACATAGGGCTCCAGCTCCCACGAGTCCGGTAGCAAGGGTGCACCCTCCTCCGAGGCCTGCGCGTCCACCAGAGGCTGCAATGCGGCCTTGGTCGCATGCGTGGGCCGACAGCGGGTGCCGATCACGATGCATTGCTTGAAGCGCCGCTCAGGTGCCATGAACACCCGCAGGTCCTGGAAGTTGCGAACCAGGTAACCGCGGATCTCGTCGTCAAGGGCGTAGTGCGGAATGAGGTAGACCAGCACACCGCCGTAGGCTAGATAGGGCACAGACTTGCGTAGGAACGTTCGTTCCAGTCGCTCGGCCTTTTCCGCATCGTCAATTAGGGAGCGCTGCGCAGCCTGGTCAGAAACACCGTAGCCGTATGGCGGGTTGAGAAACAGAAGACCCATGCTGCGCGGCCGCACGATGACATCGTGGACATCGGCTTGCAACACGCGATCGAGGATCTGCTTGGCGTGCCGCGCACGTTCGCGGTCCAGCTCGATGCCGAAGGCCTCGGCGCCGGCGGCCGTACCGCGTGCCACGGTCAGCAGTTGGCGCACATCGGCCAGGGCCGTGCCCTCGCCGCAGCAGGGATCCAACAGGCGCACATTGCCGTGATCGGGCATGCGCAGCAGATTGGCAATGCGGGCAATCGATTCTTCATCGGTCGGAAAGTACCCGGCCTTGATGTAGTTGCGCGCCAGGCGCGCGAAGATCAGGGCCATGGCCTGCTCTCCCCAAAAAAGAAAGCCAGCCCAAGGAGATCCCTGGTGCTGGCTGGTTGGAAGATGGCAAAGCAAGCTTTGCCTGGTAGATCACAGCTGGGTCCACATTCCGGAGTTCCAGGCCGAGATGGCTTGGCGCTCGCTGTTCCAGGACTCATCAGACTCCCGCGTGAATGGACCATGCTCAGACCTCGTACCGAGGTAGAAGTCTCCATTGCTGGACAGCACCTGCAGCTGCAGGAACTCTCCGCGTTGGGCTGCGAGCAGGCCGAAGGGCGCGATTGAAGACTGTGTGGACGTTGCGAATTGAACTTGCGACATGTCATTTCTCCTTGGGGGGAAATGGACGAGCGCCCCCGGACGGGACGGCCCATCCGGGTTGAAGTTGAGTTGAGGTATTGAAAGTCCCAGCCACAGGAGGACCTGTGAACTGGGTGGTGGGGTCAGAGATAGGTGCGCTGTGTCCAGCGTCCTTCATCCCATGCCTTCTTGGCCTTCTCACGGGTCGGCCAGTACTGGGTTGATTCGCGCGTGTACGGACCATCTTCGTCGGAATAGGTCCCAAGGTAGAAGCCCGCAGCACTTTGCAGAATCTCCATCGGATACTCCTTTCCGCTAGCACGGGCAAGAGCACCAACTTGAACGGTTTCATCTGCCTTGGCTGCGCTTGGGTTTTCGGTTTGCGTCATGACATTTCTCCTTGAGAGGGGGGAAATGGACGAGCGCGCCCGGACGGGACACGGCCCATCCGGGTTGGGGGGAAGTTGAAATCGTGAGACACTTTTCGGATGACCGAAACGCGCCCCACACTGAGAGTGATTGAAGGAAGCCCCGTCGAAGAACTGGACCTGGTCCACCTCTTCGAGGAGCTCGATGCGCGGGATGCGCTTCCTATCCTGCGGCAGCGGATGCGACAGCAAAGGGCTGCGGCAAATTCCGTTCTCGCATCAGTTGAACCAGGCCGGCAGGCAGACCAGCAAGCAGCTCCGGACGTGCGTAGCACGATTGGACCAGCTTGACGATCGAACAGACCTCACCAGGCGCGACCTGCTCGCGCAGATCCATCAGCTTCTGATACTCCTGCTCCGTACAGGCCAGCAGCCAGCGATTGAACGCTTGATGCGTGCGCGCGCGCTGCTCGGCCGTCCAGATTGGGAGAACTTGGGGGTTCGACATGGCTGTCTCCAAAGAAATGGGGGCAACCGGCCCTGGGGGACGATGGTCCCCGAGGGTGGAAAAGAAGCAGAACTACAGAAGTTTGACCGCCGCGATGGCAAGCCCGACAACCGTAATTTGCGTAGTGATGATCCAGCGGAGCTGGTCATTGAGACGGGCATTGAGACGAGTCTCAGATGCCGAGATTTCAGTTCGCACATTGGCGATCTGAGATTTCAGCTCGGCGCCATCCGATTTGGTCATGACTTGGTCGCGCATCTCTGCACGCACAGCATCCTGACCTGTCTGGATGGCGTTTTCAAGCTCACGCTCCACAGCACGGGCCTTGTCTGGCGTGACGCCAGCCTCGGTTAGTGCTTCAAAGACGCTCAGTTTGATGGGCATGCCCATGAGTCTACTCCTCCCGAAAAAAAGAGCGGGCACGCCTTCCCTGGCGGGCTCTTGTGCCCGCGAAAGGGTGGTGATGATGGCAATGCCCAAGCAGCGAACTGCTTTGCACATTTGCGGGGCTCAATGTGCTCGAAACCATACTGAATGGTTGGATGGTTTCCCTCAGCAGCCGCAGCTGCAGCTGCTGAGGGAACCCATCGGGTTCCACAGATTTCACAATGCTCCTGGCCGCCAGTAGAAGGCCGGTCACCAGTTGGAGCTCAGGTGACCAAGGAAGGGCGCGGTCACAGGCACGGCTTGGCTTTCACCGTGGCTGCACTATCGCAAAGCCGCTGCGCATCAGGTCGCAGCCACCCCAATTTGAGAGCCCCCTACCCTATTGGGTCCAGCGGGTTGTCTATTGAGCACCGCTCGATGCGCAAGAGACAACCCGCTACGCGGGCTGAAGTGTCAGATGGGATGCCAGGTCTGGCTCTGGATGTCTGCCATGCTGTAGCCTAGGTCTTTCAGGGCCGCCACTTGCTGACGCAAGCGAAGACGATCGACGGTCGGGTCGAGCTTCACAGCATCACGGTTATGCACCCGCGGCCAAAGCTCCCCGAAAAGCTCCTGCAGCTGCGCCTGTTGAGCTGACTGCGGATCTTCAGCAGGTTCGGGGTCAGAAGCCGACACAGCTGTCGAAGACTGGTCCCCTCTCGCCAGCCGCTTCTGGATGCGCTTTTTGAGCTCTTCCACATTCGCTCTGGACTGGGCCGGGCTCGAACCTGGTGGAGGCGTCGATGTGGTGCTGACAGGTGCCGCGCGAGGTGGCGGTGCCGTAACGGCTCGCGGCTCTTCATCCGCTGGGTCAGCCTCGACAAGATGGGTTTCTGCAGGCCTCTCTTCCATGTCATCGACCTGAAGATCGTGCAGCACGGCGCGGATCTCAGTGATGGACTTGTTGAAGTGGATGTACTGCTTCAAGAAGATGCGCTCAACCCAAGCCGTGCCTTTGTAGACGCCGTCATCGAACTGGTCGAGCAGCTGGTCGAAGACGCGGAATTCACCGATCTCGGTGAACAACTCTCCCACGCAAAAGTCGCCGTTGCGACCACCACGAATTTTCTTGACTCTCAGCGTGATGCCGGAGAGCTTAATCATGTGCTCTTGCTCCAAAAGACGGAGCCTGAGCCCATGGGCAAGGCCCCATGGGTGAAAAAAAACACTCCATACGAAAAACGCATGGAGTGCTGGTTGGATGTTCCGGGAGATTTCCAGTCAGCCGGCTATGTGACCTCGCACACGTGCCGAAGGGTGTGCGTCAACGAGGTAGTGTGCCAGATCAAAGTGCTTCAACCCGAGGGCGCGCATGTCTCAGAAGCTCACATGCCTTGCCACAAAGTGGCCGCAGGTTTGAGCGATACCTGCAAACGCTTGGAAGCCTTGAGCATAGCGCAAAACTTGGGGCTAGGGACGAAAACACTTCAACGCACGCAGAAGCGCAAAAGTCGTCTTCTAGCGCATCCAGTCGCTTCTCACCGTGCGGCACCGAACGTGTCTTCAAAAAGTGCAAACTCGTGAGGCTCCATTGCCAGAAGCTAGGTCTGTACCTAAGCTCTCACTCTTCTCTTTCTTGCGGTGACGGCAGCTTTGGCAGCACTGAGCCGGTCCTTTGCTAGCGAATATTCATTTTCACTCAGCAGCTTAGTATCCGGGGGTAAAAACCAGCCTAGAACACATTTGTTGTTCTTTAGTGCAATTTGTACATGCGTACGCAGCCGAAATCCACTATTTACCGATACCTGATCACCTTGAGCGAAAGCTCCACGAACCGCATCGAATTCACCAGGCTTTGCTTCGTGGATGAAGTTGAAAACTGCTCTATCTCGTGCACGATGAAGAATATCTACATCGTTCTCATGAGCTGGCGAATTTTTAGGAACTTCACTACGATTTTCCACAAGGGAATTAATTAGAACCTCATCTGCTTCCCTAAAAAGTTGCAAACCATCTTGATTCGTCATGTCAATCCAATTCCGCACTCTCAGGATGACACCAACCGCCGACGGCGTAGTAATCGGTTGAGCAGAATACCGCATCTCAGGGCATCAGCTGAGGCCTTAGCGAAAATAAGCGCACGTTCAAGATCATTCTCGAAAAAATAAGCGCCTGGACCCAACCAGTCATACTTATTGTTGCTGTGGTTCAGATGAGCAATTTTTCCTGTAACAAGATCATCGCGCAATGTTACATCACAACCGTGGTAAGCCACCACCAGGCTACCAGCACTCACTTAAAAGTCTCGGTGAGTTTTTTATCAGATGTAACTATACCTGCCTTGACAGCCATCTGAAACACCTTCCCTGAAGAAGCCGAAAATCGATTGTTTGAGACAAGCATAGTTTTATTATGATGATCCGTGTCAGGTGGCACATTCCTCGTTTCCGACTTTAAAGAACCGGCTGCAGAATGGATAGTCTCCTTGCCCAAAACGGCCTTGCCCGGACCTGCCTTGACCGTAGCGGCCTTGACCGGACCTGCCTTGACAGATTGATGTTTGGATTGAGATTTAGACATGTAGTTATTTTCTCACAACGCTGAACTGTAGCTGGTACACCCCAGCGCGAGAAGTGTCATTGGAAGTGTACGAGCATGAGCGAAAAAGCCCCCGGTCTGCTAATGCAGAACGGGGGCTTTTTTGCTGTTCAGCTTAACGCTGACCGGCATGCTGCGTGTAGCCAGCTCCGCTGTGCGGTGCTGGACGACGGGCATATGCCGACGGACCATGGCCACGAGCAGCCGGCGCGGCTGCTTGTCGCGGCTGGGCGTAGGCGCCCGGCCGTTGGGCATCCACAGGTCGTTGCTGCTGAGCACCCTGACGGACCTCTTGCTGTGACGCATGCTGTGAAGCTTGACGCGGCGGCTCCTGCTGTTGCTGCTCTTCAGGCCAGGACTCGTCCTGGTAGAAGCCTTCGCCCTGTGGTGCATGCTCACGAGGAGCATTCTCACCTGCAGGTGCAGCAGCATCAGAATCAGCGTTGCGCTTGTACACCGACTCCCCATCGACCGAAATCGAATAGATGAGAATCAGGCGTCCTTTGATGAGCGCGGCCATTTCCTTCTGCCCTGTGGGGCGTCCGGTTTGCTGGTCGCGCACATCGCGCTCGTAGACATGAGGATAGGTGTCTGCGATGCGGAAGGTCACAGTGACCTTGCGACGTTCGTCAACACTTTGCTTCATGCTTTCGATCAAGCCGATGGCTTCTTCCCCGCTTACACGGAGGTCGAAGTAGGTCGTGTCGGAAGAATCAGAGCTCCCACGCAACGCACTGATGGCGCATGCGAGGAAAGGCTCAGACTTGCGGCCACGGCCTTGCGGCGTAACCCAGCGGACACGGCTCAGATAGCCGACACCGCTGGTGTGCAGGTTGAAATACTCGCGTTGTGCGTTCGATGCTTGCATGGTGATCTCCAAAGTTTCCAGAATATGGAAAGGGAGCGCAGATGCACGCACCGGACCACGAGGTCTGGATGGGGCAGCTGGTCCCCATCCGGGTTGCGAAAAGTGCTCTACATAGTCCTTGGGAGACCATGCTGTGACTAGAAAGAGCTCAGTCACTGTGTGCCTTGCGGCGGTTCACGAAATGAAGGCTAACAGACCGTTTTCAACAAGTCAAATGCGGTTGACAGTTTCCTCCAGCCCAGCCTTGTCCTGCTCCAGCATGTCCGTGATCCGCAAGATCAAGGCTGCATGTTTCTGCTTAAGAGAGGGAAGTTTTTCCTGAAAATTGCTCCAGGCTCTATCCAATTGTTCGGCAACTGGCTCAGAGCTATAAGCAATACTATCAACCATAGATTTCAGGCATTCTCTATGGCAATCACGGTAAAAATACAAAACGCCTGATCTGTCATCATTGAACCAGGAAATTTTATGGAAGTCTATAAGACTTAAAAGTGCTATATTCTCGCCAACGGTATTCAGCTTAGCAAAGAGGCTAGCATTCACAGCTTTCTCAACTTCTGCACGTCGCTTCGCTCTACGCTGTTCATCTTCAAGCCTGAGCTTTGCTGTTTTTTTCAGGATTTGAGCGCCTTTTTCCAGTATAGAGATAGCCTCTACTATAGCAAGGGACTCTTTGGCATCCAACTCAAGATCGCCATTCTTAAAATTTCGCAGCCCACCGATCAAACGCATCATGGTAGTTGCTTGAGTCTTCCTGGCGTTACTATTCTTTGATATCAGTCCCTTGGCCAATTCTTCAGCTTTAATCATTTTCAATCTCCAAGATACAAAGGAAACTACACAGTAAAAATCCCATCACCAAGCGCGTGCTCGATGATGGGATTCGTTTGAAGCCGAAAGGCTTAGCGGTCTGTTCCAGTTGGCCGTTGAGCCATTGGAAGGCAGATCACGTTATCGCCTTGTGGCTTAAAGGGTGCAGTTTTATTAGCTTGTTTCACAGTTGACTCAGCACGAGCTTTTAGGATTTCTTGTCGCACAAGGCGATAGAAATCACGCAAGAGACGCACTGACCAGGTTACGCATTTGGCTACCTTGCGGCGCCGATCTGCATACTTCTGCCCTGCTTCGTAAGCTCTTTCCCGGATCTGCTCAGCTCGACGCAGAGTTTCCCAGGCTTTGGTGTAGACACCCAGGTACTGCATCTTTAGATCGGGATGCTCTTCGAGCAGCCCAATCAAAATATCAGCGACCAGGGGATCTTGAACCCGCGAAACCATATCTGCCAGATGCTTGGCATCCCACTGGGAGGCGCTGACAAAGGCGGATGCGGCTTGTTGGGGTTTGCGCGTGGAGGAGGACATGTCGTTGCTTTCAAGTGAAGGACAACGACTCCCAGCTGGGACTCGTTGGTCCCGGTGGGAAGGTGAAGAGGTGTGCCCTGCCTGCATCTGCAGGCGCGCGTCTCACAAGGGCTCAGACGCTACGTGGTGCTCAGAGAGCGGTCACGAGGCAATTGTACCGGCTCTGAACCAACAGCGAAAGCTCAAGATAAAGGCGCCACCAATACGTAGTACCCACAACGAATTTAATATCAACAAACCATCTGAAATTTAGTTATCATTTACGCTTCATTAACTTTGAAGGCGAACACCGTGAGCACCTCATACAAAGAACTTCTCGCCCAGCGTGAAGCACTGGAAGCCCAGATTGAAGCCGCTCGCAAACAGGAAGTTAGTGATGTGGTTGCAAAAGTTCGAAGCCTTGTGGCGGACTACGGTCTTACTGCAACAGATATTTTCACTTCAAAGCGCCCCAACAAGGCAACAGCTGGCGAAGCAAAGTTTCGTGATCCCGCTACAGGAAAGACTTGGACTGGACGTGGCAAGCCGCCAGATTGGATCAAGGGCAAGGACCGTTCTTCTTATGCCCTATGAGAGCACGCAAAAAAAGACTACCAAGGTAGTCTTTTTTTTCGTTCAATCACCGTGAATAATTCCTGAGCACTCAGCATTTGCGAAGCTCGATATGCTCCAGCTTTTCAATATCAGCTGGCCGTGGTAGCTTCCATAGCATCGGAGATCGTGCTTTCGTGCACTTTCACGTATATGTGACGAAGTGCCCCTTCCGAGGTGCGCAAGCCAATCCTAGTGTTGTGGCCGCTTTTCCGGCTGTAACTCGGAACCAACGCATACGCAACGATTTCATCAACACGCACCTTCCATTTTCCAACGTCTTGCGTTGAGCAATTGACTTCCTCAACGACTGTCACAGTGAGAAATTTTGGTGTTGTTGGCATATCCCTACCCTGGGCTCATCTACTTTGGGCGCTGCACCACTTGATTTATCTTTTAGGCCCACTCCGACCTTCTTGTAGCTTTTCAAGCTCAGTCGCTTTGGAATCCAACTCTTTCGCAAGGGTGCGCAGAAATTCGGGCGAAGCGGGTATTTCAAATTTAATTCCTGATTCATCGGACCTTTCACCCATATAGTGAATCTCTGCCGCTTCAGGCGTGAACTCAATGTGGATTCCATCGGGCTCCCATTCAAAAAGCTTGCCCTTGAGGTTATTTTTAGGCGTCGAGACCGTAAACTTCTCTGGGAACTTAACGCGAACTGCGTTATCACTTCTTCCTTTTGGCATAGCGATTTCCTATTAAATGCTTGGCGGACCGTTGCGCGGAATGCAGTAGTTTACAGAAGCTGCAGGCGCTGTAGCCGTCATCGCAGCATCTGCGTTAAGTTGCCTCGCCCTGGTCTATCCATCTTTAAGCTGGAAGTTGCCACGCTCAACGTGGTGATGGGGACGCGTCCACGCTGGCCAATCTTCAGAGCCAGAAGCACCTTGCAGCATCACCTCACACCAAAAGAGCCGCCCCCTCCTCAACTACTTCAGGTGGCACCACCACAACCATCGACCGCTGTGCTGGAGGCAGCGCCGTTTTGGCTGCTTCAATGACCTCCTCCTCGGTCATGCGTTTGTTCTCCTGCAGAGCGAGAACTCCTTCGTCGATAGTTTCAGGAATCACCGGCACCAGCACCAGGACATCCCTTTTCTGTCCCAGGCGGTAGGCCCGATCTTCCGCCTGGCGCATCAGCGCTGGGGTCCAGGGCATGGAGGCGAAGGCCACGATGTTCGCGGCCGTCAGCGTGATGCCCACGCCGGCCGCCATGGTGGTGCCGATGAACACCTTGATCCCAGCATCGGTCTGGAAGGCATCTACAGCGGCCTGGCGGCGCTTCGCACTGTCTGCGCCTACCAGGCTGACGCTGCGCATGCCCATCGCTTCCAGGGCCTGTTTCAGCGCCTCCACGGTGCTCATGTACTCGCAGAAGATGATGAGTTTGTCGTCCTCGCCCAGTGCCTCTGCAGTCTCGACCAGGAACGGGATCTTGAGAGTCTCCAGGGCCTTGCGCAGCCGCACGATCTTGGGCATCGCCTGCAGGCTCATGTCCCCATAGATCTCTTTGTAGGCATCCAAGCCCTCGGCCGGCGACAGGTAGCGCATCTGCCGCTCCTTGCTGCCCAAGTCTTTGAGCACCGACTTGCTGCGGCGGATCATCCAGCCCTGGATCGCCTCGGCCAGGGCCGCACGCTTCTCAGGCGCACCGGCGAAGCGCTTTCGGAAGTCGGCCAACGTCAAGTGTCCCAGCTCGTGGCCAGTGATGCGCAGCAGCGTGTGCATCTCGACTTCCCGGTTTAGCAGCGGCGTGCCCGTAACCACATAGCAGCGCTCGATGCGAGCGCCGAGCAGGAAGACGTTGCGCGTGCGCCCGCTTTGGTATTCCTTGAGGTAGTGGGCCTCGTCAACAGCCATCACGGCGAAATCCAACCCTGCTTCGCGCACCAGGCCGCCCATGCGTTCATAGTTGCCGATCACCCAATCGCAGCCCTGCAGAGTGGCCATACGATCCTCGCCCACCATGCCGATTCGGGCGTCCGGGTAAATCACGCGAATCTCGCGCTCCCAGTTCAACCGCAGCGATGCAGGGCACACGATCAGCACCCGGCCGGTGCCGGCGGCCATGCGCGAGGCAACCACAGTCTGGCGGCTCTTGCCCAGGCCCATATCGTCGCCCATGCACGCGCCCGACTGGCGCAACATGTGGACCACGCCCTCGGCCTGGTAGTCGCGCAGCGTGCCGCACGCGACCATGCTGGCCAGGGCCACAGCGTCATACGGTAAATCCGCGACATGGCAGCGCTCCGTCGAGAGAAAGCCACTGCCCTCCTCCTCGCCTGTGCCTGGTCCACCACCAGAGGGCGGTGGCGCAGACGGCACGCTGATGGGAGAGCCTTGATTGCCAGTGCTTGCCAGCTCCTCAATGACAACCGGCTGCTCATGTACAAATACGAACTCAGGCGCCACCCCAGCAATCGACTTCAGGCGGTCTTGGATCTCCTGTGGTGTGGCCCTGACCTGCCAGGCAGAGGCATGCTTGTGAAAGTAGCCGCCCAGAGCGCGCATGGCACGCACGCACAGCGGGTCGTATGTGAAGCTGACGGCGTACCGGCCTCGGCTGAGATCACCCTTCGCAAGCGGGAACACCTGCACGTCGAGCAGCTGCGTGAAGTAGTCCTGCTGGGGCGCCGCCGCAGCGGCCCGGAGCGTCACATCAATGCGCTCCAAGTCCACGAACTGACCGGCGAAGGCGTGCTGCAGGATCTTCTCGACGCGCGAGGGATCATTGACATCCAGCATCCACATGCGGCGTGATGCACACCACCAGGCATCGTAGGCTGCCAAGGGCCGTTTCAGGCCTGGCACATGCGTGAGCTGCAAGCCAAACCTGAGCCCGTCGAAGGCAGCCTGCAAAAGCAGGTCCGGGGGCGTGATGGTGACTGGGCCGATATGCACAGGTTTGATCGGACGATCAACCATTAGGCCACCCACTCCACCTGGTCAAAAGCGGTACGCTTTTCAATGGGGTACAGCCCCCGCCCCTTCAATTCATCTATTCTCAGATGCCTAATGTCAGAAGATTCATAACCCCAGTTTTTGGCTATTTTTATTGCCTGAGGATGTACTGCAAAAGGGAGAAGAGCTATCGCATCATTAAAGTCTTCACATGCCATCAAGATAAATTGATCGAACGATGCACCATATTCAATAATATTCTTCTCGAATATGGCATTGCAATAATCATCCCAATTCGACTCAACCAAACGGCCATCTTGAATCAATGGTCTGCCATTGAAATTGCAGCAACAATTTAAATTCACCACCTACTCCTGTGACAGCTTATATATTGGCTGGCGGTCGCAAATGTGTCACTAGGAGATATTATTTATTGTGCAGAAAATAGCTTGATTCGTGACGGCGGCGCCACATTAAAACGATGGCCTCAACACGGCTGTCAAAATCGCCAACATGAACCGAATCTGACTCGGAAACTTCGTCGTATGTGACGGTGATTCGTGTATTCCAAGCGCCATCGAGCTCAAGTATCGCGCTGCCGACGCATGGATCTTTTCCTCCCCTAGTCTCGCGCATCAGCAGAAAAGCAGAAGCGTCTTCTTCACGCTGACCCGCACTCTTGACAACTACGACATAGAAACGGCCGTCGTCCAGGACGCATATCTCATCGCAGCTTGCCGGTTGGCTCGTACTTTTCAAGGCTTTCTCCTTCAGTTGCTACACAGTCCTTAAAAGGTCGCTCAAGCGGCGGGCGCCATTTCTTGCTCGCCTTCGGGCTCTGGTGCTTGCCGTCGAGCCGTCTCAAATTCGATGCTCTTCACACGCGACAACTGGAGGGCGATGTCTTCAGCAACGACCTTGATGACCTGCACCTCAGCGCCCGTTGACCCATCCTTGGCCATGAAGTCCCGCTCTTCTCCGAAGACCAGGACGCGACTTCCCTTGCGCAGTAGGCGCGCTGCATCCCGGGCTTTCTGCCCATAGATTTCCACTTCCCGCCAGAAGCCCCCAACTTGCTCAACGTCCCCCGTGGTTTTGTTGCGCGCATAACGGCCAAACATAATGCGCATATTCGCAACTTCGAAATCGCCATTAGTTCCGGCAATAACGCGCAGGTCGGGCGACTGGGCCAGGTTTCCCTTACCGATAAAAATATTCTGCATTTAAAGCTCCAATAGTGCGTGCTAGAGAATTGCCCGGCTGCACCACTGCCAGGCAACTCGATTAAGAAGAAAAACTAGAACGAGGGTAAAGATGGGGCTCAGAAACCTCCAAAGCCCTTCGCGCAATCTTGATTTTTGAGCGCAGTTGAAGGTGCTCTTCGTTGAGTAGTTGGGCCTCCCTAGATGCGCGAATACACCAAGCGCGAAGATCACCAGGCAGATTTGAAGCAATCTCTTCGAGCTCTTCCCAACTCAGATGCCGGTTTGCGCCCAGCCGCTGACGCCAGCGCAGAAACACAGAGCCACGGGAACTGCGCTGATGAACCACGAGATATGCTCCGACGCCCTTAACAGTCTTGGACTGCTCCGAAAGGCGCCGCATCTTCTCAGCCACCTCATCAAGACTGGCAACACCTTGGCGCAGGGCGGCGAGTCCGCCCCTACCCGTAAGGGCCTTTACGTCAACCTGATTTTGACAGTCTTGATTCACTGCGGTATGCCTTGCCCAAACCACATGATTGACGATACGTTCATCGCCGGCATGCTGGGATTGCCCTTTCAACACCTGCCCTTTCACACCATCCCCTTTCATACCAATACCCCCGATATTCAAATCACACAGTTTCTGTGCTGCTCGTTGGCTCTGCTGGAGCCTCATTAGCAGACTCAGTCTCGTCATGACGCTGAGCCTGCTCATCGGCCTCCAGTTGCGCGCCGACCTGCTGCAAGACTGCACGCTCCGCATCAGAGAGCGAATAGCGACGACGCGAATGCGAAGGTGCAACTTCGACCTTGTAAATCACTGCTGGTACAGGACCGAAGACTTGCATGGCAAACTCAATGCGCTTACGTGCATGCTCGTCTGCACCGACCCAGTCTGCGCGGTTGAGATCAGCCATCTCACTGCGAGACAACCACCGTGAAAAGCGCGCCGTGTCATAGAACACTTTCAGGATTGCCCGGGAGGCAATGCTCAGGGACTCTCGCATTTGCGAATCACTTTGCAGGCTCTTGCGGTTCAGCGTCTTTTGCAAGCGGACGAAGTAGTCGTATTGAACGATCAGTGTCGAGATGTCGTAGCCATATGGACTCTTGAATCCGAGATTCACATTGACGGGCTTCGAAGAGGCTGCAACCGTGTAGATGAGCCCCAGCTTGCGCTGTTGATCCATACTCTCCTCGCAGTGCTGGATTGCCCCGCGCAGATGCTCTTGCACCTCCTGCAGGCCTCGCTCGTACCGCACCAGCGCCCAATCGGCATAGGGATTGTTGTTGGCCGTCAGCAGCCACAAGTTCCGAAGTGAGGCCGCGATTCGCCGACCACCGATGATGGGAGCCACTTTCGAGCCGGGTTCACGGGCACGGCCATAAAACATCCGCAGTGCTTCGATGGTATGGATCGTCATCTGGTCAACACCATCATCGATCAGCATGCCCAGATCATCTATGGCTTGAGCATCCGAGATGGGCACCAACGGGTCCGCCCCTCTGCGTTCGTGATGCTCTGCCTTCATTTGAGACAAGCGTTCACGGCGGTCGAGCAGTTCGACATACCGATCGAATCGAGGATCACTCTCAGAAGCGCCGGATGCGATGAATTCAGCCAACACCTTTTCTTCACCTTGGATGGAATAACCATCCGCGAAAGGTGAGCCCGCTTCCTTCTCGAAATTCATTCTTGCCGCACCCAAAATGCTCTGCAGGTCAATGGCTTCAATACCATTGCCGCGCTTAGTCTCTTGTTTACCTTGATTTGTCGCCATCTTCTTCTCCCAGTTAGTGTTGTTCCAAAAATTTGACCCCGTGGTCAGGGTAGCAAGTCCAGCTAATTCATAAGTCACTTGATGATCAGGAACTCAAGAAGCAGCAACACAGCTAAACATAAGCACCAAAAAATGAATTCCACATTCATCATTAGCCTAACCTGCCTCGTCTGCTGCCCAAGCATTTAAAAACTCGAACTCTTTTTTGCTGATCGCGGGCAGTCGCGCTGGTAATGGATCACGAAGAAAATTCAGAACAGCTTCCCGGTCTACGGATACGAGTGTCTTTGTGTTTTTGTGCACACGAACAGATATGAATCCTGCACCCGCCAAACGATCGATTGCTCGTCGCACTGTGCTTTCAGAGACTGTTCGACAAAGGTGCTCTTCAGCCATTTTGCCGGCCGTCATTCCAAATTCTTTGACATCTGCCTCTTCTTTCAAAAGGACCCAAAGTACCGCTGCGACCTCGTAGTTATGAAATCGTTGCACCAATTGAACGAACAGCGAACTAGCATTCATCAAATATCTCCTATCATTAAATTAGGTATAGCTTTCTAGATAACAAAATTCATGCTCATCTCGGTACGTCATGCGCGGTGCACCAATTTGGCGGACTCGGCACGCCGTGCGCGGTACTCCAATTTGACGGACTCGGCACGCCGTGCGCGGTAATCCAATTTGACGGACTCGGCACGCCATGCGTGGTGACCCGAAACGGTTTACGCGGGCAAACTGAAGAGATGCCAAGCCAGCCTTTAGATCGTTGACTTGAATTGAAATCGAGTTCATCAATTCATTCCTCGGCTGGGAAAAGATCGTTCTCTCGCAAGGCACGAACAACAGGGCCAGCGTTTAGCCAGACAAACCACGCTCGCTGATCCGCCTTTTTGATGCGCAGCACGTTTGAAGAAACGTCAATCTGCACAAGCGAACCCGTAGAACGAATGACGTAAACCACGCCCGGCGTCAGTTTTGAAAACACCTCGTTCATCTCGATGTCCTGCACAAACCGCTGATTTGGCTCCGCCGGCTGCCCAAGCCTCTCTCCAAGTTCCTCAAATTTCTCGCGCGTCATTGTTTCCATGCGAGCTTGCGCAACTTGAGCTGCATAGACGAAGGCCACGGGTTGCCCTTTGGACTTCTTCGAAATGATTCCGTGCAGCCAGCCAGCAGGGCTGCGAATCTCTTTGCCGCGCGTCATTTGTCCGTGCAACTCATCCAGCAGTTCTTGCTGATCAGGAAAAGCCAGTCCGCGTATGACGCCCTCAACAGCTTCGCGTTGGGAGGGTGACAGGGCGATAGGGAACACAAGCGGGGCTTTTCCCTCCTGCAGACCGACTTCTACTTCTTCAGGAGCAAACTCAAGACCACTACTACTACCTTCAAGTTCTTGAGCAACCTCTGTTGTAGTAGTAGTTATTGAAAAATCGTCTTGTATATAGAGTGCAGGAAACGGCAAATCGAGCCTGCAGGATTGGGCAGAACTTTGGAAAGTTTCGTTGCAGGAAACGGCAGATTCGGAAGACCCAAGGATGCAGGAAACGGCATTTTTCTGAGGTGGTGCATGCACTCGATCAAGGGGGCTCGGAAGATCACGTAAGTCACTGTCGCTATTACGTTTTACGGATGATTCCAGCGGCCTTTCGGAGTCATAGGTCACCTTGCCAACCTGTCGATTTCCGACAGGTGCAGGGAAGCTGTCCTCCAGGAAGTGAAGGAGCAAATCCCGTGAACGCTTCGGCTCAGGAGGTCGAGTCGATGTAACTCCTTCAAGAGTCAGGGTGAGTTGCTGCAGACCGATCCCTAGACCAGACAAGTCCAGACCAAGCCCAGACACAGCTGGACGCTTAGGCAATGCGTTGGAGGCGTCTGGGGCCTCGCTGGTCGTGGGTGTCGTGGTGCCAGCACCCAAGTCCGCAGTACGCGCCGATTTCTTCAGAGGCTTGATGGCCTGGCCACGCAAGCACAGCAACAACGCTTCAAAGTTGAGCCGGACAAGCGAGCCACCTGGGCCGCACTCCTGGATGAGACCGGCTTTTTTCAAGCGGTCACGGGCGTTTCGCTGCACCTTCGTTCCAAGTGCCAGGGATTCGCTGATGTCGAGTTGAGGGGCAGAAATACAGCCGTTGTCCAGCTGGCCAGACCGCAACTGATCGCGATGGCATTGAAGAAGGTATGAGAGGTAGAGGCCTGCGGCGATGTTGCTGGCGATGTCGGCCAGGGGCTTGTAATAGACACGGCAGCTTCGCATCCAGGATGCGACCGCATCCAGGCTGGGCTTTGATGGCCCGTGCTTTGTGCCTCCCAGCGCTGCGGTGAGAGCTTTGACGTTGATGCGGTAGTTCAGCACGCTGGGGCGACCGATCAGCTGTTCTTCGAGAACCCCGGCCTCCATCAACTCGGAGCGCACAGTGGCTTGCTCAGTCCTGGTCAGACCTATCGAGGTTTGCCACTGCGCTATGGACATGTGGAACCATCCACCGCGTTGTGGATGGTTGCGCAGGCTATGGCGTGTCCAGTACAAAGCCATTCCAACAAAGATGGCTGCCTTGTGCCCAAACCTTTCGGAGAGAGCGGGGTGAAAGGGCACGAAGCCGCGGTCTTCGAGATGAAGGATGATTTGTTGGGCAATAGGCCCGGAGCTTTCGACTGCACCGGAGTCATTGCCACCCGCCATGGGTGCATGCTCAGCAAGCAGTGGTTGAAGACGCACTGAGTGACTCCTACTCAGTCCCGGCTTGCAGGCATGTCGGCTGCCGCAAGCTCAATCCCCAGATCACCTTTGGCCATGGCGGCAGCAAGGGGCTGTGCCTGCTTCTGCAGCTGCTCCATGAGCCGGTCGAGATGCACGCGATACATGAGCGTGCGGCCCTTGCCGCCCTCTTCTGTCAGCAGACCCATTGCGGCCAGGGTGCGGCGGCATGTCTGCTGCTGAGCACGCGTTATGCCCGTATCCTTTTCCACATCACTAGCGGAAAGCTCCAGGACAAAGGAGGGTCCATTGTCCCTATCCAAACCCTTCTCAACTGCATAGGACAGCCAGAGAGCAGCGAGAACATTCCCGGTCAGATCAACAAATGCACGATTAATTGTTATAGGCGCCTGACCGACCAGGTCAAGAAGCATTGCGGATTGGATATAGTTTTCGTCCGTCATACTGAATCAGTGGTTACCTAGTGCTTTTTGGCTTGTATTGGAATCGTCACTCCCATAGAAGCTTTCATATTCCTTCACGCACGTATGAAGTGAATCTATAGAGTAGTCTGGAAATTTCTGATGAAGCGCAAATAGCCAGTCCCTCAAATTCTCAGCGGGGCCGGCATTACGCCTTATTTCGTGCCAAACGATATGAATATGGTCAACAACATCGTGTTCTTTTGGGAGCTTTGTTCTCCCAACACTGGCACCACCCAGCAAATCGCGCAATCTCCGAACTTCGTCGGAGGAACGCTTAAATAATCTTGTGACCAGCGATCTTGTTGCACCGTTGCGAACAAAATACTCACACATTTCATCATCACGACGCTGACGATCAATTCCATCCAAATGTCCAGCAATCTCATTCACAGCTAAAGTTATACGTATACTTCGCATCCGCGATGCCAGATCCATCAGATCGCGCGTTTGGCGAGTCCGGAGCGTATCAATTAGCTCCGGAGTCAGTCCTAGCAGCAACAACTGATCGAGTCCAGCCTCTGTTTCAATCACGCGAATAACTTCCGTCAGAACAATAAAATTGAACTTCTCGTTACCACGAATATCAACAGGAACGCTTCGACTTGTCATTGCACACACCAAAAATTAGGAAAACAAAGGTTTATAAGGAATCTGCGCTTTTGCTGGATAGGCAGCAAAAAACTCAGAAACTGTTCCTAGAAACTTTACAAATGGAGTCCCGATTACCGGAGAACCCAAAAGCCGAGCAAAATGCAGAGAATGCGTATATAAAACGCCTGATTTGAACGCGAGACCAGCAGCAGCGCATACCTCTCGCATTTCAGCTTCGCTAGTTTTCAATGCTTGGCTCCAACGGGTATCTTTGGTGCACAGGCTAGCAAGCTCTTGATTGAATTGACCCGTGAACACTGCCAGGACTGACCAAAGAGCAGTGCGCAGGTCTTGTTTTTCCTCATCAAGTGTTTGGCCGCCGACCATCTGAACATCATTGGGGAAATCAACAATGAATCCCAAAGGCATCTGACTCTCTACGACGATAAAATCAGATATAGGTACAACTGAATTCAGCGCGAGAATATCCTCAGAAAGTCGCTTGGCAAAGCTGGCCAATGTATCTGCATCGGAATTTGCAGGCTTGACTTGACTGGACTTGCGTGAAGCTGCGGTCTGTTGATTGGTGGCCCTGCCCCCCACAGCGCCCAGCATTCCGCCCAACGGTGCTTGTTGCCCACTAGGTTTCGCATCGGGGGCAGCAGCTTTCACGCTGGCGAGCTCCTCCACTGTGATTTTGGGATTGGCCACCAATGCAGAAACAGCCGCTGGAAGATTATCAATCTCTATGCCAATGGCTTTCGCGCCAACGGTTTGCAAATCAAGAACCAGACTTTGCAAATCGACAACTACTTCCTTGCGTTCAGCCGGGTCCTTGGCTACATTGGAGGCTTCCAGGCTTTCGAGATCTTGGCCATGCATGAGGAAAATCTCCTCAAGTGCAACTCGTGCCTCCTTCGATTTATCGAATTTTTCAGCAATTTCGTATATTCCGCTGATAAGCGGCTTCAATACGTTATTGACTTCATCGGTGCGAAGCCAATTGCCGACGAAATGCATGTGCTCAACGGCAAATGCAAAATTTTGGATCATACGAATGCCGTAGTTAAGCCCTTGTTTTTTCAGTGCTTTATTAAGCTCTGTCGAGGAAAGAGCGCAACCATTCTCCTCCTCAAACTTTGACTTATACGAAGCAACACCTTTGGCGCGCTCCCAGAATGAAATATCGCCGCGATTGTCATTCTCGCTAAGATGGGCGGAAATAACAGCAGCTTCACCTGGCCACTGACGAGTGATGACAGTAAGCTTGTCAAAGCGTGTATCGCCTTCACGCTTGAGTTCTTGAGCTATGGACACTCGCGTATTGCCGCCGCCATATGGAAAATACTTTTCAGCAGGCGAACGACGCGTAACCATGATCGTATTTGTGATACGACCTTCGGCAATCATGCTCGCCTTGATTTCTTCCCTTTTCGGGTTAGGGCGAGTTCGCGGGTTGTGTTTGTAGATCTCGATATCGTCTGGATCAAGGGTTGAGACCGCACCGTCCACTTCTCCAAGTGGATCAACACCTGCTGTCGCGTTGCGAGGGATTGCAGTGGTTGCAGCAAGCGCCTTGCGCGCCGCTTCCAGTTGCTGCGCTTGCTTATTCGGTTTTGTGGCGGAATCGTTCATGCTCTTTGGTTTCTCTTCTGGCTGTGCAGTCCGCAAATCGGCTTTTGCGTTGACGCCTGTTTCTGACGGATGAGTTCGCTGCAAATCTGCAGCGCGCTGCGCTGCATTCAGCGTTACGGGTGTACGCATATAACCTCCTGGTTAATAAGGAGGATTAAGCAGCGTAATTAACGAAGCTCTTGTGATTAGGCGCGTACATTTCCGCAACGCTTGGGATGAGCTCCCAAAGCAGTTCATGCATCGTTTCAGCGGCTTTAATGCTGTCGATCCAGTGCACAGGAACTTGAGCGGTTGCAGCTTTTCTGTATGCCACCGTTGATGGCACAGCCGTGTTCAGCATATTGACTCGGCCGCGCATCGTGATGAAGTTCTCGCGAATGATCTCCGTCATCACGCGGCAATCGTTCGTTTTCTCCGAACGACTGAGCACGGCTTTCATGGGTGGCATCTTCATGCCGAAGTTGGCAACGCATTCGTGTCGCTCGATCAGCGCTGCGGTTCCATGAAGAAATTCACGGGCGGAAACCACGTCTGGAGACACAGGCACCAGCAGCAGGTCTGCAGCCATCACGGCAGCGTCCTGCAAGTGCCCTACAGCGCCCTGGGTGTCGATGATCACCACGTCATATGCGTGCGTCACGTCAGCATGCTGCAATGGCCGGTTAAGCCGCAAGAGCATGTCCATGGGGTTGCGGGTGGCCATCCAGTCCTGGAGTACGCCATCCCTAGTGTCCGACTGGACAAGGTGCAACTTGGCGTTGGAGGCGGGGCTGATGACCGGCTTGCCGAGGTAGCCTGCCGGGCTCAGCTTGCAATGAGAGATGCAGTCGGCAGTGAGCACGCCCGACCTCACGAATTCGGTGAGGCCTTTTTCAGCTTGGTGGCTGAGCTCGTAATAGCGAGAAAGCGACGGCTGGATGTCTGCGTCAATGAGCAGAACACTGAGGCCCAGGTCGTGAAGGAGGCCGCCCAGGTTGGCAGCAAGTGTGGTTTTACCGACTCCGCCTTTGGTGGAGACCACGGTGATTGTGAGCATAGATACCTCGTTGAATGGTTGAACCAAACAACAAGAAATCGTCTGTAAATGCCGTTAAAACACCCTATCTACTCCCAACAAGTCGCCAAAATTCGTTACAACTTGTTAGAGAATATACATCGTATCAATCAAATGACGGCCAGAAAAGTGCGCTTTAAAGCGACTCATATCGGTAGCATTCACCAACTATGCGGACGTTATGTTCAGAAGTTTCTTCGTTGACTCCAGCGCTAGGCTTTCAGAACACCTGATGAGGATTGCGCAAGCCACTCCAGACCAGGCTCCACCAGAACCACGCACGATCGACCAAGCCCTGCTGTACCCACCGCATGAAGTCAAACGCCAACTCGCTGGGCTCGTGGGCAGGCCTTTCCTGGCCTTCGATCTTGAGTCGTTGCTGCAAGAGCAGCACCGGCTGGGGCTCATCCGCGCGTGAAGCCTGCGGCTCCGTCCTGGAACGCACCACGACCGGTGGCAAGTCATCGAGTTCGTCGCTCAAGCTCCGAAACTCCGCAGCTACGCTCATATGGCGCTTCGTTGCCGCGGATACAGGCGTGCGTGTCATGGCCGCCTCAGTGGGTATTGCGGCAGTTTCGTATGAAAGAATTTGGGCGGTAGGCGGTGCTGGAGGCTCTGGCGAAGCCGGGGCCTCGTCCAGGCCTGCGGCAGCTTCCGATGATTGCTCGCGCATCGCACCGCCCTCCTCCCTGGCCCGCGCCGGCTTCGGCGGCCGTGGGCCTTTCTTCGGTCGCATCGCCGGTTCCGCGTTCGGATTTCGCCGCAGGCCGCTTTGCCGTACCAGGTGGCGCCCTGAATGCCGGTTCACGCATGACTGCCGCAAGCTTCAATTCCTGCTTGCTGAGCGCCTTGGGAGCAGCTGCAGGCGCGCGAGCACTGGCACCTGCCGCAGGAATCTGCAGCTGCACGGCCTGCTGTGAGGCACCGCCCTCACCGGCCTCATCCTTGCGTTTTTGCCGCAGGACCAATCTGCCTTGCATGGGCGCCGGATACTTGCCAGGTGTCGAATAGCCGATCGTTCTTCGAGTCCCCTGGTACAGCCTCATCGGACTCATTGCGCTTGATCCATTCGCGCACCGAATCCGCCAAGCGCTTGGCCACGACCAAGGTCGTAGCACTCACCTCGGTGCTCACATCTGAACTGCCCGCAGCTCAGTTCATTGTTCGAAGATGAAACGCTGCTCGTCCTTATCGCCTCTCGGCCGTCGCCACCCAAATCAAATATGTGGCTTGCACATGTCTGCCTTTCAATCGCCGAAAGCCGCGGTGATCGACTCCACTACGACACGCACCCTGGCCGTGCGCGCCAGGTCCTGGTGCAACACCAACCACGCCTCGTAGGGCTTGGCCCGCTGGCACTGCGGCCATATCCTGACCAGCGTGGGGTCGCGTCGGGCCACGTATTCGGGTAATTCGCCTAGGGCCAGGCCAGCGCGCACGAAGGTCGCAAGCATCAGGCTCGAATCCAGTTCGGCAACTATGCGACCCTGTGCCCTGGATTCACCTGCCAGCGTGTCGTCCTGCCGGCCGGTCACACCCTCCTGGTAGAGCGCGATGTCGTGGTCTGCAAAGCCTTTTCCGGGCTGCGGTTCCCCATTTTTTGCCAGATAGCCTTCGGTAGCGTACAAGCCCACTTCCCAGCAGCCGAGTTGGCGAACGATCAGGTCCGGTTGCTCCGGCCGCAGGGTGCGGACAGCAATGTCGGCTTCCCGTCGCGCTAGATCGAGCTGGCGCCTCGTGGTGCTCAGGATCACCCGCACCTCGGGATGGCGGGCACGCAGGTGTTCGAGGGCGGGAACCACGAAATCCACCGCCAAGGCGTCGGTGGTGGTCACACGCACCTCCCCGGCCACGCGCGCATCGGCACCTTCGCCGCGGCGCTCGAAGGAGACGGCCATGCGCTCCATGTCTTCGGCCATGCGCAGCACTTCCTGGCCGGTTCCGGCCAGCACCAGGCCGCCCGTGGTGCGCAGGAACAGCCGGCTGCCCAGCGACCGCTCCAGCCCGGCCAGGCGCCGGCCCACCGTGGTCTGGTCGATGGCCAGTTGCTGAGCCGCCCCACGCAGGGTGCCTGCACGGTGGATTGCCAGGAATATCCGCACGTCATCCCAATTCATCGCTGCCCCATTGCTCGTACTGCAAATATGCAGCTACAGGCTGCTATTTTGTGCATTTTCACATTGAAGGCAGCTCCGTAGCATGGCGCTCATCCCTTCTGAACCCTTGACGCGCAGCCCGTTCGCCTGGCTGCCAGGAACTGCCATGCCTCGCTTATCTTTCACCTTGACCGTCGCCATGCTCAGTGCCTTCGGCCTGATCGCGTCGGACGTCTATCTGCCCGCCATGCCGGGCATGGCCACGGAGTTTGGCGTTGCCGACTGGCAGATGCCGCAGACCGTCTCGTTCTACCTGCTGGCACTGGCAATTGCCCAGCTGGCCTACGGCCCGCTGTCGGATCGCAATGGCCGCAAGCCCGTGCTGCTGGCTGGCATCGCTCTCTACATCGTCGGCTCGGTCGGCTGCGCCATCTCCGCCAGCTACAACGGTTTCCTGGCGTGGCGCATGCTGCAAGCGGTCGGCGCGGCTGCGGGCCTGGTCGTGGGCCGGGCACTGATCGCCGACACCTGCGACAAACGTACCTCTGCCAAGGTCTATGCGGTGATCTACCCGCTGGTGTCGCTGTCGCCCGCCCTGGCGCCTGCCATCGGCGGGCACCTGGCTGCGGCTTTCGGCTGGCGGTCTGACTTCCTGTTCGTCGCTGCGTTTGGCGTCGTGGCCCTGCTGATGGTGATGAAGTGGCTGCCGGAAACGCTTCCCTCTGCCGCCCGTACCCGCACCGCGCCCTTTGCTGGCTTCAGTCATGTTCTGCGGGACCGGATTTTTCGCCGCTATACGCTGGTGGTCTGCGCGATCTATTGCGCCTGGTTCGTCTACCTGACCCAGTCGCCGTTTCTTTTTGCGCGCCAAGGGCTGAGCGAGGAACAAAGCGGCTGGCTGTACCTGCCGCTGACGGCGGGCATCATCGGCGCGAACCTGCTTGCCAGGCAGCTGCTTGATCGCTGGCCCTACGACCGCATCCTCTTTGCCGGCGTCGTGTGCTTCGTGCTTGGCGGCGTGGCATTCGCGGCCGTGGTGGAATCGGGGCTGCAGGGCGCGGCAGCCGTGGTGCTGCCGATGTGCCTGGTCAGTCTCTCCAATGGCTCGTCGCTGTCGCTGGGCGTGTCCGGGGCCATCGCCAGCGAACACGGGCATGCGGCCACTGCATCGGGGCTGGTCGGGTTCTGTCAGATCGGCAGCGCAGCGCTGGTGGCGATGGGCGTGAGCGCGGCCTTCGGTACGGGCCTCGGCGTGCTTGGAGGCGCGGTATTGGTGCTGGGCCTGATTGCGCTGTGCGCCTGCCTGCCATGGTCCGGACGCCGGCCCGGCATGGCCGATGCTTGGCAAGCAAAGAGGACTTCATGAAAATCCTGGCTATTTCAGGCAGTACGCGCGAAGCATCCACGAATACGACGTTGTTGCAAACCATGAAAAACCTGGCGCCGCTGGGCATTGATGTCTCAGTTTTTCATGGTCTCCAGGCATTACCCGTTTTCTCGCCGGATGCGCAAGGGGAGAGAACGCCCATGGCCGTGCGTGAATTCCTGGAAATTGTCTGCGCACACGATTGCATCATCATCTCGAGCCCCGAATACATCCGTGCAATTCCCGGCGGCCTCAAGAATGCAATCGACTGGTTGGTTTCACGCGTCGAAGTGATCGGCAAGCCGATTGCCTTGGTACATGCATCGCACCGAGGTGACGATATGTTGGCTTCGCTGAGGCTGGTACTTTCGACCGTAAGCAGCAATTTTCTTGAACATCTGTTTTTGCGTATCCCGCTCATTGGGAAATCCCCGGAAGACGCGGTGAAGTTTCTATGCCTACCCGAGAACGAGTCACAAATCAGGTCATTTCTACTTGATCTTGAAGCGCTGGTTATAAGTGCTCGTGCTTGACCCGCTCAGTCACGTAAGACGTGAAGGCTAAGTTCACCGACGGTAACTGAACTACTTCGGCAATGGCTGACCGTCGTGGCTGGCGAAGTTCTGCTAGCGCAGAGGGCGACCATGCAGACGTTACTCGACATAGCCCAGCGAAGCGAGCAGGCCAAACGCGAAACCGTCCGTGATGTTGCTCCTGGTGCCGGTTGGGCCGGTTGGGCCGGTTGGGCCGGTTGGGCCGGCTGCTCCGGTTGGGCCAGATAATGCGCCATCCCTGACGCCCATTTCGTCCATCTGCCGGTACTTCCAATGACCACACCCACGATCCCGCGCCAGGCCGAGCCCCAGCAAATTGATGCAGCGCTGTCGATCGCCGCATCCTTCCTGGTCCTTACCGTTGCAAGAGACGCAGCGTCCCTCTCCACCGTGCGATCCGTGCTCGGCGATCTGGACGGCCTGATCAAGAACGTCCTTGTCCGGGATGTGACCGGGACCTTTACCTGCAACGTGGGCATCGGTGCCGATGTGTGGGGTCCGCTCGTCGGTACCCCGCTTCCGGCCGAGCTCCATCCATTCCGCGAAATCCGGGGCGCCACCCATGTGGCAGTCTCTACTTCGGGGGACCTGCTGTTCCACATCCGCGCCAGGTCCATGGATCTCATCGTGGCGTTCGAGCAGATGCTCCTGGAGGCCCTGGAAGGGACAGTCGCGGCCATGGATGAGGTCGCCGGATTCCGGTACTTCGACGGACGCGACCTGCTGGATTTTGTCGATGGCACGGCGAATCCGGTCGGCCTGGCGCTGCCGGCCTCAACGATAGTGGGCGAGGAAGATCCTGAACATGCGGGCGGAAGCTATGTCGTCGTACAGAAGTACCTCCACGACCTCCCGGCATGGAAAAGCCTGAGCACGGAAGCCCAGGAGCAGATCATTGGACGAAAGAAGTTCACCAACACCGAGCTTCCCGATGCCTCGGAGGCGGAACAGAAGTCACACAAGACGCTGTGCACCATCACGCAGGACGGCGTCGAGCACGACATCCTGCGAGACAACATGCCCTTCGCGAGGCCTGCACTCAAGGAGTACGGAACCTATTTCATCGGTTACTCCAGGCACCTTTGGGTGATCGAGCAGATGCTCGAACGGATGTTCATCGGAAGCCCGCCCCCGCTCCACGACCGCATCCTTGACTTCTCGGCGGCGGTGACAGGCATTGCCTTCTTCGTTCCGTCAAAGGACATGCTCGCCCATCTTTGAGATCGTACTGGGAGCAGCGCGCCTCGGGAGAGGTGGCCCGGGTGCTGCAGGTCAAGAATGTCACCAACCGCAGTCTGATGGAGTCTGGCGCCGGCATTTCTCGAAAATATTTTTGCATGGGGTGCATCCAAACGATGCGATGGCGGGTAGTACCAGCAGCAGCCCAAAAGATGCGCTGCTCCAGTCCCCTTCACAAAACCGTTTGGAGAATTGCAATGTTGACCTCTCGTTCCGCATCCCGCACTGCCGCCGTTTCTTTCGCTGTAGCCACAGCGGCCCTGCTCGCTGCCTGTGGCTCGATGCACAAGCCGGCCAGCACTTTCTCCCAGGCATCGCTGCCCGCCCCCATCCAGGTTCCAGCAGGGAACAAGGTCGCGTGGGAAACCGTGGGCAGCGGTGACATCACCTACGAGTGCCGCGACAAGGCCAACGCGCCTGGCCAGACGGAATGGGTCTTTGTGGGACCCGATGCTGTGCTGAAGGACCGCATGGGCAAACAAGTGGGCCGCTACTACGGCCCCCCTGCAACCTGGGAGGCCAACGACGGCTCCAAACTCACCGCCACCCAGCTGGCTGTGGCGCCGTCCGGCGCAGGCAATCTGCCTTACCAGCTGGTGAAGGCAAACCCAGCCATGGGCAGCGGTGCGCTGGAGGGTGTGAGCTACATCCAGCGCGTGGCGCTCCAGGGCGGAGTGGCGCCGGCTGACAAGCCCTGCATGGCTGCCAACAAGGGCCAGAAGACCACCGTGAAGTACCAGGCCGACTACATCTTCTGGAAGCCCATGTAAGAGCCGGCAGCGGCGCGGATACACTGGACGAAGGATTTCCCGCAACGCCCCCTTCGCTCCATTTCGTGCCGCCCGCTGCCTCCCAGAACAACGAAGCTTTCGACCATGACGCAGCATTGCATGCATGTGCACGCGGCGAACGCGATGCTTTGCAGCGGATTTATGAGGCCGAGGCGCGCTTTCTCCTCGGCGTGGCACTGCGCATCGTCCGCGATCGCGCCGCTGCGGAAGACGTGCTTCACGATGCGTTTGTCTCCATCTGGAACCGCTCATCCACCTTCGACGGCAATCGCGGAAGTGGTCGAGGGTGGATCTACAGCGTGGTGCGGCACGCTGCCCTCAACCGTGTACGGGATGGCGCACGCGAAACCGTGCTGGATGAAACGGCCCATGAAGCGCATGACGCCCAGGCCGCACTTTCGGCATGGAAGGAAGGCGGCAGTGAATGGGAGCGGCAGGCGACGCTGGGTCGTCTTGGCGATTGCCTCGACCGGCTGGAGCCCGAGCGCCGCGCCTGCCTGTTGCACGCCTACGTGGACGGCTGCAGCCACAGCGAAATTGCGGCGCGTGTGCACGCGCCGCTTGGTACGGTCAAGGCCTGGGTTCAACGCGGACTGCGTGCCCTGAGAGAGTGCATGCAATGAGCGGCGACACCCACCCCAATCCCTCAGAGTCGACGGATGGCGGCTCCCCGGACGATCTCCAGATGCAGGCCGGCGAGTACGTATTGGGCACCCTCAATGCAGCCCAGCGCCGCTCCATCGAATCCCGTCTGCCCTACGAGCCTGCGTTGCGCACGGCCGTGCAGGCGTGGGAGCAACGGCTCCTGCCGCTGGTTCAGCTGACTCCCCCCATCGAGCCCTCGGCATCGCTGTGGCAGCGCATCGCGGCCAGCGTCAAGCCGGCCCGGCCAGCGGTCCGCGCACAGCGTGGTGCCTGGTGGCACTGGGATAGCCTCGCCCTTTGGCGCGGCTTGGCGGGTGGCGGCTTTGCAGCTGCAGCACTGCTCGCGGCTGTGCTGGTTGTGCGAGAGGCATCACCGCCGGCTGCCCCGCGCTATTTCGTCGTGCTGGCAGCGCCGCAGAATCAGGCCCCCGGGTGGGTGGTCCAGGCCCAGTCTGAAGGCCGTCTGCGCCTTTTGCCACTGGGCAAGGATGCCATTCCGGCGGAAAAATCCCTGCAGTTCTGGACCAAGGCCGACGGCTGGAAGGCGCCGGTGTCCCTGGGTCTGGTCAAACCGGGCGAAGCCATCGAAGTGCCGGTAGACCAGTTGCCGCCTCTGCAGCCGAATCAGCTTTTCGAGCTCACCCTGGAGCCAGAAGGCGGCTCCCCGAGCGGACGCCCGACAGGGCCCATTCAGTTCATCGGCCGCGCTGTACAGATCTAGAGCGTGGTGTGCACTTTCAAGTGCCCGCGTCGGCTCTTCGCGCTGGTGATCACACGCTCCAGGCGTCGCATTGGATGCGGCCGGCCTGGCCTTCGGTTTCAGAACGAGTGGCGCAGGCCCAGCATCAGGCCAGTCTGCGATGCGCCCGCCAGCGGGCTGCCGCCGGCTGCGGCCGAGCTGACCGAGATGGCCAGGCGCTGTCCGTTGTCAATGCGCGCGGCCTGGGCATAGACCGCCGTGCGCTTGGAGAACCTGTAGGTGGCGCGCAGGGCCAGCAGGGTGGAGCGGTCGCCGCCCTGGGCATAGCGCAGTTGCTGCAGCTGGCCATCGACCACGACGGCGGCGCTGGGGGACCAGGACAGGCCGCCCCAGGCCAGGGTGCTGCGCGGCGTGGCGCCGTTGCTGGCCGAGGCCGCCTGGGCCGCGTCGTTGTCGCGGCGCATGAGACCGGCGCCCAGCTTGATGGTGGGTGACAGCGCGGCATAGCCGTTGAGCATGATGCGGCGGTCCTTCAGGTCCGAGCGCGTCAGGCCTGCAAATGCGCCGGCGCCGCCGCGCATCTCGTCCACGGCCAGCGCAAAGCCCCAGGGCGCGGTGTCGTACTTCAGCATGGCGGACCACTGGCGGCAGGCCTGCCTGTCCGTGGCCGATTCGCCGGCGCAGTTGGTGCCGGCCGGGCTGGGGCCGGCGTTGACGGAATCGCGTCCCAGGCTGTAGGCCGCACCCAGGCTCCAGGCGCCGAAGCGCCCCCGGTAGGCCAGGGAGTTGTCGGTGCGCGTGTTGGGGATGTAGCTGTCCAGGCTGCTCAGACCGAAGGCGTTGGGACCCAGCAGGTCGGCATCGAACAGCGCCCAGTACAGCATGGTGTAGTTGCGCCCCAGCGAGACGCTGCCCCAGCCTCCGGACAGCCCCACCCAGGCCTGGCGCCCGAAACCCCGCCCGCCCTGGTTGAAGGTGCCGGCATCCGGACCAAAGCCTGACTCCAGAGCAAAGACGGCGCTCAGGCCGCCGCCCAGATCCTCGCTGCCGCGCAGCCCCCAGCGCGACGGTGCCGTTCCCGTGAGGCCGGGCATGCGCGTCAGCGATCCGCCGCCTTGCACATTCGTCAGGTGCTCGATGCCGGTGTCCAGATGGCCGTACAGCGTCACGGATGCGCCGGCCTGGGCCTGGGCGCCGTCGGCAGCCGCCAGCGCGGCGAGCGAAGCCAGACAGGCCAGACAAGCCCGCAGTGGGCACCTGGCTGGGGGTTGGGGAATGCTCTTGAGAGTGCGCTTCATGCTTGTGTCTCCTGTCGTTGTCGTCGTGGAATCGGCACGCCGCAACGCTGCGCCTTGGATAGGGCTGCAGTGGCGGGTGCGGGGAAATGGAGCGGGAAAGCGGCTGGGCGCCCTGCTCTTCAGGCGCCCGGGAGGTCCCGGTACATGACGAAGCGCGCCACGCGGCGCGTGATCAGCCAATGGCCTTCAGGACTGCGGCCAAAGGTGTCATCGAACTCGCCAACGAGCTGGCGCGGTTGGGCCGGGCGGCCGTGCGGCGTGATGGCATCGGCCTCGTTGCAGGACCACAGCAGCACCTGGCTGCGCGCGCTGGCGCGGTCCGGGCCTTGCAGTTCCACCAGCGTGTTGGTGACCAGATGCCGGGTCATGCGGCCCGCAGGACGCTGGGAGTACGCGGCGGCGATGGCCGTGCGCCCGCCGAGCACCTCGCCGCCGGGCCGTTGCAGCTGGCCGTCTTCGGCAAACAGCTGCGCCAGGGCCTGGGCATCACCGGCATCCGCAAAGGCAGCAGCGCGCAGCACCAGGTCCAAGCAGGCCTGGCGGGCCAGCAGCCGGTCGATTTCATGGTTCATGTTTCTTGTCTCCCCGGAATTCGCCGCCTGCGATGGGCTGTCTTGATCCAGGCCCCAAGCATTCCACGCCGGCATCGATCCGGCCAATGCCGGAGCCCCGGCCATCAATGCGTTTTTCTTATGGGACAATCAAAACAGGGTTTTCCAACGTGCCGTTCAGCGCCTTTCCATGAACCTTTACCTTGCCCCCTGGACCGGCCCGGCCACCAGCAATCCTTCGCGTTTTCCCGAGTTGGCAGGCCATTTGCGGGCCATGCGCGCCATGCTGGGCGTGGTGCGCCACGGCAGCACCACGCGGGCCGCCCAGGCTATGCATCTTTCTCAGCCGGCCGTGGCGCGCTCGGTGCTGCAACTGGAAGAGGCCTGTGGCCTGCCGCTGTTCATGCGGGGGGCGCGCGGCATGATGCCGACCCCGCTGGGCAGCCAGCTGGCCGGCCGCATCGAGGCCATGCTCCAGCATCTGGGCAGCGGCGCGGCCGACGCCCAGGCCGCCGCCACGCTGGCGGCCAGGCGCCCTCCCCTGCCCGAGCGTTTTGCCGAGACCGTGCCTGCGGGCCAGCTGCGCGCCCTCATGGCCATTGCCGACTGCGGCAGCGAATCCCTGGCCGCGCAGTGGCTGGGCCTGACGCAGCCCGCCGTGCATGCGGCGCTGCAGGGGCTGGAAACCAGTCTGGGCATGCAGCTGTTCTACAAGCTGGCCTTCGGCACGCGGCTGACGCCGTCCGGCGAAGCGCTGCTGCGCCGTGTCAAGCTGGCCCTGGCCGAGGTGCGCGGCATGGACAGCGATATTTCCGCCTGGCGCGGCGAGATCCGGGGGCGCGTGGTGGTCGGCGTGCTGCCGCTGTCGGTGGGAATCTTCCTGCCGCGCGCGGTCGACAGCCTGGCCGCCAGCCACCCGGACATCGAGGTCAGCATCGTGGACGGCACCTACGAGAGCCTGGTGCAGCACCTGCTGAGCGCCGACATCGACGCCATCGCCGGCGCTCTGCGCGCCGACATGCCCTCCGATGAGGTACGCCAGTTGCACCTGTTCGACGATGACCTGGTGGTGGTGGCACCGGCCGGCCATGCCTGCCTGGACCGCGGCCAGCTGGTTCTGGAGGATTTGCTGCAATGGCCCTGGGTGTCGCCCCTGCCCGGCACGCCGGCCGACCGCGCCATGGTCCAGCTGTTCCTCAGCCAGGGCCTGGAGCCGCCGCGCGCCAGCCTGCGCGCCAGCAGCCCGACCATGACGCTGGCCTTTGTGCTGCAGACGGGCCGGCTGGCCCTGGCCTCGCGCGGACAGGCCCTGCAGGATGACCACGGCGGGCAGTTGTCCATCGTGCCCGTGGACCTGCCTTCCACACGCAGGCGCATCGGGCTGGCCACGCGTGCGCTGAGCACGGCATCGCAGGACCTGGAGCTGTTCATGCAGGCCTGCCGGCGGGCCGTGGGCGATCCGCCAGCCTAGCCTGAGCGCAGCGCTCGCTCAGCGCCCCATCCAGTCGAGCAGTGCCCGCGACACCTGCTGCGGCTGCTCCATGGTGCTCATGTGGCCGCTGTCCTCGATCACCACCAGCTCGGCGCCCGGGCACAGGGCCTGCATGCGCTCATGGCGTGACAGCGGGCTCCAGGCATCCTGGCGACCGCAGGCCAGCAGGGTCGGGCAGCGCAGTTGCCGGAGCACATCGCACGCGTCGGGGCGGTTCAGCAAGGCATTGATCTGCGCAGCAAACACCTCGGGCGTGAAGCGCGCCACCATGTCGAGCACCTCGCCAAACAGTGGCGTGTCAAGCCGGTCGGGATGCACCATGCCGCGCGCCCATTGCAGGCCCATCTCGCGCATGCCGCTGTGCCGGGCGATCTGCAGGAGCGCCATGCGCTTGGCGCGCTCGCTCTCGCCGGCTTCACCCTGGGCGATGGGGTCCATGCCGGTGTCCAGCAAGGCCAGCCGTTCCACGCGCTGGGGCGCCATGCCGGCAATGACCAGGGCCACGCGCCCGCCCATGGAATGGCCCGCCAGCGAAAACCGCTCGGCCGCCACGCAGTCCAGCACAAGGCGCGCCATGTCTTCGATGGTGGCCGCCGCGCCATAGGACGGAACAATGCACTCGGCAACACCGGCAAAGGACAGGGCCGCCTGCTGCTCGTGCCAGACCGTCTCGTCGCACAGCAGGCCCGGCAGAAGTACCACGCAAGGCCGGCTCATGCTGCGTTCTCCAGGATGAGGTGTCCGACGGCCGTATTGGACGCGGGCACATGGTAGAAGCGATGGTTGACCTTGGGCAGCGGCGCGGGGCCATCCACATCGGCCATGGCGCCGCGCGCGATCAGCCACATCACCAGCTCGATGCCTTCGGAGCCGGCCTCGCGCACGTAGTCGATATGCGGCATCTTGGCCAGGCCGGCCGGGTTCTCGATCAGCAGGTCCAGGAAGCGGTTGTCCCACTCCTTGTTGATCAGGCCTGCGCGCGCGCCCTGCAGCTGGTGGCTCATGCCGCCCGTGCCCCAGATCTGCACGTTCAGGTCTTCGTCGAAGCTCTCCACGGCGCGGCGGATGGCACGGCCCAGGTTGAAGCAGCGCTGGCCCGACGGCACGGGGTACTGCACCACGTTGACGGCAAACGGAATCACCGGGCAGGGCCAGGCGCCCGTGCGTGCGTCCTGCTGGCCGCACATCAGCGACAGCGGCACGGTCAGGCCGTGGTCCACGTCCATCTTGTTGACGATGGTCAGGTCGAAGTCCTGCTGTATCACCGACTGCGCAATGTGGCTGGCCAGCTCCGGATGGCCGACGACCTTGGGCACGGGGCGAGGGCCCCAGCCTTCGTCGGCGGGCTGGTATTCAGCGGCCGTGCCGATGGCAAACGTCGGGATGAAGTCCAGGCTGAACGCGGTCGCGTGGTCGTTGTAGACCAGGAAGATCACGTCGGGCCTGTTGTCCTTGAGCCATTGGCGCGAGTGCTCGAAGCCCTTGAACAAAGGCTGCCAATAGGGGTCGCCCGCCTTGCCCAGGTCCATGGCCGCGCCGATGGCGGGCACATGCGAGGTGTAGACGGATGCGGTGATGCGTGCCATCAGATGCCTTTTTCTTGTCGTTCCTGCTCATGCAGGTAGCGGTTTCCTTCGATGCTGCGTCCGCCGCCCAGCATCATCTGGCGGTAATCCTCCTCGTTCATGCCGCTCATGGTGGAGACCATGTTCTGCACGCTGACGCCGTCGGTGGCGCCGATCTTCACGAGGAAGTAGATGTTTCCGCCCAGCGCAATGCAGCGGTTCAGGTCGCGGTCCAGCACGGCCTGTCTTTGCTCGGCCGTCATGGCCCATTCGCCCAGATAGGCGCGCTCGTCGGCCCGAAAGCGCTCGCGGTTCTCGGCCTTCATCAGCGACATGCAGAACTGGTTGAGCCAGTAGCCCTGGCGGGATTGCTCGGCGTCGAAGACCGTGGTTCCCGGTACGTCGAGATAGGGTTTGTCCAATGCCATGGAAGTGTTTCTCCTGCGCTTGAGCGCTTGGGCGCTCGGGCGCGTGCTTACGGATAGGGGTTCAAGGATCAAGCACCAGGCGCTCGCAGCGCGCCACCCCCCGGCGCCAGGGTGCGGCCGGCGCCCGTGGCCCACACGGCCAGCGCAGCGGCAATCAGCGGCAAGGCAAAGACGTAGTACAGCGAGGCAGGCTGCCAGCCACCGTCCAGCAGCAGGCCGGCCATGGTGGGCGCCACGATGGCGCCTATGCGCCCAATGCCTATGGCCCAGCCCATACCGGTGGCGCGCACCTGGGCCGGATAGGTGGCCGGCACCAACCCGTACAGCCCGGCCATGGAGGCGAACAGGAACACGCCCACGCCCACCGCTGCGGCGAACGCCCAGCCCAGGCTGGCCGAGGCCAGGCCGAACAGCGCGGTGAACAAGGCATTCAGCAGCAGGCTGCCCATGGCCAGATGCCGCAGCTTGGCCTTGACCGCCAGCAGGCCGAACAGGCTGCCGCCGGCAATGCCGCCCAGGTTGAGCAGCACGCCGCCCGTCACGCCCTGCTGTGCCGACAGGCCGGCCTGCACCAGCAGCTTGGGCGTCCAGCTCAGGGAAAAGTAGACGCTGAACATCAGCAGGAAGAAGCCGGCCCAGAGCATGAGCGTGGGGCGCGCCAGGCCGTTCTTGAACAAGGCGGCCACGGTATTGCCCTGCTGGACGTCACCGCCGGCTTGCGCGGGCAACTGCAGCATGGCGGGGTGCCCCATGAGTGCCATCAGGCGGTTGAGCTTTTCCAGCGCACGCGCCGGGCGACGGCCCATCAGGAAATCCACCGACTCCGGCAGGCGCCACAGCACGATGGGCACCATCAGCGCCGTGGCCAGGCCGCCGAACACAAAGACCGAGCGCCAACCATGGTGTGTCAGCAGCCAGGCGGCCATGAGTCCGCCCAGCGTGGCGCCAATCGGATAGCCCGTGGCCTGCAGCGCAATCGCCGTGCTGCGCCATTTGTTCGATGAATACTCAGAGGTGATCACCCCCACGCTGGCCAGCATGCCGCCAATGCCCACGCCCGTCATGGCGCGCAGGGCTGCCAGCTCGACGTGGCTGCGCGCTGCCGCAGACAGCAGCATGCCCACGGACACCAGCACCAGGCACAGCACGATGATGGGTTGCCGGCCACGGCGGTCGGCCATGGGCGCCAGGAACAGCGAGCCCAGGGCCATGCCGATCAGACCGGCGCTGAACAGCACGCCCAGCTGCGCCCCGTTGAGCTTCCATTCGGCAGCGACGGCCGAGGCGGTGAAGGCCATCACCAGCACATCGAAGCCGTCCAGCATGATGAGCAGGGTGCAGATGGCCACGGCCAGCCACTGGAACGGCGCCATGGCGCCCTCGTCCATCGTCTTGCGGATATCTTTCATACAAGTCCTTGTCGGAGCAGGTTGTCTCTTTGCCCTGGCAGGCGCTTTGCGCCCAGGCCAGGTTCTTTTGTGGGAAAACTGGGGGCGGCCTGCATTCGGAGCGCACAGCGCCGACATTCCCCAGTGCAAAAAGTATCTCCACGCCAGCCTTTCCAGGCCAATGCCGACGGACGCGCAAGCTATGCGTTCTATTGATGGTCACATGCAAAAAGGCCGGCCACCCAGAGGTGACCGGCCTTCGTTCATCAAGAATCCTGGGCCTGAGCGGGCTGCCTCAGGTGCAGTCCCCTGTCATGCCAGCCTCCCCAGTCCTGCCAGCAGCTTGTCCAGTGTGATCGGGTAGTCGCGCACCCGCACGCCGGTGGCGTTGTGGATGGCGTTGGCAATGGCTGCGCTCACGCCGCAGATACCCAGCTCTCCCACACCCTTGGCTTTCATGGGCGAGGCCATGGGATCGACCTCGTCCAGAAAGATCACTTCCTGGTGCGGGATGTCGGCATGCACGGGCACCTCGTAGCCTGCCAGGTCATGGTTGACAAAATAGCCCAGGCGCGTGTCCACGGCCAGCTCTTCCATCAGGGCCGCTCCCACGCCCATGGTCATGGCGCCGATGACCTGGCTGCGGGCCGTCTTGGGATTGAGGATGCGGCCGGCCGCGCAAACGGCCAGCATGCGGCGCACGCGGACTTCGGCGGTGAATGCGTCCACGGCGACCTCCACGAAGTGCGCGCCAAAGGTGGACTGCTGCATCTTCTTGTCCAGCACGCCGAATTCGATGGCATCCTCGGCCGTCAGGTCAGCGTCGCCGGCAGCGCTGGCCAGGGCCCGGCGCTTGCCGCCCGCCTGCACATGCCCATCCGAGAATTCGGCCGTCGCCGGGTCCATGCCCAGCTTGCGCGCCACGGCCTCGCGCAGCTTCAGGCAGGCGGCATAGACGCCGGAGGTGGCACTGGCCGCACCCCATTGCCCTCCCGAACCGGCCGAGACGGGAAAGCCGGAATCGCCCAGCCGCACGCGCACCTGCTGCAGCGGCAGGCCCAGCATCTCGGCCGCCGTCTGGGCAATGATGGTGTAGCTGCCCGTGCCGATGTCGGTCATGTCGGTTTCCACGGTGAGCATGCCCTGCCTGTCCAGGCGCACGCGGGCGGCGGACTTCATGACAGGGGCGCCTCGATAGGCGCCGGCCATGCCCAGGCCGATCAGCCAGCGCCCTTCGCGTCGTTGGGCCGGCTGGGGATTGCGCTGGCTCCATCCGAAGCGCTCGGCGCCCGTGCGCAGGCACTGCACGAACTCACGGCGGGAAAACGGCTTGTGCTCCTGGCCAGGGGTGCCCTCCTTCGCCTTGGGTTGCGGCTTCTTGCCGCTGTCCGGCACCACCTGGGTGTCGTTGCGGATGCGCAGCTCCACGGGATCAATGCCGAGCTTTTCCGCCAGCTCGTCCATGGCAACTTCCAGGGCCATGTGTCCCGTGGCTTCGCCGGGAGCGCGCATGGCATTGGCCTCGGGCAGGTCCAGCACGGCCAGGCGGGTGGCGGTCATGCGATGGGTGCCGGCATACATGCGGCGGGTCTGGTCCACGGCACCGTCCGCCGATCCTCCGGTCTGGTCTCCCGACCAGCTTTCATGGCCGATGGCGGTGATCCTGCCGTCCCGCCCTGCGGCGATGCGCACACGCTGGATGGTGGCCGGGCGGTGCGTGGTGTTGTTGGCCATCAGCGGGCGCTGCAGTGCGACCTTGACGGGCCGGCCTGCCGCGCGGGCGCCCAATGCGGCCAGCAGTGCATCGGCCCGCAGGAACAGCTTGCCGCCAAAACCGCCGCCAATGAATGGCGAGACCAGGCGCACCTTGTCCTTGGGAATGCCCAGCGTCTTTGCCAGCTCGCCCTGGCCCCAGGCAATCATCTGGTTCGAGGTCCATACCGTGAGCTGGTCGCCCTTCCATGCGGCCAGCGTGGCATGGGGCTCCATCATGGCGTGCGACTGGTCTGGCGTGGTGTATGTGGCGTCCACCTTCACGGGGGCCGAAGCGAAGGCGCCCTCGAAATCGCCAATGGCCGTATCCGGCGCATCGCCATTGATGCTGTCGGGTGGCACGGCGGAGTCCTTGGCCTTGGCCAGGTCGTAGGCGCCAGCCACGGGCTCGTAGTCCACACGGACCAATTGCGCGGCAGCGCGCGCCTGCTCGAAGGTTTCCGCCACCACCAGGGCCACGGCCTGGTGGTAGTGGGCCACCTGGGGGCCTGCCAGCAGCGGCGCGGTATTCATCTTGCCCTGGCCCAGCTTGCCAGCGGTCTGTGCGGTGACGATGGCGAGCACGCCGGGCGCGCGGCTTGCCTGCGCCAGCCCGATGCTGCGGATGCGGCCCTTGGCGATGGCCGAGCCCACCACGTAGCCATAGGCCGGGTGCTGGACCACGTCATGCCGTTCATAGGCATACGGCGCCGTGCCGGTGGTCTTGAGCAGGCCGTCGATGCGGTTCATCGGCTGGCCGATGATTTTGAGCTGGTCAATGGGGTTGACCGTTGCGGGGGTGTCGAATTTCATAGCGTCAGTTCCTGGCCTGGTCCAGCACCGCGGCGAGCGTGCGCTCCGCCAGCGGGAGTTTGAAGGCGTTGTCCCGCGTGGGCCGGGCGCCTGCCAGCAGGCGGTCGGTGACGGCCTTGGCTCCCTGCGGCATCTGTGCTTCGGCCGCCTCCAGACGCCAGGGCTTGTGCGCCACGCCGCCCAGGGCCACGCGCCCGCTGCCGTCGCGCTGCACGATGGCGGCCACCGACACCAGCGCAAACGCATAGGAAGCGCGGTCACGCACCTTGTGATAGATGTGCGTGCCGCCCGGCGGGGGCGGCAGGGTGACGGAGGTGATCAGTTCGCCGGCCTGCAAGGCCGTCTCTACGTGCGGCGTGCTGCCGGGCAGCCGGTGGAAGTCGGCAATGGGGATGACGCGGGCCTTGCCGTCGGCCTGGACGGTCTCCACCGTGGCATCCAGTGCGTGCAGCGCCACGGCCATGTCGCTGGGGTGGGTGGCAATGCAGGCCTCGCTGCCGCCGATCACCGCATGCTGGCGGCTCACGCCGGCAATGGCCGAACAGCCGCTGCCCGGCACGCGCTTGTTGCACGGCATATTGGTGTCGTAGAAATACGGGCAGCGGGTGCGTTGCAGCAGGTTGCCGCCTGTGGTCGCCATGTTGCGCAACTGGCCCGAGGCGCCGGCCACCAGGGCGCGGGTCAGCACGCCGTAGTCGCGCCGCACGCGCGCATGGGCGGCCAGGTCGCTGTTGCGCACCAGCGCGCCTATGCGCAAGCCGCCCTGCGCGGTGGGCTCCACGGTGTCCATGCCGGTGCTGTTCACATCGACCAGATGCACGGGGGTTTCTATCTGCAGCTTCATCAGGTCCAGCAGATTCGTGCCCCCGGCGATGAAGCGGGCGCCCGGCCGGGCCGCCACGGCGGCGGCAGCCTGCGCGGGGGATTGGGCGCGTTCGTAGGTGAAGGCAATCATGTCCGCCCCTCCCCCGCCACTTCGGTGATGGCATCGACGATGTTGGAATACGCCCCGCAGCGGCACAGGTTGCCGCTCATGCGTTCACGCAGTTCATGGGCCGACACCAGGGGCTGGGCCACGATGTCTTCGCTGGCATGGCTGGGCATGCCGCGTTTGATTTCATCGAGCACGCCCACGGCAGAGCAGATCTGCCCCGGCGTGCAGTAGCCGCACTGGAAACCGTCGTGCCGCACGAAGGCGGCCTGCATGGCGTGCGGGGATTGCGGCGTGCCCAGGCCTTCGATGGTGGTCACGGCGGCGCCCTGGTTCATCACGGCCAGGCTCAGGCAGGACACCACGCGCCGGCCATTGACCAGCACCGTGCAGGCCCCGCACTGGCCATGGTCGCAGCCTTTCTTGGTGCCGGTCAGGTGCAGATGCTCGCGCAGGGCGTCGAGCAGCGTGGTGCGGGTGTCCAGGTCCAGGCGGTGTTCCTTGCCGTTGACTTGCAGGGTGACGGGCAGCTGGACCCCTTCGGGGATGGAGGGAGGCTGCACTTGCGCGCCGGCCGATCGAGGCACGGCCGTTGCCGCAGCCGTGGAGGCACCTGCAATCAGCAGGTCCCTGCGCGAAACGGAAAGCTGGGTGTTGTGTTCCATGGGGCGTCCATCGTGTTGGCTCTTCGTGGGGCGTGCACACTGCTGCGAACACGCCACTCCAAGCATCGGTTCGGGACGCGCCCCGGGTTGTAGGTGATGGTCCAACGTCCGGGACATCGGGTTGTCCGATGACGGATCAGCGCATGCAGACGTGCGAGGGCCCCCCGCCCATGCAAAGGCAGCGCCAGCAAGGCGCCCCAGCCTTTGCCGATGCGCCCTGCCCCGCCTTTGCCCCGGCTTTGCCCCGGCGCTGCGCCTAGGCCGCAGGCGGCACGTCGCCGCGCTGCATGCGCTCGAAAGCCTTGTCGATTTCCTCGGAGCGTATGGCGCCCGCAGCCGGCACGGGACGGCCCGCGCGCTGGGCGTCGATCTGCTCCTGCATGCGCGTGGCCACCTGCATCAGCACGCGGTGCAGGCCCAGCTGCTGGCGACGGGCCTGGTCCAGGTGCGTGACCACGGGCTCCAGGGACTGGGCCAGCGACCGGGTCAGCAGTTGGCCCAGCATGTGGACCAGGGCCTGACGGTGCTGGGCGGCCTGTACCTCCGACGGGGTGCTGGCCTGGGTGCGGACGGGCTCGCCGGCCGCCCTTTGCGCCATCAGCTCGCGTATGCCGTGCAGCGAGTCGCCTGCGGCACTTTGGGTTTGCAGCAGCCGCGCCAGCAGAGCTTGAAGCGCCTGTAGCGTCTGGGATTGGTCAGCGTCCCTGGCGGCGGCCTGCGCGGCCGCTGCCGATGCGTGGGCCTGGCCGGCGGCGTCTTCCTGCACCGCCTGCTGCTGGGACTGGGACACCGACTGGGCCACCTCGCGCGTGGCAGCGACCAGATCGACCAGCTGTGCCGTCACGCGCGTGGCGGCGTCGGCATTGGCGCCGCCTGCGGCCTGGCGGCGCAGGAACTGCTGGCGTATCTGCTGCCAGCGGGCGCTGTCCTCGTCGCTCATCTGCCCGCGCAGCTCGGCGAGCTTGAGCAGGTTCTCCTCGGCGCCCGTGGTCAGCATCTGCGCTTCGCCCTGGTAGTGGTCGGCCAGCATCTGCTGCATTTCCTGGTCGTTCATCACGGGCGTGATCTTCTCGGCCAGCTTGTTCATGTTGCGGTAGCTGCCCTGCAGCCGGAAGGCCGGCTCGGTGCGGTAGCCGTCGTCCTGCGCGGCGCTCTGGATGTACTGCTGGTTGACCTTGAACACCAGCTCGCGCACCTGCACCATGCGGGCCAGCACGGCCTCGATCTCGCGCAGCTCGGCCGATGAATAGTCGTGCGACAGCGCATTGCCCGAGACCTCCCGGCCCTGCGCCTTGTCCAGCAGCAGGTACAGGTCCTGCAGGCTGCGCGTGGCCATCGGCGCCAGCACGGCGTTCGAGGTCATGCTGTTTTCGATGTAGCTGAGCTTGAACACCTCCTGCATGCCGCCCAGCACGTCGCCCAGGTTGTAGATGTCGGCACGGTTGGCCAGCATGTCGGGGATCTTGAAGACCTCGCCCGACTCGGTGTACGGGTTGCCCGACATGACCACGCAAAAGCGCTTGCCGCGCATGTCGTGGGTGCGGGTCTGGCCCTTCCACACGCCCTCGATGCGGCGCGTGCCGTCCGACAGCGAGATGAATTTCTGCAGGAACTCGGGGTGCGTGTGCTGTATGTCGTCGATGTACAGCATCACGTTGTTGGCCATCTCCAGCGCCAGATTGAGCTTTTCCAGTTCCTTGGCCGCCGTGGCGTCCGGTGCCTGGGCCGGGTCCAGCGAGCGCACGGAGTGGCCCAGCGCCGGGCCGTTGATCTTCATGAAGATCAGGCCCAGCCGGTTGGCCACGTACTCCATCAGCGTGGTCTTGCCGTAGCCGGGCGGCGAGATCATCATCAGCAGGCCCATCTGGTCGGTGCGCTTGTTCTCGCCGGCCACGCCGATCTGCTTGGCCAGGTTGTCCCCGATCACGGGCAAGTAGATCTCGTTGATGAGCCGGTTGCGCACAAAGGACGACAGCGGCCGGGCCTTGAATTCCTCCACCCGCACGCGCGAGCGCCAGTCCTGCAGCAGCTGCTGGCGCAGCGCCTGGTAGCGGCCGAATTCGGGAACAAAGGTTCGGAAATGGCGCGCGGCGCGCTGGCCCAGGTCGTCGATCTGCAGCCACATGCGGCCGTCCGCAATGCGCGGATGCTGGCCCAGCAGGCCCGGCACTTCGTGGCGCAGGTCCACGCTGCTGACCTTGCAGGGCAACTGGCCGGCACAGCACAGCCATGCCGCGGCCTCGCCGCAATAGGCCAGCCAGGCCTGCCCTTGCCCGTCGTCCAGCGTGCGGCAGGCGGTCTGCAGCCAGTGCAGCGCGCTGCGCCAGCGCTGGTCCAGCGGCGCCACGGCTTTGTCGCGCCGGTCCTCGCCCTGCCAGTAGGCCTGCATTTCTTCCCAGCGCTGCAGCGGCTGGGCCTGTTGCTGCACGGCGGCCTGCAGCGCGGCAATGGCCGACTGGCTGTAGCTGGAGAAGGAAAAGCGCACGGCCTTTTGCGCCAGCTCGGCCTGCAGGTAGTCGGCGGCGCCGTGGATCAGGCTGTCGATATCGCTGTCTGCGGGCACCGCCTGTCCTGGCAGCAGGTCGCGCAGCAGGCCCCGCTCTTCGGCATAGGCGCGCAGGCGCTCGGAGATGTCGGTGCGCAGGCTCAGCTGTTCGGCCTCGCTGCCGAACATCTGCTGCATGGCCTGGGCCTGCTGGGCGCGCAGCGGCCACTGCGCCATGGCGGCAGCCAGCTGCGGCTGCTGCACCTGGGCCTGTGCGCTCCAGAACAGCAGGGCCAGCGCACGGGCGTCGGGCGCAAAGCGCAGCACGCCGGCGGCATCGCGCAGGGGCAGCAGCACCTGCAGGATGCGGGCCGCATCATGGTCGTGGATGCCGCGCTCATAGCCTTCGCGGTAGCGCGGCGCGGAGAACTCGCGGATGGCCTGGGTCAGCGCCGCCTCGTCGGGCAGCAACTGGGCCAGCCGGGCCTCGCTCCAGCCGTCACGGCGCTGGCGCGCGGCCAGCACCACTTCCAGCGCCAGGTATTCGCCCCGGTAGAACTGCGGCGATTCGGCCGGCGTGGAGGCATCCCAGTAGGCCTGCAGGGCGGCCAGCTCCGGGTTGTCCATGGGCTCGAAATACTCGGTGCCGACCAGGTGCAGGAACAGTTCGCCGTTGCGCGGCAGCAGGGTCAGGTCCAGCTCCTGGTTGCCCACGCTGAAGCGGTGGCGGCCCAGGCGGATGATGGCGCCGTCGCCTTCGTACAGCTCGGTGCGGTCCTGCAGCGCGCGAAACGCCTGGTCGCGCAGGTTCTTGACGCGGCCGTCGATGTCGTCGGCCTTGACCGGGTCGTGCAGTTGCTCGCGCAGGCGCTGGGCCAGCTCCTTGAGCTTGCCGATCAGCGGATCGCCCGCAAAAAAAGCATGCAGGGCATCGGCGCTGGCGAGCTTTTCGGTGCGCTTGGGCAGGCTTTGCACGATGCGCAGGGCCGCGTCCAACACGCCTTGCGCCTTGCGCTGGCGCTCGTCCTGCAGCGACTGGCGGCGCGCCTCGAAGCTCTCCAGCACCTCCTCGCGCTTGGCCATGATGTCGCCGAGGAACTGCTCGTGCTCGCCGAAGCGGCTTTCGATCTCCTCCAGCTGCACCAGCAGGCGCGCCAGCTGCTCGTCGCATTTCTCGGGCGTCTGCGCCAGGCCCAGGGCGCTGACGATGCTTTGCGAGAACAGCGCCAGCTGGGCGGCGAACTGGGCCACGTTCTCGGCGCCGCCCAGGCCCGACCTGCGCTGCTCGGCGCGTGCACGCACCTGGTTCAGGCGCGCGTAGACGGCCGAGATGCGATCCACCACCTGGGTGCGCTGCGTGGCGTCGTCGATGGACAGGCTGCCCATGAGCTCGGACAGCATGTCCAGCGCAGCCGCCATGTCGGCCATGCGCGCCAGCGGCTCGTTGATCTGCGCCACCGTGGCTGCCGCCTGCGCGGCCTGATCCAGCGCCTGCAGCTGGTCGGCATAGGGCTGCATGGCCTCGTCGGTGGCAATGAAGGCGGCCGTGCGCTGGGAGACTTCGGCCTGGGCCTCGTTGACGCCCTGCACCATGGTGTCGATGGCGGCCTGGTCCACATAGCGCAGGTCGCGCGTGGCCATGAGCTGGCCGCGCAACTGGCCCAGCTGGGTGAGCGCGTCCACGTACTCGCCAATGCTTTTCCAGTCGGCGAGCCGCAGTGTCTTGAGCAACTGGCCGTGGCGGCTGGAAACCTCGCCCATGGCCTTGGCCGAGGCGTTGCGGATGCTCTCGACCTTTTCGTACTCGTCGATGACCGCATCACCCGTGGCGACAATGCCCAGCAGGGTCTCGTGCACGCCCTTGAGCTGCGGCGCGCCCAGCCAGTGGTAGCGCTCGAACAGGCGGCGCGCGGCGTCGATCAGGCGCTCGTAGCGCGGCAGCGAGACCTCGGTGGCCGCGATTTCCTTGCGCACGCTGTACAGGTCGGAGATGCCGCTGACCAGCTCGGCATTGCCGATGCGGCCCAGGAAGCTGTCGCGCTGCGGCTGGCGTGCCGCATAGTCGTCCGAGGCGAAGGGCGTGCGCCAGACCTGCATGGGGTGCACGCGCGAGGCCTCGTTGCTCTCGGCCGCGAAGATGACGACGCGCCCGTCGTCCATGCGCGCATAGCCGTGGCCGATGATGGGCGGCTGCAGCGCGCGCTCGATCAGGTTGTACTTGAACAGCGCCATGCGCCCGCTCTCGGGCTCATAGAACACGTAGAGCACATCCTCGCCGTTGGGCGAGCGGATGCTGCGCCGGTAGCGCATGCCCTGCATGTTCTGCTCGAACGAGCGGTTCTCGCCGCTTTGCAGGTAGTAGCCGCCGGGGAAGATGATGCCGTGGTCCTGCGGCAGCTGGATGCAGGCCGCGCCGATGGCGTCCATGCGCAGCACCTGGCGCGAAAGGGTGTTGAAGATCAGGTAGCGCCACTGCTCTTCGCGGTAGGGCAGGATCTTCAGCAGGATCAGGCTGCCGACGGCGGCGTACTCGAACACGGCGTCGTCCAGCGACTGGTTCTTCTCCTGCACGGGCTCGCTGTAGATGCCCAGTCCGTCGTTGGTGTTGTTCTCGACCTTGATGGTCAGCGTGCCGCCCAGGGTCTCGACGAAGACCTTGTCCAGCACGTTGATGTGCGGGTGGCGCCCCTGCACCAGTTGCTCGCGCCCGGCGCGCTGCCATTCGAAGTCATGGGGCGCAGGCAGTTCGATGTCGCGCTCGCCGCGGTTGTCTATGTAGCGGATGGGCTGGCCATCGACGGGCACGGACCAGCGGAATACGCGCACATCGGACAGGCGCTCGCCGATCTGAAAGCTCGCCAGCAGCTTGCCGTCGCGCACGGCAAGCTGCATCAGCCGGGTGTTCTTGTAGTAGGCGTACAGCTCCTGGAAGTCCTGCACGAAGCTCTGTATGCCCAGAAAGCTGTCCTTGAGATCGACCGGCGTGACCTCGTAGCCCTGCTCTCCCTCGTGCAGGCGGTACAGCACGAACACGTCTTCCACGCGCGTGGACTGCTTCAGACCCATGAAGACGTTGTAGCCAAACAGCAGGTAGCCGCCGACCTGGGCGATGTCGCGGCCCAGGCAGTTGTTTTCGGTACGCACGCGCATGCGCCCGATGACTTCCATCTGACTGCGGCCGAATTCCTCCAGCCGCTCCTCGTTGAGCTGGCGTGCCAGCGTCTCCAGTGCCTGCCCCTGGCCGTCAAGGCGCTTGGCCAGCACTTCGTAGGAGCCGCCGCTGGCGACTGCCTGGTCCACGGCAGAGGCCGCGGTGTCGGGGGACAGGGACTGTGAAGACGATGGGGACGGTTGGGACATGGGCGTCACGGGCTTTCGCGTGTCAGGGACCATTCACGCCCTCCCCGGCCAGCTGACTGGCTGGCAGGCAGGGGGACGGAGGAAGGCGGATGCGGGAGGCTGGGCAGCCGGTGGAGGGAGCGGCCGGGCGGCCGCTCCGTTCAGTCGACCCTCTGCGTGGGCGGCAGGCCCTTGCCGTCGCCCAGCGCGTTCAGCAGCGATGCGCCGCCCTTGCCGCTGAGGAACTTGCTGATCAGATCCTGCACGATGGGGCTCTTGCCCGCCACGCCTTCCACGGCCTTGCCCACGGACAGCGCCTTGGCGAAGTTGTCGAAGAAGGCTCCCTCGCCACCCACGATGTCGATGTTGGCCTTGCTGAGTGCGGCCGACAACACCTCGGACTGGTCCTTGGCCACGCTCTTGTTGGCTTCGATGGCGGCCAGCGCCTGCTCGAAGTTCTTCTCCAGCTGCATGCGGAACTCCTCATGCGAGCGCGCCTGGTCGGACAGCGAGGCCAGCGCGGTGAACTTCTCGGTCAGGCCCTTGGCCTCGGCGAAGAGCTTGTCGCGCAGCACATCGGCCTCGGACATGCCCACGTCGCGCGTGACCGTGGCCTTGGTGGCGCCCACCTGGGCTTCGCCGCGCGCCTGGGCCAGCAGTCGCTCTTCCAGCACCTTGGCATCGGCCAGGCCCTGCTTTTCGTTGGCGTCGGCCGTGGCCTCGATGACGCGCGCCTCGGCCAGGCCCTTTTCCTGATGGCCCTTGGCTTCGGCCATCAGCTTCTCGGCAATCACGCGGGCCTGGGCCAGGCCTTCCTTTTCCAGGGCGGCGGCGGTGACTTCGCGCACCTTGGCATCGGCCAGGCCGGGCGCGGCGCGCTCGACCTCGATGGCCTCGGCCAGCTTCTTCTTGGCTTCGGCGGTCTTGCTGGCCGCTTCCAGCTCGGCCTGGGCCATGGTCGTGACTTCCACGGCCTTGTGGCGCGAGGAAGCCTCTTCGGCCTCGGCCTTCTTGACCTGGCGCACCATGTCTTCCTCGGCCTGGGCCTGGGCGGTCAGCACGGTGACCTGCTTCATGCGCTCGGCCTCGGAGACCACGCGCACTTCCTTGATGCGTTCCTCTTCCTGGGCCACGGACTTCTCCACCACCACGCGCTCGCGCACCACGTTGGCGATGTTGGCCTTCTCGACCTCGATGGCCTTTTCCTTCTCGATGCGCTGCAGCTCCACCTCGCGCTGGCGGGCCACGATCTCCAGCTCCTTGGCGCGCGTGACCTTCTCGACCTCGATCACCACGGCACGCTCACGGTTTTGCTGGGCCACGGCCACTTCGCGCTGGCGGTTTTCCTCGCGGATGTCCAGTTGCTCCTGGGTCTGGATGCGCGCCTGCTCGGCCTTCAGGCGCTCTTCTTCCTGCACCTTCTGGGTTTCGGCCTGCTCGCGGGCCTGGATGGTGGCGATCTCGCGCTTTTGGCGCGCCTCGGCGTCGGCCTGCTGGCGCTCCAGCGCCAGCATGGCTTCCTTGGTCTCCACGTTCTTCTTGGTGATGGCCAGGTCCGAGTTGCGCTCCAGTTCGTTGGTGACGATGTTCTGGTTGGCCGTCAGCTCGGTGATCTTGCGGATGCCCTCGGCATCCAGGATGTTGTTGGGGTCCAGCGAGGACTTGGGCGTCTGCTCCAGGTAGTCGATGGCCACGTCCTCCAGCACATAGCCGTTGAGGTCGTTGCCGATGACATGGATGATCTGGTCGCGGAAATCCTGGCGGTTCTCGAACAGCTTGACGAACTCGATCTGCTTGCCCACGGTCTTGAGCGCTTCGGAGAACTTGGCGTTGAACAGCTCGTTGACGGCCGTCTTGTCCGAGGCCCGGTCCACGCCGATGGCCTTGGCCACCTTGAGCACGTCTTCCGCCGTTTCATTGACGCGCAGGTAGAAGGCCACGGTGATGTCGGCGCGCATGTTGTCGCGGCAGATCAGGCCTTCCTTGCCGCGCCGGTCGATCTCCAGCGTCAGCAGCGAGATCTGCATGAACTCCTTCTTGTGGATCACCGGCAGCACCAGGCCGCCCGTGAACTTGACCTTGGGCTGCGACGTGGTGTCGTTGATGATCAGCGCCGTGCCCTGCGGAACCTTGATGTAGAAGGCCTTGACCAGGGCGAACAGCCCGAGGATGACGACGAAGACGGAACCGATCACCACCCCGGCGACGATGTACCACTCCATGTTGCTCATGTTCATGCGAATCTCCCCTGTGAATTGCTATCTGTGAAAACGCTGAAAAAACGGAAAGGCCGCGCCCGCCGAACGGACGCTCGGGCCTTGTGGGAATCCTGGAACTAGCGCGGCAGCTCGGTGCCGTCGAACTCGGCCTTGCTGACCACGCGCCAGGCGTTGTGCTCGGGCAGGTGCTCGATGAGCACGATCTCGGTGCCCCGGCCCAGTGCGCGCTCGGGCGAGCGCATCTGCACGTTCAGGCCCGCGCCGCCGTCCTCGACACTGCCGTAGCCCTGCGTGCCGTCCACCACGGCGCTGCGCACCAGGCCGGCGCGGCCCAGCAGCACCTTGGGCTCCTCTGCAGGCGCCACCTTGTTGACGATGCCCCGCAGTGGGCGCAGCAGCAGCACGGTGGCGGCAAAGCCCAGCACCATGGCTGCCGCAGCCACCAGGGAGCCGGTCAGCAGGTTCACCAGGGTCCAGCCCTGGGGCATGGGCACGAAATGGCACAGCACATACGAGGCCAGCCAGGACATCAGGAACAGCGCGGTGAGGATGACCGTGAGCGGAATGCCGCCCAGGCCCACCTTGAGCAGCAGCCCGGCCAGCGCGCTGACCGAATGCTCCACGCCGTGCGCATGGTCGCTGCCGTCGAACAGCACCCAGTGGTCCAGCGAGTCCACCTCCAGCAGGCCCAGCATGGCGATCAGCCAGTACAGCAGCATGAACAGCAGCAAGGCGCCAAAGATGAAAGTCGGAAAGCCAAACGCGTATTGCAGGAATGCAGACATGTTTTTCCCCTCCCCTCAAATCCGGCAGCCGAGGCGGCAGGCCTGGCAGTGCCTGCCTGGACAACGGCCGCGCATCAAGCGTTTTTTCCGCCAGTTGCGGCGCGCTGCGCCTTCAGGCGTTCCAGCACCGATTGCGCATTGCCCGCCTGGGGCGTGATGCCGGCAGCGCGCAGCTTGGCATCCAGCGCGTCTTCGCTGCTGTCGCGCGCCAGCTCGGCCGCGCTTTCCATGCGCGCACCGCGCTCGGCCTGCTTTTGCTTGATGCGCTCCAGAGAATCCAGCGCGCTTTGCACGCGCGTCTGCGAGCCTGCGTAGCGGCCGGCCACCGTGGCCTGGGCGCGCTGCACGCTTTCCGTGGCCTTGACCGTGTCGGCCTGCTGCTTGAGGCGCTTGATATGCGTTTGCGCCGTCTGTATGGCCACGCGCAGCTGCTCCACGCTTTGCGTGTAGGCGTGCAGCTGGGATTGCTCCTCGTCGCGCTGCGTCTCCAGCACGGAGACCTTGCCGGCCACTTCCAGCGCCAGCGCCTCGTCGCTGGTGTCCAGCGCCTTGACGGCATAGCCCTCGTACTCGGCAATGCGTTCCTGGGTCTGCTTGAGCTTGCCGGCCGCCAGCTTTTGCTTGGCCATGATGTCGGCCAGCGCTTCCTTGGACTTGTTCAGGTCGCTGTCGGCATCGCGGATTTCCTGGTCCAGGATGCGCAGGGCCTGGCTGTCGGTCACCGCCTCGCCGGCCTCGTGGGCGGCGCCGCGCAACGCTGTCACCAGCTTGTTCCAGATGGTCATGATGATCTCCTAGGGGCTCAGTGTCTTCAACGGGCGGGGCGTCAGGCCTGCACGGATGCGGATGCGGATGTGGGTGCGGGCACAGGCGTCAGGTAGTGGGCCAGCGCCTCGGTGGCCTGGATGACGCTGTCGGCCAGGGTCAGGATCTCGGCAATGATGTCGCCCTCGCTGCTGCTGGCGTGCAGGGCGGCGAACATCACATAGCCCTCGCCGCCGTGGGCCTGGGGTTCCAGCGCCATCGTGGTGAAGGGAAACAGTTTTTGCAGGCGCAGCATCTGCTCGTTGAGACCGGCGCGGTCGTGCACCTGGTCGGCGGGCCACAGAAAGGCCTCCACCACCAATTGGTCGCCCGAGAGCGCCACATGCACGGGCAGATCGCCGAATTCGGGCAGGCTGACCAGCAAACTTGCGTCTGCGCCTTCCAGCACCTCGATATGGAGCCGGCCGCCTTGCACCAGTGCCGATTGCTGCAGATCGCCCGCCAAGGCGTGAATATCCCGATATGCCTGTCTGCTGTTGTCCATGCCGCCCTCCTTGTGGATGAGAACCATTGATTCCGGTTGCAATCCCGGCACGCGCATTTGCTTTTCCAATTGCTGCAATGCCGCGCCGTACTCTGGAAGAATCCAGACCTCCTTTTTCACCAGCCCCTGTTCGCGCAGCCGTTGCCGGTGCAGGCGCTGGTAATGGGCTGATGTCTTTTGTTCCATGCGGATACCATAGCGGCCATTACATGTGATGTCTACATGTAATGGCGATCAATTTGTAAACAGATATGTAAACCGATTGGCGCAATGGTCGGCTTTGCGCAGGCCACGGCCCGCCTTTGCGTTCTGGCAAATCACCATTAAGAATTCATTTTTTCTACCGAAAACCATTTATCAACAAATTTTCCTATCAACCACAGGAGCGCCCAGGCGCGGACTGCGGCGGCGGCTGCGCAGGGCTGCGAAGGCACTGCACAATGGCCGCTGTCGCAGGCAGATCCGGCCCTTGGCTGCCCGGCGCACGCTACGGAAACCTCTGCATGCCCGCCTTCAGGCTCTCACTTCGCACGGCAGTCACAGCCCCCTTCATAGCGGTGTTCGTGGTCACGGCCGGGCTGTTGGCGGCATGGCAGCAGCGCCAGGTGGACCAACTCATCAACCGCGAAAGCCTGCGGCTGCTGGACTCCCTGTCCACTACCACGCGCCACCAATTGGCCGATTACCTGGAGACCCCGCTGCGCGTGCAGCAGGCCTTGGCCGAGACCGTGGCCCGGCAGGCGCTCTACACCCCCGGCGACCTGCGCCCCATCTATGGCTATCTGACACGCTCATTCACCGAGCTGTATGCCCAGCACCACCAGATCAGCCTGTTGAGCTTTGGCGGCATACAAGGTGAATACACGGGTGTGCGGCTGGAGCCCGATGGCCGCTACCGCCTGATTCTCCAGGACCACAGCACCCAGGGCGCCCTGCAGATCTTCGAGGGGCTGGAGCCCGGCCCGCCCATGTCCAGCCTTGCCGGCTACGACCCCCGCGTGCGCCCCTGGTACCAGCCTGCCATCCACAAAGACGGCCCGCACTGGTCGCCCATCTACACGGTGACTGGCGACCGTGGCGATACCACGATTTCCGCATCCACGTCCGTGCGGGTGTCCGGCCAGCTGGCCGGCGTGGTGGCCGCCGATGTGCGGCTGAGCAGCATGAACCGCTTTCTGCGCGACGAGCCCTTGCGTGGCAACGGCCATATCGCCGTGGTCGACGCACAGGGCTACATGGTGGCGCACTCGTCCGAGCTGTCGGTGCTGAAACGGCGCGAAGGCCCCTATGACCCACCCGTGCGCCTGCGGCTGTCCGAAAGTCCCGATCTTGCGCTGCGCAGCCTGGCCGCCCTGCTGCCTGCGCATCTGAGCGCGGATCCGTCGGCGCCAGCGGCCCCCCAGAACACCATCAACCTGAGCTTCAAGGAACAGGGGCAGATCTACCACGGCCAGGTCACCGCATTCCACGATGCACGCGGCATCGACTGGCGGATCCTGGTGCTGCAGCCCGAATCCGATCTGGTCAGCAGCATGCGGGCGGACAGCCGCCATGCGCTGGTCCTCGCTTTCGGCCTGGCCTTGCTGGGGCTGGGGCTGGGCGTGTGGTGCCTGCGCCGGGCGCTGCGCCCCCTGGCGGTGACGGCCGATGCGGCCAACCGCCTGGCCAAGGGCGACTGGAGCGCGGTAGGGGCGCTGCCGGATACGTCCCTGGTCGAGACATCGTCCCTGGTTTCGGCCTTCCACAATATGGCGCAGCGGCTGCAGGAATCGTTCGAGCACATGCGCACCCTGCTGCAGTACGACAGCCTGACGCAGCTGCTCACGCGCGCCGGCCTGATCGAGCAGGCCGATGCGGCGGCAGCCGCCAACACGCCCTGCCCTGCCGCGCTGTGCCTGCTGGAGCTGCAGAATTTCCGCAGCGTCCGCGACGATGTGGGCCACGGCACGGGCGAGCAGCTGCTGCGGGCCGTGGCCGAGCGGCTGCGCAACCACCATCTGCAGTTTCCTGCCCTGCTGGCGCGCACGGCCAGCAACGAGTTCGCCATGCTGTGGCTACATGACTGCACGCCGCAGCAGATGCAGGACAAATGCCGCCACCTGCTGGAAATCTTCGACCAGCCATTTTCCGTGGGCAAGGACGACATCGTGCTGCGCGCCTGCGCGGGCGCCGTCAGCGGCGAGCTGCTGCCGGGCGCGCTGCCCGAGTGGCTGCGCAACGCCAGCATTGCGCTGGGTGAGGCGCAGCGCGGCTCGCACCCCTTCCTGCTGTTCGAGCCCAGCCTGGCGCAGAAAATGCTGGGCCGCACGCAGCTGGCCATGGAGCTGCGCCAGGCGGTGGAGCGCAACGAGCTGCGCGTGTTCTACCAGCCCGTGGTGGACCTGGCCACGGGCAGCATGGTCGGCGCCGAGGCCCTGGTGCGCTGGAACAGCCCGACGCGCGGCATGGTGCCTCCCGGCGTCTTCATTCCGGTGGCCGAGGAGTCGGACCTGATCCTGAGCGTGGGCGAATGGGTGCTGCGCACGGCGGCGCACGACATCGCCTCCCACCTGCCCCAGCTGCCCGCCGACTTCGAGCTGCACGTCAACATGTCGGCACGCGAGCTCATCCAGTCAGACTTCGCCTCCACGCTGGAGCAGGCACTGGCCACCAGCGGCCTGCCCGCCCGGTTGCTGACCCTGGAGCTGACGGAATCCATGCTGCTGGACGACAGCGACGCCACGCTGCAGCGCATTGCCGCCATCCGCGCGCTGGGCGTGAAGATCGCCATTGACGACTTCGGCACCGGCTACTCCTCCCTGGCCTATCTCAGCCGCCTGCGCTTTGACTGCATCAAGATCGACCAGAGCTTCGTCGGCCAGTTGCCGGAGTCCGAATCCGACAAGTCCATCGTGACCGCCGTGCTGCGCATCGCCCAGGGCTTTGGCGTCAAGGTCGTGGCCGAAGGCGTGGAGGAGCAGGCCCAGGCCAGGCTGCTGCACGCCCTCGGCTGCGAGCATGCACAGGGCTATCTGTTCGAGCGGCCGGTGCCGCTGGCGCAGATGCTGGAGTACCGCTCTCCCTGGCCCGAGTGAGCCACCAGTGAGACGCTGACGGGTCGCTGGTGAGCCGCTGCTGCCTTGTGGTGCCCTTCCTGTCGGCTTTGGCTGACGTGTGCCGCTTGCATGATCCGGTGCACATGCAGGTGCAATCCAAGAAACAATCGGCGCCTGTTCCAGCCTCCCGCCTTCCATGACGCCCACCTATTCCGAGAGCCAGCCGCCCCCGCCCCGTCTGGACCCCGCCGGCCCCATCCACCTGATCGTGCCGCTGCGCCCAGGCGCCGACCTGGAACAGCTGCGCGCGCGCCTCACCAGCGTGCCCGCGCTGCAGCAGCGCAGCGTGCAGTGGCATGTGCCTGGCGCACGCGCCGACATCGTGCACCTGGCCGCCCGTGCCGTGGACAGGGCCAGCCAGGATGGCGGCCTGGTCGTGGCCGCCGGCGGTGACGGCACCATCAATGCGGTGGCCGCCGCAGCCTGGGCGCGGGGCGTGCCCATGGGCGTGGTTCCGCTGGGCACCTTCAACTACTTCGCCCGCGAGCAGGCGCTGTCGCTGGAGCCTGCCCAGGCCGTGCAGGACATTCTTCAGGCATTGCAGGCCGGCCAGATGCGGCCCGTGAACGTGGGCCTGGTCAACGAACGGCTGTTTCTGGTGAACGCCAGCCTGGGCCTGTACCCGCGCCTGCTGGACGAACGCGAACGCGCGTCCACACGCTTTGGCCGCACGCGGCTGGTGGCCATTGCAGCCTCCATCTGGAGCATTCTTCGCGGTGGCAGCGCGCGCCGCTGGCGCATCGCCCTGCGCTCCGACCGCCAGGCGCCGCTACAGCAGCAGGAGCACCTGGCCAGCACACTGTTCGTGGGCAACAACCCGATGCAGTTGGAGCGCGTGGGCATTGCCGAAGCCCGCGCTGTGGCCGACGGCCAGCACCTGGCCGCCGTGCTGCTGCTGCCGCAGGCCAGCGAGGCCCCGGCGCGCGTGGTCTGGAATGCCGTCTTGGGACGGCTGGCGCAGGACGATGCGGTGGCCAGCCTGGCCTGCACCGAGCTGGTGGCAGAGCCCGCAGGGCGGCGCCCGCGGCGCCTGAAGATGGCCTTTGACGGCGAGCGCGAATGGATGGCCCCGCCCATTCGTTTTCGCCTGGGCGAGAAGCCGCTGTGGCTGGTCGTGCCGGGCGAGGCCGGGCCCTCCTCCTGATCAGCAAGGGACAAGGAACGCCCATGGCTTTGCTCATGCATATGTCGGACCTGCATTTCGGCGCCCACGATCCGGCCGTGTGCGCCGCCGCGGCAAGACTGGCCGCACGTCTGCCCGTGGCGCTGCTGGTGGTCTCCGGCGACCTGACCCAGCGTGCCACGGCCGCGCAGTTTGCCCAGGCGCGCGAGTTTCTCGATGCGCTTCCCGTACCGCGCCGCCTGGTCGTGCCGGGCAACCACGATCTGCCGTTGCTTGCCTGGTGGGAGCGGCTGGGCGGCCATGCCCATGATCGCTACGCCCGCTGGATCAGTGCCGAACTGCAGCCCTGGTGCGCAGAGCAGGGCTTTTGCGTGATTGGCGTGGACACCACGCGCTGGTGGCGCCACCAGCGCGGCAGCCTGTCGGCCAGCCAGATCCGGCAGGTGGCCCAAAGGCTGGCGCAGGCCAGCCCTGGCGACTGGCGCATTGTGGTCGGCCACCACCCGCTGGCCGCCGCGCATGCGCAGGACCGCAGCCACCGCCCGCACCGCGCGGCAACGGCCCTGGCGGCCTGGCGCGACGCCGGAGCGCAGTTGGTGCTGTCAGGCCATGGACATGACCCCGGCCTGGTCCAGCCGCTGCCGGGACTGTGGGCGGCGCAGGCGGGCACTGCGGTATCGCTGCGGCTGCGCGCGCATGCGCCCAACAGCCTGTTCACGCTGGAGCAGCAAGAGGACTCGGCTGGACAGGGCCCGGCCTGGCGCCGAGAGCTCACGCGCTGGGACTATTCACGGCAGGCGGATGAATTCCTGCCCGTGCAAAAGCATGTTCTGGACCCGCCGCAGGCCTCCACCCGCTGAACGCGCGCAAACCTTGCTCTGGCGTTCTTCGTTGTATTGCACAATCCACAGCCTCGGCTCCACGCAGGCGGCGGCAGAAAAGTTTGCATGCTGTCCTACGCAATGGCCGCCCGAGGGTGTGGATGATCAGCCCTCGTCAATGCTGCCTTTTTGATAGCAGCATGATGCACTGCAACAAAGAGATATGCGAATCCTGTACGTTGAAGACAATGCCGACCTGCGCGAAACCATTGGCCTGCTGATGGAGAGCGAATCACGCTTCGTGACCAGTTGCGCCACCGCCGAGCAGGCCCTGGAACTGGATGCGGCCCAGCCTTTCGACGTGGTGGTTTCCGATGTCAGCCTGCCCGGCCTGTCAGGCACCGACCTGGCGCGGCAGCTGCTGGAGGCCGATGCGCAGCGCTGGATCATCCTGTGCTCCGGCTACGACCTGGGCCCCTACCCCACGGCCTGGGGCCCCCATGTGCGGACCCTGCTCAAGCCCTTCGAAATCGAGGACCTGGAGACGCTGCTGGACTCCATCCAGGAAGCGCTCGGCAACCCCGCCCACTGAAGCGTTCGCGCTTTCGCGCCCCCCGGCGCCCCCCGACTCCCGCCGTCACAGCACGGCCTTGGAGCCTCCCACCGCCGCCTCGCGCGGCAATTCCACCCTGAAGCTGGTCACTCCGTCGGCGGAGCGCACATCGATGCGCCCGCCGTGCGAACGCACGATCTGGTGCGCAATGAACAGCCCCAGGCCCAGTCCCTGGTGCTGGCCGGGCCGGCGTTCACCACCGCGAAACGGGTTGAACAGCGTGGGCAGCAGTTCCGCGGGAATGGTGCCGCCGTTGCGCACCGTGATGGACACACGATCGTCCTGGCGGCCATCGGCCGTCACCTGCACCGGCTGCGCGGGATCTCCGTGGTGCATGGCATTGCCCAGCAGGTTGGTCAGCACCTGGCACAGGCGTTCGCCATCCCAGATACCTTCCAGATTGCCCAGCATCTCGCTTTCCAGGCGCCGCTCCGGGAAGCCCGTCTCCACCTCCTGCAGCGTGCGCTGCAGCAGCGTCTGCAGGCTGGCCGGCTGGGGCGACAGCGGCAGGCCTTCTGCCTGGCGGATGCGGGTCACGTCCAGCAGATCCTCGATCATGCGCGACATGCGCTGGCTGCTGCTGAGCATGCGCTCGGCCATGTTGGCCACCTTGCCGGGATCGGGCTGGCGCGTGAGCACGGTGGCCGCCGCCTTGATGGACTGCAGCGGCGTGCGCAGGTCGTGGCTGAGCACGGCCATGAACATCTCGTTGATGCGCAGCGCCTCCGTGCGCTCCTGCAGCTGCTGGGCCAGCGCCTGCTTGCGCTGGTGCAGCTCGAAGAACACGTTGGCCTTGGTGGTCAGCATGTGCGGGTCGATGGGCTTGTACAGAAAGTCCACGGCGCCGCTTTCATAGCCGCGGAATTGCCAGTTGTGCTCGCGCGAGCCGGCCGTCATGAAGATGAGCGGGATGTGGCGCGTGCGCTCGCTGCCGCGTATCAGCTCGGCCAGCTCGAAGCCGTTCATCTCGGGCATCTGCACGTCCAGCAGGGCCAGCGCCACATCGCCATGGTCGAGCAAAAGCTCCAGCGCCTCGGGGCCGGAATGCGCCTTGAGGAACTCGATGCCGTCGCGCTGCAGCAGCGCTTCGATGGCGATCAGATTCTCGGCAATGTCATCGACGATCAGGCATTTGACGCGATCTGTTTGGGACATGGATTCTCTCTCGGTATTTTGTCTGGTGGGAGCGCGCTGAATGGACATTCAAAGCCTCCCCTGGCCGTGCAGCGATGCGATGAGCGCGGCAATGCCCTGCGGCGCCAGCACCTGGGCCTGTGGCACGCGGGCCAGGGCCGCCCGCGGCATGGCCTGCATTGCGGCACTGTCTGGCGACTGCACCACGGCCAGGCCGCCGGCGGCGTGCACGCTGGCCATGCCCTGGGCACCATCCTCGTTGGCGCCGGACAGCAGCACGGCCAGCAGGCGCTCGCCATAGCAGTCGGCAGCCGACTCGAACAGCACATCGATCGAGGGCCGCGAAAAATGCCAGGGCGCATCCAGCGACAGCGCCAGCCTGGGACCGCTGTCCACCAGCAGGTGGTAGTCGGCCGGCGCAAAGTACAGGCAGCCCGGCTCCAGCCACTGCTGGTCCTGCACCTCGCGCACCGGCAGGGCGCAGCGCGGCCCGAAAAGCTGGCCCAGCAGGCTGCGCCGGTCGCGCGGCAGGTGCAGTACCACCAGCACCGAAGCGCGCAGGCTGGCGGGCAGCGTGGGCAGCACCACGGACAGCGCATCAAGCGCGCCGGCCGAGCCGCCGATCACGATGGCCTCGTAGGCTGTGGCGGCGTCCGAGGCGGGTGTGTTCGTGGTCGCGGGCATCACAGCCCGGCCCTCTTGCGGTAGATGCGGTCTTCGAGCACGAAGTCCTCGAAGGCCTCCGAATGCCCTGAAAACCGCAGCGACTCCTTGGAGCCCAGGCCCAGGAACCCGCGATGGCACAGCGCATCGCGGAACAGGCCCAGCGCCCGGTCCTGCAGCTCGCGCTCGAAATAGATCAGCACGTTGCGGCAGGACACCAGGTGCATCTCGGCGAACACGCTGTCGGTGGCCAGGCTGTGGTCGGAGAACACCATGTGCTCGCGCAGCCCCTTGTCGAAGACCACACGGCCATAGCGCGCCGTGTAGTAGTGCGACAGCGAACTGTGCCCGCCCGAGCGCGCATGGTTGTCGGTGAAGGCCGCCACGCGCGCCATGTCGAACACGCCCTGCTCTGCCGCCTTCAGCGCATGGGGATTGATGTCGGTGGCGTAGATCAGGGTGCGGTCCAGCAGGCCCTCTTCATGCAGCAGGATGGCCAGCGAATACACCTCTTCGCCCGCGCTGCAGCCGGCCACCCAGACCTTGAGCGAGGGATAGGTGCGCAGCAGCGGCACGACCTCGGTGCGCAGCGAGCGGAAGTAGGTCGGGTCGCGGAACATGTCGCTGACCTGGACCGTGAGGTACTCGAGCAGGGCCGGGAACACGCTTGTATCGTGCAGCACACGGTCCTGCAGCTGCGACAGCGTCTTGCAGTCGAACTGCACCAGGGCCGACTGCAGGCGCCGCTTGAGCGAGGCCTGGGCGTAGCCCCGGAAGTCGTAGTGGTAGCGGTGGTAGATGGCGTCGATCAGCAGGCGCTGCTCGATGTCGGCGGTGCGGGCTTTTTTCAGCTGAGGCATCGCGTCCTCCTATTCAGCTGCGGCATCGCGTCCTCCTTGCTACTTGGGCATCCACACCCGCACCAGCGACAGCAGCTTCTCCACGTCCAGCGGCTTGGCGATGTAGTCGTTGGCACCGGCGGCCAGGCATTTCTCCTGGTCGTCCTTCATGGCCTTGGCGGTCAGGGCGATGATGGGCAGGCGGCGCCATTGCGGGCGGTTGCGGATCTCGCGCATGGCGGTGTAGCCGTCCATCTCGGGCATCATGATGTCCATCAGGACCAGGTCGATGCCGGCCTGCGCCGTGCCCCGCGCTTCCAGGGTTTCCAGCGCCTCGCGCCCGTTGCGCGCGATCTCCACGCGGATGCCCGTGGGCTCCAGGATGCTGGACAGCGCGAACACATTGCGCACATCGTCCTCCACCACCAACACCGTGCGCCCTTCCAGCGCCGACTCGCGGCTGCGCGCCACCTGCAGCATCTGGCGGTGCTCGGCCGACAGCTCGGACTCCACCTGGTGCAGGAACAGCGTGACCTCGTCGAGCAGGCGCTCGGGCGAGCGCGCGTCCTTGATGATGATGGACTTGGAAAAGCGCCGCAGCTGCTGCTCTTCATCGCGCGAGAGCGCGCGGCCCGTGTAGACGATGACAGGCGGGAAGGAAACATCGTCCTGGTCCGTCATGCGCTGCAACAGCTCGTAGCCGCTGATGTCGGGCAGGTTCAGGTCCATCACCATGCAGTCGAAGGTGGCGCCGCGCAGATGTTCCAGCGCCGCCGCCGCCGTGCCCGCGCAGACGATGTCCACATCGCTGCGGCTGAGCAGGTGGCGCACGCTCTCGCGCTGGCGCTCGTCGTCCTCCACCACCAGCACGCGGCGCAGGTCCTGGGTGAACTTGGCCTCCAGCCGCTTCAGGGCATGGACCAGTTCCTCGCGCTTGACGGGCTTGAGCGCGTAGCCCACGGCGCCGCGTCCCATGGCCTCCTGCGAATAGTCGGCCACCGAGACCACGTGCACGGGAATGTGGCGCGTGACGGGATTGCGCTTGAGCTGGTCCAGCACGCCCAGGCCCGAGAAATCGGGCAGGTTGATGTCCAGCACGATGGCGTTGGGCTGGTTGCTTGCCGCCATGGCCAGGCCGTCGGACGCGGTGTTGGCCACATCGCATTCAAAATCCATCTCGCGCGCGAGCTCGGAAAGAATGTCGGCAAAGCGCAGATCGTCCTCGATGACGAGGATGCGGCGCCCGCTCTGCCCGCTCTTTCGCAGGGCATTCGCCGCGGACGAAGTAGGCAACATCGGCGCAGACATGGCTGGCGCGAACGCGGGGGCAGCCGGCGCGACATGGGCCGAGGCGACGGCGGGCACGGACGCGGGCGATGACACCGGCACCTGCGTCTGTGTCTGCGCATTCGCCAGCGATTCCCGCGCCGGGCGGGGCAGCGGCGCGGCAGCCAAGGCCTGGCCAGGCTCCACCAGCTCCAGGATCACAGGCACGGTCAGCGTGAACACGCTGCCCTGCCCCGGCGTGCTGGAGACGGTCAGGGTGCCGCCCAGCAGCCCGGCAAGATCACGTGAGATCGACAGGCCCAGGCCCGTTCCGCCGAACTTGCGATGCGTGCTGCCGTCCGCCTGGCGGAAGGCATCGAAGATGAATTGCTGCTGCTGCTCGGCAATGCCGATGCCGGTATCGCGCACGGCAAACGCCAGCATGCCCCCGGGCACGCGGGACACCTGCAGGTCGACCGAGCCCTTGGCCGTGAACTTGAGCGCGTTGGACAGCAGGTTCTTGAGCACCTGGGCCAGCCGCATGGGGTCGGTCTGCATGGAGGCCGGCACGCCGGGGTCCACCGTCCATGTCAGCTCCAGGCCTTTTTCGCGGGCGATGGGGCGCAGCGGCTCCATCAGCGCCTGCAAGGCGGTGGCGATGGTCATGGGCTCCACCAGGACGCTGACCTGGCCGGCCTCGATCTTGGACAGGTCCAGGATGTCGTTGATCAGCGCCAGCAGGTCGCTGCCCGCCGCATGAATGGTCTGTGCGTACTTGACCTGATCGGCCTGCAGGTTGCCGGGCTTGTTGTCGGCCAGCAGCTTGGCGAGGATCAGCGTGGAATTCAGCGGCGTGCGCAGCTCGTGGCTCATGTTGGCCAGGAACTCGCTCTTGTACTGGCTGGCCAGCTCCAGCTCGTGCGCCTTGTCGGTCAGCGCACCCTGGGCGCGCAGCAGTTGCTCGCGCTGGTACTCCAACTGCTGGGTCTGCTCCTCCAGATGGGCATTGGTCTGCTCCAGCTCGCTTTGCTGGTGCTCCATCTGCGTCTGCGACTCCTGCAGGATGCGGCTTTGCTGCTCCAGCTCCTCGTTGCTCACGCGCAGCTCTTCCTGCTGGGCCTGCAGCTCTTCCGACTGGCGGCGCGTTTCTTCCAGCAAGGTCTCAAGGCGCGAACGGTCCAGACCCGAGCGGATGGCCACGGCCAGCATTTCGGACGCCCGCTCCAGCAGGCTGCGCTCTGCCTCGCTCACCCCGCGCAGAAAGCCCAGTTCGATGACGGCGAACACTTCGCCGTTCTCCATGGCGGGCGCCACCATCAGTTGCAACGGGCTGGACTGGCCAGTGCCCGAGGAAATCGGCAGGTGCTGCGCGGGCACGTCCCTGACATGCAGCAGCTTGCGCGAGGTGACCGCCTGGCCCGCCAGGCCCTCGCCGGGCAGCAGCTTGTGCTGCAGGCGATCGCGCGGCAAGGCATAGCCGCCGAACAGGCTCAGACCGCCATCGGTGCAGTCCACCACATAGCCGGCGCCCACCTCGGCGCGCAGGTAGGTGGCCAGGTATTCCAGTGCCTTCTGGCCCAGGTCTTCCAGCCGGCGGTCGCCCTGCAACTGCTGGCCCAGGCCGGACAGACCGGACGTCACCCACGACTGGCGCGCCTTGACGCGGTACTCGCGCACCGTCAGCGCAGCCGATGCCAGGATCAGGCCCAGCAAGATGAGGGAGCCGCCCCAGGAGTAGTACGTCGAGGTGGTGGAGGCCTCCACCCACAGCTGGCGGCGCTGCTCCAGCTCACGGGTCTGGCGGGTGTAGAGATCATCGATCAGCTCGCGCAGCCGGTCCATGGCGTTCTTGCCCACGTCCAGGCGCACCAGGGCCATGGCGGCGTCCAGGTCGCCGGCCCTGCGCAAGTCTATGGTTTCCTGCAGCTCGCGCAGCTTCTGGGTCGAGATGTCCTCGATCTGGTCCAGCAGCCGGTGCTGGACGGAGTCGCTGGAAGTGCGCGCCTTGAGCGCCTCCAGCTGCTTTTGCAGCACATCACGCGCCTGCTGGTAGGGCTGCAAATAGGCCTGGTCACCCGTCAGCAGAAAGCCCCGCTGCCCGGTTTCGGCATCCTTGAGCGAGGCATTGAGCTGGCTGAGCTGGCGCATGGCCAGCGTCGTGCGGTCCATGGCATTCACGGCCTGGCCCCGCGCCTCGGACGCCCGGAAATTGACGAAGGCGATGACCAGGGTGGCCAGGGCCGCTGCACCAAAGCCTGCAACAAGCGTCCATGGAATGGCAAAGCGCTGGGTGGTCTGGTGGCTGGAAGATCGTGGCATGCAGTGGAATTTCTGGCGGAAATGGACGAAGGAATCCGCCAGGGACTGTAACGGTTTTGCGCGGCCCTCGGCAGCACTCGACCACACTCGGCCGCAGTCCGCGCTGGTTTCAGCGGTGCGCGACGCACGGCGCCACCACGGCAGCCGTTAACATGGCCCGATACCTTCCTTCCGACATCCCGCTGCGGTCGTCGGCCCACACTCCAGGAACCATTGCATGAAAACCTTTGCCCTCACCGTCGCATCGCTGGCCGCCGCCGCCTCGCTGGTGTCCACCAGCGCCAATGCCGCAGCGTTGATCTTCCTCAACGACACCATCGCCGCACGCATTCCCGCCAGGGACCTGCCCGACGCAAAGGCCGCCGTGGCCAAGGTGCTCAACGAGGCCGCCGACGGCTCCGTGACCGAATGGACCAGCCGCCCGAACCGTACCAACCAGCGCGTGACGATGGCCTTGCAGCCGCAGCAGACCGTCCAGACCGGCTCGGCCGGAAGCTGCCGCCTGCTGTCGGCCGACGTGCGCCTGAAAAAGACCTCGGAAAACTGGCGCTTCTGGTTCTGCAAGCAGTCCGATGGATCGTGGAAGGCCAGCGGCAGCCAGCCCTGAGCAAGGATTGCGGTGGCCTGTCACCGGGAATCCGGCATGGACCTACGCCACCGGTCCTGGACACATGGGAGCATGTCGGCCGGAAGATCGACATCGGAGAACAACCATGCCCCATGAATTTGTGCAGGCCACGACACTCGCCAGACGGCTGGCCCTGGGCGTCGCCGCAACCTCTTTGCTGACGCTGGCCGCCTGCTCGGGCGAGACCTCGTCAACGCGCGCGGGATTTCCCATGGCCGAAGTGCCGCGCTTCAACCAGCCCCCGCCGGACAAGCCTCTGCTGGGCCAGCCCGTGATCATGGCCGAGCAGGTCATGCCCCATGCCAAGGGGGATCCGCACGAGCCCTTGCCGCCAGCCGCACCCCTGCCCGCCAAGGCATCGGAGCCCGCAAGCGGCGCAGGAGCCACGAACAAGGAAGATGCCGGCGGCGTGAACCCTGCCGCCGGCCAGGCCGCCGCCATCACCGATGGCCAGGGCGAGGGCTCCAAGTACCAACTGGGCGCCCCCAAGTAGCTGAACTCGACCAAACCCGGCAGAACTCCACCGTAGCCGGGCGGACTCAGAACGAAGTCCAGTCCCCGTCGTCATTGCCCTTGGCCGCCACGGTCTGCCTGGCGGCAGGCAGCTTTGCTGCGGGCGCTGGGGCAGCAGATGCGCTGCGTGGGGCAGCAGCGGGTGCAGTGCCGGCAGCTGGGGCGGACGCGGCCAGCGGTCGGGCCGCAGAACGCATGGGCGCTGCAGCAGAAGGCGTGCGCGCGGCAGGTACTGAAGACGAAGCTGCTGCTGTCCCTGCACCGGCCGGCGCCACGCCGTCGATGCGGAACACGCTCACGGCGGCCGCCAGCTGATTCACCTGGGATTTGAGCGAGCCTGTCGCAGCTGCTGCCTCCTCGACCAGCGCGGCATTCTGCTGGGTCACCGTGTCCATCTGCGAAATCGCCTGGTGCACCTGGTTGATGCCGCTGCTTTGCTCCTGGCTGGCGGCCGTGATCTCGGCCACCAGGTCGCTGACCTGCTGCACGCTTTGCACGATGCCGTCCATGGTGCGGCCGGCCTCGGCCACCTGGCGCGTGCCCGCGTCCACCTTGGACACGGAGTCTGCAATCAGGTCCTTGATGTCCTTGGCTGCCGAGGCGCTGCGCTGGGCCAGCGCACGCACCTCGCCCGCCACCACGGCAAAGCCACGGCCCTGCTCACCGGCACGTGCCGCTTCCACGGCAGCGTTCAGCGCCAGGATGTTGGTCTGGAAGGCAATGGAGTCGATGACGCCGATGATGTCGGCGATCTTGCGGCTGGACTCGCTGATGCCGCCCATGGTGTCCACCACGCCCGCCACCACCTTGCCGCCCTGCACCGCAGTCTGCGATGCCGAAGCGGCCAGCTGATTGGCCTGGCGTGCGTTCTCGGCGTTCTGCTTGACCGTGCTGGTCAGCTCCTCCATGGCGGCAGCCGTCTGCTCCAGCGAGCTGGCCTGCTGCTCGGTGCGCGAGGACAGGTCCTGGTTGCCCGCATCGATCTCGCCCGAAGCCGTGGCGATGCTGTCCGCACCCGAGCGCACCTGCCCCACGACCTGGGCCAGGTTGTCGTTCATCTGGCGCAGCGCCTGCAGCAACTGGCCGGTTTCGTCGCGCGAATCAACGGTGATGCGGCTGGTCAGGTCGTTGTTGGCCACGGTGCGCGCCACGCGCAGGGCTTCGGCCAGCGGCACGGTGATGCCGCGCGTGATCCACCATGCGGCCAGCGCGCCCAGCACCACCGCCAGGGACACCACGGCGATGATGGTGGCGCGGCTGGCAGAAAAGCGCACCTGCACTTCACCGGCGGAGCTGTCTATGGCGGCGCGCTGCATGTCCAGCAGGCGCTGCACGATCTCTATATAGCGCTGCGTGGCGGGCTGGTACTCCTGGGTGAACAGGCGCTCGGCATCTTCTGCACGGCCTTCGGCCTTGGCCTTGGTCACCACGTCGCGGCCCGCCAGGTAGCCGGCGCGCGCCTTCTTGATCTCGACCCAGATGTCCTTTTCTTCCTGCGTCTGCAGCAGCGGCTCGATGCGGTCCTGCAGCTTGCCCGACTGGCGCGAGGACTCGGCCGCGTCTTCCGCAAAGAAGGTGGCCAGCGAAGGATCGCTGCTCTTGGCAATGGCCGTGGTCCGGCGCGAGCCCGAGTGGATGTTGCGGAACCAGTCGCTGATCATCCGCTCCTTGGCGAGGGCCACCTCGGTGATTTCCGTGGTCGAGCGGGCCATGTGCCCCATGCTGACGATGCTGGTGACACTGATCAACAGCATGATCAGCAAAAGAATGGTGAAGCCGCCTCCGAGACGGAGGCCGATGCGCAGGTTTTTCATGTTTTCCGGGAGCAGGATGCAGGGCGGGGATGGTGCTGAAATCAGTTCTTGAGGTAGGCGTCCAGCACCATGCGGTTCCAGTTGGCCGAACCGACCAGGGAATCGCCCAGCTTCTCGGCCGTGGCAACCACCGCACTTTGCTGCTGCTGCAGTGTCTTGACCCGGTCACCCAGACTGGCCATGGACGAGCTGAGGCGGCTGCCCGTGGACAGCGCAGAGTTGGCGCTGCTCTCCACCGCCTTGCCAATGCCGGCCAGGGCCGAGGTCACGCCTGCGGCATCGGCGGCCATGGACTTTTCCAGGGCCTTGGCATCCACCGCCAGCGTGCCGTCCTGGCGCTGGACGATGCCGAGCTTGCCCAGGCTGGGCGCGGTCGCGCTGCCCGTGACACTCATGATGGCCGAGCGCAACTCGCGCAGGGCGCGGGTGGCACCCACATCGGTGGAAGAACCGGCCGCCGCGCTCACGCTGCCCTTGGCAGCGCTGGCGTTGTAGCGCGCCACCAGCTTTTCCAGCGCGCCTTGCACCGACTGGGTGGTGCTGGTGGCCGAGAGCGCGGCCACATCCTTGCCCGCCGAGGCCAGGTCCACCAGGGATGACTTGAACTGCCCCAACGCCGACAGCGAGGTCGATCCCGCCTGGGCCTGGGCCGCAATGCGCTCGTGCGCCTTGGTCAGCGACGGTGCCAGCTTGCGCACCTTCTCCGCTTCGGTGGTCTCGGTCTTGGTGCTGTCCGTCTTGGTGGCGCTGGTCTCCGCAGCGCTCTTCTTGCCGGCCGAATCCGAAGCCGCCTGCGTCGTGCTGTTGAGCTTGGATTGGGCGCGGGCCAGCAGGCTTTGCACGTTCAGGTTGTCGGTTCTGATGCTCATGTTCTCTTCCCTGTGAGTTGGCAGATGGCGCGGGCGCGAGGCCCGTCCACGGTTTGGCAGGAAGACTACCGGGACGCCGCCGCAGCGATGCGGGGAAAAGCAGGCCCCTTGCCCACGACTTGAAGGCTTTGCTGCGCCGGAACGGATGTCCGCCGCCTTCCCGCAGCGGCCCAGCCATGAAAAAGGGCCTCCGAAGAGGCCCTCCAGCAACACATTGCGGCCCTCAGGCCATCTGCGTCAGGGCGCCATAGCGCTCGCGCGCCGTTTGCAGCATGTAGAACGTGATGCGCTTGACCTCGGCCCGGCTGTCGGCGATGTGCTCCCTCAGGCAGGACTGGGCCCGCGCTGCATCGCCAGCCTCGATGGCCGCGAGGATGGCGGCATGGTCGTCATAGGTTGCCGAGACCCGCGGCAGCTTGATGACATCCAGGCGCCGGATGATGCGGATGCGCTCGGTGATGTCCAGGTGGATGCGCGCCATCTCCTGGTTGCCGGTTGCAGCCACCAGGCCGGTATGGAAGGCCTCGTCCAGCGAGGCCACCACGGCGGGGTCGGTCTCGCGCTGCTCCTCGGGCACGCACCAGACCTCGCGCAACGGCTGCAATGACTTCAGCGATTCGCCCACCAGGCTGGCCACGGCGCTGGTCTCCATCAGGGTTCGCACCTCATAGAGATCCTCGAAGTACTTGAAGTCGAAGGCCTTGATCTGCCACCCGCTCTTGAAATGCACATCGACATAGCCATCGCGCTGCAACCAGAACAGCGCCTGGCGCACAGGCGTGCGGCTGACCTGCATGCGCGTGGCGATTTCGCCCTCGCTGAAGCGGTCGCCGGGCAGCAGGCGGAAGTCGAAGATGTCGTTCTTCAGGCAAGCGTAGATCTGCGCGGCCAGCGAGTGCGCGCTGCTTGCAGGCCCCTGGCGCGTCTCGCACACGGGCGGGGAGGCAACCGCGATGCTCATGCGACTGCCATGCCGGTTGGAGAACACCGCCCCTGCCGTTGGCGACAGCCAGGGCCAGCCAGGACACAGCTCAAGGCGGAGGAAAAGAGCGAAGCCATGCCTGCGGCACCGGGCAGATTTGCGGACGGTGACAGGGTATACGCCGATTGCTGCTGCAATCTCTCTGACGGGTTTGCACGCCGGCAATGGGCAATGGTCCATTCACGCATTTAGTACTCTTTCTTGTACACAAGTTGGCAGTGGAATTTATTAAAGAAACGAATTGCGTTTTAATAATTGGACCGGCAAAAATATTCTCGACAACGTCCGATGTTCGTGTATGCTCCGCCACTCGCCGCAGTACGGGCCAAACGCACCACAACGGTTCGCAGGCCCCGGCACCAGGCATTCAATGTGCCTGATCAATAGACACAGGAACCCACGCGCGGTAATCCTGCGCATATCCACGGCAATCCATTTTTATCAGAAATTTTCTGCACATTGATAGTGCAGCGAGCAAGTCGATTCCCCATGCCCGCGGCCATAGGTTTTTGTGTTTGTCAAAGATTGACAAGCCTAACGACATTCAGCTTTTGACAGGAATGGAAAGCTGGCCCACGTCAAAAAAATGACACAAAAACCAGCCAGGCACGCGGTTACCCACGCGGCCTCAAGGCACGTCTCTCCGATATTCCTTCAACAGCCCGATTTCGGCTTTCCATACTGAAAAGCCTCCATCGATAGATGGAGGCCATATTCCCGCACGTCCACGGCAACACCCGCGCCAGACGAGTCCGACGCGGGTTGCCGCAGCAGCACAGCTGCGGGAGGAAGCTCAGGCTTCGCGGTTTTCCTTGATGTTGAAGCCCATCTGGCTCTCGGCGCCCTTGCCGCCCTGGTTGGTCTGTTCCCAGTACTGGGTCTTGACCTTGGCAGCCTGGAACGAGTAGTTCACGGTCACGGTGTCAGAGGAGTTGGCGCCGCTGACGGTCACGTTCGTCACCATGACGTCGGTCAGGGTGATCTTGGTGAACTCGATCTGCGAGCCGCCGGCCTTGCACAGCGAGATGTCGACCTGGCCCAGGTGCTTGCCCGTGGCGCAGTGCTTGAGCACGGCGGGGTAGCACTTGTCCACCTTGGCGATGACGTTCAGGTCATGGAAGCTCACCTTGCCGGCGCCGGCACCACCGCCGCTGGACATGGTGTTGGGCTGGGTAGCACCCCAGGTGAAGGAGTCGATGTCGGTCCAGCCCTTGTGGTTGGAATCCTGGGACTCGCCACTGGCGCCCTCGACCTTCATGAACATATCAACGGACATTGCACACCTCTCGAACTAATGGATTAAACGTTCGCATGCAACCCAATAGCCTGATTGCATCGGATAGTTCACACGCGAACAAAGGGGAAACCACTCTCGGGTAGAGCGCACGAAACCGATTCACTTAACACGTGATTCAGATCAGTGCGGCGCATACCCTGGATGGTCAAGGAATGTATTGACAATCGCCTGCAATCCTCACTGTCGTGAACCGCCCTCCTTTGTTGGAGCCGCGATGATAGTGGATAAGGCCGGCAAAATACAAACAATTGAGCAGACTGAATTGTTACGGCGGATACATCTGAAAAAAAATGTATCCACCTCATATCCATTCGATTCGTGTCATGGCTTTTTGCGGAACTCAAGCTACACTCACGCCGCATTCGGAGTCCGATTGAAATACGATCTTGTATTCATGACGAATCCATGACGCTCGTCTTTGGCCCCTGGCTTCAGACAATAGGCTGATTGAGGAAAACCAACGGTTTACAGAGACAGATTGCCGGTGTGATGCCGGCTTTCTCCTTGTCCAATGGCCTCGAACAGGTTCGGCACCCTGGCTGCGCGACAGACATCGCCCGCCAGGGTGTGAAACAACATCTTGGGTGGGATTGCATGGATAGCGAAGCAGCATGTTCGACCAACTGCCTTCCGGCAGGTGTCCAGATTGGCGAATACCGCGTGCTCGATGTCATCGGCGAAGGCGGTTTCGGCATCGTCTACAAGGCCCGTGACCTCTCGCTGGACCGCGAGGTCGCGATCAAGGAGTACATGCCTTCGGCCCTGGCCGGGCGGCAAAGCTCCCATCAGGTGCATGTGCGCTCGCAGCACCGTGGCGCGTTCGACGCCGGGCTGCGCAGCTTCATCAACGAGGCCCGCCTGCTGGCGCGCTTCTCGCACCCCACCCTGGTGCATGTCTACCGATTCTTCGAAGCCGGCGGCACGGCCTACATGGTGATGCGCCACTACGAGGGCCAGACGCTGGGCCGCGTGCTGCAGGCATCGTCGGGCCGCATCGACCAGGCCCAGCTCAGCACCCTGCTGGCCCCGCTGCTCGATGTGCTCGAGGTCCTGCATGCACAGGACTGCTTCCACCGCGATATCGCGCCGGACAACATCTTCGTGCAGCGCGATGGCAGCCCCGTGCTGCTGGATTTCGGCGCCGCGCGCCGCATCATCGGCGACATGACCCAGGCGCTGACCATGGTGCTCAAGCCCGGTTTTGCACCCATCGAGCAGTACGTGGACGACGGCGCAATGCCCCAGGGCGCGTGGACGGACATCTACCAGGTCGGCGCCCTCATTCACCAGGCCGCCACGGGCCGCACTCCTGCCACCTCGGTGGCGCGCATGGTCACGGACCCCATGCAGCCGCTGACTTCCGAGCAGGTTCCCGGCTACTCCGACGCCTTCCTGCAGGGCATGCAAAAAGCCCTGGCCGTGCGCCCGCAGGACCGGCCCCAGTCGATTGCCGAACTGCGCAGCCTGCTGGGCCTGTCTGCCGAAAACCGGGCGACGCCTGCGCCTGTGGAGCCCAGCCCCAGCCCCATCTACATCCCGATCACTACGCCTGCGGCCGTTCAGGCCGCCATGGCCGATGAGTCGGCATCCGCGCAGGCACCCCGGTTCCTGCCGATCACGGAAACCTACGTTCCCGCACCCACCCCACAGGTTGCGCCCGTGGCGACGGTCATGCCGGTGGCACCTGTAGCACCTGTAGCACCTGTAGCACCTGTAGCACCTGTAGCACCTGTAGCACCTGTGCTGCCCGTGCCGCCTGTTGCAACGGTTCCACCTGTGGCCCCGGCATCACGGGCCCCCAGCACACCTGCGGCCATGGCCACGCCTCAGATGGCACACCCATCTGCGTCCCAGGCCTCTGCAGCCGATCCGATGGGCCTGGGCAACGGGCCGTTCATCGACATCGACCAAGCACTGCCAGGCATGCCGGCGCCTCAGGCTACGGTTCAGGCCCCGGCTTCACCACCTGCACCCGTTCCCGAGCAGCCCGCCGCAGCGCCGGCCGTCCAGGCCAAGCCTGCGGCTGCCCGGCCTCCAGCTGCGGGGGCCCAGGCTGCGCCCAAGGCCAGGCGCAGCAGCATGGCCGTACCGTTGGCCATCGGCGCCCTGGTGCTGGCTGCCATCGCGGGCGGCGGCGTGCTGTGGTACGACCATTCCCAGGACCAGGCACGCGCCAAGACCCTGGCAGCACGCGACAGCCTGGCCTGGCAGCAGGCGCAAAGCCAGTCCAGCCTGGCCCGCCTGCAGGACTACCTGGACAGCTTCCCCGAAGGACAGCACCGCACCGAGGCCCAGGCGCTGCTCAAGCAATTGCTCAACGAGGCCTCGCTGGCCTCCACGGAGCAGGTGCAGCCGATGACCTCGCCCGAGCAGCAGGCCGCGTTGCCCGAGATTGCCCCCTCGCAGCCCGAGCAGAGCACGCCCGTCGTCCCCGTCACGGTGGCCACCGGGTCCGAGCCGCTGCCCACCGAGCCGCCCAAGACCGAAGCCCGCCCCGTCAAGCCCGCAGCGGCCACGGGCAAGGTGGTGTTCCGGGTCGTGCCCTGGGGCTATGTCTCCGTGAACCGCGCCCCTGCGCGGACCAGCCCGCCGCTGACCCAGATGGAGCTTCCAGAGGGCGAGTACCGCATCGACATCAGCAACCCGGGTGCGGCCTCCACGGTGACCAAGACCATCACGGTCACCAAGGGCGAGTCGGTGACCGTGAACCATCTTTTCGAATGAGCGCGGCCCATGGCTCGACTGATGAACCACCGCTGGCGATGGATGCTGTGCACTGCAGTGCTCGGCCTGCCCTGCCTGGCGCATTCCCAGGCGGCATGCGAAGAAGCCGCGCCGGCCCAAACCGGCTCGGCAGGACGCCCGCAGCTGGCGCAGGGCATTGCGCTGTTCGAGGCGCGCGACCTGGCCCAGGCCGAGCGTGCGCTGCAGGCGGCGCTGTTTGGCGGGCTGGCCGATCCCATGGAGCGGGCCTCTGCCCACAAGTACCTGGCCTACACCTATTGCACGCACAAGGAATGGGCGCGCTGCGAGGCGGCCTTCGATTCCGCGTTCTCCGCACACCCGGGCTTTGCACTGCAAGCCTACGAAACCACGGGTACGCCGTGGCGGGACGCCTACAGCCGCGCCCAGGACCGTTGGATCCAGCGCTGCCCTTCAGCGCAGCGGCTGCGCACGGCGCCTGCGGCACCCACGGCCGGTGGCTTTGCACTGAACAGCCGCGTGATCACCTCGATCACCGCCCTGACACCCGGCCTTGCTCCAGCGCGCTCCGCCGCGCTGGCCGCACGGTCTGAGACGCCACGGACAGATCACAACCTGCGCCTGAGGGTCAGCCCCTGGGCGAATGTGCTGATCAACGGCAAGCCGTCCGGCGTCACCCCTCCCGTCGTGCTGCTCAAGCTGGCGCCAGGCTCCCACACGGTGGAGCTGCGCAATCCCGGCTTCGAGAGCTATCGGCAGGTGATCCGCATCACCGACGGCCAGTCGGTGACCCTTTCCCATGACTTTGATGCCCGCTGACCATGTCCATGACCCTGAATATTCCTCACTCCATCCAGCGCCTGACCCTTGCCCTGGCCGTTGCCTTCGGCCTGGCCGCGTGTGAAACCGCGCCCAAGCCCGTGGAGCCCGAGCCGGCCCCGACCGTGGTCCAGCCTCCGGAGCCCGTCAAGCCCGTGGACCCCGTGGTGATCAAGGAGCAGGAGCTGGTCGAAGCCATCCAGCTCTATGTGGACGGCCGCTATGAGGACGCCATCACGGCGCTGACGCCCCTGTCCACCGCACAGGAACTGCCCATGAGCAGCCAGGTCAAGGCGCTGAAGTACATCGCCTTCAGCCACTGCGTGGAAGGCCGCCGCAAGCCCTGCCGCCAGCACTTCGACATGGCCCTGGCCCTGGACCCCACCTTCCAGCTGACCGAGGCCGAAAAGGGCCATCCCATCTGGGGCCGGGAGTTCAACAACGCCCGTGCCGCGCTGCGCAACAAGCGCCCTGCGCCCGCGCGCAAAGCCTCCTGAGGCATCCCGACGCTTCCTGAAAACTGCCTAGCCTAAGACTCCATGGACAAAATCGAACTCAGGGTCGTGGACCACGATGGCGTTCCGGTCGATCGCCACTGGCATGCCGTATTCGGCATGGCCGGCGGCACGATCGGACGCAGTGGCCAGAACAAGCTCATCATCTCGGACCCGGACGCTTCCGTCGCGCGCGTGCACGCCATGGTCAGGCTGGATTCCGAGGGAGCCTTTGTTGCGAACCTGAGCGAGCGTGATCCCATCTGGGTGGCAGAGCAGCCCGTGCGTTCGGGCCAGGAAGTGGGCCTGCCCCTGGGCGCGCGCATCCGTATCGGCGCCTACACCCTGGCCGCCGTGGCGCCGGGCACGCCTTTCGAGGCACCGCCTTCGGCTGCAATGCAAAACGCGCAAGCCACACAAGCCACACAAGCCACACAAGCCACACAAGCCGCGCAAGCAACGCAGGCAGCGGCCCCACCCGCCACAGCCGCCCCGCAGCCCCAGATCGTCCCGCCTCCCGTCGCCGCCCAGCCCCCGCTGCCGGAACCAGCGCCGCTGGCAGAGGCAGCGCCGCTGGCAGACGTATTGCCTGCCGCCGCCCCCGGCATCGCCGATCCCTGGGAAGGCCTGACGGCACTGAGCCTGGATGCCATCCAGACCCCTGCCGTGCCTTCGATCGAGAGCGCCATCCCGCCCGAGCAGGCTGCACTGGCCATGCCACAGCCCGCCAAGCCGCAGCATCGCCCCCTGCTGATCCCCAATGATTTCGACCCCTTTGCTCCGCCGCCCCAGCAGGCTCGGCAGCAGGAGGAAGGCTGGGCCGGCCTGCCATCGCAAGGCACGGGCGATCTGATACAGCAGCGCCATGACGGCATGGTCCACACCCTGCCGCTCAAGGGCCTGAGCACCGAGGCCTTGCATGATGCCTCCCATACCGGCCTGCCTTCGTGCTTCGAGCAATCCCAAAAGCTCGACCCGCTTGCGCTGTTCGACCAGGGTGGCCTGCCCCCCGATGCGCAACCGCTGCAGCAGGCCTCGGGCCGGGGCTCCGAACTGGGCCAGGCCTTCAATCTGCCGCGCATGCAATCGCATGCACAGCCCGCGGAGCCGGTGCCACCGCAGGAGGCGGCAGCACCGGCCCAGCACGCACTCCCGCCCGTGATCGATACCGTGATTCCTGCAGTGCAGGAGCAGCTGCCTGTACAGGTAGAGGCGCGTGCACAGGTACAGGCACAGGACATCCCGGTTGCCGCGCCTGCCCCGGCGCCCGTGCCCCAGATCCCCGCCGAGCCGGCCGCGCTGGACGGTCTGCTGCCCACCAATGGACTGGATCTGGACCTCTTCAAGTCCGGTCTTGCCCACGTTGCGCCCGTCGCCAGGGCGGCCGTTGCCCCTACCTCGGCCCCCCTTGACGCAGGCGTCGACGTCAATATCCCCTCGGCCTCCAGCATCCTCGGCCAGGGCGACGCCGCCATCCCCATCGGCGCCCTGCCCTCCACCGCCGCGCCTGTCGATATTCCCGTGCAGCCCCAGCCGGCCGCCAACGCCGATCTGCAGGCACTGGCCGCAGCCTTCATGGAGGGCGCAGGCCTGAACCCGGCCAAGACCCATTTCGAGGTCACACCGGAATTCATGCGCACTTTCGGCGAAGCCCTGCGCATTGCCGTGCAGGGAACCATCGACCTGCTGGCCGCGCGCTCCGAGATCAAGCGCGAGTTCCGCGCCGGCGTGACCATCATTGCCACGGGCGCCAACAACCCGCTCAAGTTCCTGCCCAATTCCGAGGGCGTGCTCATGCAGATGGTCCACCAGACCTTCCCGGGCTTCATGAAGCCGCTGCCCGCCATGCAGGACGCCTTCCAGGATCTGCATGTGCACCAGCTGGCTCTGATGGCCGGCATCCGCGCCGCCTATGCCGAAGCCCTGACCCGGTTCGATCCGACCGAACTGGAGCGCCGCACAGAAACCAATCCCGGCCTGCTGGACAAGCTGTTGACCAATGGCCGCAAGGCCGCGCTGTGGGACGACTACAAGCACAACTTCGACGTGCTGCGCCGCCATGCCGAGGACGACCTGATGGCCTTCTCGGGCCGCACCTTCGTCGAGGCCTACGAAAACGCCGAGCAGTCCGTGAAAGGCCAGCCGTGATCGCCTACCTCGACGGAGCCGGCCACCGCTACAGCATCCAGGTGGCCAGCGCCTCCCACAGCGGCAGGCGTTCCAGCAACGAAGACGCCATGGGCCTGATGGACCTGGGCGCCGGCGGCCTGTGCTGCACGCTGGCCGACGGCGCTGGCGGACACGGGCACGGCGAGCTCGCCGCCCAGCTCACCGTGCAGGCCGTGGTGGATGGCTTCCGGCAGAACCCGCTGTTCGCCCCCGCCAGCCTGGCCTCCCTGATTTCCCAGGCGGAGCACCGCGTCAGCGGCCAGCAGTCCACCTCGGTCTCGCGCATGCACATGAGCGCCACCGTGGTGGTGCTGTGCATCGATCCCGAGCAGGGCCGGGCCCTGTGGGCGCACTGGGGCGACTCGCGCCTGTACTGGTTCCGCGCGGGCCGCATGCACCTGCGCACCGAAGACCACAGCCTGGTCCAGCAGCTGCTGCACGCCGGCCTGTACGAAGAGAACGACCCGCGCCGCCTGCCCAACCGCAACGTGCTGGCCGGCGCCATTGGCGCCGAGGGCCAGGTGCCGCCCAGCATCCGCGCCGACGCCGTGGCCCTGGAGGCCGGCGATGTCTTCCTGCTGTGCTCGGACGGCCTGTGGGAAGGCATGCACGAGTCGGAAATGGAGCAGTTGCTGGCCGCCAGCCAACGCCCCGACGAATGGATACAGCGCATGGTCGGGCGCGTCGTATCCAGCGGCAATCCGCACCAGGACAACCTCAGCGCGCTGACGGTGTGGATCTGCCCGCGTGAAACCAATGACTGACATCGAGACAGGAGAAGCCATGTGGAGATCAGAGGAACCGCAGGGATCGCAGGGGCGCCGGCAGGCGCTGCAAACGCTGGGCGCCTTGGGCCTGGGCACGGCCGTGGTGACCGGCCTGGCCGGCTGCGGCTCCCTCAACCCCCTGAGCCGCGCGCCCGAAGTGGCGCCCACAGCCGTGCCCACCGCCATATTCGAAGTGGTGGCGGACATGGACATCAACCCGGACCGTGAAGGCATTCCCAAGCCCGTGCTGCTGCGCATCTACGAGCTGCGCGCCTCCGCCGCCTTCGACCGCGCCGGCTTCTTCGACCTGCAGGACAAGGACGACGGCCAGCTGGGCAGCGACTTCGTGCGGCGCGAGGAATTCCTGGTCGCGCCCGGCCAGCGCCAGGTCATAGAGCGCAAGGGCAACCCCGATGTGCGCGCCTTCGGCCTGTTCGCCGCCTACCGCGATCTGGAGCGCAGCACCTGGCGCGCCTCGGCCGTCGCGCCCAACTCCGTGGAGCTGCGCAGGCGCTGGTGGGGCATGGGCTCCACCGAAAAGCTGCAGCCCGTGCGCTACCAGGTGCACCTGACCCGCGAAGAGGTCACCGTCCGCATTCAACCCGCATCCCAATAAACGCACATCTATCCACCATGGTCTGGCAACGCAAAGTCATCTGGGCCGAGGGCATGTTCCTTCGGCCCCAGCACTTCCAGCAGCAGGAGCGCTTCCTGTTCCGGCAACTGCAGTCACGCAGCCTGCCGGGGCAGCCCTTTTTCTGGGGCTTCTCGGAGCTGGAGCTGGACACCGATCTGCTGCGCATGGGCAAGCTGGGCATCCGTTCGGCCCACGGCGTACTGCCCGACGGCACGCCGTTCCAGCTGCCGGGCGACGACGAGGCGCCCACCCCGCTGGACATCGGCAAGGACTTCAAGGACGTGGTGGTCCACCTGGCGCTGCCGCTGCGCCGCTTCTCGGGCAGCGAAGTGACCTTTGGCGAAGGCTCCCAGAGCCCTGCGCGCTATCTCAGCGACGTGACCGAAGTGGCGGACAGCAACGACGTGGGTGCCCAGCCCGCCGAGGTGCAGCTGGGCCGACTGCGCCTGAGCCTGCGCCCCGCCCACGAGCTGACCGAAGGCTGGGTCAGCCTGCCCGTGGCCCATGTGGTGGAGCGCCAGGCCAGCGGCGGCGTGCTGCTGGAGCCCGGCTTCATCCCCACCGTGGTCAACAACGGGCCCAGCTCGGTGCTCAACACCTTCTGCAAGGAAATCCACGGCCTGCTGCGCCAGCGCGGCGAAGTGCTGGCCCAGCGCATGATCCAGCCCGAGCGCGGCGGCATCGGCGAGGTCGGCGACTTCCTGCTGCTGCAGCTCATCAACCACTGGACGGGCGCGGCCCAGCACTGGGTGCGCACCGCCAGCATCCACCCCGAGCGCCTGTTCGAGGAACTGCTGCGCCTGGCCGCAGAGCTGACCACCTTCGACCACGAGCGCCGCCGCCCCGAGGTGCTGCCCGCCTACGACCATGACGACCTGCGGCGCAGCTTCCCGCCGCTCATGCTGGAGCTGCGGCGCAGCCTGTCCTCGGTGCTGGAGCAAAACGCCATCCAGATCCCGCTGCACGACCGCCAGTACGGCGTGCGCGTGGCGCTGATCCCGTCCACCGAACTGCTCACCACCTGCGACTTCGTGCTGGCCGCCCATGCCCAGACCACGCCGGAATTCCTGCGCACCCACTTCCCCACCCAGACCAAGCTGGGCCCCGTGGAGCGCATACGCGACCTGGTGAACCTGCACCTGCCCGGCGTCACGCTGCGGCCCCTGCCCATTGCCCCGCGCGAGATTCCCTACCACGCGGGCTACAACTATTTCGAGGTGGACACCACGCACGACCTGTGGAACCAGCTGCAAAGCTCCGGCGGCCTTGCCATGCACGTCTCCGGCGAATTCCCCGACCTGCAACTGGAGTTCTGGGCCATCCGCCGCTGACGGCGCGACGCATCTTCCGACATGAACAGTTCCAACATCAGCCACCAAATGCCCTGGGGCGGCGACGCCGACACGGGCCGTGCCGAAGGCGCGGCCAGCGCCGCGCCTGCGCCCGCCGGCCAGGAGCCGCTGCGCTCCAACCTGCCCGACGTGGTCAGCGGCGGCAACCCGCTGGTGGCCGCCGCCAACCGGCTGCTGAACCTCATCCCCCAGATCCGCGCCATGGTCACCAACGAGGACCCGCGCGCGTTGCAACAACTGCTGCTCGAACACATCCGCGAGTTCGAGCAGCGAGCAGGCGCCAGCGGCGTGCCCATGGAAACCATCATCGGTGCACGCTACTGCATCTGCACGGTGCTGGACGAGACCGCCGCCCAGACGCCCTGGGGCAGTGCCGGCGTCTGGCCCAAGCACAGCCTGCTGGTCGCCCTGCACAACGAAACCTGGGGCGGCGAGAAGTTCTTTCAGCTGCTGGCCCGCCTGGTGCAGACGCCGCACCAGCACATCGACCTGATCGAGCTGCTGTACTACTGCGTGATGCTGGGCTTTGAAGGCCGCTACCGCGTGATCGACAACGGCCGCGCCCAGCTGGAGACGCTGAAGGCGCGCCTGCTGCAGCTCATCGAATCCACGCGCGGCGACCGCAGCAGCCTGCTGTCCGTGCACTGGCGTGGCGTGCAGCGCCTGGCCTCGCCGCCATGGGCCATGGTGCCGCTGTGGGTGGCGGCAGCCATCACGCTGCTGCTGGCGTTCTTCATCTACCTGTGGTTCAGCTACCGGCTGTCCAACAGCTCGGACGATCTGTTCGCCGCCATCAACGAGATCCGGTTCCCGCGCACCTCGGCGGCTGCCACCGTGGCCACCATCAAGCCGCGGCTGCGCCAGTTCCTGGAGCCCGAGATCCGCGAAGGCCTGGTCAGCGTGCGCGACGAGGCCGACCGCAGCACCGTCATCCTGCGCGGAGACGGCCTGTTCGACCCGGCTGCCACCGTCGTGAAGCCCCGCTACGTGCAGGTCATCCACCGCGTGGCAGCGGCCCTGGACGAAGTGCCGGGCAAGGTCGTCGTCAACGGCTACACCGACAACCTGCCCATACGCACGGCGCGCTTCCCGTCCAACTGGAACCTGTCGCAGGAACGTGCCCAGGCCGTGTCCCAGATGCTGGGCGGCTCGCTGCGCGACCGCCAGCGCCTGCATGCCGAGGGCCGTGCCGACAGCGACCCCGTCGCCCCCAACAACACGGCAGAAGGCCGGGCGCTGAACCGGCGGGTGGAAATCGTCCTGCTGGTCGCGCCCCAGCAACGTGACCAGCAACTGCAGGCCCTGCCTGCCGCACCCGAGACCAGGAACTGATCCCATGATCCGTCGCATCGCCTCATGGCTGTTCAACCGCTACATGCTGGAGCTTCTGGGCCTGGTGGCCCTGAGCCTGCTCATCTGGTTCGTCGGCCCGCTCGTCTTCATCCAGCCCTACCAGCCGCTGGGCAGCCCCACCGTGCGCTGGTGGATCATCGCCGGCCTGTTCATCCTCTGGTTCCTGCGCCTGCTGCTGCGCTGGTGGCGCGCACAGCGCATGAACGAGCACCTCATGACCGGCCTGGCCCGCCTGACCTCGCCGCGCGAGGCGGACGGCACGCCCGCAGCAGGCTCCGAGGAAGTGGCCGAGCTGGAGTCGCGCTTCAAGGAAGCCCTGGACACGCTGAGCAAGACCCGCTTCGGCCAGACCGAAGGCGGCCTGTTCGGCCGCTGGAACAAGCGCTACATCTACCAGCTGCCCTGGTACCTGATCATCGGCTCGCCGGGTTCGGGCAAGACCACGGCCCTGATCAACTCGGGGCTGGACTTCCCGCTGGCGGCCCAGTTCGGCAAGCGCGCCATCCCCGGCATAGGCGGCACGCGCAACTGCGACTGGTGGTTCACCGACCAGGCCGTGCTGCTGGACACGGCCGGCCGCTACACCACCCAGGAAAGCGATGCGGAGCAGGACAAGGCAGCCTGGAAGGGCTTCATGCAGCTGCTCAAGCGCTTTCGCGGACGCCAGCCCGTCAACGGCGTGATCGTCACGCTCAGCGTGCAGGAACTGCTCAGTGCCAGCGACGCCGAGCGCGCCCAGCTGGCCCAGCTGATCGGCCTGCGCCTGAGCGAGCTGTGCGAGGAGCTGACCATCCGCTTCCCTGTCTACGTGCTGGTCACCAAGAGCGACCTGCTGGCGGGCTTCAACGAGTTCTTCGGCGCCATGAGCCGCGAGGAGCGCGCCCAGGTCTGGGGTTTCACCTATCCCTATGACGAAAAGACCCAGCGCTCGCCCGCCAGCGACCCGCAGGCCGCCAGCGCCCTGTACATGGAGGAGTTCGACGCACTGGTCGCCCAGATCAACCGCCTGCTGCCCCAGCGGCTGATGACCGAGCCCGACCTTGCGCGCCGCAGCCTGCTCTACGCACTGCCCCAGCAGTTTGCCGGCCTCAAGGACGTGGTGCGCGACACGCTGGATGCGGCGTTCTCCGCCTCGCGCTTCAAGGAAAAGCCGCTGCTGCGCGGCGTCTACTTCACCAGCGGAACGCAGGAGGGCATGCCCTTCGACCGCGTGATGTCGGCCCTGTCGCGCCGCTTTGCGCTGCGCGGCCGCCTGCCGGCCGATGCCGTGCCACAGCAGGGCCGCAGCTACTTCCTGGAGTCGCTGTTCAAGGACGTGATGTTCAACGAGTCCGGCCTGACCGGGCGCAACGCCAAGAAAGAGCGCCAGCTGCGCCTGATGCAGGCCGCCGGCCTGTGCGCCCTGCTGCTGGCCCTGGGCGGCGCGGCCCTGGCCTGGACGCTGAGCTACGAGAACAACCAGCGCTACCTGAACGAAGTGGCCGACAACGCCGGCACGCTGCGCCAGGCCGTGGAGGAATCCAAGGCCACCGACCCGGACAACGTGGTCGCCCTGGTGCCCATGCTCAACCACGCGGCGCGCGTGGCGCAGAGCAGCCGCTTCGAGGAATCGGCCCCGCTGGGCTGGCGCTGGGGCCTGCTGCAGGTGCCCAAGGTGCAGACGGCCGCCCACGCCACCTACCTGCGCCTGCTGGAAGACGCCTGGCTGCCGCGCCTGAGCAGCCATGTCGCGCGCTCGCTGCGCCAGGTCAGCACCGGCAGCCCCGAGGCCAGCTACGAAACGCTCAAGGCCTATCTCATGCTCTATGAGCCCGACCACTTCGACGCCACCTTCGTCAAGGCCTGGCTGCGCAGCGATTGGGAAAACACCCTGCCCCAGCATCTGGTGCAAGCCGGCCTGGTGGAGCAGCTGTCCGAGCACCTGGACCGCCTCATCGACGGCCGCGTGGTGGTTTCCGCCCAGCCCATCGACGCCAACCTGGTCGCCGAGGTGCGCCAGCGCCTGGCCCAGATGTCGCCCGCCCAGCGCGCCTACAGCCGCCTCAAGCAGCTGCTGAACACCGGCGACAAGCTGCCGCCCGACTTCAGCGTGGTGCGTGCCAGCGGGCCCGAGGCGCCCCAGGTCTTTGCGCGTGCCAGCGGCAAGCCACTCACCCAGGGCATCAGCGGCCTGTTCACCTATGACGGCTACCACGGCCTCTTCCTGCACGAGCTGCCCAAGGTCACCACCTTGCTGGCCAAGGAGGAAACCTGGGTGCTGGGCCAGGCCGAAGGCCGGCGCAGCGTGGCCCAGGAAGTGCTGACGGGCCAGCTGGCCAACGAGGTCAAGCGCCTGTACCTGATGGAGTACGCGCGTCTGTGGGAAACCTTCCTGGCCGACATCCGCCCCATACGCACGGCCTCGCTGGAGCAGGCCGGCGAGCAGGCCCGCCTGTACTCGTCCGCCAACTCCAGCCTGGAGCAGTTCATCCGCGCCGTGGCCCGCGAGACCACGCTGGCCCGCCGCCCGGACCAGCAGGAAGGCGGCAGCTCGGGCAGCACCAGCAGCTGGCTGGGCGAGAAACTGCAGCGCATCCGCGAGGAACAGCACCAGCTCAGCCGCCTGACCGGCAAGCCGCTGAACGTGGGCGGCATGCTGGCCACGGGCACGCTGGAGGCCGACATCGTGGACTTCCGTTTCCGCGAATACCGGCGCCTTGCCACCAGCAACGGCTCGGGCCCCGCGCCCATCACCGCCAGCCTGCAGGTGCTCAACGAGGCGGCGGCCGTCATCGCCTCGGCGCGCCAGCAGGTGATCCAGGGCGGCGGCGTGCCTCCCTCGCTGAGCGGCACGCTGGAGAAGGTGCGCTCGGAAGCCAAGCGCGTGCCGCCTCCGCTCAACAGCATGTACGAGGCCCTGGCCACGTCCACCTCGTCCTTCGTGGGAAGCAGCGTGCGCAGCACGCTGGGCGGCAACCTCAACGCCACCATCGGCGACTTCTGCCGCCGTGCCATCCTGGGCCGCTACCCCTTCACGCGCAGCGCCACGCGCGACGTGACCACGGACGACTTCGCCCGCCTGTTCGCCACCGGCGGCACCATGGACGAGTTCTTCCGTACCCAGCTGCAGACCATGGTGGACATCTCCACCGTGCCCTGGACCTTCAAGCAGGGTGTGGACGGCACGCCGGTGGGAGGCTCTGCCTCGCTGGCCGCCTTCCAGCGCGCGGCCTCCATCCGCGACGTGTTCTTCCGCGCAGGCGGCAACACGCCCGGCATCCGGCTGGAGATCAAGCCGCTGGACATGGACGCCTCCATCTCCCAGATGGTGCTGGACGTGGACGGCGAAATCGTGCGCTACCAGCACGGCCCGCAAATCCCCAAGGCCGTCTCCTGGCCGGGCACGCGCGGCACCGGCCAGGCCCGGCTGCAGATCACGGCTGCCGGCGCCCAGAACACCGGCATCGTGACCGAAGGCCCCTGGGCGCTGCACCGCCTGTTCGACCGTGCCCAGATCCTGCCGGGCAACTCGCCCGAGCGTTTCACGGCCATCTTCACCATCGACGGACGCAAGCTGCGCATGGAAGTCACCACCAGCAGCGTCCTCAACCCATTCCGGCTCAAGGCCATGGAGGAATTCGAATGTCCGGACCGGCTGTGAACGCCATGACCCTCCAGCGACCCTGCGCCGCCTGGTGGGGCAAGCTGCCAAGCCAGGGCGATTTCGTCGGCCGGCGCATGCCCCACGCACTGACCATGCGCTGGGACGAGTGGCTGCGCAACGGCATGGACCAGCTGCGCAGCGATGCGGCCGACAACTGGTCCACGCGCTTCGTGCACTCGCCGCTGTGGTTCTTCCTGTGCCCCGCCTCCATCCTGGGCCAGCCCATGGTGGGCGTGATCGGGCCCAGCTCCGACCGCATCGGCCGGCTCTTTCCGCTGGCCATCATGGCCACGGTGGACGGCAGCTCCGGCATGCCGGCGTCGGACCAGGACATCGAACGCTTTCTGAGCGGCGCACGCGATGCGCTCATCGACGCCCGGCGCCTGCCCCTGTCGGCCCAGCAGCTCGATGAGCGGCTGGCCACCCTGCAATGGCCGTTCCAGCAGGACGGCCGCACGCAGGACAGCACCTCCATCCACAGCCTGCTGGCGGACCTTGACATGGGCGCCTCGCAAGGCAACGCCGCGCGCCTGCCGCGCATGGACTGGCGCGCCTGCATGCGCCCGGGCTCCACCACCTCCGTCTGGTGGATCTCGGCCACGCCGCGCCACGCCCCTGACGAAGTGGTCCAGCACGAAGTGCTGCACCGCCGCCTGTTCACCCGGCTGTTCAAGGGCGCCTGAGTTCGTCCAGATCGCACCGTCCACTCCACACCATACCCAAGCAACACCGACCCGCCCATGGCCAATATCCAGGACCTGCTGACCGAGACCGCCGCCGAGCCGCCCTGCGGCCCGGACCTTACCTATGACAACGATTTCCAGGCCATGGAAAGCGCTGCGCAGGGCAAGGTAGAACAGCAGTTCGGCGACACCGTCATCCCCGCCGAGCCACCGGACTGGCGCGACGTGGAGCGCCAGGCCTCGGCCCTGATGCAGCGCACCAAGGACCTGCGCGTGGCCGTGCTGCTGTGCCGTGCCTGGACCATCCTGCACGGCCTGCCCGGCACGCTGCAGGGCTTGCAGCTGTGCGGCGCCCTGCTGGAGCGCCACTGGGAGCATGTCCACCCCCTGCCCGAGGATGGCGACGACTACTTCATGCGCATGAACGCCCTGGGCACCCTGTCGGACGTGACAGGCTTTGTGCGTGACCTGCGCAACGCCGACTTCCTGCGCGGCGCGCTGGGCCAGATCAGCGTGCGCGACGCCGAACTGATGGCCAAGGGCAACGTGCCCGAGGACCTGCCGCACCTGACCGCCGACGAATTGCGCATGGCCTCGGCACGCGCGCATGCCGAGGGCCACGAAACCCTGCTGGCCGTCACCCCCGCACTGCAGGAACTCGACCAGATCCGCGCCTGCTGCGAACAGCACCTGCCCAGCCACCAGCAGCCCGAGCTCGACGGCCTGCGCCAGCTGCTGCTGGCCCTCAAGCAATGGCAGCCCCAGTCCACAGGCGATGCCGACACGGATGCTGCAACCGAGCCGGCCGCACAGGCCGGCACCGGGGACGGCCTGGCAGACCAGCCCGCGCCCGGCGCACCCCACACCCCAGCGCGCAACCGCGAACAGGCGATTGCCCAGTTGCTGGAGATCGCCGCCTTCGTGGAGCGCACCGAGCCCTCCAACCCCGCCCCCCTGCTCATCCGCCGTGCCGCCCGCTTCATGCGCATGGGCTTCATGGACATCCTGCGCGAACTGTCGCCCGACAGCCTGGCCCAGGTGGAAGTGATCACGGGCGCCCACCTGCAGGAGCAGCAGACATGAGGGCCACCGCCAAGAACGAGGCGCTGTTTAAACGAAAGGATGCAAGCAATGCTTGAAGTCGACAAGAACGGGATGGTGAGCAACAACGCACGCATCCTGCCGCGACGCACAACGGCCATTGAGCGCGCGGCCATGCCCACGGTCCGAGGGATCATCGTCCACCAGACGGGTTCCTCCACGGAGCAGGCTGTTTTCAACAGCTACCTGGTCCCTGGCGCTAACGGGGCGCACTTCCTCATCAGCAAGCAGGGCACGATCTACCAGACAGCTTCGCTGTATCGGCGGACCAACCACGTTGGCAACGTGCGCGCACGCTGCCTGGCAGAGCATCGGTGTACTGCAGCGGAGATCAAGCAGTACAGCAAGAGCGGCCCCAAGGCCATCAGCCGCACGGAGATGACCAAGAGCGTCCCTGAGCGCTACCCCTCCAACCTGGACAGCATCGGCATTGAAATCGTTGGCATCGCGTCGTTGCCTCCGAGCAAAAAGATGCCCCCGAATCTCACGCCCAAGAAGCAGCAGGAGTTCATCAACGAAAACGCCGTCTACGAGGCAGTGAACGGGCCTCAGCAAAGCGCGTTGAGCTATCTGGTGGAAGAGCTGAAGAACAGCCTGCAGATTCCAGGAACCGAAATTCATCGCCACCCGGCAGTCAGCTACAAGAACGTTACCGAAGCGGAGACCGCGACATGGCCATGAAATGGTGTCTCGCCGTAGCGTTTGGCTTCGCCGTGACGGCCTTTGCGGATACACGCTCCAAGCCCGTCATAGAGCGCATCACGATCCCGGTCAGCGCCGCCAAAAGCGAAGATCCGAATATCCATTGCGATTCACTGCGCATTGACGAAAAGCGTGTGCGCTATTTCCTGCGCCACGCCAGGCCCAGCAGCCAGTTCAATTACGCGCGTGCCTATGAAACCGGTAGTTGCAGCGCCAGTGCCGTCGTGCGCTTCAAGGGTGGCCGCGAATTCCGGCTGGCCATCGATGACGGCACCGGCTGGGGAACCACAGAGAGCAAACGCTCCGTGTCCTACCTCTATTGCGAAGCCTGCACTGATCTGCTGGAGCCGGACTTCGACTTCAAGGAGCCAGCGTCCCCATGACATCTGCGCCTTTCCACGGCTTTGACCGTTTCCACACGGCCTCTTGCGCCCTCAGCCCTTCGGTCCGCCGCAAGGCGGGACTCCAGGCTTTTTACTTCTGCGACCTATTTTTTTCTTGAAAGGAACACCCGCATGTCGCTCACCAAAACCGGCAAGAGTGGTCAGAAATTCATCGCGCGCAACCGTGCGCCTCGCGTGCAGATCGAGTACGACGTCGAGATCTACGGCTCGGAAAAGAAGGTGCAGATCCCCTTCGTGATGGGCGTGCTGGCCGATCTGTCGGGCAAGCCCGTCGACCCGCTGCCCGAAATCGCCGACCGCAAGTTCCTGGAAATCGACATCGACAACTTCGATGCGCGCATGAAGTCCATCAAGCCCCGCGTCGCCTTCCAGGTGGACAACACGCTGACGGGCGAGGGCAAGCTCAACATCGACCTGAGCTTCGAGAGCATGGAGGACTTCTCCCCCGCCGCCATCGCGCGGCGCGTGGGCGCGCTCAACTCGCTGCTGGAGGCACGCACCCAGCTGCACAACCTGCTGTCCTACATGGACGGCAAGCAGGGCGCCGAGGAGCTGATCGGCAAGGTGCTCAAGGACCCTGCGCTGCTCAAGTCGCTGGCCGCCGCGCCCAACATCACTGCCCCGCAGGCCTCGGGCCCTGCATCCGAGGCTTGAGGCAGCACATCAGGAAGGCAAGCACGTCATGAATACCGCAACCCAACTCGAACAATCGACCCAGGCGCTGGCCGGCAGCGAATTCGGCAGCCTGCTGCAAAAGGAATTCAAGCCCAAGACCGATCAGGCCCGCGAAGCCGTGGAAGCGGCCGTGCAGACGCTGGCCCAGCAGGCCCTGGGCTCGGCGATCACGCTGTCCAACGATGCCTACCAGACGGTGCAGGCCATCATTGCCGAGATCGACCGCAAGCTGTCCGAGCAGATCAATCGCATCATCCACCACGACGACTACCAGAAGCTCGAAGGCGCCTGGCGCGGTCTGCACCACCTGGTGACCAACACCGAGGTGGACGAGATGCTCAAGATCCGCGTCATGAACATCTCCAAGAAGGAGCTGCACCGCAATATGCGCCGCTTCAAGGGCGTGGGCTGGGACCAGAGCCCCGTCTTCAAGAAGGTGTACGAAGAGGAGTACGGCCAGTTCGGCGGCGAGCCCTTCGGCTGCCTGGTGGGCGACTACCACTTCGACCACAGCCCGCCGGACGTGGAGCTGCTCGGTGAAATGGCCAAGGTGGCTGCCGCGGCCCACTGCCCCTTCATCTCGGGCGCGGCGCCTGCCATCATGCAGATGGAATCCTGGCAGGAGCTGGCCAACCCGCGCGACCTGACCAAGATCTTCACCAACACCGAGTACGCCGCCTGGCGCAGCCTGCGCGAGTCCGACGACGCCAAGTACATCGGCCTGGCCATGCCCCGCTTCCTGGCACGCCTGCCCTACGGCGCGCGCACCAACCCGGTCGATGAATTCGATTTCGAGGAAGAAACCGACAGCGGCGACCACGGCAAGTACTGCTGGGCCAACTCGGCCTACGCCATGGCGGTCAACATCAACCGCTCGTTCAAGTACTACGGCTGGTGCACCTCCATCCGCGGCGTGGAATCGGGCGGCGCGGTGGACAACCTGCCGGCCCACACCTTCCCCACCGACGATGGCGGCGTGGACATGAAGTGCCCCACGGAAATCGCCATCAGCGACCGCCGCGAGGCCGAGCTCGCCAAGAACGGCTTCATGCCCCTGGTGCACCGCAAGAACTCGGACGTGGCCGCCTTCATCGGCGCCCAGTCGCTGGCCAAGCCCGCCGAGTACTACGACTCCGACGCCACGGCCAATGCCAACCTGTCGGCGCGCCTGCCCTACATGTTCGCCTGCTGCCGCTTCGCGCACTACCTCAAGTGCATCGTGCGCGACAAGATCGGCTCCTTCCGCGAGCGCACCGACATGGAGCGCTGGCTCAACGACTGGATCATGAACTACGTGGACGGCGACCCGGCCAACTCCTCGCAGGAAACCAAGGCCCGCAAGCCCCTGGCCGCCGCCGAGGTGCAGGTGCAGGAAGTCGAGGGCAACCCCGGCTACTACACCTCCAAGTTCTTCCTGCGCCCCCACTACCAGCTGGAAGGCCTGACCGTGTCGCTGCGCCTGGTGTCCAAGCTGCCTTCCGTGAAGCAGGGCGCGAAGTAAGACTGTCCGCCCACCTGGCTCCTGGTGCCGACACGCTCGCACCAGGGCCAGGCCCCATAACAAGAAACAGGCCTGGAGAAGCTTTCCCCTCCAGGACCCAACTCAGAGAGGCTTTTCATGCCCTGGAATGTAGACAACGCCGTCGCCACCCTGCAGACCAATGCCCGCGCCAGTTCCGCCGGCTACTGCGCGCGCTATGTGCGCGATGCGATCGGCGCTGGCGGCATCGCACTGCAGCGCACGCGCGATGCCAAGGACTACGGCACCAGCCTGGTGGCCGCCGGCTTCACACGCTACGACGCCATGCCCGAAGGTGGCTACAAGAAGGGCGATGTGGCGGTGATGCAGGGCTTCACCTCCTCGCCTGCAGGCCACATGCAGATGTTCGACGGAAGCGTCTGGATCTCGGACTTCAAGCAGAACGGTTTCTGGGCAGGCCCCGGTTACCGCACCCACAAGCCCGCTTTCAAGATCTACCGCCATCCCTGATGAGCCCATTGAGCCACGCCATGAACGCCTGTTCCAAAGCTTTTTTCACCCTGCTGCTGGCCGGTACGGCCTGCGCCACGGTGCAAGCCGCCCCTGCCACGGCAGCGGATATCACCACCCTGTTCACCGACGCTCTGCATTGCCGCATCGAGTTTCCCGATGGCCGCGACGAAGCGCTGGCCCAGCGCCTGCGCGCGCAGGGCGTGACCGTGGTGGACCGCGCGCCCGGCGAAAGCCTGGACCTGCTCTACCTGTTTGCCACGCCGCTGGAGATCGATGGCACGCAGGTGTCCTCCATCACCGTGCGCGGCGGCAGCGGCAGCATTGTCGCGGCGCGCGCCACGGGCAGCCTGCAGGCGCTGGTCCAGCGCACCAAGGCCCGGCCACAGGCGCGCAGCAGCTGGAACCTGGAAGGTTTCGGCGAACTGCCCGCCCAGTACGCACGCGCCATGCCGCTCAGAAAGGGCCTGGACGAGACGCCACCGCGCATCGTCATCGGCCATGTGGCCGGCGAGGCGCCCGACGCCGTGCGCTGGGGCTGCCGCTCCTACGACGACTGACCGGGGCGCAGCCGCACCCCGCCCCTCTCTTTTTCCTGCGTTTTCACCATGCCCCTGCCCAGCTTCACCTCACAGCTTTCCCTGGACGAGCAACTCAAGGCCCTGAAGGACCAGATCCGCCAGGCCCCGGCCTCGGTGCCCCTGCGCGTCTACTACTTCCAGCTGCTGTGCGTGCTGGGCGAATGGCAAAAGGCGCTGGAGCAGTTGCAGCTGTGCGCCCAGCTCGACCCGTCGTGCGAGCCCATGGCGCGCGCATACCGCGAGGCCATCCGCTGCGAAGTGCTGCGCGCCGAGGTCTTCGCCGGCAAGAAGAAGCCCTTTCTCATGGGCGAGCCCGCGCAATGGCTGGCCTGCCTGATCGACGCCCTGGCCCATGAAGGAGCGGCCGCCCAGGACCTGCGGGCCCGCGCCCTAGACGAAGCGCCCGCCACGGCCGGCCACATGGGCGAGCACCGCTTCGAATGGCTGGCCGACAGCGATACCCGCCTGGGGCCCGTCTGCGAGCTGCTGGCGCACGGCAGCTACTACTGGCTGCCCTTCGACGCCATTGCACAGATCGGCTTCGAGCCCGTGCAGGACCTGCGCGACCTGATCTGGCTGCCCTGCGAGGTCACGCTGCGCGAGGGCGGCGCGCTGCAGGGCTTCATGCCTGCGCGCTATCCGCTGGTGCCCGGCGATGACGACGCCGTCCGCATGTCGCGCCGCACGCAGTGGAGCCCGCTGGACACAGATGCCTCCGATCCTGACGAATCCTCGGGCCACGTGGCCGGCCACGGCCAGCGCACCTGGGTCACCGACTCCGAGGACTTTCCCATGCTGCAGGTGCGCCAGCTCACGCTGAGCACCGCTGCCTGATACCCCGCCCCTTTTTCATCACCCGCAAGACCAGACACCTGCCCACAATGTCCGCATCGATTGCCTTCACCCTCTTCCAAGTCAACTACGCCAAGTCCATCGCTGATGAGATGGAACGGCGCCAGCTGGATGTCCTGGTGCTCACGCCCCTGGAGTACCTGGGCATCCTCGCGGACAAGGCACGCATCGACCCGCGGCTCGCCTCCCGGCTGCACGCCATCCTGGCGCAGACGCCGCTGGGCGAGTACTGGACCAAGGTGATGAGTCCCAACGTGGGCGAGCCCTGGGTCGCGCCTGCGGCCCTAGGCTCCATGGATGCCTACATGATCGCCAGAACCCTGCAGGCCCTGGGCATGGCCGGCGTGGGCTCCTACGTCAAGACCACGTCCAGCGGCACCTACATCATCATCAGGGGCCATGCGGGCCTGCGCGGCCACCTGCTGCGCGGCACGCGCTACCTGGCCTCCAACCCGCGCATGGTGCAGATGGGCCTGGGCATGCGCGGGCTGCAGAACGTGGCCAGGGGCGGCTTCATCCTGGGCGTGGTGGTCTCCAGCCTCATCGAGTCGCTGGACTTCATGTTCAACGACGAAAAGACCATGCACGACCTGGTCGGCGGCATTGGCGTGGAGGCCGTCAAGGCCGGCCTGGCCACCATGGTTGGCCTTGGCATAGGCGCTGCCGTGGCTGGCGCCACCGCCGTGGCCGTGCTCCCGCTGGCCGCCATGGCCGTGGCCGTGCTGGTCACAGGCATGGCGCTGAATGCAGCCGACCAGAAATGGCAGATCAAGCAAAAGGTGATTTCCGCCCTGAAATCCCTGACCGATGACACGCCCCAGGGCCTGTACCGCGTCAACACCCAGTCGCCCGAATGGAAGAAGCTGAACCAGGACAACGGTCAGCAGCCCGACGGCGACATCGCCTGCGCGCCCGGCCCCGGCAGTACCGGCCTCTTGTGCAGCATCAACCGCCAGAAGTGACAGGGACCGAATACTCCATGCAAGACCGCGTCCGCCAGAACCGCAGGAACGCCATCTGGGCCATCCCCCTTGGCATGGCCCTGCTCGCGGCCAATGCGTACCTGGTGCTGGCGGAGATTGCGCCCGACATCCGGGGCCTGCTCGATCGCGCGCCTGCCGTCAGGATCACGCCGCTGTCGCCACTGGCCATCACAGCGCTGGCCTTCCCGCTGGTGATGGTTGCAGCGGTCATCGCCAATGCCATCCCCTGCAGCAAGACCGTGCTCAAGAAGGTGGAGTACGCACTGATGGGCGTCCTCGCCATCAATGTGCTTTCCATTGCCGTGTCCTTTCTGGTGGTTGCGCCACTGCAGCACTACGCCATGCCCCGGATGGGATACGAGCGCTGCAACATCCTTCAAGGCCATCCCAGCATGTATTTCACCGACTGGGTCAGCAACCCCGCATGGTGCGTGCGCGGCAAAAGCCGTGAATGGGTGAATGAGCAGGCGCTGCTGGCCGGCGCGGCAACCGCTTCCGAAGGGGGCCGCGATGCGCATTGAAATGCCGCAGCTCCAGCAGCCAGGCCTGATCGCGGCATTCGTCCTTGCGATGGCGTGTCTGAGCCCCTGGGCTGCCGTTGCCGCCACGCTCGGCACCCAGCGCTGCGGCTGGTTCGACAACCCCACGCCCGCCAATGCCTCGCTGACCGATCGCGATACCGACTGGACCGTTGGCGTGCAGGGCGGCCACCAGGCCCAGGGCGACTGGCCCCGCTTTGCAGACCGTGACTGGGTGCGTACCGGCCATGGCAGCCACGGCTATGGCTGCGCCTGCATGAAGGTGTCCACCGATGACAAGGAGCAGATCATGCAGATCTTCTCTGCCCGTTCGCGCCCTCTTTCCGCCTGCCGCCAAGACCCGGCTTTGAAGGCGAAGGAGCCCGTGACCCCCCTGGCGGCTGCCCGGCCGGCCGGTTCCTGAAGAAACAAGCCATGCGCCCCAGTCCCCTCAACCCCATGCCCACGCTGCGCACGCGCCAGAACCAGGCGACCGCAGCCAAGGACCGGCTGCAGCCCGCCCTGCTGGACCGGCTGACCGACCATGAGCCCCATCTGCGCACCGAGCGGCCCGATGCGGTCTTCGTGAACGAATCCCGCCTGCGCGAGGCCCTGCTGCGCGACCTGGGCTGGCTGCTCAATGCGCGCGATGCCTGGGACCACGTGGAGATGGAGGGGCTGGAGCATGTGCAGCGTTCGGTCATCAACTACGGCATGCCGCCGCTGGCCGGCCAGCTGCTGTCCGAGCTGGACTGGAGCCATGTGGAGCGCAGCATCCGCGAAAGCATCCTGGCCTTCGAGCCGCGCATCCTGCCCAAGACGCTGGCCGTGACGCTGCTGGCCTCCACCGAGCAGCTCAACCACCACAACACGCTGCAGTTCGAGATCCGCTGCCAGTTCTGGTCCATGCCCTATCCGCTGGAGCTGCTGCTCAAGACCAGCCTGGACCTGGAGACCGGCCAGGTCTCGCTGCAAAACCTCAGGGCCTGAGCCCGGACGCCGCCACCCACACCATGAATCCCCGCCTCGTCGAGTACTACAACCGCGAACTGGCCTATCTGCGCGAGCTGGGCGCCGAGTTCGCCGCCGCCTTCCCCAAGGTGGCGGGCCGCCTTTCCCTGCACGACACCGATGTGGCCGACCCCTATGTGGAGCGCCTGCTGGAAGGCTTCAGCTTTCTGAGCGCGCGCATCCAGCTGAAGATGGATGCGGAGTTTCCGCGCCTGTCCCAGCGCATGATGGAGATGGTCTGCCCCCACTACCTGGCGCCCACGCCATCCATGGTGGTAGTCCAGCTCAAGCCCAGCGCCAAGGAAGGCAACCTCGTGGACGGCTTCACCCTGCCCTCTGGCAGCGTGCTGCGCACCCACAAGTCACAGGAAGAGCAGACCATCTGCGAATTCCGCACCGGCGGGCCGCTGACGCTGTGGCCGCTGGAGATACGCCAGGCGCGCCTGGGCGGCCCGGCGCTGGACCTGCCCCATGCCCTCGTGCCCCAGCTGGGCGAGGCCGGCGGCCACCTGCGCCTGCAGCTGGCCACGCTGGACGCCTCGCAGTGCATGCAGCTGGCGATGGACCAGCTGTGGGTCTACATCCATGCGGGCGATGTCGTCGCCTCCCACCTGCAGGAACTCATCCACACGCAGACGCTGGCCATCGTGGTCCACCACCCGCAGGACCCGCGCCAGGTCTGGGACGTGCTGCAGCCCGATGCACTGCGCGCCGAAGGCCATGACAGCGAGCAGGCGCTGATTCCCTATTCGCACCGCGCCTTCCAGGGCCACCGTCTGCTGCACGAGTACTTTGCGTTTCCCGCCCGGCAGCGGTTTTTCTCGATCAACGGCCTGTCGCGCAGCATGCGCCGCATTGCCCATGACGGCGTGGGCATCACCGTGCTGCTGCGCCGCGCCGCGCCCACGCTGGAGCCGCAGATCGACGCGGCCAAGCTGCTGATGCACTGCATTCCGGCCATCAACCTGTTCGAGTACACGGCGGACCGCCTGCATGTGGCCTCCAACGTGCACGAGTACCACGTCATTCCCGACCGCACGCGGCCGCTGGACTTCGAGGTCTACGGCGTGCAGGCCGTTACCGGCCACCATGAAGGCAAGACCCAGGACCGCGAATTCGCGCCGCTGTACGCATCCACGCACGGCCTGCACTCCACCGAGCAGGCCTACTTCACCACGCGGCGCGAGCCCCGGCTGTTTTCCGAGCGCAGCCTGCGCAGCGGCCCGCGCACGCAGTACCTGGGCTCGGAAGTCTTCATCTCCCTGGTGGACCAGCGCGAGGCCCCGTTCTCCGACGACCTCAAGCAGCTGTCCATGCACACCCTGTGCACCAACCGCGACCTGCCCCTGCTCATGCGCGTCAACCAGCCGGGCGGCGACTTTGCGCTGCAGGAGTCGGCGCCCGTGGAATGGGCCCGCGCCATCGCCGGCCCCAGCGCGCCCATCCCCGCCGTGGCCGACGGAGGCCTGACCTGGCGATTGATCTCCCACCTGAGCCTGAACTACCTGGCCATGACCGATCTGTCCGACGAGGAAGGCGCGGCCACGCTGCAGGAGCTGCTGCGCCTGTACCTGGACCTGGGCAACCACCAGCTGGCCGGGCAGATCGCCGCCATCCAGGGCATGCGCATCGAACCCATCACGCGCCGCCTGCCCCAGCACCGCCAGCTGGTCTACGGCCGCGGCGTGGGCGTACACCTGAGCGTGGACGAGCCGGCCATGGCCGGCGTCAGCCCCTGGCCCCTGTCGAATGTGCTGGAGCGATTCTTCGCCCGCCATGTGGGCGTCAACAGCTTCACCGAGCTGCAGCTGCACTCGCGCCAGCGCGGCCCCGTCGCGCGCTGGACTCCGCGCCCCGGACAAAGGCCCGGCATATGAGCAACGCCGCCCACGCCCCCCTGCCCGAACCGGAACACCTCCAGTCGGCGGCTCCGGCTCCGGCTCCGGCTCCAGTGCCGGCGCCCGCGCGTGCGCCCGTGCAGGCCGCCGGGCCCGACGACGCCCGGGCGCGCCTGTTCTGGCAGCGCCTGAGCGCCAAGCCCTACCAGTTCGACCTGATGCACAGCCTGCGCTACCTGCAGGCACGCCATCCCGCGCTGCCGCGCCTGGGCCAGGCCACGCGCCCCAAGGACGAGCCGCTGCGCCTGGGCCAGGACCCGTCGCTGGCCTTCGCCCCCGCCACCATTGCAGAAATCCTGCCCTCGCGCGCCGGCGAGCCCGAGCGCATGACGGTCTGGAACTTCGGCCTCTACGGCCCCAACGGCCCGCTGCCCACGCACATCACCGAATACGTGCGCGAGCGCCTGCGCCAGCATGACGACGCCACGCTGGCACGCTTTTCCGACATCTTTCACCACCGCATGCTGCTGCTGCTGTTCCGCGCCTGGTCGGACGCACAGCCCACCGCATCGCTGGACCGCCCGGGCGAAGACCCCTTTGGCCGCTACATAGACAGTTTCATAGGCGCCGGCCTGCCCAGCCAGCGCGCGCGCGACCACGTGCCAGACCACGCCAAGCGCTTCATGGCCGGCCATCTGACCCGCTGGACGCGCAACCCCGAAGGCCTGTGCCAGGCCCTGTCGCACTACTTCCAGATTCCCGTGAAGCTGGAAGAAAACTGCCTGCACCACCTGGAGCTGGAGCCCGAGCAGCAGACCCGGCTGCAGGGCCGCCCCTGCAACTCGCGGCTGGGCGTGGACGCCGTCGTGGGCTCGCGCGTGCCCGATGCGCAAAGCAAGTTCCGCCTGGTGCTCGGCCCGCTGGGCCTGGCGCAATACCAGCAGCTGCTGCCCCAGGCCGCACTGTTCCAGACCCTGGTGGACTGGGTGCGCAACTACCTGGGCATCGAATTCGCCTGGGACTACGTGCTGGTGCTGCGCCGCCAGGAAGTGCCTGCCGCCCGACTGGGCAGCAGCACCCAGCTGGGCTGGACCACCTGGCTCACCCACGCCGAGCCCGCCCAGGACGCGCGCGACTTCCGCCTGGACCCCGAAGCCTGGCTGCGCCAGCGCCGCCAGCCCGTGCGGGGCCGGCGCCCCGGCCCCGGCCCCGGCCCCAGTCCTCGAACCACTGAATCACCGAACCACTGAATCACCACTTCCCTGCTCGCACACATGCCCACCGTACAGATCAAGTTCCCGCACAACGCCCCGGTCCCTTCCACGCTGACGCTGGTCGAAGGCAACCGCCTGCGCGTCAAGATCGAGGCCGTCGCCAAGACCTACAAGCTGGGCGCCAGGATCGATGCGCCCAGCATTCTTGCGGCCCAGCCCCCCGTACACAACGCCCGCGCCGACAGCTGGCAATTCGACTTCGTGGCGCAGCAGCCCGGGCTCACCAAGCTCAGCATCGTGGCGGTGCAAGGAACCGGGCTCAGCGTCATGCCCGCAGCCATCACCGTGCAGGTGGAGAAAAGCATTTCGCTGCCTGCGGAGAGCACGACGGAGGGGATGCTGGCAAGGCTGTTCTTGGCGGAAAGCGTCTCGCCGGGCGACACCTCACTGGCCTGGAATCTCGACAACGTGAAAACCGGAATGCAATGGATGCGCCGAGTCATCGAGAACCGCTTGAAAAGCGGAAAGCCTGAAGACTTCATGGCCCGCGGTGCCACCAGCGTCGAGGACATCGTCATGGCGGATGACCGGGGATCGGTCCAATTCCATGGCTTCAACGTCTATCCGAAGCTGGGTCCCGACATTGCCAAGAACCTCCGCGACTATGTGGACAACGCCAACAACGGCCTGCATCCCAAACGCAAGGCCTATCTGGACTTTGTGCAGGCGGCCCTGGACGTTGCCACCGGCGCGGTGCCGCCAGACCCAACCCCCACAGGCCTGTTCGCCTGGAGAACTGCGAAATCCAGCTCTCCCGGTGCCGACTTCATTCAGCACGCCGCGCTGGCTAGAAATATGTTCTACACACATGCCCGGCTGCGCAAACGCGACTGATCCCCAAAAACATCGAAAACCAAGGAGGCCACTCCATGTCACCAACCCATACTGGATCAAGCACGTTGAAACCGTATCGCCATTTCCCAATGGCCAGCCTTGCCACTGCCATTGCAGTGAGCGCCTGCTTGATGGGTGCCCAAGCCTCCGAATCATCGCAGCCACCAGCATCGCCGGCTGAAATCAGCAGCCAGCAAACCGAGCCGACGGCTGCCGACTACTCTCGGCCTGCGCAGGAAAGAGTCGCGTCCATGACTGCGCTGCGGCAATACCTGAAGTTCAAGGATGAAGTCTGGCAAACCCAAAGAGCCCGCCAGAGCAATACCTTTTGCTTCGTGCAGCAGCGTCCCGACCATCCGTCCGATCCCGAACCGAACGTGTGGATGGTCTGGCTCAATGGCGGCGAGATCGTCAATATGGGCTGGCATCTCTATTCGCCCAAAACGCTGACGAAAGAAGACGCCAAAGCGGATGGTGAAAGCCTGGCAAGAATGAAATCCATCAAGCTCGCGACCGACGTGCGGGAAACGGCCCAGGAAATCTACGGTAGCAGCTTCCTCGTCGAACGCGCCTGGGTGAACAGACTGCTGGCGCAGTGCAAGGCCAAGGGCCGCACCATCAAAGTGACTCCTGCCCGATAGCCGCATGCCGCATATCGGACGCAACCGCTTTCCCGGGCCATGCCGTTTCAGGCAAGGCCGTCGCCTGCTCGCAAGGTGTCTGCTGGCCACCCTGGCGGGATCGGCCCTGCCTTTGCTGGCAGTGCCTGAAAGCGGGCGGGCCTCCGATTTCTCGCGTCCGGCGCAATCCCTGACTCCTTCTCCAGCCGCCCTGCGTATCCATTTGAAGAGCCACCAGGCATCGACTGGCCCCGGAAAGCCTGCAGCCCTCCAGCGCTTTTGCTTCGTGCAACAGCACAACCGCAGCGCAGTCCCTGCGCGATCGTCGGTCTGGATGGTCTGGCTCGAAGGTGGCCAGATCGCCAATCTGGGACAGCGCCGCTTCACCGCCAAACCATCGCCGGATGAAGCGCAATGGGATGGCGATGCCTTGTCCGAAGCCAAGGCCATCCACCTCGCCACCGACGTCCGTGAAACGGCGCAGGAAATCACCGGCAGCAGCTTCCTCGTCGAACGCGCCTGGGTCGACCGGCTGCTGGCGCAGTGCCAGGCCAAGGGCCGCAAGGTCGAAGTCCGCCCCCTCCGCTAGCCGGCATTCCCGGCCCCCATTCATCCACTCTTTTTCCGCACCCAAGACCCATGACAGAAATCAGCCGCCAATCCCTCTTCGGCAAGCTCAACCCGCTGCTGTTCAAGTCGCTGGAAGGCGCCACCGTGTTCTGCAAGCTGCGCGGCAATCCCTATGTGGAGCTGGTGCACTGGCTGCACCAGCTGCTGCAGGAAAACGATTGCGACCTGATCCGCATCCTGCGCCACTTCGACATCGCCTCCGACCGCCTGGCCGCCGATGTGCTGCGCCGCCTGGACCAGTTGCCGCGCGGCGCCACCTCGATCAGCGACTTCTCCGAGCACATAGAGACCGCCATCGAGCGCGGCTGGGTCTATGCCACGCTGATGTTCAACGACAGCCAGATCCGCAGTGCCTATCTGCTGTCGGGCATGGTGCGCACGCGCTCGCTGGCCAATGAGCTGCGCTCCATCTCGCGCGAATTCGACAAGATCTCCGAGCCCGCGCTCAGCGATGCCTTCGCCCGCCTGCTGCCCGACTCGCCCGAGGCACGCATGCGCGCGGCCGACGGCAGCGGGCTGGAAGGCACGCCGGGCGAAGCCAGCCAGGCCACCGGCGCCGCGCCAGGCCAGGGCGGCGCGCTGCAGCAGTACACCGTGGACCTGACGGCCCGCGCCAAGGCGGGCGAGCTGGACCCGGTCACGGGCCGCGACGACGAAGTACGCCAGATGGTGGACATCCTGCTGCGCCGCCGCCAGAACAACCCCATCCTGGTGGGCGAGGCCGGCGTGGGCAAGACCGCCGTGGTCGAAGGCCTGGCCCTGCGCATCGCCCAGGGCGACGTGCCGCCGCCGCTGCAGGGCGTGGAGCTGCGCGTGCTGGACGTGGGCCTGCTGCAGGCAGGCGCCAGCATGAAGGGCGAGTTCGAGAACCGCCTGCGCGGCCTGCTGGACGCCGTGCAGTCCAGCACCACGCCCATCGTGCTCTTCATCGACGAAGTCCACACCCTGGTGGGCGCGGGCGGCCAGGCCGGTACGGGCGATGCCGCCAACCTGCTCAAGCCCGCCCTGGCGCGCGGCACGCTGCGCACCATCGGCGCCACCACCTGGGCCGAGTACAAGAAATACATCGAAAAAGACCCGGCCCTGACCCGCCGCTTCCAGCTCGTTCAGGTGCACGAGCCCGACGAGCCCCGCGCCGTGGACATGCTGCGCGGCGTGGCCGCCAAGCTGGAAAACCACCACCAGGTGCGCATTGCCGCAGACGCGGTGGCCGCGGCCGTCAGCCTGTCGCACCGCTACATTCCCTCGCGCCAGCTGCCCGACAAGGCCGTCAGCCTGCTGGACACGGCCTGCTCGCGCGTGGCCATGGCCCTGCATGCCACGCCCGCCCAGCTGGAAGCCGTGCAGCGCCGCATCGAGGCCCTGGGCGTGGAGCAGGAAGTGCTGCTGCGCGAGGCCGCCCTCGGCCTGCCCACGGCCGAGCGCCTGCAGGCGCTGGAAACCGACCTGGCCAGCCTGCGCGAGCGCCAGGCCACGCTGGCCGAGCGCTTTGGCCAGGAAAGCGCGCTGGCCCGCCGCATCCTGGAAACCGAGGCCGCCCTCATGGGCCTGAAGCCGCCCGTCTTCTCCACCGGCGCCGCCGCAGACCCGTCCGCTGCGGCACCGGAAACGGCCGCCGAAGCCACCGCAACCGAACCTGCCGAGCCCCCCAGCGTGGCCTCGCTGGAAGCGCTGCGCCGCCAGCTCGCCGAGCTGCAGGGCGATGCCCCGCTGCTGCAGCCCGTGGTCGATGCCGGCGTGGTCGCCGCCGTCGTGGCCGAGTGGACCGGCATTCCCGTGGGCCGCATGGTGCGCGACGAGGTGCAGTCCGTGCTCTCGCTGGCAGACACGCTGGAGAAGCGCGTCATCGGCCAGCGCCACGGCCTGGAGGCCATCACGCGCCGCATCCAGACATCGCGCGCGCGGCTGGACGACCCGGGCAAGCCCATCGGCGTGTTCCTGCTGGCCGGCCCCTCGGGCGTGGGCAAGACCGAGACGGCGCTGTCCCTGGCCGAAGCCCTGTATGGCGGCGAGCAAAACCTCATCACCATCAACATGAGCGAGTTCCAGGAGGCGCACACCGTCTCCACCCTCAAGGGCGCGCCACCGGGCTACGTGGGCTACGGCGAAGGCGGCGTGCTCACCGAGGCCGTGCGCCGCCGCCCCTACAGCGTGGTCCTGCTCGACGAAATCGAGAAGGCCCACTCCGACGTGCACGAGATGTTCTTCCAGGTCTTCGACAAGGGCTGGATGGAAGACGGCGAAGGCCGCTACATCGACTTCAAGAACACCGTCATCATCCTGACCTCCAACGTGGGCTCGGACCTGATCGCCAACATGTGCCGCGACCCGGACCTGGCGCCCACGCCGGAAGGCCTGGCCCAGGCCGTGCGCCAGCCGCTGCTGCAGACCTTTCCCGCCGCGCTGCTGGGCCGCCTGACGGTGGTGCCCTACTACCCCATCTCCGACGCCATGCTGGAGCAGATCATCCGGCTGCAGATGCTGCGCATACAGCGGCGCATCGAGGAGCGCCACGGCGCACAGTTCAGCTTCGACGAAGCCGCTGTGGACCTGGTGCGCCGCCGCTGCAGCGAGGTCGAGTCCGGCGCGCGCATGGTGGATGGCATCCTCACCCAGAACCTGCTGCCGCGCATGGCCACCCACTTCCTGCAGGCCACCGTGGAAGGCCAGGAACTGCAAAGCCTGCACGCCGGCGCCAGCGGCGACGACTTCACGCTGGACGTGCGCACCCGCGCTGCGGAGCCCGCATGAGCGGGCGCCGTCTTCCACGCGCCACCACGGCAGTGATTGCCGCCGCGCTGCTGGCCGCCCCGGCCGCGCAGGCGCTGGACCTGGGCGCCATCGGACAAGCTGCCGACACCGTGCAGCGGGCCTCGGGCGCCGCCACGGCCGGGCAGCAGGCGCTGGAGGCCGGCCGCAGCGCAGCCAGCACGGCCACCAACGCGGCCACCGGTGCCGCCAGCGAGGCCCGTGCCTGGTGGGACCGCAACCAGGCCCAGCCCGAGGCGGCACAGTCGCCGCCCTCCGGCGCCGCCCCCGTGCAGGACGACCAGGGCGGCCCACGCCGCGTCATGGCCGTGCTGGGCGACGCCTGGACGGACAGCGCCCGGCGCGGCCAGGCCGTGGTCGCGCTCATGGACCAGGGGCCGTACCTCGTGCAGCGCCAGGCCGCCCATGTGGCGCCGGCCAAGTCGCAATGGCTGGCCCTGCCGCGCGGCGACAGCACCGGCGTGGCCATCGAACTGCCCAGCGACCCCGAAGGCACGACCTATGACCTGTCCACCGGCCGCGCGCGCCCCGGTGGCCGGGGCGTGCGCATCTTCGCCCTGTCCGTCCACGCCGACGTGCCCCAGCGCGCGGGGCGGCGCAGCCTGGACGCCATAGAGCAGCACGCCATGCTGCGCGCCAGCTCGGTGCGCACCGAATGGCCGCGCCAAAGCGGCGACATCCTGGAGCCCACGGGCGGCAAGCTGCTGGTCTGGGCCAGCGATGCCACGCAGCGCTTCCCTTCCGGCTTTGGCGCCGACGGGCGCCTGTTCACCGCCGACGACCCCATGGTCACCTTGCCGCGCGGCTACACCGTGGTCACGCTGGAGCCGCAGGGCCTGCGCTTCGACCGTGCCCGGGAAATCGCCCTGGCCTTCCATGCTGTCCAGCCCGCGCAGGACATCGACCTGTCCCGCCTGGGCGCAGGCGATGCGGCCCAGGCCCTCATCGGCCTCATTGCCGAGCGCCACCCGCTGGCCGCTGCCAGCGGCTTTGATGCCGGCAAGCTGCGTGCCGACTACGGCCAGCGCCTGCAGACCGCCGCAGAGCGCGGCGACAGCGCCGCACAGGCCCAGGCCCTGGCAGAAATGGGCCAGCGCCTGGGCGATGGCCAATACCGCGTTCTGCTGCCCGGCGGCCAGGCCTGGCCTGCCCGCACAGACCGTGGCCTGTCGCCGCAGCTGCTGGCACGCGGCAGCGTCAACCTGCCCATGCCGCGCACCTGGCTGCGCGAGGACGGCCGCATCGCCATCACCAGCGTGGCGCCAGGCTCAGCCGCCGCCAAGGCGGGCCTGCAGCCCGGCAGCGACATCCTCGCCATCGAAGGGGAAAGCCCGGCACGCTACCTGGACCGCATTGCCCCCGCCTCGCTGCGCGCCGGTGCCGACGCCCGCCGCGCCGACCTGCTCGCGCTGGACCTGGGCACGCCCGCCACGCTGAGCCTGCGCACCGCAGCGGGCGCGCCCCCGGCCAGCCAGGAGCAGACCCTGCGCCTGGACGCCGCCGCAGCCGCCACCACGGCCCTGCCTGCGGCCGAGCCCGCCCTCGCCTCCTTCCTGCTGCGCAGCGCCCAGGGCGGCAACCTGGCCTACATCGCCCTCGACAGCTTTGCCGACGGCGCCACCGGCCAGCTCAACCGCTGGGAGGGCGCCCTGGCCGCAGCCACCCAGGCCAGGGTCACGGGCCTGGTCATCGACCTGCGCGCCCACCGGGGCGATGACGCCTACCAGCTGGTGCCCCACATGCTGGCCTCGCTCTACACGCGCGACAAGCCGCTGCGCATGCAGGACGCCGCCCAGCGCCTGTTCGATCCCGCCGCCCGCGTCTGGCGCAGCCGCGGCGGCCTGGGCCTGCCGGCCCAGCTGCCGCTGGCCGCCTCGGGCACGCCCTTCACGGCCCCCGTCGCCGTGCTCACCAGCCCCGGCTGCGCAGGCCCCTGCGAACTGTTCGCCGCCTGGCTGCAGCACAGCCAGCGTGCCGACATCGTCGCCACCAGCGCCACGGCCGGCGCCACCGGCCCCGCCACGCGCGTGCACCTGCCAGCTGGCTTCATCGTGCAAGTCCCCCTGCTCGCAGAAACCGGCCCCGCTGGCGGCAACAACACCGCAACACAAGCCCAAGGCGTGACCCCGCGCCTGCGCGTGCCCGTGGACGCGGCCTTCACCGCCTCCGTCCAGGCCGGCGGCGACCCGCTGCTGGACGCCGCCGTGCTCCATCTGGATCGCAGCCGCACCGCGCAGGCGTCGCGCTAGACCCACAAGCCCTTGCCGCCATGCCACCGCACCTGACCCCCGCCCGTTTCGTGACTTGCGCAGTCATGGCTGCCAGCGCGCTGGCAGCGGGCTGCTCGTCCAGCACCGACCAGATGCGGGTTGCCCTCGCTACGCCAGTTGCGGCCAAGGCATTCGATCCCGCAGATCCCACCGACCGCAGCCAGTACCGCTATCTGTATGCCGTGTACTGCAATGGCCGGGTGGATCGACTCGATCTGAAGAACCAGGCCAAGACAGGCAGTTTTCAACTGTCAGAGCGCAGCGGCAGCCCTGCGGCCATTGCGGCGCTGCCACGGCCAGGAGTTCGACCTGGCGGCTGCCTTGCCCGCCCTGTCGTCACGCAGGATGCGCAGGACAGCAGTGACGGGGTGGTGAACATCGTCGCCAGCAGCCGGCTGGACCCCGATGCGGACGGTCGCAAGCCCTACCAGCTGCTGACCTTCGCCCTGCCGGGCTGGACGCTGCAGCAAGCGCGCAATCTGGGCAGCTTCGATGCATTGCCCCGCCTGGCCCGCGCCGCTGACGGAACCCTGGCCGTGCTGCCCCAGGACAAGGATCCGGCCGCCGCCATGGCCACGCAGGCCCGGACCTGGGCGGCAGCGGATGCGCTGGCCTGGACCAGCGCCCAGGCATGGTCGGCAGGCAATGTGCTGTTGACCTATGCCTTGCCCAGGCAGCGCGGCATGGGCGCTGCGCTGGCACTGGGCGCCGAGGCGCGCATCGTGCACCTGGCCGAGTTCCGCAGCGGTGGCAACGACATCCCGCCCGACCTGCACCTGGCGCCGGGCGGCCGGTTCGTGCTGGCCAGCCTGAAACGCTCCGTCCCTCTGGGCGCGGGCCTGCGCAAGGTCGAAGCCACCGGGGAGCTACGGCTGTATGGCGCGGATGGCCGGCAGACCCGGGTGTTGAGCCAGGCGAGCCTGGCCGGCAGCGTGCTGGCCCGGAGCCGGCCAGGCTCGCTGGGCCCGGACCAGCCCAGAACCGACAACGACTGGTTCAACGTAGCCCTGACGCCGGGCGGCCTGGCGGTTTTCACCGACAGGCGCGGCAACTACCAGTTCATTGCGCTGGGCCAGCCCTTCGACAGCGACCCTGTCATGGATGACGCCCAGGATGACGCCGACGGCGCCCGTCCTGGGCTGGTGTACGCAGCCCGCTAGCAGCAGAGGACCTTCAAGCCACCCCATGCAAGCCCTTCATCGACCGGCGCACGCAGGCCCCGCCATCCAGGCCTGAAGCCCCGACCCCTCTTCCACCCCAAGCACCGCGAGATCCGACACCATGACACGCAGAGTCACCATCAACACCCCCCTGGCAGACCAGCTGCAGCTGCGCCGGCTGCAGGGTCGCGAGGAAATCAGCCATCTGTTCGCACTGGAGATCGACCTGCTCAGCGAAAGCGACAGCATCGATCCCAAGGCCCTGCTGGGCAAGGGCGCCACCGTGGTGGTGGAGACCCAGGACGGCGGCAAACGCTACATCGATGGTTTGGTCACGGCGTTTGGCATGCGCGGCCAGGACGAGCACCGCAACTTCCTGTACCGCGCGCGCCTGTCGCCCTGGCTGTGGCTGGCCACGCGCCGCAGCGACTTTCGCATCTTCCAGAACAAGACCGTGCCGGACATCATCAACGAGGTCCTGGGCATCTACGGCCACCCCACGCAGCAGCGCCTGACGCGCTCCTACCGCACCTGGGAGTACTGCGTGCAGTACAACGAGACGGACTTCCAGTTCGTCTCGCGCCTCATGGAGCACGAGGGCATCTGCTACTACCACCAGCACAGCGCGGGCCAGCATGTGCTGACATTGGGCGACGACATCGTCGCCTCGCACGACCCGCTGCAGGGCGGCGCCGTCATCCCCTTCCACCCGCCCGGCAAGGCCGCCGTGGCGCGCGAGGAATGCATACACGCCTGGGAACTGCACCAGCGCGTCAAGCCCGGCCGGCACTACAACGACGACTACGACTTCAAGAAGCCCCGCGCCGAGCTGTCCAACATGCGCCGCAACCCGCCCGGCCATGCGCACGACGCCTACGAAATCTACGAATGGCCGGGCGGCTACACCGAAACCGGCGACGGCGAGGACTACATCCGCGTGCGCCTGCAGCAAAGCCTCACGCGCCAGAGCACGGTGCAGGGCAGCTCCAACCACCGCGCCATGGCGCCGGGCTACACCTTCACGCTGGACAACTACCCGCGCGGCGACCAGAACCAGGCCTACCTGGTCACGGCCGTGGACTACGCCTTCGAAGAAAACCCGCGCGTCAGCGACGGAGGCAGCGGCGAGGGCTCGATCCAGAAATTCGTGCTCCAGGCCCAGCCCACCAGCCTGCCCTTCAAACCCGAGCGCATTACCGCCAAGCCGCGCACCACGGGCCCGCAGACCGCCGTCGTCGTGGGCCCCGCAGGCGAAGAGATCTGGTGCGACCAGTACGGCCGCGTCAAGGTGCAGTTCCACTGGGACCGCATCGGCGGCATGAACGAGAACTCCAGCTGCTGGATGCGCGTGGCCACCAGCTGGGCCGGGCCGGGCTTTGGCGCGGTGCACATCCCGCGCATCGGCATGGAAGTCATCGTGGACTTCCTCAACGGCGACCCGGACTACCCCATCGTCATGGGCTGCGTCTACAACGCCTCCAACATGCCGCCCTGGGCACTGCCGGCCAACGCCACGCAATCGGGCATCAAGACCAGATCCAGCAAGGGTGGCGCACCGGGCGCGGGCCTGAAGAACGGCCAGGGCGACGCCAACGCCATCCGCTTCGAGGACAAGGCGGGCGCCGAACAGCTGTGGCTGCATGCGCAAAAGGACCAGCTCACCGAAGTCGAGAACGACGAGGACAAATGGGTGGGCAACGACCGGCGCAAGACCATCGACCGGGATGAAACCAACGTCATCCACCGCGACCGAACGGAGACCGTGGACCGCGACGAGACCATCACCGTGCACAACAACCGCACGGAGCGGGTGGACCACAACGAGAAGATCAGCATCGGCGACAACCGAAATGAAGACGTCGGCATCGACGAGAACATCTCCATCGGCAAGAACCGCAGCAAGACCATAGGCCGCAACGAGAAGGACAAGATCGGCAACAACTGGTCGATCAAGGTGGGCAGCTTCAAGACAGAGACCATCGGACTGGCCTACATGCAGAACGTGGGCCTGGCCAAGATGGTGAACATCGGCGCCGCCTACAACGTCAATGTGGGCGCGGCCATGGTGGTGAATGTGGGGCTGAGCCAGAGCACGACGGTGCTGGTGGACCGTTCCGTCAGGGTCCAGGGCAACCAGCAGACCACGGTAGGAAAGCGCTACGCCATTCAGGCCGGCGACGAGCTCTCAATCACCGTGGGCGCTGCCAGCTTGGTAATGAAAAGCGACGGCACGATCACCATCAATGGCAAGAACATCGACGTGGTCGGCAGCAAGCACATCGGCCTCGACTCCAAGCGTATTGACCTGAACTGAGGAGTCCCGAATGGAGCGCCCTTCCCACGCAATGCCCAGTCCGGTGGAGTCCGCCCCCTTGCCGGAGGTGGTCAACCACACGCCCTGGCCCAGCCAGTACTTCCAGCATGTGGACCCACATGGCGAGATCTTTCACGTCATGGTCAGCCGCATCTCCTACACGCTGCGCGCGGTACAGAAGAATGGCGATCTCATAGAGCCCACTGTCCTGCCGCCCGAGCAACAGACACCGCTTTGCACCGCAGACGAGTTCTACGCAAACGTGAACATCAGCAGCGTGCTGCAGGAAAGCGATCTTGCTCCTTACAAGCCAAAGTGCGATGTCATCCTCACCAATGCCTTTGCATATACGCCAGACGGCAAGCCTCATGAGCGGTGGCCGGCCGGCTTCAGGTTTGCAGACAGCATCATCAAAACGCTTCAGGTCACCGGACCGCGGCAATTCGAGCGCTCTCTGACCAGCCTCGGAGCGCTGCGTCCCGGCGCCCCGAAACCGGTCACTCAGGTGCCGCTGTGCTATGAGCTGGCCTTCGGGGGCCCCAATGTCATTCGCCAGGAGCAACTTCTGCAGGAGTTTCTGGATGACAGGGACGACGTCAGGATCACAAAGTCCCAACGCGAGATCGCCCAACAGGCGCATGACGCGCTCCCCGCCTTCTACACGCCCAATCCGATTGGTTGCGGCAGGCTTCCCGAGGCGGTCCACGACGCCGACAAAGCCATTGCGAAACTGGAAACCCACACACAGCAGCAGCCCCAGTCCGCGCAGCACTACGCAGCGCCGCAGATTGAGGCCTTGAACCAGCCTTATGACGGACAGCAGGACTATCCGGTCGTAGGCGTGGGCGCCATCGGACGCTGGTGGAGTCCTCGGGTTTCCCTAGCCGGGACGCATGACGACGCATGGAAGCAATCCCAGTGGCCCAAAAGTCCTTTGGATCATGACTACCGCTACTGGAACTGTGCGCCGGAAGACCAGCAGATCGACTACCCGCAGGGTGGCGAAGAGGTCATGCTCCTGAACCTCATTCCAGCCGAAAAATACCAGGGCATTTTCCGCTTCAAGCTACCCACGCAGGAGCTGCAACTGCTGGTACGCCTGAATGTGGGCGTGGTGATGTTTGCGCCCATGAACATAGACACGGTGATCCTGGATTTGGCGACCGGCACTGTGACTACCGTCAGGCGGGCAATCATCAGCGCCAAGACAGATGTCAGGCAGCTGGAGTTGGGCACCTGGCCCAAAGGCACAGGCATGGAACTGGATGCCGAAATGCAGCGCGCAGCCAGCGAACGCGCGAAACCTCAGGAGGCACGCCGTGGCTGACGAAAACATCGCATCCAAGGACGGGCGGTTTCGCATCGTTTCGCTCACCCCAGATGTATGCCTGACACCGAGCAAGAACGGCGTCCCGGTGCCCTACCCCATCACGCACCAGATGAACCAGAGCAGGCAGTGCTCTCCCAACGTCTTCCTGCAAGGCAAGCCTGTCTACCTTCACAACCAGAGCTATGTCGACAACGTCATGGGCGATGAACCCGGACAAGGCAAGGGCGTGGTCAGCCAGACCAATATGCGCATCAGCCACGACATTGACCACAGCAAGACCGTCTACGTCAATGGCCGGGCCATCGTGCGCACCGGCGACAAGATGTGGATGAACTGGAAGAAGCCCTGAAGCGCCATGGCCACCAGAAAAAAACAACTGCCTGCAGCGCAGTCACAAACTGCACAGGTCAAGCCCAACGCCTACCCTTCTCCAGGGCCGATAGGCAACACCTCGGGACTGGTCATCCCCGACACGGCCCCCAACCTCCACGGAGCCACGGCTCCCGCCATCAAGCCCGTCGCCCAGGAAAAAAGCTGGTGGCAGCGCTGGGGCAGCGACGTTGTGCACACAGGTCTGGATGTCGTGGGCCTCATCCCCGGCGTAGGCGAAATTGCCGACGGCGCCAACGCTTTGATCTATCTTGCCGAGGGCGATAAAGTCAACGCTGCCTTGAGCGCGGCAGCCATGATCCCGGGCGCGGGGATGGCGGCCACCGGGGCCAAGTATGGGAAGAAGGCAGCAGCAGCGGCAACAGAGGCTGTAGGCAAGAAAGCCGGCCGCGAAGCGGCAGAAGCTGGATCACAGAAAGCAGCCAAAGAGGCTGAAGAAGCTGCGGCAAAGAAGGCAGATGGGCAAGGTGGTGGAAAAGATAAAGGCAAGCCCAAGAAGCACAAGGATTGCGGTAAAAGATCGACCTACAACAAGGCACCTAAAAAACTTGGAGAACTGAATGCGGATCATGTCCCGTCCGGAGGAGCTCTTAAGCAAGCGGCAAAAGATCTATTGGTCGAAAAAGGCATATGGGACAGCCTGTCAGAAAAGCAGCAAAAATCAGTTCTCAACCGAGTCTACAATAATGCGCCGACCATCACTGTCCCTGAAGATATTCACAAAGAGGGCCGAACATATGGCAGCAAGAACAAGCCTTTGATTCAGGGGGACTCGAAAGGACTGAAGGACGCTTTCAAACGTGATACAGAAGCCATTAGAAAAGCGATGGAAGGGAAAGACCATGGATGCCTTGAAGAGTACATGCAATCAGTGGAAGAGCTAAAGGATTTTGATTTTGATAAATATGTCAAAGACATGGCATTATCTCATAAAGCCGTGAAACCAAAATTACCATCAACATAAGGAAATATGATGAATACCGAAAGATTGCTATCCTTCCTAGGTCATACTTCGACAAGTGATGATTTTGAGTCATTTCTTCTCGAGAATGACATAAAAAAGATGCCAAAGGGAGATTCAACAACAAGAATAAAAACCAAAGACAAATTGATTTCCATGGAATTTGACCCCACAGATTCATACAAGGAAAAATATATTTCCCCACCCATTGGGGACGGCTGGTTCACTTTTGAATCCTTCGACATAAATAAAGGCTTTGAAAAAGAAAATCCATTCAACCTCGCTTTTGCAATGGACAAATCACAGGTTGAAGAAAAATTGGGAAAATCAGTCAGCAAGAATCAGGAAGACCTTGTTCAAGCGTATCAAAAGGACAACCACATAATTATCGTATTCTATAAAAACAAGTGGAAAGGCATAGAAACCATAAGAATAAGAAAGATTAACAAATTCGACGCAAAGAATCTCAACCTTAAATAGGATCTCATATTCTATGGATGGAGAAATTCTCGTTTTATTCATTGGAAAATCTCCCAATGATCCCTCTTTCGATGCTTGGCTTCAGGAGCATCGAATCTTTGAACGACCTCATCTTGCAGAGCAAGACGAAGAATACGAAGAGGATACTGAAGCAGCAGCGATAAATGCAAGAAATAGCGAGATTGAAGAAAACGAGAAGCATAGCATTGCGTTGATCTATGAAAATCAAGACAACTATAATCGAATCTTCAAAGATAACTCCATCCATATGGACGGCGATTTTATTCTCAAACAGGTAGCGTTCTATGCTCAAGGAGTATCTAGCTATCGTGGTTTTCAGGGGACTCTACCTTTTGGCCTTGTTTTTTCAGATACCCAAACCTTAGTACATCAAAAACTAGGCAAACCCATTGCCTCCAGGTTTATTCATAACCTATCCGCCGATCTTTGGGTAACCCCAGATTGGCACATAAATATAAGCTACGTACATCTCTCTGGAACCATTGCCATAATTCATATCCGCAGACCCAATATCTATGATCTGAGAATGATTGGCAATCATTCACCGGATATTTCTTCCGCGATCAGAGATCGCATGCCCAGTCCGCACAACCTTTCGCAAGCGCTGGGTTTTGCAATTGATGATTTCAGATTGGCTGATGCCTTCAAACCCATAATTTGGGATCAAGACTCGCTAAATGAAGCCAATCATACAGAGGAGGTATTCCGCTACATAAAGAACTATGGTCTCAGTCTGTATTTCAGAGAAGGTGAGGACTTCCGGAGAGAATCGAATCCACTCCCCAAGTACGGAACATTTTTTGCCGGTTACCGTCTCAATAGAGCGGGAGATATGGAAAGCGATGGATTCCAAGGACAACTACCCTTTGGTCTCAGCTTTCATGATACTCCGTTGGAAATTTTGAAGCACATGGGGCAACCACCTGACAAAAAGGGCACATCCTCAGACACTGGATATTTTATCTGGGACCTTCCGTCGTATAGAGTACATATTGTCTATAGCTTGATAGATTGGCAGCTGTATAGAATTACGTTTTTTGCACCATTTGCAAGATAAGATTTGAGCAAACGACCAATTACGTTGCCTTTCCTCGTTGGTGGGCAGCCTACGTAGGCGAAAGACATAAGAACAAGCAACCTACAAATTCTGCACGCACCTTGCAGACCCTAGGAACGCGGCAGCCTCGCCTGGATTAAGGCTTTGATATATATTGCCGAGGGCGATAAAGTCAACGCAGCCTTGAGCGCGGCAGCCATGATCCCGGGCACGGGATGGCGGCCACCGGAGCCAAGTATGGGAAGAAGGCAGCAGCAGCGGCAACAGAGGCCGTAGGCAAGAAAGCCGGCCGCGAAGCGGCAGAAGCTGGATTACAAAAATCAGCCAAAGAGGCTGAAGAAACTGCAGCCAAAAAAAGGCTGACAGTAATGTCGGCGGCAAAGACAAAGGTAATCCAAGATGCATATTGCTCTCCTACAAACCTGAAACCTGCAAAGCGGGAGGCCGAACAGGACATCACGTAGTTCTGGATCGGGCATTTCGAACCGGCAACAGAGTAAGCTCTCACCCGCATGGAATAACAGAAGATGAAGGTCTGGTTATCTGTGTGGATGATGAAAATATCTCCAGATCGAAATAACACGGAAAGATTCATGCGATATACGTTCCATTGGAACGGGTAACAGGGCTTGCTGGAAATCCTCCAGGCACAGCATCACTTGGTGTACTTGAAGCCGCTGGCGCAATATCGGCTGGAAGAATAACTGGATGCAATCCTATTTTAATAGAAGCTCATCTTCGTATTTTTCATCAATCGAAAGGACTGGATGCAACCACCATTGTACGAGCAGACCCCAGCGGTAAAATACCAATAGACTTCTCAAAAATTGGACCAGGAAAAACCACTCAAGGAGGTCCGCAGAGATAGCGTAGCACATATGAAATCAACACCCATAACCTTTGATAAATGTCTGGCGATTGAGGATGATTACTATATGTTTTCATCAAGGCCGGATGGAATCGATGATTCTGCAGAGTTCAGTAGGATTTTCTTTTATGATGCTCAATCTTCGGGAGACCCTTGGAGACATCTAGATTTGCCGAATTTCACAACAGTTAGCATCTGCTCTTCAATCAAAGCAATGGGAGACAGGAGAAAATATGTAATTCTATCGAAGAATGGGGAGATATCAGTTTATTGGCCTGGTGGCGCGAGCACCGAGAATATCGCAGAAGCAGGAGTGGACAAAGAACTTCCAATATATGGATATTTGAATTCTTTAAAAGAAATAAATGGTGCATTATACGCATGTGGAGGTGGAGGCCAAATATATAAACGCGGCAAAAATGGATGGTGCGATATTGCAGGAAAGCTCAGAAAACAAAGCCCGATCCCAAAGGCCAATTTAGCACTAAATACTCTTGAAACAGGTGATGATATTTCTGATATAGATGGTTATTCAGAAGATAATATTTACGCTGCTGGAAGAGATGGAATATATCACTTTGATGGAAAATTGTGGAGTGAAGTTGATATTTCAACTGACGAAATAATTATGAGTATTTCCTGCGCCCCAGATGGAGTTATCTGGGCATGCGGATTCAACGGAGCCATACTTCGAGGTGATTTCAAGAATGGCTTCAAAGACATAAGTCATTATGATGACAACATGATTCTGACCAAGATGGTTTTTTTTCAGAACAAAATATATTTCTCTTCCAATGAAGGACTTTTTTCCTTGGACTATAAAAAGAAAAGTCTAAATTGTATAAAATCAAAGAAATAAAGGAATGCGATGATATTTCGGTTCACAAAGAAACCTTGCTATGCATAGGTCCCCAAAAGATAACTATTTTCAATAACAACGATCATCGCGAATTAAAGCATCCCGATTTAAAATAATTGGCTATCACTAGTTCTCATAAAAACAAAAACAGCTCATTGAGCAAACGACACAGGTGCCACCACAGGCCGCATCGGCCTGCGAGACCTAGTCGCCACACTTCGCGAAGCCCTGGGCCACGAGTGGCAGCAGGAATACGACAGCCGGGGCCACCTTGTGCAGGCCACCGGCCCGCTGGGCCGCACCACGCGCTACCGCCATGACGCCCGGGGGCGCACCGTGGAAGTCATTGACGCCAAGGGCGGCTACAAGCGCCTGGCCTGGGATGAAGCCGACCGCCTTATGGCCTACACCGACTGCTCTTTGCCTATGACCCCCTGGGCCAGTTGCTCAGCGAAACCCAAACTCTCCAGACTTTGGGCAATGCCACAGGCCCGGCCCGCCACAAGCTGCAACGCAGTCTCTTGCACGGCTACGACGAACTGGGCAACCGCACCCACACCCGCATGCCTGACGGCCGCACCCTGCACTGGCTGTTCTATGGCTCGGGCCACCTGCACCAGATCAACATCGCTCACCCTCAGCTATCGGACAAGATCAATGAACTAAAGGTTTCTGGTGTAAAAATTAGCGATGCTCAAGCTTCAGAAATCAGAAAATCTGTCTGAAACAATGCACCCACAATTGCTGTTTCTCCAGATATTCATGCTGAAGGACAAACTTGGCGATATAAAACACTACTGAAATAATCTCTCAGGACGCGGGAAACCTCAATGAAGCTGTAAAAAGAAATACAGATGCCATCTCCAAGGCTATGAAAAACAAGGATCTTGAATGCACGGATGCCTATGACAAAATTGCGCAAGATTTGAGAAACATGGATTGGGATCAATATATTCAGGACGCCATCACCAACGAAACAAAGGCAAAGAAATGAATGCAATAGAACTGATGATTTTTTTAGGCCATAGTAGCACGCATGAACCGTTCGACGAGTTTTTAACCAAAAATGGCATTAAGAGTCGACCGAAAACAGGCCGGTCATTGGAAACGCTCATCCCTATAAAAGGACAAGGTCTTTCAATGTCATTTGAAATCGATGCAAAAGGAAATGGGATAGCACCCAAAAGCGAAGGTGCATTCATATTTAGTCAACTTGAAATTCGAATATCTGGAGATGACGGAAGGAATGAAATTTACACCGGACATTTACCTTATGGTTTAAGTGCAAATGACAGCAGGGATGCGGTAGAAAAAAAACTGAGACAACTTAAGCGCAGAATGCCGGAGATTGATAATTATTTTCTTGACGGAGTTGTATGGACAGTCGCTTTCGAAGAGGATAAATTGGAGTTCTTTCAGCTTGGCGTTCCTACAAATGGCAAAAGAAAACATGGACTTTGCCTCTAATTAGGCAGAATATTTATGCATCCATATCCAGTCATCTGGCTCGCTAAAAATCAGATAAACCGCTTCAGATCACGAAACCCCCATCTTCCATATTTTCTTCAGCGCTAATTAATTTCCTCGGTTGTTCTTCAAAAGATCAGCGTTTGGAAGATTTTCTTGAAGAATACAACATCCATGATCGACCGATAAATAATATTATGTCATCCTTCTTATTGTATTTCGAAGAAATAAATCAAGAATCTAAAAATTACAAAGGATTTGCTGAAGTTGGATTATTTCAGCCACCTGAAACTATATTTTCCGGCAGTATCCGCGCAACCATTAACGGCCGCAATTTTAATGCGGCAATTATTTCAGATAAGACGCATCAAAGTTGCAACGGATTTTTTCAGGAAAACAGTGAACGCGCAGATAATATAAAAATATTATTCAATTTTATTGAAAATAGATTAACCAATGATTGCATTATTCCAAACATTGCGAAATTCATATTTAACAACCAATCTACCGTTAATTTAAATGCGAAATGGATTTCAATAAATATTGAAGATGCAAGAAATAATTTTAATCGGGATCTTTTCGATGAAGGATATTTTCTTAGACTTTGGTGAATGTGTAAATTCGTTAGGCCTGCCCCAATAATCAAATTAATCCTTACAAACTCGGACCGGCAGCGGCAGGCCAGCTTGTGGCCCGTGGCGACTACCTGTGCGGCCGCTACGAACACCACGCGCCACGGCGTCGGCCACCCGCTACGCCTACGACCCCACGGGCCGATGTGTCGCCAAAAGCGATGCCTTCTGCAGTACCCACTACCTTTGGGATGGCGACCTCATGATGCACAGCCAGCGGGGTAGAAGACAGGCGCTCTATATTTACGAGCCGGGGAGCTTTGTGCCGCTGGCCACCATTCAGGGAGCGGGCGAAGAGCACAGCACCTACTGGTACCAGTGCGACCAGATCGGTGCGCCACTGGATCACCGACGAACAGGGCCAAGGGGCCTGGGCCGCACCACGGCCTACTCTTGAACTACTGGTCGTGGCATCTCACTGTGGGACTGAATATCTTAAGAATCAAAGCCGATTGCCTGACTTTCTTTTCTGCAACACGATTCCCTTTGCAAAAGGCAAATGCATTATTGAAGCCAATACAGTTGGATACATAGCCCCTCCATTATGACAATCGATTACCCAAATATAAGCATTATTTTAAACAAATATTTATTTGGAGAAATATGTCTGAATGTTGAAACATCAGCAACGGTGACAGAAAGCATAGAAGACCTGGCATCCACGGGGTTTTCCAGAGAGGGAGATCCGAATGACCATGAATTATTCGAGAAATATTATTCCATAGTTAATAAAAACCAGGGAATCAACTTCAAGATATACACGTTCAAAGGGAAAATATGGAGCAGCGGCCTTGATTTCTATGGATTCAGGTTATCCACCATCCTTAAGATGATTAATAAGCCAGCTAACACGAGATTATTCCTTGACAACAAAAACTCCGATGGCGCACTCATCATTAATGATCTATGCGTTTGTAGATTTTCATATCACAATGAAAACCCTCTAGCCCTTACATTTGAAACCAATGCCGCAATAATCGATGATATGAAAAACAGAAAAATCTCCACCAAGACTGTTGAAAATGACTTCACTGAAATATCTGAAGTACTGGCGAGAAGTAGTAACAGGAAGCTTAGAAAAATAAAACAAATATTGGTAGCCACGGGCCATATATTGAAATAATATACACCAATGGCTCTACAATCTTTATTTAAGATGCAGACATGGCAGCCGCCCATTCATATGAATACAACCCAAAATCTTCATCCACTAAATCTGGAGACCGCAGAGAAATCCATCCGCTTGCTGGCGACCGCATTCTTTCACCAAGATCTGAAAACCCTTGAAGCCCACTTCAGTATCAGCCACTGCAAGTGGATGAGGCTTTTGAAGCATTGGAAAATTATCTAGGCAAAGACGATTTCACCTCGCTTGCACCTCCTCCAATAGGTAGCCATATCGTTCTGGAAGAAGATGAAATTTGTGCCGATGATGAAAATTCCTCAATCAGGCTCTATCGATTGAATTACGGAGGCTGGGGCTACGAGATGGATGTTTTCATGCAAGACAAGAGGTGCGATTTGACCATGCGTGGCGAACTGCCTGGAGATTTCGGCAAAAATCCGCACGGCATCAAATTTCATCTGTTTGAAGTCATGTGATTTTCGTCCCGACCATGCACACCATACCCGAGCTCGCCAGCCCGCAATCATGGCAATCCACACGACCGTCCCGCCGCGCAGAGATTGCCCAAGCCATTCTGGAGGGGCTGCCGCGCGGCTTCGAGTTCGCCAAACCGTTCCTCTCTACAGAACCTGCTGAGGGCGCGGCATGGGAGGTTCCCTGCTTTTACGACGCGCAGCATGAGACAACGCTGACCCTGGTCCTGGGCGGCGATTTCACCTACGGGGCAAAGGCGCAGCGGATGGATAAGTTGCGCGGTTCGATTCCTGCGGAGGACTGGTCCTTGATTGCGCCGGTGGTCCATGCAGCGCAGGAGGCCGGTCCCGTGCATGTGCCCGCATTTCTGATGGGCCGCTTTCCCACGTTCGAGTGGGTGATTGAAGAGCATGTGGAGTTGTGCGATGGGCTGGAGCGGCCTGATTTCTCCAGCGAGGACGGGCCGTTTCCCGCCTATGTCACGCAAGAGGAAGCGCAGCGCTTTTTGGCCGCCACGGGCTATCGCCTGCCTTGGGACCATGAGTGGGAGTACGTTGCGAAGGCAGGCACGGAGCGGCTGTATGTGTGCGGGGACGCAGTTCCCCAGCGCGATCTGTCCGGTGATGTGTGTCTGACGCAGTTTGGCGATGGTCGGCTCAACCGCGCGGCCTCCAATCCCAGGGGAATGGCGGCGTTGGCGGTGGCCACGTTCACCCGGCTGCAGGCCAGTCCGCACGAGTGGCGCATCCGTGGCGGTGCGGCGGCGTTCTATCCGTTTCAGCATCCCATGCAGCAGGCCATGCTGCTGACGGAGCTTCAGCTGCCGCTGGCCAACATGCCCGGGCAGATGGCGGGTCTGCGTCTGTGCCTCGATGTGCCAGCCATATAAGGGCATATAGGGCTATATGAGGTCAATCCGTGCACAGCCGTTGTTGTGGCGCTCCTGGCACAGCAATGTTCTGGTGGCGTCATTTTTCGGCTTTAGGATGGCGGGCCATGCGCAATTCCCACCCCCTTTGGACGGCAGCAGCCCTGGGCCTGGCAGCCTGTCTCGGCACCAGCCCGGCCCATGCAGCCCGGCCCATGATCACGGACGATGCCCGCATCGTCGATGCCAAGTCCTGCCAGCTGGAAAGCTGGGTCAAGTCCAAAAAGGACAGCACGGAGTTCTGGGCGCAGCCGGCCTGCAATTTCACGGGCAATCTGGAGCTGACGCTGGGCGCGGCACGCACGCGAGAGGACGGCAGCAGCCGGACCACGGATGTGGTGATCCAGGGCAAGACCCTGTTCAAGGAACTGCAGCCCAATGGCTGGGGCTGGGGCCTGGCCGTGGGCAATGCGCGGCATCCGAATGACGAGGGCCAGGGCCGGGGGGATCTGTACGCCTATGTGCCCGTCACGTTCTCGCTGCGCGATGACCGGCTGTTCTTCCACACCAACGTGGGCTGGCTGCGCACGGCGCAGGCGCATCGCAACCTCATGACCTGGGGCCTGGCCACCGAGGCTCAATTGAGCCAGAGCACCTGGCTGATTGCCGAGACATTCGGCCAGAACCAGGGCAAGCCGTTCTACCAGATGGGCCTGCGCTACTGGCTGGTGCCTGGACATGTGCAGATCGATGCCACCTACGGCAATCGCGCAGGCAGCAGCACGCAGGAGCGGTGGTTTTCCATCGGCCTGCGGCTGCTGTCTTCGCCGTTCCTGCCCTGAGTCCTTTCCAGCTTGCGCCCTGCCCGGCCCTGCCCGCTGCTCACAGCGCGCCAAACCGCCTGAGCACCATGAAGGCCGCCATGGCCACCACGCCCAGCATCAGAGAGAGCTGATTGGCGCAGGCCAGATTGCCATCCAGCACGTTGTTGTAGATGGCCAGTGACAGGGTTTCCGTCCGGCCGATGATGTTACCGCCCAGCATGAGCGACAGGCCGACCTCGCCCAACGCACGGCCCCCCGACAGGATCAGGCCGGCCGCAATGCCGCGCCGGGCCAGCGGCAGCTCGATGCGCCAGAACACCGACCAGGGGCGGTGCCCCAGCATGGCCGCCGCCTCCAGCAGGCGTGGAGAAGTGCCTGCAAAGGCGGCCTGCGTGGGCTTGACCATGAGCGGCAACCCGGCAATGAAGGCCGCAATGACCAGGCCCGTTTGCAAAAACACGATGTCGGGCTGCAGCACGGCAGGCAGCAGTTGGGTGACCAGCCCTTGCCGGCCCAGCAGCACCAGCAGGCCATAGCCCAGCACGATGGGCGGAAACACCAGCGGCAGGCTGACCAGTGCATCGACCAGCTGGCGCCCCGCAAACCGGCGCCGTGCCAGCAGCCAGCCCAGGCCTGCGCCCACCAGCAATTGCAGCATCAGACTCCAGGCAATGACATGCGCGGTCAGGGCCAGCGGCGCCTGGGCGCAAACGGAGGCGGGCATGGAATGTCAGCTGCCAGCAGGCAATGGGTGGCCCATCAAAGGCCGTGCCGCTCCAGCACCTGGCGGGCCTGCGGCGTGGCGATGAAGTCCAGCAGCGCCTGCAGTTGCGGCGATGAGGCGCGGCCCTTGAGCACGGCCAGGCTCAGTTCGATGGGCGGATGGCAGCTGGCCGCCACCGGCACGCTGGCGCCCACGCGGTCTTTCAGGGCCAGGGCCTCGGTCTTGTTGACAAAGCCTGCGTCCACCTCGCCGGTGGTCACATAGGCGCTGACCTGGGGCACCGTGGCCACTTCGACCAGGCGTTCGCCCAGCGCCTGCGCCAGGCCCAGGCGCTCCAGGCAGATGCGCGCCGCGTTGCCGTACACGGCCTTGCTGCGGTCGGCGACGGCAATGCGCTTGAATTCGGGCCTGGCCAGGTCCTGCACGCTTTCCAGGCGCTGGCCGCGCGCTGCCACCAGCACCAGTTGGCCCTGGCCCAGCGTGATGTAGCGCTCGGCCAGTTGCATGGGCTCGACAAAGGCGCGGTCGCCAATCAGCACGGCGATCTCGGGGTTCTGGCGGGCCTGGGTCTCGATCTGCTTCATGTTGCCAAAGCTGGCCTCGGCGCGAATGCCCGTGGCCTGGCCGAAGGCCTGCAGCAGTTCCAGCACGGGCTTGCGGTAGCCGGCGCCAGCGGCCAGCAGCAGGCCTTCATCGGCATGGGCCAGGCTGGCCGAGCCAGCCAACAACAGCGCCAGGAGCGGCGCCAGGCCGCGGGACAGTATGCGTTTGAACATGGATTTCCTCCTCTAGAACGTGGCGTTGAAGCCCACGCCCTTCTCTTTACGAAATATTCAATCGTATACGACGAATCCCGTACCCACCCATGTGTTCCTACTGCAGCGCCCATAAAAAAGCCTCCATGCATGAGGCATGGAGGCCAGCAGGCATGGCTGCCTGCGTCTCGGGCCAAGGTGTCTGGCCGCAGCGCTTACTTGTTGGGCTTGGCCGCAGGGCCGGCAGCGATGGGCGCCACGCCTTCGGGCTTGACGTAGGTGACCGAGGTCACGTAGTGCACACCGTCGTATTTTTCTGCGCCGTTCGGGCCGGTGCGCTCACCGCCGCTGCGCTCGTCGTGCGTGGCTTCGGCCACGTAGGTGCCCTTCCAGGGCATGGCGAACTGCACCAGGCCCTGCTCGTCGGCATGGGCTTCCTTGCTCCAGCCCGATTGCACGGTCAGAACCACCTTGGCCTTGGGCAAGGGCTGGCCCTTGTAGATGACCTTGAACTCGCCGGCCTTGCCCGAGGGCACCACATCCAGCGTGAGGCGCGGGGCCTGGGCAGCAAAGCCGGTGATCAGGCGCGCGGCCGGGTGGTACCAGTTGCGCAGTTCCTGCTCGCCCTTCTTGCTGGTGTACAGCGGGTAGCCGGCATCCTCGGCCACGATGCTGTCGCCCTGGCCGGCCTTGAAGGGCAGCGCAAAGCCGGTGCCGGTCTTGCGGCCATCGGCGGCCTTCTCGCCCTGGGCAGACACCAGGGTGGCCACGGGCTTGCCGAACTTGTCGAGCAGGCCCGGCGATGTCTCGCGCAGGTTGTCGCCGAATTCGCCAAAGCGGATCACGGCGGTTTCGCCAGCCGGCTGTTCCAGCCAGATCTGGTGGGCCTGGCTGGCGCCGCTGGCGGCCAGGAGTGCGGAGACAAGAACCCAGTGTTTCTTCATTGCAGCTTCCTCAAAGGACAAAAAAACAGCCATCGGCGCCACAACGGGCCGACGGCATGAACGTGCTTGGGGAGTGGGGTGCGGCCGCATGTCGCCCCATTGGTTATTGAATGCGAATGGTTTGCATTCTATGCGCATTGCACACCACCCCGGCGCAGTTCACCAGGTGGCTGCAATGGGGTCCGGCCCAGCGTTCAGGCGGCATCCTCGATTCGCACCGGCTCGCCCGTGAAGGCCAGCGCCTTGGCGGCCTGCTCCCAAGGGCTCCGGTCAGCCGCCCTGGCCGGGCGCAGCACAAAGCCCTCGCCTTCCGCATGCGTGGTGCTGGCCGCGGGCGGCAGCGGCAGGCCCATGCGCTCATGCGCCTGGGCCACCAGGGTGCGGGCGTAGATTTCTGCGGCCATGCTGCGCAGGCGCGGCTTGTAGACCTTGCCCACGTTGGTGGTGGGCAACGCATCGATGATGCGCACATAGCGCGGGCGCGCGGGCGCTTCGTCCACGCCGGCTGCGGCAAAGGCCAGCAGTTCGGTCTCATCGGCCTGGGCGCCGGGGTGGAGCGCGACAAAGGCCACAGGCACCTCGCCCGCATAGGCATCGGGCGCGCCCACGGCGGCGCAGGCCTTGACGGCGGGATGGCGCTCCAGCGCCTGCTCTATCACCTGCGGATCGATGTTATGGCCGCTGCGGATGATCACGTCCTTGGAACGCCCGCGCAGCCGCAGCAGGCCATCGTCGCCGACCGAGCCCAGGTCGCCCGTGATCAGCCAGCCGTCATCGGTGAGGTAGCTGGACGGCTCAATGCCGCCCAGGTAGCCGGAAAACAGGTTGGGCGACTGGAACACCACCATGCCGGTTTCGCCGGGCGCCGCTTCCTGGTCCGATGGCCTGCCGTCCGGCCCCATGCGGCGCACGGCCAGGCGCGCAAACGGCAGGCGCAGGCCCACATGGCCCGCCGCCGCGTGCAGGCCGGGCGGCGTGATGGTGGAGATGCCCGTCATCTCGGTCATGCCCAGGCTCTCGTGCACATGGAAACCGCTGTGCGCCTTGAAGCGCGCCGCCACCTCGGGCGACAGCGGCGCGGCGCCCGTGCGGAAGTAGCGGATGGAGGACACATCGGCCCCCTGCAGCGGCACCTCCACCAGCGCGGCCAGCACCGTGGGCACGGCCGACATCAGCGTGGGCTTCCACTGTGCCGCCATCCGCCAGAAGCCGGCAATCACGGCCTTGTTGCGAAACAGCCCCGTGGTCGGAATGATGACGTGGGCCCCGGCCGAAAAGCAGGCCAGCGAGCCCGGCAGCACGCCCGCCACATGGAACAGCGGGTAGCCGTTGATGGTGCGGTCGGCCGTGTTCAGGCCCTGCATCTGCACGCTGGCCCAGGCGGTGTAGACCTGGGCGCCATGCGTCTGCACGGCGATCTTGGGCGCACCCGTGGTGCCCCCGGTATGGAAGTAGGCCGCCACGTCGCCGGCCTGGGGCTGGCGCCCGCTCACCAGCCGGTCGGAGGGCTGGGCGGCCAGGGCGGCATGCAGATCGCTGGCGGGCCAGCGCTGTCCATCCCCCCGGGGAACCCGACCTTCATGCGAGACCCAGAGCACATGCGCCAGATCCGCATCCAGCGCCGTGACTTTCTCGCGGATGCCGGCATCGTCCTCGTCCGCCCACGCGATCAGAAAGCGCGCGCCCGTGGTCCGCATCAGGGCAGAGATCTTCTCGGCACTCAGCAGCGGATTGATGGGCTGCACGATGCCCGCCGCCTCGCCGCCCCACAGCGCAAAGTGGTACTCCATGCAGCCGGGCAGCAGGATGGCCACCGTGTCGCTGGCGCCCATGCCCAGCGCATGCAGGGCGTTGGCCGTCTGGTGGATCTTGCCCAGCAGTTCGGCATAGCTCAGGTGCCGGGCGTCATCCACGCTGCCGGCCTGGGGCAGAAAGCTCAGCGCCCTGCCCTGGCCGTGCTCACGCGCGGAGTTGCAAAAGAGGTCGTAGACCGTTTGCGCCATGATCAGCCCGGCCATGGGCTGGCTTTCGATGGCCTCCACATCGGCCAGAGAACGCACGGCCCGCAGGGGCCGGAACATGGATTGCGCAGGGATAGGACTCATGGCCATGGGCTCACTCCGCGCCCAGGCCGTTGGTGCGCACCACCTCGCCCCAGCGCGTGTAGTCGCTGCGGATCAGGGCCTCGGTGTCCTGGGGGTTGAGGTAGGCGGCCGCCACGCCGATCTTCTCGAAGCGGTCGCGCACCTCGTCGGTGGCCAGCAGCTGGCGCGAGGTGGCGCTGAGTTTGTCGATGATGGCGCGCGGTGTGTCCTTGGGTGCCACCAGGCCGCCCCAGGACGATGCCTCATAGCCGCCAAAGCCCTGCTCGGCCATGGTCTGCACGCCGTCCAGCGCCTTCACGCGCTGCGGCGTGCCCACCGCCAGCGCCCTCAGCCGCCCGCTGCGGATATGGGGCAGCGCCGACACCATGTCCGCATAGATCACCGGCACCACGCCGCCCAGCGTGTCGTTCATGGCGGGCGCGCTGCCCTTGTAGGCCACGTGCTGCATGGTGTGCAGCTTGGCGGATTTCATCAGTTCCATGCTCAGGTGGCCCGAGCTGCCCGCTCCGGAGCTGGTGTAGTCCAGCGTGGCGGGCTGCGCCTTGGCGTACTGGAACAGCGATTTGAGGTCCGTCACCTTGGGCAGCGACTGCGCATTGACCGCAATCACATTGGGCAGGTCATAGATCTTGGTGACCGGGGCGAAATCCGTGGCCGGGTGGAACTTGACGTTCTTGAAGAAATGCGGCGCCATGATGGTGGGCGTGACCATCATCATCAGCGTATAGCCGTCAGGCGCTGCCGTGCGGAACTGGCCCGCCGCCACCGCGCCCGATGCGCCGGGCTTGTTCTCTATCACCACGGGCTGGCCCAGCTGGCGCGCCAGCGCCTCGGCGTAGACGCGCGCCGCGCCATCGGTGGGTCCGCCCGGCGGGAAGGGAACGACCAGGCGAATCGGCCTGTCGGGCCAGGCGCCGGTATCGGTATTGGCCTGCGCCGCGCCGCACAGCGATGCGAACGCAGCCACGCCGATGGCGCCCAGCGCCATTCCCTTGGCCAAAGCCTGTCTTTTTGTGATGCCTGCCATCTTGTCTCCTTGAATGTTTATGTGTTCTGGCTGGCCCATTCTGCCCAGCGCACCCTCTTTGACAATGGCGGCGGCGGTTGACATCATGTCAAACAATATTGACACCCCCTTGGACTGCAGCGCATGGATCTCCTGGCATTCAACATCCTTGTCCAGATCATCGAGCACGGAAACCTGAGCCAGGCGGCAAAGTTCTTGAACATGTCGCGGGCCAACGTGAGCTACCACCTGGCCCGGCTGGAGAAGTCCCTGGGCGCATCGCTGCTGCGCAGAACGCCCCAGGGCGTGGAGGCCACCGAGGTCGGCCAGCGCATCTACCGCCATGCGCGCAACATCCTCAACGAGACCGAGCTGGTGCGCGAACTGGCCCAAAGCAGCACGGACGACATCTCGGGCAAGATCGGGCTGAGCGTGCCCACCGGCTACGGCCACCTGGTCATGGCGCCGTGGCTGATCGAGTTCAAGCGCGCCCATCCGCAGGTGGTGCTGGACATCCGCCTGGAGAACTTCATAGACAACCTGCTCAAGGACAGCGTGGACATCGCCATCCGCGTCATGTCCGACCCGCCACCCATGCTGGTGGCGCGCGACATGGGGCCGGTGCGCTACAGCCTGTGCGCCTCCAGCGACTGGCTGCGCAGCCACCGCTTGCCGGAGACCCCGTCCGAGCTGTCGCGCACGCCGCTCATCACATCGGGCGGCGAAAGCGGCAAGGTGCGCCTGCAGATTGCGCGGAACGGCCAGCCGCTGGAGGAGCTGGACATCACGCCCACGCTGATGTCGCGCAGCTACCCTTTCCTGTGCGACTGCATCACCGGCGGCCTGGGCGTGGGGCTGGTGCCCGACTACATGGTGCGCCGCCAGGTGGAAGATGGCCGCGTCGTGCTGGCCATGCAGGACCACGAATTCAGCATCAACCAGGGCCGCATGTTCATGCTGTACATGCCCAACCGCTTCCAGTCCGGCGCCGCCCGGGCCTTGATCGACTTTCTGAGCGACAGGATGGGCCTTGCGCGCATCATCCGGCCGGGTGACTTGCCCGACACGGCGCAGGCCTTGCGACCGCCGGAATGACGCGGGAACAAAGTTTGTAGACGACTGGTCGGTTTTTGCGTTAGACTTCGATCCCATGAAGAAACCCGCACAGGAAACACGCCAGCACATCCTTGATGTGGCCAAGGCGTTGATGACCCAGAAAGGCTATACGGCCGTCGGCCTGGCCGAGGTCGTCGCGGCTGCGGGCGTGCCCAAGGGCTCCTTCTACTACTACTTCAAATCCAAGGAAGAGTTCGGCCAGGCCCTGCTGCAGGAGTATTTCGACGAGTACCTGACCAAGATCGATGCGCTCATGGAGACGCCCGATCCGGCCATCTCCCGGCTGATGACCTACTTCCGCCATTGGACGCAGAACCAGTGCTCGGCCCATGCAGGAGGCCAGTGCCTCGTGGTCAAGCTGGGCCCCGAGGTCTGCGACCTGTCCGACGACATGCGCTCGGTGCTGCGCACCGGCACCGACGCCATCATCACCCGGCTGACCGACTGCGTGCGCGCCGGCCAGGCCGATGGCTCCATCACATCCGATCTGGACGCGCCTGCGCTGGCCGAATCGCTGTACCAGCTGTGGCTGGGCGCCTCCCTGCTGTCCAAGCTGGGCCGGCATGAGGAGCCATTTGCCGCAGCCCTTGTGTCCACGAAGCGGCTGCTGGGCTGAGCAGGCCTGACCGCCGCTTTTTATTTGCCTTGTTTGTAGACGACTGGTCAACTTCAAAACCTACACCTCTTACCCATCCCTCTTCCTTTTGTTCAACCACCACCACTGCACACCATGACCGACCACAGCCTTCACACCGATCTGTTCTCCCCCACCCAACTGGGCGGCCTGTCGCTCGCCAACCGCTTCGTCATGGCCCCGCTGACCCGCAGCCGCGCCGGTGACGACGGCGTGCCCACCGAACTGCACGCCGCCTACTACGCCCAGCGCGCTAGCGCGGGCCTGTTGATCAGCGAAGCCGTCAACATCTCCGCACAGGGCCGGGGCTACAACCTCACGCCCGGCATCTGGACCGAGGAACAGGTCGCCGGCTGGAAGAAGGTCACCGACGCCGTGCACGCGGCCGGCGGCAAGATCGTGGCCCAGCTGTGGCACGTGGGCCGCTACTCGCACGTGGACCTGCAGCCCGGTGGCGTGGCCCCTGTCGCCCCCTCTGCCATCAAGGCCGAAGGCGTCACCTTCACGCCCAACGGCGTGGCCGAGGTATCCATGCCCCGCGCCCTGGAAACGAGCGAAATCCCCGGCATCGTCGAGCAATACCGCCATGCGGCCGAATGCGCCAAGCGTGCAGGTTTTGACGGCGTGGAAGTGCACTCGGCCAACGGCTACCTGCTCGACCAGTTCCTGCGCGACTCCACCAACCACCGCAGCGACGCCTATGGCGGCAGCATCGAAAACCGCGCCCGCCTGACGCTGGAAGTCACCGACACCGTGGCCAAGGTCTGGGGAGCCGACCGCGTGGGCATCCGCCTGTCGCCCGTCACGCCCAACGCCGGCAACACGCCGCTGGACAGCGATGTGATGGCCCTCTACGGCTACCTCATCCCTCAGCTCAACCGCTTCGGCCTGGCCTACCTGCACGTCGTGGAAGGCGCCACCGGCGGCTCGCGCGAACTGCCGCCCGGCGTGGACCTGGACGCGCTGCGCAAGCTCTTTGACGGCGCCTACATGGGCAACAACGGCTATGACTTGGAACTGGCCATGGACCGCCGCGCCAAGGGCCTGATCGACACCGTGGCCATCGGCCGCCCCTTCATCGCCAACCCCGACCTGGTGGCCCGCCTGCGCCATGGCAAGGAACTGGCCGTGGCGCCGCACGAGGCCTACTACGGCGGCGGTGCCCAGGGCTACACGGACTGGCCAGTGGCCGCCTGAGCCGGCCATCCGCCCCACGATCTGCGGCACACTGGCTGACCTGCGTCCTCATCGAATGACCAAGCGAAAGACCAAGCCATGCAACTGCTGATCGTGGGCGCCACGGGGCTGGTGGGCAGCCAGGTGCTGCAACAGGCCCTGGCCGACAGCCGCATTACCCGCGTCGTGGCCCCGGTACGCCGGGCGCTGCCGGCGCATCCCAGGCTGCTCGCCCCCATCGTCGATTTCGAGCACCTGCCCGAAGACGCCGACTGGTGGCGGGCCGACGCCCTGGTCTGCACCCTGGGAACCACCATCAAGACAGCCGGCAGCCAGCCGGCGTTTCGGCGTGTGGACCATGACTATCCGCTGCTGGCCGCACAGCTGGCGCGGCGCCATGGCACAGCCACCTATGTGCTGAACTCGGCCATGGGCGCCGACGCCGGCTCGCGCATCTTCTACAACCGCGTCAAGGGTGAGCTCGAGCGTGACCTGCAGGCGCAAGGCTTTGCCTCCCTCACCTTCGTGCGCCCCGGCCTGATCAGCGGCCCGCGCACCGAACACCGCGCGGGCGAGCGCTTCATGGTCGGCGTTCTTGGCGCCCTGGGCCCGCTGCTTCCCCGGCGCTGGCGGCTCAACCCCGCGCACCGCATTGCCCAGGCCTTGATAGAGGCTGCTGTCAACGCCAGGCCCGGCGTCCATATCGTGGGTTCCGAGGCGCTGGCCGAGTGAACACCATGCACAGTCAAGAACCTCTCAGAAAGCTCGCATGAACCCGCATATCGCCCCGGTCGATCTCGCCAAGTCCTACCGGCTGATCAACCACGGCCCCACCGTCCTGGTCTCGGCCCGCCACGGCGGCGTGGACAACGTCATGGCCGCAGCCTGGTGCTGCGCGCTGGACTTTGCGCCCCCGAAGCTCACCGTGGTGCTGGACAAGGCCACGGCCACGCGCGCCCTGGTCGAGCAAAGCGGCATGTTCGTGATCCAGGTGCCTACGGCCGCCCAGTTGCAGCTCACGCACCAGGTCGGCACGCACACCCTTTCCACCGATGCCGGCAAGCTCGCCGCCAGCGGCGTTCAGCTGTTCGGCATGGAAGGGTTCGACCTGCCCTTCGTGGACGGCTGCGCCGGCTGGCTGGCCTGCAGGCTGATCCCCGAGCCCCACAACCAGCAGACCTACGACCTGTTCATCGGCGAGATCGTGGGCGCCTGGTCCGACACCCGCGTGTTCCGGGACGGCCATTGGCACTTCGAGGACGCCGACCCCGCGCTGCGCAGCCTGCACTATGTGGCGGGTGGGCAGTTCTATGCGATTGGGCAGGCGTTGAACGTGCAGGACGGATCGCCCTGAAACTCGCCAATGGCGGCATGGCTGTATTGCACAATCCAGCCATGCTCTCGGCCACTGCCTCCTCCCTTGCCTCTTCCATTGCCTCTGCGCGCGCAGTCCCCACGCGCGAAACCTATTCCGAACTGCAGCAGGCCTACGAGCACTTCAACCAGCGCCTGTTCGACGATGCCCTGCCCCATTGCCTGATCACGCTGCAGCGCGAAAAGCGCACCTGCGGCTATTTCTCTGCGGCGCGCTTTGCGTCGCTGGATGGCAGCACCACGGACGAGATTGCGCTCAACCCCGCCTACTTCGCGGCCGTGCCCATCATCGAGACGCTGCAGACCCTGGTGCATGAGATGACGCACCTGTGGCAGCACCACTTCGGCAAGCCGGGCCGCGCGCGCTATCACAACGAGGAATGGGCGGACAAGCTGGAATCGCTGGGCCTCATGCCCTCGTCCACGGGCCGGCCGGGCGGCCGGCGCACGGGCGACATGATGGCCGACTACGCCATGGCGGGCGGCCCCTTCCTCGCGGCCTGCGAGCAGTTGCTGACCACGCGCTTCCAACTGAGCTGGTACGACCGCTTCCCGGCCATCGAGCATGTGGTCACGGGCCAGTGGAGCATGGCCACGCAGATCCAGGGCATGCAGGGCACCCAGCCGCCCATGTCCTCCGTGCCCGCCCTGGCCGAAGCCGTGCGGCCCGTGGGCACCTCGGTGGCTGTGCCGGGCTCCACCACCGGCGAGACCATGGTGCAGCCCGTCAACAAGTCCCTGCGCGTCAAGTACCGCTGCGGCGGTTGCGCGGCGCCCGTCAATGTCTGGGGCAAGCCTGGGCTGAACCTGATCTGCGGCGATTGCGGCAAAGGCTTCACAGCCCAGGATTGATCAGCGGGCAGGAGTCTTGCGCGGCAGCTCCAGCACCGCCTCCAGCCCGCCCCCCTCCCGATTGCCCAGCACAATGCGCCCGCCGTGCGCCTTGGCCACGGCATCGGCAATGGACAGGCCCAGGCCAAACCCGCCAGAGCCCGCGTTGCGCGAGGCCTCCATGCGGTAGAACGGCTCCAGCACCTGGGCCAGTTGCTCCTGGGCAATGCCCGGCCCCCGGTCCAGCACGTCGATGCGCAGCAGATCGTCGCTGTCACTGATGCGCAGTTCGGCGTCGCGGCCATAGCGCAGCGCGTTCTCCAGCAGGTTCTGCAGGCAGCGGCGCAGGCTGTGGGGATAGCAATCGAGCGGGCGCAGGGCGCGGCCCGTGATGGGGATGTGCACTCCATGCGCCTCGCCCAGGTCCTGGGCCACGCCCTGCACCAGGGCGTTGATGTCCAGCGCCTGGCGCTCGCCGCGCGCATCGGCGCCGGTGAGCATGTCCAGCGTGGCGGTGACCATGGCCTCCATCTCCTGCAGATCGCGGCGGAATTTGTCGCGCAGGGCTTCGGGCTCCAGCATCTCCGAGCGCAGGCGCAGCCGCGTGATGGGCGTGCGCAGGTCGTGCGAGACGGCTGCAAAGAAACGCGTGCGCTCGGCCACGCCATCGGCAATGCGCTGCTGCATGGCATTGAAGGCCTGGGCCGCCTGGCGCACCTCGCGCGGGCCGTCCAGCGGCAGGGGCGGGCTTTTGAGGTCCTTGCCCAGCGCGTTGGCCGCGCTGGCCATGCGTGCCAGCGGGCGCATGGCCAGGCGCACGGCCAGCAGAGCCACCACCACCACCACGATGATGCGCAGCAGGTAGATGCGCAGCACGTAGTCGGCCAACGCCCAATAGGGCCTGACGGGATAGCCGGCCTCGCCCTCCACGGCCTGTACCTGCAGCCACTGGCCGTTGCCCAGGCCCAGCAGCATGCGCACATGGGCCTCTGGCTCATGGGCGGTGAGCAGGGTTTCCGCGCCGCCGTGCAGCTCCAGCGCCAGCAGGTGGAACGGCACGGCCGCGCCCACGCGCCGCGCCAGCACATCGGCCAGCAGATCGCCGGCCATGGCGTCGGCCGCATCGGCGGGAGCGGACGCCAGGTCCTCCATCAGGCGCCGCGCACGGACCGCATCGATCAGGGTCAGCTGGTAGCCCTGCGTGCTCAGCGTGCCCACGGCGGCGGCCCGCGCCTCGGGCGGCAGGGAGGACAGCAGCAGCAGCGAATCGGCGGCGCGCGCGCCCAGCAGGCGCAGCGGCACCTCCAGCAGCTGGCTGCGCCGGCTTTCCCACCAGATGGTGCCCGTCAGCGCCTGGGCCGCCAGCATGCCGGCCACCAGGATCAGGGCCACGCGCCCGGACAGCGTCTGCGGCCACAGGCGCCGCAGCAGCGCGCCGGCCTGCCCCCAAGCCATCACGATGCCTGCGGCACCACGTCGCAGGTCAGCACGTAGCCGGCGTTGCGCACGGTGCGGATCAGGCTGGCCTGACGCGCAGGGTCTTCCAGGTGCTGGCGCAGTCGGCTCACGCAGACGTCGATGGCGCGGTCCTGGGCCTGGCGCTCGCGGCCGAACACATGGTCGGCCAGGTAGTCGCGGCTCAGCGTGCGGTGCGGGTTGCTGGCCAGGGCGCAGAGCACGCGGTAGTCGGACTGGGCCAGCGGCACCAGCACGGCCTGGGGCGAGCGCAGCTCGCGCGCGCGCATGTCCAGCGTCCAGCCGGCAAAGCGCAGCACGGGCAGATGCTCCGGCTCGCTGGCCGGCGCCGGTGCCTGGGCCACGCGGCGCAGCACCACCTTGATGCGCGCCAGCAGCTCGCGCGGATCGAAGGGCTTGGGCAGGTAGTCGTCGGCCCCCATCTCCAGGCCCAGGATGCGGTCCAGCAAGGCGCCGCGCGCAGTGAGCATGACCACGGGGATGTGGGTGCGCTCGCGCAGGCTGCGGCACAGGGCCAGGCCGTCGGTGCCGGGCAGCATCAGGTCCAGCACGATGAGGTCGGCCGCATGCCGGCCCAGCCAGTCCCACATGGCCTGGCCGTCACCCACGGCGGCCGGGCGCATGCCCGAGGCGCGCAGGTAGTCGCACAGCAGCTCGCGGATGTCGGGATCGTCGTCCACCACCAGGATGCGAGGACCCTGGGCGGCCGGGGATGCGGCTGCTGGTGCGCTCATGGATTGCATTGGCGCACGGCGTTTTGTAATGGAATGTTGTGGCGGCGGCCTGTGCAATGGAGCATTGCATTTGCCCGGCGGCCGCTGGCCTGTCTGCGCTGTCGCGTCACTAGAGTCCTGCTCGTCAATAAGAACGATTTTCATTCTAGTGATTCGTCGCCATGTCTTCTCAGCACTCCAGCAGTTTCCCTCCGGCCCTGTCCACCAGCCTTGCGCTGACGCTGGGCGCCTTCTCCACCCTGGCCGTGGCCCAGACTGCGGCCGCTCCGGCATCGCCCCTGGGCACGGTCGAGGTCCGCTCCACGCGTGAGGCGCCGGCCTACCAGCCCGCCGCCGTGCAGTCGCCCAAGCTCACCCAGCCGCTGCGCGACACGCCGCAAAGCATCAACGTGGTGCCGGCCGAGCTGATCCGCGAGCAAAACGCCCAGAGCCTGCAGGAGGTGCTGCAGAACGTGCCCGGCATCACCTTCACCTCGGGCGAGGGCAATCTGGGCTGGGGAGATTTCTTCACCATCCGCGGCTTCTCGGCCGAGCAGGCCATCACCATCGACGGCGTGCGCGACGGCGGCATGGCCAGCCGCACCGACACCTTCAACCTGGAGCAGGCCGAGGTCTACAAGGGCACGGGCTCGGTGGAGTCGGGCGTGTCCGCCGTGGGCGGCAGCGTCAATCTGGTCAGCAAGGAAGCCAGGCGCGACACGTTCTACAACGGCTCGGTGGGTGTGGGCAGCGATGGCTACCGCCGCGCCACAGCCGACCTGAACCGCAGCGTGGGCGAGACCGGCGCCGTGCGCCTGAACCTCATGAAGCACCAGAACGACGTGGCCGGCCGCAACGGGGTGGACTACGACCGCTACGGCGTGGCAGCCTCGTTCGCCCACGGCCTGGGCACTTCCACGCGCACCGTGGTCAACGTCTTCCACCAGGTGGACGACAACACGCCCGATGGCGGCCTGCCCATTCAGCGCGGCACGGGCGGCCAGGTGATGCCGGGCGTGCCGCGCAATGCCTGGTACGGCGCCTCCAACCTCTACACCCAGCAGTCGCGCACGGATATGGTGACGGCCCGCGTGGAGCATGACCTCTCGCCCACGACCACGGTGCGCAACCAGTTCCGCTACGAGCGCTCGGACAACTGGAGCGTGCTGGCGCCCGCGCGCTTCAACAGCGGCAGCAGCAAGAACTCGCTGGGCTATGTGGGCCTGGGCGGGCTGGTGACGGCGCCGGGCGGCATCCTGTCCTATGGCGACTACGGCCTGGTGGACACGGCGGGCGCCAATGCCTCGCTGCGCCTGGCCTCGGTGTCCGTGTCCAAGCGCTACACCATCGCCAACAACCAGACCGATGTGCGCACCAGTTTCGAGACGGCAGGTTTCAAGCACGACCTCACGGCAGGGCTGGAGCTGTACCGCGAGACCTATGGCGACCGCGAGCGCAGCATGGACCTGCCCACGGGCACGCTGGGCTTCGACATGGCCAACCCGGCCACCATCTTCCCGGGCACGCCCACGGTGGTGGGCGCGGGCAGCGCGCGCGCCAAGGTGCAGAACGCGGGCGTGTATGTGAACGACACCATCACCTTCTCGCCGCGCTGGCAGGCCCAGACGGCGCTGCGCTACGACCGCTGGCAGGCGAACAACGGCGGCGCCAGCCGCACGGACGGCGCGCTCAGCGGCCGCCTGGGCCTGGTCTACAAGCCGGCCAGCGAGGGCTCCATCTATGTCTCCTACAGCCGCGCGGCCCAGCCCTCGGCCATGGGCGTGACCACCAACAACGGCGTCTACGGCACGGCCGCCCAGCTGGCCTATGCGCCGGCCCTGTCGCGTACCTGGGAGGCAGGCAGCAAGTGGGACGTGCTGGGCGGGCGCCTGTCGCTGACCGGCGCCGTGTTCCGCACCGAGCTGAGCGAATCGTGGGAGTACAGCCCCGACAGCGTCTCGCCCGTGCGCGCCCTGCCCGCCAAGCGGGTGCAGGGTTTCGAGCTGGGCGCCCAGGGCGAGATCACGTCGCGCTGGTCGGTGTACGCCGGCCTGTCCCACTTGAAGAGCCGCCTCACCAAGGGCGCGAACGAAGGTGCCGAGGCCAGGAACGTGCCCGACTGGAGCGGCAGCGTCTGGACGTCCTTCCTGGTCACGCCCGCCGTCACCCTGAGCTGGGGCGCGCAGTACGTGGGCGAGCGCCGCTATACGGACAACGTCATGGTGGGCGGCCAGAACAATACGTCCAGCACGGTCAACGGCCCCAACGGCGTGCACCCCATCTATGTGTCCGACCACGAAAAAGCGCCCAGCTACTTCGTGCAGAACCTGGCGCTGAGCTGGCGCATCAACCGCCAGCTCACGGCCCGCTTCAACATCAACAACCTCACCAACCGCTTCTACTGGAGCCGCATCGGCGCCTCGCTGGACGGCTTTCAGCTGTACGGCGTGCCGGGCGCGGGCCGCACCTACACGGCGGGCCTGGACCTGTCCTTCTGAGCCGGGGCCATACCATGACATCCACCCAACGTCTCCCCACACGCCGCGCCTTGCTGGCGCTGGCCGCAGCCTGCGCCGCCGCCCTGCTGTCCGCCTCCGCGCTTGCGGCCTCGCCTGCCGGCACCGCTGCCAATGCACCGGCCACCACCGTGGTCGACATCGTCGGCCGCACGGTCGAAATCCCCGCCAAGGTGGAGCGCATCCTGCTGGGCGAGGGCCGCTTCCTCTACGCCCTGGCCCTGATCGAGGGTGATCAGCCCCTGGCCCGCATCGCCGGGTGGCAGGGCGAGCTGCCCTTCGCCGACCCCAACGGCTATGCCGACTACCGGCGCCGCTTCCCGGCCATAGACCGCATCCCGGTCATTGGCCGCACCTCGGAAGACAGCGTCAGCGCCGAGCAATCGGTCTCCACCCGGCCCGACATCGCCATCTTCGGCCTGGGCGGACATGGGCCGGGGCGCCAGAGCGGCCTGGTCAACGATCTCAAGAAGGCCGGCGTGCCCGTGGTCTTCATCGACTTTCGCGCCCAACCCGTGCGCAACACCCTGGCCAGCATGCGCATCCTGGGCAAGGCCGTGCACCGCGAGGAACAGGCCGAGGCCTATGCGCGCTTCTACGAGCAGCACCTGCAGCAGGTGCGCCAGCGCGTGCAGGGCATTCCCACCAGCCAGCGCCCGCGCGTCTTCGCCGAGCTGCTGGCCGGCGTCTGGGACGGCTGCTGCCACACCGTGGGCAAGGGCAACATGGGCGAATTCATCGAGGCGGCCGGCGGCATCAACGTCGCGGCCGGCAAGGTGCCCGGCGCCATCGGCGACATGCACCAGGAAGCCCTGATCGCCGCCGACCCCGAGGTCTACATCGCCACCGGCAGCCGCCCGCAGAGCAACCGCCTCATGCTCAAGGCCGGCAGCGGCGTGGCACCGGCCGACCTATCGGCCAGCCTGCAGGCGCTGACCGCGCGCCCCGGTTTCGAGGTGCTGGGCGCCGTTCGCCAGGGCCGCGCCCACGGCCTGTGGCACAACTTCTACGACGCGCCCACCAACATCCTGGCCATCGAGGCCATGGCCAAGTGGTTCTACCCAGAGCGCTTTGGCGACATCGATCCCCAGGCCACACTGGACGAGATCAACCGCCGCTTCCTGCCCGCCCTGCCCATGCACGGCGCCTTCTGGGGCGATGCACCTGCCAAGGCAGCGGCCACAGCGGCCAGCGGAGCCGCGCGATGAACATGGCCGCCGACCTGCCCGTGGACCTCGCCAGCCCGGCCGCCAGCGCCCCGCCGCTGGCCAGGGGCTACCGGCGCCTGACCGCCCTGCGCGTGCTGGTGCTGGCCCTGCTGGCTGCGGCCATCGTGGGCGCGCTGCTGCTGGACTTCACCACCGGCCCCTCCGGGCTGGCGCTGGACCAGCTGATCGCCACCCTGGGCCATGCCGACCAGGCCCCGCCTGCGCTGCGCGTCATCGTCTGGGACATTCGCCTGCCCTACGCCCTGATGGCCGTGGCCGTGGGCCTGTCCCTGGGCCTGGCCGGCGCCGAGATGCAGACCGTGCTGGCCAACCCGCTGGCCAGCCCGTTCACGCTGGGCCTGTCCTCGGCCGCCGCCTTTGGCGCGGCCCTGGCCATCGTGCTGGACTGGAGCCTGCCCGGCGTGCCCACGGCCTGGGCCGTGCCTGCCAACGCCTTCCTGTTCGCCATGGCCTCGGCCCTGCTGCTGGATCTGGTGGCGCGCTGGGGCGGCATGAGCGCATCGGGCGTGGTGCTGTTCGGCATTGCCCTGGTGTTCAGCTTCAACGCCCTGGTTTCGCTGCTGCAGTTCGTGGCCACGGCCGAGGCGCTGCAGGGCCTGGTCTTCTGGACCATGGGCAGCCTCTCGCGCGCCACCTGGCCCAAGGTGGCCGGGCTGGCCGCCGCGCTGGCCCTGGTGCTGCCGTTCTCGCTGCTCAACGCCTGGCGCCTCACCGCCTTGCGCCTGGGCGAAGACCGTGCCGCCAGCTTTGGCGTGGACGTGCGCCGCCTGCGCCTGGGCGCCCTGCTGCGCATCAGCCTGCTGGCCGCACTGTCCGTGGCCTTTGTGGGCAGCATCGGCTTCATCGGCCTGGTGGCACCGCACATCGCGCGCCGCATGGTGGGAGATGACCACCGCTTCTACCTGCCCGCCGCCGCCCTGGTCGGCGCGCTGGTGCTGTCGCTGGCCTCGGTGGCCTCCAAGACGCTGATCCCGGGCGTGATCATCCCGGTGGGCATCGTCACCTCGCTGGTGGGCATTCCCTTCTTCCTGGCCATCGTGCTGCGCACGCGGGGGCGGACATGAGCACCACCCTGAACACCTCCCTGAATATTCCGCACTTCGCACCCACCTATCTGCCACCTCTCACGCAAGATGGTCTGCAGATCGAGGGTCTCAGCGTCGCCTACGGGCGCCGACGCGTCATCGAATCGCTGGACATCGCCCCGCTGCGCGCCGGCACGCTCACCGTGGTGCTGGGGCCCAACGGCAGCGGCAAGTCCACCCTGCTGCGTGCCCTGGCCGGCCTGGTGCGCGCCCAGGGCAGCATCACGCTGGAAGGCCAGGAACTGCAGCACGCCAGCCTGCCCGAGCGCGCGCGCCGCATCGTCTACCTGCCCCAGGCCCTGCCGGCCGCCGTGCACCTGCGCGTCATCGAATCACTGCTGGCCGCGCGCAAGGCCTCGCCACACACCACGCGCCCGCAGCAGGCCGGCTCCCCGGATGCGGTCACCCAGGCTGCCGCCCTGCTTGAGCACCTGGGCATCGCCCACCTGGCCATGCGCCACCTGGATGAGCTGTCTGGCGGCCAGTCCCAGCTTGCAGGCCTGGCCCAGGCCCTGATCCGCGAACCGCGCGTGCTGCTGCTGGACGAACCCCTGTCCGCCCTGGACCTCAACCACCAGTTCCACGTCATGCAGCTGGTGCGCGAGCAAACGCGCCGCCACGGCATGACCACCTTGGTCGTGCTGCACGACCTGGGCGCCGCCCTGCGCCACGCCGACCGCGTCATCGTGCTCAAGCAAGGCCAGTTGCTGGCCGACGGCCCGCCCGCCCAGGCCATCACCCCCGCCCTGCTGGCCCGCGTCTACGGCGTGCAGGCCCGGGTGGAGCCCTGCTCCCAGGGCCTGCCCCAGGTCATCGTGGACGGGCTGACGGCTGCGGCCTGAGCCCGGTCCCCGATTCCAGATCCATCCGCTTTTTTGGAGATTCCGAATGCATGCCCGCATCACCGCCGCCGCTGCCTTGCTGGCCGCCTTCTGCCTGAACGCCCAGGCCCAGCATGCCCACCCCACGCCCGCATCCAGCGTGGCCCATCCCGCCTGCGAAACCACCATTGAAGGCCAGCCCGGCAAACGCTTCAGCCTGGCGGAAATCCGCGTCAGCGCGCGCTGCGAGAGCTTCACCGTCCACTTGGTCCACACCGGCAGGAAGCCCTGGCAGGAAGCCGGCCACAACTGGGTGCTGGCCCGCAGCGCCGATATCGACGCCGTGATCGCCGACGGCCTGCGCGCCGGTCCCGAGCGGGCATGGGTGGACCACGCCGACGCACGCGTCATCGCCGCCACGCAAATGCTGTCGGGCGGCGAGCATGCCTCGGTCACCTTCCCCGTGGCGCGCCTGCGCAAGGGCGAGAGCTATACCTACTTTTGCTCGTATCCCTCGCATGCGCTGCCCATGCGGGGAAGGCTGGTACTGGAGGATTGAGGCCGCGTCACCGCGCGGCAAAGGCCCAAAGGGCCTGCGCGTTCAATGCAGCAGCGTCGCCACCAAGGTCACTTCGGGCACGCCTGCCAGTGCCTTGGACAGCGGGCACTGGGACTTGGCCTCCTGGGCGATTTTCTGGAACTGCGCATCGTCGATGCCGGGCACCTTGGCCTGCAGCGTGAGGGCAATGCGGTCGATCTTGAAGCCCTCGCCATCCTTGGCAAGCCGGACCTTGGCCGTAGTGTCCAGCATCTCGGTGGCGATGCCCGCCTTCTCGCAGGCAAAGGCAAAGGCCATCGTGAAACACGCCGCATGCGCGGCGCCCACGATCTCCTCGGGATTCGTTCCTTTTCGGTCATCCCCGAAGCGGCTGCCGAAGCCATAGGGATGGTCCTTGAGCGCGCCGGTCTCCGTGCTGATGCGGCCCTGGCCGGTCTTGCCTGCACCTTCCCAATGGACGGAAGCGGTTTTCTCGGACATGTGTTTCTCCTGTGCGTTGGTTGGACAAGCCGCCATCACAGCACAGGCGCCACCGGGCAAGGCGTGGTCCCCGGGCGCGCCCGCCCCTGAGAGCACGTCCTACACCGAAGCAATCGGGGGCGGTGGTTCCTGTAGCAGGCGGCCCGCACGCCCCACCGTTACTGCTGGAATGCCCCCTTGGGCTTGACCAATTGCCGGAGATTCTTGAGTTTTCGCGGAGCGCGCTCAGTCCACATAATCTCCGCACCGTCCGCCAGCTCTTCGTAAATGGGCAGAACCTCGGTAATACCCAGCAACTCCCATTGGACAGGCACGCCATCCGGGCCACCCTTGTAGGGCTTCGCATTTTCACCGGCGAACGCCAAGCCTTTTTCATAGGCCTCGTCCAATGTGCTGGCGCGCACAAGCACCGTGTTCTCCCAAGACACAAAGCGGTCTTGTTCGTCGTCCCGACGCTCATCGTTCAGCTCCACGAATCGAAGCAGGTAGGACACCACATACCAGCCGACGGGGGAAAGGTTCTTGTCGTGTTTCATGATGACAGCGAGTTATGGGCATAAATCTACGGCCTGTGCTGCGCAGGCGACCATCGATCATAGGCACCGCTTACGGCAAAGCTCACCCCACAAACACCTGCCGCGTATCCGTTCGCCCCACGATCACCGCCGCCAACACCGCCGCCCCGGCCGCAACCCCAAAATTCGCCAGATAGGCCGCCTGGGCCGAAGTCTCCAGCAAGGCCGCGAACAGCGATCCGCCAATGGCCAGGGTGGCCGCCACGGCAATGGCCTCGCACAGCTGCAGGGCCGAGCTGTTGGCGCCCTGCTCGCCGGGCGCGGACATGGACAGCGTGAGCACCGACAGGCTTGCCGACAGCAGGCCCATGCCCAGCCCCGACACGATCCAGCCCGCCACCGCCACCCACACGGGCACGGCCGGCCAGGCCACCGATGCCGTCAGCAGCACGCCCGCCAGCACCGCGCTGGTGCCCACACGAAGGAAGCGGTGACGGCTCCAGCCGTTGCGGCTGTGTCCCTGGTACCAGGAAGCGGAGCACCAGCCCAGCGCACCCGCGCTCAGCACCAGCCCCGCCATGGGCGCTGACAGCCCGTGCTCGCGCGCCAGCACCAGCGGCAGGAACGCCTCGGCCCCGAAGAACGCTGCAAACACCAGCCCGCGCAAGGCGATCACGCTGGGCAGCCCGCGCCCGGCGCGCAGCGTGCCGGCCGGCAAGAGCTTCCAGGTGCAGACCAGCGACAAGGCCGCGGCCACCGCCACCGCCCCCAAGGCGCCCGCCGATTGCCTCTGCCCGCCCACATACAGAAGGCAGATGCCCGTGGCCGCGCCCAAGGCCCACAGCCCGCGCCGCACACCGCCCTGCATGCCCTGGCCATGGCCGCCCAGGCCCTGGAGCGCCGGGCGCAGCATCGCCCCGGCCGGCAAGGCCAGCAGGGGCACGCCCAGGAACACCCAGCGCCAGCCCAGGTGCTCCACCACCAGGCCGCTCAACGCCGGCCCCACCAGCGCGGGCACCACCCAGGCCGTGGCAAACGCCGCAAAAATGCGCCGCCGCAGTGCCTCGGGATACCGCCGGCCCACCAGCACATACAGCGCCACCGACATGCCACCGGCCCCCAGCCCCTGAACCAGCCTCCCCGCCAGAAACACCGGCATGGAAGGCGCAAAGCCCGCCAGCAGCAACCCCGCCACAAAACACGCCATGCCAGACCACAGCGGCGCCGCCGGCCCGCGCGCGTCGCACCAGCCGCCCGCCACCGTCATGCCCACCACGCTGGTGGCCAGGGTCACGCCAAAGGCAACCGCATACAGCGGCACCCCATCGAGCGCGCGGGCCACCGCTGGCATGGCGGTGGCCACGGCCAGGGCCTCAAAGGCAATCAAGGCCACCAGCGAGACGATGCCGATCGTCGTCAGGCGGTAGGGGGAGGACAGGATGGACCAGCTCTCGGCGGTCGTTGGCCGGACCTGATCGTCCAGCGTGAGGGAATCTTGATGGGGCATGGATGCTTCTTGGTTGCAGGGTCTGCGCCGGCCATGGCGCAGTGCCATGGCGACGAGAAGCCTGGAGCATGCAACCTCAAGTGCGGTTGAGATCAAGGGGGTCCTGCGCCCAAATACCTCTTACCGCTCGATCACACGCCAATACTGGCCAGAGGAGCGGCTGGTGGCCGGCAGCATGACGGCAATCCCATTGTCATTGGCCGTATCCAGCACGACGGCATCCGACAGGAAGCGGTTGTAGAGATGGAACTGACCCGGCAGGTCACTGGGCGCACAGCGCCATTGCTGGCCGCTGAAGCGTGGGGAGTCTCCCGCCGACGCCGTCATCTTCAGCTCAAGATGCGATTTCCCGGCCACGCTGGTGACATCGAGCGCCATGGTGCCCGGTCCGAACGCCGCATTCTGGACAAGCCAGTAGCCCTTGCCGGTGCGCAGGAACCTCCATCTGTCGGCGCCCAGAATCATGGCTGGGACGGAAATCTGCCATGGCTCGAAGTTGAACAGCCCGGGGGGAGACACAAGGCCCGTGCCCTGCAGCAGCGCTACCGCATTGCGCCTTTCGCTCCAATACAGGTTTTGCAGCCCGACCCATTGGCGGTCCTTGAGCATGGGGCATTGGTCGTACAGGTAGTCGCCCGTCTCGTAGCGCCGAAAATCCGTATCGCTGAGCCGCTGGGCCGAGAGTGCGTGCGCCTCAGCGGAGATCCGTTCCAGTTCCCGCATGGCGGCCGTCATGGCGATCAAGGGCGCGGATGAACCACGCACCGGCCTCACCGGCAAGATGCGGCGAGCATTTGCAAGGTCGGAGGCCACGGCCCGCCAGCGCAATGCCAGGGTGCTGTATTCCGTTGCCATCGCCTGCGGCGCGGGCCCAAGGCGGACCACCGCGTTTGCCGGTGGCGGCTGCCTGGCATGGTGCGCGGCGGCCACGCGAAGCAGCGAGGCATGACTTTCCAGTTGCGCCACGACGGGTGCAGCCGCCGCAATGGCCGTATCCATCTCCGTCTCGACGGCTGCGACACCCGCATTCCATCGGGCCTCGTCCAGCGGTGCGTCGGGGGCCAGCGAAACGGCATCCAGCTGGTCGCACAGCTGCTGCAAACGCCCGACGGTCTGCCCCAGCTTTTGCACCGTATCGGCCAGCCCGTCGATACGGGCACGCAGCGTGCCCCAAGCGGCCGATGCTGCCTTCAGCGCAGGGAACGACTGCATGCTCTCCAGGCTCCTTACCAGCGTCATGCGGCCGCTGGCATCGTCCAGATCAAGCCCGGTCAGGAACGAGAACTCGGCGATATCGGTCCATACCTGCCTTGCGACTGGCTCACGCGCGGGCTCGGCTTCGACGCGGCAGCTCGCTGCCAGAGCGCCACCGCAGCACAGCGCCGTGGCAGCGGCGGGCAGCCACAGAAGCCGGGTCATTTGGCTGCAGTGCCGGCCATCAACAGGCGCAGGGCCCGAGGCGCTGCCGGCATCTGTCGGGGCTCCAGCACATCGATCAGCCACGTCGTGAACGGCGTCGGGCAGACATCTCCCAGATGCTGCGAGAACTCGATCTGGTCGCCGGCGTAGGTGAAGTTGATCTTCAGGGGCGAGCAGAAAAGCCTCTCGTCCCCGTTGCCCGTGCTGTCGTGAAAGTCGCTGCCGGTCACCATGTCGATATTGATGCGCTGGGCCGAGGCATCGGCAAACTCCAGCCAGGCCTGCACCGACGAAAGGCGGATGCGGCGGTAGCTGGCCAGTGCCGGATGGCTGGTGGCAATGGACAGGCTGATGGGCTGCCCATGCGCCAGCTGCTGCAGCAGCGCGGCGTCAGTGACCCGCAATTCCCGCCGCAAATCCCCTTGGGTCCTCGCATTGGCCGCCTGCGCGCTGGCGTGGTCTGCCAGCAGGGTGGCGTGGGCATCTGCCATGGCGGCGGCCGTGCCCGGCATCGACAGACGGTGGCCGGGCTGCTTGCCTGTCTCGTAGGCCTGTGCGGCGCGGACCCCGAAGCAGTCCACGAAGAAGCCGCGGCGCGCACTTTCTGCCCTGAGGGTGATTTCCCCCTGCAGCCGCGCGCTGCGCTCCAGCTCTGTCAGCGCCTGCTGCTCCAGCTCCTGCAGGCGCTTGCGCTTGCCGATCACCGCAACGTATTCCAGCTTGAGCGTGGCAAGCTCACGGGCAATGGCATTCTTGGATGCGCTTTGCTCTGCCAGCAGGCGGCCATAGACGGCCACTTTCTGCACCTGTGTCTTGAGGGTGTTGGCGGCGTTGCGCACGGCCGCCTCGGTGCCTTCCGTGGCAAGCACCAGATCCAGCCGGTTGACGGCATCGTTCTCCAGCACCGTCCAGGCGGCCTTGGCTTCATTGGCATCCGGCATGAGCGCAAGTGCACGCATGGTGTCGCCCAGCTCCCGTGAAATCCCCTCGACATCCAGCCCGCCCAGCGGCCCACGGATCACCGGCAGCACCGCATTCAATGCGCCCTTGGCGGGATCCACCAGATTCTTGAGCGTGCTGGAGTTGTGCCTGGTCCATTGCAGTGGAATGGCAAACGACTGGCCCAGGGCCTTCAGCGCCTTGAGCGGGCCGTCTATGCTGCCGCCAAGCGTCTTGGCCTGCCCGTACAAATCCTTCAGGCCGAGCACGCCTTTCTGACCGGTCTCGGTCAGCGCCTTCGGGTCGGGCGGCACGCCCACGCACAGGGCGGCCACACTGCCCGCGACTGCGATGACGCCAAAGGCGATTTCCAGGCTCATCTTCACGGTGCGCACGATCTGGGCAACGTCGCTTTCAAGCTTGAGCCGCATGGCGGCAAGTTCCGCTTCAAGCTCCTCCTGGCGCACCGTGCGTGCGGCGCGGTCAAGGGCCTCGATCTGCTGAATCAACCGCTGCTCCAGCTCGGTGCAACGTGCCTCCAGCATCTTGAGGTCCAAGGTATCCCGGTCGGCAAACGCCTGCGCGACGCTGCCCACGGCACCTGCCAGCTCGCCGCTGGCGCGCAGGCTGCGCAGGTGGGCCTCCATGGCCGCCATCACCTCCTGCCGGGCCTTGGCCAGCGACAGATAGCTGCCGGCGCTCAGATCAGGAATCGGCCTGGCCAGCCCGTCAACGCCCATGACCGGCAGCAGACGCTGCAGCGAACCCGCCGCCTGGATCAACTCGCCAAACCCGGACTCGACCCCTGACCAGCGCGTGATCCAACCCAGCGCCTCATGGCACAACGCCAGCTCGGCCTCGCTGTGGTCGCTATGGCCGGGCCTGCCCGCCATGCCGGCGCTCAGGGCAAACAGCGCGGCCAGCACCCTGTGCATCGGCTCGCCATGCTCCAGCAGGCCGGGCGGCACGGGGGTGTGCTTCACCACAGCCCGGTTGTCCTGCCACAGGAAATTGCTGAACTGCGGCCGCGCCACCGTGTCCCAGGCCTCCTCCAGCGCATAAGGGGTGTCGCGCGTGGGGCCGCCGTACAGGGTGAACCGGCCCTCCACGGCTTCCACGAAAATGCGCACCCTGCTGAGCTCGTTGTCCGCGTCATGCAGCATGCGCAGAACCGTCGTGCCTTCGGAAACAATGCGGCGGGCAATCACCGTCAGCCGCCGCACCGCACCGTCAAGCCGCCTGTCGAACCCCTCGGGCACCACCACGGTATCGGCATGGATGTCCAGCGCCTGCAGGCCAGCCGCGTCGGCCTCGTCCAGCAACACCTTCAGGTCCACCACCAGATCGGCCACGATGCCGAAGGGATTGAAGCTGCCGTCCGGCGCGCGGCCACCGCTACAGACCAGCGGCCCTGGCGGCACCAGGCCCTCGGCACGGTAGCGATCGATCAGGGTTCGCAATTCAATGGGAGTCATCGCGGCAGTGAGCGCGGGAGTCATTGCTGAAGTCATGGCGGGTGATTCCAGGTAAGGCACTGCACCTGTGCAGCGGTGGGACAAAGGCTGGAGCAGATCGCTCAGGCTGCCTTCTTGCTGGCAAGCTCCACCAGTTGGTCCACGCTCTGCGCCTTCTTGGGCGTGCCGCCAAAACGGCGGAAATGGTCTGCCTGTCCGGCGACACGTGCCCAGCCCTTCTTGGCCGTGCCCAGCACCACCGTCAGGCTGAACCAGTTTTCCCCTTGCAGGGACTTACGGCCGGTGGTGCTCAAGACCTTGTGTATGTTGCCCAGATCGGCAGAAATCGCGCGCCATGCCTCGCCCAGCGTCTTGAGCTTGGGACCCAGGTCTTCAATGCTCTTGCTGATGCTGTCAAAGCGATCATTGCTTCGGTTGTAGTAGCCGATGAATCGCTCGTTCGTAGCCATCGTGGCCTGGATGGTTCTCACCTCATCCACCTTCTCGGCAATCTTCCTTCGCGTGACCGCAAGGTCCGCACCCACGCCGATATCCACCCCCGCCAGAATCAGCGGCCCGAAAAGCGGAATCGCCAGATAGGCCGGAGACGTGGACAGCACGATGACTTCATCCTTTTCCTTGCGGCGCAGGGCCTTCAAGTCGTTCTCCAGCTTCTCCACGGCGGCCTTCAGCTTCTGGTTGGCAGCACCCTCGGCGCCCAGCGTGGTCGTGAACTTCTGCTTTTGTCCATTGAATGCGGTCTTGCAGGCGTTCAGGCGCACCAGTATTCCGTTGCTATTGTCAAGAATGGAGTTCTGCAGCGCGAAGGCACGCACCGAGCGCGCATTGGCGTCTTCAATCAACTGCTCCAGCGCGCTGCTGAAATTGCGCTTGATCTGCTCCGAACGCCCGCTGGGCGTATCGCTTTCCCAAACCTTGACCAGGGCCTTCCATTTCGCTTCCACCGCCGGCTCCGCCGATGGGGTGGGCGCTCCCTCCAGATCAAAACGGTCCACCAGCTCGATCAACCGCTCATAGGTGGTTGCCGCCACATCGTTGTACTGAACGATATCGTCGGCAAGGGTCAGCATCTTGTCCTGCACATCGGCCTTGAACTTCTGGCCGACACCCTTGAGCGTGACGAACAGCTCCACCGCTTCGGAAAACTCCGGCCTGAAATCATCCTGCTTCTGCATGCCCAGCATGGCGCGCATCAGCTCCGTGGTGGTCGGGTTGTCGGTGACTGCAGACTCGAAGAACGTCGTCAGCCCGATCCAGTCCTCTGAACTGAGAACGGAGATTCCCTTGTAGATATCGGCAGACGGTGTGAATGCATTCGTTGAATTTGCAGGGTCGGACATAGCGAAGGCTCCTGATGGTGAAAGGCCGGATTCGGCCTCGAATCGGTGTGCAAACAAGCGACGGCGTTGAAGAAATGACCGCACCGCAGTCATCGCCCGCCCTCCTTTTGCGCTCCAGTCGCCCGGATGCTAGGGAGCCAACATGGCCCTGTATGTCCCCCAAACAAGTGACACAAATTCATACAGCACTGGAGATAAGGACAGCCGCCGGACTGCTCTCTCACACCCAATGGCGCTTGTCCCCTGCGCGACCCATGGCAATGAGCACGATCAATCCATTGCCCCAAACGACGAGATAGGGAATTTCGCAGACCAGGCATACGCAACCTGCTACGCAATCAATAGCACATTGCACACATTCATCGCCAACCAGAAGACATCCTCAGTGTCAATTTCTCTTGATTTCACCGCACCCATTGGCACAGGAATTCGCCTCACCCATAAATGTTGCAAAATGTTCGGCAATTTGAACGATGGAGGAGCGTGAGTGGCAAAAAAACGAAAGACCAGCACGGCAGAAGACCTCATGGATCTGGTCGCCATGCTGCCCTGGTGGGCCGGCATTGCATTGGCACTCACCAGTTACATGGTGCTGCACTCCATTGCCATCCGTCCCCTGCCTGCAGCGCAAAGCGCGCAGCAAATCGGCCAATTGGCCACAACAGCCATCTGGCAGGGCTTGGCTACCGGTGGCCAGTACATCCTGCCCATCATCTGCCTGGCCGGCGCGGCCATTTCCGCCGTGCGCAAGCGCCGCCGCAGCCGGTTGTTCGAAACCACCTCGGCCAGCTCCAGCGCGGATGCGCTGCAGAACATGTCATGGCGGGAATTCGAAACATTGGTGGGTGAGGGATTTCGGCGGCGCGGCTACAGCGTCAAGGAAACCGGTGGCGGCGGGCCCGATGGTGGCGTGGACCTGATCCTCTCGAAGGATGGCGAAAAGACACTGGTGCAATGCAAGCAGTGGAAAGCCTTCAAGGTGGGCGTTTCCACGGTGCGCGAGCTATATGGAGTCATGGCTGCTGATGGTGCTGCTGCCGGCTTTGTGGTGACCTCTGGCCGGTTCACTCAGGAAGCTGTGGCCTTTGCTGCGGGGAGGAATATCCACCTCATGGACGGCGCCGCGCTCATGAAATTGCTCAAGGAGGCAAAGGCCCAGACAGGAGCGACTTCAGCAACCAAAGCCCGGACTTCTGTACCTGTGGCGAACCCTGTGCCTGTGGCCGAGCCCGTCAAGACGGAGCCTGCTTTTGACACAGTGCAACCGGCTGCCGCCCCAATACCCGGCTGTCCTCAATGCGGGAAAGCCATGGTTCAGCGGGTTGCGAAGCGCGGGCCTGCTGCGGGAAAGGCGTTTTGGGGATGCTCGGCGTTTGGTGCGGGGTGTCGAGGGACTCGGGAGATGGTTGGGGTTGGAGATGGGAATTGATTTTGTAGATGGCCTGCTTTCGACCCAGAGCCGCCACACAACTCGAAGCCTCCAAGCTGCCACTACACCAAGCGGCCACCACCCGCCGCTCGCTAGCAAACATGGCTGGGCTTTCGATTTTTAGCTGCCCATGTCTCGTGGATGCCGCAGGCCATGCCATTTCACGAACACGCACATCCCCTGCAAGTAGGCCTGCTCGGTGTGCAGGCTATAGAATTTGTAACGAATTCGCTTACGGCTTGGTCCCGCAACCGTGTGGCGTGCAACACAGGAGGAGAAGGCTGATTTTATGGTTGAATTTGGCACTGAATTTTTATACAGCACACCTGCATTCAAATAGCGGCTACAAGCCCCTTTCCGCGGTTTTTGTGCCAATTTAGATCTATGGCCTGAGGATTAATGCGCCCTGCATTACGTTAGGCCGCAGATGAAGGTGATGCGCTCGCGATAAGCTACAACAGAGCCACAAGATGGTGAACGGATTTCTTAGACGGTACTAAAGCAGGACTGGGAGAATGACTGAAGATCAACAAAAGGAAGCGATCTCAAAGGAGTTCCTTCGAGTACTAGCCAACGCACATGGTTTCAAGGTTATTGAGCCACCGCAGGACCATGGTGTGGACATGATCGTCTGTCCAGTAACGGTCCGTCAAGAACCGAGCGGGCGCCTTCGCTATCTTGACTCACAATACAAACTTGATTTTCAGCTGAAAGCCACTACACCCAAAGGCATTATCGAAGATGAACATCAAGTTAAATATGACTTGGAGGTCAAGAACTATAATGATCTAATCGAGCGACGTGGCGACCCACTTCCTCTGCATTTGCTGGTTGTTATTTTATTTTCCACACCTCCCAACTGCATCGACATCGACCATCAAAAGCTGAGCGTTCTGGGACACGCTTACTGGTACCTGCCGGGAGAAAACGAACAACCGAGTGAAAATCAGGATCAAATTCGCATCACTATCCCGAAAGCCAATCGAGTCAGTGCACATTTCGTTAAAGAACGATTTGAAGATTTGGGGATTGAAATATGAAACGCCAATCCACCGACTCAGTTGAGCTAGCTGATCGAATCAAGTCCTTTATGTTGGAGGCTGGCTGGACTCAGACTCGGCAAGCGCGCGGACTCAATTTTTTTAGTCCCCCTGAGAGCCTTGGTATAAAAGGCAAGTACACCATTGCATTGCCTGAGGATGCTGAGCGCCAAAGCGTCAGCAGCCTAATTCATGACGCAGCCGACTCACTGGTTCAAATATATGGTTACGGTAAAATTGGGGATCTTCTAAATCGAGCAGCCTCCTTAAGCGATATGGACCGCTCTACGCGGATAATTTCGAGGTTCCTCGATGACTCAACGAAAAGTGGTGCAATCCCGCTTGCGTCACTGGCCGCATACGCCAACAGCATGGAGCACACGCTGTACCGAGGTGCCATGTACAAACTCGGTGATGATTCCGTCGCCAATGAAATGGCTGCGCGACAATTCGCGAAAGACTGCCTTTTTCTTCAAACTTCGGTTGGTAGCTTTATTGCAAAAGTTGAAATACCGCCCACCGTGCTGCGTCAAGCAGACCTTTTTGGAGAGCCAAGCTTAGACTCAACTGAAGTTTCTTCATCTTTATTTTCGGCTCTTCAGTTCATTAATGAGACGATTCTGGGCACAGACATACCATTCGATGACGAAACGACGCTATCTAATGCCATTTCACTTTTTGATGTCGAGCTGCTATCAGCAGTGTCTGATGTTATCGTTGCCCCGGAATTGAATTCAATTGAATTCACGTTTGAACTCGGCAATCGGGTTCGCATGACGTCTACCGGCTGGCTCTCAGCGGAAAAGAAGAATCGGCTCAAATCGTTTGTCACCTTCATTAAAGAAAAACTCAGAGGCGAGAACAACATTGATATATCAGGCTCCATCATTGAACTTCGGTCTCGCGACCCTGAAGGCGATAGAAATCACATTAAAATTGCTGCGGACTTCTATGGCGACAGGACTTTCTTTACGGCCACACTGAACAACGCACAATATAAAATTGCGGTGGATGCGCACAAAAATAAACGCACAGTCCGGATGGCTGGCCGAGGAACTCGACTTCGCACACAGGTCCGAATTATTAATGTTGACTTTTTCGAGTAGTCATGCGCAAACGAAGGTGCCCCCGCCTAACTGATCGTTCAACGCGGACACCGACGCAGGCCACGCCTTCAGTCGGTCGCCATCATTCCGATGAATGAAAGACCGTTTGTAGTTGATTTCTTCTGGATTCTTAGCGGCAATGATCATGGCTGTGCCGTTCCGAGTGAATCGGATGGTATGAAGGAATTGCTGGAGCGGCTGCAACAATTCGGGGTCCAATAATGAGTCAGCCGTCAAGGCAGGGGGCAATTCGAGCAAAGCTAAGTTCGTATGGAGGATCCGAGAGAATGCGCTCTAACCCATCCTTGCAACGGACCACCTTCGGCGCTCACTGAAATCAAACGTTGAATGTCTGCTTCTTGATTCCGTCAGCGACGGCTCATGGCCGAGAGCAGTCCTCAAGAGACTGACGGTCCACATGCTCCAAACCCCGCTAGCAGCCTCAACCCACCCAGAAAGGCCACGCATATCATGCGTGGCCTCCCAGTGCAGCACCCTAGTCAATCCGTCCCCCGCACCACCCCGCGCTCACTAACTCCCCCCATCACCCCCTCAAGCGCCTCTTCCTGCGCCTGAATAAACGCAAGCAATTGCCCAGGAGTCACCGGCTCCAAGGCATGCCCTGGGTAGGCGCCAATGATCAAACTGGAAATCAGCCCCAACTGATCCTGCACGCGCCGCAGGCTGTTGTACTCCGGCTCGGAAAGTTGAAAGTACAGCATGGCAACTCCTCAATGAGCGCGCTTGGCAGCTGAAACAAAGGAATGCCCATGCGCTAGAAGCACGGGGCCACGCAAAGGATTGGGAGAGGGTTCGGGCATTGATACGCCCGCAAGGAAAGCAGCCATGAGGCCTCCTGTGAGTACGTCCAACTGCTTTCGGGAGTGTGGCGAGGTCCGCCTGTGAAGGTGTGTTCAGCACCTGGGCGAGATGATACAGCGCTCAGGCGCAGCTCCCGCATCCTTGTGTTGCCCGCCCGCCGCCGCTCAGCCCGGCAAGGCTCCGCGCTCAAAGCCCCCAGCGCCCTCGGAACACAAGGAAGGCCCCCACGCAAACACATAGCCAGACGCCCACCACCAGAGCGACTCCGGCACGGCTTCGGGGCTTGCGGCCTTGGGCCTGCATCCAGGCCTCGGCCTGCTGGCGGCTGTCGGCCAACACGGCCGGGGGAAGCAGCCGCACGGTGAGCCAGATCAGCGCGGGCAGCAGCAGGACGTCATCCACATAGCCCAGCACGGGGATGAAGTCGGGGATCAGGTCGATGGGGCTCAGGGCGTAGGCGACCACGAAGGCGCCCAGGGCCTTGGCATACCAGGGCGTCTGCGGGCTCTTGCAGGCAAACCACAGGGTGACGCCATCGCGCTTGATGCGTCGTGCCCAGGCCTTCAATCTTTCACTGGCTGTCATGGATATACGAGGTTGTGACCGGGCTAGATGATGGCGGCCGGCTGTTGCCGTTGGGGCTGCGCCGCTAGGCCCGCGCAGCACTCGATGATATGGACCGCCAGCCCGCTGCGCGCGGTTTCCTTGTACCTGGTCTTCATGACGGCATCGCCACGGCGCCGTGCCTGTGGCCGCAAAGGCCCGCAGCACGGCGGTGTCGGGTGGCCTGCGTCCACAGGGGCAAATGGCTGTATTGACTGGCAAAGCCTTGTCACCGCCCTCTTCCCCATTCCAAATCCATATCGACTGCGCTCAAGGCATGCATCTCGTATATGCATCTAGGAATAATCTGAAAATAATCAGCCACCAGCCTTTCTGCTTGACTTCCAGATACCCAAGAAATCAAATAGCCGGACTCCCACAACGGAATTCCCAGGCCATTGATTGCCATCGGCCTTGGGAATGATTGCGAACGCGCAATTCCCACTCTCACACCTTGATCGGACCTGATTTCTCACAGGACCGAGGGTAGGCCTGCGTTTGTGATTTTTCTGGCATTTGGCAAACCACCATTTCCTTATTCATTCCATTAACCATTCGCTTGCAGGCCATGGCAACATCCACCGATCTCACCCGCCCGTATATCAGCTATGAAAAGGCCTTCAACAGGCAGATCACCCGCGCCATGGACAGCCAGCAGGTGGACGTGGTGGTACTCACGCCGCAAGAGTTCGTAGGCGTCCTGCAAGACAGATCGCGCAATGACCCGCGCCTGGCGGCCAGCCTGCGCGCCATCCTGGCCCAAAGCGCCCTGGGCCGGTATTGGACGCAGACGGCCAGCCCCAATGCCGGCAAACCCTGGACCATCCCCGCCTCCATGCTGGCCAATGACGCGTACCTGTTCACCAGAACGCTGATTGCATTGCGCCTTGCCGGTGCGCGCACCTATGTCAAGGCGACGCCCAAAGGCACCTATATCATCATCACGGGCCGAGCCGGGTTTCGCGGCAATCTGCTGCAGGGCACGCGCTTTCTCACCACCAATCCCCGCATGGTCCAGATGGGTCTGGGCATGCGCGGCCTTCAGGGCGTGGCCAGAGGGGGCTTCATCTTGAGCTTGGTCGTTGGCATCGGCGTGGAGACATTGGACTTCATCTTCAACGACGAGAAAACCATGCATGACCTTGTGGGAGGGATTGGAGTGGAGGCTGTCAAGGCTGGGTTGGCGACGATGGTTGGTGCAAGTATAGGTATGGCGGTGATAGCCTCAGGTCTAACAACAATTGCCATTATTCCTTTATTCGCCATGGCTGTGAGTGTACTTATTACAAGTGCGATTTTGAATGAAGCAGATAAGTCATGGCAAATAAAAAATAACGTAATAGATGTACTAAAGACAATAACAGATAGTACGGCCCCAGGGATATATCGCGTAAGAACCGACAACATCACACCCAAAGAACTCAATAACAGTGAAGAATTAACAAGAAATGATGACTTCCCTTCGCGACAGTCTAGCAATAGGCTATCCCCTATTAATAAATAATTAATCCAATTTAAAATGCAGGCAACAAACACAACCCAAATCAGAAAATCTCTAATATGGAGTATCCCATCATTTTTACTTATTTTGACCCTATCAATTTGGAGCATCAAATACTCCTTTCTCAACACCATCATTGACTTGAAGAATTCTTCTCCGTCAGTAAGAATTACACCACTTCATCTGGCAATTGTATTTTTCCCAGTAATTGCAGTCACAGGAATTATTGCCATGATACAAAAATCAATCCCCTGCAAAGAGCGTACTTTAAAAATAGCAGAGCGTATCTTTGCGTTCTCGGTATTCACAGGGACTGGCGTTGTAGTACTTTGTTTCTTTGTAATCACCCCTCTGCAATACTATGCCATGCCAAAGCTTGGTTATACGCGGTGCAACATTCTGAAAGATCATCCCACCATATATTTCACTGACTGGGTCAAAAATCCCGATTGGTGTGTGCGAGGCAAAAGCCGGGAATGGGTCAATGAGCAAGCTCGCCTGCCCAATGATTCAGACCATGGATCTCGGTGAAATGTCGTCCAAGGCGTATCCACCTGAGTGGTGGTATGACAAAGGGAAATCAGAGATAGCGCCATCAACCGGAGAGAGTTAAGCAACAGAAGTAAAAAAAGAAAAACAAAGACAAACGCTCGGCACAGTCCAGCAATCTGCTGGAACCTATTAATCGAAAAATATGGATATTTAAGTGGAAGAAAATAATCTGACCGAGTTCAGAAAATCTTTAATCCATGGCATTCCTTCCCTTCTATTGGTTTCAGCATTATCGATATGGAGTACGAAATATTCATTTCTAAACACAATAATTGATCTAAAAAATTCCGCTCCATCCGTAAGAATTACACCATCCAGTTTGCTTGTGGCGTATTTCCCAATAATGTCACTCACAGGAATTATTTTTCTTGTACAAAAATCAATTCCTTGCAGATCAAGTATCCTGAAAATCTCAGAGCGCATTTTCACTATTACCACAATCACGGGAGTAGTGATCATGATTACTTGTCTTCTTGTAATAACCCCTTTGCAATACTATGCCATGCCAAAATTAGGCTATACACGCTGCAATATTTTGAAAGACCACCCCACTATTTATTTTACAGACTGGGTAAAGAATCCCACCTGGTGCGTGCGTGGCAAAAGCCGGAAATGGGTTAATGAGCAATCCCGTCTGTCCAAATAATTCAGCTCATCAAACTTTATGAAATGGCATTCAAGGTGTTTTCATTTTAAAGCTGATTGACGTGGTGCCTGTGGGAAACCAGTGCCACCGTCATTACCTCGATTAATTAGGCGACACTCATGCAATAATAAATAACAAAATCGAATCTTTGGATGCAACCAGACAATCTGGCACTCCCTATCCGCCGGAGAGATTGATGGATATCGAAATGGAAACAAACAACCTAGCCGATGTCAGAAAATCATTGATATATGGAATTCCATCAATTATATTTGTTTTGTTTTTCTCAATTTGGAATACAGAACATTCATTTCTAAAAACAATCGCCGATTTAAGTAATTCAGCGCCCTCGGTAAGAATCACACCTGGTGATTTGGTCGGGGTATATTTCCCGATAATGGGATTTACGATACTCGTATCAGTGATACAAAAAGCAATCCCCTGCAAAGCACGCACTCTAATGATCTCAGAACGCATTCTTGCGATCTCTGTAATCACAGGGGGAGGAATTATGATCTTCTGCCTTCTTGTTGTTACACCTTTTCAGTATTACGCCATGCCAAGATTAGGATATACACGCTGCAATATATTAGAAGGCCATCCAAATATATATTTCACGGACTGGGTCAAAAACCCCGAATGGTGCGTGCGAGGCAAAAGCCGGGAATGGGTCAAAGAGCAAGCCAGTCTTGCCCAATGACCCGATGATTTTTCCCGGGTAGGTAAAGAGGGGTCGAATGGCCTACCGGCCCAGGAACAGGCGGGTGGCGCGCAGGCCCAGGGGCGTCCAGTGCAGGCCCGGTGACATGGCCTGTACCAGCAACTCATGCTGGGCCGCTGAATCGAGCGTGGGGTAGCGCTGCTCGAAGAGCATCAGGTCGGTGTCCAGTTCCTGCGCGCTGCGGCCCGGGTCGGGTCGCGCGCCACGGGATGTGCGCAGGCGCTCGGCCACGCGAAAGCTCATGCGCCGCGCCGGTTTGCCGGGCTCGGCCACGGATTCGAAGGATGCGCCATCCGCACTGGCCGGCCCACGCAGCCAGTCATGAATGACTTGCAGCTCATAGGGGGAGAAAACACCGAACATCTCTGCCCGCTCGCCCTGCAGCAGCTGCCAGAAGCGGCTTTCCTCAGCAGGCCGGTTGCGTTGTATCCAGCGTGCCTGCTCCAGCGCGCCCAGGAAGGCAGGCATGTCCTGCGGACGGGACAGCCAGTCATTGACGCTGCGGCCGGCCACCTTGCAGAAGTCCGAGTGCGCGCCATGCCCGGAAGGCGATTTGCGCGCCAGGATGCGCACCACCTCAGCTTCGATATCGAACGACCTGATCACGTCCAGCGTGCTGGTGCCCGTGTCTGCCAGCCGGGCGCCTGCGCGTACGCGGCGCCAGTATTCGCCGCCATCGTCAATACGCGGCGCGTTCTCCCAGGCGGCAATGCAGGCCCGCCGGGCATGGCCGGTGTCGGCGTTGTCCACGGTGACATGCAGTGTGAAGTAGTAGGGATCTATCCCCAGTTCATTGAGTTCGTAGGCGGTGATAAGCAGGTGCAGCGGCAATTGCTCATAGCCCAGGTTGAATCCCACGATCTCGGGCAGGAACTGCTGCGCATTCCAGCCCAGCGCCAGCTGTACCAGCCCCTGCCGGTACAGGTCGTCGGGCAGGTCCTCCACGGGATCAAGGCCATACCTGGCCAGCAGCTCCCGGTAGAGCTTGACGTGGTTCTTGTCGGCCATGCCGTCGCCCAGTTCTTCCACATAGGTGGTGACCAGGTCTGACATGCGTGAGTTGCCCGCGTGCGCGCACAGGCCGTAGAGCCAGGAACCGTCCACCAGCTTGGTAGGTGCCACATTGCGCAGGAAGTACAGCGCATGGGCGCGGTTGCCGAAGTAGCGGCGTGCCGCACCCGCCTTGCGCTCTGCCAGGTAGGCCTGGTACTGGGCGTGCACTTTCTCGACATTGGCACGCATCCAGTCGGTCAGGTGCTCCGGGTTGTCCGGCAGGCCATCGGCATCGGCAGAGGTCTCGGCGATCACGCCGTGCAGGAAGTCCGCAGCAGCCTGGCGCTCCTGTTCGGTGGGCAGATGGTTGGCCAGGCGCTCGTAGAGCGGCACATGCAGGAAAGAAGGCTCAAGCGTGCCTGCGCCAGCGGCCGGTTCGATACGTGGGGGTTCCAGCAGTTCTGTGTTCATGGTGGGGCTTTGGTCCGTAACGCCTTCAGGATGCGGTGTGGCCCTCGGTACAGCCATCGGGCCAACGCCTTCCTGTGCGTCGTAATACGCCTACCCTTGGCGCAGGCGCCCGGGCCGGCCCGCCGTCGCCCTGGCGCCCGCGCTCATGGCAGTGGAACAGGACCCGGCCCGGCCTTCCCGGCGAGCATTGGCTGGTACTGGGCGCCGGCCTGCTGGGCGTGGGCTGGGGCCCGGTTATGGACTAGCGCGGCGTCTTGCTGATACTGAGATAAAGCCGGTCTTCCTGTCGCTGCCCGGCCATCGCCTCACGCTGGCGTTCAGCGCGCATCTTGGTGCCCACGCGTACTCCCCCTCCCCACCACCTCAAACCCCACATCCTGCGCGGCCGCCGCCACGCCACCGGCCATGCGCGCAATCAGCGCCTCTGCGCCCAGGCGGCCGATGGCGGCGCCGTCCACGCGCACGGTGGACAGGGCGGGCCAGGCGTCCAGCGCCAGGGCCTGGTCGCCAAAGCCCAGCACGCCGAATTCCTCTGGCATGCGCAGGCCCAGCGCGTGGGCGTGGGAGAGCACGCCTTGCGCCAGCGCATCGGAGCTGCAGAAGACGGCATCGGCCTCCGGTGCCTGGGCGCGCAGGGCGTTCAGGGCATCGCGGCCACGGCCGGATTGGGGGATGGCTTCAGAGAAGACGATTTGCGCGGGAACCGGGGCACCGGCTTCTGCGGCGGCGCGGGTGAAGCCCAGGGCACGGCGGGCGGCGCGGCTGTCGTCGGCGCGCAGGATGGCCGGGCGCCGGTAGCCGCAGGCGGCCAGGTGCCGGAAGGCTGCGCGGCCTGCGTCTTCCTGCGAGAAGCCGACCACCATGTCCAGCGGATGGGGCTGGTAGTCCCAGAGTTCGACCACGGGCACGTCGGCATTGACCAGCAGGCGCCGCGTGCGGGCCGTGTGCTCGGTGCCGGTGAGCACGATGCCGTCCGGGCGGCGGCTGAGCATGGCGGCCAGCCAGGTTTCCTCATGCTCCGGGTCATAGCTGGAGATGCCCAGCGTGGTTTCATAGCGCTGCGCGGCCAGGGTGTGGATGAGCGCATCGAGCATGTCGGAAAACAGCGAGTGCCCCACCGAGGGCACGATGGCCGCCACCAGCCGCGTCTGGCGCGAGGTCAGCCCGCCCGCCAGGGAGTTGGGCACGTAGCCCGATTGCTCCACGGCCTGCGCCACGCGCAGCCGCGTGGCCTCGGCCACCAGTTCAGGCCGGTGCAGCGCGCGAGAGGCGGTGATGGGCGACACGCCGGCAATGCGGGCCAGGTCCTTGAGCGTGGGCGCATTGGCGTTGCGCAGGGTGCGGAGGGTCATGCGAGGCCTTTGCCTGGAATGGCGATGGAGAGGCGGCTTGAGGATGATTGCGTGGTCATGTTAACGATGATGTCCATCAGCACGGTCTGATTGTTTCCTCTCGTACGTCCGAATGGAGAGCGCTGCCTTTGCTTGAAATGATTGCGCAATCATTCAAGAGGAGACCACCATGCGCCCTTCGCTCTCCAACCGCCGCAGCGCCATGGCGCGCCTGCTGGCTGCGGCCCTGGCTCCGGCCTCGATGCTGGCCCCCGCGCACGCCCAGGCCCAGGCCGCCTGGCCGGTCAGGCCGATCACGCTGGTGATTCCCTTCCCTCCCGGTGGCCAGACCGATGTGGTGGGCCGGCTGGTGGGAGAGCGCCTGTCGCAGCGCCTGGGCCAGCCCGTGGTGGTGGAGAACCGGCCCGGCGTGAATGGCTCGCTGGCCTCCGAGGCCGTGGCGCGGGCGCGGGCCGATGGCTACACGCTGGTGATTGGCGGGCCGGGCACGCATGCCATCAACCAGCTGGTCAATTCCAACGTGAAGTACGACGCGCGGCGGGATTTCACGCACATTGCCATGCTGGGGCGCGTGCCCATGCTGCTGCTGGCCTCGCCCAGGCTGAAGGTCGCTTCGGTGGCCGATGTGGTGGCCCTGGCCCAGGCCAGCCCCGGCACGGTGAATGTGGCGCTGACGGGCATTGGCTCGTCCAGCCATGTGACGACGGAGCTGCTGCGCCAGGCGGCCGGCGTGAGCTTCAACAACGTTCCCTACAAGGGCGATGTGCCCGCCATGACCGATGTGATGGGCGGCCAGGCCGACCTGCTGTTCGTGCCCGCCACCTCGGCCGTGGGCTTTGCGCAGGCGGGCAAGCTGCGTGCGCTGGCCGTGGCAGGCGAGCGGCGCCTGGCGGCCCTGCCCGATGTGCCCACCATGGCCGAGGCCGGCCAGCCGCAGGTCGTCAACTATTCATGGACCAGCCTGGCGGGGCCGCCGGGCATGCCGGCCGATGTGGTGGAGCGGCTCAACCAGGCCTGCCAGTCCCTCCTGGCCGAGCCCGAGGTGGTGGCCCGGCTGACCGCCATGAGCAACGAGCCCACGCCGGGCACGCCCGCCCAGGCCGCCAGCTTCATCGCCGCCGAGGTGGCGCGCTGGAGCGAGGTGGTGCGCAAGGGAAACATCCAGGTCCAGTGAACAGCTTCAGGAGAGTCCCCATGAGCATGCTGCCCGCCAATACGTTCAAGCGCGCGCTGCGCGAAGGCCGCCCGCAGATCGGCCTGTGGTCCACCATTCCCTCCCCCTTTGTCTGCGAGATGATCGGCGGCGCGGGCTACGACTGGGTGCTGCTCGATACCGAGCACACGCCCACCGACGTGCCGCTGATGCTGGGCCAGTTGCAGGCCGTGGCTGCCGCCCTGCCCGCACCGGGCGCCCTGCCCGTGCATGCCGTGGTGCGGCCCGCCTGCAACGATGCGGTGCTGATCAAGCGCTACCTGGACCTGGGCGCCCAGTCCCTGCTGCTGCCCTTTGTGCAGAACGCGCAGCAAGCGCGGGATGCCGTGCGCGCCATGCGCTATGCACCCCAGGGCATGCGCGGCATGGGCGGTTCCACTCGCGCGGCCAACTTCGGGCGCACGGCCGACTATGTGGCACGTGCGGCCGACGAGCTGTGCCTGCTGGTGCAGGTGGAGACGGCCGAGGCGCTGGAGCAGATCGAGGCGATTGCGGCCGTCGATGGCGTGGACGGCATCTTCATCGGCCCCGCCGACCTGTCGGCCAGCCTGGGCTATCCGGGCCAGGCGCGCCACCCTGTGGTGAACCGGGCCATCGACCAGGCCATCGCCCGCATCCGCGCCTGCGGCAAGGCGCCGGGGATCCTGATGGTGGACGAGGCACGGGCGCGCGAATGTCTGGAGCTGGGCGCGCAGTTCGTGGCCGTGGCGCTGGACACGCTCTTGCTGCGCGACGGGCTGGATGCGGCGGCGGCGCGCTTCAGGCAAGGGCCTCTGGCCGCGAACCCGCCAGGGCCCGCATCCACTGCCGGCAGCTACTGAGGAGCCCCCCAACCATGACACGTTCCCCCGAATCCCTGCGCAGCGCACGCTGGTTTGCTCCCGATGATTTCCGCTCCTTCGGCCACCGCTCGCGCGTGCTGCAGATGGGCTATGGCTACGAGGACTGGATGGGCAAGCCCGTGATCGCCATCGTCAACACCTGGAGCGATGCCAACCAGTGCCATGCCCACTTCAGGCAGCGCGTGGAAGACGTCAAGCGCGGCGTGCTGCAGGCCGGAGGATTTCCGCTGGAGCTGCCGGCCATCTCGCTGTCGGAAAGCATGGTCAAGCCCACGACCATGGTCTATCGCAATTTCCTGGCCATGGAGACGGAGGAGCTGCTGCGCAGCCACCCGGTGGACGGCGCCGTGCTCATGGGCGGCTGCGACAAGACCACGCCGGGGCTGACCATGGGGGCGATCTCCATGGGCATTCCCTTCATCTACCTGCCGGCCGGCCCCATGCTGCGCGGCAACTGGAAGGGGCAGGTGCTGGGCTCGGGCTCGGACGCCTTCAAGTTCTGGGACGAACGCCGCGCCGGCCGCCTGGACGAGCAGGCCTGGCGCGAGATGGAAGCCGGCATTGCCCGCAGCCACGGCACCTGCATGACCATGGGCACGGCGGCCACCATGATGGGCATTGCCGAGGCCGTGGGCCTGACGCTGCCCGGCGCTTCGTCCATTCCGGCCGCCGACGCCAACCACATCCGCATGAGCGCCGAGTGCGGCCGCCGCATCGTGCAGATGGTGTGGGAAGACCTCACGCCCGCCCGCATGCTCACGCGTGCGCATTTCGAGAACGGCATTGCCTGCGCCATGGCCATGGGCTGCTCCACCAACGCCATCATTCACCTGATCGCCATGTCGCGGCGCGCGGGCCATCCGGTCAGCCTCGATGACTTCGACGCCTTCAGCCGCCGCGTGCCCGTGATCGCCAACATCCGGCCCAGCGGCGACCGCTATCTGATGGAGGATTTCTTCTATGCAGGCGGCCTGCGCGCCCTGCTGGAACGCATCCGCCCGCATCTGGACACCGGGGCCATGACGGTCAACGGCAAGACCCTGGGCGAGAACATTGCGGGCAGCCAGGTCCACCAGGACGACGTGATCCGCCCCCTGTCCCGCCCCATCTACGCCGAAGGGGCGCTGGCCGTGCTGCGCGGCAACCTGGCGCCGGACGGCGTGGTCATCAAGCCCAGCGCCTGCGCCCCGCACCTGCTGCGCCACACAGGCCGCGCCCTGGTATTCGACGACTACCCCAGCCTCAAGCAGGCCGTGGACGACCCCCATCTCGACGTGAACGGCGAAGACATCCTGGTGCTGCGCAACGCCGGCCCCAAGGGCGCGGGCATGCCCGAATGGGGCATGCTGCCCATTCCCACCAGGCTGCTGAAGCAAGGCGTGAAAGACATGCTGCGCCTGTCCGACGCCCGCATGAGCGGCACCAGCTACGGCGGCTGCCTGCTGCATTGCTCACCCGAATCCGCCGTGGGCGGGCCGCTGGCCCTGGTGCGCACGGGCGACCGCATCACGGTGGACGTGCCCGCCCGCCGCATCCACCTGGAAGTCAGCGACTCAGAACTCGCCACCCGCCGCGCCGCCTGGACGCCCCCGCCCGCGCGCTACGAGCGCGGTTACGGCTGGCTGTTCGGCCGTCATATCCTGCAGGCCAATGAGGGATGCGATTTTGATTTTCTGGAGACGGGTTTTGGGAGGGCTGTGCCGGAGCCGGATATTTTTTGAGAATTTCCCGAGCGAAGAGTCCCCGGTAGGTTTGGCGGCTTTCTAGGCAAACATTTTTCGTTACTGCATGATGAAGAACTGGCTTCTACAGAGACCCCACATGCCTCCTCGACTGCGCCGCCATCTCCACACCATCACAGTTATCGCCGGCCTGCTCGCCACCACACAGCGTGCACAGGCTTCGCCCCCGGCCTGGCCCCCTGTTCCGGCACTCATAGCGCACCGAGGCTCTTCAGCCCTGAAGCCGGAGATGTCCCAGCCAGCCTTCGAACAAGCCATGCACGATGGCGCCGATCTGCTGGAGCTGGATGTTGTGCTCAGCAAGGACGGAGTCTTGCTCGTTCGTCACGATGCAGCACTTGCTGCAATGGAGGTGAATGGCGAGCCACCCTTTTCGACAACCGACGTGGCAACGCACGCCGAATTCTCGACACGGAAAACCACCAAGTTGGTGGATGGCAAAAAAGAGACGGGATGGTTCGCTGAAGACTTCACATTGCAGGAACTCAAAAGCCTGAGGGCCATTGAGCGCTTTCCCCAACTACGCCCTTCCAGTGCCAAACTGGACGGCAAGTTTCCACTCCTGACGCTCCAGGAAGTGGCCGACCTTGCAAAGGCCTACACTGCGAAGACCAACCGAAAGGTTGGGCTTCTGGTCGAAATCAAGCACGCCGCCTATCTGAAGGCCCAGGGCCAAGACATAGGCCAGGCCGTATTGAAGTTTCTACAGCACAACCATTGGAGCAGCGCACAGGCTCCGGTTTTCGTCATGTCTTTCGAAGTGGAAGTGCTCAAGCAATTGCGTTCTGCCAGTCCGGTGCGCATTCTGCAGTTAATGCGCATTGGAGATGGGCCACCAGACTTGGCTCAGCAGGGAGTTTCCTACGTGCAGATGAGATCTTCCGAAGGACTTGCCAAGGTTGCCCAGTATGCTCAGGGTGTCGCTCTCGCACGGGAAATGGTCATGGAAACAGACCGTGGTCGCTGGATCAGCCTGTCCAGAGTGACGCGCAACGCAAAGGCCGCAGGCCTCTCGGTGCATGTATGGACTCTGCGCCCGGAAAATCTGCACCTGCCCAGCGCTTATCGGAAAGGCAGCGAGCCTGCCGGCCGTGGCGATGCTCTGGAGGAGGCCAGAGCTTTTCTGGGAGCGGGAGTGGATGGCGTGATTACGGACGACCCCGGCGCCATTCGCAGCCTGTTCAAGCGCTGACGGCTGCTGCACTCGAAGTGGTCTTTTTATTTATCAGGCCGATGAAGACTCTGGCTACTCCTACAGATATGAGCGACAGCAGTACTCCAGCAATCAGGTCCAAGAAGTAGTGCATTCCCGTGGCCAAGGTCGCCACCGTAGTCACCGCCGCTATCAAGATCCCAGGAACAAGCAGCCTGGGATTTTTTATATTGCACAAGCAGTATATCGCGGGCAACGCCAAGTGAAAAGAAGGCATTGCAGCCACAAACGCATACGGCGAGATTCTGGAGAAATCATAATCTGAATTCGCTATTTTTTGGGAGTTATTGAATATGAATTTCTGTATCCCAACTATCGGGTGATTCACATCAAACCAACCTAATCCATTGAAGAAGCCGAAATCATAAGCATATGGACCCCAAGCCGGAAAGACGAAATAACTGCCAGCCCCCAGGGTATACAGTGTGAAAAGCGATATCTTGTATCGCTGATAGCTTGCACTCTCAGAAAATAGCGCGCAAGAAATCAATTGACCGAAAATAATGGGATGTATGAGAAGGTAGAAATCTGAAAGAAACTTCTGCAAGCCCGGCTGACTTGCCACCAGAGCCGCGACCTTTCTATGAGGGAGACCAAACAAGTATTCATCCAATGCGAAGATGCTCTGATCAAAAAATTCTGTCTCAACAAATGAGTTTGCCTTGATGACGGTAAACAAATACCCCACAGCAACAAACAGAATCAAGAACAATCCCACACTCGTTACCAAAGCAATTGGCCTGTCTTTTTTAACAGCTGCCAGATATACCAGAAAAACCAATGAGATTATATCCAAAACATCAAAAGGAAATCCTATGACTGAAATAAAAATTGCGGCATATAGAAAAGCTCTTTGATGCACACCAACAGTATTTTCAGAAAAAACACGCCCCTTGGAAAAGAGTATTGGAAGAAAACATATCACAACCATCAGAGGAAGCGCCATCGGCTGCAATAAATCCTCCTTTATTAAACCGAACGCTGCAGAAAAATCATAAACCCCATTAACCTTTCCCATCTCATTGAGAAAAAATGCAACAAATAAAGTCAACAACGTTGCAAATATGGCTCCATATTTTTCCAGGTAGAGCAATTTTGTCCTTCTATTAAATTCAATTCAAAAATTTGCTTCAATCTCTAGCGCTTACTGTTTAATTAGATATTTTCAACAGTTGCAAGTACCAGCGCAGATCATGAAAAAACGACAGGTATGATAAATTTTATCTATGATAAAAAGATTCTCAATAAAACACAAATTATTTGCGCTAAACGTGTTTTGGTAATGGCGTACTGTAAGAAATTGCAAAAATTCTACCAATTTTCTTTTGGACAACTCTTAGCCTCAGTTGCCATTGATCGCCCAAGATATGCCGTCCAGGCAGATTCATCTGAAGGGTGAACTGTCCTAAATCGATTTCAACATCGGCATCAGCTGCCTCTCGCGTGACGGCGCAGTCCTACGCAGGAACTCATATTTGTAATGAATAGTGGACTTGCAACCTAAGAAAATATAAAAATACAATGAAACAGGCGCATGTGATTGAGAATTTCTTAATCATGCGTGCTCAATCAGTATTTCTCAATAGATATTTCCCAATAGAAATCGTCGTTCCCCCCAAGTCCGCGCGCACGCAAGCCCCTGCTCTCCCCTGGCAGCCGCTCCCCGTTGCCTTGCACCGCCGTGGACCTCAACCCAGAAGCAGAGGTGGCTGTGGACTTTCTCAGAAGCATCTTTCATCAGGCTCCGGAAATTGCGCTGTTCGCGGCCTTGGCGCTCGGTTACTGGGTGGGCAAGTTCAGGTTCGGGTCGTTCCAGCTGGGGGGCGTGGCGGGGTCGCTGCTGGCGGCGGTGCTGATCAGCCAGGTGGGGGTGACCATTGATTCGGGCATCAAGGCGGTGCTGTTCGCGCTGTTCATCTATGCCGTGGGTTTCGAGAGCGGGCCGCAGTTTTTCCGCTCGCTGGGTCGGCAGTCGGTCAAGGAGATCCTGATGGCCCTGGTGGTGGCCGTGTCGGGGCTGGTCACGGTGGTGGTGATCGCCCGGGTGTTCCATCTGGACAAGGGGCTGGCGGCGGGGCTGGCAGCGGGCGGGCTGACGCAGTCGGCCATCATCGGCACGGCGGGCTCTGCCATCGAGAAGCTGGGACTGGCGCCCGACGAGGTGCAGCGCATGCAGGCCAATGTGGCCATCGGCTATGCGGTGACCTATATCTTCGGCTCCTTCGGCGCCATCATCATGTGCGTGAACGTGCTGCAGTGGCTGACGGGCCGCAAGATCCGCGAGGACGCGATCCAGGCCGAGCAGGAGCTGCTCAAGGGCGTGCGCGTGTACGGAACCGGCGAGTCACCGGCCGTGCCGGATCTGGTGGGCCGCATTTTCCGCGTGGGCCAGGCGGGCCGCACCGTGGCGGAGCTGGAGGCCAGCGCCACCGCCAACGGCGGCACGGTGACGGTGGAGCGCATACAGCGCAGGAACGCGATGGTGGGCGTGGACGGCAGCCTGGCGCTGGAGGCCGGCGACATCATCTTGCTGGTGGGCCGGCGCGCGGCCGTGGTGGCGCTGGGCGCCTCGGTGGGCGAGGAGCTGCAGGGCGCCGAGGGCATGGACGTGGTGATGGTGCGGCGCGACGTGGCCATCTCCAACAACCAGTACCTGAACCGCAGCGTGAAGGACATCCTGGACAGCCTGTCGCAGGAGTTCAAGCACGGTGTGTACGCAGTGGCGCTGATGCGCGCGGGCACGCCGGTGCCGATTGCGCCGGCCACCATGGTCATGCCGGGCGATGTGGTGACGCTGTTCGGCACGCCGCAGGATGTGCAAAAGGCTGCGCAGTCGGTGGGCCCCATCATCGTGCCCAGCGACAAGACGGACTTTGTCTTCCATGGCCTGGGCATCACGGTGGGCCTGCTGATCGGGCTGCTGGTGCTGCGCCTGGGCTCCATTCCCATCACGCTGGGCAGCGGCGGCGGCGCCCTGCTGGCGGGCCTGCTGTTCGGCTGGTGGCGCAGCCGCAAGCACACCTTCGGCAACATGCCCACGGCCGCTTCCACGCTGCTGCGCGACCTGGGCCTGGCCGGCTTCGTGGCCATGGTGGGCCTGCAGTCCGGCCAGCAGGCCGTGACCACGGTGATGCAGCAGGGCCTGACGCTGTTCCTGCTGGGCGTGGTGGTGACCATCGTGCCGCTGCTGATCGCCATGCTGTTCGGCAAGTACGTGCTGCGCTATGACAACGTGGCCGTGTTCGCGGGCTCGCTGTCGGGGGCGCGCAGCGCCAACCCGGCGTTTGGCGAGATTCTGGACAAGGCCGGCAACTCGATTCCCACGGCACCGTTTGCGATCACCTATGCGCTGGCCAATGTGTTCCTCACATTGCTGGGCCCGCTGGTCATCGCCTTTGCCTGATCACCCCTGATCACCCCTGACCGATCCCCAAGGACCACCAAGGACCATCACAAGGAGCTGCGCAATGAGCAAGGATTATCGGAGTCTGGCGAATTTGAGCCCGTTCGAACTCAAGGACGAACTGATCAAGGTGGCCTCGGGCAAGGCCAACCGCCTCATGCTCAATGCGGGGCGCGGCAATCCCAACTTCCTGGCGACCACGCCGCGCCGGGCGTTCTTCCGGCTGGGGCTGTTCGCGGCGGCGGAGTCGGAGCTGTCGTACTCCTACATGACGGTGGGCGTGGGCGGGCTGGCCAAGCTCGACGGCATCGAGGGCCGCTTCGAGCGCTTCATCGCCGAGCACCGCGACCAGGAGGGCGTGAAGTTCCTGGGCAAGTCGCTGAGCTATGTGCGCGACCAGCTGGGGCTGGACCCCGCCGCCTTCCTGCACGAGATGGTGGACGGCATCCTGGGCTGCAACTACCCCGTGCCGCCGCGCATGCTCACCGTGAGCGAGCAGGTCGTGCGCCAGTACATCGTCCGCGAGATGGCCGGCGGCGCCGTGCCGCCCGAATCGGTGGACCTGTTCGCGGTGGAGGGCGGCACGGCGGCCATGGCCTATATCTTCGAGAGCCTGCGCATCAGCGGCCTGCTCAAGGCCGGCGACAAGGTGGCCATCGGCATGCCGGTGTTCACGCCGTATATCGAGATTCCCGAACTGGCCCAGTACGACCTCAAGGAAGTGCCCATCCACGCCGACCCCGACAACGGCTGGCAGTACTCCGACGCCGAGCTGGACAAGCTCAAGGACCCGGACGTCAAGATCTTCTTCTGCGTGAACCCCAGCAACCCGCCGTCCGTGAAGATGGACCAGCGCAGCCTGGACCGCGTGCGCGCCATCGTGGCCGAGCAGCGGCCCGACCTGCTGATCCTGACCGACGATGTCTACGGCACCTTTGCCGATGAATTCCAGTCCCTGTTCTCGGTCTGCCCCCAGAACACGCTGCTGGTGTATTCGTTCTCCAAGTATTTCGGGGCCACGGGCTGGCGCCTGGGCGTGATCGCGGCGCACAAGGACAACGTGTTCGACCATGCGCTGGCGCAGTTGCCCGAGTCCGCCAAGAAGGCGCTGGACCACCGCTACCGCTCGCTGCTGCCCGATGTGCGCTCGCTCAAGTTCATCGACCGCCTGGTGGCCGACAGCCGCGTGGTGGCGCTGAACCACACGGCCGGCCTGTCCACGCCGCAGCAGGTGCAGATGGTGCTGTTCTCGCTGTTTGCGCTCATGGATGAAGCGGACGCCTACAAGCAGGCGCTCAAGCAACTGATCCGCCGCCGCGAGGCCACGCTGTACCGCGAGCTGGGCATGCCCCCGCTGGAGAACCCCAACTCGGTCAACTACTACACGCTGATCGACCTGCAGAACGTGACCTGCCGGCTCTACGGCGAGGCCTTCTCGCAATGGGCCGTGCAGCAGTCCTCGACCGGCGACATGCTGTTCCGAGTGGCGGACGAGACCGGCATCGTGCTGCTGCCAGGCCGGGGCTTCGGGTCCGACCGCCCCTCGGGCCGCGCCTCGCTGGCCAACCTCAACGAGTACGAGTACGCCGCCATAGGCCGCGCCCTGCGCCGGCTGGCCGACGAGCTGTACGAGCAGTACAAGGCGCTGGGCAAGGAGTAGGCCCTGCGCACAAGGCCCGCACGGCTCATCGCAGCTGTCGGGCCTTGACCACCAGCAGCGCCCCGGCCATCAGGCCCACGCCGGCCAGTTGCACGAAGCCCAGCGCACGCCCGTAGACGGCCCAGTCCAGCACGATGGCCGTCAACGGATAGACGTACTGCAGCAAGGCAATGCGGCCCAGCGTGAGGCGCGCCATGCCCGCAAAAAGGATGGCATAGGCCAGTCCGGTGTGCAGTACGCCCAGACCGGCCAGCCACGCCCAGGACGACGGCGCCTGCGGCCAGCCATGAACCAGCGGCACCCACAGCAGCAGCACGGTACCGACCGCGCACTGCCACCAGGCCAGCGCAAACGGCGTGACCACCTTCTCGGTCTTGGCCAGGATGGTCACGGCCGCATAGCACAGCGAGCCGGCCAGGCACATGAGCAGTCCGGACACATGGTCCGGTCCCCAGGCCGCCGCATCGCCACCCAGCAGCCCCGTGGTCAACACCAGTCCCAGCAACGCCGCCAGCACGGCCGCCACCTGCCGTGGCGCCACGGCCTCGCACAGCACCAGGGTGCCAAAGAGCATGATCCACACCGGCTGGATGTGGAACACGATGGTGGCCACGCCAATGGAGGTGCGCGGTATGGCGGCAAAGAACAGCGCCCAGTTCAGCACCATGAGGAGGCCCGTGGCCACCACCACCGCCCAGCTTCTGCCGCGCACGCGCAGCTCCCGCACGCGGCCCGTGGCCAGGCCCCAGGCCAGCAGCGCCAGCGCGCCGAAGGCGCAGCGAAACAGCACGGTGACCAAAGGGTGCTGGCGGGCTTCTTCCACAAATACGCCGACGGTGCCCAGCAGCACGCCGCCCGCAATCATCAGCCACTGGCCGCGTGTCTCCTGCGCTGTGGAAGCGGCTTGCGCGGGCGCGGGAGCGGGCGCGGTGGAGGCTACGGATGCGGCCTGTAAGAAATGGGTTCTGTCTTGCATGGCCGCGATCGTCTCGTGGCAGGAAATTCCCGTAAAGCAAATAGTTTGCAGGTTTAGTATTCGATATTCGAATCCATGGAGCGTGCCGTGAACCACCCCGACCTGCAGATCGACTGGCTGCGTGCCCTGGTGGCCGTGGTGGATGCTGGCTCGCTCTCGGCTGCCGCGCCGCTGCTGCACCGATCACAGGCCGCCGTGAGCATGCAGATCAAGAAGCTGGAGACAGCGCTGGGCCAGCCCGTGCTGCTGCGCGGCCCACGCCATCTGCAGCTCACGCCCGCTGGCGCGGAGCTGCTGGGCTATGCGCGGCGCATGCTGGAGCTGCAGGCCCAAGCGCAGGCGGCCCTGTTCGGCCCCGACCTGTCCGGACGCGTGCGGCTGGGCGTGCCGGACGACTACGCATCCACCTATCTGACGCCCGTGCTGCGCAGCTTTGCAGGCCGCTACCAGGGCGTGGAGATCGAGCTGACCTGCGAGCAGTCCACCGCGCTGATCCCGCAGGTGGTGCGCGGCACGCTGGACCTGGCCCTGGTCTCGCGCGACAGGCCCCAGCGCGGGCGCCTGCTGTTCCACGAGCCCCTGGTCTGGGTGGGCGCGCCGCAGCACGAGGTGTGGAGGAAGAATCCCCTGCCGATTGCCGTCTACGAGGCCGCCAGCCTGGCGCGCACGGCCGCGCTGTCCAGCCTGGCGGCCCAGCGGCGCGCGCACCGCGTGGTCTATCACAGCTCCAGCCTTGCCGGCCAGCTGGCCGCCGTGGAAAGCGGCCTGGCCGTGGCCGTGTTCACGCGCTGCAGCGTGCCGCCGCACCTGCAGGTGCTGCAGAACCTGCCGGCCGGCTTTGAGCTGCCGCCGCTGGTGTCCATGGAAGTTTCGGCCCTGCGCAGCAAGGCCTCGCAGGGCTCGGCGGCCGTGGATGCCATGTACGGGCAGTTGATTGCGACGCTGGGCCAGGCACCTCAGGAACTGACCAAGGCCTGACGCCTGGCGAGGTTCGGCAAGCATTCTGCGCACGCATTTCGCTGTATTCTTGAAAACATAATGAAATCATCCACCGGCCATTTACCGCAACTTGGTTGGGCGCCCCCACAAGCCCGCGCTGGAGAACCGACTTGACGCAAAAATACATTCCCCATCTGCTGGCCCTGGACCGCGAGCGTGACTGGGCGCGCGCAGCGCAGGCCTGCGGCATCTCCGACAACGCGCTGGCCCAGGCCATCCGCTCGGCCGAGGCGGAGTTCGGCCACGCGCTGGTGCGTGCGGGCCGGCCCTTCCAGGGGTTCACGCGGGAGGGTGAACAGGTTCTGGCCTGGGCACGGCAGTTCGCCCAGGCGGTGGATGCACTCAAGCACTGCTTTGCCGACACGCGCAAGCGGGCGGGCCTGGCGCCCCTGCTGGCGCGGCGCTCCGTCTCGCCCAGGCGGCTGGCCATGCCGGGCCCGGACAGCGGCGACATGGACCTGATGATCGAGGCCGCGCTATGCGCTCCGGACCACGGTGCCTTGCACCCCTGGCGGGTTCTGGAGTTTCCCGCCCACCAGCGCGAGGCCTTGGCCAGCCTGTTCGAGCAGGAAAAACTGCGCCGCGATCCGCTGGCCCCGGCCGACGACATCCGCCGTGCGCGCGAGCATGCAACGCGCGCTCCGGCGCTGATCGCCTTCATCATCTCGCCCCGGCCGCGCTCGCGCGTGCCGCTGCGTGAGCAATGGCTGGCTGCGGGCGCGGCCCTGGGCAACTTCCTCAACGCCGCCCACCATTTGGGCTTTGGTGCCATCGTGCTCAGTGGCGAGCGCTGTTTTGACCCGGCCCTGCATTCAGCGCTGGGTTTGCGCGAGGGCGAGCATCTGGCCGGCTTCATCAGCCTGGGCACCATCACCAGCCAGCCATCCCCGCGCGCAACGGTGGCGCCCTCTTCCATGCGCACGGCATGGCAGGCTGAGCAGGCAGCAGCGGTCACGGCACAGGCCCTTCTCCAGCCAGACGGCAACCACGACAGCCACGGCAGCGATCTTTGAAGCCGCAGCCAGCGCGTGCAGGTTGGCGCACAAGTGGCGCACAAGTGGCGCATGAGTGGCGCGCAGGTGGCGCACTGACTGCGCGGGGCGGTTAGAGTTGCGGGGCTGCTGCGCCCTCTTGCACCCTCTTGCGCCCTCTTTTCCATCACGGAACAAGCTTTCATGATCATCCGGCCCCGCCCCCACTGGCTGCGCATGCTCTTCGTGCTGCGCGGCTCGGTGCTGCCCGACATCCTGCCGCAGTTGATGGCTGCCACCTTGTTCGCCGTGCTGGTCACGGCACTGCACGGCCAGCTGTTCGCCTGGAAGGTGCCGCTGAACTTCGTGCCGTTTTCGCTGATCGGGCTGACGCTGGCCATCTTCCTGGGCTTTCGCAACAGCACCAGCTATGCGCGCTATTGGGAGGCGCGCACGCTGTGGGGCACCCTGCTCAACGAGACACGCACCCTGGTGCGCCAGGCCCGGACCTTGACCGATGCACCGCAGCACGCCCCGGCCCTGGCCATGGTGCTGGCGGCCTTTGTGCATGCGCTGCGCCACCAGTTGCGCGGCACCGATGCCGCGGCCGACATGCACCGCCTGCTGCCCGCCGCCGACTGCGAGCGCCTGGCCACGGCGCGCTTCAAGCCTGCCGTGCTGCTGCTCATGGCCGGCGAATGGCTGCAGGCGCGCCGCCAAGACGGCAGCCTGCAGCCGGTGCTGGTGCCCGCCATGGAGGCGCCGCTGTGCAAGCTGGCCGAGGCACTGGGCGGCTGCGAACGCATTGCGGGCACGCCGATTCCCTTCACCTATGCGGTGATCATTCATCGCACCATCTATCTGTACTGCCTGCTGCTGCCCTTCGGCCTGGTGGATTCCATCGGCTTCATGACGCCGGTGATCGTGGCCTTCATCGCCTACACCTTCTTCGCGCTGGAGGCGCTGGGCGCCGAGCTGGAGGAGCCCTTCGGCACGGCACCCAACGACCTGGCGCTGGACGCCATGTCGCAGATGATCGAGGCCACGCTGCGCGAGCTGACCGGCGAGGTGCTGCCGCCTGCGCCGCAGCACAAGGATGTGCTGTTCCTGACCTGACCCTGCCTGCCGGCCCGGACAGCGCCAGCGCCAGCGCCAGCGGCACAATCTGCCACCCGCATCACAGAAAAAGGACAAGCGCCATGACGGAGACAAGCAAGGTCAAGGGACCGGCCTCGTATTTCCCTTCCATCGAGAAGACCTACGGCCAGCCGATCGCGCACTGGATGGACCTGCTGCAACAGCAGGACACCCGCAAGCACATGGAACTGGTGGGCTGGCTCAAGGCCCAGCACCAGATGGGGCACGGCCATGCGAATGCGCTGGTGGCCGTGTTCCTGGCGCAGGCCTGACCTGCAGCCAGCAACCCTCAGCCGATGGCCGTGCCGAAAGCCTGGCGCACGGCAGCACCCGCTTCGTCAAACAGGCGGCGTGATGCCGGCGCCAGCCCCAGCATGTGCATGCAGGCGTGCACCATGCCGGGCAGGCGCACTAACTTCACCGCAACACCTGCCTGGGCCAGCCGCTGCGCATAGGCTTCGGCCTCGTCGCGCAGCGGGTCGTATTCGCAGCTGATCACCGTGGCAGGCGGCAGGCCTGCCAGGTGGTCCGCGCGCAGCGGAGAGACAAGTTCGTGCCGCCCCGAGGCCGCATCGCCCAGGTACGCGCCATAGCAGTACTCCATGGCCGCACGCGTGAGGTAGTGGCCCTGGCCGAACTGCTGGAACGACGGCGAGTCCATGGCCGCGTCCAGTGCCGGGTACAGCAGCAGCTGGTGGGCGATGGCCGGTGCGCCCGCCGCTCCCCAGCCTTCTTGCTGCCGCGCCAGCAGGCAGGCGGCGGCCGCGAGGTTGCCGCCCGCGCTGTCTCCGGCCACGCCGATGCGCCTGCGGTCCAGGCCCAGCGCATCGGCCTGTTCAAAGGTCCAGGCAATGGCATCGCAGAAGTCATGCAACGGCACGGGAAAGCGGTGCTCGGGCGCCAGCCGGTAGTCCACCGAGACCACGACGGCGCCCGTTGCCGCGGCCAATGCGCGGCAGGGGTTGTCGTAGACCTCCAGCGAACCCAGGCACCAGCCGCCGCCGTGGGCGAAGACCAGGACGGGCTGGGGCGTGGGTGTGTCCGAGGCCAGCGGCCGGTAGATGCGCACGCGCAGCGGCGCACCGTCGCGCGCGGGCAGCGTGAAGTCTTCGGTGCGGGCCACGGCCTCGGCCGGGCCGTGCAGGGCGCGCAGCCCGGCGTCGGTGGCCTCGCGCAGCGCTGCCAGCGTGGGCGGGGCCACGGCCTGGGTTGCCTGCGCCAGCTCGGCGAGATAGCGCGCAATGTCAGCGTCCAGGCCCATGGTCACAGCGTCCTTTGCAGGAACGGCAGCAGCTCGGCGATGAAGGGCTCGGCGGCTTCCTCCATGATGAAGTGGCCGCAGCCCGGCACGATCACGCCCGACAGGTCATCGGCATGGCCGCGCAGCGTGGCCAGCGGCGCATCGGCCGTGGCATGCTCGGCGCCAATGGCCAGCACGGGCATGGCCAGCGGGCGCAGCGCACGCTCGCGGTTCTGGCGGATGGTTTCGGGAATGGCGCGGTAGTAGGCAAAGCCGCCGCGCAGGCCACCGGGCGCCGCATAGGCATCGACATAGACGTCGACGGCCACGCGGTCGCGCCGCAGCGACCAGCGGTTGAACATGAATTCCAGGTAGGCACGCTCGCGCCCCGCGATCAGGGTCTCGGGCAGGTCGGCCAGCTGGTTGAACATGAAGTGCCACAGGAAGATGTTCTGCTCTGGCGGCGCAAAGATGCTGGGCTCGGGCGCCAGGCCGGGGATCACGGCCTCGGTCAGCGCCAGGGACTGCACGGCCTGCGGCTGGTCGCTGGCCAGCGCATAGGCCACCCACATGCCCACGTCGTGGCCGGCGACCTGGTAGCGCTCATGGCCCAGCGCCAGCATGGTGCGGTGCAGGGTCAGCGCGATGGAGCCCGTGTCGTAGCCGGTGTCGGGCCGGTCCGAAAAGCCCGTGCCCGGCGGATCGACGGCAATGGCCTGGAAACCCTGCGCAGCCAGCGCCTGCATGACGTGGCGCCAGGCATACCAGGTCTGGGGCCAGCCCGGGATCAGCAGCACGGGCGCGCCCTGCCCGGCCGTGATGCAGTGGATGCGGCGGCCCTCGATGCGCACGTAGTCGTGCGAGAACTCGTGGGCCTGGTCTTCCTGCTTGCGCAGGGCGTTCGATGTGAAAGCGTTCATTGTTGGATTCTTTTTGAGGTTCTTTGGCTGCGGGCGTGCTCAGGCGATGCCGAGCATGGCGTTGATCTGGCGCTGGTCCACGGGGGCGCCGGCGAAGTCGTCAAAGATCTTGTCGGTCACGCGGATGATGTGGCGGTTGATGAAGTCCACGCCCTCGCGCGCACCGTCTTCCTGGTCCTTGAGGCAGCACTCCCATTCCAGCGAGGCCCAGCCCTGGTAGTCGTACTGGGCGAACTTGGAGAAGATGGCCTTGAAGTCCACCTGCCCGTCGCCCAGCGAACGGAAACGCCCTGCCCGCTCCAGCCACGAGGAATAGCCGCCGTAGATGCCCTGGCGCCCGCTGGGCAGGAACTCCGCATCCTTCACATGGAACATGCGGATGTGCTCGCGGTAGATGTCGATGTAGTCGAGGTAGTTGAGCTGCTGCAGCACGAAGTGGCTGGGATCGAACAGGATCTTGCAGCGCGCGTGCTGGCCCACCAGTTCATGGAAGCGCTCGAAGCTGGTGCCGTCGTGCAGGTCTTCGCTGGGGTGGATTTCGTAGCACAGGTTCACGCCCTGCTCGTCGCAGGCGTCGAGGATGGGGCGCCAGCGGCGCGCCAGCTCCTCGAAGGCGGTTTCGATCAGGCCGGCCGGGCGCTGCGGGAACGGGAACAGATAGGGCCAGACGAACGAGCCCGAGAACGTGCCCATGTCGCTCAGCCCCATGCGGCGCGATGCACTGGCCGACAGCTTGAGCTGCTCCAGCGCCCAGGCCGTGCGTGCGGCCGGATTGCCGCGCAGCGCCTCGGGCGCAAAGCTGTCGCACATGGCGTCGTAGGCCGGGTGCACGGCCACTAGCTGGCCAAAGATGTGCGTGGTCAGCTCGCTGGCCACCAGGCCGTGCGAGGCCAGCATGCCGTTGACATCGTCGCAATAGGTCTGGCTGCTGGCGGCCGTGGCCACGTCGAACAGGCGCTGGTCCCAGGCGGGAATCTGCAGGCCCTTGAAGCCCACGCCGGCCGCCCAGCGTGCGATGTCTTCCAGGGAATTGAACGGTGCCTTGTTGTCGGCGAATTGCGCCAGATGAAGGCTTGGGCCCTTGATGGTCTGCATGTGTTTTCCTTGCGTTGAGCTATTATTTGTTGATCGACAAAGAATAGTATCACGCCAATGCGGCTGCTTTTGCGAAGCCGATGCAAGACAGCATCACGGCGCCGCTAAGATGCCGCCCTGACTGTTGAGAAGGATGAGGAAGATGGCCGGAAGACCCAGGGAATTTGACCGAGACCAGGCGCTGGAGCGCGCCATGCTGGCGTTCTGGCGGCGCGGCTACGAGGGCACGTCCATGGCCGACCTGGTGCAGGCGCTGGGCATTGCGTCAGCGCGCATCTATGCGGCCTTCGGCAGCAAGCAGGACCTGTTCCGCGAGGCCGTGCAGCGCTACGAGGCCGGTGATGGCGGCTTTGCCGACCGCGCCATGGCCCAGGAGCCGCGTGTGCGCGACGCCCTGGCCCGCGTGCTGCGCGATGCCGTGGCCACCTACACGGACGATGCCCATCCGCTGGGCTGCATGGTGGTCACCGCCGCCACCAACTGCGCCGAGGAAAACGAGGCAGTCGCCGCCTGGCTGGCCGAACACCGCCGCCAGCGCACGCAGTCCCTGATCGACCGCCTTCAGCGCGCGCTGGATGAAGGCGAGTTGCGCGCCGGCACCGATGTGCAGGCGCTGGGGGATTTCTATGCCACGCAACTGCACGGCATCTCGGTGCAGGCCCGCGATGGCGTGCCGCGCCAGCGGCTGCTGGCTGCAGTGCAAACCGCCTTGCTGCTGCTGGACACGGCGCTGGAGCCCGCTGCCAAGGCGGGCTGAGCCGTCAGGCGCCGAGCTTTTGCAGTTTTTGCAGCTCGGCGCGCAACTGGATCACGCTGGGTGTGACGATGGGGATGAAGGCCGATTCACGCCAGCGGCGGGCAAAGCCATCGTCCGCATCCAGGCTGTAGGCACGGCCGCCGGCCGTCTGCAGCTCCAGCTGCATGGCCTGCTGCACGCAGTCGTGCAGGGCCAGGCGCAGCGCGAAAAGCCGCTCGGGCGCCTCCACGAAATCGCCGGCCTCGACACCGGCCTTGAGTGCCGCCACCGCCTGCTCCAGATGGCTGCGCGTATCGTCCAGCGGCTGCTGCAGCACATGCCCGCCCCGCCCCATGCGCGAGGCGGCCTGCGCACAGGCCGCGCGCGCCAGGCCGATGGACAGGCCGCATTGCATGCCCAGGAAGGCCGGCCGCACACGCGGCAGGAATCCGCCGGCGCGCTCGGCCAGCAGATCGTCTTCGGTGATGGCCACGTTCTTGAGTTGCAAGGCGGCGGTGTTGGTGCCGCGCAGGGCAATCAACTCCAGATCCGGCGAGCGCTCCAGGCCGGGACGATCGGACGGCAGGGCCACGATCATGGGCGGCGCGCCGTCGTCGCGCGCCACGGCAATCGCGGCCAGAAAGCGGGGGCCTCGCAGGTTGGTGCACCAGGGCACGCTGCCGTTGAGCAGCCAGCCGCCGCCTTCCCGGGCCGTGGCGCGGATGTTGAGAGCCTCCAGCCCGCTGAGGAATTTCATGATGTTGGACAGCCCCGAGGCACCGGCCGCATCGCCCGCCAGCAGCGCGGGCAGCCAGCGCTCGCGCAGGGCCGCATTGCCGGTGTTCGCCAGCATCTCGATCAGCACGCGCTGGCCCCAGAAGGCAAAGGCGGCGGACATGGAGTGCGTGGCCACCTGGGCAATCGCCTCGATGGCATCGCCGGCGCTGCCGCCCTGCCCGCCCAAGGCATCAGCCAAGCCGTGGCCCAGCAGCCCGGCTTCGGCCAGGTAGGGCACGACGGCGGCCGTGGCCTCGCCGTTGCCGGCATCCAGCGCCTGGGCACGTGCATCCAGCCATTGGCGGTTGGCGCCGGTCAGCAGGGGGAAATCGGGTATGTGGCTTGTCATCTTGCGGGTCACCATAAAAAAAGGGACCGCTGTGGGCACAGCGGTCCCTTGCCATCCTAGCGCAGCGCACAGGCTGCGCAGATGACGCAGCGCAGGCTCAGTGCGCCGCCACCTTGCCGGGGCGTGTTTCCTCGCGCAGGGCCTTGACCTTGTCGCTCAGGCCGGGCCATGGCTGCAGGCCGTACTGGCTGCGCATGGTGTTGAGCAGCGTGGCGATCTGATCGTCGCTGAGGTTGTGGCGGAAGGCAGGCATGGTGCCCAGCTGCGGGCGCGCCGGTTGCGTGATGCCGTTGAGCACCACATGGATGGCGTTGGTCGGCGAATCGCTGTACAGGTTGGTGTTCAGCGACAGCTGGGGGCGCACCCCGAAGCTGCTGCCGGCCAGCACGCCGCTGGGGTCGGCGCGGTGGCAGGCCATGCAGGCGCCCTGGTACAGGCGGTAGCCCTGGGCGTCGACCGGCAGCTTGGCAACCTCGGTCTTTTCCTTCACCAGCGCCTGGGCGTCCCCTGCGCCAGCGGCGTCTGCCACGGGCTTGCGGTACGACATCAGGTAGGTGGCCATGGCGTTGATGTCCTCGGCCGACTGGTGGGACAGGCCTTCGATCACGGGCGCCATGGGGCCGGCGGCCACGCCGTGGCGCTCCGAGAAACCGGTCTGCATATAGCGGACCAGGTCTTCTCGCGTCCAGGGCAGCGGAGCCACGGCCTTGTCGTTGAGCGCGGGCGCATCCCAGCCGTCGATGAAGGCGCCGGCCAGGTGGTCGGCACCCTTTTTCTCGGCGCCGAACTGGTTGCGCGGCGAGTGGCAGGCAGCGCAGTGGCCCAGGCCTTCCACCAGGTAGGCGCCGCGAATCCACTCGCCCGACTGGTTGGCGGGCGCGGGCTGCTCGCCCGGCTCCAGGTACAGCGCATTCCACAGGGCCAGCCCGCGGCGCACGTTGAACGGGAAGTTCAGCGCGGTCTTGGGTGCCTCGTTGGAGACAGCCGGCTCGGTCATCAGGAAGGCATACAGCGCCTTCATGTCCTCATCGGTCACGCGGGTGAACGCCGTGTACGGGAAGGCGGGGTACAGGTAGTTGCCCTCGCGGTCCACGCCATGGCGCATGGCGCGCTCGAAGGCCTCGTACGACCAGCGGCCGATGCCGGTTTGGGCATCAGGCGTGATGTTGGTCGAGTAGATGGTGCCGAAGGGGCTGGGCATGGCCAGGCCGCCTGCGTTGCGCTGGCCGCCCGGGGCCGTGTGGCAGACAGCGCAGTCGCCCATGTGCGCCAGGCGGCGCCCCTGGTCGATCTGCTGCTGGCTGAATTCCTGCACCGGGATCTGCTGCAGGGGCACGATCTCGCTGCGGCCCGTGGCCAGCCAGAAGGCGGCGCCGGCCACGGCGGCCAGGCCGACCACGCCGAGGGTGATTTTCTTGAGTGTGTGCATGTTCCGGTCCTCCGCTCTCAGTTCTGTGCCTTGTCGGCCGGGGCTGCATCGGCAGCCTTTGCCTTGAGTGCGGCCAGCACGCGTGCCGGGGTGAATGGCACTTCGCGCAGGCGCACGCCGGTGGCGTCGAACACGGCGTTGGAGACAGCTGCGGCGCTGGGCACGGAGGCGGATTCGCCAGCGCCCATGGGGTCTTCGCCCGGGCGCTCGACCAGTTGCACGTCGATCTCGGGCAGCTCTTCAAAGCGCAGGATGGGATAGCCGCCCCAGTCCAGCGAGGTCACGCCCTTGCTGTCGAAGGTCACGTACTCCTTGAGCACGCGGCTGGTGGACTGGATGATGTTGCCGTGCACCTGGTGGCGCACGCCGGCCGGGTTGACCATCTCGCCGCAGTCATGGGCCACGAAGACCTTGTCCACCTTGATCACGCCGGTCTCGCGGTCCACGGTCACGTCGCAGATCCAGGTGGCCCAGGCCGCGCCGTAGCCAGGGAACTTGCTGTGGTAGTAGCGGGCATAGGCAAAGCCGCGGCCCTTGACCAGGCGCTGGTCGGCCGGCGCGGGGTTGCGGTGGGCCGGGCCGTCCTGCCAGCCGGCCTGCTTGTGCGCAGCGTGCGTCAGCGCCACGGCGCGCGGGTCCTTCAGGTAGCGCAGGCGGTAGGCCAGCGGGTCTTCACCGGCCAGGTAGGCACATTCGTCGATCCAGCACTCATGGGCAAAGACGTTGGGCAGGGCCGAGACGCCGCGCATCCACGACGCGCGCACGATGGGCGCCGCATCCTGCGAGACCACGCGCATCTTGGGGTACTCGTACTGCGGGATGGCCGTACGGTCGCCCATCTGCAGCACCTTGGGCTTGTTGGGCACCTTGCCCGTCAGGATCAGGGCCAGGGCTGCCGCGTCGTTGGACGGGTAGCAGGTCTTGAGCTCGTAGCCCAGCACGGCATGGTTCTCGTCCAGGCCGCCGCGCACGCGGATCAGCTGGCCCGTGCCCTTGGGCTCCCAGGCGGCTTCCTGCTCGCGCATCAGCTGCACGCGCACCGGGCGGCCCACGGCCTGCGACAGCAGCACGGCGTCGGATGCCACGTCGTCCGCGCAATTGCGGCCATAGCAGCCCGAGGCTTCCAGGCGCGTCACATTGATCTGGTCGGCCGCCATGCCGGTCAGCGTGGCGATGTCCTTGCGCACGTCGTGCGGGTTCTGCGATCCGGTCCAGACCTGGATCTGGCTGGCGGACACCTCGGCCACGGCGCAGGACGGGCCGATGGAGGCATGCAGGTGGTAGGGCCAGACGTAGTCGGCCTCGATCACCTTCTTGGCGCCCGAGAAGGCCTCGTCAATGCCCGCGTCCTCGCGCAGCATGCGGTCGGTCTTCTCGTGCTTGACCAGGGTGTCGTGCATGGCGTTCAGCGACAGGTCGGGCACGCCGGCCCAGTCCTTCCACTTCACCTCCAGCTGGCGCATGGCGGCAATGGCCTGCTCTTCGCGCTCGGCCACGATGCCCACGAAATCGCCCTGCACCACCACCTTGACGATGCCCGGCAGATGAGCGACCGACTGCTCGTTCACAGAGATCAGGCTGCTGCCCAGCGGCGCCGACGCATCGGCACCGCCATAGGGCGGGCGCACCACGCGGCCGTGCAGCATGCCGGGCACGCGCACATCGTGCACATAGGCCAGCGCGCCCAGCACCTTGGCCGGAATGTCCACGCGCTGCACGGACTTGCCGATGTAGTTGAAGCCGCCGGTGCGCAGCGGCACTTCCTTGTCCAGCGCAATGTTCAGGTCCTGGCCCTGGGCCAGTTCGCCGTAGCCGATGCGTCGCCCGCCCTTGGCCACCACCGCGCCCTTGGACGTGGTCAGTGCGGACACGGGCTGCTGCAGCTTCTCGGCAGCCAGGCCCAGCAGCAGCTGGCGCACCTGCGCGGCGGCCTTGCGCATGGGGATGGCATCCACCTGGATGGTGTTGCTGGCAATGGTCGGGCCCTGGTTGGGCGTGCGGCCCGTGTGGCCCAGAACCATGGTGATGCGTTCGAACTCCACATCGAGTTCATCGGCCACCAGCTGCGCCAGCGAGGTACGGATGCCCGTGCCCAGGTCCACGTGGCCGTGGTAGGCCGTGACGCTGCCGTCCGCGCCAATGGCGATGAAGCTGCTCACCCGGTCGATGGGGGGAATGGGGAAGGCGCCGGCCACGGCGGGCGCCGTACCCGTGCTTTCGGCCACCAGGCCAGCGGCCGCCACCGAGCTGACCATAACCATGCCGCCCAGCTTGAGCAGGTTGCGGCGCGTCAGTTGAAGGGGGTTGGATGCACTCATGCTGCACCTCCCTGGGCGATCAGCACGCGGGCGCGAGCAGCCGCACGCATGATTTCCACATGCGTGCCGCAGCGGCACAGGTGGCCGGACAGGGCCTGGGTGACTTCCTCGTCGGTGGCCGTGGGCTTGTGGTCGAACAAGGCCACCAGGGCCATGACCATGCCGTTGGTGCAGTAGCCGCACTGGGCGGCCTGCTCGTCGATGAACGCCTGCTGCACAGGGTGCAGTCGGTAGACGGCCTTGCCCTGTGCATCGGCTGCCGGCTTGCCGGCAGGCATGCCCGGCACGGCGGCCGGATGGGCTGCTTCCCAGTCACGCGCCACGCGGGCGTGCTCGGCCTGGGTCGCGTCCTGGGACAGGCCTTCCAGCGTCGTGACCTTCATGCCCTGGACCACGCTCACGGGAACGGAGCAGGAGCGGGCCACCTTGCCGTCGATCAGCACGGCGCATGCGCCGCATTCGCCCAGGCCGCAGCCGAACTTGGGACCGTTGAGCTGCATGTCGTTGCGCAGCACATAAAGCAGCGGCGTCTCAGGGCTCACGCCCTGGATCTCGACCTCTTGTTGGTTGAGAGTGAATTTCATCGTGTGCAAACCTTGTGGTTGACAACAGGTGCAAACCATAGGTGCGCACTGAAAAATCAGGCGACGGGCTCGCCGTGGCCAAGCCCGAAAAAGAAAGCCCACCGCCAACGGGGTGGGCTGTTTTCACGTGGTTTTTAGAGGCAACTCTGATAGATGACTGCCTGTTGTATGCAAACGATTCTATGCCTCGGACTTGCCCATCACTGCCAGCCAGCGTCCATCCAAGGACCTGCACAGACCCGCAAACTCCGTGGCTTTTTGCTCACATAACTCACCATATAGATCGGAAATATCCACAAAAACACAGCGCTACCAGCCGATCCGGAAACCTGCACCAAGCCCCGAAAGATGTGCACCACCACAATGCACAAAGGGCAGAAATCCTTGCATCACGGCCCCGGCCCAGTCTTGCAGCCATGCACGGCTGGGCATAAAGACAGCAGGCCACCCTGGCAGCCGGCGCATCGGCCCGGCCATCACACCAACCAAGCAAAACACTCGGCTTTTATCTGCATCAAATTCCAGTGAGAACGCTTGAAATTCCCGAGCACGCCATGCACAGCACCCGTAAAACACGCGCCCGCCTGCAGCATCGATGAACACAAGGCGCGGACCAGCGGCCCAGCCGTCAACGGGTGCCCGGCGTGATCTGGATGGTGCCCAGGCCCGAGCCCACGGCCTCACGCCGACGAGGTGCCAGCCAGTGCACCCAAAGCCCCTTGAGCCAGCCCAGCGCAAAGGCGCCTGCCAAGGCCAACATGCCCCACTGCCCGGCCAACAGGGCCACATATATCCAGTAAGGCATGCATCCCAGGCCGAGAAGGCAGGCCCACCGCCGCAGGGCAACGGAACGGGACTGCGACAGCCAGACGGCAAGGACTGCGGGGAGTGCGAAGGCGATCTGATCGATGCTCATGGCCGCATCATACTGTATGAATAAACAGTTTTGTAGGCAAAAACGCGCGTCTTTCGCGAAGGATGTCACGGGACCACCAGCACCCTCATCTTTCGCTTGCAGTCCGCTCGCCACCCTCCCCACAACCCCACGCAAAAAACCGTTGGCAAACAGCGTACAGACTGGGTTTCAAGAATTTCCAATGTGCGGTGCAGTTTGATCACGGCATCGCCTTTCACATCCCCTTCAATAAGCCCAAACTCCTTCGCAGCCGGTCACTCACTCCTGTGAACCACCGCGCTTCAAACCTGAAAGCGAGGGCATACAGGATTTTGAAGGGCTCCGGAACATACAGCACCCCATAACTACCGGCTCTTTACATGGCCTTTACCTGGCGTTGATCGGTCATTTTGAACACGGTCAGGACGGCCAATGGCAGTCATAGGAGAAAATGATCGAAAGCATGCAAACTTGTTCTTAAAAAACCGTTAATATTCGCGCTTCAATCCATGAAAGGCAAACTACCGTGAACACCACATACAAAGAACTTCTGGCACAGCGCGAGGCACTCGAGGCCCAGATCCAGACAGCACGCAAGCAAGAAGTCAGTGATGTGATCGCCAAGATTCGCGGTCTGGTTCAGGATTACGGCCTGACTGCAGACGACATCTTCACGGCACGCCGCGCCCCCTCCACCGTGGCCCCCAAGTTCCGCAATCCCGAAACCGGTGACACCTGGACCGGCCGTGGCAAGCCCCCCGCCTGGATCAAGGACAAGGATCGCGCCCAGTTCGCCATCTGAAGCCTGGATAAACGCCTCCATGAAAACAGCCTGCAGTTCTCTGCAGGCTTTTTTCATTCTGGCGGCACTTGCTGCCACACCTGAATTCCCGGGCTTGGGCTTCCAAGGCCAGGCGCCGCGCAGGTGAAACAAGAATGCTCTATGGACATGTCCTTAAACATGCACCATGGATGGATGCCGTGGTCCAATCTTACAGCCGGATCTGAAGCCTCCAGCGAGTGACTGGCTGCAGATGCCGGCTCCAGATGCTCGGCCACCCATGAAAAAACAGACATCCACCTTGGACAGTGCACCCACACCATACCGTTCTGAAAAGTTCTCGACTGCCGCCGAATCGATAACCACCACAGAAGAGCCCCTCTCCTCCGCTTTGTCATTTTCAGGCGAGCAGGTTTTGTTCATCTCGTCATCCGATGAACTGCACGCCCATCTGCTCCCGCACCTCAAAAGTTGGGGCCTGGCGACCACGGCCTGCCACCATCCCATGGCCATTCGCCAGGATCGCCTCCAGAAGTTCCAGGTTGTTGTGCTTTGCGGATCGAAAACGTCCTGGAATCCCAAGGATGAAAACCGCCTGGTGGCAGGAGCTGCAAGCATCATCGAATGCGAGGCTGATCACCCCCTGCAACCCAAGGTGATCAACGCCCGCATCATCGAAGTCTCCTGGCGTTCGCTGCAGGGCCTTTTTGATGCACTGCAACTGGCCGTTCAGCCCCGGCCTGCCAACAGCGGCCGCATTTCGTCGACCGATGACGTCGCCCATTTTCAACAGATCCCGGCCCCCATCAGAACGGCCTTTCTGGAGTCTGCACGTTCGTCGCTGGCGATCATCAAATCCAGCAAAAATCGCAAGGATGTGCAAAGAGAGCTGCACAATCTTTCCGGTTCACTGCGATTTTTTGACCTGACTGAGCTGTCAATACGCTGCGCCGGCCTGGAAAACGGCATCAACCATGATGGGCTGATGCACCATGCGCATTCGCTGCTGGCGCTGGAACTGCAGCTTGACCAGCTCCTGGAAGAAATCCAGACCTTGAACGGCAGATAAAGAACCGGCCGTTATTGAGATCTCGATGAGGTCACCCATCCGCATTCAAGGGCATACTTCATCAGATCAATGTCTCGTTCAATTCCAAGCTTGTGCATGGCCTTGACTTTCTGGGTACTGATGGTTTTCTTGCTTCTGTTCAGCTTGGCCGCGATCTCGTCGATACGCAAACCGGCCGCATAAAGCCTTACCACCTCCGATTCCTTGGGACTGAGCACCCCCGGCGATTTTCCTTCGCCTCCCATGACACCCGCATTCATTTTTTCCAGTCGCTCGGAAATGGCGGGAGAGAAGTAGGTCCCTCCTGTATAGGCTGCGTGGATGGCCGGAACCAGATGCAGGACCGGGTCCGCCTTGCTCACGATGCTGATGTTCGACACCTTGCCCAGCGCCTGGAGAATGGCCGAATTATCCAGCATGGTCAGAACCACCAAACCCAGGTTCGGAAATCTTCTGGATATATAGCCAAACAGATTCAAGCCATCTCCGTATTGACCCGTAGGCATGGAGTAATCCGACACAAGCACGTCAAAGCCACCCTCATCCAACTTTTTCACCAGATCGGTTGAATTTGAAACGCTGGCTTTCAACAGAATTTCCAGCTCGGAAGACAGTTCATGCCGGATGCCTGAGATGATTCCAGGATGATCATCGGCCAGCAGTACGGATATATTCAAATCTTTTCTATGATTCATATTGGAAAACATGATTTGGCACCATCAACGGAACAAACACAATCGTTCAGTGCAGCATCATTGCACCATGGCTCATCAGATATCTTTCAGGTTCTCCAGCAGGTCAGTCAGGGCATCATCCACTGCATGGAGGTGCCGCATATTGACAAGAGATGACAATCGGTCCATATCTTCCACTCTATCCTTCAGGCCAGCCACCGCAAATGACCCTTTCATGGCATGAATTTCACGGTGAACAGCCATCAGATCACCTTGCAGCAAATGCTTTTTCAACGCAGCCAATGAGTTTTCGGTTGCTGAAATCAATACATCACGATAAGGCAATCTGCTGCCCGGAACTTCCGCAGCTTCAGCGACACCCTTGCCAGACTTTCCTATATTTTTTCCAATGAATTCCTTGAGGTTTTTCAAGGAGGCCGGCTTGACAATAATATCTGCGATGCCAAATTTTGCACATTTGAATTTTTCCTGCTTGCCTGCATGTGCCGTTATTGCTCCCACAGGAACTCCCGGATAACTCTGCTTGATGCGCTGAGCAAGCGCATAACCGCTCATTCCAGGCATTTGCAGGTCCGTAAGAACCAGGTCATAGATATTCTGCGACATCATTCGCAATGCGGATTCCCCGCCTTCTGCAGATTCCGCCTCGAAGCCGAGGATTTTCAGCTGATCCAGAAGCAGCAGCCTGTTGACCGGGTGATCATCGACGATGAGAATCCTTGCGCAATAACCTGCGCTTTCATCGTCTGCAAGCATGACATCGCCATCGTCCCACCCCAAGGAAGCAGGAACAGGCTGGGCGTGACATGCGGGCAAAGTCAATTCGAAAATGCTGCCCTTTCCCGGCACGCTGAAGAACCGGATTTCCCCGCCCATGAGATGTGCCATACGCTGACACAGCGTCAGGCCCAGCCCCGTACCACCAAATTCCGCCGCTATATCCGAGCCTGCCTGCTTGAATGCGTCAAAGATGAAGGGGTGCTGTGAGGGATGGATGCCTATCCCGGTATCTGACACTTTGATCTTGAGCTCACCGGCCCTGTCTGATGCAAATACGTCAATCTTGCCAGCCTTGGTGAATTTCAAGGAGTTGCTGAGAAGATTGTTGAGGATTTGCTTTATTCTCTCGCCATCTCCTATATATCCCTCCCTCAACGAATGGTCAATGATCAGGGAAAATCCTATACCTAATTCCGCAGCCAGCGGTTTGTAAATGGCAGCCACCTGCCGGATTACAGACTTGAGATCAAAGCTGGCCAATTCCACACTCATCTGACCAGACTCGATCTTCGAGAAGTCGAGAACATCATTCAGCAGCGTTAAAAGAGAATGGGATGAAGATGATATGGTGGTTAGCCTGGTTTGCTGCTCTTCTGACATGGAGCTTCTTCCCAGTATTTCCAGATTGCCCAATATTGCATTCAGTGGCGTGCGTATCTCGTGGCTCATGGCAGCAAGAAAAGAAGATTTTTCCTGGTTTGCCTCTTCTGCCGCCTTTTTGGCATCTTCCAGATTTCTTTGCACCTGCTTGTGCGCAGTGATATCGGCAAATCCACACAGCAGGACATGCCGCCCCTGATATTTGGCCTTCACCATGATCACTGAAAGCTCTGCAACCGTTCCGTTGTAAGAGATCACGACTTCGCTGACTACCGGCAAATATTCAGTCTTTTTTCCACTCAGATATTTCTCACCGTAGAATCTGAGAAAATATTCAATCAACCGCTCACCAGCAGACTTATCATCCAACACCATGCTTTCTTTGTACTTGTACATCATGCTGTTTTCCAACAGCATCTTCTTTTCCTTGAAATCAAGAAGACCAAGTCCATAAGGCGCCATGGCAATGATGGTGCGGCTCAGATGTTCCGTGTCGAACACATTCTTGGCTTTCCCATATATTGGAATAAAAACCCTATCATAAAAATATATCAGAAAACACCAGAAAAAAATGATGAATATCAATGAAAACAGCAAATATACAAGAGACTTCCCATTTAAATACACAGCATCTTTCCAGGAAAACACCTGGAGAAGTATCATGTTCGTATTTGATATCCTCGAATAGTAATAAAAATGTCCATTTCTATAGACTGCACCATACTTGCTCAAAATATATCTACTTATCAGACCTCCGTGAAATTTCGACGCCTCGATATCAAAAAAATCCCCTATTGCATCGCCGATCTCCCCCCACCCAGCGCAACGTTGCCTTGAGAATCAATAATAAACAAGGAGTTCCTGCCTTCACCTTGCTGCATAAGGCTCTCAATATATTGAGTCGGCATGTCGCTCACCACCGTGAGAAATGGCTTTCCATCTTGGAAAGCCGAGACAACAATCTGAAATGACATCTCCCCGGTCAGAATGCTTTTACTCGGAGGCAGCCATATGGGATGACGCAGCTGGACGGACGGAATGATGGTGCCGCTATCCTCAGGCAAAGTCGAAATCTGTTCCCTGAGTTTCAAGAGCATGTCTTTTCGCTCATGCTCGTTTGGCACCTGCGGCACAAGGACGCCTATGAACGATCTGTCCGGACTGAAGACATAGGCAGATATTGCTCTTCCATTTTGAAGAAAGCTGGAATTTGCCAAATATGCCAGCTCTCCCAACATATCTCTGTAGTGCTTGTGTACATTCTTGTTGATCTTATTCTCAAGCAATACTACAGGGCTCACCCCTGCCATCACAGCATCTGTCCCGGCAAAGACACCGGGATGAGATGTGTGCGTCTGCCCCAAAGCAACTCTGATGCAATGATTCCTCGCATCATAATGACTTGCTTTGTTTCTATTTCCACCAGAACCCGGGTTCTCTTGCTCTGGAATACTGCTCTTCTTTCCTCCATGAAGTCATTGAGCTCGAACAGGGCCGCAAGCATTGCCAAAACAATGATAAGAAGAGAGAAAACCAGGCCACCGCCAAAAAGCAGTGTCTTGTTGTATTTGGTCAGAAGGTGGAGCTCTTCCTTTTCTCCAGCCTCTTTTTTATATATTTCCATCTGGGCATCAAGATACAACCATCGATCAGGCTGTGGATCTCCTCATGTAATAAAAGAAATCTTTGCAAGAAAGCTGCGGATGGCATGGAGCTTGGTCGGATCGTCTGCGGCAATGACGATGCATTTCTGCACCTATTTTCTTACGTCAATCCAGCCCATCTCAATTCCATAGCGAATGAGATCAATGTCCTTGCGTATACCCAGCTTGTTCATGACAGCCACCTTGTGCGTGCTGACCGTCTTGATACTGCGATAGAGCTTTTTTGCTATCTCGGACACCGTCATGCCAGAGATGAAAAGAAGCAGAACCTCTTCCTCCCGCTTTGAGAGTTCTATCGATGTCCGCACCGCACCCAGCCATTCTCCTCCCAGCAGCTTGCTTGCACTGGGAGATATGAATTGACCATCCGTGTATGCAGCGTAGATGGCGGGCAGCAGACTTCCCAAGGAATCCGTTTTATGGACAATTCTGTAGATTCCTTGGTTGGTAAGAGATTTGATGATTCCAATATTCTCGATCATTGTCAGCATGACGATCTTGACACTTGGAAATCTTTTACGAATGACATTCAGCATCACCAGACCATCACCGTAGGTTCCACCGGGCATGGAGTAATCAGTTACCAGAACATCACATTCGTTTTTCTTCAGAAAACTTATGATTTCCGTGGAGTTTTTCGCTCGACCTACAATCTCTATTTCATGCTTATCCTCCAAAACACTTTCTATGCCTGCCAGAACTGCCGGATGGTCATCGGCAATTAATATCCGCAAGACGAAATTTTTCATGACTCAAAAAATTAAAATAAGTCGCACGAAGAACATTCCTATTCTAGGCAGCCGGCTACTAGGATTTAATTGGATTTGTCTGATTTTTCAATCCAAAAATCTAAGATTTGTCTGATTTGCAAGATTTATTGCCGAAAAATCGGGTATCAGTCCTAGGGCCCACTCCTAGAATTCAACAGACAGTTGAACCAATGGTTGAATGGATTCGGGCTAGATGCCGCCGGGACCTGAAGCGCCCGATCTGCGGGAAGGCGCGAGACCTGTGCGGGAGGAGATCACCGAGGCGCTTGGCGGGCGGCTGAAGAGATGGCGGAATCCCGGCACAATCGAGGGATGCGAATCCTCCACACCATGCTGCGCGTTGGCAACTTCCAGCGCTCCATCGATTTCTACACACAGGTTCTTGGCATGCAGCTGCTGCGGACCTCCGAGAACCCGGAGTACAAATACTCCCTGGCCTTCCTGGGCTTCGAGGGCGGCAACCCGGCCCAAGCTGAGATCGAGCTGACCTACAACTGGGGCACCGAGGCCTATGACATGGGCTCGGCCTATGGCCACATCGCCATTGGCGTGCCAGACGCGTATGCCGCCTGCGAGAAGATCAAGGCGTCCGGCGGCAACGTGACGCGCGAGGCAGGCCCCGTCAAGGGCGGCACCACGGTGATTGCCTTTGTGACGGATCCGGACGGCTACAAGATCGAACTCATACAAGAGAATTCGCGAGCCCATGCCGGGACCCAGCCTGACGGCGACGCGAAGTTCGACCCGCTGCGCAATTCCTGATCCACGCAGCCGTCAAAAGAAAAGGCCCGGAGCGATTGACGCTCCGGGCCTTTTCTTTTTGGCCGTTTACAGCGGCAAGGCTGAGGCTCAATCCACCAGGATCACTTCCACGCGGCGGGCTTCGGCGTTGCTGCCGTCAGCCTGCAGCTGCTCGGGCTTCTTGAGTTCGACCTTTTCCTCAGCCACGCCCAGCGCGGACAGGGCGGCCTGGACTGCCAGGGCGCGCTTCTTGGCCAGTTCGGCGTTGAGTTCGGCGCTGCCCGTGGCGTCGTGGTAGCCCGAGATCACGGCGCGCTTGCCGCCCTTCACACCGGCGACCACGTCGGCCAGCGCTTCATTGGCGCCCGCGGCCAGCTCGGCCTTGGCCGATGCGAAGTAGAACTTGACCACGCCGTTTTCGACAACGACGCGGGCCACATCTTCCTCCAAGACCACGGGCACCATTGCTGCCACAGGGGAAGCGCCGCCAGCCATCTTCGCCGGGCCATGCGCAATGCCGCGCTGGTAGACGACGACGCCAACGACCGTGGAGACGACGAGCGCAATCAGCGCGAACAGGAAACCCAGGGCAAAACGTTGTTGGCTGTCGTCGTCGGAATGACTGAAGGACATGAAGCACTCTCCGTGAATGAGCTGTTGGATGAAAACCAGAAAGACTGCGAAAAACCGGTGGATTGTAGAGGGCCACCGTCGAGGGCCCCGTGCCACGCCCAAACCCCGCGCTGACGGCCGGCAAAAACTGTGGTGCGGCGGAGACAGAAGACCGGCCCTGCAAGGGCAAAGCACGCGCTTGTGCACCGTTTGGGCGTCCAGGCGTTAAAACGTCATTGTTCTTTCATGCTGTCGCGCCCATGTCCGCCCTGCCAGAATTTTCATTCGCCCGCCGAGAGTCACAGCCCATGCTGGACGAGGCGCTGCACCGATGGGGCGGGAGCGATGACCTCTGGATCTTTGGCTACGGCTCGCTGATCTGGCGGCCGGATTTCGATTTCTGCGAACGTCGCACGGCGCGTGTCTTTGGCTGGCACCGGGCGCTGAAGATGTGGAGCACCATCAACCGCGGCACCCCCCAGAACCCTGGTCTGGTCTTTGGCATGCTGTCCGGCGGCAGCTGCCAGGGCATGGTGTTCCGCATTCCCCGGCACCACGGCCATGACGTCATGAGAAAGCTGTGGCAGCGCGAGATGGCCAATGCCGTCTACGACCCCCGCTGGCTGCCCTGCCGCACCGGCCAGGGCACGGTCCAGGCCCTGGCGTTCACGCTGTCCCGTCAAAGCCCCAATCACACGGGCGAGCTGGCGCCCGAGGACTATCGCCGCATTTTCAGCGAGGCCAAGGGCATCTACGGCAGCACGCATGACTATGCGCGCGCAACCTTCGATGAGCTCAAGCGCCTGGGCATCCGGGACCGCGCCTTGCAACGCCTGCTCAGCTACGCGGGCCAGCCCGACGCAGGCGCGCGGCAAGGCTCCGTTTGACGCCATCGCCGCGCACGGCCACAGAACGCTGTGCTCTCCGACATGGCCGCCGTATCGCACGCTGCATGATGGCGGCTGCGCGCCATGCGCCTCCGTGACTTTTCAGTTCCCATTCCAACCAGGAGATTGCCGCCATGCCTTTGAACGCTTCCCAATCCAGCCACGCCGCCACTTCGCAGCCCTCCACCCCGTCCACCGCCGTGAAGCTGTTGATGGCTGCCGGCATGGTGCTGGCCCTGGGCGCCTGTGGCAGCCAGCCCAAGCCTCCTGCCGCAGCCTCCGCCGCGACCCCGGCAGCCGTCACGACAGCGCCCGCCTCCCGCAATGTGGCCATGGCACAGCTGCAGCCCACGCAAGGCAGCAAGGTCAGCGGCAGCCTGCAGTTCACCTCCCAGGCCGACGGCAGCGTGCGGGTGCAGGGCTCGGTCCAGGGGCTGGCGCCGAACAGCGAGCATGGCTTTCATGTCCATGAGAAAGGCGATTGCTCCAGCCCCGACGGCCTGAGCGCTGGCGGCCACTTCAACCCCACAGGCCAGGCCCATGGCCGATTCGATTCCGCGGCCCACCACACGGGCGACCTGCCCAGCCTGCGGTCCGATGCGCAGGGCACGGCCACCATAGACTTCGTGTCGCGCGGCCTGGCACTGGATCAGGGACCCAACAGCGTGGTGGGCCGCGGACTGATCGTGCACAAGGACCCGGACGACTACACTACGCAGCCCACCGGCAATTCGGGAGCGCGCCTGGCCTGTGCGGTGATCACGCGCGGATGATGTGCTCGGCCGGGTCTGCGTTCAGCGCAGGCAGTCGCGCAGCCACGCCGCGCACTGCTCGGCGCGCGCGCCCGGCCATTGGACGCTGACCGTGGTATCGCCACGGCGCAGCTCTACATGAATGGTGTCGGCAGCGCCCGCGCTGCCCTCACCGCTCAAGCTGCCGATTAGCCGCCCCCACCAGCCACGGCCCCGCAGGTCTTGGGCCGTGGAGGAGAGCTCCGAAGCTGGCGCTGGTGCTGGCGAATTCCGGGCTTGCACCACCGTTTCCCTGGCTGGCTCGGAGGCCGGCGCGGGCGCGACAGGTGCAGGCGCCTGCATGGTCGCCTCGCCCGCAGCGCGCTCCCCTCCCCCGCCTTCGAGCCGCGCGGCCAGATTGTTACCGAACTCCTCCCATATTCGGTCGGCCTTGGTCTTCATCACGCTCAGGCCGAAGGCGCCCAGACGGCCCAGCAGGTCCACGTCGATCTTGATGCGCAGTTCGGTGCCTCCATCCGGCGTGGCGCTCAGGAAGATTTCACTGCGCTGCTTGAGCGAGCTGGCCACCGAGGTGTCTTCTCCCGTTCCTTCCACGCGCAGATACTCGGGAGCGCGTTGCTCGACGATGCGTGTGCGCAGCTTGAATCTGGCGCTGATGAAGGAGATCTTCTGGTGCATCACCGCCACGTATTCGGTGGGGCTGACCACTTCGATGGACTGCATGCCCGGCACGGCACCTCCCATGACCTGGGGATCGAGCAACAAGGCCCATACCCGCTCTCGCGAGGCAGAAACAGTCAGGGTTTTCTCAATTTCCATGCATTTTCTCCGCGGCCACAAGGACCGATTCCACGATCTGGGTGTAGCCCGTGCAACGGCACAGGTTGCCGTTGAGGCCATGGCGAACTTCGTCCGCGCCGGGAAGGGGGTTACGCCCCAGCAGATCGCAGGCGGCCATGATGAAGCCCGGTGTGCAGTAGCCGCACTGCAGGCCGCCGCATTGCATGAAGCTTTGCTGCAGCGGGTGCAACCGTTGTGACGGGTCTGCGCCCGCACCCCCAGCAATACGGTCGGCCAGGCCTTCGATGGTGGTGAGCGCGCGGCCCTGGACCTGCACGGCCAGCAGCAGGCAGGACTTCACCACTTCGCCATCCAGCAGCACCGAGCAGGCGCCGCACACGCCCGTCTCGCAGCCGCGCTTGGTGCCCGTCAGGTGCAGGTCATCACGCAGAAAATCCGACAGCAGCCGGCGCGCAGGCACGTCCACGCTGCAGGGCTCGCCGTTGACGGTGCATTCGATGCGATGTCGGCTCATGCCAGCTCTCCTTGTTCCAGTGCCAGGTCCAGGCCAAACAGTTCGGCCACGGTGCGCCGCACGTTGACGCGCACCATTTCTCGGCGGAAATCCGCCGAGCCGCGCAGGTCCGAAACCGGTGTGATGTCGGCCGCGACGATGTCACCCGCCTCGGCCGCCAAGGCCCAGGTGAGGGCACGGCCTTCAAGAAAGCCCTCGGCGCGCCGCTGGCGCACGGGTATGGGCGTAGAGGCGCCCACGACGAGACGCGCGTCGCGGCAGATGCCCCCGGCGGTGTGCGCCACCAGGGCCACGCTGGCCAGTGGCCGGTGTTCGGCCGCTGTGCGCAGAAAGCGCGTGTACACACCGCTGCGCAGGTCGTCTCCTTGCCCCATGGGCGGCACGCGGATCTCGCTGACGATCTCGTCGCCTTCCAGCGCCGTGGCGTAGTAGTCGACCAGGAAGTCCTCGATGTCCAACAGGCGCTCGCCTCTTGCGCTGGCCAGCACGATCTGGGCGCCCAATGCCATCAGGCAGCCGGGCGGGTCGGTGGAGGGGTCGGCATAGCAGAGATTGCCGCCCACCGTGCCCTGATTGCGCACCTGCGGGTTGGCCATGCGCTGCGCCATGCCGGCCAGGACAGGATAGTGATGCGACACCAGCGGCGAGGCCGCCAGTTCGGCATGGCGCACCAAGGCGCCGATACGCAGGCCACGCACCGGGTCGAAGTCCAGGCCGCGCAACGCATCGATGCCAGCCAGCGAGACCAGGTGCGTGGGCGCGAGCATGCGCTGGCGCATGCCCAGCATCAAGGCCGTGCCGCCGGCGATCACGCGGCAGTCCTCGCCCAGTTCGGCCAGCAACCGGCTGGCCTCCGCCACCGAGGTGGGCTCCAGAAAGTCGAAGTCATGCATGACGGCCCTCCTCGGCGCGTGCGCGCAGCGCCGCCAGGATTTTTTCGGGCGTGATCGGCAGATCGCATATGCGCACGCCGATGGCGTCGTACACGGCGTTGGCGATGGCAGGCGCTCCCGGCAGGATGGCGGTTTCGCTGGCCCCTTTGGCGCCATAGGGGCCGTTGGGGTCGTTGGACTCGACAAAGCCGCCGCGCAGCAAGGGCACGGCGTCGGCCGTTGGCATGGTGTAGTCGGCGAAGTTGCCGTTGGCCAGGCGCCCGCCTTCCAGGTGCAGTTGCTCGTAAAGGGCCCAGCCCATGGCCTGGACGGTGGCCCCGTTGGTCTGCCCATGGATGGCGACGGGGTTCAGCGCCTTGCCGCAGTCGTCGGCCACATAGCTGTCAAGCACCCGGACCTGGCCGGTTTCCGTATCGACCTCGACCTCCACTGCCTGGGCCGCGAAGGAATAGGCCGGCGCGATGTTGCCGTGCAGCTGGGCGTCGTGCATCTGCGTCTGGGCATCCCAGGTGTGGCTGACCTGTATGCCCTCGCCGCCATGGCGCCAGATGTGCTGGCGTGCGAGCTCGGCCATGCCTGCCGCACGGTCGGTGCCGCGCACGCGCACCTGACCATCGGCCAGCTCCAGGTCGTCGACCTGCGCCTCCAGCACGACGGCGGCCAGGGCCAACAGCTTGCTGCGGGCCGCCTGCGCGGCACCTATGGCGGCATTGCCTGCAGCCATGGTCACGCGCGAGGCCAGCGAGCCTATGGCGAAGGGCGTGCTGTCCGTGTCGGGTGCGGCCACGCGGACCTGCGACAACGGCAGCGTGAGTTCATGGGCGACGATCTGGCTGAGCATGGTGGCCGCGCCCTGGCCCATGTCGCACTCGCCACTGAGCACAAGCACCTGGCCATCCTCATGGATGCGCACCACCACGGTGGAGCCGTCCCAGTTGCCCATGGTGCGGTTGCCGCTGACATGCATGGCCGCGGCCATGCCCACGCCCCTGCGGCGGGCGCCAAGGGCCTGGCGGGGGCGGGCGCGCTTGCCGCGCCAGTCGATGGCATCGGTGGCCTGGTCTATGCACTCCTTGAGGCCGGCGCTGCCGATCTTCCAGCCATGCACTGTCACGTCGCCGGCTTCCACTGCATTGAGCTTGTGGACTTCGGCCGGATCCAGCCCCAGCTGCTCGGCCATGATGTGGATGTGGCTGTTGAGCGCGAACAGCATCTGCGTACCGCCAAAGCCGCGGAACGCGCCGTGCGGCGGGTTGTTGGTATAGACCAGGGTGGCGTGCGATCGGACGTTGCCCTGCCTGTGCATGTTGTCGCTGCGCATGGCACTGACGTGCATGACCTCGGCCGACAGACCCGCATAGGCACCGCACTCGGCAACGATGTGCACCTGCTTGGCGAGGATGCGGCCATCACGCGCCATGCCCAGCTTGAGCGTGATGCGCTCGGGGACGCTGGAGCAGCAGGCCAGGAAGTCCTCCAGCCGGTTGTTGACCAGGCGCACGGGCCGTCCGGTGCGCAGGGCCAGCAGGCCCGCCACGAGCTGGTTGTCGTCCTCGACGATCTTGCCGCCAAAGCCGCCGCCCGTGGTGGCCTGCACCACGCGGATGGCGGACACCGGCAGCTCCAGCGCCGCCGCCAGCCGGGCACGCGCCAGGAAAACCGACTGCGTGGAGGTCTGTATCAACAGGCGGCCATCGGCGTCGATGGAGGCCAGGGTTGCCATGGGTTCCAGGTAGCCCGGGTACTGCGCATGCGTGGTGTACGTGGCTTCGTGAACCAGATCAGCTGCGGCGAATCCGGCATCGGCATCGCCGCGCTCGAAGCGGATCTCGTGGGCGATGTTGCCCCGGCCCGGATGAACGCCGGGCGCTTCTTCATCCAGGGCTTCCTCGGGCGACAGGATGGCGGGCAGTTCTTCGTACTCGACCTCGATCAGGTCCAGCGCATCGCGGGCGATCTCTTCTGTGGCGGCAGCCACGGCTGCCACCTCTTCCCCCGCAAAGCGCACCAGGCCGTCGGCCAGGATGCGCCGCTCCTTGTGGCTCACGCCCCAGGGCGTGCGCGGTGCATCTGCCCCGGTCAGCACGGCTTTCACACCGGGCAGCGCACGCGCTGCAGCAATGTCGATGCGCACGATGCGCGCATGCGGATAGGGGCTGCGCAACAGCTTGGCATGCAGCATGCCCGGCAGCTTGAGGTCGCCCGCGTACTGGGCACGACCTAGTACCTTGGACAGCGCCGTGACCTGGGCCGTCTCGCGGCCCAGCGTGGAATTCGAGGTATTCATGTCATTCAGCGGTGATGCCGAGTTCGCGGATCACCTTGCCCAGGCGCTCGTAGTCGGCAGCGTTGACATCGGCCAGCACCTGCGGCGACCCGCCCACGGGCACGGCACCGAAGGTGGCCATCTTTGCCGCCACCTCCGGCATCCTGAGGATCTCGTTGAGATGGGTGTTCAAGGTCTGCACCACGGCGGCCGGCGTGCCCTTGGGCGCGAAGAAGCCATTCCAGGCACCCGCGGCGATGTCCCTGTAGCCCAGTTCCGCCAGCGAAGGCACATCGGGCAGCAGGGGCGAACGCTTCGAGTCGGTCACGGCCAGCGCGCGCAGCTTGCCCGCCTGGATGTACTGGGCCACCGGCCCCAGCGTGACGTAGGCCAGTCCTACATGGCCCGCAGCCACATCGTTGACGGCCGGTGCCACGCCGCGATAGGGCACATGCTGAATGCTCACTCCGGCAGCGCGGTTCAGCCACTCGGCACCTATGTGCATGGGCGAGCCTGCGCCGGGACTGGCGTAGCTGAGCGTCTTGCCGGCCTTGGCCGCAGCCACCATGTCGGCCACGCTTTTGAATCCCGTGGAGGGATGGGCCACGAGCAGCACGGCCTGGCTGGCGGTCTGCACCACGGGGGTGAAACCTTTCAAGGGGTCATAGGTCGCGGCAGGAGGGAGCCTCATCACCATGGGGGCGATGGTGAAGGGGTTGGGCGTGAACAGCAGCGTGTAGCCATCGGGCACGGCCCGCGCAACCAGGTTGTTGCCCACGGTGCCGCCCGCCCCGGGCCGGTTGTCCACCACCACGGGCTGGCGCAGACGCAACGTGAGCTTTTCGGCGAACAGGCGCGCCATGGCGTCCGTGTCACCACCTGCGGGATAGGCGACCACCACGGTGATCGGCCTGGCGGGGTAGTCCTGTGCAAATGCCGGACCACAGACAGCGGTGGCAAAAGCCAATGCTGCAATGGTCAGGCCTTGCCGACGATGGGGTGTCATCACTGGCTCCTTTGAAAGCGCGGACATGCATCGGTCAGATACGGGCATGGCAGCTGGGGCTGGCTATGGGATGAATTCATACGATTCACCTATGAAATATTGATCCTCAAAAGAATCAATGACGATTTTCTCCAGTAAGTTGATGAATCAACTTACTGAAAACACCGATTGACCTCTATTGATTTCTCTAAAGAAATTCCACAAGACAAACGTCAGGCAGCCTGTGAAACAATTGATGGGAACATGTCCATCCCACCTTCTCCTCTCCCTGTGCCCAGCACGCCCGCAGGCAATCCCTGGACCCACCTTGACGAGGCAGGCAGCAGCCTGACCGTCGATGCCTTTCTGACCACGCTGATGAGCCAGGTGGGCAATGCGCTGCGGCGCACCATCACCGTGCCCTATGCCGATACGGCGGGCTTGACGGTTTCGGAGTGGCGGCTGTTGGCCCTTGTCGCGCATGCAGGCGAGTTGCCGTTCAGCGCGCTGGTGGTGCAATCCACTTCGGACAAGGCCCTGGTGAGCCGGGCGCTGCGGCTGCTCGAGGAACGCGGCCTTGTGGCCCTGCTGGCGCAAGGCTCCACTCCACGCAAGAAGATCCTGTGCTCCATCACGCCTGCGGGCCGGCAGTTGCATGACGAGGTAATGCCCGTGGCCCGACAACACCAGGCCGCTGCTCTGCTGGCGCTGACGCAGGAGGAACGGGAGGTGATGTATCGGGCCTTGCTCAAACTGCGCGGTTATTGCCAAGGCAGCCAAGCCGACCCAGCGACCGAAGGCGGCCCCGCTACGGCAGACGGCGAAGCCTGAATTCAGCCCACTTCAGGCCGGTTCTGCAGCAGCACCTCAGCGCGCGCCAGATCGTCCAGCGTATCGATGTCGGTGAGCACACCAGCATCGTCCACATCGACCTGAACCACATGTCCGGCTTCGCGCAGCGCCTTCAGCACAGGCGCCCCGCCCTTCTCTCCGCTCAACGCCATGAGCGCCGCGCCGCATGCGGCGCCGAAACCCACGGGATGTCCACGCTCGCCTTGATGGACAGGCTGGGCGGCTCGGGCCCCTGCATGCAATGCATCGGCCACTTTCAGCAAGGTCTGTGGACTCACCAGCGGCAGGTCGGCCGGCAAGACCAGCCAGCCTGGCGCATCGGCTGTGGCACGCACGGCCGCAGACAGCGAATCGCCCATTCCGGGGTGGCCCGCATCTTCCAGATGCCAGGGCAGGCCGCTGGCGCGGACGGCGGCCAGTGTGTGTTCCAGCACGGTACTGCCGCCCAGCGGCGCGGCGAGCTTGTGCATGGTGCCGCCCGACGCGCGGAAACGCTCGCCACGGCCCGAGGCGAGGATGATCACGCAGGGGCGGCCTTTGAAGTCTCTGAGCATGCGCAACTCTAGCGCAGCAAATGGGAGGTCGGGCGCAGGCACAATGCAGGCCATGAGCAGCATTTCCACCTCGATCGCCGATCTGCGCAAAAGCTACGAGCGCGCGGAACTGAGCGAATCGGCCTCCCTGGCCGATCCGCTGCAGCAGTTTGACCAATGGCTGCAGGAAGCCCTGAGCGCCCAGGTGCCCGAGCCCAATGCCATGACGCTGGCCACCGTGGGCGGCGACCTGCGGCCCAGCACGCGCATCGTGCTCATCAAGGGCTATGACGAGCGCGGCCTGGTCTGGTACACCAACTACGACAGCCGCAAGGGCCAGCAACTGGCGGGCAATCCGTTTGCAGCGCTGCAGTTCCACTGGGTGGAGCTGGAGCGCGTGGTGCGCATCGAGGGCCGCGTGGAAAAGGTCAGCGATGCCGAAAGCGACGCCTACTTCAACAGCCGCCCGCTGGACTCGCGCATCGGTGCCTGGGCCAGTCCGCAAAGCCAGGTCATCAGCGGCCGCAGCGTACTGGTGGCCAATGCGGCCAAGTACGGCGCGCAATTCCTGCTGAACCCGCCACGCCCGCCGCATTGGGGCGGATTCAGGCTGGTGCCTGAGCGCTGGGAATTCTGGCAAGGCCGCAAGAGCCGCCTGCATGACCGCCTGTGCTACCAGCTGGAATCTGGAACCTGGCTGCGCCAGCGCCTGGCGCCCTGATCCCCTGGATTGCCGGCGCTGCTCCTGCTGAAAGCCGTCAGCCCAGCAGACGCTGGGCCAGCCACAGCATCAGCGGCACGGTAAGCAGGGCCAGCGCCGTGGACACCGCAATGCTGGCGGACACCTCCTCCTGCATCACGCCATAGCGCTGCGTGAACAGGAACACGTTGGCCCCCACGGGCAGTGCAGCCGCCGTGAACATCACGGCCACTGGCAGGCCGCCCAGACCGAAGGCCCAGGCCAGCGCAAGCAGCAGCAGCGGATGCACCAGGTTCTTGACCAGCGCGATGCCCACTGCCTCGCGCAGGTTCTGGCCCACCTTGGTGTACGCCAGGGTCACCCCCACCAGCAGCAGCGCCATGGGGCCCAGTGCCTGGCCCAAGACCTGCAGGGAGCGATCCACCACGCCAGGAAGAGCCAGCCCGGTCTGTGCGAACAGCAGGCCGGCGAGTATGGGCAGCGGCACAGGATGGACGATGCCGTTGCGCACGGCCTGCAGCACCGTGCGCCACATGGGGCGCGGCGCGCTCTGGCCCGACCGCTGGTGCTCGCGAGCCTCGGCCAGCTCGAACACGATGGTGGCCGCCGTGAGCAGAATCAGCGCGTGCAGCGAAACGAGGGTGAACAGCGTGACCAATCCGTCCTCCCCGTAGACCAGCCCCACCAACGGCACGCCGATCATGACGGTATTGCTGAACATATTGGCCAGCCCCCGCGCGGCCGAACGCGTGGAAAAACCGCCCAGGACCATGGACACCCCGAAGATCAGCGCAGTCGCCAGGAAATACAGCGCCACGGGCTGAAAGTCCAGCTCCTGTACCCGCACCGCGCCCATGGTGCGGAACAGCAGCGCCGGCGTGAGCACCAGGAAAACGAGGTTGGACAAATCCTTGATGGCGGCGGCCCGCACCCAGCCCAGGCGGGCGGCGAGAAAGCCTGCGCCAATGCAAAGAATGACGGGGATGAGGGAGGCAAAGACGGGAGAGTTCACTGAAGCGGGATCGGGAAGCTGCGCCTGCGCAGGTTGGCGGCGCGCGCAGATTATGCGCCGCAGGCCAGGCCCTGCCTCATTCAGGCTTCTTCCAGGGCCTCGAAGGCCTGGGCCAGATGGTCGATGAGCAGCCGCACGGCGGGCAATTGCCCGCGCCGGGATGCGTACGCGCGGGTGATGGCGGATCTCGGCAAGGGCACCGTCCGGGCCGTTGAGCACCCATCGGTGCTCATTCTGCGGCTGCCCCAGGTCTATGCTGGGCAGGCGCTCCAGGTCGGCGGGACCCGTGGGACGGCCATGTGCCTGCAGCAACGCGGGGCTGGCAACCAGGCACTGCGCCCTTTCGGCCAGCACGCGCAGCATGGTCATTGTTCTTTATTCAGAACGATGAAGGCAAATTTTGCTATCTACCGCGTTCATCGTTCAAATCCTAAGATTCTCCCATGTGCAAAAAGTGGCTGGCGCTAACGCTGCGGCAGCCACGATTCCCAAGGAGAAGCAAATGCTCAAGAAGATGCTCGGCGTCTACAGCGCTCCCCGTGCCCATTGGGTGGGCGACGGCTTTCCCGTGCGCTCGCTGTTCAGCTATGGCAACCATGGTGCGGCTCTGAGCCCCTTTCTGCTGCTGGACCACGCTGGCCCCGCCAGCTTCGAGCCGGCTGCCCAGCCTCGCGGCGTGGGCGTGCATCCGCACCGCGGCTTCGAGACCGTGACCATCGTCTATGAGGGCGAAGTCGAGCATCGGGACTCGACCGGTGCTGGCGGCCTGATCGGCCCTGGCGACGTGCAGTGGATGACGGCCGGCTCGGGCATCCTGCATGAGGAATTCCATTCCCATGCGTTCACCGAACGCGGTGGGCGGCTGGAGATGGTGCAGCTGTGGGTGAACCTGCCCGCCAGGGACAAGTCGGTTGCGCCTGGCTACCAGACCCTGGTGGATGGACAGATCCCGTCCGTGGAACTGCCAGGCGGCTCGGGCCGGGTGCGGGTGATTGCCGGAGCCTTTGGCAACAGCCAGGGGCCGGCGCGCACCTTCACGCCCATCAATGTCTGGGACCTGCGCCTGAAAGCCGGCAGCAGCACCGAGCTGCGCGCCAAGCCCGGACATACGCTGGCCCTGGTCGTGCTGCATGGCACGGTGCTGGTCAACGACGGCGAGGTTGTTCGCGAAGGCCAGCTGGTGCACTTCGATCGCGAGGCTGATCTGGTGCGCCTGGAGGCCAACAACGACGCCACCGTGCTGTGGCTGGAGGGCGAGCCCATTGCAGAGCCCGTGGTGGGCCACGGCCCGTTCGTGATGAACAGCGAGGCCGAGATCCGCGAGGCCATTGCCGACTTCAACGCTGGCCGATTCGGGCGCATGGCGGCTTGACCGTGGCGGCCCCTGTCCTGAAGGCAGGGGCCGCCTTCTGCCCTCCCCTTGCCTCCCCTGGACCAGCGCTTGCGATCACCAGCGCGCAGAGCCAGCGCGGGTGCTTGAAAGTGCACAACACACTCTGGAGACGTGCCAAGGACTCGAATCCAGGCCGAACGGCCCTTTTTCTGGCGACTTGTCGCCACTGGTGTTCATCAGTCGATAACAAGGTTGCCGCTTGACTTCATGTAAGTTACATTGAACAACTCCATTGGTTGACTCGTTTTGTTCTCAACGCCCATGACTTCATCACCATTTCAGGCACCCGCTGCCGGCAAGCCGCCGTCCACTGTCCCCGACGGGCTGGCCCTGTTCCGGCATTGGCTGGAAGCCGAGGGCGCCAAGGGCTGGGACGCCCTGGACACGGCACCCGACAGCGGCTACGAAAAGGTATGGCGTGCCTGGCTGCGCAGCCTGGGCGATGCCGGCTTGTCAGCCAAAGAAGGTCCACCCTCCCCTGCCACGCCGAAAGGGAAAGTCAAGGCGAAGGCCCGCGCCTGGCAACAGGCCACCGCCGTTGATGTCCAGAATTTCCTGCGCCCGCGCGAAGGCCAGTTGTCGGGCCACCAGCCCGGCCGCCGCATCAGCGAGGTCACGCGCAGGCGCTACTGGCGATTGCTGGAACGCATTTACGACCATGCGCTGGACCACGGCTGGGTCAGCGCCAATCCCGCCGCAGGGCTGGCGCCGCAGGAACGCCCGCCTGCCGAAGACGGCCAGGGCCATTGCCTTCCCGCGCCGCTGTGGAATGCCCTGCCCCGCCACATACCGATGGCCGACGGCTTTCAGTCGGCGCGCGACCGCGCCATCTTGCTGCTGCTGTACGAACTGGCGCTGGCGCCCGAGGAGGTGCGCGGCCTGTGCTGGCGCGATGTGCAATGCGCCGGACCAGGCGATGGCCTCCCCTGTCAATTGCATATCGATGGCGCACGCGCCGCGCAGCAGCGCACGCTGGATCTATCGGAAACGGTGGTGAAGGCGCTGCAGGACTGGAAAGGCTTCAGCGCCGGCCAGCGCGGGCCGGAGGCCGTTCAACCCGATGCCACGGTCTTTTATTCGCGTGAAGGGCAGCCGCTGTCGGTGCGCGTGCTGTTCCATGTGGCGTCACAGCTGATACAGCGCGCCCATGCAGCGCAGCCTGCCTCGGCGCAGCAGGCGCCGCTGCACCGTGTCGGCCCGCAGGTGCTGCGCAACACGGCCATCGTGCATTGGCTGCGCGCGGGCCGTGCCGAGACCGAAGTCGTGCAGTGGATAGGCGTTGACAGCGCGCGCGCCCTGCGCCATCTGCAGCATTACCTGTAGCAGACGGCGCTGGTGCGCAGCGGGCAGTTCGCCCTGGAGTGCGTTCTTAGAACGACACCTTCACGCCCACCGTGATGTTGCGCCCCATCAGCGGCGCAGCGTTCTTGATGAACGAGGTGTGGGCGAAGGCCAGGCGGTTGGTCAGGTTGTTGCCCTTGATGAAGAACTGCCAGGGCATGCCACCCGAGGTGCGCAGCGTGTAGCTGGCAGAGACGTTGAGCATGCCGTAGCCGTCCGTCTCGGTCTCATAGGCCGTGACGCGGTTCTGGCGCAGCACCTGCACCCATTCGGCCTGGGCATCCCAGCCCTTGTAGAAGGTGTCCACGCGCAGGCCCACGCGCGCCGCGGGGATGCGCGGCAAGGCGGAGCCGTCTTCCAGCCGCGCACGCACGGCGTCACCGAACAGGGTCACGCCCCACTGGCGCGACAGCTTCTGGCGCACCTGGCCCTCCACGCCGGTGAAGCGCGCATCGGCCTGGGTGTACTGCAGCAGTTGCAGGCCGTCATGCTCATCCAGCGTGGCGCCGTAGATGTAGCCCTTGACGCGATGGTGGAAGGCATTGACGCTGAACGTGGTGTCGCCTGCCGTCTTGCGCAGGCCGATGTCCAGCGCCTGCGAGCGTTCGCGCTTGAGGTCGGCATTGCCGCGCTCGTAGGTGGAAGTCGCCATGTGCAGGCCGTTGGCGTACAGCTCCTCGGCCGTGGGCAGGCGGTTGCCCTGCGTCAGCGAAGCCGAGAGGCTGTAGCCCGGGGTGAACTTCCACACCGAGCCCAGCGAGAACGATGTGCCGCTGTGGCTGCGCGAGATGCCGCTTTGCTGGGCGTCCACGGTCTGGCGCTCGTGGCGCAGCGCAGCCTGCCAGCGCCAGTCTTGCCAGCGGTATTCCTCCAGCAGGTAGATGCTGTTGCGGCGGGTTTCGGTGGGCTGCACATAGGCCTCCTCACCCTCGGCACTGAATTTGCGCTGCACGGTCTGCAGGCCGATGACGCCGCGCCAGCCGGCGATGGGCTCCAACTCTGCCTCCACGCGCAGGTCATGGGCGCGGTTCTTGAACGTGGTCGAGACCTGGCCGTCTTCGATCTCGTCATGGCGATAGTCGGTCCAGCCACCGCGCACGCGCAGCGCCGCGATGCCAGCCGTCGGATTGCGCCATTCGCCGCGCAGATCCCAGCGCTCGCTGTTGAGATCGACCACCGGCACGCTGCCATGGTCGTGATCGTGTTCGTCGCCGCCATGGTCATGTCCGTCCTCGTCGCCGTGGTCATGGCCGCCGCAGTGCAGATGGTCGCCATGGGTGTGGCAGCCCTCGAAGCTGTGGTTGTGGCCTGGCAGGCCATAGCGCGCGGTCTGGCGCGTGTAGGCCAGGCCCAGGTAGCCTTGCGTGCCGATCCAGGAAAGGCCCAGGCTGCCCGTGTCCGTGCGGTTGAAGCTGCCGCCCACGCGCCCCTGGGACTGGCCGTTGGGCGCCCAGCCGCTGCCCACGCGGTAGTCGCCGGCATCGCGCGCCATGCCCTCGGCGTGGATGGCCAGCTGGCCGGCGCCGCCCGTCAGCGAGAAAGCGCCCGCCGTCTCGCCCGCGCCGGTGCTGCCGCGCAGCTGGGCCGAGCCCGTGATGCCGTTCTTGGGAATGGACGTGGGAATCTTGTCGTCCAGGATGTTGACCACGCCGCCCATGGCGCCACCGCCGCCGTAGATCAGCGCCGAGGGGCCGCGCAGCACCTCGATCTGCGTGGCCAGCATGGGCTCGCTGGCCACGGCATGGTCAGGGCTGATGGTGGAGGCATCGTGCAGCTCGGAGCCATCGCTGAGGATTTGCACGCGCGGGCCGTCCATGCCGCGGATGATGGGCCGGCTTGCGCCTGCGCCGAAATGGCTGGCATGGATGCCGGGCTCGCCGTCCAGCGTCTCGCCCAGCGTGGCGGCCTGGCGCAGCGTGAGCACGTCGCCTTCCAGCACCGTGGCCGGCGTGGACATGTCGGCCGAGGTCAGGCCCAGGCCGCTGGCCTTGACCGTCACCTCATTGAGCACGGGGGCATCACTGCGCGGCGCGCCCGCCTCGGCGGCAGCTGCGGCTGCGGGTCCTGATGCGGGTACGGGGTCGGCAGGCTCTGCCGCCATGGCCAGGCCGCCCGTCGCCGGGCCGAGCACGCCTGCCAGCAGCAGTTGCTGCAGCAGCGGGCGCAGTTTCGTCCTCTCCCCCTGCGCCTTGGCGTCCTGGTGGTATTGCTTTGTTGTCACTCTCATCACTGGTCTTCCCGGCAGCGGCCGGCCACGGCCCTGCGGGGCGTGGAAATCCGGGCGCTGCAAAAAATGGCGTCGGAAGCGGACGGCCACGGCGCGCCCTGCAGGCGCATGCGGCCATCCGATCGGATATGCATTCAAGGAACTGCCGGACCTGGGCACGGCGCCTTGTTGCGATCAATGCAGCAAGGCGCGGCCAAACGGCTGTGCAGGGCCGGCGCATGCAGCGCCAGTCCCGGAGATTCAAGCCGCCAGGTAGACAGTGATGGGATGCGGGGGACCCCGCGCATCGAAGAAGGCCGCCAGCATGCGGCCATCGCGCACGACGACCGGCTGGACGGGTTCGGCCTGCTCGCCCCAGAAAGGCGGCAGCACCACGGCGGATGGCGGCCCCGCCATGCCTTCGTGCAACTGGTCCAGCAGTTGGCAATCCGCCGGGCCGTGGCCCGAGAACAGCGCATGGACCCAATCGACAGGTGCATTGCAGGAAGTGGCAACCACCTCCACCGGGCCATGGAGCGTGGCTGCAGCCAGGCCACCCGCGTGCACCACGCGGTGCATCTGGCCCAGCAACGGCGCCAGGGCAATGGACCAGACCAGCAGCCAGGCCACCAGCCAGGCCCGACCCGGCACGGCGCCGCGCAACGCAAGCCTTGAGGCCTGCGCTGGCAAGTGACGTTCCGGGGGTTGCAAGGGCATGGAGGGATCAGGGGCTGGATGGGCAGCGCAGAGTGTATGCGCCAATTTGCGGGGCAGATTTCACCATCTCGTCACAAAGACTGGCGATTGCTCACGGCGCCACACGGCGGGCAGGACCGCACTCAATGCGCATGGCGCATGCCGCAGAACTTGCCCAGCGCCAGGCCCTTGCAATCGGCCTGCAGTTGCTTTTGGCATTGTTCGTGATCGCGGCCGGCGGCCAGGCACTGCGCGGCGGCTTCGTGGGCCTTGGCCATGGCGCGATGGCGTTCCATGTCGGCCCGGGCATGGGCATCGAGCGGCGCCGAGGCGCCCTGTGCCTTGGCGTCCGCCTGGGCTTTCGCGTGGTCGTGGTCATGTGCCTGGGCTGCTGTGGCCAGGAAGACAGCGGCCAGGATCAAGGAAACGGAGCGCAATGGTGCAAGGGTCATGCGAAATCCTGAAGAGCTATGCAAGAGAAGAAAGGGGCTAGGGCGATCGCCTCAGGCAGACGGAGCATTTCGGGATGGCCCTGCACTGGTGCAGTCCTGGCACAGCCCTGTCACCGCCACATCGATGGCCCGGCCCTGCAGGCCGCTGGCGGCCAGCGCCTGGCGCAGCTGCAGCAAAGCGGCCTGCAGCGGCTCGCCGCCCCCACCGCCCTCGCCGCCCAGCCGAAAAGCGCTGTGGCAATCCGCGCATTCGAAATGCGCAGCGGCATCGGCCTGCCTGGTCGCGCCCGGCACGGACCGGCCGTAGCGGGCCACGCGGGCAGCATCCACGCTGCGGCGCAACACACCGGCTGCCGCCAGGCGGTCCAGCAGCCGGTAGACGGTGACGCGGTTGACCTGCACGCCCTGGGCGTGCAGGGCCGCTTCCACATCGGCTTCGCTCAGGAGTGCGTCGGCCCGCGACTCCCACATCGCCAGCACGGCCCGCGTGGCACGCGTCGAACGCATGCCGGCAGGTATGGGCAGGGAAGTGGGGATCGGCAAGGACATGGGTGATCAAAGGTCAGGCCGCTGAACACGGCAGGGCAGCCAGGCGGCATTATCGCAACCGGGTTGCATTATGCCCGCGAATCACAACCGCTTACATCACGCGCCGCCCGCTCACGGCTTGACCCAGCGCGCAAAGGCTCCCCGGAACTTCTGCACCTTGGGCCCCACAACAAAGGCGCAGTAGCCCTGGTTGGGATGGTTGAGGAAGTAGTCCTGGTGATAGTCCTCTGCCGGCCAGTAGCTGGCCAGGGGCTGCACCTCGGTGACGATGGGCGCGTCGTAGGCGCCGGCCTGCGTGAGTTCGGAGATCAGCGTGCGCGCCACTTCGGCCTGTTGCTCATTCGTGGTGTAGATGCCGCTGCGGTACTGCGTGCCCACGTCGTTGCCCTGGCGGTTGAGCGTGGTCGGGTCGTGCGTGCCGAAGAACACCGTGAGCAGGTCGCGCAGCGGGATCACGGCAGGGTCGAACTGCACGCGGATGACCTCGGAGTGGCCGGTCTCGCCGGTGCAGATGTCTTCGTAGCTGGGATCGTCCAGATCGCCGTTAGCGTAGCCGCTTTGCACGTCGCTCACGCCGCGCACGCGGTCGAAAACGGCTTCGGTGCACCAGAAACAGCCGCCGCCCAGATAAATGGTTTCAGTCGCCATATGCGCCTTTTCTGTGAAGAAATCGAAAAAATGACCACACGCAATGCATGCGGGCCGTCGCTCCTACAGGTTAGCCCATGCACAAGCCAGGTGACGACGAACGGTTCTGCGGTTACGATAACTAACCCATCAGTCATTAATTTTCCGTGACCGACTCCCCCGCCTCTTCACCCGCCCCCGCCGAGCCTTCCGGAAAGCGCAGCCGCCGCAAGCAGGAGCGTCCCGGCGAGTTGCTGGAAGCGGCACTCGACCTCTTCGTGGAAAAGGGCTACGCCGCCACCCGCGTCGAAGAAGTCGCCGCCCGCGCCGGGGTCTCCAAGGGCACGCTGTTCCTCTATTTCGCGAGCAAGCAGGAGCTTTTCAAGGCCGTGGTGCGCCACAGCATCGCGGGCCGCTTCGGCGAGTGGAGCGAAGAGCTCGACAACTACTGCGCGCCTTCAACCGATCTGCTGCGCTACTGCTTCAAGTCCTGGTGGGAACGCATCGGCAGCACCAAGGCGTCGGGCATCACCAAGCTCATGCTCAGCGAGGCGGGCAATTTTCCCGAGCTGTCTCAGTTCTACCACCAGGAAGTGGTTCTTCCAGGCCATGAGCTGATCCGGCGCATCCTGCAGCGCGGCGTCGAGCGCGGCGAGTTCCGGCCCATGGATCTGGACCTGTCCGTGCACTGCGTGGTCGCCCCGATGATGTTTCTGATGATCTGGAAGCATTCGCTGGGCGGCTGCCTGCCCCATGGCGACTTCGATCCCGAGCAGTTTCTGGAATCCCAGATCGACTATCTGCTGCATGGCATGTGCCAGCCCCTTGCAGCCACCACACCACCCTCCTCCCCGCCCACACCATGAAGCGTCGCACCGGCTGGCTGATCGGCCTGGCCTTATTGATCGCCATCGGCGCCAGCGTATGGCGCGCCGCATCCACCCGGCACAGCAAGCAAAGCGCCATCGCCGCAGCCACCCAGCCGCGCGAGATGCCGGTGCGCGTGGGTCCGCAGGAAGTGGTGCAGCTGCAGCCGCGCCAGCTGCAATTGACCGTGCCCGTCAGCGGCGTGGTGCAGGCCGTGCGCAGCGCCGTGGTCAAGGCCTATGTGGCCGGCGAGCTGCGCGGCCTGCAGGTGCGCGAGGGTGACAGCGTGCGCAAGGGCCAGGAACTGGCCCGCGTGGACGCCACCGAGGTCGAGGCCCGCTGGCGCCAGACCCGCCAGCAGGCCGATGCGGCCCAGGCGCAACTGCAGCTATCCCAGCGCCAGCACGACAACAACCAGGCCCTGGTCACGCAAGGCTTCATTTCGACCACGGCGCTGGCCACCTCCCAATCCAACCTCGACGCCGCACGCGCCAACCTGGCCGCCGCCCAGGCCGCCGCCGATGTGGCCCGCAAGAGCGTGACCGACAGCGTGCTGCGCAGTCCCATGGACGGGCAGGTCGCGCAGCGCCTGGTGCAGGACGGCGAACGCGTGGGCGTGGAAACGCGGGTGCTGGAGATCGTCGATCCGTCCGACCTCGAAGTCGTGGCCCAGCTGGCGCCCGCCGATTCGGTGCGCGTGCAGGTCGGCCAGCAAGCCCAGTTGCAGGTTCAGGGCGCGGGCGACGATGTGGCCGCCGTGCCCGCGCGCGTGGTGCGCATCAACCCCAGCGCCCAGGCAGGTTCGCGCAGCGTGGCCGTCTATCTGCGCGTGCAGGCTGCACCGGTCAACGCAGGCGCCGCCGGCAGATCCATCCCCATCGTGCGCCCGGGCCTGTACCTGCAGGGCAGCATTGTCACGGGGCAGACCGAACAGCTGGCCGTGCCCCTGACCGCCGTGCGCACCGACCAGCCCCAGCCCTATGTACAGCTGCTGCAGCCTGCGGGCGAGTCCGAAGCGGACAAGACCCTGCTGCGCGTGCAGCACCGCCCGGTCACGCTGGGCAGCCAGAGCGCGCAGGATGGCGCCACCTGGATCGCCGTGTCCAGCGGCCTGCAGGCCGGTGACAGGGTACTGGCCGGCAGTGTGGGCGGCCTGCGCGCAGGCACGGCCGTGCAGTTGCAACCGTTGCAGCAACCCCAGGCTGCGCCAGCCCCCGGAGCCCGCTGACCATGTGGTTCACGCGCGTCAGCCTGGCCAACCCTGTGTTCGCCACCATGCTCATGCTGGCCCTCATGGTGCTGGGTGTGTTTTCCTACCAGCGCCTCAAGGTGGACCAGTTCCCGAATGTGGACTTCCCCGTGGTCGTGGTCACCGTGGACTATCCGGGCGCCTCGCCCGAGATCGTGGAGTCCGAGGTAACCAAGAAGATCGAGGAAGGCGTCAACTCCATTGCCGGCATCAACGCGCTGACCTCGCGCAGCTATGAGAGCACCAGCGTCGTCATCATCGAATTCCAGTTGCATGTCGATGGCCGCCGCGCTGCCGAAGACGTGCGCGAGAAGGTGGCCTCGGTGCGCCCCACCCTGCGCGACGAGGTCAAGGAGCCGCGCGTGCTGCGCTTCGATCCGGCCAGCTCGCCCATCTGGTCCGTGGCCGTGCTGCCCCAGGCCGATGCCGGCGCCAAGGCGCCCGATGCCGTCGCGCTGACCAGCTGGGCCGACCAGGTCCTCAAGAAGCGGCTGGAGAACGTGCGCGGCGTGGGCGCCGTCAACCTGGTGGGTGCCACCCCGCGCGAGATCAACATCTACCTGCAGCCCGAGGCGCTGGAAGCCTATGCCATCACGCCCGACCAGATCGTGAACGCCGTGCGCAGCGAGAACCAGGACCTGCCGCTGGGCGCCATCCGCTCGCGCGAGCAGGAGCGCGTGGTGCAGATCGACGCACGCATGAAGCGCCCTCAGGACTTCGAGCGCATCATCGTCGCCCAGCGCGGCGGCGCGCCCGTGCGGCTGGGCCAGCTGGCCCGCGTGCAGGACGGCGCGGGCGAACTGGAGACCGTGGCCCTGTACAACAGCAGCCGCACCCTGCTGCTGTCCGTGCAAAAGGCCCAGGACGAGAACACCATCGAAGTCGTGGACGGCCTGAACGCCACGCTGCGCGAGATCGCCGCCGAAGTGCCGGCAGGCGTGCGGCTGGAGCCGATTGCCGACAGCGCCCGCCCCATCCGTGTGGCCGTCAACAACGTGCGCCAGACGCTGATCGAGGGCGCGGCACTGACGGTGCTCATCGTCTTCCTGTTCCTGAACTCCTGGCGCTCCACGGTGATCACGGGGCTGACGCTGCCCATTGCGCTGATCGGCACCTTTTTGTTCATGTACTGGTTCGGCTTCTCGATCAACATGATCACGCTGATGGCGCTGTCGCTGTGCGTGGGCCTGCTGATCGACGACGCCATCGTGGTGCGCGAGAACATCGTGCGCCACGTGCAGATGGGCAAGGATGCGCATGCGGCCGCGCTCGACGGCACGCAGGAGATCGGCCTGGCCGTGCTGGCCACCACGCTGTCCATCGTGGCGGTGTTCCTGCCCATCGGCTTCATGGGCGGCATCATCGGCAAGTTCTTCCACGAATTCGGCATCACCATCGTGGCGGCCGTGATGATCTCCATGTTCGTGAGCTTCACGCTGGACCCCATGCTCTCCAGCGTCTGGCATGACCCGACCATCCACGCCCACGGCGACAAGCGCGGCAACAGCCTCTACGACCGCACGCTGGGTCGGGTCACGGCCTGGTTCGAGCGCGCTACCGACTCGCTGTCCCACTTCTACCAGGACGTGCTGGGCTGGGCGCTGCGCCACAAGATCACCACGCTGGCGGCAGCGCTGGCCATCTTCGTGGCCAGCATCTTCCTGGTGCCGCTGCTGGGCACGGAATTCGTGCCCAAGGCCGACTTCTCGGAAACCACGGTGAGCTTCAACACGCCCGTGGGCTCGTCCATCGAGGCCACGGAGGCCAAGGCCCGCCAGGTCGATGCCATCATCCGCGCCCTGCCCGAGGTCCGCTACACGCTGGCCACCATCAACACCGGCACGGCCCAGGGCAAGATATACGCCAGCATCTACATCCGCTTGCTGGACCGCCACCTGCGCCAGCGCAGCGGCGATGAACTGTCGGGCGTGCTGCGCGAGCAGCTGCAAAGCGTGCCCGGCATCACCGTCACCCATGTGGGCCAGCGCGAACCCGTGGGCGGGCAAAAACAGGTCGAATTCTCGCTGCAGGGCCCGGACCTGGGCGAGCTGGAGCGCCTGAACCGCGTGGTGATGGAACGCCTGCGCGGCATTCCCGGACTGGTGGACCTGGACAGCAGCCTCAAGCCCGACAAGCCCGTGATCGACATCACCGTGCGGCGCGATGCGGCCGCCGACCTGGGCCTGTCGGTAGGCTCCATGGCAGCGGCTCTGCGCACCTGGGTGGCCGGCCAGACCGTGGGCAACTGGCGCGCCAGCGACGACCAGACCTATGACGTCAAGGTGCGCCTGGCGCCCGAGTCGCGCAGCACGCCCCAGGACCTGGAGCGCCTGCCCTTCGCCCTGCCCTCCACCTCGGGCGACGGCGGCATGCGCATCGTGCGGCTGAACCAGGTGGCCACCGTCACGCCCGCCACCGGCCCCAGCCAGATCAACCGCCGCGACATGACGCGCGAGGTCGCCTTCAGCGGCAACGTCTACCTGCGCTCCAGCGGCGAGGTCTCGGCCGACATCCGCAATGCCCTGGCCGACATCGCCCTGCCGCCCGGCTACCGCACGCAGTTCAGCGGCGCCACCAAGAGCATGAACGAATCGTTCGGCTATGCGGTGTCCGCCCTGGCGCTGGCCATCATCTTCATCTACATGATCCTGGCCAGCCAGTTCAAGAGCTTCCTGCAGCCGCTGGCGCTGATGACTTCGCTGCCGCTGACGCTGATCGGCGTGGTGCTGGCGCTGATGATGTTCGGCTCGGCCCTGTCCATGTTCTCCATCATCGGCGTGGTCATGCTCATGGGACTGGTCACCAAGAACGCCATCTTGCTGGTGGACTTCGCCATCCGCGTGCGCGGGCCGCACAGCGACCCGGACACCGGCCAGATCCGCGACGGCCTGCCGCGCGAGCAGGCCCTGCTGCTGGCAGCACGCGTGCGGCTGCGCCCCATTCTGATGACCACGCTGGCCATGATCTTCGGCATGGTGCCGCTGGCCTTCGCACTCAGCGAAGGCTCCGAGCAGCGCGCGCCCATGGGCCAGTCGGTGATCGGCGGCGTGGTCACCTCGTCGCTGCTGACCCTGGTGGTCGTGCCCGTGGTCTATTGCTACCTTGACGACTTCTCCCAGTGGCTGCGGCGCCTGTGGAACGGCAACCGGCACGACGCGGCACCCGGCCAAGGCGCCGCCAGCGCCCCGACCCCGCCGCGAGACTCGTAGAATCAAAGGTTTGTCCTGACAAGTCTTTCTCCGGAGATACCCCATGAGCCTGCCCCTGAACAGCCTGCCCGAACACCACAGCGCCCAAGCGCACGCGCGCTACAACATGATCGAGCAACAGATCCGCCCCTGGAACGTGCTTGATGAAGAAGTGCTGGCGCTGCTGGGCAAGGTGCACCGCGAGAATTTCGTGCCGCCCGAGCATGCCGGCCTGGCCTTCATGGACCTGGAAATCCCCCTGGTCGCCCCGGCCGAGGAAGCCGCCGCCAAGGGCTGGTGCATGCTGGCCCCGCGCATCGAGTCCCGCATGCTGCAGGACCTGAAGATCAAGCCCACCGACCGCGTGCTGGAAATCGGCGCCGGCTCGGGCTACATGGCCGCCCTGCTGGCCGCCCAGGCCAAGGAAGTCGTGACACTGGAAATCGTCCCCGAGCTGGCCGAGATGGCCCGCGAGAACCTGCTGGGCGCCGGCATCACCAATGCCGAGGTCAAGCTGGCCGATGGCGCCACGGCTGCGGCCGCTCTGGGCCAATTCGACGCCATCGTGCTCAGCGGCTCGGTCGCCCAGGTGCCGCAGACCCTGCTGGCCCAGCTCAACGACGGCGGCCGCCTGGCAGCCATCGTCGGCCAACTGCCCATGATGCGTTTCACGCTGGTGCAAAAGAACGGCCACCAGTTCGAAACCAGCCAGCCCTGGGACGTGGTGACCGCACGCCTGGCCAACTTCGAAGAGCCTTCGCGCTTCACGTTCTGAAATCCGCCACGGCGGCCGGGGTCCAGAGGATTTCGGCCGCTGCGGCAACTCCACTCCATTCCGCAAGGATCTTTCCGATGCTTCCCCAAGTGCCTCCCGCGCAACTCAACGATTGGCTGAACCAGCACTCCAGCGGCTCCGATGCCCTGCCCCTGGTGCTGGACGTGCGCGAGCCCTGGGAAGTGGCCCAGGCGAGCGTACGCCCCGAGGGCTTCGAGCTGCGCTGCATCCCCATGGGCGAGATTCCCTCGCGCCTGCAGGAACTCGATCCGGATCACCCCACAGCCTGCCTGTGCCATCACGGCGCACGCAGCATGCATGTCGCTGCCTTCCTGATGAACAACGGCTTCGAGACCGTGGCCAATATCAGCGGAGGCATCGATGCCTGGTCGCGCGAGCGCGACCCAGGCGTGCCGCGCTACTGAGCGGCAACACGCAAAAGAAACCCGGGACACGGCGGCACACCCGCCGTCCCCGGTGCTTCGTGACGACTGTGTTTTGATTCGAGGACCTCTATGCCCCTGCTTCGGCCCCTTGCCCCTGTCGCTTCCGCCCTGACCCGCCCATACGCCTGGCCCCTGCGCCACAAGGCCTTGCTGCTGTGCGCGGCGGGCATGGGCTCGGCCCTGGCACAGGCTCCTGCCCCAGCCGTCCTTGCGCCCGCCTCTGCGGCCCCACAGTCTGCCCTGCCCTCTCTGACAGCCTCTGCGGCCACGGGCCAGAACCTGTCCGAACTGGTGGCCAAGGCCCGCGGCTACGACGCCCAGTGGCAGGCCCAGCAGGCCGACGCCCAGGCCGCCGCCAGCCGCGCCGAGCAGGCACGCTCGGGCCTGTTGCCCAGCGTGGGTCTGCAGGCCGGTGCCAACACCTCGCATGTGGAAGTCAGCGTGCTGCCAGGGAGCTTTCGCTCGCCCCAGCAGAACCTGCAGCTCAGCGCCCAACAGCCGCTGTACCGCCCGGCCAACAAGATCGCCTACGACCAGGGCCAGCGCGGCGTGGACGTGGCGCGCGCCCAGTTGGACAGCGGCGAGCAGAGCCTGCTGGTGCGCGTGGCCCAGGCCTACTTCGATGTCCTCGGCGCCCAGGACAGCCTGGCCGTGGTCAAGGCACAGAAGGCGGCCATTGCACAGCAGCTGGAATTTGCCAAGCGCAACTTCGAGGTCGGCACGGCCACCATCACCGACTCGCGCGAAGCCCAGGCCCGGTTCGACCTGGCCGGCGCGCAGGAAATCGCCGCCGAGAACGATCTGCGCGTCAAGCGCCTGGTGCTGGACCAGATCGTTGGCGCCGTGGGCACCGTGCCCCGCCCCCTGGCCCAGCCGCTGCAGTTGCCGGCCCTGATGCCCTCCGACGCCCAGGCCTGGGTGGACACCGCACTGCAAGGCCAGCCCCAGCTGCGCCAGGCCCGCCTGGCGCTGGACATCGCCCAGCTGGAAACGAAGAAAGCCGAGGCCGGCCACAAGCCCACCGTGGACCTGCAGGCCGGCTACGTGGTCAACCGCTATCCCAATGGCTCGGTCACACCGCAGATCGGCACCAGCTACCGCACCAATGCCGCCAGCGTGGGCGTGGTCATGAACCTGCCCCTGTTCGCCGGCTTTGCCGTGCAAAACCGCATCAAGGAAACCCTGGCGCTGGAAGACAAGGCGCGGGCACAGCTGGACGACGCCCAGCGCAACGTGGAGCAGAGCACGCGCACGGCCTTCTTCGGCGTGCAGTCGGGCCAGGCCCAGGTCAAGGCGCTGGAGGCCGCGCTGGCGTCCAGCCAGAGCGCGCTGGACGCCAACAAGCTCGGCTACGAGGTCGGCGTGCGCATCAACATCGATGTGCTCAACGCACAGAGCCAGCTCTACCAGACCCAGCGCGACCTGGCCCTGGCGCGCTACCAGGTGCTGCTGGGCCAGCTCAAGCTGCGCCAGGCCGCCGGCACGCTCAGCGACGACGACCTGCGCGCCATCGATGCGCTGTCGCTCCGCGCGCCAGCCCCTTGAATCCCTGAAGCGCCCGCACGGCCGGCAGTGCCCCGGGCTGATGCCCGGCCGCCGCGGGCCGCGCGCCTGGCGCCGCAGCCCTGTGCTCTGGCAAAGCCGAGGCACGCAAACCCGCCACGACCAGCATCCAGGCAGCCAGCGCGCACAGCACCGCCAGACGGCTCGGCAAGGAACAGCGGGAGAGTCTTGGCATGCGCGCCTTGCCTTCGTGGGAGTTGTCGAGCGGGCCACTGTGGCAAACCAGCCTGAAGACCTGCCCCGGCTTTCCTGAAGGGATGCTGAAGCGCTTCGTCCCCGCCTTGACCGATACTCGCGGCAGCCCTCCCGCAGGCGCCGGTCCGCGGCATGGGAGCGGCACAGGAAACACACGATGAGACTGCTGCTGGTGGAGGACGATCTGGATCTGGGCAATGGCGTGCGCATCGCATTGGGCGATCACGCCATGGACGTGGTCTGGGTGCGCCGCCTGTCCGACGCGCTGCGCACGCTGGAGCAGCAAAGCTTCGAGATGGTGCTGCTGGACCTGGGCCTGCCCGATGGCGACGGCATCAGCCTGCTCACGCGCCTGCGCCGCGAATGGCGCCGCCTGCCCGTGCTGATCCTGAGCGCACGCGACAGCCTGCACGACCGGCTGCACGGCCTGGACAGCGGCGCCGATGACTATCTGGTCAAGCCCTTTGCCCTGGCCGAACTGGTGTCACGCGTGCGCGCCCTGGCACGCCGCAGCTATGGGCAGGGCGACGGAACGCTGCATCTGCGCGGCCTGTCGCTGCACGAGCCCACGCGCCGTGTCAGCGTTGCAGGCCAGAACGTCGAGCTGTCCCGCTGCGAATTCGACCTGCTGGCCCTGCTGCTGCGGCGCATGGACCGCGTGGTCACGCGCAGCGGCATCGAGGAGGAAGTCATCCCGGGCGGCAGCGCCAACGGCAGCAATGCGCTGGAGGTCCATGTCTCCAACCTGCGCCGCAAGATCGGGCCGGGCTTCATACGCACGGTGCGCGGCATTGGCTATGTCATCGACTCGCAGCCGATGGCCCCCCTGTCCTGACCATGACATCGCACACCCTGCAGGGGCAACAGGCCAGCCCGAGATGGCGCCGCTGGCTGCGGCCCACCCTGGGCCGGCGGATGCTGCTGGCCCAGATGGGCGTGCTCACCGCGATCTGGACCGCGTTGCTGGTGGCAGCCATCTACATGGCCCACTTCCACAATGAATTGCTGGTCAGCAAGCCTGTCTACGAACTCGTCATGGCTGTGGCCGAGGACCTGGCCGACCTTCCGGACCGCCAGCAGCACAGCCTGGCCGCGCTGGACACGGCCCTGCGCCATGAGTACGGCGACGGAGACGACGACATCCGCTTCACGCCCACGCTGCTGGTCTGGCAGCGCGGCCAGCTCCTGTACCGCTCGCCCACGCCGGCACCCACGCTGCGCAACCGCGTGCTGGACACGGTCGAGGACATAGATTTCGAAGGGCAGACCTGGCGCATGAGCACGCTGCGCTCGGCCTCGGGCCAGACCGAAGTCACGCTGATGCTGCCGTCCTTCAAGGAACTGCTGATCACCCTCAACACCCGCAGCTACTACCTGCTGCCGCTGCTGATCAGCCTGCCCTTCCTGGCCTTTCCTGCCTGGTGGTCGGTGCGCGCGGCGCTGCGCCCGCTGCGCCGCGTGGGCGACGAGCTGGCCACACGCGGCCCCGACAACCTCAGCGCGCTCACCTATGCGCCGCCACACGCCGAGCTGCGGCCGCTGGTGCAGGACATCAACGCCCTGCTGGCCCGCGTGCGCTCCAGCAGCGAGCGCGAGCGCAACCTGATTGCCGATGCAGCCCACGAACTGCGCACGCCGCTGGCAGCCATGCACGTCAACGTCGAGGCCCTGCTGCGCCTTGGCAGCGAACCGCGCCAGCAGGAACTCATGGACAGCCTGCTGCGCAGCAACCAGCGCGCCAGCCGCATGGTGGCCCAGCTGCTGCAACTCATGCGCAGCGAGACCGAAGCGCCCGGCATGGCCATGCAGCCGCTGCGCCTGGACCTGCTGCTGGAGGACCGGCTCGCCGCACTCGACGCCCTGGCCTGCCGCCGCCCGGTGGAACTGGCCCTGGAAGCCAGCGAGCCACTGAGCGTGATGGGCGAACGCGAAGGCCTGGTCTCGCTGATCGACAACCTCGTGGACAACGCCATCAAATACAGCCCCGCGCACGCCACCATCAGCGTGCGCCTGCAGCGCCAGGGCGACCGGGCCGTGCTCCAGGTGCGCGACCGTGGCCCGGGCATCGCCGAGGCCTGGCGCCAGCGCGTCTTCGACCGCTTCTTCCGCGTGCCCGACCAGAGCCAGAGCGGCAGCGGCCTCGGCCTGGCCATCGCCAGAACCGTGACCGAGCGGCACGGCGGCAGCATCGAGCTGCTCAGTGCGGAGGATGGAGGGCTGATGGCGAGTGTGAGCCTGCCCGTTCTGCAGGAAGGATAGGGCCCTTGATGCGTGCATGGACCCAGGATTGCAGAGCCAACAGTCCAGGAACTAGACTGGGCCTGTAACCCGTGAGCGAAGGAGCGCAATCATGAAATCCTGGCCTGTGCAAGATGCCCAAGACCACTTCAACGAGCTTCTCGAAGCCTGCCTGACCGATGGCCCGCAAGTGTTGACCCGGCGTGGCGCAGACACTGCCGTGCTCGTTCCGATGCAAGAGTGGCGCCGCCTGCATCCCGCTGCCGAACCTGCTTCGCTCAAGGAACTGCTGCTTTCGGAAGCGGGCCGCGCAGACCTGCTGATCCCGCCGCGCGGCCAGGCACACCGCAGGCCCATCGAACCCGCCAACTGAGTGCGCCAGAAATGTATTTGCTGGACACCAACATCATTTCAGAGCTGCGGCGCCCCAGGCCCCACGGAGCCGTCCTGGCCTGGCTTCAATCCCTGCCTGAGCCGGAGCTCCATCTGTCCGCGGTCAGCCTGGGCGAAATCCAGGCGGGCATAGAGCTGACCCGGCAACAGGATGCTGAGAAGGCCCAGGAAATCGAACGCTGGGCAGATCTGGTCTCCGCCTCCTACAACGTGCTGCCGATGGATGCCGAGACCTTCCGCATCTGGGCCCGGCTGATGCACGGGCGCTCCGATGCGCTGTATGAGGACGCAATGATTGCAGCCACGGCCATCCGCCACAGGCTGGTCGTGGCCACACGCAACATTCGCGACTTCGCGGATTTTGGCGTGGCGCTTGCCAACCCCTTTGAGTCGCCCTTTCGCTGAACGGGCAAAAGCCCTTTTGCTGCGCAGTCTTGCCTGCCCGCCCCTGGCACAGGAGGATCAGGCGAGCGACCGCAACAGCCCGGTCACCGCCTGCGCCGTGGCCTGCGCGGCCCCGCGGTGCTGGTCCAGGAAGCCGCGCGCCTGGGCCACGGCATGGGCGTGGGACTGGCGGTCCCCGGCCAGGTCCACGGCCAGGCGCAGCCCGTGCTCCAGGTCGGGCGCCCGCAGCGCGGCGCCGGCTTCGCAGGCCAGGTCCGAGGCTTCGCTGAAGTTGAAGGTATGCGGCCCCAGCACCACGGGGCAGTCGCAGGCCAGGGCCTCGATGAGGTTCTGGCCGCCCAGCGGCGCAAAGCTGCCGCCCATGAGCGTGGCGTCGGCCAGGCCGTAGTACAGGGCCATCTCGCCCAGCGAATCACCCAGCCAGATGTCGATGTCATCCGCCGCAGCCCCGCAGGGCGGGCCACCCACCCACTGGCTGCGGCGCGAGACATGCAGGCCGCCGCCAGCCAGCAGCGCCGCCACTTCGTCAAAGCGCTGCGGATGGCGCGGCACGACCAGCCATTGCACGGCCCGGCCTGCCGGCCCCAGCGTGCGCAGGGCGGACAGCAGCATGGCCTCCTCGCCCTCGCGGCTGCTGGCCAGCAGCACCACAGGGCGGGACAGGCCGGACTTCCACTGCCGGGCGCGCTCCAGCAGCGCGGCGTCCGGACGCGCATCGAATTTCAGGTTGCCGAGCACGCCGCGCACGGGCGCACCCAGCAGGCGCAGGCGCCGGGCATCGTCCTCGGTCTGCGCCCAGGCGGCGGCCAGGGCGGCATAGGTGGGCCGCGCCAGCGGCGCCACGCGCAGCGCCTGGCCCAGTGATTTGTCGCTGAGCCGTGCGTTGGCCAACGCCAGCGGCACGCCTTCTTCGCGGCAGATGGCAACCAGGTTGGGCCACACTTCGGTCTCCATGAGCACGCCGACTGCGGGCCGGAATTGCTGCACGAAGCGGCGCACGGCCGCTGGGGTATCCCAGGGCTGCCAGACCTGCAGGTCGCCGGACTGCAGCAGCCGGCGGCCTTCGGTGCGGCCCGTGGCCGTGCCATGGGTCAGCAGCAGGCGCATACCGGGCAGGCGCTCGCGCAGCGCGGTCAGCAAGATGGCGGCAGCGCGCGTCTCACCCAGCGATACGGCATGGATCCAGATCCACCGGCCGCGTCCGTCCTGCCCCAGCGTGGCCGGCTGGTAGCGGCCAAAGCGCTCGGGAATGTGCTCGGCATAGACGGGCTCGGCCTCGGCGCGGCGCAGCAGCTTGCGGCGCAGCAGCGGTTGCGCCGCCCAGGTCACGGCGCTGTACAGCGCGCGCGCCCAGGACGTGGGAGAGCGTGAAGTCATCGCCTGGCGCGCAAATCAGTGCGCGGCGCCGCCAACCTGCGCGCCGGGCTTGACGCGCTCCAGCAGCGCCAGCATCTGCGCCTCGATGCGCGACAGCGCCTCCTGGGTCTGGCCCTCGAAGCGCAGCACCAGCACGGGCGTGGTGTTGCTGGCGCGGATCAGGCCGAAGCCGTCGGTCCAGTCCACGCGCAGGCCGTCGATGGTACTGACCTGGGCCGGTGCGGCAAAGGTCTCGGCGGCCAGGGCCTGCAGTTCGGCGGCCAGGCGATGGGGCTCGCCCTCGGCGCAGGCCACGTTCAGTTCAGGGGTTGAAAAGCTGGTGGGCAGCGCGTTGAGCAAGGCGCTGGGGTCGGCCTCGCGGCTGACGATCTCCAGCAGGCGGCAGCCCGCGTAGGTGCCGTCATCGAAGCCATACCAGCGCTCCTTGAAGAAGATGTGGCCGCTCATCTCGCCGCCCAGCGGCGCGTCCAGTTCCTTCATGCGGGCCTTGACCAGGGAGTGCCCGGTCTTGAACATCACGGGCTCGCCCCCGGCCTCGCGGATGGCGGGCGCCAGGCGCTGCGTGCATTTCACGTCGTAGACGATGCTGCCGCCCGGCACGCGCGAGAGCACGTCCTTGGCGAACAGCATCATCTGGCGGTCGGGGAAGATGTTCTGGCCGTCCTTGGTGACGATGCCCAGGCGGTCGCCGTCACCGTCGAAGGCCAGGCCCAGTTCGGCGTCCGAGGTGCGCAGCGCCTCGATCACGTCGCGCAGGTTCTCGGGCTTGCTGGGGTCGGGATGGTGGTTGGGGAATTCACCGTCCACTTCGGAGAACAGCTCGATCACCTCGCAGCCCAGGGCGCGGAAGATGCCGGGCGCCGAGGCCCCGGCCACGCCGTTGCCGCAGTCCACCACGATCTTGATGGGGCGCGCCAGCTTCACGTCGCCCACGATGCGCGCCTGGTAGTCGGCCTGCACATCGGCGCGGCGCACGCTGCCGGTGCCCGTGATCGTCCAGTCATCGCTCTCGACACGGCGGCGCAGCGCCTGGATTTCCTCGCCGTAGATGGCGCGGCCGGCCAGCACCATCTTGAAGCCGTTGTAGTCCTTGGGGTTGTGGCTGCCCGTGACCTGGATGCCCGAGCGCGCCAGTGTGCTGGCCGCGTAGTACAGCATGGGCGTGGTGGCCAGGCCGATGTCGATCACCTCGATGCCGACCTCGGTCAGGCCGGCGATCAGCGCCGCGGACAGCGAGGGTCCCGACAGGCGGCCATCGCGTCCCACGGCCACCACGGTCTCGCCGGCCGCCAGGGCCGCCATGCCGAAGGCGCGGCCCACGCCAAGTGCGACCTCCTCGTTGAGCGTGGACGGCACGATGCCGCGGATGTCATAGGCTTTGAAGATGGAAGATGCGACCTGCACGTCGAAAACGCTTTCTCGTCGGTTGAAAACAGGGCGCCGCAGCCCGGAACCTGGCCCGGCTGCGGCCCAAGCCGCAATTGTAGGCGCGGCAGGCAGGGGCGCCGGCGCACATCACCCCGGCCGCAAGCGGTTGCGGCGCGCGCCCTGCCTCACAGCTGCTGCTGCACCTGGGCCAGCGCCGCCGGGTCTTCCATGGTGCTGAGGTCGCCCGGGTCGCGCCCCTCGGCCACGGCCTGCATGGCGCGGCGCAGCAGCTTGCCGCTGCGCGTCTTGGGCAGCGCACTGACGAAGACCACGCGCGAGGGCCGGGCCACGGCGCCCAGCCGCGCATCGACCAGCTTCATCACATCGGCCTGCAGCGCCGCGCGCTCGGCCTCGCCCTCCAGCGCCGTCCGGGGCACGGCAAAGGCCAGCGCCACCTGGCCCTTGAGCGTATCGGCCACGCCGACTACGGCGACTTCGGCCACCTGGGGGTGGGCGGAGATGCATTCCTCGATCTCGCGCGTGCCCAGGCGGTGGCCGGCCACGTTGATCACGTCGTCCGTGCGGCCCAGGATGAAGAAGTAGCCGTCCTCGTCGCGAATGCCCCAGTCGAAGGTGCTGTAGACCATGCGGCCCGGAATGCTCTTCCAATAGGTATTGACGAAGCGCTGATCGTCACGCCAGACGGTCTGCATGCAGCCCGGCGGCAGCGGTCCTTCGATGGCCAGCACGCCCTTTTGCCCGGCGCCGAGCAGTTCCTCGCCCGTGGCCTCGTCGATCAGTTTCACGTCATAGCCATAGACGGCCTTGCCGGGGCTGCCGAAGCGCGTAGTCTGCTGCTCCACGCCGTTGCACAGCGTGAGGATGGGCCAGCCGGTCTCGGTCTGCCAGTAGTTGTCGATGATGGGCTTGCCCAGGGCCTGGCTGATCCACTGCGCCGTGGGCTCGTCCAGCGGCTCGCCGGCCAGCCACAGCGCCTTGAGGCTGGAGATATCGTGGCGGTGCAGGTACTCGGCATCGTGCTTCTTGAGCACGCGGATGGCCGTGGGCGCCGAGAACATGTGGGTGACCCGGTACTTCTCCACGATGCTCCACCAGATGCCTGCGTCGGGGCGTATGGGCAGGCCCTCGTAGAGCACGGTGGCCATGCCTGCGATCAGCGGCGCATAGATGATGTAGCTGTGGCCCACGACCCAGCCGATGTCGCTGGTGCAGAAAAAAGTCTGCCCTGCCTCGGCCCCGAAGATCAGCGGCATGCTGGCGGCCAGCGCCACCGTGTAGCCGCCCGTATCGCGCTGCACGCCCTTGGGGCGCCCCGTGGTGCCGCTGGTGTAGAGCGTGTAGCTGGGGTCGGTGGATTCCACCCAGGTGCAGGGGACCTGGGCATCGGCGTGCAGCGCACGCAGGCTGGCCCAGTCGTGGTCACGCCCGGCGCGCATGGGTGCAGGCGCCAGGCCACGGTCCACGATGAGCACGGCCGCTGGCTTGTGGCTGGCCAGTTGCAGGGCCTCGTCCAGCAAGGGCTTGTAGGCCACGACGCGCCCGCCGCGCGAGCCCGCGTCGGCACTGACGATGACCTTGGGCTCGGCATCATCGATGCGCGAGGCCAGCGCCGCCGAGGCAAAGCCGCCGAACACCACCGAATGGATGGCGCCCAGCCGCGCGCAGGCTAGCATGGCAAAGGCCGCCTCGGCAATCATGGGCATGTAGATCTGGACGCGGTCGCCCTTTTGCACGCCCAGCGACTGCAGCACGGCGGCCATGCGCTGCACCTCGGCATGCAGTTCGCGGTAGGTGTAGACCTTTTCCGTGCCGGTCTCGGTGGAGATGGCGATCAGCGCGTTCTGGTCGGGGCGCTCGGCCAGGTGCCTGTCCACGGCGTTGTGGCAGAGATTGGTCTGCCCCCCGACAAACCATCGTGCAAACGGCGGATTGTCGTAGTCGCAGATGCGCTGGGGCGGCACATGCCAGTCGATGCGGCGGGCCTGCTCGGCCCAGAAGGCATCGCTCTCCTCGATGGAGCGGCGGTGGAAATCGTCGAAACGCGGGGCCATTGTCTGTCTCCTGTCGTTGTCATGGATTGGCGGCTTCTGAATTCATAATTATTCATAATGCGCTTGCCAAAAGCTGACAACTCCGCGCTGCGCGGGCAGACAGGCCCCCTTCAAACTCAGAAGCTGTAGCGCAGGCCGACCGAGATCTCGCTGGAACTCAGCTTGGCGCGCATCTGCTCATCCTGCAGGCCACGGACATTGGTGAAGTTGTTGGCGCCGCTGTGGGTCTTGCCCAGGCCCACATAGCGGTAGCCCAGGTCGATGCTGACCTTTTGAATCGGCGAGTAGCTGACGCCAAAGCCCAGCGCATAGGCCAGATTGTTCTGGGAATCGCTGAAGTACTGGCGATTCGGATTGCCTTGCCAGCCGCTGGACTGCAGGTGGGCCAGGCCCAGGCCCGCCGTGCCGTACACGGAGAACTGCGCGTTCAGGGGGAAATCCTTGTACGCATTGATCATCAGGCGCTGAGAACGGATGCTGTGGTGATTGAAGCTCGTGGGAAAACGCGTGGAGCCGCTGGTGAATTCGTTGCTCCTGGGCAGGGTGTATTCGGCTTCCAGGCGCCAGTCCGACGGGAGCTGATAGCCCAGGGCCAGAGAGCCGCCTGTAGCGCGGCGGCTTTCATCACCAGGCACGAACTGCCCCAGCCCGGGGCGGGCGCTGGAGTCCATGTCGTGGGCCTTGTAGTTGGCGGAATTGATGCGAACGGCGCCATAGAAATGGTCGGCAGCCAAAACGCTGCCCGAGGCGGTCAGGATCAGGGCGGTGAAGGTCAGAACGTGCTTCATACAGTCTCTCTTGGGGGAATGCCGCCACTGTAGAAAAACGCCCTGCCCGCGCCTATTCGGCCGGCTACGCACGCAGCTCCGTAGAACTACGCGGTGCAGCGACAGCCCGCCTCCCAAGAAGAGGCCGGTCACCATGAAAAAAGGCGCTCCAAAGAGCGCCCCAAGACGGCGGACCCAGGAACCCGTGCCTTACTTGACCAGGGCAAGCAGCTCCTTGAAGGCCGGATGCTCGCAGCTGCGCAGCCACTCGAACGCCACCATCTCCGTGGTCACCAGCTCGGCACCTGCTCCGGCCAGGCGGTCGAAGGCGGCATCGCGGTTGCGCTCGGTGCGCGAGCTGCAGGCGTCGGTCACGACCCAGACATCGAACTCATCTTCCAGCAGCTCCAGCGCCGTCTGCAGCAGGCAGACATGGGCTTCACAGCCGGCAATCACCACCATGCTGCGCTCGGGCGCCTGCTGCTGGGGCTTTTGCAGGTGCTTGGGCAGGCTGCGTGCATTGCCGCCCTGGGGCCGTGCAGGAGGACGCAGCCACTCGCCCAGGCCCTCGGCCACGGCGCTGAAATGCATCTTGGACAGGGTCCGGTCGCACAGCGCGCGCAGTTCGGCGTCGTTGGCGCCCAGGCGCGAGGGGTTCTGCTCGGTGCCGAAGACCGGCACGTCCACCAGCTGCGCCAGGCGCGCCAGCTTCACGGCATTGGCCAGAACTGCCGGTCCCTCGAAGATGGCCGGCATCAGGCGCTCCTGGTAATCGACGAGTACGAGCTGGGAGTCGGTGGCTTCAAGCAGCATGGCGGATCTTTCTTGGGAATATGGGGCGGCGCGGGCCGCCCTTC
>NZ_LWCN01000003.1:0-1014921 GCF_001622915.1 Delftia sp. GW456-R20 | reverse complement strand
GCTTCACGCCCGTGATCGAGGTCGGCTCCACTTCGCTGTTCCTCGTCGCCGGGCCCGGTGCGGGCGTGCGCAGCTTCAAGGATGCCATCTCCTCCAGCCAAGGTCGCTCGCTGGGCTATGCCACGCCGGGCAATGGCTCGCCCATGCACTTCCTCGGCGAGATGGTCCGGCGCGCCACGGGCGCCCGCTTCGAGGCCATTCCCTACAAGGGCGTGGCGCCGGCCGTCACCGATGTGGTGGGCGGCCATGTGCCCTTCACCTACAGCACGCTGGGCTCCATCGCTCCCTATCTGCCCGGCGGCAAGCTGGTGGCGCTGGCCGTGGCCGATGCCCAGCGCTCACCGCTGGCGCCCGACGTGCCCACGCTGGCCGAGCTGGGCTACAAGGACGTGGAGCTGACCGCCTGGTACGGCCTGTTCGGCCCCAGGAACATGCCCGCCGAGGTGGTCAAGCTGCTGAATACGCATCTCAACGAGATCCTCAGGATGCCCGACGTGGTGGCGCGCATGGCCACGCTGGGAACCGTCCCCGTGGGCGGTCCGCCCCAGCGCCTGGGCAAGACCAATGCCGGCGATTTCGAGCGCTTCGGGCGGCTGGTCAAGGAACTGGGCATACAGCCGGACTAGATTGAACAGGCGCTGAACGAAAGGAGGGAGGAAGCAGCGGGCGCCGGCGCAAGTCATCCCGGGTGGTGGCCCGGGGAAGGAGGGTGGTCTTGCGCCGGCGCATCCTGCCTGATGCGCTCGGCCAGCAGGTGGGACATGAAGCGCAGGTAGCGCTCGATCTGCTGGTCTGCCTCGAGTCCCTCACCGAACAGCTCGGCCAGCAGCGGCCGTGCCGTGGGCAGGAAGGCCGAAATGCTGAGGATGGCCAGGTGGATGAAGCGCGGGTCCACCTGTGCCGGGTGGCTGGCCTGCGCTCCGTCCATCAGCATGGTCGAGGTCAGCTCCAGCCCGCGCCGCGTGATGCGCTGCAGCGGCGTGCCCGAGGGCGGCGGCTCTTCTTCGCTTTCGTAGTGGTAGATCTCGGAGAGCGCCAGCCGCTCGAACTGCGGGTGCTCGCGCATGAAATCCAGCCGCAGCAGCAGGCGCTGGTAGACGCGCTCTTCCACCGTGCCCTGCGTCCTGAGCGCCACTTCCATGCGGTTTTGCAACTCGCGCATCAGGGACTCCGTCACCTCCTGCAGCAAGCCCTTGAGGCTGCTGAAGTAGTAGCGCACCAGGGCACGCGTGACACCGGCTGCCGCCGCGATTTCCAGAATGCTCAGCTGCTCCGGCGTGCGGGTCTTGAGCAGGTTGACCGTGGTCTGCAGGATGATGTCCCGTCCCACGGCATCGTCGGCCAGCGGGCGGCCGCTGTTGCGGCGGGGCTTCTTGGGCGCGGATTCGGTTGGCTTCTTTTGAGGCGGCATGCGGGCCATTGTCGGCGATACACAGGCAGCGGCCGCGCCGCAAGCGTCAGGGCTGGGCGGTAATGCGGGCCAGCGCGTCCGCGATCTCGCGGGCCTGCTGGGGCCGCACCAGCCTTTGCACCTCCTGCCCGTCACGCAGAAAGATCAGGGTGGGCCAGAGCTTGACGCGGTAGCTGCGACCCAGGGCCCGGCCGGGGCCGTCTTCCACCTTGATGTGCGCCACCTGCGGGGCGGCCTCCAGCGCCTGGGCAATCAGCGGTTGCGCGCCCTGGCAGTGGCCGCACCAGGCGGTGCCGAACTCCAGCAAGGTAGCGCCGGGCAGCGTGTCGACGGTGCTGCGATCGGGGGCGTCGGTCAGGTGCTTGGACTGGAAGGGCATGGGAATCTCCTGTCAGGGAAAGGCCTGCAGCGGCAGGATGGACACGGCTTCGCCGGCTTGCACGGCACCGCGCTCATGTTCGAGCACGATGAGGCAGTCCGCCTCGGCCATGGAGCGCAGCACGCCCGAACCCTGCGGCCCGGTGGTGCGGACCAGGCAGCGGCCATCGGCGCCTGTGGACAGAAGGCCGCGCTGGTACTCGGTGCGGCCCGGCCGCTTGGACAGCGCATGGGCAGCCACGGCCTGGGGCAGGGCGGCCGGCTCGGCAGCTGCCTGCGCAGCGCCCATGAGCTGCAGCAGTGCCGGACGGACAAAGACCAGAAAACTGACCATGGCGGCCACGGGATTGCCAGGAAGGCCGATCAGCACCGTGGTGCGTGCAGGCGTGCGGCTTGCGGCAAACGGCGTGCCCGCATCGGGCTGCAGCAGGCCCACGGCCAGCGGCCGGCCGGGCCGCATGGCCAGTCGCCAGAAGTGCACGCAGCCCATGCGCTGCAGCATGGCGCGCGTGTGGTCGGCCTCGCCTGCGCTGATGCCGCCGCTGGTCAGCACCACGTCGGCCAAAGAGGCGGCTTCACGCAGGCGCTCCTGCAGGGCCTCGGGCTCGTCGGCCACCACGCCCAGGTCCAGCACCTGCACGCCCATGCGCTGCAGCAGGCCGATGAGGCTGAAGCGGTTGCTGTCGTAGACCGCACCCTCGCGCGGCGCCGTGCCGGGGTGGAGGATTTCATCGCCCGTGGAGAAATAGGCCACGCGCAGCCGCCTGCGCACACGCACCTGGGGCTGGCCCAGGCTGGCAATCAGGCCCAGGGCCGCGGGATGCAGGCGCTGGCCCGCCGCCAGGGCCACGCGGCCCAGGCTCAGGTCCTCGCCGCGCAGGCGCCGGTTGTCCCCGGCACGCACGCTGCCTGCCGGAATGCCGATGTGGTCAGTGCCTGCGGACACGGTGCGTTCATGCGCGATCACCGTGTCCAGCCCGCTAGGCAACACGGCGCCGGTCATGATCTTGATGCACTCGCCGGCCTGCACGCTGCCGTGCCAGGGTTTGCCGGCCAGGGCCTGGCCGACCACGCGCAGCACCAGCGGTGCAGCGGGCGAACCGGCGTGAGCAGCCTGCAGCTGGCCGCCATCGAAGGCATAGCCATCCATGGCGGCGTTGTCATGCGCTGGCACATCGACGGGGGAGACGATGTCTTCGGCCAGCACGCAGTCCAGCGCATCGGCCAGCGCCAGCGTCTCCAACTCTGCCACCGGGCCCAGGGGCTGCAGCAGGCTGGCCAGCTGTGTCAGGGCCTGATCGACCCTCAGGTCCTGGGTGGATGCGGTGGTGGGGGATGCGGGCTGGAAGGATGCTGTCATCAGAACGGAATCCGGTTGGGCAAGGCGGCGTGCGGGCCGGCGGCGCGGGGCACTACGACGGGGTGGCTGCGGCGCGCGCCAGCGCCTGCAGCTCCTGCTGCGTGTTGGCGTTGGCAAAGGCCAGCGGGCTGTCGCCTGCGCGGTCGAAGAGGGCCGTGGCGCAGCGGTGCTGGCCCGTCCATGCATCGATCTTGCGGCCGCCCGAACGTATGAACGATTGCAGACTATCACGCAGCGATGACCGCATCAGGCAGAACACGGGCTGTGCCCGCAGCAGGGATTGATCTGCGTCAAGCGAGCGCTCCCAGCCATGGGCGACGACGATGTCGGCCGCAGGCTGCTGCGACAGCGCCGCCTGCACAAGCCGCTCCACAAGGTCCAGCGGGAACAGCGGCGTATCGCAGGGCACGCAGACCAGCCAGGGCGTCCGGCAGTGCATCAGGCCGCTCAGGAAGCCGGCCAGCGGGCCGGGATAGTCGGGTTCGGCATCGGGCCAGACCGGCGCACCGTGGGCCGCGCCCAATTGCGCATAGGCCTCGGCATGGCGATTGGCGTTGATCAGCAGATGCCCGACCTGGGGCGCCAGGCGGTCCAGCGCATGGGCCGCCAGCGGCTGGCCCAGAAAGGGCTGCAGCCCCTTGTCGATGCCGCCCATTCGCATGCCGCGCCCGCCTGCCAGCACGCAGCCCGTGATGTCGTTCAGGAGCAGTGGGGCGTGCAGGGGAGCGGGATGGGAAGAAGGGGGCATGTGGGGCGGGAGGGAGCAGCGGGAAAAGGGGTAGGGGGCGGGGCGGCGATGGCAGGGCGCCGACGCCCCGCGCACGCCGCACGGATCAGCCGCCGATGTAGCTCATCTCGATGCGCCTGCGCTGCGTGCCCGTGCTGGCCGGCAGGCTGGCGCGCAGTTCGGAGTAGCGGTCGCTGCGCTGCTGCCAGATGGGGGCCAGCGCGGAGGCGACCTCTGCATCGCTGGCGCCGCTGCGCAGCAGGCTGCGCAGGTCCCAGCCTTCGGAGGCGAACAGGCACAGGTACAGCCGGCCTTCGGTGGACAGGCGCGCGCGGTTGCAGTCGCCGCAAAAGGCATGGGTGACGCTGCTGATCACGCCGACCTCGCCCAGCGACGGGTCGTGCAGGCCGCGCGCGTCGGCATAGCCCCAGCGCACGGCCGTCTCGCCGGTGGCGCTGGGCTGCAGCGGCACCAGGGGCAGTTCGGCGCGCAGCCGGGCGATGACCTCGTCGGAGGGCAGGACCTCGTCCATGCGCCAGCCGTTGGTCGCGCCCACATCCATGTATTCGATGAAGCGCAAGGTCACGCCCGTGCCCTGGAAGTGGCGCGCCATGGGCAGGATCTGGTCTTCGTTGGTGCCGCGCTTGACCACCATGTTGACCTTGATGTTGGTCAGGCCTGCGGCCTGGGCCGCCTCGATGCCGGCCAGCACGTCGGAGACCGGGAAGTCCACGTCGTTCATGCTGCGGAACACCGCGTCGTCCAGCCCGTCCAGGCTCACGGTGACGCGGTTCAGGCCCGCGTCCTTGAGCGCGCGGGCCTTGCGGGCCAGCAGGGAGCCATTGGTGGTCAGCGTCAGGTCCAGCGGCTGGCCGCCGGGCGTGCGCAGGGCGGAGAGCTGCTCCACCAGCGTTTCCACGTTCTTGCGCAGCAGCGGCTCGCCACCCGTCAGCCGGATCTTCTGCACGCCGTGCTGCACGAACAGGCGCGCCGTGCGCGTGATTTCCTCGAAACTCAGCAGCGAGCCGTGCGGCAGGTAGCTGTAGTTCTTGTCGAAGACTTCCTTGGGCATGCAGTAGCTGCAGCGGAAGTTGCAGCGGTCGGTGATGCTGATGCGCAGGTCGCGCAGCGACCGGCCAAGCCTGTCCTGCAGATCGCCGGTGGGCGTCTGCAGCAGACTTGGCACGGCGGCCGGGCGCGTGGGGGAGCGCTCGTCGACCAGGGGGATCACTCGTTCTGCCATGCCTGCGATTTTGCCCGAATGCCTATGTCCAGGCACTGCGCAAGCCTGCAGTTCTTGATCTGTGTCTAGACGCAGCGCGCTCCGTCCACCTCGATGCAGGTGCCGCTGATGAAGGCGGCCTCGTCGCTGGCCAGATACAGCGCGGCATTGGCCACGTCCAGCGCTGTGGAAAAGCGGCCCAGCGGAATCGTCGCGCGAAAGCGCGCGCGGCGCTCCTCGTCCACGGGGCCGCCGGCAAACTCGGCGGCCAGGCCGGTGTCGGGGTTGAAGACGGGGTTGATGCAGTTGACGCGGATGTTCTCGGGCCCGAGCTCGGCCGCCATGGACTTGCTGGTGATGATGACGGCACCCTTGGAGCCGTTGTACCAGGTCAGCCCCGGCCGAGGGCGTAGGCCGGCCGTGGAGGCGATGTTGATGAAGCTGCCGCCGCCAGGGAGGCCATCGGCCAGCGCCGGGTTGGCGCGCATGGCGGGCACGCCGTGCACGGCAGAAAGGTAGATGCTCTTGACGTTGATGGCGTAGACGCGGTCGAACTCGGCCTCGCTGACTTCGAGCATGGGGCGGTTGCGGTGCGTCCAGCCCGCGTTGTTGATGAAGGCGTCGAGCCGGCCATGCGCCTGCAGCGTGGCCTCCACCAGGGCCTTGACCTGTTCGCTGCGTGTCATGTCCGCCTGCACGAAAAGTGCCCGGCCGCCTTCGGCGGTGATGGACTGTGCCACGCGCGTGCCGGCCTCGCGGTCGATGTCGTTGACGATGACCCGGGCACCTTCGGCGGCCAGCCGCTGCGCTATGCCGGCCCCGATGCCGCTGCCGGCGCCTGTGACGATGATGGATTTGTCCTGGACACGCATCGGGCTTTGCTCCTCGGTCGGGGGTCAGGCCCCCTGGGTTTCGGTGGTTGCTGTGGTTGCTGTGGTCGCCGGGATCGGGGTCGCGCCGCCTGTGCCGGGCTGCCAGCCCACGAATTGCGGGTAATAGCGGGCCACGCCGGGGCCGTTGAAGTCCCAGCCCAGGCACTGGCCCAGGTGGCGTGGCGGCTGGCTGGGGTCGGCATCGCCAAAGACGCCCGGCACGGACTGGAAGGCGGCGGTGGCCATGTTGAACAGCAGCTCGCGCAGATGCGTGCAGCTGGCCACGCCGCCCAGGTTCTCGTTGATGGCCTTGCGCCAGCCGCGCGCCATGCTGCAGCCCACCATTTTCTGCAGGGCCCGCGTGGCCTCGGGGCAGTGGCCCAGCGGGTGGGAATCCATGACGACCTCGATGGCCTGCACCGTCAGGCGGGCATCGACCGTGGTGCGTATCCACATGTGGTGTATGGCCGTGCCGGCGGGCATGTGGCGGCCGCCGCTCAGTTCGATGTCATGGGTCTTGCTGTCGCGCAGCTCGCCTTCGATATCCCAGAGGCCGTCGGCGCGGGCGTAGCTGCGGTAGCGCACGTCGCGTTCATGCTGGGGCGTGCGGTCGGGAATGGGGGACAAGGGCATGGGGGAAGCTGTTCTTTCTGTCGCGGGCTGCCGGCTGGCGCCGGGCATCCCGCGATTTTCCGTCATGCGCAAAGATCAGCCATGCCGTATGGCGACGGTCTTCAGCGTGGTAAAGCCGTAGAGCGCCTCGAAGCCCTTTTCGCGGCCATGGCCGCTGGACTTGACGCCGCCGAAGGGCAGCTCCACGCCGCCACCGGCGCCGTAGTTGTTGATGAAGACCTGGCCGCAGCGCAGGCGCCGCGCCAGACGCAGCTGGCGCGCGCCGTCGCGCGTCCACAGGCCGGCCACCAGGCCGTAGGCCGTGCCGTTGGCCAGTTGCACGGCATGGTCCTCGTCATGGAAGGGCATGGCGCAGAGCACGGGGCCGAAAATCTCTTCCTGCGCCAGCCGGTGCTCGGGCGGCACGTCGCGCAGCAGGGTGGGCGCCTGGTAAAAGCCGCTGTCGGGCGCATCCTCGACGATCTGGCCTTGCGCCACCACGGCAATGCCGGCCACCTGGGCGTCGGACAGGAAATCCCAGACGCGCTGCTGCTGGCTGGCGCGGATCAGCGGCCCCAGGTCCAGGTCCATGGCGGCCGGGCCCACGCGCAGCGCCTCGAAGGCCTGGCCCAGGCGTTCGAGCAGCGGCTCGTAGATCAGCGAGTCGATCAGCACGCGCGAACCTGCCGAGCAGGTCTGGCCCGCGTTCTGCACGATGGCGTTGACGATGGCGGGCACGGCGGCATCAAGGTCCGCGTCTGCAAACACGATCTGCGGGCTCTTGCCGCCCAGCTCCAGCGTGACGGGGCAGTGGCGCTCGGCAGCCGCCTGCTGGATCAGCGTGCCCACGCCGGGGCTGCCCGTGAAGCTCAGGTGGTCTACGCCGGGATGGCGCGCCAGGGCCTCGCCCACCTCGTGACCCAGGCCGGTGACCACGTTGAAGGCGCCGGCTGGAAAGCCTGCCTCGGTGGCCAGCCGCGCCACGCGCAGCACGGACAGGCAGGCGTCTTCCGAGGGCTTGACCACACAGGTATTGCCCGTGGCCAGCGCCGCGCCCACGCTGCGCCCCAGGATCTGCATGGGATAGTTCCAGGGCACGATGTGGCCGGTCACGCCGTGGGGCTCGCGCCAGGTCAGGGCGCTGTAGCCCTGCTGGTAGGGCAGGGTCTCACCGTGCAGCTTGTCGCAGGCGCCGGCATAGAACTCGAAGTAGCGCGCCAGCGCCAGCACGTCGGCACGGGCCTGGCGCGTGGGCTTGCCGCAGTCGCGCTGCTCAATGGCCGTGAGCTCATCGGCATGCTGGAGCACGCTGCCCGACAGGCGCATCAGCAGGCGACCGCGCTCTGCGGCAGAAAGCTTGCTCCAGACGCTGTCCTGGCACTCGCGCGCCGAACGCACGGCCAGGTCGATGTCCTGGGGCGAGCCGCGCTGCAGCTCGTCGAAAGCCTGCCCGTCCGATGGGTCCAGCACGGGGATCGTGCGTCCCGACTCCGTGGGCACGGACGCATTGCCGATGTAGTGGTATTGCATGGAGCCCGATTGTGGGGTGCCCGCGCCGCTTGTCCAGTCCCGGGCGTTGCTGCGTCCCCTCGATCGCCTTGGTGGCTACAGCGGCTTCAGTGGCTTCAGTCCTCGGGCCAGCCCGCGTCGCGCAGGCCCTGCCGGTCCAGCACCTCCATCTTGCCGCGCCGCAGTTGCAGGCAACCGGCCTGCTGCAGCTCCTGCAGGATCTGGTTGGTGGTCTGGCGCGACAGGCCCAGCATGCGCGCCAGCTGTTCCTGGGAAACATCCAGCTCGCGGCGCCAGCGCTGGCGGCCCTGGCCGTCCGGCTGCCACTGGTCAAAGCCTTCGGCCATGCGCACCAGGCGCCGCGCCAGGCGCTGCGGCGCAGGCAGCAGCGTGTGCTCCTCCAGCGCCATCAGGCACACGCGCAGCTTGTCGGTCAGCAGCAAGGCCAGCACCTGCCAGTGTTCGGGATGGGCCGCCAGCCATGCCTGCAGTGGGGCCTGGGGCACGTGCAGCACGGTGCAGGCCGTGGCTGCCTGGGCATCGTGGGTGCGCTCGGCTCCATCGAACAGCGCGATTTCCCCCAGCCACATGGGAGGCTCCACCAGGGTCAGCAGCGCCGTGCGGGCCTGCTCGCCGCAGGCAGCCGTTCCCGAGATGCTGAGCGCGCCACGCGCCACCGCATACAGGCCGCAGGGCGGGTCGCCGCGCCGGAACAGCCAGTCGCCTGCCGCCAGCGTGCGGGGCTGGGCCAGTGCCTTGAGCTGTGCGCCCAGCTCCGGCGGCAGGGCGTGGAACCAGCGGCCCGCCTCGATGGTGGCCCAGAGATCGGCCATGCCCGGCGGGCCGGCCGCAGCACGGCGCCGTACGCCGCGCGGGGCGGCGTGGGCTGCCGGAGCTGCCGGGGCGGGTGCGGGTAAGCCCGAGGTGTGCGATGAGGCTTGTGTCGGATCCATGACAGACGCCAATCCTTGATGACACCACCATGGTTGCGCAACATCCACCGCAGGTGCAGCCTATGAAAACCCTCATCGACCAACTGTCCCAGTACGCGGACTATCACCGTGATCCACGCAACATCCTCACGCACTTCGTCGGCGTGCCGTTGATCATGTGGGCGGTGGTGATTTTGCTGGCCCGCCTGCAGTGGGCTGCCCCCTTGGGCGAGGGCCTGCCCGAGCTGCCATTGAGCCTGGCCCTGCTGGCGGCACTGGCGGCAGGCATCTACTACTGTCTGCTGGACCTGCGCTACGGCATCGCCATGGCCCTGGTGCTTGCCCTGATGCTGGCGCTGGCCCAGCCCATCGCCATGCTGCCGATGGGGGCTTGGCTGGGCTGGGGCCTGGGCATCTTCGCCGTGGGTTGGGTGATCCAGTTCGTGGGCCATTACTACGAGGGCCGCAAGCCGGCTTTCCTGGATGACATCGTGGGCCTGGTCATTGGGCCGCTGTTCGTGCTGGCCGAGCTGGGCTTTGCCCTGGGCCTGCGCCGCGAAGTGCAGCATGCGGTGGAGCAGCGCAGCGGTCCCGTGCAGCGGCGCGCGGGCGGCGCACACGCCTGAAAACGGCCCGGGCGCTGCAAGCTTGGCGCAGGCTTGCCGCCGTAGCATGGCAGGCGTTCCTGCGGAGCCATCCGTGGGGGCGTGTGCCTGCGCCTAAAATCACGCTGCTATCCCCCTGCGGGGGCTTTTTTGTTTCAACTCTCCTCATCCATCATGTCTTTCGACAAAGTCACACCGGGCAAGAACGCTCCTGAATCCTTCAACGTCGTGATCGAGATCTCGGCCAACTCCGACCCCATCAAGTACGAAGTGGACAAGGAAAGCGGCGCCGTCTTCGTGGACCGCTTCATGGGCACGGCCATGCACTATCCGGCCAACTACGGCTATGTGCCCCAGACGCTGTCCGGCGACGGCGATCCGGTGGACGTGCTGGTGATGACGCCCTTCCCGCTGCCCCCGGGCGTGGTCGTGGCCTGCCGCCCCATCGGCATCCTGCTGATGGAAGACGAGTCCGGCGTGGATGGCAAGGTCCTGGCCGTGCCCACGCAAAAGCTGCTGCCCGCCTACGACAAGATCAACACGCTGGAAGACATCCACGAGATCACCCTCAAGCAGATCCAGCATTTCTTCGAGCACTACAAGGACCTGGAAAAGGGCAAGTGGGTCAAGGTGCTGGGCTGGAAGGGCGTGGACGAGGCCAAGAAGGAAGTCGTGGACGGCATCGCCAACTACAAGGGCTGATCCTTTTCACTCCCGTTGAGGGAGTCTCAACTGCGCTGAGGTAAATGCCCGCTTCGCAGTTGATACAATTTGAAACGCACCCGTTGCCTACGCGCCGGGTGCGTTTTTTGTTTTGTCGTGGATCAGGGTTTGGACAGATCAATCAGGCGCTGGTGCGAGCCATCAGCCCGGGAGCGAGCAAATGAAGTTGGCAGATTGGCGCATGGGCACGAAGCTGGGCATGGGATTCCTCGTCATGGTCCTGTTCTCGGCCATCCTGGGGGCGGTGGCCTGGTTGCAACTGGCGCAGATGCACCGCAACGCATTGCATTTGTCGGATGTGGCCCTGCCCAGCATGTTCCATGCGGGCGCCATGCGCTCCGAGTACAACCGCCTGCGCCGCCACGAGGCCGGCATCGCCTCGGCGCGCAGCCTGGGCGAGGTCGATGGCTTTGCCAAGCAGGTGCAGGACCGGCTGCAGACCATCGGCGAGCATGAGACGGCTCTGCGTGCGCTGATAGACCAGCAGGCCCTGCGCGCGGCCTTTGACGACTACCTCGGCTTCAAGCAGCAGTTCCTGGCCATGCATGCGCGCCTGCTGGAGCGCGCGCGTGCCGGCAACTATTCGACCACCGAGGAGCAGGCCTTCATGGCCGACGAGATGGGGCTGATGTTCGCCGGCGAATCCGAGGCGCAGTTCGGCAAGCTGGCCGAAAGCGCCGGCCGCCTGCTGACCCTGCAGCGCGAGGCGGGCGAGCAGGCCCGCCAGCAGGCGCAGGCCGGCTTTGACCTCGCCCGCATCTGGGTGCTGGGCACGCTGGCCGTGGTGGTTGCCATTGCCGCCCTGGTGGGCTGGGCCATCACGCGTGCCGTGACCGGCCCCGTCGCCCAGGCCGTCCATGTGGCGCGCAACGTGGCGGCCGGCCATCTGGAGACGCCGGTCACCAGCCGCCGCCGCGACGAAATGGGCCAGCTCATCAACGCACAGGAAGACATGCGCCGCAAGCTCGCCGAGCTGGTGGGCGAGGTGCGTGGCAACGCGCAGGGCGTGGCACTGGCCGCCGGTGAGATCGCCCAGGGCAATGCCGATCTGTCGGCGCGCACCGAAAGCCAGGCCAGCGCGCTGGAGGAAACGGCAGCCTCCATGGAGCAACTGGGCGCCACCGTGCGGCAGAACGCCGACAGTGCGCGCCAGGCCAACCAGATGGCGGCCTCCGCATCGGGCATCGCCGCGCGTGGGGGCGAAGTCGTGGCCCAGGTGGTGGACACCATGAAGGGCATCAACGACAGCAGCCGCCAGATCGCGGACATCATCGGCGTGATCGACGGCATTGCCTTCCAGACCAATATCCTGGCGCTGAACGCGGCCGTGGAGGCGGCCCGCGCTGGCGAGCAGGGCCGGGGCTTTGCCGTGGTGGCGGGCGAGGTCCGTTCGCTGGCCCAGCGCAGCGCCGAGGCGGCCAAGGAGATCAAGGCGCTGATCCAGGCCAGCGAGCAGCGCGTGGAGCAGGGCACGCAACTGGTGGACAAGGCCGGCGAGACCATGTCGGAAATCGTCACCGCCATCCGGCGCGTGACGGACATCATGGGCGAGATCAGCGCGGCCAGCAGCGAGCAGAGCGCGGGCGTGGCCCAGGTGGGCGATGCCATCACGCAGATGGACCAGGCCACGCAGCAGAACGCGGCCCTGGTGGAGCAAAGCGCCGCCGCCGCCCAGTCGCTGCAGCAGCAGGCACAGGCCATGGTGGCCTCGGTCTCGGTATTCCGCACGGCGGCTGCCGATGCGCCAGCTGTCACTGTGGCGACTGCCGCAGCATCGCGCGCAACGGTTGTTGCCTCCCTGGCATCGCGTCCGGCCCTGGCTCCCATGGCCGCCGGGCCGGCGCAACAGATCGCTGCGGCCACCCCGGCCAAGGCCACCAAGGCCACCAAGACGACCACCGCCGACGATGAGGAGTGGGCCGCGTTCTGAGGCCTCACGCGCAGCTGAGCTTCCTTTTCTGGCGGCCCCATGCTTTGCATGGGGCCGCTTTCCTTTGCGTCTGCCGCTGAGCTGGCGCAAGACGGGAGCGAGAGGCTGTGGCACAAATCTGCCAGTGAAGGTTTCTGCCTACTACCAGTCCCTGAACTTGTCCTGAACAATGCCTGGATACTGGCAGAATGTAAGTGGATGTAGTCCTATTCTTACAGCGTGAACAATGGCGGCTTCTGGTGCCGCTCCCTAGGAACGAAGGGGTATCCCGTGATCACCTTGTTCTCATGGCCGCCACGCCTGGCGGTAATCAGTCTTCCAGCGGACCGCGCCACCGCGGTGGCTCTCCCTCTCCGATCCTTGCCCACAAGCCGACTTGCGCGGTTGCGGCAGATCTGTTTTTGCGAAGTCCGCGCCGGGCCTGGCTGACGCCTGTCCATGGCGCAACACAAAGCTAGGCACAACAAGATGGCAGGACTTCGACAAGAAAGATGAACGTGAAAAACCTCAAGATCTCAACGCGCATGCTGGGCACCTTCGGCCTGCTGGTGGTGCTGCTGCTGGCTGTGGTGGCTGCGGCGCTGGTGCAGTTGCGCGCCATGCGCGCCAGCATGGAAGTCATCACGGGCAACGCCATGCCCAGCGTGGAAGTGATCAACCAGATCGGCACCGATGTCGTGCGCACGCGCCTTCTGGAAGTGCGCCATGTCAACAATGACGATGCCGCCTACAAGACCGATTCGGAAAAGCAGCTGGAACAACTGCAGCGCCGCCTGGCCGAGCGCAAGAAGGCCTATGAGCCGCTGCTGTCATCGGACGAAGAACGCAGGCTCTACGCGCAACTGGTCCAGGAGCGCGAGCGCTACCAGCAACTGAGCCAGCAGGTGCTGGCGCTGTCGCGCCAGGGCGAGAAGGAAAAGGCCCAGGCGGTGCTGGGCGGCGAGTCGCTGAAGCTCTACAACGATTCGTCGAACACGCTGGATCTGCTGGTCAAGCTCAACAGTGATGCCGCCTTGCAGGAAAGCCGCAACGCCGAGGCCGTGTACGGGCGCTCGGTCGTCGTCCTCAGCGTGGCGGCGCTGGCTGCCGTGCTGCTGGCCGTGCTGGCCGGCCTGTGGCTGACGCGCTCCATCCGCGCGCCGCTGGCGCATGCGGTCGATGCCGCAGACCGCGTGGCCAACGGCGACCTGGGCGGGACCATCCGCATCGACCGCCATGACGAAACCGGCCTGCTGCTGGGCGCGCTGCAGCGCATGCAGTCCAGCCTGGTGCAGACCGTGCGCAGCGTGCGCCAGAACGCCGAAGGCGTGGCCTCGGCCAGCGCGCAGATTGCCTCGGGCAATGCCGACCTGTCCAGCCGCACGGAAGAGCAGGCCAGCGCCCTGGAGCAGACGGCAGCCTCCATGGAGGAGCTGGGCTCCACCGTGCGCCAGAACGCCGACAACGCACGCCAGGCCAATCAACTGGCGCTCAATGCATCCAGCGTTGCGCGCCGTGGCGGCGACGTGGTGGCCGAGGCCGTGGAGACCATGAAGGGCATCAACGACAGCAGCCGGCGCATCGGCGACATCATCGGCGTGATCGACTCCATTGCTTTCCAGACCAACATCCTCGCGCTCAATGCTGCCGTGGAGGCGGCCCGCGCAGGTGAGCAGGGTCGGGGCTTTGCCGTGGTCGCGGGCGAGGTGCGATCGCTGGCGCAGCGCAGCGCCGAGGCCGCCAAGGAAATCAAGGCGCTGATCACGGCCAGCGTGGAGCGTGTGGAGCAGGGCTCGCAACTGGTGGACCGCGCAGGCACGACCATGACCGAAGTGGTGGCCGCCATCGGCCGGGTCACCGACATCATGGGCGAGATCAGCTCGGCCAGCACCGAGCAGAGCTCCGGCGTGGCCCAGGTTGGCGAAGCCGTCACGCAGATGGACCAGACCACGCAGCAGAACGCGGCCCTGGTCGAGGAAAGCGCGGCCGCCGCTGCCTCGCTGCGCAAGCAGGCGCAGGACCTGGTCGAGGCCGTGGCCGTCTTCCAGTTGCCCCGTGGCGCCACGGACAGCCATGCGCATGTGCCGCACAGGGTGGCGGCACCGGCCAGCCCCGCAGCGCGCCCCGCAGCCCCGCCTGTCCGGCCTGCCCCACCCGCCAGCCCTGCGCGGCCTGCGGCCCTGGGCGGCGGCGGTGCGCCTGCAGGCGGCGAGACGCTGGCACGCCGGCTTGAGCGCGATGCCACGCCCCCCATCCGGCCGCGCGCCGGACCCACGCAGGCCGGCAAGCCGGCACCACGCCAGCCCGGCCAGGGCGATGACGACTGGGAAACCTTCTGAGCCCTACCCCTGGCGCAGCGGGCTGTGGGCCTGCAGCTCCTGCAGATAGCCGGCCATGCCCTCGCCCTCGCGGTCCAGAAAGCGCGAGATGGCATCGGCAAAGGACGGGTGGGCAATCCAGTGGGCGCTGGGGGTGACCACGGGCAACAGCGCCCGTGCCATCTTGTGCTCGCCCTGCGCGCCTCCCTCGAAGTGCGCAATCCCGCGTTCTATGCACCAGGCGATGGGCTGGTAGTAGCAGGCCTCGAAATGCAGGCAATCCACGCGCTCCAGTGCGCCCCAGTAGCGGCCGTAGGCCGTTCCCTGCGGGGTCTGCGGCGCGTGGGCGCGTCCGCCTGGATGGCCCGCTGACAGCCTTGCGGCCGCAGCATCCAGCGCGATCAGGCTGCAGGCCATGGGCTGGCCGTCGCGCTCGGCGATGAACATCAGCCAGGCCTCGGGCATCTGGCGCGCCATGGCCTCGAAGAAGGCCGGTTCGAGGTACGGGGCGTTGCCATGCTCCAGGTAGGTTCGCTCGTGGCAGCGGTAGAAAAAGGCCCAGTCCTGTGCGCCCATGTCCGGCCCGTGCAGGGCGCGAAAGCGCACGCCGGCCTCATGCACCTTGCGCCTTTCCTGGCGTATCTTCTTGCGCTTTTCCTGGTTCAGCGTCGCCAGAAAGTGGTCGAAATCGCTGTGCCCGGCGCCATCGGCGCCCTGGTTGCTCCAGTGGAACTGCACGGTGCTGCGCTGCATCCAGCCGTCGGCATCGCAGGCTGCCAGATCCTCGGCATCGCTGAACAGCAGGTGCAGCGAAGACAGCTGCTGCGCCTGGGCCCATTCGCGCACCGCGCGCACCAGGGCTGCACGCAGCAAGGGCGTGCGCGCCAGCAGGCGGCTGCCCGGCACGGGCGTGAAAGGCACGGCCAGCACGCCCTTGGGGTAGTAGTCCAGCCCGTGCTGGGCGTAAGCACGTGCCCAGGCAAAGTCGAACACGTACTCGCCATAGGAGTGCGCCTTGGCGTAGACCGGGCAGGCGGCGACCAGCTCGCCGCCCTGCCAGAGCGTGACCACGCGGCCGGCCCAGCCGGTTTGCGGCACGGCGCTGCCGCTGGATTCCAGCGCGCTCAGGTACTCGTGGCGCATGAAGGGAGTGGGCGCGGCCTGCGATGCCAGCAGCGCATTCCAGGCCTGGGCATCGAGCTGCTGCACGCTGTCCAGCACGCGGGTGATAATTGCGGTTTCAGCCATGCCATTCCTTGCAGGCCGGTGTGACGCGCGCTGCCGCCTTTCGCTGTGGGGTGGCCTTGTCGGCCCTGTTGGCTCCATTGCATTCCATGACGCTCTCCATCTGCACTGCCCAGCTCAACTTTGTCGTGGGCGACCTGCCCGGCAATGTCCAGAAAATCATTGCCGCAGCCCGTGAAGCTTATGCCACGGGAGCACGCTTGCTGCTGACGCCCGAGCTTGCCCTGTGCGGCTATGCGGCCGAAGACCTGTATCTGCGCCCCGCCTTTCTGGATGCCTGCGACCAGGCCGTGCAGCAGCTTGCGCTGGAGACCGCGCAATGGCCGGGCCTGGCGCTGGTGCTGGGCCATCCCTGGCGCGACCAGGGCGCCGTTGGCGCGTTGCGCAATGCGGCCAGCGTGCTGCGCGACGGGCGCGTGGAATGCAGCCATGCCAAGCAATGCCTGCCCAACTACGGCGTGTTCGACGAGCAGCGCTACTTTGTTGCCGGCCAATCGCCCTGCGTGATCGAAGTGCAGGGCGTGCGCGTGGGCCTGCTGATCTGCGAGGACGCCTGGCATCCCGAACCCGCACGCGCCGCCGCCCAGGCCGGCGCGCAATTGCTGGCCGTGATCAATGCCTCGCCCTTTCATGAGGGCAAGCAGGCCGAACGCGAAGCCACGCTGGCCGCGCGTGCGCGCGAGACCGGCCTGCCCCTGGTCTACGCACATCTGGTTGGCGGCCAGGATGAAATCGTCTTTGATGGCTGCTCCTTTGCCGTGCAGGCGGACGGCTCCATTGCCGCGCGCGCGCCGGCCTTTGCCGAGGCCTTGCCGCGGGTGGAGGTCCGCACGGGCGGGCATGCGCTGGTGCTGTCAGGCGAGGTGATTGCGCAGCCAGGGCACCTGCCGGCGCTGTGGTCCGCCCTGGTGCTGGCCGTGCGCGACTACGTGGGCAAGAACCGTTTCCCCGGCGCCCTGCTGGGCCTGTCGGGCGGTATCGACTCGGCCCTGGTGCTGGCGATTGCAGTCGATGCCCTGGGCGCGGACAAGGTGCATACGGTGATGATGCCTTCGCCCTATACGGCCGACATCAGCTGGATCGATGCGCGTGACATGGCCGAGCGCGTGGGCGTGCGCTATGACGAAATCTCCATCGCACCGCAGTTCGAGGCCTTCAAGGCCGCCCTGGCCCCGGCCTTCGCGGGCCACGCCGAGGACACGACCGAAGAGAATCTGCAGGCCCGCATCCGCGGCACCCTGCTGATGGGCCTGTCCAACAAGTTCGGCTCCGTGGTGCTGACCACGGGCAACAAGAGCGAGATGTCCACCGGTTACTGCACGCTCTATGGCGACATGGCGGGCGGCTTTGCGGTGATCAAGGACGTGCTCAAGACCGAGGTCTTTGCGCTGGCGCGCTGGCGCAATGCCAACGATCCGTTCGGCACGGGTCTGGACCCCATCCCGGATCGCATCATCACGCGCCCGCCCAGCGCCGAACTGCGCCCTGACCAGAAAGACCAGGACAGCCTGCCCGCTTATGAGGTGCTCGATGCCATCGTGCGCCGTTACATGGAAAATAACGAAAGCATCGCCTCCATCGTGGCCGACGGATACGCCAGCGCCGATGTGGAGCGAGTGACGCGCCTGATCCAGATCAACGAGTACAAACGCCGCCAGGCGCCCGTGGGGCCGCGACTGACGCGCCGCAGCTTCGGCAAGGATTGGCGCTACCCCATAACCAACCGCTTTCGCGCTTGAAGCACCTGAGGCGGCGGGGTTTCCCAGCCAGCCGTCTTGCCCCGTATTGCATGCACTGAGGAGTTCACCCCATGAAAATGATCACCGCCATCATCAAGCCGTTCAAGCTGGAAGAGGTCCGCGAGGCACTGGCCGACTGCGGCGTCAACGGCCTGACCGTCACCGAGGTCAAGGGCTTTGGCCGCCAGAAGGGCCATACCGAGCTTTACCGCGGCGCTGAGTACGTGGTGGACTTCCTGCCCAAGGTGAAGATCGAGGTCGTGGTCCGCACCGAGGACGTGGACCGCTGCGTGGATGCCATCGTCAACGTGGCGCGCACGGGCAAGATCGGTGACGGCAAGATCTTCGTCACGGCCGTGGAGCGCGTGGTGCGCATCCGTACCGGCGAGCTCGACGACGGAGCCATTTGAGTCCGATAGCAGGGCAGGGCGCATTCGGCGCCCTGCATTCCTGATATCTCGACGCTGGCGGCCATCCTCTCAAGGGTGGCCGTTTCCGTTTCCGCTTCTGTTCAGATCACGGCGCGCAAGGGCGCAGTCTCCAGGCCCGTGCCGGCGTTCTGCACCAGGGATTGCAGCAGCGTGGGGATGTCGCTGCCGCTTTCGATCAGTCCCATCTGCCACTCGCCCATGAAGCCATGGCCCACGCAGGTCTGCAGGAACTGCAGCATGCTGTCGTAGTAGCCATCCACATTGAGCAGGCCGATGGGCTTGTCGTGGTAGCGCAGCTGGCGCCAGGTCCAGACCTCGAACAATTCCTCGAAGGTGCCTATGCCGCCGGGCAGGGCGACGAAGGCATCGCTGCGCTCGGCCATCATGGCCTTGCGCTCGTGCATGGTCTGGACGATGTGCAGTTCATCGCAGGCATGGTTGGCCAGTTCCTTGTCCACCAGCGCCTGCGGAATCACGCCCACGACGCGGCCGCCGGCCTGCCGCGTGGCCTCGGCCACCTCGCCCATCAGGCCGCTGCGGCCGCCTCCATAGACCAGCTGGCCGCCGTGCTCGCCGATCCAGCGGCCGGTGGCGCGGGCCGCCTCGATGAATCCGGGCTGGTCGCCGGGGCGCGAGCCGCAATACACACAAATGGAAAACGTGGGATTTGTCATGCAATGAACCGTTGATAGAGGGCGGCCAGCCAGACGCCGGCGCACAGCAGCAGCGCCAGCATCACGGCCGCGCTGCCCATGTCCTTGGCCTGCTTGGACAGAACGTGCCATTCGGGGCCTATGCGATCGACCACGGCCTCGATGCCGCTGTTGAGCAGCTCCACGATCAGCACCAGCAAGACGGTGCCCGCCAGCAGTGCGACCTCGATCCAGCTGCTTCCCAGCCAGAAGGCGGCAGGGATCAGCACGATGGCGGCCAGCGCTTCCTGGCGGAAGGCTTTTTCATTCCATCCGGCGCGAAGGCCTGAGAGCGAATAGCCTGCTGCGTGCCAGACACGCGTCAGGCCTGTGCGGCTTTTCTGGGGATTGACAGGTGCACTGTCGGTCGGGTCGGGAGATGCGGCGGGCATGCTTGCGAGTGTAGGAGATGCGACGCTGCCTCTGGGCCTGTCAGCGCTTTTTCCTGGGGGCCGGGGCCTGGTGGATCAACTGGGTGCCAGCCCATGCGTCATGCCAGAACTGCCGGCGCGGATGAAAGCGGCTGAGCAGCGCCCAGAGCGCCACCCACAGCACCAGCAGCATCAGCGTGGTCAGTGCGGGCACGCCGGTCGAATAGGCAGCCAGCGGCGGCAGCAGCCAGATCCAGCTGAACACATAGCGCCGCAGCGCGCGCAACTGGCTGACGGGCTGGCCCGCTGCATCCACCAGGCGGATGTGCCAGGTTTTCATGGCCAGCGTCTGGCCCTTGGACCAGAACCAGACGAAATAGATGCCCAGCACCACGAACATGAAGGCCTGCAGCGCATGGCGGTTGTCCATGGCATTGCGTGTCTGCGACAGGGTGCCGAACAGATAGCCTGCAATGAAGACCACGCCGAACAGCAGCATGCCCTCGTAGAGCCAGCAGGCCATGCGCCGCGCCAGTCGCGGGGCCATCTGTGGGGAGGCTGCGATTGCGGCTGCCGTGGTGGAGGCGGGGGATGTGGCGTTCGTCATGCGGACGGGGAGATCGGTGCGTCAGTGCGTCAATGCGAGAGGGGCGCTTCGCCGTGCGATGGCTGGGATGCAGCATCGGGGCTGTCATGCAGTTCCATGGGCGGCAAGGGCATGGGCGTGGCCGAGGGCACTTCCACCGGCGCCGTCTCCACCAGCGCCGGCGGGCGCACGGGATGGGTTTCCACGGCCGCAGGCGATGGGGCAGGGGGTACCGGAAGCGGCGGGTTGTAGATGGTGGCGGGCGGAATCTTCGGCGGATTCGGAATGGTGGCCGGAGCCACCGAGGCCGCCGGAATCCGCGCCAGCCGCTTGGGCGCAACGGGCTCTATGGCCGTGGCGGCGCCCTTGGCCTTGGGCGCGGCGCGCGCGGCCAGCAGGCGTTTTTCCTCGTCACTGAGCGCCTGGTAGGCCTCCCACTGGGCACGCTTGTCCGTGGCCAGGCGGTTGGTCAGGGCGAAATTCAGGCGGGCCTGGCTGCGCTGCTGGGCGCTGAGGCTGGACCAGGTCTGCATGCGATCGCGCAGCTTTTCCTGCTCTTTTTCACTGAGCTTGTCCCAGCCCTCGGCCAGCGCCATCCAGCGGCGCTTTTGCAGCGCATCCATCATGGACCAGCGCTCGGACAGGGGTTCAAGCACACTGCTCTGCGCTGGTGTCAGCTCTGCCCAGCGCGGGCCGGAGGCCAGGTCCGTGGCGCGCTGGCGTGTGGCTGCATCACCGTGCAGGGTCTTGGAGGCTGCGATCGTGGCCGGCGAGACGGTGCTGGGTGCCAGCCGTACCTGCTGCACGACGCGCCAGCCGGTCCAGGCCAGCGCCATCAACAGCACCGCCGCCAGGATGGCGGCGGCTGAGCGGTGGAACGCGGCGCGTGAATCAGTGGGCATGCAGGCAGGCAAGGCGGGGATCAGCGTTCCGTGTTGGTGGCCGAAGTCTTCAGGTACTGGATGAAGCCGGGGTCGGCATAGGCGGCGGGCGGCAGATCATCGGTCAGCAAGGCGGTATCCACCTCGGCAACCTCGGTCAGACCTGTCTGGTCCGTCTGCACGTTGACGACCACCAGGCCAACGATCAACGCCAGCACCGGCACGGCCGAGATCAGAGCGCGCCACCAGGTGCCGCCCTCGTCGCCCGAGCCCAGCGTCAGCGTGCCGCCCTGGGCCTGGGTTGCGCTGGCAGCCTGCAAGGGCGCAGCGCGCAGTTCGCGCCGGCGAACGGAAAGGGCGCGCTCGCGCCCAGCGCGCAGCCGCTCGGTGATGTCGTATGGCAGCAACGCCTCGCCGTCACCCAGGCGCGCGGTGATCCGGCGTGCGATGCGGTCGGCCGCCATTTCGCTGTGGAGAGTGAGAGTGGGCGCAGTCTTCATAGCTCGATTCCTTTGGCCTTCAGTGCCTTGCTCAATGTCTGGATGGCGCGGAAACAATGTGTTTTTACACTTCCTTCGGAACACCCCATCGCGGCAGCGGTCTCCGCGACGTCCATCTCTTCCCAATAACGCATCAGGAAAGCTTCGCGTTGACGTGCTGGAAGCTCCTGTATCTCTTTTTCAATGCTTTGCAAAATCTGGGCCCGCTCGGTCAGATCTTCGGCGCTGCGGGCGGTTTCGCCGTTCTGGCCGGAGTCGGCATAGGTTTCGAGCCAGTCGAAGTCCGCATCGTCGCCGGCCGACGCCTCCAGGTCGCTCATGCGGGTGAAGAGGGCGTTCTGCGTTTTTTGCCTGCGAAACCAGTCCAGCGTGCTGTTGGACAGGATGCGCTGGAACAGCATGGGCAGCTCGTTGATGGGCTTGTCGCCATAGTGCTGCGCCAGCTTGAGCATGCTGTCCTGCACGATGTCCAGCGCCGCCTCCTCATCCCGGACGTGAAAAAAGCTGCGCTTGAAGGCTCGCTTTTCTACGCTTTTGAGGAAGTCGGATAGTTCTTGCTCGGTTGCCAAAAGGAACGCAGGCCCGGATGAGGGGCTCGTTGATGAGGGGCTGAACGGGTGCGGGGCCTGATTATCGCACCGCACTGTCAATTTTTTTCGCAGGATGGCGCGCAGGCTTGTTGCAGTGCGATAATGTCTGCTGCAATTCAAAAAGGCAAACGGGTCACGGTCCGGCGTTTACTCACTCGCCCATGTCTGTTGGTCCTAAGTCCCGCACCGGCCTCACAAGGGCTTCAGGCAAGGGGCACCCAAGGTTTTTCGTTAGAGAAATTCACAAAGGTTGATCATGGAAATTTCCAAAGCCGAGTACTCCAGCGCGGCAGCAGCGGCGTCGCAGTCCCATGCATCCCAGGAGCTGATGGGCTCCGAGATCCTCGTCAAGTCCTTGCAGGCCGAAGGTGTCAAGCAGCTTTGGGGCTATCCGGGCGGTGCGGTTCTGTACATCTACGACGCCCTCTACAAACAAGATTCCATTCAGCATGTGCTGGTGCGCCATGAACAGGCGGCCGTGCATGCGGCAGACGGTTTTGCCCGTGCCACGGGTGAAGTCGGCGTGGCCCTGGTGACCTCGGGTCCCGGCCTGACCAACGCCGTGACCGGCATTGCCACCGCCTACACCGATTCCATTCCCCTGGTCGTGATCAGCGGCCAGACCTCGACGGCCTACATCGGCACCGATGCGTTCCAGGAATGCGACACCGTCGGCATCACCCGCCCCATCGTCAAGCACAACTTCCTGGTGAAGGATGTGCGCGAGCTGGCGGACACCATGAAGAAGGCCTTCCACATCGCGCGCACCGGCCGTCCCGGCCCCGTGGTGGTGGACATTCCCAAGGACGTGTCCTTCAAGAAGGCGCTCTACGCCGGCTACCCCGAGAAGGTGGAGATGCGCTCCTACAACCCGGTGCGCAAGGGCCATGCCGGCCAGATCCGCAAGGCGCTGCAGTTGCTGCTGGCCGCCAAGCGACCCTATATCTACACGGGCGGCGGCGTTCTGCTGGGCAATGCCTGCAACGAGCTGCGCACGCTGGTGGACATGCTGGGCTACCCGGTCACGCATACGCTGCTGGGCCTGGGCGCCTATCCGGCCAGCGACCGCAAGTTCCTGGGCATGCTGGGCATGCACGGCACCATCGAAGCCAACAATGCCATGCAGAACTGCGATGTGCTGCTGGCGGTGGGTGCACGCTTCGATGACCGCGTGATCGGCAACCCCAAGCATTTCATGTCGGTGGAGCGCAAGATCATCCACATCGACATCGATCCCTCTTCCATCTCCAAGCGCGTGAAGGTGGACGTGCCCATCGTGGGCGACGTCAAGGAGGTGCTGACCGAGCTGATCTCCATGATCCGCGAGGCAAGTGCCCGTCCCGACGCAGCGGCCCTGGGCCAATGGTGGGAGACCATCGAAGGCTGGCGCAGCCGCGACTGCCTGCAGTACAGCCGTGGCGATGGCTCGGTCATCAAGCCGCAGTACGTGGTGGAGACGCTGTGGAACATGACCCGCGACGCCGATGCCTACATCACGTCCGACGTGGGCCAGCACCAGATGTGGGCTGCGCAGTACTACCGCTTCGACGAGCCGCGCCGCTGGATCAACTCCGGCGGCCTGGGCACCATGGGCGTGGGCCTGCCCTACGCCATGGGCATCAAGCTGGCCAAGCCTGAATCCGAGGTGTTCTGCATCACGGGTGAAGGCTCCATCCAGATGAACATCCAGGAGCTGGCCACCTGCCTGCAGTACAACACGCCGGTCAAGGTGGTGTCGCTGAACAACCGCTACCTGGGCATGGTGCGCCAGTGGCAGGAGATCGAGTACTCGGGCCGCTACAGCAGCAGCTACATGGACTCGCTGCCCAACTTCGTGAAGCTGGCCGAGGCCTATGGCCACGTGGGCATGCTGATCGAGCGCCCCGAGGACGTGGAGCCCGCCCTGCGCGAGGCACGCAAGCTCAAGGACCGCACGGTGTTCATGGACTTCCGTACCGATCCCACCGAGAATGTGTTCCCCATGGTGCAGGCCGGCCGTGGGATCACCGAGATGCTGCTGGGAGCTGACGACCTCTGAGCATGGTCCCTTGCGGGATTTGCCCGGGTTCATTCCTGCCGCATCCGTTCCAGTGAGCCGTCCTCGAGGCGGCCCCTTTGACGAATCTATTGCCTGCCAAGCCCGACGTTTACCGGCGCCGGGGGAGGGCAGCGAAAAGAGGAATCTTTCTTTCATGAAACACATCATTGCCGTGCTGCTCGAAAACGAGCCGGGAGCCTTGTCGCGCGTGGTGGGCCTGTTCTCGGCCCGCGGCTACAACATCGAATCGCTGACCGTGGCCCCCACGGAAGACGCATCGCTGTCGCGCATGACCATTCAGACGAATGGCTCCGAAGACGTGATCGAGCAGATCACCAAACACCTGAATCGCCTGATCGAAGTCGTCAAGGTTGTGGACCTGACCGAAGGCTCCTATACCGAGCGCGAGCTCATGATGGTCAAGGTCCGCGCCGTGGGCAAGGAACGCGAGGAGATGAAGCGCATGGCGGACATCTTCCGCGGCCGCATCATCGACGTGACCGAAAAGAGCTACACGGTCGAGCTGACCGGCGACCAATCCAAGAACGACGCCTTCCTGCAGGCGCTGGACCGCACGGCCATTCTGGAAACCGTGCGCACCGGCTCCTGCGGCATCGGCCGCGGCGAACGCATCCTGCGCGTTTGATGCGCTGCAACGCACCTGAAACCTGTCCCCTTCCCCTTTTCAACCCCTACACACACGAAGCCTGGAGCCAACATGAAAGTTTTCTACGACAAGGACTGTGACCTGAGCCTGATCAAGGGCAAGACCGTTGCCATCATCGGCTACGGCAGCCAGGGCCACGCACACGCGCAAAACCTGAACGAAAGCGGCGTGAAGGTCGTGGTCGGTCTGCGCAAGGGCGGCGCTTCCTGGGACAAGGTCGCCAAGGCTGGCCTGACCGTCGCGGAAGTCGATGACGCCGTGAAGTCCGCCGACCTGGTCATGATCCTGCTGCCGGATGAGAACATCCCCGAGGTCTACAACAACAACGTGGCCCCCAACATCAAGCAAGGCGCCACGCTGGCCTTTGCCCACGGCTTCAACATCCACTACAACCAGGTCGTGCCCCGCGCCGATCTGGACGTGATCATGGTCGCCCCCAAGGGTCCTGGCCACACCGTGCGTTCCGAGTACCTGAAGGGCGGCGGCGTGCCTTCGCTGATCGCTGTGTACCAGGACAAGTCCGGCAAGGCCCGTGACCTGGCCCTGTCCTATGCCATGGCCAACGGCGGCGGCAAGGGCGGCATCATCGAGACCAACTTCAAGGAAGAAACCGAGACCGACCTGTTCGGCGAGCAAGCCGTTCTGTGCGGCGGCGCGGTGGAACTGGTGAAGATGGGCTTCGAGACCCTGACCGAAGCCGGCTACGCTCCCGAAATGGCCTACTTCGAGTGCCTGCATGAGCTCAAGCTCATCGTGGACCTGATGTACGAAGGCGGCATCGCCAACATGAACTACTCCATCTCGAACAACGCCGAGTACGGCGAGTACGTGACGGGTACCGAAGTCATCAACGACAAGTCGCGCGAAGCCATGCGTGCTGCCCTCAAGCGCATCCAGACCGGCGAATACGCCAAGATGTTCATCCAGGAAGGCCGCACCAACTACCCGAGCATGACGGCCCGCCGCCGCATGAACGCCGACCACGCCATCGAGAAGGTCGGTGGCCAGCTGCGCGCCATGATGCCCTGGATCTCCAAGAACAAGCTGGTTGACCAGAGCCGCAACTGAGATTGCTGCATTCCATCTTGCCTGGGTCGCGCAAGCGGCCTACGCAAGGTGCAGGACAAGGCCACCCCGATGGGTGGCCTTTTTCGTGCAGGGAAGGGGGGCGGCGCGCAGGTACACTGACCCTTTCGGGGCGGCGCAGTCCGCTCCCTTAGAATACTATCGTTTTAATAGCTGCCCGCGCCCGTAGGCGCTGTGCTGGAGGCTGGATTGATGCAAAACCACAATGAGTCCAACGAGATTGAGGGCGTGGTGGTGCGCAAGCGCCGCAAGGGTATCTACATCCTGCCCAACCTGTTCACACTGGCTGCGCTGTTCGGTGGCTTCTACGCCATCGTGATGGCCATGAATGGCCGCTTTGAACTGGCTGCCGCAGGCGTGTTCTGCGCCATGGTGCTGGACAGTCTTGACGGGCGCGTGGCACGCATGACCAATACGCAAAGCGCCTTTGGCGAACAGATGGACTCGCTGTCGGACATGGTGTCCTTCGGCGCCGCTCCCGCCTTGATCGCCTATGAGTGGGCGCTCAAGGGCATTGGTCGCTGGGGCTGGATTGCCGCCTTTGTCTATTGCGCCTGCGCCGCCCTGCGGCTGGCGCGTTTCAACGTGAATACCGGCACGGTGGACAAGCGCTGGTTCCAGGGCCTGCCTTCGCCTGCCGCGGCGGCGCTGGTCACGGGCTTCATCTGGCTGCTGGACGAAGCGGGCCTGCTGCGCGGACAGGATGCTTGGCTGAGCTGGACGCAGATCACCTGGATCATGTTCTTCCTGACGCTGTACGCGGGCCTGACCATGGTCACCAATGTGCCGTTCTACAGCTTCAAGGACGTGCACTTCAAGAAGAGCGTGCCGTTTGCCGCCATCGTGCTGATTGCGCTGGGCATTGCCATCATCAACATCCACCCGCCCATCGTGCTGTTCGGCGTGTTCCTGCTCTACGGTTTCTCGGGCTATGGCGTCTACGCCTGGCGCAAGGCCAAGGGCCAGCGCACCAGCGTCATCAGCACTTCGACCGACGAGCCCGAGGAGCGCGGCCTGCACAAGTGATGCGGCGCAGCATCTTCACAGCCTTTGTGAACCTGTGCTAAAGTCGTCCGAATGCAATACCTGTCGCTAGCTCTACTACTGATGTCCAACGGGCAGAGACAGTAGCGCGCGCGTACATACCTACTTTCACGGCCCGTTTGCACCAGCGACGGGCCGTTTTGCATTTGTGGGGTCGCTGGAGCAGGTGGGTCTTGTTTTTACCTAGACGATAGAAAGCACTTCAGCCATGTTGCAAAACCCTTCGACCAAGTACCGTCCGTTCGCTTTCGCTCCCGTGCGTCTGCAAAATCGCAGCTGGCCCGACGCGACGATTACCAAGGCTCCGATCTGGTGCAGCGTGGATCTGCGCGATGGCAACCAGGCGCTGATCGAGCCCATGGACATCGATCGCAAGATGCGCATGTTCGAGCAGCTGGTGAAGATCGGCTTCAAGGAGATCGAGGTCGGTTTTCCCTCCGCTTCGCAGGTGGAGTTCGACTTCATGCGCAAGCTCATCGAGGAAAACCGCATTCCCGATGACGTGACCATCCAGGTGCTGACCCAGGCGCGCGAGCACCTCATCCGCCGTACCTTCGAAGCGCTCGAAGGCGTGCCCCGTGCCATCGTCCATCTGTACAACGCCACCGCGCCCGTGATGCGCCGCGTGGTGTTGAACATGAGTGAAGACGAGATCGTCGAGCTGGCCACCACCAATGCCCGCATGTTCAACGAGATTGCTGCCGGCTACCCCCAGACGCAATGGACCTTCCAGTACTCGCCCGAGATGTATTCGGACACCGAGCTGGAGTTTTCCAAGCGCGTCATCGATGCCGTCACCGATGTATGGCAGCCCACGCCCGAGCACAAGTGCATCATCAACCTGCCCACCACGGTGGAGCATTCCACGCCCAATCTGTTTGCCGACATGGTGGAGTGGACGCACCGCCACATCCAGCGCCGTGATTCCATCGTGCTGTCCGTCCATCCCCACAACGATCGCGGCACCGGCACGGCCACGGCCGAGCTCGCGCTGATGGCCGGTGCCGACCGCCTCGAAGGCTGCCTGTTCGGCAACGGCGAGCGCACGGGCAACCTCGACGTGGTCAACGTGGCGCTGAACATGTACATCCAGGGCGTGTCGCCCGGGCTGGATTTCTCCGATATCGACGGCATCCGCAGCACGGTCGAGCATTGCAACCAGTTGCCCGTGCACCCGCGCCATCCCTACGTGGGCGACCTGGTCTACACCTCGTTCTCTGGCTCGCACCAGGATGCGATCAAGAAGGCCTTCGCCGACCGCAAGGAAGGCGACGTCTGGGACATGCCCTATCTGCCCATCGATCCCAAGGACCTCGGTCGCAGCTATGAAGCCGTCATTCGCGTCAACAGCCAGTCGGGCAAGGGTGGCATCGCCTATCTGCTTGAAAGCGAATATGGCCTCCAGTTGCCGCGCCGCCTGCAGATCGAGTTCAGCCAGGTCGTGCAGCGCGAGATGGATGCCAGCGGCAAGGAATTGGCTGCCGCCGACCTGTGGAATCTGTTCCAGCGCGAATACGGCCTGCAATCCGTGCAGGCGCCGCACTACCGGCTGAGCGAGAACGATGGTGTGGTCAGCCTGTCGGCCGACTTGGCCGTCGAGGGCGGCAAGCGCACGATTGAAGCCGAGGGCACGGGCCCGATCGATGCCTTCGTGCAGGCGCTGAGCGAGCACAGCGGCCGCGCAGTACGCGTTCTGGACTATGCCGAGCACGCCATTGGCGAAGGCGCCAACGCCAAGGCCATCGCCTATGTGGAACTGCGCGTGGACGATTCCCACGTGTGCTACGGCGTCGGGGTCGATGCGAATATCGTCTCTGCCTCGTTCCGGGCCATCATGTCGGGCTTGCAGCGTGTTCCCTCCGCCGAGAATGCGGTGGAGCAGGAGGCGGTCGCCGCCTGAATTTCGTTCCCGAGCCGGTGCAGCCACAAGCGCACCGGCTTTTTTCATCGCCTGCCCGTGGGCAGGGGCTTCGCATCCACAAGAAAGACGAGACTCCCCATGACCGACCAATTGATCATTTTCGACACCACCTTGCGTGACGGCGAGCAGTCGCCCGGTGCCTCCATGACCCGCGACGAGAAGCTGCGCATCGCGCGCCAGCTCGAACGGCTGAAGGTCGATGTGATTGAGGCCGGTTTTGCGGCGAGCTCCAACGGTGACTTCGAGTCGGTGCAGGCCATTGCGCGCGCCATCAAGGACTCCACCATCTGCTCGCTGGCGCGGGCCAATGACCGTGACATCGCCCGTGCGGCCGAAGCCCTCAAGGACGCCAACCGCGCGCGCATCCATACCTTCATTGCGACCAGCGCGCTGCACATGGAGAAAAAGCTGCGCATGACGCCCGAGCAGGTGCTGGAGCAGGCGCGCCAATCCGTGCGCTTTGCGCGCAACCTGATTGCCGACATTGAGTTCAGCCCGGAGGATGGCTACCGCAGCAACCCGGATTTCCTGTGCCGCGTCATCGAGACCGTGATCGCCGAGGGCGCAACCACGATCAACGTGCCCGACACCGTGGGCTATGCCATTCCCGAGCTCTACGGCGCCTTCATCAAGAACCTGCGCGAGCGCGTGCCCAACAGCGACAAGGCGGTCTGGAGCGTGCACTGCCACAACGATCTGGGCATGGCCGTGGCCAACTCGCTGGCCGGCGTCAAGCTCGGAGGCGCCCGCCAGATCGAATGCACCATCAATGGCCTGGGTGAGCGCGCCGGCAACTGCTCGCTGGAAGAAGTGGTGATGGCCATCAAGACGCGCAAGGACTACTTTGGCCTAGACGTCAACATCGACGCCCTGCACATCGTGGCCGCCAGCCGCATGGTCAGCCAGACCACCGGCTTCGTGGTGCAGCCCAACAAGGCCGTGGTGGGGGCCAACGCCTTCGCCCACGCCTCCGGTATTCACCAGGACGGCGTGCTCAAGGCGCGCGACACCTACGAGATCATGCGTGCCGAGGACGTGGGCTGGAGCGCCAACAAGATCGTGCTGGGCAAGCTCAGCGGCCGCAACGCCTTCAAGCAGCGCCTGCACGAGCTGGGCGTGGAACTGGACAGCGAAGCTGCGATCAATACCGCCTTTGCCGCCTTCAAGGAGCTGGCCGACCGCAAGAGCGAGATCTTCGACGAGGACATCCTGGCCCTGGTGACCGAGCAGGACGCGCATCAGCAGGCCGACCCCTTCCAGTTCATCTCGCTGGCCCAGCAAAGCGAGACAGGTGAGCGCCCACACGCGTCGGTGGTGTTCAGCCGCGACGGCCGCGAGATCAAGGCCCAGTCCGACGGCAATGGCCCGGTCGATGCCTCGTTCAAGGCGATCGAGTCCGAGGTGAAGAGCGGTGCCGAGATGCTGCTGTACTCGGTCAACGCCATCAGCGGCTCCACCGAAAGCCAGGGCGAAGTGACTGTTCGCCTGCAGCGCAGCGGGCGCGTGGTCAACGGCGTGGGCGCCGACCCTGACATCGTCGTGGCTTCTGCCAAGGCCTATCTGAGCGCGTTGAACAAATTACACAGCAATGCAGAGATCGTGGCTGCGCAGGGGTAAGCACTCGCCTTATAATTTCACTTAAATTATCGAAAAGTCGCACAAGTTATTGTCACAGTGCGACTTTTTCGATTAATGTAAGGTCTAGTCACAAATTCTTGCTGCTTGGAGCATTTCTCATGCCCACCCTACGCCGTGCCCGCCTCGGTCGATTTGCTCAGGTCATGTCCTTTCTGGCCCTGAGTTGTGCTCTTGCTGCTCCGGGCGCATATGCCGCGCCTGCCAAGAAAGTTGCCAAGAAACAGGTGGCCGTGGCCCCTGTCAAGAAGAAGGCGGTGAAGGAGCGCGCCACGGCCGCTCCCCAAGGCAAGCGCGTTGCCAAGAGCGCGCGCCAGCCCAGCCGCGTCGCTGCACGCAGCGTGGCCAGCCCCATTCGCGCCGTTGCCTACGAGCCACGCCTGTCCTTCGGCCAGATGGCCGGTCTGCATGCGGTGGCCGATCCTCTGGATCTCAAGAGCAGCGTGGCCCTGGTTCTGGACCAGGACACCCATGAGGTGCTGCTGAGCAAGAACGACCATGCCGTCTTGCCCATCGCCTCGTTGACCAAGCTGATGACCGGCCTGCTGATTTCCCAGGCCCATCTGCCGATGGATGAAACCATCACCATCACGCAGGACGACGTGGATACCGAAAAGGGCAGCAGCTCGCGCCTGGCCGTCGGCACCACGCTCACGCGCGGTGAAATGCTGCACCTGGCCCTGATGTCCAGTGAAAACCGCGCTGCCCATGCCCTGGGCCGCACTTTCCCTGGTGGCCTTGATGCCTTTGTCCAGCAGATGAATGCCAAGGCCCGTCTGCTGGGCATGACCGATACCCGCTACGTGGAGCCCACCGGGCTGTCCAGCCGCAACCAGTCCAGTGCCCGTGATCTGGCCGTGCTCGTCAATGTGGCGCACAGCGATCCGCTGGTGCGCGAGTACACCACCTCGCCCGGCTATGAGGTGGCCGTGGGCCGCCGCACGCTGCAGTACAACAACACCAACCGCCTGGTGATGAGTCCCACCTGGGACATCGGTCTGCAAAAGACCGGCTACATCTCCGAGGCAGGCCGCTGCCTGGTCATGCAGGCGCAGGTGGCTGGCCGCAAGATCATCATGGTCTTCCTGGATTCGGCCGGAAAGTTCAGCCGCCTCGGCGATGCCGAGCGCGTGCGCCACTGGGTGGAGTCCATGGGGCAGGTGGCTGGCGATCCCATGATCCACAAGGTCAAGGGCTGAGTTTTCTTTCCCCTCACGACAAAGGCGCCGATGGCGCCTTTGTCGTTTCTGGTGCGCAGAGGTGTGTGTTGCCAATGGCCCCTGGCCAATGCCAATGGGGCCGATGGCTGTTCAGTGGCTGCTGCGCGCGTAGGGGTTGGGTGGCGGTGCCGCCGGGCGGGTTGCGTTGAAGCCCAGGGCGCCCGAGATCTCCTGTGCGGTGGACTGGAGCTTGGACATCCAGCTTTCGTCCAGCCGGTCGGCGGGAGCGGAGATGGACAGGCCGGCCACCAGCTTGCCCTGGTCGTCGTAGATGCCGGCGGCCATGCAGCGCACGCCCAGTTCCAGCTCTTCGTTGTCGCGGGCCACGCCATGGTGGCGTACCTTGTCCAGCTCGTTTTCCATGTCGGCCAGCCGCGTGATGCTGAAGTGCGTCTTGCCGGGCAGGCCGGTGCGCGTGGCGTAGGCGCGGACCTGTTGCGCATCGTCGGCCGCCAGGAACAGCTTGCCGTTGGACGTCAGGTGCAGCGGCGCATGGCCGCCGATGGCGCGCACCACCTGCATGCCGGAGCGCTCGCTGTAGGCGCGTTCCACATAGACGATTTCATCGCCCTGGCGCACGCTGAGGCTGACCGGCTGCTGGATCTGCTTGTGCAGCTGGCGCATGGGGATCAGGGCCGCTTCGCGCACGCTCAGGCGGGCCTTGACCAGATTGCCCAGTTCCAGGAAGCGCATGCCCAGGCGGTAGCTGCCCGATTCGGGGCGATCGACAAAGCGGCCAATGGCCAGATCGTTGAGGATGCGGTGCGTGGTGGAGGGGTGCAGGCCGGTGCGCTCGCTGATCTCCTTGAGCGATACCGCTTCCTCGCGCGAGGCCAACACGTCGATCAACGTGAACATGCGTTCCAGGACCTGGACGCTGGGCTTGGGGGAGGCCGCGTTATCGTTTTTTTTCATGAGGCGGAGTGGAGTTTCGGCATTCGGTCATTCTAGCGGCGGCCATGGCATGGCGGCATATGTGCCGCCAGCAAACAGCGGCTATGCGCATAAGAAATGTCGCTGAAAAGGCGTGGAGTGACGCTGTATCAGCGCGGCAGCTGATCCACGCGCTGCCAGCGCTCGTCAACGCGCACTTCATGGGGCAGGAAGCGCGCCTTGTAATTCATCTTCTGGCTGTCGGCGATCCAGTAGCCCAGGTAGACATAGGGCAGGCTCATGGACCGGGCCTGGTCGATCTGCCACAGCACATTGAAGGTGCCGTAGCTGGCGGGGTCGTTGGGTTCGTAGAAGGTGTAGACGGCAGACAGCCCGTCTTCCAACACATCGAGGATGGAGACCATCTTCAGCGTGCCGATGCCGCCATCGGCTGCGGGCGTGCGGAACTCCACAAGGCGCGAGTTGACGCGGCTTTGCAGCAGGAACTGGGTGTACTGGTCCACGCTGTCATGGTCCATGCCTCCGCCGCTGTGGCGGCTTTGCTGGTAGCGCAGATACAGCTGGTAGTGCTCGTTCGAGTAGTGCAGGCGCTGGATCGATGCCGTGAGATCGGCGTGGCGCGCGGCGGCGCGGCGCTGGCTGCGGTCGGGGCGGAAGTCGTGGACCAGGATGCGCATCGGCACGCAGGCGCGGCATCCGTCGCAATACGGCCGGTAGGTGAACATTCCGCTGCGGCGAAAACCCAGTGAAACCAGCTCCGAATAGGCGCTGTTCTGGATCAGGTGGCTGGGCGTGGCCACTTGCGAACGCGCCAGCCTGCCATCGAGATAGCTGCAGGGGTAGGCGGCGGTGGCATAGAACTGCAGGGCCTGCAGCGGAAGATCGTTCGGGTGCGTCATGGTGTGCTGGCGGCAGCCGGTGATGTGTCGCCAGCCTCACCGGACGGTGGCAGCAACGCGTCCCAGTATACGTTTTCGAACTGCCAGCGCATGGGCGGCAGCTGGCTTTGCTCGGCCACGGTTTGCAGGAACCGGGCGCGCGGCATTTCGCGCGCCCCCAGCGAGGCCAGATGCTGCGTGGCCTGTTGGCAATCGATCTGCACGGCGCCTTGGTGTCTGCACAGCGCAACCAGGGCCGCCAGCGCGATCTTGGATGCGTCGGTGGCATGCGCGAACATGGATTCTCCAAACACGGCGCGGCCCAGTGCTACGCAATACAGGCCGCCCACCAGGCGTCCGTCCACCCAGGTCTCCACGCTGTGGGCTGCACCCTGGTGGTGCAGGTCGGCATAGGCGTCAAGAATTTCCTGCACGATCCAGGTGCCATCCTGGTCATGGCGCACCGTCTGGGCGCAGTGCTGCATCACGGTCTCGAACGCGCTGTCGATGCGGATCTCGCAGCCTGGCGTGGCGCGAAAGCGCTGCAATGTCTTGCGCAGGCTGCGGTGCAGCCGGAACTGTGATGTCTGCAGCACCATGCGGGGATCGGGCGACCACCACAGCGTGGGCTGGCCTTCGCTGAACCAGGGGAAAATCCCCTGGCTGTAGGCGATGCGCAGGTGCGCCGCATCCAGCGTGCCGCCTGCGGCCAGCAGGCCCGGAATGGGGTCGTTGGGGCCCCATGCCGTTTCCACAGGAGGGAAGGCCTGGTGGGGGATGAGCCATGGGAGGGGATGGGACATGATCGGGTGCGGACGGAGGAAATGAATTCGTATTCTCTGCAGCCGCAGTCTTGCACAAACCATGCGCAAGAGGGCTGCGTGGATGCGAGGGCATCGCCTGGCCGGGGTAAGTGAACCTCCTACGCGGCCTTGTCGCGCCAGGGGACAGTGCCGCCTGGCAGGCTTGGGCTATGCTGGTTCCGTCTTCTTGCGGATGCTTGGCTTTCGCTGTGAAGGCATCGAAGGAGGATGAGCGATGTTTTTCAGCAAAATCTTTGGCGCAAGTCTTGCCGAGCCGCGCTATATCCGTCGCACCCGGGCTTACCTGCAGGAAGCCCGCATGGCGATGCTGGAGCACACCATTGCAGCGGAGTACTACAAGTCCTCTGCTGACATGTATGCGGAACGTGCCGCACGGCTGGAAGAAGAGCTGCGCGCATGGGAAGAGGGTGTCGAGCAATCCCGTGCTGCCCATGTCTCGCGCCGCGCACATGCCAGGCACAGCAAGCCCGTCACCGTGGAGCCCGCCGCAACTCCATCGCCGCCGAATACGCCCACCGTGGGCATGGTGCGTGCAGCCTGACCCAACAAAAAAGCCCGCATGCGTTGGCATGCGGGCTTTTCATCTGGCTCCTCAACCTGGGCTCGAACCAGGGACCTACGGATTAACAGTCCGGCGCTCTACCAACTGAGCTATTGAGGAATATGTTGGCGTTGGGTCTTGTGCGATTGCAAGGCCACTGAAATTTGGCTCCTCAACCTGGGCTCGAACCAGGGACCTACGGATTAACAGTCCGGCGCTCTACCAACTGAGCTATTGAGGAATACACGTCTATCGACAGAGATCTTGTGCGGTTGCAAGATCTTGAAATTCTTTTGGCTCCTCAACCTGGGCTCGAACCAGGGACCTACGGATTAACAGTCCGGCGCTCTACCAACTGAGCTATTGAGGAACAAGACCTAGATTATATGACGTAAAAAACACGTCACAGAAAACTCGGGGGAATTTTTTCAGGAAGGCCGGCTGCAGGCCTTCATTCTCACGGCTCGGGCCTGAACCACAGCCACACCAGCACGCAGCCCATGGAGGTCAGCGCCACGGCCTGCACCCAGGCGGGCGGGCGTGTCCACAGCAGTATGACGGCGCACAGGCTCATCATGGCGCTGGCGCTCCATTTGGCGCGCCGGCTCACGCAGCCGCCCCGTGCCCAGTTGCGCAGCATGGGGCCGAACAGGCGATGGCGCCACAGCCATGTGTGCATGCGCTGCGAGCTGCGCGCCGCGGCCCAACCGGCCATGAGCACGAACACCGTGGTGGGCAATCCTGGAATGAAGATGCCGGCAATGCCCGTGGCCAGGCTCAGGCAGGCAAACAGCTGCAGCGCCCAGCGCAACGGGGCGGCCGGCATGCGGTGCAGGGGAGGGGGATCGTCATCATGGAAGGCCGGCGCCGTGCCTGCCTGCGCAGTGGCCTCGGGCTCCAGGGCCTGTGCCGTGGGTATTTGCTGCGCGCCTGCCTCACGGTCCTCTGGGGACGCGGTGGATGACTCTCTGGCGGTGCTGGGCATGCTGCGATTGTGCCAGCGCGCTGTGGCCATGGCGGCCAAGAGGCGGCCAAGAGGTGGCCAGGGGGCGGCCGGGAGCCGGGCGGCCGCTATGCTTGGCAACCCACCATTTCCCTATAGCCTTGCACTGCCATGACTGTCCGCACCATTTTGAAGATGGGCGATCCGCGCCTGCTGCGCGTCGCCCAGCCCGTGACCGAATTCGACACCGACGATCTGCACCTGCTGCTCAGCGATTTGCTGGACACCATGCATGCAGCCAACGGCGCGGGACTGGCCGCGCCGCAGATTGGCGTGGACCTGCAGATGGTGGTGTTCGGCTCCGGCCTGCCCAATCCGCGCTACCCCGATGCGCCCGTGGTGCCGCGCACCGTGCTCATCAACCCGGTCATCACTCCCATGGGCGAGGACGAGCAACTGGATTGGGAAGGCTGCCTGTCCGTACCCGGCATGCGCGGCATGGTGCCGCGCTGGAACCATATCCGCTACACGGGCTTCGATGTGTTTGGCGATGCCATCGACCGCACGGTGGATGGCTTTCATGCGCGCGTGGTCCAGCATGAGTGCGATCACCTCTGGGGAAAGCTCTATCCCATGCGCATGCGTGACTTCAGCCAGTTCGGCTTCACCGATGTGCTGTTCCCCGGCATCAGCGCGGCCGAGGACGACTGAGCGGGCGGGCGCTGCCCGTATTCAAGGATCTTCGGTCAGGTCTTTGTATACAAATCGGTAGACAATTTTTCCATGCTGGCGCCGTACATTGGCACTTCCCGCCAAGGCGGGGATTGTGTGCGTTCGCCCGCCAAGAGCTGCCAAGCAGCCACCGGGCTTCGCGATGCAGGATGCAGGAGAGCGCGGCCTATCGGGTCGGCGGCAAAAGGTGCGCGGGGGCGCGCCTGCCGCCATCCGGCTGCCGCGTACTTGTCCGGCGTTCTGTGAACAAGAGGACAAGGAGACAGCGATGGAAAAAAGTTCTGGCAATGCGCCGGCCCTGGGTACAGACACCCGCCCGGAGGACGAGCAACTCGGCCTCACGGCCAACACCCTCTATGGTTTGCAGCATGTGCTGACCATGTACGGAGGTATCGTGGCCGTGCCCCTGGTCATGGCCAATGCGGCCGGCATGTCGGCGGCCGACACGGGCCTGCTGATCACGGCCTGCCTTTTCATGGGCGGGCTGGCCACGCTGCTGCAGACGCTGGGCATTCCGTTCTTCGGCTCGCGCCTGCCGCTGGTGCAGGGCGTGTCCTTCTCGGGCGTGGCCACCATGGTCAGCATCCTGCACACAGGCGGCGGCATGCAGGGCGTGCTGGGCGCCGTGCTCTTTGCCTCGGTGTTCGGCCTGATCATTGCGCCCATTTTTTCCAAGCTCACCCGGTTTTTCCCGCCGCTGGTCAATGGCTGCGTGATCACCATCATCGGCCTGTCGCTGATGCCGGTGGCGGCCCACTGGGCCATGGGCGGCAATCCCCAGGCGGCCGACTACGGCAGCATGGGCAACATCGGGCTGGCGGGCCTGTCGCTGGTCATCGTGCTGGCACTGAGCAAGCTGGGCAATGCCATGATCTCGCGCCTGTCCATCCTGCTGGCCATCGTCATCGGCACGGCGGTGGCGGCCATGATCGGCAAGTCCGACTTTTCCGAGGTGGGCAGCGGCGCCTGGTTCGCCGTGCCCATGCCGCTGCACTTCGGCTGGCCGACCTTCAGCCTGGCGGCGACGCTTTCCATGTCCATCGTGATCCTGGTGACCCTGGTGGAAACCTCGGCGGACATCCTGGCCGTGGGCGACATCGTGGGCACCCGCGTGGATTCGCGCCGCCTGGCCGACGGCCTGCGTGCCGACATGCTGTCCAGCGTGGTGGCCCCGTTCTTCGGCTCGTTCACGCAGAGCGCCTTTGCCCAGAACGTGGGCCTGGTCGCGGTCACGGGCATCAAGAGCCGCTATGTGGTGGCCTTCAGCGGCCTGATCCTGATCGCCTTCGGACTGTTGCCCATCATGGGGCGCATCGTGGCCTGCGTGCCGCCCTCGGTGCTGGGCGGCGCGGGCCTGGTGCTCTTTGGCACGGTGGCGGCCAGCGGCATCCGCACGCTGGCCAAGGTGGACTATCACAACAACATGAACCTGATCATCGTGGCGGCGTCCATCGGCATGGGCGTGCTGCCCATGGTCAAGCCGGACTTCTATCACCACTTCCCGGACTGGTTCGCCACCATGTTCCATTCGGGCATCAGCTCCACGGCGGTGACCGTGCTGCTGCTGAACCTGGTCTTCAACCACTTCAAGCAGGGCAACCCCGAGGAGCCTTCGGTGTTCGGCGCAGGTTCTGAGCGCGTGCTCAGCGAGGCCGTGCTGTCTGCCCTGGCCGATGGCGACCGGGTGGTCGACGGCAAGCTCTATGACCGCGAGGGCAAGGAAGTGGCCACGGTGTCGGCGCCTGCGGCCGCCATGCACTGACGGCCGCACCCGCCCCGCGCCTGGATGCAAAAGGCCCGCCCTGGTTGACAGGGCGGGCCTTTTTTTCTCCGCAAGCTCAGACCGTCAGGGCCTGCAGCAGCTCGGTTTCTATGAGCAGCTGGCGCTGGTTGTTCTGCAGTTCGGCGCCCTCGATCAGAAAACTGTCTTCCACGCGCTCGCCCAGCGTGCTGACCTTGGCCAATTGCACGCTCAGGTGGTGCTGGGCCAGGATGCGCGCCACGGTGTAGAGCAGGCCGGCGCGGTCCGTGGCCGAGATGGACAGCAGCCAGTGCTGGGCTTTCTCGTCGGGCTGCAGCGTGACGCGCGGCGCAAAGGGGAAGCTTTTGACGCGGCGCGACAGGCGCCGGGGAGATGGCTCGCGCAGCGGCCCGCCCTGCATCAGCGCGGCGACCAGGTCGTTCTCGACCATGTGCATCAGCTCGCGGTACTGCTCCTGCATGGCGGGCGCGACCACCTGGAAGGTGTCCAGCGCATAGCTGTTGTGGGCCGTGTGCACGCGCGCATCCAGAATGGAGAAGGCCGCCCGGTCGAAGTAGCCGCAGATGCGCGCGAACAGATCGGGCTGGTCAGGCGCGTAGACCAGCACCTGCAGCCCCTCGCCGGCCAGGGAGCGGCGCGCGCGCACCACGGGGCGGGTGGTGCCCACATGGCGCGACAGGTGGCGCGTGTGCCAGGCGATGTCGGCCGCCTCGTGGCGCATGAAATAGTCCACGCCCAGCGTGTCCCAGAGCTTCTTGTGCGATTCGAAGGGCTGGGCTGTCAGTGCCAGCTGCACCAGGGCCTCGCGGCGGCGGGCCTCGATTTCGGCAGCAGCATCGGGCGCGCGTCCGCCCATGACGCGCAAGGTCAGGCGATAGGTGTCCTCCAGCAGCTTGCCCTTCCAGGCGCTCCAGACCTTGGGGCTGGTGCCGCGGATGTCGGCCACGGTCAGCAGATATAGGGCCGTGAGGTTGCGTTCGTTGCCCACGCGCTCGGCAAAGGCCTGGATCACCTCGGGGTCCGACAGGTCCTGCTTTTGTGCGACCTGGCTCATGGTCAGGTGCTCGCGCACGAGGAATTCGATCAGCTCGGCGTCGGCGCGCGCAATGCCGTGGGCGCGGCAAAAGCGCTTGGCCTCCACGGCGCCGATGATGGAGTGGTCGCCGCCCCGGCCCTTGCCGATATCGTGGAACAGCGCGGCCACGTACAGCAGCCAGGGCTTGTCCCAGCCGCTGGCCAGTTGGGAGCAGAACGGGTACTCATGCGCATGCTCGGCCATGAAAAAGCGCCGCACATTGCGCAGCACCATGAGGATGTGCTGGTCCACCGTGTAGACGTGGAACAGGTCATGCTGCATCTGGCCCACGATACGCCGGAACGGCCACAGGTAGCGCCCCAGCACCGAGGTCTGGTTCATCAGCCGCATGGCGTGCGTGATGCCGCTGGGCTGCTGCAGGATCTTCATGAAGGTGGCGCGGTTGACCGGGTCGCGCCGGAAGGCCGCATCCATCAGGTCCCGCGCGCCGTACAGCGCGCGCAGCGTGCGCGCCGACAGGTCGGTGAGGCCCACATGGGTCTCGTACATCAGGAAGGTTTCGAGGATGGCGTGCGGCTCGCGCTCGTAGAGATCGTCGCTGGCCACCTCGATAGTGCCGGCCTTCTCGTAGAAGCGCGAGTTCAGCCGGATGCGCGGCGTGGGGCGCGGGTTCAGCCGCTCCTCGATGTTCAGCCGCAGGATCTGGCACAGCTGGGTCACGGCCTTGGCCGCCCAGTAGTAGTGGCGCATCAGCGTCTCGCTGGCGCGCATGGCCAGCTTGCGCCCCTCGGCCGAGGTGGAGCGGTAGCCAAAGGCCTCGGCCACGGCGGTCTGCTGGTCGAAGACCAGGCGGTCCTCATGCCGGCCCGCCACCGCATGCAGGCGAGCCCGTATCAGGCTCAGCAGGGCTTCGTTGTCCTCGAGCTGCCGGCGCTCGAAATCGGTGATCAGCCCCTTGCCGGCCAGGGCCTGCCAGCTGCTGCCCAGGCCTGCGGCACGGGCCAGCCAGATCATGGTGTGCAGATCGCGCAGGCCGCCGGGCGATTCCTTGCAGTTGGGCTCCAGCGAGTAGGGCGTGCTCTCGTACTTGTTGTGGCGCTGGCGCATTTCCAGCAGCTTGCCGGACAGAAAGGCGTGCGCATTCATCTGGGCCTGGTAGCGCGTCTGGAACTCGGCGAACAGCGGCTCGCTGCCGCAGATGCGGCGTGATTCGAGCAGGGCGGTCTGCACCGTCAGGTCGCGCTCGGATTCCTCCAGGCATTCGGCCAGCGTGCGCACGCTGGAGCCGATTTCCAGGCCCGCGTCCCAGCAACTGCCGATGAATTTCTCGATGCGCGAGGCCAGCTCGGCATCTGCCGTGCCAGCGGCTGGCAGCAGCACCAGCACGTCGATGTCGGAATAGGGAAACAGCTGGGCGCGCCCGAAGCCGCCCACGGCGGCCAGGCAGGCCTCGGGCGGCATGCCGGCGCGATGCCACAGCGCGCGCAGCAGCGTGTCGGCCAGATCGCTCAGGTGCTGCAGCACCAGGCGCACGCCGCGCCGGCCCATGGTGGGCGCCAGCAGCGAGCCTATCCAGCGCCCGCGATCCCGGGCGTACTGCACGCGCAACTGCTCCAGCGAGTCCGGGGCAGAGGGCGCAGCGTGGGAAGGAGTGTGGTCAGTGGTCTGTTTCATGCGCGGCGAGGGCAGGGAAGGCGCCGGGAGCGGGTGCCCCGGACGCCATGCCATTTTGCCTGCGCATCACGCAAGAAACATGCCGAGCCTCAGCAGCTCGTGGTGGTAACGAAGGGGGGCAGCACGGGCGAGCCGGCCGACAGGGTCATGACTTCGTAGCCCGTCTTGGTCACCACCAGGGTGTGTTCCCACTGGGCCGAGAGGCTGTGGTCCTTGGTCACGATGGTCCAGCCGTCCTTGCCCAGCTCCTTGATCTCGCGCTTGCCCAGGTTGAGCATGGGCTCGACGGTGAAGACCATGCCTTCTTCCAGCACGGTGCCCGTTCCGGGGCGGCCGTAGTGCAGGATCTGGGGCTCTTCGTGGAACTTCTGGCCGATGCCGTGGCCGCAGAACTCGCGCACCACCGACAGGCCGTGGCCTTCGGCAAAGGTCTGGATGGCGTTGCCGATGTCGCCCAGCGTGGCGCCGGGCCTGACCTGCTGGATGCCCAGCCACATGGCGTCGAAGGTCAGTGCCGACAGGCGCTTGGCTGCGATGGAGCACTCTCCGATCATGAACATGCGGCTGTTGTCGCCGTACCAGCCGTCCTTGGTGATGACCGTGACGTCCACATTGACGATGTCGCCCTTCTTGAGCGGCTTGTCATTGGGAATGCCGTGGCAGACCACATGGTTGACCGAGGTGCACAGGTGCCCGGGGTAGGGAGGGTAGCCGGGCGGCTGGTAGCCGATGGTGGCGGAGACCGTGCCCTGCTGCGCCATGCATTCGGCGCCCAGGCGGTCGATCTCGGCCGTGGTGATGCCGGGCTTGATGTGGGGGGTGATGTAGTCCAGCACTTCCGAAGCCAGGCGGCAGGCCACGCGCATGGCTGCGATGTCTTCAGCGCTCTTGATGGTGATGCTCATGCCCGCAATTATCCCATTGCGCCTTCGGGCGTGCAGGGGTAAGGGGCGGCTGTCGCCATCGGGACGGCTCAGCCCGGTAAAATAGCGGCCTCACCGATTCAGCGCCTTGCAGCCAGCCCCCGGAGGGCGGGGCCGCAGGGCGCTTTTCACAAGCCTCCTCACCCAACAGGCCGCCACGTGACCTTGCATCTGACACAGTTGGAGGGTGGAAACGCTCTCAGCTCGTTCCGCGCCCAGCAGCTCCTGACCGAACTGGTCTCCATCCATCCCAAAATCACCGGCATTGCCGCGCGCTTCGTGCACCTGGTGGCCACGGACGCCGCACCCACGCCCGCATTGCAAGAGCGCCTCCAGGCGCTCTTGACCTATGGAGACCCCTATGAAGGACCGGCCGACGGTGCCGCCCTGGTGGTCACGCCGCGCCTGGGAACGATCTCCCCCTGGGCCTCCAAGGCCACGGACATTGCCCGCAACTGCGGCCTGGGCGTGTTCCGCGTGGAGCGCATCACCGAATACCGCATCGCCTTCAAGACCGGCCTGCTGAGCAATGTGCTGGGCAGCGCGCCTGAGCTTTCGGCTGAGCAGACTGCACGGATCGCCGCCTTGCTGCACGACCGCATGACCGAGTCGGTCTTCGCCACGCGCGCCGAGGCCGAGCAACTGTTCTCCGCCCTGGACGCCGCTCCCATGGAGTTCGTCGATGTGCTGGGCGGCGGCCGTGCCGCGCTGGAGACTGCCAACCGCCAATGGGGCCTGGCCCTGGCCGACGACGAGATCGACTACCTGGTCGATGCCTTCAAGGGCCTCCAGCGCAATCCCACTGATGTGGAACTGATGATGTTCGCGCAGGCCAACAGCGAGCACTGCCGCCACAAGATCTTCAACGCCCAGTTCACCATCGACGGCGAGGCCCAGGACAAGAGCCTGTTCGGCATGATCCGCAACACGCACCAGGTCTCGCCCCAGCACACGGTGGTGGCCTACTCGGACAACGCCTCCATCATGGAAGGCCATGAGGTCGAGCGCTTCGTCGCCACCTTCGAGGCGGCCCTGGACAAGATCAAGGCGCCCAGCTACCAGAAGAAGCAGGCCGTCAACCACGTGCTGATGAAGGTGGAGACGCACAACCACCCCACGGCCATCTCCCCCTTCCCCGGCGCATCGACCGGCGCGGGCGGCGAGATCCGCGACGAGGGCGCCACGGGCCGCGGCTCCAAGCCCAAGGCCGGCCTGTCGGGCTTCACGGTCTCCAAGCTGTGGGGCAGCGAAGTGGGCAAGCCCGAGCACATCGCCAGCCCGCTGCAGATCATGATCGAGGGCCCGCTCGGTGGCGCGGCCTTCAACAACGAATTCGGCCGTCCCAACCTGACCGGCTATTTCCGCGAGTACGAGCAGCAGGTCGGCGTCGGTGCCGATGCCGTGATGCGCGGCTACCACAAGCCCATCATGATCGCGGGCGGCCTGGGCGTGATCGACTCCGAACTGACTCAGAAGATCGAGTTCCCCGCCGGCACCTTGCTGATCCAACTGGGCGGCCCCGGCATGCGCATCGGCATGGGCGGCGGCGCTGCCAGCTCCATGGCCAGCGGCACGAACGCGGCCGAGCTGGACTTCGACTCCGTGCAGCGCGGCAATCCCGAGATCGAGCGCCGCGCCCAGGAGGTCATCAACCACTGCTGGGCCCAGGGCGACAAGAACCCCATCCTGGCCATCCACGACGTGGGTGCCGGCGGCCTGTCCAATGCCTTCCCCGAGCTGACCAACGATGCGGGCCGCGGCGCGCGCTTTGACCTGCGCGCCGTCAACCTGGAGGAATCCGGCCTGGCGCCCAAGGAAATCTGGTCCAACGAAAGCCAGGAACGCTATGTGATGGCCATCGCTCCCGAATCGCTGGCCGAGTTCACGGCCTTCTGCGAGCGCGAGCGCTGCCCGTTCGCCGTGATCGGCACGGCCACGGAAGAACGCCAGCTGGTGCTGGAGGACACGGCGGTGGCCTCGGGCGACCAGAAGTTCCCCGTGGACATGCCCATGAACGTGCTGCTGGGCAAGCCGCCCAAGATGCACCGCGACGTGGCCACCGTGCAGCGCGAGCTGCCGCCCATGGACCTGACCGGCGTGCCCCTGGAAAAGGCCGTGATCGACGTGCTGGCCCACCCCACCGTGGCCTCCAAGCGCTTCCTGATCACCATTGGCGACCGCGCCGTGGGCGGTCTCACGCACCGCGACCAGATGGTCGGCCCCTGGCAGGTGCCCGTGGCCGACGTGGCCGTGACCCTGGCCGACTACCGTGGCTTCAAGGGTGAGGCCATGGCCATGGGCGAGCGCACGCCGCTGGCCTCCATCAACGCCCCGGCGTCGGGACGCATGGCCGTGGCCGAGGCCATCACCAACATGCTGGCCGCGCCCATCGAGCTGTCCAAGGTCAAGATGTCGGCCAACTGGATGGCCGCCTGCGGCGAGCCCGGCGAAGACGCGGCGCTCTACGCCACCGTCAAGGCCGTGGGCATGGAGCTGTGCCCGCAGCTGGACATCTCTATCCCCGTGGGCAAGGACAGCCTGTCCATGCGCACCCAGTGGAACGAGGGCGGCCAGGTCAAGAAGGTGACCTCGCCCGTCAGCCTGATCATCACGGGCTTCGCCTCCATCGACGATGTGCGCGGCACGCTCACGCCCCAGCTGGACGCCTCGGAAGACGACAGCACCCTGGTCCTGGTGGACCTGGGCCGCGGCAAGATGCGCATGGGCGGCTCCATCCTGGGCCAGGTGCTGGGCCAGTCCGGCAATGAAACGCCTGACCTCGATGACGCCAAGGACCTGATTGCCCTGGTCGATGCCGTCAATGACCTGCGCGCCAAGGGCCAGATCCTGGCCTACCACGACAAGGGCGACGGCGGCCTGCTGGCCACCGTGGCCGAGATGGCCTTTGCCGGCCATGTGGGCGTGGCCATCAACGTGGACATGCTGGTCACCGAAGGCGACGGCATCAGCGACAGCCGCATGGACTCGGGCGAAGGCAAGAACTGGGCCTCCCAGATCAGCGGCCGCCGCGACGACATGACGCTGCGCGCACTGTTCAACGAAGAGCTGGGCGCCGTGCTGCAGATCCGCACTGCCGACCGCGCCGCCGTGCTGCAGACCCTGCGCGAGCATGGCCTGTCCACCTGCAGCCACATCATCGGCAAGACGCGCCCCGTCTCGTCCAAGGTCGATGCGGGCAAGGGCGAACTGCAGGTCTGGCGCGATGCCAAGTCCGTCTTCGGCGCCTCGCTCAGCGACCTGCACCAGGTCTGGGATGCCGTCAGCTGGAAGATTGCCCAGCAGCGCGACAACCCGGCCTGCGCCGACAGCGAGCACGCCGCAGCCGGCGAGCCTGCGGACCCGGGCATGCACCTGCACCTGACGTTCGACCCGGCCGAGAACCCCGCCGCACCCTTCCTGAACCTGGGCGCGCGCCCCCGCGTGGCCGTGCTGCGCGAGCAGGGCGTGAACTCCCATGTGGAAATGGCCTACGCCTTCACCGAAGCCGGCTTCGACGCGGTGGACGTGCACATGACCGACCTGCAAAGCGGCCGCGCGCAGCTGCAGGACTTCGCCGGCGTGGTGGCCTGCGGCGGCTTCAGCTACGGCGACACGCTGGGCGCCGGCATCGGCTGGGCGCGCTCCATCACCTTCAACGACAGCCTGTCCGCGCAGTTCCAGCAGTTCTTTGGCCGCAGCGACACCTTCGGCCTGGGCGTGTGCAACGGCTGCCAGATGTTTGCCGAGCTGGCCGACATCATTCCCGGTGCGCAGGACTGGCCGCGTTTCACGCAGAACCAGAGCAACCGCTTCGAGGCGCGCCTGTCCATGGTGGAAGTGCTGGAGTCGCGCAGCCTGTTCCTGCAGGGCATGGCCGGCAGCCGCCTGCCCATCGCCGTGGCCCACGGCGAAGGCTTTGCCAACTTCCGCTTCCGCGGCAATGCGGACAAGGCCATCGCCTCCATGCGCTATGTGGACAACCACGGCAAGGCCACCGAGCAGTACCCGTTCAATCCCAATGGATCGGCCGGCGGCCTGACGGCAGTGACCACGGCCGATGGCCGCTTCACGGCCATGATGCCCCACCCCGAGCGCGTGTTCCGCAACGTGCAGATGAGCTGGACCAACGGCGACAAGTCGGAATTCAGCCCCTGGATGCGCGTGTGGCGCAACGCCCGCAAGTGGCTGGGTTGATGCACTGAGCGACGCTGCAAAGCAGACAAAGGCCCTTCGGGGCCTTTGTCTTTTGCGTCTGTCCTTACTGCTCCAGCATCTGCCCTGTGCGCGCGCGGGCCTGCTGGACCAGGGTGGAGATCAGCACCGTCTCGGGCAGGTTGTGCCAGTAGCGGCGCGGCATCTCGCGCAGCATGGCCTGCTCCTTCAGGCGCGCCGGGTTGAAGGTGCTGGCGTAATAGGTCAGCCACAGGGCCTCGCCCGCGTCGGCTGGCGGGGCATCGCTGCGGCGCGCGCCGGGCGCCAGGCGCAGCGCATGGCCGTCCCAGTGCGCGCTGCATTGCGGTGTGAGGATGGCCCAGTGCATGTTGGCAAAGCGCTTGCAGAAGAAGGGCGCTGCCGCGCGCACGATGTGGTGCTCGGGCTCGAACCAGGCAATGTGCAGATCGGGCTGGTCCGGTCGCTGCGTGGTCCGAAAGCGCACAAAGGCGTGCATCTTGTGGATCTCGCGCGAGACGGGGCGGGCCAGGGCCTCGATGGCGCGCCAGTCCGCATCCAGCGCATCCAGCCGCAGTTCGGGCCGGGCCTGCATGCGCGCCAGCCATCGGTGGCATAGCTCGAAGCGGCCCGCCGCGCGGTGCATGCAGGCATGGCGCAGCGCGGACATCTGGGTGTCCGACAGGGACAGCCCTGCCTCGCCGGGGCCGGCCAGCCCGGCGAGTGCCGAGGCGGGCATGGCCTGCTCCGGCGCGCTGGAAAACAGATCCACCCCCGCGCCAAGTTGCTGCGCACCCCGCGTGTCGGGCCACCGCCAGCGCACCACAGCGGGGTCGGCGCCATGGGCCAGCAGCGCCCTGCAGGCTGCGCGAAAGCCGGGCCAGTCGTCGGGACTGTCGAGTTCGATGGTGAGAGCCTGTGCTTGCATGGCGTGCTCCAGGCGCTAGAACAGGCTGGCCTGCAGCGCGCTTTGCACGCGCATGCCGCTGTGCCGCGCCTGGGCCTGGCTGGCCTGCGACTGCGCGATCAGCCGGGTGCGCAGCGCGGCCGAGTCGGTCTCGCCCAGCAGGGGCCGGTGGCCGTCGATCAGCACGAAGGGCAGGGCCTTTTGCACGGGGGCGCGCAGCCGCAGCAGATCGTCCAGCCGCAGCCTGCGCACGCGGCGCGCCGCCAGCAGGCGGTCCACCGTCTGCGTGCCCAGGCCCGGCACGCGCAGCAGCAGGCTGCGCGGCGCACGGTTGAGGTCCACGGGGAACTGCTGTCGGTTGGCCAGTGCCCAGGCCAGCTTGGGGTCGATCTCCAGGTCCAGCATGCCGTGGCGGCTGGCCGCCGCGATCTCGCCCGCCCCGTAGCCGTAGAAGCGCATCAGCCAGTCGGCCTGGTAGAGCCGGTGCTCGCGCATGAGGGGCGGCGCCTGCGGCGGCAGATCGCGCGAGGCATCGGGAATGGGGCTGAAGGCCGAGTAGTACACGCGGCGCAGGCCGTAGCCTGCATACAGCGTGTGGCTGGATTCGAGGATGTCGGCATCGGTTGCGCGGTCGGCGCCCACGATCATCTGCGTGCTCTGCCCGCCCGGCGCAAAGCGCGGCACGGCGGCGCGCTGCGCGGGCGCGCCGGGCAGGGACTGCGCCAGGCGCTGCTCGCGCGTGGCCGCGCGCCAGGCCTGCACATGCCGGTCCACGCCCTGCATGGCCTGGCGTATGCGCTGCCCATCCTTTTCAGGCGCGAACTGCGCCAGGCCGCTGGCCGTGGGCAGTTCCACATTGATGCTCAGGCGGTCGGCATGGCGGCCTGCCTGGGCCAGCAATTCGGGGGCGGCATCCGGGATGGTCTTGAGGTGGATGTAGCCGCGAAAGTCATGCTCCTCGCGCAGGCGGCGCGCCACTTCCACCAGTTGCTCCATGGTGTAGTCGCTGGAACGGATGATGCCGCTGGACAGGAACAGCCCCTCGATGCAGTTGCGCCGGTAGAAGTCCAGCGTCAGCTGCACCACCTCGGCCACCGTGAAGCGGGCGCGCTGCACGTTGGAGCTCTTGCGGTTGATGCAGTAGCGGCAGTCGAAGATGCAGACATTGGTCAGCAGGATCTTGAGCAGCGAGATGCAGCGCCCGTCGGGCGCATAGCTGTGGCAGATGCCCATGCCGGTGACCGAGCCCATGCCCTTGCCGTCCAGCGAGTCGCGTCCCTGCGACCCGCTGGAGGCGCAGCTGGCGTCGTACTTGGCGGCGTCGGCGAGGATGAAAAGTTTGCGTTGCAGCTCCATGGCTGTATAAATATACAGTATATTTGCCTGGCACGTCCGGTTTCCTGAGAGCCCATCCCCCAGCCAGGGTCTGGTCCGGCCTTGCCTGGCTGCGGGTGGAACGCACTGTCGCGCTATCGCAATGGGCAGCGGATTGCAATGGTTGCCAGTGCAATGGAATGAAACCGTTTTCAGTGCGGAATGAGTGCTTGCTTTCAATGGGTGGCGATGTGCATCGCAGGAAATGGTGAATGCGTGTTTCCTGCGTCTTTTGCAATGCCTGAAGGTTGGCATGGCTTGGTGTCATCAATGCACGCGCTGATATAGCGCAGCTGGCTGCACGCCATGGGGGGTTCCCATTCATGGGAGAGAGGTTGGGTGTTGTTGTGAATTGTTTCAAATTGCCGATAACTATTGCTGATAGGCTTTCGGGTTTGCCGGGCGGTGCCGTTTCATTCAATGCGCCCGGCGATGACAAACACTTGGAGAGGGAGCTTCGGTGTCGCGTGTATTAGGAACAGAGAGCGAAGTGCTGGCGCTGTCGCCGGACGCCTCATCCAGCAAGGCCGCCAAGGGCCTGCAATCGCCCGCCAAATGGCCCGCCATGGGCGCCAATGATGTGGCGGTCTGGGGTGAATGCCAGGGCAGCGGCAGCAAGCCCTACCAGACCCAGGTGGACCTGTCGGGGCCTTCCTTCAAATGCTCTTGCCCCAGCCGCAAATTCCCCTGCAAGCACGGGCTGGCGCTGATGCTGATGCGTGCCGGCGGGCAAGTCCCCGAAGGCGTTGATCCGCCCGCCTGGGTGCAGACCTGGCTGGACAGCCGCCAGGAAAAGGCCGAGAAGAAAGAGGCCAAGGCTGCCGCCGCAGCGGCCGAGCCGCCACCCGATCCCGAGGTCGCGGCCAAACAGCAGGCCAGGCGCGAGGACAAGCGCTGGGACAAGGTCGAAGCCGGCCTGCAGGAACTGTCGCTGTGGATGCAGGACATGGTGCGTGCGGGCCTGGCCAACCAGGCTGGAGACTCCCAGATGCGCCAGCGCTGGAACACCATGGCCGCGCGCATGGTCGATGCGCAGGCCACCGGCATGGCGGCGCGCATCAAGGACTGCCGGGATCTGGTGGACAGCCACCGAGACTGGCCGCGCGACATGCTGGTGCAGCTGGGTCACTGGCAGTTGATCATCGACGCCGTGCGCCGCCGCGAATCGCTCAGCCCCGAGGTCAAGGCCGACGTGATGGCCGCGTTGGGCTGGCCCATGGACAAGGCCGAGGTGCAGGCCAGGGGCCAGCTGGTCGAGGACGAATGGCTGGTGGCCGGCCTGCGCATGATCGAGCGCGAAGGCCGGCTCATGGAGCGGCGCGTCTGGCTGCAGGGCCAGCGCACGGGGCGCATGGCCCTGGTGCTGGACTATGCGCAGGGCGGGCGCGGCTTTGAATCGGCCTGGGTGCCTGGCCATCGCTACGGCTGCGCGCTGAATTTCTATCCGGGCCACGCGCCGCTGCGCGCCATTGCGGCCAATGGCAACGGGCCTGCGCTGCCTGCCGATGGCGCCAGTCCGCTGGCCACATCGGCCGGGGGCGACGTCCTGCAACTGCTGGGCCAGCGCATTGCTGCCAACCCGCTGCAGGCCACGCAGCCGCTGTGCCAGGACCGGCTGCGGCTGGTGCCCGCCCAGGGCCAGTGGTTTGCGGCCTGGCCCCAGGCGCTGGATGCATCGCCGGTCGCCCCTGGCACGGCGGCGCCAGTGCAGCCCGTTCCCGTGGCGATTGACGATGCCGAGGCCTGGCGCCTGCTGGCGCTCAGCGGCGGTGCGCCCATGCAGCTGTTTGGCGAATGGGAGCCCGGCCCGGCCGTGGGCCGCTGGCGGCTGCTGAGTGCCTGGCAGGCCCGCGAGGGCGAAACCGCCCAGCAATGTATCTGGCAGAACCAGGGTGATCCGGTATGAGCAACGCACAACTTTGGGCTGCGCTGCAGCAATCGGCCATGGTCGGCTCGGACCGGCTGGCCGTGCCGCCTGCGCTGGCTTCAGGCGTGGACCCGTCCGCAAGCGGGTCGCAGCAGGCCGTGCAGGCCGCGCTGCAGCCCCGCGCTGACGTGGCCGGTGACTCGCCTGCCCAGCAACTGCTGCGGGCCAGCGCCGTGGCGGCCGTGTTCGAGCGGGCCGGCTGGCAGCCTGGCGCGCAGGTGCGCCTGACGGCACCGCTGGCCGTGCCGGCCGCAGCGCCTGCGGAGTCGCGCACCGCGCCTGCCGATGCGCGCCTGCACACCCTGATGGGCGACGTGCTCAAGGACGGCCCGTTCGAGCTGCAGGCCTCCATGCTGCGCACCCTGGACCAGGCCGGCCAGCGCCTGCCCCATGACCTGCTGGTGCCTGCGCTGGAGCAGGGCCGCCAGTCCGTGGAGCTGCGCCAGTGGCTGGCCCCCGTGCTGGGCGAGCGCGGGCGCTGGCTGGGCGCGCTCAACCCGCAATGGGGCTATGCCAGCGGCGTGGAGGAAACCGCCGACCCCGAACTGGTCTGGCAGGAGGGCTCGGTGGAGCAGCGCGTGGCCCTGCTGCGCAGCGAGCGCGCAACCGATGCCGCCAAGGCCCGCACGCGGCTGGAAGGCAGCCTGAAGGAGCTGGGCGCCAAGGAGCGCCTGCCCCTGGTCCAGGCCCTGGCCGTCGGGCTGGGCATGGACGATGAGCCGCTGCTCGAAAAACTGCTGTCCGACCGCAGCAAGGAGATCCGCGAGAACGCCGCGCAAATGCTCTCGTGCCTGCCGGACAGCGCGCACAGCCAGCGCGTCATGGGCTGGATGCAGTCCATGCTGCAGCAGGACGACAAGGGCCAGTGGATCGTGGAGCCTCCCGAAGAAGGCCTCAAGGAATGGGAGCGCGACGGCATCACGCTCAAGCCCGACGCCTACCACCGTGGCGGCAAGAAGGCCTGGCTGCTGGAGCAGATGGTGCAGCTCACGCCCGTGTCCTTCTGGACCCGCGCCCTGGGCCTGACGCCCCTGGAAGTGATGGAGTGGAGCCGGCGCAGCGACTGGAAATCCTCGCTGCGCCAGGGCTGGGTGCAGGCCCTGCAGTACCAGCTGGACGTGGAATGGATCGATGCCGCCCAGACCATGGGCCGCGACATGCGCCACGACGCCCTCCTGCCCGCCCTCATGGCCCGGCTGTCCCGCGAGGAACGCGAGTCCCGCTGGATTGCCCAGTTCGAGCGCGACAGGCACAAGCTCATCGACGCCATCGAAGGCATGTCCCAGTCGCTGGGCGGCGCCGAACTGCTCTCGCCCGCGTTGTCTGCGCGGCTGACCGAGGCACTGCACGTGGCCGTGGGCGGCAAGCAGATCACGGGCAACTGGCACAGCTACCGCGCCGACCAGGCCCTGCTGTCCTGTGCGCGCATGCTGGACGTGACCGCGCTGGAGCGCTTTGCCGAACTGTGGCGCAAGCCCTCGGTGCTGGATGCGCAGCCCGAGCCTGAGCCCGAGCCGCAAACCGAACCTGCTGCTGCTGCGGCAGCAGTCACGGCCGCCGCTGCCGCCACAGCCGCTGCAGTTGCCGCACCGGCAAGCATTCCCCTCACGCCCCAGCAGCAGGCGCGCCTCGAACGCAGCCGCGTGCGGCCCTGGGACGAGGAGCGCATGCGCGGCCATCTGGAGCGCATCGTCGATCTGCGACTGGGCCTGCACCAGGCCTTTGTTGCCCTGCGCGGCCCGGCGTGAGCCGCGCCCGTCCTGCCGCATACCCCGAACCGAACCGAATCCAACCCTTACCCCTTCCCGGAAGCACACCATGAGCCAAGTCCTGCGCCAGCATGCCGAACAGCAATTCGCCGAAGAACTCGAAGCCCTGCGCAAGGTGGACGACCGTCCGCGTCCGCCCAACTGGAAGCTCTCGCCCTGGGCCGTGCTCCAGTACCTGATGGGCGGCAAGCTCGGCAACGGCTTCGAGGTCAGCCCCAAGTACATCGGCAATCCGCGCCTGATGGAAATCGCCGTCTCCACCCTGGCCACCGACCGCGCCCTGCTGCTGTACGGCGTGCCGGGCACGGCCAAGTCCTGGGTGTCCGAGCACCTGTCGGCCGCCGTCAGCGGCGACTCCACCATGCTGGTGCAGGGCACGGCCGGCACCAGCGAGGAGCAGCTGCGCTACGGCTGGAACTATGCCCAGCTGCTGGCCCACGGCCCGTCCGAGAAGGCGCTGATTCCCAGCCCCCTGGTCAATGCCATGAAGCTGGGCAAGATCGCCCGCATCGAAGAGCTGACCCGCATCCCGGCCGATGTGCAGGACACGCTGATCACCGTGCTGTCCGAAAAGACCCTGCCCGTGCCCGAGCTGGGCAGCGAAGTGCAGGCCGTGCAGGGCTTCTCGGTCATCGCCACGGCCAACAACCGCGACAAGGGCGTGAACGAGCTGTCCAGCGCGCTCAAGCGCCGCTTCAACACCGTCATCCTGCCCGTGCCGGCCTCGCAGGACGAAGAGGTGCAGATCGTCACCAAGCGCGTGGCCGAGCAGGGCCGCGCCCTGGCCCTGCCCGCCGAGCCGCCGGCCCTGCAGGAAGTGCGCCGCGTGGTGCAGATCTTCCGCGAGCTGCGCAACGGCCAGACCGAAGACGGCAAGACCGTGCGCGTCAAGTCGCCCAGCAGCACGCTGTCCACGGCCGAGGCCATCTCGGTCATCAACAGCGGCATGGCGCTGGCCGGGCATTTCGGCGACGGCGTGCTGCGCGCGGGCGATGTGGCCTCGGGCCTGCTGGGCGCCGTGATCAAGGACCCGGTGCAGGACAGCGTGGTCTGGAAGGAATACCTGGAGACCGTGGTCAAGGAGCGCAGCGACTGGAAGGACCTGTACCGCGCCTGCCGCGAGCAGCTCTGAAGCCCCCAGTCCCGCACCGCTGACCGACCGCACCCTCTGCGCATCCCCTGTATGGCCACCTCTGCCAATCCGCTTCATTTCTTCGGCATCCGCCACCATGGCCCGGGCTGCGCGCGCAGCCTGCTGCAGGCCCTGGAGCAGCTGCAGCCCGACTGCCTGCTGGTGGAGGGGCCGCCCGAGGGCGAGTCCCTGCTGCCCATGCTGCAGCATGCCGACCTGCAGCCGCCCGTGGCCATGCTGGTCTATGTGCAGGACAGTCCGGCCCATGCCGCCTTCTATCCCTATGCCGAGTTCTCGCCCGAATGGCAGGCCCTGCAATGGGCGGCGCGCCAGGGCGTGGCCACGCGTTTCATCGACCTGCCCCAGACCCACCGCATGGCGCTGGACATGGCCGAGCAGGAGCGGCGCCGGGCCGAGGCGGCGGCAGCAGATGCAGCTGATGCAGGCGCGGATGCGGCCGATGAAGGCCAGGATGCAGATGCCGGCTCCGGCTCCGGCTCCGATTCCGTCGCCGTTGCGGCAGACGGCAGCCAGCTCCAGAGCAATGCCGCCGAGGCCCTGGACCGCGACGACACCACGCAGTCCGTGCCGGCTGCCGACCTGGCCGTCGATCCCTCGGCACCGTCCCCGCAGGACTGGCACGATCCGCTGGACCTGCTGGCCGAGGCCGCTGGCTACCCCGACGGCGAAAGCTGGTGGAACCGCATGGTCGAGGAACGCGGCGACGGCGCCACCCTGTTCGAGGGCATTGCCGAAGCCATGACCGTGGTGCGCGCCGAGCTGCCCAACGAAGTGCGCGGAGAACGCCACGCCCAGCGCGAGGCGTTGCGCGAAGCCTGGATGCGCCAGTGCATGCGCGAGGCCGTCAAGGCCGGCCACCAGCGCATTGCCGTGGTCTGCGGCGCATGGCATGTGCCTGCCCTGCAGGCCCAGGTCACCGCCAAGGCCGATGCCGCCACGCTCAAGGGCCTGCCCAAGGCCAAGGTCCAGGCCACCTGGGCGCCCTGGACCTACCGCAACCTGTGCTCGTCCAGCGGCTATGGCGCGGGCGTGGATTCGCCGGGCTGGTATGAACATCTGTGGCGCTGCTCCGAGCCTGTGCCCGAGTCCTTGTCTCAGTCCGCACCTGCTGCCGACCCGGCACGCGCCAGCACCCAGCGCACCGTCGGCTGGCTGGCGCGCGTGGCCCATCTGCTGCGCTCCAAGGACCTGGACTGCTCCAGCGCCCACATCATCGAGGCCACGCGCCTGGCCGAAAGCCTTGCGGCCCTGCGCGGCCATGCCAGCCCCGGCCTGCCCGAGCTGGACGAGGCCATCATCACCGTCATCAGCATGGGCGAGCGCACGCCGCTGCGCCTGATCGAGCGCGAACTCAGCGTGGGCGACCGCATCGGCGGCGTGCCCGCCGACGTGCCCCAGGTGCCGCTGCAGCGCGACATCGAGCAGCAGCAAAAAAGCCTGCGCCTCAAGCCCGAGGCGGCCGCCAAGGTCCTGGCCCTGGACCTGCGCAAGGACACGGACCGCGAACGCAGCCACTTCCTGCACCGCCTGCGCCTGCTGGGCATAGAGTGGGGCAGCGTCACCACCGACCAGCAGCGCAACCGCGGCACCTTCCGCGAAAGCTGGCAGCTGCAGTGGGAGCCCGAGCTGGCCGTGCGCATCATCGAGGCCAGCCGCTACGGCGGCACCCTGGTGCAGGCCGCCGCCGCCAAGGTGCGCCAGGCGCTGACGCCCGAGACCCCGCTGCCCGAGCTGGCCAAGACCATCGACGACGCCCTGCTGGCCGACCTGCCGCACCTGGTCGATGCCCTCATGCACGACCTGGCCGACCGCTCGGCCAGCACCGGCGATGTTTCCCAGCTCATGCAGGCGCTGCCGCCGCTGGCCAATGTGCTGCGCTACGGCAGCGTGCGCCAGACCGATACCCAGGCCCTGGCCACGGTGATCGACAGCATGGCGCTGCGTGCCGCCATTGGCCTGCCCCTGGCCTGCATGGCGCTGGATGAAGACGCTGCAAGACACATGCAGGCCACGGTGCTGCAGGCCCACGAGGCCCTGCGCCTGCGCGATGCCGAAGAGCCGCGCGAAGCCTGGTTCGGCGCCCTGCGCAGCATTGCCATGGGCGACGCGGGCGCCGCCTTGCTGCGCGGCGCGGCCTGCCGCCTGCTGCTCGATGCCCACCGCCTGGACAGCGAGGCCGTGGCCACGCAACTGGGCCGCAATCTCTCGCTGGGCGTGCCGCCGCTGGACGCTGCCGCCTGGCTGGACGGCTTTCTCAACCGCCAGGCCCTGGTGCTGCTGCACGACGACGCCATCTGGGGTGCCGTCGATGCCTGGCTGGCGCAGCTGGGCGAGACCCAGTTCACCCAGATCCTGCCCCTGGTGCGCCGCAGCTTCTCGGCCTTCTCCAACCATGACCGCCAGAGCCTGGGCGAAAAGGCCCGGCGCGGCCAGGGCAGTGCGGCCGTGGCGGCTGCATCCGCAGGTGCCGCGGGTGCCGCAGGTGCGGCAGGCGATGGGAACGACGGCGCCTGGAACGAGGCGCGTGCCGTGCTCGCCATTCCCGTACTCGATCAACTGCTGGGCCTGAACCTGCCCGCGCAACCGCTGACCCGCCTGCAGGAGGCCCAGCCATGAACACCGCTGCCACCGTGAACGACGCATCCCTTGCCGGCGCCGACCCGCAGGAGACCGCCCTCCAGCCCACCACCCGCCTGCAACGCTGGCGTCTGGTGCTGGGCCAGCCGTCCGAGGCCAGCTGCGGCGGGCTGGGCCCCAAGGGCAGCTCCATCGACGAGATGGACAAGGCCCTGGCCGCGCTCTACGAAGAGGACAACAAGGACGGCGGCCTTTCGCGCCGCGGCGGGCGGGGCAACTCCTCGCCCAGCGTGGCGCGCTGGCTGGGCGACATCCGCAAGTACTTTCCCAGCCAGGTCGTGCAGGTGATGCAGCGCGACGCCATGGAGCGCCTGAACCTGCGCGAACTCATGCTCCAGCCCGAAATGCTGGAGCATGTGCAGCCCGACGTGCACATGGTGGCCGACCTCATCTCCCTGGGCTCCGTCATCCCGCAGAACACCAAGGAGACCGCGCGCATCGTCGTGCGCAAGGTGGTGGACGACCTCATGCGCCGCCTGGAGGAGCCCATGCGCAGCGCCGTCTCGGGCGCGCTGGACCGCAGCCAGCGCAACCGCCGTCCGCGCCACTCCGAGATCGACTGGAACCGCACCATCCGCGCCAACCTGCGCCACTGGCAGCCCGACTACCGCACCATCGTGCCCGAGACCCTGGTCGGCTACGGCCGCAAGGTCCGCCGCCCGCAGCGCGAAGTCATCCTGTGCATAGACCAGAGCGGCTCCATGGCCAACTCCGTCGTCTACTCCAGCATCTTCGGTGCCGTCATGGCCAGCCTGCCGGCCGTCAGTACCAAGCTGGTGGTCTTCGACACGGCGGTGGTGGACCTGACCGACAAGCTCTCCGACCCCGTGGACGTGCTCTTTGGCGTGCAGCTGGGCGGCGGCACCGACATCAACCGTGCCGTGGGCTACTGCCAGGGCCTGATCAGCGAGCCGCGCAACGCCATCGTCGTGCTCATCTCCGACCTTTACGAAGGCGGTGTGGAAAGCGGCCTGCTGCGCCGCGCCTCCGAACTGGTGGAGTCGGGCGTGCAGTTCATCACCCTGCTGGCGCTCAGCGACGAAGGCGCCCCCGCCTACGACGCGCAACTGGCCGCCAAGCTGGCCGCGCTGGGCGTGCCCTCGTTCGCCTGCACGCCGGACGCCTTCCCGCAGCTCATGGCCGCCGCCATCCGCCGCGACGACGTGGCGGCCTGGGCGGCAGGGCAGGGCTTCAAGACCAGCAAGTGACGGACGGCCGGTCGGCCCCGTGACCGGGCTGGCCGCCGGGCATCTCCTACATGGGCAGGACATGCCCAGGCCCCATGATGGCGCCCAGGCAAAAAGAAGTTCCCCGAACAATTCACTGGAGTAATGCGATGGCTGGTGCTGGTTTGCTGATGCTGCTGGACGATATTGCAGCGATCCTGGACGACGTGGCCCTCATGACCAAGGTGGCGGCACGCAAGAGCGTGGCCATGGCCGACGATGTGTCCGTCATGACCAAGGTGGCTGCACAGAAGACGGCCGGCGTGCTGGGCGATGACCTGGCCCTGAACGCCCAGCAGGTCACGGGCGTGCGGGCCGAGCGCGAGATTCCCGTGGTCTGGGCCGTGGCCAAGGGCTCGCTGATCAACAAGGCCATCCTCGTGCCGGCGGCGCTGCTGATCAGCGCCTTCATTCCCTGGGCTGTCACGCCGCTGCTCATGGTCGGCGGTGCCTTTCTGTGCTTTGAGGGTTGCGAGAAGCTGGCCCACAAATTCCTGCATTCGCCCGAGGAAGATGCCGTGGAGCGCGAGCGCCTGACCCAGGCCAATGCCGATGCGGGCGTCGATCTCGTCGCCATGGAAAAGGACAAGATCAAGGGCGCCGTGCGCACCGACTTCATCCTCTCGGCCGAGATCATCGCCATCACGCTGGGCACCGTGGCCTCGGCGCCGTTCGGGCAGCAGGTCGCCGTGCTGGCGGGCATTGCCCTCATCATGACCGTGGGCGTCTATGGCCTGGTGGCCGGCATCGTCAAGCTCGATGACCTGGGACTGTGGCTGGGCCAGCGTGCCAGCGCCGCGGCCCGCGCGCTGGGCCGGGGCATCGTCGCCGCCGCGCCCTGGCTGATGAAGGGGCTGTCCGTTGCGGGCACGGCCGCCATGTTCCTGGTGGGTGGCGGCATTCTCGTGCACGGCGTGCCTGCGCTGCACCACGCCGTGGAGGGCCTGGGCGAGGCCGCGGCCCAGGGTGCGCTGGGCGGCCTGTGGCGCGTGCTGGCGGTGAATGTGCTCAACGCGGTGGCCGGCATCGTGGCCGGTGCCATCGTGCTGGCGGCTGTCGAAGGCATCAAGCGCCTGCGCCGCCGCTGAGTCGCGGCAAACATCGCCCGCCGGCCCTGGAGCCGGCAAGGCACGCCACGGGGGCCGTACGGCCCCCGTTTGCATGGAATTTTCGCTTCGGCGCATCGCATTTGACTGTGGGCGCAAGCACATGCATTCCCCCTGGAACTCCGCAAGGCCAGGCGTCCTCCTGTCCCTTGGCGGCGGCGCAATGCGTTTGCGCCTGCCGGCCGCCGAGGCTCCGGGAGCGGCCCATTGCCGCAGCGGAGCCGTTGTCGGGACCGGGCGGCTGAATTCGCATCCGCACCGGTCCCTGGGTGTTCATCAGGGGGACTCCATGATTTCCAACCTCACCAAGGCCAGCGTGCTGCGGTCCGTCATCGCCGGCTGCACGCTCGCGCAAGCGGGCAGGGCCGAGAAACTCAGCACCGAGCGCGCGCGCACGGCGCTCAACCGCATCTGCGAGCTGCTGCATCTGCCCAACGACCTGGCCGCCATCCACGCGGAGCCGCAGCTGTACCTCGAATCCCTGGCCCACTTCGAGAGCCTGCCCCAGTTCGAGCTGCGCACGCCGCTGGTGGCCAAGCTCAAGCAGGTGCTGGGCCTGCGCTCGTCCAGGCAGCTGACGCCGGCCGTGCTCGCGCAGGTCAGCGCGTCACAGCTCATCAACCAGGGCGTCTCCATCATCGCCCTGGCCGATCTGCAGGAGTGGCTGCTCAAGCATGACCTGTCGCTGATGCATGGCCCGCCCATCACGGACATCGACTTCAGGGAGGCCCGAAAAGCCATTGCCTTGCTCGACGCCTTCGACTTCGACACCGAATCGCTGGAATGGCAAATGAATCACCTGGCCCGCAAGCGCGGCCGGGCCAGGAGCCGGCCTGCCCCGCCTGCCTGCGCAGTGAAATCCCTGCCTGCCGTCAGCACCACAGGGGCTGCGCCCTAATATCGGGGCTTCCCAACAAGGCCCGATACACCATGAAGTTCTCCTTGCTTGCTGCCGCGGCTGTGGCATTGCAACTGCTGGCGCCGGCGCCAGCCCTGGCGGCCGACGACATCGTGTTCAAGGACAGCGCCGGCCGCGTGCTCAGGCGCAGCGACCTGGACAAGGCCGATGGCCGCTTCAGCTGGGAGCTGCCCTCCGCCACACCCGTCAGCCAGGCCGCGCGCGATGCCCATTCCTTGGGCCGCGCTGCAGGGCAGAACGGCGATTACCGCACCGCCCTGGCACATTTCGAGACCGCCTCGAAGCTGGCGCCCCGCTGGCCCTATCCCGTCTACGACGCTGCATTCACCTACCTGCTGCAAAAGGACTTTGACGCGGCCTATCGGCATTACCGGCGCGTGGATGCACTGGCGCCCAGGGGCTTCTTCACCGCCAAGACGGCCGTGCACAGCCTGCGCATGGAGCGTGACGGCAAGCTCCCCCAAGGCACCTACCTGCGCTACCTTGCCCTGGAGTGGGAAACCGACCGCGACAAGGCGCGCCAGGCCGCGCTGGCCATGACCCGCGAGACGCCCGGCTTCGCTCCCGCCTGGAAGACCGCCGCCCATCTGGAGGACGACCCCGCAAAACGTCTCGCCCTGCTGGACAGCGGCCTGAAGGCCGGCCCCGATGCCGAGACCCGCGGCTTTCTGCTTCTGAACAAGGCCATGGTGCTGCGCGAACGCAACCAGATCCCAGAGGCCATGGTGATGCTGGGAGAGCTTGCGTTAGACCCGCAGTCTCCGCTGGATGTCGAGGCCCTGGCGCGGCACACGCTGGCGCAGTGGGCGCGGCCTTGACGCTGGCACCTGCACATTCCGCCCTGCAGCCCGCTCAGCGCAGGGCGAGCTCCACGGCCTCTGCAGACAACCCGTAGGCCTCGACGAAGACCTCGATGCGGTCCTGCGTCTGCGCGTTCACAAACGTCTCCATACCCACGCTGTCCATCTCCCCTGACAGCATCTGGCCCGTATTCACGGGGCGGGTATCGAGCTGCTGCGCCAGCACGCAGCTGTCCTCTCCCTCCGGCTGCAGGCCGATGAGCCCCGTCTGGTTGTTGATGGCAATCACCCTGGCTTGTCTTTGCATGCTCCACCCTGTCGTCTGAACCCGTCGTTTCTGGAATGGCGAAAGGCGCCGCCTTGTGCAACGCCCCTGCCTGTCCTGGCGACTGTAGGCAAGGCTTGCGGACGGCGGTAGAGGCCCGGGGCTTGGTGGACTGCCAAGGGAAATTTACGAATGGCTTTCAGAGATGCTGGATTTTCTGTTGAATGTGGCGGATGTGCCGAGGCGGTTGCAAGGCGCTTTGACCCGGCGACCTGGAGTGGATGCACTCGACGCGGCATCTGCTGTGCGATGGCCATGCATGGCGAGGAATGCATGAAACCTTCCGAAGCGCTGGCTTTGAACCGTACCGGGATTCGCCATGTGGTCGAGTCCCACCGTGCGACCCTGATGGATGAGGCCGCCATCCAGGAGGAACTGCAGCGCCTGCTGGGCATGTCGGTCGATGGGCTGACGCCCAGTGCCTTGCCGGAGGCCTTCCGCAGCCAGGTGCTGGCCGAGGCGCTGCCGATGTGGGCAAGGCATTGCGCGCCAGCGTTCCTTCCTGATGAATCGGCAAGTGGACGGCATCTGCCGCAAACCTGCGATAGATACCTGACCCAAGCACCTTCATTGCGGGTATCGCGGGCAGCCTCCCCCTCTCAGCTCCCCAGTGCGCCTCGCACGGCAGCGCGCTCGCCCATGCGCTTGAAATGCGCCTGCACCTTGGGGAAGCCGGCGATGTCCACGCCGTCGCCTTCCAGCCAGCCGGCAATGGTGAACAGATAGGCATCGGCCACGGAATAGTCCGAGCCCAGCACCCAGGGGGCATCGCCCAGGTAATGGCGTTCGATCACGCCAAAGCATTCGGCCATGTTGGCTGCCACCTTGCGCTGCATGGAGGCAATGGCCGCTTCGTCATCGGCCCAGCGGCCTGCGCGGCGCCCGTGGGCGTGGGCCACGTGCACGGTGGAGGACAGGTAGCTGTGGAAATCTTGCATGTGGGCAAAGGCATACGCATCGTCGAGCGGGGCGAGCCGGGCCTCGGGGAAGCGGCGCGCAACGTAGGCGAGCAGGGCCGGCGTTTCGGTGAGCACGCCGCGCTCGGTCACCAGGGCGGGCACGCGGCCCTTGGGATTGATGGCCAGGTATTCGGGGCTGCGCTGCTCGCCCTTGGGGAAGTCGAGCTTGATGACTTCGTGCGGCGCATTGGCTTCGATCAGGGCGATGCGGGTGGCCAGGGCGCAGGTGCCGGGCGCGTAGTAGAGCTTGAGGGTGGTCATGAAAGAGACGGGCAGGAATGGGATACGTGCAGATTCTGCAGCCGGCGCCGATGGCCGGGCCGGCCCTCCAACTTAGTGCGTATCGCACGGCCGTGCAAGCGGCATCTGCGTCTTTGCTTATGCCTGCTCGGCATTCCAACGCACGGTGCGTGCGGGCAGGTCAATGTGGATGGTGTGGCGGCCGCCGTCATGCAGTAGCAGGTCCAGCTTCCCGTCCTGGCCATCCACGAACGTGATGCCTTCAATCATGGGTGCGTCGATCAGGTCGTTGCAGTCGAGCGCGATCCAGGCATCGGTCTGCAGATCCAGCAGGCGCAGATTGGGGAAGTCGGGGTCCTCGCCATATTCGACGCAGGCCACCATGGCCCAGGGTCTGGAGACGGCCACGGCCGTGAGGGTGCTATCCGGGCTCTGCGCGCAGGCGCGCGCCTGCAGGGCATCGAGCAGCGTGGGCGCGTCGTCCAGCATGTGTGCGTAGGGAGACTCGGGTGGCACGGTGCGCACCGGCTGGGTGGCAGCCTTGGCGCTTTTGGCGCGTTTGGCAGGCTCTGCCGTTTGGGTGCTGCGCCTGCGGCCCGCTGGCGGAAGGTGCTGGATTTTGCCGCCCGCAATGCCCAGAAAGACACCGCATTCGCTCACGCTCAGATGCCTGTAGTTGCGGCTGCTGCACGGGGTTTCCCAAAGCGGGGTGCCGGTGTCCGGGTCCACGGCGACAAGATAGGCCCGCTCCATGCCGTCCTCGTGCCTGTCCTGTATTCCATAGAGGACGCCGGCATGGCATTGCGGCGCGCTGACATGGGTAGGCGACAGGCACGGTCCGAAACGGTTGCTGCGAATGTCATAGCCATACATGCCCTGGCGTGCAAAGCAGAAATAGACCACGCCGTCACGATGCGCTGCCCGCTGGGCATGCACATGCCGGCGCTCATCGTCAGGTTGAACGGGAGGTGTGATGGCCAGGACTTCGCCGCTGCAAGGATGGATGCGAAGCCAGGGTGCATCGATGTCCACGTGGTCTCTGCTGCCGGGGCCGAACACGGCCCACGCGCCTGAAATGACGGGCGAGTACAGGTTGCGCGCACTGTCCACCCACAGCACATGCTCGGTGTGCCCGTCGGTTTCATGCCAGCGCCGCAGCTCCGAGCGCTCAGGGTGGACGATCCAGCCGTAGACCGCCCCCTCCAGCACAAACACACCCTGCAGGCCCAGCGCCAGCGTGCTGCCCTGCCAGTTGCGACGGTCCAGCAGCAGATAGCGGCCCTCGGGACTGCTCTCTTCCATCGCGACGAGCCAGCGATGCGCGTCCAGCTCCACGGGAACGGGCCAATGCCTGGCCTGCATGCCCGGCACGGCATGGAAGTCGAACAGGCATTCGCCGGTGCGGGCATCAAGCACCTGGTCGCAAAGCATCAGATGCCGCTCGTCCACGAACCACGACATGCCCTCGCTCTCACGCATGCGGTGGTCCCAGAGCACGTTGCCGGTGGCCACATCAACGGCGCGCAGAAAGGACGTTGTGCTGTCCCCCTTGTTGCAGTACTCGTAGTAGAGCCGGCCATCGACCACGCTCATGGCGGTGTCGATGATGAAGATGCTCTTGTCTCCAATGGCCTGGGATTTGCCGTAGTGCATGCGCGCCTTTCAAAGGCCTGATTGTCGCCAGCAGAGCGCGGTGTGGACTGGGCGAAATGTCAAGTCGATGGCGTCGTGCGCGCCTGAACCAATGCAGCTGCGGCGGCGCAACGCCATCCGATCCAGACGAGCAGGTCCGCGATGCGCTGTGCCGGATGGAAGCTGCACCGAGCGTGCTGCAGATGCATGCCGAGTGGGCTGTCTGCTGCTGTCCGCCAGGCGTTGTTCCAAGAGCGGGGCCTGCATTGCTCCCGCTTTGGCCGGCAGCAATGGCGGCACTCAGAACCGATAGGCCGCAGCCACACGCACCTCACGCCCGAAGCCCAGCGCGCAAAATTGCGCGCCGCCACGGAAGGTGTTGCATTGCGTGCGGTACTGCCTGTCGGTGAGGTTGCTGAGGTTGACCGAGAAGCGCCACGGGCCGGTGGTGTAGGCGGCCATGGCGTCCCACAGCGTGTAGGCGTCGTTCATGGGGGTCTTCACGCCGTCCATGGGCAGCTCGCCAGGCGTGGCGCTGATGTGGCGCAGGCCCAGGCCCAGCTCCAGGGCGCCGCGCTGGTACTTGCCCCACAGCGATGCGGCATGGCGCGGCGTGGCGCCGGGGCGCGCGCCGATCTCGATGGCGTTGTTGCTGCGCGTGACCTTGGAGTCGAGGTAGGTATAGGCCGCAATGGCCGAGAAGCCGCCGCCGATCTCGCCCTGGGCCTGCAGCTCCAGCCCCCGGTTGCGCACTTCGCCGGTCTGCACGTCGAAGCGAGGGTTGAGTGTGGATGGCGTGCGCACATTGCGCTTGCGCAGGTCGAACACGGCGGCGCTGAGCGTGTAGCCGGCCGATGGCGGCGCGTAGCGCAGGCCGGCCTCGAACTGGCGCGCAGTCTCGGGCTCGTAGGGCCTGCCGTTGGCGTCGGTGGCCGTGACCGTGGTCAGCGGCGGCTGGAAGGAGTTGTTGAAGGACACATAGGGAGCCAGGCCGCTGGGCGCCAGGTAGATCAGGCCCAGTCGCCCGGTGACGGCGCTGTCGGTGCGGCGCACGGTGGTGATGGCGAAGGGCGCGTTGGCTGCGGCGCGCGCGTCGTAGTCGGTGTCTATGCGTGCGCTGTCGCGGCGCAGGCCGGCGCTGAGCACCCAGCGCTCGCCGAACTTGATCTGGTCCTGCACGTACAGACCTGCCTGGTGCGTGCGGGCCAGCGCGCGGTCGCTGAGGTAGTTGTCATTCCAGTTCGGCGCGATGTGGATGGGGTTGACCAGGTCCAGCGGCGCCACGGCGCCGTTGAGCGAGTAGATGCGCCAGTCGAGCCTGGAGCGGTAGTAGTCGAAGCCCACGGCCCACTGGTGCGAGACGGCACCCGTCCGGTGGCGCCCTTCGATCTGCGTGTCCATGACCCAGGTCTGTTCGGCGTCGGGCCGCACCATGGCCAGGCGTGCCATGCCGCGCTGGTCGGCCGTCAGGCCCCGGTTGCGCATCTCGCGCCGGTCGTTGCGGCCGTCCAGGTAGCGCAGGTTGTTGCGCAGCGTGAGCTGGTCGTTCAGGCGGTGCTCCAGCAGCCAGCCCACGCTGGCATTGCGCTTGTGGTGGCCAGATCCCGGTCCGCTGACGTTGATGTCCGTGGCCGACCAACCCGCAGGCGTCTGGCGGTAGTAGGGGATGACGAAGCCGGTTTCGTCCTCCTGGTACTGCGCCAGCAGGGTGAGGCTGGTGCGCTCGCCCAGCAGCGTGAAGGAGGGGGCGATGTAGCTGCGATCGGCGCGCAGGCCATTCCACTGCGTGCCCGATTCGCGCTTGAGCACGGTCAGCCGGGCCAGTGCCGTGCCCTGTTCATTGATGGCGCCACCGATGTCGGCCGTGAGCTGGCGCCGGTCGTGGCTGCCGAATTCCACGCCCACTTCGCGCTGCATGCCGGCGCGCGGGCGCTTGGTGACGGCATTGATCAGGCCACCGGGCGCGGACTGGCCGTACAGCACCGAGGCCGGGCCGTGCACGACTTCCAGCCGCTCCAGCCCATATGGCTCCAGGTTGGTCATGAAGCCGTTGTGGACCATGCGCATGCCGTCGCGGTACAGGCCCGTGCCGGTCAGATAGAAACCGCGCACGGCCACGTCGTCATCGGTGACGCCGTAGTCCATGGGACGCACGCCCGCGCTGTAGCGCACGGCCTCGGCCACACTGGAGATGGCCTGGTCGCGGATCTGGGCCTCGCCGATGATGCTGACCTGCTGCGGCGTCTCCAGCAGCGGCACATCCATCTTCATGGCCGAGGCGCTGCGGCGCGGCGCGTAGCCGGGCACGGCGCCCCAGGCGCTTTCATGCTCGGCATCGGCCAGCACGTTCACGGTAGGCAGTGCATGCTCGGCCGCGGCCCCGGGCCGCGCACGGTGCACGGCCCAGCCGCCTTCGGCCGTGCGCGTGGCCTGCAGCTGGTGCGGGGCGAGCAGGGCAGCAAGCCCTTCTTGCACGCCGCGCGTGCCGCTCAGCGCCGCCGACTGTCGGCCCTGGACCAGGGCTGGATCGAACGAGAGGGTGATGCCTGCCTGGCGCGCAAGGCTGTGCAGGCTGGTCTCCAGATCACCGGCCGGCAGGTCGAACCGGATGGACCTGGCATCCGGGGCGGAGCTCGGGCTCTGGGCCAGAGCGGTCGCTGGCAGGCCCAGCGTGATCAACAGGCCCAGCGCCAAGGCCTGCGTGGCCAGGGCCGTGGGGCGTGTACAGGAAGGCGGATGGGCAGCGTGGCGGGTACTGGGCAGGCTGGGCATGGAGGCAGTCCTTGAGAAGCGGCAAAGGAAAAAGCGATGTCTTTGCTCCTATGCCGAACGGGCGGTGTGAAACCCGTAATGACTGCCTGAAAAAAATTCCGGATCAGGCTTTGACCAGGCGCATGGCGCTGTGGGCACCGCTGGCCGCACCTTGTCCGCGCTCCACACGCACAGGCAGCGTGCGGGCAATGGCGGCCAGCGCACGACCCGCCGGATCCGGCCCGTCCAGCTGGAATACGCCTGAAACATGCAGGGCAGCCACGTCGTCGGCGCATTCCATGGGAATGCCGGTCTGGCGTGACAGCTCGGTCATGAAGGCGTCCAGGCGCATGCGGCGGGCGACAAGCACGCCGTCGGTCCATGCGTCGGGCACCAGGCCTTCGTCGAGCAGGCGAACAGGGCGGTGCTGGCCGGCGTGCAGCACATGGGTTTCGCCGGAGGTGGCGACGATGGCGTCCAGGGGGCCTGGCGCAGTGCCGTCCAGCGCCCTGACATGGATGGCCACGCGGCCCTCGGTGACGTACAGGCGCGTGGCCGTGTCCGGGTGTTTTTCGTGGCGCACGCCGAAGCTGGTGCCCAGGGCCTCGAAGCGGGCCAGCGGCGTTTCCACCCAGAAGGAGCGTCGGCCCGCGAGGGAGCGCGGGTCGCTGCCGGTGTCGATGAAGATCTCGCCGCGTGCCAGGCGCACCACGCGGCGCAGCAAGGTGAAATCCACCTGCACCAGCGTGTCCGGTGCCAGGTGCAGGCGGCTGCCGTCGGCCAGCAGGGTGCTGCGGCGCTCACCGATGGCCGTGTCCAGCGCGATCTGCTCGCGCGGTGCAGCCCAACGCCATGCCATGGATCCCAGCAGCAGGGCAGCAGGGCCCAGGAACAGCAGCCGCTGCAGGCTTGCGCGCCGGCCTCGCGCCGGACCTGGACCAGCGGACCGCAGAACGCCGTGGGCCAGTCCCGCCTGGCCGGCGGGCAGGGCGAACTGGGCCTCCACCGCCTGGACCTGTTGCCAGGCCTGTTCGTGCGCGGCGTGGCTGCTGCGCCATGCCTGGCAGGCGGCGCGGTCGGCATCGGTGGCCGTGCCGGAGGCCAGCCGCACGGCCCAGGCAATGGCCTGTTCCAGCGTCTGGGGGGCCTGGTCTGTGCTCACGCCGTCAGTTCCTTGCGCAGGGCAAGGCAGTGGCGTATGGCGGTGGCCATGTATTTTTCGACGGAACTCAGGCACACGCCCAGCTGCAGGGCGATTTCCGGGTAGCTCAGGCCTTCCAGGCGAGAGAGCAGAAAGGCGCTGCGGGCCTTGGGCGGCAGGCCGGCCAGCAGGTTGTCCATGCGCACCAGGGATTCGATCAGCAGATGGCGCTCCTCGGCCGAGGGCGCCAGCGGCTCGGGCAGGCTGGCGATGGCGTCCAGGCAGGCGCGCTCCAGCGCGGCGCGGCGGGTGTGGTCCACGACCAGGCCGTGGGCGATGGTGGTGAGCCAGGCGCGCGGCTCGCGCACGCCATGCAGGGACTGGGGCTTGCCCAGCACGCGAACGAAGGTGTCCTGGGCCAGGTCGGCCGCATCGCAGGGATTGCCCAGCCTGCGCCTGAGCCAGCCCACCAGCCAGCCGTGGTGGTCGCTGTAGAGCAGGGCGATGTCGGGGTGCGAAGGCGCGGCGGCCATGGGGCGGGTTCCTGGGAATGCGGATTTGATAATGATTCGCATTCTATTTGAGCAATGGCTGCAGCCTGCCCGCAACTGGCCCGCCGCGCAATGCGTTGCATGCATCCAACGCGATCCGGCCATGCGGGGCTGCGCACCTTCGGGTTTGAGCTAGGACAAGATCGGCCACGTCCGCCCCTGATGCAATACAGCTACGGGATTTGCCCCGGGCTACTCCAAGACTCTCCATCATGAAAAGAACTCTGCTCGCCGTTGCTGCCGTTTGCGCCCTGTCGTCGGGTGCCGCGTTTGCGCAGCAGGCCGAAGGCCCCTGGATGGTGCGCGTGCGCGCCGTGAATCTGGACAGCGCCAACAAGGACAGCACGGGTCTGGGTCTGTCGATCAACAACAAGTGGATGCCCGAACTGGACGTGTCCTACTTCTTCACGCCCAACATCGCGGCCGAGCTGGTGCTGACCTACCCGCAAAAGCACGACCTGCGTGCCAACGGCCTGGGCCAGATCGGCAGCCTCAAGCACCTGCCGCCCACGCTGCTGGCGCAATACCACTTCACCAATTTCGGCGCCTTCAAGCCCTACGTCGGCGCCGGTGTGAACTACACCCGCTTTTCGAGCGTGAGCTTCAACCCTGCCGTGCAGGCCGCGCTGAACCCCTCGATCAAGAAGAACAGTTTCGGCGGCGCGCTGCAGATCGGTTTCGACTACGCGCTGGACAAGAACTGGTCGCTGAATTTCGACGTGAAGAAGGTCTTCATTGAAACGGACGTGAGCTCCGCCGGCACCAAGGTGGGCACCTTCAAGGTGAACCCGGTGCTGGTCGGTGTGGGACTGGGCTATCGCTTCTGATCTCCGGATCATGAGTGAGGCACGCGCTGCTTCATCCGGCAGCGCGTAGTGAGGCAAGGATGGGTACTTGGTCCGGTATGCCGTTCGCGGCATACCGGATTTTTTTCGTCCGAACCGGCGCTTTCGCCTGCTGCGGACATGCTGCGGCGCACCACCGGACAGGTCACGAAAAAATCACGCGCGGGGGAAACTGTCCTACCCGCATGCCATGGGCAGGCGCCTAGGCTGGTGCCTCGGCCTGCCGGTGCGAGTCTTGCGAGGCTCGCTTGCCGTTTGCAGGCGTCAGTCACCATTGGCTGTCCGCCCCTTGGCGACCGCGCCCTGCTGCAAGCCGGGATGCGGCATTCACCATGCTGCGGCGGGCGGCGCACAACGCGAGGCCCCCACCATGCTGTCTGCCCACGATTCGACCGTGTCTTCCTCTGCCCTGGCATCGCGCGCCCAGCGCGTGCCGCTGCCTTTGCCTTCGGCGCCGCGTGCGCCCGCCCAGGGCGGCAGGCGCGAGGCGGCCCCGGAATGGGCGGACCACGCACTGCGCGCGACCCGCGCCGAACTGCAGCACGGGCTGATGCAGCCCCAGGCCCAGGTCTCTCCCAAATACCTCTACGACGCGCGCGGCTGCGACCTGTTCGAGCAGATCACGCGGCTGCCCGAGTACTACCCCACGCGCACCGAGGCCGCCATCCTGGCCGACTCTGGCGCCGCCATGGCCGAGGCCCTGCGCGGCAGCGAGGTGCTGATCGAGCTGGGCGCCGGCAATTGCGAGAAGGTGCGCGCCCTGTGCCGCAGCCTGCGGCCACGGCATTTCGTGGGCGTGGACATTGCGGGCGCGTTCCTGCGCCAGTCCGTGCGCCGGCTGGCCGAGGAATTTCCGCAGCTGCAGACCCATGCCGTCACGGCCGACATCACCGAGCCGCTGACCCTGCCGCCCCATATCCCGCAGGCCGGGCGGCTGCTGTTCTATCCGGGCTCGTCCATCGGCAATTTCGACCCGGTACAGGCCCAGCGCATGCTGGGCCAGATGCGTGCCATGGTCAACGACGACGGCGGCCTGCTGATCGGCATAGACCTGCCCAAGTCCACGCAATGGCTGGAGCCCGCCTATGACGATGCCCAGGGCGTGACGGCGCGCTTCAACCTGAACCTGCTCAGCCACGTCAACAGCCTGCTGGGCAGCGACTTCAACCCGGACGACTGGGAGCATGTGGCCTTCTTCAACGCCGAGCATTCGCGCATCGAGATGCACCTGCGCGCGCGCCGCCCGCTGATCGTGGGCTGGCCGCAGGGGCTGCGGCATTTCTCGGCCGGCGAGACCATCCACACCGAAAACAGCTACAAATACCCGCTGCCCGAATTCCTGGGCATGCTGGCCTGCGCGGGCTTCGGCCCCTGCCAGGTCTGGACGGATGAGCGCCAGTGGTTTGCCGTGATCCATGCCCATGCGTGAAATGCCCGCCGTCTTCCGCTGGGTGCAGCGCTACGAGGCCGTGCGCCAGAGCACCGTACTGCTGGCCGCGCCCCTGTCGGCCGAGGATGCCTGCGTGCAGTCCATGCCAGACGCCAGCCCGGCCAAATGGCATCTGGCGCATACCACCTGGTTCTTCGAGACCTTTGTGCTGGCCGAGCACGCGCCCGGCGTGCCGCCCTTCGATGCCGACTTTCGCGTGCTGTTCAACTCCTACTACCAGCAGGTGGGCGAGCGGCATCCGCGTGCGCAGCGCGGGCTGCTGACGCGCCCCTCGCTGGCGCGGGTGCTGGCCTACCGCGAGGCCGTGGACCAGCGCATGCTGCAGATGTTCGAGGACTGGGGCACGCAGCCGCCTGCGCGGCTGGCCGCGCTGCTGGAGCTGGGCCTGCAGCATGAGCAGCAGCACCAGGAGCTGCTGCTGACCGACATCAAGCACCTGCTGTCCTGCCACCCGCTGTGGCCTGCGTACCGAGCGCAGGAAGAGGGCGTGCCTGCGCCGCAAGAGCCCGATGGATTGCCCCCGCCGCTGCAGTGGCTGACCGTGCCGCGCGGCATGCATGCCGTGGGCCATGCGGGCGAGGGCTTTGCCTTCGACAACGAGCGCCCGCGCCACGAGGTGTTCCTGCAGGGCTGCGAGATGGCGCAGCGGCCCGTGAGCAATGCCGAGTTCCTGCGCTTCGTCAAGGATGGCGGCTATGCCCAGCCGCAGTGGTGGCTGGCCGAAGGCTGGGACTGGCGCTGCACGCAGCAGTTGGAGCACCCGTGGTACTGGCGGCGCCAGGCCGGTGGCGTGATGGACGGCATGTGGCAGGAATTCAGCCTGCATGGCGCGCTGGCGCTGGACGGGCGCAGGCCCGTCTGCCACCTCTCTTACTTCGAGGCCGATGCCTATGCGCGCTGGGCCGGCGCGCGCCTGCCCACCGAGGCGGAATGGGAGGCGGCCCTTGCCGCGCAGATGGCGCAGCGCCCGCAGCACGGCGAGCCGCCCGGCCCCGTGCACCCGCGCGCCATGCAGACCGGCAGCCATGCGCTGGGCGAGGTCTGGGAGTGGACCCAGTCGGCCTACACCGCCTACCCGGGCTTTGTGGTGGCCGAGGGCGCGGTGGGTGAGTACAACGGCAAGTTCATGGTCAACCAGTACGTGCTGCGTGGCGGCTCCTGCCTCACGCCGCCCGGCCATGCGCGCGCCAGCTACCGCAATTTCTTCCCCACCCAGGCGCGCTGGCAGATGACCGGCCTGCGGCTGGCAAGGGATCTGGCCTGAGCCTGCCCGTGCCGCGTTGCCTGGCATTGCATCGCGCGCCGGCGCATGCAGTAGCATCGTCGGCCTCAATGATCCGAGGGAGTTCCATGTTGTTGCGTTCGCTTGTTCTTGCCATGCCGCTGTCCCTGGTCCTTGCCGGCTGTGCCACTGCGCCGCCCCAGGCACCGGCGCCCAGCCAGCCACAGGACCAGCCCCGGCCCGAGGTGCCCGCCAAGGCCCCGGCCGATGCGCCGCACGCCGAACCCGAGGTCGCCAACCTCACGCCCCTGCCCAGCCTGCTGCTGATCGGCGAAGACGCTGCCGGCCGCTACTACTCCATGGTGGCCAAGGCCACCTTCACCATCGAGACCGATGGCCGCCTGAGCCTGGCCGACCAGGGCGGCGGCCACGGCGGCGAGCCCGTGGCGCCCCAGGCCGACATGCAGGACCAGAGCATGTCCACCGAATGCAAGCCCTATGGCGCCGTGGCCAACCAGCGCACCACCTGGTTCCCGTACACGGGCGTGTTCGTGCGCGGCGGCACGCTGGTTGGCGCCAGGGCCGACGGTGCGGACGTGGCCGCCAAGGCGCTCACCGAGCATGAAGGTGCCCAGATGCTCTACACGGGCAAGGATGCCGACGCCACCGAGTACTACTACGCGCCCTGCGTGGGTGCGCAGCGTGTATCCACGGGCTGGCGGCTGGACCGCTACCTGCCCGACGGCGGGCAGCTGCGCGTGCGCGCCGATGCGCGCGGCAAGGGCCAGACACTGGAGCTGAAGATTCCCAAGCCCTTCGCGCCCTTCGTGCTGGTGCGCTACCAGTCGGGCGCCATGATTCCCGTGCCCATGCGCGCCGTACTGGCGACGGTGGACCTGGCCGAGCGCCGCGTGGTGATGCAGTACCAGGGCACCTATGCCGTGGAGCCTGCCATCCGCAAGATGGAGCTGCGCCTCATCGTGCCCGGCAGCCGCCCGTCCGAAGGCGAGACGGCCGCGCGCCACGCCGAACGCACCCAGGCCCAGCTGCGCGACCTGGCCCGCTGCGCCCCGCCCAAGGGCCATGCCATCGAGCCCTGCGCCAACCCGCAACGCACGCCCGATCCACTGATCTTCTACTCCTCGCAGCAAGTGCGGGAGCGCGCCAAGCGGCGCTGACAAGCCAGGGCCTGCCTGCAAGGGCCGGGCCGCCGCGCAGTCCGGCCCGCCCTTGCGCGGGAATCAGACCTTGGCCAGCGCCTGCTCCAGGTCGGCCAGCAGGTCGCTGATGTGCTCGATGCCCACGGACAGGCGCACCATGCCTTCGGTCACGCCGGCCTTGGCAAGCTCCTCGGCGTCCAGCTGGCGGTGCGTGGTCGATGCCGGGTGCGTGGCCAGGGACTTGGCGTCGCCGATGTTGACCAGGCGCGTGAACAGCTGCAGCGCATCCAGGAAGCGCGCACCGGCGGCGCGCGTGTCGCTGTCGCCGCTGCCGTTCTTGAGGCTGAACGAGAGGATGCCCGAGGCGCGGCCGCCCAGCTGCTTCTTCACCAGGGCGTGATCGGGGTGGTCCTGCAGGCCGGCGTAGCGCACCCATTCGATCTTGGGATGCTTTTGCAGCGTCTCGGCGATCTTCTGGGTGTTCTCGCAGATGCGGTCCATGCGCAGGGCCAGCGTCTCGATGCCCTGCAGGATGAGGAAGGCGTTGTGCGGCGACAGTGCGGCGCCGGTATTGCGCAGCGGCACCACGCGCACGCGGCCGATGTAGGCGGCCTCGCCCAGGGCCTCGGTGTAGACCACGCCGTGGTAGCTGACATCGGGCTCGTTCAGGCGCTTGAAGCGTGTCTTGTGCTCGGCCCAGGGGAACTTGCCGCTGTCCACGACGGCGCCGCCCACGCTGTTGCCGTGGCCGCCCAGGTACTTGGTCAGCGAGTGCACGACGATGTCGGCGCCGTGCTCGATGGGGCGCAGCAGATAGGGGCTGGGCACGGTGTTGTCCACGATCAGCGGCACGCCATGGGCGTGGGCCACGTCGGCCAGCGCGCGGATGTCGGTGACATTGCCCAGCGGGTTGCCGATGGACTCGATGAAGATGGCCTTGGTCTTCTCATCGATGTGCTGGGCAAAGCTGGCCGGGTCGCGCGGATCGGCAAAGCGCACCGTGATGCCCTGCTGCGGGAAGGTGTGGGCGAACAGGTTGTAGGTGCCGCCGTAGAGCGTGCTGGCCGAGACGATGTTGTCGCCGGCCTCGGCAATCGCCTGGATGGCATAGGTGATGGCGGCCATGCCCGAGGCCACGGCCACGGCGGCAATGCCGCCTTCCAGCGCCGCGACGCGCTTTTCCAGCACGTCGGTGGTGGGGTTCATGATGCGCGTGTAGATGTTGCCGGCCACCTTGAGGTCGAACAGGTCGGCGCCATGCTGGGCACTGTCGAAGGCGTAGGCCACGGTCTGGTAGATGGGCACGGCGGCCGACTTGGTGGTGGGGTCGGGCGAGTAGCCGGCGTGGACGGCCAGGGTTTCGATGCGCATGGAAGATTGCCTTTCTGGTGACGGCTTACGCAAGAAGGGCACGGGCGGGCCATTTGCCATGGGGAGCGGCGCGTTCCCGCATCCTGTTTGCGTAAGTCCTGAGGTTTTACTAGCGGAGGACGGTTGGCATTGTGGCGTGCCGGCCTCCGGTGCCCAACGATGCGTTGGTTACGAACATATACGCCGCAGCCCGGTTGCTCCTCTGCCACGCGCAGATATGCCCGGCCTGCCATCGCCAGAACCGTGAGTGAATGTGTATTTTTGTTAACGACGTGTTGTAACGTGACCTGATCGCTAGACTCCATCAGGGAGTTGATGGTGACGTTGACAGCAAGACATCTTCTGGCGCTGGCGGTGCCCCTGTGCACCTTGCTGCTGGCCGGCTGTTTCTATGTCTGCTGGCGGCATCTGCGTGCCCGGCGCGAGTTGCGCAGCATGTCCTTCGCCTTCACCGGCTTCAGCCTGGCGCTGCTGCTGCAGATCCTGGAGCGGCCTGCGGCCGTTCCCGTCAATGCATTGACGACGGCCGCGCTGCAACTGTGCGCGGCCTGGTTCATCACCGAGGCCATGGCCATACGCCAGGGCGTGCGACCGGATGCACCGCTGGCGGCCGGCTTTGGCGGCGCGGTGCTGGTGGTGCTGGGCTACTACGCCTGGGCCGTGCCCGATGCCCAGGCGCGCCAGCATGTGCTCAATTTCGGCCTGGGCCTGCAACTGGCCCTGCCGCTGTGGCGGCTGCCACGCAGGCATCCCTGCACAGGCTGGGACCGGCTGCTGCTGTGGGTGTTCGTGGTCTTTGCGCTGAGCTTTTTCGTCCGCACGCTGTGGGTGACGCCGCGTGCTGCTTCGGTATCGGCCAGCGCAGCCGGGGAATGGCTGGGCATTTCTTCCTCGTGGATGGCGCTGCAGCTGAGCCTGCTGGTGTTCGGCCTGCTGTTTGCCATGCTCTTCCTGGCCGCAGCGGTGCGCGACACCGTGCAGGAGCTGCACGAGGAGCGCGACCGCGATCCGCTGACCGGGCTGCTGAACCGGCGCGCCTTCAAGGAGGCCGTGCAGCGCCGGCTGGCCGAGCAGCCGCAGCTGTCGGCCGCCGTACTGGTGTGCGACCTGGACCATTTCAAGCGGGTCAACGACGGCTGGGGCCATGCGGCGGGCGACGAGGTGCTGCAGCGCTTTGCGCGCCTGCTGCTGCGCAGCACACGCCAGCAGGACCTGGTTGCACGCTTTGGCGGGGAGGAGTTCGTGGCCCTGCTGCCGCACGCCGACCCGCTGGCCGCGCAATGGATCACCCGGCGCATCCAGACCCAGCTGCGCCTGATGGGCTTCAGCGCGCTGCCCGACGAGATACGCATCACGGCCAGCTTTGGCGTGGCCTGGATGGCCCAGGGCCAGACGCTGGAGCAGGCGCTGGCGCGTGCCGACGCCATGCTCTACGAGGCCAAGCGCGCAGGCCGCGACCGGGTGCGGCTGGTGCCGCAAGAGGAAGATGCCTAGCCAGGGCTTGGCTTGCCCGGTGTGACCGGCGCCTGCAGCAGGCGTGGGGTGCGGGACGGGCGTGGCGATGAGCGCGGGGCGCTGGACTCGCGCGGTACATGTGGCTCATGTGGCTCATGCGGCTTGTGCTGCTCGTGCGATACATGCGGCTCGTGCGACACATGCGGCTCGCGCGGTGCGTCCTGCTCGCGTGGCGCGTGGGGCCTGCGTGGTCCCCGCGGGCCGCTGGAGCTGCCGGGGCCGCGGGGGTCAGGCGCAGGCCTGGCGGGCCTGGCGGGGCGTTCGGCCACGGCCGGCTGGCGCTGTTCCCAGGCGGGCAGGGCGGCATGCACCATGGCGGCGCCGTGGGCGTCGTTGGCCGCGTAGTGGCGCTGGGCCAGGCTCAACTGCGGTGCAGCCCAGTTGGAGGTGGAGATTTTCTTGGACTTGTGGAAGTTCTGCCCCAGCACCAGGGCCACGGCCGCGCGCACGCCTACCGAGCTGGCATAGCCGTGGCGCTTGAACACGCGGTCCAGGTCGATCACGTTGTGCAGCGCAACGCCCAGGCGCGCGGGCAGCGCGCTGCGGTCATGGTCCAGGCCGAAACCGGCCTTGCAGATGGACTCGCTGGCCAGCACGTCGGCCGCAAGCGCGCGTGCCTGCGCATGGTGCAGCTGCAGCAGCCAGGCCTGGTCGCAGGTGGCCAACTGCACCACATGGGGGCCGGTGTCGGTCTGGTGGGCGTGGAACAGCGGCTTGCTCTCGGTATCGAAACCGAGCACGGGCGCCGCCATCAGCGCGGCGCGTGCGGCCGCGAATTCGGCGTCGGTGGCGGGCACGTGGATGCAGCGCTCGGGCAGGGCGGCAAAAGGTGGCAGCAGGCGGCTGTCATCCTTGCTGGGAGCGTGCAGGCGGGGCATGGGAAAAGAGGGGGAAGCCGAGGCAAGCCGTCAAGTATGCCTGCACTTGCATGCCCCTCAGGCACCGGGTTTTTATCCCCGGTGCGTGTGGACGGAGTTGTGGAAAACTCCGGGTGTAACTTGCCGAATCCGCGCCCTGCAAGGCTTTCCACGGAATGCCTAAAAAATCAGCGCAGTGGCGAAAGGGCGTCGAATAAGGGTATTTGCGGATGGCTGCGCCGGACCCCGATGCAGGGTCCGGCGGCTGTTTCAAAAGGTGTCTAAAGGCCTTGATCGTTGAAGACCGGCACCCGCTTTTCCAGGCCGGCGCGCACGGCCTCGGCCTGGTTGGAGCTGCCCAGCAGGGCCTGCTGCTCCTGCGCCTCGGCCAGCAGGATGTCTGCGGGAGAAGCGGTTTCGCTGAGCTGCATCAGCCGCTTGGACGCGCGTATGGCGTGCGGGCTGCTGGCCGCGATCTGGCGGGCCAGGTGGCGCGCTTCCTCCAGCGGCGCAGCGCTCACGCGCGTGGCCAGGCCCAGGGCCACGGCCTCGGGGCCGGACACGATGCGGCCGGTGTAGACCAGCTCGCGCAGCACATCGCCGCGCACCAGCGGCGCGGCCAGCGCGCAGCCGGCCATGTCGGGCACCAGTCCCCACTTGATTTCCATGATGGACAGCCGCGCATCATCGGCCACCAGGCGGATGTCCGCACCCAGCGCCAGCTGCAGGCCGCCGCCGTAGGCCACGCCGTGCACGGCGGCGATCACGGGAACGGGCAGTTCGCGCCAGCCCCAGCAGATCTGCTGGAAGCGGTTGGCCATGCCGTGCGTGCGCGCAGCCAGGTCCGTCATGTCCGCCGTCTGCTGGCCGTCGGCAATGCCGGCCATGCTGCCCATGTCCAGGCCCGCGCAGAAGGCGCGCCCTTCGCCATGCAGCACCACGGCGCGCAACCCGGGCGTGTCCCGCAGCCGCGCCAATGCGTCGATCAGGGCGTCGAACATGGCGGGGTCCAGCGCATTCATCTTGTCGGGCCGGGCCAGGGTCACCTCGGCCACGCCGTGGTCCACCGATATGCGCACGCGTTCTTGGCTCATGGCTTGTCTCCTTGTGTCTATGCGGTTCTTTGCTGGCGGTCGGCCGCGTTGCGCGATTCGATGGCGCTGCGCGCATTCGCCCAGTCCTGGTCGCTCCAGCTGGCCAGCCCGGCGAAGTTGCCGCCCGTCGCCTGGTATTGTCCGCCGTCTATGGCGATGGTCTGTCCCGTCAGGTACTCGGCCTGGCGGCTCATGAGGAAGACGGCCAGGTTGGCCAGCTCGGGCATGCGGCCGTTGCGGCCCATGGGGTTGTCGGCACGCACATGCTCGCCGCCCTGCGGGTTCAGCCGCGCGCTCATGCCTTCGGTGGGGAACAGGCCCGGCGCGATGGCGTTGAAGCGTATGCCCCGGTTGCCCCATTCCACGGCCAGCGACTGCGTCATGGCATGCACGCCCGATTTGGCCATGGCCGAGGGCACGGTGAAGGCCGAGCCGTTCCAGACCCAGGTGGTGAGGATGGACAGCACGCTGGCCTTGCGGCCCTCGGCCAGCCAGCGGCGGCCGCACTCCAGCGTGAGGTTGAAGCTGCCGCGCATGACGATGTTGGCCACGGCGTCGAAGGCGCGCATGGACAGGTCCTCGGTGCGGCTGACGAAGTTGCCGGCCGCGTTGTTGACCAGGCCCGTGAGCGCGCCGCCGTCGGCCCAGATGGCCTCGATCATCTGCTCTACGGCCTCGGGCTGGCGCACGTCGCAGGCATGGCCCACGGCCCGGCCGCCGTGCTGCTGCATCAGCTCCTGCGCTGTCTGCTCGACCACGGCGCCGCGCCGGCCGCACAGGTAGATGTCGGCGCCCATCATGAGAAAGGCCTCGGCCATGACGCGGCCCAGGCCGGTGCCACCGCCAGTGACGAGGATGCGTTCGCCCTTGAGCAGGCCGGGCTTGTAGATGAGGTCGTCGAGGGTCATGGCTGCTGTCTCCTGTGCTGCCGGGGAAGGGATAGGGGGACTGCGGCAGCGCTTGGCGCCGCCAGGGGATCAGAGCGTCAGAGCACGCGCGAGATCACTTCCTTCATGATTTCGCTGGTGCCGCCGTAGATGCGCTGCACGCGCGCATCGGCGTACATGCGGGTGACCATGTATTCGTTCATGTAGCCGTAGCCGCCATGCAGCTGCACGAGTTCGTCGAGCACGCGGCCCTGCGCTTCCGAGCCCCAGAGCTTGGCCATGGAGGCCGTGGCCGTGTCCAGCGTGCCGGCCACCAACTGCTCCACGCAGCGGTCGATGAAGGCGCGGCTCACGGTCAGCGTGGTGGCCACCTCGGCGAGCTTGAACCGGGTGTTCTGCATGTCGGCAATGGCCTGGCCGAAGGCGCGGCGCTCGCGCACGTAGGCCAGCGTGGCCTCGTAGGCGCCTTCCATGCAGGCCAGTGCGGCCAGGCCGATGATCAGCCGCTCGTAGGGCAGGTCGCCCATGAGTTGGTAGAAGCCCTGGCCTTCGCGCCCGCCCAGCAGCGCGTCCTGCGGCACGGTCACGTCATCAAAGAAAAGCTCCGAGGTGTCCTGGGCCTTCATGCCCATCTTGTCCAGCACGCGGCCCACGCGAAAGCCCGCGCAGTCCCGGGTCTCCACGATGAGGATGGAGGTGCCGCGCGCGCCCTGGGCCGGGTCGGTCTTGCAGACCACGAGGATCAGGCCGGCCAGCAGGCCGTTGGTGATGAAGGTCTTGCTGCCGTTGATGCGGTAGCGGCCGTCCCTGAGTTCTGCGCGCGTGCGCACGCCCTGCAGGTCCGAGCCCGCGCCGGGCTCGGTCATGGCGATGGCGCCCACCAGCTCGCCGCGCGCCATGGCGGGCAGGTACTTGCGCTTTTGCGCCTCGGTGCCATGGTTGAGCAGGTAGTGGGCCACGATGGAGTGCACGGAGTTGCTCATGCCCGAGAGGGCGCGGCGCGCCATCTCCTCGTGGATCACGGCCTCGTGGCGGAAGTCGCCGCCGCCGCCGCCGTATTCCTCGGGGATGTCGGTGCACAGCAGGCCCAGCTCGCCGGCGCGGCGCCAGATGGCATGGCCCACGTTGCCGCGCTGGCGCGCGGCCTCGTCCTGGGGCTGCATTTCGGTTTCCAGAAAGCGCACGGCGGTGGCGCGCAGGCTTTCCAGCTCGGGGGTGCTCCAGGAGCGTGTCAGTTGCAGTGGCATGGCGTGGCCTGGTGGTTCGTGGGGGTCAGTTGATGCGGCGTTCGCGGCCCTGCCAGTAGGGTTCGCGCAGCTGGAATTTCTGCAGCTTGCCGGCGGCCGACAGCGGCAGCTCGGCGCGGAACTCCACCGAGCGTGGGCACTTGTAGCCCGCGATGCGTTCGCGGCAGTGGGCGATGACCTCGGCCTCGGTCAGCGGCTGACCCTCGCGCGCGACGATCACGGCGTGCACGCGCTCGCCCCAGCGTTCGTCGGGCACGCCGATGACGGCGCACATGGCGACCTGGGGCAGCTGGGCGATGGCGTTCTCGACATCGGCCGAGTACACGTTCTCGCCGCCGCTGACGATCATGTCCTTGAGCCGGTCCACGACGAAGAGGTAGCCGTCGGCATCCAGCCGGCCCATGTCGCCCGTGTGCATCCAGCCGTCCTTGAGCGCGGCGGCTGTCTCGGCAGGTTTGTTCCAGTAGCCCTGCATGACCATGGGGCCGCGCGCCGTGATCTCGCCCACCTCGCCGGGCGGCAGCTCGCGGCCCTCGCCATCGACGATGCGCACCTCGGCAATGGTCACGGGCCGGCCGGCCGCTCGCAGCAGGCGCTCACGCTGCGGGCCGGGGCGGTGCTCGGCCGGGCCCATGGACACGATGGTGGGCGACAGCTCGGTCATGCCGTAGGCCTGGGCGAAGTCGGCGCCGGGCAACGCCTGCATGGCGCGCTCCAGCAGGCTGGCGTCTATGGGCGCCGCGCCATAGAGCATGAGGCGCAGGCTGGACAGGTCGAACTCCGCCAGGCGCGGATGCTCGATCAGCCGGCGGATCATGGTGGGCACCAGGAACAGCTCCTTCACGCCGTGCTGCTGCACGCCGGCGAGGATGGCCAGCTCGTCGAAGGCCGGCACGATGACCTGGGGCACCAGGCGCTGGGCCATGAGAAGGGCCAGGCCGCAGCCGGCCACATGGAACATGGGCGTGACCACCATGCCCACCTTCACATGCTGGCGCGGCACGTTGCTGGCATTGGACAGGGCGTTGATGAACAGGTTGTCGTGGCTGAGCATCACCCCCTTGGGCCGGCCCGTGGTGCCGCCTGTGTACATGACGGCAGCCAGGTCGTTGCCGCTGCGCAGCGCGTCGGCGCAGGGCGTGGCGGCGGCCAGCAATTGCTCGTAGTGCAGCGCGCCTTCGGGCGCGGCGCCCGTGCCGCAGAACACCACGGTGCGCAGGCTGGAGGACAGCTCGCGCAGCCGGGGCACCAGGGGCGCGAAGGCATCGTCCACGAAGAGCACGCGCGTGTCGCAGTCGTCCAGCGAGTAGGCCACCTCGTGCGCGCTCCAGCGGATGTTGACGGGGTTGACCGCGGCGCCCACCCACCAGCAGCCATAGAAGTATTCAAGGTAGCGGATGGAGTTCAGGCCCATCATGCCGACGCGGTCGCCGGGCGCCACGTCCAGCGCCCGCAGCAGGCCGGCACAGCGTTCGATGCGCTGCGCAAGCTGCGACCAGCTGGCCTGCTCTTCGCCGCAGATGGCCGCCGTGGCACCGGCCTTTTCGCGGCGGCCCTTGTGGATGGCCTGGGTGAGATACATGGGCATGGGGTTTCCTCAGGAGCGGGCATTCCAGGCGGCCAGCGTGTCTTGCAGGCTGGCGGCGCGCGGGGGGCGGGGCTGCTCGGGCACGCTGCGCGAAAAGCGCGGCGCCGGCGCGGGCTGGAGCACGCCACCGGCCTCGGTGAACGTGGCGCGCGCGCGGTTGTGGGCGTGCTGGGGCGCCTCGTCCCAGTCGAGCACGGGGGCGAAGCAGGCATCGCTGCCTTCCAGCAGCTCGCACCACTGCTGGCGCGTGCGCGTGCGGAACACGTCGGCCAGGCGCAGCTTGAGCAGGGGCCAGCGTGCGGCGTCCAGCTGCGCGTCGAACAGCGGGTCCTGTATGCCGCAGCGCTGGCGCAGCTCGGCGTAGAACTGCGGCTCGATGGCGCCTATGGCGATGTATTTGCCGTCGGCGCAGGCATAGGTGTCATAGAAGTGCGCGCCGCCGTCCAGCAGGTTCTCTCCGCGCTGGTTGCTCCACTGGCCCTTGGCCTTGAAGCCGTACATGAAGGCCGACAGCAGGGCCGTGCCATCGGTCATGGCCGCATCGATGACCTGGCCCCGGCCGCTGCGCCCGGCCTCGTGCAGGGCGGCCAGCAGGCCCACGGCCAGCAGCATGCCGCCGCCGCCGAAGTCGCCCACGTAGTTGAGCGGCGGCACGGGCGCCTCGCCCGCGCGGCCGATGGCGTGCAGCGCGCCGGAGATGGCGATGTAGTTGATGTCATGCCCCGCCGCATGCGCCAGCGGCCCGTGCTGGCCCCAGCCCGTCATGCGGCCGTAGACCAGGCGCGGGTTGCGCGCCAGGCAGGGCTCGGGCCCCAGGCCCAGGCGCTCCATCACGCCGGGCCGAAAGCCCTCGATCAGCAGATCGGCGCGTGCGATCAGCGCCAGGGCCGAGGCCTGGCCTTCCTCGCCGCGCAGGTCGATCTCGACCTGGCTGCGGCTGCGCGTGGTGATGTCCTGTGCATCGACCGGCGTGCCGGGCCGCGCGATGCGCAGCACCTCGGCACCCATGTCGGCCAGCAGCATGGCGCAGAACGGCCCCGGGCCCAGGCCCGCGAACTCGACAACGCGCACGCCTTCAAGCGGTCCTGGCATGGAGGTCTCCTTTCAGGCCGTGGGCAGTGGATGGTTCTTGTACTGCTCGCGCAGCTTGGTCTTTAGCAGTTTTCCCGTGGCCGTGTGCGGCAGCTCGGCCACCTGCAGCACGTCGTCGGGCAGCCACCATTTGGCGATGCGCGTGGACAGGAAGTCGAGCATGGACTCGCGGCTGACGCTGTGGCCTGCGCGCGGCACCACCAGCAGCAGCGGCCGCTCCTGCCACTTGGGATGGGCCACGCCGATGATGGCGGCCTCGGCCACGCCGGGATGGCCCATGGCGGCGTTCTCCACGTCGATGGAGGAAATCCACTCGCCGCCCGACTTGATCACGTCCTTGGCGCGGTCCACCAGCTGCAGGAAGCCGTCGGCATCGATGGTGGCCACGTCGCCCGTGGTGAAGAAGCCTTCCTCATCGACGGGCGAGCCGCCTTCGCCCTTGAAGTAGCCGCTGGCGATCCAGGGGCCGCGCACGCGCAGGTGTCCCCGGGCCTGGCCGTCCCAGGGCTGGGGCCGGCCGTCGTCGTCCACGATCTTGAGGTCCACGCCCCAGACGCCGCGCCCCTGCTTGAGCTTGACCTTGACCAGTTCCTCGCCCGACAGCGCGTCGTGCCGGGGCAGCAGCTTGCTGACCACGCCGATGGGGCTGGTCTCGGTCATGCCCCAGCCCTGCACGACCTGGGCGCCGAACTGGTTCTCGAAGCGCTCCAGCATGGCGCGCGGCACGGCCGCGCCGCCGATGCCTATGCTCTTGACGCCCAGCGCGCGCGGGTCGATGTCGGGATGCGCATCCAGGTACTGGAACAGCATCAGCCACACGGTGGGCACGCCCTGCGAGAAGGTGACCTTCTCGTCGCGCATGAGCTCGTAGACGCTCTGGCCGTCCAGGTGAGGGCCGGGCAGCACCAGCCGTGCGCCGGCCATGGCCGCCGCATAGGGCGTGCCCCAGGCGTTGGCATGGAACATGGGCACGATGAGCATCACGGTCTCGCTCGCGTTCAGGCCGAAGGTGTCGGGCGCCAGCTCCATCAGCGTGTGCAGCACGGTGGAGCGGTGCGAGTACAGCACGCCCTTGGGGTGGCCCGTGGTGCCCGAGGTGTAGCACAGCGAGGAGGCCGTGCGCTCGTCGAACTCGGGCCACTCGAAGTCCTCGCTCTGGTTGCCCACCAGCTCGTCCCAGCAGTGCAGGTCGGGCAGGTCCAGCGCGGGCATGTGCTCGCGCGAACTCATGCAGACATAGGTGGTGACGGTCTTCAGATGCGGTGCGAGCTTTTCCACCAGCGGCGCGAAGGTCACGTCGAAGAACAGCACCCGGTCCTCGGCATGGTTGGCGATGTATTCGATCTGCTCGGGAAACAGGCGCGGGTTGATGGTGTGCAGCACCGCGCCGCTGCCCGAGACGCCGAAGTACAGCGCCAGGTGGCGCCAGCTGTTCCAGGCCAGCGTGCCCACGCGTTCGCCAGGCTGCACGCCCAGCGACTGCAGGGCGTTGGCCACCTGGCAGGAGGCGCGGCGCATGCCGGCCCAGTCGGTGCGGTGCAGGCCACCGTCCCGAGTTTCCGGCAGGCGCGAGACGATCTCGGTGTGCGGGTGAAAGCGCGCCGCATGCTCGATCAGCGACGAGATCATGAGCGGGCGGTCCTGCATCAGTCCTTGCAAGGCGGGCATGGGGTGTCTCCTGTCGTTGTCCTGAAGGCCGGGGTCATTGCACGGGCGCGTAGCGGCTGCCGTCGAAGCGCACGAGCTGCATCTTCTTGATGGGGAAGAAATCGTCCCCACCGGTCTGCAGGCTGATGCCCGGGTAGAGCATGGGCAGGTCCATCTTCAGGCTGGAGGCCTGCTTCATGATGTTGGCGCGCGTGAGCTCGTCGCCGGCCTGCCTGAGCACCTGCACCAGGGTCTGGGCCTGGGAGTAGCCGATGACGTTGAGCGAATCGTTGGGGTCGCCGGCCGGGTAGAACTGCTTCATGAAGGCCAGGTAGCCGGCCAGCTCGGGCGTGCCCTGGTTGGTGGGGTCCGAGGGCTCGCGCAGGTAGCTGGCTGTCATCACGCCGCGCGCGTTGTCCAGGCCCGCAGGCTTGAGCACCGAGCTGATGGACAGCGAGACGCTGACCAGGTAGTGCGCAGGCTTCCAGCCGATGTCGGCGGCCTTGCGTATGGACTGGGCCGCGAACTTGGGCGTGCTGATGTTGATGAAGGTGTCCGCCCCCGAGCCCTTGAGCGCCACCATCTGGCTGTCCACCGTGGGGTCGCCGACCTCGTAGGTCTGCTGCACGACGATGCGCTGCTTGGCCTGCTCGCCAAAGCCGTCGAGCACGCCCTTGAGGTAGTCCTTGCCGAAGTCGTCGTTCTGCATCAGGACGGCCACCTTGGCCTGGGGCCGCGTGGCCAGGATGTGCTGGGCGAAGGTGCGGCCTTCGAGCTGGTAGGTGGGCTGCCAGCCCATGGTCCAGGGGAAGTTCTTCGGATCGCCCCAGCGTGTGGCGCCCGTGGAGACGAACAGCTGGGGCACCTTGCGCTGGTTCATGTAGCGATGCACGGCCTGGTTGTGCGAGGTGCCCAGCGCGCCGAACATCAGCAGCACGCCGTCGCGCTCGACCAGCTTGCGCGTCTGCTCCACGCTCTGGGCGGGGTTGTAGGCGTCGTCGGCCGAGAGGTAGGTGACCTTGCGGCCGTTGATGCCGCCCTCGGCATTGATCTTGGCGAAGTAGGCCGCATGGGCCTTGCCGATGGTGCCGTAGGCCGACACCGGGCCCGAGTAGGGCACGAAGTTGCCGATGCGGATCTCGGTGTCGCTGGCGCCGGTGTCGTACTTCTTCTGGGCCTGGGCTGGCGCCTGGGTGATGGCCGGCAGGGCCAGCGCCAGGCAGGCGATCAGGGCCCAGGGGCCCCGGGCGATGGTGTTGCGCATGGTTGTCTCCTGGCTTGCGGGCGCCGTGCCCGCTTTTCTTGTGGTGGCCGGTCCATGGTAGGAACCGGCCCGGCGCTCGCCCATCGTCGATTCCGACGAATGCATGTGCGGGCGCAGCAAGGTGTGTCGGGAAGGTGCGTCGGGAAGGCGCGGCGGTCAGCCCGGCTGGCGTGGCGCGAACACGGGCTCGCGCTTTTGCATGAAGGCCTGCACGCCCTCCATGAAGGCCGGCGCGCCCACCAGCTCGCGCTGGCGTTCGGCCTCGTAGTGAAGCTGCTGCTCCAGCGTGGAAGCGGCTGCGTGGTCCAGCGCGCGGCGGGCTTCCAGCACGGCGCCGGCCGGCAGCCGCGCCAGGCGTGCGGCCGTGGCCAGGGCCTGCTCGCGCAGGGCCTCGTCGTCCACGCAGGCCCAGACCAGGCCCCAGTCGGCAGCCTGCTGCGCGCCCAGCCTGTCGCCCAGCAGGGACAGGCCCATGGCGCGCGCACGGCCCAGCCGCCGCTCGATGAACCAGGTGGTGCCCAGGTCCGGCACGATGCCCAGGCGCGGCAGGAAAGGCAGGTAGAAGTAGGCCGAGCGCGCCGCCAGCGCCACATCGCCAGCCAGGGCCAGGCCCACGCCGGCCCCGGCTGCCGCGCCGTTGATGGCGCAGACCACGGGCACGGGCAGCTGCTGCAGGTCCAGGATGAGGCGGTTGGACAACTGCTGCATGTTGTCGGCCGTCTGCGCGCCCAGCGTGCGGCCATCGGCCTGGGCCCCGCCTTGTGCCCCGCCTTGTGCGCCGCCCATGGACGACAGGTCCGCGCCCGCGCAAAACCCCCGGCCCTCGGCGGTGAGCACCAGGGCGCGGAGGGAGGTGTCCTCGCGCACCTCGGCCAGCAGTTCGCGCAGCCGCACCTGCAAGGGCCTGCCCAGCGGATTCATGCGGGCGCTGTCCTGGAGGACGATGAGGGCGATCTCGCCGTTGTCGTCGTTGTTGCCGTGGCGTTCCATGCGGACGGCCGGACTGGAATTCATGGGGGACTCCTGTGGGTGGGGATGGAAAGTCAGGCACGCGGCCGCTGCCGGGGCAGGCGCCGGCCCGGCCGGCCCAGCCGGTGCAGCAGGCCCATCACGCCGCCGGGCATGGCGAACATGAAGACGATGAGCACGGTGCCGTAGACGGCCCAGGGCGCGGCCTTGGAGACCTGCTCGGCCAGCCCCGGGATGAACATGATGAACAGGGCGCCGAACAGCGCGCCCCACAGCGTTCCCACGCCACCCACCACCACGCCCACCAGCAGCGAGATCGACAGGAACATGGTGAAGGAGTCGGGCGCCACGAACTGCACGGCAATGGCCGACAGCGCGCCGCCCACGCCCGTGTAGCCGGCCGAAATCGCAAAGGCCATGGACTTGCAGTGCGCGTTGTCCACGCCCATGGCCTCGGCTGCCATGGCGTGGTCGCGGATGGCGCGCAGCGCCAGGCCGCTGCCGCTGTCTATGAGGTTGCGCGCCATCCAGAACAGCAGCGCCGCCACGGCCAATGCATAGAGGTAGAACCACTGGTCGGCATCCAGCGGCAGGCCCCAGGGCGCCTCGGGCTTGGTCAGCACGATGCCGCCCACGCCGCCGGTCCAGGCTTCCAGGTGGCGGTACTTGAGCAGCTGGGGCATGGCCACGCCCAGCGCAAAGGTGGCCAGCGCCAGGTACAGCCCTTCCAGCCTGAGCGCGGGCCGCCCGAACAGGTAGCCCGCCGCCAGGCTCACCAGGCCCGCTGCAGGCACGGCCAGCCAGTAGGCCAGGCCCGCGCGGTCCATCAGGATGCCCGCCGCATAGGCGCCTATGGCGAAGAAGGCGCCATGGCCCAGCGAGATCTGGCCGCTGTAGCCCGTGAGGATGTTCAGCCCCACCAGGGCCACGGCATAGGCCAGCACCATGGTGGCCTGGAACAGCTGGTAGCCCTTGGCCACGAAGACCAGCGAGCAGGCCGCCAGCGCCAGCGCCGCGATCAGTACCGTGCCCAGGGGCAGGGGGCGGCGCGCGCTGGTGGCGGCGACCAGTGCGTCAGACGAGGAGGCGGATCGTGTGGACATCATTGTTCTCCAGGGCGTTGGGCACAAAACTGGCGTGGCCCAAAAGCGAGGATGTCGTCCCCCTCCCGCGTAGCGAGAGAGGGGGCGCCGTGCAACGGGAAGCGGCGTAGCCGCTCAGGGGGAACATTGTTCAAACCCTCCTGACGACCTTGCGGCCCATCAGCCCGGCCGGCCGCACGATGAGAACGCCCACGATCAGCACCAGGGCCACAGAAAGCTTGAGTTCGGTGCCGACCACGTAGCTGCCCACCAGGTTTTCGAGCACGCCCACGATGAAGCCGCCCAGCACGGCGCCCGCGGGGCTGTCGATGCCGCCCAGCAGCGCGCCCGCAAAGGCATACAGCAGCACGCCGCTCATCATGTGCGGATCGAGGAAGACCACGGGCGCCACCATCATCCCGGCCACCGCGCCGATGGCGCCGGCCAGGCCCCAGCCCAGCATCAGCATGCGCCCCACGGAGATGCCCACCAGGCGCGAGGAGGCCGGGTTCTGCGCGGCCGCGCGCATGGCCAGCCCCAGCGGCGTGAGCCGGAAGAAGGCAAACAGCAGGGCCACGATGGCCAGCGCCACGAAGATGGTGCCCACCTCGTGGGCCGACATCAGGGCGCTGCCATACCAGGCGTCGGCCGGGAACGGGCTGGGAAACTCCTTGATTGTGTAGCCGAAGATCCAGCCGGCCAGGCTGTGGAAGACGATCAGCAGGCCGATGAAGACCACCACCTGGGCCAGGTCCGCCGCCTTGCGCATGGGGCGGATGATGGCGAACTCCACCGCCGCGCCCAGCACGAAGGACAGCGCCACCGTGGCCAGGAAGGCCCACCAGTACGGCAGCCCCGCCTGCAGCAGCGCCCAGGCGATGAAGGTGGAGAACATGGCCATCTCGCCCTGCGCGAAATTGATGTGGTGCGTGGCCTGGTAGATCATGACCAGGGCCAGCGCCACGGTGGCGTAGATGCCGCCCGTGGCCAGGCCGGCCAGCAATTGGTGGATGAAGGCGTCCATGGCCGCTACTCCCCGAGATAGGCCTGGCGCACCGCGTCGTTGCGGCGCATGGCTTCGCTGGGGCCGTGCAGCACGATGCGGCCGGTCTCCAGCAGGTAGGCGCTGTGCGCCAGCTCCAGCGCCAGGCGCGCGTTCTGCTCCACCAGCAGGATGGTCGTGCCCTGTTCCTCATTGATGCGCCGCAGGATGCCGAAGATGTCGCGCACCACCAGCGGCGCCAGCCCGAAGGAGGGCTCGTCCAGCAGCAGCAGGCGCGGGCGGCCCATGAGGGCGCGGGCAATGGCCAGCATCTGCTGCTCGCCGCCCGACAGCGTGCCGGCCTGCTGGGTGCGGCGCTCGCGCAGGCGGGGGAAGTAGCCGAACATGCGCTCCATATCGCTGCCCACGTCGGCACGGGCAGCGCGCGTGGGCCGGGCCTGCGCGCCCAGGCGCAGGTTCTCCTCGGCGCTGAGCTGGGCGAAGGTGCCGCGCCCGTCGGGCACATGGCCCACGCCCTGGCGCGCGATGCGCTCGGTGCTGTGCCGGTCTATGCGTTCGCCGGCCAGGCGCACCTCGCCGCGCGTGTCCACCAGGTGGCGGCAGATGGCGCGCAGCGTGGTGGTCTTGCCCGCGCCATTGGCGCCCAGCAGGGCCGTGACGCGGCCTTCGGCCAGGTCCATGTCGATGCCGTCCAGCACGCGCACCGACCCGTAGGCCGCATGCAGTCCGCGGATTTCAAGCAGTGCCGGCATGCGCCACCTCCCTGTCCTGATCCTGTGGCTGCATGTCCGAACCCAGGTAGGCGCGGATGACTTCGGCATGGGCGCGGACCTCGCCCGGCGTGCCTTCGGCGATCTTGCGGCCGAAGTTCAGCGCCACGACCTTGTCGCTCACGCGCATGACCAGGCCCATGTGGTGCTCCACCAGCAGCACGGTCAGCCCCAGCCGGTCGCGCAGCGACAGGATCAGGTCGCCCAGGCCGGCCAGCTCCTCATGGTTGAGGCCGCAGGCCGGCTCGTCCAGCAGCAGCAACTGCGGGCGGCAGGCCAGGGCGCGCGCCAGCTCCACGCGCTTTTGCGTGCCGAAGGGCAGGTCGGCCACGCGGCGCTCTGCCACGCCCGTCAGGTCCAGCAGGGCCATCAGCGACTGCGCCTGGGCGCGGGCTTCTTCCTCGCGCCGGCGCACGCCGGGCAGGCGCAGGGCATCGCGCACAAAGCCGGCGTGCTGGTGGCTGTGCGTGCCCAGGCGCACGTTGTCGGCCACCGTCATGCTGGAAAACAGGGCCAGGTTCTGGAAGGTACGGCCCATGCCCAGCGCGGCCATGCGGTGGCGCGCCAGCGTGGCCAGCGGCTGGCCGCGAAAGCGGATGTGGCCGGCCTGCCAGGCATACAGCCGCGACAGGCAGTTGAACAGGCTGCTCTTGCCTGCGCCGTTGGGGCCGATGAGGCCGCAGATCTGGCCTGCCGCAACATCGAAACTCACGCCGTCCAGCGCGACGATGCCGCCGAAGCGCAGCGAAACGCCTTCGATGCGCAGCAGGGGCTGCGAGTCCTGGCTCATGGCTTTCCCTCCCCCCGATGGTGGGCGACCGGCGCGGGCCGCTCCGGCCGCACGGTGGCATGGCGGCGCCTACAGGCGCTCGATGATGGTGACGTTGGCCATGCCGCCGCCCTCGCACATGGTCTGCAGGCCGTAGCGCCCGCCGCGCGCATGCAGGGCGTGGATCAGCGTGGCCATGAGCTTGGTGCCCGAGGCGCCCAGCGGATGGCCCAGCGCAATGGCGCCGCCGTTGACGTTGAGCCGCGCCGGATCGGCGCCCGTGGCCTGCAGCCAGGCCAGGGGCACGGGGGCGAAGGCCTCGTTGACTTCGTACAGGTCGATGTCGGAGATGCGCATGCCGGCCTTTTTCAGCGCGGCCTGGGTGGCGGGGATGGGGGCCTCCAGCATGATCACGGGGTCATGCCCGAGCAGGCTCATGTGGTGGATGCGCGCCAGCGGCTGCACGCCCAGGGCCTTGAGGCCGCGCTCGCTGACCACCATGACGCCGCTGGCGCCATCGCAGATCTGGCTGGCCGTGGCGGCGGTCACGCAGCCGCCTTCGCGGATGGTCTTGACGCCGGCAATGCCCTCCAGCGTGGCGTTGAAGCGTATGCCTTCATCCACCGTGTGCGGCTGGCCTTCCCCCTCGGCACCGCCTTCGGCGCTGCGCGCCTGCACGGCGAGGATCTCGCGGTCGAAGCGGCCCTCGCGCGCGGCCTGCACGGCGCGCTCATGGCTTTGCAGCGCATAGGCGTCCAGCTGGTCCTTGGCCAGGCCGTACTTGCCGGCCATCATCTCGGCGCCCATGAACTGGCTGAACTCCACGCCCGGATAGCGCTGCTGCATGGCCGGGCTCATGTACACGCCCAGGCCGGCCTTGGCGGGCAGGGCGTTGGGCGTGCCCATGGGCACGCGCGACATGCTCTCCACGCCAGCGGCGATCACCATGTCCATGCTGCCCGACATCACGGCCTGGGCCGCGAAATGCAGGGCCTGCTGGGACGACCCGCACTGCCGGTCCACCGTGGTGCCCGGCACGGACTCGGGCAGGGACGAGGCCAGCACCGCGTTGCGCGCCACGTTCGTCGCCTGCTGGCCCACCTGGCTGACGCAGCCCATGATCACGTCCTCGACCTGGGCCGGGTCGGCCTGGCTGCGGCGCACCAGCTCGTCCAGCACCTGGGCCGCGAGATCGGCCGGATGCCAGCCCGAGAGCTTTCCGCCGCGCTTGCCGCCCGCCGTGCGCGTGGCGGCGACGATGTATGCCTGTGCCATGGATATGTCTCCTGTTCCTGTATTCCTGGGGGGATGGTGGCCCGGCCGGCGCGGGCCGGGCATCGTCGCAAGCGACGATTCCGGCCAGGGAAAACGCGGGGACGGTGCCTGCCGTGGTGACTGGGCGGTACGCCTAGCGCGGCGCCATGCGGATGGCGCCGTCCAGGCGCACGCACTCGCCGTTGAAGTAGCCGTTGGTGATCATGGTCTCGGCCAGGTGGGCGTATTCGTCGGGCTGGCCCAGCCGCTTGGGGAAGGGCACGGAGGCGGCCAGCGCCGCCTTCACGTTGTCGGGCGCGCCCTGCAGCAGCGGGGTGTCGAAGATGCCGGGCAGGATGGTGTTCACGCGGATGCCCTCGCCCATGAGGTCGCGCGCGATGGGCAGGGTCATGCCCGTGATGCCGGCCTTGCTGGCCGAGTAGCTGGCCTGGCCCATCTGCCCGTCCTGCGCCGCCACCGAAGCGGTGTTGACGATGGCGCCGCGCTCGCCGTCGGCCAGCGGCTCCAGCGTGAGCATGCCCGCCGCCGACTTGGCGATGCAGCGGAAGGTGCCCACCAGGTTGATCTGGATGATGCGGTCGAAATTGGCCACAGGCAGGTGCCGGATCTCGCCCGTGGCCTTGTCGCGGCTGGCCGTCTTGACGGCATTGCCCGTGCCCGCGCAGTTGACCAGGATGCGCTCCTGCCCATGGGCCGCACGGGCCTGGGCAAAGCCCGCGTCCACGCTGGCCTCGTCGGTCACGTCCACGCGGCAGAACAGGCCGCCTGTCTCGCGCGCCAGCGCCTGCCCGGCCGTCTCGTTGAGGTCGAACAGGGCGACGCGCACGCCCCTGGCGGCCAGGCGGCGCGCGGTGGCCGCGCCCAGGCCCGATGCCCCGCCCGTGACGACGGCGCTGATGCTTGCGTCAAGCTGCATGTGAAGGTCTCCTTGGTTGGTGCGTTGGCGGCGCGCCGTTGCCTGTCGCCTTGGATCGGGACAGGGGGCGGTTCGCCACCTATGATCTGCCTTCAAGTCTAGGAATCGCCCCGTCTTGCCGCCATCGTCGAAACCGACGAAAGTGCCCGGTGCCTCACCCCTTCACAGTGCCTCCTGCCTGCATGCAGCCCCCAGCGCCCACCCCTTCCTCCGGCCCCGGTCCGGGTTCCGGCTACGTGCCGCAGGCCAAGCTGAGCCCGCCGCGCGCCGCTGCCGCCCAGGTGGCCCGGCTGGCTGTTGCCGCGCGCTGGCCCGAGGCCTTGCGCGCCCGCGTGGTGCTGGTGCGCGCCCCTGCCGGCTTCGGCAAGACCACGGCCATGCGCCAGATGCGCGAGCGCCTGCAGGCCGAGGGCCAGGCCACGGCGTGGCTGACGCTGGATGCCGCCGACAACGATGTCTCGCGCTTTCTGCAGTGCCTGGGCGCGGCCGTGCGCACCCTGGGGGTGGGGCCGTCGCAAGGCGCCGGCGAGTTGTCCCAGGCCCTGCATGCGCTGGCCGGCGAGGGCCGCTCCTTTGCGCTGTTCATCGATGATTTCGAGGTGCTGCACAACGATGCCGTGCTCGGCCTGGTGCGCCAGCTCATGGAGCAGCTGCCCGAGCGCGGGCGCCTGGTCATAGGCTCTCGCGCGCTGCCGGCCCTGGGACTGGGGCGGCTGCGCACCAGTGGCCAGTTGCTGGAGATCGATGCGGCGCTGCTGCGCTTTTCCGTGGGCGAGGCCGAGGAGTTCTTTCGCCTGCGCGGCTGCCCGCTGCCGCGCGAGGCCCTGGCGCGGCTGCTGGACAAGACCGAAGGCTGGATAGGCGCGCTGTGGCTGGCCTCGCTGGCGCTGGAGCGCCATGGCCTGCACAGTGATTTCATCGAGCGCTTCTCGGGCTCGGAGCGCGCCGTGGCCGACTACCTGGCCGAGGATGTGCTGGCCCAGCAGCCCGCGTCCGTGCGCGACTTCCTGCTGCGCACCAGCATCCTGCGCACGCTGGACGCCCAGGTTTGCCAGGCCCTGGTGCCGCGCGCCGACGGCGCCGCCATGCTGCAGGCGCTGGAGCAGGCCCACCTGTTCCTGGTGCCGCTGGCCGACGAGGCGCAGGGTGGCCAGGGCGGGCACAGCTGGCGCTACCACAGCATGTTTGCCGACTTCCTGCGCGCACAGCTGCTGCGCGAGCAGCCCGGTGAATTGACGCGACTTCACCTGGCGGCCAGCGGCTGGTACGAATCCTGCGGCCGGCCCGTGCCCGCCATCGAGCATGCGCTGGAAGGCGGCGACCTGCCGCATGCCCTGTCCCTGCTGGCGCGCCATGCCGAGGCGCTGATGGAGCAGGGCCGCATGCGCCTGCTGTCGCGCTGGTTCTCGGCCATGCCGGCGCCGCTGATGGCGCGCGAGCCGCTGCTGCAGGCCGTGGCCGCCTATGCCGACTGCTTCACGCGCGGCCCCTGGCAGGCGCAGCAGCGGCTGGACGCCTTGCGGCCCCGCATGGCCGCAGACCCCGCCGCGCAGGCGCTGGTCATGGCCCTGCAGCCGCTGCTGCTGGCCATGATGGACCGCGTGGAAGAGGCGGCGCCCCTGGGCCGCCAGGCGCTGGCCTGCCTGCCCAGCTGCCGGCCGTTTGCAGACAGCTCGCTGACCAATGCCATGGCCTACGTGGTGTCGGTGCTGGGCGATGCCGAGGAGGCCCACCGCCTGCTGGACGCGGCGCGCAGCACCCAGGCCGGCAGCCTGTTCAGCCGCATGTACACCGAGGCCATGGAGGGCGTGCTGGACCTGTCGGGCGGGCGGCTGCGGCAGGCGGCGTCGCGCTTTCGCGTGGCGCTGGCCGCCACGCCGCGCAGCGCCTCCTACAACCCCACCAACGGCAATGCCTGGGCCGGCGTGCTGCATGCCGGCGTGCTCTACGAGACCAACGACCTCGATGGCGCCGACCACCTGCTCAACGTCTACCTGCCGCTGGCCCGCGACGTGGGCCTGCCCGACCATGTGATCTCCAGCTACCGCATGCGTGCGCGCATTGCCTTCGTGCGCGGCGATGTGGATGCGGCCTTCGGCCTGCTGACCGAACTGGAGTACCTGGGGCATGAACGCCAGCTGCCCCGTGTGACGGCCAGCGCGCGGCTGGAGCATGCGCGCATCTTCGTGCTGCAGGGCAACCGGGCCGCCGCGTCCGAGGCGCTGGAGCGTGCCGACGATCCCGGCGTATGGCCGCGCGTGGAACGCCTGCGCCTGCCGCCGCACGAGGTGGAGGACATCGCCATCGCCCGGCTGCGCTGGGGGCTGCACTTTGGCGACTGCCGTACCGTGCGCGATGCCATCGCCCCCTTGCTGGCCGATGCGCAACTGCGCGGGCGCCGCCACCGCAGCCTCAAGCTGCAGGTGCTGTGCGCGCTGGCCGAGGCGGGCTGCGGCGACATGGACGCCGCAGCCGCCATGCTTGCCCAGCCGCTGCGCCACGGTGCCAGCGAAGGCTTTGTGCGCCTGATGCTCGATGAGGGGCCGCTGCTCGCGCCCGTGCTGCAGCGTGTGCTGTCGCCTTCACTGTCGCCTTCACTGTCGCTTTCACAGACGCCTTCACTGACGCGCCGCACGGAACCGGCGGAGCCGGAGGCGGCCGCCCATGCGCAGCGGCTGCTGTCTGCCCTGGGCGAGCCTGCCGAGCCCGCCGATCCCCCCGAGCTGCAGGCAGCGGATGCGCCCCAGGGCCCGGCGCCAGCCACGGTGCTTGCCGAGCCCCTGACCCGCAAGGAGCTGCGCGTGCTGGAACTGCTGGCCTCGGGCTACTCCAATGCGGCCATGGCCGAGAAACTCTTCGTCTCCGACAGCACGGTGCGCACCCACCTGCGCAGCATCAACCTCAAGCTGGGCGCGCGCAGCCGCACCCAGGCCGTGGCGCTGGCGCGGGAGCTGCGGGTTTTGCGCTAGGCCGCTGGCGGCTCAAGCCTGCAGATGGCGCGCATAGGTCAGGAACACTTCGTCACGCACCCAGCCCAGCGACTCGTACAGCGCCTGGGCGCGCAGGTTGTTGCGTGCCGTGGTCAGGTCCATGCGTGCATGGCCCGTGGCGCGTGCATGGGCTTCGGCCGCCAGCAGCAGGGCGCGGCCCACGCCCAGGCGGCGCGCATCGGGCGCCACGAAGAGGTCGTAGAGCACGTAGATGGGCGCGGCCAGTACAGAGCAGAACGAGGGATAGAGCTGGCAAAAGCCCAGGGCCCTGCCGTCCGGTCGGCGGGCCAGCAGGATCACGGATTCGCCGCGCTCCAGCCGCGCCGTGATGAAGGCCAGCGCCGCGTCGGCATCCGCAGGTTGCTCGTAGAACTGGCGGTAGGCATCGAACAGCGGGGCGATCAGCGCGGCGTCTTCGGGGATGGCGGTGTGTATGGCTGTGGAGTTCATCGGTGGTCCGGGGCGGAGGTTGCCAGCATGGCGCAGGGCAAGGATGCCGTGCTCATATCTTTGCTGAATCTCTCCATTTGGAGATGTGATTTGACCTGGATCATGGACAGGCGGAACACTCCCGGCCCATGTCCGAACAAAAGATCGAGTTCTACAAGGGGGCCGCTGGCGGCTGGGGCGCACTGCGCAGCGTGAGCCAGGCCCTGATGCGCCAGGATATCGCCGTCAAGGGCGCCAAGACCCTGCTGTCGGCCAACCAGCCCGACGGCTTCGACTGCCCGGGCTGCGCCTGGCCCGACCGCAACCACCATTCCACCTTCGAGTTCTGCGAGAACGGCGCCAAGGCCGTGGCGGCCGAGGCCACGGCGCGCCGCGTGACGCCCGAATTCTTTGCCCGGCACACGGTGGCCGAGCTCATGGCGCAAAGCGATTTCTGGCTGGAGGACCAGGGCCGGCTCACCGAACCCATGGTGTATGACGCGGCCAGCGACCGCTACCGGCCGATCGCCTGGGACGACGCCTTTGCGCTGATTGCCCGCCACCTGAACGCGCTGCCCGACCCTGACCAGGCCATCTTCTACACCTCGGGCCGCGCCAGCAACGAGGCGGCTTTTCTCTACCAGCTGTTCGTGCGCGCCTACGGCACGAACAATTTCCCCGACTGCTCCAACATGTGCCACGAGCCCAGCGGCAGCGGCATGAAGCCGCAGATCGGCGTGGGCAAGGGCACGGTGCAGCTGGCCGATTTCGAGCAGGCCGATGCCATCTTCATCTTCGGCCAGAACCCCGGCACCAACCACCCGCGCATGCTGGGCGAGCTGCGCGCAGCCCACAAGCGCGGTGCGCGCATCCTGAGCTTCAACCCGCTGCGCGAGCGCGGGCTGGAGCGCTTCCAGGACCCGCAAAGCAAGCTGGAGATGGCCACCCTGGGCGCCACGCCCATCAGCACGCACTACTTCCAACTGCGCGTGGGCGGCGACATCGCGGCCGTCAAGGGCATCATGAAGCATGTGATCACGCAGGACGATGCACTGGGGCAAGGGTGCGGCGGCGTGCTGGACCATGCCTTCATCGCCGAACACACCACCGGCTTCGAGGCCCTGGCCGAGGACCTGCGGGCCGAGGACTGGGGCCTGCTCGAGGCCGAGTCCGGCCTGAGCCGTGCGCAGATGCAGACGGCGGCCGAGGTCTACATCGCCGCCCGCAGCACGATCGTCTGCTGGGGCATGGGCATCACGCAGCACATGCATTCGGTGGCCGCCGTGCAGATGCTGGTCAACCTGCTGCTGCTGCGCGGCAACATCGGCCGCCCCGGCGCAGGCGCCTGCCCGGTGCGCGGCCACAGCAATGTGCAGGGCGACCGCAGCATGGGCATCTGGGAGAAGCCGCCGGCCGCGCTGCTGGACCGGCTGCAGCAGGTCTTCGGCTTCGAGCCGCCGCGTGCCCACGGCGTGGACGTGGTCGAGTCCATCCGCCTCATGCTCGAGGGCCGGGGCAAGGTCTTCTTTGCGCTGGGCGGCAACTTCGCGGCGGCCACGCCCGACACGCATGCCACCTGGCAGGCGCTGCGCCGCTGCGACCTGACCGTACATGTGACCACCAAGCTCAACCGCAGCCACCTGGTGCACGGCCGTGAGGCGCTGATCCTGCCCTGCCTGGGCCGCACCGAGATCGACATGCAGGCCACCGGCCCGCAGGGCGTGACGGTGGAGGACTCCATGGGCATGGTCCACATCTCCAGCGGCATCAACCCGCCTGCGTCGGAGCACCTGCTCAGCGAGATCGCCATCGTCGCGCGCCTGGCCGCCGCCACGCTGGGCGCGCAGCGGCCCGTGCCCTGGCTGGAGCTGGCCGGCGACTATGCACGCATACGCGAGCTGATCGAGCAGGTCTTCGACGACTTCCACGACTTCAACGCGCGCGTGGCCGTGCCGGGAGGCTTCAAGCTGCGCAATGCGGCGAGCGAGCGCATCTGGGAGACGCCCCAGGGCAAGGCCGGCTTCTTCGTGCACGCCGTGCCGCGCGACACGCCCGTGCACCGCGCACGCGCCGCGCGCAGCCCCGGCGCATCGCCGGTGTTCACGCTGTTCACCACGCGCTCGCACGACCAGTACAACACCACCATCTACGGCATGGACGACCGCTACCGCGGCGTCTTCGGACAGCGCCGCGTGGTCTTCATCCATGCCGAGGACATCCGCGCCCTGGGCATGAAGGATGGCGACTGGGTGGACCTGCAGACGGTGTGGGATGACGGCCAGCAGCGCCGCGCCGAGCGCTTCAGGCTCGTGGCCTACGACATTCCGCGCGGCTGCATCGCTGCCTACTATCCAGAGACCAATCCGCTGGTGCCACTGTCAGCCACGGCGATAGTGGCGGGCACGCCCAGCTCCAAGTCCATTCCCGTGCAGCTGGTGGCGCACAGGCTGCCTGCCGTGCCATCTCCCGCGCTGGAAGAAATGGCGGCCTGAAGTGCAAGGCATGGAAGAACTGGCCGCCTCCATCCTGCGCGAATTGGCCACCGAGCCCGCACCCATGTCCCTGCCCAGGCTGGGCAAGCGCCTGGGGCAGGGCGCCAGCGTGCTCATGCGCTGCCTGGCGCTGATGGGCGATGCGCCCATTGCCGGCACACCGGGGCCGGGCTGGGTCAGGCTGGAGCAGGAAGAGGGGCGGTGGCTGGCGGCCCTGACGGAGCGCGGGCGCTTGTGGGTGGAGGCCGAGGCCTGTCAGGCGCTGGCCGAAGGCACGGGACGCGTGCGGTAGAACTGCATCGGAAACTCCTGCATTTCCTTGGCGTGCTGGACGATCACCGCGCGCTTCATCTTGCCCACCACGTGCATCTCGCAGGGCTTGCAGTCGAAGCGCAGCGTGAGTTTTTCCTTGCCGTTGATCAGCTGCAGCGGCTCGGCCTTGATCGTGCCCTTGACGCCGATGACGCCCTTGGCCTGCTTGGGGCACAGGCTCATGGAAAAGCGCACGCAATGCTTGGTGATCATCAGGCTGACTTCGCCTTCTTCTTCCTTGCTCTCGTAGGCCGCGTCCATGACCTTGACGCCGTGCTTGATGTAGAAGTCGTGTGCCTTCTGGTTGTAGACGTTGGCCAGATAGGTCAGCGTGTCCTCGGGGAAGGGCACGGGCGGCTCCACGGGCAGGGAGCGCGGCAGGCGCACGAAGCCGGCCTGGCGCGCGGCCTCCAGCGCGGCGACGGCGTCGCGGCGCAGCTGGTTCAGGGCCGAGGCCGGCACGAACCAGGGCTGGCTCAGCTGCAGGCCGATGTCATGCACGGAGAAGATGGTGGCGCCGAAGCGGCCCAGTTGCTCGCGCAGCGTGGCCTCGGCACGGGCTGCGTCGGTGGCGGCCTGGTGTTCCTGCACGATGGCGGCGGTGGCGGTGAAGCCATCCTCGTCGGTCAACGTGAGCGCAAAGCCGTCGGGCGTTTCCTTGAGTTCGGCCCACAGGCCGATGCGGCGGTCGCTGGACTTCTTGTCCAGCGTGCGCACCCAGGCCATGTCGCGGTTGCGGTTGACCTCCAGACCCTTGCGCAGGTCCTTGAAGCCGGCGATTGGGTCCTTGGGGAACAGGCGCCACAGCGACTTCTTCGCATCCACCGACTCGGCGCGGTTGATCTGCAGGCCCACCAGTTCCTTTTGCAGGTCGTAGTAGCACAGGCCGTCGCCGTTGTGCAGTTCGGTGTCGCGGCTCGATGTCTCGATCTCCACGAAGTTCTCGCCCACCTTGGTGACCCAGCCGATGGCGCGGCCCGGTGTCTTGGGCGTGTCGAAGGCGCCGATGTCGTCCTTGCGGCCGTTGACGAAGTAGTCGGTGAACTCGCGGTTGAAGTTCTGGTCGGGGTCGGGTGTGAAGCTGAACGTGGTGCTGCCCGAGGATGAGCGCGCCAGGGGCGTGTCGGAGAACTCGCGCTCTTCGATGATTTCGTCCAGCAGCTTGCGGTAGTGGGCCGTGATGTTCTTCACGTAGCCCATGTCCTTGTAGCGGCCCTCGATCTTGAAGCTGCGCACGCCGGCGTCGATCAGGGCGCGCAGGTTGTCGCTCTGGTTGTTGTCCTTCATGGACAGCACGTGCTTTTCGTGGGCGATGATGCGGCCGCTGGCGTCCAGCACCTCGTAGGGCAGGCGGCAGGCCTGGTTGCAGTCGCCGCGGTTGGCGCTGCGGCCCGTGTGGGCGTGGGTGATGTAGCACTGGCCAGAGTAGGCCACGCACAGCGCGCCGTGCACGAAGAATTCGATGGTGGTGCGCGCCGGGTCGGTGGCCGCCCGCACGGCGGCGATCTGCTGCAGGTCCAGCTCGCGCGCAACGACGATCTGCGACAGGCCGGCGTCCTGCAGAAAGCGCGCCTTCTCGGGTGTGCGGATGTCGGTCTGGGTGCTGGCGTGCAGCTGGATTGGCGGCAGGTCCAGCTCCAGCAGGCCCATGTCCTGGATGATCAGCGCGTCGGCACCGGCCTCGTAGATCTGCCAGGCCATCTTGCGCGCGGCCTCCAGTTCATCGTCGCGCAGGATGGTGTTGAGCGTGATGAAGATACGGCTGCCGAAGCGGTGCGCGTGGTTGATCAGCCGCTGCAGGTCGCGGATGTCGTTGCCCGCCGTGGCGCGTGCGCCGAAGGCCGGGCCGCCGATGTAGACGGCGTCGGCGCCATGGTTCACGGCCTCGATGCCGATGTCGGCATCGCGCGCGGGTGACAGGAGTTCGAGCTGGTGGGGCAGGAGGGACATGGGGCTTTGTGGTGTTCTGTGTTCGTACCCGCACCGGCGTGGGGGCCGGGCGTCGGGCGCAATGCGGGGGAAACTGGCCCCCACGCTACCCTTGCTGCGCAAGGTCCGCTGCCCCCCAAGGGGGCCGCTTTTTGTCTTGGGGCGGCCCGGCGACAAAAAAAGGCCCCCACTCTTGGGGCGGTCCGGCGACGAAAACCTCGCAGCCCGCTTGCGGTGAGGCGCAGCATTATCGCCGCAGCCCCGAAAAAACGCGCGCCAGGGGGTATGCGCCCGATGCCCTGGCGGGCGGCGCCGGTTTTTGCCTATCCTTTAGGATGCGCACTGCACGGGCCGGGCCGCCATGCCGGATACCCCGGCCCGTGCCTGCCCCGCCCCGGGCCTGATGCGCGCTTTTTGCGCCAGGCCTTGCCCGGCCGGGCAGCGCCCGAGTGGGCCACGCCGCAGCGGATTTCGTTTGCCAGGGCGCCTGTTTCACAGATTGACCGTTTTTTCCAGGAGTTGCCATGCACGCCTCGATTCGCCATTTCCCGTGGGCCGGCCCGGCCCTGCTGTGCACCATGCTGGGCAGCGGCGGCCTGGCCTGGGCGCTGCCGGGAAGCGGCCCGGCCAACGGGCAGTCGGCAGGGGCTTCCGCTGCGGCGGCTGCACCCGGTGCGGCCGCTGCACCTGCTGCACCCGCTGCGCCTGCTGCTCCCGGTACAGCCGATGCGCCCCTGGTGGTGCGCATTGCCCATGCGGGGCCGGTGTCCGGCCCCATCGCCAGCCTGGGCAAGGATGAGGAAAACGGCGTGCGCATGGCCCTGGACGATCTCAACGCCAAGGGGCTGGAGATCGGCGGGCGCAAGCTGCGCTGGAAGCTGGAGGCCGGCGACGATGGCGGCGACCCCGGCCAGGCCGTGGCCCTGGCCCGGCGCCTGTGCGACAAGAAGGTGGCGGCCGTGGTCGGCCACCTGCAGTCGGGCACCACGCTGCCGGCCACATCCATCTACCACGACTGCGGCATCGTCATGGTCACGCCCGCAGCCAGCAACCCGGCCATCACCCAGGCGGGCTACGACACCACCTACCGCGTGATCGCCGACGACCGCGCCATGGTCGATGCGCTGGTCGCGCACGCCGTGGGCAAGCTGGGCGTCAAGCGCGCGGCCATCATCGATGACCGCTCGGCCTACGGCCAGGGCATCGTGGCGCTGTTCGAGGCCGAGGCGCGCGAGCAGGGCATCGAGATCGTGGACAAGCAGTTCACCGGCGACAAGGCCACCGACTTCGTGCCCATCCTCACCGCCATCAAGGGCAAGAAGCCGGACGCCATCTTCTTCGGCGGCCTGGACGCCCAGGCCGGCCCCATGCTCAGGCAGATGGCCCAGCTGGCCATGGACAAGGTGCGCCTGCTGGGCGGCGACGGCCTGTGCACGCTGCGCCTGCCCGAGCTGGCGGGCAACACGTCCCCGCTGCGCAATGTGACCTGCGCCGTGGGCGGCAGCCCGCTGGAGCGCATGCCGGGCGGCGCTGCCTGGAAGCAGCGCTACGACCAGCGCTTTCCCGACCAGTACCAGGTCTTCAGCCCCTACGCCTACGACGCCACCATGGTGCTGGCCCAGGCCATGGTGCGGGCCGACTCCATCCGGCCCGATGCCTATATCCCCTATCTGCGCCAGACCCGGCATGACGGCGTGACGGCGCCGATTGCCTTCACGCCCCAGGGCGAGCTGCAGGCGCCGGTCGTCACGCTCTACCACTATGCGCAGGGCGTGCGCAAGCCGCTGCCCTGACCCCCTGTCGCCCGGACACTGTGACACCTTGACTGCCGAGCACCGTCCACTGCCGCAGGCCGACGACGAGGCCTGGATGCGCGCCGCCCTGGAGCTGGCGCGTGCCGCCGCCCAGGCGGGCGAGGTGCCCGTGGGCGCCGTCATCGTCAAGGACGGCGCCATCGTCGGCCGGGGCCGCAATGCGCCCGTGGCCCAGGGCGACCCCACGGCACATGCCGAGGTGCTGGCGCTGCGCGATGCGGCCGCGCGCCTGGGCAACTACCGGCTGGACGATTGCACGCTCTACGTGACCCTGGAGCCTTGCACCATGTGCAGCGGCGCCATGCTGCATGCGCGCCTGGGCCGCGTGGTCTATGGCGCGGCCGAGCCGCGCACGGGCGCGGCCGGATCGGTGCTGGACGTGTTTGCGCTGCCGCAGATCAACCACCACACGCAGGTGACGCGCGGCGTGCTGGCCGGGGAATGCGCGGCCCTGATGTCGGACTTCTTTCGCACGCGCCGCGCCGAGCAGCGCGCGGCCCAGCCGCATCCGCTCAAGGACACGTCGCTGCGCCATGCGGATTCCACCTTTGGCGGCTTTGCCCAGCCGCAGTGGCGCAGCGACCTGCCGGCGCTGGCAGGCCTGCGCCTGGCCGTGGTCGATGAAGGACCGCACGATGCGCCGCTGACCTGGCTGTGCCTGCACGGCAGCCCCTCATGGGGCCAGCTGTTCCAGCCCATGCTGCCCGGCTGGCTCCAGGCCGGCCATCGCGTGGTGGTCCCCGACCTGCCGGGCTTTGGCCGCAGCGACCAGCCCAAGAAGGAGAAGGCGCACAGCGCGGCCTGGCATGTGCAAGTGCTGCGCGAGCTGGTGCTGGCGCTGGACCTGCGAAGCATCGTGCTGGTCGGCCATGACGATGGCGCGCGCCTGGGCCTGGCCGTGGCGCAGGCCGAGCCCGCCCGTTTTTGCGGCGCCTGGCTCATGAATGCCTGGCCTGCAGGTCCGGCGCCCGATGCCTGCGTGCAATGGTTTGCGCAGGCAGCGCGCAAGCCGTCATGGCCCGTGGGCCGCGCCATGCACGAGGTGGGCAGGGAGGCTGGCGCACAGCCGCAGGCCTGGAACCTGCCGTTTTCCCAACCCGGCCACCGCGCCGCGCTGCAGGCATGGCCCCGCGTGCAGGCCGAAATGCCGCCGCTGCCGATGGAGTTGCTGGTGCAGTGGAGCCAACAGCAGCGCCTGTGGGTGCAGGGCGGCGAGCACGATGCGCTGATGCCTGCGCCCGCATGGCGCCAGGCCTGGCTGCAGGCACTGCCACAGCTGCCGCCAGCGCAACTGCGCCTATCCCCGTGCGGCCATTGGGTTCCCCTGTGCGCTGCCGGCATGGTGGACGGTGCTGTGGAATACTTCCGCCCGTAGGCCTGCGCCGCCGGCCCCTTGCCGGGGCTGCGCAGCGGCAGGTCCCCGTCTTCACTCCCCTTGCAATATGGAGCATGCCGGCCAGGGCCGGCATGGAACCACCTTGGCCACTTCGCGCAGTTCCCGCTCTTCCAGCACGCCCGGCACACCCAGCACGCCCGGCACGCCCGGCACGCCCCGCAAAAAGGCAGCCGCTGCCGCGCCTGCACCCGTTGATCACGCGCCCGAACATGTGCATTCCGCCGACGGCACTTGCTGTGCCCACGGGCACGAACATCCACATGGCCATGGCCATGACCGTGCACAGGAGCATTCGCATGCTGCGGCACATGATCATGGCGCTGCCCACAGCCACGAGCACGACCACGATCATGGCCATGTGCATGCCGCCGACGGCAGCTGCTGCGGCCATGCGCATGACCAGGGTCCGCGCCACATCTACATCTACTCGCCTGCCGGTGCCGTGCGCGACAAGGCCGGCTTCAAGCGCGGCGTGCGCCGCCTGGAGGCCATGGGCCACCAGGTGGAGATCGATGCCGACGCGTTGAGCAGCCACCAGCGCTTTGCCGGCGACGACGCCACGCGCCTGGCGGCCATCGAGCGCGCAGCGGCCAGCGGTGCCGACCTGGCGCTGCCCACGCGCGGCGGCTACGGCCTCACGCGCATCCTGCCGGGCATCAAGTACAAGGCCGTGGCCAAGGCCATCGCAGGCGGCACGCGCTTCGTGGGCCTGAGCGACTTCACGGCGCTGTCGCTGGCCCTGCTGGCCAGGACCGGCGCCACCACCTGGGCCGGCCCGCTGCTGGTGCACGACTTCGGCCGCCCCGACGATGAGGGCGGCGTGGACGACATCATGCTGGACTGCTTCAACGACCTGCTCAGCGGCCAGGGCGAGGGCGCGGGCTGGCAGATGCCGAAGATCGGCCTGCGCGAAGACGGCAAGCCCGCCGTCAAGGACTTCTACATCAGCGGCGGCGCCACGCTGTGGGGCGGCAACCTGGCCGTGCTGGTCTCCCTGCTGGGCACGCCTTACTTCCCGCAGATCAAGGGCGGCATCCTGTTCCTGGAAGACGTGGGTGAGCATCCCTACCGCGTGGAACGCATGCTGACCCAGCTGCTGCATGCCGGCGTGCTGGCCCAGCAAAAGGCCATCGTGTTCGGCCAGTTCAGCGAGTTCAAGCTCAGCTCGCATGACAAGGGCTTCAAGCTGCAGACCGTGATCGACTGGCTGCGCAGCCAGGTCAAGTGCCCCGTGCTGCAGGGCCTGCCCTACGGCCATGTGCCGACCAAGGTGATGCTGCCCGTGGGCGCGCCCGTGTCGTTGTCGGTCGAAGGGCGCGATGCGCTGATCTACTGGGGCCACGTGCACTGAGCGCAAGGGAGCGGACGGCATGCTGCAGATGTGGGAGTTCGCGGCCTACCCGCTGCTGGCGCTGATGTTCGTCGGCATCTTCACGCGCGAGGTGATCGCGCCGGCCTCGCGCAACCATTGCGACCGGCGCTGGCTGATCCTGTCCACGCTGCTGGGCCTGGGCACGCTGGCCACCACCTTGGCGGTAGGCCATCTGTTCTCGGACGGCATCCGCCGCCATGCGTTGCTGGACGTGGGCCGGCAATGGCCGGCCTGGGCCGTGGGCGCGCTGAGCTTTGTGCTGACCAGCTTTGTCTTTTACTGGTGGCACCGCGCCACGCACCGGTCGGACACGCTGTGGCGCCTGTTCCACCAGCTGCACCACAGCGCGCCGCGCGTGGAGGCGCTCACGGCGTTTTTCGCCCACCCCATGGACACGGCGGCCGCCGTACTGCTGAGCGCGCTGTCCAGCTACTGGGTGCTGGGGGCCAGCCCGCTGGCTGCCGCCTTCGCCATCGGCCTCACGGGGGCGTTCGACCTGTTCCTGCATGCCGACATCCGCACGCCGCGCTGGCTGGGATACATCGTGCAGCGGCCCGAGATGCACACCGTGCACCACCAGTACGGCCACCATGCGCAGAACTACGGCCTGCCCGTCTGGGACCTGCTGTTCGGCACCTGGGCCAATCCGGCCGAGCGGGTGGAGCGCCTGGGCTTTGATGCCGACAAGGCCGAGCGCGTGACCGACATGCTGCGCTGGCAAGACGTGCACAAGCAGAACTCCCCCTGAGGCGCTGCGCGCCTTCCCCCTCTCGCTTCGCGGGGGGGACGACAGCCTCGCTGCGGGGCGGCGCGGCCGGCGTAGGCCCTTGCTCGCTGTCCCTTGTTCTTGGCCGCGCCAGTTTTTGAGGCTCTGCACGGTGGCGGGGGGCTGACTGCTATTCGAGGTAGCGGCCGTTTTCCTTGCGGCGGGCGCGCATGCCGGTGCGCAGGAAGAGCACGGTGCCGCCTTGCTCGGCCAGCGGCACGCGCGTGTCGCCGGACAGGTGGGCGTCCAGGCGCTGGGGCAGGTTCTCCAGCAGGGAGTGGATGGCGGACAGGTCGGTGTCGGCGGCCTCGGGGTGGTCGCGCACGAAGCCTTCAAGATAGGCGCGGGCGTCGGCCTCCAGCTGCTCGCGCGTGGTGGCCAGCGAGACGTAGCTGACGCCGGCTTGGCCCGGCGCCTCGGTGCCCAGCAGGTAGCAGCCGATGTAGTCACCACGGGGCTGGCCCACGGGCGGGTCCTGGGTGAGCTTCTTCAAGAGGCTGAAAGGCCACATTCCACGTACTTCCTGTTTCTGTCGGTTGCCCTGCATCCATGTGCGCAGGGCCGGCAGTGATTGTCGCCTGAAGCCTGCGCCCCGCAGGCGCGGCTTTCTGTCGTGAGCAATGTGAGCATGTCGCGCGCGCATATGCTACAAACTGCAACACTACGATACGAAAAAAGCAGAGGGTGGGGAAAAGAATGGGAATCATGCGAATCCTGAACTCGCGGTGGTGGGGTGTGGGCGCCGTGGCGGTGGTCGGCTCGGCCCTGCTGGCCGGCAGCGCGCTGGCCATCTATGCCGTGCGCGTGCAGCCGGTGCTTGACGGACAGCTCACGCTGGCCGGGCTGGAGCAGCCCGTGCGCGTGCGGCGCGATGATGCCGACGTCACCCATATCAGCGCCTTCTCGCCGCAGGACCTGTGGCGCGCGCTGGGCCATGTGCATGCGCAGGAGCGCGGCTGGCAGCTGGAGTTCAACCGCCGCCTGATGCATGGCACGCTGTCCGAGATCCTCGGCCCGGCCACGCTGGATACCGACAAGCTCATGCGCGCGCTGGACATACGCGGCGCGGCGCGGCGCCAGTACGCATCCCTGCCCGCCAACGCGCGCGAGGCGCTGCAGGCCTACAGCGAAGGCATCGCGGCCTTCTATGCGGCGCTGCCCATGCGCCAGCACCCGCAGGTGCCCGAGTTCATGCTGCTGGACACGTCGCCGGGCGGCGGCGACAACTCGGCCTGGGCGCCCGAGGACAGCGTGGGCTGGGCGCTGATGATGGCGCTGGACCTGGGCGGCAACTGGGGCAACGAATTCGCGCGGCTGGCCGCGCTCTCGCAACTGGACACACAGCAGCTGTGGCAGCTGATGCCGCCTTATCCGGGCGAGGCGCCGGCCACCTCCACCGATCTGGCCGCGCTTTACCGGGGGCTGGGCGTGTACCGCCAGGAGGCACAGGCTGCGTCTGCGCCCAAGGTGGCAGCCGCCAGCGAGGCGAGCGATGCCTGGGCCCGCTGGTCCCGCGACATGGTGCGCGATGCGGGCACCAACGACGGCAAGGGCAGCAACAACTGGGTGCTGTCGGGCAGCCGCACGGCCAGCGGCAAACCCCTGTTGGCCAACGATCCGCATCTGGGCCTGAGCGCGCCCGCCATCTGGTACTACGCGCGCCTGCAGTCGCCTGCCGGCCAGGCGCAGGACGGCACGCCGCTGTCGCCCATCGACGTGGTGGGGGCCACCCTGCCGGGCCTGCCCTTCGTGGTGCTGGGGCGCACGCGCGAGGTGGCCTGGGGCTTCACCAACACGAATCCCGATGTGCAGGATCTGTACCTGGAGCAGATCGATCCAGGCAACCCGGGCCGCTACCGCACGCCGGACGGCTGGGCGCCTTTCACCGAGCGCAGCGAGCGCATCAGGGTCAAGGGCCGGGCCGATGTGCAGCTCACGCTGCGCAGCACGCGCCACGGCCCTGTGATCAGCGATGTGCAGCCCCAGTACGAGGCCGTGCTCGACAAGCGCCGCTACGCCGTGGCCCTGCGCTGGGCGGCGCTGGACACCGACAACCTCACTGTGCAGGCGGGCCTGCGGGCCAACGAGGCGCGCAGCGTGGCCCAGCTGTTCGAGGCCTTTGCCGACTATCACTCGCCCATGCAGAGCATCGTCGCGGCCGATGTGCATGGCGCCATCGGCTTCAAGGCCGCAGGCCGGGTGCCGCTGCGTGCGGCCGACAACGACCTGCACGGCGTGGCGCCCGCGCCGGGCTGGGAGGCACGCTACGACTGGCAGGGCTGGCTGCCCTACGACCAGGCTCCACAGGACGATGGAACGGCGCTGGGCTATCTGGCCACCGCCAACCAGCGCATCACGCGCGAGGGCTATGCCCACTTCCTCACCCAGGACTGGAGCCTGCCGTACCGGCACCGCCGCATCTCCGAGCTCATCGAGGCGAAGGACAGGCACGACATGGTCAGCATGGCCTCCATCCAGAACGACCAGACCTCGCTGGCCGCCCGCGCCCTGCTGCCGCAAATGCTCAAGGCCCTGGACGAAGCGCCGGCCACACATCCGCTGGCCCCGCAGGCGCGCCGGGTGATGGCGCAGTTCGACGGCCGCATGGACGCTGCGCAGGCCGCGCCCCTGATCTTTGCCGCCTGGGTGGACGAACTGACGCGCGGCCTGGTGATCCCGCGCATTGGTGCGCAGACCTTTGCGGCCACCTATGGCAAGCGCGACTACCGCGCAGGCATCGAAGGCATGCTGGAACGCCGCGACGGCTGGTGGTGCGCGGCTGCAGGCTGCAGTGCCCAGGTCAGCCAGGCGCTGGACCGGGCGCTGGTGCGCCTGCAGTCCATGCAGGGCAGCGACCTGGGCCGCTGGCGCTGGGGCACGGCGCATGCGGCCCTGAGCAGCCACCGGCCGCTGGGCAGCGTGGGGCTGCTGGCGGGCATCTTCAATGTCAGCGTGCCTTCGGGCGGCGACAGCTACACCGTCAACGTGGGCCAGTACCTGCCCGGCGATGCCAGGGCGCCGTTCGCCAACCGCCATGCGGCATCGCTGCGCGCCATCTACGACCTGGCCGAGCCCGAGCGCTCGCTGTTCATCTACCAGACCGGCCAAAGCGGCGTGGCCCTGTCCAGCCGCTATGCGGACATGTCTGCCGAATGGGCCGACGGCCGCTACCGGCCGCTGCAGATGGCGCCCGCGCGCTGGCGCCATTCGATGATGCTGCGGCCGCAGTAGGTTGCAGTAGGTTGCAGTAGGTTGCATTAGGCTGCAGTAGCGGCGCGCGCAGGACTCAGGTGCTGAGGAATTGCTCGATCAGCCCGGCCACCGCCGCCGGCTGGTCGTGGTGCAGCATATGGCCGGCGTCCTGGACCACGGCCGTGCGGCAGTCGGCAATCTGCCCGATGCGCTCGTGGTACTCGGCCAGCGTGTAGCGGTCCTTCCACCACATGCCCAGGCTGTCGTCGCTGGCCTCGACGGCCAGTACCGGCGCCGTGATCGCCCGGTACAGGGCCAGGATTTCTTCCACGCGGAACAGCTGCGCGCTGATGAGCTTGTGCGCCGTGTCGCCCAGGATTTCCCAGCGGCCCTGCGCATCGGGCGCCGCCCAGTGGTGGGCCAGCCACAGCGCCTTGTCCCCGGGCAGGCGGCGGTTGGTCTTCATCAGCCTGCGCGCCACGTCCTGCACGCTGTCATAGCTCTTGAGTTCCATGCCGCCGCTGCGCAGCTGGCGCAACTCGTCCATCCACTGCGCATAGCGCGCAGGCGCCTGGTCTGGCCGGGTGGCCGGCATGCCGAAACCCTCCAGATTGACCAGCCGGCGTATGCGCGCAGGCCGCGCGCCCGCGTACATCATGGACACGTTGCCGCCCATGCTGTGGCCCACCAGGTCCACGGGCGCATCGCCCACCAGGGTGTCCAGCAGGTGGTCCAGGTCACCCAGGTAGTCGGCAAAGTCATGCCGGTCGGCAGGCCAGGCCGGCCGGCTCAGGCCGAAGCCGCGCCAGTCCGGCGCAATGATGCGGCGCCCCGCCATGAAGGCCTCGCCAAAGGCATCGACCACGAACTGGTAGGAGGCCGCCACATCCATCCAGCCGTGCACCAGCACCAGCGGCGCCAGCGCGGGATCTCCATCCACCGGCCCCCACTCGCGCACGTGGTACTCCATGGTGCGCACCGGCACCATGCGCGAGCGCCAGGGGCGTGTGGGAGCGTAGATGGGCGCTTCTTCAGCGGCCGGGGCGGAGAGGGAAGAGGGGGCTTGCAGCATCCCGCCGATTATTCCGGTTTGCTGCTGTGCAGCAGTCAGGGGCGGGACAGCGGTGGCTGGGGATTTCCCGGTGCGCCAGCACGGCTCCCGGCCGGGGTGGGCATCAGCCGTGGCTTTCCGAGGCGGCGGTGCGCGGGCGGGACAGCAGGCTCTCGGCCGGTATGCCCAGGTCATGAAGCCTGTAGAGCATGTTCAGCGTCAGGGGGCGGCTGCGGTTGAGTATTTCGTAGATGCGGTTGGTCTGCCCGATGTAGGGCACTAGGTCCTTGACCGTCATGCCCCGGGACTCCATGAGCAGGCGCAGCGCATCGATAGGGTCGGGGGGAGCGATGGGGTATTGCCTTGCCTCGTAGGCCTCAACCAGCGTTCCGAGAATGTCCAGCCTGTCGCCGTCGGGCGTTCCCGAGGCCGGGTCCTTGTCGATCAGTTGCGAGATCTCGGTCAGTGCTGTCCTGTAATCCTGCTCGGTCCGGATGGGGCGGATTTCCATGGTCATTCCTTTCATTGCAGGCTCTGGTCCACTGTGGCGGCATCCACCTTGTCGTACTGCGCGTGCGTGCCTATGAACTTGATGTACAGCCACTGCTGCCTGTAGGCGATGGCGGCAATCAGGCGGTAGTCGTTGCCCTTGACGTTGAACACGACCCGGTTGTTGCCCACGATGCTGGCATTGCCGATCTGGTCCTTCACGTCCTGGGGGCAGGTCCACTGCGCGCGGGTGGCCATGTCGAACCACGCCTCAAGCGGTCCTTTGGCATCCGCATGCTCCGGCCTGCTGTAGAAATTGACGAGGGTGGAACGGGCCACGATGTGCATGGGTGGATGTTAGTCCCAAATTGGGACTGAGGCTGCCGGCATGGTCTTTGTGCTCTTTGCCGTGCTTGTGCTTTCGCGCCGGGTTAACCCGAGCGCCGCCGCCGCTGATGCACGGCATCAGAAACAATGATTGGCCGGCCGGGCCGGCGCTGCCTACAGTGGGTTGCAGATTGACCGCACAACAACCCGAAGGAGACAGCAATGCAGCAACGCAGATGGCTGACGGCCGCCATGGCCGCAGGATTGTGGGGCGCCGCCATGGCGGCCCAGGCCGGCACGGTGACGGTGCTGACCTCGTTTCCCAAGGAGCTGACCACGGCCTACCAGAAGGCCTTCGAGGCGGCCAATCCGGGGATCAAGATCGAGATCCTGAACAAGAACACCACGGCCGCCGTGGCCTATGTGCGCGAGCTGCCCGAGGGCCAGCGGCCCGACATCATGTGGGCCAGCGCCCCTGATGCCTTCGAGGTGCTGGCGCGCAACAAGCTGCTGACCGCCGCGCCCGAGACGCGCAATCCGGCCGCGCCCGCCAAGATCGGCAACTACCCGCTTAACGACCCGCAGGGCCTGTACTACGGCCAGGCGCTGGCCGGCTACGGAATCATGTGGAACACGCGCTACCTGAAGGCGCACAAGCTGGCGGCGCCCAAGGAGTGGAGCGATCTGACGCGGCCCGAGTACTTCGGCCACATCGCCATCTCCTCGCCCTCGCGCTCGGGCACCACGCAGCTGACGGTGGAGACCATCCTGCAGGGCGAGGGCTGGGACAAGGGCTGGCGCCAGTTGCTGTCCATGATGGGCAATGCCGCTGCCGTGACCGACCGCAGCTTTGCCGTGCCCGATGGCGTGAACAACGGCCAGTACGGCATAGGCATCGTGATCGATTTCTTCGGGCTGGCGGGCAAGTACTCGGGCTTCCCGGTGGACTTCGCCTATCCGGCGATGACGGCCGTGGTGCCGGCCAACATCGCGCTGATCGCGGGTGCAAAGAATGCCGATGAGGCGCGCAAGTTCATGGCCTTCACCATGTCGGTGCCGGGCCAGCAGCTGCTGTTCGACCCCAAGATCAGCCGCCTGCCCATCCTGCCCTACAGCCAGCTCAAGGCGCCGGCCGGCTACCCCGTGCCGCAGGAGGTGGCGCAGCGCGCCAAGGTGCAGTTCGACGCCAACCTGTCCGAGTCGCGCTATGCCGTGGTGATCAGCCTGTTCGATCAGATGGTGACCTTCCGCCTCAAGGAGCTGCAGGCGGCCACGCGCGCCATCCAGGAGGCGCACAAGGCCCTGCAGGCCAAGCCCAATGCCAAGGGGCAGGAGCTGCTGGCGCAAGCGCGCGACATCGCCTACTCGCCGCTGGTGGGCGAAGCCAATGTGAAGGACGAACAGTTCCTGGAGCTGTTCCGCAAGAGCCGGCGCGACGTGGCCGTGTCCAAGGAGCTGACGGGCCTGGAGCAGATGTGGGCCGACAAGGCGCGTGCCAACTACGAGCGCGCAGGCAAGCGGGCCGCCGAGGCGCGCGGCTTGGCCCGGTAAGTGGCGGGCGCAGGGGCCCGGCACCGGGCGCCTGCATGCACTCCCCTTGACAGTCTCTTTCGCTGCGGAGCATTCGCATGAGCATCGATTCCATGGCGGCGCCCGGCGCCGCCCCCCTTGCTGCGCGCGCACGGCGCATTCCGTCGGGCTGGGGGCCGTGGCTGGCCTTCGCGCTGATCCTGGCCTTTTTGCTGGCCTTTCTCATCGTGCCCGTGGGCATGGTGGTCTACACCGCCTTCGTCAATGAAGGCGGCGGGCTCACGCTGGGGCACTTCGGCAATTTCTTCGGCCAGACCGTCTTCCGCGAGTCGTTCTTCAACAGCCTGGGCGTGTCCCTGGCCAGCGTGTTCTTCGCCAGCCTGATCGCCGTGCCGCTGGCCTACCTGACGGTGCGCTTCGAGTTCCGGGGCGCGCTGCTGATACAGACGCTGGGCGTGCTGCCGCTGATCATGCCGCCCTTCGTGGGGGCGGTGGCGCTGCAGCTGATCTTCGGGCGCAGCGGCTCGGTCAACCTGCTGCTGGACGACTGGTTCGGCTTCACCGTGCCCATCATGGAGGGGCTGACGGGCGTGATCTTCGTGGAGAGCATCCACTACTTCCCGTTCATCTTGCTCAACCTCGTGGCGGCCATGCGCAATATCGACGGGGCCATGGAGGAGTCGGCGCTGAACCTGGGCTCGCGCGGTTTCCGGCTGTTCCGGCGCGTGATCTTTCCGTTGGCCATGCCCGGCTACCTGGCGGGCGCGGCCCTGGTGTTCGTGAAAGTGTTCGACGACCTGGGCACGCCGCTGGTGATGGGCGTGACCAATATGCTGGCGCCCCAGGCCTATCTGCGCATCACCTCGGTGGGGCTCGATGATCCGCTGGGCTATGTGATCAGCGTGATCATGATCGCGTTCTCCATCGTCGCCCTGTGGCTGGCCGCGCGGGTGATGAAGGGCAAGGACTACGCCACCTTGCAAAAGGGCGGCAGCGCGCTGCAAAAGCGCCGGCTGTCGGCCTGGGAGGCGCTGCTGGCCTATGGCTGGATCGCCCTGGTGCTGCTGGTGGTGCTGGCGCCGCACATCGGCATCTTGCTGATGTCGTTCTCCAAGGTCTGGAGCTTCTCGGTGCTGCCCGACAGCTACACGCTGGAGCACTACGCCACGGTGTTCACCGACTCGGGCTACATGATCGGCAACACGCTGCTGTACTGCCTGATGGCGGCGGGCATCGACGTGGTGATCGGCACCGCCATCGCCTACCTGATCCTGCGCACCCGGCTGCCTGCCCGGCAGTGGCTGGACTACCTGGCCTCGGTGGCGCTGGCGATTCCGGGGCTGGTGCTGGCCATCGGCTACCTGCGGCTGTTCAAGGGCGTGAACCTGCCCTTCACCGATACGCCCATCGTCACCACCTGGGTGCTGATCATGCTGGCCTATGCGGTGCGGCGGCTGCCGTATGCGCTGCGCTCGTGCATGGCGGCGCTGCAGCAGGTGCACATCTCGCTGGAGGAGGCCGCGCAAAGCCTGGGCGCGGGCCGCACCAGCGTGATACGGCGCGTGATGGTGCCGTTGATGGCCGGCGGCATCCTGGCCGGCTTCGTCACCAGCTTCATCACGGCGGCGGTGGAGCTGTCGGCCACCATCATGCTGGCCTCGGCCCAGAGCCAGGCGCCCATGAGCTACGGCATCTACCTGTACATGCAAAGCATCTCGGGGCGCGGGCCCGGTGCGGCATTGGGCGTGCTGGCCGTGGTCGTGGTCGGCCTGGGCACGTATTTCTCGCACCGCTTCGTGGAGCGCTCGCGCGCCACCGTGCAATCGACTTCGGAGTGAAACGCCATGCACCTGGACCCTGTCTCCCTCGAATGCAGGCACATCAGCCTGAGCTACGGCAGCAACGAAGTGCTGCGCGACGTCAACCTCAAGATCGAGCCCGGCGAGTTCTTCGCGCTGCTGGGGCCTTCGGGCTCGGGCAAGTCCACGCTGCTGCGGCTGATCGCGGGTTTCAACCGGCACCAGCGCGGCGAGCTGCTGGTGGGCGGGCAGGACATCACGGGCGTGCCGCCGCATGCGCGCAACATCGGCATGGTGTTCCAGAACTACGCGCTGTGGCCGCACATGACGGTGTACGACAACGTGGCCTTCGGCCTGGTCGAGCGCCGCGAAAGCCGCGACACCATCCGCCGCAAGGTGGGCGAGGTGCTGGAGCTGGTGGGCCTGTCGCAGTACGCGCAGCGCCGCCCGGGCCAGCTGTCGGGCGGGCAGCAGCAGCGCGTGGCGCTGGCGCGCACCGTGGTCATCGCGCCCAAGCTGCTGCTGCTGGACGAGCCGCTGTCCAACCTCGACAAGCAGCTGCGCGTGCAGATGCGCGAGGAACTGCGCAGCCTGCAGCGCAAGCTGGGCCTGACCACCATCTTCGTCACCCACGACCAGGAAGAGGCCATGACCACGGCCGACCGCATGGCCGTGCTGGACAAGGGCGTGCTGCAGCAGGTGGGCTCGGCGGCCGGGCTGTACGACTATCCGGCCAACCGCTTCGTGGCGGGCTTTGTCGGCACGGCCAATGTGCTGGAGGGCGAGGTGCTGCCAACGATAGGCGAGTCGCTGGTCTTCAAGGTGCCGGGCTTGGGCACGCTGACCCTGCCGCGCCCGGCCCAGCCGCCCGTGCCGGGGCGCGCGGCGCTGGCCTTCCGGCCGCACCAGGTGCAGATTGCGGTGCGCGACGATGCGGGCGATGCCTCGCGCGTGTGGGTGGAAGGGCAGATCGAGAGCGCCGAATTCCTGGGCGAGTTCTCGCGCTACCGCGTGCGCGTGGGCGAGGTGGCCGTGGTCGCCGACCAGGCGCACTACGCGGGCATTGCCATGTTCCCCATGGGCATGCCGGTGCGCCTGGGCATCGAGCCCACGCAGCTGCGCTACCTCGATGAGTGAACGATGAGACGGCTAGGGATGTTCCCTGACACCCGGGCCTGCCCGGGCCGCAGGCCCCGGCGCCTGCGCTAGGCTGGCCGCCCATGGAGATGTATCAGCTGCGCGCCTACGTCACGGCGGCCACGCTGGGCAGCGTCACGCGCACGGCCGAGGCCCTGCACCTGACGCAGCCCGCCATCACAGCCCAGATCAAGGCGCTGGAGGAAGAGCTGGGCGTGGCGCTGTTCGACCGGCGCCCGGGCCGCATCAGCCTCACGCGGGCTGGCGAGGCCCTGATGGAGCCCGCCCGGCAGGTGCTGGATGCGGCAGGACGCCTGCAGGGCCAGGCCCGCGAGCTGCAGGGCGAGATCACCGGCCAGCTGCTGCTGGGCACGGTGGCCGACCCCGAGGCGCTGCGCCTGGGCTCGCTGCTGCACGGCCTGGTGGAGGCGCTGCCGCTGCTGGACATCAAGACACGCCAGGGCTGGGCCGAGGAGCTGCGCGCGCAGGTCGCGGCCGGCGGCCTGCAGGGCGCGTTCTACATCGGCGCCCACATGCCGCGCGACCTGGGTGCCCTGGTGCTGCAGACACTGCACTACCGCGTGGCGGCGCCGCCCGCGCTGCGCGAGCGCGTCCTGCAATCGGGCTGGAAGGACCTGGCGCAACTGCCCTGGATTGGCGCGCCTGCGCAGCACCATGAGCAGGCCCTGCTGCTGGCGCTGTTCGCCCGCCAGGGGCTGAGCCCCAATCAGATCGTGGAAAGCGATGCCGCCGCCGCGCCCGAGAGCCTGGTGCGCGCCGGCCTGGGCCTGGCGCTGCTGCGCGAGGACCGCGCCCTGGCCGCGGCCGAGCATGGCTGCGTGGCCATCTGGCCGCATGCGCGCGTGTCGGCGCAGCTGGGCTTCATCCACCCGCGCGAGGCCGAGCACGACCCGGCCCTGGTGGCCACGCTGTCGCAGCTGCGCAGGGTCTGGGGACTGACCGAGGTTCAGGCGGCGGCGCCGCCGCCGGCCTGAGGGGTGCCTGCCTGGACGATGGCCTCGACCAGCGCATCGAGGCTGCCCTGGCGTTCTTGCTCGCCCACCTCGAACAGCTCCAGCACGCCGGTGCCGCGCAGGATGGCGAAGGCCATGGCCGCAAAGCCCTGGGGGCGGGGATGGTGGGCCGCGATCTCGGGGAAGACGTCCAGGAAGCGGGTGTAGAACACGCTGTCCACATGTACCCGGCGCGCGTCCACGCGGTCGAACAGCGAGGGGGAGGCCTTGCAGCCGAAGAACATGCTCCAGGCCGCCTGGTAGTTGGCCGCGCCGAAGATGTTGTCCCAGGCCAGGGTGACGAAGGCCTCGGCACGCTCGCGCAGGGGCAGGGCCTTGTCGGGCCAGACCGTGCCCTGGTCGCTCAGCGGCTCCATGACCTCGATGACCAGCCGCTCCATCAGCGCATCGCGGCTCTCGAAGTGGTGCTGCAGCGCGCCCAGCGACACATCGGCGCCGCGCGCGATGGCCTGCAGCGTGGCGCTCTTGAAGCCGCCCTCGCGCAGCAGCGCCAGGGCGGAGTCGATGATCTTGCGTTGCGTTGTCTCCACACGCTCGGTCTGCGGCGTGCGTGCGCGCCGCTGCGTGGCGGACGTCGTCATGTTCTGGGCTCCAGAGGGCAAAAAAATAATAGTAGATTGTTTTTGTTTGTTGCGGGCGTTCAACCGTTGCCGGAGTGCGGCATGGCGGGTGGCAATGCGTCGATCGCCTTCGCTACTCCTTCTTCTTGGGCTTGTCCATAGGGATAAATTACAAGAAATAATAATTTATTGTTTTTTATAGTTGATACCCATCAACAAGGGGCGCACAAGGCCCCGCATTCCAACAGGCACCCCACGAGGAGACATTGCCGTGAAGACCACCGAAGTGTTCCAACCCCTGCGCCGCCGCGCGCCTTGCTGAGAGCCGGAGCACCCCCTTGATGCACAGTTCTTCTTCGCAGGGCCATCTGGAGCGCAGGCTCAAGAACCGCCATATCCAGCTCATCGCGCTGGGCGGCACCATCGGCACGGGCCTGTTCCTGGGCTCGGCCGGCATCATCGAGCTGGCCGGCCCGTCCGTGCTGCTCGGCTACGCCATTGGCGGGCTGATCATCTTTTTCATCATGCGTTTCCTGGGCGAGATGCTGGTCGAGGAGCCCAACGCGGGCTCGTTCAGCTATTTCGCCAACCGCTACCTGGGCCGCTTCGCGGGCTTTCTGGCGGGCTGGAACTGTGTGGCGCTGTATGTGCTCGTGGGCATGCTGGAGCTGACGGCCGCAGGCAAGTTCATCCAGTTCTGGTGGCCCGGCATACCCACCTGGGTGACGGCGGCGGTGTTCTTCGTGCTGATCAACGGCGTGAACTTCATCAACGTCAAGGCCTATGGCGAGTTCGAATTCTGGTTCGCGCTGATCAAGATCGCGGCCGTCCTGGCCATGATCGCTGCGGGCGTGTATTTGCTGTTCAGCGCCGACCGGCCCGAGCAGACCGTGCGCAACCTGTGGACGCACGGCGGCTTCTTCCCCAACGGCTTCTCAGGCCTGGTGATGGCCTTCGCCTTCATCATGTTCGCCTTCGGCGGCGTGGAGATGCTGGGCTTCGCGGCGGCCGAGACCGACCAGCCGCGCACCGTCATCCCCAAGGCCGTGAACCAGCTGATCTATCGCGTGCTGGTGTTCTACATCGGCTCCATGGCCGTGCTGATGTCGCTGATGCCCTGGACCGACCTGCTGGGCCAGCTCAAGGCCGGCGGCGACACCTACAGCAGCAGCCCCTTCGTGCTGGTGTTCTCGGGCCTGGGCGAGAACACGGCCGCCCACCTGCTGAACTTCGTGATCCTCACGGCCACGCTGTCGGTCTACAACAGCATGGTCTACAGCAACAGCCGCCTGCTGTACGGCATGGCCAGCGAAGGCAATGCGCCGCGCTCGCTGATGCAGGTCAACCGCCGCGGCGTGCCGGTGCGGGCCATCGTCTATCCGGCCATCTTCACGGCGCTGGCCATCGTGCTGAACTATGTGGCGCCGGCCGGTGTGCTGGAGTTGCTGATGTCGCTGATCGTGGCGGCCCTGGTGATCACCTGGACCATCATCATCGTGGCGCACTGGCGCTTTCGCCGGGCGCATGTGGCGCGCAAGACCGTGCTGGGCTTTCCCGCACCGGCCGCGCCGCTGACCAACGCCATCTGCCTGGCCGCCATGGCCCTGGTGGTGGGCGTGATGCTGCTGACACCGTCGGTGCGGTCCTCCGCGCTCGCCATTCCGATCTGGGTCCTGGTGGTCTACGGGGCCTATCGCCTCGTGTTCCGCCAACGTCCCACGCCTGTGCTGGAATCCGTACTGGAACCCGCGCACATCCCCCGTTGAAACCTTCAAGGAGAACCAACCATGGCAGACCTGTTCGACAACCCGATGGGCCTGATGGGCTTCGAATTCGTGGAATTCGCGTCGCCCGCGCCCGGCGTGCTGGAGCCGCTGTTCGAGAAGCTGGGCTTCACCCTGGTGGCCAAGCACCGTTCCAAGAACGTGCTGCTGTACCGCCAGGGAGGCATCAACTTCATCATCAACAATGAGCCGGGGCAGGCCGCCTATTTCGCGGCCGAGCACGGCGCCTCGGCCTGCGGCCTGGCCTTCCGCGTCAAGGACGCGCACCAGGCCTACAAGCGCGCGCTGGAACTGGGCGCCCAGCCGGTGGAGATCCCCACGGGTCCCATGGAGCTGCGCCTGCCGGCCATCAAGGGCATCGGCGGCGCGCCGCTGTACCTGATCGACCGCTTCGACGAAGGCAAGTCCATCTACGACATCGACTTCGAGTTCCTGCCCGGCGTGGACCGCAACCCCAAGGGCCACGGCTTCCACGTGGTGGACCACCTGACGCACAACGTCTACCGTGGCCGCATGACCTACTGGGCGGACTTCTACAGCAAGCTGTTCAATTTCCGCGAGATCCGCTACTTCGACATCTCGGGCGAGTACACCGGCCTGGCCTCCAAGGCCATGACGGCGCCCGACGGCCTGATCCGCATTCCGCTGAACGAGGAATCGCGCCAGGGCGGCGGCCAGATCGAGGAGTTCCTCATGCAGTTCAATGGCGAGGGCATCCAGCACATCGCCCTGCTGACGGACAACCTGCTGGACTCCATCGACCAGCTGCAGATGGCCGGCATTCCGCTGCTGACCGCGCCCAACGACATCTACTACCAGAACCTGGAAGGCCGCCTGCCCGGCCACGGCCAGCCCGTGGGCGAGCTGCAGGCGCGCGGCATCCTGCTGGACGGCACGACCGAGGGCGGCCAGCCGCGCCTGCTGCTGCAGATCTTCTCCCAGCCCATGCTGGGCCCCGTGTTCTTCGAGTTCATCGAGCGCAAGGGCAACTACCGCGAAGGCTTCGGCGAAGGCAATTTCAAGGCCCTGTTCGAGTCCATGGAGCGCGACCAGATCAACCGCGGCGTGCTGCAGGCCGAGGCACCGCAGGGCGCCTGATCCCGACGGACGCAGCGCGCCCGCCCGGCCCTGGCCGGGTGGGCGCGCTGTCGTCAGGGTAAACACGGGCGGCCCTACACTCGGTGCCCATGAATTCCCCCTCGATGCAACCGGTGGCGCTCGGTCAAAGCGCATTGCAAGTCAGCCCCATCTGCCTGGGCACCATGACGTTCGGCGAGCAGGTCGGCGAGGCCGAGGCCTTCGCCATCATGGACCGCGCGCTGGAGCGCGGCGTGGACTTCTTCGACACGGCCGAGATGTATGCCGTGCCCGCACGCGCCGAAACCTGCGGCGCCACCGAGACCATCATCGGCCGCTGGTTCGCCCAGCGCCCCGGCGCGCGCGCCAAGGTCGTGCTGGCCACCAAGGTGGCCGGTCCTTCGCGGGGCATGCCCTGGGTGCGCGAGGGCAAGGGCATGACGGCGGCCGACATCGCCGCCTCCTGCGAAGGCAGCCTGCGCCGCCTGGGCACGGACGTGATCGACCTCTACCAGATCCACTGGCCCGAGCGCAATGTGCCGGCCTTCGGCCAGCTGTACTACGACCCGTCCAAGGAAAGCTCGCAGACCGGCATCCACGAGCAGCTCGAGGCGCTGGGCCGCCTGGTCCGGGAAGGCAAGGTGCGCCACATCGGCCTGTCCAATGAAACGCCCTGGGGCGTGCACGAATTCGTGCGCCTGGCCGAGCAGCACGGCCTGCCGCGCGTGGCCTCGGTGCAGAACGCCTACTGCCTGCTCAACCGCAGCTGGGAAAACGGCATGGACGAAAGCTGCCACCGCCTGGGCGTGTCGCTGCTGGCCTATTCGCCGCTGGCCTTCGGCCTGCTCACGGGCAAGTTCGACGTGCATGCGCCCACCGATCCCGCTGCGCCGCAGGCCGCACGCATTGCGCGCTACGAGTCCGTGCGCAAGCAGCGCTGGGGCCGGCCCGAAGCCCTGGCCGCCGCGCGCCGCTACAACGCGCTGGCGCGCGAGCATGGCCTCACGCCCACGCAGCTGGCGCTGGCGTTTTGCTACACCAAGTGGCAGGTGGCCAGCACCATCATCGGCGTGACCTCGGTAGCCCAGCTCGATGAGGACCTGAACGCCTGGGGCACGCAACTGTCGCCCGAACTGCTGTCGGCCATCGACGCCATCCGCTGGGAAGTGCGCGACCCCGCGCAATAGGCCTAGGCCCTGCGCCTTCAGCGGCTGCACTCGCCCTTGAGCGCAGCGGCCGCCAGCATGGGCAGGCTCAGCAGGCCCATGCCGCCGCCCTTGAACTCGCCCTTCATGCAATCGCCCTGGGCGGCCTCGCGCATGCCGCTGGCCAGCGGGTCCTCGCGCTGCGCATGGATCTGGGGCCTGACCAGGCCTTGCCGGGCCGCCGACTGCACGGCCTCGCGGCCTGCGGCCGAGTCCAGCAGGCGGCCCATGGCCCTGGCGCTGCGCGCGGTGTCCGGGACGGCCTCGGTGTCGGCGGGGACAGGCGCTTGCGGCGCGGCGGCTGTCGCGGCCTGCTCCGTGGCCTTTGCAGCCCCTGCGCCTTGCCTTGATGGCGGTGCGACGGCGGCGGTGTCCGGCCGTCGCGTAGACGGGGACGCGGGCGCGGGCGCCGGTCCGGGCCGGGCAGCCGTTGGAGCAGGAGAGGGGGCCGGCGTCGGCATCGGCGTCTCGACCCAGACGACCTGAAGGCGGTGCGCCTCGGCCTGCCCGGTGCCGGGCCGCGCAATGTCCGGGGCCAGACCCTGCCACAGCAGCGCCCCGTGCAGCAGCAGCGACAGCAGCAGGCCCGCGATCAGCCGCAGCCGTCCGCTGCTCAAGCCTCGGGCCCTGCCACCCATTCCAGCAGGTCACCGGGCTGGCACTGGAGCGCCTCGCAGATGCGCTCCAGCGTGTCGAATCGCACGCCGCGCACCTTGCCGCTCTTGAGCAGGGAAATATTCTGTTCGGTGATGCCGACCATCTCGGCCAGTTCGCGCGAACGCATCTTGCGGCGCGCCAGCATCACATCGAGGTGGACGATGATGGGCATGCTCAGACGAATCCCGCGTTCTCGTCGGCGATGCGCCGCGCCTGCAGCATCACATGGGCGATGGAGACCAGCACCACGCCGAGCAGGACCAGGAGGCCATCGTGCCAGTACAGGCCCAGCGTGACGAAGCGCTGCCCTGGCGGATTGCCCATGCTGGCCGCCACCGACATCAGCGCGCGCGTGAAGGGCAGGGCCAGCGCGCCCGCCAGCACCGTCCAGGCAAAGCGCATCAGGGCGTGCTGCGCCTGCTGGCCGAAGACACGGCCCTGCAGGTACTCGCCGAACAGTGTCCACAACTGGCGCAGCGCATACAGGCCGCAGCCCACGGGCAGCAGGCTGACCAGTGCGGTGCGCCAGCGCGCAGCCATGTCCAGCGGCTGGCCGGGCGGCATGCCCAGCAGGCCTTTCGCCTGGCCCGAAAGATCTTGCGGCGACAGCAGGGCGGCTGCCGGCAGGGCCAGCAGCGCGACGGCACCGAGCGCAATCAGGATGCGCGCCGCCTGGGAGTGGCGCCTCAGGGCGTTGCCCGCGGCGTGGGGCGTATAGTTCATGGCACAGCCTTGTATTGATGAATCGATAAAAAATTATTGTAAAACGATAAAAAATTCATGTCCAAGAAAAACTCTCATGTCAGCGAGACACCGGCCACGCAGCTGCTGCGCGCCCACAAGGTGGAGTTCACCGAGCACCCCTATGAGTACCTGGAACACGGTGGCACCGAGCACAGCGCGGCCAGCCTGGGCCTGGACGAGCACATGGTGGTCAAGACCCTGGTGATGCAGGACCAGGACGCCAGGCCGCTGATCGTGCTCATGCACGGCGACTGCAAGGTCTCCACCAAGAACCTGGCGCGGCAGATCGGCGCCAAGAGCGTGGAGCCCTGCAAGCCCGAAGTCGCCAACCGCCACAGCGGCTACCTGGTCGGCGGCACCTCGCCCTTCGGCACGCGCCGGGACATGCCGGTCTATATCGAAGAGAGCATCCTGGCGCTGCCGCGCATCGCCATCAACGGCGGGCGCCGGGGCTTTCTGGTGCAGCTGGACCCGCAGGTCTGCGTGCAGCTGCTGGATGCACGGCCCGTGCACTGCGCGCTGGCAGAATAGATGCCCTGAAGAAATGAACATGACTTGCGCACACGGGAAGGCGGCCACCGCCTCCAACGGGTTCGCGCAGGTCCTGATGAAAAACATGTGTCGGCGATCAGGGAGGGCGGGCCATCATGGCCGGCCGGATCGCGCGCCGGCGCTCCACAGACCGGCCAAGGACTTCAATTGAACGCGCTCTACCCCCTTCTCGCCACCGTGGCGGCCTACCTGATCGGCTCGCTGTCGTTCGCCGTCATCGTCAGCCGGGCCATGGGCCTGAATGATCCGCGCACCTATGGCAGCGGCAACCCCGGCGCCACCAATGTGCTGCGCTCCGGCAGCAAGGCGGCCGCAGCCGTCACCCTGCTGCTGGACGCCGCCAAGGGCTGGCTGCCCGTGGCCCTGGTGCAATGGTTCGGCAGCCGCTTCGGCCTGGGCGACGGCACGGTGGCCATGGTGGCGCTGGCCGCCTTCCTGGGCCACCTGTACCCGGTGTTCTTCCGCTTCAAGGGCGGCAAGGGCGTGGCCACGGCCCTGGGCGTGCTGCTGGGCATCAGCGTCTGGCTGGGCCTGGCGGTGGCGCTGACCTGGCTGATCATTGCCGTGTTTTTCCGCTATTCCTCGCTGGCGGCCCTGGTGGCCTCCGTGTTCGCCCCCGTCTACTACCTCCTGTGCAGTGGCGTGGTCTGGTATGCCGAGACGCCGATTGCCGCCGCCATCGTCGCCATGGCGGCCCTGCTGATCTGGCGCCACCGCGAGAACATCCAGCGCCTGATGGCCGGCAAGGAATCCAGGCTGGGCAGCAAGAAGGCCGACCCGGCAGCCGCCGCGGCCAAGCCCGGCACGGCCAAAGGCAAGCCGCATTGACCGCCGCCACCGCGCTGCGCTCCACGGGCGCAGCTTGCGTGAATGGCGTGGCCGGCCAGCCGCGCTCCAGGCTCTCTCACCACTGACGACCTTCCCACATGGCATCGAGTCCATCGCAGCGCGTCTACCGCGCACCTTGCCCCGGCTGCGGCGCGCCCGTGGAATTTTCCAGCGCCCAGGCCAGCTACGCCGTCTGCGAGTTCTGCCGCAGCACCGTGGTGCGCCAGGGCGATGTGCTGCAGCGCCGCGGCTCCATGGCCGAGGTCTTCGAGGACTACAGCCCCCTGCGCATCGGCGCCACGGGCCAGATGCTGCGCAACGGCAAGCCCGAGCACTTCACCCTGGTCGGGCGGCTGCAGCTCAAGAGCGAGGCGGGCGCCTGGAGCGAATGGGTGGCCGCGTTCAGCGATGGCGCGCTGGGCTTTCTGAGCGAGGACAACGGCCAGTTCGTCTGGTCCTGGCCCTGGGAGGCCGAGGCCCTGCGCAACGGGCCGTTCAAGGCCTCCGACTGGCTGCTGGGCTCGCAGCGCGTGCTGGGCGGCAAGAGCTTCACGGTCAGCAGCGTGCAGAACGCGCGGCTGGTATCGGCCCAGGGCGAGCTGGCGCAGCTGCCCGAGCCCGGCACGCCGTACCGGCTGGTGGAGCTGCGCAGCGAGCAGGGCCAGGTCCTGTCCGTGGACTTCTCGGCCCAGCCGCCTGCGCTGAGCCTGGGCGAACGCGTGGTGCTGGACGACCTCAGGCTGCAGGGCCTGCGCGACGGCGCCTCGCTCAAGGGCGAGCAGGGCAGGCACTTCAACTGCCCCAAGTGCGGCGCCGTGGTGCCTGTGCGCTTCACCACCACCAAGAGCCTGAGCTGCCCCAGTTGCGGATCGCTGGTGGACCTGAGCCAGGGCATTGGCAAGGAGCTGTCCTATGCCGAACAGAACGAGCCCGTGCGCCCCGCCATCCCCCTGGGCAGCAAGGGCGCATTGGAAGGCCTGCAATGGCAGGTGGTGGGCTTTCAGCACCGCATGGGCGAGGAGGCCGGCGACGACGAGAGCTTTGGCTGGGAGGAATACCTGCTGTTCAGCCAGAAGGCCGGCTTCGCCTTCCTGGTCGATTCCTCCGATGGCTGGAGCATGGCCCGCGTGACCACGGGCGTGCCCAAGCTCTCCAAGAACCGCAGCACGGCCAAGTACATGGGCCGGCAATATCAGCTTGAATCGCGCTACACGGCCGAGACCACCTATGCGCTGGGCGAGTTCTACTGGCCCGTGCAGCGCGGCCAGATCACGCGCAATGTGGACTATGTGAGCGCAGGCGCGCAGAACAAGGCCTTTCTGGCCAGCGAGACCGAGAACGGCGAGACCACCTGGTCGCATGGCAGCGCCGTCTCGGCCACCACGCTGGCCACGGCCTTCGGCCTCAAGCAGCTGCGGGACCGCTCGCAGGTCGGCGTGATGTCGGGCAGCCGCTTCGGCCTGTGGACCATCGTCATCGGCCTGGTCATCCTGTGGCTGGTGTTCGTCATGCTGCGCGGCTGCATGTCGCGCCCGAACTGCAACCCGAACACCGATCCCAACTGCAACAGCTACACCCGCAGCAGCGGCGGCTCCTGGGGTGGCTACACCTCGGGCGGCAGCCACAAGTAAACAACGGAGAAACTGATCATGAACTTCGACTGGTTCAACCCCGCCGCCTTCTTCGGCTCGATCCTCTATGCGCTGGTGGGCGTGGTGGTGTTCTGGCTGTGCTTCATCATCATCGACAAGATCACGCCCGTGGACATGTGGGCCGAGATCGTCGAGAAGCACAACAAGGCGCTGGCCATGGTGGTGGCCGCCATGTGTCTGGGCATCAGCATCATCGTCGCTGCCGCCATCCACTGAACGGGGGCCGCCTGGCCCCCCGCACTCCCCATCTCCCGCCGACACGCAGCCCGCCTGAAAAGGTGCGGCTGCGCTGCGCATGGCGGCGTTGTTGCGTCGCAACAAATTCCTTGTTGATAGTGAGTTTGCAAATGATATTCGTTTGCATTCTAAATAGAATCGCCCCCTTCATTCGAAGAGAGGGTTTCCATGACAGACCATCAAGCCGCCCGCAGGGCAAGGCTTTTAGCGGGTGTGACCGCTGGCATCATCACCACCGCGCTGGCGGGCGCGGTCCATGCCCAGGAGGCCGCTCCAGCCGTTTCAGCCGATCCGGCCCAGGCGCAGACGCAGCCTCAACAGGCCCACACCCTGCCCACGCTGCAGGTCAACGCCTCCCAGTACGACCCTGACGACGTGCGCCCCGAAGGCGTGACCACGGCGACCAAGACCTACCTGGCGCCCAAGGACATCCCGCAGACCATCGATACGCTGGAGGTCAACAAATACAAGAGCTACGGCATCAACGACCTGGCCACCATGCTGGACGGCGTGCCGGGCGTGAACACCACCTACGACATGCGTGGCGAGGGCGTGTACATCCGCGGCTTCAAGGCCGACGAGAGCGACATCTACCGCGACGGCGTGCGCGAAAGCGGCCAGGTGCGCCGCAGCACGGCCAATGTGGAGCGCATCGAGATCCTCAAGGGACCGGCCTCGGTGCTCTACGGCCGCAGCGCGGGCGGCGGCGTGGTCAACATGGTGAGCAAGCAGGCGCGCTTCGACGCCAAGAGCAGCATCACGCTGCGCGGCGGCTCCTGGGACAACGTGGGCGGCACCATCGACATCAACCGCGTGCTCAACGAGAACGTGGCCGTGCGCCTGACGGCCGACCGCGAGCAGGCCCACAGCTTCCGCGAAGGCATACGCAACCGCAACGAGATGGTCTCGCCCAGCATCCTGGTGGACACCCGCACGGGATGGCGCTGGACCGGCCAGTACACCTATGACAACGTCTGGCGCGTGCCCGATCGCGGTCCGGTCTATGACCAGTTGCCAGCCGGCGTTTCCATCCGCAAGGGCTTCGCGGCGCCGGGCGACTACGTGGAAGATCGCCTGCGCGTGCTGCGCTCCGATCTGTCCTATGACTTCAACAACCGCTGGAACCTGCGCTGGGTGGCCAGCAAGCGCGAGGCCAGCCAGGACTTCGACCACTATTTCGCCGGTACCTACCGCGCCGCGACCGGCAAGATCACGCCCAACTACGCCTGGCAGCAGACCCGCAACACCACGCTGTCCAACACGCTGGACCTGACGGGCAAGTTCAGCACGGGCAGCATCAAGCACGATCTGCTGGTGGGCCTGGAGGCCAGCGAGGAAGAGCGCGCGCCGCGCGTCGGCCAGCCCGGCAGCACCTTCTCCTACGATCCGTTGCAGCCCATCGTCTGGCCCAGCCGTCCGGCGCAGGGCAATCCGACCCAGGACAACTATCACAAGGGCAAGGGCCAGGCGCTGTACATGCAGGACCTGGTCAGCCTGACCGAGCAGTGGAAGCTGCTGCTGGGCCTGCGCTACGACAGCTACGACTTCCAGAGCACCAACAGGATCGCCAATCTCACGCGCAAGACCGACGGCAACGGCTTCAGCCCGCGCGTGGGCGTGGTGTGGCAGCCGGTGCGTGAGCACAGCTTCTATGCGTCCTGGAACAAGAGCTACTCGCCCTATGGCGGCCGCGGCATCCTGACCGTGGAAACCGCCGTGGGCGCGGTGCCGGACGACGAGCCCCAGTACTCGCGCCAGTCCGAGGTCGGCGTCAAGAGCGACTGGCTGGGTGGTGCGCTGTCCACCCAGGTCTCCGTCTACCAGCTGGAGAAGTACAACATCCGCTACCGCCCCGATCCCGAGAACGATCCCTACACCTGGGCCATCCGGGGCAAGGACCGTTCGCGCGGCATCGAGTTCAGCGCGGCCGGCCGCGTGGCCAGTTCCTGGTATGTGCGAGGCGGCGTGGCCTTCATGGAGGCCAAGGTGGCTGAAGACGCGCAAAACCCCGCCAACGTGGGCCTGTACCTGCGTGACACGGCCAAGCGCAACGGCAACCTGTTCCTGCGCTATGCGCCCAAGGGCCCCTGGTATGGCGAAGTCGGCGTGACCTACACGGGCAGCCGCTTCACCAACGCCGCCAACACGGCCCTCCTGCCCGGCTACACGCGCTGGGATGCGCTGGTGGGCTGGCGCCAGGACGCCTGGACGGTGACCGTGGCCCTGTCCAACCTGTTCGACAAGCAGTACTGGCGCTCCAGCTCCATGCCAGGCGCACCGCGCAGCGTTCTGGTCAGCGCCAACTACCAGTTCTGACGGCGGCGCCCGAGGCGCTGCGCTCCTTCCCGCTTTGCACGGTGTCCGTTGCACGCGGGAAGGGGCGCATCGCGCACAATACCGGCCGTGCAAACCTCAGCCCCTCTTGCCGGCGCGCAGCCGGCGCGTCCCATCGACATCGCCCTGCTGGTCAGCGTCTTCGTGATCGCGGCCTGCGGCCTGCTTTACGAACTGGCTGCGGGTGCGCTGGCTTCCTATCTGCTGGGCGATTCGGTCCTGCAGTTCTCCACCATCATCGGCAGCTACCTGTTCGCCATGGGCATCGGCTCATGGCTTTCGCGCTATTTCGAGGACCATCTGCCCGCGCACTTTCTGCGCATCGAGCTGATGGTGGCCCTGGTCGGCGGCGCGCTGCCGGCCACGCTGTTCATTGCCAATGCCTACGCGCCCGGCGCCTTCCGCTTTCTGCTGTACGGCATGGTGCTGGTGGTGGGCACGCTGGTGGGGCTGGAGATTCCGCTGGTGATGCGCATCCTCAAGCGCAATGTGACGCTCAAGGACCTGGTGTCCCAGGTGCTGACCTTCGACTACCTGGGCGCGCTGGCCGTGTCGCTGGCATTTCCGCTGCTGCTGGTGCCCAAGCTGGGCCTGGTGCGCACGGGGCTGCTGTTCGGCTTCATGAATGCGGCGGTGGCGGTCTGGGCACTGCTGCTGTTTCGGCATGAGCTGCGGCGCCCGCGCGCCCATGCCCTGGCCTGCGCGGCCGTGCTGGCCCTGCTGGGCACGGGCATCTGGGGCGCCGACCATCTGACGCGCCTGGCCGACGACCATTTCTACCAGGACCGCATCGTGCTCTCCAGCAGCTCGCCCTACCAGCGCATCGTGGTGACGCAGGGGCGCCAGGGCGCGCGGCTGTACCTCAACGGCAACCTGCAGTTCGCCCAAAGCGACGAGTACCGCTACCACGAGGCCCTGGTCCACCCCGTGATGGCCGCGCATGGCGCGCCCAAGCGCGTGGCCGTGCTGGGCGGCGGCGACGGCATGGCCGTGCGCGAGGTGCTCAAGTATCCCTCGGTGGAGTCGGTCACCCTGGTGGAGCTGGACCCGGCCATGACGGACCTGTTCAAGGACAACGCCATGCTGCGCCGGCTCAACGGCGAAGCGCTCAGCGATGCGCGCGTGCACATCCTCAATACCGATGCCTTCCACTGGCTGCAGCAGGGCGGGGAGACCTTCGACGTGGTCATCGTCGATTTCCCCGACCCGACCAATTTCGCCATCGGCAAGCTGTTCACCAACAGCTTCTATGCCTTGCTGGACAAGCGCCTGGCGGCCAGCGGCTACGCCGTGGTGCAGACCACCTCGCCCCTGATCGCACGCAAGAGCTACTGGACCGTGGTGCAGACCATCGAATCCATCGGCCTGCAGGCCACGCCCTACCACGCCCATGTGCCCAGCTTTGGCGAATGGGGCTTCGTCATCGCCAGCCACCGGCCTTGGCGCGAGCCCGATGCCCTGCCTGCGGGCCTGCGCTTTCTGAGCGCGCAGACCATGGCGCTGATGTTCGACTTCCCGCTGGACATGGCGCGTGTGCCGGCCGAGGTCAACCGCCTGTCCAACCAGGTGCTGGTCAACACCTACGAGCGCGAATGGGGCAGGGTGGAGCGTTGAGCACCGGCCTCTCGCCCCTGTGGAGCCGGCGCCAATGGCTGCAGGGCCTGGCCGGCGGTGCAGCCCTGGGCCTGGGCCTGTCCGGCTGTACGCCAACGCCACCGCGGCTTGAAGACCTGCCCGGCGGATTCAGCGGCGTGGCGCTGGAGCGCGGCCATGCCTTGCGCGCGTTCTGGCAGCGCCTGGCCCAGGGCCTGGCGCTGCCGCCGCCGGCCGTGGTGCACCGTGCCAAGGTGGTGATTGCCGGCGGCGGCATGGCAGGCCTGGCCGCCGCGCGCGCACTGGAGCTGGCGGGTGTGCAGGGCGTGGCCCTGCTGGACACGCAGCAGGCCATGGGTGGCAACAGCCAGGGCGGCAGCATTGCGGGCCTGCCCTGTCCGCTGGGTGCCCACTATCTGCCCCTGCCCGGCGACGATGCGGCCGAGGTGCAGGACTGGCTGGAGGCTCTGGGCCTGCGCCAGCGCCGCGCAGGCCGCTGGCAGTACGACGAGCGCCATCTGTGCCACAGCCCGCAGGAGCGCCTGTTCTGGCAGGGCGCCTGGCATGAGGGCCTGCTGCCCGTCGATGGCGTGGCGCCGCGCACGCTGGAGCAGTACGAACTCTTTGCGCGCAGCGTGGCCCAGGAGATGGACAGGGCGGCCTTTGCCATGCCGTCCATCCGTGTCTGGCAGCGCGAGGGCCGGCTGCCCGCCGCCCATGCCGCGCTGGACGGCCAGACCATGCAGGCATGGCTGGTCAACCAGGGCATCGATGATGCGCAGCTGATCTGGTATCTGGAGTACTGCTGCCGCGACGACTTTGGCGCGGGCCTGGCGCGCGTATCGGCCTGGGCAGGCATTCACTATTTCGCCAGCCGCCATGGCTTCTCGGCCCCGCGCCGCCAGGACGAGCGCACGGCCGAAGACGCGGGTGATGCCGTGCTGACCTGGCCCCAGGGCAATGGCTGGCTGTCGCAGCAGCTGGTGGCAGGGCTGGGCTCCACCGACCTGCAGACGGATTGCAGCGTGCTATCCATCGCCGAAGGTGCCGACGGTGTGGAGATCGACGTCTACCATCATGGCCGCCAGCAGCACGAGCGCTGGCTGGCCGCGCGCTGCGTCGTGGCCCTGCCCAGCTTCATCGCGGCACGCGTGGTGCGCGATGCGCCGGATTTCCTGCGCGCGGTGGCGGGCCGGCTGGACTGGGCGCCCTGGCTGGTGGCCAACATCCATCTGCAGCGGCCGCTGGCCGACCGGCCCGGCGCCGATCCTGCCTGGGACAACGTGCTGTTTGCCGATCCGAATGCGGGCGGTCTGGGCTACGTGGACGCGGGCCACCAGGGCCTGGACCGGCTCACGCCCCGGCCCACGGTGCTCAGTTACTACCAGGCGCTGGGCGACTGGCCTGACGGGCGTGCGCAACTGCTGGGCCAGCCCTTCGGCTTCTGGCGGGACCGCATCGTCGGCAGCCTGCTCGTCCCCCATCCCGACCTGCTGCACAAGGCCACGCGCATGGAGATCACGCGCTACGGCCACGCCATGGCCATTCCCCGGCCTGGCGACCAGCAACTGCTCAGCCAGGTGGCGCTGCAGTCGCACCACCGGGGCCGCAGCGCTCAGTGCGCCGGCGAGCGCGTGGCCCTGCTGCCCACGCCGGGCACGAGACGCCTGTGGTTCGCGCATTCCGACTGGGCCGGCTACTCGGTGCTGGAAGAGGCCTTCACGCGCGGCCACCATGCGGGCCTGTGGGCTGGCGCCTGATCTCCATACCAACCTCTTTCGTGGATTCCTGATCGCCGGGCAAGCTGCTGCCGGTTCGTCGCTGGCCGCGTCCGCCAGCGGGTTTGCCCTTGTCCGTGTGCCGTAGATGCCTGGCTATAGTTCTATTTGATAGATCTTGATTCTGTAAGATAGAACTTTGAAAAAGGCTACGAAACGCACATGGGCAACTATCTACCGGTGAGGCCGGATTGGCTGGGCCTGCACGAGGAGGAGATCCTTGAGCCATCGCTGGCCATCGTCGATGCCCACCACCATTTCTACGATCGACCGGGCTGGCGCTACCTGGCGGACGAGTACCTGGCCGACGCGGGCTCGGGCCACAGGGTCCGTGCCTCGGTCTACATGCAGGCGCTGACGCGCTACCGCACTGCCGGCCCGCAGGCGATGCAGCCGGTGGGCGAGACCGAGTTCGTGGTGCAGGCGGCGGAGGGCGTGCAGGACGTGCAAGAGCACAGGCAAGGCCATGCGGCCTGTGCCCTTGCGCAGGGCATCGTCGGATATGCGGACCTGCGCGCCGGTGCGGCGGTGCGCGAGGTGCTGCTGGCCCATCTGGAGGCCGGCAAGGGGCGCTTTCGTGGCATCCGGCACCTGGCGACCTGGGACGCGGACAGTTCCCTGGTCAATCCCCTGACCGCCGCGCCGCAGGGCCTGCTGCTGGACCGGGCCTACCGGCAGGGCGTGGCGCAGTTGGCGCCGTTGGGGCTTTCCTTCGATGCCTGGCTGCTTTTTCCGCAGCTGCCGGAGCTGCTGGACCTGGCACTGGCCTTTCCGCAGACGGCCGTGATCATCAACCACTGCGGGGGCGTGGCGCGCATCGGCGCCTATGAAGGCCGGCATGCCGAGGTGTTCGAGCGCTGGAAGACCTCCATGCAGGCCCTGGCCCGGCTGCCCAATGTGTACGTGAAGCTCGGCGGGCTGGGCATGCGCATCAACGGATTCGGCTTCGAGAAAGCGGACAGGCCTGCGGCCTCGGAGCAACTGGCTGCGGCCTGGAGACCGTGGATGGAGACCTGCATCGAGGCATTCGGCGCCGACCGCTGCATGTTCGAGAGCAATTTCCCGGTGGACAAGGGCTCCTTCAGCTACGCCACCTGCTGGAACGCCTTCAAGCGGCTGGCGGCGGGCGCAAGTGCCGCCGAGCGCCAGGCCCTTTTCGAAGGAACGGCAAGCCGCGTGTACCGGCTGGGCCAGGCGCAGCGCGAATGACGCTGCATCACAGGAGCCATCTGCCTCGCCTGCCCCATCGATCCCATCTCACCCGACTTATTCGTCCAAGCCATCATTCCAAGGAGACCGCCATGCCATCCCTCATCTCTCGTCGCGCCATGCTGGCGCTGGCCGGCACAGCCTGCCTCGCCCCCACCTGGGCGGCGGCCCAGGGCAAGCCCGTGACCATCATCGTGCCGTATGCGCCGGGCGGCAGCGCCGATCTGGTGACGCGCGTGATCGCACAGTTCGCCGCGCCGGGACTGGGCTCTGCCTTGGTGGTGGACAACCGCACCGGCGGTGGCGGCGTGGTGGGCTGGAGCGCGGCCGCACGTGCCGCGCCCGACGGCCAGACGCTGCTGACCGTGGAGCTGTCCTATGCCATTGCAGCCGGCCTGATGCCGAACCTGCCCTTCGATCCGCGCAAGGCGTTCACCCAGGTCACCACGGCGGTGAAGGTGCCCCATGTGCTGGTGGTCAACCCCCAGGTGCAGGCGCGCAGCGTGGGCGAGTTCATTGCGCTGGCCAGGGCGCAGCCCGGCAAGCTCAACTACGGCTCTGGCGGCAACGGCACCAACACCCACCTGGCCGGCGAGCTGTTCAAAAGCGCAACGGGCGCGGACCTGGTCCATGTGCCGTACAAGGGCGCGGGCGCCGTGCTGGCCGACCTGATGGGCAACCAGGTGCAGGCCCTCATCACTTCGGTCCCCACGGCGCTGCCCTACATCCGAAGCGGCAAGCTCAGGGCACTGATGGTGACGGGCTCGGAGCGCAATGCAACGCTGCCTGATGTGCCTTGTGCCAAAGAGGCCGGCATCCCCGCCATGGACATCGACTACTGGATTGGCATAGGCGCCCCGGCCGGCACGCCTGCGGCCGCCGTCGCCCGGTTGAACAAGGAATTCAACGCGGCACTGGCCCAGCCGCAGGCCAGCCGGAAGATGGCGGAGATGGGGCTGTCCGTGGTGGCGAACACGCCCGAGCAGGCCACGCAATGGGTGCAGAACGAGATACAGCGCTGGAGCGCCGTGATCCGGCAGGCGGGCATCAAGGCCGATTGACGACCGATTTAAGGCCGATGGCCGGCCGGCAGGACGCGCTACAGCGGACCCGGCACCTGCACCATGCGGTACAGCGACTGGCTGCCGCGTGCGGCGAGCACGCCCAGCTGCGCCAGCGTGCGCGGGTCCAGCTCCAGCGTGATAGCGGCGCGTGCCAGTGCCGAGCGGATGCGGGGGCCGTCCTCGCCTTCATGGATGACGGGCGGGTAGAGGCTGGCGCCATCGGCGCCGATCACGCTGGCCACCAGCGGCGGCTGCGGCGGCTCGCCACGGCGCAGCACCACGGCGATGTCGCCGTTGTCCAGCCGCACATAGGTGCCCGGCGGGCACAGGCCCACGGCGCGCACCAGCGCAAAGCCCACCTCGTCGGAGTAGCGCTGCTGCTGGGTGAGCGCGCGCAGCGACTCGGCGGCGCTGCGGCCTTCGCGTGACTTGCGCGGGCTGATCAGGGCCGCGTAGCGGTCCACCGTGCCCAGGATGCGCACCAGGCGCTGCACCGGGGGCAGTGTGGCCAAGGGCTGCTGGGGCACGGCTTCATGGTGGCGGGCCACCAGTTCCAGCCACAGCGCGTCGTTGACGAACAGCCGCGCCAGCAGGGCCTGGCTTTGCAGCGGATGGCGCTGCACGGCCTGCTGCTGGGCGGGGGTCAGCGGCTCGCGCTGCAGCGCCAGTTCGTCCTGCAGCGCGTTCATGCCGATGTTCATGGTCAGCGCGCCGCGTACCAGGGTGCGGTGCTCGGTCTCGTTCAGGCGCAGCTCGCGCGCCAGCACATGGCACAGGCAGGCGCAGACCAGGGCATGGGAAGCGCTGTAGCCCACGGTGGAGGAGCAGGCGCGCTGGAACATCAGGTACAGCGCGGCATCGCTGTCGTGGGCGATCAACTCCTGCAGCCACAGGTCGATCTGCTGCAGCTTGACCAGGAAGCCCTGCACCTGCAGCGGCGCGGACAGCAGCACGGACAGCGCGGCCTCCAGGTCGGACCACAGGCCCAGCAGGTCTTCGTAGGAATCGTCGGGGCGTCGGCTCATCGGTGGCGGGGTGCGGAAAACGGGGCGCGTGCAGGCCGCATCAGCGCCGCTCCAGCACCATCTCGCTGCCCTGGCGGGTCATCTGGACGTGGGCCAGAAAGCTGTTTCCCAGCAGCACATAGGGCATGGCAAGAGGGGCGACCACGGCGTCCACGCCAAAGACCTCGACATCGCCCACGCGCACCGAGTCCAGCCGCAGGCTCCAGCCCTGGGCGTCGCCGTTGGCGGTGCGCATCATCACGGGCTGGCCCTTGAGAAAGGGCAGGCCCATGCGTTCGGCGTCGGACCGGCCTATGGCGACCGAGCTGGCGCCCGTGTCCACCATGTAGACCATGGTCTTGCCATTGATCTGGCCGCGTTCGATGAAATGGCCCCGGTTGTCGGCCTTGAGCACCACGCGCCGGCCAAGCGCGGGATCGCCCGCTGCCGCGCCCCGGCCGCCCAGGCTGATGGGCGCTTCGCCCAGGCGCAATGTCTGGCGGCGGCCCTTGATTTCCACCTCGGCCGTGTCGCCCGATACCTGCAGCACGCGCACGTCCTGCAGGCTGTCGCCGGCCGCCAGAGCGCGTGGCGTGCCGCCGTCGATGACTAGCAGGGCCTTGTTGCCCAGCACGCCGCGGAGTGCCACGGACTGCGCTGTCGCCAGCGGCGGAAGCGCAGCGGCCACGCCGGCCAGGCTCAGAAGTACGGCACGCAGGTGGCGCATGGGGCTTGTGCTGGAGGGGTGGATTGCCGGGCGATCAGTCGCGGAAGTTGTTGAAGGACAGCGGGTGGTCGGCCAGGTCCTTGCGGATCAGGGCCATGGCGGCCTGCAGGTCGTCGCGCTTGGCGCCCGTGACGCGCACGGCGTCGCCCTGGATGGCGGCCTGCACCTTGAGCTTGCTGTCCTTGATCAGCTTTTGCAGCTTCTTGCCCAGTTCGGCCTCGATGCCGTTCTTGACCTTGATGGTCTGCTTGAGCTTGTCGCCGCCGATCTTCTGTGCCTTCTGGATGTCCAGGAAGCGCACGTCCACGCTGCGCTTGGTCAGCTTGTTGCGCAGGATGTCCTCGACCTGCTGCAGCTGGAAGTCGGCATCGCCGAACAGCGTGATTTCCTTGTCCTTGAGTTCGATGGCGGCCGAGGTGCCCTTGAAGTCGAAGCGCGTGCCGATTTCCTTGGCGGTGTTCTCCACGGCGTTCTTCACTTCGACGAAGTCGGCTTCACACACGGTGTCAAAAGAAGGCATGGCAAATATTTCCTGTAAATGTTCTGAAAAAGTATCGCAGCGCGGGACCGGGCGATGCGGGCACGGTGCCGGAGGCGTGGGGACGCGGTGCGACAATCCGGCTGATGTTAGTCGAGAAAAATGTTCCGCTGCAGCATTGCAACAGCTTCGGCATCGCCGCCCGTGCCCACACCCTGGTGCGTGTGCGCAGCGATGAGGATATTCGCCATTTCCTGGCCGATCCGCTGTGGGGCCGCCAGCCCGTGTTCGTGTTGGGCGGCGGCAGCAACGTGGTGATCACGGGCGATGTCGATCCCGTGGTCCTCAAGATGGAGATAGCGGGCATGCGCCTGCTGCGCGAGACCGATCGCCACTGGATCGTCGAGGCCGGTGCCGGCGAGCGCTGGCACGACCTGGTGGCCTGGACCCTGTCGCAGGGCTATGGCGGCCTGGAGAACATGGCGCTGATTCCGGGCACCGTGGGCGCATCGCCGGTGCAGAACATCGGCGCCTACGGGCTGGAGCTGCAGGACCGCTTCGAGTCGCTGGATGCCATCGACCTGGCCACGGGCGAATCCTTCACGCTGGATGCCGCGCAATGCGCCTTCGGCTACCGCGACTCGGTGTTCAAGCACGCCCCGGCCGAGCCCACGCCCGTGGCGCGGGCGCGCATGAGCGGCGTGCCGCCGCGCGGCATGGGCCTCAAGGGCCGCGCCGTGATCACGCGCGTGCGCCTGGCCCTGCCCAAGGAGTGGAAGCCCGGCCTGGGCTACCTGGACCTGCAGCGCCGCCAGGCCGAGGCCGGCGTGGCCGAGCCCACGGCCCGCCAGATCTTCGACTGGGTCTGCGAGATCCGCCGCGCCAAGCTGCCCGATCCGGATCAGATCGGCAACGCAGGCAGCTTCTTCAAGAACCCGACGGTGACGCCCGAGCAGTGCGCCGACATCATTGCGCGCGAGCCCAAGATCGTGCACTACCCCATGGACGACGGCTCCATCAAGCTGGCCGCCGGCTGGCTGATCGATGCCTGCGGCTGGAAGGGCAAATCCATGGGCCGCGCCGGGGTGTATGACAAGCAGGCCCTGGTGCTGGTCAATCGGGGCGACCGGCACAGCGTGGACCGCAGCGTCACCGGCGGCGAGGTCATGACGCTGGCCGGCGCGATACAGACCAGCGTCTACGAGCGATTCGGCATCCGCCTGGAGCCCGAGCCCGTCGTGGTCTGATCGATCGACGGCCTCAAGAAAACAGCGGCCCGCAGACCATGGAGGCCTGCGGGCCGCTTTGCTTGCTTTGTATCAGCGCTTCAGTGCTTCAGCGCATCAGTGGGCGGAGTGGCTGCTGCGCCAGCTCATGTAGTCCTTGTCGGTCATCAGCACCCACAGCGCCAGCACCATGACCACCACGCCGGACACGACGGCATTGCGCATGGCATCCATCTGGCCCGCATAGCCCAGCACCCAGGGCGAGATCACCATCCACAGCCCCAGCAGGCCTTCGGTCCATTCCTCCCACGCGCGGGGCATGAAGATGGCCCCCAGCGCAGCGGCAATCAGCGCCAGGCCGATGACCACGCCATTGGCCGTGGGCGCCATCTGGTCCTGGAACCCGAGCACCCAGGGCGAGACCGCCAACCAGGCTCCCAGCAGGACATTGATCGGGTCCTGCCAATGCTTCATGTATTTCATGGCTGCACCTCCTGCCGCCACGACGAATGAGGGCGGCAACTCGTTGGATCAAGGCCGCAGCATGCAGGTTCCATGAGGATTTTTGTGAAAGTGCCTGCTCACCAGGGCATCTCGCCCTTGTTCACCTTGGCGCCAATGTCCAGCGACAGCGCCATGCCGGCCTGCGGGTAGGCCTGCTTCATGGCGCCAATCAGCTCGGCACTGTTTGCGGCCTTGGCGGCGGCGGCCTCGAAACGCTGGAGATAGTCGCGTGTATAGGCGATGGCGCTGGCGTCCATGGCGGTGCCGGCCTGCATGTGGCCGGGCACGACGACGGCGGGCTTGAGGGCCTGCATCTCGTCCAGCTGCGCCAGCCAGGCCTTGCGCTCGGCGCTCTTTTGCGTGTCCGCCGTCCAGACATGCAGGTTGCCGAACACGCCCACGTTGCCGACGATGGCCTGCAGCGCAGGCACCCAGACATAGGGGCGGTGTGCCAGCGGGCCGGTGGTGCCGCGCAGCTCCAGCGTCTGGCCGTCCACGGTCACCGTATTGCCCTGCAGGGCCTCGGGCAGCACGGGATGGCTGGGGGCGTTGGCGCCCATCTTGGGGCCCCAGAAGGCCAGCTTGCCCTGCAGCTTGGACTCGATCTTCTCGCGCACGGCGGGCGTGGCCACGACCTTGGCCTGCGGGAACAGGTTCTTCAGCACCTCGGCGCCGAAGTAGTAGTCGGGGTCGGCATTGCTGATGAGGATGGTGGTCAGCTGCTTGCCGCTGTCGAGCACATTGGCGGCAATGCGCAGGCCGTCGGCGCGGGTGAAGCCGCTGTCCACGACCACGGCCTCCTTGGCGCCGGTGATCAGGGTGGAGGTCACGGCAAAGCTGTGTTCGTCGGCCTGGTAGACCTTCATCTGCAGCGGGGCGGGCGCCTGGGCATGGGACAGGCCGGCCGACAGGGCCAGGGTGAGCGAAAGCACGGTGGTGCGAAGCATGTCGATTTCCTTTGAAAAAAGCACAAGACAGAAAACGGGTGGCAGCGCCGTGCTGCCATGTGTCGTACTTTAGTTTTTGAAATCGAGCAGATAAACCGCAGAATATGCGCTTGTTTGTTGCAGAAATCGAGCAGATCCATGGACCGATTGCTGGCGATGCAGGTGTTTGCCACGGTGGCCGAATGCGGCAGCTTCACGGCGGCGGCCGAGCGGCTGGACCTGTCGCGTGCCATGGCCACGCGGCATGTGGAGTCGCTGGAGCAGTGGCTGGGCGCACGCCTGCTGCACCGCACCACGCGCCGCGTCTCGCTCACCGATGCCGGTGCGCAGTGCCTGCGCTACAGCCAGCAGATGCTGGCCCTGGCCGATGAGGTGCAAGGCGAGATGCGCGCCGGCGACAGCCAGTTGCGCGGCCTGCTGCGCGTGACCTGCAGCATGTCCTTCGGCCATGCGCAGATGGGGCCGGCCATTGCGCAGTTCATGCGGCTGCACCCACACCTCAAGATCGACCTGCTGGTGGACGACGGCGCGCTGGACCTGGTGCAGCAGCGCATCGACCTGGCCATACGCATCAGCGCCGATCCGGGCGCCGCACTCATCGGCCGGCCGCTGGCTGTGTGCGAATCGGTGCTGGTGGCTTCGCCTGCCTACCTGGACGCGGCAGGGCGGCCGCAGACACCGGCCCAGTTGCAGGCCCACCGCTGCCTGGGCCATATGCGCGTGGGCCGCAATGTCTGGCAATTGACTCGGCGTGACGATGAGAGCGATGAGCAGCAGATCGCCGTCACCACCTGGTTCAACGCCAACGAAGCCACCGTGCTGGCCGCCGCTGCCGTCGAGGGTGCGGGCATCGCCTTCCAGCCCACCTACCTGGTCCAGCCCATGCTGCAGGCCGGCCAGCTGGAGCTGGTGCTGCCGGACTGGCGCCCGCAGCCGCTGACCGTGCATGCGCTGTACAGCTCCCGCCGCCACCTGCCGGTGGCCGTGCGCGCGCTGCTGGATTTTCTCGTGCAGCGCTTCGAGGGCGCGCGCTGGTAGCAGGGGCGTAAAAAAAGCCGCCTTGCGGCGGCTCTTGGCAATCTGCGGCAGGGCGCCGCAGAGTGGCTTATTCCTTGCCGCCCAATTGGGGCAGGGCGGTGCTGGTGCCCAGCGACAGCAGGCCGGCCTTGGAGTAGATGGCCAGCTTGTCGCGCGTGTCCATCAGGTCCAGGTTGCGCATGGTCAGCTGGCCAATGCGGTCGGCGGGGCTGAAGGGCGCGTCCTCGACCTTTTCCATCGACAGGCGCTCGGGAGCGTAGGTCAGGTTGGGCGATTCGGTGTTCAGGATGGAGTAGTCGTTGCCGCGGCGCAGTTCCAGCGTCACGGTGCCGGTCACGGCGCGTGCCACCCAGCGCTGGGCGGTTTCGCGCAGCATGATGGCCTGCGGGTCGAACCAGCGGCCCTGGTACAGCAGGCGGCCCAGGCGCAGGCCGTTGATGCGGTACTGCTCGATGGTGTCCTCGTTGTGGATGCCGGTCACCAGGCGCTCGTAGGCGATGTGCAGCAGGGCCATGCCGGGGGCTTCGTAGATGCCGCGGCTCTTGGCTTCGATGATGCGGTTCTCGATCTGGTCGCTCATGCCCAGGCCGTGGCGGCCGCCGATGCGGTTGGCTTCCAGGAACAGCTCCACGGGGTCGGCGATTTCCTTGCCGTTGATGGCCACGGGGCGGCCTTCGTCAAAGGTCACCGACACTTCCTCGGCCTTGACCTCGACTTCGGGCTTCCAGAACGCCACGCCCATGATGGGGTTGACGATGCGGATGCCGCTGTTCAGGAACTCCAGGTCCTTGGCCTCGTGCGTGGCGCCCAGCATGTTGCTGTCGGTCGAGTAGGCCTTCTCGGCGCTCATCTTGTAGCCGAAGCCTTCCTTGGTCATGAAGGCCGACATCTCGGCGCGACCGCCCAGCTCGTCGATGAAGGTCTGGTCCAGCCAGGGCTTGTAGATCTTCAGCGCGGGGTTGGTCAGCAGGCCGTAGCGGTAGAAGCGCTCGATGTCGTTGCCCTTGAAGGTCGAGCCGTCACCCCAGATGTTGACGTCGTCTTCCTTCATGGCGGCCACCAGCATGGTGCCGGTCACGGCACGGCCCAGGGGCGTGGTGTTGAAGTAGGTGATGCCGCCCGTGGAGATGTGGAAGGCGCCGGCCTGGATGGCGGCAATGCCTTCGCCGGCCAGCTGCGAGCGGCAGTCGATCAGGCGGGCCTGCTCGGCGCCGTACTCCATGGCCTTGCGGGGGATTTCGTCGTAGTCGGCCTCGTCGGGCTGGCCCAGGTTGGCGGTGTAGGCGTAGGGCAGGGCGCCCTTGTTCTTCATCCAGCGCAGGGCAGCGCTGGTGTCCAGGCCGCCCGAGAAGGCGATGCCGACCTTCTGGCCGACGGGAACGTTTTGCAGGATGGTTTCCATACGATGCTTCTCTCAATAACGATGGCGGCTAGCGTGCGGGACGCGGCTGCCGGAAAACACGGAAGGCGCCTGGGCGCCGTCAGGTCGAATGCGTCGGTCTGCTCAGGCGCTCAGGCGCTTAGGCGTAGTGGCAGATGTAGTGGTAGGCCTCGGTCACGCGGATGTCGAACTTGGAGTTCGCAGGCACCTGGAAGGACTCGCCGGCCTTGGAGGTCAGCCACTGGTCCGAGCCGTCGAGTTTGTACTCGCAGGAGCCGGCCACGCATTCCATGATCTCGGCAGCGGCCGTGCCGAAAGTCAGCTGGCTGGGCAGCACCACGCCGGCAGACTTCTTCGTGCCATCGGCCAGCGTGAAGCCGTGGCTGATGCATTTGCCGTCGAAATAGACATTGGCCTTGGTGGTCAGGGTGATGCCAGAGATGGTTTCGGTGGTCATGGAAGCTGGGCAGAGGGTGGACTAAACCGCCCATTTTAGGCCAGCACCCGGCCGCTGCCCGTACGTGCTGGCCGCCGCCATGCAAAAAGCCCCTTGTCGGGGCTTGCGGGGCGAGCGCATGGCGGCCTCAGCGGCGCCAGCCATGGCGGTAGCCGCCGCGCCAGCCGTGATAGCTGGGGCGCGAGGCGTAGTACACGCCGGCAGCAAGGGCTGCACCAATCACCACGGGCGCCACATAGTCACCGGCCGAATACACCGGTTGCACCGGCTGGGCCGGGTAGTAACCACCGCCGTAGTAATTGTTTTCATAGACCACGGGCGGCGGCATGGGCGTGGTGGAGTACGCGGCCTGGGGCGGCTGGTTGGTGCTGTAGTAACCATTGCTGCCGTAGGCGCCGCTGTTGGCTGCGGGCTGCACGCTCAGTGCAATCCAGTCGCCAGGCGGCGTGGCGGTCCGCGTCGTGTAGTTGCGGCCCGCGTACTCATAGACCACGTCGTAGGCAACGGCGCGGTTCTGGTAGTAGGTCTGGGTGGTGCAGTTGCGCACCGTCTGGTATTGGGGCTGCTGCCCCGAGGCTTCAGCCTGGTTGCCCAGCATGGCGCCGCCAATCACGCCGGCTGCCGTGGCCGCAGCGCGTCCGCCGCCGTGGCCAATGGCGTTGCCCACCACGCCGCCCGCCAGCGCACCCAGCACGGCGCCCGCGCCCGAGGTGCTGCGCTGGCCCGAGTAGACGTTCTCATCGCGGCAGACCTGCTGGGGCACGGCCACCTGTTGCGTCACCGGGGTCACGGAAAGCACCCGGCCTTGTTCCTGGGCCAGGGCTACGGTGGCGGTCGTGGCCGCCAGCGTCAAAAGAACCAGGGATTTCATGATTGCACTCCTGTTGCGCTGGCGGTACTTCCTGCCAGGCTCCATGCAAGTGTATTCCTCGGGCCCGAAAAGCAGTTTGCGGCCGCGTAAATCCACGTAATAAGCTGTTCCAGGCTTGACGGCAATGTTAGCGCTTGCCCTCGTGGGCCAGCTCTGCCCAGGTATCGGGCGCAAAACCCACGGTGATGCGGCCCTGCGGCCATTGGACGACCGGGCGCTTGATGACGCTGGGCTGCTGCTGCATGAGGGCTGCGGCACCGGCCGCATCCTGGGCGCCGGCCTGGGTGTCGGCATCGAGCTTGCGCCAGGTCGTGCCCTGGCGGTTGAGCAGCTTTTCCCAGCCCACGGCCTGCATCCAGGCAGGCAGTTGAGCGGCAGGGACGCCCTGTTTCTTGAAGTCGTGGAATTCGTAGGCGATGCCCTGGTCGGCAAGCCAGGCGCGGGCCTTCTTGACGGTGTCGCAGTTGGGAATGCCGTAGAGCGTCACAGTGTTTGAGGTGGTCATGATTGGTTGCAGTTGCCGCAGTCCGCGGATGGCGAGGACCCCATAAGGACACTGTCCCTGGGTAACAATAGCGCGCAGTATGCACACCTCATTTCCCACATTGGATGCATGGCTCGCATATTGCGAGCGCCTGCACCCCAAGAATATCGCGCTGGGCCTGGATCGCGTGCGCGAAGTCGCCCAGCGCCTGGACCTGCGTTTCGACTGCCCCGTGATCACGGTGGCAGGCACCAATGGCAAGGGCTCGACCTGCGCCATGCTGGAGGCCGTGGCGCTGCAGTCGGGCTTTCGTCCCGGCGTCTACACATCGCCGCATCTGGTGCATTTCGAGGAGCGCTGCCGCGTGGGCGGCGAGATCGTGAAGGCCGCCGAGCTGCTGCCGCAGTTCGAGGCCGTGGAGCAGGCGCGCGTGCAGGGCACGGAAGTGGCGCTCACCTATTTCGAATTCACCACGCTGGCCATCCTGCGGCTGATGAGCCAGTCCAAGCTGGATGTGGCGATTCTTGAAGTGGGCCTGGGCGGACGGCTGGATGCGACCAATGTGATCGACGCCGATTGCGCCGTCATCACCAGCATCGACATCGACCATGTGGAATTCCTGGGCCCGGACCGCGAGAGCATCGGCCGCGAGAAGGCCGGCATCATGCGCGCCGGCCGGCCGGTGGTGGTCAGCGATCCCATGCCGCCGCAAAGCGTGCTGGACCATGCACAGGCCATTGGCGCCGATCTCTGGCGCCTGGGCCAGGACTTCAACTTCTCGGGCGACAAGCAGCAGTGGGGCTGGGCGGGACGCGGGCGGCGCTATGCGGGCCTGGCCTATCCGGCGCTGCGCGGCGCCAACCAGCTGGTCAATGCATCGGGTGCGCTGGCCGCGCTCGAAGCCATTCGCAGCCGCCTTCCGGTCACGGCCCAGGCCGTGCGCACGGGGCTGGCCATGGTCGAGCTGCCAGGGCGTTTCCAGATCATTCCGGGCCAGCCCACGCTGGTGCTGGATGTTGCGCACAACCCGCATTCGGTGGCGGCGCTGACGGCCAACCTCGACGCCATGGGTTACTTCCCCTGCACGCATGCGGTGTTCGGCGCCATGCATGACAAGGACCTGGCGCCCATGCTGTGCAGGATCGCCCCGCTGATCGACCGCTGGTACCTGACCGACCTGCCCACGCCGCGTGCCGAAAGCGCCGAAGTGCTGCGCCAGAAGATCGAAGCCCTGCCGCCCGCGCCCGGCGTGCCCCGCGAGCTGTCGGTGGCCACCTTCGCAAACCCGCAGCTGGCGCTGGATGCAGCGGTTCTGGCCGCAGGTCCCACTGATAGAATCGTGGTCTTTGGCTCGTTCTTCACGGTGGGCGGCGTGCTGCAGGACGGCCCGCCCCGGCTGAACGCCAAGCATCTGGGCACCTGAATCCAGTGATCCGCACCGCAGGCGGCCATCGTGGCCGCTGTGGTGGCCGATATGAACGAGTCCGCACTCCATGGCATTTTTCAATTTTCGTTGGCCCGGCAAAAAAGACGACGGTGATTCGTCGTCCGCATCGAGGCGGCCCACACGGCTGGGACAGGCGGAAAGCGTCGATGTCATGCGCCGTCGGGCGCGCCACCGCCTCATCGGCGCTGCCGTGCTGGTCCTGGCGGGCGTGGTGGGTTTCCCCCTGCTGTTCGACACCCAGCCGCGTCCGATTCCCGTAGACATCCCCATCGAGATTCCTGACCGCGACAAGGTTGCGCCCCTGGTCGTGCCCGGCGCCAATGCCGTGGACGCCCATTCGCATGGCGCGGCTGCGCCGACGGGCCGCGTGTCGGCCCAGGCCTCGCTGGGTGCTGATGAGGAAGAGGTTCCCATGGGTAGGCCTTCGACGCCGTCCGTGCCGTCCGTGCCTGTGGCGCCTCCCGTTTCCCAGGTGGCTCCGGTCAAGCCTGAAGCGAAGCCCGAGGCAAAGCCGGAACCCAAGCCCGCCGCCAAGCCTGAGACCAAGCCCGAGCCCAAGCCGGAACCCAAGCCCAAGCCTGAGCCGGCCAAACCCGAGCACAAGCCGGAGCCCAAGCCCGAGCCGAAACCCGAGCCTAAGCCAAAGCCCGAACCCAAGCCCGAGCCGTCCAGGAGCGATGATGCCGCCCGTGCCCGGGCCCTGCTGGAAGGACGCAGCGCGCCCGCCGCTTCAACGGCGGCCGCGGCGACGGACGAACGCTTCATCGTGCAGGTCGGTGCCTTCTCCGACGCCGGCAAGGCCCAGGAAATCCGCGCCAAGCTGGAGCTGGCGGGCCTGAAGACTTTCACGCAGGTGGTGGACACCAAGGACGGCAAGCGCACGCGGGTGCGTGTGGGCCCGTTCAACGGCCGTGCCGAAGCCGACAAGGCGGCGGCGCGCGTCAAGGGCCAGGGCCTGCCGGCGTCGGTGATCAAGCTCTGACGCGGTGACGTACATCTTGCAAAGCAGCACGGGCGCACAGAAATAGCGTATGTCCACGGTGGACTGGGTTTTGCTGGCCTGCGTGCTGGCCTCGATGCTGCTTGGCGCCTGGCGTGGGCTGGTGTACGAGGTGCTGTCTCTGCTGGGCTGGCTGGTGGCCTTTGTCGTGGCCCGCATCTGGGCGGCCGACGTGGCGCTGTGGCTGCCCATGCAGGACTGGGACATGCAGCTGCGCTACGCCGCAGGCTTTGTGCTGTTGTTCGTGCTGGCGCTGTTCGGCTGGGGCCTGGTGTCCTGGCTGTCTCGCCGGCTGATCGAGGCGGTGGGCCTGAGGCCCGTCGACCGCACGCTGGGCGCGCTGTTCGGCGTGCTGCGCGGGGCGCTGCTGGCCCTGGTGGCAACGATGGTGATCAGCTACACGCCGCTGCACCAGGGGCAGTGGTGGCAGGATTCAGCCCTGGCGCCATGGCTGATGCAGGCGCTGGCTGTGGTTTTGCCACAGCTGCCGCAGGAATGGGGACGCTATCTGCCGGCTGCATGACAAGGCGCTGCAGCGCAGGAGTCGGCTGGCAGAAACAGTTTGGATAGAGAAATCGGGCGCAGGCGTGGCCAATGGGTGGCTGCTACGGCCCAGACAGCGAAGGGCGACCTTCGCAAACGGATGGAACGCAACTATGTGTGGAATCGTTGGTGTAGTCAGCACCGCGCCCGTGAATCAACTGATCTATGACGCCCTGCTGCTGCTGCAGCACCGTGGCCAGGATGCCGCAGGCATCGTGACCCAGCAGGAGCGCAAGTTCTTCATGCACAAGGCCAAGGGCATGGTGCGCGACGTGTTCCGCACCCGCAACATGCGTGCCCTGCCGGGCACGGTGGGCCTGGGTCAGGTGCGCTACCCGACGGCCGGCAACGCGACCAGCGAGGAAGAGGCCCAGCCCTTCTACGTGAACGCGCCCTTCGGCATCGTCATGGTGCACAACGGCAACCTCACCAATGCCAAGCAGCTGCGCGAGGAGCTGTCGGACACCGACCACCGCCACACCAACACCGAGAGCGACTCCGAAGTCCTGCTCAACGTGCTGGCCCACGAGCTGGCCCGCGCCAGCAGTGGCGCGCCGCTCAAGAGCGAAGACGTGTTCCAGGCCGTCAGCGCCGTGCACAAGCGCATCAAGGGCTCGTATGCGGTGATCGCGCTGATCGCCGGCTACGGCCTGCTGGCCTTCCGCGACCCGTTCGGCATCCGCCCCCTGTGCATGGGCCGCGGTGCCGATGGCTCGGTGATGCTGGCCAGCGAGTCCGTGGCCCTGGAAGGCACGCTGCACCAGCTCGAGCGCGATGTCGCCCCGGGCGAGGCGGTGTTCGTGCACAGCGACGGCCAGGTCGAAACCCGCCAGTGCTCTGAAAAGAGCGAGCTGCACCCCTGCGTGTTCGAGTACGTGTACCTGGCCCGCCCGGACTCCGTGCTGGATGGCATCTCCGTCTACCAGGCCCGCCTGAACATGGGCGAGACGCTGGCCAAGCGCGTGGTCTCCACCGTGCCGCCCAACGAGATCGACGCCATCATCCCGATTCCCGAATCCAGCCGCCCCAGCGCCATGCAGCTGGCCCAGCTGCTGGGCATTCCGTACCGCGAAGGCTTCGTCAAGAACCGCTACGTGGGCCGGACCTTCATCATGCCGGGCCAGTCCTCGCGCAAGAAATCGGTGCGCCAGAAGCTCAACGCCATCGGCAGCGAGTTCAAGGGCCGCAAGGTGCTGCTGGTGGATGACTCCATCGTGCGCGGCACCACCTCCAAGGAAATCGTGCAGATGGCGCGTGATGCCGGTGCCGTCAAGGTCTACCTGGCCTCGGCAGCGCCTCCGGTGCGCCATCCCAACGTCTACGGCATCGACATGCCCACGCGCGCCGAACTGGTGGCGCATGGCCGCACGGTCGAGGAAATCCGCCAGGTCATCGGTGCCGACGCGCTGATCTACCAGGACGTGGCCGCCATGAAGCAGACCGTGGGCAAGATCAACCCGCAGGTGCAGGGCTTCGAGGCCTCGTGCTTCGATGGCGTCTACATCACGGGCGACATCTCCGAGGACGAAGTCACGGCACTCAATGAAGGCCGCAACCGCGGCGGCGAGGAAGAGTCCAGCGACGCCTCGCGCCTGTCCCTGCCCAACGCCCAGGAAGCCTGAGCCCGAGCCCGAGCCTGAGTCAGAGCGATCGGGCTTCAGTGACAATACGGGGCGGGCCTGAGGCCCGCCCTTTTTTGACAAATGAGCTAAAAGCGCTGGTGCTGGAGGACTGCAGGCTGCAACGCCCAGCAAGTCCCCAGGTGACAAGTGTTTCTAGCTCCTTTTTTCCGGGCACCGCCGCCATCGGCGGGCCGCGCCCGACCCCAAGGACCATCAACGTGACGAACAAGACACTTCCCGAAGGCCTGCATCCCGATACGCTGGCCCTGCGCGTGGCCGTGGAACGAAGCCAGTGGGGCGAGCACAGCGAAGCCCTGTACATGACCAGCAGCTTCGTGCAGCCCGACTGCGCAACGGCAGCGCGCCGCTTCGCCAACGAAGAGCCCGGCTACACCTACAGCCGCACCTCCAACCCTACGGTGACCAGCTTCGAGCAGCGCCTGGCCGCCATGGAGGGCACGGAATGCGCCGTGGCCACGTCCACCGGCATGTCGGCCATCCTGCTGGTCGCGCTGACCACGCTCAAGGCGGGCGACCATGTGATCTGCTCGCAGTCCATGTTCGGCTCCACCATCAAGCTGCTGGGCGGCGAGATGGCGCGCTTCGGGATCGAGACCAGCTTTGTCTCGCAGACCGATGTGCAGGCCTGGAAGGCCGCCATCCGTCCCAACACGCGATTGCTGTTCGCCGAGACGCCGACCAACCCGCTGACCGACCTGTGCGACATCGCCGCGCTGGCCGAACTGGCGCACGCCCATGGCGCGCTGCTGGCGGTGGACAACAGCTTTGCCTCGCCCGCGCTGCAGCGGCCCGCGCAGTTCGGTGCCGACCTGGTCGTGCACTCCGGCACCAAGCTGCTGGACGGCCAGGGCCGCGTCATGTCGGGCGCCGTCTGTGGCACGACGGCACTGGTGGACAAGGTCATGGGGACCTTCCTGCGCAGCGGCGGCCTGAACCTGGCGCCGTTCAACGCCTGGGTGGTGCTCAAGGGTCTGGAGACGCTGTCCCTGCGCGTCAAGGCGCAAAGCGCCGCCGCGCTGGAGCTGGCCACCTGGCTGGAGGCCCATCCCAAGGTCGCCCGTGTCTACTACCCGGGCCTGGCCAGCCACCCGCAGCACGAGCTGGCCATGCGCCAGCAAAACGGCATGGGCGGCGGCGTGCTGTCCTTCGACGTGGTGGGCGAGGGCGCCGAGCAACTGCGCGCCAATGCCTTCCATGTGGCCGACAGCACCCTGGTGTGCTCGATCACGGCCAACCTGGGCGACGTCAAGACCACCATCACCCACCCGGCCAGCACCTCGCATGGCCGCCTGAGCGAAGAGCAGCGCCGCGTCGCCGGCATCGGCCAGGGCCTGCTGCGCATCTCCGTCGGACTGGAATACCTGGGCGACATCAAGAACGATCTGTCCCGCGGACTGGATACCCTGCAATGACACAAAAAGTACGAACCCGTTTTGCCCCGTCTCCCACGGGCTTCATCCACCTGGGCAACATCCGCTCGGCCCTGTATCCCTGGGCCTTCGCGCGCGCCACGGGTGGTGATTTCATCCTGCGCATCGAGGACACCGACGTGGAGCGTTCCACCCAGGCCTCGGTGGACGTGATCATCGAAGGCATGGCCTGGCTGCAGCTGGACCATGACGAAGGTCCGTTCTATCAAATGCAGCGCATGGACCGCTACAAGGAGGTGCTGGCCGGCCTGCAGGCGTCGGGCCATGTCTACCCCTGCTACATGAGCGTGGAAGAACTCGACGCCCTGCGCGAGCGCCAGATGGCCAACAAGGAAAAGCCGCGCTACGACGGCACCTGGCGCCCTGAAGAAGGCAAGGTGCTGCCGCCCGTGCCCGAAGGCGCGCGCCCCGTGCTGCGCTTCAAGACGCCGCAGGGCGGCGTCGTGGCCTGGGAAGACAAGTGCAAGGGCCGGATCGAGTTCCAGAACAGCGAGCTGGACGACCTGGTGATCGCGCGCCCCGATGGCACGCCCACCTACAACTTCTGCGTCTGCGTGGACGACATGGACATGGCCATCACCCATGTCATCCGTGGCGACGACCACGTCAACAACACGCCGCGCCAGATCCACATCTTCGAGGCGCTGGGCGCCAGCGTGCCCGTGTTCGCCCACCTGCCCACCGTGCTCAACGAGCAGGGCGAGAAGATGAGCAAGCGCAACGGCGCCAAGGCCGTCACCCAGTACCGCGACGAAGGCTACCTGCCCGACGCCATGGTCAACTATCTGGCCCGCCTGGGTTGGAGCCACGGCGATGACGAAATCTTCAGCCGCGCCCAGTTCCTGGAGTGGTTCAACCTCGACCATCTGGGCCGCAGCGCAGGCCAGTTCGACGAGGCCAAGCTGCGCTGGGTCAACGCCCAGCACCTGAAGGCCCTGGACGATGCGGCCCTGGCAGAGCTAGTGCGCCCCTTCGTGCTCAAGACCGGCCTGGACCAGGCGCTGCTCGACGCAGACGACCGCCTGCCGCGCATCTGCGCCCTGTTCAAGGACCGCTGCGAAACCCTGGTCGATCTGGCCGGCTGGGTGCGTCTGTTCTATGTGGACGCCTTCGACCGCAACGCCGAAGACCTGGCCAAGCATGTGACCGACGCCGTGGTGCCCGCCCTGGACGCCTTCGCCGAAGGCGTCGCCTCGGTGGAGTGGAGCAAGGAAGCCATTGCCGCCCTGATCAAGGAAGTGCTCAAGGCCCAGGGCCTGAAGATGCCGCAACTGGCCATGCCGGTGCGCGTGCTGACGCTGGGCACGGCGCACACGCCTTCGGTGGACGCGGTGCTGGAGCTGCTGGGTCGTGAAAAAATTCTGGCCCGTTTGAAAAACCGCTAAAAACCTGTCTATAATTCGAGTCTCTGATGCAAACGCAGCAACTAACAAGAAGCAGCGATTGCAGCATGAAGGGGGTATAGCTCAGCTGGGAGAGCGCTTGCATGGCATGCAAGAGGTCATCGGTTCGATCCCGTTTACCTCCACCAAAAATTGAGACTTGAGTATTTACGCAAGTTCTAGGATTGACCCTATCGTCTAGAGGCCTAGGACATCACCCTTTCACGGTGAGTACCGGGGTTCGAATCCCCGTAGGGTCGCCAAGTTTGCAGCACTTGGCTCGAAAGAGCGCAAAAGCTGTCTGCCAGGAGTGGTAGTTCAGTTGGTTAGAATACCGGCCTGTCACGCCGGGGGTCGCGGGTTCGAGTCCCGTCCACTCCGCCAGATTCCTTGTGCAAACCCAGCGTCTGCGCAGACAAGAAGCCACCGCAAGGTGGCTTTTTTGTTTCTGCCGCGTGCAGCTCGCCTGCATGGCTGCCTCGCTTGGCGGCAGGCAAGCATGTGCGAAAAGCGGGCTTTGCCACAGATTTTTTAAGGGCAAACCCGGAACTTTGCCTCAACATTCGTAACAATAGATGGTGTCCCGATCACGGGACATTCACTTTCACTGCTCCCGCCTTCGTCTCGCCCCATGCGCCTTGCGCCATCGTTCCTGTTTTCCTTGCTGATGCTGTTGTCCATCTTCTGTGGACAGGTGGCGGCGTCGGCATCGTCCGATGGACTGGAAAGCGATGGCTTGCTGGCGCACCACCCCATCGTGACCATCGATGAGGAATTCCTCGAAGAACTCGCGGAAGTCGAGGAAGACGACGAGACGGAGTTTGCCGAGCTGACGGCACACGGCGGCAATACCCGCCAACTGCTGGCCCTGCTGGCCTGTGGCGAGGACCGCTCCGCCGAGATGTACTGGCCGCCCGAGCCCATCGCCGTGCAGGTGGTGTCGCTGTGGGCCCCGCCTTCGACCTATTCCCAGGCGCACCTGTCGCCCGCTCCGGGCCAGCTGCTGCGCCCTCCAAGACCTTCCCTGCTCGGCTGACCGCATATTGCGGCGCAGGCATGCCCTGCGCCCCTTGTCGGCTGACGCATCCCACTGCCTGATCACTGCTCGTGCGCGCCTTGCTGGCGCGCATGCCATGCCGTCGTCCGCGCGCTGACTGCGCACGGCCCGGCCATGCCCGTCCCCGCATTGTCCGCAGGGGAGGGCCCATCTCTTACTCAACCCCTCGACTGTCGTTTCGCGGCAGATGCATGCCATGGTGAATCCAACGGTATTGGCGGGAATGGCCCCCGCTCGTTTTCCATCCTTTTCGCGCAAGGCCTTGCAAGGCGCGATCTGCAGCCTGCTGGTGGGCTGGGGGGCCGGTGCCTCGGCACAGGCATCCCAGCCTCCCATGACCCAGGCGGCACCCGCCGCGGCTGCAGCCGCCGAGGCCGCAGCGGCCCGCGTCCCGGTCACGCCTAAGGCCGCATCGACAGCTTCAACGGCTTCGGTGGCTTCGGCCGCCGCACAGCGCCTGCCCCAGCTGAGCCTGAACGAGGTCGTTCGCGCCGTGCTGGACCACAACCCCGATCTGCGCGCCGTCGAGCAGTCGCGGACCACGGCGCGCGCAGGCGTTGTCAGCGCCTCGGCGCTGCCCAATCCCAAGCTCGAATGGAACCAGGGCCGCAACAGCGCCCGCGTGCCCGGCGCGGCGGCCGGCACGGTGCAGGGCTGGGCCGTGGCATTGCCCATCGAGAACCCCGCCGTGCGCGGTGCACGCGTGGAGGCCGCCAGGGCAGGCGAGCAGGGCTCGGTGCACTTCGTGGCGACCACGCGCAATGCGCTGGTGGCCCAGGTGCGGCTGCGCGCCTACGAAATGGTGCTGCGCGAGGCGGAGGTGGAGGCCGCCAAGGAGGCGGTGCGCCTTCTGGAGCAGGCCCATGAGCGCGTGCGCGTCCGCGTGGACAGCGGCGAGGCGGCCCGCTACGAAATCATCAAGGCCGATGCCGAAATCATCCAGGCGCGCCAGCAGGAGCAGACCGCAAGGCTGCGCGCCGAGCAGGCGCAGCTGTCGCTGGGCCGCCTGGCCGCAGGCCAGCTGCCCGTGCGCTTCCGCCTGGATGTGTCGCTGGAGGATCCGTTGCGCATCGAGGACATGGGCGAGATCGATCCCATGGAGCATCCCGAACTGCGCCAGCTCAAGGCGGAGGTCGAGCGTGCCCAGGCGCGGCTTGACGGTGCCAAGGCCTCGCGCTGGCCGGGTGTGGAGCTGCGCTACGGCCAGACGCGCGAGCCCGACGTGCGCCTGAACACGGTGGGCGTGAGCATCCAGATCCCCTTGCTCGACCAGCACCGCGGCCCCATCGACGAGGCGGCCTCCGAGCTGGAGCGCGCGCGTCTGCAGCTGGAAGGCCGGCAGATCGAGCTGCGCCAGCAGACGCTGCAGGCCTGGAAGGAGCTGGAGATGGCACGACTGCGCACCCAGGCACTGAGCCAGGGTTCGGTGCGCGAGGCCGAGTCGGCCCTGCGCGTGGCCGAGGCCGCCTACCGCTTCGGCGAGCGCGGCATTCTCGATGTGCTCGATGCGCAGCGCGTGCTGCGCTCCATCCGTGCAGACCTGCTCGATGCGCGCTACCAGCTGCAGGCGGCGCGCATACAGCTCGAATACCTCGCGGGCCGCTACGACGATCCGTCCGCGCTGTGAAGCGCGCCGTCCCTGCCTCACACCCGAAATCAGAAACGAACATGTCCTTGAATATGCATCCGAAACCCATCGCCGCCCGCGCAGGCAGCAGCACCTTGGTGAACTCCCTGGCCCTGGCCGGCCTGCTGGCCGCAACGCTGGCGCTGAGCGCCTGCGGCAAGAACGAAGAGGCCGAAGCCAAGGCGGCGCCCGCAGCGGCCGCTGCCCAGGAGCAGGACCCGATGGAGGTCCGTGTGACCGCTGAGATGGCTCCCAACTTCGCCGTCAAGCCCGTGGCGCAGGCGCAGATCGCGCTGCTGCAGGAGGTGTCCGGCCGCATCGAAGCCAATGAGCGCCAGGTCACCCGCATTGGCGCGGCCGCCACGGGGCGCGTGACCGAGGTGCTGGTCGAAGTGGGCGACCGCGTGCGCGCGGGACAGGTGCTGGCCCGCGTGGCCAGCCCCGAGCTGACCACCGCCCAGCTGGCCTATCTGCGTGCACACTCCGCCGCCACGCTGGCCGAGCGCGGCGTGGAGCGCGCGCGCCAGCTGATCGCGGCTGATGTCATCGGTTCGGCCGAGCTGCAGCGCCGCGAGTCCGAGCTGTCGATTGCCCGTGCCGAGCAGCGCGCTGCCGGCGACCAGTTGCGCCTGATCGGCATTCCCGACAGCGCCATCGCCCAGCTGCGCGACAAGGGCACGCTGCAGTCGCATGCGGCCGTTCTGTCCACAGGGGCCGGCGTGGTGATCGAGCGCAAGGTCAGCTCCGGCCAGGTGACCCAGCCCGGCGATCCGCTGTTCACCGTGGCCGACCTGAGCAGTGTCTGGGTGGTGGGCGCGATTCCCGAGCAGATGGCCAGCGGCGTGCGCGCCGGCCAGGCCGTGGAGATCGCCGTGCCCGCCCTGGGCGAGCGCGTGCTGTCCGGCCAGATCGTGCATGTGGGCGACACCGTGACGCCCGAGACCCGCACCGTCACCATCCGCACCCAGGTGGACAACACCGAGCGCGACCTCAAGCCCCAGATGCTGGCCACCATGCGCATCCAGGGCGAGGTGCGCCAGCTGCTGGCCGTGCCGGCCGAGGCCGTGGTGCGCGAGAACGACCGCGACCATGTCTTCGTCAAGAAGGGCGAGAACCACTACCGCCTCACGCCCGTCGAGCTGGGCACCGCCAGCGGCGGCATGCGCCCCGTGAACAAGGGCGTGGCCGATGGCACGGTCATCGTCACCACGGGCGCCTTCCACCTGAACAACGAGCGCAAGCGCGCAGAGCTGGAGTAAGCCCATGATCGCTTCCATGATCCGGGCCGCACTGAGCCAGCGACTCATCGTGATCGTGCTCTCGCTGGTGCTGTGCGGCTTTGGCCTGCGCGCCGCCATGAATCTGTCGGTGGATGCCTTTCCTGACGTGACCAACGTCCAGGTCCAGGTGGCCACCGAGGCGCCAGGCCGCTCGCCCGAGGAAATCGAACGCTTCGTGACCGTGCCGCTGGAAATCGCCATGACCGGCATGCCGGGCCTGGTGGAGATGCGCTCGCTCAACAAGAGCGGCCTGTCCATCATCACCCTGGTCTTCACCGATACCACCGACGTGTACTTTGCGCGCCAGCTCGTCACCGAGCGGCTGATGGAGGTCACGCCGCGCATGCCCGAAGGCATCATCCCCGTGTTGGGGCCGGTGTCCACGGGCCTGGGCGAGGTCTACCAGTACACGCTGGACCATCCCGACGACGGCAAGCGGGCCCTCACGCCCGAGGAGCTGACCGAGCGCCGCACCATCCAGGACTGGGTGGCGCGCCCGCTGCTGCGCTCCATTCCCGGCGTGGCCGAAATCAACTCGCAGGGCGGCTACGTCAAGCAGTACCAGGTGGAGGTCGACCCCGGCCGGCTGCGCCACTACGGCCTGTCCGTGCGCCATGTGGTCCAGGCCATCGCCGACAACAACGCCAACGCCAGCGGCGGCATCCTGCCCCAGGTCACCGAGCAGTACCTGATCCGCGCCGTGGGCCTGATCCAGTCGCTGGAGGACATCGGCAACATCGTTCTCAAGCAGGATGGCGGCGTGCCGGTCTTCGTGCGCGATGTGGCCGAGGTCCAGCTGGGCCAGGAAGTGCGCCAGGGCGCCATCATCAAGGGCGGCTATACCGAAGGCGTCTCCGGCATCGTGCTGATGATGCGCGGCGGCAATGCCAAGGAAGTGGTCACCCGCGTGAAGGAGCGCGTGCAGGAGATCAACTCCAAGGGCATGCTGCCCGGCGGCCTGCAGATCGTTCCCTACTACGACCGTACCGACCTGGTCGACTCGGCGCTGTGGACCGTGGGCAAGGTGCTGATCGAGGGCATCCTGCTCGTGGTCGTGGTGCTCTTCGTCTTCCTGGGTGACGTGCGCTCCAGCCTGATCGTGGTGGCCACGCTGATCATCACGCCGCTGACCACCTTCATCATGATGAACCGCTGGGGCATCTCGGCCAACCTCATGTCGCTGGGAGGGCTGGCGATCGCCATCGGCCTCATGGTCGATGCCACCGTGGTGGTGGTGGAGAACGTGTTCCACAAGCTCGGCCAGGCCGGCGACAGCATGGGCGCACGCGTGCGCACCGTGCTCTCGGCCACCACCGAGGTGGCCACGCCCACCATCTTCGGCATCGCCATCATCATCCTGGTGTTCCTGCCGCTGATGACGCTGCAGGGCATCGAAGGCAAGATGTTCGGCCCGCTGGCGCTGACCATCGCGATCTCGCTGGCGGTCTCGCTGGCCGTGTCGCTGTTCCTGTCGCCCGTGCTGTGCTCGTACTTCCTCAAGGGCGGCGCGGACCATGACACGCGCCTGATCGCCTTCCTCAAGCGCCACTACCTGCGCCTGCTGGACCTGGCCACCGCGCGCAACCGCGCCACGCTGGCCGTGGCCGTGGCGCTGCTGCTGGGCTCGCTGGGACTGTTCCCGCTGCTGGGCAAGTCCTTCATGCCCACCATGAAGGAGGGCGCGCTGACGCCGCAGATCAACCGCGTGCCCAGCATCTCGCTGGACGAGTCCATCCGCATGGAAATGGCGGCGATGAAGGCCGTGGCCGAGGTGCCCGGCGTGCTCAGCGTGGTCTCCAAGCTCGGACGCGGTGAATCGCCGGCCGATCCCGCAGGCCCCAACGAGTCCGACCCCATCGTGCTGCTGGACCCCGAGTCCGACCGCACCCAGGACGAGATCGACGAAGACATCCGCCAGCGCCTGTCCTCGATCCCGGGCGTGCAGATCGTGCTGTCCCAGCCGATCTCCGAGCGCGTGGATGAAATGGTCACGGGCGTGCGCTCGCAACTGGCCATCAAGGTCTTCGGTGACGAGCTGGACGATCTGCGCGATGTCTCCGAACAGGTGGCCCGCATCCTCAAGAGCGTGCCGGGCAGCACCGACATCCGTGTCGAGCGGCTGTCGGGCCAGCAGGCGCTCACGGTGGATATCGACCGCAAGGCCATTGCCCGCCACGGCCTGAACGTCACCGACGTGCAGGGCGTGATCGAGTCGGCCATCGGCGGCAAGGACGTGACCACGGTCTACGAGGGCGAGCGCCGCTACAACGTGGTCGTGCGCTTCCCCGAGCCCTTCCGTGGCTCGCCCCAGGCTGTCGGCGCCACCTTGCTGACCACCAGCACCGGCGCGCAGGTTCCGCTCAACAGCGTGGCCCGCATCGAACTGGTGGACGGACCCGCGCAGATCAGCCGCGAAGGCGGCAAGCGGCGCGTGGTCGTGGGCGCCAACGTGGAAGGGCGCGACCTGGGCGGCTTCGTGACCGAAGTGCAGCAGCGCATCGACAAGGAAGTGCAACTGCCCGACGGCTACTACTTCAAGTACGGCGGCCAGTTCGAGAACATGGAGCGCGCCATGGGCACGCTGCAGGTGATCGTGCCGCTGACCATCGTGGCCATCTTCTTCCTGCTGTTCGTGCTGTTCAATTCGGTCAAGCTGGCCGGGCTGATCATCCTGGTGCTGCCTTTCGCCTCCATCGGGGGACTGATAGGCCTGTTCGTCACGGGCGAATACGTGAGCGTGCCGGCATCGGTGGGCTTCATCGCGCTGTGGGGCATTGCGGTGCTCAACGGCGTGGTGCTGGTCAGCTGCATCCGCAAGCTGCGCGAGGATGGAATGGACGTGGCCGAGGCCGTGCGCGAAGGCTGCGTGCAGCGCTTCCGCCCCGTGATGATGACGGCCACCGTCGCGCTGCTGGGCCTGGTGCCCTTCCTGTTCGCCACCGGCCCCGGCTCGGAGGTGCAACGCCCGCTGGCCATCGTCGTGATCGGTGGCCTGATCTCGTCCACCCTGCTTACGCTGGTGGTGTTGCCGACCCTGTACCGCTGGTTTGACGAAAAACCGCTGGAAGCCTGATTAAGGAGACACTGCAATGACCATGAAGGAAATCCGGGCCATCGTGCGCCCCAGCCGCCTGGAGCGCCTGCGCGACGCGCTGCGTGCCATTCCCAACTTCCCCGGCGTGACGCTGTTCCGTGCCGAGGGCTTCACGGCCCCGGCCGCCATCGACAAGCGCAGCGTGAAGGAGGAGTTGACCGACTTCTCCGACAAGATCATGGTCTGCGTGCTGGCCGAGGCCTCCATGGTCGAGCCTATCCGTGCGGCCATCACCACGGCCTGCCATTCGGGCCAGGTCGGCGACGGCCTGGTCTGGGTGGTGGACATCGCCGAGATCCACCGCATACGCGATGGGCAAAGCCTGGCCTGACCCGGGCTTGAGCAGGGCGCCGGAATGCAGGGCAACATAAAAAAGTCATGCATTCCGGAATTGCCCCAAAAACGCTGTGCTACAATTTTTGAATCGCAGCAACGAAGCAGTGCAACGTTGCAGCAAGGGGGTATAGCTCAGCTGGGAGAGCGCTTGCATGGCATGCAAGAGGTCATCGGTTCGATCCCGTTTACCTCCACCAAAATTGAGACTTGAGTATTTACGCAAGTTCTAGGATTGACCCTATCGTCTAGAGGCCTAGGACATCACCCTTTCACGGTGAGTACCGGGGTTCGAATCCCCGTAGGGTCGCCAAGTTTGCAGCACTTGGCTCGCAAGAGCGCAAAAGCAGCCTGCCAGGAGTGGTAGTTCAGTTGGTTAGAATACCGGCCTGTCACGCCGGGGGTCGCGGGTTCGAGTCCCGTCCACTCCGCCAGATTCCTTGTGCAAACCCAGCGTCTGCACAGACAAGAAGCCACCGCAAGGTGGCTTTTTTTCGTCTGCAGGTTGCAGCAGCAGGCTGCGCTCCGTTCGCTTTTCCTGCCTGCGCCCCCAGCCCTTCTGTGCCCCCGCGCTGCGCTTGGGGCATCACCAGTCCGTCATGATCCAGGCCCATCATCCATGGCGAGGGAAAGCCATGGGGACGGGAATCCATAGGCACCGGCTGCCGATTTTCCAATGCCGATAGCCGTGTCTTCGTTTGCCTTGGCGGGACGTCTTCCAGACAGGTACGAGATGCCGATCCAGACCCGGTTTTGTCACCGGAGCTGTTAATGCTTCTCATTTCATGTTCTGGAAAACGTTAAAGGAGCACCACTGCATGCCTTGGTCCCGGTTCAAGTTTCAGCACGTCTGCAAGGCCGCACGGCCCTTGCCGATCCTGTTCCAGGACGCATGGGCCCGGCGAGGTCGGCCGCCGCCATGAAGCCGCCATGAAGCCGGTATGAGGCCGATCTAAGGCCCGTCTCCCCAAGTCACGCCGATGCGCATCGGCGTGCACTGATGCCCTGTGGTCAGCGGTCGTGCCGCCGATTTCCGCCTGTGCCGAGTCCCGTTCCCGTCTTTTTGCACGGGCGGCGCGCCGGCAGTCCATCGACCTGCGGTCGACATTTCCCCTTGACGTTCTTGCCTAGCTTGCGAGAGGAACTGCATCGTGTCCTTGAATCACACACATTCTTCGCTGGAAGAGGTTTTCATTGCTTCGCGTGGACAGTTGGTGAGGGTCGCGCGAAGAATTCTCAGGAATCCTGAACTGGCCGACGACGCCGTGCAGGACACCTATCTGCGCGTTGCCGAGATGCGCAGCGATGCCGAGATCGCCAAGCCCGCCGCCTACTGGACGCGCGCCGTCTGCAACATGGCGCTGGACTACCTGCGCCGCCAGGAGCGCGAGAACAGCTACCGTACCCACGGCGTGGATGTGGAGACGCTGGAGATACCGGACAGCCGCTCGCCCGAGCGCCTTTTGTTCGAGTCCCAGGCCATACGCCTGATCGACCAGGCCCTGGACGAGGTGCCGCCCAAGACCCGCGAGACCTTCGAGCTGTACCGCATCAAGGGCCTCACCCAGCGCCAGATCGCCGAGCACATGGAGTGTGCGCTGGGCCTGGTGAACGCCAGGATTGCCGACGCCTGCAAGGCCATCCATGTCCACCGCTCGCTGCTGGACCACCATTGAACGGTGCAGCCCCGCGCATGACCCGGAACCGGCGCGCACGCGGCGTGAACAGTTTCGGGTTCGGAACGTCATGTTCAACAGAGGCGCAGTACCGGGTCGCCGCGATCCGGTACTGGCCTCACCGATGTTCAACCGCATAAAGGACGCCTGCATGTCTACAAGCTGCTTCGACCGCGAAGACGAAACCTTCATCGTTCTGGTCAACCACGAGGAACAGTATTCCATCTGGCCGCACTGGAAGGCCGTGCCCGGCGGCTGGACCGCCGTGGAGGGCGTGAAGGGCGACAAGAAAACCGTGCTCGACTACGTGGACGCCACCTGGACCGACATGCGGCCCAAGTCGCTGCGCGTGTGGATGCAGCAGCAGGAGCAGGCGGGTGCCGGCGCCGCGCTGCAAAGCGATACCGATACCGTGATCGAAACCGCAGCGGGCTGACGCGCATGCACGCGCCGCTGACCCTGCTGTGCCTGCCGTGCGCAGGCGCCAGCGCCACCATGTACCTGCGCTGGCGCAGGCTGCTGCCCCACTGGATCCGCATTGCGCCGGTGGAGCTGCCGGGGCGGGGCAGCCGGCTGGGCGAGCCTGCGGTCGAGGACTTCGGGCAACTGGTCTCGCTGCTGTGCGCCGAGCAGCGCCAGGCCATGCGCGGCCGCTTTGCGCTGCTGGGCCACAGCATGGGCGCGCTGCTGGCCTTCGGCATGGCGCGGCAATTGCGCGAGCAGGGCAGGGAGCTGCCGCTGGCCCTGGTTGCCTCGGGCAGCCCGGCACCGGCCTGCCGCGATCCCGAGCGCTTTGCGGGCAAGGGCGACGATGCGGCGCTGATTGCCGATCTGCGCAGGCAGGGCGGCACGCCCGAAGAGGTGTTTGCCAGCCACGAGCTCATGCGCATCACGCTGGATGTGCTGGGGTCCGACTACCGCGTCTGCGAGAGCTTCGGCCATGTGCCCGCTGCGGGCCTGCCGCTGCCGGTGCACGTCTTTGCGGGGCGGCAGGACGACATCGAGGCGCCCCGCGTCCAGGCCTGGTCGCAGGAGGCTGCCGAGGCCTTCACGCTGGACTGGTTCGAGGGCGGGCATTTCTTCATCAGGCAGCGCGAAGGCGATGTGCTGGCCGTGCTGGCGCAGCGCCTGGCCGGGTCCCAGTCACTCCAGGGAGGCATCCATGCAGCTCGTGTCCGTGCGTGAGGCCATGAGCCAGGGCATCGAGGTCTTCAGGCTGGACCTGGACCTGTCGGCCGAACTGAGCGACAGCCTGCCGCACCTGACCCCTGAGGAGCGCGGTCGCGCCGCGCGCTTCGTGCGGGCCGCCGACCGGCTGCGCTTCGCACAGACGCGCGCTGCCACGCGGCGGCTGCTGGGGCGCAGGCTGGGCTGCTGCCCGGCCGATGTGCCGCTGGCGGTCGGCGTCCACGGCAAGCCCTTTGTCGACGAGGACCCGCTGCGGGCACCGCTCTTCAACGTCTCGCATTCGGGCGGCCATGCGCTGATCGCGCTGGCCGACCCCGGTGGCGTGCTGCACCTGGGCGTGGACATCGAGCAGCACAAGCCCGACCTCGATGCCGAGGTCATGCTCGACGCCGTCTGCACCGACCAGGAACGCGCCAGCGTGCGCCGTGCGCCTGATCGGCTGGCGGCCTTCTACCAGCGCTGGGTGGGCAAGGAAGCCGTGCTCAAGGCCATCGGCATCGGCGTGGCCGACCACCTGCGCTCCATAGGCATCAGCCCGGGAGGGGACGGACGGCTGGCCATCGCCTGCGCGGTCCCCGACTGGAATGGTTTTCAAGCGATGGCGCTGCCAGCGCCGCCGGGCTACGCGGCAGCTCTTGCGTGGCGCACCAAGGAATCGACATGAACGAAACCCTCCAGCGCTTCGAGCGCAAGGCCCCCGCGGGCTCGCTGCTTCCCCAGCTCATCACGCCCGCCCAGCCGGGCCAGGACCTGCTGGCCGCGCTGCCGCCGCTGCGCCGCGACATCGACGAGGCGCTGCTGACCACGGGCGGTGTGCTGCTGCGCGGCTTTGGCGTGCCCGATGTGGAGACTTTCCAGCGCTTCGCCTCGGCCTTTGGCCATCCGCTGCTCAAGTACGAATTCGCCTCCACGCCGCGCAGCGCGGTCGAGGCCTCCAGCGGCGCGGGCGTCTACACCTCCACCGAATACCCGGCCCACCAGAGCATTCCGCTGCACAACGAGCAGGCCTACACGCGCGAATGGCCCATGAAGATCTGGTTCCACTGCGTCACCGCATCGCCCGAGGGCGGCGAGACGCCGATTGCCGACAGCCGTGCGGTCTACCGCCGCATTCCGGCGCGCATCCGCGAGCTGTTCGAGCCCGGCATCCTGTACGTGCGCAACTTCGGCGAGATGGACGTGCCCTGGCAGAAGGTATTCAACACCGAAAGCCGCGCCGAGGTCGAGGCCTTCTGCCGCCATGCGCGCATGGACTGGGAATGGAAGGAGGACGACGGCCTGCGCACGCGCCAGCTGTGCCAGGCCATGGAAAGCCACCCCGTCACGGGCGAGATGGTCTGGTTCAACCAGGCCCACCTGTTCCACATCTCGGCGCGCGAGCCCGAGGAGCGCGAGGTGCTGGAGGAGGTCTACGGCATCGAGAACCTGCCGCGCAACACCTTCTTCGCCGACGGCTCCACCATCGGCGACGACATCTTTGCCGAGGTGCGCGCCGCGCTGGATGCCGAGACCGTCAGCTTCCCCTGGGAGCAGGGCGACGTGCTGATGCTGGACAACATGCTCGTGGCCCATGCCCGCTCGCCCTTCAAGGGGCCGCGCAAGGTCATCGTCGCCATGGCCGAGCCGCGCAGCAATCTGGACCGTTTCTGAGAACCCGGGAGGCAGCTGACATGCTGAGTGGACAAAGTGCAATCGCGGCAGCAGGCCAGGCGCCGGCCAGCCTGGTCGAGCATCTGAGGGGCCTGGCGCAGCAGCGGCCCGACGACATCTGGCTCACCGTGGCCGCCGTGCAGGACGGCCGCGTGGTCGAGCGCAGCCACAGCTACGGCGAGTTCGACCGCCGCGTGCGCGCGCTGGCCGCCCGGCTGCAGCAGCTGTGCCCCGTGGGCGCGCGCGCCCTGGTGATGATGGACAACGACGAGCACTACGCCGCCAGCATGCTGGCCTGCTTCTACGCGGGCGTGATCGCCGTGCCGGTGCCGCCGCTGGAATCGCTGCGCGTGCAGCATCTGGAGCGGCTGCTGGGCATCGTGGGCGACGCGGACGCGGCCTGCGTGATCAGCACGGCCGAAGTGATGCAGGCCCTGCCCGGTGCCGATGCGCGCTTTGCAGGCATTGCCGCCGTGGCCGCCGACCAGGTGGACCTGGCCGATGCCGACGCCTGGCGGCCCCATGCGCCGGCTGCCGACGACATCGCCTTCCTGCAATACACCTCGGGCTCCACCTCGGCGCCCAAGGGCGTGATGGTCAGCCACGGCAACCTCATCGCCAACGAGGCTGCCATCCAGCAGCGCATGGACATCGGCGCGGGCGACCGCTTCATGTCCTGGGCACCGCTGTACCACGACATGGGCCTGATCGGCGGACTGCTGCAGCCGCTGTACAGCGGGCTGCCGCTGGTGCTGACCTCGCCGCGCCTCTTTCTGGAAAGGCCCGTGCGCTGGCTGGAGCTGATCTCGCGCCACCGCGCCACCATCAGCGGCGGCCCCGACTTCGCCTACCGCATGTGCCTGGAGCGCATCAAGCCGTCGCAGCTGGCGCAGCTGGACCTGTCGAGCTGGCGGCTGGCCTACACGGGCGCCGAACCCGTGCGTGCCGACACCGTCACGGCCTTCGCGCAGCGCTTTGCCGCCTGCGGCCTGCGGCCCGACGCGGCCTATGCCTGCTACGGACTGGCCGAAGCCACCCTGTTCATCACCGGCGGCAGTTGCGGCGCAGGCGCCACGATCACGTCCTTCGATACCGAGGCCCTGGCGCAGGGCCGGGCCGAGGAAAGCTCCGGCGCCTCGCAGACCACCCCGCTGGTGGGCTGCGGCCCTGCCGTTCCCGGCCATGCGGTGAACATCGTCGATCCGCACAGCCTGCAGGTGCTGGAGCCCGGGCGCGTGGGCGAGATCTGGGCGCACGGCCCCAGCATCAGCCAGGGCTACTGGGGCAAGCCGCAGCAAACGCAGCAGGCCTTTGTCGAGCATGCAGGCCGGCGCTGGCTGCGCACGGGCGACCTGGGCTTCGTGCACGGCGGGCAGGTCCATGTGGCGGGCCGCATCAAGGATCTGATCATCGTGCGCGGGCACAACCTCTACCCGCAGGACATCGAGCGCGTGGTCGAGGCCGAGGTCGAAGCCGTGCGCAAGGGACGCGTGGCCGCGTTTGCGGTGGACATCGATGGCAGGGAAGGCATAGGCATTGCTGCCGAAGTCTCGTTCGGCATGCAAAAACTGGTGCCGGCCCAGGCCCTGGTCGATGCACTGAGCACCGCCGTGGGCGCGCAGTGCGGCGAGGCACCCACGGTGGTCGTGCTGCTCAACCCCGGCGCCTTGCCCCGCACCTCCAGCGGCAAGCTGCAGCGCGCAGCCTGCCGCCAGGGCTGGTCCGCGCGCACGCTGGATGCCTGGGCCGTGTTCGAGTCGGGCCGCTTCGCGGGCGGCGGCAGCCAGGCACCGCAGGAGGCGGGCGCGGCAGATCCCACCACAAGCACGCTGGCCGGCCTGTGGCGCGAGGTGCTCGGTGGCGATGCCCAGCACGGGCCGGCCGGCGAGGCCAACTTCTTCGCGCAAGGCGGCAACTCCCTGGCCGCCGTGCGGCTGGCCGCGCGCATCTGCCGGCAATGGGCCCTGGAGTATCCGGCCGGGCGGGTCTTCGAGCACCCGCGGCTGCGCGACCAGGCGCAGGACATCGACCGGCTGTGCCAACAGCGCCAGCCGGGCACGGCGCTGCAGCGCATTGCCCCGCTGGCCGAGGCCCGTCGCGCCACGCCCCTGCCGCTGACGCCGGCCCAGCAGCGCCAATGGTTTCTCTGGAAGATGGATACGCGCAGCACGGCCTACCACGTGCAGGGCGCCCTGCGCATCACCGGGCCGCTGGATGCAGGCGCCCTGCGTGCGGCCGTGCAGGGCCTGGCCGAACGGCACGGTTCATTGCGCACGGTATTCAACGCCCGGCCCGATGGGGAGGTCGAGCAGCGCCTAGACCCCCAGGGCAGGCTGGAGCTGCAGTGGCTGGATGCCGCGCAGGGCGATCCCGCGAAGTGCGAGGAGCACGCCGCCCAATGGCTGCAGGCGCTGTGCGCCCAGCCCTTTGATCTGCAGCAGGGGCCGCTGGCCCGGGCTGCCCTGGTGCGGCTGCAGGCCAATGAGCACATCCTGGCGCTGGTGATGCACCACATCGTCTCCGATGGCGCCTCCATGCAGATCCTGCTGGAAGATCTGGCGGCGCTGTATGCCGGCGCCCCGGACAGCGGCCCGGCGCTGCAGTACGTGGACTACGCCGTCTGGCAGCGGGAGCAGGCTCAGCAGGCCCAGCAAGGCCAGCAGGCCTCGCTGGCCTACTGGCTGGAACGGTTGCAGGTGCCCCCAGGCGAGGCCCAGCCTGTGCTGGCCCTGCCCACCGACCATCCTCGCCAGGCGCTGGCACGCTATCGTGCGGGGCGGCACAGCTTCGAGCTGCCCGGCGCGACCTTGCAGGCGCTGCGCGCGCAGGCCCGCCAGCAGGGAGACACGCTCTTCACGCTGCTGCTGGCAGGATGGCAGGCGTTGCTGTACCGCTACACGGGGCAGGAGGACATCCGCGTCGGCGTGCCCGTGGCCAACCGCGCGCATGCCGACCTGCAGGGCGTGGTCGGCTTTTTCGTCAACACCCTGGTTTTGCGCAACCGCATCGACGGGCGCATGCGCCTGGCCGACGTGCTGCAGCAGGCCCGCGAGGCGGCGCAGGGCGCGCAGGCCCACCACGATCTGCCGTTCGAGCAGCTGGTGGAGGCGCTGCAGCCGCAGCGCAGCCTGGCACACAGCCCCTTGTTCCAGGTGCTGTTCAATCATCTGGTGGAGGACTGGCACGCGCTGCAGCAGGTGCCGGGCTGGACGGTGGCCGGCCAGCCGCTGGCGGCCGCAGATGCGCAGTTCGAGCTGACCGTGGAAGTGCGCGAGCGCTCCGATGGCAGCCTGGGCATCAGCCTGGTCTATGCCCGCGAGCTGTTCGAGCCGGGCAGCATGCAGCGCCTGGCCGCCCACTATGCGGCCATGCTGGACGCACTGGCGCGCCAGCCCCAATGTGCCGTGGACGAAGTGCCGCTGCTGGGTCCCGACGAACGCCAGCAACTGGCGGCCTGGAGCTGCAATGACCAGGTCCTGCACGGCGGCGACATCGTGCACCGCCGCTTCGAGCAGCAGGTGGCGCGCAGCCCCGATGCCCCGGCCCTGTGCCTGGGCGAGGCCACGCTGGGCTACGCCGAGCTCAATGTGCGCGCCAACCGGCTGGCGCATCACCTGATCGCATCGGGCGTGCGGCCCGGCGTGCCGGTGGGCATTGCCATGGAGCGCTCCATCGAGATGGTCGTGGGGCTGCTGGCCATCATGAAGGCCGGCGCGGCCTATGTGCCCATCGACCCCGAGCACCCGGCCGACCGCATCGCCTACATGCTGGAGGACAGCGGCGTGTCCCTGGTGCTGGTGCAGCCGCAGGTGCGTGACCGCCTGCCGGCCCACTGCAGTGCCCAATGGGTTGATGTGCCGGGTCTGGCGTCCCGGCTGCAGGACCTGCCGGCCCACAACCCGGCCGTTGCCCTGCATGGCGACAGCCTGGTCTATGTGATCTACACCTCGGGTTCTACCGGGCGTCCCAAGGGCGCGGCCAATCGCCACCGTTCGCTGTGCAATCGCCTGGCCTGGGGGCAGATGCATCAGCCGCTGGGCGCGGGCGACACGGTGCTGCAGAAAACGCCCTTCGGCTTCGACATCTCCTTCTGGGAGTTCTTCTGGCCGCTGACCACCGGCGCATGCCTGGCGCTGGCCGCCCCTGGCGACCACCGCGATCCCCGGCGCCTGGCCGAGCTGATAGCGCGCCACCAGGTCAGCACCATCCACTTCGTGCCGTCCATGCTGCAGGCCTTCATGGCGCACCCGGCGGCCGCCACCTGCCAGGGGCTGCAGCGCATCATCTGCAGCGGCGAAGCCCTGTCCGCCGAATTGCAGGCGGCCGTGCTGCAGGCCTTCCCCGGCACCCGCCTGCTCAATCTCTACGGCCCCACGGAGGCGGCCATCGAGGTCACCTGGTGGGACTGCCGGGACGAGGGCGCGCTGTCTGTGCCCATAGGCCGCCCCGTGGCCGGGCTGCGCACCCATGTGCTGGATGCCGCGCTCAACGAGGTGCCGCGCGGCGTGGCTGGCGAGCTGTACCTGGGCGGTGTGGGCCTGGCGCGCGGCTACTGGCGGCGGCCGGGCCTGAGCGCCGAGCGCTTTGTCGCCGACCCCGCCAGCCGCACGGGCGAGCGCCTGTACCGCACGGGCGACCTGGTGCGCTGGCGCGGCGACGGCCAGATCGACTACCTGGGCCGCGTGGACCACCAGGTGAAGATCCGCGGCTTTCGCATCGAGCTGGCCGAGGTGGAGGCGCAACTGCTGGCCCACCCCGCCGTGCGCGAGGCCGTGGTGGTCGCCCGCCAGGCGGCCGACGGCGCGCGGCTGGCCGCCTTTGTCTCGGTGCAGCAGGGGCAGTGCCTGGATATGGCCGCGCTGCGCAGCGCGCTGGCCGCAGCCCTGCCCGACTACATGCTGCCCTCGTCCATCACCGTGCTGGATGCCTTGCCGCTGAACGCCAACGGCAAGGTGGACCGCAAGGCGCTGCCCGAGGCGCCCACCCTGCCGGCCCTGGAGCGCCAGGCCTACGAGCCGCCCGAAGGCGGCGTGGCCGAGACCATTGCCGCCCTCTGGGCCCAGGTGCTGGGCGTGGAGCGCATAGGCGCCAGCGACAACTTCTTCGACCTGGGCGGGCATTCGCTGCAGCTCATCCGCGTGCATGGCCTGCTGGAGTCGCGGCTGGGCCGGGAGCTGTCCCTGGTCGATCTCTTCAAGCACCCCACGGTGTCGGCCCTGGCGCGGCGCATCGAGCAGGGCGCAGAGGGCGAGGGCGACGGCGCCGCGCAGGCGGCCGCCGCCCGGGACGGCATGGACGCGGCCCAGCGCCGCCGCGAGGCGCTGCTGCAGCGCAAGCGCCACATCGAAAGGACCCTCTGATGCCTTCTTCCTCCGAAACCACTGGCCTGGAGATCGCCGTCATCGGCATGGCCGGGCGCTTTCCGGGCGCCGACGACATCGACAGCTTCTGGGCCAACATCCGTGACGGCGTCGAGTCCGTGAAGCGCTACAGCGACGATGAGCTGCGCGCCCTGGGCGTGCCCCAGGCCCTGCTGGACGATGCAGGCTACGTGAAGGCCGGCGTGCCGCTGGCCGGCATGGACCTCTTCGATGCCGACTTCTTCGGCTACACCCCGCGCGATGCCGAGCAGCTGGACCCGCAGCACCGCCTTTTCCTGGAATGCGCGTGGCAGGCGCTGGAGCACGCGGGCTACGAGGGCCGGCGCTATCCCGGCGCCATCGGCGTGTATGCGGGCACGGGCGCCAGCGTCTACCTGATGCGCCATCTGCTGCCCCGACATGCGCCGGGCCCTGGCGCCCAGGTCGCCGATCTGCTGGGTCTGATGAGCGGCAACATGGCCGATGCCCTGGCCACGCGCGTGGCCTACAAGCTGGACCTGCGCGGCCCGGCCGTTACCGTGCAGACGGCCTGCTCGACCTCGCTGATGGCCGTCCACACCGCCTGCCAGGCACTGCTGGGCCATGAATGCGCCATGGCGTTGGCCGGGGGCGTCTCGCTCAACCTGCTGCAAAACGGCGGCTACCGCTACCAGGCCGGCGCCATCTTCTCGCCGGACGGGCATTGCCGCGCCTTCGATGCCCAGGCCGCAGGCACGCTGCAGGGCAGCGGCGCGGGCATTGTGGTGCTCAAGCGCCTGGACGATGCGCTGCGCGACGGCGACACCATCCACGCCGTCATCCTGGCCAGCGCCGCCAACAACGATGGCGCAGACAAGGTAGGCTTCACGGCGCCCGGCGTCAACGGCCAGGCCGCCGTGGTGCGCGCGGCGCAGGCCCTGGCGGGCGTGCCGGCCGACACCATCGGCTATGTGGAAGCCCATGGCACGGGCACGGCGCTGGGCGACCCCATCGAGATCGCGGCGCTGACCCAGGCCTTTCGCGCCAGCACGCAGCGCAGGGGCTACTGCGCCATCGGCTCGGTGAAGACCAATATCGGCCATCTCGATGCGGCCGCCGGTGTCACGGGCCTGATCAAGACGGTGCTCTCGCTGCGGCATGCCACCTTGCCGCCGAGCCTGCATTTCGAGCGGCCGCATCCGCAGATCGACTTCGAGCGCAGTCCCTTCCATGTCAACACCGCGGCCAGGCCCTGGCCCCGGGCGGGCACGCCGCGCCGCGCGGGCGTGAGCGCCTTCGGCATTGGCGGCACCAATGTCCATGTGGTGCTGCAGGAGGCTGCTGCCGCCCCTGCCACCTCTGCCGCCCCTTCGCTTACACAGGCGGATGCAGCCCGGGGCTGGCAGGTGCTGCCGCTGTCCGCTCGCAGCCCCCGTGCGCTGGACGAGGCGGCGCGCCACCTGGCTGCCCATCTGCAGCAGGCCGGCAGCGGCCTGTCGCTGGACGATGTGGCCCACACCCTGCAGCAGGGCCGCCGCGCCTTCGGCCATCGCCGTGCCGTGGTGGCAGACGGCATGGGCATGGCGGTGGAGGGCCTGCACCTCGCTGCTGCTGCTTCTGCTGCTGCTGCTGCGCCGGCAGGCCAGGCCACCGAGGTGCCGACACAGCCGCCCGGCGTGGTCTTTCTTTTCCCGGGCGGGGGCGTGCAGCACGCCAACATGGGCCTGGACCTGTACCGCGACGGCGGTGTATTCCGGCAGGAGGTGGACCGCTGCTGCGAGCTGCTGCAGGCCGAAACAGGCTGGGACCTGCGCCAGTGGCTGTTCCCCGCCCCGGGTGAAGAGGTGGAGGCCGACGCGGCGCTGTCCGCCATGGACAAGGCCCAGCCGGCCCTGTTCGTGATCGGCTACGCGCTGGCCCGGATGTGGATGGCACGCGGCGTGCAGCCCGTGTCCATGCTGGGCCACAGCCTGGGCGAGTATGTGGCGGCCTGCCTGGCCGGCGTGTTCGAGCTGCCGCATGCCCTGCGCATCGTCGCGGCGCGCGGCCGCCTGCTGCAGTCGCTGCCGCAGGGCGCCATGACCTCGGTGCCCCTGGCCGAGGCCGAGCTGCAATCCCTGCTGGATTTGGGCTGCGACCTGGGTGCCGTCAATGGCGAACGCCTGTGCGTGCTGTCCGGCCCGCTGGCCGCCATCGAGGCGGCCGAAGAGGCGCTGCGCGCGCGCGACATCACCGCCCGCCGGCTGCACATTGCCGTGGCCTCGCACTCGGCCATGACCGAGCCCCTGCTGGCGCAGCTGGAGCAGGTGGTGGCCAGCGTGCCCCGGCATGCGCCGCGCCTGGCCTTCATCTCCAGCGTGACCGGCAAGCCCATCACGGCCGAGCAGGCCATGAACCCCGCCTACTGGGCCCGCCACCTGCGCCATACCGTGCGCTTTGCGGACGGGCTGGACGAGCTTGTGCGAGAGCCGGGCCGCGTGCTGCTGGAGGTGGGCCCCGGCCAAGCCCTTACCGCCCTGGCTCGCCAGCATGCGCGCGCCGCCACGGCGGCCGGCATCTGGCCCAGCCAGGCCCATCCCCAGCAGACCGCACGCAGCGCGCAGCTGCTGGCGCAGGCCGTTGCCGGCCTGTGGTGCGCGGGCATGGACATCGACTGGACTGCCTGCCGGGGCGGGCGGCCAGGTCGGCGCGTGCCGCTGCCGACCTATGCCTTCCAGCGCCGCTCCTTCTGGGTGCAGGCGGCGGGGCAGGGTGGCGATGCACCGAAAGCGGCAGGCACGGCAGGTCCCTCGGCGACCGCCGGTCCGTTCTACGCAGCCGCTTGGCAGCGCAGTCCCTTGCAGTTGGCGGCAGGCACCGCCGCAGCCGCAGCCCAGGTGGCCCTGGTGTTTGGCGACGGCAGTGCCACGGCCGAGGCCCTGGTGCACGCATTGCGCGCGCAGGGCACCGATGTGGTCTGCGTGGAAGCGGGCGCGGCCCCCGCCTGCCTGGCCCCGGGCCGGCATGTTGTGCGCCCCGGCGAGCGCCGCGATTGCGAGGACTTGCTCGATGCGGTGCAGGCGCAGTTCGGCCCCGTGGACGCCATCTACCACCTGTGGGCCATGGATGCGGCCGCCCCTGCGCCGCTGGAGCGCGGCTTTCACAGCGTGCTGGCGCTGGCGCAGGCGCTGGAGGCTCGTGCGCACGGTGCTGGAGGCCCGCGCACACGGCGGCTGCTGCTGGTGGCCGCAGGCGGTTCGGAAGATGTGACCGGGCTGGAAGCGCTGAACCCCGAGATGGCCGCCGTCTTTCCGCTGTGCAAGGCGATAGGGCAGGAATGCCCGTCCATCGACTGCCGTTTCGTCGATGTGGTGCAGGCTGGTTCGCCCGCAATGCAGGCCCGGCTGGCGCGCCAGCTGCTGGACGAAGCCCGCGCGCCGCATGGGCTGCGGGCGGCCGACACGGCCATCGCCCTGCGCGGTGCCCACCGCTGGCGCAAGACCTACGAGCCCCTGCAGTGGCAGGACGCCGCAGCGCCGCGCTTGCGCAGGCAGGGCGTGTACCTGATCACGGGTGGCCTTGGCGGCGTGGGCCTGGCGCTGGCCCGGCATCTGGCCGCGCACTGGCAGGCACGCCTGGTGCTGGTGGGCCGCACGGCGCTGCCTGCGCGCAGCCAATGGGAGGCGCTGGCCGCCGATGACGGGCAGCCGCGCACCCTGCGCCAGCAACTGCTGCAGTTGCTGGCCCTGGAGGCCGAGGGCGCCCAGGTGCTGACCCTGGCCGCCGATGTGGCCGACGCCGCGCAGATGCAGGCGGCGCTGGCGCAGGCGCACCAGCGCTTTGGCGCGCTGCATGGCGTGGTCCACGCCGCAGGCCATGCCGACAGCGGCATGCTGGCCACCCGCACGCGGGACGGCGTGGAGCGCACGTTCGCCCCCAAGCTGCGCGGCACCCGGCTGCTGCTGGACCTGCTGGGCACGCAGGGCACGCAGGACATGCAGGACATGCAGGACATGCAGGACATGCAGGACATGCAGGCGCCGGACTTCGTGCTGCTGTGCTCGTCCATCTCCAGCCTCACCGCAGGCCTGGGCAAGAGCGACTACGCCGCCGCCAATGCCTGCATGGATGCATTGGCGGCACTGGCCAGCCGCCAGCGCGCCTGGCCCGTCATCTCCGTGGACTGGGACGCCTGGCGTGACCTGGGCATGGCCGCCGGCATGCGCATTCCCGAGGGAATAGGCTGGAGCGGCGCAGAAGCGGCAGCGGTGTTCGAGCGCATCGTCAACGGCGATGTGCCGCACCAGGTGGTCATCTCCACCACCGACCTGCAGCAGCGCCTGGGCGAGATCGATGCCGGGCTGGTGGATGCGCTGGCAGAACCTGCCGCCGAAGCCTTCGCCGAACCTGCCAACGGATCGCAGGCCCGTGGCGGCCATCCGCGCCCGGCGCTGCAGACCGCCTACGTTGCGGCCGAAGGCGAACTGCAGCAGGCCCTGGCCGCGCTGTGGACCGACATGCTGGGCATTGCCCCGGTGGGCGTGCACGACAACCTGTTCGAGCTGGGCGGCGACTCGCTGCTGGCCCTGCAGATCCTGGGCCGCGTGAAAAAGCGCTTTGGTGTCGAGCTGCACCCTGCGGCCTTCTTCAAGGCCCCCACCGTCGGCGAGCTGGCCGTGCTGGTGGAGACCCGGCTGATCGAGGAGATCGAGGCCACCGTTACCGATGAAGGCGATGCCCTTGCCGCCTTCGCATCTGCGTGAGAAGACCACCATGTCCCTGAACGATCTCGATTCCCGCAAGTCCCGCCTGTCCGATGCGCAGCGTGCCGCACTGGCCCTGAGGCTCCGGGGCGTATCCGGTGCACCCGCTGCATCTGACGCAGGTGGTGCAGGTGGCCTGCCGGACGGCGACACCCGCAACACGGCCCATACCATCACCCGCTGCGACCGCACGCTGGCCATTGCCCTGTCCCCCGCGCAGCGCAGCCTCTGGCTCACCTGGCGGCTGGAGCCCGCCAGCCCCGCCTACAACATGGTGGGATCGCTGTCGCTCAAGGGGCCGCTGGATGCGCTGGCGCTGGAGCAGGCGCTGCAGGCCCTGGCCGAGCGCCACGAGATCCTGCGCACCTGCTATCCGGCCGGCGAGGACGGCGAGCCCCGGCAGTCCATCCAGCCCGCCGCGCCCGTGCCCCTGCGCCATGTCGATCTGGGCGCATGGACGGACGGCGATCCGCAGGCCGAGGCGCAGCGCCAGGTGCTGCTGCTGGCCCGCCAGCCCTTTGCGCTGGACACGGAAACGCCATTGCGCGCCGTCCTGTGCCGGCTGGGCGCGCAGGAGCATGTGCTGGGCCTGTCGCTGCACCACATTGCGGGCGATGGCTGGTCCAACGGCATCGTGGTCGAGGAGCTGTTCCACCTGTACGAGGCCCTGCGCACGCAGCAGCCATCGCGCCTGCCGGCCATGGCCCTGCAGTTCGCCGACTATGCCGTCTGGCAGCGCCGCTGGTTCGATGCCGGTGAGCGCGAGCGGCAGCTGGCCTACTGGCGCGCCCGGCTGGGCACCGAGCATGAGGCCCTGGCCCTGCCGATGAAGCAGGCCAGGGCGGCCGTGCAGGAGGCACAGGAGCAGCGCCTGGAGTTCACGCTCCCCGCTGCACTGGCCACCCGCGTGCGTGCCCTGGGCCGCGCGCATGGCGCCTCGCTGTTCATGGTGATGCTGGCCCTGCTCAAGCTGGTGCTGTACCGCTTCAGCGGCACGCGCGAGCTGCGCGTGGGCACGCCGGTGGCCAACCGCCAGAAGGCCGAGACGCATGGGCTGATCGGCTACTTCCTGAACCTGCTGGTGCTGCGCACGCACATCGATCCCGCGCAGGACTTCGGCGCGCTGCTGGCGCAGGTGCGCGAGGCGGTGCTGGGCGCGCAGGCCCACCAGGACCTGCCGTTCCACCTGCTGGTCGAGGCGCTGCAGCCGGCCCGCCAGCCGGGCGTTCACCCGCTGTTCCAGGTCAAGTGCACCCAGCAGGAGGATGCCTCGGCCGCGCGCCACATCGCCGGCCTGGAGATCGCCATGCAGGCCGTCTCCAGCGGCCAGGCGCATTTCGACCTCAGCCTGGACTTCACCGACCGGCAGGACGGCATCGACTGCGTGCTGATCTACGCCGATGAACTGTTCGACCAAGCCGTGGTGCGCGACATGGCGGCCGCATTCCAGGACCTTGCGCGGCAGGTCAGCGGCGCTATGGGCGCCATGGGCGAGAAGCAGCCCAGGCTGGGCGAGCTGTCGCTGCCAGGCCGCGTGTCGGAGTCTGCAGGCCCGGTGCAGGCCTTTGGCACCGACAGCGTGCTGCAGCTGTGGTCGCGCGCAGTGCAGGCCCATCCCGATGGCACGGCGGTCAGGGATGCGGGCTCGGCCCTGGACTACGCGCAGCTGGACCGGCAGTCCGACCAGCTGGCCCGGGCCCTGGTGGCGCGCGGCGTGGGTGCTGATGTGCGCGTGGCCCTGCATGCCGAGCGCAGCTGCGCCTTTGTGCTGGGCCTGCTCGCCGTGCTCAAGGCCGGTGGCACCTATGTGCCCCTGGACCCCTGCCTGCCGGCGCAGCGGCTGGCCTGGCAGCTGCGCGACAGCGGCGCGGTGCTGATGCTCTGCCAGCAGGCGCCCGCCTGGGACGCGGGCGTTCCCCTGCTGAGCCTGGACCTGAATGCCTGCCAGGAGCCGTGCATTGCGGGGCAGGCGCCGCCGGCCGCGCCGCCGCATTCCGCACAGGGCGCCTATGTGATCTACACCTCAGGCTCGACCGGGCAGCCCAAGGGCGTGGTCGTCAGCCACGGCGCGCTGGCCCACTATGTGCAGGCCGTGCTGCAGCGGCTGGACCTGCCCGATGCGGCGCGCAGCATGGCCATGGTCTCGACCGTGGCGGCGGACCTGGGGCACACCGTGCTGTTCGGCGCGCTGTGCTCGGGGCGCGCGCTGCATCTGATGGCGCCCGAACTGGCCTTCGACCCCGACGGCTTCGCGCGCTACATGGCAGAGCACCGCGTGGACGTGCTCAAGATCGTGCCCAGCCATCTGCAGGGGCTGCTGAATGCCGGCATGCCCGCTGACGTGCTGCCTGCCAGCCGCCTGGTGCTGGGCGGCGAGGCCACGCGCTGGCCGCTGGTGGACCGCATCGCCGCGCTCAGGTCCGGCTGCCGCGTGCTCAACCATTACGGCCCCACCGAAACCACGGTGGGCATCCTGACCCAGGAGGCGGGCGAGGCGCTGCGCGGCGGCGAAAGCCTGCCCGTGGGCAGGCCGCTGGCCAATAGCCGCGCCCTGGTGCTGGATGCCGACCTCCAGCCCGTGCCCCTGGGCGCCAGCGGCGAGCTGTACCTGGGCGGGCCGGGCCTGGCGCGCGGCTACCAGGCCCGGCCCGGGCAGACGGCAGAGCGATTCGTGGCCAGCCCGTTCCGGCCGGGCGAGCGCCTGTACCGCACGGGCGACCGCGTGACCATGCTGGCCGATGGCAGCCTGCAGTTCCTCGGCCGCATGGACGACCAGGTGAAAGTACGCGGCTACCGCGTGGAGCTGCGCGAGGTGGCGCTGGCGCTGCAGGCCGTGCCCGGCGTGGCCCAGGCCGAAGTCGTGGCGCGGCTGGACGGGAATGGGGATGGGGGCGGGGACGGGCGCATGCAGCTGCATGCCTATGCCGTGCCCCAGGCCGGCGTGCCCGCCGACAGGCCGGGGTGGGCCGCAGCGCTGGCGCAGGCGCTGCCCGAGTACATGGTGCCCGCCAGCATCACCGTGCTGGAGGGCATGCCCCTGACGGCCAACGGCAAGATCGACCGCAAGGCCCTGCCCGTGCCGGAGCAGGCGGCCGCCGATCTTTTCGAGGCGCCGCAAGGCGAGGCCGAGCAGGCGCTGGCCGCCGTCTGGGCCGACCTCTTCGGCCTGGAGCGCGCGGGCCGGCATGACGACTTCTTCGCGCTGGGCGGGGACTCCATCCTCGCGCTCAAGCTGGTGGCGCGCGCCCGCAAGCGCGGCGTCAAGCTCACGCCCAAGCAGCTGTTCACGGGCAAGACGCCAGCGGGTGTGGCACGGCTGGTGGAGGGGCCGGTTGCCAGCGCCGAGCAGACCGAAGGCGCGGCGCCCCTGCCCAGGGCCGACCGCAGTGGCCCGCTGCCGCTGTCCTTTGCGCAATTGCGCCAATGGTTCCTGTGGCAGCTGGAGCCGGCCGGTACGGCCTATCACATCAGCGGCGCGCTGCGTCTGCTGGGCACGCTCGATGTGCTGGCGCTGCAGCAAAGCTTCGACGCGCTGGTGGCGCGCCACGAGTCGCTGCGCACGGTGTTCCGCATGGGCGGGGACGGGCAGGTGGTGCAGGTGATCGCCGCACAGGGCGGTGTGCGGGTCGAGCAAACGGATCTGTCCGAACTCCCCGCTGCGCAGCGTCAGGAACAACTGCACCAGGCGGCGGCTGCCGTGCACCGCCAGCCCTTCGACCTGCAGGCCGGGCCGCTGCTGCGCGTGGGCCTGATCCGGGAGTCGGCCGAGGCGCATCTGCTGGTCGTGGCCATGCACCACATCGTCTCCGACGGCTGGTCCATGCAGATCATCGTGGATGAATTCGTGCAGCAGTACCGCGCACGGTGCCAGGGACAGGTGCCGCAGGCCGCCCCCCTGCCGCCGCTGCAGTACGCCGACTACGCGGCCTGGCAGCGCCAGTGGCTGGAGGCCGGCGAGCGGCAGCGGCAACTGGCCTACTGGCGCGCCCAGCTGGGCGATACGCACCCCGTGCTGCAACTGCCCACCGACCACCCGCGCCGGCCCGGCGCGGACCATGTGGCCGCCAGCCATGGTCTGCAGCTGCCGGCCGATCTGGTCGGCAGCCTGCGCCGCCGCGCCCAGGCGCAGGACGCAACGCTGTTCGTGCTGCTGCTGGCCGGCCTGCAGGCCGTGCTGCACCGCTACACGGGCCAGGAAGACATTCGCGTGGGCGTGCCCATTGCCAACCGCCACCGGGTGGAAACACAGGGCACGGTGGGCTTTTTCGTGAACACCCAGGTTCTGCGCGCCACGCTGGACGGGCGCATGGGACTGGCGCAACTGCTGGACCAGGCCCGGCAGGCCGCCCAGGGCGCGCAGGCCCACCAGGACCTGCCCTTCGAGCAACTGGTCGAGGCGCTGCAGCCCGAACGCAACGCCGGCACCCAGCCGCTGTTCCAGGTGCTGTTCAACCACCAGCGCCAGGACCGCAGCGCGCTGCAGCAACTGCCTGGGCTGGAGCTGCAGGAATATGCGCTGCAGGGGCAGGGCGCCCAGTTCGAGCTGACGGTGGACACCACCGAGGATGCGCAGGGCTGCCTGCATCTGCGCCTGACCTATGCCCGCGAATTGTTCGAGGCCGCCACCATCGGCGCGCTGGCCGATCACTATGTGGCCATGCTGCAGGCGCTGGCCGATGATCCGACCCGCAAGGTGGGCGAGGTCGCCTTGCTGGGTGCGGCCGAACTGCACAGGCAGCAAGCATGGGGCCGCGCCGCCGGCCTGCCTGCCGGCCGGACGGCCGCAGCGCAGACGCTGCACGGCCGCTTCGCCAGCCAGGCATTGGCGCGAGCCGGGGCGCAGGCGCTGTCCTTCGAGCACCACGTTCTCGGCTACGCCGAACTCGACGCCCAGGCCAACCGCCTGGCCCACCGCCTCATCGCCCTGGGCGTGCGGCCGGAGACGCGCGTGGGCATTGCCATGCAGCGCTCGGTGGAGATGGTGGTCGGCCTGCTGGCCATCCTCAAGGCCGGTGGCGCCTATGTGCCGCTGGACCCGGACTACCCGACCGACCGGCTGGCGCACATGGTGGCCGACAGCGGGATCTCTCTGGTGCTGACGCAGGCTGCGGTGCGCGAGCGCATTCCCGGCGCTGCTGCGCTGCAGGTGCTGGAGATCGACATGCTGGACCTGTCGGGCGAACCCGGTACCGATCCGCAGGTTGAAGTGAACCCGGCCAGCCTGGCCTATGTGATCTACACCTCGGGCTCCACGGGCCGCCCCAAAGGCGCGCAACTGAGCCACCGCAACGTGGCACGGTTGCTGGACGCCACCGATGCCTGGTTCGGCTTTGGGCCTGACGATGTCTGGACCCTGTTCCATTCCTACGCCTTCGACTTCTCGGTCTGGGAGATCTTTGGCGCGCTGTGCACGGGCGGCCGGTTGGTGGTGGTGCCGTACTGGGTCAGCCGCTCGCCCCAGGACTTCCTGGCTTTGCTGCGTGCGGAGCGCGTAACGGTTCTCAATCAAACACCTTCGGCCTTTGGGCAACTGGTGTATGCGGTTGAACAGGAAGATGTGAACGAGCAGGGCGGCGCTGGCCTGGCGCTGCGCCATGTGGTCTTCGGCGGCGAGGCGCTGGAGCCCGAGAGCCTGCGGCCCTGGTTCGACCGCTTCGGTGACCAGAGCCCCCAACTCGTCAACATGTACGGCATCACCGAGACCACGGTGCATGTGACGTACCGGGAGATCACCCGGAAGGATCTGGAGGGCGGACGCAGCCCCGTGGGCGTGGCGATTCCGGACCTGGGCCTGTACGTGCTCGACGGCAGCCTGAACCTGCTGCCTCAGGGTGTGGCCGGGGAGCTGTACGTGGCGGGCGAGGGCTTGGCACGCGGCTATCTCAACAGGCAAGGACTGACGGCAGAGCGCTTCATTGCCAACCCCTTCGCGGAGTCCGGCGAGCGCCTGTACCGCACGGGCGACCTGGTGCGCTGGAACGCTCAGGGCGAACTCGAATACCTGGGCCGTGCCGACCAACAGGTCAAGATCCGGGGCTTCCGCATCGAGCTGGGCGAGGTGCAGTCGCAACTGCTGGCCCAGCCTGAAGTGCGTGAGGCGGTGGTGCTGGCCAAGCAAAGCGCAGGCGGGGCGCGATTGGTGGCCTATGTCTCGCTGAATTCGCCAGCCGAAGACGGTTGGCTCAAGGACCGGCTGGGCCATGCGCTGCCCGACTACATGGTGCCCTCGGCCATCGTCGTGCTTGACGCCCTGCCTTTGACGGCCAACGGCAAGGTGGACCGCAAGGCCCTGCCCGAGCCGGAGATGGCGAGTGCACAGGAATACGAGGCACCGCAGGGCGAGTTGGAAGAAACGCTGGCGCAGATCTGGGCGGACGTGCTGGGCGTGGAGCGCGTGGGACGGCAGGACGGCTTCTTCGAGCTGGGCGGGCATTCGCTGCTCGCCCTGGGCCTGCTGGAGCGCGTGCGCGCCCAGGGCCTGCGCGTGCAGGTGCGCACGCTGTTCCAGCATCCGAGGCTGGCGGAGTTTGCGCAGGCGGTGCTGCAGGAGCAGCAGGGTGAGCAAGGGGAGCAGGTGACCGGCGAGATCGATGTGCCGCCCAACGGCATCCCCGAAGGCTGCACGGCGATTACGCCGGACATGCTGACCCTGGTGGCGCTGGATGAAGATGAGATTGCTCGCATTGCCGCTGCGATGCCCGGTGGCGCAGCCAACATCCAGGACATCTACCCGCTGGCGCCGTTGCAGGAGGGGATTCTGTTCCACCACCTGCTGCAGTCCGGGGGCGATGTGTTCGTCTCGCCCAACCTGCTGAGCTTCGGGACGCGCGAGCAGCTGCAATCCTTCGTGCACAGCCTCAACCAGGTGATTGCGCGCCATGACATCCTGCGCACGGCCGTGCTCTGGGAAGGGCTGTCCGAGCCGGTGCAGGTGGTGCTGCGCCAGGCACCGCTGCAGCTGCAGTGGCCTGATGCGGATGAGGCGCATGGGTCGCATGAGGTGCATGAGGCACATGAGGCGCTGGTGCCGCAGATGCTGGAGCAACTGGGCAGCCACGACCTGCGCCTGGACGTGCGGCAGGCGCCGATGATAGGGGCGCGGGCCGCGCACGATGCCGGGCAAGGCCGCTGGCTGCTGCAGCTGCTGAGTCACCACCTGGTGATGGACCGCATCACGCTGGACCTGCTGCTGCAGGAAGTGCTGCGGCTTCAGCAGGGCCGTGCGGCCGAGCTGCCGGTGCCCGTGCCCTTCCGGCGCTTTGTGGCGCAGGCGCGCCAGGGCGTGGCGGCCGAGGCGCACGAGCGGTTTTTCCGCCGCATGCTGGCCGATGTGCAGGAGCCCACGGCCGCCTTCGGCCTGCTGGATGTGCAAGGCGATGGCCGTGGCATGGAGGAGGCCCGCCTGCGGTTGGACGCCCCACTGGCCCAGGGCATGCGCCGCCAAGCGCGTGCGCACGGGGTCAGCCCCGCCGCGCTCTGCCACCTGGCCTGGGCGCTGGTACTGGCCCGCACCAGCGGCAGGCAGGAGCCGGTCTTCGGCACCGTGCTGATGGGCCGCATGGACGGCGGCGCCGGTGCGCAGCAGGCGCTGGGCATGTTCATCAACACCTTGCCGCTGCGCCTGCCGCTGGGCGAAGGCAGCGTGCTCCAGGGCCTGCGCAGCACGGCGGCGGCGCTTGCGGCCCTGCTGCAGCACGAGCATGCCAGCCTGTCGCTGGCTCAGCGCTGCAGCGGCCTGCCTGCGGGAACGCCGCTGTTCAGTGCATTGCTGAACTACCGGCATGGCGCGGCAGAGGGTGCTGCGCAAGAGCTGGCCCGGGCCGGCGTGCAGGTGCTGGGCCGCCCCGAGCGCAGCAACTATCCCGTGGGCATGGCCGTGGATGACGACGGCCAGGGCTTTGTGCTCGTCGCCCAGGTGGTGCGCAGCGTGGGGGCCGGGCGCGTCTGCGCCTACATGCAGCAGGCCCTGCAGGCGCTGGTGCAGGCGCTGCAGCAGCAGCCCGGCTGCGACCTGCGCACGCTGGACGTGGTGCCCCCGGCCGAGCGCCAGGCGCTGCTGGCGCAGGCCTGCAACCCCCGGTCCTGGCCGCAGGCCTTGCCGGTGCACCGCATGTTCGAGGCGCAGGCAAGGCAGCAGCCCCAGGCCCCGGCGCTGACCGCGGACGGGCAGGTGTTCAGCTACGACGATCTGGATCGGCGGGCCAGCCGGCTGGCGCAGGCCCTGATCGCCCAGGGGCTGCGGCCCGGGCAGCGCGTGGGCCTGGTGGCCGAGCGCGGGGCCGCCATGGTGGCCGGCCTGCTGGCCATCCTCAAGGCGGGCGCCGCCTACGTGCCCGTCGATCCGGCCCTGCCCGATGAGCGCATGCAGTACATGCTGCAGGACAGCGGGGCCTGCCTGGTGCTGGCCTCGGGCCTGGCGCCGGGCCGGCTGGCCTTGCTCGCCGCCAGCGTGCCGAAGGTGCTGGAGCTGGAGGTACTGGAGGCATCGGAGCCATCGGAGCCATCGGAGCCAGGGCCGCAGGCAGGCACGGAACGCGCGCCCCGCGTCGAGGTGCATGGCGACCAGGCGGCCTATGTGATCTACACCTCGGGCTCCACCGGCCGGCCCAAGGGCGTAGTGGTGCGGCATGCGGCCTTCTCCAACTTTCTGCAGTCCATGGCGGCACAGCCGGGCCTGCAGGCGCAGGACGTGGTGCTGGCCACGACCTCCGTGTCCTTCGACATTGCGGGCCTGGAGATCTTCCTGCCCCTGGCCGTGGGCGCGCAGTTGGTGGTAGCCGGGCGCGAACAGGTGCGCGACGCGGCCGCGCTGGCGGCGCTGCTGGAGCGCAGCCGCGCCAGCGTGATGCAGGCCACGCCCTCGGGCTGGCGCCTGCTGCTGGCCGGTGGCTGGAAGGCGGCACGGCCCCTGAAGGCGCTGTGCGGCGGCGAGGCGCTTGCGCCGGACCTGATTGCCCTGCTGCGCGCGGCGGGCGTGGACCTCTGGAACCTCTACGGCCCGACCGAGACCACGATCTGGTCCAGCCTGCAGCAGGTGCAGGGCGATGCCGCCACGCTGGGCCAGGCCATCGCGGCCACCCGGCTGCTGGTGCTTGACGAAGGACTGCGCTGCGTGCCGCAAGGCGTGGCCGGGGAGCTGTTCATTGGCGGCCAGGGCCTGGCGCGCGGCTACTGGCAGCGGCCGGGCCTGAGCGCAGAGCGTTTTGTGGCCGATCCTTTCGCGGGACCGGGCGCGGCTGGCGAACGCCTGTACCGCACGGGCGACCTGGTGCGCCGCAATGCCGATGGCGCGCTGGAATACCTGGGCCGGCTGGACCACCAGGTCAAGATCCGCGGCCACCGCATCGAGCTGGGCGAGGTGGAGGCCGCACTGCTGGCCCAGCCCGAGGTGCGCGAGGCCGTGGTCACGGCAGCGGGGTCCGGCAGTGATACGCGCCTTGTGGCGCACGTATCTCTACATGCATCGCTACATGCGTCGCTACATGCACCGCTGCATGCAGGCCCTCCCCTGGACGCTGCGGCACTGCGCGCAAGACTGGCCAGCGGCCTGCCCGACTACATGCTGCCGTCCGCCATCGTGGTGCTGGACACGCTGCCGCTGAACAACAGCGGCAAGGTGGACCGTGCCGCGCTGCCTGCGGCGCAGGCACCGGCCGGCCAGTCCTACGAGGCGCCTTCGGGGCAGGCCGAGGAAATGCTGGCCGGGCTCTGGTCCGAGCTGCTGGGCGGTGGCCGCGTGGACCGCCGCGACAGCTTCTTCGAGCGCGGCGGGCACTCGCTCAAGGTGGTGCAACTGCTGGCGCGGCTGCAGGGGGCAGGCGCTGCGGGGCTGACCGCCCATGACATTTTCCGCACCCCGGTGCTGCAGGACATGGCGGGCCTGGTGCGCCTGCCGGCCCCTGGCGGCGCGGGTGCTGCGGGTGCAACAGGCACGACAGGCGCGGACGCGCAGGCGCTCGATGCGCTGGATTCCTTTCTCGAAACTCTGGGAGATATCTGATGGACCGTGGCCGCCTGCGCCAAATCGCCGAGCGCTTTGCAAGCCTGAGCCCTGCCCAGCGCACGCTGGCATTGCAAAAGATCCGGGCCGAGGGACTGGATCTCTCGCATTTCCCCATCCCGGTGCGCGCACCATCGTCTGACCAGACCGAAGCCCTGTCCCATGCGCAGCTGCGCCAGTGGTTCCTGTGGAAGCTGGACCCGCAAAGCTCGGCCTACCACATCGCCCAGGCCTCGTGGATGCATGGCGAGCTGGATCTGGCGGCCTTGCGGCAGGCGTTCGGCGTGCTGCTGGAGCGCCACGGTGGACTGCGCACGGTGTTCGAGGAAAGCCCCGACGGCCTGGCGCGGCAGCGCATCGTGTCGCAGCTGGCGCTGGAGCTTCCGCTGATCGACCTCAGCTCCTTGCCCGCCGCGCAGCGCCACGACCGGGCTCTGGCCGAAGCCGAGCGCCTGTGCCTCGCGCCCTTTGACCTGACGCGCGGCCCGCTGCTGCGCGTGGCCGCCGTCCGCCTGGACAGCCGCCAGCACCTGCTGGTGGTGGTGATGCACCACATCATCTCCGACGGCCGCTCCATGCAGATCCTGCTGGAGGAATTCGCCGGCCTGTACGCGGCACTGGTGCAGCAGCGCCCGACCCGCCTGCCGCCGCTGCCCATCGCCTACACCGACTACGCCGCCTGGCAGCGCGACTGGCTGGAGGCCGGGGAAAGGCAGCGCCTGCTGGACTACTGGCTGCCCGAACTGGCCGGGGGTCAGGACCTGCATCTGGAGCTGCCCGCCGACCATGCCCGCGCGCCGGGCGCCGAGACCCGCTGGCATGCCGCCTGGCACCGGCTGGATCTGCCCGCCAGCCTGGTGGCCGGACTGGAGCAGCGCGCCCGCGAGCAGAGTACCTCCCTCTTCGTGGCGCTGCTGGCCGGGTTCCAGGCCCTGCTGCACCGCTATACCGCCGAGACCGATATCCGCGTAGGCGTGCCCGTGGCCAACCGCAACCAGCCCGAGGCCGAGCCGCTGGTCGGCTTCTTCGTCAACACGCTGGTGATGCGTGGCCGGCTCGATCCCCGCATGCGCCTGCAGGAGCTGCTGGCCCAGCTGGCCGAGCGGGTCCGCCTGGGCCTGGCCCACCAGGACCTGCCCTACGAGCAACTGGTCGAGGCGCTGCAGCCGCGGCGCAGCCTGGACGGCAGCTCGCTGTTCCAGGTGATGCTGAACTACCAGCATGAAGAGGCGGCCGGCCTGGCGGGCCTGGAGATCCAGAAGCTGGAGCTGGACGGCCTGGCCGCCCAGTTCGAGCTGACCCTGCACGCCAGCCGCCGCGCCGACGGCAGCCTGCAACTGGGCTTTGCCTATGCGCGCGAGCGCTTCGAGCCGGCCACGGTGCAGCGCATGGGCGCGCATCTGTCGCTGCTGCTGCAGGCGCTGGCGCATGCGCCGCAGTGCGCGCTGGACCAGGTGCAACTGCTGCCCGGCGATGAGCAGGCGCAGCTTCTGGACCGCAGTGCGCGCCGCAGTACCCGCAATGGACCGGCCCTCAACCCTGCGCAGCCCGCCTGCCTGCACCAGCGCTTTGCCACAAGCGCGCAGCAACGGCCGGATGCGGTGGCGTTGACCTGCGAGTCCGCACGACTGACCTACGCAGAACTCGACGCCCGGGCCAACCGCCTGGCCCGCCGTCTGATCGCCCTGGGCGTGCGCCCGGAGACGCGCGTGGGCATTGCCATGCAGCGCTCGGTGCAGATGGTGGTCGGCCTGCTGGCCATCCTCAAGGCCGGTGGCGCCTATGTGCCGCTGGACCCGGATTACCCGGCCGACCGGCTGGCGCACATGGTCGAGGACAGCGGCATTGCCCTGGTGCTGACGCAGGCTGCGGTGCGCGAGCGCATTCCCGGCGCTGCTGCGCTGCAGGTGCTGGAGATCGACACGCTGGACCTGTCGGGTGAACCCGATACCGATCCGCAGGTTGAAGTCTCGGCCGACAGCCTGGCCTATGTGATCTACACCTCGGGCTCCACGGGCCGTCCCAAGGGCGCGCAACTGAGCCACCGCAACGTGGCACGGCTGCTGGATGCCACCGATGCCTGGTTCGGCTTCGGGCCTGGCGATGTCTGGACCCTGTTCCACTCCTACGCCTTCGACTTCTCGGTCTGGGAGATCTTTGGCGCCCTGTGCACGGGGGGCCGGCTGGTGGTGGTGCCGTACTGGGTCAGCCGCTCGCCCCAGGACTTCCTGGCTTTGCTGCGTGCCGAGCGCGTAACGGTTCTCAATCAAACACCTTCGGCCTTCGGGCAGCTGGTCCATGCCGTGGAGCAGGATGAAGAAGGCGGCGCTGGCCTGGCGCTGCGCCAGGTGATCTTTGGCGGTGAGGCGCTGGAGCCCGAGAGCCTGCGGCCCTGGTTCGACCGCTTCGGTGACCAGAGCCCCCAACTCATCAACATGTACGGCATCACCGAGACCACGGTGCATGTGACGTACCGGGAGATCACCAAGGCGGATCTGGAGGGTGGTCGCAGCCCTGTTGGCGTGGCGATTCCAGACCTGGGCCTGTATGTGCTCGACGGCAGCCTGAACCTGCTGCCGCAGGGTGTGGCCGGGGAGCTGTACGTGGCGGGCGAAGGACTGGCACGCGGCTATCTCAACAGGCAAGGGCTGACGGCAGAGCGCTTCATTGCCAACCCGTTCAGCGAGACGGGCGAGCGCCTGTACCGCACAGGCGATCTGGTGCGCTGGAGTGCACAGGGCGAACTCGAATACCTGGGCCGTGCCGACCAGCAAGTCAAGATCCGGGGCTTCCGCATCGAGCTGGGCGAGGTGCAGTCGCAACTGCTGGCCCAGCCTGAAGTGCGTGAGGCGGTGGTGCTGGCCAGGGAGGGGGCGGGCGGTGCCAGACTGATCGCCTATGTGTCGCTGAATGCAGAAATCGCAGAGGGTCTGCTCAAGGGACGACTGGGCCAGGTGCTGCCCGACTACATGGTGCCCTCGGCCATCGTCGTGCTCGACGCCCTGCCTTTGACGGCCAACGGCAAGGTGGACCGCAAGGCGCTGCCCGAGCCGGAGATGGCGAGTGCGCAGGAATACGAGGCACCGCAAGGTGAACTCGAAGAAACGCTGGCGCAGATCTGGGCCGAGGTGCTGGGCGTGGATCGCGTGGGCCGGCAGGACGGCTTCTTCGAGCTGGGCGGGCATTCGCTGCTCGCCCTGGGCCTGCTGGAGCGCGTGCGCGCCCAGGGCCTGCGCGTGCAGGTGCGCACGCTGTTCCAGCACCCGAGGCTGGCGGAGTTTGCGCAGGCGGTGCTGCAGGAGCAGCAGGGTGAGCAAGGGGAGCAGGTAGCCGGCGAGATCGATGTGCCGCCCAACGGCATCCCCGAAGGCTGCACGGCGATTACGCCGGACATGCTGACCCTTGTGGCGCTGGATGAGGATGAGATTGCACGCATTGCCGCTGCGGTGCCCGGTGGCGCAGCCAATATTCAGGACATCTATCCGCTGGCGCCGCTGCAGGAGGGAATTCTGTTCCACCACCTGCTGCAGTCCGAGGGCGATGCCTATGTCACCTCGCACACGCTGTGCTTTGACTCGCGCGAGCGGCTGCAGCGGTTTGCCGAGAGCTTTGACCAGGTGGTCGCGCGCCATGACATCCTGCGCACGGCCGTGTTCTGGGAGGGCCTGGCGACGCCCGTGCAGGTCGTCTGCCGGCAGGCCCGTCTGCCGCTGTCCTGGCTGGAGGAGGGCGGAACAGCGGCACCATCGCAGGACGCGCAGGACGCGCAGGACGCGCAGGACGCGCTGGCCCGGCTGGCCGCCTGCGCACAGGGCTACCGCATCGACCTGCGCAAGGCGCCGCTGATCCACCTGTTGGCCGCGTACGACGCGCCGGGCCAGCGCTGGCTGCTGCAGATCCTGGCCCACCACATGGTGGACGACAACACCACGCTCAAGCAGGTGATCGGCGAGATCGCGCTGATCCAGCAGGGCCGCTCCAGCGCGCTGCCCCGGCCGCTGCCGTTCCGCCACTTTGTGGCCCAGGCGCGTTCGGGCGAGGGCACGGCCGGGCATGAGGCGTTCTTTCGCGCCATGCTGGGCGATGTGCAGGAGCCCACGGCGCCCTTCGGGCTGCTCGATGTCCAGGGCGACGGAGCGCGCACGAACGAGGTGCGGCAGGTGCTTGACGGCGGCCTTGCCGCCCGGTTGCGGCAGCAGTCCAGGCGCCACGGCGTCAGCGCCGCAGCGCTGTTCCACCTGGCCTGGGCCCTGGTGCTGGCCAGGACCAGCGGCAGGGACGACGTGGTGTTCGGCACCGTGCTGTTTGGCCGCATGCAGGCGCAGCAGGGCGCGGCCCGCGCGCTGGGCATGTTCATCAACACGTTGCCGCTGCGCGTTCGCCTGGCCGGTTGTGGCGTGGCCCAGGCCCTGCGCCAGACCCAGGCCGCGCTGACGGACCTGCTGCACCACGAGCATGCCAGCCTGTCGATGGCCCAGTCCTGCAGCGGCCTGGCCGGCGGGGCGCCGCTGTTCACGGCCCTGCTCAACTACCGGCACACGGCGCTGCAGGACGCGGACGCTGGCGATGCCTGGACCGGCGTGCAGATACTGCAAAGCCACGAGCGCACCAACTTCCCGTTCGGCCTGTCGGTCAACGACACGGGCGAGGGCTTCACGTTGATTGCGCATGTGATCGATGCGGTGAATGCCCACAGCATGTGCGGCTACATGCACGAGGCGCTGGACGGCCTGGCCGATGCCCTGGCGCGCGACCCCGGCCAGCCCGTGACCGCGATTGCGGTGCTGCCCGCGCATGAACGGGACAGGCTGCTGCAGTGGAGCCTCAATGGCAAGTCCCATCCTGAGGCCCTGCCCGTGCACCGGGAATTCGAGGCCCGCGTGCGGGAGCAGCCCGATGCCGTCTGCCTGGTCCATGGCGACGAGGCGCTGACCTCGGCCCAGCTCAACGCCCGTGCCAACCGGCTGGCCCACCGGCTGATGGCCCTGGGCGTGGGGCCGGACGTGCGCGTGGGCGTTGCGCTGGAGCGCTCGGTGGACATGGTGGCGGGACTGCTGGCGGTGCTCAAGGCCGGCGGCGCCTACGTGCCGCTGGACATGGAGTATCCGGTGGACCGCCTGGCCCACATTGCCCAGGACAGCGGCATTGCCCTGCTGCTGACCGAGCGCAAGGCACGCGAGCGCCTGCCGTTCGCGCAGGCGCTGAACGTGGTCGAGCTCGACGGCCTGGACCTGGACGCGGGGCCTGACCACAATCCCGGCGTGGCGGTCCATGGCGACCATCTGGCCTATGTGATCTACACCTCGGGCTCCACCGGCCGGCCCAAGGGGGCGGCCAACCGGCATGCCGCGCTGTCCAATTGCATGGCCTGGATGCAGGACCACTACCGGCTCACGCGGGCCGACGCGGTGCTGCACAAGGCGGCCTTCGGCTTCGATGTCTCGGCCTGGGAAATCTTCTGGCCCCTGACCGCAGGCGTGCGCCTGGTGGTGGCCCGGCCCGGCGACCACCGCGATCCCGAGCGCATCGTCGCGCTGATCCGCCGCCACCAGATCACCACGCTGAACTTCGTGCCGGCCATGCTGCAGGCGTTTCTGGCCCATGAAGGCATCGAGGAGGAGACCCGCCTGCGCTATGTGATCTGCGGCGGCGAGGCCATGCCGGCCGAGACACAGCGCGAGGCCCTGCGCCGCCTGCACGGCGTCAGCCTGCAAAACCTCTACGGCCCGACCGAGGCCGCCATCCACGTGACGCACTGGACCTGCCGCGACGATGGCCGCAGCCCGGTCCCCATCGGGCGCCCCGTCAGCGCGACCAAGGCCCTGGTGCTGGGCCAGGATCTGGGACTGGTTCCCGCAGGTGTGGCCGGCGAACTCTATCTGGGCGGGCAGGCGCTGGCGCAGGGCTACCTGGGCCGCCCCGGCCTGAGCGCCGAGCGCTTCGTCGCCGACCCGTTCGACCAGGGCGGCGGCCGCCTGTACCGCACGGGCGACCTGGTGCGCTGGAACGATGAAGGCCAGCTGGAGTACCTGGGGCGCCTGGACCACCAGGTGAAGATCCGGGGCTTTCGCATCGAGCTGGGCGAGATCGAGGCCCGGCTGCTGGCCCAGCCCCAGGTGCGGGAGTCCGTGGTCGTGGCCCGCAAGGGCTCTGCCGGAATGCACCTGGCGGCCTATGTCTCGGCGCATGAAGGGCAGCAGGTCACGGCGGCCGAACTGCGCGAGCGCCTGGCCCTTGAACTGCCGGACTACATGGTGCCGGCCGCCATCATGGTGCTGGACCGCCTTCCCCTGAATGCCAACGGCAAGGTGGACAGGGCCGCCTTGCCCGAGCCTGAACTGCTGGCCAGCCTGCACTACGAGGCGCCCGTGGGCGACGGCGAGCAGCGTCTGGCCGCACTCTGGAGCGAGGTGCTGGGCGTGGAGCGCGTGGGGCGCCAGGACCATTTCTTTGAGCTGGGCGGGCACTCGCTGCTAGCCCTGAAGCTGCTGGAGCGCATGCGCGCCCAGGGCTGGGTGACGCAGGTGCGCACGCTGTTCCAGCACCCCCGGCTGGCGGATCTGGCGCTGGCGCTGCGCCGCGAGCAGGGCCTGCCCCGGCATGAGGTGCAGGTGCCGCCCAACGGCATCCCCGAAGGATGCACGGCCATCACGCCCGACATGCTGACACTGGTGGCACTGGACGCGCAGGAGATTGCACGGGTTGAGGCCGCCGTGCCCGGCGGCGCGGCCAACATCCAGGACATCTATCCGCTGGCGCCGCTGCAGGAAGGCATTCTTTTCCACCACACCCTGCACCAGCAGGGCGACGCCTATGCCACTCCCACGCTGCTGGGCTTCGACACGCGCGAGCGGCTGCTGGGCTTTGTGGCCCACCTGAACCGGGTCATCGCACGCCACGACATCCTGCGCACGGCCGTGCTGTGGGAAGGGCTGGCCGAGCCCGTGCAGGTGGTCTGCCGGCAGGCGCAGGTGCTGCTCGACTGGCTGGACGAGAGCGAAAAGGGTAGCGAAGGGGAGGTTGCGGACGTGGCCAGCCGGCTGCAGGCCGTGCTGGACCCGCGCGTGCAGCGCATCGATGTGCGCCGCGCGCCCATGATCCGCGCCGTGGCGGCGCAGGATGCGCGCAATGGGCGCTGGCTGCTGCAGCTGCTGACCCACCACCTGGTGCTGGACCACACGACGCTGGAGCGCATCGTCGAGGAGATCGCGCTGATGGCCCAGGGCCGCGAGGCGGAGCTGCCGAGGCCTTTGCCGTTCAGGCGCTTCGTGGCCCAGGCGCGCCTGGGCGTGAGCACCAGCGAGCATGAGGATTTTTTCCGCGCCATGCTCGGCGATGTGGATGAGCCTACGGCGCCGTTTGGCCTGCTGGATGTGCAGGGCGACGGCAGCGCGGTGGAGGAGGCCAGGCTGGCCTTGGACGAGCCCCTGGCGCGCAGCGTACGCCGGCAGGCGCAGCGCCATGGGGTGAGTGCGGCCAGCCTGTTCCACCTGGCCTGGGCGCTGGTGCTGGGCAGAACCACGGGCAAGGACGACGTGGTGTTCGGCACCGTGCTCTTTGGCCGCATGCAGGGCGGGGAGGGCGCGCACAGCGCGCTGGGCATGTTCATCAACACGCTGCCGCTGCGCATACGGTTGGGCGGTCGGCTGGGCGGTCGGCTGGGCGGGCGCAGCGTGCAGGAATGCCTGCGCCAGACGCATGAATTGCTGACGGGGCTGATGCACCACGAGCACGCCACGCTGTCGCTGGCGCAGCGCTGCAGCGCTGTGGCGGGGGGAACGCCGCTGTTCTCTGCCCTGCTCAACTACCGCTACAGCGTGGCGCCGCAGGAGGGGGGCGCAGCGGGCGCGTGGGAAGGCATGACGGCGCTGGGCGGGCAGGAGCGCACCAACTATCCCGTGACCGTGTCCATCGACGACCTGGGCGAAGGCTTTGGCATCGTGGCCCAGGCCGATGCTGCTCTGGGGGCTGAACGGCTGTGTGGATACATGGCGGCGGCCGTGGCCTCCCTGGTCCACGCGCTGGAAAGCGAGCCCGGCCTGGAGGCTGCGGCGCTGGACATGCTGGACGGCAAGGAATGGGCGCAGCTGCAGGCCTGGAGCCTGGGCGCCCGAGCCGAACCCGGAATGAAGCCCGTGCACCAGCTGATCGAGCGCCAGGCCCAGGCACGGCCGGATGCCGTGGCGCTGGTCTTTGGCGATCAGGTGCTGAGCTACGACCAGCTCAACCGCCGCGCCAACCAGTTGGCGCACCGGCTGATGGCATTGGGCGTGAGGCCGGAGACCCGGGTGGGCATCGCCATGGAGCGGTCCATCGAGATGGTGGTGGGCCTGCTGGCCATCATGAAGGCCGGTGGCGCCTATGTGCCCCTAGACCCCGATCACCCGCCCGAACGGCTGGCCCAGATGATCGAAGACGGCGCCGTGCGGCGCCTGCTCACCCACAGCGCGCTGCGCGAGCGCCTGCCCGCAGGCGAGGATCTGCAGTGGCTGGTCATCGACCGCATCGATCTGGCCGGTGAATCGCAGCGCAACCCGGTGGTTGCCGTGCATGGGGAGCATCTGGCCTATGTGATCTTCACCTCGGGCTCCACGGGCCGCCCCAAGGGCGCGGCCAACCGGCATGCGGCCCTGCACAACCGGCTGGCCTGGATGCAGCAGGCCCATACGCTCGATGCCTCGGACGCCGTGCTGCAAAAGACACCGTTCAGCTTCGATGTGTCGGTCTGGGAGTTCTTCTGGCCCCTGATGGCCGGCGCCCGGCTGGTGATGGCCGCGCCTGGCGATCACCGTGACCCCGCAAGGCTGGTGGCGCTGATCACGGGCCATGGCGTCACAACCGTGCACTTCGTGCCTTCCATGCTGCAGGCCTTTGTGGCGCATGCGGGCGTGGCGGCATGCACGGGCCTCAGGCGCATTCTGTGCAGCGGCGAGGCCCTGCCGGCCGAGGCGCAGAACGCCGTCTTCGGGCTCCTGCCCGGGGCCGGTCTCTACAACCTCTATGGCCCGACCGAGGCGGCCATCGACGTCACCCACTGGCGCTGCCGCGACGACGGGCGGCGCCAGGTTCCCATCGGCCAGCCCATCAGCGGCATCCGCACCTATGTGCTGGACTGCGCCATGCGGCCGGCGCCACAGGGCGTGGCCGGCGAGCTGTACCTGGGCGGCATGGGTCTGGCGCGCGGCTATCTGAACCGCCCCGCACTGACGGCCGAGCGCTTTGTGGCCGACCCGCTGGACACGCAGGGCGGCCTGCTGTACCGCACGGGCGACCTGGTGCGCTGGAACGGCGAAGGCCAGATCGAGTACCTGGGCCGCCTGGACCACCAGGTGAAGATCCGCGGCCTGCGCATCGAGCTGGGCGAGATCGAGGCCCATCTGCTGGCCCAGCCCGGCGTGCGCGAGGCCGTGGTGGTCGCGGCGCAAGCCACGTCGGGCGCGGCGGGCGCGCGCCTTGTCGCCTATGTGGCCGGTCCGGACGCCGATGCGGGGCTGGCCGAAACCTTGCGCCAGGCTTTGGCCGGGCGGCTGCCGGACTATATGCAGCCTTCGGCCATCGTCGTGCTGCCTGCGCTTGCGCTCAATGCCAACGGCAAGGTGGACCGCAAGGCCCTGCCGCAGCCCGAATGGGCGCAGCGTGGATACGAGCCGCCGCACAACGGGGTCGAGCAACAGCTGTCGGCGATATGGGCCGAGCTTCTGGGGCAGGACCGCGTGGGGCGGCGTGACAACTTCTTCGAGCTGGGCGGACACTCGCTGCTGGCCATGGGCATGCTGGAACGCATGCGCGCGCATGGCCTGTCGGCCTCGGTGCGCAGCCTGTTCCAGCATCCGCAGCTGGCGGATTTTGCGGCGCAGCTGATGCAGGCGGATGGCGCCGCCCAGGTGCAGGTGCCGCCCAACGGCATCCCCGAAGGCTGCACGGCCATCACGCCCGCCATGCTGACGCTGGTGGCGCTGGACGTGCAGGAGATCGCGCGGGTCGAGGCCGCCGTGCCCGGTGGCGCGGCCAACATCCAGGACATCTATCCGCTGGCGCCGCTGCAGGAAGGCATTCTGTTCCACCACACCCTGCACCAGCAGGGCGACGCCTACGCCACGCCCACGCTGCTGGGCTTTGACACGCGCGAGCGGCTGCTGGGCTTTGTGCAGCGGCTCAACCAGGTCATCGCACGCCACGACATCCTGCGCACGGCCGTGCTGTGGGAAGGGCTGGCCGAGCCCGTGCAGGTGGTCTGGCGGCAGGCACAGGTGCTGGTCGACTGGCTGGAGCTTGGTGAAAGCGAGGACGAAGGCGATGTGGCCGCCGCACTGCAGCAGCGGCTGGACCCGCGCGTGCAGCGCATCGATGTGCGCCGTGCGCCCATGATCCGCGCCGTGGCGGCGCAGGATGCGCCCAACGGACGCTGGCTGCTGCAGCTGCTGACGCATCACCTTGTGCTGGACCACACGACGCTGGAGCGCATCGTCGAGGAGATCGCGCTGATGGCCCAGGGCCGCGAGGCGGAGCTGCCGAGGCCTTTGCCGTTCAGGCGCTTCGTGGCCCAGGCCCGGCTGGGCGTGAGCACCCGGGAGCATGAGGACTTCTTCCGCGCCATGCTCGGCGATGTGAATGAGCCCACGGCGCCGTTTGGCCTGCTGGATGTGCAGGGCGACGGCAGCGCGGTGGAGGAGGCCAGGCTTGCGCTGGATGCACCGCTGTCGCGCGAGCTGCGCCGGCAGGCGCAGCGCCATGGGGTGAGTGCGGCCAGCCTGTTCCACCTGGCCTGGGCTCTGGTGCTGGGCAGGACCACGGGCAAGGACGACGTGGTGTTCGGCACCGTGCTCTTTGGCCGCATGCAGGGCGGGGAGGGCGCGCACAGTGCGCTGGGCATGTTCATCAACACGCTGCCGCTGCGCATACGGCTGGGCGGGCGCAGCGTGCAGGAATGCCTGCGCCAGACGCATGAGCTGCTGACGGGGCTGATGCACCACGAGCACGCCACGCTGTCGCTGGCGCAGCGCTGCAGCGCTGTGGCGGGGGGAACGCCGCTGTTCTCGGCCCTGCTCAACTACCGCTACAGCGTGGCGCCGCAAGAGGGCGCCGCAGCGGACGCAGGCTCGGGCGCGTGGGAGGGCATGACGGCCCTGGGCGGGCAGGAGCGCACCAACTACCCGGTGGACATGTCCATCGATGACCTGGGCCAGGGCTTTCGCCTGGTCGGGCAGGCCAGCAAGACCGTGGGCGCGCAGCGCCTGTGCGCCTACATGCTGGCCGCCGTGGAAGGCATTGTTGCGGCCCTGGCCGAAACGCCCGCGCTGCCGGCCTGCGATATCGAGCTGCTGGACCGGGATGAATGGGCGCAGCTGACGCAATGGGCGCAATCGGTGCAGTCTGGATGCAACCCGCAGAGCCGCGACGCCCAGCCCCTGGTGCACAGGCTGTTCGAGCAGCAGGTGGACGAGCGGCCCCAGGCCACGGCCCTGGTCTTTGGCGACGAATGCATCAGCTATGCGCAGCTCAACCGGCGTGCCAACCGCCTTGCGCACCGCCTGATCGCCGAGGGAGTGGGCGCGGAGGTGCGCGTGGGCATTGCGGTGGAACGCTCGGTGGAGATGGTGGTTGCCGTGCTGGCCGTGCTCAAGTCGGGCGCGGCCTATGTGCCCCTGGACCCCGGCTATCCGGCCGAGCGCCTGGCCCACATGGTCGAGGACAGCGGCATGGCCTGCCTGCTCACGCAGTCCCGCCTGGGGCTGGAGGTGGCCGGTCGCGTGAAGGCGCTGGACCTGGATGCCATCGGCGCGATGCCGGGGCCCGACCACAACCCCGGCGCCGCCGTGCATGGTGAATGCCTGGCCTATGTGATCTACACCTCGGGCTCCACCGGCCGCCCCAAGGGCGTGGGCATCTCCCACCGCTGCCTGGCCGAACAGGCGCAGCTGGCCGTCGGCTTTGCCGCGCTGTCGCCGCAGGACCGCGTGCTGCAGTTCGCCACGCTGAATTTCGATGGCTGCATCGAGCAACTGTTCGCGCCGCTGGTGGCCGGCGCGGCCATGGTGCTGCGCGGGCCCGAACTCTGGGACAGCGCCACCTTCCACAGGGAACTCATAGCCAGGCAGATCAGCGTGGCCGATCTGACCACCGCCTACTGGCTGCTGCTGGTCCAGGATTTCGCGCGCCAGGGCCTGCGCGGGTACGGGCGGCTCAGGCAGGTGCATGTGGGCGGCGAGGCCATGCCGGGCGCCGGCCTGCAGGCCTGGCGCGATGCCGGGCTGGGCCATGTGAGGCTGCTCAATGCCTATGGCCCGACCGAGGCCACCGTCACGGCCTCCCTCTTCGACTGCACGGGCCTGGTGGAAGGCGCCGGCGCGGCGCCCCAGGACCTTCCCATAGGCCGGCCTCTGGTGGGCCGGCACATGTGGGCGGTGGACGACCGGATGCGCCCCGTGCCCCTGGGCGTGGCCGGCGAGCTGTGCATAGGCGGCCTCCTGCTGTCGCGCGGCTACCTGAACCGGGCAGGGCTCAGCGCGGAGCGCTTTGTCGCCGACCCCTTCGGCCGCGATGGCGCAAGACTCTATCGCACGGGCGACCTGGTGCGCTGGAATGCGCAGGGCCAGCTGGAGTACCTGGGGCGGGTGGACCACCAGGTCAAGATCCGCGGCCTGCGCATCGAGCTGGGCGAGGTGCAGGCGCAACTGCTGGCGCTGGACGATGTGCGCGAGGCCGTGGTCGTGGCCGGCGAGGGACCGGCGGGCACCCGACTGCTGGCCTATGTGTCTGCCCGCAGCGGGCGGACCCTGGACGAGCAGGAGATGCGCGAGCGCCTGGCCACGGTACTGCCCGACTACATGGTGCCGGGCGCCATCATGGTGCTGGACCAGTTGCCGCAGAACGCCAACGGCAAGCTGGACCGGCAGGCCCTGCCCGCGTTCGGCATGCCAGCCGCCAGCCAGGCGCCAGAGGGCGAACTGGAGACGCTGCTGGCCCGTATCTGGGCCGAGGTGCTGGGCCTGGAGCGGGTGGGGCGCAGCGACAACTTCTTCGCGCTGGGCGGTGATTCCATCCTCAGCCTGCAGATCGTCTCGCGCCTGCGCCGCTTCGGCTGGAAGCTGTCGCCAAGGCAGCTGTTCGAGCGGCAAAGCATTGCCGAGCTGGCGCGTGTGGCCGAGCCCGTGCAGGACGATGCCGTGGAGCAGGAGACCCCGGTCCAAGGGAGCGTTCCCCTGCTGCCCATTCAGGCGGAGTTCTTCGAAACGGACGTGCCGCAGCGATCCCACTGGAACCAGGCCCTGCTGCTGCGCAGCACGCAGCCGCTGCAGCCTGCGCCGCTGCGCCAGGCCCTGGCCGACCTGCTGGCCCGGCACGACAGCCTGCGCCTGCGCTTTCGCCCCACGGCGCAGGGCGCCTGGGAGCAGGCCTACGCAAGCCCGTCCGAGGCCGACCTGCAGGAACTGCTGTGGGTGCGCCAGGCACGGGATGTCGGCGCGATCGAGGCCTTGTGCGAACAGGCGCAGCGCAGCCTGGACATCGTCCACGGGCCGCTGCTGCGCGGGCTGTGCATCGAGGTGGGCGACGGCAGCTGGCGCCTGCTGCTGGTGGCCCACCATCTGGTCGTCGATGGGGTCTCCTGGCGCATCCTGCTCGAAGACCTGCGTTCGGCCTATGCCAGCCGGCTGCAGGGCCTGGAGCCCGCCAGGGTCCACAAGACCGCCAGCTACCAGCGCTGGTCGCAGGCGCTGCAGGCCCATGCCGCGCAATGCGGCGGCGAGCTGGCCTTCTGGCAGGCGCTGGCCCAGGTGCCGGCCGTCCTGCCCTGTGCCCGCCCCGAGGGGGCCAACACCCTGGCATGGCAGTCCAGCGTCGAGCTGCGGCTGGACCGCGAGCGCACCGAGGCCCTGATCAGCCGCGTGCCGGCGGCCTACAGGACGCAGATCAACGACATCCTGCTGGCCGCCCTGGGGCGCGCCCTGTGCGCGTGGAGCGGGCAGCAGCGCATCCTCGTGGACCTGGAGGGCCATGGCCGCGAGGAGCTGTCGGCCGGCGTGGACGTCTCGCGCACCGTGGGCTGGTTCACCAGCGTCTTCCCGGTGGCGCTCGATGCAGGCACAGGCCCTGGCGACGCGCTCAAGCGCGTCAAGCAAAGCCTGCGTGAAGTGCCGCTGCACGGCTTGGGCCATGGCGTGCTCAAGTACCTGGGCACGGCGCAGCAAAGGCAGGCCATGCGGGCCTTGCCCCAGGCCAGCCTGGTCTTCAACTACCTGGGGCAGTTCGACGCAAGCTTTGACAGCGCGGCTCAATGGTTGCCGGCTGCCGAGGGCAGCGGCATGCCGGCCGACGCCTCGGCGCCGCTGTCGCACGAGTTCACCATCAATGGCCGCGTGTACGACGGCGAGCTGGTGATGACGGCCGCCTTCAGCACGGCCCGCCATGACACCGCCGATGTGCAGGCCTGGATGGGGCGCTACCGGCAGGAGCTGGAAGGCCTGATCGACCACTGCCTGAGCGGCGCGCAGGGGGTGACGCCCTCGGACTTCCCGCTGGCCCGGGTCACGCAGGCGCAGCTGGACGGCCTGGACCTGCCTGCGGGCAATCTGGCGGACCTCTATCCGCTGTCTCCCATGCAGTCGGGCATGCTGTTCCACAGCCTGTCCGATCCCTCGGGGCTGTCCTATGTCACCCAGCTGCGCATCGACGCGCATGGCCTGGATGCCGCGCGCTTCCGAAAGGCCTGGCAGGCGGTGCTGGACCGCCATGCCGTGCTGCGCAGCGGCTTCCTGGCCGATGCGTCCCTGCCGCTGCAATGGGTGGCCAGGCAGGTCCTGCTGGACATCACCGAGCATGACTGCCGGCACAGCGAGGATGTGGCGGGGGCCCTGGATGCGCTGGCCGCCGGGCAGTTCGCGGCCTTCGACCTCAGGAAGCCGCCGCTGATGCGGCTGGCCCTGGTCCGGGTGCCCGATGGCAGCCACCACTGCATCTGGACCGCCCACCACCTGCTCACGGACGGATGGAGTTCATCGAGCCTGCTGGGCGAGGTGCTGCGCGACTACAAGGGCATTGCCGTGGAGCCCGTGGACACCAGCTACCGCGACTACATCGCATGGCTGCAAGGCCTGGACCACGGGGCCAGCGAGGCCTACTGGAGGCGCCTGGTGCAGCCGCTGCACGAGCCCACCTTGCTGGTGGATGCGCTTGCCCGGCCTGGTGCCTTGCCTGCAGCCCGGCAGGGGCACCACGAGGCCGGCGCCGCGCTGGAGGCCGGTGCCACGCAGCAGCTGGTGGAGTTTGCCCAGCGCGAGCGCGTGACGGCCAACACCCTGGTGCAGGCCGCATGGTCGCTGGTGCTGGCGCGGTACACGGGCCAGGCCACGGTGGCCTTCGGGGCCACGGTGGCAGGCCGCCCGCCCGAGCTGGCCGGCGTGGAAAGAATGCAGGGGCTGTTCATCAACACCTTGCCGGTGGTCGTGGCCTGCGACGGCGCGCTGGAGCTGGGCCCCTGGCTGCGCACGCTGCAGGCACAGAACCTGGCCTCGCGCGAGCATGAGCAGACGTCGCTTTCGGACATCCAGCGCTGGGCGGGCAAGGGCCAGCGCGGCCTGTTCGACAGCATCCTGGTGTTCGAGAACTACCCCATGGATGCCGTGCTCTCCGCGCATGACGACCCGCATCTGCGGTTTGCGGTGACGCATGCCATCGACGTGACCTCCTATCCCATGGACCTGGAGGTGCGGCTGGGCGATGTGCTGTCGCTCAAGATGATCTACCAGCGGAGCAGCTTCGGCGATGACACCGTGCAGGCCCTGCTGCGGCAACTGGTGCAGGTGCTGGAGTCCATGGCGAGCGAGGGCATGCACTGCCTGCGGGACATCGCCTTGCTGCCCGAGCCCGGCCGCGATGGGCCGGCGGGCACAGGCACGGGCATGGGCACGGATGCCTGCCGCCCGCCGTTCCTGCCCGTGCATGCCGGCATGGCGCTGCAGGCGCGCCGGGACCCGGGTGCGGTGGCGCTGGTCATGGGCGAGCAAACCATCAGCCATGGCGAGCTGCAGGCGCGCAGCAACCATTTCGCCAACCGCCTGGTGCAGGCCGGCGTGGGGCGCGGCGCCATCGTCGGCATCGCCATGGAGCGTTCGCTGGAAATGGTGATCTGCCTGCTGTCCGTGCTCAAGGCGGGTGCGGCCTACCTGCCCCTGGACCCGGCGTCGCCGGCCGAACGCCAGAGGTTCATGCTGGCAGACAGCGGTGCCTCCCACCTGATCGCCCACAGGGCGGCGCTGCACAAGCTGGGCACGCCCGCCGTGGCCCATCTGGTGGTGGCCGAGGAGGTGGACTTCACCCAGGCCTGCAACGCGGCGCCGGCCCATGCCGTGCATGAGCGCGACCTGGCCTATGTGATCTACACCTCGGGCTCGACCGGGCAGCCCAAGGGCGTCGTTGTCGAGCACGGGCCGCTGTCCATGCACTGCGCGGCCACGGCCGGGATCTACGGCATGCGGGCGAACTCGCGCGAGCTGCATTTCATGTCCTTCTCCTTCGACGGCGCGCATGAGCGCTGGCTGACGGCGCTGAGCATCGGCGCCGGCCTGGTGCTGCGCGAGCCGCAGATGTGGACGGCGGAGCAGGCCTGCGAGGCCCTGCGCCACCATGGCATCTCCAATGCCGCGTTCCCGCCGGCCTATCTGGCGCAGATCGCGGACTGGGCCGCAGAGCAGTCGCAGGAGCCGCCGCCGGTGGAGTTGTATGTCTTCGGTGGCGAGTCCATGCCCAAGGCCGCCTACGACAAGGTGCGCCAGAGCCTGCGCCCGCGCCTGCTCATCAACGGCTACGGCCCCACCGAGACGGTGGTGACGCCGCTGATCTGGAAGGCCGAGGCCAGCGAGACCTTCGACTGCGCCTACGCCCCCATCGGCCGGCCCGTGGGCGAGCGCACGGTGCACATCCTGGATGCCGACCTGCACCGGGTGCCGCACGGCGTCGTGGGCGAGCTGTACATCGGCGGCTATGGCCTGGCGCGCGGCTATCTGTCGCGCCACGGCCTGACGGCCGAGCGCTTCGTCGCCGACCCCTTCGGCGGCGGTGGCGGCCGCCTCTACCGCACGGGGGACTTGGTGCGCGAGATGCCGGACGGCAACATCGAGTACATAGGCCGGGCCGACCACCAGGTCAAGATCCGGGGCTTCCGCATCGAGCTGGGCGAGGTCGAGAAGGCCGTCCGGGCCGTGCCCGGCGTGGTCGATGCCGCCGTGCTGGTCCAGGATGCCGGTACAGGCAAGCAGCTGGTGGCCTATGTGGTGGGCGAGGAGGGCACCGCCGCGCAGTCCCTGGTCCAGCGCATCCGCCAGCAGACAGGCGAGCACCTGCCTGACTACATGCTGCCGGCCCATACGCTGGTCCTGCCCGCCTTGCCAAGACTGGTCAGCGGCAAGCTGGACCGTGGTGCGCTGCCGCTGCCGCAGGCAGATGCCGGGCGGGTTCACGTGCCACCGTCCACAGCGTCGGCCATGGCGCTGGCCCGCATCTGGCAGGAGGTGCTTGGCGTGGAACGCGTGGGCGAGACCGACAACTTCTTCGAGTTGGGCGGGGACTCCCTGCTCAGTCTCAGGATGCACGCCAAGGTGCGCAAGCTGGGCGATCCGCAGTTGGACTTCAAGCTGCGCGACCTGCTGCAGCGGCCCACCATTGCCGGCCTGCTGGAGCTTCGCTCAGTCGGCGCCGGCGGATCTGGGGGCGTCGTGGCGCTCAACGCCGTGTGTGAAGCCGCGCCACCGCTGTTCTGCGTGCATGCCGGGTTCGGCACGGTATTTGACTACCAGCCGCTGGCGCGGGCCTTGCAGGACCGGCGCACCGTCCACGCCATACCCTGCCGCAGCCTGGGCGATCCCGGCTACCGCGACCGCTCGCTGGAGCAGATGGCCGACGACTACTGCGCGATGGTGAGGCAGGTACAGCCCACCGGTCCCTACCACCTGCTCGGCTGGTCCCTGGGCGGCAGCCTGGCGGCCTTGATCGCCGCCCGGCTCGAAGGCCAGGGACAGACGGTGGGTTTCCTGGGACTGGTGGATCCGTTCGTGCCTGCTGGCGATGCGGCCGGGTCCCCGTCGTGGTGGGATGACTTCCGGCTCTTCGTCTCGCAGATGCTGCCCTTGGCGCGCATCGAAGACCTTGCGGACATCGATGCATCGGTGCCGCCCCGCGCCGATCTTCTGGCTGCCGCGCTGGGCCGCGAAGCTGCAAGGCAAGGACCGGGGGGACCCAGCGGCCATGCCTGCATGGACGGCGCCGACCTGGCCCAGGCCTTTCTGACCACCCTGCACCTGAAGCACCTGGCGCTGCAGGCGCAGGCCCTGGCGCCCGTGCAAGCGGCGGCAAGCCTCTGGTGGAGCGATGAAACCGCGGCCGGGCACCGGCTGCGGCTTGCGCACCAGCTGCGCCAGGAGGGTGCCGAAAGGGCCGAAAGGGCAGAGGGCGCGGTGATCCGCGCCGACCACTACACCATCATGAGGAACGAGGGGCTGACGGCCGAAATCCTCGATGCATTGGCGTTGGAGTACGCGCTGGACTGACGTGAGCCGGGGACGGGGGCAGGACGCCCCCGTCCCATCCCGGTTTTTTCGTGAAATCGGGGTTACACCTTGTCTCCATTTTTCTGCGCAGAACGTCTTTGGAATGCACAACAACCAGCGCCGAGGTCCGTGCCCGGTTGGTAACCAGTCTCATTCAATGCCTTTGGAAATTCTTCGACCATGCCTTCCTTGCACCGTCAACATCTGCTGAGCCTGGCCCTTGCCACGGCCTTTGGTTCCGTCTCGTTCTGGAGCACCGAGGCGGTGGCCCAGGCCACAGGGCAGGAGGCTGCCCAAGTGTTCGATATCCATGTGCCGGCCCAGGCCCTGGCTTCGGCCATCAACGAGCTGTCCCGCCAGACGGGAACCCAGATGTTTGCCGCAGGCGACCTGGTTGCCGGGCTCAGTTCCCGTGCCGTCAACGGCCGCCTGACATCGGAGCAGGCCCTGCGGGAGCTGCTGGCCGGCACGTCCCTGGAAGCCACCAGGACGAACAACGGAGGCTTCGCCATCCGCCGTCCCGCGGTCTCCGGCGCGACCTTGCCGACCATCAACGTCACGGACAGCGAAACTGCAGCCGGCCCCGTGCAGGGCTATGTCGCTCGGCGCAGTTCAACGGGCACGAAGACCGATACGCCCATCCTGGAGACACCGCAGTCCATCACGGTCATCGGTGCCCAGGAGATCGAGACGCTGAAGTCGCAAAGCCTGCAGGATGCGCTGGGCTACGCGGCCGGCGTCACCCGCGCCGAGGGCCTGGACCGGACCTCGGACAGCCTGTATCTGCGCGGGTTCCGCACCACGGGCATGTACCGGGACGGCAGCCTGTTCACGGCCAACATCTACGACGGACGGCAGGAGCCCTACGGCCTGGAGCGCATCGAGCTGCTCAAGGGCGCCTCTTCGGTGATCTTTGGCTCAGTCTCCCCGGGCGGCGTGGTCAACACCGTGAGCAAGCGGCCCACCACGGAAAAAATCCGGGAGCTGAACATCGACGCCGGAAGCTTCGGGCGCAAGCAGGTGTCGGGTGATTTTGCGGGCGCCCTGGACGACGAGGGCAAATGGTCCTACCGGCTGGTGGCGCTCAAGCGCGACAGCGACAGCTTCATCGACCGTGTCCCCGATGACAGAACCTATGTCGCCCCATCGCTCAAGTGGCAGCCCGATGCGAACACCTCGCTGACACTGTTGGCCGAGGTCCAGAAGGACCGCACCACCTACGTTTACGGACTGCCCGCCTACGGCACCCTGCTGCCCAACATCAATGGACAGATTCCCCGCAACCGCTTCATTGGAGAGGCGGGACGGGACAAATTCGATCTGGACCGCTACTCCATCGGCTATCTCTTGGAGCATGCCTTTTCCGAAAAGCTCAAGCTCAGGAACAGCATGCGCTACTACAACGCAAAGAGCAGCTACTTCAGCACGGACGGCTGGGGCCTGTCCGCCGACCAGCGCTCGGTGGTGGAGCGCTACTACCAGCCGCGCTGGGACCGCTCGTCGGCCTTCGTGACCGATACCTCGCTGCAGTACCAGCTGGACCAGGGCCGCATTAAGCACACCATGCTGGTGGGCTTCGACTACGCCCTGCCAAAGCACGAGACCGAGCGCTATGAACAGCAGGCCGCCGACCTCGATGTCTTCAACCCGGTCTACGGCAAGCCGGTGGGGCCTGTCTCCCCCTACTACCGCTCGTCCTGGAAGAACGACTACAAGCGGCTTGGCATCTATGCGCAGGACCAGATCAAGATCGATGACAAGTGGGTGGTTCTGCTGGGCGGCCGCTATGACAAGGTCCGCTTCAACGAGACGAACTTCTTCACCGGGGACGTGAGCGCGGCCAATGAGAAAAGCTCGGCCTTCACGGGCCGGCTGGGCGTGGTCTATCTCGCCGCCAATGGCCTTGCCCCCTTCTTCAGCTACAGCGAGTCCTTCGAGCCCACCCAGGGCCAGGACCGCCTTGGATCGCGGTTCAAGCCGACGACGGGGCAGCAGTACGAGGCCGGTGTCCGCTACCAGCCCAGCGGCTCCCGGGCCATGGTTTCGGCAGCGGTCTTCCAGCTCACCCGGCAGAACCTTCTCGTGCCCGATCCCCAGGACGCCAGCAGGGCGTTCAACATACAGGCCGGTGAAGTCCGTTCCCGCGGCTTCGAGCTGGAGGCACGAAGCTCCATCGGCCGCAATGTGAACATCATTGCCGCCTATGCCTACACGGATGCGCGCACCACGCAGGCAAGCCCCCTGCAGCCGGACGAACTGGGCAAGCGCTCCATCGGCGTGCCCTACAACCAGATATCGCTGTGGGGCGACTACAGCTTTGGAGACTTCGGGCTTGCCGGCCTCAAGGTGGGCATGGGCGCCAGGTACCTGGGCCAGACACGCGGCCTGGCCTATGGCGTTCCGGTCTCGCTGCCGGCGTTCACCCTGGTGGATGCCATGGTCAGCTACACCACCGGACCCTGGCGCTTCGCCCTGAACCTCACCAACCTGACCGACAAGACCTATATCGCCAGCTGCTCCTACGGCTGCTTCTACGGCGAGCCCCGCAAGGTGATCGGCACGGCCACCTATCGCTGGTAAGCGGGCATGGGCCATGGGCCACGGCTGGAGCGATCCGGCCGTGGCCTTTTCTTTGTCTGGGAACCGAAGGCGCCGTTCAGAGCGCCTGCAGCTGCACGCCGCCACCGGCCTGCGGGCGCACCCTCAGCGGCAGGATGGACGGCAGCACGGCCAGCAGGCCGGCCGAGTCATTGGCGCGAAAGCGCCCGGTCAGGCGCAGCGCGGCCACGCGCGCATCGGCGGCTTCGATGGGCTGGGTGCGGTAGGCGTTGACCGTGGCCAGGGCCTCGGCCAGCGGGGTGTTCTCGAAGACCAGCCAGCCCTCGCGCCAGGCGGACAGCGTGGCGGCATCGGCCTGGCGCACGGCCTCGGCCTGGCCGTTGCGGATGTCCACGATCTGGCCGGGCAGCAGGTCCAGCGTTGCCGCCGCCGGGCCCGTCGCATCCTGCGCATCCCTGCCCAGCACGCGGACCCTGACATGGCCATGCTCCACGCCCACGGTGACGGGGCCGCCGCGGTCGCGCACGGTGAAGACCGTGCCCACGACCTCGATGCGCGCCTCGCGCGTGATGACCTCGAAGGGCCGGTCGGGATCGGGGGCCACGTCGAATCGCACTTCGCCTCGGGCCATGGACACTCTGCGGCGCTGGCGGTAGAGCGTCACGGCAATGGCGCTCTGGGGCGCCAGTTCCACCAGGCTGGCCTGCAGCGGCAGCTTGCCGTCGGCCAGAGTGATCTTGAGGATTTGCGAGTTGCGCGTGGCGTAGGCCGAGGTGTGTATGGGCTGCTGCCAGTACCAGTAGGCGCCCCGGCCCGCCAGCGCGCCTGTGCCCAGCAGCCCGGCGAAGGACAGCAGCAGCTTGCGGCGCCGGACGGTCTGGGTGGAGCGCGAGGCCCGGTCGGCCAGCAGGGCGGTTTCCTGGAACTGCTCGCGCAGGCCGCCGGACATGCCGCCCAGCAGGTTCCAGCGCAGGTGCGCCTCGCGTGCGGCGGCATCGTGCCGGGCTGATTTCCCGCGCCATTCGCCCAGGGTCAGGCGGGCCTGGTCGGCCACCGGGTCGGGAGCGATTTCGCTTTGAACGATCAGCGTCAGCGCATGCTCGACCATGCGCTCGCTAGGTGCACTTGCCATGGAAAGGGGGAGTCAGGATGCGTCGTCGGTCAGTGTACTGTTGTCGAAATCCATGGCGCTGCCCAGCGCATGGTCCTCGATCAGTTCGGAGCGCAGCTGGGCCAGCACGCGCGAGCAGTCCAGCGTGGCGCGCACCATGTGCTTGGCGACGGCCATTTCGGTGATGTTGAGCTGATCGGCGATTTCCGCGCGCGTGTAGCCATGGGCGCGAAAGAGGATGAAGACTTCGCGCCGGCGAGGCGGCAGGCCTTCCAGCGCCTGGACGACGCGGTTCAGGATCTGGCGCTGGGCGGCCAGGGTTTCGCTGGAGGGCGCACTGTGCTGCACCACCAGTTGCTGGCGCGTCCATTCCTGGGCGGTCTTGCGCTTGCGCGCATCGTCGATGCACAGATTGCGTGCCACGCGAAACAGCAGGGCGCGTGGGGATTCGATGCCGGCGTCGGGCAGGGTTTCGGCCTTCTTGCCGCTGCGCAGGCCCAGGGCGTGCACATAGACCCGCTCGAAGCTCGATTGCGCGATGTCGGCCGCATAGTGCGGATCTCGGAGATCGCGCGTGAGCTGGCGGCGCAGATCGCCATAGTGAGCCACGAGTTCCTGGATCAGGTCACGCATCCGGATACCTGCCTTTCCGCAAGGGCGATGGGTTGGAACCCCTGGGTCCGTACAGAGAAGGGCCTACCGGATGCTGCAACCCCGGCCAGGGCCGGGGCGGAGCAGCAGCGGGTATGGGATTCAGCGGCGCAGGTGATTCAAATTCAAATGCAAATGGTTTGCATTCAAATTATGGCATGGGAGATCCCTGCGCCATCATGCCCTGTGCGATCTTTCAATCCTGCAGCGCCAGCTGTTCTGTGCGCGCAACATCGGGTCTTTGGGCTTGCGCTGCCAGCAGGGCTTCACCGATTTCGCCGGTGCGCACCGAAGTGACGGACAGCAGGGTGTCGCTGAGGCCGTGGGAGCCCTCGCAGGCGCCCTGCAGGAAGATGGCGGGGCGAAAGTCCGGCGTGGTGTGCACCTGGTAGTCGCGGCTCACGGAGAAGTCGCCCAGGTAGGGGGCCAGCGGGTCCAGCAGGGTCTTGTGGTGCTCGCGCGCATAGCCGGTGGCCAGCACCACCACGTCGTAGCGCGATGCATGGTCGATGCCGCTGTTGAGATCGCGCAGCCCCAGGTGGATGCCGTCGCTGGCGGCGCGCACGTCCTGCACCTCGTGGCGGCGCAGGAAGCGGTGGCGCGTGTCGCCGACGACCTTCTGTTCATAGAACACCTTGAAGATGCTCTCGATCAGTTCCAGGTCGGGACAGGCGTAGTTGGTGTGCCAGAACTCGCGCAGCAGGGCGCCGCGCTCGTCGTGCGGGCGGCTGTAGACATGGTCCACGAAGTCGGCGTTGAAGATTTCGTTGACGAAGGGGCTGTCGTCCGAGGGGCGGATGGAGCGGGCGCGCATGACCAGGTCGATCTCGGCCGTGGCGTAGCGGCCATGCAGGTCCATGAAGATTTCGGCGGCGCTTTGGCCCGCACCGACCACAGCGATGCGCAGCGGCCTGGCATGCTCGGCAATGCTGCGCAGGTAGGCGCTGGAGTGGAAGACGCGCGCATCGCCGCGCAGGGGCTTGAACTGCTCGGGAATGCTGGGCGTGCCGCCGATGCTCATGACCAGGTTCTGGCCCAGGCGCTCATGCACGTTGCCGGCCGCATCGCGCGAGCGCACGCGCAGCAGCTCCACCTTGCCGTCGCGTTTTTCAGGCAGCACCTCGATGACTTCCTGCCCGTAGACGCAGCGGTCCTCGAACTTGGAGGCGGCCCAGGCCAGGTAGTCGTTGAATTCGTGGCGGCTGGGAAAGAAGGTCTTGAGGTTGATGAAGTCCTGCAGCCGGCCCTTCTCGTGCAGGTAGTTGATGAAGGTGAAGCGGCTGGTGGGATTGCGCAGCGTGGCCAGGTCCTTGAGGAAGGACACCTGCATGTGGGCCTGCTCCAGCAGCATGTCCCGGTGCCAGGCGAAGCGCGGCTGCTTTTCGATGAAGACGGGGTGCATGGCCCGCGCGGCGGTTTCGCGCTCCTTGAGGGCGATGGCCAGGGCAATGTTGGAGGGGCCGAAGCCGATGCCGATCAGCGGGTGGGTTTGCATGGAAGGTCCTTTCATTGGGTCGATGCGTCCAGTGCGTCCGGCGCGGCTGCGTCGGTCTGCGGTATCCACAAGGCGTCTGCGAAAAAGCGTTCCCTGAGCAGGACTCCCAGCACGGCGCGCTTGTGCGGGAAGTCGAATTCCTTGACCAGCGCATAGCCGCAGCGCGGCAGGCTTTTGCGCATCTTGCGGTTGTCGGCGCGCGGCTCCACGACGATGCGCTGCGTGCGGCAGTCGTCCAGAAAGAGGTAGTGCGACAGCGAGGGCAGCCAGGCCGTCAGGTAGGGTCTGCCGCGAAACCGCGCCTCCCCCACCAGCGCATGCCAGCCCCGGTCATGGTCGCCCGCGTCATAGAAGGGGGCGATGCGGTCTTCCTTGGCCCAGTAGGCCTCGAAGTAGCCGAAGGGCTCGGCGTCGAAGCAGCCGATGAGGCCCAGCGCATGCGGGTCGCCGGCCATGCGCTGCAGGTAGGCGCGGTGGTGGGCAAGGTCGCCGCTTTCCTCCCAGAAATGCGCGACGACCGGGTCGTTCATCCAGCGGTGGATGAGGGGCAGGTCGGCCTCGGGCTCCACGGTGCGAAAGCTCAGCGTGCGGCCCAGCCAGGGGATGAAGCGGCGGTAGACCTCGCCGCGCGGCTTGTGCAGGCGCACGGGGTGGCGCCGGCCTTCGCTGATCGTGTAGTGCAGGGCATAGGGCGGGCGCGGGCGGGGCAGCCACAGGGGCTGCTGCCACAGCACGCTTCTTGCCACGCACGGGGCCTGGCCCGGCTGCACTGTGGCAATGCTGTCGCGCAGGCCGGGCGGCAGCCGGGGCAGGGACAGTTCGATGGCTTGCGCATCGGGATGCAGGCCAAAGCCGGCCTGCAGCGCGGCCAGCAGTTCATCCGCTTCGGGCATGCCCGAGCAGGGGCCCAGCCATTGCAGCTGCATCAGGCCTGGCGCGGCCGTGGGCGACAGGTTCCAGAGACTGGGCTTGCCGGGCCTGCCGGCATCCACGGGCCCCGAACGTTCCAGGCGCAGCCGCTGTCCATCGCCGAAGACGCTGATCGTCTCGGCGCCGGCATGCGCAAGGTAGCTGGCGCCGGAGGCGTCTGGTGACGGTGTAGCGGTGGCTTCGACTGGACGCACGTGGACTCTTTCAGATGGAGTGCCCCGCGTGCGGGACACGGGTCGGGGCTCGGGCAAGGGCACAAGGGGCACAAGGGACACGAGGGACACAACGCAGCCTCATGACCGGGATGACGCGCAGGAGCGGCAAATGTTCATGCCAGGGCCGTTCATGCCAGGGCCGGGCTGCGGGCCGCCTGGAAGGCATGGGCCAGTGCCTTGCAGAGCCGGTCGCGCAGCACCTCGGTCTCTTCGGTGAGGGCGCCCAGCCGCGCAAAGTCATGGACCATGCCGGCGTAGATCTGCAGGTCCACGGCCACGCCGGCGGCCTGCAGCCGCTCGGCATAGCGCTTTCCTTCGTCGATCAGCGGGTCGTACTCGGCCAGCACCATCAGCGTGGGGGCCAGCCGGCCCAGGTCGGATGCCTGCAGGGGGGCAAAGCGCCAGTCCTGCCGGTCCGCATCGCTGCGCAGGTATTGGCCGAACATCCAGGCCAGGGTGTCACCTTCCAGCAGATGGCCGGTGGCCAGGCGCGCATGCGAGTCGCTGTCCTGCTGCGCTGCCGTGCAGGGGTAGAGCAGCAACTGCAGCAAGGGCTGGGGCATGCCCGCGTCGCGCGCGGCGATGCACAGGGCCGTGGCCAGCGTGCCCCCGACGCTGTCGCCGCCAATGGCCAGGCGCTGCGCGTCCAGGCCATGGCGGCCGCCGTGCGCCAGCAGCCAGGCCAGGGCGTCCTGTGCGTCGAGGAAGGCGGTGGGAAAGCGGTGCTCTGGCGCCAGCCGGTAGTCGATGGCCAGCACATTGCAGGGCGTGCCCAGCGCCAGGCTGCGGCACAGGCTGTCATGCGACTCGAGCCCGCCCAGCACATAGCCGCCGCCGTGAAAGAACAGCAGGCAGGGCGCGGCTGTGTGTTCAGGGGCTGCGCGGTAGAGCCGGGCACGGATGCGCGCGCCGTCGCGCGTGGGCAGATCCAGGTCCTCGGTGGGCAGATCGTCGCCCGGCAGGTCCAGCGCCAGCGTGGCGTTGTCGTAGGCGGCGCGCGCCTGCGCTGCCGTCATCTGGCTCATGCGCGGGCGGCTGGATGCCTGGGCGTTGGCGAGTTCAAGAAATGCTTGCAGGTCGGGGTGGAGAGCCATGGCGTCCTTCGGGTGTGCGGGAGACAAGGCAAAGCGGGCCGGTGCAGGGCAGGGCGCCCGCGCTGCCCCTTCTTCGTGATGACGCAGGGCGGCGGAATTTGTTCATCGCCTGGGCGGTGAACATTTTTGGCGCACGCACGTCTTGCAGGGAGTAGGAAGCGCTCGCCGTGCGCCGCGCTCCAGGAAACGCCGGGCCGCGCCGGCATTGCAAGGTCATGCGCCCACGGGCGCCAGAGGAATCCCTTATGGAAAACGCCAGCCGACCGCCCTCCGAGGTACTGCGCCTGCTCAGGCCCTTCCTGCCGTGGATGGCGCTGTCCGTGGTCACGGGCATTTGCGCGGGTGGGGCCACGGTGGCGCTGCTGGCGACCATCAACCAGGTGCTCAACCGCCCCGGTGGGCTGGCGGGCGGGCTGCTGCTGACCTTCATCGCCCTGTGCGCCACCGTGCTGGTGTGCCGGGCCACGTCGGACATGTCGGGCAATTTCGTGGGGCAGCGCCTGGTGGCGCAGCTGCGCAAGGAACTGGCCAGCAAGATCCTGGCCGCGCCCATCGATGCGCTGGAGCGCTACCGCACGCACCGCCTCATGCCCGTGCTCACGCAGGACGTGGACATGATCAGCGACGTGGCCTTTGTGCTGGCCTCCAACGTGATTGCCCTGGCCATTGCGCTGGGCTGCCTGGCCTACCTGGCCCTGCTGTCGCCGCCGCTGTTTGCCATGCTGGTGGTGGCGCTGGTGCTGGGCGTGAGCCTGCAGGCGCTGGCGCAGTCACGCGGCGTGGCGGGGTTCTGGAAGGCGCGCGATCACGAGGAAGTGCTGCACAAGGCCTACCGCGCCATCAGCGAAGGCGCCAAGGAGCTGCGCATGCACCGCGCGCGCCGGGGCCGCATCTTCGACGGGCAGATTGGCTCCACCGTGGATGCCATCCGCCGCATCAACGGTCGCGCCATCAACACCTATGTACTGGCCTCGGCCTTCGGTTCGGCGCTGTTCTTTCTGTTGATCGCCCTCATCCTGGGCTGGGCCGCGCTGCGCACCACCGAGCCCGTGGTGCTCAGCGGCTTCGTGCTGGTGCTGCTGTTCCTCAAGGGCCCCATGGACCAGATCGCGGGCGCGCTGCCCAACCTGGGCCGTGCCAAGGTGGCGCTGCAGCGCATTGCCGACCTGTCGGCGCGCTTTGCCAGCCCCGAGCCGCACCTGCACCTGGACAGCCCGCCCGGCGAGGTCCGCCTGGACCGCGGCCTGGAGCTGCGGGGCGTGCGCTATGCCTTCGATGCGCCCGAAGGCGGCAAGGCCTTCGAGATCGGCCCCATCGACCTGAAGCTGGGCAAGGGCGAACTGGTCTTTGTGGTGGGTGACAACGGCTCGGGCAAAACCACGCTGATCAAGCTGCTGCTGGGCCTGTACGCGCCCCAGCAGGGCGAGATCCTGCATGACGGCCAGCCGGTCACGGCCCTGGCGCGCGACGACTACCGCCAGCTGTTTACCACGGTGTTCTCGGACTTCTACCTGTTCGAGGACCTGGTGGCCGGCGGCGAAGAGGGCCAGGCCGCCGCGCTGCCCGAGGCCGCGCTGCCCTACCTGCAGCGGCTGGAGATCGCCCACAAGGTCAGCGTGCGCAACGGCAGCTTCAGCACCATCGACCTGTCCACCGGCCAGCGCAAGCGCCTGGCCCTGGTCCACGCCTATCTGGAGGGCCGGCCCGTGCTGGTCTTCGACGAATGGGCGGCCGACCAGGATCCGAGCTTCCGCCACCTGTTCTACACCGAGCTGCTGCCCGAGCTGCGCGCCAGGGGCCACCTGCTGGTGGTCATCTCCCATGACGATCGCTACTTCCACCTGGCCGACCGCATCGTGCGCATGGAGGCCGGCCGCATGGTCCAGCCGCAAGACGGGGCGCAGCCGGTGGCGGCTGCATCGGCCAGTCCCGCTAGTCAAGGCGCGCTGGCCGACATCTGAATTCCTGCTGAATCCACGAACATGGCAAAGACAAAACTCGTCTACATCTGGTCCCTGAGAAACGCCGCCGCCGACCAGGCCGGCCAGCACATCGCCTACAAGGGCGCAACGCGCTACATGAAGTCGCCGCTCGAATACCTGGGCGAGTTGCTGGACACCAGCCCGCTGGGCGATATCTACAGCCTGGAGGCCGTGATCCACGACGACGACGAGGCCTCGCCGCGCGACCGGGAAAAAATCGGCGACTACGGCTTCAGCTACCAGCCGGGCGGCCGCTGGTTCTATCCGCCGGACCTGCGCATCCAGGGGCGCAGGGTCAATGACCTGCTCATGGCCGTGCCGTCCTCCTACCGGCGCCTGCCGCTGAACGATCCGCAGCGCGCCGCGGGCAAGCAGATGTTTGAGGCGCAACTGCAGGACAGGCTGGTGCAGCTGGGTGCCGAGCGGGTGGTGCTGGACGGCCTGCTCGTCATCCTGGACCGGCTCGTGCGGCCCGGGGCCCTGTTCCACCGCAGGATCGCCAACATCCACCCCGGCATCACGCGGCTGGAGTCACCCTATGAACGCCGGGGCGCCTGCGCCACGCTGGACGCGCTGCATGGCGCGCAGGGCTACAAGATCGTGGACTGGAAGACCATGGAACAGCGCCAGGTCCCGCCCCTGTTCAAGACCGGCGCATCCTTTCACTACGTGGACAACGGCATCGACTCCGGCGAAGTCATCGCCGACGTGCTGGGCACCGACATCGATCCCGAAGACACCATCCTCGAACTGCGCTGGAACAACTTCCAGCACAGCCTGTTCCCTGCATTGTGCAAGGGGCTGGAGATGATGGCCAAAGAGCCTGCACGCACCATGGCCTGACAACGCGCGTATCTCCAAAAACGGCGCGGCCCAACGCGAGGGACACCGAGCAAGGGCCTATGCCGGCCGCGCCGCCCCGCCGCTAGGGTGTCGTCCCCCTCCCTCGCGAAGCGAGAAAGAGAGGGGGAAGCGGCGCAGCCGCTCAGGGGGTGCTTACTTCGGCGCCAGACGAATGGCCCCATCCAGCCGGATCACCTCGCCATTGAGCATGTCGTTGTCCAGAATGTGGCGCACCAGCTTGGCGTAGTCCTGGGGCGTGCCCAGGCGGCTGGGGAAGGGCACGCCGGCGGCCAGCGCGTCCTGCACTTCCTGCGGCATGCCGAACAGCATGGGCGTGCCGAAGATGCCGGGGGCAATCGTCATGTTGCGGATGCCGTTGCGCGCCAGGTCGCGCGCAATGGGCAGCGTCATGCCGACCACGCCGCCCTTGGACGCCGCATAGGCCGCCTGGCCGATCTGGCCGTCGTAGGCGGCCACGCTGGCCGTGGAGATCAGCACGCCGCGCTCGCCCGTGCTCTCGGGCTCGTTGGCCGACATGGCGGTGGCGGCCAGGCGGATCATGTTGAAGCTGCCGATCAGGTTGACCGTGATGGTCTTGGAAAACAGCGCCAGGTTGTGCGCGCCGTTCTTGCCCACGGTCTTCTCGGCGGGCGCAATGCCTGCGCAGTTGACCAGGCCTGCCAGCTTGCCCAGGCTCACGGCCTTGTCCACCACGGCCTGGCCATCGGCCTCCTGGCTCACGTCGCATTTGACGAAGACGCCACCGATCTCGCGCGCCACGGCCTCGCCCTTGTCCGCCTGCATGTCGGCAATCACCACCTTGCCGCCCTCGGCCGCCAGCATGCGCGCCGTGCCTTCGCCCAGCCCGGAGGCGCCGCCCGTGACGATGAATACCCGGTCCTTGATCTGCATGGAATGTCTCCTTGGTTATCTGACGTTGACGTAAACGTAACTCTCAAATTATGCATGCAGCCCCGGCTGCAGCCATGTCGCGCCCAAGAAAAAGCCCGGCAGTGCCGGGCTGGTGATGGGCGCGATGGGGGTTACTGGAACCCGGCACGGTCCAGCATTTGCTGGACCTTGGTCATGTTCTTGCCCACGGCCGTGATCGGGATGGTCTCGCTCTTGAAGGGCTTGCCGCCGGTCATCTCCTTGAGGGCAGGGTTGTCCAGTTCCACGCCCTTGGCTGCGGGCCACTCGTTGTTGCCGTTGGCAAAGTAGTTCTGGGCGGCGGGGCTGGCCAGGTACTCCAGGAACTTGACGGCGTTGTCCTTGTTCTTGGCATGGCGTGCCACGGCGCCGCCTGCGATGTTCAGGTGCGTGCCCCAGCTGGACTGGTTGGGGAAGACCACGCCGATCTTGCCGACCACGGCCTGGTCCTCAGGCTTGCCCGAACGCATCATGCGCGCCAGGTAGTAGCTGTTGGTCACGCCGATGGTGCATTCGCCCGAGGCCACGGCCTTGATCTGGTCGGTGTCGCCACCCTTGGGCGGGCGGGCCAGGTTGGCCTTCATGCCCTGGATCCAGCCTTCGGCCTTCTGGTCGCCCATGTGCTCGACCACGGTGCCGAACAGGCTCAGGTTGTAGGGATGCGAGCCCGAGCGGATGCAAAGCTGGCCCTTGAACTTGGGATCGGCCAGCGATTCGTAGTTCTGCACGTCGGCGGGCTGGACCTTGGCCTTGTTGTAGACGATGACGCGGGCGCGTGTGGACAGGCCGAACCAGCTGATGCCATCGGCCGTGGGCTGGGCGCGCAGGTTGGATGGGATGGCGTCTTCCAGCAGCTTGGAGTGGATGGGCTGGAACAGGCCATCGACCTCGCCGCGGTACAGGCGTGCGGCATCGACCAGCAGGATCACGTCGGCCGGCGAGGCCTGACCCTCGGCCTTCAGGCGCGCAATGATGCCGGCGTCGTCGCCGTCCACGCGGTTGATCTTGATGCCGGTGGCCTTGGTGAAGCCGTTGTACAGCTCCTCGTCCGTGGAGTAGTGGCGCGCGGAGTAGAGGTTGACGACCTGGGAGTCGGCAATGGCTGTGCCGGCAGCCACCAGGGCGCAAGCGGCAAACAGGGCTTTCAGGGATTTCGACATGAAGACAGGCCTCTCTTTGTTGGCAAAGCGCGATGATAGGTCAAACGCGAATTGTTCTTAATAAAGGGTGGGGCCCGTCTAAGGGCTTGTGCGCGGTGGTCCTTGGTGGGCCGCGAGCCATGGCGCGCGAAAAAGCGCACGAAAAAAAACCCAGTCCAAAGACTGGGTTTGAAAGGATCCAGAAACGGGGGTTTCAAGAGGATCCAAGGAGACAACTGGTCAGGTCTTTCGACCCGGGATGCGTGCAATTATGCGGGTAATCACTGATTCTTGCACGCAGCCCTGTTGTAAGACAGCGTGATCAACGCTTGCGGGTCTGGGCCGACTGGACGGCTTCGTTGGCGGTGTTGGTCACGGCCGTGAAGTTGGCTTCCGCCAGGTCCGATGCCTGCTTGACGGCCTTTTGCACCGACTCGAAGGCATTGTTGGCAGCCGACACGGCGCTCTTCATCACGGCAACGGCGGTTTCGGAACCGGCGGGTGCGTTCTTGGCCGTGGTGTCCACCAGGGCGCTGAAGTTCTTTTGCAGGTCGGAAGCCTGGCTTTCGAAGGTCTTGGCCAGTTCGGCGCCGGTGCCGCTGGCGATGTCGTACAGGTGACGGCTGTAGGCAGCGGTCTTTTCAGCCAGGGGCTGGAACAGGTTGGCCTGCAGCGACAGCAGTTCCTGTGCGTCCTTGACGCTCAGGACAGCCTGGGTGTGCTGGGCAGCTTCGGTCAATGCGGCGCGCGAGGCGGTCACATTCAGTTCCACCAGCTTTTCAACGCCTTCGAAGGCCTTGCTCGTCAGGCCGAACAGGGTTTCCAGGTTGGCCTTTTGTGCGCTCAGGATTTGGTCAGGGGTCAAGCTCATGTCAGTCTCCAGAAAAACGGACCACAGGGGTCTCGGGTTACGGGGAATTGCCTGCGCTGACCTGACTGAGTGTCATGTTGCAGTGCAGCATGGGTCTTATTGTAGGGATTGCAAAAAAGGAATCAAGTACCTGATGCTGCGGTGCAGCAAAAAAATTCGGAAAGCTGTGGGTTTTTTGTAAGTCTTTGATTTTGAATTGGTTTTATGTCGGTTTGACGACATTTTTCAGTTGGCATGCTTACTCGCCTGGCGAGTGATTGGCGGCAGTGCGCGTCGTGATGGCGACAGTGTCCGGGGACAGGGCGCATTCGGCCGGCGGCACAATGGCCGCCATGAATGAATCGCCCCCGAGCCGCCCCGCGCCGCAGCCCCGTTCGGCCTATGCGGCATTCCGACGCATCAGCACGCGCTGGTCGGACAACGATGTCTACGGGCACGTCAACAACGTCGTCTATTACAGCTGGTTCGATACGGCGGTGAATGCCCATCTGATAGAGCAGGGCGCGCTGGACATTCATGCGGGCGAGACCATAGGACTGGTCATAGAGACCCAATGCAATTACTTCGCCCCGCTGGCCTTTCCGCAGGAGGTGGAGGCCGGCATCCGCGTGGCCCGCATCGGCGGCTCCAGCGTGCGCTACGAGGTGGGGCTGTTTGCGCAGGGTGAGCCGCTGTCGGCCGCAGCCGGGCATTTCGTCCATGTCTATGTGGACCGGCAGACGCGCCGGCCTGCCCAGATTCCGCAGGCGCTGCGCCGGGTGCTGGAGCCGTTGCTGCGCGGTTGATGGCGTTCGGGGCGCATGCAAGGCGCCCGCTCGCAGCGCGGCGGCGTGTGGATGGCCTACACTCGAAAGCTGTCTGCCATCTGACCGCTTGGGCGCCTACCGCCCGACTCTGTCCATGATCATCACCAGCCTGCTCGATACCGACCTGTACAAATTCACGATGATGCAGGTGGTGCTGCACCAGTTTCCCGGGGCACAGGTCGAGTACCGTTTCAAGTGCCGCAATCCCGGAGTGCAGCTTGCGCCCTATGTGAACGAGATCCGGGCCGAGATCCGCTCGCTGTGCAGCCTGCGGTTCCAGGATGCAGAGCTGGCCTACCTGAGTTCGCTGCGCTTCATCAAGAGCGATTTCGTCGATTTCCTGAGCCTGTTCCACCTCAACGAGAAGTGCGTCACGGTGCAGGCGCTGCCCAGCGGCGAGATCGACATCACCATCCGCGGGCCCTGGCTGCACACCATCTTGTTCGAGATTCCCGTGCTGGCCATCGTCAACGAGGTGTACTTCCGCAACACCCAGCCGGTGCCCGATTTTCCCGAGGGCCGGCGCCGGCTGGATGCCAAGATCGCGCTGCTGCAGCAGCCGGGCCTGGAGCAGCTCAAGATTGCCGACTACGGCACGCGCCGCCGCTTTTCGCGGGCCTGGCATGAAGAGGTGCTGCGCGTGCTGTGCGCACGCCTGGGCCGGCCCGGCGCATCCGCGGAGTCCGAGGGGCAGTTCGCGGGCACCAGCAACGTGCTGTATGCCATGAAGCTGGGCGTGCGGCCCCTGGGCACGCTGGCCCATGAATACCTGCAGGCCTGCCAGTCGCTGGGCCCGCGCCTGCGCGACAGCCAGATCTTCGGCTTCGAGTCCTGGGCGCGCGAGTACCGGGGCGACCTGGGCATTGCGCTGTCGGACGTCTACGGCATGTCGGCCTTCCTGCGCGATTTCGACCTGTACTTCTGCAAGCTCTTCGATGGCGCGCGCCATGACAGCGGGGACCCGTTCGAGTGGGGCGAGCGGCTGCTGGCCCACTACCGCGCCAACCGCATCGACCCGCTGACCAAGACGCTGATCTTCAGCGACGGCCTGACGGTGCCGCGCACCATCGAGCTGTTCCAGCGCTTCCACGGGCGCTGCCAGCTGGCCTTTGGCATCGGCACCAACCTGACCAATGACCTGGGCGACGCGCCCGACCATGTGCCGCTGCAGATCGTCATCAAGATGACGCGCTGCAACGGCCAGCCCGTGGCCAAGCTCTCGGACACGCCGGGCAAGAGCATGTGCGACGACGAGAAATACCTGGCCTATCTGCGCCAGGTGTTCGAGATCGCGGCGCCCGCAGCACAGACTTGATCGCTGCGCGGCCCGCTGCCAGGAGGGGACAGTGAATACAGAACAAAGAGGAGACGGGACCATGAAGGCCTTGCGTGGATTGTTGGTGCTGCTTGTCGCCTGCGTGCCCTCCTGGGCCCTGGCGGCCGAGATCGATGGCGGCCAGCTGTCGGTGCTCTGGGGCGTGCCCTTTGCGGGCATGCTGCTGTCGATTGCCCTGGTGCCGCTGGCGGCGCCCCATTTCTGGCACCGGCATTTCGGCAAGTTGACGGCGGCCTGGGCGCTGGCCTTCCTGCTGCCCTTTGCAGCGGTGTTCGGTACGGGTGCGGCCCTGGCCAACCTGGTGCATGCGCTGCTGGCCGAGTACCTGCCCTTCGTGATCCTGCTGACGGCGCTGTACACGGTGTCGGGCGGCATCTTTGTGCGCGGCAATCTCAAGGGCTCGCCGGGGCTGAACACGGCCATCCTGGCGATCGGCGCCGTGCTGGCCAGCTTCATGGGAACCACGGGCGCATCGATGCTGCTGATCCGGCCGCTGCTGCGCGCCAACGACAACCGCAGGCACCAGGTGCATGTGGTGGTGTTCTTCATTTTCATCGTCTCCAATGCCGGGGGCTCGCTGACGCCGCTGGGCGATCCGCCGCTGTTCCTGGGCTTTCTCAAGGGCGTGGACTTCTTCTGGACGGTGCGCCACATCTTCACCGAGACCCTGTTCCTGGTCGGCGTGCTGCTGGCGCTGTTCTACGCGATCGACACCTGGCTGCTGCGCAAGGCCGGCGAGGCGGACCTGCCCGATCCCACGCCCAGCATCGACGCCTCGGGCCGCGCCAGCCGCCTGGGCTTCGATGGCAGCGTGAACTTCGCGCTGCTGCTGGCCGTGGTGGCCCTGGTGCTGATGAGCGGCCTGTGGCGCACCGATGCGGGGCTGGTGCTGGCCGGCACGCATGTGGGCCTGCCGGGGCTGGTGCGCGATGCGGGCCTGATCGTGGTGGCGCTGCTGTCCCTGCGGCTCACGCCGCGCAGCGTGCACCAGGCCAACGAATTCGGCTGGGGGCCGATGCAGGAAGTGGCCAAGCTGTTCGCGGGCATCTTCCTGACCATCATCCCCGTGATCGCCATGCTCAAGGCGGGCACGGGCGGGCCGTTCGGCGCCATCGTGGGCGCCGTCACGCGCGCCGACGGCACGCCCGATCCGCTGATGTACTTCTGGGCCACGGGCCTGCTGTCCTCCTTCCTCGACAACGCGCCGACCTACCTGGTGTTCTTCAACACCGCAGGGGGCGACGCCGCGCAGCTGATGACCACGATGGCCTCCACGCTGGCGGCCATCTCCGCGGGCGCGGTGTTCATGGGTGCCAACACCTATATCGGCAACGCGCCCAATCTGATGGTCAAGGCCATTGCCGAGGAGCGCGGCGTGAAGATGCCCAGCTTCTTCGGCTACATGGCCTGGTCGCTGGGCATTCTGGTGCCGCTGTTCGTATTGATGAGCTTCATCTGGTTCCGCTGAATAACCGCCTCCCGCCAAGACAAGGAAAGAGACAGACATGGCAAGCAAACCCCGCATCCTGATCGCCCGCGCCATCCCGCCCGAGGTGGTGCGCAAGCTGGAGCAGCACTTCGAGGTCGAGTCCAATCAGGACGACGTGGTCTGGAGCCCGCAGGAGCTGGCCGCGCATCTGCAGGACAAGGACGGCGTGCTGACCACAGGCTCGCAGACCATCGATGCGGCACTGCTGGCGGCCTGCCCGCGCCTGAAGGTCGTGGCCAACATGGCCGTGGGCTACAACAACTTCGACGTGCCCGCGATGACGGCAGCGGGCGTGCAGGGCACGAACGCGCCCGACGTGCTGACCGAGACCACGGCCGACTTCGGCTTCGCCCTGCTCATGGCCACGGCCCGCCGCGTGACCGAGAGCGAGCACTACCTGCGCGCAGGAAAGTGGAACTCCTGGCGCTACGACCTGTTTGCCGGCTCGGAAGTGCACGGCAGCACGCTGGGCATCATCGGCATGGGCCGCATCGGCCAGGGCATTGCCAAACGCGGGGCGCATGGCTTCGGCATGAAGGTGGTCTATCACAACCGCTCGCGCCTGTCGCCCGAGCTGGAAGCCGAATGCAAGGCCGGCTACGTGGGCAAGGACGAACTGCTGGCCATGGCCGACCATGTGGTGCTGGTGCTGCCCTACACCAAGGAAAACCACCACACCATAGGCGCGGCCGAGATCGCCAGGATGAAGCCCACGGCCACGCTGATCAACATCGCGCGCGGCGGCATCGTCGATGACGCGGCGCTGGCCAGGGCGCTGCGCGACAGGACCATTGCCGCCGCCGGCCTGGACGTGTTCGAGGGCGAGCCCTCGGTCCATCCCGACCTGCTGACCGTGCCCAATGTCGTGCTGACCCCGCACATCGCCAGCGCCACCATGGGCACGCGCAGCGCCATGGCCGAGCTGGCAGCCGACAACCTGATCGACTTTCTGAGCGGCAAGGGCCCGCGCACGCCCGTCAACCAGCCCGAGGCGGCGGCCGCAGGCGCGCGCGCCAAGGCCTGAGTGCCGTATTCCGACAATCGCGGGAAGGCAGGCCCTGGCCGCTTCCCGCTGCATGGAGCTGAAGCAAGATCTTGACCCAGATATCCGGAGTGTGGTGGGCGGCATGGGCCGTGCTGCTGTTGGGGCAGGCGGCCGTGATCTGGCTGCTGTGCAGGCGCTCGGCGCAGCGCGATGACGGGGTGGCGCCGCAGCAGTTGCTGCAGGCGCTGCAGATGCTGGATGTGCGGCTGCAGCAGCTCGAGCGCGGCGCCCAGGCCACGCAGATGGCAGTGGCCAAGAGCGACGGCGGGCTGGACCGTGTGTCGCAGCAGCTGCAGGCCCATCTGGCCCAGGCCCAGCTCGATGCCCAGGCGGCGCGGCGCGAGCAAGGCGAGGCGCTGGCGGCCTTTCGCATGGAACTGGGCCGGCTCACCGTGCGGCTGGCCGCCGACAGCGCCCAGGCCCGCGAGGCCCAGGGCGAAAGCACGCAGCGCTTCAACGCCCATGTGCAGGAGCGCTTCGAGGCGCTGGCGCAGACCACGCGCAGCACGCTGGACTCCCTCAAGAACGACATCCAGCAGCAGCTGGGCGGGCTGGCGCAATCCAGCCAGGTCCATGCCGAACAGCTGCGCGGCACGCTCAACGAGCGCCTGGCCACCATCCAGTCGGACAACGCGGCGCGGCTGGAGGAGATGCGGCGCACGGTGGACGAGAAGCTGCATGCCACGCTGGAGCAGCGCCTGGGCGAGTCGTTCAAGCTGGTCAGCGACCGGCTGGAGCAGGTGCACAAGGGCCTGGGGGAGATGCAGACGCTGGCCGGCAGCGTGGGCGACCTCAAGCGTGTGATGACCAATGTGAAGACGCGCGGCACCTGGGGCGAGCTGCAGCTGGGCGCCATCATCGAGAACGTGCTCACGCCCGAGCAGTACGCGCGCAACGTCAAGACCGTGCCCGGCAGCGACGACATGGTGGAGTTCGCCATCCGCCTGCCCGGACGCAGCGACGAGACGCCGGTCTGGCTGCCCATCGATGCCAAATACCCGGTCGAGCAGTATCAGCGCCTGCTGGATGCCCAGGATGCGGCGGACAAGGCCGCAATTGCCTCAGCCGGCAATGCCTTCGAGGCATCGATCAAGTTCGAGGCCCGCAAGATCCATGGCAAGTATGTGAGCCCGCCCCACACCACGGACTTTGCCGTGCTCTACCTGCCCACGGAAGGCCTGTTTGCCGAGGTCATGCGCCGCCCCGGCCTGGTCGAGGCCGTACAAAACGGCTGCCGCGTGATGGTCACCGGCCCGGCCAACCTGGCGGCCATGCTCAGCAGCCTGCAGATGGGCTTCAAGACGCTGGCCATCGAAAAGCGCTCCTCCGAGGTCTGGGCCGTGCTGGGCCAGGTCAAGACCGAGTTCGCCAAGTTCGGCGAAGTGGTGGATGCCACGCGCAAATCCATTGATGCCGCCGCCAAGCGCTTCGAGCAGGTGGGTGTTCGCACGCGCGCCATCCAGCGGCAATTGCGCGATGTGCAGGAGCTGCCCGCGCCGGCCTCGAGCGCAGGGCTGCCCGGTCTGCCGGACGACAAGGACACGGCGGCAGGCATGGAGCCAGGGTCGGAGCAGGACTGAGATGAATCTGGCGCTGTTCAAAGTCATCATGGCCCAGGTCAGCGTGCACGCCACCATGGCCGGCATGCGGCTGGCCGCGCCTTTGCTGGCGCTGCAGCAGGGCTACAGCGCGGCGGCCGTGGGGATCTTGCTGGCGCTGTTTGCGCTGACCCAGGTGTTCCTGGCGCTGCCGGCCGGACGCTTTGCGGACAAGCATGGTTTTCGTAAGCCGTTTTTCCTGTCCATGCTGGCGGCCAGCGGCGGCTGCGCGCTGGCGCTGGCGTTTCCGGTCTATCCCGTGCTGTGCCTGGTGGCGCTGCTGACGGGCGGTGCCAGCGGTGCGGTGGTGATTGCCGTGCAGCGCCATGCGGGGCGGGTCACCCACGATGCGTTGGCGCTCAAGAAGGTGTTCAGCTGGCTGGCCATAGGGCCGGCCATCTCCAATTTCATCGGGCCTTTCAGCACCGGGCTGCTGATCGATCACGCGAATTTTGGCGGCGAGGGCAGCACCATGGGCTACCGCGTCGCCTTCGGCCTGCTGGCCCTGGTGCCCGTGCTGGCCTGGAGCTGGGTGCGCCACACGCAGGAGCTGCCGCCCGTGCGCGCGCCCATCGGCGGCCCCAAGCAGCATGCCTGGGACCTGCTGCGCGACCGCAACTTCCGCAACCTGCTGCTGGTCAACTGGCTGCAGTCGGCGTGCTGGGATGTGCACACTTTCGTGCTGCCGCTGCTGGGCCATGAGAAGGGGTTGAGCGCCTCGGTCATCGGCACGCTGCTGGGCATTTTTGCCGTGGCGGCCGCCGCCATCCGCCTGGCCATGCCGCTGGTGGCCGAGCGCCTGCGCGAAGGCGCCGTGATCTCCGGCGCCATGGCCATCACCGCCTTCGTCTTTGCGCTGTACCCCTTCATGGACTCGGCACTGACCATGGGCGTGTGCTCGGTGCTGCTGGGCTTTTCGCTGGGCTCGGTGCAGCCCATGGTCATGAGCATGCTGCACCAGATCACGCCCGAGCACCGCCATGGCGAGGCGCTGGGCCTGCGGCTCATGGCCATCAATGCCTCCAGCGTGGCCATGCCCGTGCTGTTCGGCTCGGCGGGGGCGCTGATAGGGGTGTCTGCGCTGTTCTGGGTGGTGGGCGCGGCCGTGGCCTCGGGCATCCGCACGGCCTGGTTCATGGGGCTGCCGCCGCGCAAGCCGGAATGAAAAAGGCGACCTGCGCCTTGGTGCGCAGATCGCCTTGCGATGCGGTGGCGGCCTGCCGGCCGCTGCGGCTTACCAGCCGCCAGCGTGGAACTGCTTGATCAGCGCCCAGGCCTCCACCGGATCATCGGTATAGCGGAACAGCTGCAGGTCCTTGGGCGAGATCGTGCCTTCCTCGATCATCAGGTCGATGTTGAGCAGGCGCTTCCAGAACTCGGTGCCGAACAGGATCACGGGCACGGAATGCGTCTTGCCGGTCTGCATCAGGGTCAGCACCTCGAACAGCTCGTCCAGCGTGCCGAAGCCGCCGGGGAAGGCCACCAGGGCCTTGGCGCGCATCATGAAATGCATCTTGCGCAAGGCGAAGTAGTGGAACTTGAAGCTCAGGTCCGGCGAGATGAAGCGGTTGCCGTTTTGCTCGTGCGGCAGCTCGATGTTCAGGCCGATGCTGGGTGCGCCCACATCATGGGCGCCACGGTTGGCCGCCTCCATGATGCCGGGGCCGCCGCCGGTGCAGATATAGAGGCGCTCCTCGGGCGGCTGGTTCAGGCTGTCGGCGGCCACGATGCGCGTGAAGGCGCGGGCCTGCTCGTAGCGGTGGGCGTTGCGCACGGCGCGCTCGGCCACTGCAATGCGCTGTGCATCGCCGCTGGCCTGCGCGTCGGCCAGTTGCTGCTCGGCCTGCTCCAGGTCCACGAAGCGCGCGCTGCCATAGACCACGACGGTGTTTTCTATGCCGCGTTCGATCTGCGCAAGGTCGGGCTTGAGCAGCTCCAGCTGCATGCGGATGCCGCGGGTCTCGCGGCGGAACATGAATTCCGGGTCCGCGAAGGCGAGGCGATTGGAATTCTGCTGCAATGCCATGCCGTTGTGCGCCTGGTTGTGAAGGGCCGACCAGCCGTTGGCCAGATCGGTATCGGTCAGGGGGGAAGAGATTTGCATGAACCCTCGTACACAGAAAAACCCAGGGCGGCCACGCCTGTGGCCGTTCCATCAAATGCGTTGCCAGCGCAGATGATGACTGCACTATACGCTCACAAACTCATAGCCGCGGGGCTCGCGTATCCGTTGCTTTGCGCATTGACGGGGCCGGCGGCAGATTCGTATGCTGAGCAGTTGGGCAGGGCTTGGGCCTGGGGCCCGCCACCGGCAATGGGCGGGCATTTTCAGGCGCTGCAAGCGATTTCAGACGTCCGGGTGCTCGGCCGGTTCGTTGCGCACGACGGTGCTCAGCGGCGGCGGCACGTCCTGGCCCGCACGGCGCGCGCGGAACAGGGCTGCGCGCATCAGGAAGATGGTGGTGATGGGCACGGTCACGGAAATGAAGACCGCAATCAGCAGCGCATGCACGGCCAGGCTCTGGCCGCTGACGGAAAAGTAGATCCAGGTGGCATGCATGATCAGCCAGCAGCCCATGGTGGCGATGATGGAGGGCGCATGCACGCGCTCGAAATAGCTGCCCAGCCGCCACAGTCCCATGGAGCCCAGGAAGGCGATGATGGCGCCGCCCAGCGCCAGCGCGGCAACCAGGATCTGGCACCACAGCGGCAGTGTGGTCTCCGGCGTCATTCGATCACCTCGCCGCGCAGCAGGAACTTGGCCATGGCGGTGGAGCCCACGCAGCCGAACAGCGCGACCAGCAAGGCCGCCTCGAAGTAGCTTGTGCTGTCGTAGATGATGCCCATGAGCAGCATGGCCAGCATGCCGTTGAGGTACATGCAGTCCAGCGCCAGCACGCGGTCCTGGGCGTGCGGGCCCTTGAGCAGGCGCAGCACGGCGCAGCCCATGGCCGCGACCAGCAGGCCCAGCGCGAACATCAAAGTCCAGTGGAACCAGGGCATCATTCGAAAATCTCCATCAGGGGGCGCTCGTAGCAACGCTTGACGTGCTGGACGATCTCCTCGGGATCATCGACCTCCAGCACATGCAGCATGAGCTGCGAGCGGTCGCGCGAGATCTCGGCCCAGGCCGTGCCGGGCGTGATGCACACGATCATGGCGAGCACGGCCAGGCCGTTGGGGTCGCGCAGTTCCAGCGGGATGCGCACGAAGTTGGCCGGGTGCTTGCGCATGCCCGGAAACAGCATGAAGCGCACGACGTTGAAGTTGGACACCGAGGTGTCCCAGACCACGCGCAGCGCCAGGCGCAGGATGGTCAGCGGATGGCGCACCCGCACGGGCAAGGGGCGCAGGCCGCGCAGCAGCAGCGGCAGCAGCAGGCCCAGCAATGCGCCGAGCAGGATCTGTCCACTGCTGAACGAACGGTTGAGCAGCAGCCACAGCAGGAACAGCGCCACCGACAGCAGCGGCGCGGGCAGCAGGGTTTTCATCATCGGGAATCCTCCTTGCCCGCCGTCGTGCCTGCATCGCCTATGCCTGCGGGTATGGGCGCGCCACTGGCCTGGGCCGCGGCGCGTGCCGCGCCTTCAGGGCCGGCTTCCAGGCGGGCCTTCTTTTCTGCCGGGCTGGGCTCGGGCTGCGTGCCCATGACGGAGCGCACATAGACATCGGGTGCCAGCAGCGCATCGGCTGCGCGCTGGGTGTAGCCCATCAGCTCGCCGCCGCGCATCGTCAGTGCCACGCAGCAGGCCAGCAGCAAGGCGATGGGCAGGCCTTCGACCACGCGCAGCGAGGGGGAGTTCTGCTCCTCGGTCGCCCAGAAGTGGCGTATGCCGGCGCGCACCAGCGACAGCAGGGCCAGCAGCCCCGTGATGATCATCAGCGCCACCAGCACCCAGCCGGCCCAGCCGGCCTGGAAGCCGCTGGAGTTGCCCAGGCCCAGCGGGTTGAGCAGGGCAGACAGCATGGCGAACTTGCCCACGAAGCCCGACAGCGGGGGCAGGCCGGTAACCACCAGGGTGGCCAGCATGAAGCTCAGGCCGATGAAGGCGGCTGCGGCGGGAATGGCCCGGCCGATCAGCACCTCTTCGGATTCGTCAAGGTTGAATCCCTCGGTGGGAAGCAGTTCGGCGTTGAGGAAGGGCGCCTCATCGTCTTCATAGGGCTCGCCCGCGTCGTCATCCACGCGCCAGCGGTCCACCACGTCGGCAATCAGGAAGAGCGCGCTCACGGCCAGGGTGGAGCTGGGCAGGTAGTACAGCAGCCCAGCCGTCAGTGCGTTCTGGCCAAAGCCCGTGGCAGCCAGCAGGGTGCCCGACGACAGGATGGCCGCAAAGCCCGCGATATGCGTCAGGCGCTGCGAGCCCAGCATGCCCAGGCCGCCGAAGGCCATGGTCAGCATGCCGCCGACGATCAGCCAGGTGCTGCCGAACAGGGCGGAGGAGCCGGCCTCGGAGCTGAACAGCAGCGTCCACAGCCGCAGCACCACGTAGACGCCCACCTTGGTCATGAGCGCGAACACGGCACCGACGGGCGCGGTGGCCGCGCTGTAGGCCGGCACCAGCCAGAAGTTCAGCGGCCACATGGCCGCCTTGGTCAGGAAGGCGATGCCCAGGATGGCCGCTGCCGAATGCAGCAGCCCGCGGTCGGCACTGCTGATCTGGGGAATGGCGCGCGCCAGATCGGCCATGTTCAGCGTGCCGGTCAGGCCGTAGAGCATGGACACGCCGATGAGGAACAGCGACGAGGCGGCCAGGTTGATGGCGATGTAGTGCAGGCCCGCCTGGATGCGCGCCCGGCCCGAGCCATGCAGCAACAGGCCGTAGGAGGCCGCGAGCATGATCTCGAAGAACACGAACAGGTTGAACAGGTCCGCCGTGAGGAAGGCGCCGCTCAGGCCCATCAGCTGGAACTGGAACAGCGAGTGAAAGTGCATCCCCGCACGGTGCCAGCGGGCGCTGGAGAAGATCAGCGAGGCCAGGGCCACCGTGTAGGTCAGCACCAGCATCATGCCGGTCAGGCGGTCCAGCGCCAGCGAGATGCCGAAGGGCATGGGCCAGTTGCCCGGCATGTAGACGCCCAGGTTGACGGGTGCGCCGGCCTGGTCGGTCCACAGCATCAGCAGCACGGCCACGCCCAGGCCCAGCACGGTGGACACCAGGCCAAGGGCGAACTTCACGCGCTGGCGCTCCTCGCGCAGCAGCAGCATCAGCGCTGCCGAGAGCATGGGCAGCACGATGGGCGCCAGCATCAGGTGCGGCATGAGACGGGCGGTCAGCTCGTTCATGGCATCTCCTGCTCGGTGCGGGAATGGGCTCCGTCCACATGGTCGGTGGCCGTGGTGCCGCGCGAGGCCAGCAGCACCACGAGGAACAGCGCCGTCATGGCAAAGCCGATCACGATGGCCGTGAGCACCAGCGCCTGGGGCATGGGATCGGCATAGTGCGCGAGATCCTGCGGCACGCCGGCCCGCAGCACGGGCTCCTTGTCAATGGCCAGGCCCTGGCGGCCCATGCTGAAGATGAACAGGTTGACCGCATACGACAGCAGGGCCAGCCCCATGATGACCTGGTAGGTACGTGGGCGCAGCAGCAGCCACACGCCCGAGCCGGTCAGTACGCCGATGGCAATGGCAAGCACGACTTCCATCAGAAACCTCCTCGCGCCAGGGCTGCGGCGGTGGCCTGTTGCACGGCGGCTTCGGCCTCCTCGGCCTGTTGTTGCTGCTCCTCCAGCAGGCGGGCGTGGTAGCGGTGGCTGCGCACCGATTGGTGGGCGATGGCCGTCAGAATGAGCATGGTCGCGCCCACCACCAGTGAGAACACACCGATGTCGAAGAACAGGGCGCTGGCGAGATGCACGTCGCCGACGACTGGCAGGGTCATATGGAAGGTGTGGCTGGTGAGGAAGGGATAGCCGGCCACGATGGAGCCCATGCCGGTACCCAGTGCGAACAGCAGGCCGACACCGATCCATCGGCGCGGGAAGATCGGCAAGTGGGCCTCGACCCACTGCGTGCCGGAGATGATGTACTGCATCAGCAAGGCGACCGAGAACACCAGGCCGGCGACGAAGCCGCCTCCGGGTTCGTTGTGGCCGCGCATGAAGATATAGACCGAGACCAGGGCCGCGAAAGGCAGCAGCAGGCGGACCAGCACGGCGGGCACCATCAGGTAGCCCACGGCTGTATCGCCGGCATTGCGCGGATTGAACAGATCGGTCTGCAGGTCGCCTGGCACGTAGCGCTGCTGTTCGGGCAGGTCCAGCGTCTCGCGCGCCGGGCGGAAGCGCCGCAGCAGGGCATAGACCACCAGGGCCACGATGCCCAGCACCACGATTTCGCCGAAGGTGTCGAAGCCACGGAAGTCCACCAGCATGACGTTGACCACATTGGTGCCGCCGCCGTCGCTGAGCGCATGTTCGAGGAAGAAGGTGGAGGCGCCGTCATAGAAGGGGCGGCTCATCATGGCGAAGGCCAGCCAGGCCATGCCGCCCCCGGCCACCAGCGACAGCAGCAGGTCGCGCATGCGGCGCGAGCGGGCTCGTAGCTCGGCGGACAGCACGGGAATGTGCAGGCTCTTGTCGCGCTTGGGCATCCAGCGCAGGCCCAGCAGCATCAGCACCGTGGTGGCGACCTCGACCACCAGCTGGGTCAGCGCCAGATCGGGCGCCGAGAACCACAGGAAGGTCAGGCAGGTGCACAGGCCGGCGCCGCCCAGCATGATCAGCGCGGTCAGCCGGTGGTACTTGGCCTTCCAGGCCGTGCCCAGGGCGCAGAGAATGCCCACCGACCACAGCAGCACGAAGGCGGGCGACAGCGGCAGCATGCCCCGATCGCCCAGCTTGATGCCCTGCAGCCACAGCGGCAGAACGCCCGCCAGCACGGCGGTGCAGACCAGCCACAGCATCTGCCACTGCAGGCGCATGGTGGACAGGCGCCGGCGCGACCAGCGGCCCAGCAGGGACAGGCGGGCCAGCAGGTTCTCGAAGATGCGCTGGCCGCTGAGCGTGCCCACCAGCGGTGCGTTATCGATGTGGCCGGCCTGGCGCTGCCAGCGCAGCAGCATGTACAGCAGGATGCCGCCAATCAGGGCAACCAGGCTCATGATCAAGGGCATGTTCCAGCCGTGCCAGATGGCCAGGCTGTACTCGGGCAGATCGCCGCCGACCACGGGCGTGGCGGCCGCTGCAAGGAAGCTGCCCACCGCCCATGCCGGCAGCATGCCCACCACCAGGCAGGCCAGCACCAGCAGCTCGACGGGCACGCGCATCCAGTGCGGCGGCTCGTGCGGCTCGTGCGGCAGGTCGGTGGCCTTGGGGCCGAAGAAGACGTCGATGGTGAAGCGCAGCGAATAGGCCACGCTGAACATGCCCGCCACCGTGGCGGCCACCGGCAGGGCCGTGCGCACCCAGGGGGCAGCGTCCAGGTAGACGGTCTCGGCGAAGAACATTTCCTTGGACAGGAAGCCGTTGAGCAGCGGCACGCCCGCCATGGCCGCACTGGCCACGCAGGCCAGCGTCGCCGTGATGGGCATCATGTGCCGCAGGCCCGAGAGGCGGCGGATGTCGCGCGTGCCGCTTTCATGGTCAACGATGCCTGCGGCCATGAACAGCGAGGCCTTGAAGGTCGCGTGGTTCATGATGTGGAACACCGCAGCCACGGCGGCCAGCTTGCTGTTGAGGCCCAGCAGCAGCGTGATCAGGCCCAGGTGGGAAATCGTCGAATAGGCCAGCAATCCCTTGAGATCGTGCTGAAACATGGCCAGATAGCCACCGATGAGCAGCGTTGCCGCGCCGGCTCCGCCCACCAGCCAGAACCAGGCATCGGTGTCACCCAGCACGGGCCACATGCGCGCCAGCAGGAAGACGCCGGCCTTGACCATGGTGGCGGAGTGCAGGTAGGCCGACACCGGCGTGGGCGCGGCCATGGCGTGCGGCAGCCAGAAGTGGAAGGGGAACTGCGCGCTCTTGGTCAGCGCGCCCAGCAGGATCAGCACCAGGGCGACCAGATACAACTGGTGGTCGCGCACCTGCTGGCCGGCGATGAGCACGTTGTCCAGGTCATAGCTGCCCACGATGTGGCCCAGCACCAGCATGCCGGCCAGCATGGCCAGGCCGCCCGTTCCCGTCACCGTCAGCGCCATGCGCGCGCCCCGGCGCGCATCCTTGCGGTGGTGCCAGTATCCGATCAGAAGAAAGGAGAAGAGGCTGGTCAGCTCCCAGAAGAAGGCAATCTGGATGATGTTGCCCGACAGCACCACGCCCGCCATCGCGCCCATGAAGGCCAGAAAAAACGAGAAAAAACGCGGCACGGGATCGGCCGGCGACATGTAGTAGCGCGCATAAAGCACCACCAGCGAGCCTATGCCCAGCACCAGCATGCAGAACATCCAGGCAAAGCCGTCCATGCGGATCACCAGATTCAGTCCCAGTGCCGGTAGCCACTCGATCTCCTGGCGCAGCACCTCTCCATCGGCGATCTGGGGGAACAGCAATGCCGTCTGGATGGCGCAGCCCAGAGCAATGACGCCGGCCAGCGTTGACTCCGTATTGCGCGCATTGGCGGGCAGCATTGCGGCAATCAGGCTGCCGATGAAGGGTAGGAGGATGAGGGTGATCAGGGGCATGGGCGGTTCATTTTACGGGCAAGGTTTTTTGCTTCGCTATGAAAACCTGAGCATGTTTCAGGCTATGGCCGCGCATACCCCGAGGGTAGTACGCATGAAAAACCCGCCGAAGCGGGTTGGATAGAGACAGTTGGCGTACTCAGGAGGCCGCGCCGGCCTTGGCTGGCGTGGCCGGTTTGGAGGCCTGGTCCTTGGTCGGCTTTGCGCCTTTGGCTGCCGTGTCCTTGGTGTCCTTGGCCGCCGTGTCCTTTGCATCGGGCTTGGCTCCCTGGCCCTTGTAGCTGGTGCCATTGACCGTCAGGCCTTCACCCGAGAACTTGGCGGCGGTCGGTTCGCCCACGCCTTTGACGCGTGCAATGAAATCGGGCCAGTCCTTGAAGGCGGAGGATTTGCGCTCCTCGAGAATGCGTGCCGACATGGCCGGGCCAATGCCCTTGATGGATGTCAGTTCGGCTTCATTCGCCTTGTTGACCTCCACGGCAGCCAGGGCCATCACGGACCACAGCAGTGCAATGAAGCCAGCCATCAGTTTTCTGAACATACAAACCTCCTGATCCCAAAATGTTGAGGGCCGCAACATTGCGACCCAGAGGCATCTTATGCAGGGCCTTGGCGTGCGGCTAGGCGGTGAAGGGGGCCAGCAGGCCCGTGCAGGCATGGCCGAAAGTGTGCAAAGTCAATGGCCATGCGCCTGCCAAGGCGGTTTCTAGGAATACTCTGAAAATACACCGTCCATGCCGTGTTTGCCAATGGGGGTGACGCGATGCAGGGGGTGGAGCTGCCTCTCGCGCCTGCCCCGCATTACAGCTCCTCGACGCGCCGGGCCGGATAGCTGTCCCAGCTCTGGCAGCCGGGGCAATGCCAGAAATGCTGGCGTGCCTCGAAGCCGCAGGCCGCGCAGCGGTAGCGGGTCAGCGGCTTGGCCGCGTGGTCCAGCGCGCGTTGCACGGCCGGGTGGTACTGCTCCTCGGCCAGCTTCTCGCCTGCCAGCCACTGCGCGGCAGCCACCAGGGAGGGCTCCCTGTCCAGATGCTGGACCAGGCGTGCGCGTCCCGGTGCCTTGGTTTCACCATCGTTGCTCTGTTCTTCAATCTGAGCGTCCAGCGCGACCAGCGCCTGCAGCAGATCCAGCGAGGGTGCCTGCTCGTACTGCTGGCTGAGCAGTTGGTGGATGTGCTGGCGCTGGCCCGTGGCGGCGGCAATGTCCACCAGCAGCTGAGCCGCCAGCGGCAGCGAAGCCGGGGACTGCTCGGCCAGGCTTTCCAACGTGTGCAGGGCCTGGGCCGATTGCCCCATGCGGTGCTGCAGCTGCGCGTGCTCCAGGCGCGGGCGTGCGGCCTGTGGGGCGGTGGTGATGGCCTGCTGCAGCCGCTGCAGTGCCTCGGCCTGCTGGCCCTGGGTCAACAGGGCCTGGGCGTCTTCGCAGAGGTAGTGGGCCAGGCGGCCGCTGAAGTCGCCCTGGTTGGCTTCCTGCATGCGGCGCGCAATGGCGGCGGCCTGTGTCCAGTCGCGCGAGCGTTCGTAGATGGCCAGCAGGGCCAGGCGGGCTTCGGCCTCGAAGGCCGTGCCTTCCAGGCGGCGCAGCGCGTCCTCGGCGCGATCGAGCAGGCCTGCCTTCAGAAAGTCCTGGGCCAGCGCGTGCTGGGCGCGGTCGCGGTCCACGCGGCTGAGGTCGCCGCGCGACAGCAGGTGTTCGTGCACGCGCACGGCACGGTTGTATTCGCCACGGCGGCGAAAGAGGTTGCCCAGCGCGAAGTGCAGCTCCGAAGTGTCGGGGTCGTTCTGCACGGCTTCGATGAAGGCGTCGATGGCCTTGTCCTGCTGCTCGTTGAGCAGGAAGTTCAGGCCCTTGAAATAGGCCTTGGGCGCCTGGCGGTTTTCGGCGCGAATCTGCCTCAGGTCCCAGCGCGAGGCCAGCCAGCCCAGCACGAAGGCGACGGGCAGGCCCAGCAATATCCAGCTCAGATCAAATTCCATGCACGTCGCCCGGCAGGATGGGGGATGGGGCGGGCTTGGGCGCTGTGGCCGCTGCCGGTGCCTCGGCCACGGCAGGCACCGTGGCCTGGGTCGAGCGCGCGGCGTTGCGGTGCTTGAGCCAGCGCGGCACCATGCCCAGAACGCCCACGATCAGGCCCAGTGCAAAGGCGGCCAGCACCACCAGTACCAGCGGCGCAGTCCAGGAGGTGCCGAAGAAGAAGTGCACCGTCGCGTCCTGCTGGTTGTTCAGGGCGAAAGCGAACAGCGTAAAAAAAATGGCCGCCTTGAGCAGCCACAGGAAGTACTTCATGTGTTCCCTTGTGTGACGGGAACGATTCTAGAGCCTGGCGGAGAGGGCGGCTGCGGCGCGCGCAGCCGGTCAGCCCGCTTTCAGGCGGCAGGGCCGGTGCCTGTGCCGGAGCCTGTGTTGTCTGTATCGATGACCGCACCGGGGCGCAGGTCCACGGCTTCGCGCAGGGCCTTGCCGGGCTTGAAGTGCGGCACGCGCTTGGACGGAATGTGGACGGCCTCGCCACTGCGGGGATTGCGGCCCATGCGGGGCGGGCGATGGTTGACCGAGAAACTGCCAAAGCCGCGGATTTCGATGCGATGGCCTCGCACCAGGGCATCGCTGACGGCGTCAAGAATCGTCTTGACGGCCTGCTCGGCATCGCGCTGGCTCAGTTGGCCAAAGCGGGCGGCGAGTTCTTCGACGAGATCGGATCGGGTCATCAAGGATAGGAATCAGGGGTTGAAATGGCGACGGGCGCCCGGAGGCGCCCGTCGCATCCGACCTTCAGCGGTCAGCAGACTGGCTGCTGATTACTTGTCGGAGTTGTCCAGCTTGGCGCGCAGCAGGGCGCCCAGGCTGGTCGTGCCGGCGTTTTCCTTGGCCGACTGAGCGGACAGGGAAGCCATGGCTTCTTGCTGGTCGACCTGGTCCTTGGCCTTGATCGACAGCTGGATGTTGCGGGTCTTGCGATCCACATTGACCACCACGGCGGTGATCTCGTCGCCTTCCTTCAGCACCGAGCGGGCATCTTCCACGCGGTCCACGGCGATTTCCGAAGCACGCAGGTAACCGATGATGTCTTCGCCCAGGTCGATTTCAGCACCACGTGCGTCCACCGTCTTGACCTTGCCCGACACGATCTGGCCCTTGTCGTTCACGGTCACGAAGGTCGTGAAGGGATCGCTGTCCAGCTGCTTGATGCCCAGGGAGATGCGCTCGCGCTCGACGTCCACGGCCAGCACGATGGCTTCGACTTCCTGGCCCTTCTTGTAGTTGCGCACGGCGGCTTCGCCGGGCTCGTTCCAGGACAGGTCGGACAGGTGCACCAGGCCGTCGATACCGGCAGCCAGACCCACGAACACGCCGAAGTCGGTGATCGACTTGATCGGGCCCTTGACGCGGTCGCCGCGCTTGGTGTTCTGCGCGAACTCTTGCCAGGGGTTGGCCTTGCACTGCTTCATGCCCAGCGAGATGCGACGCTTGTCTTCGTCGATCTCCAGCACCATGACTTCGACTTCGTCACCCAGGGTAACGAGCTTGGTCGGAGCAATGTTCTTGTTGGTCCAGTCCATTTCGGAGACGTGCACCAGGCCTTCGATGCCGGGTTCCAGCTCGACGAACGCGCCGTAGTCGGCAATGTTCGTGACCTTGCCGAACAGGCGGGTGCTCGAGGGGTAGCGGCGCGAAACGCCCATCCACGGGTCGTCGCCCATTTGCTTCAGACCCAGCGAGACACGGTTCTTCTCGGTGTCGAACTTGAGGATCTTGGCGGTGATTTCCTGGCCAGCCTGCACGACTTCCGAAGGATGACGCACGCGGCGCCATGCCATGTCGGTGATGTGCAGCAGGCCGTCGATGCCGCCCAGGTCCACGAACGCACCGTATTCGGTGATGTTCTTGACCACGCCTTGAACGATGGCGCCTTCCTTCAGCGTTTCCATCAGCTTGGCGCGCTCTTCGCCCATCGAGGCTTCGACCACGGCGCGGCGGCTCAGCACCACGTTGTTGCGCTTGCGGTCCAGCTTGATGACCTTGAACTCCATCGTCTTGTTTTCGTACGGAGTCAGGTCCTTGATCGGACGGGTGTCGATCAGCGAACCGGGCAGGAAGGCGCGGATGCCGTTGACCAGCACCGTCAGGCCGCCCTTGACCTTGCCGGAGGTCGTGCCGGTCACGAATTCGCCCGATTCCAGGGCCTTTTCCAGAGCCAGCCACGAGGCCAGGCGCTTGGCGGTGTCGCGCGACAGGATGGTGTCGCCGTAGCCGTTTTCGATCGAGCCGATGGCGACCGACACAAAGTCGCCCACCTGGACTTCGATTTCTCCCTGGTCGTTCTTGAATTCGTCGATTGGCACGTAGGCTTCCGACTTCAGGCCAGCGTTCACGACGACGAAGTTGTGCTCAACGCGCACGACTTCAGCGGTGATGACCTCGCCAGGACGCATTTCCGTGCGTTGCAGCGATTCTTCAAACAGGGAGGCAAAAGATTCAGACATGTATTTCCTTGCCCGCAAACAGGTTTCCGCCGGCACTATTGCCAGGCGTTTCTAGGACTGTTTGCGGAGGTGTTGTGGGTTCAACCACGGTGTTGGAGTCTATGGACCTCGGGCCGTACATGGGGCGGTGCCGCCATGTCTGGGCCCGGAGGGCGGGTTTGCCGACCGTGCGGCGCAACTGGCAATCAGTCGCGGCCGAACGGCTGGCGTTCCTGCCACCACGAAAGCACCTGTTCTGCCACCTCTTCGATGGAGAGCTCGGAGCTGTCAAGCAGCATGGAATCCTGGGCGGGCTTGAGCGGTGCGACGCTGCGGTTCATGTCCCGCGCATCGCGTGCTTCAAGGTCAGCCCGAAGGGCGCTTATGTTAGCGGCAATTCCTTTGGAAATCAACTGCTTATGCCGGCGCTCGGCGCGACAGACGGCGGAGGCCGACAAATAGACCTTGAGGGGAGCATGGGGAAAGATCACCGTACCCATGTCGCGGCCGTCGGCAACCAGCCCCGGAAGCTGCTGGAAGGACAGCTGCAGGTCCACCAGTGCGTCGCGCACGGCAGGCAGGGCCGAGACGCGCGAGGCGTTCATGCCCGACTCCTCGCTGCGCAGGATGAGGGTGACATCCTCGTCACCCAGCCAGATGCGCTGCTCGGCGTCAAAGCGCACGGGCAGTTCGCGCGCCAGCACGGCGATCTGCTGGGCGTGCGGTTCGTCCAGCACCAGGCCGGCGCGCGATGCGGCCAGCCCCGTGAGCCGGTACAGCGCGCCCGAGTCCAGCAGGTGGTAGCCAAGAGCCTGGGCGACCTCGGCGGCAATCGTGCCCTTGCCCGAGGCCGTGGGGCCATCGATGCAGATCACGGGAATGCGCGCGCGGGCCGTCTCGCAGACCGAGAACAGGGCCTCGAAGTAGTCGGGGAAGGTCTTGGCAACGCACTTGGGGTCTTCGATGCGCACGGGCAGGGCGGCCGGATTGAAGGCCGCCAGCGAGAAGCACATGGCAACGCGGTGGTCGTCATAGGTGTGGATGCTGGCCGCACGCCATGCGGCGGTGGACGCGGGCGGCGTGATGCGGATGTAGTCCGCACCCTCCTCGACATCGGCGCCCAGCTTGCGCAGCTCCTTGGTCATGGCCGCGATGCGGTCGGTTTCCTTGACACGCCAGCTTGCGATATTGCGCAGCGTGGTCGTGCCATCGGCATACAGGGCCATGACGGCCAGCGTCATGGCGGCATCGGGGATGTGGTTGCAGTCCAGGTCGATGGCCTTGAGCGGCCATGCGCCACGGCGGATGCGCAGCCAGTTGGGGCCGCCTTCCACCTCGGCGCCCATGGCGCGCGCGGCCTCGACAAAGCGGATATCGCCCTGGATGGAGTCCAGTCCCACGCCGAGGATGCGGATGCCTTCGGCGCTGTCCGAGGCGATGGCGCCCAGTGCGATGAAGTAGCTGGCCGACGAGGCGTCTGCCTCGACATGGATCTCGCCCGGCGAGCTGTAGCGGCTGCCGGCCGGGATGGTGAAGCGCTGCCAGTTCTCGTTGTGCACGGCAATGCCGAAGCGGGCCAGCAATTCCAGCGTGATGTGGATGTAGGGCTTGGAGATCAGCTCGCCCACGACTTCGATGGTGATGTCGCGCGTGTTGGCCAGCAGCGGCAGCGCCATCAGCAGCGAGGTCAGGAACTGGCTGGAGACATCGCCACGCACCTGGATGGGGCTGTGCGGCAACTGCGAGAAATCGGGCTGGCGGATGTGCAGCGGAGGAAAGCCCTCGTTGCCCAGATAGTCGATGCGGCAGCCGAGCTGGCGCAGCGCATCGACCAGATCGCCGATGGGGCGCTCATGCATGCGCGGCACGCCGCTGAGCTTGAAGTCGCCGCCCAGCACGGACAGGGCTGCCGTCAGCGGCCGCATGGCCGTGCCGGCGTTGCCCATGAACAGCTCGGCACTGGCGCCGGAGGGCAGGACGCCGCCCAGGCCGGTGATGCGCACGGGCTGGCCAAGGGTGATGGTGGCGGGCTCCACCGTGCAGCCCAGTTGCTGCAGGGCCCGGAGCATGACGCGCGTGTCGTCCGAGTCAAGCAGGTCGTGGACCACGGTCGTGCCCTGGCTCAGTGCCGCGAGCAGCAGCACGCGGTTCGAGATGCTCTTGGAGCCCGGCAGGCTCACCGTGCCCTGCGCGCGGGAAAGAGGGGGGATATCGAGAAAGGCGGTACTGAACATGGCAATTCGGATGCAAACAGGCTGTCGGGAGGCATTGCGGCCGCGCCGGCCGCAATGCACAGGAGCGCTTTGGGTGCGCCGGGCTTGCGTCTGGCGCTTGCCCTGCGTTGCGCGTCAGCGGCGCGGAGCGCCCATGCGCCAATGGGCGCGCGCGGCGCTGGCCAGGGTCAGGCGGTCTTCAAGACCTTGTCCGTCACCGGCCTGGATCAGGGATTCGAGTTGCTGCAGCGCCTGCTGGAACTGGCGCGACTGTGCCAGAACCTGCTCGCTGTTGGCCAGCAGCACATCACGCCACATCTTGGGATCGCCTGCGGCAATGCGTGTGAAGTCGCGGAAGCCGGGGCCGGCCAGGGACAGCACGTCGTCGGAGTCGGGCTGGGTGATCACGCTTTGCATCATGGCGAAGGCCAGCAGATGCGGCAGGTGGCTGACCGTGGCAAAGGCGCTGTCGTGGGCTTCGGGCGACATGGCGCGCACGCGGCAGCCCAGCAGTTCCCAAAGGGAGCGGGCCTTTTGCAGGTGGTCGGTCAGCGTGCGTTCGGTGGGCGTCAGGATGACCTGTGCGCCCTTGTACAGCTGGGGGTCGGAGTGCTCGACGCCCGAGACTTCCTTGCCTGCAATGGGATGGGCCGGCACGAAGGAGCCGAGCTGGTCGCGCAGGGCCGAGCGGGCGGCATGCACCACATCGACCTTGGTGGAGCCCACGTCCATGATCATCATCTCGGGCGTGACCAGGTGCTTGATGGACTTGAGCGTGGCCTCGGTCGCCGCCACGGGCACGGCCAGCAGCACCAGGTCGGCACCGGCGGCGGCCAGCAGGGCGGAGGGGGCCTCCACATCGATGACGCCCATCTGGCGAGCGCGTTCGGTCGTCGAAGGCGACTTGCTGTAGCCCACGACGCGCTTGACCAGCCCTGCCTGCTTGAGCGCCAGGGCGAACGAGCCGCCCATGAGGCCGCAGCCGATCAGGCCCAGTTGTTCAAAGGGCTGCATCACTTGGATACCGGGTAGGTGCCCAGCACCTTGTAGAAGGCGCACAGGCCGCGCAACTCTTCCAGCGCGCTGGCCACATTGGGCTGTGCCGGGTGGCCTTCGAGGTCGATGTAGAAGTAGTACTCCCACTGGCCGGTGCGCGCGGGACGCGACTCGAAGCGCGTCATCGACACGCCGTGCCTCTTGAGCGGCACCAGCAGGTCATGCACGGCACCTGGGCGGTTGGGCACGGAGATGATGATGCTGGTGCAATCCTGGCCGCTGGGCGAGGGCGTGGCCAGCGTGTGCGGCAGGCAGATGACGGCGAAGCGCGTGCGGTTGTAGGCATCGTCCTGGATGGCATGCGCCACCACATGCAGGCCGAATTGCTGGGCCGCGCGTTCGCTGGCCAGGCCGGCGATGTTGGGGTGCAGCGCTGCCAGGCGAGCGCCTTCGGCATTGCTGGACACCGGGCGGCGCTCGGCATGCGGCAGGTGCTTGGCCAGCCAGCCCTGGCACTGGGCCAGGGCCTGGGGATGGGCTGCCACGACCTCGATGCCTTCGGTCGTGTTGCTGCTGCGAAGCAGGTTGTGGCGCACCAGCAGGCTGACCTCGCCCACCACGTGGCAGGGCGTGTGCAGGAACATGTCCAGCGAGCGCGTGACTACGCCTTCGTTGGAGTTCTCCACGCCCACCACGCCGTACTGCGCGCTGCCTGCGGCCGTGGCGTGGAACACCTCGTCGAAGCTGTTGCAGTACATCAAATCGGCCGCGCCGCCGAAGTACTGGATGGCGGCTTCCTCGCAGAACGTGCCCGCCGGGCCCAGCACGGCCACGCGCTGGGGCGACTCCAGCGCCAGGCAGGCCGACATGATCTCGCGCCAGATGGCCGAGACATGGCCGTTCTTGAGCGGGCCGGGATTGGCGGACTCGATCTTCTGGATGACCTGGGCCACGCGGTCCGGGCGGAAGAAGGGCGTGCCTTCACGCTTCTTGACCTCGCCGACCTGCTCTGCCACGCGGGCACGTCGGTTCAGCAGGTCCAGCAGTTGCTGGTCGATATCGTCGATCTGCACGCGCAGATGCGCCAGATCGGGAGAGGCTTGGGGTGTGGTGCTCATGGGCGGGAGTGTGGGTCGGTCAGGCGTTGCGCTGTTCGAATTCGCGCATGTACTCCACCAGCGCCTGCACGCCAGCGATGGGCATGGCGTTGTAGATGCTGGCACGCATGCCGCCGACGGACTTGTGGCCCTTGAGCTGCAGCAGGCCGCGTTCCCGGGCTCCGGCCAGGAAGGCGTCATTGCGCGATTCGTCGCGCAGGAAGAAGGGGATGTTCATGCGCGAGCGGCAATTGGCAGCGACCTTGTTCACGTAGAACGAGGACTGGTCCACGTACTGGTAGAACAGGTCGGCCTTGGCGATGTTGCGCGCCTCCAGGGCAGCCACGCCGGTCAGGCCGCCTTCGGTCTGGCGCTTGATCCATTGGAACGTGAGGCCCGCGATGTAGATGCCCCAGGTCGGAGGCGTGTTGTACATCGACTGGTTGTCAGCCACAGTCTTGTAGTCGAAGGCCGAAGGGCAGGCCGGCAGGGCGTGGCCCAGCAGATCCTCGCGCACGATGACCAGGGTCAGGCCGGCCGGGCCCAGGTTCTTCTGCGCGCCGCCGAACGCCAGGCCCACGCGGCTCCAATCGACGGGGCGCGAGGCCACGTGCGAGGAGAAGTCAACCACCAGCGGAGCATCGCAGCCCAGCGCCTTCAGGTCGGGCAGCTCCTGGAACTCCACGCCATGGATGGTTTCGTTGCTGCAGATGTGCACGTAGCTGGCGCCGCGGCTCAGTTGCCAGCTCTCGGGGGCGGGCAGGGCGGTGAACTTGCCCTCCTCGCCGCTGGCCGCGATGTGCGCGTCGGCCACGTACTTGCGTGCTTCCTTGGCCGACTTCTGGCTCCAGCTGCCGCTGAGCACGAAGTCCACCGTGCCTGCGCGCGACAGGTTCAGGGGAACGATGGCGTTCTCGGCCAGGCCGCCGCCCTGCATGAACAGGATCTTGAACTCGGGCGGGACGGCCAGCAGCTCGCGCAGGTCGGCCTCGGCCTGTTCATAGATGGAGATGAACTCCTTGCCGCGGTGGCTCATCTCCATCACGCTCATGCCGGACCCGTGCCAGTCGAGCATTTCGGCGGCTGCCTGCTGCAGCACTTCGGCGGGAATGGCGGCGGGGCCGGCGGAGAAGTTGTAAGGGCGGTTCATGGAGTTCACTGTCAAGTCACGCGCAGGCGCCAGTTCGGGCGGTGCCTGCAACTGTCAAAAATCTGGGCCGCCGCTGGGACTGCGCTCCCGGTGCGGGAGGCAGCCCCAGCGGCGGCTGGGTCATCAGGCGGGCTCGCCCGTGCCTTCGGCAGCGGCTTCGTCGCCGCCCGTGGCCTCCTCGCCTGTGGCCTCGTCCTCGACTTCGTTGGCATCGTTTTCAACGATGCGCTGCAGGCCGCCGAGCTTGGCGCCTTCGTCCAGGGAGATCAGCGTCACGCCCTGGGTGGCGCGGCCCAGTTCGCGGATTTCCGAGACCCGGGTACGCACCAGCACGCCAGTGTCGGTGATCAACATGATTTCGTCATCGGCATGCACCAGGGTGGCGGCGACGACCTTGCCGTTGCGCTCGGACTGCTGGATGGCAATCATGCCCTTGGTGCCGCGGCCATGGCGCGTGTACTCCACGATGGAGGTGCGCTTGCCGTAGCCGTTCTCGGTGGCCGTGAGCACGCTTTGCGACTCGTCCTCGGCCACCAGCATGGCGATCACGCTCTGGCCTTCTTCCAGGTTCATGCCCTTGACGCCACGCGCGTTGCGGCCCATGGGGCGCACGTCGTTTTCGTCGAAGCGCACGGCCTTGCCGCCGTCGCTGAACAGCATCACGTCATGCTTGCCGTCGGTCAGGGCTGCGCCGATCAGGAAGTCGCCCTCGTCCAGGCCCACGGCGATGATGCCGGCCTTGCGCGGGTTGGAGAACTCGTCCAGCGCCGTCTTCTTCACGGTGCCCATGCTGGTGGACATGAACACATAGTGGTCGGCCGGGAAGCTGCGGTACTCGCCCGTCAGCGGCAGCACCACGTTGATCTTCTCGCCATCCTGCAGCGGGAACATGTTGACGATGGGGCGTCCGCGCGAGCCGCGCGAACCTGCGGGCACTTCCCAGACCTTGAGCCAGTACAGGCGGCCGCGGTTGGAGAAGCACAGCAGGTAGTCGTGCGTGTTGGCGATGAACAGCTGGTCGATCCAGTCGTCTTCCTTGGTGGCCGTGGCCTGCTTGCCGCGTCCGCCGCGCTTTTGCGAGCGGTACTCGGACAGTGGCTGGCTCTTGATGTAGCCCGTGTGGCTGAGCGTGACCACCATGTCGGTGGGCGTGATCAGGTCCTCGGTGGACAGGTCCTGCGCGCTGTACTCGACCGTGCTGCGGCGGGCGCCGACCTTGCTCTGTCCGAACTCGGCCTTGATCTGCTTGAGCTCGTCGCCAATGATGGCCGACACGCGCTCGGGCTTGGACAGGATGTCCAGCAGGTCCTCGATGACGGACATCACGTCCTTGTACTCGGCGACGATCTTGTCCTGCTCCAGGCCGGTCAGGCGCTGCAGGCGCATCTGCAGGATTTCCTGGGCCTGGGTTTCGGACAGGCGGTACAGGCCATCGGCCTGCATGCCGAATTCGCGCTCCAGTCCGTCGGGGCGGTAGTCGTCGGCGTTGACCACGCCGCCATCGGTGCGGGTGCGCGTGAGCATCTCGCGCACCAGCTTGCTGTCCCAGTTGCGCGTCATCAGCTCGGCCTTGGCCACAGGCGGCGTCGGCGCGTTGCGGATGATGGCGATGAAGTCGTCGATATTGGCCAGCGCGACCGCCAGGCCTTCCAGCACATGGCCGCGCTCGCGCGCCTTGCGCAGCTCGTACACCGTGCGGCGCGTGACCACTTCGCGGCGGTGCTGCAGGAAGACCTCGACCAGATCCTTCAGGTTGCACAGCTTGGGCTGGCCATCGACCAGCGCCACCATGTTCATGCCGAAGGTGTCTTGCAGCTGGGTCAGCTTGTACAGGTTGTTGAGCACGACCTCGGGCACTTCGCCGCGCTTGAGCTCGATCACCAGGCGCATGCCCGACTTGTCGGACTCGTCCTGGATGTGGCTGATGCCTTCGATCTTCTTTTCGTGCACCAGCTCTGCCATGCGCTCCTGCAGCGTCTTCTTGTTGACCTGGTAGGGCAGCTCGTCAACGATGATGGCCTGGCGCTGGCCGCGATCGATGTCCTCGAAGTGGCACTTGGCGCGCATCACCACGCGTCCGCGACCCGTGCGGTAGCCTTCCTTGACACCGTTGATGCCATAGATGATGCCGGCCGTGGGGAAGTCAGGCGCGGGAATGATCTCCATCAGCTCGTCGATGGTGGCCTGAGGCGTCTGCAGCAGATGCAGGCAGGCATCCACCACCTCGTTGAGGTTGTGCGGAGGAATGTTGGTGGCCATGCCCACGGCAATGCCCGAGGAACCATTGACCAGCAGATTGGGCAGCCGCGCGGGCAGCACCAGCGGCTCGCGCTCGCTGCCGTCGTAGTTCGGGCCGTAGTCCACCGTCTCCTTGTCGATGTCGCCCAGCATCTCGTGGGAGATCTTGGACAGGCGGATTTCGGTGTAACGCATCGCCGCCGCGCTGTCCCCGTCCACCGAACCGAAGTTGCCCTGCCCGTCGACCAGCATGTGGCGCAGCGAGAAATCCTGTGCCATGCGCACGATGGTGTCGTACACCGCGCTGTCTCCGTGCGGGTGGTACTTGCCGATCACGTCGCCGACGATACGCGCCGACTTCTTGTAAGGCCGGTTCCAGTCGTTGTTGAGCTCGTGCATGGCGAACAGCACGCGCCGATGCACAGGCTTGAGACCATCTCGCGCATCGGGCAGCGCCCGGCCCACGATCACGCTCATTGCGTAATCGAGATAGCTGCGACGCATCTCCTCTTCGAGGCTGATGGGCAGGGTTTCTTTAGCAAACTGGGTCATGTGTGGCGATACTCTGACGGCGGGAAAAGGCCCATTTTAGGTCGAATGACGTGTAGCAGCCGAGCAACATAACCCTGGAATTCCGCCGCTGTCCTACTTGTTGGCGCCCGCTTGGCGGTCCGTCTGCTTGTGACGTATGGCACAATCAATTCAACGTTTTTGGTGATGGTCACTGATAACGTCCACAGATTCGCAGCCCTGCTGCGGCTTTTTCCCCAAGAGGAGAACCATGAAGAAACTGAACAAAGTGGCGATGTTGTTTGCCTCTGCCGCCCTCGCAACGGCTGCTGGCGCACAAGTGAAGGCTGCTGACGGTGGCAAGACCATCGACAACTGGCAAAACGGCACCAGCGAACTGGTGTGGAAGAACGGCACGAACGAACTGTGCTGGCGCGATGCCAACTGGACGCCCGCCACTGCAGCAGCTGACTGCGACGGTGCCCTGAAGCCTGTGGCAGCCGCTGTGGCTCCTGCCGCAACGCCCGCTCCGGCAGCTCCCGCTCCGGCACCGGCTCCCGCTCCGGCCGTGGCTTCCAAGGTGACCTTCTCTGCTGACGCTTTCTTCGACTTCGACAAGTCGGTTCTGAAGCCCGAAGGCAAGGCCAAGCTGGATGACCTGGCCTCCAAGGTCAAGGGCATCAACCTGGAAGTGGTCATCGCCGTCGGTCACACCGACTCCGTTGGCTCTGACGCCTACAACCAGAAGCTGTCGGTTCGCCGCGCTGAAGCTGTGAAGGCTTACCTGGTGTCCAAGGGCATCGAAAAGAACCGCGTCTACACTGAAGGCAAGGGCGAAAAGCAGCCCATCGCCGACAACAAGACCAAGGAAGGCCGCGCAAAGAACCGTCGCGTGGAAATCGAAGTGGTCGGCACCCGCGCCGCTCAGTAATCTTTCGATTGCTTCCCGCAAAAGCCCCGGCAACGGGGCTTTTTTTATGGCCGAACGGTCGTCGCAATCACCGACAATCGAGCCATGAGCAACGCAATCAACGTCAATGCCGACCCGGCGGAGCTGGAGAAATTCTCCAGCCTGGCCCATCGCTGGTGGGACCCGGAAAGTGAGTTCAAACCTTTGCATCAGATCAATCCGTTGCGCCTGGACTGGATTGATGCGCAAGCTCCCTTGAAGGGCCGCAGGGTCCTTGATGTCGGCTGCGGCGGCGGCATCCTCGCCGATTCCATGGCCCGCAAGGGGGCGAGAGAGGTGGTGGGCATCGACCTGGCCACCAAGGCATTGCGCGTGGCCCAGTTGCATGCGCTGGAGACGGGTACTCCGAACATCCACTACCACGAAGTCAGCGTGGAACGTCTGGCCGAGGAGCAGCCGGGCTCCTTTGACGTGGTGACCTGCATGGAGATGCTCGAGCATGTGCCCGATCCCGCTTCCGTGGTCGCGGCATGCGCCGAGCTGGTCAAGCCTGGGGGCTGGGTGTTCTTCTCCACGATCAACCGCAGTGCCAAGGCCTTTGGTCTGGCCATTGTGGCGGCGGAGTACCTGCTCAAGATGATTCCCAAGGGGACGCATGAGTACGCCAAGCTGATCCAGCCCAGCGAACTCGCCATGTTTGCCCGTCAGGCTGGCCTTGACCTGCAGGCCAGCAAGGGTCTGCAGCACAACCCCATCACCGGGCGCTACTGGCTCAGTGCGGACACGTCGGTGAACTACATGCTGGCAACGCGCCGGGCAGAAGGGTGAGCCGCATGTGGCAAGAAGTCCGAGCAGTTCTGTTCGACCTGGACGGCACCTTGATCGACAGTGCACCCGACCTGGGTGCGGCCGCAGACAGGATGCGCATTGACCGTGGCCTGCAGTCGCTTCCCTATGAGCGGTATCGGCCCATGGCGGGCGCCGGGGCACGGGGGATGCTGGGAGTGGGCTTCGGGCTCACGCCTGACTCGCCGGAGTTTCCGGAGATGCGCGAGGAGTTTTTCCGCAACTACGAGCAGTGCATGACCGAGCGCACCTATGCGTTCGATGGTGTCCCGGAGCTCATTGCGCAGCTCCAGGCGGCATCCATGCCCTGGGGTGTGGTCACCAACAAATCCATGCGTTTCACCGACCCGCTGACGCAGCAGATGCCGCTTTTCGCGAGCGCTGGTGCCATCGTCAGCGGTGATACCACGCCCCACGCAAAGCCCCATCCAGCACCGTTGCTGGAAGCTGCCGCGCGTATCGGCCTGCCTCCGCAGTGCTTTGTCTATGTAGGTGATGATGAGCGCGACATCGTTGCAGGCAAGGCCGCAGGCATGAAGACCGTGGCGGCCTGCTACGGCTACCTTGGCGCAGCGGGCGATACGCTGCAGTGGCAGGCGGATGCGCAAATCTATTCTCCGCTGGAGCTCTTGAAACTGCTGGAAAGAGGCTAAGATAGGAGCCTTGGGGCTGTCCTGGTTTCGACGTGGGTTCGGGACCGGTGTGGTGCATGTCGAGCTTGAGTGACGCTCGTAAATCTCCATTCAAAAAACTAACTGCAAACGACGAACGTTTCGCACTCGCCGCTTAAATCCGGTGAGCCTTGCAACAGCACGCTGATGGGCTGGGCAAGGGGGTAGCAATACCTCCCGGCTGCAAGGGAATTTACATCAGCTGGCTGCGTGCTGGGCTTCTTAGTACGTGGCAAGATCCAAGGAAGCTGGCATCCCGGGTAGCGTGCGCCTGCGCGACTTGGGAGGCGAGACTCAAAACAGAACGCTAAACATGTAGATCTGCCCGGCGAAGGCTTGCGGACGCGGGTTCAATTCCCGCCAGCTCCACCATCCAAGACAACGCCACACAACGGAAACCCCGCTGTGTGGCGTTTTTTTTTGCCCGCTTGTTGCCCTGTGTTGCCCTGAAATTCACACCGGAATCACACTGGATTCACACGGGCTCAGCCTACGACCTGGAGGGGCGCCCGGGGCTTCTGGTAGTCCTCGCGGATGAACTTCCCGTATGTGCGAAAGACCATCTCCACATCCTCATGGCCCAGTTGCTGGGCGACATACCAGGGGTTAGCGCCGGCCGTCAGAACGGAGGATGCGTAGGTATGCCGCACCTGATAGGGGTTCCGGTACTGGATGCCGGAACGCTGCATGAGGGGCATCCAGACTGTCTTGCGCACCTGGGCATCCGTTGTCCAGGGCTCCAGCGTCCGGGGGTTGAGCCACACCCGTGCGCCGCGGAGCATGCTGAATGCCTTCTGCGCTCGCAGCGCCTCCATGGCTTCGAAGTTCAGGTCCACGCTGCGGATGCCTGCCGCCGTTTTCGGTGCCTTGAGCACACCCACGACCTGGTTCTGCTCGATCCGGGCAGTTGCCTTCTCCCAGTCGATGTGTTTCCACTCGAGGGCCTGCAGCTCGCCCGGGCGCAATCCAGAGTTGAACCAGAACTGGATCATCGGCCGCTCATCCTCTCGGCACGCCTGCAGAATCTGCGCGCGCTCTGTATGGGTGAAAGGCTGGATCACATAGTCGCTGGCCCTGCTCGTTTGGCGGATGAGCTTGGTAAGCGCGAGTCGATCGAAGGGGTTGAACTCGATGAGCCCGTCGTTGAGCGCATCTTCGAAGACGCTGCGCAGCGGGATCAGCATGTTCCGTATGGCCTTGCTTGTGCAGTCCATCTCGCTGATCCACTCCCGAAGAGCGGAGGGCGTGATCTCGCGCAGCTTGTTGCTGTGCCAGCGTCGCATCCGTTCGCCGGTGATGCTCTTTTCGTAGCCACGGAACGTCGCTGGCGACATCTGCCCGTTCTCCACCTGTTTGCGGTAGAGCTCCAGCTGCTTCCCCAGTAGCTCCTCCATCAAGCAGGAATGGGGGTCGGGGGCCTTGGCCTTGGCACTGTCCGGGAAGTATTCAGCGTAGGCGAATGTTCCATCCTTGATTTTCCGGCGGATCTCCGCACGAAGGTTGGCGGCATACAGGATGCTTCCCTTGTTGACCGGGCTAGGTGGCAACAGCTCTCTGCATTGCTGCCCGTGCCACGAAAACGCGATCTGAATTCGCGCCCCCGTTGCCATTTCCCGGATTGTTATGCCCGCCGGAGTTGTTGGAGCTGCTTTTTTATCCACTGGTCTGCTTCCTTGATGTTTACATAGAGGTGCCTGTCCACGACACCGCAATGAATACCGTCCAGCCAGGTTCCGGCTCGACGGCGGTTATGGACGGTCATCGGAGAGACGCCAGTCATTTCCGCGAATTTCGTGGCGAGCACCCATTCCGCGCCCAGAGGGTGGAAGGTATTTCCTGGGGTGGCAGGTTCTGTAACTGTGTGTTTCATGGAATGCATCGAATTTGGGAGTGAAATCACGGCCTTTGCCGCACGCAAAGGGGTGTTGTTTCTCCAATGAAAACGCCCCGCTCGGTGGCGGGGCGTGGTTGATGGGGTAGGGGTCAGTGGGGCAGATCCGGGGCCTGGAGGCCCTGCAGCTGGATCTGCTGCAGCACACTGGCGTGCTCGCTGGCGAAGGCCCGCCAGGTCGCAGCTGGGATCGTGATCGGACCATCGTGCTCAGGTTGCGTGGCCGCATCCTGCACAGCCTGCATCGCCGTCATGGTGCGGGCGAGCAAGCCAGCGGCAAATACGGCCTGTGCAAGGTGGAACGCCTCTTCGATCTCGGATTTACTCATGGCGCCGCGCCTTCCTTGCCCTGGGGTGCACGGGCTGCCGCTTCCGTGCCCTGGTTCCATTCCATTCCCAACGCAGCTTCGATGGCATGAATGGCATTGCTGGCTGCAATGCCGCCATGTTTCCGGGTGTCGAGGGCATAGTGATAGTCGCGCAGCGCCTGCAGGACTGCATCCATTGCGGGTCCAGCAGGTGCTGCCACGCGCTCCCGCAGCAGTCGCTCCAGCTTGGTGCGCGACACGAAAGGTCGATTGCGCCAACGCTGGGGCGTGCCGTCCGATTCCTCGCCGTCGAACTCTGTCGCGCGGGTGGTGGGCAGCGAACGCACAGCGGTAATGAGCCCTTCAAAGGAGGTCGGATCGATGAAACCACCAGGTGCTGCACAGTCGGCGCCAACGATCTTCCCGTCGCGGAACCCGCGCCCGTAGCTGGAGCCGTCGAACTGGATACCAGCGGCCTCGCATGCGCTCCACCAGTGCTCTTCCGCCTCGGGTTCGCCCGGTGCTGCGGCGTTGGCGTCAAGGACGCGCTGCAGCGCATCGGCACTCCCGTGGTAACGGTGGCCGCGCAGTAGACCCAGCGCGCCGGCTAGCGTCATCCTGTCCTCGTCGCTGATGGCCGGCGCTGCAGCGGCAGGCTGCTGGGCGCGAGTCCAGACCACTGCAGCGTTCAACTCTTCGCCCTGGGTCGCCGCAGTCGGAGGTGCTGCCTTTGGATTCTCGTTTTGCATGGTTCTCTCCTTCAATGCCCGCAGGGCAGGGCCTGTCCCTGGTCTTCCTTGAAGTCAGGGGGGATCGGTGCGCCGCAGCTCCCGCAGCGCTTGGGTGTGTTTTGTTGCTGGGTCATGGTGATCACTTCGGGGGAAAGGGTTCCACGCGGCCATCGGGGTAGTGCAGCCAGTCGCCCATGCGGCTGGGCAGCGTGAATGCATGGAAGCGCGAGGCCGGCAGACCTGGATGCGGCTTCAGCTCCGTGCCCTGGTAGCTGCTGCTGGGAGGGGTGTAGGGCTTGTTGGCTGTTTTCATTGGCGAGCGGGAAATAAAAAACCCGCCGAAGCGGGTTATGAAGGTCATGCCGGGCGGCGCCGGCGATTGATGGACTCAGGCGCGTTGCGCTGTGTCCGCATGGGCGCTGATGAGCGGGCAGGCAAGGCGCAGGATGACCTTGGCCAGCCGTCTTGCATGGGGTTGCTTTCGCGCATCGGGGGTGCTGTACACCCAGCGTGCGCATTCGATGAGCTTGGTGGCCATGTAGACCACGTCCTGCGTGGGCCGCTGCGGCTGGTCACCGTTGTCGAACAGCTGGATGCTGCCGGCCTTCGGGTAGTCGGCCAGCCAGCAGTACAGCTTGGGCGGCACGTGGTAGCCCACGGTGCACGTGGGCTCCGGGCTGATGCACACCGTCGTCGCCAACTGCGGCGCGCTACGCTGTGGCGCGATGCTGTTGAGCGCGTCGAGCAGTTGGTGCCCGTTGAGCGTCAGCGGCTGCTGCTGGGCCTGGGCAACGGCTGCCAGGTCGGCCGCCATTACATCCAGCTCGCTGTCCGGCAGTTCGTAGCGCGCGGCCAGGTAGTCGCGCATAGCCTTGGTGGTGCTGGTCATGATCAGCGTCCCACGGTGTGGATGCGACGAGCGCCGAGGCCTCGCCAGGGGTGATCGGCAGCTGGGCCAGAGTTCAGCGCGCCCTGCGTGCGTTCTGCGGCCGTGACGGGCGGCACGGGGAACGTGTCGTCATCATCGTGGGGCTGGTGCGACAACGCCGGCCGCGGCTGCGGCGTGTTCGGTCGCTCGCTGGCGCCGGGCTGGTCTTCGATGAACGGCACGGTCAACGCGCCCTTGAGCACCTGGGCGAATTCGATTTCGACCCTGGCCGTCTCGATGATCTGCTTGGAGGTTTCGCACACCATGCGGGAGCGCTCCAGATCCACCTGCTTGTTCAAGTCGCAAAGCATGTCGAGCTGGTTGAACAAGTGCTCGCGCAGATGGCTGATGTTTTTCGTGCTCATTACTTCTCCCGGTCAATAGCGGATGGCTGGGCCTCGATCTTTATGGTGTCGATGAGGGCGGATGCGGTGGCGGTGATGACGCGCGCGCGGGCCAGTGACAAACCAGATCCTCGGCGCAACACGGCCAGGGCCGCAGACAGTTGCTGCGTGACTTCATCTATATCAGTCACGGCAGAGCTTTGGTTGATTTCTTGGTCCATTTTTTGAGCCCCATCTTGTATGCCTTGCAGCCAACTGATCTCTCGGTACGGCCGATTATTTTGGCAATCTCGGCCAAGCTTTTCGTCATATAAATTGAGGCCAATTGCGCCTCATCGGATTCCGTCCAGGGAATGCAATGCTCACGCGCGACGCCGATGCGGCTTTTTCTGGTCTGGACAGCGAGTTCTGTGCGCCCCATCGCGGCAGCGATTTCCTTTATGGGCTTCGCAGAATTCGCTCTCAGGTACTCATCGTCTGCATATGTCCAGGCAGGAGCCCCGCGCCATTTTTTGAACTTTCCTTCCGGATTCCTTTTGCTCTTTTCTTTTGGCTGGACCTCCTGTGGGTTCAGCTTCTCTATATTTTTGAGTGCCTGCCCGAACTGCGCCTTGAGGTCCAACAGCTTTCGCAATTCCGGCGAACCGTTATGGCGCAAAGCAGTGAATGGCAAATCGGCAGGAGAAACGAGTTCAAGGTTTTCAACCGCGCGCGGCATGCCGCGCTTGTTGACCAACATCATTCCTTCGGGAACCGGACCATTCTTGGCTTCCCATTCGATGACGTCCACACGCTTCCAATCGAGCCGCTGCACTCCAGTATTTGAGATTTTTCTTACGCGCTTACCTCGCTTGAGAGTCTCCGCTCCGATAGGCATATGGCCCCTGCTCTTTCCGCGCTGAACTCCCAGTCGCATCTGTCTCACGTAAACAGCGGCCTTGGTGCGTCCCAGCATTTCGGCAACTTGAGCCACCGATTTATTGAGCGATGACTTAATGACTTCGTCCTCGCTTGCAGTCCAGGGTCGCAGCTCCGTCTGGGTCTTTAAATGGTGCCGTTTCCGAATCCCCAGGGTTCTGGCTTTGGTCATCACGGCATTGGCATTGCGGCCGATCATCTTCCCGATTTCGACAGCAGCGGTGGTCAGGTACATGGCCTGCAGCAACTGCACCTCTGCAGCGTTCCAGGCTTTGATCTTGGTCTTCATGATGGTGATGGGTTGATCACAATGGATAGGCCCGCACGCGAGCCTATGCGGCGGAGGTCATGGTCACGGCGTCTTTTTGTCTGCAGTCCATGATGGTTTCCTACAGGCCTTGACCGAAGAAGCGAAAAGCGTCGGCGAAGTCGCTTCGAGATCTGTCGATGCGGACGGTGCCGAACTCTGGGCTCTGGCTGGGCTCTGGGCATTCGGTGCCGCGCTCGTACTCGGCGGTCAGGATTTCGCGCACGCGCTGCACGCGCTCCAGCGTGTGCTCGAATTCCTCCAGCCGGTTCTGCAGGTTCTCGATGGAGCGCTCCAGGATGGCGTGGTAGGCGTCGCGCGAGGTCTTGGCCGTGATCCGGTTGCGCTGCTTCTCCAGACGGCGGATGCCGGTGCGCATCTGGGCGGCCTGCTCCCTCGCGCCTTGCTTGGCCGAGTCCAGAGCCCTGTGCGCGAACTTGAGCACGTCGGGTGCGTTTTCTTCGATGGCCTTGCCGAAGATCTCCCGCAGGATCGCGCGCGGGATGGCGTCCGGGCTGGTGTCGTGCTCTCCCCGGTCGTAGGCGGCTCGGCTGTCCGCGTTGCCCAGCACTTCATAGGCCGCGTTGACGGCCTGCATGCGCGCGGTGTCGCCGCCGTTGCGGTCGGGGTGCGCCTTGCTCGCGGCCTTGCGGTACGCGGCGCGTATCTCGTCGGCCGTGGCATCACGCGCCACGCCCAGGGTTTCGTAGTGGTCTTGCATTGAGGCTCCTTGAGAGGCGATCAGCACAGGGCGCGGCGCGCCCTCTGGTGATGGCCCATGAAAAAGCCCGGCATGGGGCCGGGCTTCTGGTGGTGGGTGACTGGTGACTATCCGTTGACCGAGAACGCGCCGATCAGGACGTCCGGTATTTCTTCGGTGACCACGCCATCGGCATCAGCGACAGGCGCGAAGCTGGCACGCACGACATGGGCAAACTCCTCGGCCATTTGCTCTTCGTGCAGTTCCAGGCCCAGGATGCCCAGGGCGAAGGTGGGTTCGCGTTGCGAGGTGAGGATCGACACGCGGACGTAGAACGTGCGCGCGCCCAGCTCCTTGTAGGGATTGGTGGTCAGCTTCAGGTAGGCCGGCAGCACTGCGTCAGTGCGATCCGTCTTCGCGGCCACGCTTTCCATTTCGCTGCGCTCTGCGGACAGGGCCTCGACCGTGGAAGTGGACTTGTTGATCTGCTCGATGCTGACGCTGCGGATGCCGGCGACGACATGGCCGATGTTCAAGTCCGCCAGGTCCTTGTCGAGCGGCATCACCTGGTCACGCCATTCTTCCAGCCATTCGGCCAGCGCCTTCTGGCCACGGTTCTGGCTGACCAGGTTGCGCAGCGAGGTGTAAAGGGCGGTGGCCTTGAGCTTCACCAGGGCCGTGTTGTCGCCATGGCCGGGGGCGGCTGGAGTGCCCTGGTTCAGCACGGCCTTGGCGGTCATGCCCTCGGCATTCACATAGATCGTGCAGCCGTTCTCGCGGTGCTGACGCACGTAGCGGGAGAAGTCCTCGACGTAGGAGGTGCTCATGCTGTTGCGAGCGCGGCGGCGCAGCGGCAGATAGGACTCCAGGCTGGTGAGGTTGAATTCGTCGTGCAGGGCCACCAGCGCCTGGCCGGCAGTCAGCGCGTGCTGCACCGACTCGTTGCTCTGTGCCGTGGCTTCGGCCTGGGTCAGCTGCTGGATTGCGGATTGGTCGAACATGAAAAGTCCTTGGTTTGGGTGAAAAAAATGCTCGCGGCTTTAGGAGCGGCGAGCAGGGCTGGGGAAAGGCGGTAGGGCGAGGCGGCTACGCGCCTCGGGGGATGAGGTCCATCTGGGCCTCAGGCATCACGGTCAGCTTGCCGAACTTGCCGACGTGCATCACGGTTTCGCGGGAGACCTTCTCGCTCGCCTCGCCGTCGAGGGTCGGGCGCGAGAACTTCATGGCGTGCTTGATCGTGACCTGGTGAGTCTTCTTGATCTTGCTGATGTCCAGCTCGATGGTGATCTTTCCCTTGCGCTCGTTGTCCACGACAGCGGCGCTCACGGACCCCAGAGCGCGGGAGAGCATCAGCATGAACTGGCCGCCGTCAAACTCGCCCAGCACCTCGGTGGGGTCGTTCACGAGGGAGGACGCCGAGCTATTGGCGGCCACCTGGGCCGGCGTGGGGCTGCTGGTGACTGGCGCTGTTCTGGCGCCGGGGGAGGAACCGTTGGCAGGTGTGGGAATGGTGGAGGACATGCCTTCTTCCTTTGGGACAAAAAAGTGCCCGCGATAGCGGGCGGGTGCGTGAGCAGGGGCGGCCTACAGTGCGCCGCCTTCGGTGTCGTCGGCCGGCAGGTGCTGCACGATGGGTTGGTCCAGGTCGGCCAGCTTGAACACGATGGCGCGGCAGTAGATGCCGCCGTCCTCCATCACGTCGAAGGTCACGTGCGGGATCGCCGTCTCGTAGGCCCAGGTAGCGCCGGCCGGCTCGTTGGGCGAGAAGATGGCCTTGATCGCCTTGACGGCTTTCTTGCGCACCCCCCATTCGGCCGCGTCTTCCGCACTGCCGTACTCCCGGACCTGGTCCCATTCGGGCAGAACGCCCTTGGCATCCACCCATGCTGTTCCGCCGTCGTAGCAGCAGATTTCGTCGCGGATCGCGCCCTCCAGCTCCATGAGGTCATCGCTGGCGCCGTAGACGATCACGACGCCGTTGGCGCGCGCGGCCTCGGTGATCGCCTGCGGGATGCGCAGCGGGTACTCCATGCCGTGCAGCGTCTGGGCGAAGGCCTGGGGCGTGTAGTTCGGATCGCGCAGCTGGAAGTCGCCGCAGCTGCAGGTGTACTTGCCCGCTTGGCGGTGCGTCGCCTGTTGCGCATCGGGTGCTGCCGGTTGGACATGGATGTGCAACACGTTCTTCTCGAAGACGTGCGCGCAGGTGTGAGCCTCGCTCATGCTGCTTTCTCCGGGGCCGGGAACTTGTCGAACGGCAGCTGCTTGATGTGCTGGCCGAAGAACACGCCCTTGGACTCGGCGGCCATCAGCTCGTCGTGGGTCTTCTGCGCCACGTTCGGATAGTGGTAGACGTGGCCTGGGCCGCGCGTGAAGGTCAGCGCCAGCGTCTTGCGTGCCGCGTCGTAGCCCATGGTCGCAATCTGGTTGGACTGCACGGGGGTCATGGGTATGGCCTTGTACTCCTTGTCGGAGAAGGCGGCCGGGTCGGTGCGTTTCGTTGCCATGGAGGTGGGCTCCTTAGACCAAGGGTTTGGAGGCATCGCCGGGGGCTGCGGCTTGGCTGCCCGAGGCAGTGCGCAGCGAGGTCTGCACGGCGGCCACGGCGGCGGTGATGTGGCTCTCGGCCACGGCGACCTGGGCTCGGCCGGCCTCGTCGCACACGCAGCGCAGCTCGCGCAGGTTGGACAGCACGGCTGCCAGCAGGGTCACGGTGCGGCCGGTATGCCCGTGGGCATCAAAGCCCGCGTCGTGCATGCCGCAGCGCTCCGCGATGTCCTGCGGGATAGCGCAGACCTGCGCGATGGGGCTGGGAGCCGGTGCGCCCCCTGGGGGCATGCCCAGCAGGCCAGCGAGCATTTCCTCCAGGGACATGGCTTCAGGGCGGCCGGGGCGGGCGGCGGGATCGGCATCGGGCTTGGCGGCCTTCGGCATCGCTGCCTCGGCCGCTGCGAAGTTGGCCAGCATCGACATGGTGGCCAGGGCGGCGAGGGCAGAGGAAACGGGGTTGTGTTTCGAGTTCATGGTGTGCTTGAGTCAAAAAAAAGCCCGCTCAGTGGCGGGCTGGGGTGGTTCAGAAAAGGCTTATGCGGCCTGCTTGGCTGCGTGCTCACGCACGCTTTCGATGTGCTCGATCAGTGCGCTGCACATCCCGGCGAAGTCGCTGGCGTCCATGTGAACGGCGCCGCGGTGTTTCTCCGTAGCGATGCCCAGGGCCGCCAGGGTGGTGGCCTTGACATCGAAGATGCCCATCAGGGCATTGATGGCGCCCAGCGTCATGGTCTGGCCAGCTTCCACGCGCTGCTCGATGGGCAGGCGCTGGGCCGCGTCAGCCGCCGCTGGCGCTGGGGCTGGGGCGCAGGCAGGGGCAGCAGGCGGGGCGCCCAGGGGCAACTGGTCGATCAGCGGCAGCAGCTGCGCATCGTTGGCGGCGGCGGCGTCTGCTGCAGCTGCTGCTGCCTGCGCGTTGATCTGGTCTGTCTCTTCCTGCTCACGGGCCTGGGCTTCGCGGCGCAGCTTCTCCGCTTCCTCCTGGCGAATCTGCTCGCGCTCGGCCTCCAGGCGCGCGGCCTCCTGCTGCTGGTGGCGGCCAATGCGCAGCGCGGCCAGGGCCTGGAAGTCCTCGGCGGCCTTGGTGCCCACGGCGGCGAAGTCGGGGAACAGCGTGATCCAGCTGCCGTCTGTGTGCTCCAGGTGGTCGCGGTTCTCCTTGAGCCGGTCGCGTTTGGCGTTGGCATCCGTGATCTGGCGCGCCAGCTCGGCCTGCACCTTTTCGTGCATGCTGTCGAGCGACTTCAGGCCCTTGATGACCGGCGCAAACACGCCATGCGGGTGGATGAGGTAGGTGGCCTGCAGCTCGTAGTTCAGCGCGTCGATGTGCTCGTCCAGGGAGCGCTGCGCCAGCATCACGATCTGTTCCTTGCGCGCCTTCTTCTCCGTGTCCACCAGCTTCTCCAGCTTGAGGCGCACGGCGCGGGTCTGCTCGGTGATTTCGTCGATGGTGCGAAACAGGCGGTCGATGCTTTCCGTCTGGCTCAGGGCGTGCTGCTTGGCGGCAGCGAGGCTGCTTTCCACGCCACCGCACCACTTCACGGTTTTCTCGGCATCGGCAAAGTCCTGGTCGGTTTTCAGCACGGTCTTGATGCCGCCCAGGGTGCGCAGCGCCACGGACTTGAAGCCCTCCAGGTTCGACGCCGTGACCATGCCGGTGACGTTGATCTGGAGCGCGGGAAGCTGGTCGGGCGCTTGGCCTACCACCTCTGGCGCTGCCTCTGCGGCCGGGTCATAAGCGGCGGCTTCCTGCTCGATCAGGCCCCAGCCGGTGACGATCTGGGCGCGCAGCTGCAGGTTCGGGTAGTACCAGCAGTGGCGTTCTTCGATCAGGTTGCCCTGCCAGTCCCAGTCGCTGGCCATGAACAGCACCTTTTCGAGCGTGGGGCACACCATGCACTGTTGCTCCATCTGCACCTGATAGGGCAGGGGCAGGCTCTCGCCAGTGCAGCCTTCATGCATGGCTTCGCGCAGGGCCGCATTGAGCGACTTGTGCTCGAAGCCCTTGTCTTCGAGCATGCTCAGACCGTCATAGCTGGCGCTGTAGCGGCCGTTGGTGCCCACCACAGGGTATAGGTCTTCGCCGACGATGGTTTCAGCCAGGGGCCGGGCGTAGGCCTCGAAGACGTGGCCCTTGTCGAGCACGCGCTCCTGCACGTAGTCGGAGAAATCGCGCTCGATGCCGCAGGCCAATTCCTTGACCAGCTGGCCGCGCGTCTTGTTCGGGCTGCAGCCCATCATGGCAGGCGCGTCCGAAGCGTTGAAGTGGTTGGCGCGGTGCGCCTTCCACTCGGGGGTGCCTTGTGCAAGGTCAACTACGGTGAAGGTCATGCTTGGGCTTTCAGTTCCGCCATGCGTGCGTCAAAGGTCTGGTCCAGCTGCTTGCGCAGGTCCGGGTCGTTCACCGAGTCGCACATGGCGGCGATGTTGATGAGGGCGTCCTGGGTCTGCGCGTTGCGCATGGCCTCCAGGGTCGGCGTGATGTCGGTGACGACAGGGCCGCTCGCTGTCTTGGCTTCCACGTCCTGCGCCCCGGCCTGTTGTGCCTGCTTCACCGCGTCCGTGAATGCCGTGATCTGCACTGGCGTCAGCTTGGCCTTGGACTGGATGAAGATCAGCATGGCCTCCAGGGTCTTGCGGCCTGCAGTGACCACGTTTACCCACTGCTGCAGGTTGCGGTCAAAGTCGGCCTGCGGGTAGAAGTTGGTGGTTTGCGCCGGCTCCACGCGGGTGGCGGTTTCGGCAGCTGGCGGCGCGCCTTCGCCGGCCGGCACTTCCTCGGCCGTGCCCATGAATATTTCGCCAGACTGCTGCAGCTCGTCGGGGGTGTAGACGCCCAGGATGACATCGGGCGTGTGGAGGCGTGCCCAGCGCTTTTGCGCGAGGTAGGCCAGCTGCTGCTTGGGGTCTTCCGTCCAGAGCGTGCTGTTGCGGGTGCGGGCCTGGGTCATGAGCAGAGTGAGCACGCGCGGCTGTGCTTCGCCGCGCAGCGTGGCCCATACCTTCACGCCCAGTCCCTGCTCATCGGCCTGGTTCCACGCGGGAACGATGAACTTCTTCGGGTGGCCGTTGTCGTCCTTCTTGGTGCGCGATTCGACTTCCTTGAAGCGACCCACGATCTTGTCCCAGGCGCCGAACCACTCGAAGTTGAAGCGGTCCAGCACGATGCCGCTGCTGTTGATGACCGCTGCGACCAACTGTGCCTCGTAGCCGAGCGTGCCGTTGATGATGTGGGTCTTCTGAGCGACGCTGAAAGGGTTCATGCCCCACTGCATGGATTGCAGTGCTATGGCAAAACAGTCGCCAGGGCTGCCCTTGAGGTGGGCGGGCACGGTGGCCCTGCCGCTGGCCATCATGTGGGACAGGCGTTCCAGCTTGTCCATGCTGGCGTCGCTCATCAGCAGCGCGCCAGCCGATGCGGTGCCGGGCTGCACCTGCAGGAGGGGGGAGGTGGTTTCGGTTTGAATCACTGCGGTGTCTCCAGATGGTCAAAAAAATGGCTGAGGGGTATTGATGGAAATGACTGCGGCAGCCAGGGCCGAGACTGCGCACAGGAACAGCCAGAGGAATGCGATGTGAAGGAGCTTCATTACGGGCGTTCCTTCAGGCACTGGACGGTCTGTTCGTCAATCCACTCGGCGTGCATACCCGGGCAATTCCACGCACTGGCGGCGGCACGCTTGAGGTCCGCAACGCTCGGGGCTTCCTGGGCCGCGCCAGCATCGGCGCAGGCGCTGAGCGCCAGGGCCACGAGCACGGCCAGGCACAGCAGCAGCCAGCCGCCGGGGGTGGGCGCCGGGTCCGGCTCGACAACTGGACCCGGGCGGGATGCCTCGCGCAGATAGCGCGCGTCGGGGTCAGCGTTGAAGGGCTCCGTGGGGATCACTCGTTGCATCTCTGCTCTCCTGAAACGAAAAAACCGCCTGGAGGCGGTTTGGGGTGTGGTTGGTGATGGCTGCCGTGTACGCCCCGGCTTTTTTTCCACAACAACCGAAAGGACGGACCTTCCTGCGCAGGTGGGCAACTACCTGTCGCGCCATCGCGGCGGCGCCCGAAGGAGGGAGCCGGCGTGATGGCCCTGGCTTTGGCCAGGGCACGGGAGTCAGTTGAACCAGGTCTTCATGGCCTTGAGCATGTCAGCGGGCCGCTTGTACCTGGCGCCGGCCCAAAAGCCAGCGGCGAACATGCCGACGCAGAACGTCAGCAGAATGAGATCGACCATCGGTCAGCCGTCGATGGCGGCCAGCACCAGGTCAGCGGTGCTGGCAAAGGCTTCGGCTTCGGCCACGGTCTTGGCATCCACGATGTCGAACTTGGCACCCTTGAGGTTGTCGTCCAGTTCGCGCAGGTAGTCGGTAGCCGCGCGGTCGTGGCCCACCTGCACGAACAGGATGGTCAGCTCATCGTCGTTCTGCAGCTTGTTGGACGCATCCACGATCACCTTGGCGGCGGCGGCCTTGTCATCGGGCACGCCATCGGTGAAGACGATCACGAAGTCCTTCTTGTCCGACTTGCCGGCCAGCTTGAGCGCGGCCGTCAGGGCCTCCGCCAGCGGGGTGGAGCTGCGGGGCGAGCGCGCCGCGAACACTTCGGTCAGCTTGCTCGCATCCACGCCATCGAACGAATCGACGGCCTGGCCGTTGAACACCACGAGGCCGATGCCATCGCTGTCCAGCTTGGCCAGGTCACGGGTGAACTGCTCTGCGGTTTCCTGCACGGCCTGCCAGCGAGTGCGGCCCTTCACGTCATCGGTGGTCATGGAGCCGCTGGCATCCACGACGACGATGAAATCGAATTCGGACAGCTTTGCCAGTTGGGCGGCGAGAAGTGTTGACATGTGGTTTCCTTGAAAGCGGGGAGAGGGCGCCCCGAATCGCCATAAAAAAACGCAGCGCCCTGGTGACAAGACGCTGCGGTTTTTCCCCGGCTGGGCCGGGTGGGGAGGCTGGGCCTCCAAAGATGGATCTGGGCTTTTCTGTTCTTGGCATCCCAGTGCATGCCTCACCCCCGTATTCAGCCCCAGGGTTGGACTTCGCGGGGCGGTCCTGGCTTCCTGGCCCCATTGGCCGCGGTCCCCAGGCAATTCCCAGATCCTCAAGCACTTACCCGGCCTGCGAGGGCTGGTGGCTTGTCTCAGTAGTAGTGCGCCGACGACCTCTTGTTGCCCGCTGCCGCCTGCGGAGGTGCTTTGTTTACCCAGCCTGCCAAGCTGCAAGAGCAGGAGCGCTGAGTTCGATCACCTGGCGCCCATCGCGGCGTGTTGTTGCTACGATGGGTGAACTATAATCCAAATTTGGACTGATAAATAAAAAGTGTTCTAAATTTGGACTTTTGGCGAGGCCGGCGATTCTGCAAAATGTGGAATACTGTACGTAATTACAGTTAGTACAAACCGCAGGCGTAGGCGCGAACCTACAAGAGGCAACAGTGAAGCAATCAGAACTGGCGATGGAGACTGAGGGGATTGATATCCAGGCGGGCGTCATGCTTGTGACGTGGCGCGGCGTTTTGCTGGATTGCCGCCGCGTTCGCCGCGCAAGTGAAGGCATGCAGGGGCACGTCTTCACTTGCGTACTGGACGCTCGAGTGGGGCTGGAAGTTGACCGGGTGGCCTGGGATCGGCTGGTGAACCACGCTGTGATGCCGCTTGGGCTGGTGGTGTCAGCGGTGCAACTGGAGAAGGCGCGAGAAATTGCCGCTCGACTCGCGCAGGTCGGTGGCGTTTTGGGTGTTTTTACAGATGTGAAGTGTGCTGTTACTTGGGCGCGCCGCCAGTCGATTGTGTTTGCTGGAGGGGCGGGTTCGAGAACTCAAGAAATTGGACGCACATTGCGTAGAACTTCGCTTTTGCAACTGGATCGCTGATGCGGTCGAGGGTTAGGGCCAGCTCTCGGCCTTGGGCACTGATGCTCTGTGCTTGATCGTCTGGATCAAATGCTGGATCGAGCAGCTTCCAGGGATCAACGCCAAAGACTCGCGCAATGCGCTCCACCTTATCCAGCCCGATGGACGTGACCCCATCGTCGTGCTGCAGACGAATGGCCGTGCCATGACCCAGGCCTGCTTCGCGTGCTAGGCGGCTGACATTGGGCTTGCCCCACTGGGCCAACATGAGCTTCTCAATGGAGGCCCACAGGTTACTTTTCAGTGTGAGGGGGGTTGTCGGTTGTTCCATATTTGGATATTAGACCGAAATTTTCCGCTATGCACGCGGTCCAAATTTGAACATTTAGCAAGGCGATAGTCCAAATTTAGATAGACTTGGGGCATGGAACTTACTTTGCCCAGCATGAAGGACGTGCGAGCACGTCTGATGGCCTTGTCTAAGGCTCAAGTCGAGGCGTTGCAGAAGCTCTCAGGTGTACCTGTGTCGACGATCAACAAGATCCGATACGGCCTGACAGCCAACCCCGGATATGTCACCGTCAATGACTTGTGCGCCAAGCTGGCTACCGCAGAGCAGGAGCCCAAGATGGCGACGCGCAAGCGCCGCAAGCGTCCATCGGATGCTGACCGGGGGGCGGAATGAGCCTGTTCTATGCCCTGTCAACGGTGGGCCGTCCTGTCGCCTACTACCCGCGTATCGCGCGCTTTCTCGGAAGCGTCAATGCGGCCATCCTGTTCGCGCAGCTGCACTACTGGCACGACCGCGGCGCCGATAGCGAACTTGGCACCTACAAAACCTCCGCCGAGCTGGCGGAGGAAACCGGCTTGTCCTACCGCGAGCAGGCCACGGCGCGCGCGGTCCTGAAGGCCGCTGGCTTCCTGGTCGAGACGAATCGCCGCCTGGAGCACAAGGTCTATTTCCGCCTGGTTCCCGAGGCCATAGACGCAGCGTTTGAAGCATGGACGAAAGCGCAATCCGCGAACGACGAAAACGCATTTCGGGAGGTGCGGGAAGCGCAATCCGGTAATTGCGCCAAACGCAGTCCGGGGAGAGCGAAATCGTCGTCCGACGAACTGCGGAAAGCGCAATCCGGTAATAGAACAGAGACTACACACAAGACTACTACAGAGAATAAGCGCAGCAGCGGGCCCACGATCCCCGGTGTACCCGAGGAACTGGTGAACGAATGGAAGGACGTGCGCAAGGCGCGTCGTGCCGGCCCGATCAGCCAGACCGTGATCGACGCGATCCATCGCGAAGCCGGCAAGGCTGGCATCACAGCTGAGGACGCCATCCGCTACGCCGTTGAGCGCGGCTGGCAGGGCTTCAATGCCGGCTGGTATCAGAAGGACCACGGGCAGCCTGCCGGGCGTGCGCCGGGCCAGCAGCCGCCACCCGCCAAATACGCAGGCGCCGCCGCCGCGATCTACGACGGGATGGAACTGTGAAAAACCTCGCACACATCGCGGCGCACAGCGTCCACGAAGCGCAGACGCGCGGCCCACGCGAGGCATCGGCCACCGTCCGCAAGCTGTTTGTGGTGCTGCACGGCGCCTACGGCAATCAGTTCCTGGCCAAGTTTCACACAGGCCAGCTCGTCGAAGACGGCCCGAACAAGGGCAAGGACAAGGGGCCGCTGGCCGCCATGCTGGTCTGGGACGCCGACCTGTCGCGCTTCCCGGGTGACGTGGTGGAAACGGCAGCCAAGCGCGCCATGGCCGAGAGCCCGCAGTTCTCGCCTTCGCTGCCCGAGCTGGTGAAGCTGTGCGAGGCAATTTTGCCGCGCAAGACGCACGCCGAGCTGAATGGCTATGCGCTGTTACCCGCTCCGAAGCTGGCGCGTGTGGAGGCCCGCATTACTCCCGTGGGGGACGGCAAGGACTGGGCGCGCGTCATCAAGGCCCGTGCCGAGGCCGGCGACCAGACCGTGACCTTTGGCGTGCTACGCCACGCGCTGCAGGCGCTGGGCGCCGAGGCCACCAAGAAGCCAGACCAGGACCAGGAGGGGGAGAACGATGCGAACGATTGAGGAAATCAAAGGCCGCTGCGTCATCACCGAGGACGGGCACTGGCTCTGGCGCGGATCGGTGCGCCCCGATGGCCGCCCCAACATCTACGCGCCGGACCACACGCGCCAGAACGGCGGCATGACCACCCAGGCCGGCCCGCGTGCCATCTGGCACATCACGACTGGCAAGGCCATCCCGACCACGCACCGCGCCTACGTGGTGTGCCCGCACCCTACGTGCTGCAACCCGGAGTGCATCCGCTGCACGACCGAGCGCCTGCGCGGCCAGTTCGCCCGCCGCATCGGCCGCCACAAGGGCACCCCCAAGCACATCGCCGCCAACCGTGCCATCAACGTCAAGCGGGCGAAGCTCACCGCCGAGCAGGTGCTGTACGTGCAGAGCAGCCCGAAGACCGGCGTTGCGCTGGCCGCCGAGCTGGGCGTGAGCATGACCACGGTGAGCAAGTGCCGCCGCGGCCAGAACGTGGTGACGGCCCCGGGCGGCGCGCCCAACGTGTTCGCCGGCCTGATGCGTTGAACTAGGGAGAAACGACATGCAATTGCAGACCGCACAAACCCAGACCATGAGCAGCCGCGAGATTGCGGAGCTGACCGGCAAGCGCCACGACCATGTGCTGCGCGACATCGAGCACATGCTGCAGGAGCTGGGCCTGACATCGCCCCAGTTTTGGGGAGAACTTCCCGACAGCTACCAGCGCCTGCAGCGCGTGGCCCATCTGCCCAAGGAGCTGACCATCACCCTCGTGTCCGGGTACAGCGTGCAGATGCGCCATGCGATCGTGGTCCGCTGGCAGCAACTGGAGGCCGGGCCGAAGCCGGCCGAGCTGTCGCGCCTGGACATCCTGCAGCTGGCCATGGAATCCGAGCAAGCCCGCATCAAGGCCGAGGCCCAGCTGGCGCTGGCCGCGCCGAAGGTGGACTTCGTGGACAAGTATGTGCAGGCCACCACGGGCAGCAAGGGCTTCCGGCAGGTGTGCAAGCTCCTGGGCGCCAAGGAGCCCGAATTCCGCCAGTTCCTGAAGGACACGGGCGTGATGTATTTCCTGGGCGGCGAGTGGGTGCCCCATGCCCAACACATCCAGGCCGGCCGCTTCGAGACAAAGGCGGGGGTGGCCGAGCACGGCGACACCAGCCACGCCTACAACCAGTCCAAGTTCACGCCCAAGGGCGTGAGCTGGATCGCGGGCGAGTGGGCGAAGCACCGGCTGGCGCTGGCCACCACGAAGGAGGGCGCCGCATGCTGAGCTTTGAAGAATTCGCAGCTGGCGCAAAGCAGGTTGACCACATTACCGGCTGCACTCTCGGGAGGGACGGCAACTGGGTGCGGTTCGTCGTCGAGGCGTACCTGTCAAACGCCGATGGAAGCGTTGTTGAGCGGGGTAGATCCGCATTGGCACTGACGGCCGAGCAATACGAGTTTTCCACGCCAGGACCCTGGATGCTCCAAACATTCGACCAGGCTATTGCAGAGAAGTGGAAGGGCTACACACGCTACGCCACGCCAAAGGAAATCGCGGCACACAAAAGTGCCAGGGAGGTTGCATGCTGACCTTCGAAATCCCCGGCGACCCCGTGGCCAAGGCCCGGCCCCGCGCCACCATGGTACAGGGCCGCGCGCGCCTCTACACCCCCGCCAAGACCGAGAACTACGAGGCCCGCGTGGCGCTCTTCGCCCAGCAGGCCATGGCAGGGCGCTCGTTGATCGACGGCCCGGTGTCCCTGTCCGTGACGGCGCTTTTCCCGATCCCGCCCAGCTGGTCGAAGAAGCGGCAGGCGGCCGCCCGCGCCGGCACCGAGCAGCACACGAAGAAGCCCGACCTGGACAACGTGCTCAAGGCCATCAAGGACGGCCTGAACGGCGTGGCCTGGAAGGACGACAGCCAGGTCTGCTGGCTGCGCGACTGCCGCAAGGGCTACAGCGACACGCCGCGTGTGGTGGTGACCGTGGAGGAAATCGCATGCGTGACGCCATGAGCACCGACCGCTTTGTGTTCCCGCTGGCCGTGGGCTGCCGCATCTTCTGGGCCGAGGACTACGACAACGGCATGCGGCTGCTGGAGCTGGACTGCGTGGCCGATGACTTCGGCAATCTCGTCGGCGTGCCGCACGACAGTGCCGCGACGGTGGCCAGGGACGCGCAGGGCTGGTCCTACCGCACAGCGGAAACCGGGGCAGCAGCATGAGCGAGTACGTGCCCAACGACCCCCAGGCCGCCGTGGATTACATGCTGCAGACGGCGCCGCGCTTCGCCAAGGCCAAGGCCCAGCGCCTGTACCTGGAGGAATTTCGCAAAACCAAGAAGGCCCTGCTGATGCGCGCCTCGGACGGCAAGGCGGTGGCCGACCGCGAAGCCTACGCCTACTCGCACCCCGAGTACATCGAACTGCTGGACGGCCTGCGCATCGCTATCGAGGCCGAGGAAACCTTCCGCTTCAAGCTGAAGGCGGCCGAGCTGCACGTAGAGATCTGGCGCTCCAAGGAGGCCAGCAACCGCGCCGAGGGGAGGGCGACCCAATGACCAAGTTCAAGACGCGCGTGCTGGAACTGTTTTGGCTGCCCGCGTGGGTTCGCGCCTGCTGGCGCCATTGCACGGGCCGCTTTTTCATCTTCCGCGACGCGAGCAACGAATTCCTGCGCTGGCTCTGGTGGGTCAACGTGCAGCCAGGAGCCGTCAGCGCCGACGTGCAAGCCTTGCTGGATCAGGCGATGGACGAGATTGCCGCGCGCCGCCGCATGGGAACTTGGCCATGCTGACCGGCCGCACACCCATGAAGCGCACAGGCTTCAGGCGCGCGGCGGCGGCCGGCGCCGGCAGCGACTTCCACACCCAGCGCGAGCAGCGGCTGGCCGACCGCGCCGCCCGCGCCATCGCCTGCGCCAGCCCGAGCCCGGACAACGTGGAAATGGTGGCGGCCAACGACATGGACTACATGCGCGCCGCGCCCTTGGAGAAGGAAAACCCGCTGCGCAGCGAGCCCTACCGGCGCTTGGTGGCCGCGCTGCCCTGCGCGCACTGCCGCATCGAGGGCTACAGCCAGCACGCGCACGAAAACGAGGGGAAGGGCGCCCGCATGAAGGTGGACGACCGGCGCGGAATGCCCCTGTGCTGCACGCGCCCAGACATCGAGGGCTGCCATGTGGCTTTCGACCAGTACCGGCTGCTGCCGGGCGGCCGGGACGCCCACCATGCCCAGGGAAGCGCCTGGGCCGCGCAGACCCGTGCACAGATCAAGGAATCGGGCCAGTGGCCCAAAAAGCTGCCCGAGTGGCGAGAAGGAGGGAGTGATGCAATCTGAGCCCAAGAGCGGCAAGCCCATCACCAGCACAGACCGCATCTATGACGCGGTGCGCGAGCTGCGCAGCCTGGAGCAGATCGCTACGCGCGAGACGGTGGCCGAGCTGACGGGGTTGAAGATGGCCGTGGTGGACGACCGCCTGCGCACCCTGGTGGATGACGGCAAGCTCAAGCGCCTGCTGCGCGGGGTCTACGAGCTGGTGGAGGTCTACCCGGCAACTCGCGTCATCAGCAAGACGGTGCTGCCCACGGGCTACGTGAAGTATGACATCGGGGACTTCGTGCTGACGCTCACGCCCGTGGAGGATCGTGTGCTGGCGCAGCTGGGCATGGGCGCGGCCGGGCAAGCAATCCTCATCAACAGCGCGAACCAGCACCTGTACCTCGCCACCGAACTGGCCGCGAAGGTCGAGAAGTTGGAGCGCGAGCTGAAAGCGCACAGGGCCGCGAACAAAGGTGGCGACAGCCCGCAGACGGATTGGATTGCAGCGTCCTAGGCGTCAGGCCTTCTCGCCAGGCTCTGCGGCCCGGATTGCATCCAGCTGGCCGCGCAGCCACTGCGAAGCGTTGGGCATGGCCTCCCAGGTTTCGTATTGCTCAGGGGTGACGCGGGCGCGGATGGTCTTCTGTCCAGTGTCGGACAGCGGCTTGCGCCCAGCGCCGGGCGCCCTCTTTCGGGGTGTGATGGGTTGTTCCATGCGCGGCATTGTATTTGAAATGTGGCTACAAAATAACCCTTCACGCCAGTCTGGCATCTGTTGCTCTGTTTATTCTGTAGCTACAAAATAGAGCCATCAGCAACGCACCAGATGGAACCTGACATGACCCCAATCACCATGACCCCTGAGCAAGTGCAGACCGCCATTTCCGGCCACGACCTCAAGACATTCGCCGGCTGGACTGCCGCCGCCATCGCCCTGCTGCAAGACAAGCCCGAGCGCACGGCCCTCAAGGATTCCGATGGCGTCGGCTTCATGGTGCTGATCGACGGCCACCTGATCGCCGTGCCTGCCAACGATGACGGCAGCCTGACCTTCGCCATGTTCGACGGCTTCCCGGACGGCTCCTGCGACCCGGACGCCAGCGCATGGGACGACCAGCGCGGCTGCTGGGACTGCAGCACGCCACAGGCCGACTGGCTGACGCTGACCGCGCCCGTCTTCTGCACCCTGACCTACGCCGCCGAATGACCGCCGCCACCACCAACACCCAGGAGTCCACCATGACCGCCATGCAGCTGCTCGCCAGCATCAAGAACCAAGCCGGCCGCGCCGTGTACGACGAGCGCGACGACAGCGCCCACTTCAAGCAATTCCACTGGGTCAAGGACGTGGCCATCCGCCAGCGCGTCCTGATCGAGCGCGCCATCGTGCGGCGTGCGGTGCGCGACATCCTGGCCGCAGCTGACGGCGCCTACTGCGTCAGCGTGTTCGATGGCGAGGAATGGCCTGTCAAGAGCTGCCGCGAGCTGGACGCGATCATGGCCGACATCGGCCAGTGCGACGAGGAAATGGTGGTGGTGCGCCACCTGCCCGTGGACGGCAAGATCGGGGACAAGCTGGGCAGCATGTCCCTGGTCTACGGCAACGGCGGCTGGGACGTGATCTGCGACCACACCGACAGCCCTGCCATCCATGAGCTGCTGGCCGGCGCCTCCAAGCTGGCCGACGAGCTGGGCAACCTGCTGTGAAGGCCGCGACCATGAGCACGACCCACACACCCGGCCGCATCCTGTTCCGCGAGGGCGGCGAGGCCAACCAGCACACCATGCTGACCGATGGCGGCCGCTGGTGGCTGGCGCTGCTGGCCAATGGCGAAATGACCACGGAGCGCCAGCGCGCGAACTTCCGCCGCTTGGCCGCGTGCTGGAACGCCTGCGAGGGCATCAGCACCGAGGCCCTGGAGACGGGCCCCACCATGTTGGAGGCCCATCAGCGCGAGCAGGACCGCGCCGACATGGCACAGCGCGAGCTGGAGGATCTGCAGGTCCACCGCAAGGCCCTGGCTGCCCGGATGGAATGCCAATCTGTCGTGATTCCTGCATGCGCCGAGCACGGTGGCACCCTGTCCCTGTCCCTGACCTTGCCATGGCGCTGCATCCACTGTGGCGGCCCGCGCGGCGCGCCTGTCTGGGCCACCAGCTGGGACGGGAGCCAACAGCTGGCGGTGCATACCTGGGCCAACCCCTGCGGCCACACCGAGCTGTACAGCGAAGTGCGCAGTTGGGCTGCCGCGAACCTGAAGGGGGTCGCGCCACCACTCCGCGCCATCACCCGCTGCCCTGACAACGGCTGCAGCGCCGAGGCGGACCCGCAGCCCGGCGCACCGTACCAGACCAAGTGTTCCAAGTGCGGCGACACCGTGCCGTTCTGACCGGCCCACAACTCAACACACCGCCCTCGGGCGGTTTTTTTGTGCCCAGCATAGGGTTAGGCCAATGCATCACGCGCCGGAACACTGGCGCGCATGCCCAAAGACCCAGCAGGCATGAAGCCTGCGCCCCGAAAGAAGCCGACGCGCAAGCCCGCTACCCCTGCCAAGAAGGTGGCCGGCTCTGCCGCACCCGCCCGCAAGCAGCGAGCCCAGGCACCGGCCAAGAAGCGCGCCACAGTCCAAAAGCAGAGCACCGAGGAAGCGGCACAGCTGGGCCTGACTGCGAAACAGCAGCGGTTTGTGGATGAGTACCTGATTGACCTAAACGCCACGCAGGCCGCTGTCCGCGCCGGATATAGCCCTGACACCGCGAGGCAGATGGGCGCTGAGAACCTGTCAAAACCGTACATCCAGCTGGCGCTGGCCGAAGCCAGGAAGGCACAGCAGGCACGCACGCAGATCAGCGCTGATGCCGTGCTGCTGCAGGCCTGGATGATCGCCACCGCTGATGCCCGCGAGCTGACCGAGGTTCGTGTGGGCTGCTGCCGCCACTGCTGGGGCGAGGGCTTCAAGTACCAGCGCACCGTGGCCGAGTTCAACAAGGACCGCGAGCGCTTCATGCTGGACCAGCGCATGGGCCGGCTGCCCAAGGAGGATGAATTCGACGAGCGCGGCGGCATCGGCTACGACCCCCTGAAGGCGCCACACCCTGCGTGCGCTGAATGCCGTGGTGATGGCTTCGCCCGTGACGTGGTGAAGGACACGCGCTACCTGAGCCCGGCCGCCGCGCAGCTGTTCGCTGGCGTGAAGCGCACCAAAGACGGCATGCAGGTGCTCATGCACAGCAAGGAGGCCTTTGCCGAGAAGCTGTGGAAGCACCTAGGCCTGTACCAGAAGGACAACGAGCAGAAGGTGGACCCGCTCACTGCGCTGCTGCACCGCATCGCTGGCGGCAACTCCAATGGCTTCGCCCCTGTGCAGCACGACCCCGAGGCGCCATCTGCTGACGCCGGCCCCAACTCGATAGGCCCGCGCGCCCAGGTGAGTGATGACGATTAAGCACCCTCAGCGCGCTCGCACCATTGACCGCCGTCCGCGCGCCGCAATGTCCGAGCCCGGCAGCCTGGACGACGATGATGCCGTCATCCTCCATGTGGACCAGCGCCGCGACCTGGATGAGCAGCTGGGCGAGGCCTGGGACAAGGCCACCAAGCGCCCCCAGGGCGACATCCTGGTCGAGCCCCCGCCGCAGATGCCTGCCAACGAGGAAGAACTGGCACGGTGCTTGGCTGACCCCGAATGGCGCCTGTTCTCGGGCGCCCTGTACCAGATCATCGTCAAGGGCGACGGCGAGGACGACGAGAGCTTTGTGCAGCCCTTCCGGCCCAACCGGGCGCAGCGCCGCTTCATCAAGCGCCTGTGGCACCGTAACCTGATCTTGAAGGCGCGGCAGCTGGGCTTCACCACGCTGATCGCAATCCTCTGGCTCGACCATGCCCTGTTCAACGCCAACCAGCGCTGCGGCATGATCGCGCAGGACCGAGAGACGGCTGAGGCGATCTTTCGGGACAAGGTGGTGTTCGCATACGACCACCTGCCCGACGAAATCCGCGAGCGCTTCCCCCTGGCGCGGGCCAGCACGAAGGAACTGCTGTTCGCGCACAACAACAGCAGCATGCGCGTGGCGACGTCCGTGCGTGGCGGCACCATCCACCGCCTGCATGTGTCCGAGTTCGGGAAGATCTGCGCCAAGTTCCCGCAGAAGGCCGAGGAAGTGGTCACAGGCTCGTTCCAGGCCGTGCCGCTGTCCGGGATCATCGTGGTGGAGAGCACGGCCGAGGGCACGGACGGCGAGTTCTACAAGATGTGCCAGCGCGCCCAGGCCCTGGTGACGGGCAAGGCCGTGCTGACCCGGGCGCAGTACCGCTTTCACTTCTATGCATGGTGGCAAGACCCGAGCTACACCATGGACCCGGCCGGCGTGGCCGTCAGCAACGAGCTGATCGACTACTTCAATGAGATCGAGCTGTTGATGGACTGCACCATCGACGGCGGCCAGCGCGCTTGGTACGCGGAGAAGCAGCGCAACGACTTCGCCGGGGCCGAGGAGCGCATGTGGCGCGAGTACCCCAGCACGCCGGCCGAGGCCTTCCAGCAGTCGGTGGCGGGCAACTACTACGCCAAGGAACTGATGGCCCTGCGCAAGCGCGGCGGCATCAAGGATGTGCCCACGCTCGACCTCCCCGTCTACACGTTCTGGGACATCGGCAACGCCGACGGCACGGCGATCTGGTTCATGCAGATGCTGGGCCAGGAAGATCGCTTCATCGGCTACTACGAGGGCCACGGCGAAGACTTGCGCCACTACGCAGTGGAGCTGCAGCGGCGCGGCTTCCTCTACGGCGCCCACTTCCTGCCGCACGACGCCAACCACAAGCGGCAGGGCGACTACAACCGCTCCGTCAAGGACCAGCTCCAGCAGCTGCTGCCTGGACACACCTTTTTCATCGTGCCCCAGGTCAGCCAGCTGATCACCGGCATCTATGCCACGCGCAAGCACCTGAAAGCCGCGTGGTTCGACCTGGACGGCACCAAGGAAGGCATCGAGCGCCTGACCCACTACCGCAAGAAGTGGAGCACGGCCGACGCGCGCTACAGGGACGAGACACCCGACAAGAGCAACGGCTGCAGCGAGGGCGCGGACGCCTATCGCCAGTACGCCCAGGCCAAGGAACTGGGGATGCTGACCAGCCTTGTCACCGCATCCCGTGGCTACACCGAGGCGCCCGTGCCCATCTGCTTTTGAGGACATCACCATGCTTGACGACAACACCTACATCGACCCGGTTGATACCCCTGATGGCGCCCTGACCGTGGACGAGTACCGCGAGATTCACGAGGAAATCGATCACCAGCCACGCGAGTGGCGCCCCATCGCTGACAAGGAGATGGACTACGCCGAGGGCAACCAGCTCAAGACCGAGCTGATCGAGGCACAGCGCCAGCAGGGCATCCCCGTGTCCAAGGAGAACCTGATCGGCGCGGCCCTGGAGGGCATCCGGGGCTACGAGGAAGCCACCCGCACAGACTGGCGCGTCACGGCCAACGGGCAGCCGGGCGGCCAGGACGTGGCCGACGCCATCAGCTTCAAGCTGAACGAGGCAGAGCGCCAAAGCAAGGCGGACGACGCGTGCGGCAAGGCCTTCTACCCGCAGATCGGCGTGGGCCTGGGCTTTGTGGAGGTCAGCAAGGCCGACGACCCGTTTGCCTATCCCTACCAGTGCCTGCCTATCAGCCGCAACGAAATCCACTGGGACTGGGCCAGTGAGCGCGACGACATGACGGACGCTCGATGGCTGCGCCGCCAGCGTTGGATGCACGCCAGTCGCTTGGCCCGCGTGTTCCCCCAGCACACGGAACTCATCCGCATGTTCGGCAAGGCCGGTACTGGCTGGTGGACCCTGTATAGCGGAGAGGATTTCGGCGGACAGAGCACGGGCCTCAATCGCGCCTTCGACGTGGCCCGTGAATGGACCATCCATGAGGACCGCTGGCACAACCCCTACAACAAGGAGGTGTGCGCCACCGAGATGTGGTACCGCCGCTGGGTGGATGTTGTGGTGCTCAAGAGCCCAGACGGCCGCGTGGTGGAGTACGACGACAGGAACCCCGCCCATGTCCATGCGGTGGCCAACGACCTGGTTCAGTACCGCCGCGCCGTGGTGGCCCGCGTGCGTCGCAGCTACTGGCTGGGCCCGCACCGCCTGTTCGACGGCCCTACGCCTTATTCGCACCGCTACTTTCCCTATGCCCCGTTCTGGGGCTTCCGCGAGGAAAGCACTCGCGCACCCTTCGGCTACATCCGCAACATGCTGGACCAGCAGGACACGCTCAATGCCGGCAATGCCCGCCTGCGCTGGGGTATGAGCGCCTACCGCGTGACCCGCACCAAGGGCGCAGTGGCAATGACCGACGACCAATTTCGCCGCACGGTAGGCCGCTTGGATGCTGACATCGTGCTCGACGCGGCGGCCATGGCCCAGGAGGGCGCAGTGTTCAAGGTGGATCGCGACTTCCAGATGAACGCCCAGCAGCTGGACATGCTCGCAAACGCCCGGCAGGCCATCGAGCGCGTCAACCCGGCAGCTGCGGGCGCTTTCAGCGGCCGGCGCGGCACAGCCACCAGCGGCGTGCAGGAGAGGACACAGGTGGAGCAGGCCAATCAGTCGCTCGCCCACATGATGGGGAACTTCAAGCGCGGTCGCACCATGGTGGGCGAGATGCTGATGGCCATGATCGTGCAGGACATGGGCAAGACCGAGACCACCGTGGTGATCGAGGGCGACGCGATCCGCCCCGAGCGCACAATCGTCATCAATCACCCCGAGGAAGACGAGGCAGGCTACCCCTACCTGTCCAACGACCTGCAGCGCACGCGCCTGATGGTGGGGCTGGAGGACGTGCCGAGCAGCCCGACCTATCGCGGCCAGCAGCTCAACATGATGTCCGAGGTGGCCAAGTCCATGCCGCCGCAGTTCCAGGCCGTGGTGATGCCGCTCATGGCTTCGCTGATGGACGTGCCATTCAAGCGCGAGCTGGTGGAGGCGCTGCAGCAGGCCGGCGCCCAGGAGACGCCCGAGCAGGTGGAGAAGCGCATCCAGGAAGCCGTGGCCCAGGCGCTGAAGGATGCGGGCAACGAGCTGAAGGCGCGCGAGCTGGACATGAAGGAGCGGCTGACCGAGGCGCAGGTCAAGCAGCTGATGGCTCAGGCAGTGCAGACCGGCGTGCAGGCCGCATTCAGCGCCATGCAGGGCGCGGCCCAGATCGCCCAGATGCCCATGGTTGCGCCCATCGCCGACGCGATCATGCAGGGGCAGGGCTACCAGAAACCCAACCCGGGCGGCGATGACCCGAATTTCCCCACGCCCACGCAGACGGCGGCCATGAACATCAAAGACCCGTACATCCAGGGCCAGGGCGCCGTGGGCGCGGCGGTTGATCCCGAGGCCGAGGCGCTGGCTCAGGCCGAGGCAGAAGCGGCGGCACCCGTGCGGACCAATACCAGCCCGAACTTTCCACCCGTGGCCCGGCAGCCCGAAACCGGCCAGGACGGCATCGAGACTGCAACCACCTCCGACAACCTTCAAGGAGCATGAGCATGAGCACCAAGACCGCATGGCCCACCCGCCAGACCATCGCCCAATACAGCCACGCCGTCCTGCTGCGCGGCGAGCACAAGGCCGGCACCACCATCCGGCTGCAGGCCGATGACATCGTGTCCACGGCTCGCGTGGGGCAGGGCGAGCACATCCAGTTTCTGGACGTGAAGCCCGCCCGACCGGGCGACGTGGTGGGCGCGGTGGCCCTGACCAACGACCCCACGGGCGAGGCTCTGGTGGTGATCGACAAGAGCATGGCCAACGCCGCGCAGTGGCCTAAGCCGAACGGTAGTGACATCGACGTGGCCATGCCGTAGGCCCAGCGCCACCCCCAACACAGGCCGCCCACCGAGGCGGCTTTTTCACGCCTGCCCGGTATAGGGCTTAGGGAATTTCTCGTTCCTCTCAACACTGCGAATCAAGCACCGCGCATGCCGCGATGCGAGTCCCGATGGCGCTTTTGCGCTTCGGAAATGTGAGCAGATGGAGCGCGCCCCAAAGGCACGCACCGGATTGCTGCCCCTTGCGGCCACGGCGACATGTGGCGGGAAAGCAGGACGACATCGAAATGGACTTCGACTATTCAAACATCGACGGCGCACTGACGCCTGAGCAGGCACTGCTGGCGCTGGCCAGCGGCGAGGGCGATACCGGCAACCAGCCGGACAACGGTGGCGAGCCCGGCGCCACCCCTGCGAAGGACGACAACGCGCCCGCCGATGGCGACAACAACGGCACGCCCGCCGCGGGCGCCGAAGCCGGCAAGGAAGCTGGCGCCACGACCGACGCGGAAGACCCCGCCAAATCCGTGGTGCTGGCGCGCGATGGCAAACACACCATCGACTACCAGAAGCTGGTGGACGCCCGCAACGGCGAGAAGCACTGGAAAGAGAAGGCGGAGGCGGCCGAGCAGCAGCTGGCAGCCCTGCAGTCCCAGGCGCAGGCCCGAGCAGACGCCGGCAAGCCCGCGACCAAGACCGACAACATGGTGGCCACTGCAGAGGCTGCCATCGAGGCCGGCACGGACGCGAGCCTGTTTGGCGACTTCTCGGAGGAAGCGCTTGCCAAGGGCATCGAGAAGCTGGTGGCCCAGCAGGTGGAGGCGCGGGTAGCTGCCGCGCTGGCACCCATGGCCACCAAGCAGGCGAAGGACGAGGCGCAAGCGCACTACGACGCCATCTACACCAAGCACCCGGACGCGGATTCGATTGCCCAAAGCAGCGAGTTCGAGGCCTGGGTGAACGCCCAGCCCAGTGCAGTGCGCAACGCCTATTGGGGTCTCTTCGACGCCAAGACAGGCGGCACGGCCCAAGAAATCGTGGAGGTGTTCGACGCCTTCAAGGCGGCGACCACGCCGAAGCCCACCACCACCGCAGCTGCCGACCCCAAGGCCGCTGCCAGCGCCGCCGTGGCGAAAGCCAAGACCGAAGTAGACCCCCCCGTGAGCTTGTCCGGCATCCCCGGCGCTCGCGGCGAGGCTGCCAACGGCCTGGACCGCACGGCGGATATGTCCGGCCCCGAAATGCTCGCGGCGACACAAGGCATGTCGCCCGCGCAGATCGAGGCATGGCTCGACCGTCGAATCTAAGGAGTCATCGCCATGAGCGAGAGCAAGACCAACACGCCTGCGGGTCAGGCGGGCAACATGATCCATCAGGCCGTGGGTGTGTTCAACACCTGCAGCCAGCGCAACACGCAGATGCGCCACCTGACGGGCGCCATGCCCCAGGTGGGTGCAGCCGTCGCGGCAGCCAAAGGCAACCAGTCCAAGACGAGCATGCCCATCGTGCAGGCCCAGAACCTGACGAAATTCAAGGGTGACGAAATCACCTTCCACCTGGACAACCCCATCGGCGGCTACCCCGTCATGGGCAGCGACTACGCCGAGGGCAAGGGCATCGGCATGTCGTACAGCGAGGACAAGCTGCGCATCAACCAGGCGCGCTTCCCCATCGACATGGGCAACACCATGACGACCTTCCGCACGCCCTTCGACCAGCGCCGCATGGCCCGGCCGAAGGCGCAGAAGCTGATGAACCAGTACATGGACCAGTCCATCCTGGTTCACCTGTCCGGCGCGCGCGGCTTCCAGGATCACCGCATCGAGTGGTCCGTGCCTGTGAACACGCACCCTGATTACAACAAGATCATGGTGAACCGCGTGAAGGCGCCCACCAGGAACCGCCATCTGGTGGCCGGCGCGGGCACCATTGCCGAGGTGAAGGTGAATTCGGGCGAGCTTGTCATCGCCACCACCGACACGCTCAGCATGGAAGTGCTGGACTCGGTGCGCATGTGGGGCGACAACGTCCCACTGCCTCCCCCTCCGGTGGAGTTCGACAACGACCAAGCGGCGACGGACAGCCCCATCCGCGTGCTCCTGGCCACGCCCGCGCAGTACAGCGGCTTCTCGACGCACCCGGCTTTCCGTTCATTCCAGGCAAACGCCCATGCTCGTGCCCGGCTGGCAAAGGATCATCCGCTGTTCCTCGGCGATGCCGGCCTCTGGAACGGCATCCTGATCCTCAAGAACCCGAAGGCCATCCGCTTCTACGCTGGCGACGAAATCCGCTACTGCGCGGCCTACGACAAGGAAGACGAGTCGGTGTGCCGCGTGCCCGCTTCCTTTGGCGACAAGTGGGCGGTGGATCGTGGCCTCCTGCTGGGCGGCCAAGCGCTGGCCATGGCCTTCGGTGCCTCCGAGCATTCGGGCATCCCCTTCTTCTGGAGCGAAGAACCAGGAGATCACGGCGACAAGATGGAAATGCTGATCGGCGCCATCTGGGGCGCCTCGAAGATCCGCTTCATGGTGGATCACGGCGACCACGAAGAGCTGACCGACCACGGCGTGACCGTCCTGGACACCGCTGTGCCCATCATGAAGCCGCGCGGCTGACGACCTGACCCAAGGCCGGCCCGCAGATGGCCGGCCTTGTCTCTCTACCCCATTCCTTCGGAGGCCAGCATGGCAACCATCAAGAAAAGTTTCATCGGTGAGAAGCAGTTCGGCGGCTTCACGCCCTACGGCAACCTCACCACCCTGCGCACCATCCTGGCCGCCAACGCGGCCGGCGCCATCATCAACTCCGATTCCCGGACGGCCATCGCCGTGGGCGACGTGGTGGTGTTGGAGAAGCTGCCCGAGGGCTTCCTGCTGGAAGACGCCCAGGTGGTCGTGTCCACGGGCATGAGCGCGGGCGCCACCGGCTCGCTGGGCTTCATCTACGTCGATGGAGTGGACAGCCAGGCAGTGCCCCAGGACGCCGCCTACTTCGGCGCCGGCCTGGACGCGGCGACGCCCGCGCGCATCCGCACCGCCAGCAGCAAGGCGCCCGTGCGCTTGGCCAAGGAGGCATTCCTGGTCTGGACGCAGGCGGGCGCAGCCAACGCCAAGGCCGCGCGCATTGACGTGATCGTCCACGGCGAGCGCCTGGGCCCGAACTAAGCGCTGTCAGGGCGGGGCGGGCTTCGGCTCGCCCTTGGCTCCACTTCCAGGAACACCAAATGACCAATCTCCCAGCCGTTGCGGTGACTTATACGGGCACCGACAACCCATTTTTGGACCGCATCTACAGCTCTGGCCTGACCTTCACGCCAGGCCAGACTCGTCTGGTGCCCGTGACTCTGGCGCAGCGCTTCCTGCGTCATTCGGACGTGTTCAAGGAAGGCGAGCCCGAGGCGCCCAGCGCCGCCGAGCCTACCCAGCCCGCGCAGCCAGCCCAGGAGCAGGGCGCCCAGGCCCAGCCCGACGCCGACACGGCCGCCATGCTGGCTGCCCAGGCCAAGGAGCTGGACGTGCAGCGCGAGCAGGCCGACGCGCGCTTTGCGCTGCTGGAATCGCTGGAGAGCATGGACCGCAGCGCGGTCATCAGCTGGGCCGACCAGCACTACAAGCAGAAGATTCCCGCCAACCTGAGCGCGGCGAAGGCCCGCGACATGGCAAAGGGCTTCATCGACCAGTACGGGATGCCCGCATGAACCTGGCTGACCTGATCCGCCGCTTCCGGGTGTTGGCCAAGGACGTGGCGGAGCCGTATCGCGTCGAGAATGCGGACGTGATTGACTGGCTCAACGACGCCCAGGCCCAGGCCTGCGTGCGTGGCCGCCTGCTGGTGGCTGAGAGCGACCCGGCGCTGTGCCAGATCGCTCTGGCGGCTACGAAGGTTTCCTATCCGCTGCACCGCTCGCTCTACGAGCTGATTGACCTGCGCATCAAGCCCGCCGCGGGCGCGGTGCGCCCCGTCACGATCAAGTCGCGCGAGTGGCTGGAGGCAGAGCTGCCTGGCTGGCGCGACGATCCGCGCCCCTGCTGCATCGCCGTCCAGACCGACACCGGCCTGCGCATGGTGGGCAAGGTCGAGGACGGCGAAACCCTGCATCTGGAGGCATACCGCCTGCCGCTCGCGCCGCTGGCCGCCCCAATAGCGCCCGACGATCCAGACGCGGTATGGCCCGCTCCCGAAATCCATGAAGCCCACCATGAGCACCTGATCCAGTGGGTCTTGCACAAGGCCTTCAGCGTGCCGGACAGCCAACTGTTCGACCTCGACCGCTCGATGCTGGCCGAGCGCGCTTTCACAGCCTACTTTGGCCCGCTGCCCGACAGCGACATGCGGCGCCAGACACGCGAGGACGTGCAGCACTACATCAGGGGGTACCTGCCGTGAGCAGACGCACTATCGAGCTGAGCGCGGGCGACTCGGCCCTCATCGGCGCCGCGCGCATCACCCTGGTCGAGAAGTCCGGCCGCCGCGCGCGCATCGTGATCGAGGCGCCAGCGCAGGTTCCCATCGTCCACCCCCTCAACAATCCCAGCGCGCATGAGTGCGCTTCTTCGCCCAGCACGGGCAAGGAGCACTCTCATGGCCAATACCCTGTATGACGCAGCGCGCCAGCGCTTCCTGGAGGCCCAGCTGAACTGGATGACGGACACCATCAAGGTGATCCTGGTCGATACCGGCGCCTACACGCCGCAAACTGCCGTCCACCAGTACCTGGCCGACATCCCGATTTCCTCGCGCATCGCCGGCCCGGTCACGCTGACCAGCAAGACCACCACGGGCGGCGCGGCTGACGCGGCAGACGTGACCTTCACCAGCGTGTCCGGGCCGTCCATCGAGGCCATCGTGATCTATTCGGACACGGCGACCGAGGCCACCAGCCCGCTCATCGCGTTCATCGACACCGCCACAGGCCTGCCCATCACCCCCAACGGCGGCGACATCATCGTCACCTGGGACAACGGCGTGAACAAGATTTTCAAGGTCTGACCTGGCAGGAAACCGAGAGGCGCGGACCCCGCATAGGGCTTCGCGCCTTTTTCATTGGAAGGGAGCATGAGCCTATGACCACACCTGCGTCCACCACCAAGCCGCCGACTCAGGTGGCGAGCGTTCAAGGCATCGCTTCGGTGCCAATCACCATGAACGAGCCTCCAGCGTTCGATTGGGGGCGTCTGGTTCAACTGCCTCCCTTCCAGATGTTCGCCGAGGAAACGGAGCGCCCTGACCGCACCCGACCCGACTACAGCGCCGAGGGCCACGCCGGCAAATTTGTGCGTGCCAGGGGCGCGGGCCAGGATCTGTTCGACCAGTACGCGGCATGGCACGCGGCGAAGGGCTATTGGCCCAATGAAACTCCAATGGGAGAGGTGGCAAATGCCTAAACGATTGCTTGGGTTCTTTAATGGCGAAGCAACGCCTATTCGTGCGCTAAAAGTCCGTCAGGGACTGCCTGTAACTAGGGATGATTCTTTTCCATTGGCTTTACTTAGTTCTGCAAGCGGTGGAAACGGGTTGATTCTATCGCCTGATAGAACTTATGCCTTGGGCTTGTCTCAAACGAGTTCCAATAACTACTGGATATATCCAGATGCAAGAAACCTAGCATCCTATACCACTTCGTCGGTAGTCTTCGCAGGATCAATATCTCACGGTGCAGTGAGTAATGAGTTCTATGCCATTTGCGGGGCATCGCCATATCTATATGTATTTAATAAGGCTGGTACGCTGCAAACAGTCAATACCACTGGCCTAGGAACTGCTTACTACATAGATTTTTCTCCCGATGGTAAGTATATGGCAGTGATTCATAGCACAAATCCATATTTAAGAATATACAAGACATCGGATTGGAGCTATGTAAACGCCACCACCAATTCTGGAAGCATATATCAAGGATGCTTTTCTCACGACAGTAGTAAGTTCGTTGCATTTAATGATTCTACAAATTGTGTCTCCAAATACGATCCCGCGACAGGAGTGCGGACAACAGTGAGCACAAATACAGCCCATCGAGGCGGCAACTCAACGTATGGGACGAATCGAGCTGTGAGGTATCCAGACGGGAAAACAATCATTTATATTGCTTCTAGTTCCGATACGTTAATCAGCTACTTTGACTCTACAACGGACACGATAACAAATTCAGGCGTGGCTGCAGCAGGGTTGAGCCCGGCACATCACATAGTAATTCCGCCAAACACCATTGATGAATATTTTTATGTATTTCATGGATTTTCGGCGTCCCTGAACAGGTCTTTGTCAAAGATAAAATTTTCTGGAAAAGAGATGGTGACGGATGCCGCCGAAAATCTCGCATTGCGTAACCTTGCGCTCACAACAAGCACTGCAAATTCTGCATCGTGTCTTTTTATTGACACCACACCTCACCGTATAGTCGGAACGGTTCGTGACGTTGCAAATCTTCCTGTGAAAAGGATGGTTCGGGCATTTCAGCGGACCAGTGGTGAACTCATGGCGCAAACTTACTCTGATGCTTCCACAGGGAACTACACGCTTCTTTTGGACAATGCAGGTCCGTTTGATGTTCAGTTTTATACGGAGGCGGGTGAGTTGCTGAATGATCTTTTCTATTCAAAAGTGGAAGCCGAGCCAATAGGGTGATGTATGGAAGGGTTTTTCAGCAGCCTGGCAGGTAACGCGATCACGGTTTCAGGTACAGGCGTCCGCTCCATCGCAGCTTTTGACTGGGCAACTCAGGCTATTCTTAATAAAAAAGCAGCCGCGGCCAATGGAGATTGGTCCATGGGACTTCCGCGCGCGCGAAAAGTCGGGCTTACCTACCTGTCGGATGGCTTCGCGCCGGTTACCCATGGACCGTACACGACGCCGCCAGCAGTCGATGCCGACTATGCGAAAGTGATCTCGCTGCTGTACTTGAATGGCTCTTTCAGTGATACCACTGGAATGATTTGGGCTTCAAATGGTGCGGCACTATGGGGTGACGGTCCATTTGAAGGGGTGGGGCGAGTTGAAAATCCTGACGGAAATCCAGGCTGGTTCATGGAGGCGCCTGCAAGCACCAAGTGGGCTTTCGGCCTGAACGATTTCACGGTCGAGTGTTTCATCAACCTTGCGCTTATGCCTAGCGGGTACTACTACAGTCCAATGGGGAACTGGTCTTCCTCGGGGGGATGGTGTTTTTTCGTGAGGCCGAATGGATTCCTGAGCTTTCACAATGTTGGGACGGTCGCAGTATCGGCAGCTGATTCGATCAAGCTCAAGAAGTGGCAGCACATTGCCTACTCGCGCAAGGGATCGATAGGGCGATTGTTTATCGGGGGCCGGCTGGTAGCCGTTATTGATGACACTGTGAATGTCACAGCCCAGAGCGGACTGCGACTGCTGGGCAATCAGACATCTTCCGATTTCTGGCGCGGTAGCGTGGCCATGCCGCGCGTGACGGCAGGCGTGGGGCGCTATGTCTCGGACTTCACGCAGTTCGTGGAAGCTTTCCCCACGGACGTGAGCTGACGACACCCATGGCATACAAGGCTCCGCCCCTATCAGCCCCCGTGATCCTGGTGGATGGCTACGTGCCGCCGCCGTTGGCGCAGCGCGTGCTGCTGGGCGATCCCTACCCCGTGCCGCATGGCACGCTGAACGTCACTTGGCAGGGCGCCAAGCCGTCTCCCTCGGTGATCGGCACGCTGGCTGTGTCTTGGGGCGCGGGCCTCGACATGGAGGTCTATCCGCGCGGTATCGGTTCCAAGGTCACGTTCGGCACTGCGGGTGCGATCAAGCAGCAGTTCGTCGCGGCAGCATCGGTGATGGCGCCTGGCGTGCCTGCGCCAAGATCCGTCCTGCATCCTGGAGACTACGTCGGCGCCCAGCACCGGCTTAATGTCTCATGGCAGGGAGCAGAACCCTACGGCGCGCCATTCGGTTCGATCATCGGCACCTGGTCGCACAACCGCTACGTGGCGCCACTGGGTATCGGCATCCACGAGGTGCCCAACCCGTTGGTGATCCAGCAGCAGCTGGTCAAGGGCGCTGGCGGCATCTTCACCTTCGCATCGGGGTCGAAGCACTACACCCTCCTCGACTGGCAATATGCGCCGCCCCAGTGGCGACTTGATGCGACTTGGGTTGGCAAGGACGAGTACCTGCCGGCCAAGGGCACGTTGAGCGCGGCATGGGCGCTGCCTCAGGAGGCAAAGCAGGTATCGCTGACGGGCTGGGACAGCGCTGCATTCGGCCAGGTCTCGCTGCCTGTGGTGAAGCCTGCCGGCTGGGTGTCGGCAGCAGTGCCTGCGCCAAACGTGCGCAACACGGCGGTGCCGATTCGTCCTGGCGGGTTCAATGCACAGGCCTTCGGCACGCTGCGGATCTGGAACTGGCGCCAGTACGTGCCGATGAACAGCTTCGCCAGCGAGCGATTCGGCGCGGCCTACGTGATCGGCGGGTTGAAGGAAATCAAGCCCGCTGGGCTGGCCCCACCAGCGCTTGGCACGGTCAAGGTGGTGAACACGCGGGCTGACCAACACGCGCGGCCGGAGGCGATCAAGCCGATCGACGTGCCTCGGCCGGCCGTGTCGCCACAGATCCTGCGACCGATTGGCATGCTCGGCACGGTGGTGGGTTCGCACCTGGTGCAGTTCCCACCGCACCCCGTGGGCTGGCTGTCGTCGGCCATGGGCTATCCCGTGGTGGACTTCAAGACCAAGCTGGTGAGGCCGGCCGGCATCGATGCCTACTCGACCGGCTACCCACGGGTTCGCGACCGCGCGCAGAAGGTGTGGCCTATCTCGGCCCCGGTGTCTGCAGTCTTTGGCGACGTGGCGATCCGCCTGCGCACGTTCAAGATCAACGTGCCAGGCTTCGATGCGCATGAGCCGAGCCCCTGGGCCCTGCTGGCAAACGTGCGGCGCTTGCTGGGGCCGCTGGCCATCGCTGCCCCAGGCATGGGCTTGGCCGCCATCAGGAACAAGTCGCCGAACATCACGCCCAAGGCGTTCGATGCATCACTGTTTGGTGCGCACGACATCGGCGGGCCGCTCAAGCGCATCAGCCCCAAGGGCATCCCGTCGCCGTTTGAGGCCATCCCATCGCCCGTTCTGTGGCGAACGCCCAGCTTCGCGCCCAGTGGCGTCGCTGCGCCGCCAGTGCCCGAGCCCACGGTGTGGCTGCGCCGCCGCGCGTTCGACATCGGCGGCTTCGAGACGCTGCGCGTTGGCCAGCCTGGTGTGGACTTCCGCTGGCGCAAGGTGCCACTGGAGGGGTTTGGGATCGCCGCTGGCACCTACGGTGCGCCGCGCGTGGAGCACACGCTGCGCGGCATCGGTCCTGCAGGCTGGAGCCGCGAGGCCTTCGGTGATGCGTGGCTGTCGTTCCGGCGCCGCTACATTGAGCCGCGTGGCATCGACTTTGTGGAAATGTCGCGCCAGCGTGTGGGCGGCACGCAGCATGTCGGCCCGGAGGGCTTCGAGGCCACGCGCTGGCTGACGCGCATCATTCCCGAGGCTCAGGAGATTTTCCCCAAGACCTTCGGCGCGGCCTATGGTCTGGCTACGGTGGGCCTGTACCGGCGCCACCTGCGGCCCGAGGGGATGACGACGGAGGTGGACAGCAAGGACCGCTGGGGACTGCCGCGCGTGTGGCACCTGCGCCAGTACATCGTGCAGTTCGAGGACCAGCAGGGCGGGCTGGCACCGCCGAAGTGGGGCGGTTGGACAGCGATCGAGAACCGCAACAAGACCATGCGCGGGATCGGCACGAACACGGCGCTGTACGGGCGCCCCGTGGTCTGGAACAAGGCGCGGCTGCTGGAGCCTTCGGGGATCGCTGCGCCAGCACTGCCCGAATACCAGAAGACGGGCAGCGTGACACACCGCATCCGCCCGCTGTTCCTCGATGGCTTGGAGCCTCCGCTGATCCCACGGTGGGCGGTCGTCTGGAACAAGGCCTTTCCGCTGCGGCCGCGCGGCCTTGTGGCTACGAGCTTCGGCGCCGCTCAGGTGGTCAACACGCGGCGGTACCGGAACGCGCAGGGTTTCGATTCGCAGTCCATGGGCTTCCCCATGGTGGCGTTCCGCATCCGCACGCTGACCTTTGAATCCCGCTACTCCATCGGGCCGCCGCGCATTGATCTGCCCAGCCTGCGGCTGCACACCCGCTATGTCGAAGTGCCCGGCATGGATGGGGCGGTGCGCGGGCAAAGCAAGCTGGGGCTGCCCATCGTGGTATCGCACCGGAACATGGTGACCACGCGGTGGACGCACCGGGATTTCGTCGGGATGCCGGAGCTGCGCAACCGCACGCCGGAGCTGCGCGTGCGCGGTGGGACCATGGACGAGTGGGGCAGTGCGCTGGTGCGGCTCCAGTGGCGCGCCGTGGCCGCTGACGGCGCGAACACGGCGCTGTTCGGCAAGGCCCGCGTCGCCGATAGGCAGCAGCAGGTGATCGTCCCCGGGTTCAACATGATGCGGATCGGGGACAAGCTGACGGTGCGCAAGTACGGCATCGACCCTGTGACAACTCAATACATCGACTTGCGCAAGTTCGTGACTAACTCCAACGGCCAGCAGGAGTTGTCGGACGGATATGGCATTCCTATCCCGCCGGAGCAGGTTGCGGCGCCCAACCTCCTCAAGGGGTATATCAACCTGGACAGGCCCAACAACTATGGCATTGGGCCTGGCTTTGTCGGCCAGCCGGTGGTCACGGCCAACACCATCCGCGTGGAGCCCGGTTACTGGGATCTGCTCGTGGGCGAACCGTTCGTGAGTCTCAAGGACCGCACCATCCAGGTGCCGACGATGGGCCAACTGGTCGTGGACGGCCAAGGGCCGAATGGCATGGAATCCTGGGGCCTGCCACGCATAACGCCGCACACCATCTATGCAGTGATGGAGGCTCCAGCTCAGGCAATGCGCAACCACCTCACCAGTCAGGGCATGCTGCGTCCGGTCAATGACGGCGCGCGGCTGGGCATGCCCAATGTGTCCCAGCAGCGCGGCAACATTCTGTACCCGATGGGCTTCCACAACAGCAGCATCAGCACGGCCTACGGGCGGCCGAATGTCTTCAATCGGTTGCAGCAGATCTCGGTCACGGGCTGGTCCTCGATGCGCCTGGGCTTCATCGTGCTCCCGCATACGATCACGGTGGAGCAGGACCAGCCATTCGAGGGGAGCGGGTTCGGCACGGCCCAGGTGACGCGGCCGCCCTATGTGGGTCCGCAGACGCTGAAGCCGGTGGGCCTGGCAGCCGCAGGCTACGGAGTGACCGAGGTATCGCACCGCCACCGGACTGTGAGCCCCCAGGGCTACCTGGCCGAGCGCATGGGGGCGTCCGACCACCTGGGCAACAACATGCCAACCGGCCTCTACGTCAGTCCCCCCAACCTGCACCCGCAGGTGGGATTCGATGCCCTGGGCATTGGCAAGGCCTGGGTATCGCACAAGGTTCGCGAGATCCAGGTCAAAGGCTGGGACTCGTTCATCTGCGACTACGACCCGCGCAACTTCAAGCACCGCATGCGCGTGCGCCGGCTGGGCGAAGAATCCATCGGCTGGCAGCTCACCAAGCCCGCAGCCTTCGTGGACACGCGGGTAGGCACGCCGAACGTGCGGCCTGGCGTGCACTACATCCGGCCAGACGGCAACAGCGACCAATTCCGAAAAGGAGTCCACATATGAACGTCAAACCATTCCCCCTGTATCCCCTGGCCGGCATCGACAACACATCGGCCCGGGACGATGCCCTACAAGTCGGAGGCGCTGAGCGGCGCGTGTATGTGCGCGAGGCCGTCAACGTGACCATCAGCCACACCGGCCGCGCGAGCATGCGGCCTGGCCTGCGCAAGGTGTCCGGGCTGGCGCTGGACAGCCTTTGGCAGAGCCCGCTGCATGGCGATGTGTTCGCGGTGCAGGCCGGGCAGTGGGTGAAGGTGGACACGTCGAGCTGGGACTCAGCACCTCTGGCCGAGATTGGTCCGGGCCCAGCCCAGCACCTGGTGCTGAACAACCTGGTGCTGGTGGCGGGCACGGCCGGCATCTTCCAGTTCGACGGCCAGGCGGCGCAGCGATTCGCCCTGGATACGCCGCCCGCGCCCATGGTGACTGCCGGCGCGGGTTCGCTCGCGGCTGGGGCCTATGGCGTGGCCGTGGCCTGGCTGCGCGGAGCCATGGAATCGCCGCTGTCGCCTATGACCCAGTGCAAGGTCGGGCCGGGCGGGGCGCTCGATGTGATCCTGCCGCTGTGCATGGACGCAACCGTGACCGGCGCTCGGCTGTACCTGACGCGGCCCGATGGCGGCGAGCTGCTGCGCGGAGAGGACTATTCGATCGGACTCGCGCAGGTGTCGATCGCACTGCTGCCGTCCCTGGGCGCGGGGGCGCAGTTCCGACACATGGAGCCCATGCCCACGGGGCCGCACTTCGGCTACTGGCGCGGCCGGCTGGTGAGCGCGCGGGCCAATGTGCTGCGCTTCTCGGAAGCCCTGGCCTACCACGTCCACGACCCGCGCCATGGGTTCGTGCAGATGCCCCAGCGCATCACCTTCCTGCAGCCTGTGGACGGCGGGCTGTGGGTCGGCCAAGTGGACCATGTGGCGTTCCTGGCGGGCGCGGCGCCAGCCGACTTGCAGCTGGTGCGCAAGACCAGCAAGGCTCCGGTACCGGGCAGCGCGGTGGCTCTGGACGCGGAGACGGCCGGCGAGGCCTCGGGCGGGGGATCTGCCGTGGTGGCCTGGCTGGCCAGCAACGGCTATGTCATGGGCACGGCAGATGGCTCTGTCGTGGAACCCCAGGGCAAGCGCCTGACCGGGATTGCCGGTGCAAAGGGGACCAGCATAGTGTTTGCGAACCGCCTGACAACGGCCGTAATCTGAGGCCTTCGTTTCGGCGCGCATGAGTGCGCCTTGGTCCAACCACCAAGGAGCACCCATGCCCAAGACCCACCTGCGCCGCGAAGCCGAGCGCGAAATCGGCGCCCAGCGCTTTGACATCACCCCACAGGGCCTGTACCTGCCCCGCCTTGGCGCCATGGCCGCCGGCGAATACTTCGGCCGCGTCAACGGCGGTGCCTGGGCCAAGGAGGGCGACAACCTGATCGTGACCGAAGGCTTCGCGCACATGCTGAACGTGGCGTTCGGCAGCACGCCCAAGCCGGCCGGCTACTACCTTGCCATCTTCTCGGGCAACACTGCGCCCGCACCCAACTGGACCGCAGCATCGTTCGCGGCCGTGGCCAGCGAAATCGTGAGCATGACCGAAGGCCACACGGGTGCCACGCGCCCGGCCTGGACTGCGGCCAACACGAACACGGGCAGCATCGACAACATGGCCACGGTGGCCTCGCTGACCATCGCCACGGCCGGCACGCTGAACGTGACCGGCGCAGCTCTGCTGACCAGCAACCAGCGCGGCGGCACCACGGGCGCGCTGGTGTCGGCCTCGTTGTATGCGGCCGCGCGCACGTTTCAGAACGGCGACGTGTACGAGCTGGGCTACCGCATCAATCTGACGACCTGAGCGCATGCACCAGCCGCGCCCCTACGGCCTGCACGGCGACATTCGCAGCGAGGAAGATGCCGCCGCTGTCGAATCGCTGGTGCGCCGCCTCACGAACATCAAGAGCACCGGGAAACTGGACGGCTTGAAGTTGGTGCGGGCGCTGCCTGGCGGTGGCGTGGCCATCGCCACGGACATGGGCGGGGTGCTGCGCGTGATCGTGCAGAACCCGGTCCAATCGGAGCCCCAGGCCCCGGAGTTCGACGGTCGCGCTGGCATGCGCATCCCCATGTTGTTCTCGGGTGTGGTGCGGCAAGCCGTCTTGCAGGCCGGGGCTGGGCTGGTGATGGACCTGACCAGCATGGCCCAGCGCCGGCTGGCGCAATACAAGCCGGGGTCCAACGGGCAGGCGCCAGTCTCGCAGCGCCAGCGCCTGCAGCGCTTTGCCATCGAGTACGCCGAGTGGCATGCGGAGCTGAAGCCCAAGGGGGAGACATCGGCGCTTTTCACCCAGTACGCGGCACTGCGCCCCTCCTGGTTCTCGGGCAGCATGGCCACGGTCGTGCAGGTGGTCGGCGGCTACGGCAGGCAGGACTTGGAGGCCCTGCCCAAGGGCGCCATGGAGCGCATTGAAATGGTGCTGCCCGCGAAGGTGGCCGACCGCGTTCGCCTTCAACTGGGCAACGTGATGCTGCCCTGCTACACGGGCTCTCCGCCCGAGAAGGGCCAGATCCAGTACGACTACAAGTTTCAGGAGACGCATGGGGTCTGCATCGGCGGCGACGGCAAGCCGTGGCTGGTGCAGCTCAATACCCAGGGCGCTTATGCGATGCCGCTGCCGTTGGTGCCGGCCACGACGACGCCAGCATTTCGCGAGTATGTCGAGGAAGTGGGGGACGCCGAGCTGCAATGGTTGCTGGAGCGCTTCGGCGGCATGCCATCGGGCGAGAGCTTCCCCAGGGGGCCGAAGGCCTTCGAGGCCTGGCGGCGCGCGGGCGCCATCGTGAAGCTGGGCGAGCTGCGCGAGTTCTACGACTGCCTGGCCTACTCCAGCGCCTGCGGCTGGGCCTTCAACAAGCGGGGTAGCGAGGCCTTCAACACCTGCTACGAGTTCGGGGACGATGGCTTGCAGCGCGGCCATGCCTACAAGCTGCGCCTGAGCATGGGCGCGCTTCCTGATGGTGGAAAGCTGCCCACGGACTTCCATGTGGATGATCCTGAGGACGCGCGCGCGCTCAATGCCTACCTGTCCGCCCTGTACCGGCAACTGAGCAACAGGCCCGAGCACCTGGCGATCAAGTACAAGCTGCGCCGGGTGGGTGCCAGCGCGGTGCTGGCCCGCGCGCGCGGCGCCATGGGCTCCAACAGTCCGGTACCGGGCGAGATCGATTATTGGGACAACCTGGAGGCCCCGCCACTTTCGGGCGGATCGGCCAGCCTGGTGCGATCGGGCAGCGGCATCGTGTGGGCCGGAGGATCGCCGCGCTCGCATCCTCAGATCAAGTTTCCCGAGCCCTGGATGGATGGCTGCATCTCTCACGACTTCGGCCGGCTGGAGGGATCGCCGCCGCCCAGCACACCCCCGCGCTGCGACACGATCATGTACGGCTACTACGTGGGCGATGACCTCAAGGTGGTCAAGTATTTCCTGGATGACCGGGGCTTTGTCCAAGAGGTGGAAGACAACTTCGAGGAGTGCATGACCGTCGGGTCATGGACCAGCACGCAGACCACCGGCAGCAGTTCGCTGTTGGGCCGTTTTTACACGACCGACATTGATGAGCGCAAGGCGGCGGCTGAAACGACGACCGTCACCACTATCGTGGGCACGGACCTGGGCTACGACTCGCAACCGCACTTCGCCTTCGACTACATCTTCGCCACCTCGGGTGGAATTTGGCGAAACCGCTATTTCCAGCACAAGACCAATTCCAGCACCACCGGGGGCTATGGCATGACCGTGGCAGTTTGCGTGCCCTTCCTGGAGCGCAGCGCTGTATTCCACGCAAAGCGTGAGACGACGACCGGGGGGAGCAAGTCGGAATCGGTGTCCCTCGGCGCGGTGCGCGACCCCAACAGCTACCGCATGAACACCTATGACTTTGTGTGGGCCTGGTCGGGAACACCTTTCGACGGGAACATGTATACCGCCAAGGGTGTGAACCCCTCCCCAAAGGACGGAAACCCTATATGGGTGCGAGGCTACAACTACAACCCCGGAGGGTGCTCCGACTTCGCTGACCAGGGCGATTGGATGGGCTCGCTGCCCCAAGACTACACCTGGTTGGTGCACCCGAACCGCCATATCTGGCAGCACAGCGGCGGCGGCGGCGCACCCAAGATCAAGACATACAACATCACCGAAGGCAGCAAGTCCACCAATGACGGCGAGCTGCTGATCTCCATCGTTGAGCAACCGCGCCGCGTCAACAAAGACCCGCGCACCGGGTATTTCGTCATGTCCCCGGACGAGGCCGGGAATGTCTTCTACGTGGATGCCATCCACAACGCGGCTGGTGAGGCCGCCTACGCGAACTGCGACGAAGCGGATGCCGAGGCGCCGAAGCAGCGCTGGCGCACGGGCTACACGCGCCTGGCTGACCACCAGAGTGCGCATCACTTCCTGGGGGTAATCAATGAGTAAGTACCGCGACGACATGAACGACACGGCGGTGGCGCGCGACAGTACCTGGGTGCGGATCAAGACCGTGGCCGAGAGCACGGCCCGCGCCCGGGACATGCTGCTGTATGGATTGATGACCATGGTGGTGGAAACCGCCGTGGCTTCTGAGCAGTATGTGGACCGTGTGACCGGCATGCTGGCCGAAACCGCGCACGCCAGCGAGCAGTACCTGCAGAGCGTGAAGGCTGCCGGCCTGGTGCAGGAGCATGCTCGTGGGGCGGATGTGCTGGTGAGTGGCCTGCGCTTGGTGCTGGACGAGCACGCGCACGGCGCCGATGAGCTGGCCGGCGCCATGCGCACGCTGCTGGTGGAAAGTGCCAGTGCCAGCGACATGCTGGTGGACCAGCGCCAGGCCCGCCAACTGGTGCAGGAGAAAGCCCGCGCCAGAGACGCGCTGATCGCCTTGCAGACCACGCGAGTGACCGAGCAGGCACGCGGCACGGACCTGGCTCTCGGCCACGCCCGTGTGCTGGCGCTGGTATCCGAGCACGCGGCAGTCTCGGATGCGGTGATCGAGCACACGCAGGCGCGTTCCGTGCTGCTCATCGAAAAGGCAAGCGCCAGCGGCGAGGCCTTCGGCCGCCTGCAGGGCCGCGACCTGGTGATGGACGCGCCGGCCGTTGGCTGGGACGAGCTGGTGAGCCAGGGCGCGCTGCAGGGCCAGGCCTGGACCGCCGACGCGCGCAACTGGGCAATGAGCCGCTGGGCGCCGTTCGGGTTCACAGGGCTGGCCGTGATCGACGGCTCGCTGTATGCGACCGCGCCCGATGGCGTCTATGCGCTGGACGGCGCCGACGAAACCATGGTGGCCGAGGTGCGCACGGGCCTGATCGACATGACGGGCAAGCAGCTGGCGCTGCCCGTGGAGTCGCACATTGAGTACGAGTTACGCGGTACCGCAACGCTGGGGGTGACGCAGACGCAAACTGGTACGCCCAAGACCTTCACCTACCCGCTCAAGGCCCGGCCGGTGGCCGATGCGCTGACCAACGCGCGCTTCGAGTTCGGGCGCGGCCTGCAGGGCCGCCACTTCGCCTACACGCTGCGTCTGACCGGCCAGCAGGCCTACATCAACGACTGGACGGTGATCGCCACCGCCAGCACAAGGAGCATCTGATGACTGAACCAGTCTACGCAATGCAGACAGCGGTGAACGTTGTCACCGAGCGCATGGGCGCCCTCCAGAGTACGGCGCAGCAGTACAGCAGCATGCTGCAGGCTTCTCTGGCCTCGATGGCCAACATCCGCATGGGCGACGTGGCCCAGCCGTCGATCCTGCCGCCGCCTGCAACGCCTGTCCCGTCCATCAAGGTCGGCCAGCAGCCAACGTTCACGCCCGAGGCGTTGCAGACGCCGGCAGATCCGCTGGCCCCCAGTATCGACTCGCTGTTGTCCAAGCTGGACGTGGGCGACATGGACGCTCTGCCGCCCGCCCCGCAGATGCCGGCGCTGAACCTGCCTGCCGCGCCAGGCATGGCCGCGATCCCTGTGCCTGCCCGCCCGGCCATCGATACCACGGTGGAAATCCCGGCCGCGCCAAGCGTGACCATCCCCGAAATGGAGGCGCTGGAGCGCATCACGCTGCCGGCGTTTGAGTTCCCGCAGCTGCCCGACTTCGACGGCCAGGCTCCATCGGTGAACTTCACGGCGCCCAATGTGTTCATCAACTGGACCGAGCCCGTGTACGACTCGGAGCTGCTGCCCGAGCTGGAGGCCAAGGTGCGCTCGATGATCGCGGGCGGCACCGGCCTGCCGGCGCCCGTGGAAGATGCGCTGTTCGGTCGGGCACGCGAGCGCGACAGCGCAGAGACGCAGCGCGCGGTGCAGGAGGCCGTGGACACATGGGCCGCGCGCAACTTCACAATGCCGCCCGGCATGCTGGCCAAGCAGGCCAGCGTGGCGCGCGAGCAGGGCCGCATGCGCGCGGCCGAGTTGAACCGGGACATCCTGGTGGAGGCCGCGAAGTGGGAGATCGAGAGCATCCGCTTTGCCGTGACCCAAGGCATTGCCCTGGAGCAGCTGACCGCGAGCATCTACGACAACGCCTGCAAGCGCCTGTTCGAGGTGGCCCGCTTCCAGGCCGAGGCGCAAATCAGCGTGTTCAATGCACAGATCGGCCTGTTCAATGCGCAGAACGCGGCTTTCCAGACGCTGGCGCAGGTGTACCGCACGCGGCTGGATGGTGCGCTGGCGAAGCTGCAGGCCTACAAGACCGCCATCGACGGCCAGGTGGCCCTGGGCCAGATCAACCAGCAGCGCGTCGAGGTGTTCAAGGCCAAGATCGGCGCCGTGCAGGCCTCGGTGGAAGTGTTCTCCAGCCTGATGCGCGGCGCCCAGGTCCGGGCCGATGTCATCAAGAACCAGTTCGATGCCTACCGCGCAGACGTGCAGGCCTATGCGGAGCAGGTGGGGGCGGAGAAAGCCAAGTTCGACGCCTACGACTCCCAGGTGAAGGGCGAGCTGGGCAAGGCCGGCGTTTTCGAGGCCAACGCTCGCGCCTACGCATCGACCATCCAGGGCCTGGCCAGCAAGGCGGACATCAAGGTCAAGGGCGCGCAGCTCCGCATGGAGGCAGCGCGGGTCCACATCCAGAAGTACCAGGCGGACACCGACTCGTTCAAGGCCAAGCTGCAGGCCGGGTTGAACCGCGTGCAGTACGGCACACAGGTGTTCCAGGCCCAGGTGGACGGCTGGAGGGCGGCATCCCAGGCCAGCATCAGCGAAACCGAAATGCAGTCGCGCTTTGCGGACATGAACACCCGCATGGCGATTGCCTATTCGGAGATGCAGATGGGGCAGTACAACGCCAACATCAACAAGGCACACCAGCAGGCCCAGATCGCCCTCGAAGCGGCGAAGGCCATGGGCCAATACGCGGCGCAGTTGGCGGCCGGCGCCATGAGCGCCATGCACGTCTCGGCCAACGTCAGCGGATCGGGGAGCCAGAGCGATAGCTACAGCCGCAGCCAGAGCGAGAGCACAAGCACGAACCACAACTACAACTACTGAGCCTGCATAGGGCTTTGCGAAGTGAGGGTGCGCCAGAAAAATGCCCCTCAACGTGAACAGAAGGAGGCTCCATGCGAGGCTTTCAACCAGCTGCGGACAAGAAGGTCCCGGCAAAGAAGTCGGCCGGCCCCGTGCGCGGCCCCGGTACCGGAACTTCCGACCAGGTGAAGCAGCAGGTGCAGGACGGTACGTACATCATGCCGTCCGACAGCACCCAGGCAATCGGCGAGCAGGCCCTGGCCGCCATGGGCAAGGGCGATCCGGTGGACGTGAACTTGAGCAATGGCGAGTTCAAGATGCCGCCCGAGCAGGTGCATGCCATTGGCGTGCAGGCGCTGGACCAGATGAAGGCGGCCACCCACACGCCCGCCGCCGGGCGTGGCCTGCCAGCGCCGGCCCAGGCTCCGGGCGAGCCGCCCATGTTCTTCGCTGAAGGCGGCGAGGTGGACAAGGACAAGCCCAGCTACCCGTCCCCTACGAACATCTTCCCGGGCAACCGGCTGCCCGGCAACAGCGGCTCCACCAGCGCGCCGCCCGCGCCTGCAGCGGCCCCAGCACCGACAGCTGCAGCTGCAGCTCCAGCTCCTGCCGTGCCAGCGACACCGGGCAAGCGCTCGGACGAGCTGACCGCGCAGCTGCAAGGCCTGCCAGCGCCGCAGTTCCAACGCGATGTGGTGCAGCGCCAGGCGCTGGAGGGCCAGATTCAGCGCGCCCAGGCGAATGAGCGCTACGACTCGGCCGGCGCCCAGATGGCGGCAGAGGCGCGCGAAGCCGCCACGATGCGGATGAACCGCGCTGCCAATCGGCCGCTGGCTGCCGCCGCGCTACCGGCCAGCACTGGAGCGGCCGCACTGGCTGCGCACGATGCGGGTGGGGCTGGCGCTGGCCGCGGCTTCGTGAATCCGCCGCTGGTGTCGCCCCCCGCTGGGTCGCAAGCAGCTGCAGCGCCGCCTGCCGCGCCCGTGCCGCCGCCCGCCACCGCGCCGGCAGCCGCCGCGGCGCCCAGCGCCAGCCGGCCCGCCGCCCACGAATACGGCCCGCCCGCCAGCGCCGCGCCGCCTGCAGCCCCTGAGGTGATGCCCGGCATCTTCCGGGCCGGCAACAGCTACGGCGACAGCCAGCAGGCGGCCATCACTGGTGCTGCGCCGCGTGGCCTGCCCACCCCCGACGCCATGGCAGCCGCTGATGTGCTGGCCCAGCGCTCGCAGCAGGCCAGCGCCGGCCGCGTCGCCGCCGCGCCGGTCGAGCGTGGCTGGTCTGGCGTGATCGGCACGGACCCCGCGGCTGGGCGCGAGCGCCGCGAAGTGGTGTCTGCGCTGACCACGCCCGTGGCTGGCGCGCGCGGCCTGACCGCCGCCCAGCGCAACGGCATGCTCTCCCTGCTGGACCAGGAGGCGCGCGGCGCCCAGGCGAAGGCCAACAATGCCACGGCGCTCCAGCAGACCGAGATGCAGACCGGCACGCAGCGGGATCTGACCGCCATGCGCGAGGCGGGCGACAACGGGCGCGCCGCGCTGCGCGAGGCCGGCGAGACGAACCGGGCGGGGGCGCGCAACTCCATCGACCAAGGGCGCCTGGGCCTGGAGCAGCAGGTGCGTGGCTTTGACATTCGCGCCGGCCAGCGCCAGGAGCGCTTGCACCAGCGCTACGAGGCCGCGAAGACACCCGAGGAACGCAGCGCGATTGCCCAGCAAATCCGCGACCTGTCGGGCAAGACCGAGCAGGCCAATCGCTTCACGGTGGTGTCAGGCGGCCAGGAGTGGGACGCCGCTGCCGGCGCCATGCGCAACGTGCCGGCCCGGGTGCTCAACAACCAATCCGGCCAGTTTGTGGAGCAGAGTCCCGCCCCTGCTGGCCAACCCACAGGGCTGCCGAAGATTGGCGAGGCTCGCAATGGCTTCCGCTACAAGGGCGGTAATCCCAACATCGAGGCCAACTGGGAAAAGGTGTAAATCAGAGTTGGGCGGGCGAAGGCACGCTGCTTTGCAGGCAGTGCGCGTCAACCGCCTGGGCTTCTGGCCTGACGCCAGGCGGGAAGACGGTCACGATGATGCCGTCCGCTGCCCGGCAAAAGCGCGAGCCCGAGGGGGCGTAGTCCAGCCATGGCCCGGCCACTGAGCTGGTCGTGCGCTCGGCTGTCCATTGCCCAGCTGGCTGGCTGGGCACAGCTGCAATGGCCGGCTCCCTTATCGGTGCTGGGGCCGGGGCCTTGCGGTCCTTGAGAGCGCCGACCATGTTGACCACGGCAAACAGCCACGCCAGCACCAGAAAGCCAATTGGCCAGCCACCGCGCGCACGCTCACGGAACGCCAGGGCATACAGGCCGTAGCAAACTGCCGCCGCCGCGATGGGCAGGGAGGCCAGATACAGCCACTCCATCAGCGGCGACCGGGCAAACTTGATGAAAGGGTGAAAATAGGTGATAGCGCATACGAGTGCTAAGTTTGCTGCTATCAAAATATTTTGTCTTTTGGTTGTCGTGGCGCTCATTTCCTTACCTCCGCCTCCAACTATAACGGGGCGCCCTGTATAGGGTTCGACGCCATCGGGGGCGCACGTGAGCATGCGTGCATGACCGATGAAAAAAAACCTTGGGAACAGCAGTTCGACGGCGGCGCCACCGGCGCAGGTGCCCAGCCGTGGAAGCAAGACTACGGGCCTGACGCCGCTGATGCCCCGGCTGCCCCGCGCGGCTTGAAGGGCTGGGGCCGCGACATAGCGGCCACCGCCGTCAAGGGCGCCATTGCGGTGCCCGAGGCGCTGGTGGGCCTGGCCGACATTCCCACAGGCGGCGCTGCCGGCAAGGCGCTGGCCAACGAGGGCGGCACGGTGGGCCTGCGCTTCAGGCAGGCCAAGGAGATGGTCAACGACTGGCACTCCGACGCAACCAAGGAGGCGCAGCGCAAATTCCAAGAGGCTGATGGCATCGTGGACAAGACCGCTGTGGCCCTGTCGAACCCCAGCCTCATCGCTACTGCCGTGGGCGAATCGCTGCCATCAATGGGGGCCGGTGGCGTGGCTGCGCGCGGCCTGATGGCGGCAACCCGCCTGGGCAAGTTGGGCGCCACGGGCGCGGTGGTGGCCGGCGCTGCAGGAGAGGGCGTCACGATGGCGGGCTCCCAGGCAGAGCAGATTCGCCAAGAAACCGAGGACGGGCTGCTGACGCCTGGCCAAGCTGCGGCGGCTGTCGGAACGGGCGTTGTGGGCGGCGCCTTCAGCGTTGCGGGCGGCAAGGTGGCCCAGCGCCTGGGCATTGGCGACGCCGACACCATGATGGCTCAGGGCCTCAAGGGCGTGGACGAACAGATCGCGGGCAAGGCCGCCCAGGGCGCCGCGAATCCCCTGGTGGCCGAGGCCGCCGTCAAGAGCATCCCGCGCAAGGTCATCGAGGGCGCCATCGCTGAGGGCTTCTTGGAGGAACTGCCCCAGTCCATGGCCGAGCAGATTTTCCAGAACGTGGCGCTGGGCAAGCCCTGGCACGAAGAACTCGATTCGGCCGCAGTCATGGGCGTGCTGTCCGGCGGCGCCATGGGCGCTGGTGCTGCTGGCTTCCGCGGCTTCCGTGAATCCCGCGCCGCTGGCGAGCAGGCCGCGCCCGGCCAGGACGCCAAACCGCTGCAGCTGGGCTACAACCCCGATCCCCTGGTTGTCTTCCCCGATGGCACGGTGGGCACGCGCGCCCAGGTGGATGCCTATGTGGCCAGCCTGCCCGAGGGCGAGCAGCTGGCCGCCCGCGCCAAGCTGCTGAACCAGGGCGCCCAGGCCGCTGAAGCGCCAGCGCCTGCACAGGCCAATCCCGGCATGGCCCGCGTGCGCAACGAGTTCGCGCAGCAGCTGCGCGCGCTTCAGGAGCAGGAGCAGGGCGAGCCCAACGTGCCCCAGTCCGCGCCGCCCGATGGCGCCGCCGCGCTGGCCCAGCAACAGGCCGCCCGCGACATGGCGGCCGCCCGCGTGCAGGCCGACCGCGATGCCGAGCTGGCGGCCAGCCGCGCTGTGGAAACGCCCGACGACGAGATCCTGCAATCGACCGGCGCCGCGCAGCGCCCGTCCGAGGCCATGGGCCTGCGCAGCGGCCCGGCGGCCGGCACGCTGGAGGGCGCTGCGGCCATGTCGGTGGATACCGGCCTGTCGGCGCAGCTGCAACAGGCCGCCGCCCAGGCCCAGGCCGCCGAGTCCCAAGCCAAGCAGGCCAAGCAGCAGCCCAAGAAAGGGAAGCAGCAGGGGGGCTACGAGCCCGGCCAGCAGTGGCATTCCAAGAGCGGCGGCAGCTACACCATCGAGAGCGTTTCCGCTGACGGGAAGCTGGCGCTGGCCGACTTCGGGCGCGGCGACAAGGCCCAGGTGCATTTCGACGCGGAGACAGCCAACGGCTGGACTCTCAAGGGCGATCAGCAGCAGGCCCAGGCCGGCCAGGAGGTCGATCCCGACACGGGCGAGATTTCCGGACTGCACACGATGAGCGACTGGTCTGATGCTGATCTGTCCTCGGCCTTCCGTGGCGCACAGTCGCCAGACGTGCGCCGCGCGCTGGCCGGCGAACTGAGCCGCCGCCGCGCGATCCGCCAGGAGGGCGAGCTGCAGGCAGAGCTTCAGGCCGACCTCGCCGCGCAGGACCTACCCGATGCGCCCGACGACGCCTTTGCCAGCACCCAGGAGGACGCCGGCCCGGTGCCCGAGCGCATCGAGGTTCAGGGCGCCCAGGAAGCCCCGGCCCAGGCCCCGGCGCACGCCCCGGGCTCGCAGGCCCAGGGCGCCAACGTGGCGACCCTGGCCCAGCTCAACCGCAAGAAGCTGGCCGAGATGAGCACCGACGAGCTCCACCAGCTGTCGAGCCTGCTGCCGGCCGACCACGCGCGCCAACAGAAGATTCAAAAAGCGATCAAAAACCGCGCGCAAAAAGCGCCGAATGCTATCAATGAAGGAGCGAAAAACGATGGCACGCAAACCCCTGAAGCCCAGCAAGGTGGCGCGCAACCTGCGCAAGCGCCTGCAGCGCCAGCAGTACCTGCAGCTGCGCCCGCACCAGCAGGAGGGACTGAGCCTGCTGCCCAAGTCCCTGGCATTCAACAAGCTGGCGCTGCATCTGGGCCTGCCGCCCAAGGACTGACCGATGGCACGACCCCAACTCAAGACGATGGCCGTGAAGCAGGCGCGCCGGCTGCGCCGCAAGCTCAAGCGCAAGAGCCTGCCCGCGAGTTCCCAGCAAAGCGCCGTGCTGACGCTGGCGCACAGTGGACCCGCATGCCTGCCGCAGAGCGATCCGCGCTGGTCCAGCGCCTGGACGGAGTAGCGCCCGTCCTGGCGAAGAACCTGCCGCGCGCGGTGTGGGAGAACCTGAATTCGGACATCCAGGGCAAGCTGGCCGACGCCATGGCGCCGCGTGAGCAGCAGGCCGCCAAGGCAGCACCAGCCCCCGCGCCCAAGAAGTCCAAAGCCGCTGAGCAGAAAGAGGCGGTGGACCGCGTTTCAGCCAAGTACCTGGGCGGCGCCCAGGTGGGCGACGCCATCACGCTGTCCAAAGACTTTGAGTACGCGACCGGCCAGAAGGCATACCGGATCGAGAGCATCACAGCCAAGGGTGAGGTACACGTCATCGATCCGGCGCGCGGCAGCCGGACCTCGTTCAGGCTGGACCTGGCCCACGCCAACAAGGTCACGTACACCGTGGCCAAAGCGGCCGAGCAGGGCGCTCCTGCGGAGACTCCGGCGCAGGCCCAACCGGCAGACCGCTTCGCCGACAACAAGCTGTTCACTGCCGACAAGGTGGCCGCGGCGCGCGAGCGCATGCGCAAGAAGCTGGGCACGCTCAACAGCGGCATCGACCCCGAGCTGCTGGTGGACGGCATGACCATCGCGGGTGCCTACATCGAGTCCGGCGTGCGCAACTTCACCCAGTACGCCAAGGCCATGATCGATGACATGGGCGACGGTGTGAAGCCCTACCTGCTGTCCTTCTGGGAGGGTGCGCGCAACTACCCAGGCCTGGACAACGCGGGCATGACCGACCCTGCCGAGTCGGCCCGCCAGCACCAGGCGCTGCTGACGTCCGAGGCGCGCGAGCAGGCCGCCGAGCAGCTGGGCGAGGCCGTGGCCAAGCCTGCCAAGCGCGCCAAGAAGACCGGCGTCAAGGGCGACATGACACTGACCCAGGATTGGGGCGTGGAGCACATCGACGGCTACGGCAACGCCGACCGCGAAACCGGCAACGGCACGAAGGATGCCTTCCTGAAGGAGGCCAAGCAGTACCTGAACGCGGTGGCCGACGAGCTGGCCGCCGCTGGCTTCACCCCGCACTCCGACGCCAAGGGCAAGCCGGGCAAGGCCGTGAGCGTGAACGAGAGCGGCATGGCCGGCAGCGGCGACGTGACCCTGACGGTGCAGCACCCCGAGACGGGCACCAACGTCTACGTTCATGTGGGCGACACGGCCCTACGCGGCATGTTCCCCAGCACGGCCAGCGGCATTGCGGTGATGGCGCGCACTTCCCAGGCGGTGGGCGATACCTACGCCACCAAGGGCCAGAACCGCTGGATGCCCGTTGATCTGTCGGCCTCCGACCTCGCGGCATTGCTGCTGCGCGACGCGCGCGGTACCATGGAAGCGCAAACGCGCACGACTGAAACCAAGGAAGTAAGCAATGGAAATCCTGAGCAACCAGGACGTGCAGCGGATCAAGGCCGAGCACCAGAGGTATCTGGACGAGGGCGCCGAGATAACGATCCCGCTGCACCAGCGGATTCTGGCGACCTGGAAAGCCGACAGCCCGGCGATGTATCTGCGCCTGCGGACGCAGGGCGTGCTGGAGGCGATGGCGTTCGTGTGCCAGCAACGGATGTGGGAAGAGCAGGCCCGGTTGATCAAGGCGGGAATGCCGGTGACGGACGCACGGGAGCAGGCGGAGCGCGAGCACCTGATGCTGGAGCCAGAAAGCAGCGCAGCGTAAAGGCGCCCGAGGAAGTCAGCCCTGCCAACCCTGGCCCCGGCAACTTCCACCTCGACAACCCTCTTGAAATCGTCGGCGGCACGCCCGTTGCCCGTTTCGACAAGAACATGGCAGCCATCGAGCTGCTGAACCAGCTGCGCGAGAGCGAGCGCCAAGCCACCGCAGAAGAACAGCGCACACTGGCTGGGTACACCGGCTGGGGTTCGTTCGGCCAGGAGCTTTTCCAGGGCACCTGGGCCAAGGCCATGCCAAAGGCTGGCTGGGAGAAGCGCGACCAGTGGCTGCGCGACCACCTGGGCCAGGACGAATGGGAGTCTGCCCAGCGCTCGATCACCAACGCCCACTACACCGACCCACCAACCGTGATGGCCATGTGGGACATGGTGAAGCGCATGGGCTTCAGCGGTGGCCGCGTGCTGGAGCCGTCCATGGGCATTGGCAACTTCTTCGGCATGATGCCTGCCGACATCAAGGGCCGTAGCCACCTGGCTGGCATCGAGCTGGACAGCCTGACCGGGGCCATGGCCACGCGCCTGTACCCGGACGCCAACGTCAAGATCATGGGCTACCAGGAGTCCAAGACGCCGGACGACTTCTACGACGTGGTGATCGGCAACTGGCCGTTCGAGAACACGGTCATCGCAGACCGCCGGTACAACACGCTGTCGCCGTTCCTGCATGACTACTTTTTCCTGAAAGCGCTCGATCAGGTCCGGCCGGGCGGGCTGGTGGTGGGCATCACGTCCAACGGCACCATGGACAAGAAGGCGACCCGTATCCGGGCCGCCCTGGCGCGCAAGGCCGAGCTGGTCACGTCGATCCGGCTGCCCTCGGGCGCCTTCCAGGAGTACGCGGGCACCAAGGTGGTCACTGACATCGTGATCCTGAAGAAGCGCCCCCAGGCCCTGAGCCTGACGCCCAATGAGCCGTGGATCAACTCGGTAGCCGTGAAGACGCCGGCCGGACCAGAGGTGTTCATCAACGAGTTCTATGCGCAGAACCCGGGCAACGTGATCGGCACCACCGACTACGGCCACGGCACCACGCGCATGCAGCCCGGCATGATCGTCCACCGCCCGGACAACATGGCCGAGCGCCTGCGCGATGCGGTGAACCTCGTGCCCGAGGGGGTATTCAGCAAGGAAGACCGCACGAAGCACCTCAGCTATGTGACGAACCACACCGCTGACCGCGAGGGCTCCTTGAGCGAGCAGAATGGCCGGCTGTACGTGGTGCGCGGCGAACACCTTGCACCGGCCCAGGAAGTGCGCAAGTACGCGCTCAAGAGCGAGGCGGCCACGGCGGAGCGCGAGCGCGAGCTGCGTGCGCTGATCGACATGCGCCGCAAGTACGCCGCGCTGATCGAGGCAGAGCGCACCGGCGATGCCGATGACGCTCGCAACGGGCTGCGCGAGGCCTATGACGCCTTCGGCAAGGCCCACGGCGACTTGAGCGATAGCTTCGGCCTGGACTACCTGCGCAAGATTGACGACCCGTTCTACCCGGCGCTGGCCGCGCTGACGGTCAACGGCAAGCCCTCGGAAATCCTGAGCAAGAGCACGATCCGCGGCGCGCGTGGCATGGAGAACCCCACGCCGCAGGACGCCTATGTGCTGGCGCGCAACCGCTCTGTCGAGCCCACCCTGGCCGAGATTGCCGCGCTCGCTGGCAAGCCCGAAGCCGAGGTGCGCGCCGCCCTGGTGAAGTCGGGCGCGGTGTTTGAGGCCCCGAACGGCGACGTGGTGCCCTCCGACATCTACCTGTCGGGCAATGTGCGCCAGAAGTTGCGCGAAGCACAAGCGGCGCTGGCCGAAGGCGACAAGGCCATGGAGCGCAACGTGGCCGAGCTGAAGAAGGTCATCCCCGAGGATGTGCCGTACTTCAACATCGAGAGCCAGCTGGGCGCCACCTGGGTGCCGGCCCGGGCCTACGCCGAGTACGTGGCCCACATGCTCAACCGGCCCAGCACCAACGGCATCGAGGCCACCTTCCTCAACGGGCGCTGGAAGATTCGCCTGCCCGATGGCGCCAACCACTGGACCGAGGCCCGCACCGGCTTCGGCACGGGCGAGTACCCATTCAGCAAGCTGGTCAACGCCGCTTTCACCAACCAGACGGTGAAGATCCGCCGCAAGGACAGCGACGGCAACGAGTACGTGGACACCGAGGCCTCCGACGAAGCCAACGCCCGCATCGGCGACATCCGCGCCAAGTTCGGCGAGTGGCTGTGGTCCGACCCCGAGCGCCGCACGGCGCTGGAAGCGGAATACAACGAGTCGCGCAACGCCTACGCCACGCCGAAGTACGACGGGTCATTTCTCCACCTGGACGGCATGGCCCTGAGCCTGGGCCGTGGGCCGTTCAACCTCCGTCAGCACCAGGTCAACGCCATCTGGCGCGCGCTGGTCAACCGCCGTTCGCTCAACGCGCATGAAGTCGGCACCGGCAAGACCTTCACCATGGGCGGCATCGCCGTGGAGTCGCGTCGCTACGGCATTGCCAAGAAGCCCGTGCTGCTGGCCCACAACGCCAACAGTGCCAGCGTGGCCGCCGAAATCCAGATGATGTACCCGGCCGCCAAGGTGCTGTACATCGACAACCTGGACAAAGACAGCATCGCGGTGCGCATGCGCCAGATCGCCAACGACGACTGGGACACCATCGTCATGCCGCACTCGCTGATCGACCGGCTCAGCTTCCGCGAGGAAACGCTGATGGAGATGGCGCGCGAGGACATCCGCTCGCTGGAGGAAGAGGCCTATGCCGCAGCTGAGGAAGACGGCGTCGAGCTGACCGCCAAGATGATGGACGACGAGGACGAGCTGAAGAAGGTCCGTTCCATCACCGCCAAAGAGCTGGTCAAGGCGCGCAACAGGATCATCGAGACGATCAAGAAGCAGGCCATGCAGTCATCGCGTGAGGGCGCGATCCCGTTTGAAGACCTGGGCATCGACATGGTGCTGGTGGACGAGGCGCACGAATTCAAGAAGCCGCCCATCAGCACGCGCATGAACATGAAGGGCCTGAACACCCAGACCTCGAACCGCTCGATTGCGCTGCAGTTCATCACCCGCTACATCCGGGCCAACAACTTCGGCGGCAATGTCCACACCTTCACCGGCACGCCCATCACCAACACGCTGACGGAGATCTTCCACCAGATGCGCTACGTGATGGAGGACGAGATGAAGGCCGCAGGCGTGGAATCCTGGGACGGCTGGTTTGGCTCGTTCGCCAAGGAAGTGCAGGACGTGGAGCTGTCGGCGGCCGGCGAGTACGAGGCCATCAACCGTCTGGCCGGCTTCATCAACGTGCCCGAGCTGCGCCGCATGATCGGCCAGTACATGGACGTGGTGTTTGCCGAGGACATGCCGGAAATGCAGCCGCGCAAGGTCAATGGCAAAACTCTGACCAGCGCCGACCTGGCCGAAGCCGAGCGGGCCGAGTTGCTGAACGGCCGCACCGAGAACGCCACCGACCGCCCCTATAAGAAGGTGGTCAACGTCACCAGCGACCTGACCGACGAGCAAAGCCGTATCTTCTCGCAGCTGCAGGGCTACGCGCGCTCCTGGCGCAACATGAGCGGCAAAGCCCGCAAGGAGGCTATGTACGCGGGGGCGCCCGAGTCGCCCATCATCACCGAGGGGCTGGCCAACAAGGCGAGCTTCGACGTGCGCCTGATGGATGACGAAGCCTATGCTGGGCAGGAGGGCAGCGTGCCCGACTCGCCCGGCAGCAAGGCCTCCAAGGTGGTGGGCAACGTGCTGGAGATCTACAACTCCGACGACCGCGCCGCACAGGTGATCTTTGCCGAGCAGGGCTTTTCCACGTCCAAGGACAAGAGCATGGGGCGCGACCCCAGCGGCAAGAAGATCACGCGCCGCGCCAAGACCTTCTCCACTATGCGCGACATCGTTGAGCGCCTGGTGCAGGGCGGCATCCCGCGCGAGCAGATCGCCATCGTGGACGGCAGCACCAGCAAGGAAAAGCGCAAGGAGATTGCCAACGCCATGAACGCGCTCACCGTCCGCGTGGTGATCGGCTCCACCGACACCCTGGGCGTGGGCGTGAACATGCAGCGCAACCTGCGCGCCATGCACCACATGGACGCGCCCTACATGCCGGGCGAGCTGGAGCAGCGCAACGGGCGCGGCCTGCGGCAGGGTAACCAGTGGAATACGGTGCTCGAGTACCGCTACATGACCGACCGCCTGGACGGCCGCCGCTGGCAGATTCTGGCGATCAAGCAGCGGTTTATCACTGCCTTCATGAAGGCCAACAGCGACGCGCGCGTGATCGAGGGTGATGCGGCCAGCGACGAGGAAAGCGACATCGTCCAGTCGTTTTCGGAGGCCGCGGGTGATCCCCGCATCCTGATCCGGGCCAAGCTGCGCAAGAACGTCGAGGCCCTGCAGCGCGCCGAGCGCATGCACGGCAACGGCGTGGCCGACGCGCGCCGCAACATGCGCAACGCCGAAGAGGCCATCCAGTGGAACCGCGGCATGCTGCGCCAGATGCGGGCCAACGATCTACCGCAGCGCCTGCGCGCCATGATGCAGGCGCAGTCGGAGAATTTCACTGCGACGGTGCAGGGCCAGGCCTTCGACAACCGCAAGGACGCCGAGGACGCCATCGACAAGTTCCTGAAGACGGAAATGCGGATGGAGCAGTCCGGCGTGACGGTGGCCACCTACCGCGACCAGACCATTACCGCGCGCTGGCCGTCGCTGTCGAGCCAACCCGAGCTGGTGATGGAAGTGGGCGGGCAGGAATTCAGCAGCGGTGGTCTGCGGGGCCTGGAGCAGCAGGTGCGCAACTTCCCCGGCCGCATCGAGAAGGTGGAGGGTGTGATCGCCGAGCGCGAGGCCAGCATCGAGCGCCTGCAGCAAGTGAGCAAAGCGCCCTTTGCCCGCGCTGTGGACTTGGAGGCCGCGCAGAAGCGCCTTGAGGCCCTGGAGAAAGACATCGAGGTGAACCCGGTGCCGCCGCCCGCCTGGCTGCGCGCTGGCGCGCCCGTGGATTCCGAGGCCTTCCGCGCCGGCCGCCCGTTCGTGGTGACGGGTCACCGGTGGACCAAGGACGGCTGGTTTGTGCTGGGCCAGGACGCCAAGGGCGAGATGGCCATCCCCTTCACCGAGGTGATGGATGCACAGGGCATGCCGCTGTACGAGGCGCGCGAGTTCAACGCGCCCGAGGTGATCGAGAAGGACGGGAGCACCGCGCCGGCAGCCGGAGTCCCCGTTGCCGTGCCGGATGCCGCCGGCGCCGGCCAGGGCGCGGCCGACTTCCAGGGCGAGGCCAAGCGCCGCCCAGGCAGCGCACAGGACAAGGCCGTGATGCAGGCCATCGCCGATGGCAAGAGCGCCCGCGATGTGCTGCGCCTGGTCGCCGAGCAGTCCAAGGATCCATTCCTGCGCAAGGTGGCACGCCTGCTGCTGCGCGCCGGCATCACGCCCAATGTGCAGTTCGGCCACATTGGCAAGACCGTCAAGGGCACGCCGATCCATGGCCAGTACCGGGGCCGTAGCGACACCATCGCCATGGCGGGCAGCGCTGAGTACGCGGCCGAGCGCATCTTCATGCACGAAGCCATGCACGCGGCCACCATGCGCGCGCTGGCCAAGGGTGGGCTGCCCAAGATGCAGCTGCAAAAGCTGCTGGAGCATGTTCGCAAGCAGAAGGGCGCGGCGGGCTTCTACGGCACGACCAACGTGGACGAGTTCGTTGCCGAGGTGTTCACAAACCCGGATTTCCAGCGGGCCCTGCGCCAGATGACGGCGCCCAACGCCTCCACGCTCAAGACCGCCTGGGACTCCTTCCTGCGCACCCTTAAGCGAATCCTGGGCCTGAACGCCGATGCCACAGATGCGCTGTCCCAGGCGCTGGAGTTGGGAGTGGCGGCCATGCGCCAGGACATGGCGCTGCGCACGCAGGGAGTGCGAAGTGGCAAGAACGCAGATAGCGCCGAAGAATCCAGCGATTTGCAGCGGGCGCGTGTTTTGCAGGGCCAGCCTGTGGCTGTTCTGCGCTTGGAGGATGCTCCGGCCGGTGGCTTTGCCGATATTGAGCGCTGGGCTGCAGATTTGTTCGCCCGCCAAGGCGGGGGGGCGTTCAACCCAGAGATTGGAGAGGTGGTGCTTGATGCGCGCGCTGCCAAGAGCTCGCTGGCGCATGGCGGCGCAAACGCCGCAAAGAAGATTGCCTTTGCAGCCGTCAAGGATGTGATCGAGAAGGGAGCGCTGGTTTACCGGACGGCGGTGGGCAACAAAGACAGCTTCTATGTGTCTGCGCCAGTGCGATTGTCTGGCCGCGACAACATTGTGACGGTGTTGGTACGCCGGGACCACAACACGCAACGCATGTATTTGCATAGCGTGTCCACAAAAGAAAATCTCCTGAATCCGAGAGTATCCAGTGTTGATGCAGCCAAGGCGGCATCCGAACGGTCTGGCTCAACGAATTCAGGAGACGAAGCCAGTGTAGCAAACGAGGTGCAGCGCATCAAGGCAACGTCCGCCGAGGTGGCGCGTGAGCTCCATCGGTTGCTGACGCTGGATACCACTGGGGATGACGTGGCCAACTTCGGCGCCGACGACCTGGCGCGGCTGAAGACCAGTGCGCTCGATCAGATCAGCCAGTCCCTGTCCCACCCGGGCAAGGTGAGCTGGTGGGACAAGAGTTTCGGCACCATGCGCAATCTCGCCGAGCGCGTGCCGCAGTTCAAACCCGTCTTCGAGGCGGCCCAGCGCTTCATCGATGACGTGTCCATGCTCGCCAACGACGCGGCCGACTTCGCGCCGCGCCTGATGCCACGCGTCGAGACGCTGGCTGACCTGAAGAAGAAGCCCATCACCGCCGACGACAACAAGGCCGTGGCCAAGCCGCTTTTCGAGGGCACGCTGATGTGGGCGCGCGACGTGGACGGCACGCCCGTGACCACCGAAGCGCTGAATGCCAAGTACCGCAACGTGAGCGCCGACGAGAAGGCCCAGATCATGCTGCGCACCGGCAAGCTGGACGACCGCGTGTTGAAGATGTGGAAGGGCATGCCGCTGGAGTCTTTCGAGTCGGCTGTAAACAGCAGATTTGATAGCACGATTCTCAAGCCCGGTGTTGTCTGGAGTGGGAAAGAGCTGAAAGATTTGTTCAAGCTGAGCGACCAGCAGTTGAGCCTGTACCAGGAGGCGCGCGCCGCCATCGACCGCAGCATCGACGTGACAGCGCGCACCGACATGCTGCGCGTGCTGGGCGAGCAGTTCGCGGGCCTGCGCGACGTGGTGCTGGAGCAGCAGAACCTGAAGGACGCATTCACCCTGGTGGTGGACACGCTGCAGGACGAGGCCCGCGCCAACCCGGATATGGCCGACCGCCTGATGCAGATGAACAACGCCGTGGTGAATCGCTACGAAACCGCGTCCGAGCTGATGGCGAAGGGCTACGCGCCGCTGTCGCGCTTCGGCCGGTACACCGTGGACGTTGTGGACCAGGCTGGCGAGCGCCAGTTTTTCGGCATGTTCGAGAGCATGCGCGAAGCCAACCAGATGGCCATGAAGATGCGCGACGTGTTCAAGGGCGCGAACGTGACGCAGGGCACCATGAGCCAGCAGGCATTCAAGCTGTTCGCAGGCATCACCCCTGAGAGCCTGGAGCAGTTCGGTTCGATGCTGGGCCTGCAGGGCGACGGCAACGATGCCAAGGACAAGGCTTTCCAGGCCTACCTGCAGCTGGCGAAGAACAACCACAGCGCCCTGAAGCGCCTTATTCACCGCAAGGGCATCGACGGCTACAGCGAGGACGTGGGCCGCGTCCTGGCCAGTTTCGTCTACAGCAATGCCCGCCTGGGCTCTGGCGGATTGAATGCCGGCACCATGGAGCAAGCCGTCGAGGCGATCCCCAAGGAAATGGGCGAGCTGCGCGACGTTGCCATGGGCTTGCGCTCCTACATCCAGGACCCACAGGAGGAAGGCCAGGCCGTGCGGGGCATGCTGTTCGCCCAGTACCTGGGAGGATCTGTGGCCTCGGCCTTCGTCAACATGACTCAGCCTTTCCAGATCACCATGCCCTGGCTGTCTCAGTACGGCGGCATGCGCAAGGCGGCCGGCCAGATGGCACGCGCGCTGAAGGACATGGGCACCAAGGGGTTCAAGTACGAGGCGGATTTGGCGCGGGCGCTGCAGCTGGCCGAGGATGACGGCACGGTGAGCCCGCAGGAAATCCACCAGCTGATGGCGCAGGCCCGGGGCACCGGCTCGCTGCGCACGGGCGACGGCACCAAGCTGGGCGACGCGCGCGCCGCGGCATCCAACAACTGGGAGCGCGTCAAGGTGGCCTGGGGCCAGCCGTTCGCCCTGGCCGAGCAGTTCAACCGCCGCAGCACGTTCATTGCCTCCTACCGGATCGCCAAGGACCAGGGCATCGCGGACCCGGGCCAGTTCGCCCGCAAGGCCGTGCTCGAAACCCAGTTTCTCTACTCGAAGGCCAACAAGATGCGCTTCGGGCGCGGCGCAGTGGGGGGCACCCTCATGACGTTCCGGACCTACAGCGTCTCCTACCTTGAGCTGATGAACCGGATGTGGAACCAGGGCGAGGCCGGCAGCCCAGAGCGTGCGGCCGGCCGCCGCGCGGTGGGCTGGGCCGTGGCCATGCTGCTGCTGATGGGGGGAGCTGGGGGCCTGCCGTTCGTTGAGGACATCGAGGACTTGATCGACGGCGCCGGACAGTTGATGGGCTACAACCTGAGCAGCAAGCAGGTGCGCAAGGAGTTCCTGGCCAGCGTGGTGGGCAAGGAGCTGGCGGACTTCGCCGAGCAGGGCGTTTCCGGCCTGCCGGGCGCGCCTATCGACGTGTCGGGCCGCCTTGGCATGGGCAACCTGATCCCCGGTACCGGCCTGTTCATGAACAAGCAGAACCGCGAGCGCGATCTTCTTGAGATTGCCGGCCCGGCCGGCGACCTGGTGGCACGCGGTTTCACCGGGGCGCGCAAGGCCCTGACGGGCGACGTTGCTGGCGCTGCCATGGAGTTCTCGCCCACCGCCGTGCGCAATGCCGCCAAGGGCATCGACATGGCCACCAGCGGCATCTACAAGGACACGAAGGGCTACAAGGTCATCGACGTGTCGCTGGCAGAGGCCGCCAGCAAGTTCATCGGCTTCCAGCCGAAGAACGTGGCCGAGGTCCAGGAGGCGAACAGCTTCATGCAGCGCACCAAGTCGTTCTACACGGCGACCAGCAGCGACATCAAGGCGCAGTGGGCACAGGCGCTGTTTGAAAAGGACGACGCGGCGCTGCAGCGCGTGCGCGACCGGCTGTCCGCCTGGAACCGCGACAACCCCGAACAGCCGATCAAGGTGAGCATCCCCGACATCATGAAGCGCGTGCGCCAGATGGGTAAGGACAAGGCTGACCGGATCGCCGACACGTCGCCCAAGGCACTGCGTGCGCAGATGCGGGAGATGGCGCAGGAAGCGAGCCGCTGACCCGGTATAGGGTTGGGCGATAAGGGCATGCCTCGGAACACTCCGGGGCATGAAACCCGAAACCCTTGACTCCATCGGCACCACTGGCATGAAAGTGTCAGTGCTTGGCGCCGGCACAGCGGGGGCCGGTCTGTGGACCGCCAGTGAAGTGGCTGCCATCGTCGGCGCGCTGGTGGCCATTGCTGGCCTCATCATCACCTGGTACTACAAGCGCAAGGCCAACCGGCGCTTGGAAGCCGAGCACCTGCTGCGCCAGCAGGAGCGCCAAATGCGCATGGACCTGATGCGCGCCACTGGCCAGCCGCACACGGCATGCGAAACGCGCACGGACTTCGGCGCGCTGGAGCTGCAGGAATGAGCGGCCTACCCATGCCGCCCCGGCCCAGCATGCCGGCGAATCTGGTGCGCAAGGGCGCGATCCCGACCGTGCTGCTGGCTGCGCTCACGTCCCCTTTGGCCTTCAGCTCGTTGGAGCGCCTGGAGGGCAACGTCCTGCAGGTATACAGCGACAAGCTGGCCCGTGGCATTCCCACGTACTGCGCAGGCCGCACGGACTGGAGCGCGAAGCCCGGTACCAAGCTGACCAGCGACGAGTGCAAGGAGGTCAACAAGGCCACGCTGCTCGAGTACGGCTACGAGGTGCTGGGCTGCGTCAACTGGGACCACCTGACCGCGCAGCGCCTCATAGGCCTGACCATGTTTGCGGTGAACGTGGGCAAAGACGGCGCATGCGGCTCGCAGGCCGTGCGCCAGATCAACCTGGGCAACGTCGTGGCCGGCTGCAACCTGATCGCCAGCACACCGAGCGGCGCGCCGAATTGGTCCTTCGCCGATGGCGTGTACGTGCAGGGCCTGCAGAACCGCCGCCAAGCCGAGCGCGCGATGTGCCTGGAAGGTGCGTGACATGGTGGCGCTGATCGTCAACCACCTGCCGTGGCTGGTGCTCGCCTTGACCCTGTGCATGGCGCTCATGGGCTGGCGCCAGCACCCGAAGACCTGGGCCCTGGCCCTGGCGATCCAAGCGCTTTTTCTGCTGTGGATCCTGGCGGCGCAGGCCTGGGGCGTGCTGCCTCTGAATTGCGTCCTGGCGCTGATGTCCTGGCGCAACCACCGCAAGTGGGGTCGCCCATGGGCCTGAACACGATCACCCACGGCGCCGTGGCCGCGCTTGCTGCGCTGCTGGTCTGGTACTTCCAGGAGGCCCGGCTCGGCGCTGATCTGGCCGAGGCCCGGCTGGAAACCACAACCCAGCAACTGGCCACCAGCACCGCACAGCGCGCAGCCGACGCCCGCGTGCGCCAGGCCGAGAAGGCCATGACCACCAAATACCAAGGAGCCCTCAATGCCGCCCGTGACCGCGAGGCGCTGCTGCGCCGTGATCGTGACCACCTTCTCGCTGTTGCTGACAGCCTGCGCGAGCAATCCGCAGATGCCGCCCGGCGACTTGCCAGCGCTCCCCCCGCTGCCGTCCTTGAGTACGCCACTGCCGTCAACGCCGTATACGACGACTGCCGCGCGGCGTATGGCGACTTGGCAGCAAAGGCTGCAGGGCACGCAGCTGATGTCCAAACCTATCGGGACGCCTGGCCCGTGACCTCATCAACCAAACGCAAGGATGCACTGTGAACCATCACACCCAAGCAACTGAATTCCACTTCACCATCGGCATTACCGTGCGCGGTGTCGGCGAAAGCGAACCTGTGCAGGCATACGTGGTCGATGCCGTGCATGAGCTGGCGCACTCGCGCCTGTTCCTGTCTGGTCGCATCGGGGCAGGGGTGGTCTCCAAGCACGACAACGACCACGGCCGTGTCGTGACCACCACCACCGTGACCCGTGAACGGCGCCCGGCGAGCGGGAGCTCGCTGCCACCGCATCAGCAGCGCGTGCTGGACGAGAAGATGGAGCGCGATCAGGAAATCACCCGCCTGGACACGTTCATCCGCGAGAACGCCGTATTCCCCACACTGCCTGCAGACGAGCAGGCCCGCCTGCGCCGCCAGCTGGACGTTATGCACGAACTGTCCACGATCCTGGGCGAGCGCATCGCCAATTTCTGAGCCGTTCGGCCCGCACCGGCCGGCTGCCGGACATCGGAGAATCCCGTGAAATTCACCTTCAACACTACCCCCAAGATGATCGCCACTGCCTTCGCGGTGCTGGCCGCCGTGCTGACGCTGGGCGCCTACAAGGTCGGAGCGGCCCCGAGCGGCGCCGCGTTGCCGGTCTTCGTCGGCGTCTGCGCCTTCGCGGTTTTGCTGTTCTGCGCCACGCAGATCAACCTGGCGTTCCAGGTGCCTGGCCAGCCGGCGTCGCCCGAGCCGCGCGAGTGCACCCACCGTCAGGAGCTGGAGCTGGCCATGGCACGCGGCATGGGTGCATTGGTAGCCAATCCCAGCTACGCGGGCAAACATGTGGGCGAAAACATCCGAGATGCGCTGGACGCGATGCTGGTGCAGGCGGCCCCTGCGTCATTGGCCGAGCAGCGATGGGGAATGAGCGCATACCGCGCTGATCCGAAGCACCCGCTGGGCTGCATGGATGCGAAAGGCCTGGTGCCAACCGCAGGCGTGGACATCTCCGTCGAGGATGAAATCCAGGCCAAGGGCCTGACGGCCCCGCGCGTGACGCCGCAGGACGTCGAGGACGAAATCATGAGCATCCACTTCTTTACGGCCGAGCAGGGCGCTCGTCACCAGGATGCCGTGAATCCGCTCGACCATGGCGACGTGCCGAGCACCCTGGGCCTGCTGACCTTCTGCGTGCTGCGCCTACGCAACGGCTTCACCGTGACCGGCGAGTCGGCCTGCGCGTCGCCCGAAAACTTCGACGCCGACATCGGCCGCCGTATCGCGCGTGAGAACGCTGTGGAGAAAATCTGGCCGCTGCTGGGCTTCCGGCTGCGCGACAAGCTTGCGACCCAAATCTGACCGCTGGAGGTTCGTATTGGTCTGTTGCATTATGTTGCAAACATCCCGCGATCTGTGGTATCTCTACGCCGAATTGCCTCAGATTGCCAGCCGTGGTTTGAAGGAAATGACCAATTCACACCGGACTCACACAAACCTCTTGAGAGCCGCATGAAATAAGGGTCGGACGCGGGTTCAATTCCCGCCAGCTCCACCATCCAAGACACCGCCACACACTGATGACCTCAGCGTGTGGCGGTTTTTTTTGCCTTCAAGTGTCCTGCGGTGTCGTCGGAATCGCGCGGATTTCGCACGGGCTGCGGGAGCGGGCTCGGCAAGGAGGCTGGCCCAGGGTTGATTCAGCTGCTGCCCATGTCGGGCATGGGCTGTTGCGACAGTTCCTGGATCAGCGTGAGGCGGAAATGCGCCAGGGCCTTGGCGCCGTGCTGTATGTGGTGCAGGTCTGCCACCCCGCCGATGCCCGAGACCAACAGCTCTGGTTTGTTGGACAGGATGACTTCTATGAAGTGGTCAGCCAGTTCTGCTGCCAACAGGGTTTCTGTGCTCTGTTTGCTCATGTGCGTTTCCTCCTTGTGTTGGAAATCGCATGGTATGGCAACGCGGCGAAATAGGGGGCGCCGACTGGGAGGCATGGCCGGCGCCCGGTGTCGATTCTCAGATGGCGAGGCTTGCGCGGTCCTTGCCTTCTATCCACTTGGGCGGCTTGCCGCGGCCTGTCCAGGTGGCGCCGGTTTCTGGGTTGCGGAATTTGGGCTCTCCCACGCTGCGCTTGCTGGCCTTGCCGGGCTTGCCGGATTTGCTCTTGGCGGAGGGGAATACGTCTTCCTTCGTCAGGCCATATTGCTGCACCATCGCCTTTGCTTCAGCGATCGCATCGGTTTTCGCATTCTGGATGAGTGCGTCGATTTTTTTCTCAAGCTCGGCTTTTTGTTGCAGCAGGGCCTTGTAGTCGGATGTCATGGCAATGATGATTTTCAGTGGGAGATGCGCGTGTATATCACGGGTATGAATATTTTGTAAGTTACCAGTAAGAAAAAGAGTGTGCGGATGCGGGAATGGTCACCAGCGACGTAGCGCGTTCAGAACAGGTGATGGGGATGGTTGGGGCGACGAGGTGCGCCCAAGAAAAAGGCCAGCGGCTTGCGCTGGCCTGGGAAGAAAGAGCCGGTGCTTTTTGAAAGCTTCCTGGGGGAATGAGAGGGAGGGAGGAGGAAATGCCCCAGACCCGGCAATGAAACGGTGCAGAAACTGAAGGCGATGATGCCTGCCGTGCGCAGGCCGGCCGATGGGTGAGAGGCGAGTCTGCACGTAGGACGGAGGAGCATCTGCCGAGTCACAGGCTGGTCATCTCCATGCGCGATAAACCGGGAGTTGCGCAACCATGGGGGGGAGCGCATTGTTTTTTTATTGCGCATCCATGTCCATTGCTGCCACGCTGATTCCATTTGTTTTCAACCCGGCCAATCCGATGAGTGCGCCATTGCAGCGCCATCGTTGGCACCTGTATGGTGCGGGCCTGCTTCTTTCGGCATCTGCCGGGGTATGGGCGCAGGTTCCCTTCAACGGCACCTACACGCAGGATTTCGACACCCTGGCCGCGTCCGGGGCGGGGCTGGCCTGGGCCAATAACAGCACCTTGCCGGGCTGGTTTCTCTTCAACAAGAGCCTGGCATCCATCACCTCTTACGTCGCTGGCAATGGTGCCTCCAACACCGGCGGCTTCTACAGCCTGGGGCTGAACGCGGACCGTGCCTTGGGGGGCGTGGCATCAGGCGGGGCCTACTTTGGCAGCCCGGCACAGGGCGCCGTAGCGGGTTGGATTGCGCTGGCGGTGCGCAATGACACGGGTGGCTCGGTCGATGGCATCGCCTTGCGATTCAACGGCGAGCAATGGCGCAACGGTGGCAATACGGAACGGCAGCCCATGGTGCTGGAGTACGGCATGGGAGCCACCTTTGCCGACGTGCCTGAATGGCTGCCTGCCGGCGCGAACTTCAATTGGCAATCGCCTGTTGCCACCGGCACTGCTGCCGCCGTGGACGGCAATGTGGCCGGGCGGGTGAACAATGTGGGCGGGGATCTGCGCGGCCTGGGCTGGGCGCCAGGTGCCACGCTGTGGCTGCGTTGGGTGGAGCTCAATGATGTGGGCAACGACCACGGCCTGGCCATTGATGACGTCTCCATCACGCTGGCGCTGCCCGACACCACGGCGCCCACGCTGCAGGCAAGCATTCCCGCGGCGGCGGCGACCGGGGTGGCGCTGAATCCCGAAATCAAGCTGAGTTTCGATGAGGCGGTGAAGCCCGGTAGCGGCAGCTTCGAACTGCGCCAGGGCGCCACGGTGGTGGCAACGCTGCAGGCTGGCGATGCGGCGCAGGTGAAATTCAGTGGCTCGACCATCACGCTCAACGCGGGTGTGCGGCTGGCGGTCAATACGCCCTATAGCCTGGTTTCCGTGGGCGAGCCGGTGTTGGATACCTCGGGCAATGTGTGGACCGGCACGACGCTGGGCTTCACGACGGGAGACGAGCCTCCGGTCACCAGGATTTCTGCGGTCCAGGGCTCTGGCGATCAGTCTCCGCTGGTGGGGCAGAAGGTGACGGTGAGTGCCGTGGTGACGGCCTATATGCCTGGACTGAGCGGCTTTTTCGTGCAGGAAGAGGCGGCAGACTCCGATGGAGACGCTGCTACCTCGGAGGGCATCTTTGTCTACTACGGCAACGCCAATCCTGGCGTGGATGAGAGCACGGTGGGCAAGCTGGTGCAGATTTCCGCCTCGGTGAGCGAGTTCCGCAATCAGACCCAGCTCAGCGCCATCACGGACTTCGTTGTCCGCGGCGCGGCGGCCTTGCCGGAGCCGGTGCGCATCGCACTGCCTGTCAGCGACATGGGGCAATGGGAGCGTCTGGAAGGCATGCGTGTGGAGGTGGCATCCGCCACCGCAGGCGGCAAGCTGGTGGTGAGCGACAACCGCACGCTGGGCCGCTACGGCAATGTCACGCTGTCTGCCGATACGCCGTTGGCGCAGTACACCGAAGTCAACGCTCCCAGCGTGGCGGGCTATGCAGCCTACGTGCAGACGCTGCAGCGCAGTCAGATCATTCTCGATGATCGCTCCGGGGCCCAGAATCCCGAGTTCGTGCCGGGCCGTGGCGGCTTGCCGCTGTCGGCGTCCAACACGCTGCGCGCTGGCGATGGCGTGGACCGCGTCATCGGCGTGCTCGACCAGTTCTTTGATGCTGCCGCCAGCGAGCCCTATTTGACCAGCTACCGCGTGCAGCCCACGCAGACGCCGCAGTTCACGGGAGCCGCGCGACCTTCTGCTGCCGAATTGCACCAGGCCGTGGGAGCGGCCACGCTCAAGATCGCATCGGCCAACGTTCTCAATTTCTTCAACCTGACCGGCGCCACCAGCGGCTCTTCCCAGGTGATGTTCAACACGCCGCTGGGCAACCAGCAGGGCATTCGCGGCGCCAACAGCATTGCCGAGCTGGACAGGCAGCGCGCCAAGATCGTGGCCAATCTGCTGGGGCTGGGCGCCGATGTGTACGGCCTGATGGAGGTGCAGAACAATGGCTTTGGTCCGGGCAGCGCCATCCAGGATCTGGCCGACGCCTTGAACGCGAGTGCGGACAAGCCTGCCGGCGCCGTGTATGCGGTAGTCAAGGCACCCTTCAGTGAGGCTGCAGGCACGGTGCCAGGCGCGGGCACGGATGCCATTACCGTGGCCATCCTCTATCGCAGCGACCGCGTCACGCCGGTGGGCAGCGCAGCGGCACCCAATGTCTCTACCTACGATGCCTTCAACGCAAGCATCGGCGGAGCCCGGGTGCCGATTGCGCAGACCTTTGCCGTGGGCGGCAGCACGGAGCAATTCACCCTGGTGGTGAACCATTTCAAATCCAAGGGCAGCGTGCTCGGTGGCGCGGGCAATGCGGACGTGCTCGACGGCCAGGGCGCCAACAACGCGGCGCGCGTGAAGACGGCCCAGCAACTGAGCAACTGGCTGGCAACCCGGCCCACAGGCGCGACCAGCCCCCACGTGGTGCTGGTGGGCGATTTCAACGCCTATGCGAAGGAAGACCCCATCACCACGCTGGAGTCCGGCGGCTATGTCAAGGTCTCCCAGGGGCTGTCCTATGCATTCGACGGAATGTGGGGTTCGCTGGACCATGTGCTGGTCAGCACCAGCCTCCAGTCCAGCGTGGGGCGTGCGGTCAAGTGGGCCATCAATGCCGAGGAGCCCGAGGTGCTCGACTACAACGTCGAGTTCAAGTCGCTGGATCAGCAGGCCAGCTTCTATGCGCCCACCGCCTATCGTTCCAGTGATCACAACCCCATCCTCCTGGGGCTGAATTTCGGTGGCCAGGCGCCCTCGTTCAGTGGCGTGCCTGCCAATGCGCAGGCGGTGGTGGTGGGGCAGGCGGCCGATCTGGCGGACGTGGTGGTGGCCGATGCCGACAGCCCCGTCGTCACACTGTCCATTGTCGCCAGCGGCGGACAGGTGCTGGGCCTGGAGGATGCCGATGCTGCACAGCCCGGCATACAACTGCGCGGCAGCCCCGAACAGGTGTCGCAGCAATTGCGCGCCGCCATGTACATGGCTTCGGTAGCCGGCCCGGCCAGCCTGAAACTGAGCGTGAGCGATGGTGTCCATGCGGCTGTGACTGCCAGCTATCCGCTGCTGGCGACCGCAGCGGGCGCGGTGGACCCGGCCAATCGATTCAACATCACCGGAGCAAGCCAGATTGCGGTTGCGGGCGAGGTCGTGGGCGGTGGCGCCAACTGCCGCCTGGCCGAGCCGCCGCAGGTCATGGCGGCACCGGGTACTCCACGTCCTGGGGCGGTGGTGCCACACGGGCTGTTGAAGCTCAATACCGATGGCTGTGATGCGGGTGCGCTCGTGACGGTCAGGCTGACCTATCCGAACGATCTGCCCAGTGGTGCTGAATACTGGAAGTGGGGCCGCACGGCAGATAACACCACGCAGCACTGGTACCGCATACCTGCAACGCTGCAGGGTCGCGTCGTCTCCTTCGTGCTGCGCGATGGCGGCCTGGGCGATGACGATCTTCTGGCCAATGGCCGTGTGGAAGACCCTTCGGCCCTGGTGCTGCCTGCCGCGGTAGGTGGCGGTACGCCGGCGGCGATTCCGTCACTGAGCGAGTGGGCGGTCGCGCTGCTGAGCCTGATGATGGGTGGGCTGGCCATCCGTCTGCGCCGCCGCAACCCTTGATGCTGCCGTGAAAAGGCCCGGTCTGCACCACGTGCATGCCGGGCTTTTTGCTTTGGGGCAGGGGAAACTGCGGACAGGCATTGGCCTGACTGCGTGCAAGAGGGATGGGTGGGAGAGGATCTTGGTGTGCAGCCGCAGGCCGTTGCTTGATGATGGCCGGGCTAGGTGCGAAAGTGGCGCGTCTGCTGCTGCGGACGCCGTCTCGGTGCAAGGAATGAGAGAGATATCCAGAAACGATCGTGCTTGAAAAAAGAGCCTGGCTAACCGGCATACCGCTGGCTGGCAAAAACGACTGCAGGCTGAACTGGCCTGACGAGTCGCCCCACGATGAAACTGAACTGCTGCAACACCATGAATGCTGCAGCATGGGTTGTATGATATACGCAAACAAGAATCATTCTCAAATAAACCCAGAATTTCCTCTGGAATTAGAAAAAGCTTGTGTTTTGCGGTTTTCGCCTGCTGGGCTGGTATCTGACGTGGTGCCGCTCAAGAAAAAACGCCCCGGCTGCGGAGGCGGCCGGGGCGCTGAATGGAGCGTTCCATGCGATCAATCCAGGAAGGACACATGCTAGGGTTTTGAATGAGAGCGCTTGCATCTGCGTCTCCGGTCCTTCCTGGTTGTCAAGTGTAAATTGAAACAAGGTGCTTGATGGGGTCAAAGCAGCCGAAGTTGCATGCATCTGAGCCGTAAAGCTGTTTTTTTGTACTCCGATGCAACCGCCTCAAGCCAAATGCGCCGTGCAATGCAAAAAGCCCGCTGTGGAGCGGGCTTTTTTCTGGGAATGTGGACGATGGCTCTTACGCGACCATCGTTTTACGGCAGAACGTCTCTGCGGCTGTCACCGTTGTTTTTTTCGTCGTAGTGCACGACGCGCCGGCGTGAGATACAGCATTGCCTGCGCAGACAACCACGGGATTATAGCAGAGGCAGAATTTGCCGCTTGAGCCATGGGCCTGTGTTGCCGCAGAAGGGGTTTGAAGATGAATGAAATGACGCAAAGGCTTGAGGGCCTGCTCGCATCCGGCAAGGACTCGGCCCTGCTGCGCTGTACCTTGGGCAAGACCTATCTTGAAAACGAGGCGCCTGAGGTGGCTCATTCACACCTGGAGCGGGCCACTGAACTCGATCCCGGCTATTCGGTGGCGTGGAAGCTGCTGGGCCGGGCATTGCTGGCGCTGGGCGACGCTGCTGGAGCGCGGCGGGCGTGGAATACGGGATTGGCCTGCGCGCAGCAGAAGGGGGACGCCCAGGTCGTAAAGGAGATTGGTGTGTTCCTCAAGCGTCTGGACAGGCAGCAGGCGGCCTGAGTCGAGATCCTGCGAAAGGGTGTGGGTGCGGGTGTGTGTGTTTTGGTGCGGAGCGGGATTCACGCCTGCAAAAGAGCTTCCCTGGCCAGGGCGTCGGCCTCGGTGTTGCGGTGGCGGGGTATCCAGCGCAGTTGCACGTGCTCGAACCCGGTCAGCATGGTGCGGGCCTCATCAAAGAGGTCTGCCAGGCGCGCGATGGGCTTGATGGGGCGTGGCGATGGAGTCAACTGCTCCACCAGGATGCTGCTGTCCGTGAAGATGGTCAGGCGGCGCGCCTGCAGGGCTTGCAGGGCCTGCAGCGCGGCCATCAGGGCGCGCAGTTCGGCTTCGTTGTTGCAGCCTCGCTCGGGGCAGGGCTCGGACAGAAGGTGGCGGCGTCCGTCGGGTGCGGTGATGACGGCGCCCATGGCCATGCGTCCGGGGTTGGGTACGGCGCTTGCATCGATGTAGGCAGTCCAGAGGTCGGCATCTGAGAGCGCGGGGCCGCAGGCGCTTGGGCGTGATGAGGGCTTTTCCAGGGGCATGCCCGCATCATGCGGCAGCGGTGGAGGTTCGGTCGCATTTCTTGTCGGATGGCGCGGGACAATGCAGGTCTGCAAATCACCGAAACCGAAGAAGGCAGCGAATGATCAGGATTCTGGGCAAGTCATCGTCCATCAATGTGCGCAAGGTGCTGTGGCTTTGCGTGGAGTTGGGAGTTTCTTTCGATCAGGAGGAATGGGGCTCAGGTCATCGATCAACTCAGGAGCCGGGATTTCTGGGGCTCAATCCGAATGCGATGGTTCCGGTGCTGCTTGATGGGCCGCTGGTGCTGTGGGAGTCCAATACCATCTGCCGCTACCTGGCGGCCCGCCATGACCGGCAGCACCCGCCGAGCGCGCGCTTGTCGAGCAGTGGATGGACTGGCAGGCAACTGAGCTGAACAATGCCTGGCGCTATGCCTTCATGGGATTGGTGAGGCACAGCCCCGAGCACCAGGACCCCATGCAACTGGCCGGCAGCATGGCGAACTGGCATCGCCACATGCGCATTCTGGAAGACCAGTTGTCGCGCACCGGCGCCTTTGCTGCTGGCGCGCAATTGAGCTTGGCCGATATCGTGCTGGGTCTGTCCACGCACCGCTGGATGTCGGCGCCCATGGAGCGCCCTGAATTGCCTGCAGTCCGCGCCTACTACGAACGGCTTTGCGAGCGGCCGGGCTTTCGCCTGCATGGCGCCATGCCTTGACGGCGGTCTGGCGCCCTGCGTGACAAAGCCCGCCAGGTTTCCTGCGGGCTTTGGTTGTTCAAGGAGTGGGTCAGGGGGCGACGCGCACCAGCATCATGTCGGCCTTCGAGCCGGCACCACGGGTCAGGACCGGGTGGACGGTGTCATTGATGAAGATGAGCTGGTTGCCCTGGGTAATGCGTGAGGTGACCGTGTACTGCGCGGCAGGATTCAGGCGGCTGGGCTCGACGGGCAGCTTGAAGCTGTAGGGCGGCTTGAGGCCTTCGAGCCGCATGGACTGCTGGGATATCACCGGGGCGGGAGCATCGGCGCGCGAGGTGTCCTGCAATTCGACGACCAGCACGGCATCGGGCGCAAGCGGAGCGGGCTCCCTCAGGTCGACCGTTCCCATGACCGCAGTGACGGGCGCATTGGGCGCCGGCTGGGTCTGGGCGCATGCACCCAGCAGTGCTGCGGACATCACGAGGGCCAGGGTTGTGCGGCGCTGAAGGCTGTTGGAATTCATTGGAGCTCCTTCTTGATTTGGGAGTCCCAGTCTGGCCTGGCGCGGCTTGCGGGGCTGTAGGAGCAGGCTCAACGCACGCTGCTGCCATTTCCCAAAGTCGCATGGGCCGATCTGCTGGGTGGTTGCCAGTCTTGGCGGCAAGGGTGTGAAAGGTTTGTGCTCGTGCTGCTGGCGCTGCGCTGGCGACGCTCGGTTGAACACTTGCGATCTGAAGTGTAGACACCTTGCAGATATGTAGACAAAAGCCCCTGGCTCTTTCGAACCAGGGGCTTGAATCATTTGGTCGGAGCGGCGGGATTCGAACTCGCGACCCTCTGCTCCCAAAGCAGATGCGCTACCAGGCTGCGCTACGCTCCGACTAAAACGCTATTGTAGCGTCAAAAAAATGGGTATTTTCGCAATGGGCGAATTTTTTGCTCAACGCGAGCCAGGTCCCGGGCCGCGGTTGGCCAGGTGACGGAAGGTGATGCGGCCCTTGGTCAGGTCGTAGGGCGACATCTCCAGCGATACCTTGTCGCCAGCCAGGATGCGGATGTGGTGCTTGCGCATCTTGCCGCCGGTGTAGGCGATCAGCTGGTGTCCGTTTTCCAGCGTCACACGAAAGCGAGAGTCAGGCAGGACTTCCGTGACGGAACCCTGCATTTCAATCAGTTCTTCTTTGGCCATGTGTTCAATCTCTCAGGTCTGGGTCGGTTGCGGCACTCACTTGTCGGAACCACGAAGGCCTTGCCTGGCCCACAGAACATGGGGTACGTGGGCCGAGGCTGAAAAAGCAGTGGATGTTCTGCGCAAGAGGCGCAGACCGAACGGAAGGCCAGGTCACAATGGTGTCGCAAAGGCAAAGCCCGGCAACAGCTAAACCTCCCAATTCTACAGCGTTGCATTCCTGCGCGTGCGCGGCCCAATGCGGCCGTCGCACGCAAAACACAGGTTGGATTTTTGCTGGAACGGTGCTGCCTTTTGTCATCTGCGTTTCATCCGCGGCCTCCGGAAATCGTGCGCGTGGCTTCAAGGCGGGTATGACAAGTGCTGAAAGCGGCGGGAGGAGTGGAGGGCGAGGGGTGTGGGTTGGCTAGAATCCGCCCACAACTTCTATTACTTTCATAGCAAAACCTCGATGTCTGATCGACTTGCCGTTCTCTCCCAGTATCTTTTGCCCAAGCAGGCGCTGACTGCCGTCATGGGGCGCCTGGCCCAGGCGCGTGCTGGCGACCTGACCACGGCAGTCATCCGCCGCTTCATTGCACGCTATGGCGTGGACATGTCGGAGGCGGCCGATTCCGATCCTGCGGCCTATGCCAGCTTCAACGAGTTCTTCACGCGGGCGCTCAAGCCCGGTGTGCGGCCGCTGGCTTCGGCCGACTGGGTCTGTCCGGTGGATGGGGCCATCAGCCAGATCGGCGCCATCGAGGGCGAGCAGATCTTCCAGGCCAAGGGACACAGCTACAGCGCCACGGCGCTGGTCGGAGGCGATGCGCAGTTGGCGCGGCAATTCGACAACGGGCATTTCGCCACCATCTACCTGAGCCCGCGCGACTACCACCGCATCCACATGCCCTGTGCAGGCCGGCTGCGGCGCATGATCTATGTGCCGGGCGAACTGTTCTCGGTCAACCCGGTCACGGCGCGCGGCGTGCCGGGCCTGTTTGCGCGCAACGAGCGCGTGGTCTGCGTTTTCGATACCGACCATGGCCCCATGGTGCTGGTGCTGGTGGGGGCCACCATCGTGGGCAGCATGGGAACGGTGTGGCACGGCATCGTCAATCCGCCCCGTCCTGGACGCGTCCAGGACTGGCGCTATGACGACCAGTCCATCGTCCTGGGCCAGGGCGAGGAAATGGGGCGCTTCCAGCTGGGCTCCACCGTCGTCATGCTGTTCCCCGCATCGGCAGGGCTTCGCTTCAACGAGCAGTGGACGCATGCTGCGCCCGTGCGCCTGGGCCAGAAGATGGCCGGGCGCAACGAGGCCTGAGCCTGGATGGATGATCGATGAAACCGGGCCCAGGCCCGGTTTCTTTCAAAGGATCCAGCTCAAGGCTTCAGGGCGCCGCTGTGTGGTGAACATCGAAGGCGTGATGCTCAGCCGTTCAGGCCTGACGGGGTCTTCATGGCCGACCAGGTAGACCATCAGTTCGCGGCGGCGCAGTATCACGTGGCTGACCTTCTCGGCCTTGCCGTTTTGCGTGACATGCGTGCCGGGGCGAAACAGCGGCATCTGGAAGGTGAAGCTGCGCGGATCGGCCGGTGGCGCGATGGCGGTGTTGGGAGGGGCTTCGAGTGTGGCAACCATAGGCTTGATGTGCATGAGTGGACGCTGCCAACTCTATCGACACTGCCGCGCCAAACTGTAGGGCCGCGGGGGTGCGGCCGCGAGGAATCATGCCTGCGGGTGGGAAACGCCGAGGATGGCGTGCAGCCGTGCGCTGGTCGTCGTGTACTGCAGCAGCGGTTTTTCGCCCTGCAGATACTCGGCGGCGGCAAAGGCCGCCATGGTGGCTTCATGGAAGCCGCACAGGATCAGCTTGTGCTTGCCCGGGTAGCTGACGATGTCGCCAATCGCATAGATGCCTGGCGCATCGGTGGCCTGGGTTGCAGGGTTCACCAGCAACTGCTTGCGTTCCATGGCCAGGCCCCATTCGGCGACCGGGCCCAGGCGGGGGGAGATGCCCAGGCAGACGACCAGTTGCTGCGCCGCCAGTTCGTGCTCCTGGCCTTCGCCATCCATCCACTGCACGGCGCGCAGTTGGCCTGCATCGGCATGCAGTTGCGTGATCTGGCCGATCACCACGCGGATGGCGCCGCTGTCGCGCAGCTCCTGCAGGCGCTCCAGCAGTGCGGCCGAAGCCTGGAAGGCGTCGCGGCGGTGGAGCAGGTAGGTGGCCTGGGCCCTGTCGGCGCAGGCAATGGCCGCGGCCACGGCCTCTTCGTCGCCACCGTGGACGATGGCGGTCTCGCCGCGCACCATTTCCAGATCGGCGGGATGGTAGTGAAGCTGGCCTGCAGCCAGCAGCTCCACGCCGGGCACCTTCAGCGCCTTGGGCACAAAGGCACCCACGCCAGCCGCAATGAAGACGCTGCGCGCGTGCAGTTCAAGGCCGTGCGTGGTCTGCGCCAGCCAGCGGCCATCGTCCATGCGCTGCAGCTGGGAGACCTGCTGGGAAAGGTGCAGTTGCGCGTCCATGGGCGCGACCTGCCGCTGCAGCAGCTGGACCAGTTCATGGCCCGTGCATACCGGAATGCCGGGAATGTCGTAGATGGGCTTGTCGCCATACAACTGCGCGCACTGCCCGCCCACATGGGGCAGGGCATCGACGACATGGCAGCGAATGCCTTGCAGGCCCAGCTGAAACACCTGGAACAGGCCCGCCGGGCCCGCGCCTATGACGAGGGCATCGGTCTGGATCGGTTGCGTGCCGGAGGTGTCTTGCATGGGCTGCGCGGCTTCAGCGCTCGAGTTGATCGATCTTGCCGGGCTTGCCGTTCCAGTCGTCGGCGTCGGGCAGCGAGGCCTTGCGCTTGGTGATGCTCTTCCAGCCCTTTTCCAGCGACAGCTCGGCATTGAGCTTGATGAAGGCCAGTTGGTCGGCGGGGACGTCTTCCTCGGCAAAGATGGCATTGGCCGGGCATTCGGGAATGCACACGGCGCAGTCGATGCACTCGTCAGGATCGATCACGAGGAAGTTGGGGCCTTCGCGGAAGCAGTCCACGGGGCAGACATCCACACAATCTGTGTATTTGCACTTGATGCAGTTTTCGGTGACGACGTGAGTCATGGGAGTCTTTTATGGCAGTGTGAATGTCGGTATCAACCCGGGATTCTAAAATTTTTCAGGAGCCAGTCCCGCACATGGCATGGATTCTGGCGCGGACTGCTGCGGTTTTCCGAAAGCCCACGAGCCGGCATGTGCCGGCTCGCGAAGCGGGACTGTCCAGTTGCTCAATCCAGCAGTGCAGCGCCTGCGGTAGCGTGGCTGGCCGTGTCCACAAGGATCAGCGCACCCAACTGGCGGGCCTGGGCGAAGGGCGCTGCGGGAATGCTTTCCTGCAGCAGCAGCTCCACGCGGCCGATGGCGTTGGGCTCCAGCTGGGTGGCCTCTTCCTGGGCCAGCGTGTGGATGTTCAGGCGGTGCACCACGCGGCGGGCCTTGGCCTTGATCCAGCGGTGGCCATGCAGCGCCAGGTAGGTGCGGCCGGGGACCAGCGGCTGCTCGTCCATCCAGGCCACGGTAGCGGTCAGCTCGCGCTTGCTGGGCCATGCGGGCTGCGCTTCCTGGGCGTCGAAGTCGTCATCGGCAGCGGCCGCTGCAGCCGCAGGGGCTGCGACGAGCCAGTCACCACGCGAGACATCGACCTCGCGGTCCAGCGTGATGCCGGCCGACAGGCCTGCGTCGATGGAGCCGGGAACGCGGGCATGGTCCAGCACCTGGGCAATCACGGCCTGCTGGCCGCTGGGCAGGATCTGCACGGCGTCGCCGACGCGTGCGCGGCCTGCGGCCACGCGGCCCCAGAACACGCGGCGGCCCTGGCTGGTATCGGCCGAGGACGAGAATTTCTCCACCCATTGCACGGGGAAGGCCAGCGCCAGGCCGGTGTCGGTCGGCGTGTTGGGCAACTGCTCCAGCAGTTGCAGCAGGCTGGGGCCGTCGTAGCCGGCCCAGCCGGGCTCGGCGTTGACCACGTTGAAGCCCTTGAGGGCCGAGACGGGCACGGTGGCCGCGGAGGCAATGCCGGCCTCGGCCGTGAAGCGCTCCAGCGCGCCGCGGATGTGGACGAAGGCCTGTTGCGGGTCTTCGACGGCGTCGAGCTTGTTGACGGCAAACACCAGCGAGTGCACGCGCAGCAGGTGGGCCAGCAGGCTGTGGCGGCGCGTCTGCGGCAGCAGGGTGAGCTGCGGGTTCTTCCAGTCGAGCTTGGTGGCATCGACCAGCACCACGGCGGCGTCGGCGCTGCTGGCGGCGGTGACCATGTTGCGCGTGTACTGCTCATGGCCCGGCGCGTCGCCGATGATGAACTTGCGGCTTTCGGTGGCGAAGTAGCGGTAGGCCACGTCGATGGTGATGCCCTGCTCGCGCTCGGCCGACAGGCCGTCGGTCAGCAGCGCCAGGTCGGTCTCGCCGCTCTTGGTGACGCCGGCCAGCTGGTCCTGCAGCACGGCGCGCGTGTCCACCAGCAGGCGGCCGATCAGCGTGCTCTTGCCGTCATCGACGGAGCCGCAGGTGATGAAGCGCAAGGCCGAGGCGTTGGCGGCCGTCTGCTGTGTGGCCTGGGTGGCCGTGGAATCCGCGACGGCTGCGTCGGCGGCAATGCTTGCGGTGGTCATCAGAAATATCCGTCCTTCTTGCGCTTTTCCATGGAGGCGTCGCTGGTCTTGTCGTCCATGCGCGTGGCGCCGCGTTCGCTGACTTCGGCGGCCAGGGTTTCGAGCACGATGTCGGCTGCCGTGGCGGCTTCGCTTTCCACGGGGCAGGTGCAGGTGATGTCGCCCACGGTGCGAAAGCGCACGTCGCGCACCACGACTTCCTCGCCGTCGCGCGGGGGCGTGAGTTCGGTCACGGGCACCAGCAGGCCGCGGCGCTCCACCACTTCGCGCTTGTGCGTGTAGTAGATGCTGGGCAGGGCGATCTGCTCGCGCTCGATGTATTGCCAGACATCGAGTTCGGTCCAGTTGCTGATGGGGAACACGCGGAAGTGCTCGCCGGGGGCCAGACGCGTGTTGAACAGCGTCCACAGCTCGGGGCGCTGGGCCTTGGGCTGCCATTGGCCGAAGCTGTCGCGGTGGCTGAAGATGCGTTCCTTGGCGCGGGCCTTTTCCTCGTCGCGGCGCGCGCCGCCGATCAGGGCGTCGAAGCGGAATTCATCGATGGCCTCCAGCAGCGTCACCGACTGGTGGACGTTGCGGCTTTCGCCCGGATGGGCCAGGCGCACGGTGCCGCGTGCCATGGAGTCCTCGACGCTGCGCACGATGAGTTCGGCGCCGAGCTCTTTGGCACGCAGGTCGCGGAAGTCGGTCACTTCCGGAAAGTTGTGGCCGGTGTCGATCATCAGCAGCGGGTAGGGGATGCGGCCCTTGCCGAAGGCCTTTTCGGCGCAGCGCAGCATGACCAGCGAGTCCTTGCCGCCCGAAAACAGCAGGGTGGGGCGCTCGAAGGCGGCGGCCACTTCGCGCAGCACGAAGATGGTTTCCTCTTCGAGGGCGTCGAGGTGGCGGTTGCTGAGATGGCTCAGCACGGAGGTGTCCACACGGGCATTCATTTCTTGGTTTCCAATCAAATCGGTGTCAAACCCTGCAGGCTTCACTTCTTGGCATGCAGGCCGCATTCCTTGGCCGCTTCATCCTCCCACCACCAGCGGCCGGCGCGGAAGTCCTCGCCAAGGCTGACGGCGCGCGTGCAGGGTGCGCAGCCGATGCTGGGATAGAACTGGTCGTGCAGCGGGTTGTAGTCCACGCCATGGCTGGCGATGTAGTGCCAGACATCGCCCTGGGTCCAGTCGGTCAGCGGGTTGAACTTGGTCAGGCCCTTGGTCTCGACCTCGCTGCGGTCCACGGCGGGCACGTCGGCGCGGGCATTGGACTGCTCGCGGCGCAGGCCCGTGATCCAGGCGCTCTTGCCGGCCAGCGCACGCGCCAGCGGCTCCATCTTGCGCACGCCGCAGCAGGCCTTGCGCAGCTCGATGCTGCGGTACATGGCGTCCTGGCCGTTGTCGCGGATGAAGTGGATCACCGATTCGAGCTGCGGCCGGTAGACCTTGACGCTCAGGCCGGGCAGCGACTGTGTGCGCTCCAGCAGGGCCAGGGTTTCGGTGTGCAGGGCGCCGGTGTCCAGCACGAAGACGGGGATGTCCAGGCCCAGGCGATGGATGATGTCGGTGATCACCACATCCTCGGCGCCCAGGCTGGAGGCCTGCGTCACGGCCTCGGCGCCCAGCGCCGCAGCCTCGCGCAGCAAGGCTTCGGTGGCGGCCAGCTTGTCGGCAAAGCCGCTGCTGGCACGCCCGTTGACCTCGGTGGCCTTGGCCGATGCCTGTCGCGACAGAAAGCTTTGCGCACCCATGTCAGGCCGCCTTGACGAAGTGGGGCTCGGGATGGACGGCATCGCCCTGGTAGAAGCCGTGGAAGCGGTCCAGCTGGCGCTGGGCGTCGGCGATGTCCACGCCTTCGCGCAGCACGGCCACGTCGAAGCCGCAGCGCTGCATCTGCACCAGCTGGTCGATCAGCACGTCGCCCGTGGCGCGGATCTCGCCCTGGAAGCCCAGGCGCTTGCGCAGCAGGCGGGCCTGGCTGAAGGCGCGGCCATCGGTGAACTTGGGAAAGTTGAGGTCGATGCGCTGAACGCCGGTCAGATCCAGCGTGAAGGGATCGGCGTCATTGGCCGGGGCGATGATGGTCTGCTGGCCTTCGGCCGGGCTTTGGTGCTCTTGGGCGGCGATGATTTTCATGGGGATCTCCTGCGGCTCTCACCTGGGGTCAGGCGGCCGCTTCCTCGGTGTGCTTGGCGGGGTGGCGGGCGGCATTGCCGGCGGCCTTGAACGGGTCGATGCCCACGCGGCGCACGGTGGCGATGAAGGTCTCGAAACGGCCGCCTTCGCTTTGGCGCTGCTCGCGGTAGGTGGCCAGCAGGGCTTCGATCACGCCGGGCACTTCGGCGGCGCTGAACGAGGGGCCGATGATCTTGCCGGGCGTGGCCGGGCCGGACAGGTGGGAGCCGTCGGCGCCGCCCAGCGTGATCTGGTACCACTCCTTGCCGTCCTTGTCCACGCCCAGGATGCCGATGTGGCCGCTGTGGTGGTGGCCGCAGCTGTTGATGCAGCCGCTGATGTGCAGGTCGATCTCGCCCAGGTCCCACAGCTCGTCCAGGTCCTGGTAGCGCTCGGTGATGGCCTCGGCAATGGGCAGGGAGCGCGCATTGGCCAGCGAGCAGAAGTCGCCGCCGGGGCAGGCGATCATGTCGGTCAGCAGGCCGATATTGGGCTTGGCCAGGCCCAGGGCCTTGGCCGCCTTGTACAGCTGGGGCAGCTGGTCGCGGCGCACCCAGGGCAGCAGCAGGTTCTGCTCGTGGGTGACGCGCATCTCGCCGGCCGAGAACTGGTCGGCCAGCGCGGCGGCGGCATCCATCTGGTCGGCCGTGGCGTCGCCGGGCGCGTAGCCCAGGCGCTTGAACGACAGCAGCACGGCGCGCAGTTGCGGGTGGCGGTGCGGGCGCACGTTGCTGATCAGCCAGCGGCCGAAGTCCTTGTCTTCCTCGGCGGCCGTGCGCAGCAGGGCCAGGGTCTCGGCCTCGGCATTGGCGGGCGACAGGTCCAGCTCGGGCTCGCGGAAATTGGCGGCCACGCGGTCGTACTCGGCTTGCGTGATGGTGTGGGGACCACCCTCGACCTCGACGATCTGGCGGAATTCCTCATCGACCTGGTCGATGAAGTTCTGGCCCTCGGACTTCACGAGGATCTTGATGCGCGCCTTCCAGGCGTTGTCGCGGCGGCCGTAGCGGTTGTAGACGCGGATCACGGCTTCCAGGTAGTTCATCAGCTGGTTCCAGGGCAGGAACTCGCGCAGCACCGGGCTGATGGTGGGCGTGCGGCCCATGCCGCCGCCCACGCGCACCTTGAAGCCCAGCTCGCCAGCCTCGTTCTTGAGCAACTGCAGGCCCACGTCGTACCAGCCCAGCGCGGCGCGGTCTTCCTCGGCGCCGCTGATGGAGACCTTGAACTTGCGCGGCAGGAAGCTGAACTCGGGGTGCAGCGTGCTCCACTGGCGCAGGATTTCAGTGAAGGGGCGGGGGTCGGCGATCTCGTCGATGGCAATGCCCGCCAGCGCGTCGCTGTTGATGTTGCGGATGCAGTTGCCGCTGGTCTGGATGCCGTGCAGGTTCACGCTGGCCAGCAGGTCCATCACGTCGGCGGCCTTGGACAGCGGAATCCAGTTGTATTGGACGTTGGTGCGCGTGGTGAAGTGGCCGTAGCCGAACTTCAGGTCGGAGCCGATGCGGCGGCCGTCGTGCAGCGGGATGTCGCCCAGCCGGTCCTGGGTGGCGCGGGCCTCGGCCAGCAGGGCGGCGTCGGGCTGGTCATACTCGCGGGCCACGCGGGCCAGCACGCGCAACTGGGCGCTGGACAGTTCGCCGTAGGGCACGGCCACGCGCAGCATGGGCGCGTAGCGCTGCACATACCAGCCGTTTTGCAGGCGCAGGGGCTTGAACTCATCCTCCGAGAGCTTGCCGGCCTGCCAGCGTTCGAGCTGGTCACGGAACTGCTCGGCGCGCAGGCGGATGAACTGTTTGTCGAATTCGGTGTATTGGTACATGGCGCTTCGGATGTGGGGTCTTCGACTGCCGCCAGTGGCGGCGGTGCAGGGGTTCATTGCGTGGCACCGAGGCACTTGCGGGAAACGCGCGCAGAACCCTGCATGGACGGAAATGTAAGCAATGGCCTTATAGAAGCAAACGATTGTTTTGTCCTGCAAGTATGTGGATATGGATATAAGTGAATGGCAGCAGGCTTTGTGGGGCTGGGCATGTCAAACGCATGAGCGGCCGATATGCTTTCCGGCCAGAGGGAGGATTTCAGAATGCGAAACCGTTGTGCCGCCATCGGGCTGGCCTTGGCATTGGCAACTGCTGCTCAGGCGCAGGCCCAGAAGCCGGCACCGCCGCAGTCCCCGTTGTCAGCAGCGCACACAGCTGACACGCCTGAACCCGGCGAATCCGCACGGGAATCAGCCTGGGATGCGTATCTGCATCGCGTGGCGGCGCAGTTGGCCGGTTCCGGCAGCGGGCGCGATCGGGCCTTTGCGGCCATCCTGATCAATCTGTCAGTCCCACCCTTCCTACAGGAGGATGCCGACAGCCGAGCCCCGCAATGGCGCCAGGCCGCCTTGGAGCGGGCCGGGCAGGACGTGCTGGCCTACCAACTGCTGGCTGCCAGCGCGCCTGAACGTGAAGGCGAGTTGCGGTCGCAGGCTGCGCGCCGCTGGCTGGCGCTGGAACCCAGCAATCTCACTGCGCTGATGTGGCAGGCGCTGGGGCCGCAGGAGTTGCTGACTGCCGCGCGCGACAGCCGCTATGCGGACCTGCACATGTATGAGGGCGTGCGCTGGATGCAGTCGGTGCTGCTGAAACACCCGCCCACGGCCGAGGAGTTGCAGGCGTTTGGAGGTGGGCAGCCCTACCGCCCCGAGGAAGGCGCTGCCATCACGGCCATGGGCATCTGGGCGGCCTTTGAACTGCCGGGCTACCGGACCTTGATCGATGCCTGCAAACCCGAAAAGCGGGGCGATGCCCCGGCGCGAGATGCCGACTGCCTGCATGTGGCGCACCTGATGACGGAACGCTCATCCACCGTGCTGGATGAGGCCTTTGGACTGGCGATACGGCGCTGGCTTGCCAGAACCCCGGCCGAGCGCGCTGCAGTGCAATCCCGGCGGCGCCAGCTGGACTGGCTGATGCACGAGTCCAACCCACTGAGCATGCAGACGGGTGGCGATCCGTTTGTCCGGCTGTTGTCCGATTCCTCCATCCACAGCGAACAGCAACTGCTGGAGCGCATGCTCAAGGACGCAGGTCGCCCGCTGCAGCCCCCGCCTGGCTGGAAGCTGCCCGTTCCCAAGCACTAGATGCCAACGCTGCGCCTGTCCAGGTCTGCCGGCAGCCGCGCCGCCACCGCCGCCTCGCTCACCCCATAGAGCGCAGCCAGCGCGGCCGGTGTCGCCACTTGCGCCGCCTCACCGCAGGCCAGCAGTCCGCCGCGGCCCAGCAGGGCGATGCGGTCGGCCACCTGCAGCGCATGCTCGGGCTGGTGGGTGGACAGCAGCACGGCCATGCCGCGTGCACGCAGCGCGGCAATCTGGTCCAGCACGCGGATCTGGTTGCCGAAGTCCAGGCTGGCCGTGGGCTCGTCCATGACCAGCAGCGCGGGCTCCTGGGCCAGGGCGCGTGCGATCAGCACCAGCTGGCGCTCGCCGCCGCTCAGCTCGGTATAGGGACGCAGCGCCAGATGGGCGATGCCCAACTGCTCCAGGCAGCCCAGCGCCAGGGCACGGTCGGCACTTGAAGGCCGGGCCAGCGCAGGCAGGCGCGCGGCACGGCCCATGAGCACCATGTCCAGCGCTTCGAAGCCGAAGACGCCGGCCTGCGCCTGGGGCACATAGCCCACGCGCCGCGCAAACTCGGCACGCGGCCAGCTGTGCACGGGCTGGCCCTGCACGCGCACCTCTCCGGCCAGCGGCGCCAGCAGGCCCAGCATGGTACGGAACAACGTGGTCTTGCCGCAGCCGTTGGGGCCCAGCAGGCACAGCACCTCGCCTGCGGCAATGGCCAGGTCCAGCCCCTGGCTGACGCGCCGGCGCCCATGGCCCGTGGCCAGGGCCAGCGTCTGCAGCACGGGTGGGGCCTGCACTTCAGTCATTGCGCCCCGTGCGCGACAGCAGGTAAAGAAAGAAGGGCGCGCCGACCAGGGCCGTGAGAATGCCCAGTGGCAGCTCGATGCGTGCCGCGCTGCGCGCCAGCGTGTCGGCTGCAACTACGAAGCCCGCGCCCAGCAGCGCCGAGGCCGGCAGCAGGCGCACGAAATTGGGGCCGACCAGCAGGCGCGCCACATGCGGCACCACCAGCCCCACCCAGCCGACGATGCCGGCCAGCGATACGGCGGCCGCCGTGCCCAGCGTGGCACAGGCCACCAGCAGCAGGCGCAGGCGTGCCACGGGCACGCCCAGGGCCAGCGCCTCCTCGTCAGGCAGGCCCAGCAGGTTGATGCGCCAGCGCAGCAGCATCAGGGGCAGCAGGGCGCACAGCATCACGGGTGCCGTGGCACCCAGCTCGGGCAGGGTCACGGCGCTCAGGCCGCCCATGAGCCAGAAGGTGATGGATGGCAGCTGCGTATTGGGGTCGGCCAGCGTCTTGACCAGGGCGATGCCCGCGCCCAGCAGCGCGCCCAGCGCAATGCCGGCCAGCACCAGGACCAGCACGGGGTCATGGCGGCGCACGCTGGCGCTGATGGCCACCACCACGGCCACAGCGGCCAGCCCGCCGCCAAAGGCCAGGGCCTGCACGGCCGCCATGGTCCAGCCCAGGAAGATGCCCAGCACCGCGCCCAGGCCGGCACCGGCCGAGACGCCCAGGATGTCGGGCGAGACCAGCGGGTTGCGGAACATGCCCTGGTAGGCCGCACCCGCCGCTGCCAGCGTGGCGCCCACGGCCAGGCCTGCGGCGATGCGTGGCAGGCGGATGTTCCAGAGCACGATCTCGGCGCTGGCGGACAAGGGCGAGGCAGTGCCCATTGCGTGCGCCAGCAGCGACTGCCACAGCTGCTGCGGCGCGATGGAGAACTGACCCGCCGCCAGTGCCCACAGCAGCACGGCGGCCAGCAAGGCCAGCGCGAGCACCCACCCCAGGCGGCGGCCTGTGGCAGGCATCAACGCGCAGTCTCCATCAGCCTGCCCAGCGCTGCGGGCGACAGGTCGGCGCCATAGAACAGGCGGTAGAAGTCGCGCACCTCGCGTTCCAACGGCGGCAGTCCCTGCAGTGCCGGCGCCTGCGGGTGGAGCTTTTGCAGCAGCCAGCGCACGCCGATCAGCCGGTTGACGCCGGGCGGACCATCCAGCCAGCCGAAGGGCCAGACCGGCGCGCAGTGCACGCGGCCCGAGCGCACGGCGGCCACGCCGCGCCACAGCGGGTCCTGGCGCATGCGCTCGGCAAGGCCGGGTTCCTGCGTGACGATGACCTGCGGGTCCCAGGCCAGGATCTGCTCCATGGACACGCGTGTCAGTCCGCCGCGCCCTGCGTCGGCCGCCACATTGAGCCCGCCCGCGTACTCGATGGCTTCCACATTGATGGAGCCCGCCAGCCCTGTCTCCAGGCCATTGGCGCTGCGTGCGAAATACACGCGCGGGCGCTCGGCCGGTGCCAGGCCCTGGGTGGCACGCTGCGCCAGCGCCGCCACGGCATCGGCATGGCGGGCCAGGGTTTCGCCACGTGCGGCCTCGCCCAGCAAGGCGCCAACCTCGCGCAACTGGCGTGCGTGGTCGGCCAGCGAGCCCTGGATCAGCACGCAGGGCAGGCCGGTCTGGCGCGCCAGCCGCTCGGTGGCCGAGATATAGGGGGCATCGGCCGTGCCGGCGTCCAGCACCAGGTCGGGCTGCAGCTTCAGCAGCGACTCCAGCGGCATGGTGCTGCCGCGCCCGGACAGGCGGCCCAGGTGCGGCAGCGCCTGCAGCGTGGGCCCAAGGTAGGTGCGCGAGACATCGTCCAGCTGCTGGGGCCAGCCCAGCAGCTTGTGCGGTGCCAGCGTGGCCACCAGCACGCCTGCGGGGGGGCCGGCAGCAAACACCCGGCGCACTTTGGTCGCGTCCGGTATCTGGCCTATGCGCGCGGCAATGGTCGTGGTCTGGGCATGGCCGGGAACAAGAGCCGATGAGGCCAGCGCCGCCATGGCCTGGCCCAGCCAGCGGCGGCGGGTGAACAGAAGATCGGTCATGAAAATCAGGGGATGGGGCTGGCGCAGCCACGGCGCTCAAGCTGTGCCTGGCACCATTGCTCTATCTGCACCTCATCGGCTGCCAGCTCGGCATGCAGGCTGCCGGTGTACCTGCGCCAGTCTTCAAGATGGCGGGCCGCGACGGCCGTGAGCACGGGCGTGCCGGCCTCGACAAAGGCCGCGAATTCGGCGGCAAAGCCCTGGCCCGAGGCCTCGACGATGCCGAAGCGGTTGATCACCACCAGATCCACGCCATCGTCCAGCGCCTGGCGCAGCACGGCGCTGGCCTGGGCCAGGGCCTGGGGGTTGAGGCTGCAGGCGCGCGAGGCGCAGCCCAGGTCCTGGGACAGCTCGAATTGGCGGTCACTGCGCAGGTCGAACAGCTGCATGCGCTTGTTGCCGTTGGCATAGCGGTCCTGGCGATGCACCAGGCCGCCCACCCGCCAGCCCGCGCCTTGCAGGCGGCGTGCCACGCGTTCGAGCAGCAGCTCCATTGCATGTTCGTCGTCGGGATGGACCAGGGCGGCCAGGGGCAGGGTGGCAGGTGAGTTCATGGCATGCGGTGCTTGTGGAATCCAGGCAGGTTTTTACTCCTGGCCGCCGCCGGTGTCGTTGACCAGGGGCATGCTGTCGCGCCCGAAGATCCAGGGACCTCCGGCTGCCACATTGGCCAGCGCCAGTTCCTGCTGGCCCGGCGCGGACAGCAGATGCTCGGCCAGCCGTTGCGCGCTGCGGCGCTGGCGGGCGTCGGCCGGATGGCGCGGCCCGGGCGTGAGCAGCACATAGGGCCGGCGCATCAGCGGGTCGCCGTGCAGCAGCAGCTCGATGCCGGGCGCGCCCATCTTGCCGAAATGCAGCGGGATATGGCCGACCACGGCATAGGCCTGGAGCTCGGCCGCCAACTGCAGCACGGCCTGGGGGCGCGGCCCGGTGTCGGCGCGCAGCCAGCGGGCGTCCGGCCGTATGCCGGCGCGGCGCCACAGGCGCTGGACCACGGTATAGCTGCCGGGGTCGCGCAGCGCGATGAAGGGTGAGCCGCTGGCAACGATGCGGCGCATGGCCTCCACGCCATCGGCCGCGCCGCGCACGCGGGCCGGGTCGTGGGCAGGACCGGCGAACACATGCTCGTTCCAGCCCCAGACCCGCGCGGCCGATGCCAGGCCGGCAGCCTCCAGCGACATGGCTTCGTCGCTGGCGTGGATCAGCAGCAGCTGGGCGCGGCCCTGGGCCATGGCGGGAATCACGCCCTCCTTGGGCGCGGCAACGGCGGTGCGCACGGACAGGCCCAGGCTGCGGCCCGCCATGTCGGCCAGGCGCGGCCAGACGCCGCACAGCGACAGGCCGCCGACCACGGCCACGTCGACGCTGACAGCTTCTGCCGGCAGGCTGGCGCAGCTGCTCAGGGCGGCCAGCGCGGGCAGGGCACCCAGCAGGCGGCGGCGAGGGTGGCAGATCGGTTCCATGGAATCGGGCACGGGCACAGTCTCCGACCCGGCTTCAGAAGCGATAGCCCAGGTTGACATACCAGCTGCGGCCCGGCATGGGCAGGCCGTCATCGAACTGGTACCACTTGTCGCCGATATTGGCCACGCCAAAGTCCACGGTGATGTCGCTGCGCGGCTTGTAGCGTGCGCGCAGGTTGGCAATGCCGTAGCCGGGCAGTTTGAGCGTCTGCAACTGGCCGCTGCCAGACAGCGGAACGTAGCGGCCCTTCTCGGTCTCGACCTCGGCATTGAATTCCCACTGCGCCAGCGGACGCCACTGGACACCGGCCAGCAGGCGGTGGCGCGGCGTGTTGGTCAGCGTGATGCTGGAGTCGCTGGTGTTGCGGCGGTTCAGGTAGGTGTAGCCGGCGTTCACGCCCCATTGCGCGGACAGTTGCTGGGCCAGGGACAGCTCCATGCCGATGTTGCGCGTGCGCCCCACGTTCTGCGCCTGGTTGCAGGTGGTGCCGCCGCATTCGGCCGAGGCCACGACCACGGTCTGGATCTGGTTGCGCACGCGGCTGTAGAACAGCGCGGCCTGGCCCTGGCCGCCCTGCCAGGGCGAGCCGCTGACGCCCAGCTCCAAGTGGTTGGCCGTCTCGGGCTGCAGGTCGGGGTTGGCCAGGGCCGTGCCCATGCGTGCCGAGTAGCGGTCCTTGATGGTGGGAAAGCGCGTCTTGTGCGAGGCGATGAAATACGCCTCGCTGCCACCGCCCAGCGCATAGCCGAGCTTGGCCACGCCATTGGTGGCGCTGGCGGAGCCCGTGGGCCACTGGTAGACCTCGCGCGCATCGCGCTGGTCGTGGCTGAGCGCCAGGTTCAGGCTCCAGCGCTCGGCCAGGGAGATCGTGTCCTCGACCACCAGCGAGCGCGTTACGTCGCGGTAGTGCTTGCTGGGGTCCTTGGCCGAGGCGGCATCGGTGTGCTCGTCGATCTTGTAGTGCGCGCCCAGGCGCAGCGCATGGCCCTTGAAACTGTAGTTGGCCCACTCGACGCTGGCGCCTTGGCTCACGTCCTTGTAGCTGCTGGTGGGGTCATGGCGCGAGTAGCTCGCGTCCGTGTACATGTCCAGGCCGTTTTGGTAGGTGTCGTGGTAGATGCGCGTCTTGAGCAGGTTGTCGGCATTGATGCGCGTGGTGCTCAGGAAGTACACGCTGTCTTTGTCCCAGTAGGGCCAGCGCCAGTAGCGGATGACGTTCTTGCCCGCGGCGCTGCCGGTATACACGGGGTTGCCCTTCTCGCCTTCCTGGCGCACATAGCCCAGCGCGTATTCGTCCGTGGCATTGGGCGTCAGGCCCAGCTTGAACGACAGCCGCTTGTCCGTGCGGTAGGCGTTGTCGCGGTAGTTGCCCGTGTCGGTGGGCTGCTTCTTGAAGTCCTTGAAGCCCTTGGGCAGCGGAAAACTGTCCGCGTCCAGGTAGGAGGCGCCCAGCTGGTAGTACCAGGTGCCCAGGTTGCCGCCCAGGTTCACGGCGGCCTTGCGTTCGCCGCCTGCGCCTGCGCCGATGCGCGCATCGCCCTCGAAGGATTTGACGGGCTTGCGCGTGACCAGGTTGATGGCGCCGCCCAGCGTATTGGGGCCATACATCAGCGAGGCGCCGGCCTTGGCCACGCGGATCTCGGACAGGTCGAAGGTGGTGAAGCGGCCGAAGTCCACATAGCCGTCATAGGGCACGTACAACGGCACGCCGTCCACGAAGACCGGCACCTGGCGCGGATCGAAGCCGCGCAGGTAGATCATTTCCTCGTTGCGATTGTTGCGCGACAGCGCGGCGCCCGGCAGCAGGCGCACGGCGTCGGCCACGGTGTCGGCATTGCGCTGGCGCATCTCGGCGGCGTCCAGTCGCTGTTCATCGCCGGATATGGCCTGTGCTTCATCACGCGCACCGTGCACATCGACCGTGCCCAACTGGAAGGTCTGCGAAGCCTGTGCTGCAGGCGCACCCGATTGGGCCTCGACCTGGGCTTGCGCCTGCGTGCTGGCGGCCAGGCCTGCGAGCAGCAGGGCGTGTGTCAGAGTGGAGCGAAGGCGGAACGAGGGTGAGCAGAGGGCGGGTAAGGATGCGGGAGCGCAGGAGCGGGGCTGGCGGGTCACGGTTTCAGGTTCTTGTGTGGTTGAACGCGGGGAGCGGCTGGTTGTTTCCTTTTGAAAACAGGTTCCGGATTCTAGCGATATGCACTAAAAAACATAACGAGTGACAAAAAACCGTCTGCGGGAAGACTCGGGTTTTCTTTCAGGCCGTTGTGTGAATGCCGGGCCGTTCAGCTGCCGGGCGGTTCAACGGCTCAGCGCCTGCGGCCCAGGCGCTCGCTGGCCAGGGCAGCCGCCAGCCTGGCGTCCAGGGGCAGCGGTTCGTCGTGCAGGCGTGCTGCCAGCAGCTCGCCGCACAGCAGCGACAGGGTGAGCCCGCGCGAGCCCATGGCCGTCAGCGCCCACAGGCCGGGAGCCTGATCGGACACCGGTCCGACCACGGGCAGCCGGTCTGGCGAGGCCACGCGCACGGCGCCCCAGGTGGCGCGCGGTGGCGCGTCGAAGAAGCCTTGCAGGCCCTGGTAGGCACGTGGCAGCAGCTGCGCCAGCTTGGCGCCATTGGCTGCATGGGCGGCGGCCTGGTCTTCGGGACTTGGCGGCAGCACGGTCTCGTCGCGCTCGAAGGTCGATCCCATGACCCAGCCTGGCCCGGCTGCATCGCCGGGCAGCGGCATGGCAGGCACCAGGTTGCCATGGCCGTTGACGGGAAAGGGCGGCATGGCCTGCGCGCTGGCCGGGGTGTGCACATCCCAGCTGACCTGGCCGCGAATGGGCTGCAGCGGCCAGGTGGCCTGCGCGCCCAGGCTGTGCTCCAGCAGCGCATTGGTTGCGGGGCCCAGGGCGAGAACGACCAGTTCAGCCTCGGCCAGCAGATTGCCCTGTGCATCCAGGGCCTGCCAGACGGGCGCGCCACCGGCTGTGTCGGTGCATGCAAGACGCGCCACGCAGGCGCGGCCCTGCCAGCGCACGCCCGGCAGCGCCAGCTGCGCCTGCACCAGCCGCGCCGGGCGCACCCAGCCGGCCTGCACATGCCAGCAGGCAGGGGCGTCGGCGGGCAGGCCGGCCGCCGAGAGTTGATCGGCGCTGGCGGGACGGCTCCAGTGGTCGCCCGGGCCGGGGGATTGCCAGTCGCGCGGCAGCCGCGGGGCGGCTTCCACGCCGTGCTCCAGCACGCCGGTATCGCACCAGTCCGTGCCCGGTTGCAGCAGGCCCTGGCCGGAGAGCATTTGCAGCTGCGCCAGGGTCAGGCGTGCGCCGTCGCGGCTCAGGCGGGACAGCAGGCTGTCATCGGGCGAGACATGGGGGCAGAACAGGCCCGCGGGCAGGGCCGAGGCGCCCGCTGCAGGCGCGTCGGCAGCATCCAGCACGGTGACCTGCCAGCCACGGCGCGACAGGCTGGCGGCGGCGGCCGCGCCGGCGATGCCTGCACCCAGCACCATGCAGCGCCGTGGGGTGATGGCTTCCTGCGGCTGTGCACGCGGCCCGCGCGGCCCACGCGGTTGCCAGGCCGGGTCAAAGACGGCATGCAGGTTGTGGCGCTTGGGGCGCACGCCATCCACCTTGCGCACCTGAAAGCCGTGCTGGGCCAGGCCATCGCGCACCGTACGCGCCACGCACCAGGTGGACAGCTGCGTGCCGCGCCGGCAATGGCGCGCCAGCGCGCGCAGGGTGTCGGCGCTCCAGAGGTCGGGGTTGAGTTCCGGCGTGAAGCCGTCCAGGTAGATGCTGTCGGCCGTGAGCTGCTGGCGCCGCAGCATGGCCTGGGCATCGCCGATGTACAGCGTCAGCAGCACGCGCCCTTGCTCGAAGGCGAGGCGGTGCACGCCGGGCAGCAGGCCCTGGAACCGGGTGACCAGCTCTTCGGCCAGCAGGCGCAATCCTGGCTCGCCCGGCATGGCCTGGCGCATGGCGTCGGCACTGACGGGAAAGGCCTCGGCCGAGACGAAATGCAGCAGCCTCGGGCGCCGGGGATCGGCCTTCCAGGCTTCCCAGGCAACGAGGAAATTCAGTCCGAACCCGAAACCGGTCTCCAGGATGCGCCATTGCGGCGCATCGGCCCAGGCCGCCGGCAGGCCGCAGCCGCCCAGAAAGACGTGGCGGGCCTGGTCCAGGCCGCCGAGTTCGCTGTGGTAGCGGTCGCCGAAGCGCGGGCTATAGGGCGTGCCATCGGGCAGCCAGTCAATGGGTTCGGACATGGGCAAGGGGCAGAACTACTCCTCCCAGCGCTGCTGGTAGGAGAACACGGGCAGCCGCCACTTGAAGCGGATGGCAGCCAGGCGCAGCGTGAGTCCGCCGGCAAAGCAGACGACGGTGCTGAGGTTGGAGCCCACTTCCAGCGTGCGCAGTCCCAGGAACAGCAGGCACACGGTCAGGGACACGCTGGCGTACAGCTCGCGCCGGAAGACGACCGGCACCTGGTTGCACAGCACGTCGCGCAGAATGCCGCCGCTGATGCCGGTCAGCATGCCCGACATCACCACCACCACGGGCGGGTAGCCCAGCTCCAGCGCCACGTTGCAGCCGATCAGCGAGAAGGCGATCAGCCCCATGGCGTCCAGCAACAGAAAGACCTGCTTGAGATGGTGCATGTGGCGTGCCACGACGATGGTCAGCAGCCCGGCCGAGATGACCAGGTAGACATATTCAGGGTGCTGCGTCCAGCCGATGGGGTAGTGGCCCAGCACCATGTCGCGGATGGTGCCGCCGCCTAGCGCGGTGACGAAGGCGATCACGGCCACGCCGAAGATGTCCATGTTGCGCCGGCCCGCCGCCAGCGCGCCCGACATGGCTTCGGCCGTGATGGCCACGAGGTAGATCACCAGCATGACGGTGAACTGCGATGCCTGGAACGATTCCAGCAGGGAGACGGATGGAAGCACGGAAAACCTCGGATGAAGACCGGCCCGCGCCGCAGGGTGTGCGGCCACTGCGCCGTCCAGCGCAAGAAGGCGGGCATTGTAGGCGGTCTCTGGGCGGCGGCCGTTTGCGGCACCGCAAATGAAACCGCCCCCGGCGCGGTGCGACGGGGGCGGTGAAAGGGCACGAAGCGGCTCAGGCCGTAGGAGGCACGTAGCCGGCCGCCGCATCGGCGCCGCCGCCGAAGAAGTGGTTTTCCATCTGGCGGGCCAGGTACTGGCGTGCGCGGGCGTCGGCCAGGTTCAGGCGGTTTTCGTTGACCAGCATCGTCTGGTGCTTGAGCCAGTCGGCCCAGGCCTGCTTGCTCACGCCTTCAAAAATGCGCTTGCCCAGCTCGCCGGGGTAGGGCGGGAAATCCAGGCCTTCAGCGTCAACGCCAAGCTTGATGCAGTGAACGGTACGTGCCATGGGGAATTGAGTCCTTGTCTTGTGGAGATTCAGATGTTTTGGGAATAACAAACTGAAATCTTATTGGTTTGAGTTTTAAGAGTTGGCTTTGAGAATGCTTTCCACGGCACCAGACCGTCGTCTCCACTCTCTACCGACACTCCAATGAAAATTCGCCGCCACTTTATCAAGTTTCCTGTCGCCGCCGGCCTGATCGCGGGCTTGACCCTGTCGGCTCTGCCGGCGTTGGCCCAGTCGGTGCAACTGCTCAATGTCTCCTACGATCCGACGCGCGAGCTGTACGTGGAGTACAACCAGGCCTTCGCCAAGCACTGGAAGGCCAAGAGCGGCCAGGACGTGAGCGTCAAGCAGTCGCACGGCGGCTCGGGCAAGCAGGCGCGTTCCATCATCGACGGCATCGACGCCGACGTGGCCACGCTGGCGCTGGCCGGCGACATCGATGCCCTGGTCAAGAACGGCAACCTGCTCAAGGCCGACTGGCAAAAGCGCCTGCCGCACAACTCGGCGCCCTACAGCTCCACCATCGTCTTCCTGGTGAAGAAGGGCAATCCCAAGAACCTCAAGGACTGGGACGACCTGGTCAAGCCCGGTGTGCAGGTGATCACGCCCAACCCCAAGACCAGCGGCGGTGCGCGCTGGAACTACCTGGCCGCCTGGGAATTCGCCAAGCGCAAGTACGGCGGCGACGCACAGGCCAAGGACTTCATCGGCAAGCTGTTCAAGAACGTGCCCGTGCTGGACACGGGCGCGCGCGGCGCCACCATCACCTTCGTGCAGCGCGGCGTGGGCGATGTGCTGCTGGCCTGGGAGAACGAGGCCTTCCTGGCACTCAAGGAGTTCGGTCCCGAGAAGTTCCAGATCGTCGTGCCTTCGCTGTCCATCCTGGCCGAGCCTTCGGTGGCCGTGGTCGACAAGGTCGTGGACAAGAAGGGCACGCGCGCCGTGGCCGAGGAGTACCTGAAGTACCTGTACTCCGAGGAAGGCCAGCGCATCGCCGGCCGCAACTACTACCGTCCCACCGATGCCAAGGTCAAGGCCGAGTTCGCGGACAAGTTCCCCAAGCTGGAGCTGGTCACCATCGACCAGGCCTTTGGCGGCTGGGCCAAGGCCGACAAGGACCACTTTGCCGATGGCGGCAGCTTCGACCAGATCTACACCAAGAAGTGAGTGCGGCGCGCCGGCCCGGCCGGCGCCCACCCACTGATTCACCCGCTTTCCCAGACCCCTGCCAACCCCCACGATCCGCCATGTCCATCTTCCTGACCTCCCGCCACTCTTTGCAGGCCGCGCGCCGCACGGCGCAGGCAGGCGTGCGGATGCACAAGGCAGGAGTGGCAGGCAAGGCAGGCGTGGTGGCATCCAGCTCTTTTCTTCGCTTCGAGACCATGGCCTTCGCCAGCCGGCGATGTAGCACCTGACGACTCCGTGCGGTGCGCCTGCAGGCCCGGCCCTGCAGTCGGCTGCCCCTTGCTCCGCCTTCCCTTTTTTTGTTTTCTGGCTGCATGCCGCGCGCATGCATGGGCAGCGCTTTGCCTGCGCCACGCACCACGCACCACTCTTCCAAGGATGTCCGTCATGGTCTCGTTTGATTCTTTCCCCCGACACACAGCCAACTGGCGCCGACGCCAACTGCTGGGCGCGGGCCTTGCCGCAGCAGTCGCCACGGTGGGCGGCCCGGCCCTGGCCCAGGACAAGGCGGGTGACCGCGTGCTGCGCGTGGGCCACCAAAAGGGCTGGCTGTCCATCCTGAAGAGCCGGGGTACGCTGGAAAAGCGGCTGGCGCCGCTGGGCGTGTCGGTGCGCTGGATCGAGTTCAACGCCGGCCCCGTGCAGTTGGAGGCGCTGAACGTGGGCTCCATCGACTTCGGCGATGTGGGCGAGGCCCCGCCCATCTTTGCGCAGGCTGCAGGCGCACCCCTGGTCTATGCGGGCGCCACCGTGCCGCGCCCCGGGCTGGAGGCGGTGATCGTGCCCAAGGACTCGTCCATCCGCAGCGTGCAGGACCTCAAGGGCAAGCGCGTGGCCTACAACAAGGGCTCGAACGTGCAGTACTTCCTGGTCAAGCTGCTGGAAAAGCACGGCCTGAAGTACGGCGATGTGCAGTCCGTCTTCCTGGCGCCGGCCGATGCGCGCGCCGCCTTCGAGCGCGGCTCCGTCGATGCCTGGCTGATCTGGGACCCCTTCCTGGCTGCCGCGCAAAAGACGCTGGACGCCCGCCTGCTGGCCGATGCCACGGGCGTGGTCAACAACCGCGCCTACTACTTCACCTCGCGCGATTTCGCCACGCGCAATGCCGATGTGCTGCGCATTGCCATCGAAGAGGTCGATGGGATTGACCGCTGGGCCTCGAAGAACCAGACGGCCGCTGCCGCCGAGCTGTCCAGCATCCTGGGCCTGGACAAGTCCATCACCGAGCTGTACCTGAGCCGCGCACGCTTCGGCACCTCGTCCGTGACGCGCGAGATCCTGGCCGAGCAGCAGCAGATCGCCGACACCTTCTTCGAGCTCAAGCTCATCCCCCGCAAGCTCAACCTGCTGCATGCCGCGCCGGTGGACCTGATCGCGTCGCGCCCCTGAGCCCACTGCAAGGAGTCCGCACCATGAATGCCAATTCCAAGAAGCCCCGCCTGGACCGCGTGCGCCGCCAGGCCCTGAAACTGCTGGGCACCACCGCCTTCAGCTGGAGCCTGGTCGGCCAGTACGCACGCGCCGAGACGCCGGCCGCCGTGGCCGGGCCCGAGCAGTTGCGCATCGGCTACCAGAAGTCGGCCGTCAACCTGGTCATCCTCAAGCAGCAAGGCGTGCTGGAAAAGCGCTTTGCGGGCACCAAGGTCAGCTGGCTGGAGTTTCCGGCCGGCCCCCAACTGCTGGAGGCCCTGGCCGCTGGCAGCCTGGATTTCGGCCTGACCGGCGATTCACCCCCGGTCTTTGCCCAGGCCGCGGGCCGCGACCTGCTGTACGTGGGCGCTGAGCCACCCAAGCCCGAAAGCTCGGCCATCCTCGTGCCATCGGACTCGCCGCTGCGCGCCCTGGCCGACCTCAAGGGCCGGCGCGTGGCGCTGCAAAAAGGCTCCAGCGCCCATTACCTGCTGGTGCGCGCGCTGGACAAGGCGGGCCTGGCCTGGAACGAGATCCAGCCCGTGTACCTGGCCCCGGCCGATGCGCGCGCCGCCTTCGAGCGCAAGAGCGTGGATGCCTGGGCCATCTGGGACCCGTTCTACGCGGCCACCGAGCTGGCTATTCGCCCGCGCGTGCTGGCCAATGGCGAAGGCCTGTCGGGCAACGCCTCGTTCTACCTGGCCGCGCGCGGACTGGTGGAGCGCCATCCGCAGGTGCTGCGCGCGCTGTTCGACGAGCTCACGCGCGCCGATCGCCTGGCCCAGAGCGCACGCCAGGAGGCCGTGGCCCTGGTGGCCGGCTTCAGCGGCCTGGATGCGGCGGTGGTCAGCCGCTTCATTGCGCGCCGGCCCAGCTCCCCCGTGGGCCTGCTGGCTGCGCAGACCGTGGTGGACCAGCAGCGCGTGGCCGATGCATTTTTTCGGCTGGGCCTGATTCCGCGCCAGGTACAGGTGGCCGACATCGTCTGGCGGCCCTCGGCGGCCGAGTACGCGCGGCTGGCCGAGCCTGCGGCGGCACGGCCTTCTTCCGCCCTTTGATCCCCTTCCTCGATTCCGTCCCCTGACTGGAGCAGCGCATGCAGGTTTTCTGGTTCATTCCCACCCACGGCGACAGCCGCTACCTCGGCACGGCCGAGGGCGCCCGCCCGCTCAGCCACGACTATGTCAAGCAGGTCGCCATCGCGGCCGACAGCCTGGGCTACGAGGGCGTGCTGATTCCCACGGGCCGCTCCTGCGAGGACCCCTGGGTCGTCGCCTCCAGCCTGATTCCGGTCACCAAGCGCCTGAAGTTCCTGGTCGCCGTGCGGCCCGGCCTGCATCAGCCCAGCCTGGCGGCGCGCATGGCGGCCTCGTTCGACCGCCTGTCGGGCGGGCGGCTGCTGATCAACCTGGTCACGGGCGGCGACCGCGCCGAGCTGGAGGGCGACGGCGTTTTCCTCGACCATGCGCAGCGCTACGAGCAATCGGCCGAGTTCATCCGCATTTGGCGCGAGATCCTTGAGCGCAGCCATGAGGGCGGCACGCTCGACTACGAAGGTGAACACCTCTCGGTCAAGGGCGCCAAGCTGTTGTTCCCGCCGCTGCAAAAGCCGTATCCGCCCGTGTACTTCGGCGGTTCGTCCGAGGCCGCGCACGACCTGGCCGCCGAGCAGGTCGATGCCTACCTGACCTGGGGCGAGCCCCCGGCCGAGGTGGCCAAAAAGATTGCCGATGTGCGCGAGAAGGCGGCGCGCCATGGCCGCAGCGTGAAGTTCGGCATCCGCCTGCACGTCATCGTGCGCGAGACCGAGGAGGAGGCCTGGGCCGATGCCGATCGCCTGATCAGCCGCCTCAAGGACGAGACCGTGGTCCAGGCCCAGGCCGCCTTCGCGCGCATGGACTCGGAAGGCCAGCGCCGCATGGCCGCCCTGCATGCCGGCGGCAGCCGCCGCACGCGCGCCGAGCTGGAGATCAGCCCCAACCTCTGGGCCGGCGTGGGCCTGGTGCGCGGCGGCGCGGGCACGGCCCTGGTGGGCGATGCGCAGACCGTGGCCGACCGCATCAAGGAGTACGCGGACCTGGGCATAGACACCTTCGTGCTGTCCGGCTATCCGCACCTGGAAGAGGCCTACCGCTTTGCCGAACTGGTCTTCCCGCTGCTGCCGCTGTCCGTGCGCGACAGGCTGGCTGGCGGCGTGGGCGGGCCGCTGGGCGAGACCGTTGCCAACCTGTACTCGCCGCGCGCGTCGCAAAGCTGAGGGAGTCACGCATGTCCGATGCACGTACCGTTACTGCGCTGCCGGCCTCCGCCCCCCCGGCCGGCGATTCCTGGTCGCCGCTGCTGCGCTTTGCGGCCGGCGTGGGCCGCCGCCTGGTGCCCTGGCTGGTGCCGCTGGCGCTGATCGCCGTCTGGCAGGCCGCCTCGGCGTGGGGCTGGCTGTCCACGCGGGTGCTGCCCGCTCCGCTGGATGTGCTGCGCGCCGCGCAGGCGCTGGCCGAGTCGGGAGAGCTGCTCAAGCATGTACAGGTGAGCGCGGGCCGCGCGCTGGGTGGCCTGGCCATCGGCGGCGGGCTGGGGCTGGCGCTGGGCCTGCTCACGGGCTCGCTGCGCTGGGCGGAGACGCTGCTGGACTCCACCATCCAGATGGTGCGCAACATCCCCGCGCTGGCGCTGATTCCGCTGGTCATCCTGTGGTTCGGCATCGACGAGAGCGCCAAGCTGTTCCTGATCAGCGTCTCGGTGTTCTTTCCCATCTACCTGAACACCTTCCACGGCATACGCAATGTGGACCCCGCGCTGATCGAGATGGGGCGCAGCTACGGCCTCACGCGCTGGCAGCTGTACCGCGAGGTCATCCTGCCGGGCGCGCTGTCCTCCATCCTCGTCGGCCTGCGTTTTTCGCTGGGCCTGATGTGGGTGATCCTGATCGTGGCCGAGACCATCTCGGCGCAGTCGGGCATCGGCTACCTGACCATGAACGCCCGCGAGTTCCTGCAGACCGACGTGGTGCTGGTCGGCATCCTGCTGTACGCCCTGCTGGGCAAGCTGGCCGACTGGTTTGCGCGTGCGCTGGAGCACTGGTGGCTGCGCTGGCATCCGGGCTACCAGCCCAAGTGACACAAGGAGCACGACATGAGCCGATGGAACCGCATGAAGACCACGCTGGCACAGGCCGTGGAGCTGAACACCACCGCGCCGGCGATGGCCTGGGAGGCCTCGTTCGACGCCGATGGCCTGGACGTCAGCGACCGCCTGGCCCAGAACGACGATGCGCCGCAGTCCGCATCCCCCCAATCCGCACCGCGCCGTGGCGTGCGCCTGCAGGCCGGCGGGCTGACCAAGCGCTACGGCCAGCGCGAGGTGCTGCACGAAGTGCAGCTGCAGGTGGAGCCTGGCGAATTCGTCGCCATCGTGGGCCGCAGCGGCTGCGGCAAGAGCACCTTGCTGCGCCTGGTGGCTGGGTTGGAGCAGGCCACGGCCGGCACCTTGCTGCTGGACGGCGAGCCCGCCCGCGCCGTGCAGGGCGCCCAGGGCGGCACGCGCATCATGTTCCAGGATGCGCGCCTGCTGCCCTGGCGGCGTGTGCTGGCCAATGTGACGCTGGGCCTGCCCGCCTCGGCCCAGGAACGTGGCCGCGAAGTGCTGGCCCAGGTCGGCCTGGCCGACCGCGAGGGCGAATGGCCGGCACGCCTGTCCGGCGGCCAGCGCCAGCGCGTGGCCCTGGCGCGTGCCCTGGTGCACCGCCCGCAACTGCTGCTGCTGGACGAGCCGCTGGGTGCGCTCGATGCGCTCACCCGCATAGAGATGCACCGCCTGATCGAAGGCCTGTGGCAGCGCCACGGCTTCACGGCCCTGCTGGTCACGCATGACGTGCAGGAGGCTGTGGCCCTGGCCGACCGCGTGGTGCTGATCGAGGACGGCCGCATCGCGCTGGATGAACGCATCGCCCTGCCGCGGCCGCGCGTGCACGGCAGCGTGGCGCTGGCGGCCATCGAGCAACGCATTCTCGACCGCGTGCTGCAAAAGCCCGCCGCCGAGCCCGAAGCCAACCCGCTGACCGACACCACGGCCTGGCCCGGCGTACCGGCCCATGGCCTGCGCTGGGCGGTCTGACTTTCCGTTTTCCCCAACCTTCCTTTGATTCCTTTTGATCCCCAGGAGAAAAACATGTCCATTCAAGCCATCAACGTGCGCAACCAGTTCAAGGGCCAGGTGCGCGAAATCATCCGTGGCGACGTTGTCTCCGAAGTCGATGTGCAAACGCCCTGGGGCGTGGTCACCTCGGTGATCACCACGCGCTCGGTGGACGAGCTGGGCCTGGTCGTGGGCTCCGACGTGGTGGCCCTGGTCAAGTCCACCGAAGTGTCCATTGCCAAGCTCTGAGGCCAAGCTCTGAGGCCAGGCACTGAAGGTGCTGCCGATGCTCAACCGCCCCAGAGCATCGGCTTGTTGACCATGAGGTAGTAGGTCACGGCCATGGCAATGAAGGCCGGATAGCCCAGCGCCTCCCAGCGCCGGGCATAGACGGCATACAGCGCGGGCAGGGCGGCTTGCGCTGCGTGCGCGCCGCGCGCCATTGCGGCCATGCGCACCTGCAGCCAGACCACGGGCAGCCAGCAGGCGCCGGCCAGCAGGTACAGGCCCAGCGACAGTGCCAGCCACGGCGTGGTCAACGGCCAGCCTGCCATGTGGGCCAGGGCAATGCCGCTCACAGGCTGTATGACCACGCAGGGCGTGGTGAACCACCAGTCCGCACGCACCACCAGGCGGCTGACCACGGCCTGGGCAGCGACGCTGCCGCTGCGGTTGGCGAAGAACATGTAGAAGGCCGAGCCCAGGCCGGTGCCGACCAGCAACACGCTGGACGCGATATGCAGCGTCTTGAGCAACAGGTAGAGATTCATGCGGACTCCTTGGACGTGACGGGCGCCGACATCAGGTGCAGCAGCATGGCTGCGATCGGCAGGTTCTTGAGCAGCGGCCCCAGCGGATGCAGCCACAGCGTGGGCTGCAGCACCGTGGCCAGCGCGGTCATGGCGGCCATCAGCAGCAAGGCCGCCAGATAGCTCTCCCGGCCCGGCCGCAGCCACAGCGCCAGGCCCACGGCCAGGTCGGCGAGCAGGCCGCTCCAGACCAGGAATGTCTGCCAGCGCGCATCGTGGATGCCGGCATCGGCCAGTACCTGCACGCTCAGGCCGCGGTGCTCGATGGCGCTGACCAGGGCCGTGCCCAGCCAGACGGCGATCAGGCTCAAGTGCATGGTGCGCTGTGAAGGGGGCACCTGGCGCAGGCGGTGTTCACCCATGGCGCAGCGTGGCCAGCAGCTGGGCGGGCGCAATGCCGGGCCGGCCCAGCAGGCCTTGCAATCCCGCCGGATCGGTGACGTTGTCGCTGGCCAGCATGGCCAGTGTCTCGCTGCACCACGGTGAGGCGCTGACCCAGTCGCCAGCGCGTGCGCTGGCGCGGGTGAGCCAGCCGGGCAGCGTGCCCATGCGGGCCGGAGCGCGGCCCATCTGCGCGCGCAGGCTGGCAATCAGTGCGGCCAGCGGCAAGGGCAAGGGGCCACCGATCTCGATCATGCCCACGGGCTCGGGGCGCGTCACCAGGCCGGCCACGGCCTCGGCCAGGTCGCGCACGGCCACGGGCTGCACGCGGGCCTGCAGCACGGGGCGCGGCAGCAGCAGCGCCGGCAGGCGCGCCATGGACAGGAACATCTCGCTGCTGGCGCCGCCAGCGCCGAACACCACGCTGGGTCGGACCACGCAGCCTTGCAGATGTCCGGCTGCCGTGAGTGCCAGCAGATGCTCGTCAGCGGCGCGCTTGGTGGTGGCGTAGCGCGTGGCACTGCCTTCTATGCCCAGGGCAGAGATCTGCACCACGCGCCGCACGCTGGCCGCCGCGCAGGCATCGAACAGGGCGATGGGGGCCTGGGCGTGCATGGCATCGATGGGCCGGGAGGCGCTGTCGCGCAGCACGCCCACGGCATTGACCACGGCATCCACGCCCGCCAGGTGCGGCAGCCAGGCCTCGGGCGTGGTGGCCTTGGCGTAGTCGAGCGCAGGCAGGGAATGGCGGCTGCGCGCCACGGGATCATGGCCGGCCAGGACCAGCAGGTTGACGATATGGCGGCCGATGAAGCCGTTGCCGCCGCAGACCAGAATGCGCATGGTGACCTCCAGTTTCTCTTGTGACGGAAATTTCAGGCTCGGCGTCCGCGCTTGACGCGGGTGTCAGCGGCCTCGGAGCGCACGAAGCGCTGCACGCTGGCGCCCAGGCGCAGCAGCTTGTCCAGCGTGGAGGGCGACAGGCGCAGCATTTCATCGGTCCAGATGCCCAGTGACTCCATGAGGCGCAGCGTCTCGTGCACGCGGTCCTGGGTGTCGGGGGATTCGGCATCGAAACCGGGCTCGGCGATCAGTTCTCGCAGCATCTCCGAGGTCGGGTCGAATTCGCGCTGCTTGCGCTCTCGCACGATGGTGCGCAGCAGCTCCCAGACATCGGACGAGGTCTCGAAATAGTCGCGGCGGTCACCAGGCCTGCGGCTGGTGCGGATCAGCTCCCAGCCTTGCAGTTCCTTGAGGCTGTTGCTCACGTTGGAGCGAGCGGCGCCCAGCGTGTCGGCAATCTCTTCCGCGTTGAGCGGGCGGCCATGGAAAAACAGCAGGGCGTGGATCTGGGCGACCGTGCGGTTTACTCCCCAGGAGCTGCCCATGTCGCCCCAATGGTGGATGAAACGGTGTGCGATGGGACTCAGTTGCATGGCCTCAGTGTCTGCAGGCCTGAAATTTCTGTCAAGAGAGAAATTTGAGAAAGCTGAAAAATCAAAACCGGCTGCAGCGCGGAGGCGGCACCTGGCGGGGCGCGGCATGTGCTGCTCCATAATGCTGGGCAGCTTGGCCTGCCACCCAGTACATACACAGGCGGGCCGCCGTTTTGAGGGGAACACCATGACTGCTGTGCAAAACCTGCGTGCCATCACCGTGCTGGCCGCCTGCGCGCTGGCGCAGGCCGCGTCTGCCGCCTGCTATTCCGTCTACACGCCCGAGCAGGAACTGATCTACCGCTCCAACCGCCCGCCGGTGGACCTGACCTTGCCGCTGCACCAGACCGTGGACAAGATCGAGCGCGGCGCCACCATGGTGTTCACGCTGGACGAATTCAACTGCATCATCGAAATCAACCTGCTGGCCGAACGCGAGCAACTGGCCCGGGCGCGCCAGGAGCGGCAGCGGGACCTGGGCCGCAGCAGCACTCCGCGGTCCTGAGAGGCAAAAGCGAGTTGGGGGCTTTTTTGGGGAGCCGCCAACAGGGCAAGGGGAGAGCCTGAGACAATCGTGCCCCATGAGTGAACCCCGCGACAACAAGATCCCCGACAACCTGCCCGAAGCCGACATCGACGCCCCTGCACTGCCCGAAGGCTGGCTGCAGGTGCTGTCCATGGATATGGACGCCCAGGGCGTGGCCCGCAAGAGCGATGGCAAGGTGGTATTCATCGACGGCGCCCTGCCGACCGAACTGGTCAGCGCCAACACCCATCGCAAGAAAAACAACTGGGAAGCCGCCAGCCTGACGGCCATCCACCGCGAATCTTCCCAGCGCGTGCGCCCCGGCTGCCCGAATTTCGGTCTGCATGCCGGCGCCTGCGGCGGCTGCAAGATGCAGCATCTGCACGTGGGCGCCCAGGTGGCCATCAAGCAGCGCGTGCTGGAAGACAATCTCTGGCATCTGGCCAAGGTCAAGCCCGAGACGCTGCTGCGCCCCATCGAAGGTCCATCCTGGGCCTACCGTTTCCGCTCGCGCCTGTCGGTGCGCTATGTGGCCAAGAAGGGCAAGGTGCTGGTGGGCTTTCACGAGCGCAAGAGCCGCTACATCGCCGACATGGAGACCTGCAAGATCCTGCCGCCCCATGTGGACGCCATGCTGCTGCCCATGCGCGCGCTGATCGCCTCCATGGATGCGCGCGAAACCTGCCCGCAGATCGAGGTTGCCTGCGGCGACTCCGTCACGGCCCTGGTGCTGCGTCATCTGGAGCCGCTGTCCGAGGACGACCAGGCCAGGCTGCGCGCCTTCGCAGTCGAGCACAACGTTCAGTGGTGGCTGCAGCCCAAGGGCCCGGACACCGTGCACCTCATGGAGCAGGGAGGCGCCCAGCTCGACTACGGCCTGCCCGATTTCGGCATCACCATGCCGTTCAAGCCCACGGACTTCACCCAGGTCAATCCGCACATCAACCGCGTTCTGGTCACGCGCGCGCTGCGCCTGCTGGATGTCAAGAAGGATGAGCGGGTGATCGACTGGTTCTGCGGTCTGGGCAACTTCACCCTTCCCCTGGCCACGCAGGCGCGCGAGGTGCTGGGCATCGAGGGCAGCGATACCCTGGTCAAGCGCTCCCATGAAAACTACGCGGCCAACAACGCACAGCGCGCAGAGGGCGACAAGCTCGCGCCCACGCGCTTTGTGGCGCGCAACCTGTTCGAGATGACGCCCGAGATGCTGTTCGCCGACGGCGTGGCCGGCAAGTGGCTGGTCGATCCGCCGCGCGAAGGCGCGTTTGCGCTGTCCAAGGCCCTGGCCGACATCCACCAGGCGCGCATCGGTGCCGAAGGCGCCGAGCCCCTGCCGGCAGGGCATGAGGCCTGGCGCTTTCCCGAGCGCATCGTCTATGTCAGCTGCAATCCCGCAACGCTGGCGCGCGATGCCGGCCTTCTGGTGCATCTGGCCGGCTATCGCTGTGTGTCGGCAGGCGTGGTCAACATGTTCCCGCACACGGCCCACGTGGAGAGCATGGCGGTGTTCGAGCGCTGCGCAGACTGACGGCCTGGCTGCCCGCGCCATGAAAAAAGCCGTGGAGCCCTCGGGCGGCCACGGCTTTTTAACGGGCGGATCCAGATCTCAAATCCGGATCTCAAAAGGGGTCAGCTGCGATTGCGGCCTGAGGTCGGCTCGGCAGGCGCCTCGTCCTTGTCGCTGCGGCGGCGGTCGCTCTGGCCCAGGACCGAAGGCGTGCCCTCCATCTTGTTGGCGCGCATGTATTCGTCCATATCCTTCCAGCCTGCAAACACCAGGGCCTTGGACGATTTGGGGTTGAGCGTGTAGCAATCCTCCAGCCCGCGCAGGGCATGGCGGCACGCCCCGCCGATGGCCTTGGCCTCGGCCTCCTTGGCGACGGTGCGGGGGTCCGGTCCCAGGCCCGGAATATCATCCAGCTTGCAGCCGGCAAGCAGCGTGGGCAGCAGCAGGATGGCGAAGGTGCGGGGAAGATTAGGCATGGTCATCTTGAGGAGATTATCGGCAGGCCCTGGAAGAAGTTGAGTCCGCTTTGCACAAATGATGATCCCGGACATGCAAAAGGCCTCCCGAAGGAGGCCTTTGGTGTGCAGCAGGGAAGGCGAAGCCTTCCGCGTGCGGCATCAGTCGCGTTCGCCGCCCATGATGCCAAGCAGGGCCAGCAGGCTCTGGAACACGTTGAACAGGTCCAGGTACAGAGCCAGCGTGGCGCTGATGTAGTTGGTCTCGCCGCCGTCCATGATCTGCTTGAGGTCATAGAGCATGTAGGCGCTGAAGATGCCGATGGCCGCCACCGAGATCGCCATCATGCCGGCCGTGGAGCCGATGAAGACGTTGATGATGGAGCCCACGAACAGTACCAGCACGCCGACGAACAGGAACTTGCCCATGCCCGACAGGTCGCGCTTGATCACCGTGGCCAGCGAGGCCATGACCAGGAACACGCCGGCCGTGCCTGCAAAGGCGGTCATGATCAGCTCGGAGCCGTTCTTGAAGCCCAGGATCATGCCGATCATGCGCGACAGCATCAGGCCCATGAAGAACGTGAAACCCAGGAGCACGGGAATGCCGGCTGCCGAGTGCTTTGTCTTCTCGATGGCGAACATGAAGCCGAAGGCGCCGCCCAGGAAGACGATGAGCCCCAACCCGCCGCTCAGCGAGCGCGTGATGCCCGTGGCCACGCCCAGCCAAGCGCCCAGCACGGTGGGGAGAAGACTCAGGGCCAGCAGCCAGTAGGTGTTGCGCAATACGCGATTGCGCTCTTGCTGCGAGACACCGTAGCCCGCAGAGCCCAGTGTGGTGACTTGATCATTCATGTGGCCAGTCCTCCGAAGGAGTGTTGTTGCGACTTGCCCATTCTAGGTGGCGGTTTGCGCGCGACTTGCAATACCCCGAGCCGCCGCCATGGTTTGGTTTCGAATGTTTTGTTCTGCGCATGCATTGTCAGTCCTCATACGATTGCTATGCTTATAGGACATTTGTGATGGAATGGATAATTGGAATCTTATGAAGACCAAGCATGAACTCGAACTGGCCGACGTGAAGGCCATTGCCGCCGCCGCAGAAGCCGAGGCGCTGAAGAACAAGTGGGCCGTGACCATTGCCATCGTCGATGACGGCGGCCACCTGCTGTGGCTGCAGCGCCTGGATGGCGCCGCCGCCGTGTCGGCCCACATCGCTCCGTCCAAGGCCCGCTCGGCGGCCCTGGGCCGCCGCGATACCAAGGGCTATGAAGACATGATCAACAACGGCCGCACGGCCTTCCTGAGCGCGCCCACGCTGGACGGCCTGCTCGAAGGTGGCGTGGCCATCATGAAGGACGGCCAATGCCTGGGCGCCGTGGGCGTCAGCGGCGTCAAGGCCAGCGAGGATGCGCAGGTTGCCAGCGCCGGCATTGCTGCTCTGGGCCTGTAATAGCTCCTGGTGCACCCATGCTGCATGAATCGGTCCTTGGGGACTGATCCATGCAGCCAAGAAAAAGCCCCTGTGCCGATGCACAGGGGCTTTTTCTTTGGTCAATCTGCGCTGCAGCGCGGGGAAAAAATGCTTGGCTACGCAAAATCCGGAGATTTTGTTGGCTGGCTAATCGACCTCTGAGACTGGAAGTCCCAAGGTCGCCCCACGATGAAACGAAGAAGCCGCCGGTCGGGCATCCGACGACGGCCGGAATCTTGCTTATTTGGTCAGGATGAGCTTGCCCAGCTTGGTGGCCTGCAGGCGGTAGGGCGTGCCGTTGTGCACGATGGTCACAGCCTTTTGTCCATTGAGCAGCAAGGTGCTGTCGAGTCCGCTGGCGGCCCCGGTCAGGGCTGCAGATGCTGCGGCCTGCAGCGCTGCAAAGGCCTGGGCGTTGGAGTTGCCGGACAGATGCGAGGTGGCGGCGGAAGTGGCAGACATGCAGGGAATTCCTCAAAAATTGGAAAGTTTTGTGAATGATAACAATTCTCAATTGAAAATCAAGTGAGACTTACTCGCATTGTGGTTTCTGGGACCAGTCCTATCCCTGCGACCCGATGCACTGCCAACGCGAAGAGAATGAAAAACGGCCCCGAAGGGCCGTTGTCGTTGATCGCCAGGCAAGGAATGCCTGCCACGGCCTACTTGGCCGGGTCCGTCACGAAGCCGATCTTGCGCACGCCTGCGCGCTGTGCGGCGGCCATGGCCTGGGCCACGCGCTCGTAGCGCACTTCCTTGTCACCCTGGATGTGCAGGTCAGGTTGCGGCTCCTTGGCCGCCTCGGCCTTGAGGTTCTCCTCGAACTGCGTATCGCTGACGGCAACGCCATTCCAGTGGTACTGGCCATCGGCGGAGACGGCCAGGCGCACGGTGGCGGGCTTGACGTCCTCGGGCTGGTTGGTGGCGCGGGGCAGGTCCACGTTCACCGAATGCTTCATCACCGGCACGGTGATGATGAAGATGATAAGGAGCACCAGCATGACGTCGACCAGCGGCGTCATGTTGATCTCGTTCATCACCTCTTCGCCGTCATCGTCCATTGTTCCGAATGCCATGGCTTACGCGCCTTTCTTCAGCGGCAGCACGTTGCCGGCTTCCTTGCCGTCGATGGACACGCGGGCGCCGGTCACGAAGTAGGCGTGCATGTCGTGGGCAAAGCTGTTGAGGGCGTTGAGGATGGACTTGTTGCCACGCACCACGGCGTTGTAGCCGAGCACGGCGGGAATCGCCACGGCCAGGCCCAGGGCGGTCATGATCAGCGCTTCACCGATGGGGCCCGCGACCTTGTCGATCGAGGACTGGCCGGACAGGCCGATGGCGACCAGCGCGTGGTAGATGCCCCAGACGGTGCCGAACAGGCCGATGAAGGGAGCGGTCGAGCCCACGGAAGCCAGAATGGCCAGGCCCGATTGCAGACGGGCGGTGAACTCGCTGATGCCGTTGCGCATGCAGCGGGTCACCCAGTCGCTGATGTCCAGCGTGTCATGCAGGTGGGCGCTGGTCTTGCGGTGGTGGGCGGTGGCTTCGCGGCCTTCGAGCACCAGGTAGCGGAAGGGGTTGGAGCGGTCATCGCCCAGCTTTTCCAGGCCGCTGGCCAGGTCGGGGCTGTGCCAGAAGTCCTGGGCGTTGCGCGCCAGCTTCTTGAACTTCACGATGTCCAGGGCCTTGATGATCATCACGAGCCAAGAGGCCACCGACATGGCCAGCAGGATGATGGCGACGGCACGGGTGACGAAGTCTCCCTGCGTCCAGACGTGGGCAATGCCGAATTGGGAATCCATGGATACTCCTGAGAATCAATTGAGGGTGAATTTGACCGGGACGGTGACCCACATGGGGGTTGGCGTGCCGTTGCTCTTGCCGGGGACGAATTTCCAGTTCTTGACGCCGTCCACGGCCTGCTGGTCCAGACGGTCGTAGCCGCTGGATTTGCTGACCTCGATCTTTTGAGGCAGGCCTTGCGCGTCCACGAAGATGCGCAGCGTGACCGTTCCCTGTTCCCCCATGCGTCTGCTGATGGCGGGGTAGTTGGGGGCCGGGTTGTTGAGGTAGGCCGCGTTGTTGGACGGCAATTCGATCTTGGGCGGAGCCGGTGGTGCCGGGGGAGCGGGAGGCGCTGGCGGTGCAGGAGGGGCGGGCGGTGCCGGCGGTGCTTCCACCACGGGCTTGGGCTCGTCGTCCAGCGTGCCGCGCGGCGCCGCAGGTGCAGGCTTGGGGTCGGCAATGGCCTTGGGCAGCGGCGGTGCCTTCTTCACGACCGGCTGGGGTTTGGGAGGTGGTGGCGGAGGAGGAGGCTTGGGTGCCTCGGGCTCGGGAGCGGGTGGCGAAATGAATTCCGCAATCACCTGGGCTGGCACGATGACCTCTTCGGGTGCGCGCTGGAGCAGGCCATGCTGCATCGCCCAAAGGGTTGCTGCATGCAAGACCACGACCGAACCCGCGATGGCCACGTTACGGCCAAGGCCCCCGGGGGGGCCAAAACGATCAGACTGGGACATAGAGACAGAAGGAGCGGTCAGCGTATGGGAGCCGGGTGCTGTCGCTCGGAAGACGGAGTATCAGCTGCGCAGAATCCACCAGGTGCATGTAACGACGAGGATCAGGCTGCCGACAAGTGCTGAGAGGAGGACCATGCTTTGCTCTCCAGAATGTTGTTGGCAAGCTGGACGGTCTGGGCCGCGACCTCGTTGTGGATGGCCGCCACGGGCTGGCTGGCGCAGCATTGCGCCACCACATCCCGGGCGCAGCTTTCGCAGCGGCCGCACTGCATGGCGATACCCAATTCGAATTGGATCTCGTCAAAGCTCATGCCCGCATGAGCGTGGCGTGCGATCTCACGGTCGGAAACCCGGCGGCATACACAGACGATCATGGCTACAGGCAGTAGTGGCTGGCTATTGATAGGATGAAAAATTATAAATGAGAATTCATCGCATTTGCAATTCTTGGTTGTCTGTAGGGCTGTATGGCGCTCGGCTTTACTCGGTATCCAGTAGTTCCACAGTGGCCTGGGCAAGAGTGGCACACCCTGTCAGCGCCATGGCGATCTCCAGTTCATCGCGCAGCAACCTGAGCACATGGGCCACGCCGGCGGCGCCCGCATTGGCCAGCCCCCAGAGTACGGGGCGGCCTATCAGAACCGCCGTCGCCCCGAGGGCGATCGCCTTGAGCACGTCTGTGCCGCGCCGTATGCCCCCGTCGGCCAGCAAGGGAAGCTCGTGGCCCGCGCCGCGCACGGCCCTGGCCACGCGGGCAAGGGCTGTTGCCGTTGCCGGTGCGGTGTCCAGCGTGCGCCCTCCATGGTTGGAGACGATGATGCCCGCTACTCCCAATCTCGCGGCCTGCAGCGCATCGGCCGGGTGGAGCACGCCCTTGAGCAGCAGCGGCAGCCGTGTCTGCTGCTGCAGCCAGGCGACGTCATCCCAGGTAGGGGCATGGTGCAGCAGGCCGTCGAACAGGGGGCTCTGGCCTGGTGCGAGTTGCATGGCTGCAAGTGGCGCCATCCCCTGCAGATTGACGGCAGACACTCCCGGCGGAAGACAAAAGCGCGCGCGGCGTTCACGGTCACGCACACCGCTGGTGGGTGCGTCCACCGTCAGCACCAGCGCTTCGTAGCCTGCGGCCTCTGCGCGCTTGATCAGTTGCGTGGTGAAGCCACGGTCATGCTGCAGATAGAGTTGGAACCACAAAGGGCCATGGCCCGGCGTGAGCCGTGCTGCCTGTGCCACTGCCTCCAGCGGCAGGCTGGCCTGTGTGCTGAGCACCATGCCCGCGCCCAGCGCAGCAGCGGCATAGGCCGTTGCAAGCTCTGCGTCCTCATGGGCCATGCGCTGGAAGGCCATGGGGGCCACCAGCAGCGGGCAGGCCAGATCCCTGCCCAGCAACTGCAGCCGGGTGTGACCGCCTGCAAGGGGGCGGAGCACGCGCGGCCACAGTGTGAGCGCGTCCCAGGCGCTGCGGTTTGCCGCAAGACTGCGCTCATCGGCCGCGCCGCCCGAGAAATAGGCCCAGGCGTTGTCGTCCATCCGCTGCCGCGCATGCGCCTCGTGGTCGGCCAGATTGATGATGCCGTCGGGAACGGCTTGCAGCGCGGGCACTTGACTCATGGCATTGGAATGTTGTCGGTGTGCAGCATCTCCGGCAAGAAGAGGAGATGGCATCCCGGAAAAAAGAAAAGCCGGCCCAGGGGCCGGCTTTCATCCGTCGTGGCGCAGGCCCGAGGATTACTTGACGTGCTTGCCGATCAGGCCAGCCATCTCGAACATCGAGACTTGGGGCTTGCCGAACACTTCCTTGAGCTTCGCGTCGGCGTTGATCATGCGCTTGTTGGCAGCGTCTTGCAGCTTGTTGGCCTTGATGTAGACCCACAGCTTGCTGATGATCTCGGTGCGGGGCAGGGGAGTGGAACCCACCACGGCAGCCAGAGCGGGGCTGGGGGTGAGGGGTTTCATGAAGGCGGCGTTGGGAGTGCGCTTCTTTGCGGGAGCTGCCGGAGCAGCCGTTGCCTTCTTTGCAGTTGCCATGTTGCTTGTTCCTAGTATGGAGTGGATTCTTTACCAGCGAAAAACCGTCGCTATCCACTGGCAGGCTGATGCTAATGGGAAAAAAACGCTCTTCCAAGCTTACCCGTCAAATTTTTGCCTCGATTTGTTGCTGTGGCGCTGTTTTTTGAGGAGTTTTTGCATTCTGGCTCGCTTTCGAGGGCCGCACTGGCAGGTTGGCCGTCGGCGCCAGCGTTTTCAGAGGGGGCTGGCACCGCTCGCGGAAAGGTGTTGTGCAAGGCGTTTTCTGCCCGGCCAGGTGGCCACGAGAATGCCCAGCAGGGCGATCGCAAAGGCCAGCGCCTGCATGGATGTAACCCGTTCGCCCAGCACGCACATGCCGACCACGGCAGCGCTGATCGGCAGCAGTACCGTAAAGGTGCCGGCCTGGGAGGCTGGCACGTTGCGCAAGCCTGTCATCCACAACCACACGGTCCACACGCAGGCGGCAAGGGCGTAGAACAGCAACAGACCCCAGATGCTCCATGCCACGCTGCCGAAGTCGAAGCGCCACGCCAGATACAGCCCGAAAGGCGTAGACAGCGCAAATCCCCAGAGATTGACGATGGATGTGATGCGCTTGGGCCCCAGGGACGTGGTCAGGCGCTTGCCGATGACGGCGTAGAACGCCTCGCAAAGCACGGCACCGACCAGCAGCATCTGCCCCAGCCACGCCTGCGGTGAGGCTGATGCTGCCGAGGCGGCGCCAGCGTCCGGGCGGGACAGTGCATACAGGCCGATGCCCGCCACGGCCAGCGCGATGGCCAGCCAGGTGCGCGCAGCCACGCGCTCGCGCAGAAACAGCCAGCTCATCAAGGCCACGGCAGCAGGGATGGCAGCCATGGTCACGCCGGCCGTGACGGCGCTTGTCAGGCTCACGCCAGTCACCATGCAGATGGTGAAGAGAAAGTTGCCGAACAGCGACTCAAGAAACAGCAGGCCCTGCGTGCGCCGAGACAGGGGTGCCTCTTCAGCCGGCTTGCGCAGCCAGCGCAGCATGGCGATGGCCCCGATGCCAAAGCGCAGCCATGCCAGCAGCAGCACCGGAAAAATGGCCGCCAGAGGCTTGGAGAGGGCGACATAGCTGCCGACCAGGGACATGCTCAGCGCCAGGCAGGCATAGGCAGATCTGCGATGGGAGGTGTTCACGGCAAGTGCAGGTTTGAGAGGCGGGAGCGCCGCCTGAACGCGCGATGGTACCTGTGAGCGCGCCCGGTGTGCGTGACATGTGCCTGTCGCGGACGCTTGCCATGCTGTGGTGACTTTTCATGGCATGGAATCCATGTTTTGCATTGTGAAATATTGAAATGCTGCATTGCGCCAATTTTTCTCAATACGAGAAATGTGATTTCATATTGAAAAATATGAAAATAACTCATTGATTTATATGATGAAAAATTTAGTCTTGTATAAGACACAAGATGTTGATGAGGTCTTCTATAAGACTTAAATTTGATCCCAAGGCCGACGCAAGAAAGCCGCTTGTTTCAACCACCTCCCAGGAGAGCAACATGCCCCAATCCCTGACCCAGCAACTGAGCCGTGAACAGCAGATTTCCGCCCTTGAGAAAGACTGGGCGCAGAACCCCCGTTGGAAGGGCGTCAAGCGCGGCTACAGCGCCGCCGACGTGGTGCGTCTGCGCGGCAGCCTGCAGCCCGAGTACACGCTGGCCCAGCGTGGCGCGGAACTGCTCTGGGACAGGATCAACGGCGGTGCCAAGAAGGGCTACGTGAATGCCTTTGGCGCCATCTCCGCAGGCCAGGCCATGCAACAGGCCAAGGCTGGCCTGGAAGCGGTGTATCTGTCGGGCTGGCAGGTGGCTGCCGATGGCAACACCAGCGAAACCATGTACCCCGACCAGTCGCTGTACGCCTATGACTCGGTGCCCACCATGGTGCGCCGCATCAACAACACCTTCAAGCGTGCCGACGAAATCCAGTGGGGCCGTGGCATCAACCCCGGCGACAAGGAATTCATCGACTACTTCCTGCCTATCGTCGCCGATGCGGAAGCCGGTTTTGGCGGCGTGCTCAACGCGTTTGAGCTGATGAAGAACATGATTGCCGCTGGCGCAGCCGGCGTGCACTTCGAGGACCAACTGGCTGCCGTGAAGAAGTGCGGCCACATGGGTGGCAAGGTTCTGGTGCCCACCCAGGAAGCCGTCGAGAAGCTGATCTCCGCCCGCTTTGCCGCTGACGTGATGGGCGTGCCTACCATCGTGCTGGCCCGCACCGATGCTGAAGCCGCCAACCTGATCACCTCCGATCACGACGCCAACGACAAGCCGTTCCTGACCGGCGAGCGCACACAGGAAGGCTTCTACCGTGTCCGCAATGGCATGGAGCAGTCCATCAGCCGCGGTGTGGCCTATGCGCCCTATGCCGACCTGGTGTGGTGCGAAACCGGCGTGCCCGACATCGGCTTTGCCCGCGAGTTCGCCCAGGCCGTGCATGCCGCCTGCCCAGGCAAGCTGCTGAGCTACAACTGCTCGCCTTCGTTCAACTGGAAGAAGAACCTCAACGACAGCCAGATCGCCTCCTTCCAGGAAGACCTGTCTGCTCTGGGCTACAAGTTCCAGTTCATCACGCTGGCCGGCATTCACATCAACTGGTTCAACACGTTCAAGTTTGCCCACGCCTACGCCAACGGCGAAGGCATGAAGCACTACGTGAACATGGTGCAGGAGCCCGAATTCGCAGCCCGCGAACAAGGCTACACCTTCGTGTCGCACCAGCAGGAAGTGGGCGCAGGCTACTTCGACGACGTGACCACGGTGATCCAGGGTGGCTCGTCCAGCGTCAAGGCGCTGACCGGCTCGACGGAAGAGGAGCAATTCCACTGAAGCGCGGCTTCGGTGAGTGCAACTTCAGGTAGATAGGGGTGAGAAAGCGTCCGGGGCCTTGTGCTTCGGGCGCTTTTTCTTTGTCTGGGGTTAAAATGGCGGGAGTTTTCAATTGACAACAACTGACAAGGGCGAGAAAGGCATCATGGTTATGACACCGCGAACTACATCGGAGATGTACACCGGCCGCTAGCGGCTGGCGGTTCGCGCCTGCACGAGATTCACTCGACCCCAAGAAAGCGCGGACCTGGCTCCGCGCTTTTTGCTTTTGGGGGATGCGCGCCCCCTGAGAAATATTTTAGGAATCCCATGATCCACATTACGCTTCCCGATGGTTCGCAACGTGAGTACCCCGGCCCGGTCACCGTGGCCGAAGTGGCCGCATCCATAGGCACAGGCCTTGCCAAAGCGGCACTGGCCGGCAAGGTGGGGGCTGGCGAGGACGCCAAGGTGGTGGACACCAGCTTCGTCATCGACAAGGACATGCCCTTGTCCATCGTGACGGCCAAGGACGCCGATGGCCTGGAGGTGATCCGCCATTCCACGGCCCACTTGCTGGCCTATGCCGTCAAGGAACTGTTCCCGGAGGCCCAGGTCACCATCGGTCCCGTGATCGAGAACGGCTTCTACTACGACTTCTCGTACAAGCGCCCCTTCACGCCCGAGGACCTGGTCGCCATCGAAAAGCGCATGGCCGAACTGGCCGCCAAGGACGAGCCCGTGGTGCGCCGCGTACTGCCGCGCGACGAGGCCGTTGCGTACTTCAAGGGCATCGGCGAGAACTACAAGGCCGAGATCATCGCCAGCATCCCCTCCAATGAGGATGTGAGCCTGTACCGCGAAGGCAGCTTCGAGGATCTGTGCCGCGGCCCGCACGTGCCCAGCACCGGCAAGCTCAAGTTCTTCAAGCTGATGAAGGTGGCTGGCGCTTACTGGCGTGGCGACCATCGCAACGAGATGCTGCAGCGCGTGTACGGCACGGCCTGGGCATCGAAGGACGACCTGCAGCAGTACCTGCACATGCTGGAGGAGGCTGAAAAGCGCGACCACCGCAAGCTGGGCCGCGAACTGGACCTGTTCCACATCGACGAGCATTCGCCGGGCACCGTGTTCTGGCACCCGAAGGGCTGGTCCCTGTGGCAAGAGGTCGAGCAGTACATGCGCCGCGTGTACCGCGACAACGGCTATCAGGAAGTCAAGGGTCCGCAGATCCTGGACAAGACCCTGTGGGAGAAGACGGGTCACTGGGACAAGTACCGCGAGAACATGTTCACGACCGAGTCGGAAAAGCGCGACTACGCGCTCAAGCCGATGAACTGCCCCGGCCACATCCTGATCTTCAAGCAGGGCATCAAGAGCTACCGCGACCTGCCGCTGCGCTACGGCGAATTCGGCCAGTGCCACCGCAACGAGCCCACGGGCGGCCTGCACGGCATCATGCGCGTGCGCGGCTTCACGCAGGATGACGGCCACGTCTTCTGTACCGAAGATCAGATCCAGCCCGAAGTGCTGGCCTTCACCACGCTGCTGCAAAAGGTCTACGCGGACTTCGGCTTCAGCGACATCATCTACAAGGTCGCCACGCGCCCCGAGGCGCGCATCGGCTCCGATGAAAGCTGGGACAAGGCAGAAGCTGCGCTGATCAACAGCCTGGAGGCTTCGGGCTGCGAGTACGTGATCTCGCCCGGCGATGGCGCGTTCTACGGCCCCAAGATCGAGTACACGCTCAAGGACGCCATCGGCCGCCAGTGGCAGTGCGGAACCATCCAGGTGGATTTCTCCATGCCCGAGCGCCTGGATGCGGAGTACGTGGGCGAGGATGGCGACCGCCATCGCCCCGTGATGCTGCACCGTGCCATCGTCGGCAGCCTGGAGCGTTTCATCGGCATTCTCATCGAGCAGCACGCTGGCGCCATGCCGACGTGGCTGGCTCCCGTGCAGGCCGCCGTGCTCAATATCACCGACGCGCAGGCGGACTATGTGCGGGAAGTCGCACAAAAGCTGCAAAAAGCATTTCCGAATCAAGGCCTTAGGGTGGCGACAGATCTGCGCAACGAAAAGATTACGTATAAAATACGGGAGCATTCGTTGCAAAAGCTGCCTTACATCCTTGTTGCTGGCGACAAGGAGAAGGCCGCTGGTGCAGTGGCAGTGCGCGCACGGGGCAACAAGGACCTCGGTGTGATGTCGGTCGATGCGTTCATTGAACTCGTGGCCAAGGACATCGCGGCGAAGGCCTGATGGAGCATCTCCAAAGGCGGTAGCCGCTTGCGTGTACTGCACACAAGCGGCTACGCTGTTGTAGCAACTTAAATCCAAGGGTGAGAACCATAGCTACTGAATTTCGTGATCGGCGCCACCGTGAAGAGCGCAAGCATCGTCTCAACCGTGAAATCATGGCGCCTGAAGTGCGTCTGTCCGGCCCGGAGAACGAGCCGCTGGGCATCGTGCCTCTGCAGGAAGCGCTGCGCATGGCGGGCGAACTGGACGTGGACCTGGTGGAAATCGCCGCCACTGCCACTCCGCCTGTCTGCCGGTTGATGGACTATGGCAAGTTCAAGTACCTTGAACAGAAGAAGGCTGCCGAAGCCAAGGCCAAGCAGACCGTCATCGAAATCAAGGAAGTGAAATTCCGCCCTGGTACCGACGACGGCGACTACAACATCAAGCTGCGCAACATCCGCCGTTTCCTGGCCGATGGTGACAAGTGCAAGATCACGCTGCGGTTCCGCGGCCGTGAAATCACGCACCAGCAGATTGGTCTGGACCTGCTGAACCGTCTGCGTGACGATCTGGCGGATTCCATCCAGGTGGAGCAGTTCCCCAAGCTGGAAGGCCGCCAGATGGTGATGATGATCGCCCCTGCGCGCAAGAAGCCCACAGCTGGCGGCAAGCCGGCAGAAGTTTCTGCTGCACCTGCGGTGGCTGATAAGGCATAATCGCGGTTTCGCCCTTCGTTGAGGGGCGACAGAATTTGCAGGCCGTGCGCGAGTTGATTGCGCGGGGCGTGCGATGCAAGGGACATGGTTTCCATGTCCCTTGTTCTTGCCGGCCTCCGGGCTGGCACAGAAGTGTCTCGGGGCCAGCAAGTGCGCGCAGTGTTGCGAGCCGCCTCACGAGCACAAACAACAGGAGCATTCAAATGCCCAAAATGAAGACCAAGAGCAGCGCGAAGAAGCGTTTTCGCGTTCGTCCCGGTGGCACCGTCAAGCGCGGTCAAGCCTTCAAGCGTCACATCTTGACCAAGAAGACCACCAAGAACAAGCGTCACCTGCGTGGTGCAGTGTCTGTGCATGAGACCAACATGGGCTCTATCGCACAAATGCTGCCGATGGCTGGCCTGTAATTCACTGACGAACAAGGAGAAAACACATGCCTCGCGTCAAACGTGGTGTAACGGCCCGCGCCCGTCACAAAAAAGTTCTGGCCCTTTCCAAGGGTTTCCGCGGCCGCCGCGGCAATGTCTTCCGCATCGCCAAGCAGGCGGTGATGAAGGCTGGGCAATATGCCTACCGTGACCGCCGTGCCAAGAAGCGCGTGTTCCGCCGTCTGTGGATCGCCCGTATCAACGCCGCTGCACGTGAACTGGGCCTGACCTACAGCCAGTTCGCCAACGGCCTGAAGAAGGCAGCCATCGAGATCGACCGCAAGATGCTGGCCGATATCGCGGTGCACGACAAGGCTGCGTTTAGCAGCATCGTTGATCAAGTCAAGGCCAAGCTGGCTGCTTGAGATAACGGTCTGCGGCCATCCTCGTGATGGTCTGCAGCGCAAACAGCAAGGGCTAGGGCTTGAAAAGGCTGCTAGCCCTTGTTTCTTTTCACAGTCGATAAAGAGTCGATATGAACGAGTTGGATTCTCTGGTCGAGAGCGCGCAGCAGCTGTTCGCGCAGGCACAAACCCCCGCTGATCTGGAAAACGCCAAGGCGCAGTTTCTGGGCAAGTCGGGCAAGGTGACCGAGCTCATGAAGGGCATGGCGCAGCTTTCCGTCGAAGAGAAGAAGTCGCGCGGAGCCGCCATCAACGTGGCCAAGCAAGGCATCGAGGCCGCGCTGACCGCGCGCCGCAAGGCCCTGGCCGATGCCGAACTGCAGGCCCACCTGAAGGCCGAGGTGCTGGATGTGACCTTGCCGGGCCGCCGCCGTGGCCAGGGCGGCCTGCACCCCGTGTCGCTGACGCTGGAGCGCATCGAGGGCATCTTCGGCTCCATGGGTTTCGATGTGGCCGAGGGCCCCGAGATCGAGTCCGACTGGTTCAACTTCACGGCGCTGAACACGCCGGAAGACCATCCTGCCCGTTCCATGCACGACACCTTCTACGTGGAAGGCGGCACGGAGCAGGCTCCCAATCTGCTGCGCACGCACACCAGCCCGATGCAGGTGCGCCACGCTGTGCAGCACGTCAAGAAATACCGCGAGCGGCTCGACGCCGGCCAGGGCATGCCCGAGATCCGCGTGATCGCGCCGGGCCGCACCTACCGCGTGGACAGCGATGCCACGCACTCGCCCATGTTCCACCAGTGCGAAGGCCTGTGGATTGGCGAGAACGTCAGCTTCAAGGACCTGAAGGTGGTCTTCACCGACTTCTGCAAGACCTTCTTCGAGAGCGACGACCTGGTGCTGCGCTTCCGTCCCAGCTTCTTCCCCTTCACCGAGCCCAGCGCCGAGATCGACATCCAGTTCCAGAGCGGCCCGCTGGCCGGCCGCTGGCTGGAAGTGGCCGGCTCCGGCCAGGTGCACCCCAACGTGGTGCGCAACATGGGGCTGGACCCCGAAAAGTACATCGGCTTTGCCTTTGGCATGGGGCCTGACCGCCTGACCATGCTGCGCTATGGCGTCAACGATCTGCGACTGTTTTTTGACGGCGATATCCGCTTCCTGTCGCAATTCCGTTGATCCGGCTGCAAGCCTTCGCCAAAGAGTCCGCCAGCGCCACGGCGCGCGGACTGAACCAACGCCAAAGAGTCTGATATGCAATTTCCCGAATCCTGGCTGCGCGAGTTCTGCAATCCGCCGCTGACCACCCAAGAACTGGCCGACACCCTGACCATGGCCGGCCTGGAGGTGGAGGAGCTGGAGCCCGTGGCGCCGCCGTTCACCAAGATCGTCGTCGGTGAGATCAAGGCTGCCGAGCAGCATCCCAATGCCGATCGCCTGCGCGTGTGCCAGGTCGATGTGGGCGGACCCGAGCTGCTGACCATCGTCTGCGGCGCACCCAACGCGCGCGTGGGCATCCGAGTGCCCTGCGCCACGGTGGGCGCCGAGCTGCCGCCCGGTGAAGATGGCAAGCCTTTCCTGATCAAGATCGGCAAGCTGCGCGGTGTGGAGAGCTTCGGCATGCTGTGCTCGGCACGCGAGCTCAAGCTGTCCGAGGACCATGGCGGCCTGATGGAGCTGCCGCTGGACGCGCCCCTGGGCCAGAACATCCGTGAGTACCTGAATCTGGATGACACGCTGCTCACGCTCAAGCTCACGCCCAATCTGGCGCATTGCCTGAGCGTCTATGGCGTGGCGCGCGAAGTGGCTGCGCTGACCGGCGCGCCGCTCAAGCCTCAGTCGTTCACGCCTGCCGCCGTGGGCGTGCAGGACAGGCTGGCCGTGAAGATCGAGGCGCCCGACCTGTGCGGCCGCTTCTCGGGCCGCGTGGTGCGCAATGTCAACACCCAGGCGAAGACGCCGCAGTGGATGGTCGATCGCCTGGCGCGCTGCGGCCAGCGCAGCGTGGCGCCGCTGGTGGACATCTCCAACTATGTGATGTTCGAGCTGGGCCGTCCTTCGCACATCTTCGACCTGGACAAGATCCACGGCGGCCTGCAGGTGCGCTGGGGCAAGGAAGGCGAGCAGCTCAAGCTGCTCAACGGCAACACCGTCACCGTGGATGGACAGGTGGGCGTGATCGCCGATGACCGCGAAGTCGAGTCGCTGGCCGGCATCATGGGCGGCGACGCCACGGCCGTGTCCGACGACACGCGTCACATCTACATCGAGGCCGCATTCTGGTGGCCCAAGTCGATTGCCGGCCGTTCGCGCCGCTACAACTTCTCCACCGATGCGGGCCACCGCTTCGAGCGGGGTGTCGATCCCGAACTGACGGTCGAGCACATCGAGCGCATCACTGAGCTGGTGCTGCAGATCTGCGGCACGCCCGAGACCGTCTGCGGCCCCATCGACGATCAGCAGGCCAACATGCCCCAGCCCAAGCCCGTCACGCTGCGCGTGGCGCGTGCGGCCAAGGTCATCGGCATGCCGCTCACGCAGCAGCAGTGCCACGATGCGCTGGCCGGCCTGGGCCTGCCGGTGGAGCAGGGCGATGGCGTGCTCACCGTCACGCCGCCCAGCTTCCGCTTCGACATCAACATCGAGGAAGACCTGATCGAGGAAGTGGCGCGCATGGTGGGTTACGAGAACCTGCCCACGACCAAGCCGCTGGCGCCCATTGCGCCCAAGCTGCGCGCCGAAAACCGCCGCAGCCAGTTCGCCGTGCGCCGCGCGCTGGCCGATCTGGGCTACCAGGAAACCATCAACTTCAGCTTTGTGGAAGCCGCGTGGGAGAAGGATCTGGCCGGCAACGCCAATCCCATCCAGCTGCTCAACCCCATCGCAAGCCAGCTCAGCGTGATGCGCTCCAGCCTCATCGGCTCGCTCATGCAGGTGCTCAAGTTCAATGCCGACCGCAAGGCCGAGCGCGTGCGCGTGTTCGAGCTGGGCCGTGTCTTCCTCAAGGATGACAGCGTTGTTGACAGCGACACCACGGTCAAGGGCTTCTACCAGCCCATGCGCGTGGCGGGCCTGGCCTGGGGCGCTGGAGAGCAGCTGCAATGGGGCCGCGCCGAAGCCAAGGTGGACTTCTACGACGTCAAGGGCGATGTCGAGGCGCTGCTGGCGCCGCGCAAGCCCGTGTTCGAGCCGGCCGAGCATCCGGCCATGCACCCGGGCCGCTGCGCGCGCGTGCTGCTCGATGGCCAGTCCATCGGCTTCATCGGCGAGCTGCATCCCCAGTGGCGCCAGCAATGGGATCTGGCCCAGGCGCCCGTGCTGTTCGAGCTGGAGCTCGATGCCGTGCTGGCGCGCGAGGTGCCGGTGTTCAAGCCCGTGGCCAAGCACCAGGCCGTGGAGCGCGACATTGCCGTGGTCGTGAACGAAAAGGCCACGCATGCCCAGCTGATGCAGGCGGTGGAAGCTGCCCAGACCGGCGGCCTGCTGCGCTCCGCCGTGCTGTTCGATGTGTTCCGCCCCAAGGCGCTCAAGGCCGGCGAGACAGCGGCACCGGGCGCGCTGGCGCAGGACGAAAAGAGCCTGGCCGTGCGCCTGACGCTGGGCCATGACGACAGCTCGCTGACCGATGTGCAGATCGAACAGGCCGTGCAGGCCGTGCTCGAGCAGCTGCAGCAACGCCTGGGCGCGCGCCTGCGCGCCTGATGGAAGGCCCATGCCGTGAAAGGAGATCCCGTGATGGAACTGACGGTGGAAAGTCTTGATTCGCCCGCGCTGACCAAGGCGCAGCTGGCGGACCTGCTGTTCGACGAGATCGGCCTGAACAAGCGCGAATCCAAGGAAATGGTGGATGCGTTCTTCGAGCTGATCTCGCAAAGCCTGGTGACGGGCGAGGATGTGAAGCTGTCGGGCTTCGGCAACTTCCAGATCCGCACCAAGGCGCCGCGTCCGGGGCGCAACCCGCGCACGGGCGAGGCCATTCCGATCGAGGCACGCCGCGTCGTGACCTTCCATGCGAGCAGCAAGCTCAAGGAGCAGATCCAGGAAGGCACGACGGGCTCCGCGTCCTGAAGGGTCGTCCCCGGGGCCCGGCTTGCCGTGGCCCAGCTGTCGTCAGCCTGTCTGCCTTGCGGTGGATGGGCTGTTTTTACGACAGGGTGCTGGCCTGCAAGCGAGCTGTGCAGTAGGCTCGGCCTTCTTCCCGGATCGGCGTCCGCGCACCAGCGGCATTGCACATCCTGACCTCATCCACATTTGCCATGGCTTCACTTCTGCCCCAGATTCCCGCCAAGCGCTACTTCACCATCGGTGAGGTCGCGGATCTGTGCGACGTCAAGCCGCATGTGCTGCGCTATTGGGAGCAGGAGTTCACGCAGCTGCGTCCCATGAAGCGGCGCGGCAACCGCCGCTACTACCAGCACCACGAAGTGCTGATGATCCGGCGCATCCGCGAGCTGCTGTACGAACAGGGCTTCACCATCAACGGCGCGCGCAACCGCCTGCGCGAAGCCTCGGGGTCTGCCGTGGTTCCCGCGCTGCAGGCCGGTGTCGTGGTGTCGGCGCCGGCTGCCGCGCCGCTGCTCGGTGGCGATGCCGCGGCCAGCGTTCCGCTGGAGCCGGAGGCCGTGCGTGAAGAGCTTTTGCAGATTCGTGCGCTGCTTTCTATTTGAGAGCAAAAAGCTGTATATAATTGAATTCTTCGGCGTGTAGCGCAGCCTGGTAGCGCACTTGCATGGGGTGCAAGGGGTCGCGAGTTCGAATCCCGCCACGCCGACCATAAATGAATACGGACCACAGCTTCTGGCTGTGGTCCGTTTTTCTTTGTGCCGTCGCCAACCGCTACCAACCGCTACCAACCGCTACCAACCGCTAACAGGTGCTTCCGTGTGCCGCCAACCCCTGAAGGGGAGCGGCCGTTGCGCAGGAATCAACCCTGAGCGCAGGTCTCAAGCAGCCATTGCCGGAAGGCTGCCAGCGCCGGCAGTGTCGCGTTCCTCTCGGGATAGACCAGGTAGTAGCTGCGCTGGCTGGGGATGGCGTCTCCCACCACGTGCAGCTCACCGCGCGCTATCTCCTCTTCCACCAGCACCCGTGGCACCAGGCCCACGCCCATGCCTGCCAGCACGGCCTGTATCAGGTGCGAGGTCAGCTCGAAGCTCGGCCCTATCCGCATCTGCCGGTGATCGAGCCGATAGTGCGTGAACCACTCGCTCCAGGCCTGCCGGTTGCTGGCCACCGTGAGCAGCACCTGCTGGCCCGCCCAATCCGGCGAGGCTGCTGCCTGCCCGGCCTGCTGCAGCGCCTGCGGGCTGGCCACCGCCACCAGAAACTCGTGGTACAGGCGATGCGCGGTCAGCCCGGGCCAGTCTCCCGTGCCCACGGTGATGGCGGCGTCTATCTCTGCGCTGTCGAAATCGATATCGCCGATGCGCGAGTGGATGTGCATCGTCACCCCGGGCTGCGCCTGGTAGAAGCCATGCAGGTGCGGCAGCAGCCATTTGGAGCCGAAGGTGGGCAGGGTGGCCAGATTGAGGGTGCCGCCGCCGGACTGGCGTGACATGGCCTGCAGGGTGGCGCTGCGTATGCGGCCCAGCGCGGCGCCCAGGTCGATGAAGTAGCGGCGCCCCACGTCGGTCAGGCGCACCGTGCGCCCCTCGCGGCGGAACAGGCTGATGCCCAGCTGCGCCTCCAGCGTCTGCACCTGCCGGCTGATGGCGCTCTGGCTGAGCGACAGCTCCTCGGCCGCACGCGCATAGCTTTCGTGGCGCGCGGCCGCCTCGAAGACCAGCAGCAGGGACATGGATGGCGTCAGGCGTCGGTAATTCATGAGTTTTATGCAGTGTTTGCGGCAGCAATTTTCGTTTGTTCCAGAGGAAGAGTGTAGAGATACTTGCGGCCATGGTCGGCCTGAAATCGTGTATTGCATGCATGGGTTTCCTGGGCTGATCGCCTGCAACAAAACTCCCCACCTTGCCCTCCATGTCGATTGCCCCACTGCCCCACGCCGGCGCCCCCGTGGCTGCTCATTACCTTGAGTTTCTTGAAGCGTTGAAGGCCGCCGGCTTCGAGGGCGACGTGGACACGGACCATGCCAGCCGCACCGTGCTGGCCACGGACAACTCCATCTACCAGCGCATGCCGCAGGCGGCCATCTACCCGCGTCACGCCGAGGATGTGGCCAGGGCGGCGCAAGTGCTGGCGCGGCCTGAGTTCCGCGATGTGGTGCTGACACCGCGCGGCGGCGGCACGGGGACGAACGGCCAGTCGCTCACGCATGGCGTGACCATGGACTTGTCGCGGCACATGAACGGCATCCTCGAAATCAATGCCGATCAGCGCTGGGTGCGCGTGCAGGCAGGCGTGGTCAAGGACCAGCTCAACGCCGCGCTCAAGCCATACGGGCTGTTCTTTGCCCCCGAGCTGTCCACCTCCAACCGCGCCACCATCGGCGGCATGATCAACACCGATGCCAGCGGGCAGGGCAGCTGCACCTATGGCAAGACGCGCGACCACGTGCTGGCGCTGGACTTTGTGCTGCTCGGCGGCGAGCGCCTGCACAGCGCGCCGCTGGATGCCGAGGCGCTGGAGCGCATGTGCGCCGATTCGGGGCGCATCGGCAAGGTGCACCGCACGGCGCGGCGCATCAGCGAGGACCAGGCGGAGTTGATCGAGGCCAGATTCCCCAAGCTCAACCGCTGCCTCACCGGCTATGACCTGGCCCATCTACGCGAAGGCGACGGGCGCTTCAACCTCAACAGCGTGCTGTGCGGCGCCGAAGGCTCGCTGGGCTTCGTGGTGGAGGCGCGGCTCAACGTGCTGCCCATTCCCCGGTACTCGGTGCTGGTCAACGTGCGCTATGCGGGCTTCATGGATGCGCTGCGCGATGCGCGCGCGCTGATGGCGCACCGGCCGCTGTCCATTGAGACGGTGGATTCCAAGGTGCTGCTGCTGGCCATGAAGGACTTCGTCTGGAGCAGCGTGGCCGAGTACTTCCCGCAGGACGGGCAGCGTCCCACGCTGGGCATCAACCTGGTGGAATTCAGCGGCGACGATCCGCAGGAGGTCGATGGCCGCGTGCAGGCCTTCCTCGCGCACCTGGGCGCCGACGCCTCGGTGGAGCGGCTGGGCCACACGCTGGCGGCCGGCAATGCGGCGGTGCACCGCGTCTATGCCATGCGCAAGCGCGCCGTGGGCCTGCTGGGCAACGTGGCGGGCGAGGCGCGGCCCCAGCCCTTTGTCGAAGACACGGCCGTGCCGCCCGAGAACCTGCCCGAGTTCATTGCCGAGTTCCGCGCGCTGCTGGACAGCCACGGCCTGCAGTACGGCATGTTCGGCCACGTCGATGCCGGCGTACTGCATGTGCGCCCCATCCTGGACATGAAGAACCCTGTGGACGCCGCCCTGGTGCGCCCCATCTCCGACGCGGTGGCCGAACTCACGCAGCGCCATGGCGGCCTGCTGTGGGGCGAGCACGGCAAGGGCCTGCGCTCCGAATATGTGCCGGCCTTCTTCGGCGAGCTGTATCCCTCGCTGCAGCAGCTCAAGGCCGCCTTCGACCCGCACAACCAGCTCAACCCTGGCAAGATCGCCACGCCTCCGGCCAGCAAGACCTTGCTGCTCAAGGTGGACGGCGTCACCACGCGCGGCGAGCTGGACCGGCAGATCGACGAGCGCGTATGGCAAAGCTATGGCGCGGCCATGCACTGCAACGGCAACGGCGCCTGCTACAACTTCGACCCGGACGATGCCATGTGCCCGTCCTGGAAGGCCACGCGCCAGCGCGTGCATTCGCCCAAGGGCCGGGCCTCGCTGATGCGCGAATGGCTGCGCCTGCAGGGGCAGGCCGGCGTCAACGTGCTGGAGGTCGCGCAGCGGCCCCAACCCTTCCTGTCCAGCCTGGCCGCGCGCTGGCGCAACAGCCGCGCGGCGCGCCGCGGCGAGGCCGATTTCTCTCACGAGGTCTATGACGCCATGGCCGGCTGCCTGGCCTGCAAGTCCTGCGCCGGGCAGTGTCCCGTCAAGGTCAACGTGCCCGAATTCCGCTCGCGCTTTCTGGAGCTCTACCACCGCCGCTACCTGCGGCCCGTGCGTGACTACCTGATCGGCTCGCTGGAGTTCACCATGCCGTGGCTGGCGCGCATGCCCGCGCTCTACAACGGGGTGATGGGCTCGCCATGGATGCGCGATGTGCTCAGCCGGCGCATCGGCATGGTCGACGGCCCGCTGCTGAGCCGGCTGGACCTGGCAGCCACCTTGCGGCAATGGAAGGTGCGCGCGGCCGATGCGCAGGCGCTGGCCGCGCTCACGCCCGAGCAGCGCGCACGCAGCGTGGTCATCGTGCAGGACAGCTTTACCCGCTACTTCGAGACCGGCCAGCTGCAGGTGCTGATCGAGCTGGCGGCGCGACTGGGGTTCCAGGTCTGGCTGGCGCCGCTGCTGCCCAATGGCAAGCCGCTGCATGTGCAGGGATTCATGGGCGCCTTTGCCAAGGCGGCCATCCGCAATGCCGCGCAGCTAGCGCAACTGGCGCAGTCCGGCGTTGCGCTGGTGGGGCTGGATCCGGCCATGACGCTGGCCTATCGGCAGGAATACCTCAAGGTGCCGGGCATGGGCGAGGTGCCGAAGGTCGCGCTGCCCCAGGAGTGGCTGCTGCAGGTGCTGCCCGAGGCAGTGACCAGCGTGGCCAGCGTGGCCTACCGGCTGCTGCCGCACTGCACTGAAAAGACCAATGCGCCCGACAGCGGCAAGCAGTGGACGCAGCTTTTCGAGCGACGGGGGCTGCGCCTGAGCGTGGAGGCCACGGGCTGCTGCGGCATGTCGGGCACCTACGGGCATGAGGCGCGCAACCTCGAAACCTCCAAGACCATCTATGCCCAGTCATGGGAGAAACAGATCGAGAGCAAGCAGAACCTGGGCGAGCCGCTGGCCACCGGCTATTCCTGCCGCAGCCAGGTCAAGCGACTGTCTGCACGTCAGGTGCGCCATCCGTTGGAGGCCTTGCTGGACCACGTGCGCGCCACGCATCAGGGGTGAGAAGATGCGGGGGCTGAACGTCGCCATTTCAGGAATTTGCAGACATTTTTGAAAAATCTCTGCGTTTTCCCTGAAGGCCTGTTTTTAGTCCCTATAATTCAATGCTTCGGCGTGTAGCGCAGCCTGGTAGCGCACTTGCATGGGGTGCAAGGGGTCGCGAGTTCGAATCCCGCCACGCCGACCAAAACGCAAAGCTCCTGACGGAAACGTCAGGAGCTTTTTGCTTTGTGCGTTCGTTTTTTTGCGCGTTCGATTTTGCGCGCGATGGCGCCTTGCCGCGAAGAGCAAGGGCAAGGACAAGTGCAGCTTCGCCAGGCAGGTCCATCACGGATGGCGAGGGCAGCCAGCGCATGAAAAGTCCATGCACCGCGAAGATGCGCGTCCCGGTCTGGGCACGTAAAACCTGCACCTACAATGGCGTCTTTTGTAACTGACGATTTCTTCCTGGTCTCGCACATGATGGATGGACTGATTACCGGCAGACTCACCGGTACGCCCGAACACCGCAGCGACCGCAATCGGCGCCCCTTCATGGTGGCCCGCGTGCGTTCCGAGGCATCCGATGGCACCTCCATCCCGGTCAACGTGGTTGCATTCGATGCCCAGGCCTGCGAGGTGCTGCGCAATCTGATCGAAGGCGATGCCGTGGCGCTGCGTGGCAGCTTCACGCCCAAGGTCTGGATAGACCGCCAGGAACAACCCCACCCTGTGCTGGACGTCGTGGCCCACCAGGTGATGGCAACGCCCGAGTTCCAGGACCGCTGACGCCCGCGCTGCGGCGCCGGTTGTGAGCTACTGAAAAAACTGTCTAGCCGCAGTGTGCCGGTACGGCCGCCGCGCGCTGTGTTGGCGCTACAGTGTGCGCCTGTGTTTTTGACAGGTTACAAGGAACCGCATCCATGCCCACCAAGCGCCATTTCCTCCGCCGCACGCTCACGGCCGCCGCGATTGCCAGCACCGCAGCCATGACCCTGCTGGCCATGCCCGCGCAGGCGCAGGACAAGCCCATCAAGGTCGGCGTCACGGCCGGCCCGCACGCCCAGATCATGGAACAGGTCAAGAAGGTCGCCGAGAAGAACGGCCTGAAGATCCAGATCGTGGAATTCGGCGACTACGTGCAGCCCAATGCCGCGCTGTCTGCCGGTGACCTGGACGCCAACAGCTACCAGCACCGCCCCTACCTCGACGCCCAGGTGCGCGACCGCGGCTACAAGATCGGCTGGGTGGCCGACACGGTGAATTTCCCCATCGGCATCTATTCCAAGAAGATCAAGCAGCTGGCCGACCTGCCCCAGGGCGCCAAGTTCGGCATCCCCAACGACCCCACCAACGGTGGCCGCGTGCTGCTGCTGCTGCAGGCCCAGGGCCTGATCAAGCTCAAGGAAAGCGCGGGCCTGAAGGCCACGCCGCTGGACGTGGTCTCCAACCCCAAGAAGCTGCGCTTCGTGGAGCTGGACGCAGCCCAGCTGCCACGCTCGCTGGATGACCTGGACGCCTCGGCCATCAACACCAACTTCGCGATCTCGGCAGGCCTGAACCCCAAGACCGATGCCATTGCGCAGGAAAACGCCAAGAACCCCTATGTGAACATCCTGGTCGCGCGCGATGCCGACAAGGGCAAGCCCTGGGTGGCGCAGCTGATCAAGGCCTACCACTCCGATGAAGTGCGCCAGTTCATTGATGTGCAGTTCAAGGGGTCGGTGATTCCTGCGTTCTGAAGAACGCACCCCCTGAGGCGCTGACGCGCCTTCCCCCTCTCTACCCGCTTCGCGGGGGAGGGGGACGACACCCTCGGTGCGGGGCTGCCCTTCCTCGGTGTCCCCGAGTTGGGCCTTGGTGGTGCCATCGCCATGACCCGTACTAGTGGGCGCGAGCTCGCAAAGCTGCCGATTTCGGCAGCTTTTTTTATTCTCCCAGCACTCTGAAGTATTCGGTCAGCGGTGCGCGGGTGGTCTGGGTGCGGTTGACGGGGGCGGCCTCGTCGGGCCAGCCAAGCGCCAGGCCGCAGACGATGTGCTCGCCGGGCGGCAGGTCGAGCACGCGGCGCACGGTGTCGGGGTAGGAGGCCAGGGCGCCGATGGCGCAGCTGCCCAGGCCCTGGGCGGCTGCGGCCATTTGCAGGCCGTACAGGGTCATGCCCAGGTCCATGTAGCCGCCTGCGCCGAAGCGGGCGTCAATGCTCACGACCAGGGCCACGGGCGCGTCGAAGAAGCGGTAGTTGCGGCCGAACTGCGCGTCGCGCCCTGCGCGGTCCTCGCGGGCCACGCCCAGGGCGCTGTACAGGGCCTGGGCCGACGCCACCTGGCGCTTGCGCAGCGCCATGGGCATGGGGCGGGGGAAGTAGCCGTAGTCCTCGCGCTCAGGTGCTCCGCCTTGCCAGTCGGCCAGCAGCGCCTGTGTGAGTGCGCCGCGCAGGCTGCCGCGCACCTGTATGAACTGGCCGGGCTGCAGGTTGCCGCCGCTGGGCGCCCGGCGGGCCGAGTGCAGCAACTGGTGCAGCAGCGCGTCCGGCACGGGATCGGGCCGGTAGGCGCGCACGGAGCGGCGCGCGTGCACCAGGGCCTCATGCGCATCGCCAAAGGGAAGGGTGTCGGACGGTGGGTTGGCGGACATGGGAAATGCGGAGTCCATGGATTCAAAGCGCCTGCACCAGGCAGGCCGCACCTATGCCGCCCGCCCCTGCAATGGCGGCCAGGCCCAGGGCCGGCCTGTGGGCTGCTGGCGTGCGGTGCAGGTCTGAGAGCATGCGCACCAGCGCAACCGCGCCCGATGCGCCAATCGGATGGCCGCGCGCCAGGCCACCGCCGCCGGTGTTGAGCTGCTGCAGCGGCAGGACCAGGGTTTCGGCAAAGGCCAGGGCCTGCACGGCGAAGGCATCGTGCAGCTCCACAGCCTGGAGCTCTGCCGCAGTCAGGCAGGGCAGTTGCAGCGCTGCGGCTGCACGCTCCAGCACCTGCTGGGCCGCCAGTGCGGCGGCGACCAGCGGTGTTTCGGGCGCATGGCCCAGCGAGGCACTGGCCACCCAGCGGGCGCGTGGCTGCAGGCCCAGGCGTGCACAGGCCTGCGGCGTGGCCAGCAGCACCAGGGCTGCACCATCGGCCTTGGGCGAGATGGTGGGCGTGCTCAGCGCATGGCGCTGGCGTGCATGGGCGTCAACGGCGCCAGCCGCTTCGGTCACCACGGGCATGCGGGCAACGCGGGCCGGATTCAGGGCGCGCGGATAGGCGTCGTGGTCCAGCCCCGCCATGGGCACGATCTCTTGGGCCAGCCGGTCGCGGTGCGCGAGCGCCAGCGCGTGGCTGTGGATGGCATGGGCCTCCTGAACGGCGCGGGTGATGCCGTGGGCCAGTGCATGGTCGGCGGCGGATTGCAGCAGGTCCGGGTCGCGTGCGGGGTCGGGAGCGAACGCGGGGCGGTCATAGGTGACGGGCAACTCGCCTGCATGGCGCGGGCGTGTCTGGCGGATGGGGGCACGGCTCCAGGCCTCGGCACCACCGGCCACCACGATATCGGCCTGGCCCGACAGCAGCAGGCCCGCAGCCAGGGCCACGCTGTCCAGGCCCGAGCAGCACTGGGTATCCACGCTGTGGGCCGCGCAGCGCTCCGGCAGGCCCGCAGCCAGGGCCAGCATGCGGGCCGGGTTGCCGCCTGCGCCCAGGGCGTTGCCTAAGACCACGGCATCCACGGCCTGGGCAGGCAGGCCGGCCCGGGCCAGCAGGGCCTGGAGCACGGGCGCGCCCAACTCGTGCGCGGCAAGCTCGCGCAGCGCACCGCCCACGGGGGCGACGGGGCTGCGCGCCCAGGCCAGGATGACGGGGGCGTCTTGCGGGTTCATGGCAGGGGCAGCAGCGCGGGTTCGCCGGGCAGTGCCTGGCCAGTGTCCGTGGCCGCCAGCATGCGCGCCAGACGGCCGTGGTCGGTCTTGCCGCTGGCGGTCTGCGGCCAGTCGGTGCAGCTCCACCATTGGCGCGGCAGCTTGTAGCTTTCCAGCCGGTCGCGCAGCCAGGCCGCCAGCGCCTGTGCGGAGCCTGTGGGCGCGGCGCCGTGCCATTGCACGACGGCGTGCACCTGCATGCCGCGCAGGGCGTCGGGCAGGCCTTGGATGGAGACCTGGGCCACGCCCGGGTGCGCGGCCAGCAGGGTCTCGACTTCCTCGGGGAACAGGTTCTTGCCTTGGGTGACGAGCATGCGGCTCTGGCGTCCGGCCAGGCACAGCTGGCCGCCAGCATCGATATGGCCCATGTCGCGCACGGACAGCCATTCGCCATCGCGCAGCGCGGCCGTGCCATCGCGCGCCTCGCCCACATAGTCCATGAACAGCATGGGGCTGCGCATGTAGATCAGGCCGTCCTCGCCCGGCTGCAGGGGCTGGTCGCCGGGCTGCTGCGTGGCGGGGCGGATCTGCAACTGCACATTGCTGAAGGGCCGGCCCACGGCCTGGGGCGGGGCCTGTTCGTCGGCCTCCATCCAGGCGATGAAGCTGGCCTCCGAGGCGCCGTAGAACTCGATGATGCGTGCGCGCGGAAACAGCGCGCGCAGGGCCGGGGTCTGGGCGCGCATCCAGCGCGCGCCGCTGATCATGATCAGCTCCACCTCGGGGATGGGCGCCAGCGCGCGGTGTGCGGCCCATTGCAGCATCAGCAGCAATTGGCTGGGCACGGCGACCAGGCAGGGCGCCTCGCCGCGCGCCAGGCTGGCCAGGCAGCGCGCCGCCGAGAACCGCTCCTGCACCACGGCGCCTTCGCCGCACCACAGGCCCTGCATCACGCCGAACAGGAACAGTGAATGCGAGATACGCCCGGGCGCCATGGTGCGCTGCGCGGCCACGGCGCCGAAGTCCTCCAGGCAGACGCGAAAGCTCTCTGTCCACGAACGGTGGTGGCGCATGAAGCCCTTGGGCAGCCCGGTGCTGCCCGAGGTGAAGCCGGTGTAGAAGGCGCCGGTGGCGGTGGCCTCGGCCAGAGCGCTGGGCGCCGTGGGAAGCCAGCCCTCGATGCGGCTGCGCACGGCCTCGGGCCAATCGGGGTCGGCCACGGCGGCGCAGCGGCCGCTGTGCAGGATGGCGAGGAATTCGACGATGGCATCCACGGTGCTGGCGCTGCCGCCCGTGTCCAGCAGCAGCATCTCTGGCGCCTGGCCGGCCACCAGCGCGGCCGAGCGCTGCAGCACGGCGGCATGCAGCGCGGCAAAGCTCCATTGGCCCGCCTCGCTTTGCAGCGCCATCGCATCGGGGCGCTGCCGGGCCCAATGCTCCAGCGGGCCATGGACCAGGGTCCACGGGTGCTGCAGCGGCGCGGCCAGCGGGTGGGGCGCGAGCGGCTCAACCATGCTGGCGGCCTCCGAACGGCCAGTCCGGCATGCCGCGCGCCACCGTGTGCACCACCAGGGCGCACAGCACGCACTTGATCAGATCGCCGGGCACGAACAGCAAGGTGGCCATGAAGGCCTGCGACAGGCTGAGCTTGGCCATCAGCATGAGGCCCAGCACGCCAAAGGCATGCAGGGCCACCAGCCCGCCCAGCGCCGAGGCTGCAAAGGCGCTGAACGCCGCGCGCCGGGGCGCGCCCTGGGGCAGGGCACGCATGACCAGGCCGGCAATGCAGGCCGCCAGCGGGTAGCCCAGCAGGTAGCCGGCCGAGGGCGCCATGAAGACGGCAATGCCGCCGCGCCCGCCCGACAGCAGGGGCAGGCCCACGGCCACGGCCGCGAGGAACAGCAGCATGGACTGCATGCCGCGCCAGGGGCCGAGCATCACGCCGGCCAGCATCACGCCCAGCGACTGGATGGTGATGGGCACGCCCAGCGGCAGGTCGATCTTGGGAATCAGGCCCATGACCGCCATCAGCGCCGCAAACAGCGAGACCTGGGCCATGGAGCGCGCAGAGGCGCGTGAGACGGTGGAGGGGGCGGTCATGGACGGTTCTCGGAAGGTTCTCGCAAGGCTTTTGCGTATGGATCGGTCGGGAAATGGGGCAGGGCAGGCCTCAGCGGCCCAGGCGCGCCCACAGCGCGTCGGACACGCGGCGCGTGGCCTGCAGCATGTGGATGGTCAGCGGCGCAATCAGGCGCAGGCCGCCGGCGCGGCCCGTGCGCAGCCGGTGGGCATCGTCCATGCGCTTCCACTGCACGAAGAAATGCTCGGTGAAACGCAGCATCAATGCCAGTTGCAGGGCCACCTGTTCGGGGGAGATGCCGATGCGCTCCAGCGGCGCCAGCAGCCGCTCCAGCACATCGACCAGATCGCTGGGGCGTGTGCTCACGGTCAGCGCCATGCCCAGCGTGGAGGCGCAGACCAGGCGCAGCGCGCTGGCGGCGGCCAGGGCGTAGTGCTGCATCCACGCATGGAAGGCAGCGACCAGCAGGGCGGCCACGGTGACCGACAGCATGAGCCGCCGTGCGCCCTCGGTGGCGCGTCCCAGCGACAGCCACAGCAGGCCGCAGGCGGCGCCGGCCAGGGCCAGCAGCCACGGTGAATCGATGAGGAACAGGCCCGTTCCCAGCAGCGCCATGAGCAGCAGCTTGCGGCCCGCGCTCCAGGCATGGAGCCAGCTGGTGTATTCGCTGTAGAGGCTTCCCATGGCGGCCGGCTCCTGCGTCAGTCCTGCGCTTGCAGCCGGCGGGCCACGTCGGCTTCATAGGCCGCGCAGACCTCATGGCCGGGGCCGTCTTCGCGCACTTTGCCGCGCTCCAGCCAGAGCACGCGGCCAAAGCTGCGCACGTGGTCCAGCACATGGGTGGAGACCAGCACCTGCTGCTCGGCGGCCGCGATGTCCCGGGCCAGCCGCGCCTGGCCCGGCAGGTCCAGGCTGGCGAAGGGCTCGTCCAGCAGCAGCACGCGCGGCGCGGCAATGAGCAGGGCCAGCCAGCACACCTGCTGGCGCTGGCCCTGGCTGAGTCCGGCCACGGCGCGCGGTGCCCAGTCGGCCAGGCCGCGGCTGGCCAGCAGGGCACGGGCGCGCTCCGTGGCCTCGCGCCGCGAGATGCCCGAAGGGCGCAGACCCAGGGCCAGCTCTTCCTCCACGGTGGGGAAGATGATCTGGTCGTCTGGGTTCTGGAACATCAGCCCGACCTGGCCCGGGCGCTGTGCACGGGCCTCGTGCAGTTCGGTGCCGTCCAGCAGCACGCGCCCGGCCTCGGGCGCATCCAGGCCGCACAGCAGGCGGAACAGGCTGGTCTTGCCGGCGCCGTTGTCGCCGATGAGGCCCACGCGCGGCTCGTCCAGCCGCAGGTCGAGGCCGTCAAAGACTGTTGTGATGCCGCGCCGCAGGCGCACGGCTTCCACGCGCAGGCTGGCGGTGCTGGCAGGACGGTCGGCAGTTCGGGAGGATTCGGGCATGGCAAAGGAAAGCGGGCACTTACCTGTAATGCACGCAACCGCAAGGGATCTTGCCGTTGTACAGGCCTGTCGGGGGCGGATTCTAGCAATGCCGTCCAGGCCGTACATCAAGGCCTGAAAGACGGCAATCGATATAAGCACCGTATTTTTTATTCTTTTGTTTGAACAACGTTTTGCAACACACTCGTTAGAACACTAATGACGGCAGATCCTGGGGATTCGCCTGTGCTTGGCGACGACGCAAGACAACGCATGCCCATCGGCTTGCAACTGCGTCCAACTGCGAAGCACAGGGCCCGGAAATTGCGCGCCATTGCCTGGAGATGGCGGTGCAAAGGCTGCCGTTGCCGATCCCAGGACCGTTTTCACTGCCGAACCGAGACTCCATGACCGTCCAGACCGCCCATTTGGCCCCGGAAAACGCGCTGATCCGCCTGCGCGACCTGCAAAAGAAATTTGTAACAGCCGATGGCAAGCACTTCGATGCCGTGCGTTCGGTATCGCTGGACATCGGCCAGGGCACGGTCTTCGGCCTGATCGGCAAGAGCGGTGCGGGCAAGTCCACGCTGCTGCGCCTGATCAACCTGCTGGAGCGTCCCGACAGCGGCGAGGTGGTGGTGGCAGGCCAGCGCCTGACCGACCTGGGCCGCCGCGCGTTGCGCGAGGCGCGCCAGAACATCGGCATGATCTTTCAGCAGTTCAACCTGCTGCAGAACGCCACCGTGTTCGAGAACGTGGCCTTTCCGCTGCGCATCCACGGTGGCCATTCGCGTGCCCAGATCGAGCAGCGCGTGCGCGAGTGCCTGGACATCGTGGGCCTGACCGACAAGGCGGCCAGCCATCCTGCCCAGCTGTCGGGCGGGCAGAAGCAGCGCGTGGCGATTGCGCGCGCCCTGGCGCCGCGCCCGCAGGTGCTGCTGTGCGACGAGCCCACCTCGGCGCTGGACAGCGAGACCACGCGCTCCATCCTGGCCACGCTGGCCGACATCAACAGCCGCCTGGGCGTGACCATCGTCATCGTCACGCACGAGCTGGCCGTGGTCGATGCGCTGTGCAGCGAGGTGGCCATCATCGAGCAGGGCCAGGTGGCCGAACGCTTCACGCTGCCCGCCTTGCCGCAGGGCCGTGCCTACGAGGCGCCGCAGCGCGCCACGCTGCTGGGCAGCGAACTCGAGGCCCTGCGCGTGGAGCGCGCCGATAAGGCCCTGCGCGAGCGCGGCGCCACCCGCCCCGTGGTGCTGCGCGCCGTGGGCGGCTCCGAGCACTGATGGGGTCTTCGCCCCTTCCCGTTTTCTCCTTCTTTTCGATTCCGCATTCCCATGTCTGAAAACATCGTCGAAATCCTGCCCGAGCTGTGGCTGGCCATGGGCCAGACCCTTTTGATGCTGGGCATCGGCCTGTCGGCCGCCGTGCTCATTGGCGGCCCGCTGGGCGTGCTGCTGTTCCTGCTGGGCCCCGGCCAGTCGCTGGACAACCGCCCGGCCTTCGCCGTGCTGAACTGGACGGTCAATACCGTGCGGTCCTTCCCCTTCATCATCTTGCTGGTCGCGCTGGTGCCTTTCACGCGCTGGCTGGCCGGCACCTCCATCGGCCCGCTGGCTGCGGCCGTGCCGCTGTCCGTGGCGGCCATTCCCTACCTGGCACGCCTGGTGGACCAGTGCCTGCGCGATGTGCCGCGCGGCGTAATCGAGGCCGCGCACGCCATGGGCGCCTCGGAGCTGCAGATCGTCTGGCGCGTGCTCATCGTCGAGGCGCGCTCGGGCCTGGTGCTAGCGCTGACCGTGCTGGCCGTGAGCTTTCTGTCGTACTCGGCCATTGCCGGCGTGGTGGGCGGCGGCGGCATTGGCGATCTGGCCATCCGCTACGGCTACTACCGCTTCCAGACCGATGTGATGGTGCTCACCGTGACCATCCTCGTGGCCATGGTCCAGGTCATCCAGTTCGTGGGCAACACGGCGGCCCGCCGCCTGGACAAGCGCGGCTGAGCGCGCTGTCCAGACCCGCTTTCTTCTTTCTTCCCGCTCTCTCCCAAAAAAAGGATTCCGACATGACCGCATCCCTTTCCTTCGTGCGCCGCCATCTGCTGGCCTCGGCCGCCGCCCTTGCCGCTGCCAGCGTGCTGGCGCTGCCCGCCCACGCCCAGGCCGACAAGAAGCAGCTGGTGATCGGCGGCACGGCAGGCTCCAACATCGACCAGCTCAAGCAGGGCATCGTGCCGCTTCTGCAAAAGAAGGGCTACCAGGTCAAGCTGGTGGAGTTCAACGACTACGTGCAGCCCAACCTGGCGCTGGCCCAGGGCTCGCTGGATGCCAACTTCTTCCAGCACCGTGTCTACCTGCAGAAGTTCGCGGCCGACCAGAAGCTGGACCTGGTGGAGCTGGTGCAAGGCCCCATCGCCCCTCTGGGCGTGTATTCCAAGACCCGCAAGACCCTGGCCGAGGCCAAGGAAGGCGACCGCGTGACCCTGCCCAACGACCCCAGCAACCTGGCGCGTGCGCTGGTGCTGCTGGAGCAGGCCGGGCTGATCAAGGCCAAGCCCGGCATCGACCCGCTGCGCGTGTCCGAAAAGGACCTGGCCGAGAATCCGCGCAAGCTCAAGTTCATCCCGCTGGAAGCCGCACAGCTGCCGCGTTCGCTGGGCGACACCGAGTACGCCATCATCAACGGCAACTTCGCCATCTCCTCGGGCCTGAAGCTGACCGAGGCCGTCTCGCTGGAAAAGACCCCCGACCACTACCTGAACGTGGTGGCCATCAAGAAGAAGGACCAGGGCACGGCATGGGCCAAGGACCTGGCCGAGGTCTACCGTTCCGCCGAATTCAAGGCCGTGGTGGACAGCAAGTTCCAGGGCTACGCCAAGCCCTCCTTCCTACAGTGAGCCTGCTGAAGGCGGCCACATAATGGCTGCTTGCGGGAGATGCCCCTCCCGCCCGTTTTTCCCCACTTCCTCCAGGAGCAATGCATGAGCCAGATCAAGGTCGCTGTCATCGTGGGCAGCCTGCGCAAGGATTCCTTCAACCGCAAATTCGCCGACGCCATTGCGCGCCTGGCGCCCGAAGGCCTGGTCTTCGAGCAGGTCGCCATCGACAGCCTGCCCCTGTACAACCAGGACCATGACGGCAATGAGGTGGACGTGGTCAAGCAGTTCCGCGCCCAGATCCAGTCGGCCCAGGCCGTGCTGTTCCTGACGCCCGAGTACAACCGCTCGATTCCCGGCGTGCTCAAGAACGCGCTGGACCAGGGCTCGCGCCCCTACGGCAAGAGCGTCTGGGCCGGCAAGCCCGCTGCCGTGGCCGGCGTCTCCGTGGGTGCCATCGGCACGGCGCTGGCGCAGCAGCACCTGCGCAATGTGCTGGCCTACCTGGACATGCCCACGCTGGCCCAGCCCGAAATCTTCATCCAGGCCAAGGACGGCCTGTTTGCCGAAGACGGCTCCATTGGCGCCGGCAGCCGCGACTTCGTGAACGGCTTCGTGCAGAAGTTCGCGGCCTGGGCGCGCAAGCATCAGTGAGCGGTGCGGCGAGGCCGCTCAAGACACAAAAAAGCCCGGCAATGCCGGGCTTTTGCGTTGCAGCTCCTGTGAGCGCAAAGGTCAGGAAGCGTCAGGAAGCGGGAGAAGGGTTGGCAATCGCCGCAGCAGGGCGTGCGGCGGACGATGCCTTCTCGCGCGCCTGGGCCTGGTCGATGGCGTCGATGATCACCACGCCCGTCGACTTGACGCCGGGCGCCGAAAAGCCGGCACCGGGCGTCACGCCGGGATGGGCCAGCAGCTTGCGCGTCATTTCCTGGTTCAGCTGCTGCTGGCTGGGCTTGGCAGGGGTGGGCGTGGCGGCGGGCTGCTCGGGCTCCTCGGGCGCAGGTGCCTCGTCGGTGTTGCGCACATAGCTGCGGTACACGCGCGAATTGAGCTGCTCCTGATCCTGCTCGCGCTGGTACTGCAGGAACTGGTAGACGCCGATGCCCAGCACGGTAATGGCCAGCAGGGACACGGCAATCACCGTGATCACCAGGTTTTCATCGGACGGCGGGCGGACATGGACATGGACAGGGCCGCGGGGCCGGGCATGGGGACGGTGGCTTGTGGCTGGCATGGATGGAAGGCAGTGAATGCAGTAAGGCTGCCTGGATATCGGCAGGTCCGCCGTCTTTCTGAAATACAGACGGTTCGTGTCGGACAAAGCCGCGAATATTGCGGTGATGGTTCAGCCTACCAGCTTCGTGTGTCGTGCAAGGCCAGGTGGACATTGGATTTTTCAAAGAAGCGGAAACAGCGGATACCTGTTTTGTTTGGTAACGCCCACTAGACTGCTGGCGTGACGTTCATGACGGCATTCATCCATAAGGGCGAGACAAGATGCAAAAAAAGGGCTGGAGAAATCTGTGCAGAGGCGGCGCGCTGAGCGTGGCATTGGTGACCGTTTTGGCGGCGTGCGGCGGTGGGGGAGGCGATGGCAATGGCTCAGTTGTCGAGCCGCAGCCGGCGCCTGTGCAGATGTCGCTGCTGGCGGGTTCGCTTGCAAGCAAGCCCGACGCACTGGCTCAGAACCACTGTGGTCAGGTCAACGGCGTGGGCGCGCAGGCGCGGTTTTCGAGAATCACCGATCTCGCCCTTTCCCCGCTTGGCGACATTTATGTGTCGGAAGATGTTTATCCGCCTGTGTCACCGCAGCCGCCTTGCCCCACGCCCGAGCGCTCTCGCATTCGCCGGATTGCGGGGGAAGGTGTGGTGTCCACCTTCTCCACAGGTGGTGACAGCGACTGGGGCGAGCCCCGCAACTTTCTGTATCCGCGCGCTATTGCAGCAGGTGGCAGTGGCGAGGTCTTTGTTGCGGATGGCCTGACCTGTGCAGAGTGCGCTGTCTTCAGTGGAGGCATGCCCCGCAATGGCATGGGCGTCTGGGTGCAGCAGGCATCGGGCGCAGTGCGGGCGCTGGCCGGTGGTGGGCCCAATTCAAGTGGCCCTAGGGATGGCGTTGGCGCTGCAGCGATTTTTTCCGGCCCCCATGCCATGCGGCGTACGCCCGATGGCCGGCTGTTCGTGCTGGATTGGAACAGGCTGCGTCAGGTCACGGCCGATGGTGAGGTCACCACGTTGCCAGGCGAAGGTTTCAACGCGCTCGCCGTCGCCAGCAATGGGCAACTGCTGGTGGCCCGTGGTGGAGAAATCCTCAATTACACGACAGGCCAAACGCTGGCTAGGCTGGATGACAACGTGACTTCCATGGCCCTGGACAGCAGGAATGGCATTTACGTTGTGACCAGCAACCGCAGCACCCTGGTCCAAAAGCTTTCGGATAGCGGGCAGCTCAGCATCGTGGCAGGGCGTGTGGACAGCGCACCCCTGGCATACGAGCTGGGGCCGCTGCCTGGCAAGCTGCTGCACGTCAAAGCCATTGCTTTCGACCGCCAGGACCGCTTGTTGATCGCCGGCGCGTACGCCGTCGTTCGCACCAGTCCGCTGGTGCGCTGATTGCGACGGCGGCTGCCAGGCTCGGCAGCCAGCAAAAAGCGCAGGCGCCCCGGTCAGGGCACCTGCGCTTTTTTATGCGCAAGACCGGGTTCAGGCGGCGATGGCCGCTTCCTGATTGGCGGCAGCCGCTGCACGCACGATGTCGCTGCGGGCCGATTCCAGGGCCTTGGCCTTGGACTCATCGCCCATGGCCACGCCTTCTGCGCGCACGATGCTCACATCGGTGATGCCCAGGAAGCCGAACACCGTCTTCAGGTAGCTTTCCTGGTGCTCCAGGGCCTGGCCCATTTCGCTGGTGGAGTACACACCGCCGCGCGTGGAGGCCACGATGACCTTCTTGCCCTTGGCCAGGCCTTCGGGGCCGGCTGCGGTGTAGCGGAAGGTGCGGCCGCCCTGGGCGATGCGGTCGATCCAGGCCTTGAGCTGGCTGGAGATGGTGAAGTTGTAGAACGGAGCGCCGACCACGACCACATCGGCCGCCAGGAACTGGCTCACCAGGGCTTCGGAGATGGCGTTCTGTGCGCGCTCGGCTTCCGTCGTGGCGGCCTGGCCGGTGCGAAAACCCATGGACACTGCGTTCAGGTGGTCGGGGGCGTTCACGGCCAGATCCAGGTATTCGACCTTGGCGCCGGGGTTGGCGGCGACCAGGGCAGCCACGGTCTGGGCGGTCAGCTGGCGGGACACCGAAGCGGCGCCGGTGATGGAAGAGTCGATGTGCAGCACTTGCATGGAAAAGCTCCTGAGATGTCGGTTGGGATCGCGGTTGGGATCGGCCACTCGGGAAAGCTTGTAGGGCCGACGATGGGATCAATTGTGAATTTGGACAGAGTCTTTGATAAGCCGCCGAAATTGCGATAGATTGTCCTGAATTTGCAGTCAATGAGCACAGGGGAGGGATGCGCGACATGATGGATCTCAACGACATGCTGTACTTCGCCGAGGTGGTGGAGCGCGGCGGCTTTGCCTCTGCCGGGCGGGCGCTGGGCATACCCAAGTCGCGGCTGTCGCGGCGCGTGGCGGAGCTGGAGGCCCGGCTGGGCGTGCGCCTGCTGCAGCGCACCACGCGCAAGCTTTCGCTGACCCAGGTGGGCGAGGCCTATCTGCGCCATTGCCAGGCCATGCGCGATGCGGCTCTGGCCGCCGCCGACACCGTGGCCGAGGTGCAGACCGAGCCGCGCGGAACCATCCGCGTGAGCTGCCCCGTGACCCTGGCCCAGACCGTGCTGGGCGAACTCATGCCCCAGTTCCTGCAGCGCTGCCCGCTGGTGCATGTGGAGATGCAGGTGACCAACCGGCCCGTGAACCTGGTGGAGGAGGGCATTGACGTGGCGCTGCGCGTGCGCCCCAGCCTGGAGGACAGCGGCTCCATGGTCGTCAAGCGGCTGGATGTGGCGCGCCAGATCCTCGTTGCCAGCCCGGAGCTGCTGGAGCGCCAGGGCACGCCGCGTGCACTGGCCGACCTGCAGCACCTGGACAGCATGTCCATGTCGGCGGTGGATGGCCAGTCCAGCCTGCTGCTGGTCGGCCCCGAAGGCCGCGAGCAACGCCTGCAGCTGCAGCCGCGCTATGTGGTGGATGACCTGCTGACGCTGAAATTCGCGGCGCTGGCCGGCAGCGGCATGTGCTGGCTGCCCGACTACATGTGCCACGAGGAACTGGCCGAGGGCCGGCTCGTGCACCTGCTGCCGGGCTGGGAGCCGCCCCAGGGCATCGTGCACGCGGTCTTCCCCTCGCGGCGCGGCCTGGCGCCGGCCGTGCGGCATTTCCTGGACTTCCTCGGCGAGACCGTGCCGGGGCGCAACAGCCATGCCACGCGCGAGCCGGCGGCACGCTAGGGTTGGGTTGCACCTCGCCACGCCATAAGAAAACAACAAAACGTTCGTTGGGATAGTTGGCGGTGTTCTCCACAATCGGGGCCCATGTCCAGCAATGGACAGTCCAGGAGAACCCATGAATCCCCACCGCATCATCATCGTGCCCGGCTGGCGCAACTCCGGTCCTGACCACTGGCAAAGCCTGTGGGCGCAGCAGCTGCCGCATGCCGAGCGCGTGGAGCAGGACGACTGGCTGGTGCCCCACCGCGATCCCTGGGTGGCCGCGCTGGAGCAACTGGTGCTGTCCCGGCCCGAACCGGTGGTGCTGGCCGCCCACAGCCTGGGCTGCATCACGGCAGCGCACCTGGGTCCCGAGGCCAGTGCGCGCGTGCGCGGTGCGCTGCTGGTGGCACCGGCCGATCCCGAGCGCCGTGCCCAGCTGGCCGACTTTGCGCCCGTGCCCTATGCGCCACTGCCGTACCGCAGCGTGCTGGTGGCCAGCAGCAACGACCCCTACTGTCCGATCCGCCGGGCCGGCGCCTATGCGCGGGCCTGGGGAAGCGAGTTCGTGCGGCTGCAGAACGCGGGGCACATCAATGTCGAATCAGGCTTTGGCGACTGGCCCCTGGGCCTGGCGCTGCTGCAGTCGCTGATGCAGGGCGACAGCTGGCAGCCGGCCCAGCCCCGGCCTGCCGTGCGTTCGCCGCGCTCGCCGCGCCCGCCGCGTGTGGCGGCTGCGCATGCCTCCGTCTCTGCGGGCACTGGCGCTGGCGCGCCATGGGCTGCCGGTCTGTGATGGGCCGGCGGGTGACCGCGGGCAGGGCGGTTCTTTATATGGTGACAGGCCATTAACAAACAAAAATATATTCTTTTGAGTTTTAAGTCAGCGTTCGCACAATGTGACTGTCTGTGAATACACCGCAGAGATGTCCACTAATAAAAGGCAGCGAACCATGCATTCTTTGAAGCTCAAGACTTTGTTGGCCACCCTTGCGCTGGCCGCCGCGGGAACGGTATCGGCGCAGAACCAGCTGCTCAACGTTTCCTACGACGTGGCGCGCGAGTTCTACAAGGACTACAACGCCGCCTTCGTCGCCCACTACAAGAAGACCAAGGGCGTGGACATCAAGGTGGACCAGTCGCACGGTGGCTCCAGCGCCCAGGCGCGCGCCGTCAACGACGGCCTGGCCGCCGATGTGGTGACCTTCAACACCACCACCGACGTGCAGTTCCTGGCCGACAGCGGCGTGGTCGCCAAGGACTGGGCCAAGAAATTCCCCAATGACGCCTCGCCCACCACATCGACCATGCTGTTCCTGGTGCGCAACGGCAATCCCAAGAACATCAAGGACTGGAGCGACCTGATCCGCCCCGACGTGAAGGTCGTGGTGGTCAATCCCAAGACCGGCGGCAATGGCCGCTACGCCTACCTGGCGGCCTGGGGTTCGGTGCGCGAGAAGGGCGGCACCGACGCGCAGGCGGCCGAGTTCGTGCAGCAGCTCTACAAGAACGTGCCCGTGCTGGGCAAGGGCGGCCGCGACGCGACCAGCATCTTCCTGCAGCGCAATATCGGCGACGTGCTGATCACCTTCGAATCCGAAGTGGTCTCCGTGGATCGCGAATTCGGCAAGGGCAAGGTCGATGCCGTCCATCCCTCGGTGTCCATCGTGGCCGAGAACCCCGTGGCCGTGGTCGAGCGCACCGTGGCCAAGAAGGGCACGGGCCAGCTGGCGCACGACTACCTGGCCTGGCTGTACTCCGACGAAGCCCAGGAAATCGCCGCACAGCACGCGCTGCGCCCCCGCTCCGAGACCGTGCTCAAGAAGCATGCCGATGTGTTCAAGCCCATCAAGCAGTTCACCGTGGCCAAGTATTTCGGCTCGCTGTCCGAAGCCCAGAAGGTGCACTTCAACGACGGCGGACAGTTCGACAAGATCTACGTCCCCGGCAAGTAAGCACGCAAGCAGGCATGAAGGCGGCGCAGTCCGCCTGAGGCCCCCTCCCCACACTGGCTGATTTGGAATCCAACATGGTGTCTGCCGTTCCGACCAGCCCAAGGCCTGGCGCCGACGCTCCTGTGCCCGCACCGTCCGGTGCGGCGCGCAAAGGGCGCGGCGCCAAGCGCGTTTTGCCCGGCTTCGGGCTGACCTTGGGCTATACGCTGTTTTATCTGAGCCTGATCGTGCTGATCCCGTTGTCGGCACTGCTGTTCAAGACCTTCTCGCTCACCTGGCCCCAGTTCTGGGAGGCCGTGGCCTCGCCGCGCGTGCTGGCCTCGTACCGGCTGACGTTTGGCGCCTCGTTTGCGGCGGCCTGCGTGAACCTGGTGTTCGGCCTGCTGATCGCCTGGGTGCTGGTGCGCTACAAGTTCCCGGGCAAGAAGATCGTCGATGCCCTGGTGGACCTGCCCTTTGCCCTGCCCACGGCCGTGGCCGGCATTTCGCTGACCGCCTTGCTGGCCGGCAACGGCTGGGTGGGCCAGTACCTGGAGCCCTACGGCATCCAGCTGGCCTTCAACCCGAACGGCGTGGTCATTGCGCTGATCTTCATCGGCCTGCCCTTTGTCGTGCGCACGGTGCAGCCGGTGCTGGAAGACTCCGAGAAGGAGCTGGAAGAGGCGGCCACCAGCCTGGGCGCCTCGCGCTGGCAGATCTTCTACAAGGTGATCCTGCCGGCCATCACGCCCGCGCTGCTCACGGGCTTTGCCATGGCCTTTGCACGCGCCATCGGCGAGTACGGATCGGTCATTTTCATCGCGGGCAACATGCCCATGATTTCTGAAATCACACCGCTGATCATCATTGGCAAGCTGGAGCAATACGACTACGCAGGCGCCACGGCCGTGGCCGTGGTGATGCTGCTGTTCTCCTTCGTGATGCTGCTGGTCATCAACGCGCTGCAGGCATGGCAGCGCAAGCATTCGGGAGGGGCTTGAGATGGCGTTGTCTCCACAGGAAGCTCTGCTTCTCAAGATCATTGGCGCGGTGCTGGTCGCCGTGCTGGTGCTGTACAGGCTCACGGCGCCCCCGAAGGGCCGGCGCGAAAAGCTCACCACCACCGAGCCGCGCGCCGTGCGCTGGATTCTCACGGGCATTGCGCTGATCTTCATCGGCCTGTTCCTCGTGCTGCCACTGGCGGCCGTGTTCACCGAGGCGCTGCGCAAGGGCTGGGACGCCTATGTCGCCGGCCTGCAGGAGCCCGATGCCTGGTCGGCCATCAAGCTGACCCTGATCACGGCGCTGATCGCCGTGCCGGTGAACCTGGTGTTCGGCGTGGCGGCGGCCTGGTGCATTGCCAAGTTCGAGTTCCGGGGCAAGGCCTTTCTGATCACGCTGATCGACCTGCCGTTCTCGATCTCGCCCGTGGTGGCGGGCCTGATGTACGTGCTGGTGTTCGGCGCCAACGGCTGGTTCGGCCCCTGGCTGGCCGAGCATGACATCAAGATCATCTTCGCCGTGCCCGGCATCGTGCTGGCCACCATCTTCGTGACCTTCCCCTTCATCGCCCGCGAGCTGATCCCGCTGATGCAGGCGCAGGGCAGCGACGAGGAGCAGGCCGCCATCGTGCTGGGTGCCACGGGCTGGCAGACCTTCTGGAAGGTCACCGTGCCCAACATCAAGTGGGGCCTGCTGTACGGCGTGATCCTGTGCAATGCGCGTGCCATGGGCGAGTTCGGAGCGGTGTCGGTGGTCTCGGGCCACATCCGCGGCCAGACCAACACCATTCCGCTGCATGTGGAGATCCTCTACAACGAGTACCAGTCCGTTGCCGCCTTCGCTGCCGCCTCGCTGCTGGCCCTGCTGGCGCTGGTGACCCTGGTCATCAAGTCGGTGGCCGAGTGGCGTGCCGAGCAGCAGGCCAAGGCCGCTGCCGACCTGCCTCCCGAGCGCCCCACGGCGGCATCCCAGGCATCCCAGGTGCCGCAGGTGTCCTGAACCCCGGCCCCGACCAGACAAAAGCAAGAGCAAGACCATGAGCATTGAAATACGCAACGTCAGCAAGCAGTTCGGCGATTTCCAGGCCCTACGCGATGTGAGCCTGGACATCCAGTCCGGCGAACTCATCGCACTGCTCGGCCCCTCAGGCTGCGGCAAGACCACGCTGCTGCGCATCATCGCGGGCCTGGAGACGCCCGACGTGGGCAGCATCCACTTCAGCGGCGAAGACACCACCGATGTCCATGTGCGCGAGCGCAACGTGGGCTTCGTGTTCCAGCACTACGCGCTGTTCCGCCACATGACCGTGTTCGAGAACGTGGCCTTCGGCCTGCGCGTGAAGCCGCGCAGCCAGCGCCCCAGCGAGGCCCAGATCCGCGAGAAGGTGATGAGCCTGCTCAAGCTGGTGCAGCTGGACTGGATTGCCGAACGCTTCCCGTCCCAACTGTCGGGCGGCCAGCGCCAGCGCATTGCCCTGGCCCGCGCCCTGGCGGTGGAGCCCAAGGTGCTGCTGCTCGACGAGCCCTTCGGCGCGCTGGATGCCAAGGTGCGCAAGGAGCTGCGCCGCTGGCTGCGCCGCCTGCATGACGAGCTGCACGTGACTTCCATCTTCGTGACCCACGACCAGGAGGAGGCACTGGAAGTGGCCGACCGCGTGGTCGTCATCAACCAGGGCCGCATCGAGCAGGAGGGCACGCCCCAGCAGGTCTGGGACAACCCGGCCACGCCCTTCGTCTACGGCTTCCTGGGCGATGTCAACCTGTTCAAGGGCCGCGCCAGCGATGGCCGTGTCTACCTGGACGACGGCACCCAGCTGGACAGCCACGACGCCAAGGGCGCCAGCGACAGCAAGGCCTTCGCCTATGTGCGCCCGCACGATCTGGAGGTGGAGCGCTACTCGCCCGGCCAGAACCTGGACGTCCAGGGACGGCCCACGGGCATCGTCGTGCAGCTGGCCCGCGCCATCGTCGTGGGGCCCATTGCGCGCCTGGAACTTATTCCATCGGAGAGCACCGAAAGCACGGACAATGCCGAAGAGGGTGGCCTGATCGAGGCGCAGATTCCTGCGCAGCAGTTCAGGGACATGGCGCTGCGCGAGGGGGAAACCCTGGTGGTGACACCGCGCCGCGCCAAGGTGTTCTTGGACGAGGCGGCTGGCATCTGACGGCGCGGCAACGGCTTCCTGCACCCGCTGAACAGGGCTGCAGCGCCGGGCCGGCGCCGCAGCCCTGATTTCATTCAACCGGGTGACGAAAGACAAGAATGCTTCAATGGTTTGACAACGCTCCGCGCCGCATCCTGGCGCTCATCAGCCTGGCCTGCGTGGCCATGCTGGCCTTCGGCATGTATCTGCAGCATGTGGTCGGGCTGGAGCCCTGCCCGATGTGCATCGTGCAGCGCTATGCATTGATCGGCGTGGCCCTCTTCACGGGCCTGGGCAGTGTGCGCGGCGGCCGTGGCTGGCTGATCAGCTGGGGCGTGCTGGCGCTGGTGGCTGCAGGCTTTGGCGCCTTCGTTGCCGCGCGCCAGAGCTGGCTGCAGTGGTATCCGCCCGAGTTCGCCACCTGCGGCCGCGACTTCTACGGAATGATCGAGAACTACTCCATCAGCCGTGCCGTGCCCATGATCTTCCGTGGCTCGGGCGACTGCGCAGCCGTGGACTGGAGCTTCCTGGGCGGCTCCATCGCCAATTGGTCCTTCATCTGCTTTGCCATCATGAGCGTGGCCGTCTTGGTGCTGCTGGTGCGCGGCGCTGCCCGCAGGCGCTGAGCCCTAGGCTGAGGCTTGCGCCAGTCGCCGCTGCAGCGACTGCGCCAGGGTGCTCAGAATCAGCCAGCAGGACGTGGCGCCCGCGTCCAGCACGCCAATGGAGCGCGGCCCCAGCCGGGCCGAGCGCCCGATGCGCGCCTGCAGGTGGCGCGTGGATTCCTTGCCCGCTTCGGCCGCGGCCTTCATGGCCTGCAGCGCCTCGTGGAAACCGGCGCCGGCCTGCAGCGATTGCCGGTAGGCCTGCAGGGCCGGGGCCAGCGTGTCGATGAGGGTCTTGTCGCCCACCTGGGCCTTGCCCATCTCCTGCACTTCGGCGACGGCCCGCGCCAGCGCCTGGCCGAACAGGGTGGCATCCATCTCCTGCTCCGGCCCAAGAACATCGGCGAAGCCTTGGAAGAAGCTGCCGTACAGCGGGCCCATGGAGCCGCCGATATCGTCCATCAAGGCCTGGGACAGTTGCTGCAGCGCCGCAGGCAGTTGCGCCGCCTGGCTGGCCTCCATGGCATCGAGCCGTGCGCCGCAGCCGGAAAAGCCCTTGGCCATGTTGATGCCGTGATCGCCATCGCCGATCAGGCCGTCGATCTCGCTCAGGAACTCCCGGTGGCTGACGATGGCCGTGATCAGTTCACGCACGATGCTGCCCGCGCCATCAAGCGCGATGGCCGGCCCTTGGCTGGTGCGCCTTGCGGCTTGGGGGCGGGCGGTTTGTGCTTGTTCCTGGGCCTGTGCTGGCGTCCGTGCCGGAGCAGAGGGCAGCGTTGGAATGGCCTCCTGCGGCTGGGGCGGCAGCCCGCCGGCCAGGGTCAGGGCGACTGACTGGCAGGGCGCCTCGAGGCAGGCCAGCAGCTCGTCGTCCAGCTGCATCAGCGTGAGCGTGATGCCCATCATCTCCAGCGAGGTGAAGAGATTGCCCACCAGCCGGAAGGCCACCTGAATGCCGCGTTCTTGCAGGCGCCGGGCGACCTCGCCATAGAGGATGTACTGCTCCATCAGCGGCGTGGCGCCCAGGCCGGACAGCAGCACGGCCACGCGGTCGCCCGGGGCGAAGGGCAGGTCGGGCAGCAGGGTGTCCAGCATGCGCTCGGCCATATCGGCCGCCGTGGCCGTGCGGTGCACGGACATGCCGGGCTCGCCATGGTGGCCTATGCCCACCTCCATGCTGCCGCGCTCGATATGGAAGTTGGCCTTGCCCACGGCGGGAATGGTGCATGCCGACAGGCCGATGCCGATGCTGCGCGTGCGGGCCATGGCGTGCCGGGCGAGGGCGATCACTTCGTCGAGGCTGGCACCTATGGCCGCCCGGGCGCCCGCCACCTTCCACATCAGGATCTCGCCGGCCACGCCGCGGCGGCTGGCCTCGTCGCCCCGCGCGGCTGAAGGCACGTCGTCGTTGGCCACCACGGTTCTGACCGCCATGCCTTCGGCCGCGGCCATCTGCACGGCCATGGCAACGTTCATGTTGTCGCCCGCGTAGTTGCCATACAGGCAGGCCACGCCGGCGCCGCCATCGGCTGCGCGCATGGCGTCGTAGAAGCTTCTGGCCGTGGGGGACGAGAAGACCTCGCCCACGGCGGCGGCGTCGCACAGGCCTGCGCCCACATAGCCCAGAAAGGCCGGTTCGTGGCCCGACCCGCCGCCCGTCACGATGCCCACCTTGCCCCTGCGTGGCGCGGCATGCAGGCGCACGACGCGGGCATTGCCGGCGTCGATGCGCAGGGTGTCGCCATGGGCGGCGATCCATCCCTGGAGCATGTCCTCCACCACCCGGTCGGGGTCGTTGATCACGCGGTTGGTCGTCATGCCGTTGTCTCCTCCAGGTGCGGTCCCGGCGGGTGTGCCGAAGACTGTTCATATGATCATTGAATGGTCATTTTTGATTTGTTGAAATTGGCATGTCAATGCCTTTTGGCTATTCAATAGCCAAGGGAAAACGATAGGATTTGATAATTTATTTAGAAAATTCAACAGGTTACGTCTTCATATTGCTGATACACATAGCTTTCGTTGTTTGACAACTGCTCTCTGATTGAGAAGACTCTCAAAAAACATTGATCAAATGATCATGTGATGGTCTTTTGTAATGAAGGGGATGCCATGAAGCTGGCCATCGGCTGCGACGAAGCCGCCTGCGACCTCAAGAACGCCGTGAAGCAGCATCTGCTGGCCCAGGGCCACGAAGTGGCCGACTTCGGCACGCACGACGGCGAGCCGGTGCTCTACCCCGACATCGGCATCGCGGTGGCACAGGCCATCGTCCAGGGCCGCCATGAGCGCGGCGTTCTCCTGTGCGGCACGGGCATAGGCATGGCCATTGCCGCCAACAAGGTGGCGGGCATCCGCGCCGCGCAGGCGCATGACACCTATTCGGCCGAGCGCGCCAGCCGCAGCAACGACGCGCAGATCATCACGCTGGGCTCGCGCGTGATCGGGGTGGAACTGGCCAAGGCCATCGTGGACCGCTTCCTCGCATCGCGCTTCGATGGCGGCAGCTCGGCCCTGAAGGTGGATGCCATCACCGGCTTCGAACGCTCGCAGGCCGCCGCGGCCGGGCGCGGGCAGGGCGCGTGACCATGGGCACCGGCACCCGCACCGGCACCGCACTGCTGCAGGCGCGCGGCGTGGCCAAGAGCTTCGGCGGCGTGCCTGCGCTGCGCAACGGCTGCCTTGAGCTGCAGGCCGGCAGCGTGCACGCGCTGTGCGGCGGCAATGGCGCAGGCAAGTCCACCTTCCTGAACATCGTGATGGGCCTGTTGCGGCGCGATGCCGGCGAGATACTGCTCAAGGGCCGGCCGGTGGATTTCGCCACGCCGCACGAGGCGCTGGCGCACCGCCTGTCCATCATCACGCAGGAGCTGTCGCCCATCCCGGGCATGAGCGTGGCCGAGAACATCTTCCTGGGCCGCGAGCCCCGGCGCGCCGGCATAGTGGTCCGCCATGCCGCGCTGCTGGAGCAGGCGGATGCGCTGCTCAGGCAGCTGGGCTTCGATATCGATCCGCGTGCGCAGATGGGCCGCCTGAGCCTGGCGCAGACCCAGCTGGTGGAGATTGCCAAGGCCCTGAGCCGGCAAAGCGAGCTGATCATCATGGACGAGCCCACCTCGGCCATCGGCGAAAGCGAGACCGCCATCCTCTTCGACGCGATACGCCGCGTGACCGCGCAGGGCGCCGGCATCCTCTACGTGTCGCACCGCCTGACGGAGATCTTCACCATTGCCGACAGCTACACGGTGTTCCGCGATGGCGGCTTCGTGCAGACCGGCGCGCTGGCCGATATCGACCGGCGGCAGCTGGTGAAGCTCATCGTGGGCCGGGAGGTCCGCGCTGCCGCCAGCGAGCGCAGGGCTGCGGCGCCGGGCGAGCCGCTGCTGTCGGTGCAGGGGCTCACGCGCCGGGGCGAGTTCGAGGACATCAGCCTGGACGTCGCCCCCGGCGAGGTGCTGGGCATCTACGGACTGATGGGATCGGGCCGCAGCGAATTCCTCAACTGCCTGTACGGCCTCACGCGCGCTGACCAGGGGCAGGCGAGCCTGGGCGGGCTGCCCCTGCCGCGCGGCAATCCGGCGGCGTCGATCAAGGCGGGCCTGGCCCTGGTGACCGAGGACCGCAAGGCAACGGGGCTGGTGATGAGCTCCTCGGTGCGCTTCAACGCCAGCTTGCCCGCACTGCCGGGCCTGCAGCGCGCCGGGGTGGTGGATGGCGCGGCAGAGCGCGTGCTGGTGGGCGGCCTGCTGCAGCGCCTGCGCGTGAAGCTGGCCAGCCCGGCCATGCCGGTCTCGGGCCTGAGCGGCGGCAACCAGCAGAAGGTGGTGCTGGCCCGCTGCATGGCCACCAATCCCGTCTGCCTGCTGTGCGACGAGCCCACGCGCGGCATCGACGAAGGCGCCAAGCGCGAGGTGTACGCCTTCCTGGCCTCGCTGGCCGCGCAGGGCCATGCCGTGGTGGTGGTGTCCTCCGAGGCGCCGGAGCTGCTGGAGCTGAGCGACCGCATCGCCATCTTCCGCAAAGGCCGGCTTGACCGCGTGGTGGCCGGCCACGGCATCACGCAGGAGGCGCTGATGCACCTCGCGTCCTGAGCCCGGGCGATGCCCGTGCTGCGTTTTTCCCCTTGCCTTTCACAACACACAGGAGACATGACCATGCCGTTTTTCCGCTTCACCACCGTGCTTGCCGCAGCGCTTGCCGGTGGGCTGTTCCTGGCCGCAGCGCAGGTCCGGGCCCAGGCTCCGGCCCCGCTGGCGGCAGCAGCACCAGTACCAGTACCAGCACCGGCCAAGCCCTACCGCATAGGCGCGGCCGTCTATGGGCTCAAGGGCGAGTTCATGCAGATGTGGACCAAGGAGCTGAAGGCGCATCCGGCCGTGAAGGACGGCACGGTGCAGATCACCGTGTTCGACGGCAACTACGACGCGCTGACGCAGAGCAACCAGTTCGACACCATGATCACGCAGAAGTACGACGGCATCCTCTTCGTGCCCATCGACCTGAAGGCAGGCGCGGCGCCCGTGCACAAGGCGGTGAAGGCCGGCATTCCCGTGGTGGGCTCCAACACGCGCGTGCAGGGCGATGTGCTGACCTCCTACGTGGGCAATGACGATGTGGTGGCCGGCCGCATGCAGGCCGAGGCATTGATGAAGGCCATCGGCGGCAAGGGCAATATCGTCGTCATCGAGGGGCCCATAGGCCAGTCGGCACAGATCGAGCGGGCGCGCGGCAATGACGAGGTGCTGGCCCGCCACAAGGACGTGAAGGTGCTGGCGCGCAAGACCGCCAACTGGTCGCGCGCCGAGTCCATGGGACTGATGGAGAACTGGCTGACCGCATTCCCGGGCCAGATCCAGGGCGTGATCGCCCAGAACGACGACGAGGCCCTGGGCGCGGTGCAGGCCATCAAGACCAAGGGCATCGATATCAAGACCATCCCGGTGGTGGGCGTGGACGGCGTGGCCGCCGCCATCACGGCCGTCAAGCGCGGGGAGATGACCACCAATTTCCAGGATGCCCAGGCCCAGGCGCAGGGCGCGCTGGATGTGCTGCTGCGCCAGCTTGTCGGTCCGTCCTATCGGCCGCGCTCGGTGGTATGGAGCGAGTATGCCCAGGCCATGCCCTGGGGCGATGGCACGGCCAAATCCTACGAGGTGCCCTGGACCGCCATCGTGCCCGCCAATGCCGACGCCTTCTTGCAGAAGGTGCGCAAATGAGCGCCGACAGCCTGGAGCGGGACTTCGACGGCCGCACGGCCCTGGTCACCGGCGGCGCGGGCGGCATCGGCCTGGCGATTGCCCGGCAGCTCGCCGAAGGCGGTGCGCGTGTCGTCCTGGTGGACCTGGAGCGGCAGGCACTGGACGTGGCCGCTGCCAGCCTGGCGGAGCCCCGGCGCCACCTGGCGCTGGCGGTGGATGTGACCAGGCCTGCGGGCGTGGAGCAGGCGGTGGCCACGGTGCTGGAGGCCACGGGCCGCATCGACATTCTGGTCAACAGCGCCGGCGTGGCGCTGCTGGAGCCGGCCGGCGAAGTCAGCGAGGCGGCCTGGGAGCGCACGCTGGCGGTCAACCTCACGGCGCCGCTGCTGCTGGCCCAGGCGGTGGCACCGGCCATGCGCCGCCAGCGCCACGGCCGCATCATCAACCTGGCCTCGCAGGCCAGCGTGGTCGCGCTCAGGCGCCATGCCGCCTATTGCGCCAGCAAGGCGGGCCTGGTGGGACTGACGCGTGTGCTGGCGCTGGAGTGGGCATCGGACGGCATCACCGTCAACGCCATCTCGCCGACCGTGGTGGACACGCCGCTGGGCCGCAAGGCCTGGGCCGGGCAGGTGGGGGAGGCCATGCGGGCACTCATCCCCACGGGCCGCTTTGCGCAGCCCGAGGAGGTGGCGCGGCTGGCCGTGTTTCTGGCCGGTACGCACGCCGGCATGCTGACGGGCGAGAACATCGTCATCGACGGGGGCTACTCCATCCAGTGAGCGGCCTGCCGGCCCCACGCCTTTCTTCCATCAACGCGGGAGTCCTCCATGACGAATCTTCAAGCCGCATCTTCGCCGCCGCTCTTGGGGCGGCGCGCGCTGGACCTGCGCAGCCTGCGCGAGCGCTACGGCGTGGTCATCGCGCTGGTTGCGCTGTGCGCCGCGCTGGCGCTGGCCAACCCCCATTTCATGACCTGGGGCAACTGGGCCGACATCCTGCGCCAGACCTCCATCAACGGCATCCTGGCCATCGGCATGACGTGCGTGGTGCTGACGGCGGGCATCGACCTGTCGGTGGGCGCCATCCTGGCGCTGGCCGGCATGGTCGGCGCCTGGCTGGCGGCCGATGGCCAGGGGCTGGCGGTGAGCGTGGGCGCCGGGCTGGGCGTGGGCATGCTGCTGGGCGGCGTCAACGGCCTGCTGGTGGCCTGGTTCGCGGTGCCGCCCTTCGTGGCCACGCTGGGCATGCTCAGTGCGGCGCGCGGCCTGACCTACATCTACAACGACGGCATGCCGGTGTCCGAGCTGCCCGACGGCTTTCTTGCCATCGGCGCCGGCCAGCTGGGCCCCGTGCCCATGCCCATCGTGATCTTTGCCGTTGCCGTCGCGGTGTTCGCCTTCGTGCTGCGCTACACCGTGTATGGCCGCTATATCTACGCCGTGGGCGGCAACCTGCGCAGCGCCAAGACCAGCGGCATCAACACCCGCGCCATCGTGCTGCTGGTCTATGTGGTCAGCGGCCTGCTCGCGGGGCTGGCCGGCATTTTGCTGGCGTCGCGCACCACGGCGGCGCTGCCGCAGGCCGGCGTGTCCTACGAGCTGGACGCCATCGCGGCCGTGGTGATCGGCGGCACCAGCCTGTCGGGCGGCACGGGCAGCCTGGGCGGCACGGTCGTCGGCGCCCTGCTCATCGGCGTGATCAACAACGGGCTGAACCTGCTGGGCGTCTCCTCGTACTACCAGCAGCTGATCAAGGGCGTGATCATCGTCGGCGCCGTGCTGCTCGACAGTTCGCGCCGCAGGGCATGAAGCGCTGCGCCCACGTCCTGTCCACCATCTGCAACCCGGGAGAGTTCCATGCAAAACACCCTGCCTGACGCCGCCGATACGAACATGCTGGCCGTGGTCTGCCACGGCCCCAGGGATTACCGGCTCGAACGCGTCGCGCGTCCGCAGGCCGGGCCGCGCGAGTTGGTCATCCGCGTGGCTTCCTGCGGCATTTGCGCGGGCGACTGCAAATGCTGGGCTGGCGCGCCGCGCTTCTGGGGAGATCCGGAAAAAGGCCGCCCCGCCTATGTGCGCCCGCCGGTGATCGCGGGCCACGAGTTCTGGGGCCATGTGGTGCAGGTGGGCGAGGGCGCGCAGGAGCACCACGGCGTGCAGCTGGGTGACCGGGTGATCGCCGAGCAGATCGTGCCCTGCCATGCCTGCCGCTATTGCAGGACCGGCTTTCGCTGGATGTGCGAGGTGCACGATGTCTACGGCTTCCAGGGCCAGGTGGCCGATGGCGGCATGGCCGAGTACATGCGCCTATCCGCCCGCGCCGTGGTGCACCGGATTCCCGAGAGCGTGGCCTTCGAGGATGCGGCCATCACCGAGCCGCTGTCCTGCGCCATCCATGCCGTCAACCGCGGCGACATCCAGCTCGATGATGTGGTGGTCATCGCCGGCGCGGGCACGCTGGGCCTGCTCATGGCCCAGGTGGCGCGCCTGAAGACGCCGCGCCGGCTGGTGGTCATGGACCTGTCGGACCAGCGCCTGGCGCTGGCGCGCCGCTGCGGCGCCGACGTGACCATCAACCCCGCGCGCGAGGATGCCCGCGCCATCGTGCACGCACTGACCGACGGCTATGGCTGCGATGTGTACATAGAGACCACGGGCGCGCCCTCGGGCGTGACGCAGGGGCTGGACCTGGTGCGCAAGCTCGGCCGCTTCGTGGAGTTCAGCGTCTTCGGGCGCGAGACCACGGTGGACTGGTCCATCATCGGCGAGGAAAAGGAGCTGGACCTGCGCGGCGCCCACCTCAGCGCCCATTGCTACCCCATTGCCATCGACCTGCTGGCGCGCGGGCTGGTCACCTCCGAGGGCATCGTCACCCACCGCTATGCGCTGTCGGAGTGGGAAAGCGCCATCCGGGTGGCCGATTCCATGGACTCGGTCAAGGTCCTGCTGCTGCCCCACGCTGGCGAGGCCCGGTGAGCGGCGCTACACTGCGCGCCTTTCCCGGCACCCTTGGAGGCACCCTTGACTGAAAGCGACCTGACGCGACTGGCGACCCTGTACTACGTCGATGGATGCACGCAGGACCAACTGTCCAAGGAGTTCGGCATCTCGCGCGCCACCGTCGGGCGGCTGCTGCGCCGCGCGCAGGAAGAGGGCATCGTCGAGATCCGCGTGCGGCCGCATTCGCTGGTGTCCGCCGACCTGGAGCGGCAGCTGACCGAGCGCTTTCATATCAAGCGCGCCCTGATCGCGGTGGACCACAAGGATGCCGACCGGCAGCGCGAACTGCTGGCAGGCCTGGTGGCCAGCGAGCTGGAGCGCATCCTGGTCGATGGCTCCATCGTGGCCGTGGGCATGGGGCGCAACGTGTCCTCGGTCTCCGAGCACGCCCTGTCCGCCACACGGCGGGAGTGCCACTTCGTCAGCGCCATCGGCGGCTCCTACCGTGGCGGGGAGGCGATGAACGCCGACCACATCGCGCGCCGCCTGGCCGCGCGCTTTGGCGGCAAGTCCGAATCGCTCTATGCGCCGGCCCTGGTGGGCGATCCGCAACTGCGCAAGGCGCTGCTGGACAACGACACCGTCAGGCACACCCTGGACAAGGCGCGCCGCGCCGACATCGCCCTCATCGGCGTGGGCGATGTCAGCGTGGACAGCAACATGGCCCGCATGGGCTGGTTTTCCGCGCAGGAGATCTCGGACGCCCGCCGCGCGGGCACGGTGGGCGACATGATGGGCTACGACTTCATCGACATCCACGGCCAGCCGGCCGCAACCCCCATGCAGGACCGCGTCATCGGCCTGAGCCGCGAGGACCTGCTGCGCATACCCAACGTCATCGCCGTGGCGGCCGAATCCAGCAAGGTCACGGCCATCCTGGGCGCCCTGCGCACCGGCGCCATCGACACGCTGGCCACCACCACCGCCAACGCGGCGGCCGTGCTGCAGCTGGACGATGTCATGGGGACGACGCGCTGACGCAGTGGGGGAGGCGCGGCTCTTGGGCGGCGTGCCTAGTTCGACGCGCGGCGGTAGAAGGCCAGCGAGCCTGCCAGCGCCAGCAGCATGCCGCCGCACAGGCGGTCCAGCCACATCACGGCCCGCCCGCGCAGCAGCCGCGCGGCGCGTGATCCGGCGAAGGCATAGGCCAGCATCACCAGGAAATCGATGAGCGCGAACACCAGCGCAATGGCGATGTACTGCGGCGCCTGGGCGGCCGCCGGGTCGATGAACTGCGGCAGCAGGGCCGAGCAGAACAGGTAGCCCTTGGGATTGGTCACGGCGACCAGGAACGATTTGAACAGCACGGTGCGGGCGCTGTAGCCGTCGGCGCCGGCCTCTGCCTTGCCGTCGCCCTGGGGTGCCGACAGCGATCCGCCCTGGCTGCGCAGCATGCGCAGGCCCAGCCAGGCCAGGTAGGCCGCTCCCGCCCACTTGACCACCGAGAACCAGAACTCCGAGGCCGCCAGCAGCGCGCCCAGGCCCAGCGCGACCGCGCCGACCAGCACGAAGTCCGACAACACGGCGCCCAGCATGCCCGGCAGGGCGCGGCGCACGCCGTGGCGCGAGCCATTGGCCAGGGCCAGAAGCACGGTGGGACCGGGGGTGATGATCGCGATCAGCGCGACCAGGGAGAAGACGAGCAGGGTGGCGAGGGTCATGTCGGCGAAGGCTCATGCGGTTGGCAACAGCCTGCCACTGTGCCAGTTTTGCCTGCCTTGCGCAGCCCCTGCCGACCCGGGGCAGGGCAAACGGGGCGGGCAGGTGTCAGTCGCTGCCCACGCCGCCGGCGGCAAAGACCGGGCCGCGCGTGCCGGGCACCCAGCCCGGGTAGGTTTCCATCACTTCGGCGAACAGGGCCGAATCGATCCAGCGCTGCAGCCAGGCCTGCAGGTGCGGCCAGGGCTGCTCGTTCCATTGCGACTCGTCGATGCGCGCGTACTGGCGCACGAAGGGGCGCAGGGCCATGTCGGCCAGGCTGGGGTTCTGGCCGAACAGGTAGCCGGTGGCCTCCAGCTGGTCGTCCAGCTCGGCCAGCCAGGTCAGGGCATCGGCCTGGGCGTGGTTGACCTCTTCGGCCGTGTAGCGCTCGGGGTACTTGCAGCGGTCCAGGGCGTGCTTGAAAAAGCCGTCGTTGCGTTCGATCAGCGCCAGCATGTCCGGCAGCGAACCGCTGGTCGGTGCCAGCCAGCCATCCGGGTCATTGGCGCGCAGCGCGTGCAGCATGACATCCAGGCTCTGCTCGATCACGCGGCCGTCCTCCAGCACCAGCACGGGCACCGTGCCCTTGGGCGAAGCGTCGAGCAGCGCCTGCGGCTTGTTGCGCAGGTTGATTTCGCGCAGCTCGCAGGCCAGGCCGGCATGGGCCAGCGCCAGGCGGGCGCGAATGGCGTAGGGGCAGCGGCGAAACGAGTAGAGAACCGGCAGGGTCTGGGTCATGGAGCGGGAACGGGGCTAGGGGCCAAAAGCGGCAGATGATAGCGCCGGGGCCAAAGTCAGGCGGCCTGCGGGTCTTGCCGCGGGCGTCCGTGGCTATTGCAGCTGCGCCAGCAGCCATTGCCTGAAGGTCTTGAGCGCCGCGCTGGGTGCGCGCGAGCGCAGGTGGGTCAGCCAGTAGGCTCCCGTGTCCACCTCCTGCTCGAAGGGGCGCACCAGCCGGCCCTGCTGCAGCAGGTGCTGGAACATGCGCGCCGGCAGCAGGGCCACGCCCGCGCCCTGGGCCGCCGCCTCGGCCAGCGTCAGCGAGGAGTCGAACATGGCCCCGCGCGCCAGCGGCGCGCTCTGGTCCAGCGTGGCAAACCAGCTCTCCCATTCCTGCAGGCGGTACGAGCGCAGCAGCGTCTGCCCGGCCAGGTCGGCCGGCTGGCGCAGGCGCTGGGCCAGGGCCGGGGTGCACATGGGCGTCAGCGGCGCGCGCAGCAACAGCTCGGCGCGCGTGCCCTGCCAGGCGCCGTCGCCGAAGCGCACGGCCGCATCCAGCCCTTCGCCGGCCAGGTCCACGCGGTTGTTGTGCGTGAGCAGTCGCAGGTCGATGTAGGGGTGCTGCTGCTGGAACTGGCCCAGCCTGGGAATCAGCCAGCCGATGGCGAAGGTGCCGACCACGCCCACGGTGAGGACCTCGCGCGGGCGCAGTTCGGCCACCTGCTGCAGCGAATGCTCTATGCGCGCAAAGCTCTCGGCCACGGCAGGCCACAGCGCATGGCCCTCGTCGGTCAGCGCCAGGCCGCGCGGCAGGCGCCGGAACAGCGGCTTGCCCAGGCGCTCCTCCAGGTTGCGGATGTGCTGGCTGACGGCGGCCTGGGTCACGCACAGCTCGTCGGCCGCCCGCGTCAGGTTGAGATGGCGCGCGGCCGCATCGAACATGCGCAGGGCATTGAGGGGCAGTTGCATGGTGAGCCAATAGTTTTTCTAAGGGATGCTGCCAATTATTCACGCTGGTCGCAGATTGGGCGCGGCGCTATCGTTGCGTTTGTCGATCTGCAACTGAAAAGGAAAAACAATGCAAAGACGCGATTTTCTGATGACGGGCGGCGCGGCCGTCTGGATGGCGGCCGGGCTGGCCGGCTGCGCCCTGCCATCAAAAAAACAGGGGGCTGCCGACCAGGCCTTCAGGACCGAGCTGGCGCGCATCGAGAAAAGTGTGGGCGGGCGGCTCGGCGTGGCCGTGCTGGAGGCGGAGTCGGGCGCCAGCGTGGACCACCGCGGCGACGAGCGCTTTGTCATGTGCAGCACCTTCAAGCTGCTGCTGGCCGCCCAGGTGCTGGACCGCGTGCAGCAGGGCGATGAGCGCCTGTCGCGCCGCGTGCACTACGCCAGCTCCCGGCTGGTTCCCTACTCGCCGGCCAGCGGCCCGCGTGCCGGTGATGGCGGCGGCATGACCATCTCCGAGCTGTGCGAGGCCGCCGTGGTGCTCAGCGACAACACCGCCGCCAACCTGCTGCTGGACGCCAGCGGCGGCCCGCAGGCGCTGACGCAGTGGCTGCGCGCCAGCGGCGACGAGACCACGCGCCTGGACCGCATGGAGCCCGAGCTCAACGAAGGCCTGCCCGGCGACGAGCGCGACACCACCACGCCGCTGGCCATGGTGCAAAGCATGCAGCGCCTGCTGCTGGGATCGGTGCTGGACGGCCATGGCCGCGCCCTGCTGCAGCAGTGGCTGGTGGCCAGCCGCACGGGCGACAAGCGCCTGCGCGCGGGCATGCCGGCCGGCTGGCGCGTGGGTGGAAAGACGGGCACCGGCGATCGCGGCACGGCCAACGATGCCGTCATCGCCTGGCCCACGCCGCAAAGCGCACCGCTGCTGGTGACCGGCTACCTCACCGAATGCCCGGCCGACGCGCCACAGCGCGATGCGGCGCTGGCAGCGGCCGGCAAGGCGGCCGCACGCTGGCAGGCAGCAGTGCAAGGCTGAGTTGCGCCACCATGTCGCTTGATTTGGGCGATTTCAGAAAATTGGCGCGGCCTGAAGACGAGAGACACCGAGGAAGGGCCTGGGCCGGCCGCGCCGCCCCCGCACCGAGGGTGTCGCCGGCCGCCCGTATGCCCCCTTCGTGAGGGGGAAGGCGCACAGCGCCTCAGGGGGTTACAGCTTCTTGACCAGGACCTGACTTTTGCGGTCCCAGTTGTACTTGGCCTTGCGAGCCTCGGGCAGCCAGTCGGGGTCCACGGGCTGGAAGCCGCGCTTGATGAACCAGTGCATGGTGCGCGTGGTCAGCACGAACAGGCTGTCCAGGCCCTGGGCCTTGGCGCGCTGCTCTATGCGCTTGAGCAGCTTCTCGCCATCGCCCGTGCCCTGGCTCTTGGGCGAGACGGTGACGGCCGCCATCTCGGCCGTCCTGGCGCTGGGATAGGGGTAGAGCGCGGCGCAGCCGAAGATCACGCCATCGTGTTCGATGATGGTGTAGTGGGCGATGTCGCGCTCGATCTCGGTGCGGCTGCGCTTGACCAGGGTGCCGTCCTTCTCGAAGGGCTCGATCAGCTGGATGATCCCGGCCACGTCGTCGGGCGTGGCCTCGCGCAGCTCTTCCAGCTTCTCGTCGATGATCATGGTGCCGATGCCGTCGTGCACATAGATCTCCAGCAGCAGGGCGCCGTCAATCGCAAAGGGCAGGATGTGGCTGCGCTCCACGCCGTGCTCGCAGGCATGCACGCAGTGCTGCAGGTAAAAGCCCGTGTCCGTGGGCTGCTCGGGCGTGGGCAGCTCGGCCAGCATGCGGCGGGCCGTGGCCAGCGGCAGCTCGGTGTCGATGGGGTTGGTCTCGTCGGCCGGGCCCGTGGGGTCCATGCGGATGCCCGGCACCTCGGTCATGAAGATCAGCTTGTCGGCCTTCAGCTCGATGGCCACGCGCGTGGCCACCTCTTCCATGCTCAGGTTGAAGGCCTCGCCGGTGGGCGAGAAGCCGAAGGGCGACATCAGCACCATGGCATCCATGTCCAGGGCGCTGCGGATGCCGCTGACATCGACCTTGCGCACCAGGCCCGAATGCTTGAAATCCACGCCGTCCACGATGCCCACGGGCCGCGCCGTGAGGAAGTTGCCCGAGATCACCCGCACCCGCGCGCCGGCCATGGGCGTATTGGGCAGGCCCTGGCTGAAGGCGGCCTCGATCTCGTAGCGCAGCTGGCCAGCGGCTTCCTGGGCGCAGTCCAGCGCCACGGAGTCGGTGATGCGCACGCCGCGCGAGTACTGGGCCTCATGGCCCTTGGCGGCCAGTTGTTCGTTGACCTGGGGACGGAAGCCATGGACCAGCACGATCTTCACGCCCATGGCCTGGATCATGGCCAGGTCCTGGACGATGGAGCTGAGCTTGCCCGATGCGATGGCCTCGCCCGTCAGTCCCACCACAAAGGTCTGGTGTCGGAACTTGTGGATATAGGGAGCCACGGACCGGAACCAGGGGACGAAGGTGAAGTTGAAGACGGTGGACATGGTGGTCAGTCGGGGCATCGGGCCGATGCCGGGCAGAAAAAAAAGGCCTGCGGACAGGTCCGCCAGGACATGCTCGCGCAGGCAGGCGCCAGTGTAGCGGCATGGCGCGGCACCTGCGCACAGAAATGGGATGGAACGCCACGCAAATCGACCCTGCTGCACAGTGCCGGGGGCACAAGGCACAGGACCTTGTCCGACGGTAGCCCGCCTGCAAGCCCGTGTAAGCTTCGCCACCATCGGTGAACCACGCAAGGCGCCCCCATTCATGCCATTGAGCGCTTCCATGTTTTTTCCGTTGCTTGCGCGGCCCGCGCGCCTTGTGCCGTGGCTGGCGGCGCTGGGCATGGTCGCAGGGGCGGCCCAGGCGGCAGGGGAGGCTCCGGCCTCCCAGGCTGCCGCCGCGATGAGCTTCGTGCAGGCCCGTCAGGCGCTGCTGCAGGGCTCCGACCAACTGGCCGCCTCGGCCAAGGCCGTGGAAAGCGCGCGGCTCAGACGCCAGGGTACGCAGGGGCTGGGCGGGCCTTCCGTGGCCATCACGGGCCTGGGCTACCGCTACTCGGCCAATGCCGACATCGATCTCGATCCTGCGCGGCGCACCCTGGACGGTGTCCTCGGCCAGCTGCCGCCCTCGGTGGGGCCGGCCATTCCCTCGCTGCCGCAACTGCCCACTTCCTATGCCTTGCAGCGCAAGAGCACGAATGCCTCGGCCAGCCTGTCCCTGGTCTGGCCGCTGTACCTGGGCGGCCTGTCCGATGCGGTACGCAGTGGCCTGGACGCTGCCACCGACGAAGCCCTGGCCGATGCCGCCAGCAGCAGCCACGCCCTGCATTCGCTGCTGGTGCAGCGCTACTTCGGCGCCCAGCTGGCCGAGCGGGCCGCACGGCTGCGCGAGCGTGCGCTTGAAGGCGTGCGCGTGCATGACACGGCGGCGCAAAGCATGCTCAAGGCGGGCGTGATCTCCCGGCTGGAGCGCCTGCAGGCCCGTGCCGCGCTGGCCGACGCCGAGCAGCAGGCACGCAAATCGCGCGACGACGCAGACCTGGCCGCAGCGGCGCTGGCGCGCACGGTCAAGGCGCAGCGGCAGGTGCTGCCCAGCACGCCGCTGTTCGTCAGCAGCCGGCCTCTGCCGCCGCTGGACGGCTTCGTCGCCACGGCCCAGTCGCACCATCCGGGTCTGGACAAGGTGCAGGCCAAGAAGCGCCAGGCCGAGTCGCTGCACGACGCGCAGGAGGCGCTGCGCCGGCCGCAGCTGCTGGCCTTCGGTTCGCGCGAGGTCAACACCAGCGGCAAGCCCAACTGGGTGGCTGGCGTGGCCGTGCGCTGGACGCTGTGGGACAGCATCGACCGCGATGCGCTGGCCGCCTCCTCGCAGCGCAAGATCGAGCAGGCCGAGCTGACCGAAGCCCAGGCGCTCAGCGACATCGCGCTGCTGGTCGAAAAGAACTGGCTGGGCGTGGAGCAGGCACGCCGCCAGTACCAGGCCCAGCAGGCCCAGGAGGATCTTGCGCGCGAGCTGCTGCGGCTGCGCGAGGCCGGCCTGCGGGAAGGCACCAGCACCACGCTGGACCTGATCGATGCCAGCCTCAATCTCGCCAAGGTCCAGACCCAGCGTGCCGAACTGGCCAACCAGTATGTGCAGGCCCTGGCCGCACTGCTGGAGAGCACGGGCCAGAGCGAGGAATTCGACCGATTCATGGCCCAGGCCGACATACAGATCCCACCCGACGCACCATGAGCACAGCCACGCCCGACCATCCCCGCAGCGCCCCCGAAGCACCCGGCCCCGCGCCCGTGCCGCCGGGGCGCAGGCGCCCCTGGCTGGCCCTGGCCATCGTGCTGGCCGTGCTGCTGCTCGTGGCCTGGGGCTTTTGGCGTGCGGCGCAGCCCGCCCCCCTGTATTTCCAGGGCCAGATGGAGGCACGCGAGACCGACATCGCGCCCAAGGTCACGGCGCGCATCGCCAAGGTGCGCGTCACCGAAGGCCAGAAGATCCAGCCCGGCGATCTGCTGGTGGAGATGGACAGCCCCGAGGTGCGCGCCAAGCTGGCCCAGGCCGAGGCCGCCCGCGATGCCGCCCAGGCCCAGGCCGACAAGGCACAGGCCGGCGCCCGCCCGCAGGAAGTGCAGATGGCGCGCCTGAACTGGCAGCGCGCCCAGACGGCCGCCGACCTGGCCCAGACCTCGCTGCGCCGCGTGCAAAGCCTGTTCGACCAGGGGCTGGTTGCGGCCCAGAAGCGCGATGAAGCCGATGCCAACTGGCGCGCCTCGCGCGACCAGGCGCTGGCCGCGCGTGCGCAGTATGAAATGGCGGCATCGGGCGCGCGCCAGGAGGATCGCAGCGCTGCCCAGGCCCAGGCACGCCAGGTGCAGGGCGTGGTCGCCGAGGTGGAGGCCGCGCGTGCCGAGACCGAGCTGCGCAGCCCCGTGGGCGGCGAGGTGGGCCAGGTGCTGGCCCGCCAGGGCGAGCTGTCCCCGCAGGGCGTGGCCGTGGTCACCGTGGTGGACCTGGCCGACCAGTGGGTGGTGCTCAATGTGCGCGAGGACCAGCTTGCACGCTTTGCCCAGGGCAGCCGCTTCACCGGCCGCCTGCCGGGCCTGGACAACCGCGAGGCCGGCTTCGAGGTCTACTACCTGGGTGTGCTGCCCGACTTCGCCACCTGGCGCGCCACGCGTGCGGGCCAGGGCTTCGATGCGCGCACCTTCGAGGTCCGCGCGCGGCCGCAGCAGCCCATTGCGGGCGCGCGGCCCGGCATGAGCGTGGTCGTGGAAGGCGGCCGTTGAGCGGCCGGCGGCAGTGAGCGCGAACCCGCCCACGGCCTTTGCCGCCAGCCTGCGGCGCGAATGGCGTCTGCTGCGCGGGCGGCCCTGGGACCTGGCCATGGTCAGCTGGGTGCCGCTGCTGGCGCTGCTGCTCATGGTCTGGATCTTCTCGGCAGGACTGGTCCAGCGCCTGCCCGTCGCCGTCTGGGACCAGGACCACAGCGCCCTGTCGCGCCAGCTGGTGCGCATGCTGGATGCCACGCCGGGCCTGGCCGTGCAGTCGCAGGTGCTCAATGCCTCGGAGGCGCAATGGGCGCTGCAGTCCATGAATGCCTACGCCGTGGTGCAGATCCCGCCAGACTTTGCGCGCGACATCAAGCGGGGCCAGGGGGCTGACGTGGTGCTCATGCACAACGCCCAGCTGGCAACGCATTCCAGCCTGATCCAGCGCGACCTGCGCCAGGTGGTGGGAACGCTGTCGGCCGGCGTGGAAATGCAGGCCCGTGCCAAGCGCGGCGACCCGGCCCAGGCGCTGCGCGTGCGCATGGAGCCCATACGCACCAACCTGGTGTCGCTGTTCAACATCTCCACCAATTACGAGCAGTTCCTGGCGGCGGCGCTGATTCCCGCGCTGCTGCACATCCTGGGCATGACGGCCGGCGCCTGGTCCGTGGGGCGCGAGCTGCGCGACCGCACGCTGGGCCAGTGGATGGCCGAGGCTGCGGGCCCGGGAAGGCCCGGCTGGAGCGCCATTGCGGGCGCCTTGGCGGGCAAGCTGGCGCTGTCCTGGGCCAGCCTGGGCCTGGGCGGTACGCTGGCCATACTGTGGCTCACGGCCGGACGGGGCTGGCATCCGGGGCAGGGCGCTGCCAGCCTGGCCTGGGTGGCGCTGGCCCTGCTGCTGCTGATCGCCGTGAGCCTGGCGGCCGGGGCGCTGCTGGCGGCGCTCACGCTGTCGCTGCGCACGGCGCTGTCGGGCGCAGGCCTGCTGTCGGCGCCGGCCTTTGCGTTCAGCGGCGTGGGTTTTCCGCTGCTGGCCATGCCCGATTCGGCACGTGCCTGGGCCCTGTCCATGCCCTATACCCACTATGCGCGGCTGCAGATAGAGCAGTTGCAGATGGGCGCGCCCATCGTGCAGAGCCTGCCCGTGGTGGCCGGGCTATTGCTGGCCGCGCTGGTGTTGCTGCTGCTGGCCACGGCAGGCCTGGCGCGCGGCCTTTCCCGCCCCGACAAATGGGGAGGGCGTTGAGATGGCCAGGGGCTTTGCGCAAGACTTCATCAGCGCCCTGCGTGCCGTGTTCGGCGACGTGGGCGTGCTCATGCTGCTGGTGGGCGCGCCCGTGCTCTACGGCTTCTTCTATCCCTGGTTCTATGGGCAGGAGGTCGTGCAGCGCGTGCCCGTGGCCGTGGTGCAGCACGACGGCAGCGGCCTGGCACGCCAGATGCTGCGCTTTGCCCAGGCCAGCCCGCGCATCGAGGTGACCCTGGTCACGGGCGACGAGGCCCAGGCGCAGCAAGCCCTGCTGGATGGCCGCGTCATGGGCTACGCGCTGCTGCCGCGCGACCTCAAGCGCCGCGTGGTGCGCAGCGAAGAGGCCGTGGTCCCCGTCTATGCCAACGGTGCCTACCCGCTGGCCGCCAAGCAGGTGCAGTACGGCTTTGCCGAAGCCTTCGGCACGGTCTCGGCAGGCGTGGAGCTGCGGCGGCTGACGGCCGGTGGACAGAGCGCGCTGCAGGCCCAGGCCAGCCGCTCGCCCGTCAACCTGCAGATGCAGGCCCTGTTCAATCCGACGGAAGGCTACGGCAGCTTCGTCGTCGCCGCAGTGGCCATCATCATCCTGCAGCAGACACTGCTCATGGGCGGCGCGCTGCTGGTGGGAACCTGGCGCGAGCAGGGATTGGACAGGGCGCCGGCACGCACCTGGCTGGCGCGGCTGCTGGCGCTGTGCACGCTGGGCTGGCTCTCGGGCCTGTACTACTTCGGCTGGATCTTCGTCTGGCACGACTATCCGCGTGGCGGCAATCCCTGGGGTGCGCTGGCGCTGCTGGCCGTCTTCGTCCCGGCCGTGGCGGGCGTGGCGGCGCTGCTGGGCTGGTGGCTGGCCAACCGCGAGCGTGCCATGCAGGTGGTGCTGTTCACCTCCATCCCGCTGGCCTTCGTCGGCGGCTTCAGCTGGCCGGCCGAGGCCCTGCCGCAACTGCTGCAGGCGCTGCGCTGGCTGTCGCCCAGCACGGCCGCCATCCAGGCCTCGCTGCGCCTGAACCAGGCCGGCGCGCCGCTGGAGGCGGCGCTATGGCATCTGTCCGTGCTGCTGGCCCTGGCGCTGCTGGGCTGGGTGGCCGTGCTCTGGCTGGGCAGCCGCCGCGTGGACCTGCCCGAGGGTGGCCGCAAGTAGCCTGGTGCTGCGTTCAGCACAGGCCCTCCTTGGCGGGCCCATCATGGGTTGGACGGCGCTGCTCAGTCGCAGCGAATCGTGTCGCCTTCCAGCAGGCAGATCAGCCCGTTGTAGGCGGTCAAGGTGTCGCGATACCGGCGATAGAGGTTGCCTTTGATGTCGAAGCAGCTGTCTGCCTTGCACCGGTCGAGCTTTACGGTGCGGGTGCCGGCGGGAGGGGTCAGGACAATCTTGGGTGGCTCCTGGAGCAAGGGCATATTCGTGCCGCAGGATGCGTTCACGTTGGAGATCTGCGCATTCATGCGCATGCGCTTTTCGCCTTCGGAGAGACTGCGGATGCTGGAGACGAATTCCAGCTCCTTGCGAGCCTGGCCGCAGCCCGGGGAGGCTGATGCAGGCGTGGGCTGCTGCGCCTGCTGGTCGATCATGCGCTGCTGGCTATCGATCTGGCGCCGCTGTGCGTCGACGGCCTGCTGGTGGTATTTGCGCTCGTTGGCCCGCGCGGCCTCGGCGCGCTCCTGGAGAATCTCCGCATCCGTCTTTCGGCGCTCGATCATGCCGCCGACTTGCGCGCTGCTGCATGGACGGTCGGAGAAATTCATGTCTCCGGATGGATCCTTGCATTGATAGATCTGCGCCATGGCTGGAACTGCCAATGCCAGGCCACACAACAGCGCAATGGCTTCACGCATGGATTCTCTCCACAAGAGGTCTGGACCACGATTTCCGATGGCCTGGCATGGCGTCCGTTCCGACATGCGCTTCACACTTCAGGCCGGCGCGCCTGCGCCGCGACCCCGTCCCTGCACGGCCAGCATCAGCAGCACCACGCCCACGATGGGCAGCAGCCAGGTGTTGATGCCGTCCCAGCCGGCCGTGTGCAGCAGCTGGCCCGAGCCGAACGAGGCCACGGCCACGGTGCCGAAGACCAGGAAGTCATTGAGGGCCTGCACCTTGGCGCGCTCGGCAGGGCGGTAGCACTCGGTCACCATGGCCGTGGCGCCGATGAAGCCGAAGTTCCAGCCCACGCCCAGCAGCACCAGGGAGCCCCAGAAGTGCAGCAGCTCCAGCCCCATCAACGCCATCAGGGCCGAGGCGGCGATCATCACCAGCCCCAGCGCCGTGATGCGGCGCTTTCCAAAGCGCGCGATCAGCCGGCCCGTGAAGAAGCTGGGCGCGAACATGGCCAGCACATGCCACTGGATGCCCAGCGCCGCCTCGCCCACCGTGTGGCCGCAGCCCACCATGGCCATGGGCGCGGCCGTCATCAGAAAGGCCATGAGACCGTAGCTGACCACGCCGGCCGAAGCCGCCACGATGAACTGCGGCGTGCGCGCAATCTCGGCCAGCGGCCGGGCCTCGCCCGCCACGGCGCGGGCCTGGGGCGGCGGCAGCTTCAGGCCCAGCAGCAGCGGCAGGGCCAGCAGGGCGAGCACGGCCTGGCTGTAGAAGCTGCCTGCGAACGGCGTCATGGGCAGGGCGTCGCGCGTCCAGATCACCACCTGCGGGCCGATGATGGCCGCAATCAGCCCGCCGATCATCACGCGCGAGATGGCGCGCGCCTGCTCGGCGGGGTCGGTCATGGCGTCGGTGGCCGCGAAGCGGTAGCTCTGCACGCAGGCCGCGTAAAAGCCCGCCAGCGCCGTGCCGATGCAGAAGGTCACGAAATCGGAGTGCGCAATGCCCTGGGCCGCGATCACGCCCGAGACCACGCCCAGGATGGCACCCAGCACATAGGCCGTGCGCCGCCCCATGCGCTGCATCAGCCAGGCCGCAGGCAGCGTGGACAGCGCCAGGCCCAGCTGGTAGATGCTGACCGGCAGCGTGGTGGCCGTGGGATTGGTGGAAAGCTGCTGGCCGACCAGGCCGCCCAGCGAAATGATGATGGGCGGCGACGCGCCCCCCAGCGATTGCGCGGCCACGAGCAGGCCGAGGTTGCGGCGCTGCAGCGCTGGAGTGTGTTGTTCTGGTGTCATGGCTTGTGCGGCGGAAAGACCGCATCTTCACCGAAAAGCATGAGGGCTGGGTTAAGCGTTGTTCCGTGTGCCAGCCCTGTCCAGGCGCTGCTGGAGCAGGGACTTGCTGTACGCCTCCTGGAAGATCTGGTGGATCAGCTCCCTGAACCATTTGTGCCCCGCGTCATGGTCGTTGCGCGGATGCCAGACGGCGTCGATGGACAGGGCCAGCTCGGGCAGGGGCATGGGGCGCGCCACACAGTTGGAGCCGGACAGCACGCTGTGCATCCAGTGCGCGGGCATGGCGGCCACCAGGTCGGTGGATTCGATGACGGGCACCATGCCCAGCCAGGTGGGCACCTGGAACATCACGCGCCGCGCCAGCCCGCGCTCGGCCAGGAGTTCATCCACGATGCTGCTGCCCACGCCCGTGACCTTCAGGTGGCCCTGCTCCAGGTATTTCTCCAGCGTGAGCGGAGAGGCGGCGGCCGGATGGTCCTTGCGCATCAGCACCATCCACTGGTCATCCAGCAGGCGGCGTGACGCCGACAGCACCGAGCGACCGCGCGAGACGGAAAGGCGGATTTCCACGCCTTCGTACTCGACGCGATCCGAGGGCTGGCGGCCGTCGAAGGACTGCACCGACAGGCTGATGCCCGGCGCCACCGCACGCAGATGGATGCACAGCTGCGGGAGCAGCAGCACGCCCACGTAGTCGGACAGGCGCAGGTGGAAATTGCGCCGCGCCGTGGCCGGATCGAAGCCCTTGCTGACCTCGATGGCGCTTTCGATCTCGCTGAAGGCCTTGCGGAAGCTGCGCGCCAGGCGCACGGCCTCGGGCGTGGGCGACATGCCTTCGGCCGTGCGCAGCAGCAGCGGGTCGTTGAACTGGGTGCGCAGCCGGCGCAGCGCATGGCTGACGGCCGAGGAGGTGATGCCCAGCCGCGCGGCGGCCTTGCCCACGCTGCGTTCTTCCACCAGGGCCTCGAAGATCACCAGCAGGTTGAGGTCGATGCTGCGCAGGTTGACCGGAGCCCGGGGCGCGCCTTCTGCATGTTGAATGCTGTTCATTTTGATGATGACAAAGATGAGCTTGACTGAATTTTACGTGCGTCACGACAATGCACCAGCTTTGAAATGAATGCCCATGAATTCACCCAGTTTCAACCGCTGTGCCGGTGATTGCGACGCAGTCGAAAATCCAGCGGAACAATATCTGTTTCCAGAAAATTCCTGCGATACCCATTTCCATGTATTTGGTCGTTCCGATGATTTTCCGTTGATTGCGGAACGCGCCTATACACCGGCTGTCGCGTCCATGGACGATTATTGGAAAGCCTTTCGCCCATTGGGTGTGGACCGTTGCGTTCTGGTCCAGCCCAGCGTGTATGGCCGCGATCACGGCCTGCTCAAGCAGACGCTGCGCCATGCCGAGGCGGGCCGCATGCGTGGCGTGGCCGTGATCTATGAGGACACGCCGCAGGCGGAGATCGAAGCGCTGCACGCCCTGGGCGTGCGCGGCGCACGGTGCAATGCGCTGTTTTCGGGCGGGGTCTCCGTCTCCAGCCTGCGGGCCGTGGCCGACCGCATCCGGGGCCTGGGCTGGCATGTGCAATTGCTGGTGAACGTGGATGAAGACCCTGGCCTGGCGCAGCGCGTTGCCGACATGGGCGTGGCCGTGGTGGTGGATCACTTCGGCCACCCGTCGCGCCAGCTGGGCGCCGGCGGGCCGGGCAGCCGCAATCTGCAGGCGCTGATGAAGGAAGGCCGGGCCTGGGTGAAGTTCTCGGGCGCCTACCGGATATCGGCAACGGCATCGGCCGTGGACCCGGCCGTGACTCCCATTGCACATGCCCTGGTGCAGGCCAATCCGCACCGGATCGTATGGGGGTCGGACTGGCCGCATCCCGGAATAAAGGCCCGTTCGAATTCCGCTGGCGAATTGGCGCAGGCATTGGTGGATTGGGTTCCAGAGGAATACAGGCACACGGTATTGGTCGATAACCCCGCGCGCCTGTATTGGGGTCATTGATTTTCAAATAGCAGGAGACAGAGAAAATGAATCGAATCACATCGGGCCGCAGAGGCTTTATCCGCACGGCGGTATCTTTCGCGGCGCTGGCTGCGGCATCGGCTGCATCGGCAGTGCAGGCGCGCGCATTTCCGGCCAAGCCGCTCACGCTGGTCGTGCCCTTTGCGCCGGGCGGCAACGTGGACATCGTGGCCCGCACGCTGGGCATTCCGCTGGCCCGGCATGCGGGGCAGTCCGTGATCGTGGACAACCGTGCGGGCGGCGGTGGTGCCGTGGGCTCGGGCTGGGTGGCGCGCGCCGAGCCGGACGGGCATACGCTGCTGGTGGCCACGCCGGGCCAGTTGGGCACCTTGCCCGAGATGATCAAGCTGCCCTACCGCGCCGACAGCTTTGCGCCCATTGCCGTGGTCAGCCGCACGCCCGTGGTCGTGGTGGTGCGCGCCAATGACGCACGCTTCAAGACCGCTGCCGATTTCATCAAGGCGATGAAGGCCAGGGATGGCAGCGTGACCGTGGGCCATGCCGGGCCGGGCTCGCCCAATCACCTGGCCGTGCTGCAGCTGGAAGATGCCGTGAAGGTGCGCGTCAATCCCGTGCCCTACAAGGGATCGGGGCCGGCCCTGGTCGATCTGATCGGCGGGCAGATCGACGCCGTGGTGGACCAGATCACCAGCTCCACGCCGCATATCAAGAGCGGCGCCCTGCGCGCGCTGTTCGTGCTGGGGCCGCGCGCCGGGGGCGGGCTGGCCGATGTGCCCGACCTGGCCCAGCTGGGCCTGCCGGTGTTCGATGCCACCACCTTCGTGGGCGTGTTCGCGCCCAAGGGTGTGCCCACGGCCAGCGTGGACAGCCTGTATGGCTGGATCTCCCAGTCTGTGGCCGACCCGGAGTTCAGCCGCCTGATCCGCGAACTGGGCAGCGAGCCCTTCCCGGCCAGCGCGGCCGTGCTGCAGCGCCTGGTCAGCGAAGAGGCCGCGCTGGCGGCGCGGCTGACCCGCCAGGGGCGCCTGCGCGCGGAGTAGCCGCCGCGCGCACTTTCCCGTTCCGCTAGGGCCTGTTCACACTAATGCAGGGATCGCGTTGCCCGGCTGCGGGGTCGTATGCAAGGCGCACGTGCGCAGCAAGGCCCGTGCCTTGCAAGCGCGTGCAACGCCGCAGACGGCCCGCAGCCGGGCAACCCGAAGGGAAGCTGCCTGCCAGCCCGCCACTCGGCGTTGCGCTCCTTGTGCGTGTGAGCACACGCACGGCGTCGCGCGCCTTGATTGGCGGGCTGGCAGGCAGCTTCGCGACCCCACATTAGTGTGAACAGGCCCTAGTACCCGGCCGCCAGCCCGTCGCGGCGCGGGTCGCTGGCGATCTGGTAGCCCTCCACGGCGGGATCGCCCATGCGCCAGATGAACTGGCCGGCGCCGAAGTCCTGGTAGGGGTCGTGGATGACCTCCACCTGGTGGCCCAGCGCCTGCAGGCCGGCGATGGTGGCCGGCTCCATGCCGCCTTCCACGTTGATGGCCAGGCCTTCGTTGACGCGCCAGCGCGGCGCATCGCAGGCCGCCTGGGGCGACTGGCGGTAGTCCAGCATGCGCACCACAGTCTGCATGTGGCCCTGGGGCTGCATGTTGCCGCCCATGACGCCGAAGCTCATCACGGGCTGGCCGTCGCGGGTCAGGAAGGCCGGAATGATGGTGTGGAAGGGGCGCTTGCCCGGGCCCACCAGGTTGGCGCGGTTGGGGTGCTGGGGGTCGGTGCCGAAGCCGTGGCCGCGGTTTTGCAGGCTGATGCCGAAGGTCGGCTCCACCACGCCCGAGCCAAAGCCCGAGAAGTTGCTCTGGATGAAGCTGACCATCATGCCGTTCTCGTCGGCGGCCGTCAGGTAGATGGTGCCGCCGCGCACGGGGTTGCCGGCCTTGAAGTCCTGCGCACGGCGCGGATCGATGAGCCTGGCGCGCGAGGCCAGGTAGGCGTCGTCGAGCATCTGTGCGGGCGTCACCTCCATGTCCGCGTCGGCCACGTAGCGGTAGATGTCGGCAAAGGCCAGCTTCATGGCCTCGATCTGCAGATGCTGGGAGGCCACGCCATCCACGGGCAGGCTGGCCAGGTCGAAGTTGGACAGAATGCCCAGCGCGATCTGCGCGGCAATGCCTTGCCCGCCCGGCGGTATCTCGTGCAGCGTGTGGCCGCGGTAGTCCTTGGCCAGCGGCTGCACCCATTGCACTTCGTGCGCGGCCATGTCGGCCATGCCCAGGCAGCCGCCGTGCTGCTGCACGAACGAGGTCACGGCCCGGGCAATCTCGCCTTCATAAAAGGCCTTGCCGCGCGTGGCACCAATGGCGCGCAGGGCGCGCGCTGCGGCGGGAAAGCGGAACAGCTCGCCCACTTCCGGCGCGCGGCCCCGGGGCAGGAAGCTTTCCCTGAACCCCGGCTGCGATTGCAGCTCGGGCGCGCCTGCGGCCCATTTCTGCTGGACCACGGGCGGCACCAGGTAGCCGCGCTCGGCGATCTCGGCGGCCGGCTCCATCAGCGCGTCAAAGGGCAGCTTGCCGAAGCGCTCGTGCAGGGCCACCCAGGCGCTGACGGCGCCCGGCACGGTGATGGAGTCCACGCCCCGGCGCGGCGGCTTGTCCTGGCGGCCATAGCGCTGGTGGAAGTACTCGGGCGCCCAGCCCTGCGGTGCGCGGCCGCTGGCGTTGAGCCCGTGCAGTTCCTTGCCATCCCAGAGGATGCAGAAGGCGTCCGAGCCCAGGCCGTTGCTCACCGGCTCGACGATGGTCATGGCAGCCGCCGCCGCAATGGCCGCGTCCACCGCGTTGCCGCCTGCCCACAGCATGCGCAGGCCGGCCTGCGCCGCCAGCGGGTGGGAGGTGGACACGGCATTGCGCGCGAACACGGGCACCCGCCTGGAGTCGTAGGGGTTGCCGGGAGTGAAGGGAGAGGAAGAGGCGTGCATGAAAGAACCTGCCTCAGTCGGCGGTGATGCCCATGGTCTTCACGTCACGGCTCCAGCGCGTCAGCTCGCGGTCGATCTGCTGCTTGAAGGACTTGGGGTCGCTGGTCTCGGGGTCCAGGCCCTGGGCCTCGAACTGGGCCTGCACTTCGGGGCGCTCCATGATCTTGCGCACTTCCTGGGCCAGCCGCTCGACGATGGCCGGGTCCGTGCCGCCCGTGGTGAACAGGCCGTACCAGGACGTGAAGGCATAGCCGGGCAGGCCGGCCTCGGCGACGGTGGGCACGTTGGGCAGGTTCTTGACGCGCTGCTTCGTGGTCACGGCCAGGATGCGGGTCTGGCCGGTCTTGGCCGAGGTGATGGCGGGCGGAATGCCCGAGAAGATGGCCTGCACCTGGCCGCCCGACACATCGGTGATGGCCGGGCCGTTGCCGCGGTAGGGCACGTGCACCAGGTTCACGCCGGCCTGCTGGGCAAACAGTGCGCCTGCCAGGTGCAGGGTGGAGCCGTTGCCCGACGATGCGTAGTTGATGCTGCCCGGCGCTTTGCGTGCGGCCTCGATCATTTCCTGCACTGTCTTGTAGGGCAGGGCGGCGTTCACCAGCAGCGCGTTGCCGGACTCGGCCACCAGGGTGATGGGCTCCAGGTCCTTGCGCGGGTCGAACGACAGCTTCTTGGCCAGCACGGGCGCCACGGTGTTGCTGCCGATGGAGCCCAGCAGCAGCGTGTAGCCGTTCTTGGGCGCCTTGGCCACCACTTCGCTGGCGATCAGGCCGCCCGCGCCGCCGCGGTTCTCCACCACCACGCTCTGGCCCAGGCGCTGCTGCAGCTCCTTGGCCAGGATGCGGGCCACGATGTCGTTGGCGCCGCCGGCGGCAAAGCCCACCATGATCTTCAGCGGCTGCGAGGGCCAGGCATCGGCGGCGGGCGCGGCCCAGCCGGGCGTGGCGCAGGTCAACAGGGCGGCGCAGCAGACAAGCAGGCGGCGGGACACGGGTGCAGGCATGGAGATCTCCAGAAATCCGGGAAGTGGGAGGGTGCGATCAGGACGATCGGCTATCGGTTGCCAGCGATTTTGATGATAGAAACTGTTTGGTGAAAGCTGGAATTTCTTACGAATCTTGAAAGCAAAACTTTTATGCCAAGCCTGCGCATTCTTCGCACTTTTCTGGCCGTGGCGGCCGAGGGCTCCTTCACCGCGGCAGGCCAGCGCGTGGCGCTGACCCAGGTGGCCGTGGGGCTGCAGATGCGCACGCTGGAAAACGACCTCAAGCGCAAGCTGTTCGCGCGCCAGGGCAAGCTGGTCACGCTCAACGAGCAGGGCCGGGCGCTGGTGCCCATTGCCACCCAGCTGGTGGCGCTGTACGAGCAGGCCAAGCACGGCACGCGGGCCGACGCACCGCTGGCCGGCACCGTGCAGTTCGGCTCCATCGTCTCGGCGCTGAGCCAGCTGGTGCGCGCCACGCTGGAGCTCAAGCGCCACCATCCGGCGGTGGACCTGCATGTGGTCTCGGGCAAGTCCAACCGGCTGATCGCCCAGGTGGAGAACCATGAGCTGGATGCGGCCGTGGTGGTCTACAACCCGGCCATCAAGCGCCCCTCGCTGGTGTGGACGCCGCTGTATGCCGAGCCCATGGTGCTGCTGGCGCCGCGCGCCGCCCGGCCCGCGGCGCCCGCCGACATGGTGGAGCGCTATCCCTTCATCCGCTTCGACCGCACCGAGCACACAGGCGAGCTGGTGGAGCGCACGCTGCGCCGCCTGCGTGCCAAGCCCCAGGAGTTCCTGGAGCTCAACTCCATCGAGACCATCGTGGAGCTGGTGCGCGACGGCATGGGCGTGGCCATGCTGCCCAATCTGGCGCGGCATGGCTGGGAGGGCGACCCGCGCCTGCGCGTGCTGCCCATTGCCCAGACCGCCGAGAGCCGGCAGATCGCCCTGGTGCAGCTGCGCACGGCGGCGCGCGCCGAGATCATCACCGCCGTGGGCCAGCAGTTCGTGGCGGCGCTGGCGGTGCCGGCCTGAGCGCGCCGCTGTGGGTGTTGCGCCGATCCGCGTGTCTTAAGTTGCGTATTGCGCGAGCCCGTGGCCCATGGACCAGTTCTCCTTGTCCACCTCGACCAGGTTGACGAACACGTCCTCGGGCCGCAGGCCGGGGCTTTCGACCAGCAGCTCGGCGATGCGGCTAAACAGCGCCTTCTTCTGCTCCAGGCTGCGGGTGTTGCTGACCGTGAGCTGCACCAGCACCAGATCGTCGCTGCGCGCCACGCCCAGGTAGGAGGCGCCGTAGCGGAAGTTGTCGCCGTCATGCTCGGTGATGGTCATGAACTGGTCGTCCTCCGGCACGTTGAAGGTCTCGCGCATGGCGCGGTAGAGGCTGTCGCAGATGGCCTGGCGGTAGGCGGGGGACTTGCCGGCGCGCATGTTGATCCGGGTCATGGGCATGGTGTGGCTCCTTTGCGTTGAGTTGAGTTGCGTTGCTTTGCGTTGTGGGAGCCTCGAAGGTAGGCCGTGCCAGCTATTTTGAAAAGCCATGATTGCTGATATCAGTAATAATGAATTGCAATGATTCAACGACCCCTCGACCTGGATGCCGTGCAGAGCTTCGTGCACATCGCGGAGCTGGGCAGCTTCACGCGCGCGGCCGAAGCCATGCAGACCACGCAGGCCGCCGTCAGCCTCAAGCTCAAGCGGCTGGAGCAGCGGCTGGGCTGCCGGCTGGTCGAGCGCACGCCGCGCCACGTGCAGCTGTCGGCGCTGGGTGCCGACTTCCTGCCCCATGCGCGCGAACTGCTGCAGGCCCATGAGCGCGCACTGGCGCTGGCCGTCAGCACGCGCCAGCGGCTGACCATCGGCATCAGCGACCATGTGGCCGGGCCTGAGCTGCCGGCCCTGATTGCCCGCATGAATGCGCAGGACCCGCAACTGCTGATCGACATCCGCATCGCATCGTCCGGCCCGCTGCTGCAGGGGTTTGACCGGCGCGAGTACGACACGGTGATCGTTCGCACGCATGCCGGGCGTGACGACGGCGAGCTGCTGGCCGAGGAGCCCTTCGGATGGTTTGCCGCGCCCGGCTGGCAGCACCGCGCGGGCGAGCCCCTGCCGCTGGCCACGCTGGCCGAGCCCTGCGGCGTGCGCGCCATGGCCGGGCAACTGCTGGATACGGCCCGCATGCCGTGGACCGAGGTGTTCGTGGGCGGCGGCGTGGCCGCTGTCTCGGCCGCCGTCATGGCGGGGCTGGGCGTGGCCGCGCTGGCGCCGCGCATGCTGGCCCTGGGCGCCGTGGACGTGGGCCCGCGCCTGGGCCTGCCCACGCTGCCGCGCCTGCCCGTGCTGCTGCACACCCGCGTGCGCGAAGGCCGGCCGCGCGCGGCACTGGATGCGCTGGGCGCCGCCTTCAAGTCCGCCGTGCGTGGCTAGCAGCCAACAATCGGCCCGGCATGGTGCGCAGCCGCTTGTGCCTGCGGGGCAACGGGCGATAGACTCGCACCCCTCCCATCCACCCTCACCCTTTCGAGGTGCACCATGCCCCGCCGCACAGCTTCCTGCTGAACGACTTCGTCACACGCTGATCCTGGCCTTGCCCCGGATGTCTTTTGCGTGTGCGCTGCGGTGCGTGGCCTTTTGAGGGCTTGCGGCTGACCGTCCGGTTTGCGGACGGCCCCGACAGTCCTGCCATCTTCCCCTTCGACAGCCTGCCGGCCCGGCCACCACGGGCCAGGCCGCGCTGTCGCTGCATCCCCTGCATTGCGGCGCCTGGCGTCGTCGTCGGCTTTTCCCGCTCCACGGCATGTCGCCGTGGGGTGCTGCATCGTTTTCGGAAAGCACGACATGACCCCATCCATTGCCCAAGGCGCTCACTTTCTTTCGAGCGTCGAGATCCTCAAATACCCCCGCACGCCGCACCTGCGCGGCTCGCGCCTGCAGTCCGGTGACCAGGACGACGCCGTGCCCTATGAGCGGCTGGCCGGCCGGCACATCGTCGTCGAGGAAAAACTCGACGGCGCCAACGCCGCGCTGAGCTTTGCCGGCGACGGCCAGCTGCTGCTGCAGTCGCGCGGCCACTACCTGGACAGCGAGCGGCCCGGCGGGCGCGAGCGCCAGTTCAACCTCTTCAAGCAATGGGCCCAGGCCCATGAGGGCGCGCTGCTGTCCCTGCTGGACGACCGCTACCAGGTGTTCGGCGAGTGGATGTATGCCAAGCACTCGCTGTTCTACGACGCGCTGCCGCACTGGTTCTGCGAGTTCGACATCTGGGACCGCTCGGCGCAGTGCTTCCTGGACACGCCGCGCCGCCATGCCCTGCTGGCCGGCGTGCCCGTGGTCTCGGTGCCCGTGCTCTACAGCGGGGCGGCGCCCCGGCGCATGCAGGACCTGCTGGCGCTGCTGGCCCCCTCGCTGGGCCGCAGCGCGCGCTGGCGCCAGGCCTTCGAGCAGGTGGTGGTCCGCCAGAAGCTGGACCTGCCGCTGTGCTGGCGGCAGACCGACGGCTCCGAACTGGCCGAAGGCCTCTACCTCAAGGTGGAGGAGGACGGCCAGACCGTGGCGCGCTACAAGTTCGTGCGGCCGGACTTCGTGCAGGTCATCCTCGACTCGGGCTCGCACCACAGCGAGCGGCCCATCGTCCCCAACGGGCTGCGCGAAGGCGCAGACATCTTTGCGGCCGATATTTCAAAAAGCTGGTGAGGCCTGCAGCGCAGACCCATCGCAAGGAGATTTCCATGACGAACTGGAAACAGATCCAGTCCCTGGTGCCGCAGCCCGGCGCCGACCCCGACTTCGCGGCCTGCCTGGCCGCCTTCCCCCAGCTGGAGCAGGCCAAAACCACGCCGCAGGACCCGGTCTATCACGCCGAAGGCGATGTCTGGACGCACACGCAGATGGTGGTGCGCGAGCTGCTGGCCGCCCCCGACCATGCGGCGCTCACCGCCACCGAGCGCGAGACGGTCTTCCTGGCCGCGCTGCTGCACGACGTGGCCAAGTGCTCGACCACCGTGGTGGGCGAGGACGGCCGCATCGGCCAGCCCGGCCACTCGCGCCGGGGTGCGCTGGATGCGCGGCTCATGCTCTGGGAGGCCGGCGCGCCCGTGGACCAGCGCGAGGCCATCTGCCGCCTGATCGCCGTGCACCAGGTGCCGTTCTTCGCCTTTGCCGATTCGCGCCGCGGCCTCTCGCCCGAGTTCATCGTGCGCGAGCTGTCCTGGCAGGTGGACCTGCACCTGCTCACCCTGCTGGCGCGGGCCGACATGCGCGGGCGCATCTGCCCGGACATTGCGTCCGTGCTGGTCAACATCGAGCTGGTGCGCGAGTTCGCGCTGGAAGAGGGCTGCCTGCGCACGCCACGCCGCTTTGCCTCGGCCGAGACGGCGGTGCGCTACTTCCGCGGCGCGCAGCTGCATCCCGACTATGCGCTGCACGAGCAGGCCGGCTCGCGCGCCATCGTCATGTGCGGCCTGCCGGCCAGCGGCAAGAACACCTGGGTGGCCGCCCACCATGGCGACCTGCCCGTGGTCTCCTTCGACGATGCGCGTACGGAGCTGGGCCTGCGCCACGGCCAGAACGAGGGCGCGGCCGCCCACCATGCCGTGGACAAGGCCAAGGCCCTGCTGCGCGCGGGCCAGCCCTTTGTCTGGAATGCCACCCACCTGTCGCGCCAGATGCGCGGCAAGACCGTGGACCTGTGCCTGGCCTACGGCGCCCGCGTGGAACTCGTGCACCTGGAAGCCAGCCGCCCAACCCTGCTGGCCCGCAACCGCGCGCGAGACACCACGCTGACCAACGCGGCCCTGCTCGGCCTGCTGCAGCGCTGGGACGTGCCTTTGCCTACCGAGGCGCATGCGCTGTCGTTGCTGGTCAATGAGGGATAGGTCGGGGGTGGGGGGAGGTCCCGCCTTTCGCTCAGTCCCTTCGGATTCCGCGCTCCTTCACCAGCCGGCCCCACTTGGCGGCTTCGCTGTCGATGAAGGCGGCGAACTCCTGGCTGCTGCCGCCGCCGAACTCGTTGCCCTGGGAGACGATGCGTTCCCGGACTTCCGGGTGCTCCATGGCCTTGGCGAACGCCTTGTTGAGCCGGGCCACGATCTCGGGCGGCGTGCCTTTGGGCGCCACATAGCCCATCCAGTTGGAGACGGTGACCTGGGGGAAGCCGGACTCGGCGAAGGTGGGCACGTCAGGGAGCATGGCCAGGCGCTGTGCCGAGGTCACACCCAGCGCGCGGATCTTGCGCGCCTGTATGGAGGGCGCGGCCGCACCGGTCTGCTCGAACATCAGGTCCACCTGTCCCGACAGCAGGGCGGTGGCGGCGGGACCACCGCCCTTGAAGGGCACGCCGACCATGTCCAGGCCTGCCGCCGCCTCGAAAAGCTCGGCCGAGAGATGGTGCGCGCCGCCCGGCCCTGCATTGGCGATGTTCAGCTGCCCCGGCCTGTCCTTGGCGGCCGTCACCACATCGGCCACGCTGCGATAGGGCTTGTCGGCGGGCGTGACCAGCACCAGCGGGCTTTTCTCCAGCAGGATGATGGGGACAAAGGTCTTGGGATCGAAGTTGAGCCTGGGGTAGATCCAGGGATTGACGGCCAGCGGCCCGAAGCTGCCCATGGCGATGGTGTAGCCGTCGGCTGCGGCGCGGCCCACGAACTCCATTCCGATGTTGCCGCTGGCGCCGGGCTTGTTGTCCACGATCACGGGCTGGCCCAGTATCTGCGCCAGCTGCCTGGCCACGAGCCGGGTCTTGACGTCGGTGTTTCCGCCGGCTGCGAAGGGCACGACGATGGTGACGGCGCGGACCGGGTAGCCGTCGGGGGCGGTCTGGGATCGGGCCGTGGCCGAAGCCAGGACCAGGATGGCGGCGGCCGTGGCGGCCAGCGCGGGATGAAGCTGCATGTCGTCTCCTGTGGTTTTCTGAAGGGAAAGGCAAATGCCGGGAAAGGGCGCGCGCCCTCACTCGGCCACGATGCGTGCCGAGGTCACGATGGCGGCGTACCTGGCGGTCTCGGCGGCGATGAAGTCCCTGAACTGCTGCTGGGACATGGGGGCGGGCTCGCCGCCCAGTTCGCGCAGGCGCTGCGCCAGCGCGGGATCCTTGAGCGCATTGACCACCGCCGCATGCAGCCGCGCCTGGACGGCCGGCGGCGTGGAGGCGGGCGCGAAGAGGCCGAACCAGTTGTCCAGGTCGTAGGAGGCCAGGCCCGTCGACTCGGCAATGGCGGCAATGCCGGGGGCGAAGCTGGCGCGCTGCGCTGAAGTCACCGCCAGCGCCTTGACACGGCCGCTCTTGATGAAGGGCGCGGCCCCCGCGTAGCTGACGAAGGCCAGTTCGACCACGCCCGAGGACACGTCCACCAGCTGGTTGGCCGCGCCCCGGTAGGGCACGTGGTTCAGCCGGATGCCGGCCAGCGACTGCAGCAGCTCGCCATTGAGGTGCTGGGGATTGCCCACGCCGCTGGTGGCGTAGCCGAGCTTGCCGGGGCTGGCCTTGGCCAGGCGCACCAGTTCATCGATGTTGCCGGCCGGCAGGCCGGGCGAGGCCACCAGTACGTTGGGCACGCGCGTGACCAGGGTCAGGGGCGCCAGGTCGCGGGACGGCTGGTAGGGCATGCGGCCCTGGTGCACCAGCGGGGCGATGGCGGTTTCGCCGGCCGAGCCCAGCAGCAGCGTGTGGCCGTCGCCCGCCGCGCGTGCCACGGCGCCTGCGCCCAGCATGCCGCTGGCGCCGGGCCTGTTGTCCACCACCACCGGCTGCTTGAGCGTCACGCGCAGCCGCTCGGCCAGCAGCCGGGCCATGGCGTCGACGCCGCCGCCTGCCGTGAAGGGAACCACAAGAGTGATGCTGCGCTGCGGCGCGTCCTGGGCCGCAGCGGGCAGGTTGCCGATGAGGCTGATGAGGCCAATGAGGCCGGCGAGCAGCGCGGTGCCCAGGCTGCGCAGCAAGCTGCGGCGGGAGGGAGCGTACATGTCAAAACTCCTTGGCGGCCTTGTGGCCAGGGTTTCAGGGAAAGCGAGATAAGTCGATTGATTGCATTTTAGAAATTCAATATGCAAAATATCAGCTATGGAAAACACCGAGAACCCCTTTTCCCGCGTCCTTGAACTGGACGGAGTCCGCTACCACGCCGCCGATGTGCCGGGCGTGCTGGGCGAGTGCCTGCCGCGCCTGCCCATGGTGCTCAGGTTGTTGCTGGAGAACGTGCTGCGCCACATGGAAGGGCAGGAAAGGGACGCTGCCGTGGCTGCCCTGCGGGCCTGGCTGAATCACGGCAGCAGCGAGGCCGAAATCGCCTTCCAGCCGGGCCGCGTGCTCATGCACGACACCACCAGCACGCCGGCGCTGGTCGACATCGCAGCCATGCGTGATGCCCTGCACGAAGAGGGCGTGGATCCGGCCGTGCTCAATCCGGTGCTGCCCGTCGATGTGTCGGTGGACCACTCGCTGGCCGTGGAGGCCTATGCAGCGCCGGGCGCCGCCCAGGCCAACCTGGAGCACGAGATACGGCGCAATGCCGAGCGCTACCGCTTCCTGCGCTGGGCCTCCAGGGCCCTGGCCCATGTGACCATCCACCCGCCCGGCACGGGGATCATGCACACCATCAACCTGGAGCAGCTGGCCACCGTGGTGACCACCGAGGAGCGCGGCGGCAGGCTCTGGGCCGTGCCCGACATGATGCTGGGCACGGATAGCCACACACCCATGGTCAACGGCATCGGCGTGCTGGGCTGGGGCGTTGGCGGGCTGGAGGCGCAGACCGTGATGTTCGGCATGCCCACCATGCTGCGCATCCCCGATGTCATCGGCGTGCGGCTGACCGGCGCGCTGCGCCCGGGCGTGCAGGCCAGCGACCTGGCCCTGGTCGCCACCCAGCGGCTGCGCGCCCTGGGCGTGGCCGGCGAGTTCGTCGAGTACTTCGGCCCCGGCGTGTCCACGCTGACGGCGGGCCAGCGCAGCGTGGTGGCCAACATGGCGCCCGAGTACGGCGCCACCACGGGCTACTTCGCGGTCGATGGCCAGACGCTTGACTACCTGCGCGCCACGGGCCGCAGCCCACAGCGCGTCGCCCTGGTCGAGGCCTATATGCGTGCCCAGGGCCTGTGGTTCGATCCGCAGGCCCGGCCGCGCTACACACGCCAGATCGAGATCGACCTAGACACCGTGGGCTGGCACATTGCCGGTCCGCGCCGTCCGCAGGACCTGCTGGACTATGGCGACAGCGCCCGCGCGCTGCAGGCCGTGGGCTTTGTTGCGTCCGGCGCGAAGGCCGGGCTGCCGCGCCATGCCGTGGCGCTGGCCGCCATCACCAGCTGCACCAATACCTCGGATCCCGCGCTGCTGGTCGCCGCCGGGCTGGTGGCGCGCAAGGCGCGGGCGCTGGGGCTGAAGGTCCCCGCATGGGTCAAGACCTCGCTGGCACCGGGCTCGCCGGCGGCTGCCTCCTATCTGGCGCGCGCCGGGCTGCTGCAGGACCTGGAGGCCGTGGGCTTCGGCATCGTGGGCTACGGCTGCACCACCTGCATCGGCAACCCCGGCCCGCTGACGGAGCCGGTGCGCCAGGCCCAGCGCGCCGGCCAGGCCAAGGCCGTGGCCATTTTGTCGGGCAACCGGAATTTTCCGGGCCGCGTGCATCCGGACATCGAGCTGAGCTTCATCATGTCGCCGTCCCTGGTCATCGCCTTCGGCCTGGCCGGCGACGCGGCCCGCAACCTGCGCCTCGAGCCCGTGCAGCAACTGGCCGATGGCCGGCCCGTGTTCCTGGCCGACCTCATGCCCACCCGCGAGGAAGTCCAGGCGGCGCTGGCGCTGGGCCTGCACCCGCAGGACTTCGGCCGCGACTTCGCGCGGGCCACGCTCAACCCGGCCTGGCATGCGCTGAAGGCGCCCGAGGGGCCGTTGTTTCCCTGGGACGCGCGGTCCACCGCGCTGCGCCGCCCGCCCTTTGCCGCGCTGTCCGAGGGCAGCCAGCTGGGCCGCTACCAGGCCCACCCGCTGCTGGTGGTGGGCGACGACATCACCACGGACCATATCTCGCCGGCCAGCGCCATACCGCCCGACAGCCTGGTGGCCGATTTCCTGGTGGAGCGCGGCGACGACCGGGCCGATCTCAACGTCTTCGCGTCGCGGCGCGGCAACTGGGAGGTGATGGTGCGGGCGGCCTTTCACAGCAAGACGCTGAAGAACCTGCTGGCGCCCGGTGCCCCCGTGGCCCATGGCCTGCATGCGCCGTCGGGCGAGATAGCGCCGCTGTGGGACATCGCTCAGCGCTACCGCAAGGCGGGCCAGTCCGTGGTGCTGGTGGCCGGCGAGCGCTACGGCACGGGCTCCTCGCGCGACTGGGCCGCCAAGGGCCAGCGCCTGCTGGGCATACGTGCCGTGCTGGCCCTGAGCTTCGAGCGCATCCACCGCTCCAACCTCATCGGCATGGGCATCGTGCCGCTGCGCTTGCCTGCGGGCATGGGGCCGCAGGAACTGGCGCTGCAGCCGGGCGACCGTATCGAGATCGATGCACCGTCCGACGCCCTGGCGCCGCGCTGCGCCGTGCCCGTGCGCATACTGCGCGGCGATGGCAGCGTGCAGGCGCTGCAGGCCACGGCCGCCGTGGAGACGCAGCTGGAGGCCGGGCTGCTGCGCAGCGGCGGCGTGATTCCTTCCATCCTGCGGCAGGCGGCCGGGCGCTGATGTGGCATGGCATGACAATGGGGGCATGAAGACCTCCACCCAGCTGTGCTCGCAAATCCTGGCACTGGCCCGTTCCGAGCAATGGGACAGCGGAACCCACCTGGCCGCCCAGGGCCTGGCCGACCGACTGCGCGTCTCCCGCCAGCCCGTCAACGAGGCCTTGCAGCAGCTGGAAGAGCAGGGTGTGGTGCGGCGCGAGCGCAACCGGGGGTTTTTCCTGGCCTTGCCGCATGACCGGATTCCGGCCGAACTGCTGGCCGAGGCGGCGGCCGGCGACCAGGACCTGACCGAAGCCATCTACTTTCGCATCGCCGAGGACCGGCTGCGCGCCAGCCTGCCCGAATCCGTCACCGAGGCCGCGCTGCGCACGCGCTACGGCCTGAGCAAGGCCCAACTGGCGGCCGTGCTCAACCGCATCTCGCAGGAGGGCTGGATCGAGCGCAAGCCCGGCTACGGCTGGACCTTTGCGGCCATGCTGACCACGCCCGACAGCCTGCTGCAGTCCTACCGCCTGCGTATGGCGCTGGAGCCGGCCGCGCTGCTGGAGCCTGGCTACCGGCTGGACCGCGCCGTGCTGCAACGCTGCCGCGCGGCCGAAATCCACTTGCTCGAAGGCGGCATCGCCACCGACCCGGCCGACCGCATCCACGACCGGGGGGTGAACTTCCACGAGTCCCTGGTCGAGGCCTCGGGCAACGTGTTCTTCATCGACACCATCCGCCGCGTCAACCGCGTGCGGCGCCTGCTGTCCTACCGCTCCATGCAGGACCGGGCGCGCTACCGCGAGCACTGCGAGCAGCATCTGAACATCCTGGAACTGCTGGGGCGCGAGCGCAACGAAGAAGCCTCCCTCGCCATGCGCGAGCACCTGGCGAGCACCTTGCGCAACCTGGCCAGCATCAGCGATCTCCTCGGTCCCGGCGCAGCGTCCCCGGAACCTTCGCGTACCCCTTCGCTTACCTCTTCCACGCCCCGGCGGGCATCCCGTTGACCCTTGAAGCGAGCCATCCATGAACCTTTCCTCCCAGCTGCTGTCCACCCTCGCGCCGCTTGGCCGCATCCGCGCATCCATCAACACCGGCAATCCTATCCTTGCGCGGCTGCAGGCCGATGGCCAGCCCGCAGGCGTGTCCATCGACCTGGCCCGGCGCCTTGCGCAGCAGCTGGGGCTGGAGCTGGAGCTGGTGGTCTTCGATACGGCCGCCAAGTCGGTGGATGCCGTCACGCGCGAGGAGGCCGACTTCGGCTTCTTCGCCGTGGACCCCGTGCGCGGCGCGGGCATCGGCTTTACCGCGCCCTATGTGCTGATCGAGGGCAGCTACCTGGTGCGCCAGGATTCGCCGCTGACCGACAACGCCCAGGTGGACCGGGCCGGGCACACCGTGGTGGTCGGCAAGGGCAGCGCCTATGACCTGTACCTGAGCCGCGAGCTCAAGCATGCGCAGATAGAGCGCGCCGTGTCCTCGCCCGCCGTGGTGCAGACCTTTGTGGAATCGACGGCCGACGTGGCCGCCGGCGTCAAGCAGCAATTGGAGGCCGATGCCGCACGCCTGCCCGGCCTGCGCCTGCTGCCGGGCCGCTTCATGGTGATCCAGCAGGCCATGGGCCTGCCCAAGGGGCGGGGCGATGAGGCCCTGCGCGTGCTGGCGGCCTTTGTGGAGGAGGCCAAGGCTTGCGGCTTTGTGGCCGAGGCGCTGCAGCGCCATGGCATTCAGGGCGCGGCCGTCGCACCGCTGGCGGGCGCATCGGCATGAGCACCTCAGCGTCGCGCTCCCTGTACGCCTACGTGGGTTCGCGCACCACGCGCGAGCGCGACGCACGTGGCGAGGGCATCACCGTCTATCGCGTGGACGAAGCCACGGGCGGCCTGCAGCATCTGCAGACCGTGGACGGGCTTGCCAACCCCTCGTTCCTGGCGCTCGATGCAGCCGGCACCCGGCTCTACACCGTGCATGGCGATGGCCATGAGGTCAGCGTCTTCGCACGCGATGCCGCAACGGGCCGCCTGGCGTTGCTGCAGACCCGGGACTGCGGCGGGCGCAACCCGGTGCACCTGGCCATCGCCCCGGGCGGACGGCAGCTGGTGGTCTCCGACCATCTGGGCGAGCCGGCTGCCAGCGACGGCCACCGGGGGTATGGCGGGCCAGGCGGTACGCTGGCCGTGATGCCGATCGCACCGGACGGGCGCCTGGGCTCCGTGCAGCAGCGGCTTGCGCTACCGGGCCAACCCGGGCCGCATCGCAAGGAGCAGCCGTTTGCCAAGCCGCACTTCAACCCCTTCTCGCCGGACGGGCGCTTCGTGCTGGTGCCTGACAAGGGGCAGGACCGGATCTTCATCTTCGCCTTCGAGCACGGGCGGCTGGTGCCTGCGCCCCAGCCCTGGCTGGACTGCCGCGAAGGCTCGGGCCCGCGGCATATCGCCTTCCATCCTGCGCTGGCCTGCGCCTATGTGGTCAACGAACTGGACAACACCGTGCTCACCTGCCGCTTCGATGCGGCCACGGGGGCGCTGCAGGGCCTGCAGATCCTGTCCACCCTGCCGGAGGGCTTTGTGGGCAACAGCCGGGCGGCGGGCATCGAGGTCTTGCGCGACGGCCGGCAGGTGCTGGTGTCCAATCGCGGCGCTGACGGCATTGCGGTCTTCGATGTCGATCCTTTGACGGGGCTGCTGCACGCCAGTGGCGGCTTCGCCTCGGGCGGGCGCACGCCGCGCTTTTTCACGGCCTCGCCCGATGGGCGCCTGCTCTATGTGCTCAACGAGGACAGCGACAGCATCGTCTGCCATGCCCGGGATGACGCCTGGCGCCCGCTGGCCAGCACCCACTGCGCCAGCCCGGTGTGCATGGTGTTCGCGCGGTAGCCGTCCACGCTGCCCTCCGGGGCAGGATCAGGCGCCGCGCAGCACCAGCAGGTCGATGCTGGCCGGCACGCCCAGGCGCACGGCAAAGCCGGCCCACAGGCCTGCGCCGGCGCTGACGAAGAGCTTCATGGCGCCGACCTCGTACTCGCCGCGCACAAAGCCGTCATTGGCGGGCGCCACCAGCCATTGGTCCATGCCCAGGATCAGGCCGCCGTGCGTATGGCCCGACAGCTGCAGGCCCACGCCGTGGGCCGCATTGTCACGGGCGGTCTTGGGCTGGTGGGCCAGCAGCAGGTGGTATTGCGCACCGGCCTCTTTGGCCTGGCGGGCCACGGTGTCGATGTCGGGTGGCACGCCTTCGGCCACGGACGGGTCGGTGTTCTGGCGCGACAGGCGGCCATAGGCCGGATCGCCGATGCCCGACAGCGCCAGGCGCGCGCCCTGCACATCGATCAGCTGCATGCGGTTTTCCAGCAGGTTCAGGCCCAGGCGGCGGAATTCGGCCATCCAGGCGTCGTAGCCGCTGTAGTACTCATGGTTGCCGGGCGCCGCCCAGACGCCGTAGCGTGCCTTGAGCTGCGCCAGCGGCGCGACGTTGGCGCGGCCGCTGTCCACGTCGCCGTCCACCATGTCGCCGGGCAGCACGATGAGGTCGGGCCGCGCCTCCAGCGTGCGGTCCACGATGGTCTGCACATAGCGTGCGTTGTTGATGGGGCTGGCGTGGATGTCGGCCAGCACGGCCACGCGCAGGCCTTCCAGGCCGGTGGGCAGGCCGGGCAGGCGCAGCGTGCGTTCGTGCACCTCGGGCGGGCGCAACGCATTGGCCACGCCCCAGGCCGACAGCAGGCCCGCCAGGGCCAGGGCGCCGGCCGTGAGCAGCGGCGCGTGCAGGCGCTGCTTCCAGTCCTCGCGCCGGGCCACGGCGGCCAGCGCCCAGAGGCCGTCGCGCAGCACGATGAAGACGGCCAGCATCAGCAGCAGGGCCAGCACCCAGCCGCCCGGCACCTGCAGATAGGCCAGCGTGCGGTATTCCACCGTGCCCTCGCGCAGCAGCACCAGCAGCAGGGCGGGCGTGCAGCCCAGGGCCGCCGTGGCGACGGCCGCCATCAGGCGTGCGCGGCGCGGCATCAGGCGGACGGGCCACCACAGCCACAGGGCCAATAGCGGAATGACGAGGGCGGCAAGAGAAACCATGGGGAGCAGATCGAGGAAGGCGGGTGAGGTGGCCAGCGCCGGGCGCGGGCGGCAAGGCGAGCGCCGATTGTGCGCAATGCCTTGCATGCGGCCGGCCCGCACTGGCGAAGGCCCTGGCCTGCGGGGGTTTTCATGCGGGCGGCACAGGGCAGGCGTATGGAAATCTGCAGCCGCGTGGCGCCGCCGGCATGGCGCGGGGATAATCCAGCCCCTTATGCCTTTGAAGATCAGCTTCCCTGAATCCCTGCCCGTATCCGCCCGCCGTGAGGAAATCATGGAGGCCATGGACCGGCACCAGGTCATCATCGTGTGCGGCGAGACGGGCTCGGGCAAGACCACGCAGCTGCCCAAGATCGCGCTGGCGCTGGGCCGGGGCAAGGTCAACGCCACGCCCGACGACAAGGGCCAGGTGCGCGGCCACCTGATCGGCCACACGCAGCCGCGCCGCATTGCCGCCAGCTCGGTGGCCAAGCGCATTGCCGAGGAGCTGAACACGCCGCTGGGCGATGTGGTGGGCTACAAGGTGCGCTTCCAGGACCGGCTGTCCAAGGACGCCTCGGTCAAGCTGATGACGGACGGCATCCTGCTGGCCGAGACGCAGACCGATCCGCTGCTCAAGGCCTACGACACCCTCATCATCGACGAGGCCCACGAGCGCAGCCTCAACATCGACTTCCTGCTGGGCTACATCAAGCAGATCCTGCCCCGGCGCCCCGACCTCAAGGTGGTGGTGACATCGGCCACCATCGATGCCGAGCGGTTCTCCAGGCACTTCGAAGGCCCCAAGGGGCCTGCGCCGGTGATCATGGTCTCGGGCCGCACCTACCCCGTGGAGATGCGCTGGCGCCCCTTCGAGGAAAAGCGCGACCACGACCTCAACGACGCCATCGCCGAAGGCGTGGACGAGCTGTGGTCCGGCGGCGTCAGCGGCGACATCCTGGTGTTCCTGCCCGGCGAGCGCGAGATCCGCGAGGCCGCCGACCACCTGCGCAAGCACCTGGCACAGCAGCCCGTGCTGCGCCATGCCGAGGTGCTGCCGCTGTTCTCGCGCCTGTCGCAGGCCGAGCAGGACCGCATCTTCGACAGCCACACGGGCCGGCGCATCGTGCTGGCCACCAACGTGGCCGAGACCTCGCTGACCGTGCCCGGCATCCGCTATGTGATCGATGCGGGCACGGCGCGCGTCAAGCGCTATTCCTTCCGCAGCAAGGTCGAGCAGCTGCTGGTCGAGCCCATCAGCCAGGCAGCGGCCAACCAGCGCGCGGGCCGTTGCGGCCGAGTGGCCAACGGTATCTGCATCCGCCTGTACGACGAGGCCGACTTCGGCACGCGCGCGCGCTTCACCGACCCTGAAATCCTGCGCTCCTCGCTGGCCGGCGTCATCCTGCGCATGAAGTCGCTGGGCCTGGGCGACGTGGTGAATTTCCCCTTCCTCGAATCGCCCTCGGGCCGCGCCATTGCCGACGGCTACCAGCTGCTGGGCGAGCTGGGCGCCGTGGACGAGCGCGGCGAGCTGCTGCCCATGGGCCGCGAGCTGTCGCGCCTGCCGCTGGACCCGCGCGTGGGCCGCATGATTTTGGAGGCGCGCACGCGCGGCGCCGTGGCCGAGGTGCTGGTCATCGCCTCCGCCCTGTCCGTGCAGGACGTGCGCGACCGGCCGCTGGAGGCCCAGCAGCAGGCCGACCAGCAGCACGCCAAGTTCGACGACGAGAAAAGCGAATTCAGCGGCTACCTGCGCCTGTGGAAATGGCTGCAGGATGCGCGCGGCGGCAAGGTGGTGGCCAAGAGCCGCAAGGAAATGGCCACGGCCCAGGCGCCGGCCGCCAAGCCATCGGCGCGCAATGCCGCTTTCCTGCCCGTGGCCCAGCGCAGCGGCGGGCAGAGCGTGGCCGCCCCGGCGGCCGAGGCGCTGGCGGCCTTCCATCCGCAGGACACCGGTCCCGGCACGGATGACGAGCCCTCGCACAAGCTCAGCAACCGCCAGTGGGAGCAGCTGCTACGCCAGAACTTCATCAACATCCGCCGCGTGCGGGAATGGCGCGACATCCACTCGCAGCTGCTGACCGTGGTCAACGAGCACAAGTGGAAGATCAACACCGAGCCTGCGGGCTACGACGCCGTACACCTGTCCATGCTGTCCGGCCTGCTGGGCAACCTGGGCTACAAGGGCGATGAAAGCGATGCCTACCTGGGCGCGCGCGGCATCCGCTTCTACCCGCACCCGGGCGCCCACCTGTCCAAGAAGCCGGGGCGCTGGATCGTTGCGGCCGAGCTGGTGGAAACCTCGCGCCTGTACGGCCGGGGCATCGCCGCCATCGATCCGCAGTGGCTGGAGGAAGTCGGCGCCCACCTGCTCAAGAAGCAGCTGCTCGATCCGCACTGGTCCAAGAACCAGGCCGACGTGGTGGCGCTGGAGCGCGCCACGCTCTACGGCCTGGTGGTCTACAACGGCCGCCGCATGAGCTATGGCCGCATCGATCCGCAGTCCGCGCGCGAGATCTTCATCCGCCAGGCCCTGGTGGAGGGGCAATGGGATACGCGCTGGCACTTCCTGCCCGCCAACCTCAAGCTGGTGCGCAAGGTCGAGGAGCTGGAGCACAAGAGCCGCCGCCAGGACGTGCTGGTCGATGACGAGCTGATCTACGCCTTCTACGACCAGCAGATCCCCAAGGACGTGTTCAGCGGCGCCACCTTCGACCATTGGTTCCGCGAGGCGGCCAAGGAAAACGCCGATCTGCTGCGCCTGTCGCGCGACGAACTGATGCGCCACGAGGCGGCCGGCATCACCACCCAGGCCTTTCCCAAGGTGGTCAAGCTCGGCGGCGTGGACTGCACGGCCAGCTACCTGCACAGCCCCGGCGACGCGCGCGACGGCATCACCGTCACCGTGCCGCTGTTCGTGCTCAACCAGGTCAGCGACGAGCGCGTGGAATGGCTGGTGCCCGGCATGCTCAAGGACAAGCTCCAGGCCCTGCTCAAGAGCCTGCCGCAGCGCCCGCGCAGCCGCTTCGTGCCCCTGCCCGAAAGCGCCCAGCGCCTGGCCGAACTCTTCACCACGCCCGAACGCTGGGGCCAGGGATCGCTCATCGATGCCCTGCTCAAGCAGGTGCGCGACGAGACCTCGCTGGACGTCAAGCGCGCCGACTTCAAGCTGGACATGCTCAGCCCGCACCTGTTCATGAACTTCCGCATCACGGACGAGCATGGACGCCAGCTGGGCCAGGGCCGCAACCTGGGCGCGCTCAAGGCCGAACTGGGCGCCAAGGCGCGCGGCGCCTTCCAGGCGCTGGCTGCGTTGAAGGTGGCGTCGGTCACGGAGGCCCCTGCACCCGCTGCCAACGCTGCCACCGCACCCGAAACCGGCAGGAAGCCTGCGCCCGCTGCCAAGGCGGAAAAGCCCGACCAGGCCACGCCTGCCAGGAATGCCAAGCCCAGCCAGCCCGCCGACAGCCGCTACAAGGAATGGAGCTTTGGCGAGCTGCCCGAGCTGATGGAGATCGGCCGGGGCGGGCAGACGCTGATCGGCTTTCCAGCACTGATCGACCACGGCGATGCCGTCGGCATCGAGGTCTTCGACGAGCCCGAGGTCGCGGCCGCACGCCACCGCGTGGGCCTGCGCCGCCTGTTCGCGCTGCAGATCCGCGATGCGCTCAAGTACCTGGAAAAGAACATTCCAGACCTGCAGAAGATGGCCGTTGCCTACATGCCGCTGGGCACGCAGGAGGAACTGCGCGAGCAGATCATCGACGTGGCCATAGACCGCGCCTTCCTGCAGGAGCCGCTGCCCACCAACGACGCGCAGTTCAAGCAGCGCGTGCAGGACGGACGCGGCCGGCTGACGCTGATCGCCAACGAGGTGGCGCGCATGGCCTCCACCATCCTGGTCGAGTACGCGGCGGCGCAACGCAAGATCAAGGACACCAAGAACGCGCCTGACGCCACGGCCGACGCCGCCCAGCAACTGCAGCGCCTGGTGCCCAAGAACTTCATCGCGGCCGCGCCCTGGACCCAGCTGCAGCACTATGCGCGCTACCTCAAGGCCATCACCAGCCGCCTGGACAAGTACCGCGCCGACCCGGCACGCGACGCCGGCCGCCTGACCGAGCTGCGCCCGCTGGAGCAGCGCTACTGGCGCCTGGTGGCCGAGCGCAAGGGCCACATCGATGCGCGCATGCAGGAGTACCGCTGGATGCTGGAGGAGCTGCGCGTGAGCTTCTTCGCCCAGGAGCTGCGCACGCCGTACCCGGTCAGCATCAAGCGGCTGGACAAGGTCTGGCAGCAGCTGCAGAACTAGCGCCGTGCCGGCCTGCGGCCCTTTCTTGAGCGGGAGGGCCGCAGGCCATGTTTCAATGCGGCATCGCCACCTTCCCGGCACGCGGCGGGTTGGAGCGATGCAAGGCCGTATGCGCCATCACTGAGATGGGGCATTTTTCAAAGCATGGGTGATCTGTGCAGAACCTGCACAGATGCTGGCCGCTCCATGGCGTTGCGGTGGACCCTGTGCGTTTCTAGACTGCAGGCATCAACCACTTCCCGTTTTCAGGAGCACTGCATGTCCCTCGCAGAACAGGCCAGCCAGGCCATCCAATCCACCAGCCATCCCACCCTCCGCGCCCTGTCCGGCGCGCCGGGGCGCAGCCAGTTGCCACGGGGTGCCACGGCGCTGCTGGTCATCGACTTCCAGAACGAGTACTTCAGCGGCCGCCTGCCCATCCCGCGCGGCCCGCAGGTCCTGGAGCAGGCCCGGCGCCTGTTGCAATGGGCCGATGCCGGGCAGGTTGCCGTGTTCCACATCCAGCACATTGCCCCTGAAGGTGCGCCCGTGTTCGCCGTCAATGGCAGCACCGCCCAGTTCCACCCCGGCCTGCAGCCGCGCGCGGGCGACACCGTGGTGCAAAAGCGCAGCGTCAGCGCCTTCGTCGGCACCGACCTGGCCGACCAGCTGCGCTCGCGTGGCATCACCACCGTGGTCATCTGCGGCCTCATGACCCACGCCTGCGTGGCCGGCGCCGCACGCGATGCCGCGCCGCTGGGCTTCGAGGTCGTCGTGGCCAGCGATGCCGTGGCCACACGTGCCATCACGCGCAGCAACGGCGAATCCGTGGACGCCGACAGCCTGCACCGTGCCGCGCTGGCCGAGATCGAGGATGTGTTTGGCGATGTGCTGTCCACGGACGGCATTCTGGAGCTGGCGCTGCGCTGAGCGGGCTGGGCGGCATCGGCGGTCCATGCTCCACAATCCCCGCCAAAGGAGTGCATGAGCAATGGACAGATGGCAAGCCATGCGGGTGTTCTGCGGCGTGGTGGACGCGCAGGGTTTCACGGCGGCCCAGGATCGGCTGGGCATGACGCATTCCACGGCGTCGCGCCATGTCAAATGGCTGGAGTCGGAACTGGGCACGCAGCTGCTGCAGCGCAATTCGCGCGGGCTGAGCCTGACCGATGCGGGGCGCAGCTACTACCAGAGCTGCGTGCAGTTGCTGGAGCAGCTCGATGCGGCCGAGGCCGCGCTGGCCGTGCGCCGCGCACGCGTGGCAGGCGTGCTGCGCATCACGCTGCCGCTGGCCGTGGGCGCCATCGAGCTGGGCGACTGGCTGCCCGAGTTCGAGCAGCAATTCCCCGAGCTGGAGCTGCAGCTGCTGTGCACCGACCGGCTGGTGGACCTGGTGGCCGAGGGCGTGGATGCGGCCGTGCGCATCAGCCGGCAATTGCCGGACAGCGGGCTGCAGGCGCGGCTGCTCACGCATTCGCCGCTGGTGCTGGTGGCGTCGCCCGCCTACCTGATGCGCCAGGGCGTGGTGCAGGCGCCCGGGCAATTGGCCGAGCACCGCGCCCTGGCCTTTGCGGCGGGCCCGGCCCCATTGCGCTGGAGCGTGGTGTCCGGGCAGGGCGCCGTGACCGAGGTGCAGCCGCACACGGCGCTGCGCACCGATTCGGTGGCCACCATCTTCGAGGCCGCACGCGCAGGCCGGGGCATTGCGGCGCTGACCTGGCATACCGTGCGCTCGGCCGTGGAGCGCGGCCAGCTGGTGCGGGTGCTGCCCTGTTTTCATCTGGGGCAGTACAGCTACCACGCGCTGTATCCGCGCACGCGGCATCTGCGCCCGGCCGTGCGCGCGTTTGTGGATTTCATGGCGCGGCGCTATCGGCAGGGGCCAGGCGGCTGAGCATGGTCTTCTGGAGCCGGCCACTGGATGCGCAGGAGCAGGCCTTTGTGCGCACGCATTTCGGCGCCTCGCTCGATGCGCTGCTGCCGCGCCTGCGCCTGTACCAGCGGCGGCTGGGCGATACGCGCAGGGCGCTGTCCATGAATGGCGGGCGCATCTTCATGCCGCGCGCCTTCTTCACGCAGTCCGATCCGCGCCAGCCGCTGCGCCTGTCGCATCCGCAGATCGCAGGCATCTTTGCCCATGAGTTGCTGCACCAGTGGCAGCGCCTGCAGGGCATGCCCGTGACGCGGCAGGCCGCCTGGCTGCAGTTCAAGGCGCTGTGCACGCGCGGCGACCCGTATGCCTATGAGCGCTGCGATGATCCCCGGCGCATGCTGCAGCGCTTTGTCCATGCCCAGGTGGAGCAGCAGGGCCAGATGTGGGAAGACCATGTGCGCGCCTGCGTGGCGGGGCAGGGCGATGCGGCGGGCGCCCTGATCGCGGCCCACGTGCGGGGCGCGTGAGTCAGCTGGGCTGGGTGTTCAGTGCTTCGATCAGGTCATGGGCCGACACATCGCGCGCCGCGCCAAAGCCCGCCACGTGCCGGGCGATGGATGGCGTGATGCAGACAAAGCGGAAGTCGCCCAGATCGGTCATGAACGCGGCTTCGGGGAAGCGCAGCACATAGCTGTCGCGCGCGCCATCGGCCAGCACGCTGCCGGGCGGCGGTGTGCTGGCCACGCCTTCTATGGCCACGCGCTCCAGTGCATGCACGCCCTCGCCGTCCACTTCGGCCGCGCACACCAGCAGGCTGACGGCCGGGTGCAGCTCCATGGCCCGCGTGTGCGCTGCCAGTGCGCTGACGTGCAGCACAAAGCAGCCAAACTGCGCATTCCAGGCCCAGGGCACCATGGACAGCCGGGGAGCGGGCAGTGCATCGCCAGCCCCGGGGGCAGGGGAGTCGGCGGGCTGGGTGGCCAGGGCCGCGCTGCGGTGGCGGGCCAGCAGATCGCGCAGCGACAGCTGCAGGCGGGACAGGTGGGGCGTGGTGGGCATGTGGGGCGTGGAGGGCATGGCGCCATCGTACCTGCGGCGTACGTGTGGCGTGCCCGTGGCCGGCTTGCGAAAGCACAAGGCGAGTTGCGGTGCCAGCGGTATGCCATGGGCGCTCAAGCGTCACTTTGGCGACGATCTCCTGGGGCCTTCCCCAATGCCGGGAAGCGGGTGTGGGCCTAGCCTCGCTGGCAAGGCGGATTGCCGCCGTCCCTTCCACTCACCGACACTTCAAAGCCCATCCACCCATGCCCTCCCAGCCCGCGCACCACGCTTTCTGGCCCAGCCGCCTGCCCCATTCCATCACCGTGCCCGCCACCAGCGTCTGGGACAACCTGGCCGTCAATGCGCGACGCTACCCGGACAAGGCAGCCATCCGCTACTTCGGCAGCTCCATCAGCTACCGCGAGCTGTGCGAGGGCACGGAGCGCATGGCGGCCTACCTGCACAGCCTGGGCGTGCAGCGCGGCGACCGCGTGATCCTGCTGATGCAGAACACGCCTCAGCTCATCCTGGCGCACTACGCCATCTTCCGCGCCAATGCGGTGGTGGTGCCGGTCAATCCCATGAACATGGCCGAGGAGCTCAGGCACTACATCACCGACGCCGACGCCAAGGTCGCCATCACCACGGCCGACCTGGCCCCCGAACTGGCCAAGGCCAGCAATGCGCTGGCGCCCGGCCAGCGGCTGGAGCACCTGGTCGTCACCCAGTTCACGGACGCCTTCGATGCCGGGGTGCAGGGCGACGATGCCCCGCCCGTGCAGTGGCACGACTGGCTGCTCACCCGGCGTGAGCCGGCCGTGCTCGATGGCGGCAGCGTCCACACCTGGCAGCAGGCCCTGGCCTGTACCGACGCTGCGCCGCCCCATGTGGTGGGCCGCGACGACATGGCCGTGCTGCCCTACACCAGCGGCACCACGGGCCACCCCAAGGGCTGCATGCACCCGCACCGCTCCATCAACCACAACGCCGTGGCGGGCAGCTACTGGGGCAGCGGCACCAGCGAGACCGTGGTCCTGGCCGTCGTGCCCATGTTCCACATCACGGGCATGGTCTCGGTGCTGCACACGGCCATCTTCGTGGGCGCCACCCTGGTCGTCATGCCGCGCTGGGACCGCGAGCTGGCGGGGCGGCTGATCTCTCGCTACCAGGTCACCAGCTGGACCAACATCCCCACCATGGTCATCGACCTGCTGGGCAGCCCCAACTTTGCGCAGTTCGACCTCACCAGCCTCAAGTACATAGGCGGCGGTGGTGCGGCCATGCCACAGGCCGTGGCCCAGCGCCTGCTGGAGCAATACGGCCTGCGCTTCAGCGAGGGCTATGGCCTGACCGAGACGGCCGCGCCCACGCACAGCAACCCGTTCGAGCATCCCAAGCAGCAATGCCTGGGCATTCCCTTCATGAGCACCGAGGCGCGTGTCATCGACCCAGAAACCGGCGCCGATGTCCCACAGGGCGAGCAGGGCGAAATCGTCGTCCACGGCCCCGAGGTCTTCGACGGCTACTGGAAGCGGCCCGACGCCACGGCCCAGGTCTTCATGGAGATCGATGGCAAGCGGTTCTTTCGCACCGGCGACCTGGGCCACGTGGACGAGGACGGCTACTACTTCATCACCGACCGCCTCAAGCGCATGATCAACGCCAGCGGCTTCAAGGTCTGGCCGGCCGAGGTCGAATCGCTGATGTTCCGCCACCCCGCCATCCAGGAAGCCTGCGTGATCTCCACGCGCGACGCCTACCGCGGCGAGTCGGTGAAGGCGGTCGTCGTGCTGCGTGCCGGCAAGGAAGACACCACGGCCGAGGACATCATCCAGTGGTGCCGCGAGAACATGGCCGTCTACAAGGCGCCCAAGATCGTGCAGTTCGTCAAGGCCCTGCCCAAGAGCGGCAGCGGCAAGGTGATGTGGCGGCAGCTGCAGGAGGCGGAGGCCGGCTGACCGGCCCTCAGGGCCTCAAAGCCTGAAGCCCTTGCCCTCGGCGCGTTCCTGACGCGGCCGCCGAGGACGCTGTGGGGATGTTGCTGCATGGGCGTTGCGAAGGCTGCGCGCGCATCTATGATCGCGCGCCAGACACTAACACTGCATCAGACAGCACACAGTACACAGCACATGCTTGGATTTCCTGGGTCCGCTGCCACGGTCGTGGCAGCATTTTTTTGCCTTCCCGCTTGCGCGCACGAACTGTGCACCCTCGTCGCCGACGCCGACACGGGCCAGTCCCTGGTGCACAGCGGCCCGGCCTGCGCCGAGCGGGTCACGCCGGCCTCCACCTTCAAGATCGCCATCAGCCTGATGGGCTATGACGCCGGCATCCTGCAGGACGAATCCCGGCCCGCGTGGCCGTACCAACCGGAGTATCCGGACTGGGGCGGCGATGCCTGGCGGCGCGAGATCACGCCCCAGGCTTGGATGAAGGACTCGGTGTTCTGGTACTCGCAGCAGGTGGCGCGGGAGCTGGGCCAGCAGCGGTTTGGCACCTACGTGAGGGCCTTCCAGTACGGCAACGAGGATGTCTCCGCCGTTGCCGTGGCCCATCCCGGCCACAACGGCGCGTGGGTGGTGTCCTCGCTGCGCATCTCGGCGGCCGAGCAGGTGGCCTTCATGCGCAAGATCGTGCGCCGGGAACTGTCTGTGAGCAGTCAGGCCATCGACATGACTGCGCGCATCACCCGGCACCCCGTGCCTGTGGACGGCTGGACCGTGCATGGCAAGACCGGCACCGGGTCGCCCGGCAGCGACAACCGCTACGATGCCAGCCGGGCCTACGGCTGGTATGTGGGCTGGGCAACCAAGGACCAGCGCAGGCTGGTGTTCGCCACGCTGATCCAGGATGAGCAGGCGCAAAAGCCCAATGCCGGCTTGCGCGCACGCGATGCCCTGCTGCAGCGATTGCCTGCCGCGGACCGCTGACAATGCACGGGCGTTTTCCTTTCCGCACCTCGCCCACACATCTCCCGCACCTCTCCCGCATATCTCCCGCACAAGAGCGACAGACCGACACCCGATGAAGACCATTGACGAAATGCTGAACCTGGACCTGCTCACCCCCGAGCAGCACGTTGAGATCAGCGACTGGATTGCCCGCGCGAACTCCCCCGAAGAAATACTGCAGATGCCCGCCCCTCTTTGGCAGGCCGTGGAGCGGGCCAGCGAGGCCATGGGCGTCAATGCCGATCTTCTGCGGCCGCCCTCGCTGGATGCGGGCGGCGCCATTTTCGGATAGACCCAGCAGCGGGGATGGGCCGGCCCACCAGGCAACCGGCCCACCTGCGCACTCCCATGGCGTGCCGGCCAGGTCAGCTGGCCGGTGCCGGTGAGTCCTTGGTGTCCTGATGCGCCGGCCTGTCGCGCGGCGCGGACCACACACTGTCCCGCGGGCCGCTGCGCGTGCGCCGTGCCGTGGCACGCGCCATCCAGGCCAGGGCCAGCACGCCGGCCACGGCCGTCAGGTCCAGGCCGATCAGCGAGGTGTCCACCCACGCGCCGGTGCCTGGCGCCAGCCAGCCCAGCAGCGATGACAGCGCGATCGCGGCCGTGCAGGCGGCGGCCAGCCACAGCAAGGCCGGGGCCGCGCGTGCCGCGCCGCGCACGAAGGCCCAGGCCATGCTGGTGAAGAACACGGCGTAGTAGATGCCCATGTGCCATGCGGCCAGGTCATCGACGCGGCCCGGCAGCCACTTGGCGGCGGCAATGGTGGCGGAAATACCGGCCACGCAGCCCAGGCAGACGCCGACGGTGGCCGAGGCCATGAGGGCCGTGTCGCGCCGCTGCACGGGCAAGTCTGCGCCCTTGCGCTGGGCCTTGCGCCGCGTCTCCACCCACAGCAGATTGCCGCCGTAGAACAGCCACGCGCCCGCCAGGCCCAGCAGGAAGTACAGCCACCAGACCGCGAGTCCGCCGAAGGAGGCCATGTGCAGCGCGAAGAAGCTGCTGATGAACAGGTTGGGCGTGCTCTGCCCGCCTGACAGGTAGTCGGCCGAGATCAGCTTGCCGCTGTACGGATCGAGCATGGCAAAGCCGCCCACGGCGCGCGGTGATACGGCCTGGGGATTCCTGCCCCAGACGCGCACGGTGGGCTTGGGGCCGGTGACCTGGGCGTACTGCAGTCTTTCGGGCTCGAAGCCGGGCGCGGCGGCCTTGACGATCTCCACCAGCTGCGAGGGTTTGAGCATGTCGGCCGGATTGCGTGCCGGCGCGTCCGGGGCCTTGCCCGAGGGGCGAGCAAAGGTCTGGGCCCATTGGCCTTCGTGGATCAGCCTGTCCTGCACGTCGAAGATCTGGTCGTGGTAGGCGAAGACCACGGCGCTCAGGGCCATGACGATGTGAAAGGGCAGGCTGACGATGCCCACCACGTTGTGCGCGTCCAGCCACATGCGCTTGAGGTTCCTGCCCACGCGCAGGGCGAAGAAGTCCTTGACCAGCGAGGGCAGCAGGATCACCACGCCCGACACCAGGGCCAGGAAGTACAGGACCGAGATCGCGCCCATGATCCAACGGTTGGGGTCCGAGTCCACGGGCAGGCCGACCACGCGGTGCAGCACGTCGATGAACTCCACCAGGCGGGACGGACGCTGCTCGCTGATCTGCACGCTGCCGTCGGCCGACAGCTGGGCCGTGTAGTGGCGTACGGCGCTTTCGTCATGGTCGTCGGCCTTGGGATCGCGCACCTGCCATTGCAGGCGCGGTATGGCGTTGTCGCCCTGCAGCTGCACGATGGCGCCGCGCGCGGCCGCCGGCGTGCTGGCCAGCGTCCGGGCGATCAGCGGCTGCACCTCGTCCATGGGCACGGCCTGCACCACGGCGGCAGGCGGCGTGGACCATCGCCGGATGGGTTCCTTGAACACCGTCAGCGCACCCGCGTAGAAGGCGATGAACAAGGCCATGCCGCTGAGGATGCCCGTCCAGGTGTGTACGGATTTGTAGATGCGGATGTAGTCGGCTCTCATGACAGGCCTCCTGCGCTGCTGTGCATTGCCGCGCGCACCAGCCACCAGGCGGCCAGGGCCAGCGCGTTGGCGCCGCCCAGCCAGGCCCAGGCGCGCAGGCCGCTGGAAAAGAAATACACCAGGGACTGCACCAGCAGCCAGACCGGCGGCACCAGCCACATGACCAGCTGCCCGCTCACCGCCAGCGGCATGCCGTGCAGCAGGGCGGCCAGCAGGCCACTGGCACTGATCGCCAGGCCCGGGCCCAGCAGCAGGCCGGCCAGGGTCTTGGAGATCCAGTCCGGCCGGATGGGGGCCGGCTTGCGCGGGCGGGCCTCAGGGTGTGCGTCGGCCATGGAACAGCGCTCCGATATAGGGCAACAGGGCGAAGGCCAGCATCAGCAGGGTGAGCCAGGTGAACGTGGCGGCCAGCGTCCGCATGTCCTGGGCGAATGCCAGCCAGCCCGCTGCGAGCAGGCCGCCCCCAGCCAGGAGGGCAGGCCGGCGCGGCCAGGCGGCCGCCCATAGCCGCTGGTTGGGCGAGGCGGCGTAGATGCACAGGCAGGCCAGCGAGGTGGCAAGCAGGCCGGCGACGGTGAAGAGCGGCATGGAAATTCGATCGTGGGAAGCAAAAGACCCGGCAGGACACATGCGCCCCGCCGGGTGGCCCGCGCAGTGCGTCAGGCGGTCAGAACGACACGGTGGCCGACAGCCGGAAGGTGCGCGGTGCGCCGGGCATGACGAAGCCGTCGGTGAACATGCCGATCCAGTAGTTCTTGTCCGTCACGTTCTCCACGCTGGCATTGAAGCGCACGGGCGTGGCGCCGAACCTGGTCTCGTACTTGGCCATCAGGTCGAAGCGGTTCCAGGCCGGGGCGCGCAGCTTGTTGCCGGAGTCCACCCACTGCGAGCCGGTGTACAGCACGCGGCCGCCGACCGACAGGCCCTGCACGGGCGTTTCCCAGTCGATGCCGATGCGCGCGCGCAGCTTGGGCACGCCGTAGTTCTCACGGCCGGAGTTGATCTGGCGCGACTTGATGTACTCCACCCCACCCAGCAGCGACAGCGTCTGCGTGAGCTTGCCGAAGGCGCTCCACTCCAGGCCCTTGAGGCGCTGCTCGCCATCGAGCACCTGGGCATTGCCGCTGTTGGTGATGATGGACGGCTTTTCGATGCGGAAGGCGCTCAGCGTGTGCGTGGTCTGGCCCGCCTGCAGCTTCACGCCCACCTCGCCCTGCTTGGTCTGCATGGGCGCCAGGGTCTCGCCGGTGTTGGCAAAGCCCGCGCCCACGGTGCGGCCGGGCTCCAGGCCTTCGGTGTAGTTGGCGTACAGCGAGACGTTGTCGCCCCAGGGCCGCACGACCAGGCCGGCCATGGGCGAGACGCGGCTCTTGCTGTAGTTGGACGACACGCCGTTGACCAGCGGCGTCTTCACCGTCTGGTGGCGTGCGCCCAGCGTCAGCAGCACCTTGTCGTTGGCGAAGCTCATCACGTCGGCCAGGGCCAGCGAGCGGAATTCGTTCTCGGTGGTGTAGCCCTTCCACTGCGGCGCGCCCGGGAAGGTGGGCGTCGTCGGCTCGTACATGTTGGTGGTGTAGCAGTAGTTGCAGGCCGTGTTGTAGGTGCCTTCCTTGTGCTTGAGGATGTTGAACGACAGTTGCAGCCGGTGCTGCACGCTGCCCGTGCTCAGCTTGCCGATGACGCCGGCCTCGGCCGTGCGGCGCTCGGATTCGGTGTGCACGTTGTAGATGGCGCCGCGCGTGGTGCCGTCCAGGCCCGTGACGATGGCGCGGGTGCCGAACAGCAGGCCCTTGCCCTGCGCCTCGGAGGCGCCGAAGGCGAAATAGCCCTGCCAGTTCTGCGTGAAGTCCACTTCGGCACGCGCCAGCAGGCCGCTGTTGTCGTACTGGCCGTGGGTGCCGCGGAACATGTTCACGTCGCCGCTGGGCGGTGCCAGCAGCCGGCCCACGCCGGGGATGGCCGCGCTGCCCAGGAAGCTGAACATGCCCGGGCTGCCGCCGTCGATCTTGGTGATGCTGTTGTACAGGTCCAGCGAGAAGCGGGCCCTGTCGCCCAGGTAGTCCAGGCCCAGGGCGCCCACGCGGCGCTTCTGGCTCTCATCCTTGGCGCCCATGTCGCCCGAGCCGTAGACGCCGTTGAAGCGCAGGCCCAGCCGCTGCTCGGGGCCGAAGCGCCTGCCCACGTCGGCATGCATCTGCAGGTAGGAGTCCGAGACGTAGGTGGCCGTCAGGTCGGCCATGGGCTGGGCCAGCGCGCGCTTGGTGACCATGTTGACGGAGCCGGCCACGCTGGCCAGCGGCGGCATGCCGGACAGCAGCACGTTGGGGCCGCGCATCACCTCCACGCGCTCGAACATCTCGATGGGCACCGAATTGGCCGGCGCCACGCCGTACAGGCCGTTGGTGGCGATGTCCATGGCGGTCACATCCAGGCCGCGCAGGTTGAAGTTCTGCAGCAGGTGTCCCTTGTTGGTGGTGAAGACCACGGCCGCATCGTTTTCCAGCACATCCTGCAGCGACAGGGCGGACCAGTCCTCGGCCAGCTCGCGGGTGTAGGCGTTGACATGCACCGGCGCGTCCACGATGGAGGTGGCGCCCAGAATGCCCAGGCGTGCACCCTTGGCGGCCTTGCGCCCCGGTGCCAGCGTGGGCAGGTCCTCGCGCTCGTACTTGTCGCGCACGTCGATCTGCGACAGCGTCGGCGTCGGTGCGGTCGGCGCCTGCGCTGCATCCTGTGCGATCGCCGTGGACCCGGCGCCGGCGGCCAGCATGGCCAGAACAATGGAGTTGAACCGCAGCGCGCGGCCGTTGGTGGTGTGCATGGACTGGACTCTTGATGTTGTAGATGTCAATGAGAATCAGTCTTAATTATATTTACGGATTTAGTTAGCATGGGAAGTTGTTGTATCCACGCATCGTCCGGCGGGCAGTTGATCTGCGTCCATGCACGGGCCCAAGGCCCGCCCCCCATCACCACCTCATCACCACCCCATCACCACCCCATCATCGACCGGTGCGCGCCAATGCCCGCCATGGCGCCATCGCTCACCGCCATGGCCACGTTGCCGGCCGCGCGGGCCGCGTCGCCACAGGCGAACACGTTGGGGACGCTGGTGGCCTGGCCTTCCGCGACCTTGATGAAGGGACCCATGGGGCCCTCTTCCAGGGTGCAGCCCAGCTGTTCGGCCACGGGGCTGGCGATGCGGGTGCGCGGCTGGGTGAACAGGCCATCCATCACCAGGCGGCGGCCGTCTTGCAGCACCACGTCGGCCCGGCCTTCCAGGCGGGCGATGGGCGTGGCCTCCACCTGGGTGCCCCGGCGCGCAAGGGTGGAAAGTTCTTCGGCGCCGGGCGTGTAGGCGCCGTTGAGCAGCAGCGTGGTCTGGCCCCAGTCGGGCAGCATGACGGCGTGGTGATGGGCCAGGGCCGAGCTGGCGATGATGCCGATGCGCCCCGCATTCATCTCGTAGCCGTGGCAGTACGGGCAGTGAAAGACGCTGCGGCCCCAGCGCTCGGCCAGTCCCGGCACGGGCGGCAGGCTGTCATGCACGCCCGGCGCCAGGACGAGGCGGGCGGCGCTGATGGCCGTGCCCGCTGCACGGAACTCCAGCCGGCCATCGGGCGCCACGCGGGCGTCCTCGGCCGTGCCGTTCAGCCACTGCACGGTGGGGTAGGCCATCAGCTGCTGCCGGGCCTGGGCGGCGATCTGGGCGGGGGCCACGCCATCCTGGGTGAGAAAGCCGTGCGATGTCTCGCCGGCCTGGTCCACGAAGCGGTTGCGCCGCAGCCCGGCATCGACCACCAGCACCTGGCGGCGCGCACGCGCCAGTTGCAGCGCGGCGGACAGGCCGGCATAGCTGCCGCCGATGACGGCGAAATCAACGTGTTTCATGGGAGTGCTCCTGCAGTTGGTGCCAACCCTGGCCGCCTGCTGCGCGATGGCGGGCCAGGCGGGCGTGGAAGTCATGGGACAGGGCAGCCAGCGTCACCGTGCCCAGGCGTGCAAGCAGGGCGGCCTCGGCCTGCTGCACCGCGTTGCTCAGGGCTTCGTTCACGGCCTGGGCGACCAGGCATTCGGGCCGGTCCTCCCTGAAGCCCAGCGCCACCAGGCCGGGCGCGCCCAGGGCCTCGTGCACGTCGCGCAGCGTGGTGCGGTCCAGTTCGCAAGAAAGCACCCAGCCCCCGCCATGGCCCTTGGCGGAGGTGACAAGGCCTGCATCGCGCAGGCCCGACATCAACCGGCGCAGCACGACCGGGTTGGTCTGCAGCGCGGCGGCGAGCATGTCGGAGGTGGCAGGTCCATCGCCCTCGGCCATATGCAGCAGCACATGGAGGACGTCCGAGAATTGGCTGTTCTGTTTCATGCAACATTATTTGTTGCATGAGTGTGGCCTTATCCCGTGAAGGGGAATGGGCCTGCCGCCGACTGATCAGGACTCGCCCGTGAACCCGATCTGCTTGACCAGCGAACTCCAGCGCTCGAACTCGGCCTGCTGGTCGGCCGCCATTTCCTGCTGCGTGCTGCCGCGCGCCAGCAGGCCCAGGGCGGCCAGCCCGTCGATCACGGCCTTGTCCTTGAGCGCGGCCGTGATGGCCGCGTTGGCGTTGGCAATGGTGGTGGCCGGGGTCTTGGCGGGCGCGTAGAAGCCGAACCATTCCTCCACCGTGACATCGGGGAAGCCCAGTTCGGTGAAGGTGGGCACGTCGGGCAGGAAGGGCGAGCGCTGCCTGCCCGAGGTGGCCAGCACGCGCAGGCGGCCCGCCTTCAGGTACTGCAGGTAGTCGCCGCTGGGGTTCATGGTGGCCGCGACCTGGCCGCCCACCAGGTCGGTGATGCTGGGCACGGTGCCGCGATAGGGCGCGTGCTTGAGTTCCACCCCCGAGCGCAGGCTCAGCAGCGCGCCCAGCAGGTGCGGCATGGAGCCCGCGCCCGGCGAGCCGAAGTTGGCCCGGTCGGGGTGGGCCTTGGCCCAGGCCAGGAAGTCCTTGAGGGTCTTGACCTCGGCCGGCACGGCAGGCCCCACGGCCAGGCCGTGGTAGATGACGGCGCCGATGGAGACGGGGATCGCGTCCTCGGGCTTGTAGGTCAGCTTGGGGTAGATGTGCGGGTAGACCGAGAAGGCCGACACGGGCGCCAGCGCCAGCACCGAGCCGTTGGGCGGGGCGTTCTTCAGGGCCTCCACCGCGATGCGGCCACCGGCGCCGGGCTTGTTTTCCACAAAGCCCGGCCCTTTGCTGTAGGGCGTGCCGCCCAGCCGCTCGGCCACGCGGCGGGCCACGCTGTCGCCCGAGCTGCCTGCCGGAAAGCCGTACATGATCTTGACCTGGTCCAGCGCCTGGGCCAGGGCCTGCAGTGGCGACAGCGACCCCAGGGCGGCGGCGCTGCCCAGGGCCTGGACGAAATGACGGCGATGCATCTGCATGGATGTCTCCTGGTGAAATCGAAGAAAGGAAAAGCTGGAAAGAACAGGCTCAGAACATGTGGCGGATGCCGACGTTGATGCCGGTCTGCGAGCGGCCCGGCGCGGTGTTGCTGCCCGGGGCGCCGCCGCTGACCGAGACGGTGGCCAGGCGGTCGTTGCGGATGTGGCCGAGCTGGGTGTAGACCGCCGTGCGCTTGGACAGGTTGTAGATGGCGCGTGCCACCAGCAGGTCGGAGTCGTAGCCCGAGACGCCGCGGTAGCGCAGCGTCAGCCACTGGGTTTCGAGCACCAGCGCCTCGGTGACCGGGTACGAGGCGCCCACATACCAGAGGTTGCTGCGCGGCTTGACGGCATCGCCATCGTTGTCGCGGCGCAGCAGGCCGCCGCCGACCTTCACGCCGGCCAGCTTGAAGTAGCCGCCCAGGTGCAGGCGCTCGTCATGCTTGGCGCTGGAGGTCATGCCGCCGAACACCGGGTCGGTGGACGAGGCCGGCGTGCGGCCGTTTTGCTGCTCGTAGCCCAGCGCCAGGCCCCAGACGGGCGTGTCGTACTTGGCGTACAGCGACCACTGGCGGCAGGCCTGCGTGTCCGATCCGCTCTCGCCCGGGCAGTTGGTGCCTGCCGGGCTGGGGCCTGCGTTGACGGCATCGCGCCCGAAGCTGTAGCCCGCGCCCAGTGCCAGGCCGCCGAAGTTGCCGCGCCAGGCCAGCATGTTGTCAGCGCGCGAGTTGGGGATGTAGGCATCGAGCGAGCCCATGGCGAAGACGGCCGGGCCGATGATGTCCGAGTCCAGCAGCGACCAGAACAGCATGGAGTTCTGGCGGCCCATGGTCAGGCTGCCCCAGTTGCCGCCCAGTCCCACCCAGCTTTGGCGCCCAAAGCCGCGCCCGCCCTGGTTGAAGGTGCCCTGGTCGGGCGCAAAGCCCGACTCCAGCGTGTAGATGGCCTTGAGGCCGCCGCCCAGGTCCTCGCTGCCGCGCAGGCCCCAGCGCGAGGGCACCAGGCTGGTGGTCGATGGCATGCGGCTGAGACCGCCGCCTGCCGCCACGTTGTTCAGGTGCTCCACGCCCACATCGACGATGCCGTAGAGCGTGACGCTGGAGGTGCCTTGCGCGAAGGCGCCGAAGCTGGTGCTGGAGCCGGCCAGGGCCAGCACGGCGGCGGCCGCCAGGGTCAGCGGGGATGGGGTTTTTTGCATGGTGATGTCTCCTCTGGTTTGATAAATCGTTGCCGTCTTGGCGTGGGTGTCCGCGCGCCTTTTTTTCAGGCGCAGCGGGGCCCGGCCCCGCCGGGGGCGGGACTGCGGACAAGGGGTGGATGAGGGCGGAGGGGCGGGCCGTTCAGGAGACCGTTCAGGCGCCGCCCGCCGTCACGGCACGGTCAGCGGCAGCTGAAGCTGGCAGCGCTTTCCATGTCGCCGCTGCCGTTGTAGTGGGCGGCCAGCGGATGGGGGCACAGCGGCCGGGTGCGCGTGGGCGACCAGGTGGCGGGCAGGTCGGCGTTGGCGCCGCCCGCATTGCCTGCGCCGCGCGCACTGGCGATCACGCGGTCTGGCGCCTGGCCTTTCTCCACCCAGGCCACGAGGGAGCTGAGCATGTCGAACTGCTCGGTGGCCGGGCCGCCGCTGCAGTGGTTCATGCCGGGCACCAGGTACAGGCGGGCGAAGTCGGCTGCATCGCCATGGTTGCGGCGCAGCGTGTCGTACCACTGCACGGTGTCGTCGCTGGAGAAGATGGGATCGGCCGTGCCGTGGTAGACCATGAGCTTGGCGCCCCGGTTGCGCAGCACGGGCAGCTTGCCGTAGTCGGGCGGGAGCATGAAGGACAGCGCGCTTTCGGTGTACAGCGCCGTCGTGGCCTGGACCTTGGCCAGCATGCTGTCCACGCTGCCTGTCAGCGCGAACTGCGGGCCGTTGAAGCTGGCCGGGCTCTCGGGTGGCGCCTGCCAGACCAGGCCCACGGCGCCGGTGTCCAGGTTCAGCGAGTTGGAGAATTTCCAGCCGGCCCAGCCGGCCGTATCCAGCCCCGCGTCATACGGGAAGCTGCTGTAGATGCGGCTGCCGCCGCTGGTGGTGGCGCCCTTGAACAGGCCGGCAATGGTGCTCTTTTGCTCGGCGCTGAGGCAGCTGCCGTCGCGCGCGCCGCCGCAGGTGGGCACGTCGCGCGCCAGGTCGAAGCTCGCCTGGCAGGCTGCGCCGGCCTGCACCATGCCGTCGGTGGCGCCGTCCAGCGCATCGCATCGGGCCAGCACGGCCTGGCTGACCAGGCGGCGCTCGGCCTGGGTGAAGCCTGTGCCCAGATCCTGTGTCGTGGTGGCCAGCTTCGCATAGCCCTGGGCACCGGCAATGTTGGCAATGGCCGCCAGCGGCAGGCGCGTGCCGGGGTTGCCGGCAATGATGCCGTCGTACTGGTCTGCATAGCGCGAGGCCGCCACCATGGCGTGGCGCCCGCCGTTGGAGCAGCCGCCCAGGTAGGAGCGGTCCGGGCCCTTGCCATAGGCCGTCTGCAGCGCGCTGCGCGCCATGGGCGTGAGCTTGCCCACGGCCTGGTAGCCGTAGTCCAGCCGCGCCTGCGGGTCCAGGCCGAAGAAGGGGCCCAGGCTGCCTGCATGCCCCGCATCGGAGCTGAGCACGGCAAAGCCCATCTGCAGCGCATTGCCCAGCGGCCCGCCGCCCAGTGCGCCCACGGCCGTGCTCACGCTGCCGTCCAGGCCGCCGTTGGCCTGGTAGAAAAAGCGCCCGTTCCAGTCGCGCGGCAGGCGCATCTCGAAGCCCACGGCGTAGCTCTGGCCGTCGACGGTGCTGACGCGCTCGTGCATGCGGCCGGTCACGCGGCAGTGCTCGGCAATGGGCTTGCCTGCCACCGTCAGCGTGCCGGCGGCCACGGTCTCGGCGGCGGTGATGCGGGTGTTGGGAAACGAGATCTTGGCCGCCAGGTCGTTGCACGACAGCAGGCTTGCCGGGCGGGCCTCGGCCAGTTGGGCAATGCCGTCGTTCGAGCCGCCGCAGGCGGCCAGCAGCAGGGCGGGAAGGGCGGCGGCCAGCGTGGCCGGCAAGGCGCGGGAACGGGTCTTGTGGATCTTTCTGTCCATGTCTGTCTCCTCGGAAGGTGGTGTGAAGCCTCAGCGCGAAACCGTTGCGTGGCAGCCGTTGCCCGCATCCGCATCGCTTTCTGATGGCCGCGATTTTGGTTATATTTAATAACCAATTCAAGCGGCCTTTGCGAATTTCTTATTGGGACTTCCCCTTGATGCCGGGGCAGGCAGCAGGCCGCACAGGAGACAGACATGGACCACGAAAAACTCATTGCCATCGACATCCACACGCATGCCGAGGTGAGCTGCTGGAACCCGTTCGACAACTACGGCGAGGAGTACGACCGCGCCGCCGACAAGTACTTCGGCAACGGCCGGCGTCCGACCATCGCCGAGACTGTGGCTTACTACCGTGAGCGCAACCTGGGCCTGGTGATGTTCACGGTGGACAGCGAGTCGCAGCTGGGCCGGCGCCGCATTCCCAACGAGGAGATCGCCGAGGCTGCGCGGGCCAACAGCGACATGATGGTGGCCTTCGCCAGCATCGATCCGCACAAGGGCCGCATGGGTGCGCGCGAGGCGCGGCGGCTGATCGAGGAAGAGGGCGTCAGGGGCTTCAAGTTCCACCCCACGGTGCAGGGCTTCCATCCCTACGACCGCATGGCCTGGCCGATCTACGAGGTGGTGGCCGAGTACCAACTGCCGGCCATCTTCCACACGGGCCACAGCGGCATTGGCAGCGGCATGCGCTGCGGCGGCGGCCTGCGCCTGGCCTACAGCAATCCCATGCACCTGGACGATGTGGCCATCGACTTCCCCGACATGCAGATCGTGATGGCCCACCCCAGCTTTCCCTGGCAGGACGAGGCCCTGTCCGTGGCCCTGCACAAGCCCAATGTCTGGATCGATCTGTCGGGCTGGAGCCCCAAGTACTTTCCCCGGCAGCTGGTGCAGTACGCCAACACCCTGCTCAAGGACCGCGTGCTCTTCGGCAGCGACTATCCGCTGATCACGCCCGAGCGCTGGATGAAGGATTTCCAGGAAGCCGGCTTCAAGCCCGAGGTGATGCCCGGCATCCTCAAGGGCAACGCGGTGCGGCTGCTGGGGCTGGAGCAGCCGGCAGCGGAGAAGGCGGACTGAGCGCGCTCAGTTGTAGATCTTCTGCAGCAGCTGGATCAGCGTCCTGCGCTCGGCGTCGGTCAGGCGGTAGGTGGCATCCATTTCCAATTCCGCCGCCGTTCTTTCCGCCCGGGCCGTGAGCTCGGCGCCGGCCGGCGTCAGGTGCACGCCCACGGCGCGGCGGTCGGTGGGGTGGGTGCGCCGCTCGATCAGCTTGCGGCGCTCCAGCGCTGCGATCAGGCCCACCAGGTTGGGCGGCATCACATCCAGCGCCGCGCACAGCTGGCGCGAGGTGATGCCGGGGTTGTGGGACACCAGGGACAGCACGGAGAACTCCACCATCTTGAGATCGTGGGTGGCCATGCGCTCCACGAACACTTCGATGATGGACAGCGAGGCACGCCGGGCGTTGTAGCCCACGAGGGTGTGCAGGAAGGAGGCGTCGATGGACGGCCCCGGCGCTGCAGTGCTGGACGGGGCCGTGTTCTCTGCGGCAGGAGCGGGCTTGGGTGTGCGGGCGCGGGGCATGGGGACAAGGAACTGAAAGCCGAATCATAGTGGGGCGCGGCTGCCATGTCCCGATGCCGGCGCAGCGGACTTGCCCTGGTGCTAGAAGTCGAAAAGATCGGAGAGAAAGCCTTCGCGCTTCTTGCGGCGGTAGCCATCGTGGCTGGAGTGCTCGCGCCGGTCATGGGATCCGTCAGAGCCCGCGCGCCGTTCCTGCGGGCGTTCATAGGCTGCTGGCGAGGCGGGCACGGAGGGTGCCTGGGCGGCGGAGCGCTCGATGAGCTTGTCCAGCTCTCCGCGGTCCAGCCAGACTCCGCGGCATTGGGGGCAGTAGTCGATCTCTATGTTCTGGCGCTCGGAGATGATGAGCGTGGCATCTCGGCAGGCGGGACATTGCATGACAGTTTCACCTTTGCCTGTTCAGGCAGTGGCTCCATCGGCAACGATGGAGTGTGGGCCGGGCTGTTATGCGTTGAGGTCTCCAGCGAAGGCCGTTCGACTGCGGGGGCGATGGATAGTTCCGTCGCTCCAAGCGCCATCACCATCTCGTGCCAGTCCATGCCGCCGTGGCCCGGGGCCGAAGGCCGTGGCGACTGGCCGCGTTTGCCTTCAGCCTGTCTTCAGGCGCGCTTCAGCGCCCCTTCATCCCCCCTTTAGCCCCCCTTCAGCTTACGCGTGCGCCATGCGCCCGGACGGTCCTACATTGCGGCCTGCCCCCTTGCGGGCATGTCTGCATCAGCAACCAGGAGGACCATCCATGATGACTTTTCGCCATTCCCGCGCGTGGCTCGGCGCGGCCGGCATCGCCACCCTTGCCCTGGGCCTCGCGGCCTGCGGCGGGGGCTCTTCGGGCAGCACCAACCCCGGGCCGCGCATCTGGGGCTACATCCAGCTGCCTGACGGCAACAAGATGCGCTATTCGGTGGTCTTTCCCAAGGGGCCGGGGCCGTTTCCCGTGCTGATGGAGTACGACGGCTACGGATCGGGCTCGGTCACGGAACAGACCACCCAGGAATGGACCAAGGAAGGCTATGCCGTGATGGGCCTGAACGTGCCCGGCACGGGCTGCTCCACCGGCGAGAACCAGTGGGCCGACGCCTCCGTGGGCGCGGCCGGGGCGCATGCGGTGGAGTGGGCGGCGCGCCAGGCGTGGTCCACGGGCAAGGTGGGCATGGTGGGCTATTCGTATTCGGGCTACGACCAGCTGTGGGTGGCGGCCCAGCGTCCGCCCAGCCTCAAGGCGATCGCGCCGGGCAAGAACGTGGCCGATCCCTACCGCGACGTGGCCTATCCGGGCGGCATCCAGAACATCGGCTTTCCCGCCAACTGGTGGCGGCAGTTCCCCGCGATATGGCGCAAGGCCGCCGACGATGCCAGGGCGCTGGACGGCGATACCGGATGCGCACAGGTGGTGGAGGACAACATCCGCAAGATCCAGCGTCCCGACCTGGACATGGCGCGCTGGCTGGACGAGGACCGCTTCTTCGGCGCCCGCTACGCGCTCAAGAGCGCCATGAACTCCACGCACCGCATCGACATCCCCACGCTGGGCACCCAGTCCTGGCAGGACGAGCAGGTGGGCACCCGCATGGGCTACTACGAGGACAGCATCGCCCCGGACAAGATGTGGCTGATCAGCTCCAACGGCGACCACCACACCGACAACGCCCCCTTTCTGCGCGAGACCATGAAGCGCTTTTACGCGCGCTTTCTCAAGGGCGAGAGCAATGGCTTCGAGCACACGCCGCGCGTGCTGCTGGCGCAGGAAATGCAGTGGATGAACGGTGGGGGCGACTATGGGCAGCTGCGCCCCTCGGCCGTGGCCAGCTTTGACCGGCTGCCCGTGCGCGTCACGCCCATGACGCTGTGGCTGCAGCCGGGCGGCGGGCTGGGCGATGCGCCGCCGCAGGCCGAGCGCCAGTCGGCCAGCTACCGCTACCCGCTGCCGGGCGCCGAGGCCAACCATCCCGACGCGGACACCGAGTCCGGCGCGGGTCAATGGACGGCCAGCCCCGCCGGGCAGGGCCTGCTGCGCTTCACCACGGCCCCGCTGCCGCGCGCGCTGAGCTTTTATGGCGAGGCCTCGCTGGACCTGTGGCTCAGCGCCACGGCCGGCGACACCGATGTGCAGGTCACCGTCTCGGAGGTGCGTCCCGACGGCCAGGAGATGTTCGTGCAGCGTGGCTGGCTGCGTGCCTCCATGCGCGCGCTGGACGGCCAGCGCTCCACCGCCTTGCGGCCCTGGGGCGATTTCACCGAGGCCGCCGTGCGCCCGCTGCGCCCCGGCGAGCCCACGCTGATGCGCGTGGAAATCCAGAAATTCGCCCATGTGTTCCGCGCGGGCTCCAGCCTGCGCGTGACCCTGGACACGCCCTCGCAGACCGGGTACTGGGCCTTCGACCATCTGTCCACGCCTTCGACCAATACCGTCTGGCTGGACCGCAGCCGGCCGTCGAAGATCGTGCTGGGCCACATCGCCTATGCCCATGAGCGGCAGCTGCCGGACTGCCGGCGCATGCTGCGCCAGCCCTGCAGGCCCAACGAGGAGGCCGTTCCTTCGGGCATGGGCCCCCTGCCGCCGCTGTGATTTCATGCCCCGGTGTTGACTATGAATGAACGTTCGTTCATCATTCGGGGCATGAAAAAGAAAGAAGACATCAGCGAGCGCCGGGCCGTCATCGTGGAGGCCGCCCTGCAGTGCTTCGTGGAGCGCGGCTTTCACTGCACCAGCATGCGCGACATTGCGCAGGCTGCCTCGGTGAGCCTGGGCAATCTGTACAACCACTTCGACAGCAAGCAGGCCTTGATTGCCGAGGTCGCCACGCAGGAGCAGACCGAGCTGCTGCCCTTGCTGCAGGCGCTGGAGCGGGCCGCAGCCCCTTCGCTGCCTGTGGTGGCGCAATTCCTGGCCGCCTACCAGGCGCTGTGCCGCCAGCGGGAATGGGCCGTGCTCAGCGCCGAATGCCTGTCCGAGATCGCGCGTTCGCCCGGGCTGGCGCCGGCCTTTGAGGCCAACCGCAGGCGCATGCTCGACGGCCTGGCAGGCTTCATGGAGCGCGGGGCGCAGCAGGGCCTCTTGCGGCCCGCCGTGCCCGTGCGCCTGGCCGCGCAACTGCTGCTGGATGCCGTGGAAAGCGATGCGCTGCGCTTTGCGCTGGCGGTGACGCCGCAAGAAGACGCGGGGGCGGATGAAGGGGTCGATGTGCTGCATCCCGCCTTGCTGGCCTGCCTTCTTGGAGGCGAGGCACGGGGGGACGCGACATGAGGCACGCCACCGGCAGGGGTGCCCGCCTGGCGGGGCTGGACCTGGCGCGCTACCTGGCGCTGGCAGGCATGGTGTTCGTCAACTTCAAGCAGGCCATGCATCCCGCGCTGCAGGAGCCGGGCTGGCTGCTGTCGTTCTTCCATTTTCTGGAGGGCAAGGCCTCGGCCACCTTCGTGGTGCTGGCGGGACTGGGCCTGGTGCTGGCCACGCGCTCGCTGGAGCCGGCCACGGCGCGCCTCTGGACGCTGCGCCGCGCGCTGTTCCTGCTGGTGGCCGGTGGCATGAACCTGCTGATCTTTCCGGCCGACATCATTCACTACTACGCGGTGTATTTCGTGCTGGCCATCGCCTGGCTGCAGGCCGGCGCACGGGCGCTGCTGGCCGGCATGGCGGCAGTGGCCGCGCTGTCCGCCTGGGCCTTGCTGCAGCTGGACTACAGCCAGGGCTGGGACTGGGCGAGCCTGTCCTACCAGGGCCTGTGGGAGCCGGCCGGCTTTGCGCGCAACCTGCTGTTCAACGGCTTCCATCCGGTGCTGCCCTGGTTTGCGTTCTTCCTCTGCGGCATGCTGCTGGCGCGCCTGCCGCTGGCCGAGCCGCGCGTGCAATGGGGCCTGGTGGCTGCGGGCGGCTTGATGGTGGGATTGGCCTGCGCCGTCTCGGCACTTGCTGCACAGAGTGAATGGGCTCCCTGGCTGGCCACCGGCCCCATGCCGCCCGGCCCTGCCTACCTGCTGATGGGCCTGGGCTGCGCCAGTATTGCCATAGGCGCCTGCCTGCGGCTGGCCGACCGCTGGCCCGCTGGACCGTGGCGCGGCCTGCTGCCGGCCGGGCGCATGACGCTGACCCTGTACCTGGCACACATCCTCATCGGCATGGGCCTGCTGGAGGCCATGGGCGCGCTGGACGGTTCACGCAGCCTGCGCGAAGTGGCCGTGGCCGCCGCGCTGTACGTGATCATCGCCAGCCTGGCCGCCTGGGCCTGGAGCAGGAAGGTGGCGCAGGGGCCCGTGGAGTGGGTGATGCGGCGGCTGACGGCACTGGATTGATCCACAGTCTGGAAATTGCGCTCGAATGAAGCCATCGTTTTGATGGCCGCAATGCCTTGTTTGTCTACACTTGCCCCCATTCAAAAATGGGGGAGATTCAATGGCTGAGGCGGTCTACAAGAAATGGCTCAGGGCTGTGATCGGGCTGCAATGCCTGTTGATCCTGGCCTTTGTCTTTCGGGGTTGGCTGTTGCCCGACCCATTGGGCCCCAGGCTTCCCTCAATCCAAGGCAATACAGTGTGGATTCAAAGCCATGGCGCTTTGCATCAGTTTGATCGGCAGGGCACACGCCTGCAGCGTCTGGAGTTGGCGCAATTGGGTTTGACCCCATCGGTCAGCAGCCTTCAGTTCATTGGCGAGAAGACGCTTTGGGCGCATGACCAGGGACGTGTGCATCGCTGCGATCTGGCAATGCAGCGCTGCGTGGCGCTGGATCTGCCCGATTTGTCCACACGCGGTGGCTATCGCTGGATGCGGGTAACGGCCGATGAAGCGCAGATTGTGGTCTCCGACGCATCCAATCACCGCGTTCTCGTCTACCAGCGCGACGCCGCTTCCAGTGCAGCGCAAGCCTATGTGCTGCTCAAGACCTACAGCGAAGGCCTGCGCTTTCCGAATCAGACGCTGCAGGTAGGCGAGCGCATGTGGGTGGCCAATACCAACCGCCATCAGATTGCGCAAATCGATACGGCACAGAGCACCCAGGCCGCGCCTGCCGTATTTCCCGTGGAATATGCGGGCCTGCGTTCCGGGCGCCGCTTCCCGTTCGCCATGCAGCTGGATGGCCAGCAGCGTCTATGGGTGCTGGTCGCAGACTCGGGCATGCGGGGAGCAGATCTGCTGTTGATGGATTCCCAGTTGAGGCCTGAACGGGTGCTGCCGCTTTCGCCCGACCAGGACCCGAACGCCATCGCCATGGTGGGTCAGGAGTTGTTGCTGCCGGACATGACCCAATTCACCGTCCATCGCGTGGATCTGGACGGCCGCGTGCTGGAGCCTTTCGGGGATGCTCCATTCCGCGGCGAGCTGGCGTCTGCCCGCTCGTCCTATGAATGGGGCAGGCGGTTGCCTTTGTTCCTGCTGGGCAGCATCGGGGTATTGATGGCTCTGGGACTGTGGCTTGCCTGGAAGGCGGGGGAATTGCGCCAATTGGGCGGCAAACGCTGGCAGGAAGTGGGCGACACCGAAGCCTCCAGCGCGGCAGTGGCTCCCTCACTGTCCCAGCACGCCGCGCAGGCTTCTCAAGCCTCGGAAGGAAAACCGCTGGTCACTTCGGTCACGGCGCTTGCGGGCAGCACCGTGAAGCGCAGGCGTGCGCTTGCCATGGTTGGCGTTCTGCATTGCCTGGTCGCTGGCGGGATGGTCTATTGGTTCTTGCCGCTTTTGCACCAGCGCGACTGCGGTCCGGACAAATCGTGCGATCCAACGGGCATGCTCGGTGTCCTGCTGGTGCTTTTGGCCGTGTTGCCGCTGTGTCTGTATGCATGGCTCTGGCGCAAGCTCAAGCAGCTGGAGACCATGCGCATAGCCACGGACGGGCATCGGATCGCAGTACGCATGGCACGCAGGACCCGCAAATTCGATGCCAGTCGCGTCACCTGCACGCGCCAGCATCTGTGGATGGGCCTTCGCGCCATTCCCCTGCGACTCAATGGCAGTCCCCTGTTCGAGGAGGCCGCGTTCAGGCGCGAGATACTGGCGCGGTTGCCGCAGCTGCAGGTGCGCGATGGCGCCTGGGACTTCGCCGTGGCACGCCACTTCTGGTCCAACAGTGGTGTGCTGGGCAAGGCCTTGGTGCTGCTGTATGTCGCGACCTTGCTGGGTTTTGGGGTTCGCCTGCTGGCCTGACGGGGTTGGCGACCCTGCTGTAAGATAGCCCTCCGCTCCGGGGTGCACGCCAGTGCTGAGATCCACACCCGAGAACTTGAACCGGGTCATTCCGGCGGAAGAAGAGCTTGCACCCCTGCGTGGCCGCCCATGCGTCACAGGCGGGGGAGCCTTCGGAGCATCACGTCCCAGCTCTCGAAGGAATTCCATGGACAAGGCCCGGCCCCAGGCGGCTTCTCTGGTCGCAGACCTGCTTGCATTCATCGCCATGGACGGCTGCACCGACGAGCAGTTCGACGCACTGGCGCTGCGGCTGTTCGCCTACCAATACGAATCGAATGCGCCGTTTCGCAGCTTCTGCCAGCGGCGCGGCGCCACGCTGCGCAATGTGAAGACCTGGAGCGACATTCCCGCCGTGCCCATTGACGCGTTCAAGGCCATGGAGCTGCGCAGCGAGCCGGCCTCGCCCTCGGAGCGCGTGTTCATGACCAGCGGCACCACGGGCCAGGCCAAGGGACTGTCTTCGCGCGGGCGCCACTTCCATCCCGCGCTTGATGTCTACGACGCGTCGATGACGCGCAACTTCGCGCAGCGCTTCATGGCCGGGCACGAGCGCCTGCCCATGAGCATCCTCTTTCCCGACGAGCAGGCCATGCCCAACTCTTCGCTGGCCCACTACCTGGCGCTGGCCAAGACGGAATTCGGCACTCCCGACAGCCGCTACTTCCTCACCCCCGACGGCCTGGACATGCCCGGCCTGTGCGCCGTGCTGGAGGAGTCCGAGCGCAGCGGCCGCCCCTATGCGCTGCTGGGCGCCAGCTTCAGCCTGGTGCATGTGATGGACGCACTGCGCGAGCAGGGCCGCAGCTTCCGTCTGCCGCCGGGCAGCCGCATTCTGGACACGGGCGGCTACAAGGGCCAGTCGCGCGAGCTGCCGCTGGAGGATTTCTACGCCGACCTGCCCCGGTTGCTGGGCGTGCCGCGCAGCCACTGCATCAACATGTACGGCATGACCGAGTTGAGCACGCAGTTCTATGACGACGGCAATGCCGCGCTGCCCTCGGTCAAGTCGGGGCCGCACTGGATACGCTCGCGCCTGGTCGAGCCCGTCACCGGCCGCAGCGTGGCTCCCGGCGAGCGCGGCATTCTCGTGCACTGCGACCTGGCCAACTACAACGCGGTCACCACCATACTCACCGAGGACGTGGGCCTGTGGGCCGGCCATGGCGAGAACAGCGGTTTCCTGTTGCTGGGGCGTGCCGAGGGCGCAGCGGCCAAGGGCTGCTCGCTGGCGGTCGATGAATTCGTGAAGGCCGCTGCTGCATGAACATCGAGCGGATCACGGCCGGCTACCTGCCCGAACTGCCTGGTTTACGCGAGGACGAGGTGCAGTGGCATGTGCTGCCCTTCGAACGCGGCGGCGTGCGGCTGGAAGTCTCCGTGCCCCTGCTGACCGGCCCGCAGATGCATGCGCTGGCAGCCCATGTGCGCCGTGCCGCCGACCGCCACCTGAGGGCCATGCCCGTGGCCGAGATCATCGACGCCATCGACCGCGCCATCGCCCGCCTGCTGGACCGCAGCGATCCCTATCGGCGCCAGGCCGAGACCTGGCTGCCCGTGGTCAGCGGCTATGACGCCGACATGGTGCGCCTGGGGCTGACGGGCTTCTTCAAGACCTTTCGCGCCGCGCAGCTGCGGCGCTTCGTGGCCGAGGACTTTGCCAACCCGGCCGTGCTGGACGGCTTCCAGCCCGCGCCCAAGGGCGGCGCGGTGCGTGCCTTCGGGCCTGACCTGCTGATGCACAGCTGGGCCGGCAATGTGCCTGCGCTGCCCCTGTGGAGCCTGGTCTGCGGCCTGCTGGTCAAGGCGCCCGCCATTGGCAAGCTGGCCAGCGCCGAGCCGCTGTTCGCGGGCTGGTTCGCACGGCTGCTGGCCGAGGTGCATCCGCCGCTGGCCGATTGCCTGGCCGTGGTGTGGTGGAGCGGTGCGGGGGGCGTGGATGGGGCGGATGGCGCGAATGGAGATGCCGCCGCCGCGCTCCACGCCGAGGCCGACACCGTGCTCGCCTACGGCGGCAACCAGACGCTGCAGGCGCTGCGCCAGCGCCTGCCCGTGACCACGCGCTTTCTGCCGCACGGCCACAAGCTGGGCTTCGGCATGGTGGGCGCCCAGGCGCTGGACACGCTCAAGGCGCCCGCCGTGGCGCGGCTGGCGGCCTGGGACGTGATGCGCTACGACCAGCAGGGCTGCTACTCGCCCCATGTCTTCTACGTGGAGCGCGGCGCCCCCGTCTCTGCGCGTGCCTTTGCCGACTATCTGGCGGCCGAGCTGGCCAACCTGCAGCGGCGCTTTGCGCGCCGGCCGTTGGAGCTGGAGGAGGGCGCCGCCGTGGCCCGCTGGCAGCAGTCCGTGGAATGGTCGGGCGACGCGCAGCAACTGCTGGGCCCCGTTGACGCGCCCTGGAGCGTGGCGTACAGCGACAGCCTGCATCCGCTGGCGCCCACGGCCCTGTACCGCACGATTGCCGTGGTGGGTGTGGACCGCCTGGATGACGCCGTGCCCGTGGTGGCCGCGCAGCGCGAATACCTGCAGACGGCCGGCATTGCCGCCTCGCCCGAGCAGCTGTACCGCCTGGCCGGCCTGCTGGGCGCGGCCGGCGTCACGCGCATCAGCGCCATCGGCTCCATGAGCATGCCCGAGGCCGGCTGGCACCATGACGGCCGCTTCAACCTGCTGGACCTGGTGCGCATGACCGAGATAGAGCAATCTGCCGAGGCGGCGGCGCAGCCGTTCGCCCCGTATGCGGATTGACATCCATGCACACCGGCACGACGGGCATGACAGACGAGGCTGACGGCATGGCGTTTCTCGATATCGAACAGGTGGTGTTCACCTACCCGGGCCGCCCGCCCGTGGTGGACGGCGTGGACTGGCGCGTGCAGGCCGGTGAGATCCACTGCCTGCTGGGCCGCAGCGGCTGCGGCAAGACCACCTTGCTCAAGCTGGCGGCGGGGCTGCTCAGGCCGCAGTCGGGCCGCATTCTGCTGCGCGGCGCCGAGCTGGCCGAGCCCGGTCCGCAACTGGGCTTCATGTTCCAGGCGCCCACGCTGCTGGAGTGGCATACGGCGCTGGGCAATGTGCTGCTGCCCGTGTCGCTGCAAAGGCGCCCCGCGCCGCAGGACGAGCAACGCGCCCTGGCGCTGCTGGAGCAGCTGGGCCTGGCCAGCCACGCGCAGCGCCATCCGCGCCATCTCTCGGGCGGGCAGCAAAGCCGCGTGGCGCTGGCACGGGCGCTGGTGCTGGACCCGCCGCTGCTGCTGCTGGACGAGCCCTTTGCCGCGCTGGACGCCATCACGCGCGCCGAGCTGCAGGACGACCTGCTGCGCACCTGCCGCGAACGCGGCACCACGGTGCTCTTCGTCACCCACGACATCAACGAGGCCGTCTACCTGGGCGACCGCATCGCCCTCATGCACGGCGGGCGCATCGTGGCCGACATGGCGGTCGATCTGCCCGCGCCGCGCACCCAGGCCATGCGCCACGGGCCGGCGTTCAACGAGCACTGCGCCCGCGTGCGCGCAGCCATGGACAGGACGGCGGCATGACGGTGTCCTTGTTCCATGCCCGCCTGCTGGCCGCCGCGCTGGCGCTGGTCCTGCTGGGCCTGTGGGAGCTGCTGGTGCGGCAATGGGGCCTATCCGCCCTGGTGCTGCCGGCGCCCTCGGCCATTGCGGCATCGCTGTGGACGGGGCTGGCCACCGGCTATTTCTGGCCGCACATCTGGGCGACGCTCCAGGCCCTGCTGCTGGGGCTGGCGGCCGGCAGCGCGATCGGCCTGCTGGCGGGCATGGCCCTGGCTGAATCCGAGCTGCTCGAGCTTGTGCTCAAGCCCTATGTGGTGGTCAGCCAGGTCGTGCCCAAGCTGGCGCTGGCGCCGCTGTTCGTGCTGTGGTTCGGCTTCGGCATGCTGCCCACGGTGCTGATCACGGCGCTGATCTGCTTTTTCCCGCTGATGGAAAACACCTTGACCGGCCTGCGCCAGGTCGATGCCCAGCGGCTGCAGCTGTTTCGCATGCTGGGCGCCACGCGGCTGCAGACGCTGCTGCGCCTGAAGCTGCCCACGGGCCTGCCCGCCATTCTTGCGGGCCTGCGCGTGGCCGTGGTGCTGGCACTGGTCGGCGCCGTGGTGGCCGAATTCATGGGCGCCAGCCGCGGCCTGGGCGCCGTGGTCATTGCCGCCCAGGGAATGATGGACACCACCCTCATGTTTGCGGCCCTGGTGCTGATCGCCGCCATGGGCCTGCTGCTGTACCAGGCCTGCCTGGTGCTGGAGCGCCGGCTGCTGCGCTCGCGCGCCGCCTGACCATCCTGAACACTTCCGAAACCTTTTCTCCAAGCGCCATGCACACACCGCAGTCCCCCTTCCTCACCCGCCGCAGCCTGCTGGGCGCCTCTGCCGGTTTTGCCGGCCTGGCGCTGGCCGGCAATTGCCTGGCCGCTCCTGTGCAAGGCAAGATCCGCCTGGCCGGCTGGAGCAAGCCCATCAGCGAGATCACCAACATCCTGGCCGAGCCCGACAAGGGATTCTTCAAGGCCCAGGGCGTGGAGCTGGCCTACCTGCCCGGCGCGGGTGGCGGCGACGCCATACGCAACATGCTCAGCGGCCAGGCCGATGTGGCCTTCACCGACCCCGGCTCCTTCTTCATGGCCCTGGACAAGGGCGAGAAGCTGGTCGCCATCTACGACATCTACCCGCAGAACGTGTTCAACGTGGTCTCGCTCAAGTCGGCGGGCATCCGCAAGCCGGCGGATCTCAAGGGCAAGAAGATCGGCGTCTACAGCCTGTCCAGCGGCACGCGCCAGAACCTGCTGGTGATGCTGCACCAGGCCGGCCTCAAGGAATCGGACGTGACCATCGTCGTCACCGGCCTGCTCAACTTCGCGCCGCTGATGCAGGGCCAGGTCGATGCCACGGCCGCCACCGACACCGGCCTGGCCGTGGGCCTGCGCAAAGGCATTGGCGAGGTCGATGTGATGCAGGTGCGCGACCACCTCAACATCTCCAGCGACATGTTCGTGGTGCGCGAGGACACGCTGCGCGACAAGAAGGATCTGCTGCGCGCCTTCCTCAAGGGCTACCGCGACAGCGCCGCCTGGATGATGGCCAACCCCGAGGAAGCCGCCACGCTGGCCGGCAAGCACGCCATCGACGGCACGCAGCGCGACATCAACCTGGACGTGATCCGCCTGCGCAACGCGTCTTCGCAGCCGCTGCAGGCCGGCAAGCCGCTGGGCAGCTTCGACCTGGCCGCCCTGCAAAAGGGCGCCGACGCCTACCGCGCGCTGGGCATGGTGCAAAGGCAGATCAAGGTGTCCGACGTGGTGGACACCAGCCTGCTGCCCGGGGCCTGAGATGGCACAGCCGTCTTCCCTGGGACTGCAAGGCAAGGTGGTGCTGGTCACCGGCGCCGGCCGCGGCATAGGCGCGGCCATTGCCACCGCCTTTGCGCGCGAGGGCGCCCTCGTGGCGGTCAACCACCTGTCCAACGATGCTGCCGCCGCGCAGACCGTGGCGGCCTGCCAGGCTGCGGGCAAGCAGGCCGGAGGCGATGCCTGGGCCATCAAGGCCGATGTGGGCTCGCAGCCCGCCGTCCAGGCCATGACCGAGGCCATTGCGCGCGAGGCGGGCGCCATCGACATCGTGGTCAACAACGCCTTCAAACCCTACGCCTTCGACCCCGAGCGCCGCCGCCGCTTCGACGACCTGCAATGGAGCGACTACCAGGCCCAGTACGACGGTGCCGTGGGCGCGGCCTTCAATGTCTGTCGCGCCGTGCTGCCGCAGATGCGCCAGCGTGCGCGGGGCAGCATCGTCAACATCGCCAGCAACCTGGTGGAGCACCCCGTCGTGCCCTACCACGACTACACCACGGCCAAGGCCTCGCTGGTGGCCTTCAGCCGCAACCTGGCCAGCGAGCTGGGGCCCGTGGGCATACGCGTCAACTGCGTGGCGCCGGGCCTGGTCTATCCCACGCAGGGCACCCAGGACACGCGCGAGTCCTTCCGAGAATCGCTGATGGCCGCCACGCCGCTGCGCCGCCTGGCAAGCCCCGAAGACGTGGCGGGGCCGGTGCTGTTCCTGGCCTCGGAACTGAGCGGCTTCATGACGGGGCAGCTGCTCTTTGTCGATGGCGGCCTGGTGATGCGCTGAGCCTGTTCTAGAACTGCTCCCACTCATCGGCCATCTCGGCCGCCGTGGCGCGGCGGGGTGCCGTGGTCCTGGCGGGCAGCGCCACAGGCGCGCTGGAGGCCGCAGCCGCTGCCGCGCGCAAGGGCTTGGCGGGGCGGGGCACGGCAGGGGCCAGCGCAGGAGACGGCCTGGCGGTCTGTGCGCGCGCCAGCCCGACCGCTGCCACCGGCGCGGACACGGCCTGTGCCCGGGCCTCCCTTTCATCCAGGCGGAACACGCTGACCAGCTGCACCAACTGCGCCGCCTGCTTGTTCAGGCTGTCGGCAGCGGCGGCGGACTCCTCCACCAGGGAGGCGTTTTGCTGCGTCACCTGGTCGAGCTGCTGCACGGCGTCGCTGACCTGGGTCACGCCCTGGGACTGCTCCTGCGTGGCGGCACCGATGTCGGAGATCAGTTCGGCCACGCGGTGCGTCTGGGTGACGATGTCGTTCATGGTGCTGCCGGCCTCGGCCACCTGGCGGGAGCCGGCGGCGACCTTGCCCACGCTCTCGCTGATCAGGCCCTTGATCTCCTTGGCCGCGTTGGCGCAGCGCTGGGCCAGGGAGCGCACCTCCGAGGCAACCACCGCAAAGCCCTTGCCCTGTTCCCCGGCACGCGCGGCCTCCACGGCGGCGTTGAGCGCGAGGATGTTGGTCTGGAACGCAATGGCGTCGATCACGCCGATGATTTCCTCGATCTTGCGCGAGCTGTGCGTGATGTCCTCCATGGTGCTGACCACGCCATGCACCACCTCGCCGCCGTGCACGGCCGTGGCGCTGGCCGACTGGGCCAGGCCCGAGGCGCTGCGCACCGTGTCCACGTTTTGCTGGATGGTGGCGGTCATCTGCTCCATGGAGGCGGCCGTCTCCTCCAGGTTGGCGGCCTGCTCCTCCGTGCGAGCGCTCAGGTCGGCATTGCCCGAGGCGATCTGGCTGGCGCCCGTGGCAATCGATTCGCTGCTGTGGCGCACCTGGCTGACGATGTCTGCCAGGCTGGCGCGCATGGAGTTCAGCGCAGCCAGCAGGCTGGTGGTGTCACCGGGCCGCAGCGCCACGGCCACCGCCAGGTTGCCCCTGGCGACTTCCTGCGTGATCTGCGCCGCGTAGGCGGGCTCACCGCCCAGCAGGCCCGTGATGCGCCGCGTGATGGCCCAGCCCACCAGCGCGCCTATGGCCAGTGCGGCCAGCGCCAGGGACAGCATCAGCCGCCCGGCAGCCAGGGATTTGTCCTCGGAGGCCTGCGCCGTTTCCGTGGCGCGCACCTGCTGGTGGGCCAGGATGTCATTGATGGAGTTGAAGAACGCGTCCTGGCGTTTGCGGAACTCCCCGCTTTCGCCAAGCATGGCCGAGACGGCCTGCAGGTCGTGGCGCGCGGCCGCCTCCATGAATTGGTCGAGCAGCGGCAGATAGGCAATGCGCGCGTTCTTCATGTTGTCGTACAGCGCAACGCCCTGCGGTGTGCTCAGGCCTTCGCGGAATTTCTCCATCAACTGGCTGATCTTCTGGCGCTGTGCATCCAGTGCGGCCTTGGCCAGCTTCTTTTCCCCGGCGTCCTCCATCAGCGCCATGCTGCGCACGCCGCGAAAGATGAACTCCACCGAGCCCTTGATCTCCACCAGCCGGAGCAGGCTGGTGATCCGCTTGTCGGCCAGGTAGGCCACATCATCGGAGGCCTGTACCAGCTGGGCGCGGCCATACAGCGCAATCGACAGCGCGATGGCAATCAGAATCGAAAATCCCAGACCCAACATGGAGCCCGTCTTCATGTTTTTCAGGTATTTCATGCGTATTCCTTTCAGTATTCAATATGGCTGCGTGCCACGCAATCGGGCCGCATCGCATAAAAATCCGGATCACGCCAATCGATGATGGCGCACCCAGACAGACGGCGGTATTCCATAATGTCCGGAGAAATCTCTGGAAAATGATGAAAGCGAGGAATAACCAAGCTGCGAGGAAATCTGTCCTATGCTCTGGTCGGTGGTCAGCAGCGATTCGGCCGCAAGATGGATACGGCTTTGCCTTATATATTCACCGATACTGCACGACCGGCTGTTGCGAAAGGAAACCTCCAAAGTGCGCCGGCTGACGCGGCAATGGTCGGCAATGGTCTGGATCGGTAGTTTCTTGTCCAGGTTTTCTTGTATGTATTGGAGGGCGCGCTTGACATAGGCGGGTTCCAGATCGTGCAGCCGTGCCTCGTCCATGGCCGTGAATTTGGATTTCTCCAGATAGGGGCTGATGGCCATGCTCTTGAGCCGCATGATGTTCAGCGCCTTCAGCGTGGACAGGGCGCCTGCAAAATCGCCCTGCGTTTCCTGTATGTGGTACTCGTAGACCAGGGCATTGCGGCACAGGCCTTCGAGCTGGTAGGTCTGGGCCGTGGACTTTGCCAGCATCACCGCCTGCAGGGCCTGGGCATATTGGCGCTTGCTGCAGTGCACCAGTGCGCTGCTCAGCCAGGCCCAGCCGGCAATCGGCGGGTTCTTGATCTGGTGGCGGACGCCGATGCGTTCAATGGCACGGATCACGCAAGCGGCTTCGCGGCGACCCGCATCCAGCCCTTTGACCGAGAGCTGCAGCAAATCGCTGTAGGGCCAGGCCAGGCCCGTTGGCAGCTGGCGGCCGACCCGCTCCAGCAGCGCCTGCAGGTCGGCGCTGTCGGGTGCCGCGGCGCCGAGCTGGACCAGGCCTGAATCCGGGGGCGGACCGCACCACAGACTCTGGTGGTTCTTGTAGAGATAGATCTTCCACAGAATCTGCGCCCTGGCCCAATTGATCAGAGCGGACAGCCAGGGCGTGACGCCCGGCGCCATCAATGCGAAATCATGGTCCTTGCCTTCGATCAATTGCAAGGCGGTATCGAGCTCGCCCAGCCGGCTGTGCGCCAGCGCCCTCACATAGGTGGCGCAGGCCATGGATTCCGGCTGCAGCAGCGCGGGATTGGCCATTGCCGCAGTGGCCAGTGCAATCGCATTGCGCTCTTCACCCAGCTGGCAATGGATGAAGGCGGCTGCAATGCGGCATGAGACCACGCGGTCAGGCATGCGGTGCAGCTCGAAAATGGCCTGTGCTTCCTGCACATATCTGAGCACCAGCAGGGGATATATGGAAGGCTCTGGCCATTTGCAGGCCTGTAGCAATTCCTCGGCCCGGCTGATTTTGTTATATCCAGTATCGGCTTGCTGGTGATGGGCGGATATTATTCTCCATAATCTGGATGCGCTCTCATCTTGGTGGCCGTGGATGTGGTGCGTCAAAAGATTGAATGAGTAAGAATTCTTATATGAAAAAATCAATGGCCAGGCGGGTGCGATGCATTTTCCCGATGAATGCATCGGCAAGGTGCTTCACAACACCCTCCTGGGAAACACTGATTGACTGGAAGAATCTTACAGGCCAGATAAACAATTGTTTACATTTGGATTTTATTTTTCTTGCCGGATCACGCAGGCACTTGTCTTTTTGCGAAACTTTCTCTCTTGCAAATCGCCTAATTCGCTGATTGGACAGACTTTTTCTGATTGGAAAAATCCATTCAAATAGGCGAATATTCCCTGGATTTCATGGGGTTGTTACAACGGCCAGACTCCAGCCGGGCCGCCCTGTCGGCATGGCAGGCGCTGGCAATCAGAAGGCGTGCGACATGCCCAGCACCACCGAGCTGGGCCGGCTGCCTGCCTGGACCACCGGCCCCGCATTGCTGGCGGTGTTGATGGTGAAGGCGGCACCCGCCTCGTTGTGGATGCGGCCCACGCCCGCATAGAGCTTGGTGCGCTTGGACAGCGAGTGGTCGTAGCGCACGCTCAGCGCACGCGCATCGCTCTGGGCGCGAGCCTGTCCGTGGTAGGCGCCATAGGACAGCAGCCACTGCCCCGCCATGCCCATGGGCACGGTCACGCTGGCCTCGTAGAAACGGCCCTGGCCGCTGGTGGCGGCAGGCAGGTCGTCGCGCCGCGTGGACAGCAGCAGCGCGGCGCGCGCCACGCCGAAGTCATAGGCCGCGCCCAGCAGCGCATAGCGGTCGGTATTCACGGCCGTGGTGCGCCGCTGCATCCACGATGCACCCAGTGCCCAGGGCCCGGCCGCATAGTCCACGGAGCCGCCGTACAGGCTGGCCACGCTGGAGCCCGCCGCCTCGCCGAACGAATACATGCCGCGCACCGTGAAGCCGCCCATGTTCGGCGACTGGTAGCGCGGTTCGCCTGGGCCTGGTTCCGTCGGCCATGCACTCGGTGCTGCCCGGCCTGCTGCGCCGCATTGCCGACGCCGGCTGGAACCTGCGCGTGGAAGCCCGCGAGATGATCACCTCGCAGCAACTGCGCGCCCTGCGCGCCGGAGAGCTGGACCTGGGCTTCGGGCGCCCCGGCAAGGGCGAGCCACTGGCCGAGGAAGTGGCCGGCATGGACGATCCCTACTGCCTGGCCATGGCGCCGTCCCATCCGCTGGCGGCTGGCGAAGGCGCGCTACCGCTGCAATCGGCTGCGCATGAGCCCTTCGTGGGCTTTGCGCGCTACGAGGACGCCGACTACTTCGACCGCACCGTGGCCCTGTGCCTGGACGCGGGCTTCACCCCTTCCATACGCCACGAGGCTGGCCAGTTCGTCAACGTGCTCGCCCTGGTGGCCTGCGGCCTGGGCGTGGCCATCGTCCCTTCGTCCTTTGCCTCGCTGTACCGGGGCAAGCTGGTGTTCAGGCCGCTGCAGGAATCGCGCTACCAGAGCCGGCTGGCGGTGCTGGCCGTGGCCGGGGCGGCTGAGCAGGACAGTGAAAGCGATGCAGGGCGCGTGGCGCAGGCTGCGGCGCTGGAGTTGAAGCATTTCGGGCGGAGATTGGCGCGGTTGCGGTAAGGGGGTTACCGATGCTGGTATGGCCATGCGGCCTTCAAATGGCCCTTTTCAGCGCGGCGTCGGCTGGCCAATTACCTGTTTTCAGGGATATGCGCGGCGAAAGCGATCGTCTAGAGTAAGAATTTGTCAGCAGCGCAGTCGTTTGTGATGTGCCTGAAGGCAGCGGCGAGGGCTGTTCCCTCGCCTGTTTGGTTCGCACTCTCCAGGCAAGGCCCATGCTGCAACGTTTCCATTTCCCCGCTCGTGGCGTCGGCTTCGTAAAGGCGTGCAGCGCTCTTGCTGCTGCCGTTGCCTTACCGGCCGCCCAGGCCCAGAGCATCACGGTGGCACCGCTGGCAGCCGTGGCGCCGGCGGCGATTCCTGTGGACCACCCTGGCGCTCTTGCGCTGCTGGCGTTGGCCTTGGGGGCCTGCCTTGTGCGGGGTGTGCGAAAAGGGCGGATCTCCCTGGTCGGCCTGCGTGCATGGGCCATGGGCGGTGCTGTTGTCGTGACCGCGGCCACGGCGGTCTGGGGCGAGCGGGTGCAGGCCCAGATTCAGGAATTGCAGGAAGCCTTCAACCAGGCCGCAGGCGAGACGCTCACCGTTCCCGTGCAGGCGACAGCGCTGGGTGCCGATGGCGCACCGCAGGGATTCCTGCCCGTGGTCTATCGCAACCAGACGTCGGTGCGGCTGAAAATCACCGGCATCACGGACCCTGTGTGGAACATCTGCTTTCCGCTGGGCGTGCCCAGCGCGATTCCCACGACGGCCGCGCGTCCCGGCAGCGCCTGCGCGGTCGGCGCCACGCTGGAGGCGGGCGGCTCCTGCTGGGTGGACGTGGCGCAACTGTGCGCCGAGGCGGCGGACACCGTGCGCGGCAGCCATGCCAGCGTGCTTGCGCCCGACAGCGTGCAGGTGGACACGGCCGGGCAGCGCACGGGCAATGTGCTGTCCAACGATTCCGATGCCGATGGGGCGCTCGTGGTCGCCAGCTTCACCTATGAAGGCCAGACCGTGGCGGCCGGCAGCTCCCGGAACGTGGCGGGGCGCGGGACCTTCGCGCTGCAGGCAGACGGCAGCTTCACTTTCCAGGCGGATGCGAACTACAGCGGCGGCCATCCGCTGGCCATCGGCTACACCGTGCAGACCGGCGCGTCCAGCACGCTGAGTGTTTTCGTGAACCGGGTGCCCGTGGCCGGCAACGATACGGCCACCACCGATGCCGATACGTCCGTCACCATCGCCGTGCGCGGGAACGACAGCGATGCGGATGGGGACAGCCTGACCGTTTCCGGCATCACCCAGGGCACCCACGGTTCCGTGGTCGTGGATGCCGTCACGGGCAATCCGGTCTACACGCCGAACGCCAACTTCACCGGCAGCGACAGCTTCACCTACACCATTGGCGACGGCAGGGGCGGTTCTGCCACGGCCAGCGTGTCGGTGACGGTTGCTGCTGCGCCCTCCGGCAATCAACCGCCAGTGTCTGTCTCCGATGCGATAGTGGTGGCCGAGGGCGCTGTGGCCACGGTCCTTGCCAGCGGTGCAACCAGCCTGCTGGCCAACGACACGGACCCTGACGGCAATCCGCTCGTCGCGGTGCTGGTGACGGGTCCGGCGAACGGGTCCCTGACGCTGAACGGCAATGGCACCTTCACCTATATCCACAACGGCAGCGAGACGACTTCCGATAGCTTCACCTACCGTGCCAGCGACGGGCAGGCCATGGGAAACATCGTCACCGTTTCCATCACGGTCACTCCCGTGAACGATGCACCGGTTGCCGTGGCAGATCAATTGATGGTTGCCACGGACATCCCGCTGAGCATCAGCTTTGCCACGCTGCTGGCCAATGACACGGATGCCGACGGCGACAGCCTGACCATCACCTTGGCTCATTCGCCGGTCAATGGCAGCCTTGCATTGCAGGCGGGCGGGGTGCTGTTCACGCCCGCTGCAGGCTACGAAGGACCGGCCAGCTTTCTCTACGACGTCAGCGATGGGCGCGGCGGCACCAGTATCGGCACGGTCAATCTGTCGGTTGGAGCGGCCAGCGCTCCTTCGGTCGTTGTCCTGAAGTCCCTGCTGGCCATCGCACACGGCACAGGCGGGACCAGCGTCAGGTTTCCGATAACCACGAAGCTGGTGGATACGGATGGCTCGGAAACCCTGTCGATCAGGATCAGTGGACTGCCCACCAATCTGTCCTTCAATGCGGGTACGAACCTGGGTGGTGGTGTCTGGCAATTCACCGAGGCCGACCTGCCCAATCTCATCCTGAATCTGCCTGGCAGCTACACCACGAACGCCACGTATCTCACGGTCCAGGTCACGGCGACGGAGGTGAGCGGCGGCTTCACGGCATCGACATCCACCGTGGTCACGCTCAAGGCCTCATATACGACCGTGGATATCACCACGACCGAGAGCGGCAGCCATACGGGCAGCTCGGCCAACGAATACATCACCGGTGGCAACGGCGCCAACACCATCAACGCCGGCAGCGGAAACAACATCGTTTTCGGGGGCGCTGGCGACGACAACCTGTCGGCGGGCTCGGGCTCCGATGTGCTGATCGGCGGCAGCGGCAACGACACCCTCAACGCGGGATCGGGCACGGACCGGCTGATCGGAGGCTCCGGCGACGACCTGTTGATAGGCGGCGATGCGGGCGAGAACTTTGTGGATGTCTTTGTCTGGTTGCTGGGAGATCAGGGGGCGGCGGGAACGCCGGCCTTGGACCGAATCCAGAACTTCTCCACGGCGGCAGCGGGAACCAACGGCGCAGGCGGTGATGTACTGGACCTGCGCGACCTGCTGCAGGGTGAATCCGCAGGCCCCCCCAGTAATGCCGCAGGCAACCTGGCCAACTACCTGCACTTCGAGATCACGGGAGGCGATACCTGGGTCCATGTCAGCCACACGGGCGGCTTCGGTGCAGACTCCCATGCGGTGGGTGCAGGCTACTCGGCATCGGCCGAGACCCAGCAGATCATCCTGGAAGGCGTGAATCTGCAGACGCTGTATTCCGGTGCCGCCACGGATCAGCAGATCATCACGCAGCTGCTGAACAACAATAAATTGATGGTGGATTGAGGCTGCCGCTCGGGCCTCGCCGTGCGAGAAATGCTCCCGCAGCTCAACGCCGCTCTTGCGCAGGCGCAGACTGCTCCTGGCCCGCCTTGGTCGCGCGGGGCGGCGCCACCGGCATGGGAAACCCGACAAGCGCAAGCGCCACTGCGAAAGGCAGCAGGCAGTAGAAGAGCACGCGCTTGAGCTTCATTCGCCGGAATTGAGGGTGCTTGCGCAGCCTTCAAGTGGGCTGTTCCCCGTCTACATGAAATTCCTCGTATGCAATGAAGCCAGCCGCTCGGCATGCCCACGCTCGAACCCCAGCCGCAGCAGCTTGGAAAACCGGCCGTCGGCCATGTCGCGCATGAGCTGCTGCACGCGGGCGGCGCCGCGGGCCAGGGCTTCGGGGGTGAGGGCGCCGGCGGCGATGAGGATCAGGGCGTCGAAGACTTCCTCGTTCAGGCCCGAGGTGCCGGCCAGGTTGTCGAAGCGCTGCTCCACGGCCTGGGCCAGCTGATGCTGGAAGCCGGGCTCGTGCTGCAGGCGGTACAGCAGGTGGGACATGCCCAGGGCCACATGGCGCGCCTCGTCGCGTGCGGCCAGGCGGCAGATCTGGCGTGTGAGGGGGTCGGGCGCCTCGGTCTGCAGGAACTGCAGCAGGTGCACGAAGGTGCCTTCGCCCAGCACCGACAGCAAGAAGCCCGCCACGGAAAAATCCGTCTCGTCCAGCAGGCTCTTGAGCGAGGCCTGTCCACCCGCCGTGGACAGCGCGGGCTCGCGGCCGTGGCGGCGGATGCGGCGCGTGAAGACATCGATGTGCCGCGCCTCGTCGGCCACCTGGATGGCCAGCGCCGCCTGCAGCTCGCGGTAGTGCGGGTGCAACTGGCCCAGAAAGCGCGCAGGCACCAGCAGGGCCGCGTTCTCGTTCTCCACCATGTAGGTCATGAGCTGCACGATGGCGTCCTCCACGGGCGCGGGCAGCTCGGGTGCATCGCACCAGTCGATATCGGTGTCGGCATTCCACTGCGCGGCCACGGCCTGGGCGTAGAGGTCGGCGGCGCTGTCGGTCCAGACCTGCAGCTTGTCGCTGAGCCGGAAATGGAAGGCCGGCGCCCCGGCTTCCACCTGCGCGCCCCGCGCCGCCAGGCCCCAGAACGGCTGGGCCTGCGCGGCCACGGCATCGCCGCCCGAGCGCGCATCGCTGCGGCCCGTCTGCGCCGCGCCACGCCAGCGCCCGGACTGCGCGCCGCCGCGCGCCACGATGGCCATGGCCTGTGCTGCACCCGCGCCATCCTTCCAGCGCAGGCCGTGGCCCTGGTCGCTGCACCAGCCCGACAGCTGGGCCTGCCAGCCCGGCGCGCTGCCGGTCACGCGCAGCTGCCCGCCCACGGGCAGGGCGGCCAGCGCGTGCTTGACCAGAAGATGGGCACCGGCATCGAAGCCCAGACCCTGCAGGTCGATGACAGGCAGGGTGGAGGCGGGCAGGGTGCGGGCGTGCAGGGCGCCGCTGTCGGAATCAGGCATGGCCATGGCGCGTATCAGTAACGGTAGTCCTGCACGGTGATGCGGCCTTCGGCGTCGTAGAAGGCCTCGTCCGTCACCGCACGCTCCAGCAGGCCGTAGCCCGTGCCGCGGCCCGGGTGCCAGACCTTCAGGCCTTCCAGCTCCAGCAGCGGGCGCACGGCAGCGTCGTCCCAGGACATGGCCAGCAGGATGTCGCGGAAGGCGGCGGCGCGTTCGGCATCGATGTGCGGGCCGGCCGTCATGTTGCAGTGGTCGAAGGCGCCCGAGGTGGCCAGCACGCGCGTGCCGCCGGCCGGCAGCGTGCCTTCGCGCGCAAAGGCCTGGTAGTTCTTGCCCACCATCCATGAAGCCTGTATCTCGCCGGTCACCATGGCTGCGGCGGCCAGGCGCTCGCCGCCGATGTGGTCGCCGTGCTTGCCGCCCAGCACGTCAAAGCGGCGTGCCGTGTAGTCGCGCCCGGCCACCAGCCCTTCCTGGCGCAGATGGTCCAGCGGGATCAGCGTGGCCTGGGGCGAATCCACGGCACCGAAGCCCACGGTCTTGCCGCGCAGGTCCTGCACGCTCTGGATGGGGCTGTCGGCGGGCACGACCAGCAGCGAATGCAGGTCCAGGTCGGTGTCGCGCATGGCGATGGATTCCACGCGCAGGCCGCGCGCGCGGGCCATGCGGTCGGCGCGGACAAAGGCCAGCGGCGAGTTCCAGGCCAGGTGCACATCGCCTGCGATCAGCGCCTCGGTCAGCGACTCGTAGTTGGAATAGAGCACGTAGTCGAAGTAGTAGCCGCGCTCGATGAAATACGCCTTGAAGCCTTCCCAGATGGTGATCACCTTGGGGGCGTAGGCCACGGCGCCGAGCTTGATCACGGGGGCGGTTGTCGTCATTCGGAAGTCCTTTGCTGGATGGGGAAGTGGATTGAGGCTATCGACAGGATCTGCGGCGCAGGTTCAGGCAGCGGCGTCGCACATGGCTTTGCCAAGCATGTCGTAGATCACGTCGGTGGTGGGCGCCATGACCGATGCGGCACGCGCATCGCGGAACAGGCGCTCTATGCCCAGCTCCTTGCGGAAGGCGGCGCCGCCGCACACGCGCATGGCAATATCGGTCACCTCCAGCGCGGCTTCGGCGGCGGCGGCCTTGGTCTGCAGCAGGCGCGTGCGCGTGTCGGGGCGGGCGGCCTGCACGGCGGCCACGGTGTCGTCGCGCAGCAGGCGCGCCTGCTCCAGGCGCAGCTGGGCGCGGGCCAGGTAGGCGCGGATGGTGGGCAGGTCGGCCAGCGAGCTGCCGCTTTCCGCAAAGCGCGTGCCCGCCACATGGGCCACGGCGCGGCGCAGTGCGCCCTGCATCAGGCCGATGGAGGTGGTGGCGATCAGCGTGGGGAAAAACGGCATCAGGTGGCGGCCCTTCACGGCCTCGCCCTCGCCATCGGCGCCCAGCATGCGGGCGCGCGGCACGCCCACATCGCGCGCCTCGATGGGCGACGAAGCATTGCCGCGCAACCCCATGCCGTTGAAGCGCCCGGGAATGGACAGCCCCGGCAGGCGGCTGTCCACCAGCCACAGCGTATTGCCCTCGCCCTGCGTGGCGCGCGAGATCCAGACATAGGAATCGGCCTCGCCGGCCGAGGTGATCATGCTCTTGAGCGCATTCAGGTGGATGACATCTTCAGCGGCGGTGGCCGTGCCCGTGGGCGCCCAGATATGGCTGCGCGAGCCGGCCTCGGACACGGCCAGCGTGGTGATGTGGCGGCCGGCGGCAATGTCGCGGCGCACCGCGTCATCGGCAAAGGGCTCGATCAGTGCCACGCCGCAGTAGTGCATGGTCAGCACCATGGCCGTGCAGGGGCAGTCCTGGGCAATGCGCTCGATCACCTGCACCGCCTCGGCCAGGCCCTTGCCCAGGCCGCCCACCTCGCTGGCGCTGATCAGGCCCAGCAGGCCGGCTGCGGCCAGCGCATCCAGCGCAGCGCGCGGGTAGCGCGCCTGCTCGTCAATCTGCGCGGCCTGGGGCGCGATGATCTCGCGCATGAGGGGTTCGAGTTGCTGCAAAACTTCCATCTGGGTTCACCGTAGGCATGCCCATGGCCGCCTGCCGAGAGGCACTTGCTGGAAGTCTGGGGAAATGCTGGAGCGCCGCGATGGCCGCTGGGCGCGCCTGCCGCATGCAGACCTGCAATGGCGGATGGGCTGGGGGAAAGAATGCGAAAGATTATGCGCCGGGTGCGCGACGGCCGGGCGCAATTGCCGGTGGCGCTTGATTTCGGTCAATTGGTGGCTGGGTACTGCCTTCGGTGGTTTCGGCCAACAGGCGGCCGACAGCCAGACGAGGAGGCCTGCAGGAAGATCGTGGCCTATATTGCAGCGCCCATTGCCAGCGCCTCTTGCGGCCCTATCGGCTTGGCAAAAAAGTAGCCCTGGGCCAAATCCACGCCCAGGCTCGCCAGAGTGTTGAATTCCTCGGCTGTCTCCACACCCTCGGCAACCACCACGCTTCCTATCTCGTGCGCGAAGCTCGTGAGGCCCTTGGCCAGCGCACGGCGGCTGCGGTCGGTATCGACATCGTGCGTGATGCTCATGTCCAGCTTGATCATGTCTGGTTGCAGATGCAGGATGTGCCGCATGCTGGAGTAGCCGGCCCCCGCATCGTCGACTGCCAAGGTCGCGCCCCGGCGCCGCAGCGGCGCCAGTGCATCGGCCAAAGCCCTGTAGTCATCCACGGCGGCATGCTCCGTGATTTCCAGCGTCACGCGCGAGAGATCCCGGTCCGAACCCAGAAGCCTGGGCAACTGCCCCGACTGGATCAGCTGCGGCGAGCAGTTGACGGCGAGCAGCCAGTCGGTGGGCAGGCTGCCAAGTGCACCAAGCGCTGTGTCGATCGCATGGCGCTCCAGCTCCAGCCCCAGCCCCACCTCGTGCGCTGCCTTGAACCACTGGTCGGGCGGGCGACGTGGCTCCAGGTCAAAGCGTGACAGACATTCGAAACCGTGCAGCTTGCCTGTCGCGATGGTGTATACGGGCTGAAATACGGGGCGCAGCGCATTGCCTTGCATTGCAAGTCGAATTTCGTGCGTCACTTTGTCTCTTGCATGCCGGACGGCAGAAGTCGCACTGAAATGGAGTCCCAATAAATCGGAGAATGCCCGCAGCAGTGACATATCGTGCGCATTCAGCGCAGGATTGGGCTGGTGGCTGAAGCAGCACAAGGTGCCGAACAATTGGTTGTCATCCAGGCGGATGGGAACGCTCAGGTGCGAGCCGATAGGAATGGTGTGCGTTTCCGGTATCTCCTGGGCAGCGGCCAACAGGGAGGTGTCGGGAATCAACTCCGGCAATTCACCATTGACGACTTTCTGGCAATAGCCTTCGCTCAATGGAATCTTTTGATGCTGGAAAATCACTCCGGCAGTGCTCTCGTCCACATGCTCCAGCACCCGATCCTCTTCCCGGAATCGGGCCACAAAGGCGACATCCATGCCGAGATGCCGACGAACGACAGACAGAACACGGTCGACTCCATCCAGTTCAATGGCAAAAGCGAAAATTCTGCTCAAAGGTGCGAATGTGGATTTACGAAGGGTCATTTCGTTGATCTGCTCTATCAGATGTGTACGCACATTGAATTCACACGCTGCATGCGGGCTGGCTATCCTCGGCTCCGAGTGCGATGGCCAAGCGGTGCGATATGAATTGATAAAAGGAATGAATTATCATTAACCCGCTCCATTGACCGATGCGCGGCAAATCGTGGTTGCCGCGCGATAGAAAATCCCAATCGAACCCCCAGTTGCAACCCCAGTGGCAACCCCGTTTGCAACCCAAAGCAGTAGTGAGAAGAACAGACTTAAGTATGCGCGGTTGAAGTGCGCAGGTCGAGTCCGTCTGTTCGGATTGACAATAGTTATGAAAATCCAACACGGGCAGCTGAAAGGGCCCGGCACTCCCTGGAAAGCCCGTCAAGCCCTATGTCCTGGCTGTGGCTATGGCTGTGGCTGTCTCAGGTGCTCCATCGGTCATTGCTTGCCCGTGTGACGAATGCGGGCCAGGTACTGGCGGGGAGTCAGTCCCAGAGTCTTGCGGAAAGCGGTGCCCATGTGCGACTGATGGCTGAAGCCGCAATCGAGGGCGATACCCGCCAGGGAATGGGTGTCTGCCCGCATCATGGAGCGGGCCGCCTGTACGCGGGTTTCCACAAGAAAGGCATGCGGCGTCATGCCCAGCAGCTGGGAAAACTCGCGCAGAAACTGCAGCGGCGTGCGATGGACCATCCGTGCCAGCTGGGCAATGCTCAACGGCTGCGCAAACTCGGCCGCCATGCGCTCCAGGACAGGGCGGTACACCGGGCGCAAGGCCTCGACGCGGGCGGTGGGCGCGTGGCATTGCCGGGCCATGAAGCACAGTGCGGCCTGCTCGATGGCCAGCGTGTCCGGTTCGGTGCCCAGCAGCAGCTGGCGCAGTTGGTGCGCCATCTGCAAGGCGCTGCGCTGCCCGGGCGTCACAACGCGCCGGGCCTGGGTTGCAGACGCGCCGTCGCTGAGCCATTGTTCCCAATGCGCCTGGGTGCAGCGAACCACCAGGTACTCGCCGCCCGTGGCCGATTCGGAAAACACGTCGACGCCCGGCGGGGTGCATGCCACCGTCCCGGGCCAGGTATCGAAGTCGACGCGGCGATCGCTGGCAATGGCATGCACGCCTTGCTGGCGCTCCAGCGCGATGCCCAGCGAATGCAGGCGGGTCGGGTCATGGCTGCTGTAGGGCGTGCGGCCCAGCAGCTGCACCTCGAATCCCGGTGGTTCGTGATCTGTCATCGCTGTATTGCCTTGTATGGCCCTTGCCTTGCCTTCCTGAACTGAAATTTCCTGATAGACGCGAAATCGGCCGCTGCCCACACTGCGGGCATGAACTCAAACCACACGGAAATTCACCGCGTCATCGGTCTCATCGGTGGCATGAGCTGGGAGTCCAGCGCCGAGTACTACCGGCTCATCAATCAGGGCGTGCGTGACAGGCTGGGCCCGCTGCGCTCCGCAAAACTGCTCATGTACAGCGTGGATTTTGGCCCCATCGAGCAGGCCCAGCATGAAGGCCGATGGGACGACGCCGCCGCCTTGCTGGAGGATGCCGCCCGGCGGCTGCAGCAGGGCGGGGCGGACGGCGTGCTGCTGTGCACCAACACCATGCACAAGCTGGCAGACCGCATTGCGGCAGCGGTGCGCATCCCTTTTCTTCACATTGCCGACCCGGTAGCCAACGCAGCCCGCACACGCGGCTACCGGAAGCTGGGGCTGCTGGGCACACGCTTCACCATGGAGCAGCCCTTCATGCGCGAGCGGCTGCAGCAGCAGGGTCTGGAGGTGCTGGTGCCGCAGGAGGCAGACCGCGCCGAGGTGCACCGCATCATCTACGAGGAACTGTGCACGGGCCGGATTCTTGAAGAGTCGCGGCGCACGTATCAGCGCATCATGGCGCAGCTGGCCGGGCAGGGTGCGCAGGCCATGGTGCTGGGCTGCACGGAAATCAGCCTGCTGGTGCAGCAGGAGCATTGCCCTGTGCCCGTGCTGGATACCACCGCCCTGCATGCGCAGGCGGCGGTGGACTTCGCTCTGGAGCCTTGAACGGCCAGCGAGCCATGCCCGGACCTGCTTTCAAAGGCGTGCACCCCCCGGGTTGCCGAGGCGCCTTGAGCCGTTGTGGCAACGCATCGGCGCAACGCCTCACGCCTCACGCCTCGATGCGCGCTGAACCGCTAAACCACGGCGGCGCTGAACGACTCGGGCAGGCGCGCAAGCAGATGCGACAGCCGTTGAAGGCCCGCCTGCAGGCGCCCACGGTCCTTGATGCTGCCCAGGGAGATGCGGATGGCATTCACGGATTCGCCGCCGGTGGCGAAGGCCTGTGCCGGCGTGACGGCGATGCCCTCGCTGTCGGCGGCACGCGCAAGCTGCGAGGGGCTCCAGTAACTCGGCAGCTCCAGCCATACATGCAGGCCGTCTCCCGCGCCGCTGTACCGGCCGGCCAGCACATCCCTGGCCATCCGGTGGCGCAGGCGCGCCTCCTTGCGCACGCCTTCCATCAATTTTCCGGCCGAACCGTCGAGGATCCACTGCGTGGCCAGGGCGGCCGTCAGCGGCGTGGCCATCAGCGCAAAGGATCTCAGCGCGACCAGGAAACGCTGGCGCTCGTGCGGGTCAGGCAGGAGCACGAAGGCCACCCGCAAACCGGGCGTCAGGCATTTCGAGAGGGTGGAGATGTAGTACACCTGCTCCGGGGCAAACCTGGCGATCGGCGGCGGCGGGGCATCGGCCAGCAGCCAGTAGGGATCGTCCTCGACGATGCGCACATGGCAGCGCTTTGCGATGCTGGCGATCTCTTGGCGCCGGTCCTCGGCAAGCGTGATGGCGGTCGGGTTCTGCAGCGTCGGGTTCAGGTAGACCAGCCCGGGCCTGTGCTGGCGGCATGCCTGCTCAAGCCGCTCGGGCATGATCCCCTGGCTGTCCGCTTGCACCGCAATGATGCGCCGGCCGAACTGGGCCGCTGCGGCACGCAGGCCGGGATAGCTGGTGGGCTCGGTCAGGATCACATCGCCCGGTTCCGTCAGCGCAAGCACCAGGGCGGCAATCGCCGCCTGCGCGCCCGGGCAGACCACCAGCTGCCGGGCATCCACATCTCCGAACATGGGCTGCAGCCACCTGGCGCCCGCCTTGCGGTCGGAGTCGCTTCCCCCGCCCAGGTGGTAGGTCATCAGCAACTGGGCATCCGCACCCATCAGCACTTGCGACAGGCCCTGCTTCAACATGTCGTCCAGGTCCACGCCAGCCGGCGGTGGCGGGGTGTTCATGCTCAGGTCCAGCACGGCGTTCAGCTCCACCTTGGGCGCCGCGACATAGGTGCCTCTGGCGCCGCGTCCCTCCAGCAGCTGGCGGCGCCTGGCTTCGTCGTAGGCGCGCGTGACCGTCGTCAGGTCCACATCCAGCTGGGCCGCCAGCCGGCGTTGTGGGGGCAGGCGGTCACCGGGCTTCAGCGATCCGTCTGCCAAGGCTGCCTGCAAGGCATCGGCGATCTGCAGGAATCGGGGGCCGCCCTGCACGGCCAGTTGCGGCAACCAGAGGGGCAAAGGCTCATCTTGCATGGATTTAAGCGGCGACGTATGGGCTCATGTATGGAAATTGCTTTTGGGTAGTATGCGCCACAAGGTGTGGCAGCACCGTGCTTGCATGGCCGTCGCTGACGCTCTCGCCTCCCATGTCCGGGAGGGAGGCTCCCCACCATGGACAGTGCCAAGTCATTGGCTGGAAGCTCTCAAAATGATCGATTGGGTCCCCATAGTCTTCGTCACCTTCAAGGTGCTCGTGTTCGGCACGGCCATGTTCTTCGCCATCAAGTGGCATTACGACCAAGGCAAGAAGAAGGGGGCGAGCCGGCGCGAGCTGCTCATTGCCAGCGGCAAGATCGTTGCCGTCTTCACGCTGCTGCTGCTGTGCGTGCTGCTCTTCACCTTCGGCCTGGCCACCATGCTGGGCATGGACCTGAGCCTTTGATGGCAGGTGGCGCTGCCAGCGCCGGGCCTGTGCCCGCAGGCCGTGCCCAGCGCGGCAACCATCCCCCAGCTGCCTACTTCGGTGTGAGCCGATACAGACCGCCCTTGCGGTCGTCCTCGATCAGCCACAGCGCACCATCCGGCGCCTGCGCCACGTCGCGGACGCGAAAGCCTACCGTCCAGTGCTCGGCAGGCGTGGCGCTCGCGCCGTTCACCTCGATCCGGTGCAGGGCGCGGGTCAGCAGGCCAGACGCAAACGCTGAGCCCTTCCACTGCGGAAACATCTCGCCGCTGTAGAACATCAGGCTGCCCGGCGCGAAGACAGGCGTCCAGTAGATCACGGGCTTGGTGAGGTCCGCTCGCGTATCCGGGCTGGCAATGGGCACGCCGTTGTAGTTCACCGCATAGGAAACCAGCGGCCAGCCATAGTTCTTGCCCGGCTCGATCAGGTTGAGCTCATCGCCGCCACGCGGCCCATGCTCAAGCTCCCAAAGACGCCCATCCGGCGCGAACGCCAGGCCGTAGGGCGTGCGATGCCCCGTGGACCAGGTCTCGGACGGCGTCAGATTCGGACCGTCAAAGACAAACGTGCGCAACACCGGCGCGGTCTTGGCGGCTTCGGTGTCCTTGGGCGGATCGATCACCGGAACCGACGTTGCGCCGGTCTGCCCCTGCATCGGATTGCCGGGCGCGGGCTTGCCGTCCAAGGTCAGCCGCAGGATCTTGCCGGCCGGCTGATTCGGGTCCTGGGCAGGCGTGAAGCGCTGCCGGTCCCCGGCCGTGAGGAACAGAAACTTCTGGTCCGGCGAAAAAGCCACGGCGGCACCCACCTGCCCGCCCTTGCCCTTGACGGGGTCGCGCCAGATGACCTTGAGGTCTTCCAGCGCAGCGGTGCCGGCACCGATCCTGAGCGTGGCGCGCGCGAGCGCCAGGCTCGACGTGCCGCGGATCTCTCCGGGCTCCGAATAGGTCAGGTAGATGGCCCCGTCGCTCGCATACGAAGGGGCCAGGTAGACGCCCAGCAGGCCGTTCTGGTTTTCATGCAGCACGGGCGGCACGCCGGTGACTTCGAGCTTTTGCCCGTCCTGGGCCGCGAGAAACAGCTTGCCAACCTTCTCGGTGACCAGCATGCGCCCGTCCGGCAGGAAGGCAATGCGCCAGGGCAGATCGAATTGCGCGACCTTGGTGACCTTGAACGGAGGCGATGCAGTGGCAGGCAGGGTTCCCGCATTGATCTGCGCCAACACAGGGGTTGCAGCCATGAGCAACCAGGGTATGAGTCCAGACTTCGGCAATCGCATGCTTTGCTCCGCAGTGGGGGACGGGACAGTATCCGCGCATCACCGCCGCACCGCAGAATGCACCGCCGAATTCCGGGCTATCTGCGCGGCAAGCCTGAAGTTGCGTCCAGCCGCGTTCAGCCTCGCTCAACCTCGCTCACCCAGCGGATGCAGGCATGGCCGCCGGGTCCATCCACAGCGCCGCCCACATGTGTCCATCAGGATCGGCCAGATCGCGCGTGTACATGAAGCCGTGGTCCTCCATCGGATTCACGTCGGCCTGCCCGCCATGGGCCGCGGCGGCCTCGTTCATGGCATCGACGGCGGCGCGGCTCTCAAGGGCCAGTGACAGCATCAATCCGCAGGAACCGGCCGGCGGCAGCGGGCGCTGCGTGAAGGTGCGCCACTTGGCATGCGTGACCAGCATGACCTGGATCGCCTCGCTCCAGACCATGGCGGAACCATCCTCACTGCTGAACTGCGGGTTCTGGCTGAAGCCCAGCGCCTTGTAGAAGGCGGTGGAGGCGCCGAGGTCGGTCACGGGGAGACTGATGAAGAGGGACTTGGTCATGCTTGGCTCCGTGGGTTGGGCTGCAGTTCTGGTGGGTGCAGGACGGCTCGGTCAGGACATCCATCATGCAGCACTTGCACTCCGGATGCTGCCCCATTAATTGGAAGAGCCATTGAGTCGCTGAAGCTCAAGTTGCCTGGCCGCACTGGCTTCAAGGTTTGCGCGCTCCGCATCCAAATACCGATAAATGCTCTTGAGGTCAGTGATTTTCTTTCTGATTTCCGCCATCTTCCTTTCAATCAGTCTTGCACCCCCGGCGCAATCTATTGACTTGTTTCTCTGAGCATTCAGAATTTCGCCTATTTCCCCAAGAGAAAATCCCATGCTTTGTGCCCGCTGGATAAAGTCCAGGTCTTGCAGGGTTTGCGGTGTGTAAACGCGATAATTGTTGGTTCGCCGAAAGGGTGAAATAAGGCCGATTTTCTCGTAGTAGCGCAAGGTATGGCGCGTGGCGCCGCTGCGGACCTCAAGTTCCCCGATATTCATGGAAAAAATCGCTTGACTGTAGAGTTGAGTCGACAGTCTACACTTGGTTTTTTCATCGTGCCAAGGAGCAGAAAAATGAGCGTGGAGTGCTTTGTTACGGGAGGGTCGGGCTTCATCGGCCAGCATTTGCTGTCGTACCTGAGCGCGAAAGGTCACACCATTCGGGTGCTGATGCGTCGCCCGGAGCGCCTCGCTGAACTGCGCCAGCAGGTCGATGGTTTGGGGGGCGTTGCAGCCCGCATCTTTGCCGTAGCCGGCGATCTGGAGCAAGAAAACCTTGGTCTGAGCCATGCGGACAGAGAGGTCCTGCGGCAGGCCAAGGTCGTATTCCATCTGGGAGCCCACTTCGCCTGGGGCCTTTCGATGGAGCATGCACGTGCAGTGAATGTGGAAGGGGCAAGGCGCGTGGCGAAGTTGGCGGCCGAGCAAGAGAGCCGGTTGGTGATGATTGGCGGCTACATGCTGAAAAACAATGAACATCTGCAACGCATAGGGATTGATCCCGGCCATCCGGAGCTGACGGATTGGCCTGCCATCTATCGCCAAGTCGGTGCTTACGAGGCGAGCAAACTGGAGGCGCATTTCGCGACCCTCGGCTTCATGAATGCCAAGGGTGGAGAGATGACCGTTGTACACCCCGCCACGGTTTGCGGTCATAGCCGCACGGGGCATATCGCGGATGGCCAGCCGCTGGTGGATCTGATACGCAATCTGGTGCAGGGAAAGCTGGCTGCAGTACCCGGTACTGCCGCGCACTGGTTGCCACTGGTCACTGTGGATTATCTGGTCGAGTTGGTGGCGGCATGCGCCTTTGATCCTTCCATGGGGGGCCAGGAACTGCTGGCCCTCGATGCCCAGAGCCCCGGCTTGCAGGAGCTCCTGAAGCAGGTGGCACAACCTCTTGGGCTGAAGGCGCCCGGGCATCATATTCCGCTGCGATTGCTGAAATGGCTTCTGGGTATTCGTCCCATTGCGAGGTTTTTGAATACCAGCGCCGAGGCCTTGGATTTTATCCAGACAACCCGTTTTGACACGACGGAAGTGGAGCAATTTGCCCAAAGGCACGGAATCACAAAGCCGGATATGCGCCAGTCGTTGAGGAATACTGCAATATATGTCAACTCATATTGCATTCCAAAAGGCAAGGCCCGTCGACTTGCCCCTCCACTGCACAGAACATCATAATCACCGCTTTCAATGGTGCCCGGGTTGCCGCTGCGCACCAATATCAAGGAGCTCGTTTCAGTGAATCAACCAACCCATCCACGCATTGCGGTGCTGGGGCCCGGGGCAATCGGGACAACGGTTGCTGCTGCGCTGCATGAAGTCGGTCGCACGCCGTTGCTGTGCGGTCGTACGCCGCGCGACAGCCTGACGCTGCACGGCAGCGGTCTTCGCATCGTGGTTCCCGGCCCGGTCAGAACGGATCCGGCCCAGGTCGAAGGTCCGGCGGACCTCGTTTTTCTCGCGGTCAAGGCGACTCAAACTGCTGCGGTTGCGCATTGGCTGGCGGCGTTGAGCGGTCCGCAAACCGTCGTGTGTGTCCTGCAAAACGGGGTTGAGCAGGTGGAGAGTGTCACCCGGCTGTGCCCGCAGGGGCGAATCGTTCCCGCAGTCGTGTGGTTCCCTGCACAGGCGCAACCCGACGGATCGGTGCTCCTGCGCAGCGACGCCCGGATCAGCCTGCCTGACGAGGCCGCTGCCCTCGTGGTCGCGCAGGCACTGCAAGGCACCCGATGCTCGGTAGACCTGGTTTCGAATTTCAAATCCCTGGCGTGGCAAAAGCTGCTGCAGAACGCAGCGGCCGGGCTCATGGCACTCACGCATCGCCGTTCAGGCATGTTCGGCCGGCACGACATTTCGACGCTCACTCTGGACTATTTGAGGGAGTGCCTGGCCGTGGCACGCGCCGAAGGTGCTGAACTGGGCGATGAGGTCCCGCAGGCGATCCTCGACAAGTTCCAGGCATTTCCGGCCGACCTGGGCACGTCCATACTGGCGGATCGCGAAGCAGGCCGGCCGCTCGAATGGGATATCCGCAACGGTGTCATCGCGCGCCGCGGCCGGGCGCGCGGAGTTCCGACACCGATTGGTGATGTACTGGTGCCGCTTCTCGCCGCAGCGAGCGACGGCCCCGGCTGATCATTCGGGCCTTGACCACAAAGCCCGCGATCGCAAAAGCAAGGCTTCAGCCCATGAACCCCAGATCGATGGGATACGCCGAGCCGCCGAAGTTGCCGATGTGCGGCAGCACCCCCGCCAGCTCGGTATTCGCCACGCCGAACCAGCGCGCCAGGGTGGCGGCGTACTGGTCCACGGCGGTGCTGGGCAACAGGCGCCCCTGGCCGACATGCCACTGGTCTTCGCTGCCGCTGCCGTTGCCCACGCTGATGGGCGGTGGCGCGCCGTAGAAGGACGCGCCACGCACCGCGCCGCCCACGACGAAGTGGTGGCTGCCCCAGCCATGGTCCGAGCCGTCGCCGTTGGAAGTCAGCGTGCGGCCGAAGTCCGACGCGGTGAAGGCCGTGACCTTGTCGGCCACGCCGAGCTCGGCCGTGGCGTTGTAGAAGGCCGTCATGGCACTGCTCACCTTGTCGAGCAGCTGCGGCTGGTTGGCGATCAGGTTGTCGTGCAGGTCGAACCCGCCCAGCGAGACGAAGAACACCTGCCGGCGCGTGCCCAGCGCGTTGCGTCCGGCGATGAGCCGGGCCACCACCTTGAGCTGGTCGGCCAGCGGGTTGCTGGCAGGGAAGGCGGTGGACAGGCTGCCGCTGGAGAGGGCCGAAGAGATCTGCCCCTCGGCACTGATGGAGCGCTGCGTGACGCGGGCGTACTCGGCCTCCATCGCGTGGCTGCCGGCCGTCTGCACCAGCTCGCTCAGCAGGCCGCGCACGGCGGTCGATCCATAGACGTTGGCGCCCTTGACGGCGTTGATGGGCACGGCGCCGCCCGGGCTGATCTGGTACTGCAGCGCCTGGTCGCCCGAGAGAAACACGGCGTTGCCCGTGGCCGAGATGCAGGTGAAGAGCGACGTGGCGTTGGACGACAGCGCCAGGTCGCCCAGGTTGCCGCCCCAGCCCACGGTGGAGCCTTCGGCGCCCTGCGACTGCCAGACCGACTGCTGGTCGTTGTGCGAGAAAAGCTTGGGCGGCAGCGGGTAGCTGCGCCGGTCGCCGGTGGCATATTGGGCCCGCGTGAGCGGCACCAGCAGCGGGCCGACGTTCAGCTGCACCGCCGCGCGGCCCGCGTTGAAGAGGCCGGCCAGGCCCGTCATGGACGGGTGCAGCGCGTACTGCATGCCACCGGCCAGCGCCGTGCGCGGCTGCAGCAGCGTATTGCCCAGCGCGGCGCGGGCCAGGGCAATGCCACCGGCCGTGCCATCGCTGTTGCCGCCGCGGATGGCGGAGTACTGCCCGTAGCGGGTGCTGTCGTAGGGCACGACGGTGTTGGCGTAGTCGCAGCCGCCGTAGAGGAAGACGCAGACCAGCGCCTTGTAGTCGTTCGCCTCGAAGGCGGCGGCCTCGCCCAGCGCGGCGAGGTTCAGGGCGAAGGGCAGGGCGGTACCGGCGGCGGCCAGTTGCGTGCTGCGGCGCAGGAATGCGCGGCGCGTGTGGCGGGCGGGGTCGATGAAATTCATGGCGATATCGCTTTGCTTTGCAGACGTTCGGTCACTTCTGCACCAGATATTCGGGGCTGGCCATCACCAGCAGCACGGCGGCTGCCACGCGGTTGAGCTGGGTGGCGGTGTTGCTGGTGGCCGTCACCGGCGTGGCATTGAGCGCTGCCACGATGCGCGCCTGCGTGGCGGCCGATACCTGCCCTGCCGACAGCAGCAGCGCCACCTTGCGCACCAGCGCGGCGGCGTCGGCCACCAGGGGCAGCAGGTTGGCGTAGCTGCAGGTGATGTCGAAGCCGTTGGCCGCGCTGCTGCCGCCCTGGGGCAAGTCTGGCGCGTTCACGTAGTAGCCGAAGCGGATCACGTTCTGCATGAAGTTCAGGTAGCCGCTCACGCTGGTCTCGGTGACGATCTGGAACTCCGGCGCCACCTGGCCCGTCGTGGCCAGGGGCGTGGATGGCGGCACGTAGCCCGGGCGGAAGAAGTTGAACACCGAGCCCGAGCGCAGCGGGCTCTGGCCCAGGCGGGTGGCCGGGTCGCTCAGGTTGTCGATCTTCCAGGTGCCGCGTGCCGACCGCAGCCCGAAGGTGCGGCCCCATTGCACGAAGCGCACCATGGGCTCGCGCAGGCGGCCGTACTGGGGGCTGGCAAGCCCTGCCGCGCCGCGCGCCTCCGGGTCCAGCAGCACGGTGGCGATCACGGCGCGCAGGTCGCCCCGCGTGCCGCTGCCGTTGTCGGCGAAGGCGGCGGCCACGCGCCCCACATAGGCGGGGCTGGGGTTGCTGGTGACCAGGCGCTGGATCAGCTGTCGCCCGATGAAGGGCCCGACGTTGGGGTGGTTGAACAGCGTGTCCAGCGCCGCCTTCAGCGCCGCTGGCCCCGACGTGCCCGCAGCCACGGTGGTGCCCAGGAAAGTGGCAGCCAGCGTGGAATGGCGCGCGGCGTTGAAGGCCATGGGCAGCAGCGCCTGCTGCAGCCCCGTCACCGTGCTGCCGCTCAGGTTGGTGGGCTGGTTCTTGCTGGTGTCGTAGTCGTAGCCGGTGAAGACGCGCGCCAGATTGCTCACATCGGCTGCCGAATAGGTGTCCATGCGGTTGCCGCTGCCGTCGCGCTGCTCGGTGCCGTCGGGGTTGAGGCGGTAGAGGCCGATGGTGAACAGCTGCATCACCTCGCGGGCGTAGTTCTCGTCGGGCTGGCGGCCGCTGCGGGCGTCTTCCTTCTGGTTGCCGCGCGTGCTCAGGTAGATGCCCATGGCCGGGCTGAGCGTGACGGCCTCCAGCAGCGTGCGGAAGTTGCCGAAGGCGTGCTGGTTCAGCAGATCCCAGTAGCCGGAGGCCAGGAAGATGCTCCACGGCTGCTCCAGCCCGGTGGTGGAGACCACCATGATCTCCGACAGCGCCAATGCCACACGCTTGCGCACGGCGTCGCGCTCCGTGAAAAGCTGGCTCCAGAGCATGAAGTCGGAGGGATACGAGACGTTGTCGTAGCGCGTGCCGGCCTCTGCCACGCCATAGCCGCGCTGCATCAGCCAGGCCGTGCCCGTGGTGTCCACGGGCAGCGCGAACTGCTCGGCCAGCCAGGGGCCGTAGCCCTTGGCGCGCAGCGCTGCAATCTCCTCGTCAGTGGCCGAGAACTGCGCCTGCAGCAGGAAACGCGCGGCTTCCTCGTCGCTGGCGGGGGTGGCCGTGGTGCCCGTACCGGGACCGGTTCCTCCGCCAGGGCCGGTGCCCGTGCCGCCGTTGCCGCCATTGCCGGTACCGGGTGCCGTATCGCCCCCACCGCCTCCGCAGGCCACCAGCAGCGCGGCCGCCAGGGAGGCGGCCATGGCGGGGGGCATCAAGGAACTCCTGGCTTCATGGCCGAGGTGGCCGGGCTCTGCGCAGGCAGGCAAGGAGTTCGCGGGCGCGCGGTCGGGCGGCTGCAGCGTGGAGGCTGCAGCCTGTGGTGTGGGGTGCATTGCGGGCTTTCAGGCGGCGGCCGGGGCGGGGTGACGGACTGCCCCGCTCCTCGGCGCGTGGCGCAGAGTGTTCCAAGGATTTCGGATGTGAGCGGACACTTTTCAGTCCTAAAGCGTGTCAAGATGTTATGCGTTGCAGGGGCGGCATGCAGAAACACGGCGTTGGGCCAAGACGCATGGGTCTCGCCCGGGGCCGTCGCCGGTTGACGCGTCTTTTGCCATCCATGGCTTCAACCCCCCGCTGGCCGTCCTCTCGCACATGCTGGCAATTGCCCAGCATGCCTCCTGTTCTTTTTCAATGACCAGCGTGTGCGCTTCGGTCTTGGAATCGCCAACTTTAAAATGCCCCCCATGACTCCTCCCTCGGCTTCCCCCAATTCCTTCGACAAACTTGCGCTTTCGCCGGCAACGCTCGCCAATCTTGAGCGGCTCGGCTACCTTGAAATGACGGCGATCCAGCTCGCCAGCCTGCCCCCTGCGCTTGAAGGCAAGGATGTGATCGCTCAGGCGAAGACCGGCAGCGGCAAGACCGCAGCCTTTGCCCTGGCGCTGCTGGCCAAGCTGGATACGCGCAATTTCTCGGTGCAAGGCCTGGTGCTCTGCCCCACCCGCGAGCTGGCCGACCAGGTGACGACCGAGATTCGCCGCCTGGCGCGTGCGGAAGACAACGTCAAGGTGGTGACCCTGTCCGGCGGCGTTCCGCTGCGCGGCCAGAACGCGAGCCTGGAGAACGGCGCGCACGTGATCGTGGGCACGCCCGGCCGTGTGATCGATCACCTGGACCGGGGCAATCTGAACCTTGATTCGCTGAATACCTTGGTGCTTGATGAAGCGGATCGCATGCTCGACATGGGTTTCGTCGATGACATCGCCAAAGTCGCCAAGCAGTGCCCCCCGCAGCGCCAGACCTTGCTGTTCTCCGCCACCTACCCCGAAGGCATCGCCAAGCTGGCCGCGCGATTCATGCGTGACCCGGTCACGGTCAAGGTCGCCGCGCAGCACAGCGGCGAGCAGATCGAGCAGCGCTGGTACGAGGTGGACAAGGAAGAGCGCTTGCCCTCGGTGGCTCGCCTGCTGGAGCATTTCCGGCCCGAGAGCACGCTGGCCTTCTGCAATACCAAGGCGCGCTGCCGGGCCCTTGCCGAGCTGCTGCAGGCCCAGGGCTACAGCGCGCTGGAGCTGCACGGCGATCTGGAGCAGCGTGATCGTGACCAGGTGCTGGTGCGCTTCGTGAACGGCAGTTGTTCCGTGCTGGTCGCCACCGATGTGGCGGCTCGCGGGCTGGATGTGACCAATCTGGGCGCCGTCATCAACGTGGACATCACGCCCGACCCTGAAGTGCACGTGCACCGCATCGGCCGCACAGGCCGCGCCGGCCAGAAAGGCCTGGCCCTGAGTCTTGCGACGATGGACGAAATGGGCGCGGTCGGAAACATCGAGCAGATGCAGGGCAGCCCATCCGTCTGGTACCCGCTGGACGAACTGACACCGGCTCCCGGCGGCCGGCTCCTGCCATCCAAGGCCACCATCCACATCAATGCCAGCCGCAAGGACAAGATCCGCCCGGGCGACGTGCTGGGCGCGCTCACCGCAGACCTGGGCTACACCCGCGAACAAGTGGGCAAGATCGACATCAACGAGTTCGCAACCTATGTGGCCGTGGACCGCAAGATTGCGCATGACGTGGTTGCCCGGCTCAATAGCGGGAAGATCAAGGGGCGAACGGTGAAGGCGCGCTTGCTCAAGGATTGAGGGGTTTCAGGCGCATCAGTCGGCGTGCGAATGTCTGCACTTGGCTGAACGCGCTCCGCCCCTTCAAGCGGCACTGCCTAACCCGCAGGCCCCCTCATGACCTCCCGGGCCTGCACCGCCTCAACAGCCCCCTGCAGCGCCTCCCGCTGTGCAATCAGGAAGCTCAGCAACGCTTCAGTCCCGACCGTGGTCTGCACGGCAGAAATCCCGCAGCCCAGGTCCACAAGCAGCGATATCTGCTGCATGCAATCCTGAACCACTTGCAGCTCTTCCTCGGCAATCGGGTAGTACATGCCTGCCCCTTTCAGCGATGAGCCAGCACGGCCTGCTGGTGCCTTGAGACAGGAATGAGAACTGGCGCGCCAGCATGCGCTGTGCGGGGGAGGGTGGTGTCGGTCAATGGCGGCTCCTGTGCATGGATGTTTCGCATGGCTGCGTTGAAATGAAGCCATGTCCAGCGCAGCACTGGGAAAACTGAAAGCCGCACACCATCAAGAGGGGGGCGGCTGCTGCGCCTGTGTCCGGGCCGCCAAGCCCGTGTCCGCTGAGGGACGGCGAAATGTTATCGCAAATGCGTTGCCTACCCGGCCGGCAGCCCCCCAATCCCAACCCGTCGGGCCGATTTTTCCGAAGCCGGGGACAATACCAGGTTCGCGGGTTTTTCCGGCTTGACTTGGGTCAAGGTCGGAGGCGCCCGCGCAAAGACGCTGCCCAGGTGCTGAGCCGGACGCAGAAAACCCAAGATCGGACGGCAGCAGGACTGCCGAGATGGCGCAGGTGCATGTGATGGAGAGGGATTGGTGGACAAAGGCCTGGTGCGGGGGCAGAGGCCGGCCCGTGAAGCGTGATGCCCGCCTGGTGGCCTGGTTGCTGGCGGTGGTGTTCGTGTCGGTTTCTGCGGCCACGGTCTGGCAATTGGTGGCGGCGCGCCAGCGCACGCTGGCTGAGGTCGATACCAGCAACCGCAACCTGGCCCAGACACTGAACACCTATGCCGAGGGCGTGATCACCCAAAGCTCCATGCTGCTGCTGGGCATTGCCGAGCGGCTGGAGGTGGATGGCACCAGCCCCGTGCTCCTGGAGCGGGTGCTGTATCTGGTCAACCGGCAGGAGCATCTGCTGAACCAGCTCAACGAGCTGCTGATCGTGGATGCGCAGGGCCATTGGCTGATGTCGTCCAAGGGGGCGTTCCCCGAAGGATCGGAAAGCTCCGACCGGGACTACTTCACGCACCACCGTGACGACGCATCGTCAGGCATCTACATCGGGCCGCCGATCCGCAGCCGCTCCACGGGCGAATGGGTGATCACCATCAGCCGGCGCTATACGGACGCCGAGGGCCAGTTTGCAGGCGCGGTGGTGGTGGCGCTGGGTGTGGAGAATTTCCTGCGGCTGTTCGGCAAGATCGATATCGGCGAGAAGGGGGCCATTGCACTGAGCACGCCGGGCGGGCAGTTGCTGGTGCGTCACCCGTTCCGCGAGCAGGACCTGGGGCGGGACTTCTCGCAGTCGCCCAATTTCCTGCGCCACTACGTGGGGGCGATGTCGGGCACGGCGTCGTTCCGCTCGGCCCTGGATGGCACGGAAAGAATCTATGCCTTTCTGCGCAGCGAGCGCTATCCGCTGGTGACCACGGTGGCCCTGGGCCGCGATGAGGCGTTGAGCTCCTGGCGGCGTCAGGCGCTGTTGACGCTGGCCGTGGTGCTGGGCCTGTTTCTGGCGATTGCGTTGATCGGCTGGCGCCTGACGGCCGCGATGCGGCTGCGTTCGCGCGCCGAATGCTCCCTGGTCAGCGCGCGCGAGGAATTGCTGGATGCCAATCGCCGGCTGGAGGTGCTGGCCGCCCAGGACCAGTTGACGGGCCTGGCCAACCGCCGCCGCTTTGACGAGGTGTTGGAGCGCGAGGCCCGTCGCGCTGCGCGCGAGGGCACGCCGCTGTCGCTGCTGCTGATCGACCTGGACTACTTCAAGGGCTACAACGATGCCTACGGCCATGTGGCGGGCGATGCCTGCCTGCAGGCCGTGTGCAGCGCGCTGGCCCAGGCGGTGCAGCGGCCCGGCGACATGGCGGCGCGCTATGGCGGGGAAGAGCTGGCCGTGGTGCTGCCCAATACCGACAAGGCCGGCGCGCAGCAGGTGGCCGAGCGGTTGCGCGCGCGCATCGAGGGCCTGGCCCTGGAGCACCGCATCAGCCGCTTTGGCCATGTGACGGCCAGCATTGGCGTGGCCACGACGCAGGGCGATGAGGCTGGCGCCACCCAAGGCGCGACCCAAAGCGCGACACAAGGCACTACCCCCGGCTCCACCCAAGGTGCCGCCGTGGCGCTGGTGGAGGCGGCCGACCGTGCGCTGTACCGCGCCAAGGCCGCAGGGCGCAACTGCGTGCAGGGCTGAATGGGCTTGGGTCTGCGCGCGCTCAGTCCGTGGGCGAGCGGTGGGCCACCACCTGCTGCTTGAGGTCGCCCAGCGCCTGGTACAGGGCGTTGCGGCTGGCCTGCGGCATGTCGCCGAACATGCCCATGACCCAGGACTCATGCGCCTTGGCCATGCGCGCAAAGGTCTTGCGGCCCAGCGGGGTGAGGTGCAGCACGGAGCTGCGCCGGTCGGACTCCACCTTGGTGCGCACCACCAGGCCTTCTTTCTCCAGCTGGTCGGTGATTCCGGTGATGTTGCCGTTGGTCACCATCATGTGGCGCGACAGCTCGCCCATCTTCATGCCCTCGGGCGCGCGCTGCAGCTGGGCCATGAGGTCGAAGCGGGGCAGGGTGGTGTCGAATTCGCTGCGCAGGCGGTTGCGGATCTCGCCTTCGATGAGGTTGCAGCAGGTGAGCATGCGCAGCCACAGGCGCAGCGCATGGTGGTCGTCGGGCGCGGCGCGCGACTCCAGGTCGGGGGCGTGGGTCATGGCTGGTTCTGCGGTGTGGGGGCGCTCAAGCCCATCTGCGCGAGGATGGCGCGCGTCAGCGGGCTGGCCGGGTCGTTCAGGGTGAGCACGATGTCGAAATGGTTTGTGCCGGGCATGGCCACGTACTGGCCTGACGATGGACCGGGGCCACGGCGCTGGTTCCAGGCGGCCAGGTAGTCGTCGCTCTGGCGCTTGAATTCATCGGTCTCGCTCTCGCCGTAGCTGACGATGAGCGGGCAGGCCGCGCCGTGCGGCAGGAGGGCGGGGCTGTTGCGAATGGCGTCCTGCTCGCTCAGGCGCATCCATTCGTTGATGTGGGTGTGCACCAGCGGGCGCAGGTCGAACAGGCCCGACAGCGGTGCGGCGCCGCGCACCACGTCCTCGGGCACGCCGTAGTCCGCATGCCAGCCGTCGGCCAGCAGCATGCCCGCCAGGTGGCCGCCGGCCGAGCTGCCGCAGACATGGATGCGGCCCGGGTCGCCGCCGTAGCGGGCGATGTGGGCATGCACCCAGGCCAGGGCGCGGCGTGTCTGGTCCACGATGCGATCCAGCGTGGCGGCGGGCGCCAGCGAGTAGTTCAGGGCCACCACCACGGCGCCGGCGCGCGTGAAGGTGGGAGCCATGCTGCTGGAGTCGTCCTTGGACAGCAGCCGCCAGTAGCCGCCGTGGATGAAGAAGAGAACAGGGGCGCCTGCCGCCCCGGTTGCTGCCGGGAAAATGTCCAGCAGCTCGTCGGCATGCTCGCCATAGGCCACGTTCAGCGCGCAGGGCAGGCTCTGGCGCGCGGCCCGGCTGTCGTCGGCATAGGCCTTGATGATGGGGGTGATGTCGGGTACCGTCGCGCGGGCGTTGTACTGGACATCGAGTCCGGCGCGGTCGTAGTGACGGTAGAGTGCGGGCATTGGAACGGAGATGGCGCGAAATGGTTTGTATGGCAGGTATTGGTACAAGTCCCAGACTTGTTCTGCAAAATACTTTAAACCTAAACTAAGGCCCGCGCCAACCGTTCCAGCCCTTACAGAGTTTCCCGTCCAGCGTGACGGAAGACTGCCTCACCACCGATTGCCATCCGCGCGGCCCGCGCAAGGAGCACAGCAGCATGCGTTTCCTCACCCCCTTCCTGGCCGCAGCGGCCCTGGCCCCTGCCTTTGTTCCCGCGCTCGCGCAGGCGGACACCATCAAGGTCGGTATCGCCAACGATATTTCCGGGCCGTTTGCCGCGCTGGGCGCCGAGGCGCGTGACGGCTTCAACCTCGCCATCAAGCAGCTGGGCGGCAAGCTGGGCGGCCAGCCGGCCGAGTTCCTGCAGACCGACATGGGCGGCAACCCCGACCAGGCGCGCCAGCTGGTCACGCGCTACATACAGCGCGACAAGGTGGATTTCTTCACCGGCCCCATTGGCTCCAACGTGGCCCTGGCCGTGGGCCCGGCGCTGTTCGGTGCCAAGGTGCCCTACCTGTCCAACAACCCCGGCCCCAGCCAGTTCGCGGGCGCGCAGTGCAATGCGTTCTGGTTCGGCACGTCCTACCAGAACGATGCCTTCCACGAGGCAGCCGGCAAGCTGGCCGCCGACCGTGGCTTCAAGAAGATGTTCATCATGGCGCCCGACTATCCGGCGGGCAAGGATGCGCTGGTCGGCTTCAAGCGCGGCTACAAGACCGCGCCCGGCGAGGAGGTCTACACCAAGCTGGGCCAGATCGACTACGCGGCCGAGCTGGCCCAGATCCGCGCGGCCAAGCCCGATGCGGTCTACATCTTCCTGCCGGGCGGCATGGGCATCAACTTCGTCAAGCAGTTCGTGTCCACGGGGCTGTCGCAAAGCGTCAAGCTGATCGGCCCGGGCTTCTCGGCCGACGAGGACGTGATCCAGGCCGTGGGCGAGCCCATGCTGGGCATGGTCAACACCGCGCAGTGGGCGCATGACCTGGACGTGCCGCAGAACAAGGCCTTCGTCGAGGCCTTCCGCAAGGAGTACAAGGGCCGCAATCCCTCGGTCTACGCGGCCCAGGCGTATGACGTGATCATGGCCATGGATGCGGCGGTCAAGCAGGCCGGCGGCAAGGCCTCGGACCGCCAGGCCATTGTCAAGGCACTGGAGAAGGCCGACTACGCCTCGGTGCGCGGCCCCTTCACGTACGGCAAGAACCACTATCCCATCCAGGCCTATTACCAGCGCGTGATCGAGAAGGACGGCAGCGGCCGCATCACCAACAAGCTGGTGGGCAAGGTGTTCGACAAGTACCAGGACGTCTACGTCAACGACTGCAGGATGTAGGCCCCCTGAGTCGCTTCGCGCCTTCCCCCCAGGGGGACGACACCCTCGCTGCGAGGCGGCTCTTGCTCGGTGTCCCTGGCCTGGGCAGGGGCGGTAGCCGACGCTGCGGGCAATGCCCGGCACCTGGATTTCTCATGATTTGTTGACCGCGCGCGGGCCACTGCGCCTGCGGCAGGGGGCGTGTGGATGACGTGGACGCTGCTCTTGGAGCAATTGCTGAATGGCCTGCAGTTCGGGCTGATGCTGTTTCTGATCGCGGCCGGGCTGACCCTGGTGTTCGGCATCATGGACATCATGAACCTGGCCCATGGCTCGCTGTACATGGCGGGCGCCTATGTGGCGGCCGAGACCATGCAGCGCACGGGCTCGTTCACCGCGGCCGTGCTGGTGGCTGCCGTGGCCACGGGCGTGGCGGGTGTGGTGCTGGAGCTGGTGCTGATACGGCGCCTTGCCGTGCGCGACCATCTGGCCCAGGTGCTGGGCAGCTATGCCGTCATCCTCATCGCCAATGACCTGGTCAAGATGGTCTGGGGCCCGGCGCCGGTGATGCTCAACATGCCGGCCGCGCTGTCCGGCCCGGTGCAGTTGCTGCCCGATCTCATGTACCCGGCCTACCGGCTGATGATCATCGTCTTCGGCCTGGCCGCCGCGCTGGGCCTGTACTGGTTCGTGACGCGCACGCGCGCCGGCGTGCTGGTGCGGGCAGGCGCCTCCAACCGCCAGATGGCCACGCTGATGGGCGTGCGCGTGCCGCTGCTGTTCCTGGGCGTGTTCACGCTGGGCGCCATGCTGGCGGCGGTGGCGGGGGCGCTGCTGGGGCCCATCACTTCGGTGCAGGTCGGCATGGGGGAAGAGATCCTCATCCTGGTGCTGGTGTGCATCGTCATCGGCGGCATAGGCTCCATACGCGGCGCCCTGGTTGGCGCCTTGCTGGTGGGCATGGTGGACACGGCCGGGCGGGCCTTTCTGCCCATGCTGCTGCGCCAGGTGTTCTCCCCGGCCGTGGCATCCAGCGTGGGGCCCACGCTGGCGGCGATTTCCATCTATGTGCTGATGGCGGTGGTGCTGGTGTACCGTCCTTCCGGCCTTTTCCCCGCGCGAGGCTGAGCATGGAACACAGCACATTGCAAGGCAGGTTCCAGGCCCGGTTCTTCTGGACCGTGCTCGCGCTGCTGGCGCTGGCGGTGTTCCCGCTGGTGGCTCCGGCGCTGGGGCTGGACTTCTACATCTCCTTCGTGCGCCGGGTGCTGATCTACGCGCTGGCCGCCACCAGCCTGAACCTCATCCTGGGCTATGGCGGCATGGTGGCGCTGGGGCATGCGGCCTTCTTCGGTGCGGGGGCCTATGCGGTGGGCATCCTGGCGATGAACGGCGTGACCTCGGCCCTGGTCGCCTGGCCGGCCGCCGCGCTGCTGGCCGGGCTGCTGGCCGCCGCCACGGGCGCCGTGTCGCTGCGCACGCGCGGCGTGTACTTCATCATGATCACGCTGGCCTTTGCGCAGATGCTGTTCTACATCTTCATCTCGCTGCGCCAGTACGGCGGCGAGGACGGGCTCAACCTGCCCGGCCATTCCGTGCTGCCCGGGCTGGACCTGGGCCACGATGTGTCCTTCTACTACGTGGTGCTGGCGCTGTTCGCGGTGCTGATGGCCGTGTTCGGGCGGCTGGTGGATTCGCGCTTCGGCAAGGCGCTGCAGGGCGTGCGCGAGAACGAGTCGCGCATGGAGTCGCTGGGCTACCCGGTCTACCGCATCAAGCTGGCAGCCTTTGTGCTCAGCGGCGCCGTGGCCGGGCTGGCGGGCGCGCTGCTGGCCAACCACAACCTGTTCATCTCCCCCAGCCTCATGCACTGGACCCAGTCGGCCAACCTGCTGATCATGGTGCTGGTGGGGGGCGTGGGCCTGCGCTGGGGCGGCGTGGCCGGCGCCGTCGTCATGCTGACGCTGGAGGAAGTGCTTCGCATGTGGACCGAGTACTGGCACCTGCCGCTGGGCCTGCTGCTGCTGTGCGTGGTGTTCGGTGCGCCGCGCGGCCTGATGGGCCTGTGGCCCGCACGCGGGAGGCAGGCATGAGCGGCGCGGCCACACCTATCTCCATTCCCACTCCGGCCCTGGAAGCCAAGGGCCTGGTGCGCCGCTTTGGCGCGCTGCTTGCCACCGACCATGTCTCGTTGTCGCTGGCGCCTGGCGAGATCCATGCGCTGATCGGCCCCAATGGCGCGGGCAAGTCCACGCTCATCCATCTGCTGTCCGGCACGCTGGCGGCCGATGCGGGCACGCTGGTGCTGGCGGGGCGCGACGTGAGCGCGCTCAACGCCCACCAGCGCGTGGCGGCGGGGCTGTCGCGGTCTTTCCAGATCACCAACATCTTCAAGCAGTCCAGCGTGCTGGACAACCTGGTGCTGGCCGTACAGGCGCATGCGGGCAGCAGCTTTAGCTTCTGGCGCCCGCGCACGGCCGAGACCGCGCTCTACGAGCAGGCCCGCGAGCTGGCGCGCGAATGCGCCATTGACGCCAGCCTGCTGCAGCGCCCCGCAGGCACGCTGCCCCATGGCGAGCAGCGCAAGCTGGAATTCGCGCTGGCCCTGGCCGCGCGCCCCGGCGTGCTGCTGCTGGACGAGCCCATGGCCGGCATGGGTCCCGACGAAACCCTGCGCCTGACCGAGCTGATCGAATCCCTGCGCGGCCGTGCCGCCATGCTGCTGGTGGAGCACGACATGCAGGCCGTGTTCCGCCTGGCCGACCGCATCTCCGTGCTGGTCTACGGTCGCATCATCGCCACCGGCACGCCCGACGAGATACGTGGCAACGCCGACGTGCGCCAGGCCTACCTGGGCGACGAAGAAGTGAAGGAGGGCGCGTGATGCTCGAAATGCAGGCCGTGCAAAGCGGCTACGGACCCAGCCAGGTGCTGTTCGGCGTGGACCTCCGCATCGAGGCAGGCCAGGTCGTCACCCTGCTGGGCCGCAACGGCATGGGCAAGACCACGCTGCTTCGCACGCTGCTGGGCCAACTTCCGCTGCGCGCTGGCCGCATGGTGTTTGCCGGGCAGGACATCGCCGGCTGGGCCACCGACCGCATCGCCCGCGCCGGCGTGGCCATCGTGCCCGAAGGCCGCCAGTGCTTTCCCAACCTCACGGTGCGTGAGCACCTGACGGCCTTTGTGGCCCAGCGCAATTCGGGCAGCCCCGGCGCGGCCGAGCCCTGGACTCCCGAGCGCGTGTTCGCGCTGTTTCCCCGCCTGGGCGAGCGCGCCTCCAACATGGGCAACCAGCTGTCAGGCGGCGAGCAGCAAATGCTGGCCATAGGCCGCGCCCTGGTCACCAACCCGCGCCTGCTCATCCTGGACGAGGCCACCGAGGGCCTGGCCCCCCGCATCCGCGAAGAGATCTGGTCCTGCCTGGCCCAGCTGCGCGCCGCCGGCCAGACCATCCTGGTCATCGACAAATACGTGGAGCGCCTGCTGGGCCTGGCCGACCGCCACCTCATCCTGGAGCGCGGCAAAGTCGTGTGGAGCGGAGACTCGGCCGCGCTGGATGGGGACAGAGCGCTGTGGGAACGGTATTTGGGAGTGTGAGCACGCGCAATGCATTCGCAGTTCAAGGCGAAATTCAAGGCGCGATGGAGGGTTGAATGGCATTGAAGATCAATGGGTGGCATGCCATTCAAATACAGGCCTGTATCCAAGATAGGCAATTGCTTACATTTACAGGATGTATCTGGCCCTGCATTTGATTGCCCTATGGCCATCGGCTTGTCTATGATCCCCGCTCACCAAGAGCAGGGAGGCCGCCCCCAGGGCGGCGCGCACTATGACACGCCGAGTCACCATACACACGCCATTGGGCGAGCAGCTGCATTTCCGTGAATTGCGCGGCCAGGAAAACATCAGCCAGCTCTTCAGCCTCGATGTGGAAATGCTCAGCGAAAGCGAAAGCATCGATCCCAAGGCCCTATTGGGCAAAAACGCCACCATAGAAATAGAAACCCAGGGCGGCGGCAGGCGCTTCATCGACGGCATCGTCACCCGCTTTGGCATGCAGGGCCAGGACCACCGCCACTACGCCTACAAGGCCCGCCTGAGCCCCTGGCTGTGGCTGGCCACGCGCAAGAGCGACTTTCGCATCTTCCAGAACCAGACCGTGCCCGACATCATCGAGCAGGTATTGGGCGTCTATGGCCATCCCCTGCAAAAGAAACTCACGCGTGCGTATCGCAGCTGGGACTACTGCGTTCAATACAACGAAAGCGATTGCGACTTTGTCTCGCGATTGATGGAGCACGAAGGCATTTACTACTTCTTCGAGCATGCCTCGGGCCAGCACACCCTGGTGCTGTGCGACGACATCATTGCCTCGCACGGCGCATTGCCCGGTGGTGAATCCATTCCCTTCTATCCCCCCGAAAAAGCCGCCGCAGGCGATCAGGAAAACATCCACGCCTGGCATCTGGAGCAGGAAATCAAATCGGGCCGCCATTACAGCGATGACTACGACTTCAAGAAACCCCGGGCCGACCTCACCCACCTGCGGCGCGACCCGCCGGGCCACGCCCATGACGGCCACGAAATCTACGAATGGCCGGGCGGCTACACGGAGTACGGCGATGGAGAGGCCTACATCCGCGTGCGCCTGAAGGAAAGCCTCACGGGCCAAAGCCGGGTGCGGGGCCAGTCCTGCCACCGGGCGCTGGCCACGGGCTACACGTTCAGCCTCTACAACTACCCGCGCGGCGACCAGAACCAGCAGTACCTGATCACGGGCCTGAGCTACCACTTGAAGGAGAACCCCCGCGTCAGTGCCGTGGCCCCGGGCGCCAAGGGCAGCGCCGCGGAAGACGGCTCCTTCCAGCGCTACGAGTTGCAGGCTCAGCCCACGAGTCTTGCCTACACGCCCGCGCGCACCACGCCCAAGCCGCGCACCACGGGCCCGCAGACCGCCGTCGTCGTGGGCCCGGCCGGAGAAGAAATCTGGACCGACGAATACGGCCGCATCAAGGTGCAGTTCCACTGGGACCGGCTGGGCGGCATGAACGAGAACTCCAGCTGCTGGATCCGCGTGGCCACGAACTGGGCAGGTCCGGGGTTCGGGGCCATCTCCATTCCGCGCATAGGGCATGAAGTCGTCGTCGACTTCCTCAACGGCGACCCGGACTACCCGCTGGTCACGGGCTGCGTCTACAACGCGGCCAACATGCCGCCCTGGGCGCTGCCGGCCAACGCCACGCAATCGGGCATCAAGACCAGATCGAGCAAGGGCGGTGCCGCAGGCGCGGGCATGAAGAACGGCCCGGGTGACGCCAACGCCATCCGCTTCGAGGACAAGGCCGGGCAAGAACAGTTGTGGCTGCATGCGCAAAAGGACCAGCTCACCGAAGTCGAGAACGACGAGGACAAATGGGTGGGCAACGACCGGCGCAAGACCGTGGACCGGGACGAGACCAACGTCATTCACCGGGACCGCACCGAAACCGTGGACCGCGACGAGACCATCACCGTGCACAACAACCGCACGGAGCGGGTGGACCACGACGAGAAGATCAGCATCGGCGACAACCGCAACGAAGACGTCGGCATCGACGAGAACATCTCCATCGGCAAGAACCGCAGCAAGACCGTTGGCAAGACCGAGACCGACAAGATAGGCCAGAACTGGCACGTCACGGTGGGCCTGCTCAAGACCCAGACCATCGGCATGGCCTACATGCAGAACGTGGGTGTGATGAAGATGATGAACATCGGCGTCAACTACATGGAGAACATCGGCGTGGCCATGCAGACCACGGTCGGCATGAGCCAGAACCTCACCGTGGGGCAGGAGCGCCAGGTCAAGGTCGGCAGCAAGCAAAGCACGGAAGTGGGCTCGCAGTACTCGCTGACCGTGGGAGGCGGAGGCGCTGGTGGTGGCGCGGGAGGCGGAGCCGGTGGCGGCATGGCCATGAACATCACGGCGCCCGGTGGCGGTGGCGGTGGCGGTGGCGGTGGCGGTGGCGGTGGCGGAGGCGGAGGCGGCAAGGCCTCCCAGCTCACCATGGATGGGCAAAGCATCCAGCTCAACGCCGCCAAGATCCGGCTCGAAGCCCAGCAGGAAATCCTGCTGACCTGCGGCAAAAGCACCATCCGCATCACGCCCGGCGACATCCAGATTCTCTCGCCCACGGACCGGCTCAACTGCTGAGGCCCGCATGTCCTGCAGCCCCTGCATTCCCCGCATCTTCCGCATCCGCCGTCCCGTTCTCTCTCACCTCTCCAGGAGCAGCCTCGCATGAGTGGCCAACCCGCAGCCCGTATCACCGACAGCGTCGTCAAGGGCAAGATCGTCACCGGCTCGCTCACCGTGCTCATCGGCAGCCAGGGGGGCCTGGCCTGCTCCGTCTGCCCAGGTGGCATCACCGTCAGCTCCCCCGTGAACCCCCAGCTGGGCGCCAAGGTCCTGCTGGGCGCACAAGACCTGGACTTCGCCCTGCCCTCGGCGGCGCTGCCTGTGGCCTGGCAGCGCCAGTACAGCAGCTACGTCAACCCCGAGCACGGCGCGGCCTGCGGCCTGCTGGGCCATGGCTGGCACCTGCTGCAGGAGCTCAGCATCCGCCTGCAGGACGAGGCCACCTTGCTGCTGGACGCCAGCGGCCGCGTCATCACCTTCGACCAGCCCCTGGCGCCGGGCGGCCAGCTGCACAGTGCCAGCGAGGACATCTGGCTGCTGCGCGGCGGCAGCCCGGAGCCGGACGGCGGCACAGCGCCCTGGGCCGCCAATCCTCGGTGGTCGCATGTGGAACAGGCACTGGTGCGCAACCCGCAAGCCATCCTCGCGGTCAGCGGCGATGGCGACACCCTCTGGGGCTTTGGTCCTGCGCCCGGTGAGCCTGTCGCCGATCCCTGGCGCCTCATGGCCCAGATCGACCGCTTCGGGCGCCGCCAGCTCTACCACTACAGCGACGGCACCACGCCCGAGGCCGGCCACAGTGCGAGCAAGGACCCCATCCCCGCAGGCCGCCTGGTCTCGCTGAGCGACGGCACAGGCCGGCGCTACCGGCTGCTGCACCAGCGCATCCATGGCGGCAGGGATGCGCAGGGACTGAACGGACTGTGGGGCGCCGACGACGGCTGGCGAGTCACAGGCGTGGACCTCACACAGGACCCGTTGCATCCCCTGTCCACCCCCATTGCCCTCGTGCGCTACGGCTACAGCAGCGCAGGCGACCTCATCACCGTCCACGACCGCGCAGGCCAGCTCGTGCGTGAATTCGAATGGGACCACCACCGCATCAGCGCCCACCGCCATGCCAGCGGACCCTGGCACCGCTACCGCTACGAGAGCGCCCAGCCCGGCGCCCGCGTCATCGAGCACAGCAACCAGGAAGGCCTCAGCTACCGCTTCGACTACCTGTCCCAGCCCCCGGGCCCGGACGGCCAGCCGCGCGCCGCCACCCGCGTCAGCGACAGCCTGGATCGCATCGAGACCTACTACTTCGAAGGCGCAGCGGGCCTGTCGCGCCTCATCGCCCACCACAAGGCCGATGGCAGCCGCTGGCTGCAAAGCTACGACAGCTTCGGCCGCCTGGCCTTGCGCACCGACCCGCTGGGGCGCAGCGTCCACCTCAGGCGTGATGGCCAGGGCCGGCTCATCGGCGTGCAACTGCCCGACGGGCGCAGCACCCAGCAGGAACACGACGAAGCCACCGGCCGCCTGCTCGCCTCCACCGACCCGGCAGGGGCCACCACCGGCTACGAATACGACAACTGGGGCCGCCTCACCCAGATCACCCAGGCCGACGGCAGCACCGAGCGCTACCACTACCCCGATCCCCAGGAAGCGCCGCTCACCTGCGACAGCCCCCGGCGCATCGAAGACGCCCAGGGTGGCAGCAAACAGCTGGCCTGGAGCGACGCGGGCCAACTGCTCAGCTACACCGACTGCTCGGGCCACAGCACGCACTACCACTATGACCGCTGGGGCGCGCTCATCGAAGTGGACAACGCCCTGGGCCAGCGCCAACGCCACCAGCGCGATGGCCAGGGCCGCATCGTGGCCAGCGAACTGCCCAACGGCCAGATCGAGCGCTACCACTACGACAGCGCAGGCCACCTCACGCGCATCGAGCCGGCCCAGCCTGCCGGCACCTCCAGCGAAACCCAGACCGCCGACCCCAGCATCCACCTGCGCTACGACCTCTGGGGCAGGCTCATCCAGCGAACACATGGCGGCCTCACCCTGGCCTTCGAATACGACAGCGCAGGCCGCCTCCTGCGCCTCGTCAACGAGAACGGAGCGCAAAGCCGCTTTGCCTGGGACGCGCTGGACCGGCTCGTGCAGGAAGAAGGGTTTGACCAACGGCTGCAGCGCTACCGCTGGGACGCGGCAGGCCAGCTCATGGAAGCCACGGACGGCAACGCCGCACAGCAAAGCAGCAGCTACTACCGCTGGGATGAAGGCGGCAGATTGGTCGAACGCCAACTGCCCGCCACGGCCCATGCGCCCGCACAAACCCACCGCTACGAATGGGATGCGGCCGGGCGCCTTACGGCGGCCAGCGTCTGGCAACACAGCACCGCAGACAACGACAACGGCCTCATCGCCCAACGGCAAAGCCGCATAGCATTGGAACGCGACGCCCTGGGCCGCATCACGGCAGAAGTGCAGCAGCTGTACCGCCCAGGCAAGGACGGGGGCGGCAACGGGGGCGCAGAGCAGATCGAATACGAACACCGCATCACCCACACCCTGGATGCGCTGGGCGCACGCCAGCACAGCCAACTGCAAAGCCTGGGAGAGATCGCCTGGCTCACCTACGGCTCAGGCCATGTGCACGGACTGCAGCTCAACGGAGCCAGCCTCATCGACTTCGAGCGCGACAACCTGCACCGCGAAGTCCGTCGCAGCCTGCACCCACCCACCTCTGCAGCAGACGCACACAACTCCCTGCAGGTGCAACGCCAATGGGACAGCCTGGGCCGCCTCACGGCCCTGGGCACCACGGGCCTGCAAGCGCTGCAGCACACTGACCTGACAGACACCGGCGCCCAGGTCCACACCCTCATAGGCCAGATCCTCGGCCGTCGCTACCACTACGACAGCCTGGGCCAGCTCGTTGCCATCGAACAGGCCGGCGCCCCGGGCCAGGCCGCGCAGCTGCTGCGCTACGGCTACGACAGCGCAGGACGCCTGAGAGCGGCCACCGACAGCCAGCAGCCCCAGACCACGACCCGCTGGCAGATCGACCCTGCCGGCAACCGCCTGCCAGCACCCGGTGCACCGGGCCAGACGAACACCCAGGACAACTGGGCTGCCCAGGTCCACGCCCACTGGCGGCACACCGACTTCAACCTCATGGGCCTGGGCCACCTTGCAGGCCAGCGGCAAGGCCCCGTGCAGCGTTGGGAAGACAACCGCATCGGCTTCACCGAAGACCGCGTCTGGCGCTACGACCCCTGCGGCAACCGCATCGCGCAAATGCAGGCGGACCACAGCCAGCAGCAACTGCACTACGACGGAGCCCACCAGCTCATAGCGGTGCGCAGCAGCCAGATCCAGGGCAACGCCGAGCAACTGCGCCACCACAGCCGCTACACCTACGACGCCCTGGGCCGCAGGCTCAAGCAGCAAGTGGAAAGCGCAGACAGCAGCACCAACCCCGCCGGCACCCGCACCCACTACTACGGCTGGGACGGCGACCGCCTCATCCACACCGAACGCCAGCAGCATGGCGACGACACCCGCCACATAGAACACACCATCTACGAACCGGGCAGCTTCACCCCCCTGGTGCGCCTGAGCACCACGGCCAGCGGCGACCCCCAAGACGAGCCACACCTGCTGGTGCAGGCCATCACCGCAGGCCTGCCCGACCAGGACGACCCCAACCACACGCCGGCCCTGGCCCTGATGCAAACCATGCTCAGCGCCATGTCGCGCGACATGCAGCAAGACGCCGCCCGCCACCTGCGCCACACCCTGGAGCACGGTCTGCCGCCCAGTGCCCAGGCGATCCTGGGCGAACAGGCCGAAAGCACCACCCGCCTGCTCAGCGGCATGCAGGCAAAGCTGCAGGAACAGGAAAAAGCACAGCACGCCCGCATCGCCATCCACCACTACCACTGTGACCACCTGGGCACGCCCATGGCCCTGACGGACCAGACCGGCCAGGTGGCCTGGGCCGCCAAGCTGGACCCCTGGGGCAATGTGCTGCAGGAGTACAACCCGCAGGGCCTGCACCAGGCGATCCGGCTGCCGGGGCAGCACCATGACAGGGAAACGGGGCTGTATTACAACCGGCATCGGTATTACGATCCGGTGGTGGGGAGTTATATCAATCAGGATCCTATTGGGTTGGCAGGTGGTGTAAATAAAATTTTGTACTCAGAGTCTTCTCCAACATCAAAAATTGATCCCACAGGATTGAATACAGTCGCTATAGGGGCAGGAGTCGGGGCTTCTGTTGGTGGACCAATAGGTGCAGTAGTGGGGGCTGCGATTGGTGTCGCGGTTCTGGGGGTTCTTTGGATGGCATCCAGGCCAAGTTCAAATACGACTTCTGTATCAAAAACGGCAAGTGAATTATCTATTGCACACAATAATGCAGCCCAGATAGGTGATCGCTCATCGTATCAAGGGTACGGAGGGAATTGCACGCCAGATGATCATGACAAACTTGACGATGAAAAGAAAGATGCATGCGATAAATCAAAAGGTCTTACGTGCGGAAAAAATGAAATTGATTACGGGAAGGCGGATAAGATCAAGAAATGTATTGATGCTCGAATAAACATTGCAAGAAAATGCTTTAATGGTGGTGATAAAGGGCATAATACACAAATAAATCAATTGTATTCCATAATAGGCAAATGCACAGGACAGGCGGAATAAATATGAATTTGAATAATATAATTTCAGAAAGATTGCGTGATAGTAAACTTGAGCCTTCTTTACGGGAAAGGTACAACATTGCATTAAAGAAAGAATTTTCTGATGATCTGCCGAATTGCGGATTGTTTATTGATAATACATTCTCCGGGGATGATTCTATTGACTACGAGAAGGGTATTAGACTATTTCTAGGAAAAAAATGGACCGAAGTTGATCTTGATTATTTGTATGAAGAATATGTGCAGTTTTTAATGTTGAATGACGACGGTTTTATTTATTACCTTCCGTCATTTTTGTTATATTTCTATGATCTAAAACATTTTGCATTGGAATATTATATTTATTTTATGGATAAGTTGGAGTTGGGGCTGAATGAATCCAAGGCTACTTACAACGTAGGCAGACGACGGCAGGATTATTCTGGATTCAACAAATTGAGTCACGAGCAATCCAAGCTTGTTGCATTGTTTTTGGTAAATGCAGCTAATTTGCTTCCAGATGGATACATGGAGAAGGCGCAAGCACAGAGAGCGCTAACCAACTATTGGGGTAATTTTTTACTATTCTGATTAATAAATCAAGGGGTTCATATAATCTTATTGATTAATGCATTCATTCTTTGAGTAATGATAATTAGATTGATATAAAAGATTAATGGCCAAGAGTTGGCTATGCTACTCTAATTATTATCTCCAGAACATAGCCTGAAATACTGCTACGACATGCAGACAAAGGTTCAGGAACAGGAAAAAGAACAACACGCCCGCATCGCCATCCACCACTACCACTGCGACCACCTGGGCACGCCCATGGCCCTGACGGACCAGACCGGCTAGGTGGCCTGGGCCGCAAAGCTGGACCACTGGGGCAATGTGCTGCAGGAGCACAACCCGCAGGGCATCCACCAGGCGATCCGGCTGCCGGGCAGCACCATGACAGGGAAACGGGGCTGTATTACAACCGGCATCGGTATTACGACCCGGTAGTGGGGAGTTATATCAATCAGGACCTGATTGGTTTGATGGGTGGGACTAACCCCTGCGGATATGTTAGAAATTCGCCTGTTAATCTGGCCGACCCGCTTGGTCTTGAGTCAGGAACAATGGCGCAACGGGGCTATTTAAGCAAAAATAGAAAGAGCTACCCCGGATTGCTAGGCGAAGACAGTAACGGAGTAATGCTTTTTGATGAAGGCAACAACGACTTTCACAGTTACAACACGAGGAATTCTTGCAAGAAGAGTACAAGTGGCTGCACTCTTAAAAACGTATCCGAAGGACTAATGCGTTATCCAGCTCCAGGTGCAAAAGGGGAGCCTATACAAAACGGCCAGCGCGGTTTCGCAATTCCTGTGGGCCCCGTGAGCCATGTAGTTAATTCAGATCGTACAATGGTCGTTAAAGTTACGGGAAATTCGCACCTACTCTACCCAAGAATAGTACGCCTTTGGGTCTCAGAAAGCGCAACTTAGGTGACAGTGCATACGTTCGGGGAAGGTGTTGGTCCTATGGGTGGAATAAACAGTGCACTTGCAGACACACTTTGGGCCAAGTTGATAAAAATGTCTTCGAATATGCGGAAAGCTGCAAATGATTAAGTTAATACAGCCAAGCATCGTTTCATCTGTAATTATTGGATTTCTCTTTACGGGTTAATGACGGATAAAGATTATAAATCGCTTTATGTTTATTTTTTCTTATTCGTTTTTCTAATTTCGCTGCCTCTTAATTTTTTGTTTCAATTATTTCTTGTGCATTTAAAAAACAAATACGGCATATTTTTCTATTTCTGTATCTCTGCAACTATTGGGGCACTTGCAGTCATCATAACTAAGAAATTATTTTTCAATTTATCCTTGAAAATTAATCTTCTCGATTTTTATTATCTGATATTTGGTTTTTTTGCTGGCATCATTTCGTCTATGATTTTTGTCATATTTGAAATAAAAAATAAACCAATTTGAATGTGCCAGATGGGCGATTTTATGCTCAGCGCCATGCGCACAGCCTGCAGCCCAGCGCCCAGGCGATCCTAGGCGAACAGGCCGAGTGGGCCACACGCCTACTGAGCGGCATGCAGGCAAAACTGCAGGAACAGGAGCGGCAACAGCGCATCGCCATCCCACTACCACTGCGACCCACTGGGCGCGCCAATGGCCCTGACGGACCAGACCGGCTAGGTGGCCTGGGCCGCAAAGCTGGACCCCTGGGGCAATGTGCTGCAGGAGTACAACCCGCAAGGCATCCACCAGGCGATGCGGCTGCCGGGCAGGCTCAAGACGCCGCCGCTGCTCGTTTAAATAGAACAAGGTATTGACTATGGTAGATTATTCCCTTATCAAAAATATTGCTTTTGGCATAAAAAAATATGTAGAAAAACAGGAGATTCTACATCTTTCTTTCATCAGAGCCCATAGTGATCTTGTGAAGCTATCAAATATAGAATTTCTTCCTCGCAGTGGATTTATTTTTGATGAAGAAATGAATAAATGGGAATTTAAAAAGCATGGGTGTGGTTATGAATTCTCTCATGAAGGTACGGCTATTGATATAAATGATTATTTCCTGCTAAATGGAGATTTTTTTAGCGCAAATAGATTATTCTTCTATTTCGAATCGATTAAATTTAATTTCAAAAACCAAGATGCAGACGATGCGATTAAATCTGCCTTGATTTATTTGGAATCTACAGGAGAGATCGTGAAGGTGCTGTCAACGGGGTATTATAAGTTCCTTTCATCTTAATGCTGTCATTAATTTAATTATTAATCTAGTTAATAAAGGAGATAAAATCTTATTTATTTTATAAAGTGCATAACACGCTCCAGGGCTACTCACAATCGGCGGGTAACAGGATAGGAAGATATTGAGATGCCTCGCTTGAAATACCCTGAAATGAGAATGGAATTGCTCGGTTATTTGAGGAAACTCAAGGATTTGAAGTATCAAATGAAAGCCTGGGTGAATCATGATTTCCCTGCAGGCGTTCAATACGACCATCTTGATTTGGCCATACATTTCATTTTTGACGATACGGATCTTGGCAGTGATGCTCGTATGGCGATCGGTGAAATTCTTCTCGATGAGCAGGAGGCAGCACTGATGAGGCAGTTGGTGGATGCCATCAATGCTGTCTTTGAGGCGTACGGCACGGACATGCCGGACAACTTCTACATGCAAGTTGCCGAATGGACGAGAGTGGTGGCCTGTGCCGAAAGGGCGTTCGATTGTCTGGAGGGGCGCCACGCCGCTGGCTGCCCCGAGCCGCTGGATTGACACGGGCATGCCTGCCAGCCGACTAGCCGGGGCAAGGCCATGGCTGATCGTGATGTCCAGTCGGTGGTGAAGAGTACCGTAGCGTTGCCAGGTTCGTGGAACAACAAGATGTTTTCCACTGGTAGCCCGCCCCCAAACCTGCCGGACAATCCATGGAAACCGAGGCACCGTTCCATGACAACTTCAACCCCCCTTCCTGAACCCGAATTGAGAGCCTTCGCCGCAGCGGCGGCCGAGCAGCAGCGATGCACGGACTGCGCTGTGCTGTGGAGGCCGGGCTGGGAGTCCTTGTCGGGGGCGGACAAGACTTCGCATCTGCAGCAGGTTGGGGCGCTTGGCATGCCGGAGACACGGGAATTGCTCGATGAATATCACCCAGAGGGCACGAACCAGTGGTCGCCGGATGCTCCCATCGCCCTGGGCTGGCACCCGTACAACCGCTGCACGCTCTGGCGCTGCCACCATTGCAATGCCGCTTTTCTGCGCTACACGGAATACGGCGGCTACTACCAGGACGATCGCATCCGGCCGCTGCTGGCGCATCTGATCGTCACGCCCGAGCAGGGCCGCGTCTGAGCGGCGCTGCTCGGCCGGCTCAGGTCCAGTCGAACGTGAACAGCACCGTGCGGCTTTCCGGTTCGTAGAACAGCAGGATGCTGTCCGCGCCCGTGGCGCACCAGTTGTAGCCGGCCACGTTGGCCACGTGGAAGAAGGGCTTGCCGTTGCGGGTGATGCGGATGCCGTCGTCTTCCAGTTCATCGCCCATGCCGGCGTTTTCCGCTTCGTCCAGCTGGAAGGCCGGGGGAATGGGCGGGTGGCCGGTCCAGTTGCCGTACCAGATTCCGCCGCCCAGGCTGTCCAGGTAGTCGTGCTCCATGGGCTCGCCCTTGCCGTAGCGCGAGTAGCTGGCCAGGCGGCCGTGTTCGGCGTAGTAGGCACTGGCCTTGGCGTGGCTGGCCAGCATTTCGTCGGTGTGCTCGCAGGCGAAGGCATCCTTGGTGAACTGGCCGCCATGCTGCGGCGCGCGCTGGAAGAAGCCTTCGTTGCCCAGGAAGCGGTAGCGGTTGTCGGGCGTCAGCTCCAGCGCAAACCAGTTGGGGGCGGTGAAGGCGTTGTGGTGGGCTTCGGTCTCATCGCCGATGCAGCCCTCGAAGGGCTCGACGGGGCACAGCATGTGGACCACGGTGCCGGCCAGTTCGGGCCGCACCAGGCCCAGGTCGATGGAGATCAGCGGCAGCAGGTGCTCGGCCAGCCAGGGCTGGTCGGCCACGAAGATGTCGGCGGCGGCGGGAAAGGGGCTGAGGCCCGGCTTCAGTTCGCGGACTTCGGTTTGCTGGGTCAAGAGGGACTCCTGGGTGAGGGGATGGTGGTGCCGGGGGTGATCTCGAAGATGTCCTGGTCCGATGCGGCCGCGCTCTCGTGGTAGATGTCGTAGAGGTACTGTGCCAGTTCGGCATGGGTGACATCGCAGGGAATGGCCAGCAGGGCGGGGGCGCGCTTGCCGTCGGCGCCGACGTTGAAGCAGCGCCACTGGGCCTGCGCGCGTTCGATGGCGATGATGCGGCCGAAGACATTGAACCGGTATTTTTCCAAGGGAGATCCTCCTGGCGATCCGGCATCGTAGCGGCTGTCGAGGGGCTCATGCGTGTTCTCCCTAGGTTCGTGCCGGCGTTTCGTCTATATATTTCAAACCTAAACTATTCAGGCTTAAAGTTCTTGGGCCTGGATCCTGAACCTGGGGCGTCCTGTGCCGTCGCCCTGCGAGAAAAGGGTTTGCGGTATGAAGATCGTTTGCATCGGCGGTGGTCCCGCCGGCCTGTACTTCGGCCTGCTGATGAAGCTGCAGGACCCCGCCAACGAGGTCACGGTGGTGGAGCGCAACCGGCCCTACGACACCTTTGGCTGGGGCGTGGTGTTCTCGGACGCCACCATGGACAACCTGCGCGAGGCCGATCCCGTGTCGGCCCGCACCATTGGTGACGCCTTCAACCACTGGGACGATATCGACATCCACTTCAAGGGCCGCAGCCTGCGCAGCAGCGGCCACGGCTTCATCGGCATAGGCCGCAAGAAGCTGCTCAACATCCTGCAGGCGCGCTGCGAGGACGTGGGCGTGAAGCTGGTGTTCGAGAACTTCGTGCAGGACGACCAGGCGATGGCGCGCGAGTACGACGCCGACCTGGTCATCGCCTCGGACGGCATCAACAGCCAGGTGCGCACGCGCTATGCCGATACCTTTCGGCCCGATATCGACCAGCGCCGCTGCCGCTTTGTGTGGCTGGGTACGACCAAGGTGTTCGATGCCTTCACCTTCGCCTTCGTGCAGACCGAGCACGGCTGGTTCCAGGCCCATGCCTACCGCTACGAAGACGGCATGTCCACCTTCATCGTGGAGACGCCCGAGGAGACCTGGCAGGCCGCCGGCATCGAGCAGATGAGCCAGGAAGAGGGCATTGCCTATTGCGAGAAGCTGTTCGCCCCCTGGCTGGACGGCCATGCCCTGGTCAGCAATGCCACGCACCTGCGCGGCTCGGCCATCTGGATCCGCTTTCCGCGCGTGATCTGCAATACCTGGGTGCACTGGAACGCGCTGGACACGCCGCGCGGCCCGCGCAGCGTGCCCGTGGTGCTGATGGGCGATGCGGCGCACACGGCGCATTTCTCGATTGGCTCGGGCACCAAGCTGGCGCTGGAGGATGCGATCGAGCTGGCGCGCAGCCTGCGGTCTGCGGGGGGCATCGAGGCCGGCCTGCGCCACTACGAGGAGGTGCGCAGCGTGGAGGTGCTCAAGATCCAGAACGCGGCGCGCAATTCCACGGAATGGTTCGAGAACGTGGAGCGCTATGCGGGCCTGGAGCCGGAGCAGTTCGCCTATTCGCTGCTGACGCGCTCGCAGCGCATCTCGCACGAGAACCTGCGCCTGCGCGATGCCGCCTGGCTGCAGGGCTTCGAGCGCTGGATTGCCGAGCATGCGGGCGAGACCGTGCCCGAAGGCCGCCGCCCGCCCATGCCCATGCTCACGCCCTACCAGGCGCGCGGCCTGCGGCTGAAGAACCGCATCGTGGTCTCGCCCATGGCCATGTATTCCTGCACCGACGGCGTGCCTGGCGACTTCCACCTGGTGCACCTGGGCGCGCGCGCCATGGGCGGCGCGGGCCTGGTGATGGTGGAGATGACCTGCACCTCGCCCGACGCACGCATCACGCCCGGCTGCCCCGGGCTGTGGAACGACGAGCAGGCGCAGGCCTTTGGGCGCATTGTCGATTTCGTGCACGCGCAGGGCGGTGCGCATATTGGCGTGCAGCTGGGGCATGCGGGGCGCAAGGGATCGACCCAGCTGGGCTGGCAAAAGATCGACCATCCGCTGGAGCAGGGCAACTGGCCGCTGCTGTCGGCATCGGCCCTGCCCTATATCGAGGGCCTCTCGCAAGTGCCCGCCGCCATGACCCGCGCCGACATGGATCGCGTGCGCGAGGACTTCATGGCCGCCACGCGGCGCGCTGCGGCAGCGGGCTTTGACTGGCTGGAGCTGCACTGCGCCCACGGCTACCTGCTGTCCAGCTTCATCTCGCCGCTGACCAACCGGCGCGATGACGAATATGGCGGCAGCCTGGACAACCGCCTGCGCTTTCCGCTGGAGGTGTTCGAGGCGGTGCGCGCAGCCTGGCCGCAGGACCGGCCCATGTCGGTGCGCATCTCGGCCCATGACTGGGTGGAGGGCGGCATCACGCCCGACGATGCGGTGGAGATCGCACGCCGCTTCAAGGCGGCGGGCGCCGACATGATCGACTGCTCCTCGGGCCAGGTCAGCCCCGACCAGAAGCCGGTCTACGGCCGCATGTACCAGACGCCGTTTGCCGACCGTGTCCGCAACGAAGCCGGCATACCGACCATTGCCGTGGGCGCCATCTTCGAGGCCGACCACGCCAACGCCATCATCGCCTCGGGCCGGGCCGACCTGTGCGCGCTGGCGCGCCCGCACCTGGCCGATGCCGCCTGGACGCTGCGCGAGGCTGCGCGCCTCGGTGCGCAGGATGTGGATTGGCCGAACCAGTACCAGCCCGGCAAGCGCCAGTTGGAAACCAACTTTGAACGCGCCGCCGCCATGGCGCAGTTGGACGCGAAATGAAACTACACCCCCTGAGTCGCTTCGCGCCTTCCCCCGTGTGCACGGCGCCCTCTCTCGCTTCGCGGGAGGGGGGCATACGGGCCACCGGCGACACCGTCGGTGCGGGGCGGCGCGGCCGGCCCAGGCCCTTCCTCGGCGTCCCTCGCTGTGTGGCGCGCCGGTTTCATAGGTTGCGGGTGGCTCGCATCGCCACGGGTGATTGAAATGACCATATCTTTGAATCTTCTTGAAGGGCGCCATTCCCTGGTGACGGGCGGGGCGCGCGGCATAGGCCTGGCCTGCGCGCGGGCGCTGCTGGCGCGCGGCGCGCGGGTCACGCTGCTGGGACGCGATGGTGCGGCGCTGGAGGCTGCCGTGCGCGAGCTGGGCGGCACGGCCCAGACAGCACAGATGGTGCAGTCCGTGCAGGCGGATATTGCCGACGAGGCCTCGGTGCGCCAGGCCTTCGCGCAGGCCGAGGCGGCCTTCGGTCCCGTGCAGGTGCTGGTCAACAACGCGGGCCAGGCCAGCAGCCAGAAGTTCGAGCGCACCGACGCCGCACTGTGGCAGGCGATGCTGGCCGTCAACCTCACGGGCACCTTCCACTGCATGCAGGCCGCGCTGCCGGGCATGCTGGCTGCGCGCTGGGGCCGCATCATCAATGTGGCCAGCACGGCAGGGCTGATCGGCTATGCCTATGTCAGCGCATATTGCGCGGCCAAGCATGGCGTGATCGGCCTCACGCGCTCGCTGGCGCTGGAGACGGCGGGCAAGGGCGTGACGGTGAATGCCGTCTGCCCCGGCTACACCGAGACCGACATCGTGCGCGGCGCCGTGGCCAACATCGTGGACAAGACCGGCATGACGGCGGATGAGGCCCGCGCCAGGCTGGCCGAACGCAACCCGCAGGGCCGCCTGGTCCAGCCCGAGGAAGTGGCCGAGACCGTGGCCTGGCTGGCCCTGCCGGCGTCCGCCTCGGTCAACGGCCAGTCCATTGCCGTCGACGGCGGCGAGGTGATGACCGGCTGAACCCGGTCCACTCCCCCCCCCCGTTTTCTGAATTCTTGATGGAGACACCATGAGCACCCAGCCCGAAGAACACAGCATGAAGCACCACAAGCGCCCCCTGGCCGGCTACGAGGCCAGGACCTTTGTGTGGCAGGTATCGGCCGACGGCAAGATCGGCACCATCACCCTGAACCGGCCCGAGCGCAAGAACCCGCTGACCTTCGGCTCCTACGCCGAGCTGCGCGACCTGTTCCGTGCCCTGGTCTATGCCACCGACATCAAGGCCGTGGTGGTCACGGGCGCGGGCGGCAATTTCTGCTCGGGCGGCGATGTGCACGAGATCATCGGCCCGCTCACCAAGATGAGCATGCCCGAGCTGCTGGACTTCACGCGCATGACGGGCGACCTGATCAAGGCCATGCGCGCCTGCCCGCAGCCCATCGTGGCGGCGGTGGACGGCATCTGCGCGGGCGCGGGCGCGATGGTCGCGCTGGCGGCCGACATGCGCCTGGGCACGCCGGCCGCGCGCACGGCGTTTCTCTTCACCCGCGTGGGCCTGGCCGGCGCCGATATGGGCGCCTGCACGCTGCTGCCGCGCATGATCGGCCAGGGCCGCGCCTCCGAGCTGCTGTACACGGGCCGCGCCATGACGGCCGAGGAGGGCGCTGCCTGGGGTTTCTTCAATGCCTTGCATGGCGCCGAACAGATCGGCGAAGCCGCCCATGCGCTGGCCGCCCAGCTGGCCGCCGGCCCCACCTTTGCCCATGGCGTGACCAAGAAGCTGCTGCACCAGGAATGGAACATGGGCGTGGACGAGGCCATCGAGGCCGAAGCCGAGGCCCAGGCCATCTGCATGCAGACGCGCGACTTCCACCGCGCCTACGAGGCCTTCGTGGCCAAGCAAAAGCCTGTCTTTGAAGGAAACTGAAAATGCGTGATTCCTCCTGGCTGGACTGGCCCTTCTTCGACGACGCCCACCGCACGCTGGCGCATGAGGCCGATGCCTGGTGCGCCCAATCCCTGGGCGATGTGGACCACCACGATGCCGATGCGGCCTGCCGCCAACTGGTGAAGGCCCTGGGCCAGGCCGGCTGGCTGCGCTATGCCGTGCCGTCCGGCCCCGGCGGCGCCTGGGGCGGGGCCTTGCCCGAGGTGGACTCGCGTGCGGTCTGCATCCTGCGCGAGACCCTGGCCCGCCATGAAGGCCTGGCCGACTTCGCCTTTGCCATGCAGGGCCTGGGCAGCGGTGCGATATCGCTCATGGGGTCGGATGCGCTGCGCCAGCGCTACCTGCCGCGCGTGGCGCGCGGCGAGGCCATTGCGGCCTTTGCGCTGTCCGAGCCCGATGCCGGCTCCGACGTGGCCGCCATGGCCTGCGAGGCGCGGCTCGAAGGCGACCACTATGTGCTCAATGGCGCCAAGACCTGGATCTCCAACGGCGGCATTGCCGACTTCTACTGCGTGTTCGCCCGCACGGGCGAGGCGCCGGGCGCGCGCGGCATCAGCGCCTTCGTGGTCGATGCGGACACGCCGGGTTTTTCGATCGGCGAGCGCATCGAACTGATCGCGCCGCACCCGCTGGCCACCATCCGCTTCGACAACTGCCGCATACCCGTGTCGCAGCGCCTGGGCGAGCCGGGGCAGGGCTTCAAGCTGGCCATGATGACGCTGGACATCTTCCGCGCCTCGGTGGCCGCCGCCGCACTGGGCTTTGCGCGCCGCGCGCTGGATGAAGGCCTGGCACGCGCCAAGTCGCGCCGCATGTTCGGCCAGACCCTGGGCGACCTTCAGCTGACCCAGGCCGCGCTGGGCGACATGGACACGGCCATCGACGCATCGGCCCTGCTGACCTACCGGGCCGCCTGGATGCGCGATGTGAAGAAGACGCGCACCACGCGCGAGGCGGCCATGGCCAAGATGACGGCCACCGAATCGGCCCAGGCCGTGATCGACCGTGCGCTGCAGATGTTCGGCGGGGCGGGCGTGGTCTCGGGCATGCCGGTGGAGACGCTGTACCGAGAGATCCGCGCGCTGCGCATCTACGAGGGCGCGACCGAGGTGCAGAAACTCATCATCGCGCGCGAGCTGCTCAAGGCCTGAGCGGCAGGCTGCCCATTCAACGCAAAGCCAGGGAACATCGCATGCAAGCCTCCGCCCACATCGATACTTTCGCCCGGGACAACCTGCCGCCGCCCGACCAATGGCCCGAGTTCCTGCTCGACGGGCCGGACGTGGCCTATCCCGAACGCCTGAACTGCGCGGCCGAACTGGTCGATGCCATGGTGGCGCGCGGCCAGGGCGGCCGCGTTGCCCTGCGCTGGAGGCAGGGCGCCGACCAGGCCGCCATGACCTATGCCGAACTGCAGGCGCTGACCAACCGCATTGCCCATGTGCTGGTGGACGACCTGCAGCTGGTGCCCGGCAACCGGCTGCTGCTGCGCGGCCCCAACAACGCCATGATGGCCGCGTCCTGGCTGGCCGCCATCAAGGCCGGGCTGGTGACGGTGCCCACCATGCCGCTGCTGCGTGCCAAGGAGCTGCAGCAGATCATCGCCAAGGCCCAGGTGCAGGCCGTGCTGTGCGATGTGCGCCTCAAGGACGAGGTGCAGCTGTGCCTGCAGCCCGGCCATGAACACCATTGCCCGGGCCTTTCGCGCGTGCTGTATTTCAACGACGGCGCAGCCGATGCGCTGGACGCCCTGGCCGCAGCCAAGCCGGACACCTTCGACTGCTGCGATACGGCGGCAGACGATGTCTGCCTGATCGCCTTCACCAGCGGCACCACGGGCGCGCCCAAGGGCTGCATGCATTTCCACCGCGACGTGCTGGCCATGTGCGACCTGTTCCCGCGCCATGTGATCCGGCCGGGCCCGGACGACATCTTCTGCGGCACGCCGCCGCTGGCCTTCACCTTTGGCCTGGGCGGGCTGCTGTGCTTTCCGCTGCGCGTGGGCGCCAGCACCGTGCTGGCTGAGAAGCTCACGCCCGAAGGGCTGCTGCAGCTGGTGCAGGATTTCCGCGCCACCATCGTCTTCACCGCGCCCACCTTCTACCGGCAGATGGCGGCGCAGGCAGCGCGCTTCGATCTGTCGTCGCTCAGGAAAAGCGTGTCGGCGGGCGAGGCCCTGCCGGACGCCACGCGCCAGCTGTGGAAGCAGGCCACGGGCATCGAGATGATCGACGGCATCGGCGGCACCGAGCTCATCCACGTCTTCGTGTCCAGCCCACCCGAGGAGGTGCGCGCGGGCGCCATCGGCAAGGTCGTGCCCGGCTACGTGGCCCAGGTGGTGGACGACGACATGCAGCCCGTGCCCGACGGCACGCCCGGCCGCCTGGCCATCAAGGGGCCGACCGGCTGCCGGTATCTTGCCGACGAGCGCCAGAAGCGCTTTGTTCAAAACGGCTGGAACCTGCCCGGCGACACCTTTGTGCGCGACGCCGACGGCTATCTGTTCTATCAGGCGCGCAACGACGACATGATCATCTCGGCCGGCTACAACATCGCCGGCCCCGAGGTGGAGGATGCGCTGCTGCGCCACGAGGCCGTGGCCGAATGCGGCGTGATCGGCGCGGCAGACGACGAGCGCGGCCAGGTGGTCAAGGCCTTTGTGGTGCTCAAGCCCGGCTTTGCGGCCGGCGACGACATGGCCGCCACGCTGCAGGCCTTCGTCAAGGCCAGCATTGCGCCCTACAAGTACCCGCGCGCCATTGTCTTCGTGCCGGCCCTGCCGCGCACCGAGACCGGCAAGCTGCAGCGATTCGTGCTGCGCAAGATGCCGTGAGCGCGCGCCATGGCCTCCGCCTTCGTCAGCCAGGTGCAGGTGCTGTTTCGCCATTGCGATCCGGCCGGCATCGTCTTTTACCCGCGCTATTTCGAGATGGTCAACGACCTGGTCGAGGAATGGTTCGACAGGGGAATGGGCCTGCCATTCCACACCCTGCATGTACAGCGCCAGGTGGGCACGCCCACGGTGTCGGTGCAATGCGATTTCACGGCGCCCAGCCGCTGGCACGACACGCTGCGCCAGGTATTGGAGGTGCGCCGCATCGGCGGGGCATCGTTCCAGTTCGATGTGCGTTTCGAGGGGCCGGACGGCCAACGCCGGCTGTCTGCGCGCATGACCATCGTCACCATGGATTTGCGCAGCATGAAGGCCACGCCACTGCCGGCCGATCTGCGCGAGCGCCTGCAGGCCTATCTGGTGCCGCAGGACGGTTTTATGGATTCAACGAGAACAGGATAAAGCAATGAAGACTCTGCAACCCCCGGACTGGCTGGCGCCCCGAGGCTATGCCAATGGCATCCTGACCGAGATGACGGTCGGCTCCCGGCTGGTGTTCGTCGGCGGCCAGATTGGCTGGAACGGCCAGCAGCAATTCGAGTCGGACGACTTTGCGGAACAGGTGCGGCAGGCGCTGGCCAATATCGTCGCCATCCTCGCCGAAGGCGGCGCCAGGCCCGAGCACATCGTGCGCATGACCTGGTATGTGACCGACAAGCAGGAATACGTGGCTGCCTATCCGGCCATTGGAAAGCACTACCGCGAACTGATCGGGCGGCATTTCCCGGCCATGACGGCGGTGGAAGTGGCGGATCTGGTGGAAGACCGGGCCAAGGTGGAGATCGAGGTCACGGCGGTGGTGCCGGCCTGATGTCCATCCGCGCGCCATTCGCGCGCCAACCGGGCAATGCCCGCGCATGTGTGCCGCCGAGCGGGCGGGCACATGCGCGGCACGGACTCACTTGATTTCGAACAGCGTGCGGTCCTTGCCCAGGATCCAGTTCGGCGGCTTGCCGCGGCCGGTCCAGGTCTTGCCGGACTCGGGGTCCTGGTATTTGGCGGGAGCGCTCTTTTTGCCATCGGGCTTCCAGGGGAAGACCTGTTGTGCCGTGAAGCCGAACTCACGGACCAGCTCCTGCACCGATGCCAGGGCCGCTTTGGACTCCAGCTTGCGGGCATCGTCGATTTGCTGGTCGAGCAATTTTTTCTGGGCAATCAGCTCTTGGTATGTAGTCATCTTGATGGAAGAATTTCTAAGTGCGGCTATTTGTGTGAAAACTGCGCAGCAAGAGCCTGGACCCAGGACTCTTTGCAGAATGGTCAATTCTGGTGCATGTGCAGTGGGGATGAAGAACTCACCGTAAGTACAAATACTGATGATGTTGGCGCTCTATGGAGGGTAGGGCGCTTCTTCTCATGCCCGGGCATATTCCAAGGCGATCCGCATTATATCCAGGGCAATCTGGATAACCGGCACTTTACAAAAGCTGTTGTGCCGTTGTTACATTTGCAGAGCACTGTGGTTGGCGCTTCCTCCTCTGGAGACGACGTGCTGTCATGGCTTTTTCAGGGGAGTGCGCAGCGTTGGCCGCGAAAGTTCCGCCTTGGTTATGGAAAACAATCAACATTTGCATTTTAACAATCAAATCATAAAAGCGATTTATAAAATATATTACATGTGATTTGATCGAGTTATTCAATGAATTGATTGATGCATGTGGTTTCATTTGAATAATCGATTTGCAGGATAGGTTTTTTTTATTGTCAAAGACCGCTTGTTCGAATGGTGAATGGCGGCGCCTTCTGTCTATACAGGACAAGCGCATCGGCTTCCCGATTGCCGGAGTCATTGCAGCCTGCAGTTGTTTCAAGGGTGATTCTTGAATCGGATTTCGCGGCCCGGCCATGCGGCAGTCGGCGGGCGGGCGGCACCGAACGCTTGATTGGCGCGCTACCAACAGCCTGTTAGGATCGCCGCACTACAACGATCCACCACCTGGCAGACATGGCAAGAAGGCAGACCAGCGCCCACGACGGCAACGAGACCCGCGAGACCCTTCTCAAGCTGGCCGCCCGCACCTTCGGTGAGCAGGGCTACTCTGCCACCACCATGCGCAACATTGCCGAGCAGTCCGGGATCGAGGCCGCCAGCATCTACTACCACTTCGCCTCCAAGGAGGAACTGGTGGACGAGGTCATGGAGCAGGGCGGCAACCGCATCATCAGCCAGCAGCAGGAGCGCCTTGCCGCGCTGGGCGCCGACGCCACGGCCGAGCAGCGCTTTCGCGCAGCCGTGCTGGGCCAGATGGCGGGGCTGGTAAAGCATGGCGACTTCGCCCTGGCCCACGGCCGGCTGCTGGGCCAGCTGCCCGACAAGGTGCGCGAGCGCCAGATCAAGCGCCGCGAGCGCCACCAGAAATTCTGGAGCGGCCTGCTGGAAGACCTGCGTGCCGAAGGCCGCCTGCGGGCCGACGCCGACATCCACCTGGCGCGCATCATGATCCTGGGCAGCATCAACTCCATACAGTCCTGGTTCAACCCCCGCAAGGGCTCGCTGGAGAAGGTCGCGGACCAGATCTGCGACATGTTCTTCCGGGGCGTGGGACCGGCAGATAAATAGGCGCAAGGCTGAAAATCGCCAATCGGCCTGTCACATGCCGGTGGCATATTCCCGCGCTGCTGTCCCGGCCCTGTGCAGAAAATGGCGGTGGGTTGTTAATGATATTTAACTGTCAATAGTAAGATCGCCGTCTTATGCGTCTGCTTGTTTTGCGCCTGCTATTGCTGGCCGTGTTCTTCAACACGGCCATTGGCATGCCCCTGCACGGCGCAACGCATATCCGGCAGGCGGTGGCCGGGCCTGCACAGGCTTTTGTAGGCCTCAACGGCTGCGAAGATGATGCGCTGGCCGGCCAGGCCGGCCAACGCGGCCAGGCTGGCGAAAAGGCTGAAGTCGTCGAAGCCGCCGAAGCCGTCTGCGTATGGTGCATGGGCCATGCACCGCATGCGGCGGCCTGGCTGCCGCACTTCGGCCTGCCGCTGGCCGTGGCCGCGCCGCCTGAGAGGGTACCGCCGCGCACCGTGGGCGGCGCCATCCCCTCGCAGAACCGCTGGGCCTTTGCATCGCGCGACCCGCCGCGCTGAACCCGCAAGCACTTTTCTCCTTCTCTGCCGCCAGCGCCCATTGGTGCTGGCGGCATGTCCGTGTTTGCGCGCGCCGGCTGTGGATGCCGGCGGCATGCGCCTGTGCCCGTTTTCAACATGACTGCCTTCTTCTTCCCCGCGAAGCCGCTTCCCCGCCTTCGCCCGCTGCCGCTTGCCCTGAGCGCTGCCGCCTTCCTGTCCATGCCCGCGCTGGCCCAAGGCCAGGATCCGTCCTCCGGCCCTGGCCCCGGCCCCGCCGCCGCCGCTTCCCCGCAGGAGCAGACCCTGCTGCCTGCCGTGGAAGTCGTGGGCCGAACGGCCTCGGGCGCCTATCACACCGACGAGGCGGCCGGCGCCAAGACCGACCTGCCGCTGCGCGAGCTGCCGCAGTCGGTGCGCGTGATCACGCGCCAGGCCATGGACGACCTGGGCGCCACCAAGCTTGACGACGTGCTGGACTACGTGGGCGGCGTCTCGCGCCAGAACAACTTTGGCGGGCTGTGGGACAACATCGTCATCCGCGGCCTGCCCGGCGACCAGAACGTGGGCATGGCCACCCTGTTCAACGGTTTTTCCTCGGGGCGCGGCTTCAACGCGCCGCGTGACCTGGCCGGCGTGGAGCGCATCGAGTTCCTCAAGGGCACGGCCGCTGCGCTCTACGGCAGCAGCGAGCCGGGCGGCACGCTGAACGTGGTCTCCAAGCGCCCGCTGTGGACGCCTTCGCATTCCGTGGAAGCCTATGCAGGCAGCTACGGCCTGCGGCGTGGCGCGCTGGACACCACGGGACCGGTGGGCGAGAACTTTGCCTACCGGCTCAACATCGCCGTGGAGGACCGCGACAGCTTCCGCGATTTCGTGGGCGCCAGCCGCCAGGTGATTGCGCCGGCCTTCACCTGGAAGCTGGGGCGCGATACGGTGCTGGAATACTCGGGCGAGCTGCTGCGCCACAAGACGCCGCTGGACCGCGGCGTGGTGGCCGTGGGCGACCGGCTGGGCGCCATCTCGCGCAGCCGCTTCCTGGGCGAGCCGGGCGACGGCGATGTGACGGTGGAAAACCGCACCCACCAGTTCATCCTCTCGCACGAGTGGAGCGCGCAGTGGCGCAGCCGCCTGGGCCTGTCCTATCGCGAAACCTCCATCAACGGCTTTTCCACCGAGCCGCACGCGCTGCTGGCCAATGGCGACCTCACGCGCCAGCGGCGTTTCCGCGACTACCAGTCCGACGACATCGCCATGCAGGCCGAGCTGCAGGGCACGGTGAAAACGGGCGCTGTCGAGCACGAGCTGCTGCTGGGCCTGGAGAGCTTTCGTTTCGAGATGGACACGCTGATGCTGCGCGCCAACCCGACGGCGGCCAATCCCTACGCCATCAACATCTACAACCCCATCTACGGCGGCGCGCGCCCCGTGCCCACGGCCAATACCGACACCTTCGAGCGGCAGCGCAACACGGCGTTCTACCTGCAGGACGCCATCAAGCTCTCGCCCCAATGGCGCGTGGTGGCCGGCCTGCGCATGGACCGCTACGACCAGTCGCTGCACAACCGCCGCACGGGGGCGACCACGCAGCAGGACCCGGCCTCGACCTCGCCGCGCCTGGGCCTGAGCTGGCTGCCGCTGCCGCAATGGACCTTCTATGCCAACGCGGGCCGCTCGTTCCGGCCCAACGTGGGCATCGATGTGGCCGGTGCGGGCTTCAGCCCAGAATCCGGCCGTTCGATGGAGCTGGGCGCCAAGTGGGAAAGCGCCGACCAGCGCATGGGTGCCACGGCTGCGCTGTTCGACATCCGCAAGCGCAATGTGCTGACGGCCGACCCGGGCAACGCCGGCTACTCGGTCTCGGCCGGCGAGATCCGCAGCCGGGGCCTGGAGTTCGACTTCGCCGGCCAGGTCACGCAGCGCTGGCGCCTGAATGCGAGCCTGGTGCTCAACGATGTGGAGATCTCCCGCGACAACACGCTGGAGGTGGGCGGGCGCCTGCTCAACGTGCCCAAGGTCAACGGCAGCGTGCTGGCCGTCTATGAAAACGCCTTCTCCAACGGCCAGCGCTACGGCATCGGCGGCGGCGTCACCCACATGGGCAAGCGCCTGGGCCAAGCCCGCACGCAGGCCGAGGCCGATGCCGGCAAGGCCGCCTTCGAGCTGCCCAGCTACACCACGGCCAAGCTGGTTGCCTACTGGCGCATCAGCCCCACGCTGCGCTTGACGCTGGACGTGGACAACCTCTTTGACAAGACCTACTACACCAGCTCGTACAGCCGGCTGTGGGTGACGCCGGGCACGGCCCGCACCGTCACCGTAGGCCTTCAAGCAAAGTTCTGAGCCCCGCCATGCATCCATCCCTTCCTGTTTCTTCCAACCCCACTTCTGCCTCCACGCCCGTGCTCCAAGCGCTGGGCGCCGTGGTGGACTACGGCGAGCGCACCATCCTCCAGGGCCTGGACCTGGCCGTGCATGCGGGCGAGATCTATGCGCTGCTGGGCGCCAACGGCGCGGGCAAGACCACCACGCTGAGCCTGCTGCTGGGCTTTGTGCGGCCGCGCAGCGGACAGGTGCGCGTGCAGGGCGTGGACCCGGTGACGGCGCCTGCGCAGGCGCGTGCCCTGATCGCCTATATCCCCGAGAACGTGGCGCTGTACGAGCACCTGAGTGCGCGCGAGAACGTGGCCTACCTGCTGGAGCTGGCGGGCCAGCCGGCCGCGGCCGGCGCCATCGGCCAGGCGCTGTCTGCCGCAGGGCTGGACGCCGCCGCGCACGACCGGCGCGTCTCCGGCTTTTCCAAGGGCATGCGCCAGAAAGTGGCGATTGCGCTGGCGCTGGCGCGCAGGGTGCCGGCGCTGCTGCTGGACGAACCCACCTCGGGCCTGGACCCGCAGGCCACGGCCGAGTTCAGCCGGCTGCTCATGCAGTTGCGCGGGCAGGGCGTGGCCATTCTCATGGTCACGCACGACCTGCTGGGCGCCGCCGATGTGGCCGACCGCATGGGCTTCATCGCAGGCGGGCGCCTGGTCGAGGAAGTGGCGGCCAGCGGCGAGGAGCGCTTCGACGTGCGCGCACTGCACCGCCACTATGCAGGGGTGGGCACGGACACGCACATTGAAGCCGACCCGCAGGGAGCGGCGGCATGAGCGCGGCCTGGACCATTGCGCGCGAGGAATGGCGCCTGCTGCTGCGCGACCGCGTGGCCGTGCTGGGGATGGCGCTGTGGCTGCTGCTCAGCGCCGCTGCCGCCTTCACCGCCTGGGACCAGCGCAGCGCGGCCCAGGCCCAGCGCGAGCGCCACCAGTCCCAGGTGGACAGCGAGTTCGAAGCCCAGCCCGACCGCCATCCGCACCGCATGGTGCATTACGGCCATTTCGTGTTCCGCCCGCTCAATCCGCTGGCGGCCTTTGATGCGGGCATTGACGCCTACACCGGCCACACGCTGTTTCTGGAGGGCCACCGCCAGAACAGCGCCAACTTCGGCGATGTGCGCCAGTCCTCGCTGCTGCTGCGGTTCGGCCAGCTCACGCCGGCCTTTGTGCTGCAGGTGCTGGCGCCGCTGCTGCTGATCTTCATGGGCCATGCCTGCATTGCACGCGAGCGCGAGGCCGGCACCCTGCGCGTGCTGCTGGCCCAGGGCGTGGGCACGCGGCAGTTCGTGGCCGGCAAGCTGCTGGCGCTGGCGGGCGTGGCGGCCCTGGTGCTGCTGCCGGCCCTGCTGGCCCTGGCCTGGATGGCCGTGGCCACGCCGGTGCCCATCAGCCTGGTGGCCACGCTGGCGGCAGGCCATGTGCTGTGGCTGATGCTTTGGGCGGTGGGCATCGTCGCTGTCTCGGCCTTCATGCGGCGCGGGCGCGATGCCTTGCTGGCCCTGCTGGCGGCCTGGGCCGTCGCCGTGGTGCTGCTGCCCCGTCTGGTGCCGGAGCTGGTGGGATCTGCCCTGGCGCTGCCCACGCGTTTCGAGACCGACATCGCCACCGCGCGCGAGCTGGCGGCGCTGGGCGACAGCCACAATCCCGACGATCCCTATTTCGCCGCTTTCCGCGCCAGGGTGCTGGCGCAGTACGGTGTCTCGCGCGTCGAGGATCTGCCCGTCAACTACAAGGGACTGGTCGGCATGGAAGGCGAGCGGCTGACCAGCGAACTCTTCAGGCGCCATGCCGAGGCCAGCTTCGATCTGCAGGCCGAGCAACTGCGCCGGGCTGACGCATTTGCCCTGATCAGCCCCGTGATCGCGCTGCGCCGCCTGTCCATGGCCGTGGCCGGGACCGACTTGCAAGGCTACCGGCGCTTTCTGGAGCAGGCCGAGCAGCATCGCTACCGCATGGTGCAGGCCCTCAACCGCCTGCAGGTGGACAAGCTCAGCTATGCGGGCGACCGATCGAGCCGCGACAACCGCATCGGCCACGAGCACTGGCGCGGCGTCTCCGATTTCCACCATGAGCCCGATCCACCGCTGGCGGCCCTGCGTCGCGCGGCGCCTGCCGCCTGCGTGCTGCTGGCATGGCTGGCTGTATTGACGGTGGCCTTGCTGCTGGCCATGCAACGGCTGGGGAGGGTGGCGCGATGAGCTGGCTCCTGCATGAATGGCGTCTTCTGACGCGCTCGCGCCTGGCGCTGTGCGCCCTGGCCTTGCTGTTGCTGCTGTCCACGCTGGCCGTGCTGTCTGGTCTGCGCGAGATCGCTTCGCAACGCCTGACCCTGGACCGCCTTGCGCAACTGCAGCAGCAGGACATGGCGGCCCAGGCAAGCCGGCATGCCCAGTCCGGCGACGCAGGCTCGGTGGCCTACTACGGCTTTCACGCCACCTGGGATGCGCCATCGTCCACGGCCTTTCTTGCCCTGGGCCTGCGCGATGCCGCGCCCTATGTGCTGCGCGTGCGCGCCCTGGCGCTGCAGGCACAGCTGCATGAAGGCGAAAGCTTCAACCCGGAACTGGCGCTGGCGGGCCGCTTCGACTTCGCCTTTGTGCTGGTCTACCTGGTGCCGCTGTTCCTGATCGCGCTGCTCTACGACCTGGTGTCGGGCGAGCGCGAATCGGGCCGCCTGGGCATGCTGCAGGCCATGCCTGGCACCGGGCGGTGGCTGTGGCTGCGCCGCGCGGGACTGCGTTCCGTGCTGGTGCTGGCCTGCGTGGCGCTGCCTGCCCTGGCAGGCGCACTGGCCGGCGGGGCAACGGCGGGCGCCCTTGCCACGGTGCTGCTGTCCGCCACGGCCTATGTGGTTTTCTGGAGCGGCCTGTGCCTGGTGGTTGCCGCGCTGGGCGGCAGCTCGGTCGCCAATGCCATGGCCCTCATGGGCTGCTGGGCCGTGCTGACCCTGGTGCTGCCCACGCTGGCCAATGCCGCACTCTCGCGCGCCATCCCCGTGAGCCAGGGCGTGGAGCTGATGCTGGCCCAGCGCCAGACCGTGCATGGCGCCTGGGACCTGCCGCGCGAGCAGACCATGGAGCGCTTTTTCCGCAGCCACCCCGAATGGCGCGACACCGCGCCGCTGCCTGCAGGCTTTCACTGGAAGTGGTACTACGCCTTCCAGCAGCTCGGCGATGAAAGTGTCGCGTCCCAGTTCGCCGCCTACCGCGCAGGCCTGCAGGCACGCCAGGCCTGGACCGGGCGCCTGGGCTGGCTGCTGCCCGGCGTAGGCGTGCAGGCCGCGCTGCACCGCCAGGCCGGCACCGACCTGCTGGCGCAACTGGCCTATCAGGACGACATCGCCGCCTTTCACGCACGCCTGCGCTCCTTCCTCTATCCCTACCTGTTTGAGGACCGCACATTCGGTGCGCAGGATTTTGCAGCCCAGCCCGTCTTCACGGCCAGCCCATGGCCTGCGCGGCAGGCCTGGGGGCAGACGGCAATGCTGTGGGTGGTGGCTGCGCTGGCCTTGCTGGCCGGCGGTGTTGCCGCAGGCCGCGTGCGGCCGGGCAGGCGCTGAGGCAAAGGGCGGGTGAAAAAGGAAACAGCCATGGTTCAGGCAGGGCCTGCACCATGGCTGTCATCTTCCTGATCCGTGGGCCCGAGGCTGAGCCTGAGGCGGGCGGCTCCCTGTTATTGCACGTTCTGGTGGCAGTCGCTGCAGACGCCGTACAGCGTCATCTCATGGCGCTCCACCACAAAGCCTTCGGGGGCGATGCGCTGCATGTCGCCCGGACAGCCGGGCACGTTGAACACGCGGTTGCAGCTCATGCAGCGGAAATGGTGGTGGTGGGCGCGGCCGCTGAGTTCGTAGCGCGTGGCCTCGCCGGGCAGGTCCACGGCCTGCACTTCGCCCGCTTCCATCAGCTGCTTGATGTTGCGGTACACCGTGGCCAGCCCGATGGCTGGCACCTCGCGCTGCGCTGCGCCGAGGATCTCGGCCGGCAGCAAGGGGCGTCCAGCCTCTTCCATGACCGTGCGTATCGAGCTGCGTTGACGGGTCGAGCGTTCCATAGGCCTGAACAAGCGCTCCACGATGGGCTGAGTGTGTCTAGTCATGGTGGTTCCGTTATTTACTATAACAATCTCGACGCGATTAATCAGTGCTCACGAGCGCTCACAGCTGAAATTTACACTGTGTTTACCTGCGGGTCCCACAAGCATGGAGATGCAGTGTGTGCAATGGATCTCTGCCCCAAGGGGAAGGAATTCCATTTGACAGACACCAGATGCTCCATTCCTGCCAGTTTTCGCGAGTATATGTGGTGAGCATTCGATGGACCTTATGCGCTGGTTAAATGCCATAGCCGTCAACAATGCTGTAATGGGATGTAATTGATCTATTGATTGAAGAATGCTTGGAATGAGGGTGTGTGTGGTGCTTGCCGCCAGGGCTGCAAGAGGCGGTGCTGACCCAAGGTGAGATGCAATTACTTACATGGAGAGTGTATTGCCAATACGGGTAGATTGCCTCAATGCGCTTCGTTTGTCCATGATCCGTTCCCTTGAAAAGGGAAAGGAGGCTGCCCCGGAACTGCCACCCAGGATGGTTTACGCAATGACACGCCGAGTCGCGATCCACAGGCGATTAGGCGATGAATTGCATTTTCTCGAATTGCGCGGGCGGAAAAAGATCAGCCGGCCTTTCCGCCTCGATGGGGAAATGCTCAGCGAAAGCATCTTCGCCAAGGCCCTGTTGGATAAAGCACCACCCTAGAAATACAAATCCAGGGCGGCGCAATGCGCTACATCGACGGAATCGTCGCCCGCCTGGGCATGCAGGGCCAGGTCCACCGCGGCTACGCCTGCAAGGCCCGCCTGAGCCCCTGGCTGTGGCTGGCCAAGCGCAGGAGCGACTTTCGCATCCTCCAGAACCAGACCGTGCCCGACATCATCGAGCAGGTATTGGGCGTCTATGGCCATCCGCTGCGAAAGAAACTCACGCGCGGCAATCGCAGCGGGTACTGCTGCGTTCAATACAACGAAAGCGATTGCGACCTTGTCCCGCGATGGATGCAGCACGAAGGCATCTACTTCTTCTTCGAGCATGCCTCGCACGGCGCATTGCCCGGGGATGAATCTATTCCTTTCTATCCTCCTGAAAAGGCCGGCGCAGGCGATCCGCAAAACATCCACGCCCGGCAGCTGGAGCAGGAAATCAAACCGGGCCGCCATTGCAGCGACGGCCCTGAAGTTGCACGGGCAGGCATGGCCAGGACATACCGGTAAGCCGCATGGGACAGATGCGGTCCAGGCGCTGCGGCCCCTGGCCCGGGGCATGCCGGCCAGGGATCTCGTTCAAGTCCGGTTGATGGACACGCCACCATCGACCACCATGGCCGTCCCCGTGATGAAGCTGGATGCGTCCGACGCCAGAAACAGCGCCGCCGCCGCGATTTCTGCGGGCGTGGCGAGGCGCTTGAGCGCGTGCAGGTTTTCGACGAAGGCGCGCGCCTCGGGCGTGGGGGTGCTGGCGCGGCCCATGGGAGTGTCGGTGCCCCCGGGCAGCAGGGCGTTGGCCCGCAGGCCGCGGGGACCGTATTCGGCGGCGATGACCTGGGTGAGGCCGACGAGGCCGGCCTTGCTGGCGGCATAGGCGCCCATGCCGGGCAGGCCCGCCGTATGGCCCACGAAGGTGGAGGTGAAGATCAGCGAGCCGCCGCCGCGTGCCAGCAGGGCCGGTATCTGGTGCTTGGCGCCCAGAAAGGCACTGGTGAGGTTGGTGGCGATGGCGTCCTGCCAGGCCTGCAGCGAGAGATCGGGGAGGGCGCAGGGATCGCCGGTCATGCCGGCATTGTTGAAGGCGATATCCAGGCCGCCAAAGCGTGCCGTGGCGGTCTCGACCAGGGCCTGTGCCAGCGGCTCGTCCCGCACGTCGCCGGCCAGCGCGATGGCCTGGCCGCCGTCCTGCTCGATCTCTGCCACCAGCGTCTGCAGTTCCGGCTGGCGGCGGGCCGTGAGGACCAGCCTGGCGCCGTGGCGGGCAAACAGCCTGGCGGCTTCGCGTCCTATGCCTGAGCTGGCGCCCGTGATGAGGGCGACTTTTCCGTGGAGTTGCTGTGGCGATGGCTGCATCTCGCACCTTTTCTTTCCGTGAATGAGGGAAAGCGGTTTGTAGTGCGGCGCAGGCGGGCGCGCATCCCGCTTCTTGCACTGGCGCCGGGCCGCGCTCGGTGGTGCCGGGTTGTGCCGCGCTGCACATGGTCGCAGCGGGCTAGGGAGCGCTCAGTCTTCGCCCAGCTCCAGGTGCGCGAACAGGTCGGCCAGCGTGGGCGTGGAGCGTGCGGGCCAGATGGCGCTGAGGTCCAGGCTGGGCAGGGCCTGGCCGTCACGCACCTCGCAAAAGCGCACGCCGCGAAAGTCCATGGAGCGTATCCAGCTGGGCAGCAGGGCCACGCCGCAGCCACCGGCCACGCAGGCCAGCACGGTGAGGGTGCGGTTGGCTTCCTGCGCCACATGGGCCTCGTGCCCGGCCTTGCGCAGCGCGTCGAGGATGCCGGCATGCAGCACGGGCAATTGCGCCTGCGGGTACATCACCAGCCCGGCCTCGGCGATCTGGGCCAGGCTGACCTGGCCGTCCTCGCCGATCTGGAATTCATCGGGCACGGCGGCCACCAGGCGCTCGCGCAGCAGCTGGCGCTCGCGCATGCGCCCGCCCACGGCCACGGGCGTGTGCATGAGGCCGATGTCGATGGCGCCGGTCTGCAGGGCCTCGGCCTGCTCGGCATTGCTCATCTCGCGCAGGATGACGCGCACGCCGGGCGCCTGCTGCCGCAACGCGCGCAGGGCGCGGGGCAGGGTGCCGAAAAGCGCCGAGGACACCAGGCCCACGGTCAACTGGCCCGCACTGCCCCTGGCGATCTCGCGCGCGCGGCTGGCGGCGGCATCTATGCGGGCCACGCTGGTGCGCACGTCGTCCAGCATGGCCAGGGCGGCCGGGGTGGGCAGGGCGCCCTGGCGTGAGCGCTGGAACAGCTGCACGCCCAGGTCTTTTTCCATGCGGGCCAGGGTCTGGCTCAGGGCCGGCTGTGCAATGCCCAGCCAGTCGGCTGCGCGGCTGACGCTGCCCTGGTCCACCACCGCGAGAAAGTAGCGCAGATGCCGGGTTTCCATATTGATCCGGTATGAATAAATCCATTTTGAAGAATGGAAATATATACCCCCCGTTCCTAGAATCCGGCCCCATGCCCCCAGCGCCGCGCCTTGCGTGGCGCAACCCACAAGGAGTTCTTCCCGTGTCTGCCGTGCCCCGGTTCGCCATTGCGTCCAGCGTCGATACCCACGCCCATGTCTTCGAGCGTGGCCTGCCCATGCCGGATGCGCGCCGCTATGCGCCCGACGAGGATGCGCTCCTGGGCACCTATCTGCACCACCTGGACACGCACGGCCTGGCCCATGGCGTGCTGGTGCAGCCCAGCTTTCTGGGCACGGACAACAGCTACCTGCTCCAGGCGCTGCACGCCCAGCCGCAGCGCCTGCGCGGCGTGGCCGTGGTGGATGAGAGCACGGGCGATGAACAACTGCAGGCCCTGGCCGATGCCGGCGTGGTGGGCATGCGCCTGAACCTGATCGGCTTGCCTTTGCCCGATCTGAATGCGCCCGGTTGGCGCCGCGTGCTGGAGCAGGCCAACGCCCTGGGCTGGCATGTGGAGCTGCACCTGCAGGCCGGGCGCCTGCCGGACCTGCTGCCCGCCTTGCTGGCGGCCGGCTGCCGCGTGGTGGTTGACCACTTCGGGCGTCCTGATCCGGCCCTGGGCGTGCGCGACCCGGGCTTTGGCTATCTGCTGCAGCAGGCCGACAGCGGCCGTGTGTGGGTCAAGCTGTCCGCGCCCTACCGCATCTGGCGGGCCGCCGACTGCGCCGCCTCCGGCCGGCAGGCCACCGCGCAATTGCTGCAGGCCTTCACGGCGGGGCGGTTGCTCTGGGGCAGCGACTGGCCGCACACGCAGCACGCCGGCCAGGCCAGCTATCCGGCGGCCGTGCGCTGGCTGCAGGACTGGCTGGACGATGCCGGCCCCCTGCAGGCCGTGCTGGGCCGCACCGCCTTCGAGCTGTTCCGATTCCAAAACGACATGCCAGACCAAGGAGACACACCATGAATTCCCTGTCCAGACGCACCGCCAGCCTGTGGGCAGCCGCAGGCCTGCTTTCGGCTGTTGCCGGCATGGCCGCGCCGGCCACAGCGGCTGCAGCGGCTGCAGCGCCCAACTACCCCGAGCGCCCCGTCACCCTGGTCGTGACCTATCCGCCGGGCGGCACCGTCGATGTGGTGGCGCGGCTGATCGGCCCCAGGCTGGCTGCCGAGCTGGGCCAGCCCGTGGTGATCGAGAACCGGGGCGGGGCAGGCGGCATGATCGGCGGCGCCCAGGTGGCCAAGGCCCAGCCCGACGGCTACACGCTGATGCTCGATGCCTCCAACCACGCGCAGAATCCCGCCATCCACGCGCGCATGCAGTTCGACACGCTCAAGGCCTTCGCGCCGGTCTCGCTGCTGCTGCGCGTGCCCAATGTGCTGGTGGTTGCGCCTTCGTCGCCCATCAAGAGCGTGCAGGACCTGATCCAGGCCGGCCGCTCCGAGGGGGGCGGGCATCTGTACTTTGCGTCCGCAGGCCCGGGCTCGGCCCAGCACCTGGCGGGCGAGCTGTTCAACCTGCTGGCCAGGACGCAGCTGCACCATGTGGCCTACAAGGGCGGCGGCCCGGCCATGATGGATGTGATGTCGGGCCAGGTGCCGCTGATGTTTGCCAGCATGGGCTCGGCCTGGCAGCACGTGAAGACCGGCAAGCTGCGCGCGGTGGCCGTGGGCGGGCTGGAGCGCTCCAAGGCCGCGCCCGAGCTGCCGACCATTGCCGAGTCGGGCGTGCCCGGCTACGAGACCTATGAATGGAACGCCGTCTTTGCGCCGGCCGGCACGCCGCCCCCCATCGTGAACCGGCTGTCCACGGTGCTGGCCAAAGTGCTGCGCGAGCCCGCCATCGTGGAGCGGCTCGCTGGCATAGGCGCCGAGCCCATAGGCTCCACGCCAGCCGAGCTGGAGACATTCCGCCGCGCCGAGATCGCCAAGTGGCAGAAGGTGGTGAAGGATTCCCGGCTCAAGCTGGACTGAGCGCGTGCAGGCCAGAAAGCGGACCATTGCGGTCTGCTGTGCACCGCAGGCAGCCCTGGCGCGTTGAACAGGTACGGGCGCTGGCCTGAACGGGTTCTTACACCTTTTCAGGCACAGCGGCCCACGCGGCCCCGCGCGCTTGGTAGAAACGGGGCCTTTCCTGTTTCACCCACTTCAAAAGAACATGGCCCTGCTCACCTTGCGAACCACCTTGCGCGCCGCGGCCGCCTTTGCGCTGGCCTGCTCGGCCCTTGCGGCCCAGGCGCAGACCTACATCAGCGGCTCGGTCTCGGGCCAGCTGGCACCGGGCGTCTACGGCACCGTGGACATCGGCAACGCGCCGCCGCCAGCGCTGCTGTACCAGCGCCCCGTGATCATTGCGCCGGCCCCCATGGCCCCGCCGCCTGTCTACATGTGGGTGCCCCCGGGCCACGCCAAGCACTGGGGCAAGCACTGCGCCCGCTACGGCGCCTGCGGCCGCCCGGTGTACTTCCTGCGCAACCCGCCGCCGCACTGGCATGCCGGGCCGCCGCGTCCCGATCCGCGCTGGCGCGAGGAGCGCCGCCACCGCGAATGGGAACACCGCCGCGATGACCGCCGCTGGGACCGTGACGACCGCCACGATCGCCATGGCGGGCGTGGTGATGACCACCGTGGCCCCGGGCATGGCCATGATCGCGGCCGGGGCCATGGCCGCGATTGAGCGGCACCGCACAAAAATAAGTTGTATCAAGCAGTTGCGGCGCACGGGCGCCGCAACCCGCAGCGCAAGCCTGGCACTGAGCTATGCCGGTTTGCTATAGCTGCTAGCGGGCTTGCTCAGTGGTGCCTGGCCCGCGCCATGCTCACAATAGCTGTCATACCCATACTGATAGAGACAGCCATGCAAACGGCCATTCCCTGCCTGCTGATGCGGGGCGGTACTTCCAAGGGCCCTTTCTTCCGGGCCACCGATCTTCCCTCCGACCTGCCCACGCGTGACCGCGTGCTGCTCGCGGCCATGGGCTCGCCCGACAAGCGGCAGATCGACGGCGTGGGTGGCGCGCATCCGCTGACCAGCAAGGTCGGCATCGTCAGCCTCTCCGACAAGGAGGGCATCGACCTCGAATTCCTCTTCGCCCAGCTGCAGCCCGACAAGGACACGGTGGACACCACGCCCAACTGCGGCAACATGCTGGCCGGCGTGGTTCCCTTTGCGCTGGAGACCGGCATGGTCTCCTCGCGCGGCGAGACCAGCACCTTCCGCGTGCTGACGCTGAACACCGGCATGGCGGCCGACATCACCGTGCAGACGCCCGGCGGCCAGGTGGAGTACGAAGGCTCGGCCCGCATCGACGGCGCGCCCGGCAGCTCGGCGCCCATCGAGATCAGTTTCCTGGACACGGCCGGCTCGGTCTGCTCGGGCCTGCTGCCCACGGGCAAGCCCCGGGACACGGTCACGGTGACGGGCGAGGGTTTCGAAGACTTCACGCTTGACGTCACCTGCATAGACAACGGCATGCCGCTGGTGATCTTCAAGGCCGCCGACGTGGGCGCCACCGGCCTGGAGACCGTGGCCGAGCTCAACGCCGACACCGATCTCAAGCGCCGCATCGAGGCGCTGCGCCTGCAGATCTCCCGGACCATGGGCCTGGGCGATGTCTCGGCCAAGAACTACCCCAAGATGACGCTGATCGCGCCGCCCCAGCATGGCGGCGCGCTGACCACGCGCAGCTTCATCCCCCACGTCTGCCATGACGCCATCGGCGTGCTGGCAGCCGTCACCGTCGGCACGGCCGTGAAGATGCCGGGCACCGTGTGCGACGGCGTGGCGCAGCTCACGCAGGGCGCGGGCCCGCTCACGGTGTCGGTGGAGCATCCCACGGGCGAATTCAGCGTGACGCTGGACAGCGACCCGGCCCATCCCGAAGTGGTGACCAAGGCCGCCTTGCTGCGCACGGCGCGCCTGCTGATGCGCGGCGAGGTCATGGTGCCGCGCTCGGTCTGGGACGGCCGCAGGCAGGACTGAAGAAACAGCGCAGGGGCTTGCCGGCCCCTGCGGTACAAGGGGCGGGCCGCGCGCGCAGATGCGGTATCCGCCAGGCCGAGAGACAGTGGAAGAGACAAGTCATGACATCCGTCCAGAAGGACGCCGCAGCAACCGGCGTCAATGTGCAGACCCTGCTCAACGAGCACCCGTTCTCGGGATTCCAGTGGGTGATCTTTGCGCTGTGTTTCCTGATCGTTCTGCTCGATGGCTTTGACACGGCGGCCATCGGCTACATCGCGCCCTCGCTGATCGGCGAGTGGGGCGTGAGCAAGCCTGCGCTGGCGCCCGTGCTCAGCGCGGCGCTGTTCGGCCTGGCCGCAGGCGCCCTGTTCTCTGGTCCGCTGGCTGACCGGCTGGGCCGCAAGTCCGTGCTGGTGGGTTCGGTGGCGGTGTTTGCCGTGTCCTGCCTGGCCTCGGGCTTTTCGCCCGACATCTGGACGCTGGCCGTGCTGCGCTTCGTCACCGGCCTGGGCCTGGGCGCCGCCATGCCCAATGCCGTCACGCTGATGAGCGAGTACTGCCCTGATTCGCGCCGCGCCACGCTGACCAACGCCATGTTCTGCGGCTTTCCGCTGGGCGCGGCCTTCGGCGGCTTTCTGGCGGCCTGGATGATCCCGCATTTCGGCTGGCGCAGCGTGCTCATCCTGGGCGGTGCCGCGCCGCTGCTGCTGCTTGTGGCCCTGATCGTGCTGCTGCCTGAATCCGTGCGCCACATGGTGGCCAACAACTACCCGGCCGAGCGCATCCGCAAGGTGCTGGCGCGCATTGCCGGCGATGCCGTGCAGGGCGTGCAGCGCTTCGTGATGACCGAGTCCAAGCCCCAGCCCGAATCCCAGGCCAGCAGCGGCATGGGCGTGGTGCTGTCGCGCGAGTACCGGGTGGGTTCGATCATGCTGTGGATTGCCTACTTCATGGGACTGGTCATCTTCTATGCGCTGATGAACTGGATGCCCGTGCTGTTCAGGGAAGCGGGCCTGGACCCCAAGACCGGCACTCTGGTGGCCGCGCTGTTCCCGCTGGGCGGGGTGGGCGCCGTGCTGTTCGGCTGGCTCATGGACCGCTTCAATGCCAACCGCATCATCGCCATCGGCTATGCGCTGACGGCGGCCTCCATCTGGTGGATCGGCCAGACGGCCGGCCACCTGGGCTGGCTGGTGGTGGCCGTCTTCCTGGCCGGCACCATCATGAACACCGCGCAATCGTCCATGCCGGCGCTGGCCGCTGCCTACTACCCCACGCGGGGCCGTGCCACGGGCGTGGCCTGGATGCTGGGCATTGGCCGCTTCGGCGGCATTGCGGGCTCCTTCCTGGTGGCCGAGCTGTCGGCGCGCCAGCTGGGTTTCAGCGAGATCTTTGCCGTGGTGGCCATTCCGGGCGTGATCGCCATGGCCGCCCTCATCATCAAGCAGTACAGCAGTCCCGAGCCGCAGGGCGGCGCGGCGCCTGCCGCACCCCTCCACTGACCCCTCCACTGACACATTCCCACCCCATAAAGACGCAGGAGACCATCCGATGATCATCGACGTACACGGCCACTACACCACCGCGCCCGCGGCCCTGGGCGCCTGGCGCGACCTGCAGATCGCAGGCCTCAAGGACCCGTCCAAGGCCCCCAGGGCCAGCGACCTGAAGATCAGCGACGACGAGATCCGCGAGACCATCGAGACCAACCAGCTCAAGCTGATGAAGCAGCGCGGCTCTGATCTCACCATCTTCAGCCCGCGCGCCAGCTTCATGGCCCACCACATCGGCGACTTCGAGACATCGAGCACCTGGGCCGCCATCTGCAACGAGCTGTGCTTCCGCGTCAGCGAACTGTTCCCCGAGCATTTCATCCCGGCCGCCATGCTGCCGCAGTCGCCGGGCGTGGACCCCGCCACCTGCATTCCCGAACTGGTCAAGTGCGTGGAGCAGTACGGCAACGTGGGCATCAACCTGAACCCCGATCCTTCAGGCGGCCACTGGACCTCGCCCCCGCTGTCGGACCGCTCCTGGTATCCCATCTACGAAAAGATGGTGGAGTACGACATCCCCGCGATGGTCCACGTCTCCACCAGCTGCAACGCGTGCTTCCACACCACGGGCGCCCACTACCTGAATGCCGACACCACGGCCTTCATGCAGTGCCTGACCAGCGACCTGTTCAAGGACTTCCCCACGCTCAAGTTCCTGATCCCCCATGGCGGCGGCGCCGTGCCCTACCACTGGGGCCGTTTCCGCGGCCTGGCGCAGGAGCTCAAGAAGCCGCTGCTGGACGAGCACCTGCTCAACAACATCTTCTTCGACACCTGCGTCTACCACCAGCCCGGCATCGACCTGCTGACCAAGGTGATCCCCGTCAAGAACATCCTGTTCGCCAGCGAGATGATCGGCGCCGTGCGCGGCATCGATCCGACCACGGGCCACTACTACGACGACACCAAGCGCTACATCGAGGCCACGGCCAACCTCACCGAAGAGGAGCGCTACCAGGTCTACGAAGGCAACGCGCGCCGCGTGTTCCCGCGCATGGACGCCGCCCTCAAGCAAAAGGGCCTGTAAGCAGGCCGCCACCACAGATCCAAGGAGAACACCATGTACGAACTCGGTGTGGTTTACCGCAACATCCAGCGCGCCGACCGCGCGGCCGCCGACGGCCTGGCCGCCCTGGGCTCGGCCACCGTCCACGAGGCCATGGGCCGCGTGGGCCTGCTCAAGCCCTATATGCGTCCCATCTATGCGGGCCAGCAGGTCTCGGGCACGGCCGTCACCGTGCTGCTGCAGCCCGGCGACAACTGGATGATGCATGTGGCCGCAGAGCAGATCCAGCCCGGCGACATCGTGGTCGCGGCCGTGACCTCGGAATGCACGGACGGCTACTTCGGCGACCTGCTGGCCACGAGCTTTCAGGCGCGCGGCGCGCGTGCGCTGATCATCGACGCCGGCGTGCGCGACGTGAAGACGCTGCAGGAAATGAACTTCCCCGTGTGGAGCCGCGCCATCTCCTCCAAGGGCACGATCAAGGCCACGCTGGGCTCGGTCAACATCCCGGTGGTCTGCGCAGGCATGTGGGTCACGCCCGGCGACGTGATCGTGGCCGATGATGACGGCGTGGTCTGCGTGCCCGCCGCCAAGGCCGCCGCCACGCTGGAAGCCGCGCAAAAGCGCGAAAGCTTCGAGGGCGAGAAGCGCGCCAAGCTGGCCAGCGGCGTGCTGGGACTGGACATGTACAAGATGCGCGAGCCGCTCGAAAAGGCCGGCCTTCGTTACATCGATTGAAGGAGGGAACATGAGCGCTTTTGAAAAGACCCCGGGCTGGCTGGACTGGTACGCCGGCCCCTCCAAGCCCAAGTTCCAGGTGCCCGCAGGCGCTGTCGATGCCCACTGCCACGTCTTTGGCCCCGGCGATGAATTCCCCTTCGCGCCCGAGCGCAAGTACACGCCCTGCGACGCCAGCAAGCAGCAGCTGTTCGCGCTGCGCGACCACCTGGGCTTTGCGCGCAACGTCATCGTGCAGGCCACCTGCCACGGCGCCGACAACCGCGCCATGGTCGATGCCTGCAAGGCCGCCAACGGCAAGGCGCGCGGCGTGGCCACGGTGCGCCGCAGCGTGACCGATGAGGAGCTGCAGGAGCTGCACGCCGCCGGCGTGCGCGGCGTGCGCTTCAACTTCGTCAAGCGCCTGGTGGACTTCACGCCCAAGGACGAGCTGATGGAGATCGCGGGCCGCATCGCCAAGCTCGGCTGGCATGTGGTCATCTACTTCGAGGCCGTGGACCTGCCCGAGCTGTGGGATTTCTTCACCAGCCTGCCCACCACCGTGGTCGTGGACCACATGGGCCGCCCCGATGTGAACAAGCCCGTGGACGGCCCCGAGTTCGAGCTGTTCCTCAGGTTCATGCGCGAGCACCAGAACGTCTGGAGCAAGGTCAGCTGCCCCGAACGCCTGTCCGTTACCGGCCCCAAGGCGCTGGACGGCGAGCAAAATGCCTACCGTGACGTGGTTCCCTTCGCCCGCCGCGTGGTCGAGGAATTCCCCGACCGCGTGCTGTGGGGAACCGACTGGCCCCACCCCAACCTCAAGGACCACATGCCCGATGACGGCCTGCTGGTCGATTTCATCCCGCACATCGCCCCCACGGCCGAACTGCAGCGCAAGCTGCTGGTGGACAACCCCATGCGCCTTTACTGGCCCGAAGAGGCCTGAAGGCGACCATGTCCGGCCTTGATGCCGGACATATTCAAGGAGATATCCATGGCATTGGACAAACCCTATCTGGACGTGCCCGGCACCATCATTTTTGATGCCGAGCAGTCCCGCAAAGGCTACTGGCTCAACCAGTTCTGCATGTCGCTGATGAAGGCCGAGAATCGCGAGCGCTTCAAGGCCGACGAGCGTGCCTACCTGGACGAATGGGCCATGAGCGAGGAACAGAAGCAGGCCGTGCTGGCCCGCGACCTCAACTGGTGCATGCGCACGGGCGGCAACATCTACTTCCTGGCCAAGATCGGCGCCACGGACGGCAAGAGCTTCCAGCAGATGGCAGGCTCCATGACCGGCATGTCCGAAGAGGAATACCGCAACATGATGGTGGGCGGAGGCCGTTCGGCCGAAGGCAACCGCCGCCTGGGCGAGGAGGGCGATGCCCAGGCCCACCGCCAGCCGCAGGGCCTGGCCGGCGCAGCGAACAAGAACAAGGAAGGCAACTGACATGGCGCGCATCACCGCATCCGTCTACACCTCGCATGTGCCCGCCATCGGCGCGGCCATGGACCTGGGCAAGGCAGACGAGCCCTATTGGCAGCCTTTGTTCAAGGGCTTCGAGCACTCGCGCCAATGGCTCAAGGACAACAAGCCCGACGTGATCTTCCTGGTCTACAACGACCACGCGACCGCGTTCAGCCTGGACTTCATCCCGACGTTTGCCATCGGCACGGCCGCTGAATACCAGCCCGCCGACGAAGGCTGGGGCCCGCGCCCCGTGCCCAAGGTTGTCGGCCATCCGGAGCTGGCCAGCCACATCGCGCAGTCGGTGATCCAGCAGGACTTCGACCTGACCATCGTCAACAAGATGGACGTGGACCACGGCCTGACCGTACCGCTGTCGCTGATGTGCGGCCAGCAGGACGCGCGCACGGGCGCCTGGCCCTGCCCGGTGATTCCGTTTGCCGTGAACGTGGTGCAGTACCCCGTGCCGTCGGGCCAGCGCTGCTTCAACCTGGGCCGTGCCATCCGTCGCGCCGTGGAAAGCTTCGACGAAGACCTGAACGTGCAGATCTGGGGCACGGGCGGCATGAGCCACCAGCTGCAGGGCGCGCGTGCGGGCCTGATCAACAAGGAGTGGGACAACCGCTTCCTGGATCTGCTGATCGAGAATCCGGCCGGCCTGGCGAAGATGCCGCATATCGACTACGTGCGCGAGGCTGGCTCCGAAGGCATCGAGCTGGTGATGTGGCTGATCGCGCGCGGCGCCATGGCCGATGTGGATGGCCCCGCGCCGCTGCCCAAGGTCAACCACCGCTTCTACCATGTGCCGGCATCGAACACCGCTGTCGGACACCTCATCCTGGAGAACGGCTGAGGCCCCCACGTTCATCACTGCGTGTATTCACTGCCCCCCGAGGGGGCCTTCGCCTCCATGAGGCGGCTCTACGGAGACTCATATGAGCAACAAGACCATCAAAGTCGCCCTGGCGGGCGCCGGTGCCTTCGGCATCAAACACCTGGACGGCATCAAGAATATCGACGGCGTTGAAGTCGTCTCCCTGGTGGGCCGCGAGCTGGCCAAGACCCAGGAAGTGGCCGACAAGTACGGCATCCAACATGTGACCACCGAGCTGGCCGACAGCCTGGCCCTGCCCGAGGTGGACGCCGTCATCCTGTGCACGCCCACGCAGATGCATGCCGCCCAGGCCATCGAATGCCTGAAGGCCGGCAAGCATGTGCAGGTGGAGATCCCGCTGGCCGACAGCCTCAAGGACGCCCAGGCCGTGGCCGATCTGCAAAAGCAGACCGGCCTGGTGGCCATGTGCGGCCACACGCGCCGCTTCAACCCCAGCCACCAGTGGGTGCACAAGAAGATCGCGGCCGGCGAGTTCAACATCCAGCAGATGGATGTGCAGACCTACTTCTTCCGCCGCACCAACATGAACGCGCTGGGCCAGGCCCGCAGCTGGACCGACCACCTGCTGTGGCACCACGCTGCCCACACCGTGGACCTGTTCGCCTACCAGGCCGGCAGCCCCATCGTGAAGGCCAATGCCGTGCAAGGCCCCATCCATCCGGAGCTGGGCATTGCCATGGACATGAGCATCCAGCTCAAGGCCGCCAATGGCGCCATCTGCACGCTGAGCCTGTCGTTCAACAACGACGGCCCGCTGGGCACCTTCTTCCGCTACATCGGCGACACCGGCACCTACATCGCGCGCTATGACGATCTGGTCAACGGCAAGGAGGAGAAGATCGACGTTTCCAAGGTCGATGTGTCCATGAACGGCATCGAGCTGCAGGACCGCGAGTTCTTCGCCGCCATCCGCGAAGGCCGCGAGCCCAATTCCAGCGTGGCCCAGGTCCTGCCCTGCTATCAGGTCCTCCATGATCTAGAGCTGCAACTGCAGGCCTGACCCGCCCGGCGAGCCGTCGCAGCGCACCATGTTTCCATCCGGAGTACCGCAATGACCGATTCCTCCTCCAGCAGCCGGGAAGACGTGCCCGAGGCGTCCAATCGCCTCGGGATCGACGGCATAGAGTTCATCGAGTACACGACCAGCCAGCCCCAGGCCCTGGGCCAGGTGCTGGAGGGGCTGGGTTTTCGCCCCGTGGCGCGGCACCGCTCGCGCGAGGTGACGCTGTACCGGCAGGGAGACATGAACCTGGTGGTCAATGCGGGCGCTGCCGATGCGCTGGCCAATGCCGCCTCGGACGGGCAGCCCGTCATCTCGGCCGTGGCGCTGCGCGTGCAGGATGCCCTGCAGGCGCATACGCGCTGCATCGAGCTGGGAGCCTGGGCGGCGCCCAGCCAGGCCCAGGCGATGGAACTGCACATCCCGGCCATCCACGGCCCGGGTGGCAGCCGCTTCTACTTTGTTGATCGATGGCAGGAGTTCTCCATCTATGACATCGATTTCAAGCCCATCGCCGGGGCCGATCCCCATCCACCGGCGCTGGCCGGCCTGGGCTATTTCGGCGTGGTCCAGTACATAGGGCGTGGCCGCAGCGCCGACTGGATCACCTACTTCGAACGCATGTTCGACTTCCACCTGCTGCCCGACGCGCAGCGCTTCGGCATCCTGCCCAAGGGCAAGCTCATGCGCAGCCCCTGCAAACGCTTCCTGTGGCAGCTCATCGAGCCCGATCCGGGCCTGGAGTGGGACGACATGCCCGAGCGCCTGCAGCGCATCGGCCTGGGCACCACCGACGTGCCTGGCGCCGTGCAGGCGCTGCGCCAGCGCGGCGTGGAGTTTGTGGAATCGAGCCGCCTGCACCCCGATGACCGCGGCGCGCTCACGCGCAACGCCATGGGCACCGTGGTGTTCGAGCTGGTGCACCGCGACGCCTAACGCGAAACTTAGTGCGACGTCTAGCGCGCCGCCGTCCGATTCAACCGCCGATACACACAACGATCCTGGAGGGCAGCATGGGCTTGCTGGACAGCTATGGCATGGACACCATCACTCTGAATGGCTCGCTGGAGGCCAAGCTCGACGCCATCCGGCGCGCGGGCTTCACCCAGGTCATGCTCAGCGCGCGCGACCTGGCCGGCCACCCGGGCGGCGTCAAGGCAGCGGCGGCGGCCGTGCGCGCCAGCGGCCTGCGGCCCACGGGCTTTCAGGTGCTGCGCGACTTCGAGGGCCTGTCCGACCACCTGCACCACTACAAGGTGGACATCGCCAAATCCATGCTGGAGATGTGCGCCGAGATCGGCAGCCCCGTGCTGCTGGCCTGCTCGTCCACCTCGCGCCATGCCACGGGCGATCTCGACGTGATTGCGCGCGACCTGCGCAAGCTGGCCATGCTGGGCATTCCGCTGGGCGTGAAGATCGCCTACGAGGGCTTGTCCTGGGGCCGCTCCGTCAATGAGTTCACCACCAGCTGGGACGTGGTCTGCCGTGCCGACACGTCCAATCTGGGCATCGGGCTGGACTCCTTCCACATCCTGGCTGCCAAGACACCGCTGGACGCGCTGGAGCTGATCGACCGCGACAAGATCTTCCTGGTGCAGCTGTCCGACTTCATGTGGCACGACGCGCCCACCTTCGAAGAGCGCATGGCCACGGCGCGCACCTTCCGCGTGTTCCCGGGCGAGGGCGTGCACAGCGAGCGCCTGGCCGACCTGGTGCTGCGTCTGGACCGCCTGGGCTACCGGGGCGACTACAGCTTCGAGGTCTTCAACGACGACTACCAGCAACTGCCGCTGGACACCGTGGCCGAGCGCGCGCGCCGCAGCGCGCAGTGGCTCAACGACGACGTGCTGCACCGGCCCGTGCCGCTGCCGGCCTGGGCGCGCACGGGCGTGAGGGGCACGTCGGTTTGACGGCAAAATGGGCCTTCGACATTGCAAGGGAGCGCTGGCCGCTCCCTTGCTTCTTTTCCCTGTGAGAAAACCATGACCAACCTGTCCACACGCCACCTGGGTCCCTTCTCCGTCAGCGCCGTCGGCCTGGGCTGCATGAACCTCAGCCACGCCTATGGCCATCCGCCGTCGCCCGAGCAGGGCAAGGCCGTGCTGCATGCGGCGCTGGACGCCGGTGTCACCCTGTTCGACACGGCGGCCCTGTATGGCTTCGGCGCCAACGAATCCCTGGTCGGCCCCGTGCTCAAGTCCCACCGCAACCACATCACCCTGGCCAGCAAATGCGGCATGGCCGGCGTGCGCGGCGACGACGGCGTGGTGCGCCGCGTGATCGATGGCCATCCCAAGACCCTGCGCCGCAATTGCGAAGACAGCCTGCAGCGCCTGGGCACCGATGTCATCGATCTCTACTACCTGCACCGCTGGGACCGCCGCGTGCCCATCGAGGAATCGGTGGGCGAGATGTCGCGCCTGGTGGAAGAGGGCAAGGTGCGCGCCCTGGGCCTGTCCGAGATCGGCGCCGACGCGCTGCGCCGCGCCCATGCCACCTTCCCCATCGCCGCGCTGCAAAGCGAGTATTCGCTGTGGTCGCGCAATGCCGAGTTGGGCACGCTGCAGGCCTGCAAGGAACTGGGCATTGCCTACGTGGCCTTCAGCCCGCTGGGCCGCGCCTTCCTCACGGGCAAGCTCCAGGAGGTCGAGGGCCTGGTCAAGGGCGATATCCGCGCCGCCATGCCGCGCTTCGCGCCCGAGGCCTATGCGAAGAACCTGCAGCTGCTCGCGCCCATGCAGTCCATTGCCGAGCGCGCCGACTGCACGCTGGCCGAGCTGGCCATCGCCTGGGTGCTGCACCAGGGCGAGCATGTGATTGCCCTGCCGGGCACCACCAGCGTGGACCACCTGCACGAAGACCTGCGCGGCGGCGCCGTGCGCCTGGACGCTGCCCTGCTGGCCGAACTGGACGACCTCTTCAAGCCCGAGCGCATCCAGGGCGACCGCTATGCCGTGGCCTCGCAGCGCGAGGTGGATACGGAAAAGTACGCGTTCGAGACGGTCTGAACACGCCGCAGGCCGCTCATGGCATGGATGCGGCCAGGTCGAATGGCGCCGTGGGTGTGCCCTGGTGGAAGCGCATCTGCCAGCCCAGGGCCGTGCGCAGCCAGACCGAGGAGCGCAGCGTATGCCGGCCGGCCGTTCCATCCTCGGCCACGCTGGCCGAGCGGTAGGTCAGCAGCGCGCTGTCCGGTCCCAGGCGCGCCAGCGCAAAGCCGCCTGACACCAGCCGGGCAGGGACCCCTGTTGGCAAGGCGGCCGCCAGGCCGTCCACGGTGGCGGCCCGGTCGTGCACGCCGCCCGAGCGGCCGAATTCCAGGAAGTCTTCATGCAGCAGCGCCTGCAGCTGGCCTGCGTCCGAGCGCACCTGCGGATCGTGCAGCCGCACTTCCAATGCCTGCAGATGCTGCAGCAGATGGTCGTCGCCGCCATGCGTGTCCAGGTCAGGAAGTTGCGCCATGGCCATGTTGTTCACCATCAGATCAGATCCCGCATCGCCTGCGCCGTCTCGCGCAGCATGGGCAGCACGCGGGCCACGGCGTCCTTGCCGGTTTCGCGGCCCATGGGCATGGTGATGTTGAGGGCGCCGGCCAGCGCGCCGTGGCGGTCGCGCAGCGGCACGGCAATGCCGCGCGAGTCCAGGTTGAGCTGCTGCTCGCACAGCGCCCAGTCCTGGGTGCGGATCAGGGCCAGCTCGCGGCGCATTTCGGCGGGGCAGGTGATGGTGTGCGAGGTGAAGACCGTCAGCGCGCGGTTGTCCAGCCAGTGCTCCAGCTCGGCGTCGCTGCGCATGGACAGCATCAGCATGCCGGCCGCCGTGACCTGGGCCGGCACGCGTGCGCCCAGTACGTAGCCGGTGTTCATGTTGCGGTTGGGGCCGTTGCGCGCGATGTAGACCACCTCGTCGTCGTCCAGCACCGCCAGGTAGGCGGTTTCATGGGTGCCGGCCGCCACGCGCTGCAGGAACGGCTGGACGATGCGCGGCAGCCGCGCCGACTCCAGGTACGACTGCCCCAGCCGCAGCACGCGCGGCGTGAGCCAGAACAGCTTGCCGTCCCCCGCCACGTAGCCCATGTGCTGCAGCGTCAGCAGGTAGCGCCGCGCGGCGGTGCGCGTCATGCCCGTGCGCTGGCCGGCCTCGGCGGCCGTCATGCGCGGGTGGGCGTCGTCAAAGGCTTCGATGATCGATACGCCGCGTTCCAGTCCGGCAATCCAGTCGCGCTGGGCGAGGGTGGAAGGTGTTGTCATGGCGAGCTTGAGTTTTCCGTATTAACCCTGGGTGCGTGCGATTATCGAACCGCGCGGTGCGATCAGCGCACATGCCCCTGGAAATTGGCTTGGGCAGATTCATAGGCGGGAACTACATTTTTTACATCCCGCTGGCCTGGCCGCAAGCATCCATCACTTGCCGCAGCGGGGATCTTTTGCCTGGAGGAGACAACACATGAGCGCAACACCGGTACATACGCAGTCAACGCAGCACCAACCCAGGAAGGCCGCCACCAGCGGCTGGATAGGCTCGGCCCTGGAGTACTACGATTTCTTCATCTACGCCACGGCTGCGGCGCTGATCTTTCCGCAGATCTTCTTTCCGCAGGGTGATCCGGCGATTGCGATCATCGCCTCGCTGGCCACCTATGGCGTGGGCTATGTGGCGCGGCCCATCGGCGCCTTCGTGCTGGGACACCTGGGCGATACGCACGGGCGCAAGCAGGTGCTGGTGTGGTGCATGTTCCTGATGGGCTTTTCCACCATCGCCGTGGGGCTGCTGCCCACCTACGACCAGGTCGGCCTGTGGGCACCGGCGCTGCTGGTGCTGATGCGGCTGATCCAGGGCTTTGCGGTGGCCGGCGAGATCTCGGGCGCCAGCTCGATGATCCTGGAGCATGCCCCGTTCGGGCGGCGCGGCTTCTTCGCCAGCTTCACGCTGCAGGGCGTGCAGGCCGGCCAGATCCTGGCAGCGGCCGTGTTCCTGCCGCTGGCGCACTACATGCCCACCGAGCAGTTCAACAGCTGGGGCTGGCGCATTCCCTTCATCCTGAGCTTCGTGGTCATCATCGCGGGCTGGATCATCCGCCGCGAGGTCAACGAGACCCCGGCCTTCACGGCAGCAGGCCGCAGCGAGTCGCGTCCGCGTTCGCCCGTGGTCGAGGCCTTCCGCCACCATTCGCCCGACATGCTGCGTGTGGTCTGCATGGCGCTGATGAACGTGATCCCCGTGGTGGCAACCATCTTCGGTGCCGCCTATGCGGTGCAGCCCGCCTACGGCATCGGCTTCGCCAAGGACATGTACCTGTGGATTCCCGTGGTGGGCAACATCGTCGCGGTGCTGGTGATTCCCATGGTGGGCAACCTGTCCGACCGCATCGGCCGGCGCCCGCCCATCATCTTCGGCGCGCTGCTGTCGGGGCTGCTGGCCATCGGCTACCTCTACGCCATCAGCACGCGCAACATGCCGCTGGCCTTCGCCATGTCCATCCTGATGTGGGGCGTGGTCTACCAGGGCTACAACGCGGTGTTCCCCAGCTTCTACCCCGAGCTGTTCCCGACCCGCACACGCGTCTCGGCCATGGCCATCTCGCAGAACGTGGGCACGGCCATCACCGCCATGCTGCCCGCGCTGTTCACGGCCGTGGCGCCTCCGGGTGCGCACAACATCTGGCTGACCGTGGGCCTGATCGCCTTCGGCATCACCGTGGTCGCAGCGCTGGCCGCCTGGAGCGCCCGCGAGACCTACCGCGTGCGCATGGAAGATCTGGGCGAGGCCGGTGCGCAGCCTGTGGACGCCGCCGAGTACGAGCGCCTGCGCACCCAGGCCCTGGCCCAGTCCGGCCGCTGAATTTCACACGCCACATTCCGCCAACCCAAGCATCCGAAAGCCCAGGGAATGATTTCCGGAAAAACCACCCTCATCGCGCACATCGGCGACCCGACCGAGACCTTCAAGTCGCCCATGATCTACAACCCATGGTTCGACGGCCGGGGCATAGACGCCTGCGTCGTGCCCATGGGCGTGAAGGCGGCGCATTTCGCGCCGGACTTCGCGGCCATCATGCGTTTCACCAACCTGCGCGGCGCGCTGATCACCATGCCGCACAAGGTGTCCGTGGTGGACCTGGTGCACGAGGTCACGCCCGCCGTGCACATTGCAGGCGCCTGCAATGCCGTGCTGCGGCGCGAGGATGGCTCGCTGCTGGGCGACCAGTTCGACGGCGCGGGCTTTGTGCGCGGCGTGGTGCGCAAGGGCCGGCAGCTGCAGGGCGCGCGGGTGCTGATTTCTGGCGCGGGTGGCGTGGGCTCGGCGATTGCCGCCTCGCTGGCGGCAGCCGGCGTGGGCGAGCTGATGCTGTTCGACACGCGGGACGAGAGCGCGCAGGCCCTGGCCGGGCGGCTCGCTGCCTACTACCCGAGGATGAAGGTGGGCACGGGCTCCAGGGACCCGCAGGGCTTTGACGTGGTCGTCAACGCCACGCCGCTGGGCATGAAGGGCGATGACCCGCTGCCGTTCGATGTGCAGCGCATTGCGCCCACCACCTTTGTGGGCGAGGTGGTGATGAAGTCCGAGTTCACGCCCCTGCTGCGCGCCGTGCGCGACAAGGGCTGCGACTTCCAGGTGGGCACGGACATGCTGTTCGAGATGATTCCCGCCTACCTCGAATTCTTCGGCTTCGGCAGCGCCACGCCCGACGAGCTGCGCGCCACCGCCCACATCTCCTACTGATCCAGCCGACAGACAACCGGCCCTGAATGCGTCCAGGGCAGGGCGCAGCCACGCCCGAAAAAGCATTTTTCACAGAGAAGGAGACAAGACCATGCAACAGCAAATGCACCAGACACCGCGAGTGCCGCAGCGCGGGGCCCTTCGCATCCTGGCCCTGACCGCCGTGCTGGGCGCCTGGGGCGCGGGTGCCCAAGCCCAGTCCTCGGTCACCATCTACGGCAGCGTGGACCAGTACATCAACCACATGCGCAGCAGCTCGGGCGCATCCATGACCACGCTGGAGGACGGCGCCCTGCTGCGCAGCCGCCTGGGCTTTCGCGGTCAGGAAGACCTGGGCGGCGGCCTGTACGCGAAGTTCCAGCTGGAGATGGGCATCAACGCCGACAACGGCACGCAGGCCGACAGCACGCGCGGCTTCGACCGCCAAAGCTGGGTGGGCCTGGGCGGCGGCTGGGGCGAGGTGCGGCTGGGCCGGCAGAACACCGTGATCTTCGGGCGCGGCGACTACATCGACTTCACCTCGCGCACGTTGGGATCGATGGTCAACAACTTCGGCGTGCCCTCGCGCTTCGACAACGACATCTCCTACACCTCGCCGCGCATGGCCGGCTTCCTGTTCGAGGCCCACTACGCCATGGCCGAGACCGGTGCTCCAGCGCGCCAGGCCATCTACCAGCTGGGCCTGGACTACCTGAACGGCCCCTACCGCGTCGGCTATGCCGGGCTGTATGCGCGTGCGCCGCAGAACGCGGCCTATACCGACGCGGTCCGCTACGACAACCTCTACGCCAACTACGACTACGGCAAGGGCAAGGTCCAGCTGGCCTTTGTGCGGTCCAACAACAGCACGGCAGGCTCGGCGGGCAACAACACGGGCACGGTGCTGGGCAATGTGGGCGGGCTGGTGGCGGGCACGAATGCCGATGTGCGCCGCTTCTACCGCGTTTGGCAACTGTCGGCCGACTACCGCGTGACGCCGCAACTGCGCGTGGGCGCACTGTGGGGCCGCATACAGGATGGCTCGGACAGCGGGCGCGGCGCATCGGGCGGCGCGGTCGCGGCCTACTACGACCTGTCCAAGCGCACCATGCTCTACGCGGTGGCCGAGCAGTTGAAGAACGACCGCAACGCGGGCTTTAGGCTGGCGGCCTCGGGCGGCATGAAGCCCAACTTCACATCGGCCGACGACGTCAACGGCCGCACCATCAAGGGCGTGCAGCTGGGCGTGCTGCACCGCTTCTGAGGGGGCATGCCATGGCACAGCTGCACCCGCTTCGCATTGCCGTGGCCGGCGCCGGCGCGATCGGCCAGGCGCATATCGCCGCCATCGGGGCCCAGGCGGATTGCCGCCTGTCCGCCATCGTGGACCCGGCGCCCGCAGCCCGGGAGCTTGCCCAAAGGGCCGGAGTGCCGCTGTGGCGCGACCTGGGCGAGCTGATCGCCCATGACCGGCCCGACGCCGTGGTGCTGGCCACGCCCAACCGCCTGCATGCCCCGCAGGCGGCGCAGTGCATGCATGCGCGCCTGCCCATCCTGCTGGAAAAGCCCGTCACCTCCACCGTGGCCGAGGCACAGCGCCTGGCCGCGCTGGCCGAGCGCAGCGGCGCCCGCGTGCTGGTGGGCCACCACCGCGCCCACAGCCCGATCATGGCGCGGGCCGCAGCCCTCATCGCCCAGGGGCGGCTGGGCCGCCTGGTGGCCGTGACCGGCGCGGCCCTGTTCTACAAGCCGGACGCCTATTTCGAGGAAGGCCCCTGGCGCCGCGAGGCCGGGGGCGGCCCCATCCTGCTCAACATGATCCACGAGGTCCACAACCTGCGCATGCTGTGCGGCGACATCGTGGCCGTGCAGGCCTTCGCCTCGCATGCCACGCGCGGTTTTGCCGTGGAAGACACGGTGGCCATCAACCTGCGCTTTGCCAGCGGTGCGCTGGGCAGCTTTGTGCTTTCGGACACGGCCGCCAGCGCGCGCAGCTGGGAGCAGACCTCGCAGGAGAACAAGGCCTATGCCAGCTATGAGGACGAAGACTGCTACCTGGTGGCGGGCACCTTCGGCTCGCTGGCCATACCGAGCATGCGGCTGAAGACCTATGCATCGGCCGGGCAGCGCTCCTGGAATGAGCCCTTCGACCTGGATGTGGCCGCCGTGGAGCGCGAAGACCCGCTGGTGCGCCAGATGGCGCATTTCGCGCAGGTGGCGCGCGGCCTGGCGCAGCCGCTGGTCAGCGTGCACGACGGCCTGCGCAACCTGCAGATCACCGAGGCCATTGCAGAGGCTGCCCGCATGGGCGCCGCCATCGACACCACGGCGTGACCCGGACACCACCGGCGCGCATCCTCCATCCATGACATCAAGCCACGGAGCCTCCATGAAAAAGATCCTGATGCTGCACGGCATCAACCACAACATGTTCGGCCAGCGCGACCCTGCCCAATACGGCACGGTCACGCTGGCCGAGATCGACGCCTCGCTGCGCAGCCTGGGCAGTCAGCTGGGCTGCGAGGTGGACAGCTTCCAGACCAATTGCGAAGGCGCCATGTGCGATCGCATCCACCAGGGCTTTCGGGACGGCGTCGATGGCGTGCTCATCAACGCCGGCGCCTGGACGCACTACAGCTACGGCATCCGCGACGCGCTGGCCATGCTCACCGTGCCCGTGGTGGAGATCCACATGAGCAACATCCACGCGCGCGAGCCCTTTCGCCACCACTCGGTGTTTGCCGACATCGCCCGGGGCCAGATCTGCGGCTTCGGCGCGGACAGCTATCTGCTGGGCCTGCGGGCCGTGCTGTCCGCCGTCGCATAGGATGCATGGCGCGCAACTGGCCATGTATCGTCCTTCGAACTCCCTCGCTCGACGCGCTGCATGCCGTGACCAGGCTTCATTGAGATGAACTTCGCCGATCCCGGCCCGCGCCGCTCCGTTTCCTTTCTTCTGCTGCTGCCGCTGCTGCTGGCCGCGCAGCCGGTCGCCACCGATGGCTATCTGCCGGCGTTGCCCGAGATCGCGCGCGACCTGGGCTCGGCCAGCAGCAGTCTGACCGTGTTCATGCTGGCCTTCGGTGTCGCCCAGCTGGTGTGCGGACCGCTGGCCGACCGCTTCGGGCGCCGGCCCGTTCTGCTGACGGGTTTGGCCTGCTACACGGCAGCGGCGGCCGGCTGTGCGCTGGCGGGCAGCGCGGACGCACTGGTGGCCTGGCGCGCCGTGCAGGGCGCGGCCATGGCGGCCATCCTGGTGTGCGCACGGGCTGCGGTGCGCGACTTGTATCCGGCCCATGAAGGGCCGCGCATCATGGCCCGCGGCCTGATGGGCCTGGGGCTGGTGGCCCTGGTGGCGCCGATTGCCGGTGCATGGGGAGTCCAGGCCGCCGGCTGGCGCTGGGTGCTGGTGGCGATGGGCGTCTACTCGCTGGCTTTGCTGGCACTGTGCTGGCGCACTTTCAGCGAGACGCGGCAAGTGCCAGCGGAGTCTTCTCCGGTCCTCGCATCCTTACCCGTATCCGTATCCGCTGGCGGTGTGCGCCAGGTGATCGCCGACCCCGGCTTTTGCGCCTGGACGGCGCTGGCCGCAGCTACCTACGGCGGCATCTTCTGCTTTTTGCTGCTGTCGCCGATGGTGTACGTCGACCTGTTCGGCCTGTCGCCCGTGCTCTACGGCTGGATTCCAGCGGGCGGCTCGCTGGTCTACATCCTGGGCATCACATGGTGCCGGCGCCTGCTGCCGCGCCACGGGCCGGTGCGCACGGTGCAGCTGGGCGCTTCGCTCAGTCTGCTGGGGCCGTGCATCCAGATCGCCGGCTGCGTGCTGGCGCCGGCCTCGCCCTTTCCACTGCTGCTGGGGCACGCGGTGTATGCGCTGGGCCATGGCCTGCACCAGCCTTGCGGCCAGGCGGGCGCGGTGGGTGGCCTGCCGCCGCAGCTGGCCGGGCGGGCCGTGTCGTGTTCGGGCTTCGCGATCATGTGCGTGGCCTTCTGCGCCGGCCAGCTGGCGGCGCAATTTGTCGATCCGACCATGCACCACGGTGCCTGGCCGATGGTGTTGCCCATGGCGCTGGCGGGCGTTGTGCTGGTTCTCATCGCCTTTGTCTGGCTGCCGTGGCTGTATCGGGTGCGGTCAGCGCAAAGGGTTCAGCCCCGGTCATGACACTGTTCATGCATCCGCGCGGTATTCCCCTCGATGCTTCATGAACCGGTGGTAGGACATGCGCAGGTGCAGCTGCATCACCTGGCGTGCCAGCTCCCCATCCCTGGCACGTATGGCGATCACCAGGTCGCAGTGGTGGTGCAGGCTTTGCACCAGCTCTTCGGGCGTGTAGATGTAGAACGACCGCTTGATGATCGGCATGTCGATCATCGTCGCCAGCATGGTCTTGAGGCGCGGCGAGCCCGACGCCTCGATCAGCGCGTGGTGAAAATCCCGGTTGGCTGACTGCACCTCGCCAATGCCGTCGTGGCCAGCGGCAATGCCGGCCTCCATGCGCTGGTTGCTGGCCTCCAGCTCATCGGCCAGCCCCTCGCCGCCGCGCGTGGCCGCGAGGAACGAGGCGTACGGCTCCAGCAGCATGCGCAGCTGGAAGGTCTCCTCCACATCCCAGTCGCTCCACTCCGACACGCGGATACCCTGGCCCGCGCCATCGGTGGCCAGGCCATCTTCCACCAGACGGTGCAGCGCATTGCGCACCGGCGTGCGGCTCAGTCCCAGGTCGCGGGCAATGGGCTCCTCCTTGAGCTGTTCGCCGGGTCGATAGTGGCCGCCGATGAGCCGCTGCCGCAGAACCTCGTACGCCTTGTCTTTCACGTTTTGCACTGTGTTTGCACCAGGTGGGTGGGGATGGTGCGCCGATTCTAGGTGACGACGGAGGGGCTTGCTGCGCTGCGCTTCATTCGAAAAAATACAAAACAAGTACAAAAATACGCAGTTCTACGGGAAATCGCTATGAGTGGATCTGGGATGCACTCCATAGACTGCGCTCAATGTTTTAAATTTGTACTTTTATGAAGTTCGCAATACTGGGTGGTGGAATGGTCGGCGCCTGCTACATGCAGGCCTTTGTGGAGCAGGGGCACAGCCTGGTGGGCCTGTGCGACCTGCAGCCCAACACTGCGGTGGCCGACGCCGTGCAGGCCGCTGGCGCGCAGGTGCATACCGCGCCCGGTGCCTGGCTGGCCGAGGCCGACGTGGTGGTGAGCGCCGTGTTCGGCACCGTGGCGCGCAGCCTGTTCGAGGCCTGCCTGCCCCATCTGCCCCATCTGCGCGAGGGCGTGGTCTATGTGGACATGACCACGGCAGACCCGCAGGAGATGCGCGAATGCGGCGAGCTGGCCCGGCGCGTCGGCCAGGGCAGGGCGGTGCACTTCGTGGACGTGGCCATCACCGGCGCGGTCAACCTGGGCGGCAGAAAGACGCCGCTGCTCGTGGCCGGTGGCAAGGCCGGTTTTGTACAGGAATTGTTCTTGCCCTTTGGCGGCTCCGTTCGCGTGGTGGGTGGGCAGCCGGGCGATGCCGCCGCGCTCAAGCTCCTGCGCAGCATCTACACCAAGGGGACCGAGGCGCTGGCCGTGGAGTGCCTGGTGACGGCCCAGCAGATGGGCCTGCGCGAGCAGCTGCATGCCGTGTTGCAGGACATCGACGAGACACCGCTGCGCACGCTGATGGAGTCCATGGTGCGCACGCACATCCCGCATTCCGCACGCCGCCGCAACGAGGTGGCCGAGGCCCGGCAGCAGATGGCCCGCAACGGCCTGGCGCCCATCGCCTTGCCCGCTGTCGAGGCGCTGTTCGCCGCCACGGCCCGGGCGCATGCGGCCCAGCCGTTCACCGGCACCTCCACCGACGAGGCCATCGATTGGCTCGGCAGCCACGTGCTCGCCAGCCAAGCCTGATCAACGTACCCCTGCGCCAACCGACACCACCAAAGGAGACATCCGCAATGACGACCCCGACCCGACGCCGCCTGGCCCTCGCCGGCCTGCTGGCACTGACCGCTGCCGCCATGGCCCCGGCCCATGCCCAGGGCACCTATCCGCAGCGGCCCATCAGGTTCATCGTGCCCTTTCCGGCCGGCGGCGGCACCGACAACCTCACGCGGCTGGTCGGCACCAAGCTCACCGAGGCCCGTGGGTGGGCCATCGTGGTGGAGAACAAGCCCGGTGCCGGTGGCAACCTGGCGCTGGACCAGGTGGCCAAGGCCCCCGCCGACGGCCTGACCCTGGTGATGGCGCAGACCGACAACGTAGTGCTCAACCCGCTGCTGTACTCCAAGCTCACCTACAACCCCGACAAGGACCTGCGCGCCGTGGCCCTGGTCGCAGCCGGCCCGGCGGTGCTCGTGGTGAATGCCGATTCGCCGTACAAGTCCCTGGACGACATCGTCCAGGCGGCGAAGAAGGACCCCGGGCGCCTGAGCTTTGCCACGCCGGGCACCGGCACCATTTCGCACCTCATCAGCGAGGCCTGGCAGAAAAGCTCGAATGTGAAGTTCACCCACGTGCCGTTTCGCGGCATGGCGCAGGCCATGCCCGACCTGCTGGGCGGGCGCATCGACATGTACATGGGGTCCGTCCCCACGCTGCTGTCGCACATCCAGTCGGGCAAGGTGCGCGCCATTGGCGTGACCACCGCGAGCCGCTCCAAGCTGCTGCCCGACGTGCCGACCTACACCGAATCCGGCATCAAGGGCGTGGAGCTGGCCAGCGTGTGGGGCGTGATGGCCCCGGCCGGCACCTCCGACGCCATCGTCAAGCAGCTCAACGAAGCCATCAACAAGGTGGTGAACGCACCCGACACGGCCAGGAAGATCGCCGACTCAGGTGCCGAACTCATCACCGGCACACCGCAGGACATGGCCAGGCTCTACGCCAGCGACCGCGCACGCCTGGCACCCATCGTCAAGAGCTCTGGCACCACGCTCGATTGAGCGGCACGGCTTTCATTCCATCCACTCTGAGCACCACACCATGATCGGTCTTCAAATTCTGAAGCGACAACGCGCTGTCAGCCTCGATATTGCCAGGCGCTATCTCGACGTGCCTGTTGCCAACGTCAGCGACTGCATGGCCCGCATGACGGCCGGCGGCGCGCGGTTGCGCCCCATGCACGGCGGCGGGCGCATGGCCGGCCCCGCGTTGACCATCAAGACACGCCCGGGCGACAACCTCATGCTCCACAAGGCACTTCAACTGGCCAGCCCAGGTGACGTGATCGTGGTGGATGCGGGCGGCGACCTCACCAACGCACTCATCGGAGAAATCATGGTCGGAGACGCCATGCGTCGCCAGCTGGGCGGCATCGTGATCAATGGCGCGATCCGGGACGCGGCATGGATTCGTGCTGGCAGCTTCCCGGTATTCGCCGCGGGCGTCACGCACCGCGGACCCTACAAGGACGGCCCGGGCGAAATCAATGTGCCTATCGCCATCGATGGCATGGTGATCGAGCCCGGTGACCTCATGATTGGCGACGACGATGGCTTGCTGTGCGTACCGCATGCGCAGGCGCAGGCACTGCTGGATGCGGCACACGGAAAGCAGGTCGTTGAGGCCAGGATGGTGGCCGACATCGCTGCCGGTACCTACAGCGCGCCATGGATAGACGAGACGCTCAAGCGTCTGGGCTGCCCGATTCAGCCGTAGGGCCGGTGTGGCATCACCCATACAGCACCCATCCAGCACCCATCGCTCGTCCGCCTCAGGCCTCGGCCAGCGCCTTCTGATGGCTTTCCAGGCCACCCGTGCCGCTGGCCGCGTTCACATGGTCGAAGTAGCCGTACCAGCCGCTGGCCTTGATGCCCGCCAGCAGGGCATCGCGCGCGGCTGTATCGGGAAAGCGCCAGATGCGCATATCCATATGCGGCAGGCTTGTTTGCGATAGCCGGGCTGGCCTTTAGGCTGGCGCGCTTTGACCACGCCATGTCCAGCCCCATCACAACTGTCCATTCCGATTCCCGTCCCGGCGCCTTTGCCATTTCATCCCAACCCGCCACGGCGTTGCACCGTGCCACGCCCGCCACGCTGGCGGCCGTGCTGGAGCAACTGCCCCCGGCCCAGGCCCGATGGGCGCGCGCCGCAGGCTTTGATGCGCAGCCGGGCCGCATGCTGCTGTTGCCCGGCATGCAGGCTGAAGTGCAGAGGGAAGGGCAGGGCGATGGCACTGCCCTCGCTGGCGTGCTGGTCGGCGTGGACCCGGATCAGCCGCTGTGGCAGCTGGCCGGCCTGCCGGCTGCGCTGCCGCCCGGCACCTACACGCTCACCGATGCGGATGAGGCTCAGAGGCCGCATCTGCTCCTGGGCTGGGCATTGGGCGCGCTGCCATCGACCCGCCAGGCGCGGCAGTCGGATGCGGCAACCGCTCCATCACTCGCTCTATCACTCGCTCGGTTGGTGGCAAGCCCCGATGAGCAGGCCGCCGTCGCGCCAATGGCCGCCGCCATTGGCGAGGTGCGGCGGCTGGTCAACCTGCCTGCCAACCAGCTGGGTCCCGAACAGCTGGCCCAGGCCGTGGCCGACCTGGCCGCGCGCCATGGCGCGCGCTACCGGCAATGGGTGCGCGACGAACTGCCTGCCGCAGGCTTTGCCCTGGTGCACGCCGTGGGTCGGGCGGCGGCCCAGGCGCCGCGCGTGGCCGAGCTGACCTGGGGCGATGCCGCGCTGCCCCATGTGGTGCTCATCGGCAAGGGCGTGTGCTTTGACTCCGGCGGGCTGGACCTCAAGCCCGCCGCAGGCATGCGCTGGATGAAGAAGGACATGGGCGGCGCCGCACACGCCCTGGCCCTGGCCGATCTGCTGATGCAGGCGGGCCTGCCCATCCACCTGAAGCTGCTGGTGCCTGCGGTGGAGAACGCCGTGGGTGCCGGTGCGCTGCGGCCCGGCGACATCATCGAGGCCGGTGACGGCCGGCGCGTGGAGATCGAGAACACCGATGCCGAAGGCCGGCTCCTGCTGGCCGATGCGCTGCACCACGCCATTTGCAGCGCGCCCACGCCGCCCGCGCTGCTGATCGACCTGGCCACGCTCACAGGCGCTGCGCGCACGGCGCTGGGGCCGGACCTGCCCGCGCTGTTCAGCAACCATGACGGCTGGGCCGATGAGCTGCTGGCCCAGGGCCGCGCGCAGGCCGACCCTCTGTGGCGCCTGCCCCTGTGGGCCCCGTACCGCCGCATGCTCCGTTCCGACCAGGCCGACCTGCTCAACGCCGCCAGCACGCCGCAGGGCGGCGCCATCACGGCCGCGCTGTTCCTGGAGAGCTTTGTGCCGCCCGAGCTGCCCTGGCTGCACCTGGACCTGTTCGCCTGGAATCTGGAGGAGCGCCCCGGCCGGCCCAGGGGCGGCGAGGCCCAGGGCCTGCGCGCGCTGTACGCCCTGCTGTCGCAGCGCTTTGCATCTGCGCGCAGCGCATTTGCATAGGCGCAATCGGGCTTTGCGGCGGGCTGGTGGCTCCACACAATCGGCCGTCTGGTGCAGCCGGCGCGGCATCCGCCGCCGCCTTCCTGCGATCTTGTTCCGGCTGCCAGGACACTTCATGACCCAAAGACGCTTCCTGCCTCGCCTTTCCCTGCTGCGCACCCACTTGCGCACCCTGCGAACTTCCGCACTGCTTCCCGCCCTGGCCGCAGCCCTGCTGTGCGCACCGCCCGCCCAGGCCGAAACCCTGCGCTGGGCGCGCTCCACCGACGCATCCACGCTGGACCCGCATGCGCTGAACAACGGCCCCAACCACAACCTGCTGCACCAGATCTACGAGCCGCTGATCATCCGCACGGCCGATGGCAAGCTGCTGCCCACCCTGGCCACGTCCTGGGCGCTGACTGCCGACCCCTCGGTCTGGGAGTTCAAGCTGCGCAAGGGCGTGAAGTTCCATGACGGCAGCCTGTTCACGGCCGACGACGTGCTGTTCTCGCTGCGTCGCGCGCGCTCGGCCACCTCGGACATGCGCTCGCTGCTGACCTCGATCACCGACGTGACCAAGGTCGATGCCTTCACCGTGCACATCAGGACCAACGGGCCCAACCCGCTGCTGCCGGCCAGCCTCATCAACATCCAGATCCTGAGCGCCGCCTGGGCCAAGGCCCATGGTGCCGAGCAGCCGCAGAACGCGCTGGCCAAGGAAGAGAACTACGCAACGCGCAACGCCAACGGCACGGGGCCCTACGTCATCGCCTCGCGCGAGCAGGACACGCGCACCGTGCTGCGGCAGTTTCCCGGCTACTGGGGCAAGGGGCTGTTCCCGCTGGAGATCGACGAACTGGTCTACCTGCCCATCAAGTCCCAGGCCACGCGCGTGGCGGCGCTGCTGTCGGGCGAGGTGGACTTCGTGCAGGACCTGCCCATCCAGGACATTGCGCGCCTGAGCGCCGACCCGCGCTTTCGCATCAACCAGGCCGCCGAGAACCGCACCATCTTCCTGGGCCTGAACGTGGGCGCCGCCCCGCTGTCGCATTCCGATGTGAAGGACAAGAACCCGCTGGCTGACCTGCGCGTGCGTCAGGCCTTCCAGCTGGCCATAGACCGGCAGGCCATACAGCGCGCCGTGATGCGCGGCCTGTCCGTGCCCACCAACATCATTGCGCCGCCCTTTGTGCACGGCTACGAGAAATCCTTTGGCGCCGTGGGCAAGGCCGACTTGGCCCAGGCCAGGAAGCTGCTGGCCGACGCCGGCTACCCCAACGGCTTCGGCATCACCCTGCATTGCACGAACGACCGCTACCTGAACGACGAGGCCATCTGCCAGGCCATCGCCGGCTTTCTGGGCCGCATCGGCGTGAAGACCGCCGTGTCGTCGCGGCCGCTGGCCATCCAGACGGCGGCCATCAACAACCAGGAAACGGATTTCTACCTCTACGGCTGGGGCGTGCCCACCTATGACTCGGCCTATGTCTTCGACTACCTGGTGCACACGCGCGGCAAGAACGGCCGGGGCAACACCAATGCCACGCGCTACAGCAATGCCGAGCTGGACAGCCAGATCGTCTCCCTGGCCTCCGAGGGCGATGCGCGCAAGCGCGATGCCACCATCCACTCCATCTGGAGCACGGTGCAAAAGGCGCTGATCTACCTGCCGCTGCACGACCAGATCCAGACCTATGCCATGGTGCGCAAGTTCGACATCCCGGTGAATCCGTCGAACACGCCTTACTTCAAGCTGTTCAAGCAGCCCGGTGCGCGCCAGGCTGCGGTGGCTGGCGCGCAGTGATGCCCGCGCATTCATGAGCGCGATTGCGCAATCGCCGCACAGGTCTCAGCAATGCCTGCGGCCATCGCTCCTACGCTTGCACCCTTGTCAATGCAGGAGTGCAGGCGGATATGGACTGGATGGTGTTGGGGCTGCTGGCCGGCCTGGTGTTGGGGGCATATGACTTTCTGACCAAGCTGGCGCTGGGGGAAAAGTCCGTGCTGGAGGTGGTGTTCTGGTGCTCGGCGCTGGGCGCGCTGCTGTGGCTGCCTTTCGTGGCGATGGGCGATTCCTCGTCCGCCGCGCTGGACCTGCGCCAGCAGATGCTGCTGCTGCCCAAGTCGCTGATGATGGTGGCCACCTGGGTGCTGTCGTACTACTCGGTGAAGGCCTTGCCGCTGTCCATCTCTGCGGGCGTGCGTGCCAGCGGGCCGCTGTGGACGGCGCTGGGCGCGGTGCTCCTGCTGTCCGAGCACCTGGGCTGGTGGCAATGGCTGGGGCTGGCGGTGTCCATGGCCTCGTACTACCTGTTCTCCCTGGTCGGCCAGAAGGAGGGCATAGGCTTTGGCCGCAATCTCTGGGTGCTGTGCATGCTGGCGGCCACGCTGCTGTCCTCGGCCAATGCCCTGTACGACAAGCACATTCTGGCCACGCTGCGCATGGACCTGGTTGCCGTCCAGTCCTGGTCTGCGCTGCAGCGCGGCGCCCTGGCCTTGCTGCTGTTGCCCTGGATCTGGCGCGGGCTGGAGCTGCGCAGCCTGCTGGGGCGCAACTGGGCCGTGCCCGCCATTGCGCTGGCCTATGTGCTGGCCGAGTCCATCTACCTGGCCGCCGTGCAGATGGAGGGCGCGCAGATTGCCGTGATCTCGGTGCTGCGCCGCGCCAATCTGGTCATGGTGTTTGCGCTGTCGGCACGGTTCTTTGCCGAACGCCATCTGCGGCCCAAGGCGGCGGCCATGGCGGGCGTGCTGCTGGGCATTGCGCTGACCATGGCGCGCTGAGGATGTGAGGGCGTGAACGTGTGAGCGTGCGAATCGTGAACGCGGGTGGCGGGCGGCGGCGCCCGGCTATCCGGCCTCGGCCGCCACCGCACGAATCCAGTCCATGACGGCTGCGCCATGGCGCGAGACCATGGCGCGCTCGGAAGCCAGCAGGAAATAGCTCTGGCTGCAGGGGATGGCCGTGTCCGAGACGCGCACCAGGCTGCGCTCGGCCAGCAGGCGCTGGACCAGGGAGCGGCGGCCCAGCGCAATGCCTTGCAGGTTCAGCGCCGCGTCCAGCATGAAGCCCGTGTCCGAATAGCTGAGCTGGCGCTGGGCTGCCGAGATGCGCAGGCCCGCGGCCTGCAGCCAGGGCTCCCAGGGTTGGCGGCTGTGCGAGAGCAGGTTGGCCCGCCGGAACAGCCCCGCCAGATCCAGGCCCTCGAACTGCTCCAGGTAGCGTGGCGCGGCCACGGCAAACCATTCGTCGTCCAGCAGGCGTTCGCAGTGGAATGCCAGAGGTGCCTGAGGCGCCTGGTGTGCAAAGCGGATGGCGATGTCCGCCTCGCCCTGCTGGAGATTGACGGTGCGCGTGGTCGGATCGATGGCGATGGACACCTCCGGGTGGCTGCGCTGAAAGGCCGTGAGCGACGGCACCAGCCGCAGCCGTGCGAACGAGGGCAGGGCGCTGATGCGCACCACGTCGCGCCCCTGCACCAGGCTGCCGAAGGTGGTCTCCAGCGCCTGCAGCGGGGCGCGGGTCTGCTGGTGCAGCCAGGCTCCCTCGGCGCTGAGCGTGACCACGCGCGTGGTGCGGTGGAACAGCGGGGTGCCCAGCAGCTTTTCCAGTTCGCGGATGCGGTGGCTGACGGCGCTGTCCGAAAGGTTCAGTTCTTCGGCCGCCTGCTTGAAGCTCTGGCTTCGCGCCACGGCATCGAAGGCGGCGATGAGGTGAAGGGGCGGGATGTTGCGCATGGCTGGCCGGCATCGTACTGGAGCCGGGCGCGCCGATGGCCGGCGCCTTCATCCGTGCTCTCATTTTTTGCAAACAGTGACCCCTGAAAACCGCCCATCTCGGACACGGCGCCCCATTCGCAGCGGACAATCGTCAGGCCAGGAATATGACGGGATTTCGACAGTTCCCGCCGCCTGCTGGCCAGCCAAGGACTACCGCGCATGACAGAAGACCCCCGCCGAGATTCCCCCGCAGATGCCGCCACCGCCGCCGCCCAGGCGCCGCAGACGGCCCCGCAGCTGCGCATCGGCACCGTCGCCAAGCTCAATCTCGCCGACTTCCAGAACGCCGTGCCCGCGCTGCTGGAGCTGGCCATCGTCAACGAGGGCGAGCTGCCGCTGCAGGCGCTGAGCCTGCACCTGGCCTCGGAGCCTGCCTTCATCAAGCCGCGCACCTGGCGCCTGGAGTCGGTGGCCGCGCACAGCACCTATGCGCTGACCGACCTGGATGTGGCGCTGGACGGCGCCTTGCTCTCGCGCCTGACCGAGGCCGAGCCTGCCGTGCTGCGGCTGGAGCTGCGCAGCGGCCAGCCGGCAGAGACGGTGCTGTCTCGGCACGAACACCCGCTGGAACTGCTGGCCCGCAACCAGTGGGGCGGCCTGGGGCATTTGCCCGAGATGGTGACGGCCTTCGTGCAACCCAACGATCCGGCCGTGGACCGCATCCTCAAGGGCGCGGCGCAGGCGCTGGAGTCGGCGGGCAAGTCCGGCGCCATCAACGGCTATGAACAGGGACCGCAGCGGGCCTGGGAACTGGCCTCGGCCATCTGGACTTCCGTGCTCCAGAAGAAACTCAACTACGCGCTGCCGCCGGCCAGCTTCGAGCATGCGGGCCAGAAGATACGTGGCGCGTCCCAGGTGCTGGATGCGGGCCTGGCCACCTGCCTGGACCTGACGCTGCTGTTCGCCTCCTGCCTGGAGCAGGCGCACCTGAACCCGCTGCTGGTCTTCACGCGCGGCCATGCCTTCGTGGGCCTGTGGCTGGGCAGGCAGGAATTCTCGACCGCGGTGGTCGATGACATCACGGCCGTGCGCAAGCGGCTCAAGCTGCAGGAGCTGGTGGTCTTCGAGACCACGCTGGCCGCGCAAGGCCAGGCCGTGGCCTTCAGCCAGGCCATTGCCCAGGGCGCGCGCCAGCTGGCCGAAGAGCATGAGGACCAGTTCGAGCTGCTGGTGGACGTGCGGCGCGCGCGCATGCAGCGCATCCGCCCGCTGGCGCTGGCTCAGCCGCAGGACGCCGCGCCCGAGGCCGGCGAAGGCCAGGTCGAGCCACGGCTCAACGTGGAGCCGCCGCCCGAACTCCTGGCGCAGGCGCAGGCACGCGAAGTGCCCACCTCCCAGCTCGATCCCAAGGACAGGCTGGCGCGCTGGCAGCGCCGGCTGCTGGACCTGTCGCTGCGCAATGCCCTGCTCAACTTCAAGCCCGGCAAGAAATCGCTGCTGCTGCAGGTGGCCGCGCCCGCGCTGGAGGACACGCTGGCCCGGGGCCAGGTGCTCAAGCTGCTGCCCAGCCCCGAGCTCATGCAGGGCAAGGACCCGCGCAGCCAGCCATTGCACGAGGCGCGCAGCCTGGAAGACCTGCGCGGCGCGCACGCCGAAGAGGCGCTGCAGCGGCGCGAGGTCTTCATCGACCTGGAGCCGCTGGAGCTGGACAGCCGCTTTGTGGAGCTGTTTCGCGGCGCGCGCAACGCGCTGCAGGAAGGCGGCGCCAACACCTTGTTCGTGGCCCTGGGCTTTCTGGTCTGGAGCCGGCCCGACAAGCCCGATGTGCGCGTGCGCGCGCCGCTGATCCTGCTGCCCGTCACGCTGGAGCGCAAGAGCGCGCGCTCGGGCTTCACGCTGCAGGCGCATGAGGACGAGCCGCGCTTCAACCCCACGCTGGTCGAGATGCTGCGCCAGGACTTCCAGCTGGAGCTGGGCGTGCCCGCAGGCGACCTGCCGCGCGACGAGGCCGGGCTGGACATCACCGGCATCTGGGCCCGCGTGCGCGAGGCGATCAAGGACGTGCGCGGCTGGGAGGTCAGCGAGGACGTGGTGCTGTCCATGTTCTCCTTCGCCAAGTACCTGATGTGGAAGGACCTGGCCGAGCGCGCCGACCAACTGCGCAGCTCGCCCGTGGTCGCCCACCTGATCGACACGCCGCGCGAGCCCTATCGCTCGGAGATCGCCTTTCCCGACACGCGGCGGCTGGACCAGGAGTTCGCGCCGCAGCAGGTCTTCAGCCCGCTGCCGGCCGATTCATCGCAGCTGTCGGCCGTGATGGCCGCTGCGCGCGGCAAGGACTTCGTGCTCATCGGCCCGCCGGGCACGGGCAAGAGCCAGACCATTGCCAACCTGATCGCGCAGTGCCTGGCCGAGGACAAGCGCGTGCTCTTCGTGGCCGAGAAAATCGCCGCGCTGGACGTGGTCTACCGCCGCCTGCGCGAAGTGGGCCTGGGCGAGTTCTGCCTGGAGCTGCACTCCAACAAGAGCCGCAAGCTCGATGTGCTGGGCCAGCTGCAGAAATCCTGGGACTCGCATGGCCAGGTGGATGCCGAGGCCTGGGCCGCCAAGGCCAGCCAGCTCGGCCGCCTGCGCGAGCAGCTGTCGGCCTATGTGGAGCGCCTGCACCGGCGCCACGCCAACGGCTGGACCATCTACCGCGCCATTGGCGCCGTGGCCGGTGGCGAGGCGCTGCCGCGCCTGGGATTTCACTGGCCCACGCCCCAGGCCCATGACGAAGCGGGCCTGGCCCTTTTGCGCGAGACGGCGGGCCGCCTGCAGGCCAATGCCCAGGCCGTGGGCGCGCAGCATCTGAAGGACGGGCCGCTGGCCACGGTGCAGGCCAGCGATTGGTCCGTGCGCTGGCAGCAGCAGATGGTGGATGCCGCCCAGGCGCTGCACGATGCAGGCCAGGGCTTTGCCGAGGCGGCGCAGCAGCTGGGCCGGCTGCTGCGCATCGAGTGGCCGGCGCTGGGACGCCAGGCGCGCTCGGCGCTGGGCGTGATCGCGCGCGCGCTGCCTGCGGCCGCAGGCCGCAACCTGGCTTTCTGCGTGCTGCCTGACGGCGCGCGCATTGGAGAATCCCTGCAATCGGGCCTGCAGCTGCTGGCGCAGCACGGTGATCTGTCCGCACAGATTCCGGCGCCCTGGCCGGCCGAGCTGCAGGCGCGCCTGGCCCAGGCGCTGGACCTGCTGGCGCAGCGCCGGCGCCTGCAGGCCGGGCTGGGCACCCCCTGGCCCGTGGCCTTGGGCGACGAGCTGGAGCACGGCCTGCAGTGCATCGACGAGATCGCGGCGCTGCGCCAGGGCCTGTCCGTCAAGTACGGCGCGGGCGTGGGCCAGCTCAATGTCTCGCAGCTGCAGCGCGAATGGGCCAGGGCCGGCAAGTCCTTGTGGCCGCTGTCCTGGCTGGGCCGGCGCAAGGTGCGCGCGGCGCTGGAGGCCACCATCGAGGGCACGGGCGAGCCGCGCGTGGCCGATGACCTGGCTGCCCTGGTGCGCATCCGGGGCCTGCGCGAGGAACTGGACCAGATCCAGCCCGGCGCCGCAGCCGACGGCCTGTGGGCCGGACACCGCACGCGTACCGACCATGCGCGCAGCGCCTTGAAGGCCAATGCGGCCCTGCTGGCCGCGCGTGCGCAGAAATCCTTCTCGCTCGACGGACTGGAGGCCGTGGCCGAAGGCCATGGCGGCGAGCGCTGGGCGGCCGAAGTGCAGCGCCTGCAGGCCCTGTACCAGATCGACCGCCAGCTCGATGGCTACCTGCCGCTGGCCGATGCCAGCCACGGCCTGTGGCGCGGCCTGGAAACCGATGCCCAGGCCTTGCAGGACGCGCTGGCCTTCGAGCGCGAGCGCCTGCAACTGACGCGGCGCGGCGGCCTGATGGCATCGCACGCCGCCGTGGCCCAGGGCCGCTGTGGCGCGGCGCTGCAGCAGGCCCATGCGCAGCTGGCGGCCCGCAGCGCCATCGAGGAACAGCTGCTGGCGCTGGACGAGCTGCGCTTGCGCTGCCCCGGCGTCTGGGACGGCCTGGACACGCGCCCGCAAGCCGTGGAGCATGCGCTGCGCCTGCAGGGATCGCTGCAGGCAGGGCTGACCGGGCTGGGCTGGCAGGAGGCCGAGCTGGCCCAGGCACGCCAGGCCCTGCACCAGGTGCTGGCCTTGCGCAGCGCCGAGCTGGGCGAGGGCGCCGCAGTCGGCATGGCCTGCCAGCAGTTGCTGGACAGCCTGGCCGGCCTGCACGCGGCCATAGACCCCTTCAGCGCGGCGGCAGCCCATGGCGAGCCGCAGCAGCGTGCCCTGGCCCAGCGCACGGCCGAGCAGCTGGCGGCCACGGCGGGCGGCGTGCTGGCCGGGCAGGGCGGCCTGCATGCCTGGTGCGCCTGGCGCAATGCCCAGGCCGCGGCCCGCGCGGGCGGGCTGGGTGCGCTGGCCGACGCAATCGAGTCCGGCAGCCTGGAACCGGCCCAGGCACCCAAGGCCTTCGAGGTCAACTACGCGCGCTGGTGGCTGGCGCTGGCCGTGGACGAGGACGAGGTGCTCAAGCGCTTCGTCTCTGCCGAGCATGAGCGGCGCATTGCCGACTTCCGCGCGCTGGACGATGAATTCACCTCCGTCACGCGCCAGTGGATACGTGCGAGGCTGTGCGCGGGCCTGCCGTCGGCCGACAGCATCCAGCGCAACAGCGAGTGGGGCATCCTGCGGCGCGAGATCACCAAGAAGCGCCAACACCTGCCGCTGCGCCAGCTGCTGGAGCAGATCCCCTCGGCCGTGCTGCGCCTGACGCCCTGCCTGCTGATGAGCCCGCTGTCCATTGCCCAGTACCTCAGCGCCGAGACCAGCAACTTCGACATCGTCATCTTCGACGAGGCCTCGCAGATCCCCGTCTGGGACGCCATCGGCGCCATGGCGCGGGCCAGGCAGGTGGTCATGGTGGGCGACCCCAAGCAGCTGCCGCCCACCAGCTTCTTCGGCCGCGCCGACACCTCCGACACCTTCGACGACGACATGCAGGGCGTGGAAGGCGACATGGAAAGCATCCTGGACGAATGCCTGGGCGCCAGCCTGCCCACGCGCAACCTGTCGTGGCACTACCGCTCGCGCCATGAAAGCCTGATCGCCTTCAGCAACCATCGCTACTACGGCGGCGGGCTGGTGACCTTTCCCTCGCCCGTCACCGACGATCGCGCCGTCAGCTTCCACGCCGTGCAGGGCCGCTATGAGAAGGGTGGCGCCCGCATCAACCAGCCCGAGGCCAAGGCCCTGGTGGCCGACCTGGTGGCGCGCCTGAAGTCGCCGGGGTTTGCGCAGTCGGGTGCCACCATCGGCGTGGTCACCTTCAACTCCGAGCAGCAAAGCCTGATCGAGGATTTGCTGGACGAGGAGCGGCGCAAGGACCCGGGGCTGGAGCCGTTTTTCTCCGATGCGCTGCTGGAGCCCGTCTTCGTCAAGAACCTGGAAAGCGTGCAGGGCGACGAGCGGGACATCATGTACTTTTCCATCACCTACGGGCCCGATATCTCGGGCGCCGTGTCCATGAACTTCGGCCCGCTCAACCGCGATGGCGGCGAGCGGCGGCTGAACGTGGCGGTGACGCGGGCGCGGCAGGAGCTTCGCATCTTCTCCAGCCTGCGCGGCGAGCAGATGGACCTGTCGCGCACCCAGGCGGCGGGCGTGCGCGACCTCAAGCACTTCCTGGAATTTGCCGAGCGCGGCCCGCGCGCGCTGGCCGAGTCGCACCATGGCAGCCAGGGCGATTTCGACAGCCCCTTCGAGGCCAGCGTGGCCCAGGCGCTGGAGCGCAAGGGCTGGCGCGTGCACACGCAGATCGGCGCATCCTCATTCCGCGTGGACCTGGGCGTGGTGCACCCGGACCATGCGGGCAGCTACCTGGCGGGCGTGGAGTGCGACGGCGCCACCTACCACCGCTCGGCCACGGCGCGCGACCGCGACAAGCTGCGCGAGCAGGTGCTGCGCGGCCTGGGCTGGCAGATACTGCGCATCTGGTCCACGGACTGGTGGGTCAACCCGGGCGGCACGCTGGAGCGCATCCACGCGGCGCTGACCGCGCTGCTGGAGCAGGACCGGCGCAAGCGTGTGGCCGAGGTTGTTGAGGTGCCGCAGGCGGCCGCAGTCGCCGGGGCAGAGCCAGAGCCAGCGCCAGAGACGCCTGAGGCGTCCGAGGCATCCGAGGCCTCCGCGTCCTCCGAGGCATCCGTGGAGGATGGCGAGGCGCAGAAGGCGTGAGGAAACGGGTCTTGAGAAGACGGGTCGCGGGAACGCCGGCAGCCCGCTGCCGGCCGCCGCTCAGTACAGATCCGGCACGTACATGTGCTGGGGAACGGGGTTGCGTGTGTATTCGGGATTGCGCGTGCGCTCTGGCAGCACGATGGCCGGGTGCTCTATCTCTTCATAGGGCAGCTGCGTCAGCAGGTGGGAGATGCAGTTGAGCCGCGCCTTCTTCTTGTCCACGGCCTGCACCAGCCACCAGGGCGCCTCGGCGATGTGGGTGCGCTCCAGCATGGCTTCCTTGGCCTTGGTGTAGTCCTCCCAGCGGCGGCGGCTCTCGAAGTCCATGGGACTGAGCTTCCACTGCTTGAGCGGGTCGTGCACGCGGCCGAGAAAGCGCAGGTGCTGCTCGTCGTCGGTGATGGAGAACCAGTACTTCACCAGCGTGATGCCCGAGCGCACCAGCATCTTCTCGAACTCGGGCACGGAGCGGAAGAACTCCTCGTACTCCTCGTCGGAGCAAAAGCCCATCACGCGCTCCACGCCCGCGCGGTTGTACCAGCTGCGGTCAAAGAGAACGATCTCGCCGCCCGCAGGCAGGTGGGAGACATAGCGCTGGAAGTACCACTGCGTGCGCTCGCGGTCATTGGGCGCGGGCAGGGCGGCCACGCGGCACACGCGCGGGTTCAGGCGCTGGGTGATGCGCTTGATCACGCCGCCCTTGCCGGCCGCATCGCGGCCCTCGAAGAGGATGACCACCTTTTTCTTGTGGTGCTGCACCCAGTCCTGCAGCTTGACCAGCTCGCCCTGCAGGCGCAGCAGTTCGCGAAAGTAGGTCTGGCGGCTCACGGAGTCGGCACCGTCCACATCGTCGCCACCGCTGCTCAGGCGGGCGTCGTCTATCTCCATCTCCAGTTCTTCGTCGTAGCTGTCGAGCAGATCGCGTTCGATGCGCTGCATCAGCGAATCATGGTGGTCGGGCAGAAGTTCGTCGTACATGGGGGTGATGGCAGTGGGGTGTGCGGGGGGCCAGGGGTTGGCGCCTGGGATGGTGGCGTGGATGTGTGACGCGGCTGTGACGGTGCGGCTGGGTGAATACCCTGGCACCGCTCGCCTTCCCGCCGCCTAAAGCCACCCCGCCTTGCGGAACTTGTAGTAGAGCAGGCCGCAAACACCCAGCACGAACAGCAGTGCGGCCGGATAGCCGTATTGCCACTTCAGTTCGGGCATGTTCTCGAAGTTCATTCCCCAGACGCCGAAGAAGGCCGTGCAGATGGCGAAGATACTGGCCCAGGCTGCCAGCCGCTTGGTGACTTCGTTTTCCTCGATGGACACCATGGACAGGTTCACCTGGATGGCCGTGCCCACGGTGTCGCGCATGGTGTCGATCTGGGCGTTGATGCGGCCCAGGTGATCCATCACGTCGCGGAAGTAGTCCCTGGAGCCCACGCAGATCTGGGGGACGCGCCCGCCGTTGAGCTTGCCCACGGCTTCCAGCAGGGGGGCCACGGCGTGCTTGAGGTCCATGGCGCGGCCCTTGAGTTCATACAGCTGCTTGATGTTGTCGCGCGCCGCGCCCTTGGTGAAGATCTGCTGCTCGATCTGCTCCAGCTCCACTTCCAACGCGTCGATGATGGGGAAGTAGCGGTCCACCACCGCATCCATCAGCGCATACAGCACAAAGCCCGAGCCGTGGCGCAGCAGCTCGGGCTCGCTCTCGCAGCGCTCGCGCACGCCCAGGAAACCGCGCTTGCTGCGGTTGCGCACCGACAGCACATAGTTGGAGCCCACGAACACATCGACCTCGCCGTGGTTGAAGTGGCCGGGCCGCTCGGGCTCGGGCTCCAGCAGGTGCATCACGGCAAACAGCGAGCTGCCGTACTCCTCCAGCTTGGGCCGCTGGTGGCCGTGCAGCGCATCCTCCACGGCCAGGGCATGCAGGCCGAACTCCTGGCGCATTTCCTCCAGCTCGGCCGGCGTGGCGTCCGCCAGCGCCACCCAGACGAAGCAGCCGGGGCGCTCTATGTAGTTGCTGATGTCGGCGACGGGAATGTCCGCCAGCTTGGCCCCGTTTTCGTAGGCGACGCAGTTGATCAGCATGGGAGTTCCCTCGGTAATTCTGGTGCTGGTGATCCTGCCATAACGGGGAGGGGGAAAAGCCAGAGGCCAAGGTGCCGGCAAAACCGCCAGCAGCTCAGGTTTGCGCATCTGGTAACAATACGTGTATAACCTGTCACGACACTGCTGGGCGCCGCCCGGCGCCTGCGATCCAAGGACTTCGATGATCTTTCGCCAGTGGGGAATTGCGTTGGGTGCGTTGGGCCTGTCGGCCTTGAGCGGTGTATCTGCAGCCGGTGTGCTGGACAAGGTCCAGGCCGGTGGCGCGCTGGTGATCGCGCACCGGGAATCGTCGGTCCCCTTCTCCTACATCGACACGCGCAGCGGCAAGCCCGTCGGTTACGCGCTGGATCTGTGCCTTCGCCTGGCCGAGGCGGTGCGCAAGCAGACAGGCAGGAAGGACATGAAGGTGGAGTTCCTGATGGTCACGCCCGCCAATCGCATGGCCGTGATCGAGCAGGGCAAGGCCGACATGGAGTGCGGTTCGACCACGAACAACGCGCAGCGGCGCCAGACCGTGGCGTTCACGGTTCCCCATTTCATCACCGGCGCCCGGATGCTCGTGAAGGCCGACAGCACCATCAACGCGATGGAGGATCTCAAGGGCAAAAAGCTGGTCTCCACCAAGGGCACCAGCCCGATGGCCCTGGTGACGCAGGCCAACAGGCAGCGCCTCATGGGCATCACCATTGTGGAGGCCCCCGATCACGCGAGGGCCCTGGAGATGGTGGAGAAGGGCGAAGCCGACGCGTTCGTGATGGATGACGTGCTTCTCAACGGGCTGGCCGCTGCACGGCCAGATCCACGCGCCCTGAAGGTGGTGGGCAAGTTCCTGTCCACCGAACCCCTGGCCATCATGCTGCCGAAGGCCGATACCGCGTTCAAGAAACTGGTCGATGAAGAGATGAAGCGGATCATCACCAGCCGCGAAATCCACCCCATCTACGAGAAGTGGTTCCTGCAGCCGATTCCACCCAACTCCACGAATCTGAACCTGCCGATCAGCTATTTGCTGCGCGACTTCTGGAAGTACCCCACGGCGGACATTCTGCTGTAGGCCTGTCTGTGCAGCCGCGGCGCCGCATCGCTCAAGCCGCCAGCGCTTGCTCCCTTGGGCTGGCGGCTGGGGCACCAACCGCTCCCGTCCCCGCCAGCTCCCCCAGCCCGAAATGCCCGCGCAGCGTGCGGCTGTCGTATTCCTCGCGGAACAGGCCGCGCTTGCGCAGGATCGGCACAACTTCGCTGGTGAACAGCTCGAACTGCTGGTTGAGTATGGGCGGCATGACGTTGAAGCCGTCGGCTGCGCCGTGCTTGAACCAGTCTTCGATGATGTCGGCCACCTGTTCGGGCGTGCCGGCCACGGCCAGGTGGCCGCGGGCGCCGGCCAGGCGCTTGAGCAGGCCGCGCAGGGTGAGGCCGTCGCGCAGGCTGGTTTCCACGTAGCCCACGGCGCGGCTGCGCGAGGCTTCGACCTTGTCGGGATCGGGGAAGTCGTCGCGCGTGAGCAGGCGGTCCAGCGGCACGGCCGAGAAGTCGTGGCCGCCAAAGCGTGCGGACAGGCGGGCCAGGCCGACCTCGATGCTGGTCAGGCTGTCGAGCTCTTCCCAGACCTGGTGCGCCTCGTATTCGGTAGAGCCTATGGCGGCGCTGATGCCGGGCAGGATCACGATGTCCTGCGGGCGGCGTCCCAACTGCTGCGCCTGTCCCTTGATGTCGGCATAGAAGGCCTGGGCCGATTCCCGCGAGCCGTGGGCCGTGAAGATGGCCTCGGCCCATTGCGCGGCAAAGGCGCGGCCCGATTCGGACTGGCCGGCCTGCACGAAGACGGGCCGGCCCTGCGGGCTGCCGGGCACGTTGAGCGGGCCGCGCGTGCGTATGTATTTGCCCTCGAAGTGGATGGGCCGGATCTGCGATGCGTCGAGGAACTGGCCCGCCGCCGTGTCGTCCAGCAGGGCGCTGGCTGGAAAGCTGCGCCACAGCGCATCGACGGCGGACACGAATTCCTCGGCGATGCGGTAGCGGTCGCCGTGGTCCACGCTGTCGGCCAGGCCGTAGTTCAGGCCCGCATTGGGCGCCCAGGAGGTGACGATGTTCCAGCCCGCCCGCCCCTTGGACAGATGGTCCAGCGAGGCGAACTGGCGCGCCAGCGTGTAGGCATGGCTGTAGGTGGTGGAGGCGGTGCCGATCAGGCCGATGCGCTCGGTGCGCAGTGCCAGTGCCGTCAGCAGCACCAGCGGGTCCAGCAGGCCCGAGGTGATCTGCTGGCCGTTCTCGGGCCCGACCAGGCTGTCGGCCAGGAAGACGGCGTCGAATTTGGCGGCCTCGGCGATGCGTGCGGCATCGACGTACAGCTCCAGGTCGGTGAGCGCCTTGCGGTTGGCGCCGGGATGGCGCCAGGCGCCTTCGTGGTGGCCGCGCGTCATGAGGAACAGGTTCAGGTGCAGTTGCCGAGACATGGGAGCAGTCCTTTGTTGTGTGGGTTGTTTCGCGGGCGGGGCCGGCGTCAGGCGATCTCTGTCTCGACGCCCAGGCTGCGCAGCAAGGTGGCGCGCAGCTGCATGAAGGCAGGATGGTCGGGGCGGCGGGGATGGGGCAGGTCCACGGCGTGGTCCTCGGCGATGCGGCCGTCCCTGAGCACCAGGACGCGGTCGGCCAGCAGCAGGGATTCGTCCACGTCGTGCGTGACGAGGACGACCGTGGGCCGTATGCGCTCGACCAGGCGCAGCAGCAGGCCGTGCATGCGCATGCGCGTGAGCGCGTCCAGCGCGCCGAAGGGCTCGTCGGCCAGCAGCACGTGCGGGTCGCGCAGCAGGCTGCGGGCCAGCGATGCGCGCTGCTTCTGGCCGCCCGACAGCGTGGCGGGCCAGGCGCCGGCCTTGTCCTGCAGGCCCACGTCGGCCAGGATCTGCTCGGCTGCAGGCCGCACGGCGCGGGCGTCCAGCCCCAGCGTGAGGTTGTCCAGCACCGACAGCCAGGGCAGCAGGCGAGCATCCTGGAACAGCACGGAGACATTGCCCTGCGCACTGGCCGCGCCGCTGGACTGCGCATGGCCGTCCAGCCCGGCGAGCGCGCGCAGCAAGGTGGTCTTGCCCGAGCCGGACTCGCCCAGCAGGGCCACGAACTGGCCCGGGGCAATGTCCAGGTCGATGGCGTCCAGCACGTTCTTGCCGCCAAAGCTGCGCGTGAAGCGCTGCAGCCGCACGGCGCCCGGGGTGGGGTGATGGCTCATGATCCCAGCGACCTCCGGTAGGACAGCACATGCGCCTCGATGCGGCGCACCACGGCGTCGGACAGCAGGCCCAGCAGGGCGTAGATGAGGATGCCCACCACGATCACATCGGTCTGCCCCCAGTCGCGGGCGCGGTTCATGAGGTAGCCGATGCCGGTCTGGGTGTTGATCAGCTCCAGCACCACCAGCGCCGTCCAGCACAGCGACACGGCAATGCGCAGGCCCACGAAGAAGCCCGGCAGCGCCCCCGGCAGCGCCACCTTGCGGATGAATTCGGCGCGCGACAGGCCCAGGGTCTGGGCCAGCTCCACATGGCCGATATCGATGCCGCGCAGGGCCGCGTGGGTGTTGATGTAGACGGGCACCAGCACGGCCGTGAAGATCAGAAAGATCTTCATGGACTCGCCAATGCCCAGCCAGATGATGGCCAGGGGAATCAGCGCCAGCGTGGGCACGGCGCGCTTGATCTGCACCAGGCCGTCCAGCAGGGCCTCGCCCGTGCGCGTCAGGCCCGAGGCCAGGGCCAGCAGCACGCCAGCCACCACGCCGAGCAGCAACCCGCTGTAGGCACGGCCTGCCGATGCCAGCAAGTGGGGCAGCAGGCTGCCGTCGGCCACCATGCCGTAGCCGGCGACCAGGGCCTGCGAGGGCGCGGTCAGCGTCTCGGGCGACAGCCAGCCCAGGCGCGAGGCCGCCTCCCACAGCACCAGCAGCAGGCCGGGACCCACCAGCAGCGCGCCCTGCGACAGGCGCGTGGGCACCAGTTGCACGGCGGCCCGGGGGGCGGGCGCGGATTGAGCGGTGGCTGCGGTGGCCGGTGCCAGACCGGCCGCGTTGATGTCCAGTTGCGCTTGCGTCATCGTGTGTTTTCTGGCCGGTTCATCGGTTGGCCACGATCACGCGGTCGTAGGTGGTCACGAAGGAGCCGGCCGCATCCAGCCGCTGCGGCAGGCTGCCGGCGGCGTGCAGGATGTCGATCAGCTTCTGGTGGTGCGGCTGCGCCTCGGCGGCCGTCTGGAACAGCAGGTCGGACTGCGATGCCAGGATGGCCGCCGTGCTCTCCGCATCGATGCGCTGGAACTGCGTGTAGTAGTGGCGGCCCCATTCCTGCTCGTGGCCATTGCTCCACTTGCCTGCGCGCACGAAGGCGCCCAGGAAATCGACGATGGCCTGGGACTTGGCCGGGTCGGCCAGCACGTCGGGCCGTGCGTAGATGTACGAGGTGGCGGGCAGCAGCGTGCGCTCCTGCGGATCGGGCACGGGCCGCGCGCCGATCTGCTTGCCCAGGCGCGTGACATGGGGCTCCATGAGCACGGCCACGTCCACGGCCTTGGCGCGCAGCGCGTCGTTGAGTTCGGCCACGCGCAGGTTGACCAGCTTCACGTCGGCCAGCGTCAGGCCCGCGCGTGTCAATGCCTCGATCAGGAAGACCTGGCGGCCCGAGCCTTCCACATAGCTCAGGCGCTTGCCGCGCAGGTCGGCCAGGCGCTCTATGCCTGCATCGGCACGCTGCACCAGCCGGTACTGGGCGCGCTCGCGCGTGAAGGTGGCGATGATGGGCAGCTGCACGCCGGCGGCGCGCGCCTGGATGGGCGGCGTGTCGCCCACATAGGCAATGTCCAGCGCGCCTGCGCGTATGGCCTCGAAGATGGCCGGGCCGCCCGCGAAGTTGGGCAGCTCCAGCTGAAAGCCCAGGCGCTTGCGCTCGCCGCTGGCGTCCAGCAGGTGGCGCAGCAGCTCGCTCTGGTCGGCGACGACCAATCGGGTCTTGGGGTCGGCCGCAGCCCGTGCGGCGGTGGTGGAAGCCAGGGCGGCAGCGGCCAGCAGAGAAGGGCCGGCCAGCAGGAAACGACGCTTGTTCACGCGCTCCATCCTCAAAAGATTGCAATGGGATGGATGCTAGTTAGCGTGCTTCAGTTGTGAAAATACCGATTCCGTATTTGCAAACGCGCGCCACGCACATGGGCGTGGCGCGGGGGGAGGTTCAGCCGAACACCGGGCGCATGAAGCTGCGCTCGTAGCTCAGGATGCAGCGCGTGTCCTCCGCGTAGCGGAAGGCGGCCTGGCACTCGGGGTCCTGCATGGACTTGATGCGGTACTCCTCGTACAGCGCCATGCTGGGGAAGCTGAACATGGCAAGCGCCACATTGTTGGCGCCTTCGGACGGCAGGAAGTAGCCGTGGTGCTTGCCGCCGAATTTCTCGACCAGCGGAATCCAGGTCTTGCCGTACTCCTCGAATTCCTTGGCCTTGAACGGGTCGATGATGTAGCGCAGGTAGCAGGTGATCATGTCTGAAAAGAGAAGGAAAGCGAAGCCTAGAGTTTGAACGATGCCGTCAGGCGGGAGAGCTTCTCCGACTCCTGCTGCAGCACCTGCGTGGCGGCCGAGGACTGCTCCACCAGTGCGGCGTTCTGCTGGGTCACGCGGTCCATGTCGGTCACGGCATGGCCCACCTGCTCGATGCCGGTGCTTTGCTCGCGGCTGGCCGAGGCGATCTCGGTCACGATGCCTGTGATGTTGCGCACCGTGGTGACCACTTCGCGCATGGTCTGCCCGGCCTGGTCCACCAGGGTGGCGCCGGCATCCACACGCTCCACCGAGGCCTGGATCAGCGTCTTGATCTCGCGCGCGGCCGAGGCGCTGCGCTGCGCCAGGGTGCGCACCTCGCCCGCCACGACCGCGAAGCCGCGCCCCTGGTCGCCAGCGCGCGCAGCCTCCACGGCCGCGTTCAGCGCGAGGATGTTGGTCTGGAAGGCGATGCCGTCGATCACGCCGATGATGTCCACCACGCGGCGCGACGAGGTATTGATCTCGCCCATCGTGCTCACCACCTGGTCCACCACGGTGCCGCCGCGCTCGGCCACCGCGCAGGCGCCCGAGGCGATCTGGCTTGCCTGCTGCGCGTTTTCCGCGTTCTGGTGCACGGTGGCGGTCAACTGCTCCATGGACGCCGCCGTTTCCTCCAGCGAGCTGGCCTGCTGCTCCGTGCGCTGCGACAGGTCCAGGCTGCCCGTGGCAATCTCGCCGGCCGAGCGGTGGATGATGCCCGCCGTGTCATGGATGCGCGTCACCAGTTGGCGCAGCTGCTCGCTCATGCGCTGCACCGCCGCGATCACGCTGCCTTCCGGTGCGTGCGATGCCCCCTCCAGCCCGGTTTGCGACAGATCCCCGGCGGCGATGCGGTTGGCGATCGCTGCCGCCACGGCCGGCTCTCCGCCGATGGCCTGGAGCACGCTGCGCGTGACCATCCAGGCGATCAACGACAGCAGTGCGCCCAGCACCGCCAGCGCCGCCACCGACTTGATGATGGTGGCGATGAAGGCCTGCTGGATGTCGTCCACATAGTCACCCGCGATCAGGTCCCAGTTCCAGGAGGTGGATCGCTTGGCATAGGCCAGCTTCTCGCTGGGCTCCTTCGCGCCGGGACGGGGCCACCAGTAGGTGAGGTAGCCGTTGCCCTGGGCAGAAGCGCCCACGGCGGCAATGCTGCGGTAGAGGTAGCTGCCCTTGGCGTCCTGGAAGCCGGCCATGTTCTTGCCGTTGATGCCCGGGCTTGCGGGGTTGTTCAGCACCACGGAATCCGTCGTGATGCTGGTGATGTAGCCCGCACCACCGGCATAGCGCAGCTGCCCCACGCGGGCAATGGCCGTGGCCTTGGCGTCTTCTTCAGGCAGCTTGCCGGCCTTGGCCTCTGCCGCAATGGCGGCAATCAGGCTGTCTGCCGAATCGACAAAGTCCCGCAGCGCCTGCTGCCGGGCCTCATAGGCCTTGCTGCGTGCCTGGTAGGCGTTGAACAGGGTCAGCGCAAGCAGCGCCAGCAGGCAGAAAACCAGCGGAGCCAGCAGTTTCTGGCGAAGGGACAGGGCAGGCATGGAAGCGGGTTCGAAGAAGAGGCAGGGACGCCGTGAATGCTACAGAAACTTCTTCTTTGGTTTCATGTGTTTACAAATTTTTCCGCGCTCGCACAGTGCCGGCGCGGCCCCGTTTCTGCGGAACCTGTCCTGCCGCTGCCAACCTCGGCACCAGCGCGTGCACCGCACTGCCAGGCTTGCGGTCCATCACAAGGGAGAATCACCCCATGCAAGAAACTCCGCCCCCCGCTGCCCAGCCCCGCAATCCGCTGCACGGCGTCACGCTCGAAGCCATCGTCCGTGCCCTGGAGGCCCGCTATGGCTGGCCCGCCCTGGCACGGCAGGTTCCGGTGCGCTGCTTCACGCTGGACCCCAGCGTCAGCTCCAGCCTCAAATTCCTGCGCAAGACGCCCTGGGCGCGCGAGAAGGTGGAAGCGCTCTATCTGGACATGCTGCGCAAGGACAGGCGCAGCCCCGCTTCCACAGACTGAAGGCGCGAGCCGGATGCCACCGGACAAGATGTCCAGTGCGCAGGCACAGGCTGTGCCTATCATCGGCACCGTCTCCGATCCCGCAACCCTTTCAGACACCACCATGACCCAGAGCCAGAACCCTGTCGCCGTGATTGCCTCCGCCATGAAGACGCACGGCATCGTGCCTGCGGATTTCGACATCGCCTCCATCGAGGACGAGTACGCCTTGATGGCGGCACTGCGCCAGCACACCAAGGCCGCCCAGGTCAAATTGTTCGATGGCGGCATTGGGGAAGACAACGAGGCCGACGAAGACTACGTGGCCCTGCTCAAGCGCTTCGCCAAGGCTTGCGGTGGCGCCATCGGCTATGAGGGCATCGAATCCGGCATGGAGGGCGACACCGTCACGCTGCGCTTCCAATCGGGCGGCCAGGAACACAGCTGGTCCTTCGAGCAGGACGGTGACCGCGTCAGCGAGGAGTTCCTGGACTTCATCATTGACCACTCCAAGTCCTGCACGGCGGGGGAGTTCATCAATCTGCTCGACGAGAACTCGCTGCTGACAGGCTTTGTGCCCAAGGACATCTCCAGGCTGCTGTACGAGCACGACATCGTTTACTGAGTGCGGATGGCGGTGGCGGCGCACCCGCCTCGACTTCACATCACGCGCACGCCCAGCCCGCCCACCAGTTCGGCAGCCTGCTCATGCGAGATCAGGCTGCCCTTGAAATGCTGGCTGAGCGAGGCAATCGTCAAGCCGCGCAAGTCCGCCGAGCGCAGGTCCGCGCCATCGAACCGGGCATTCTTGAGATGGGCATCGCGCAGGCTTGCCTTGTGGAAAACGGCATCGCGGAAGTCGCAGCCGGCCAGATCGGCATCGCTGAAGTTCAGGCCTTCCAGCGTTTTCTTGCGGAAGGACATGCCGCGCAGATCGGCACCAATCAGCAGGGACTCATGAAAATCAATGCCCAGGGTTTGCGCACCGCCAAACCTGGCGCCGGTCAGCTTGACTTCAAGAAAGCGCGCTGAGGCCAGCTTGGCCAATTCCCAGTTGGTGTTGTTCAGGTCGCTCTGGCAAAACAGGGCATCCGTCAGGTTGGCCAGCCGAAAATCGGCGCGGCCCGCCTTGCAATGCAGCCAGCGGGTGCCGGCCAGTTGGCAGCTTTCAAAGCAGGTGTCGGCAAAACTGCACTCCACAAATTGCGCGTCCTGCAAATCGAGTTGATAGAGATTCAATCCATCGAATTCGCATTGCTCGAAACCCAGGCCATGAGAGGCTTCTTGTTTCAATAGCTCCGACAAACGGTCCTCATCAAAAATCTGATTGACGATGGTTTTTGTGGAAGGCGTTGTTTGCATGGTCAATATCAGGCATGGCGTATTTCAGAAAGGCTGGGCAGTGTATGGCCTTGCCGCGCCCAGGTGTGAAATGTCCTTGGGATTTTCCAAGGGCATGCATTGCGCAGTTTGACGGATGAGAAAACCTGTGAGCACACGGGTTGCGGGCTGCTTCCGGCGCCGGTTCCGCCCTCCAGGATGGGCGGAGCCGGCGTGCCCGCGTCCCCCGTGGCTGCGTACCGGGGGCTTGCTGACCAGGTCGCGGCTTGGCGGACATGCATCTGTCGAAAAACCCTTACAGGAAGATGCTATTTGATATTACAAAATGTGTCTCTCGTGGCGAGGGTGTCAGTAAATAATCTGCAGAAAATATGGTTGGCACGCCAGCTGTATTTTTACCAATGCAGTTCTCTGGCAGCCTCAACGAATAATTTATTTGAAATCCAGCAAATATCTATGACCGGAATTATCCAGCAAACACTCCAAAATGATATTGATGCCTTGATCCATGATTGGATGGCCCAGGCCAGCGTGGGTGATTCCACGCTCGGGAAGAATGCTGAAAAAGATGCGCGCGGGATTATCAACGCCATTGTGGGCGCCTTCGCTTCCGGCGCCGATCCGCAAAGGTTTTCGGACGAGGGCTGGAATCCCGCGCGGCGCCTGCTGGCCGAGCTGTCCCGCACCCGCGCCGCCCAGGGCCAGCGTGCCGGTGAAACCAGCCAGTTCATCCTGTCGCTGAAAAAGCCGCTGTTCGCACACATCCAGCGCGGGCTGTCGGGCGATCCTGCTGCGGCCATCCAGGAAATCTGGAGGGCCACCGTGCTGGTGGACAACATGGCCCAGCACACGGTCAGCAGCTTCCAGCAGGCACGCGAGGAGATCATCATCCGCCAGCAGGAAGAGCTGCTGGAGCTGTCCACCCCCGTCGTCAAGCTGTGGGAGGGGGTGCTGGCCATTCCGCTGATCGGCACGCTGGACAGCAACCGCACCCAGGTGGTGATGGAGTCCTTGCTGCAAAGCCTGGTGTCGACCGAGTCGGAGCTGGCCATCATCGACATCACCGGCGTGCCCACGGTGGACACGCTGGTGGCCCAGCACCTGCTGCGCACCGTGACGGCCATTCGCCTGATGGGCGCGGACTGCATCATCAGCGGCATCCGGCCCCAGATTGCCCAGACCATCGTGCACCTGGGCATCGACATGCGCGACATCACCACCAAGGCCACGCTGGCCGAGGCGCTCAAGCTGGCCATGGGCAAGACCGGCTGGCGCATCACCCGCCAGACACAGGAGTGAGCCATCCATGGACCGCATTCCAATCCTGCGCATGGGCGATGTGCTGCTGGTTTCCATCCAGATCGACATGCAGGACCAGACGGCGCTGGCGCTCCAGGACGACCTGGCCGAGCGCATCGCGAGCACGGGCGCCAGCGGCGTCATGATCGATATCTCGGCGCTGGAGGTGGTGGACTCCTTCGTCGGGCGCATGCTGGTGACCATCTCGGGCATTGCCCGCATCCTGTCTGCCGCCACCGTCGTGGTGGGCATGCAGCCTGCCGTTGCAATCACCCTGGTGGAGTTGGGCCTGTCCCTTGGCGGGGTCAGGACGGCGATGACCGTCGAGAGGGGAATGGCCCTTTTGCGGGCCCAGCAGTCGGGAGCCACCCTTGGAACATGATCGCAGCGGCCAAATGCCGTTACAAAACGAGCAGCAGATTGTTGCCACGCGCCAAACGGTGCGCTCGCTTTGCCAGATGCTGAAGTTCTCGCTGGTCGATCAGACAAAGATGATTACCGCTGCAAGCGAGCTGTCCCGCAATACGCTGATTCATGGAAAAGGTGGCCACATGAACTGGGCCATCATCGAAGTCAATGGAAAACAGGCCTTGCAATTGATTTTTGAAGACACAGGGCCTGGAATCAAGGACCTGAAAATGGCCATGACCGATGGTTTCACCACCGGCATGGGAATGGGCCTGGGCCTGCCGGGAAGCAAGCGGCTGGTGAATGATTTCAAGATAGAAACCGAGCTGGGCCAGGGCACACGAGTGAGTATCACCAAGTGGAAGTAATCCGGGGCTGGACCCATCGTTCATTTCCAATAGGCGATGCGAGCCGTGTGGGCGAGGTCAGGCGCCATGTGGTTGCACTGGCCTCCGACATGGGCTGGGGCGACGAGGACATGGGCCGTTCGGGGCTGGTGGCGACCGAGCTGGCCACCAACCTGGTGCGGCATGCGCGGGATGCTGAAATCTGGATAGCCGCGCGGCCGCCCCTGCATGACATCGAAATCATCTGTGTCGATCGCGGCCCGGGCATCGAGGACATCGCCACCGCCATGCAGGACGGGGTGAGCACCGGCTCGGGCTCGCCGGGCACGGGCCTGGGGGCCATCTCCAGGGTGGCCGACGACTTCTTTGTCGTCTCCGAAGCCACCGGCACGGTGAGTCTGGCGCGGCTGCGCGAAGGCCGCAGGGCGCCGTCGGCACTGTCGCTGCGCATGGGCGCCGTTTGCCTGGCCGTTGCGCCCGAGACCATCAGCGGCGACGCCTGGGCGGTCAGGTCAGGCGTGGGGCTGGCCGAGGTGCTGGTGGTCGACGGCCTGGGCCATGGACCGCTGGCGGGCGAGGCGGCCCGTGCGGCGGTCGATGTCTTTGCGTCGCAGAACTGGAATGGGAACGGGAACGAGAACCGGAACGGCGGTGCCGATGCCGCCATGCCGCTGGACGAGTTCGTGGCCCAGGCCCATGCAGCGCTGCGCGGCACGCGCGGGGCGGCCCTGTTGGCGGTGCGCTTCGGCGCACAGGCCGTGCACAGCTGCGGTGCGGGAAACATCAGTGGCAGGCTTTTCAATGGCGTGGCCAGCCTTTCCCTGAGCAGCCAGCACGGCACGGCAGGTGTACAGATCTCGCGGCCCAGGGTGGCCGACTGCTCCAGCCTTGACCATGGCGTTCTGGTACTGCACTCCGACGGCGTGTCTGCCCGCTGGAAGCATGAGGACTATGCGGGCCTGCTGGGCAGGGACCCCGGCCTGTTGGCCGCCTGCCTTCTCTGGCACAACACCCGCAGCAGGGATGACGCCACCGTGGTCGTCCTCAAGGCCGAGGAAGCGCAATGAACGAAGACGATCTCAAAGCTGAACTGGAACTGTGCCGCGCCGAGATCAGGTCCTTGCGCGAGGAGCTGGACGAGACCAATCGCGGCGTGGTCGCGCTCTACGGCGAGCTGGATGTGCAGGCCGAGAAGCTGCGCAAGGCCACCGAGCTCAAGAGCCATTTCCTCTCCTACATGAGCCATGAGTTCCGCACGCCCATAGGCGCCATCCGCAGCAACGCGCGCCTGCTGCTGGACCATGTGGATGGACCGCTCACCACCGAGCAGACCCGGCAGGTCGGCTTCATCCAGGAAACCGCCGCCGAGTTTTCCGAGATGGTCAACGACCTGCTCGACCTGGCCAAGATCGAGGCGGGCCGCCTGGAAATCTCGCCGGGCTGGTTCGAGATGATGGATTTGTTTGCCGCCTTGCGCGGCATGTTCAAGGCCATGGCGGACAACGTGGAGTTGAGCCTGGTGTTCGAAGAGCCCGGTGATCTGCCGCGCTTCTACACCGACAACCGCAAGCTCTCGCAGATCCTCAGAAACTTCATCTCCAATGCGCTGAAATTCACGCCGCAGGGTGAGATCAAGGTGTCGGCAGAACTGGTGGGGGACATGCTGGTGAAATTCTCGGTGGCGGATACCGGCATAGGCATCGCCTCGGAATTCCACGACGCGATTTTCAATGACTTCACCCAGGTCGACTCACCCATCCAGAAGCGCCTGCGGGGCACGGGCCTGGGCCTGGCCCTGTCCAAGCAGCTGGCACAGCTTCTGGGAGGCTGGGTGGAAGTGCAAAGCGCCCTGGGCGAAGGCTCGACTTTTTCCGTGATCGTTCCCGCGCATCTTCCGGTCGATACCAAGGATCTGAAGGCCTGATACGGCCAAGCCGGTCTTCATCCCATCAAAAACAACAGGAACATCATGCCCAAGAACACGACTGGAATGATTCTTCCCTCATTCGACCGAAGCCTGCACACCATTCTTGTCGTTGACGACAACCCTGCCACGCGCTACTCCACGGCACGGGTCATCAGGGCGGCTGGATTCCAGACGGTCGAGGCGGAAACCGGGGAAAAGGCCATTGCCCTGTCGGAGACCGGCGTGGCAGCCGTGGTGCTGGATGTGCACTTGCCCGATATCTCGGGCTTTGACGTATGCCGCACCATCCGCGGTGCGCGGCACACCAGCCTGATTCCCGTGGTGCACCTGTCGGCCGAGTATGTGAAAAGCAATCACCAGGTGGCGGGCCTCAACGCAGGGGCCGACGCCTACATGGTGCACCCCGTGGAGCCGCAGCTGCTGATTGCCACGCTGCATGCCCTGATCCGCGCACGCCTGGCGGAAGACGGGCTGCGCCGCAGCGAGTCACGCTTTCGCGCCATCTATGACCAGGCGCCGGCGGCCATGATGCTGGTCAGCGCCGGCGGCCTGATCAGCGATGCCAACTCCCAGGCGCAGGCACTGCTGCAGCGCGGCATTGACGACCTGGCGGGCAAGCCGCTGACGGGCTTTGTTCCGCAGGCCGTTCGGGAAAAAGCTGCGCAGCAATTGGCCGAAGACCCCGAAAAGTCCTGGCGCGGCGAGTTCCCCATCCTCCCGGCAGACGGGCAGGAGCGCCTGATCTCCTGGAAGTTCTCCGATCCCATCGAGCCCGGCATCCGCCTGGCCGTGGCCCAGGACCTGACGGAGTCCCTGGAGTTCGAGAGGCAGCGCCAGCAGATGCTGGAGCAGGAGCAGGCGGCGCGCGTGGCCGCAGAGCGCATCAGCCGCACCAAGGATGATTTTGTCGCCGTGCTCTCGCATGAACTGCGCACGCCGCTGTCCCTGCTCAACGGGGGCACGCATTTGCTCAAGCGCGCCAACCTCAGCGAGGCCATGCTCAAGAAGGGCATAGATGCCATCGAGAAAGGCGTGAAGGCACAAAGCCGCATCATTGCGGACATTCTGGATATCTCGCGCCTGACGACGGGAAAACTCAATCTGCACCGCGAGGAGGTCAATGTCTGCTCATTGGCCGTGCAAAGCCTGGAGCCGTTGCGCGACAACGCCGCCGACAAGAACATCACCCTGCAGTTCGAGGCGCCGTCCGATGAAATCATGGCGTGGATCGATGTCACGCGATTCCAGCAAATCCTGTGGAACCTGGTCTCCAACGCCATCAAGTTCTCCAATGCGCGCAGCGTGGTGAAGGTGGGCCTTGAAATCAGTGACGAAAGCTTGGTGATGAGCGTGGCGGACGAGGGCGTGGGCATCGCGCCTGAATTCCTTCCCCATGTCTTCGAGCGCTTCTCGCAGGCCTCGGCCCCCGCCACCCGTGGCCATTCCGGCCTGGGATTGGGGCTGTCCATCGTCAAGCACCTGGTGGAGCTGCATGGGGGCACCGTGCGTGCCCACAGCGAAGGCGTGGGCCGTGGCGTCACCATGCGGGTGGAGATTCCGCTGCACGAGGCAAGCGCCTCCCAGGCCGACCCGATGAATGTGCATCTTGAAAATGGCGAATCCCTGAAAGGCAAGGACATCGTCATCGTTGAAGACAATGCGGACACCAGCGAAATGCTGAAAGTGGTGCTGACCGACCAGGGCGCCTCCGTCAGGAGTGCCGAGAACTTCGACCAGGCCATGGCCCTGGTCCAGGCGCAGTGGCCCAGCCTCATCGTCAGCGACATAGGGCTGCCGGGAAAGGACGGGTTCCAGCTGGTCAAGGCCCTGCGCGAAGCGGAGGCCGCGCACTTTGGCGGAACAAGACAGGTGAAGATCGTGGCGCTCAGCGCCTTTGCCCGGGAGCAGGACCGCACCCAGGCGCTGCAGGCAGGCTTTGACCACTATCTGGAAAAGCCGCTGCAGCCGCACCTCCTCATCCGGGTGCTGCTGGAGCAGGGCTGATCGTCTGGCCCAGCGCCTGGGCCAGGAACTCGGCCGTGACGCGCACCCGGGTCGTGCGCTGCAGGTCGGGGTGCATGACCTGCCAGACCTCGTAGTCGTCCGAGCGCTGGCGCTGGGGCCAGATGCGCAGCAGGCCTTCGCGCTCGCCCATGCTCACGGGCATTTCGCCCAGGCCGATGCCGGCCGCCACGGCCTTGCGCACCAGCAGGCTGGAGTTGGCGGCCATGGCAATCCGGGCCTGGCGTGCGGGCACATCGACCATGGTGGGAACGGGCCGCTGTTCCAGAAAGGGGCCATAGACCACGAGGTGGTGGCCGCGCAACTCGTCCTCTGCCGACGGCTGGCCAAAGCGCGCCACGTAGGCGGCGCTCGCAAACAGTCCCACGGGCCAGGCGACCACGCGGCGCACCACCAGCTCGGGTGCCTCGGGGCGAACGTTGCGAAACGCGATATCGGCCTGGCGGCGACCCAGGTTCAGCATGTGCGTGGACACCTCCAGATCCACGCGGATGCCGGGCCAGCGCTGCTGCAGGCGCTCTATGGCGGGCAGCAGGAATTCGGTGGCGATCGAGTCGGTGCTGGTCACGCGCACCAGGCCGGCCGGGCTGTCGTCCAGCCCCTCGATGCGCGTGCGCAGGTCCAGCGCCGCGCCTTCCATGCGCCGCGCGGCGCCCAGCGCGGCCTCGCCGGCGGCGGTGAGCAGGTAGCCATCCCTGGCGCGCAAAAACAGCTTGCTGCCCAGCTCGGCCTCCAGCGCGTTCAGGCGCCGGCCCACGGTGGCCTGGTCCACGCCCAGGCTGCGCGCGGCGGCGCGCAGGGAGGGCGTGCGCGTCAGCGCGAGGAAGATGCGGGTGTCATCCCAGTTCATGGCGGTTTTGGTGATGCAGATTTGCAGCACTGTAGAGCGAAATCGCTGCGTTTGAGCGGCCTGGAGCAGTCGTAAGCTTTGGGTATCGAACCTTCAATCCTTTTTTGAATACTCATTGCGCAATGAAAGACAGCACAAGCATGCAAGCCATTGTTTTCGACGACTTCGGCGGCCCCGAAGTGCTCGTGGCCCGCGACGTGGCCCGGCCCGTAGTCCGGCCCCATGACCTTCTGGTGCGCAACGCCGCGATTGGCGTGAACCGTGCCGATGTATCCCACCGCAAGGGCGCCTATGGCCGTGCCCACTTTGGCGAATCCGACCTCATGGGCCTGGAGATCGCCGGCACCGTGGTGGAGGTGGGCGCGCAGGTGCAGGGCTTTGCCGTGGGCGACCGCGTCATGGGCATCGTGGGCGGCGGCGCCTATGCCGAGCTGTCGCGCATCGACCACCGCATGGCCATGCATGTGCCCGAGAGCCTGTCGCTGACCGACGCCGGCGCGGTGGCTGAAGTCTTCGTCACCGCGCATGAGGCGCTGTTCCACCTGGCCAGCCTGCAGCCCGGCGAATCGGTGCTGATCCACGCGGCGGGCAGCGGCGTGGGCTCGGCGGCCGTGCAACTGGCGCATGCGGCCGGCGCGCGCGTGTTTGCCACGGCCAGCGGCGACAAGCGGGACGCCGTCACGGGCCTTGGCGCCGACGTGTTCATCGACTACCGCAGCGAAGATTTCCAGGCCGTGGTGGCCGACAGGACGGGCGGCAAGGGCGTGGATGTGGTGGTCGATTTCATTGGCGCCCCCTACCTGGAGCGCAATATGCGCTCGCTGGGCATGGGCGGGCGCATGGTCTGCGTGGGCCTGCTGGGCGGCGCGCTGGCGGCGGCCGTGCCCATGGATGTGCTGCTGTACAAGCACCTGCGGATCTTCGGCACGGTGATGAAGTCGCGCCCGCCCGAAGTCAAGCAGGCCATGGTCCAGCGCTTCGCCCAGCGCTGGCTGCCCGCGCTGGCGGCCGGCACCATCCGCCCGGTGATCGACAGCACCTACCCGCTGGCCGAGGCCGCGCAGGCGCACCGGCGCATGGAATCGGGCCAGAGCGTGGGCAAGCTGCTGCTGATCCCTGAGCAGGCCGGGCAGTAAGGCGCCTGCCCGGGGCGCGCACCCCCTGGGCAGGAATCCTCAAGTTCTGCAATATTCCAAGTCTCCGGATGCGCGCAGCCCCTGCGCGCATCCAGTCTCTCAACCAGGAGCGATGCCCCCGGCCGCCTCCCGCGCCGACATCGAGCCGCCTCTCCAGGAGATATCCATGATTGTTGAAATTGCCGAACTGAGGGTCGATCCCGCCAGGCACGAGGAATTCGGCCAGGCCCTGACCCAGGCCGTGGCCGACGTGCTGTCCAAGGCCGGTGGATACCGTGGGCACAGCATTCTTGCCTGCATGGAAACGCCCGGCCGCTACGTGCTGCAGGTGAACTGGGAGACCCTGGAAGACCACACCGTGGGCTTTCGCGAGTCACCCGCCTTCGCGCAGTGGCGCGCCATCATCGGCCCATACTTTGCGCAGGCACCGCATGTGGAGCATTTCGTGGTGAGGGATGCGCGGGCGAACTGAGCCTGGCATCTGCGGCCGCGCCGCCCGCCCTTCGTGGGCGGGGCGGGCGGGCGGGCCGGCGCTGGGGGCGGGCTTGCATACGCAGCGTTTCAGGGCTGGTATGGCACATCGGCAGCAATGCATTGATTTGATAACTGTTGATAAATGCGCTAGGCTGTGTTGCAGTTTCAAACCCCACGAGGAGGGCGCAGCATGATTTCTGCAGATTTGGGCAAGCAACTCGAAGGCTATGTCCAGCAGCTTGTAGACACCGGGCGGTACGGATCCAAGAGCGAAGTGTTGCGTGAGGGGGTTCGGCTGGTGCAGGACAGGGAAACCAGGCTGACTGCGCTTGACGCGTCCATCAGGCGCGGATTGGCTGATGCGGACGCGGGGCGCACCAAGCCAGCTGACGCTGTGTTCGACAGACTGGAAGCCAAATACCGCGCAATGGCCGAACAGGCCGAAAAGAACAACCAGTCCGCATGATTGTTGAATTCACGGGCAATGCGGAATGCGACCTGGAGCACATCGCTGACTACATAGCTCAGGACAATCCGCGCCGCGCACTGTCATTCGTGCAGGAGTTGCGTGACAAGTGCGAAGCCCTGGCACGCAGGCCATTCGCTTCTCCGCTGGTACCCCGGTATGAAGGCCAGGGCATTCGTCGGCGCGTGCATGGCAACTATCTGATCTTCTACCGCGTGGCCGAGCAAGAAGAGCGGACCATCATTCTTCACATCCTGCACGGCGCAATGGACTACGCCGCTGTTTTGTTCGAAGAGGGTGAGTAGCAGCGGGCCAGCCCTTGCGAGCAATTGCGAGCAAGGGCTGCGCACGCACTCAGCCCAGCTTGTGCCGTGTCCTGAGCAGTCCCACGCCCAGCGCGATGAAGGTGCCGCCCACGATGCGGTTGAACAGCTTGGCGTGTGCCACCAGGTGGCCCTTGATCAGGGAGATGAGCAGCACGTAGCAGGCGTGCGAGATCAGGGCACAGACCGCGAAGGTGGTGGTCAGCACCAGGTACTGCGTGAGCAGCGGCTCGCCCGGGACGACAAACTGGGGAAACAGCGCAGAGAAGAACAGGATGGCCTTGGGATTGGTCAGCGACACGCCCATGCCCTGGGCCACCAGTTGCCAGTTCCTGCGCTCGCGCCGCTGGGTGGGGGCCAGGCCCGCATCGCTGCCCAGCAAGCCGTCCTTGCTGCGCCAGCGCTTGACGCCCAGCCAGATCAGGTACATGGCGCCCGCCACCTTCATGACCAGAAATGCATGGGCCGACATGGCGAGGATGGTCCCCATGCCGATCATCGCCAGCCCGGACACCACAAAGATGCCGACCGAGCTGCCCAGCGAGCTCAGTGCCGTTCGCCTTGCGCCCACGTCCACCGAGTTGGAGATGGCCAGCAACACGGCGGGGCCGGGGGTGAAGCACATCAACAGCGAGACGCCGCAGAAAACAAGCCAGTGGGCGATGGTCATGATCGGGGGGAGGTCGGTGGGGGAAGACAGCCAACATTCTCGGGCAATTGGGGGGTCTTCGCGGCCTTGGCATTGCGAATGGCACCGGCCCGTGCAAACAGCTGCATGGCCCAGCCCGCGCAGGCCGCCGCACAGGCCCAGACCAGCCCCCAGCCCTGGGCCGACAGCAGATGCGGTATGGCCAGAGGCACCAGAAAGCAGACCGCGAACACGGAGGTATTGGCCATGCCCAGCGCCGTGCCTGCGCGGGCTGCGCCGGCCAGCCCGGCCAGCTGCGTGTAGGCCACGCCATGCCAGGCGGACACGCAGATGCCGCAGATGCCCAGCATCACCATGAGAGCCACACCCATCGCGGCAGACCCGGCCGGGTGGCCGGCCCAGCTCAGGACCGCAAGGCCCGCGAACAGCGCCAGGGTGAGCTGGCAGCAGGCGCGCAGAAAGGCAGGCCTGTTCCGGTGCCTGTCGGTCCAGCGGCCGCTCCAGATCCGCAAGGCCATGGAAACCAGTTGCACGACCGACATGAGGGCCGCCGCCGCGCCCAGCCCCAACTGGGCATGGTCATGCAGGAACACCGTACCGAAGGACAGCACGGCGAACTGCGGGGCGCACAGGATGCCGATGCCGGCGGCCATGCGCCAGGCCTGCAGATCGCGCAATGGGCCGGGCGTGGTGGTTGCGGTGCGGTCCGGCGCGGCGGCCTTGCTTCGAAGCGGTGACTGCGGCGGCTCCTGAATCCACAGCGCGGCGAATGCGGCAGCCCCAAGGCACAGCGCAGCCAGCACGCCATAGACGGCGGCAAAGCCTGCATGCGTGGCCAGGCCGGTCAGCAGGGGCGCGCCGATGGCGCCACCCAGCGGCACGGCGGTCTGGCGGATGCTCATGGCCAGGCCGCGCTCGCCTTCGGCAAACCAGCCCATGACTGCCCGGCCGCTGGCGCCGTTCACGCTGCCGCCCAGCAGCCCCACCAGCACCAGGCCGCCAGCCAGCAAGCCAAACGGCGGGATATGGGCCGGCGATGGCGAAGCCCATAGCGCCATGGCCGCCAGGGCCACGGCCGTGCCGCACAGGCCGAGCAGCAGCACCGGCCGGTCACCCCAGCGGTCCGTCAGCAATCCCCAGGGCAATTCACTGAGCGCAATGCCCAGGCCCATCAGCCCCAGCGCCAGGCCCAGCGTCCGGGTGTCCAGCTGGTAGCCCGAACGCATGAGGATGGCCGTCATGGGAATCCCGCTGAAAGCCACGGAAAACGCGGCATTGGCGATGACGCCTGCCGCCAGCACCTTCCATCGGTGACGGGGCGGGCAGGGCAAGGGCAGGAGGGGGCCCGGATCGGCGCCGGGTGCAGGAGAAGAGGAGGTCATGGGCGGCAGTATGTTGGGCCTCAACCATCCTGAAAATCACATAATTTCGTATCTACAATCCATTTTTTCAGCACGATCGGGGGCTTGGCAATGACACGCGTTCTCTATGACCTGGATGTGCTGCGCACTTTTTGCACCGGCGTCGAACTGGGCAGCTTTGCCCGGGCGGCGGACCGGCTGGGCCGCTCCACATCGGCCGTCAGTGCCCAGCTCAAGAAGCTGGAATCCCAATGCGGCACGCCCTTGCTGCGCAAGTCCGGCCGGGGGCTGGTGCTGACGGAGGCGGGGGAAACCTTGCGCGGCTACGCGCTGCGCCTGCTGGAACTCAACGACCGCGCCGTGGCGGCCGTGCGCGGCAGCGAGCTGCGCGGCCTGGTGCGCCTGGGCCTGCAGGAAGACCTGGGCGAAAGCGTGCTGCCCCATGTGCTGGGGCAGTTCGCACGTGCCCACCCGCACGTGCGCATCGAGGCCAGCGTGGCCCGCAGCGATGAACTGCGCGAACGCATGGCCCTGGGCCAGTTCGACCTGGCGCTGCTCTGGGATGTGGGCATGAACCATGCCTGCGTGCATGGCGAGCACATCATGCGGCTGCCGCTTCAGTGGATTGGCCCGGCATCGCTGGATGCGGCCGAGGCCGGCTGGGCGCGCGGCCTCAACGGCGGGGCGCAGGGCGATGAGGCGCTGCCCCTGGCCATGCTTGAGGCGCCTTGCCCCCTGCGGGACATCGTGACGGCCGCCCTGGACAAAAAGGGCCTGGCCTGGCGGCACGCCTTCAACAGCGCCAGCCTGACCGCCGTCTGGGCTGCCACGGCGGCCGGCCTGGGCCTGTCCGTGCGCACGCCGTTCGGCCTGCCCGCCCACGTCAGGCCGCTGGATGCACAGGCCCTTGGCTTGCCGGCCCTGCCGTCCATGGACCTGATCCTGGGCCGCGCCGCGCTGGATGCCCCGGAGCCCGTGGACCGCCTTGCGCGCATCCTGGTCGATGCAGTGCGCGAGCATGTGCGCAGGCAGGAAATCGCAATTTGAATTTATTTCTTCGTGATCAGGCCACTGAAATACTCATTCAGGTCACGAAAATCCTTCACCGTCCAGGCATGGGGCGGTACTTTCACGCCGTTTTCCCGCAAGGTCCTGGGAATCAAATCTCCATTCGGGCGAAGAATGACGGACGAGACAATCACGCCCGGATAATCATGCAGCCTTTTTCTGAAGGCGGCGGTCGTCAGGTCGGGCGTGGGAGGGTTGCTCTTGTTGGCCAGCGGGCCCGTGCCTCTGGCGTCTGCCCCGTGGCACATGGCGCATCTCGATGAATAGAGCTGCTTCCCATTGCTGTTGTCCGCAAAGCAGGGCGATGCCTGAATGGCCAACGATATTCCCAATGAAGCGGCGAAGAGTATTTTCATTTGCTCGTGGATTTTTTGTATGAATCTGATCCGCCGCGATCATATTGCCTTCCACGGCCACCCTGGATGATCGCCTTGCTGCCAGCCACGCGCCCACGAAAAAGCCCTGCAGTGCAGGGCTTGTGAAACTTGTGAATGAGGCGACAGGGCGCGCCTGGCTTACTTCTTCGCGTATTCGAACTTGGGCAGTGCCTTCAGCGCGTCCTTGGTGGCGCCGGGCAGGGTGATCTTGTTGTTTTCCACGCGGAACTGGTTCACGGGAATGGCCACGTCATGCTTGCCCATGCCCAGGAAGCCGCCTGCGCCGATGATGGCGTACGACACGGCCTTGTCGGGTGCGACGATCACATCGTCGATTTTGCCCACGGCCTTGCCTTCCTCGTTGTAGACGCTCTTGCCCAGCACGGACTTCTTCAGGCTCCAGCCGGTGGCCACGGCCTGGACTTCAGTGGCCGCCACGCCCAGCGTGGTGGTGCCCGCCACGGGCTGGGCCCAGCTGGTGGAGGCTGCACCTGCGATCAGTGCGGCAGCGATCAAACCCATCTTCAGCGTCTTGTGACCTGTCATAGAGAACTCCTGGAAAACAAAATTTGAAGCCCTCATTAGGAGCGCTGCCCAAGCGCACGGAGATCGGAAAAGCAAGCAAAGGCCTGTCAGCCAATCGAGCGGCGCGGCGAGGAGCCTGCCTACAAGCTCCCGCAACCGTGCGCTGGCGGGGTGCAGGCCCCCAATCAGATGGCGCTCAGATGCTCATACAGAATCACCGAGCCGATGCCGATCAGCAGCACACCGCCAACAGCCTCCGCCCAGCGGCCCGCAATGCTGCCCAGCAGGCGGCCGACCATGACGCCCAGGGTCACCATGGCGAAGGTGGCAAAGCCGATGGCCAGGGCCACGGTGGTGATGCTCACATCCAGGAAGGCCAGGCCCACGCCCACGGCCATGGCGTCGATGCTGGTGGCGAATCCGGTGGCCACCAGCAGCCAGAAGCCGTGCCGGGCGGGCTTGGCCTCTTCTTCGCCGTCAGCGGCCTTGAGGGCGCCCAGCAGCATGCGGCCGCCCAGCACCAGCAGCAGCACGAAGGCAATCCAGTGGTCCCATGCCTTGACATAGTCGGAAGCCGCATAGCCCAGCGCCCAGCCGGCCAGCGGCGTCAGGGCTTCGATGACGCCGAAGATGGCGCCTGTGCGCAGGGCTTCGGACCAGCGGGGTTTGAGCAGGGCGGAGCCCTTGCCCACGGCGGCGGCAAAGGCGTCGGTGGACATGGCAAAGGCCAGGAGCAGGATGGATGCGGCGTTCATCTGGGAGGGGTTCTTCACGGCCGGGCAAGCGCACAACGGCACTTCACCGCTGCCCGACCTTGTGACCTGTGTCGCGGTGAAATGCCGATGGTCTCGCCAACCGAAGAACGGATGCCTGCGCCACAGCATGCAGGATGCCGAGTGTGTTGACGCAGGCGCTTGCAGGTTGCAAGCAGGCTACTCCCCAAGGGATGCGTGATTCTAGGAGCGCAGGGCGTGATCGGGGCCTATGCCCCCATCGGCATGCGGCTCTCTGGAAATGATTCGTATCTTCGTGGCTGCCGCTATTTTCCGTTGGCGTACCGATTGCGCTCTTCAACGAATTTCCTGATTTCCGACGCTTCAATGGGCCTGCTGAAATAGTAGCCCTGTATTTCATCGAAACCCAGGGAAACCAGTAAATCAAAGACTTCGGCGCTGTCAACGCCCTCCGCCACCAGGCGATAGCCAAGATCCGAGGCCATGGTCATGATGGATTTCAATACGGACAGGGCCCGGTCATTGGTATCGATGTCGCAGACCATGGACCGGTCTATCTTCAATATCTCGGCAGGCAGATTCTTGAGCGATGCAAGATTGGAATATGCGGCGCCAAAATCATCCAGTGCAACCTTGATGCCGAGTTTCCTGATCTGTTGAAGCGCCTGAACCGTGCCATGGCCTGTCAGCACATCGCTTTCTGTGCACTCGATCACGATGTTTTTCAGCGGAACGCCGTGCTGGTTGCACATGGCGTTCAGGTAGTCCGGAAAATCGACCTCGTCCAGATTGCGCGGAGAGATGTTGATGGAGACCTGAAGATCGAGTTTCTCGGCTTTCCAGGCCGCCACCTGCGCCAGCGCCGTTTTGATCACGAACCGTGTCAGGCTGTGGATCAACGGCGTGGCTTCAACCAGAGGGATGAATTCGCTGGGCGGGATTTCTCCCATTTGTGGATGCTTCCAGCGTATGAGGGCCTCCAGCCCCTTGCAGCTGAAACTGTGGTTGTCGAATTTGGGCTGGTACACCAGCCGCAGCTGCCCATTGCCCAGCGCATGTCCGAAGTCCCGCAGGAGCCGATAGGATCGCTGCTGGAGACTGTCCTCATTCTCCTCATAGCGGTGAAACGATCGAGCGTTGTACCCGGCCTGCTGCACGCACACCATCGCCTTGCGAATGACATCGTCCACCTCGTCCTGGTTCAGGTAGAACCGCACCACGCCTGCCCTGGGTTGAAGTTCGAACCGCAGATCGGCGCTGGTGATGGGTTTTTGCAGGTACTCCAGCAATTGGTTGACCAATGCCTCCTCATCTTCTTGCCTGCCGGCGCTGATCACCCAGGCAAACCTGGCCAGGCCCACGTGGTAGACGGTTGCGTGCGGCCCCGTCATGTCCGTGACTGCCTTGGCAATGTCGCGCATGAGCTGCTCGACATAGTTCAAGCCCAGCGCATTGCTCATTTCCAGCAGGCTGGCGTGGTTGAGCACCTCCATCAATACCAGACCGCGTGCCGATCCCGGGGCCAGAATGCAAAGGCTCTTCAGGTCCAGCTTGAGTTGCGTGCGATTTGGCAGGCCCGTGACTTCGTTTATTTTGCCAATTCTGTGATGGTAGTGAAGTTGAGCCTGAACGATGGCGGCCATGGCTTGCAGTTGCTGGCCTTGCTCTTCGGAGAATGTCCTGGGCTGGGTATCGATGATGCACAGGCTGCCGATGGCGTGGCCGGATTCCATTATCAAAGGCACACCTGCATAGAACCTGATATTGGGCTTATGGGTGACCAGGGGATTTTCTGAAAATCTGCTGTCCAGGTGCGTATCGGGAATCACCATGATTCCTTCGTTTCTGATGGTGTGGTCACAGAAGGCATCCGTGCGCAGGCTGCCATCCATATCCACACCCACCGGTGCCTTGAACCATTGCCTGTGCTCGTCCAGAACCGTGATGATGGCAATTGGAGCCATGAACATGCGGCTGGTGAGCTCGGTGATGCGCTGGAATTCCTTTCTGGCATTCAGGTCCAGGATTTCAGCGGTCTGCAGTCCGAGCAGTTGCTCTTTCTCGGATTCGGTAGTCCAACGGGTAAGCATCGATTTCCTGCCTCAGTGAACCCATACTATAAAACTGCCGCGCCTTTGGGGTCAAAGGGATTACTGGGCGTCCAGCAGCGGTAAAAGCTCCTGCAGTTTTTCCAGTGCGCCTGGACCTTGAAGCTCCGAGATGGTGCCCAGCGGCTCCGTGTCTTCCACAATCACATAGGCCATGGACCACTTGGCAAAACGCCTTTGATCAAGGCGTGCCTGCGGAAACAGGGGCGTGAAGTTGATGTGTCTTTCATCGCGCGAGATGGACTCCACCAGCAGCGCCAATTGCTCTGGCGGCCCTTCGACATACTGGAAGAAGCGTTCACCGTCGAAAACCAGCATGCCCGTGATCCCGGCCGACCAGTTGAAGGTGCGCGCCGCCTTGATGATCGCCGCGATGCATGTGGTGTCAGCCCCTGGGGCCAGCTGGCTGTGATAAAGGAAACATTCGAGAGAATTTTCTTGCATACCCTCCGCCTTTCTGAGTTGTTGGGCGGCGATGGTATGCGTTGCGCGAGGGGGGCACGTAGGTGCGCAACCCGTTGTTGCATATGTAACCATACTGCTTGCACCCTGGGCCTGGGCGGCGCGGGGCCCAAGGACAACAAGCCCCCACAAACGCTGGCGGGCAGGGCTTGCGGGGGCTTGTGCAAGAGGAGGAGAGTGGTCCAGGCCTGGATTGACGTGGCCGGCCTTACAGGCGCGGCATCGCCCTCATTGCTGCTGCTTTTGCGGCAAGGGCTGGCCTATCTGTCGCTGGTTGGCCTTGGTCTGCTGCTGGGTGTAGTTGCCATCGCTGATGGGCTGGCCCATCTGCATGGGGACATACGAACGGTGATGGGACCCTGCCATGGGAATGAGCTGCTTCATGGGGAGAACTCCTGATCCGGCGGGTGGCGGGTCGGGCCGATGCCGCCGGTCTTTAGGGGTTGCGGGAGGAATGCAGCAAGTGTGTGGCGCGCCGTGAAATCCGGGTGTAGGAAAGATCGGAAGCCGTGTAGTCATGCCTGTGCAAATGCAAGAAAGCGCTGACCTGCACGAAGGGGCAGGGCACCCCTTGGCACAGATCAGCGCTGTACAGGCCGCGCCTTGTTTGTCAGAACTTCAGGCTGTCACTGCCTTCCGCGCGCAGCGTCCTGGCGTCGAAGTCCACCGAGAAATGGTCGCTGGGCTTGCCCGAGCCCAGGCCCTTGAGGATGGAGAACACCTGCTTGAAGCTGTACTGGAATGGCTGGCCCACGGGCGTGCTGTCGGCCAGCTTGTCGCCCGTTTTCTGGGGCGCCGAGGTCAGGGCAGGGAAGGCGCTCATCAGCAGGCGGTACTGCTCCACGCGCTGCTTGCCCATGTCGTTCAGCGACAGGCCGCCCGCGTAGACGGTGCGGTGGAAGTCGCCGTAGAAGGTATAGGCCGACACCTTGGCCAGCGCGTTGAAGTCCACGCCCGCGGCCTGGGCCTTGGCGCGGGCGGCGTTCTCGGCCACGCTCCAGTCGGCGGCCCACTGCGCGGCATTGCCGGCCACGGGGCTGCCTTGCAGGCAGCCGGCGCTGGGCTTGAACGGCACGGCAACGCCTTGCGCGGCGAGGCCGGCGAGCTGGGCGTAGGTGACCTTGGTATCCAGCTGGGCCATGGTCAGCATCTGCTGCAGGTTGAGCTGGCTGACCAGGTCCTTCATGTCGCAGGCCCAGTACTCGTCCAGGAAGCGCAGGCGCGACAGCTCGCCGAAGTAGCGGCTGGTGAAGTCGCCATAGCTGGTGCTGGACAGAATGGCCTTGTCCCAGCGGCGCTTGGCGTCCTCGGGCTTGCTGCTGCCTTCCACGTACTTCCATTCCATCTCGTACAGCGGAAAGAGCTCGTTGAAGCGCGGCACGTTGTTCAGCGCCACGGTCTGCACGTCCACCTTGCGCGGCGTGTCGAAGCGCACGATCTTGTAGGCTGCGCCGTAGACGGCCAGCGACGGCGACTGCACGTTCACCAGGTACTTGCCGCTCTTGCTCAGGTAGTCGTTGGTGCCGTTGAAGTGCATATGGCCGCCGATGTGCAGCGGCAGGCCCGTGGCGGCCACCGCCTCGGCCGTGGCCTGCTCGGGCACGCGCGCCGTCTGGAAGGCGCCGGGCTTGAAGGCGGCCTTGATGGCGTCGGTCTGGTTGGCGTAGAAGTCCATGGTCGGGTAGTGCGAGAAGGCCACCAGCTGCTTGCCCTGGGCCTTGGCGCGCGCGCTCACCGATTCGATCCACGCCATCACGCTCTTCTTGTGCGTGGTCATCTTGTTCCAGCCTGCATTGCCGGCGCCGGTGAAGCCCTTGGGCGAGTTGGGCTTGGCGGGGTCCAGCTTGTCCGGCACGAAGACGTTGGCGTCCACCGACAGCAGCCACAGGCCCTTGACGGGCTCGACCAGGTAGCTCACATCGGCAATGCTGGTGCAATTGGTGTAGCCGGCCTGCTTGAATTTGCCGCCTTCGCCTTCCTTGCAGATCTCGTAGCTGCGCTGGCCCAGCTGGGCCTGTCTGGCGGCCTCGGCATAGCTGTACTTGTCCTGCGCGTAGGTGCTGTAGGGGGTCTCCCAGTACACGTCCTTCTCATTGGGCATCAGGCCGTAGGGGGCCAGGTCGCGCAGCAGCGAGGCATAGCCTTGCTCCATCAACTGGTCGGTACAGACCACGTTGGCTTCGGCGTTCAGGCAGCCCTGGTAGTTCTTGGCGTAGACCTTGACCGTGCTGCCGTTGGCGGCCATGAAGTCGTCCTTGCCCTTTTCGTCATCGTCGTAGGGGGCGACAGGGTCATGGTTGCCGGGCGCGATGAAAAAGCGCATGCCCTTTTTCTCGTACTCGGCCAGCACGGCGCGAAAGCCGTTCACGTTCAGCGGCTGGCCGTCGTCGGAGAAGTCGCCGGGAAAGGCCACCAGCTTCACGCCCTTGGCCAGCGAATCGTCCAGTGCGGCGCGGAAGGCGAAGTAGTTCTCGTTGAACAGCCGCGTGGAAGTCAGCTGCGCATACATGGTGCGGATGGTGGCGAACATGCCATTGGCCGTGGGAACGCCCTTGAAGCTGCTGTTCTTGAGGTCGCCGTACACGTCCTGGAAGTGCACATCGGCCATGAAGGCCACGGCCTGGCTGTTCGTTCCCCCATCTGCCCTATCGCCATCGCTGCCACCACAACCCGCCAGGGCCAGCGCTGCGGCACCGGCCACCATTCCCAATTTCCAGACTTGCATTCTTCGTGTTGCGCGGGGCGCTCTGATTGACAAAGTCCGGCATTGTCTGCAGCCGATGTTTCATGGGTGTGACAGGGCAACCCAGCCAGGCGTGATAGACGGCGTCCGACTTTTGCAGGGGGAGGGCGCGCAGCGGGCACGCCGATTGCTACGTATCCCTGGCCTGCAACCACAGGCGGAGAGTGCCCATGAATTCCATGAATCACCCCTTGCTGAGGCTGGCCGATTCAACCCCGGCCCTCAGGTCCGGCAAATACACGGACCACCGCAGGTCGGCCGTCTTGCCGCAGCTGCGCAGAATCGGCGTGTTCCGCGCGCGCCGCTTTGGGGATCTGCTGTGCGCCACGCCCGTTCTGCGTGCATTGGCTGCGGCCTGGCCCAAGGCACGCATCACCCTGGTGGGGCTGCCCGAGGCCGAAGGCCTGGCGCAAAGGCTGTCTTCGGTCGATGACTTCGAGCTGTTTCCCGGCTGGCCCGGTCTGCCCGGCGTGCCCTCGGCCAAGGCCGATGAATACAGCTTCTTCCAGCGCCGCATGCGTTCGCGCCGCTTTGACCTGGTGGTGCAGCTGCACGACTCGGGCCGCAACACCAATGCCCTGGTCGCCAACTTTGGCGCGCGCCGCAACGCGGGCTTTGCGGACCCCGATGACTGGGTGCCCGAGGCGGATGCGCTGCGCTTTGTGCCCTGGCCGGGGCAGGGCAGCGAAGTGCTGGGCCTGCTGGCCCTGACCGACTACATGGGCCTGCCGCGCCGCGGTCTCAAGCTGGACCTGCCGTTGAATGCCGATGACCGCGCCCGCGTCCGCCCGCTGCTGCCCGCAAGCCGCCGCTACGCCATCGTGCACCCGGGCGCGCGGCTGGCTGTGCGCTGCTGGTCCGCCAGCGGCTTCGCGGCCGTGGCCGACCGGCTGGCGCAGGCGGGGCTGGAAGTGCTGCTCACCGGCAGCGAGGACGAGCGCGCCCTGGTGGCATCGGTGGCCGCGCAAATGCGCCACCCCGCGCTGGACCTGAGCGGCCGCACTGATATCTGGATGCTGGGCGCGGCACTGGCATCGGCCAGCGTGGCCGTGTGCAACAACACCACCGTCTCCATGATGGCTGCTGCCCTGGGCACGCGCAGCGTGGTCGCCTCGCAAGCCGGCGAAGTGGACCGGGGCCCGCCGCTGGACCCGCAGCGCCACCGGGTCTTCACCCCCGGCAACGATGCGCATGCCGCCGAACTGCTGGCGCAAGCAGCGCTGGCGCTGGCGGATGAAGAGCTGGCGTGAGGCATGCCCAGGGCCAGGGCACCCTCGGCACCCCCGGCGCCGTCAGTGCGGCCGCCCGGGCGCAAGCGGGACCAGTTCCATCCGGTCCCGTCCCTTGCGCTTGGAGGTGTAGAGGGCTTCGTCGGCCTGCTTGAGCCAGTGGGACAGCTCCACCCCGGGCTGGTCGAACAGGGTGGCACCGATGCTCAGCGACACCGGTTCCGGCGTCTCGAACATGGTCCGCGCCTGCTGCGCGAAGGCCTCGCGCAAGTCCTGGCCCAGCGCCTGCGCTGCCGCGTGGTCGACGCTGCGCAGCACGATCACGAACTCGTCCCCGCCCAGCCGTGCGGCCAGTGCGCCGCGCGGCAGCGCGCTGCGGATGAGGTCGCTCAGCGTCAGCAGCAGGCGGTCGCCGGCATCGTGGCCGTGCAGGTCGTTGACCTGCTTGAAGTGGTCGATATCGATCAGCAGCAGGGCGCAGGGGCTGGCCGGTGAGGCCTGCTCCAGCAGCTGGGGTGCGCGCAGATAGAGCGCGCGGCGGTTGTCCAGGGCGGTGAGCGGGTCGCGGGCGGCGATCTGCGCGATGCGTTCCTCGCGGCGATGGCGCTCCGTGCCGGTCATGGACATGGCGAGCAGCATGATCGCCATCACGCCTTCCACCAGCGAGACCAGGATCACCGTGCCGTGGAAATTGGCCAGGTTGATGAAGGTGTCCAGCGCCACGACCGAGGCGGCCTTGGCGAAATAGAACAGGCCGTGGGCCAGCAGAACGAAGCGCAGCTGCGCCGCGCCCACGCCCAGCGTGCCGCCGTGCGGGCGCAGCAGCAGGCCGGCGCGCAGGCTGATGACGGCGATCAGCAGCGACTGGATGCCCAGCATTGCCCTGGACCACCACGGCCCGCTGGGCATGAACAGCATTGCCAGCCAGACGACGGCCACCAGCCACCACAGGCGCGGCAGCCGGGTGTGCGTGAACGCTGCAACGCCGGCCAGGAACAGCCAGTGCGCGCAGATCAGCAAGCCGTTGGGAAACCAGATGCCCAGCAGCACATGGCCGCTGGAGCGCAGCAGGGCCAGCACACAGCCCACGGCGATGATGGCAAACCCCCCGCTCCACAGCAGCAGCGAGCGTTCGCGCACGCTGCCCCATTCCGCAGCCAGATACAGCGCCGAGGCGGCGGCCATGGCCGTGGTGAGAACGAGCAGGGTGAAGGGATCGAGAACCATGGACGATGAAGATATCGGCGCAGGCAGGCCCCGTGCAATAGCTGCCAGGCAAGGAGCAATGCGGCGCAGGTCGGGGCCGTCGCATTGAAATGGAGCGGAGCGCGCGGGCCGAATTGTCGCAGGATGCGGGCCTTCAAGCCCTTGCTGCGCAGCAGTCCGTTGGGTGGAAGTCACGGATCGGGCGGCCCGTGAACGGGAGCCCGTTGCCTGATTTTCGGCCTGATTTCCGTGATGCAGCCGCCGTGGTGCTGGTCAGCGCGGATGCAGCTGGAGTCTTGAGCAGCCCGCCACAGCGGAGCACCGAAGGTGCGGTGACCGGGAAGCCGGCTGTCAGATGGCCGCTGCGTGCAGGCGGGTATTGAAAAGCGGCCCTTGCGTGAAGGCGGCCAGACGCTTGGCCAGCCACAGCACGGCCAGGTCCACCAGGGGCTCCACCAGCACCACGCACATGTAGGCGGCACCAAAGCTTGCGACCTCGGTCATGGTGGCCAGGCTGGCGCCATGTCCGTAGATGGCCCAGAAGGCGACCCACAGCACGATGCCGCCCTGGTAGGTGGTGGACAGGGCCAGGGCCTGCCGGTAGCTGATGTCCACATAGGCCGTGCCGGCCGGAATCAGCCGGCGCGCCAGCTGGCTCACCGCATACAGCGGCACCAGCAAGGTGGTGACGTTCATGCCGTACTGCGGCAGGTCGAAGGGTGCAAAGAACAGGCCCTGGACCAGCAGGCCGCACGCCAGGCCAATGGCCGCAGCACCCGCGCCGAACATCAGCAGCAAGGTCGAGCCCAGAATCAGATGAACCTCGGATACGCCGACCGGCTCATGCGGAAACACCTCGAAGAAGCTGAACACCAGCGCGGTGGTGATCACGCTGCGCACCAGCAGCGCGAGCGCGCCGCCGTTGTCGCGCAGGCTTTGCCGTGCCAGGGCGGCGGTCAGGCCGAAGGCCGCTGCGGCAGTGACGTAACTGAGGGCGATTTTCTCGGGGCTGACGACGCCGGGTTCGATGTGCATGGGAGGTCCTGAACAGGCAAGGTCCGTTGGAGAGCCGGCGGGCGCCGACTGCGCAACGGCAAAGGCACCGAGCATAGCCGGGGACGGTGTGCTGCGCCATGTTCATTTCACGCTGTAGTCACGCTGCCGCACTTCGGATAGCCATCGGTTTCACGCGCGGTTTCACGCGCTCGCTCTCACGCCGGGCTTTCGGCCGCTTTTTCGCATGGCCAGGAATCGCTGTGCTGTTCCGCGCAGATCTCCCGTACGCACCCGCGCAGCCACCGGTGCGCCGGGTCGGCATGCAGCCTCGGGTGCCACAGGAGTGAAACCGTGATCTCCGGCACAGGGACCGGAAGGGGGAAGCCATGCATTCCGGCACGCAGGTTCCCCGTGTGCCGTTCGGGAACACTGGCGATCAGGTCGGAGGCCCGGGCCAAGGCCAGCGCCGCTGAAAAGCCGCCAACGATCGCAACGATCTGCCGTTGCAGGTCGAGAGAGCTCAAGGCTTCATCGATGGGCCCCTTGTCCTGCCCTCGCCGGGACACGAGGATATGCCTGCCGGCCGCATAGCGCGCGGGCGTGATCTCGCCCTGGCTCAGCGGGTGCCCCATTCGCACGACGCCAATGAAACGGTCTCGGAACAACGCCTGCGCACGCACCTCCGGACCTATCGTGCTCCCGACAACGCCGGTCTCCAGATCGACCGTGCCGTCGCGAAGCGGGCCGCTCCCTTTGTTTGACTTCTGCACAAAGCAAAGGCGAACGCCAGGCGCTTGCTCGCCGACGCGGGCAATCAGGTCCGGTCCGAAATTCTCCACAAAGCCTTCGCTGGTCCGCAGTGTGAACGTTCGGACCAGCTGCTGGAGGTTGGGCTGCTCGGCAGGGCGCAAAACCGCTTCCGTGTCCTGCACGAGCTGGCTGACCCGCTCGCGGAGTTCGAGCGCCCGAGGTGTGGGAACGAGGCCGCGACCGGCCCGGACCAGCAGCGGATCGCCCGTCGTCTCCCGCAAACGCGCCAACGCCCGGCTCATCGCTGACGGGCTCAGCCGCAACCGTTGGGCGGCGCGCGCCACGTTGCCTTCCGCAAGCAGCACATCCAGGGTGACAAGCAGGTTGAGATCGGGTCTTGACATGGATCGACCGTAGCACGGCGTGTGGTGACATGGCGCCAGACGCATGAATAAAGTGAAAGTGGTGCGCCTTCCGCCATGCCGGGCAGGGAACTACGCTTCCGATAGCTCAATTTCGGGAGTCACCAACGATGAAAATCACACCAGAATCAGCCACGACAGCAAGAGATGGGATAGCCGCTGACCGTGCAGAGCAGACGCCGTCGATTCGGTGGGTGCTTGCCAGCCTTTCGCTATCGATGTTGCTGTCATCGCTGGGCACCAGCATCGCCAATGTGGGGTTGCCGACCTTGGCTCAGGCGTTCGGCGCCTCTTTCCAGCAGGTCCAGTGGATCGTCCTTGCCTATCTGCTGGCCATCACCGCCCCGATCGTCAGCGTCGGGCGGCTCGGTGACGTCATGGGCCGCCGACGGCTGCTGCTGGTCGGCATCTTCCTGTTCACGCTGGCCTCGGTCCTTTGCGGCCTGGCGCCCACGCTCCGGCTGCTGATTGCCGCCCGGGCGGTGCAGGGTCTTGGCGCGGCCATCATGATGGCCCTCACCATGGCGTTTGTCGCTGGGACGGTGCCGAAGGAAAGGACCGGCAGCGCCATGGGACTGCTCGGAACGATGTCCGCAATGGGCACCGCTCTCGGTCCATCGCTGGGCGGCGTTCTGGTCGCCGGACTCGGTTGGCAGGCGATCTTTCTCGTCAACGTACCGCTGGGTATCGTGGCATGGGTTCTCGCGCACCGTTACCTGCCCGCCGATTGCCGGGGGGAGAAGACGGGGCGGGCCCGCTTCGACAATCTGGGCACCTTGCTGCTGGCTGTGACGCTTGTGGCGTACGCACTGGCCATGACGCTGGGGCGCGGAAGTTTCGGTCCGCTCAACGGGGCTCTTGTGTTGGCCACTGCCTTGGGGGCCGTGCTCTTCGTGCTTGCCGAGGCGAAAGCCGCATCGCCCTTGATTCGATTGGCGATGTTTCGTGATCCAGGCTTCAGCGCAAGCCTTGCCATGAATGCGCTCGTCTCGACGGTGATGATGTCGACGCTGGTGGTGGGGCCGTTCTACCTCGCCCGTGCGCTCGGGCTCAACGAAGCCATTGTTGGCATCGTGATGGCGGTGGGCCCGCTGGTCGCCATATTGAGCGGTGTCCCTTCTGGCCGTGCCGTCGATTGTTGGGGCGCGCCATCCATGGCCATCGTCGGGCTCATCGCCATGGCGGCGGGGGCATTTGCACTGTCCGTGCTTGCGTCGATGTTCGGCGTGGCGGGATACGTTGCTGCCATCGTCGTCCTGACCCCTGGATATCAGCTCTTCCAGGCGGCCAACAACACCGCCGTCATGGCGAATGTCCATCCAGACCAGCGCGGAGTCATCTCGGGCATGCTCAGCCTGTCGCGCAACCTCGGGCTCATCACCGGGGCATCCATGATGGGGACGGTTTTCGCGCTCGCTTCAAAGACGCCCGACATCGCAACGGCGCATCCCGAGGCCGTTGCCAACGCGATGCGGATCACGTTCGCAGTCTCGGCCGTTCTGATCGTCGTTGCCCTGGCCATGGCAATGGCAGTTGCAAGCCGTGCTCTCGCGACAAGCCGTTCGTGACGAGGCTCAGTGCACCGGCCGGCTCAGCCGCCTGCTCGCCCTCGATATCGCATAGTTCACCAGGCAGTACAGCACCGCCACCACCAGGTACACGGGCACCAGCGCGTGGTAGTTGGCAATGAGCACCTTGGCGTTCTGCATGAGCTCGCCGTAGGTGACGATGTAGCCGAAGGTGGTGTCCTTGACCACGATGACCAGCTGCGCGACCAGGGCCGGGACGATGTAGCGCAGGGCCTGCGGGAAGACGACGAACCGGAAGACCTGGACCTCGGTCAGCCCCAGGCTTCGCGCGGCATCGGTCTGGCCGCGAGGGACGGCCAGCACGCCTGCGCGGTACACCTCGGCCACCACGGCGGCGGTGCTCAGGCCTATGGGCAGGGTCAGCATCCAGTACGTGCCGAGCTTGATGCCGGCTGCGGGAAGCACCAGAAAGCACACGTAGATGAGCAGCAGCGTGGGCGTGCCGCGCAGGAATTCGATGACGGCGATGCTGGGCCAGCGCACGATGCGGGGCCGCGCCAGGCGCCCCGCCAGCAGCACCAGCCCAAGGCTCAGCGCAATCACGGCGGCCATGGCCGAGGACGCCAGCGTGCCGAGCAGGCCCTTGGCCAGAAAGGCCCAGGTGGTGGGCCAGGCGAAGAATTCCCAGAACCGGGCCTCGAGCTGGCCTGCGGAATGAAAACGCCACACGACGCCCGCAGCCAGCGCAATCAGCCCGGCCGCGGCGATCAGGCTGACCACCTGCGTGATCTTCCTGGCCTGCGGGCTGGGCGCGCCAAACAGAATGTCTTCCAGAGAACGGCTCATCGCAGTATCCGCAGCTTCTTTTCCAGGATGGCGCCCACCCAGGCAATGAGCAATCCGGTGGCCACGTACAGGGCGGCGGCCACCGCGAAGGCGGCCATGCCAACGGCGGAGTCGTTGGCGATCTTGGACACGAGCGCCGTGAGCTCCCGGCCCGCCAGCGGCACCTGGGACGCCAGCGAGGTGGACAGCATCAGCGCAATGAGCAGCGACGTCATCGGCTGCACCACCGAGCGCAGCGCCTGCGGCAGCACCACGGCCGAGATGATCTGCATGGGCCGCATGCCCAGGCTGAGCGCGGCCTCGATCTGGCTGCCGGCAATGGTGTTGATGCCCGCGCGCAGATAGTCTGCCGTGAACGCGGAGCAGACCAGGGTCAGGGCCAGGATCACGCTGGGCTCATAGTCGATCACGACATTGAGATCGGGCAGCGCGAACACGATGAAGATCAGCAGCGCCACGCTGGGAATGTTGCGGAAGATCTCGACGTAGCCCGTCAGCACGAAGCGCAGCGGCGGCAGCGGAAGCAGCCTGAGCACCGTCACGACCACGCCCAGCAGGAAGCCGGGCAGGAACGAGAAGGCGGTGAGCTTCCAGGTCAGCAAGAGGGCCTGCCAGAAGGCAGGCCCGTGGTCGGCGAGGAGCCGGGAGATGTCACCCATCGTTCAGGGCAGGGCGGGCGGCGTGGGAACGGCCGTGCTGCCGGTGCGCTGTCCGATGGAGACGGTCCACAGCTTGGCCCAGGTGCCATCGGCTTCGATTTTCTTCAGGAAGGCGTTGATGAAGGCCACGCCGTCCGAGCCCTTGGGCAGGCCGATGCCGTAGGAATCCTGGGCGCCAAAGGGCGCGCCTGCCAGCCGCGCGTCGCCAGTGCCCAGGCTCAGGGTGTTGAGCAGCAGGGTGTAGTCGGTCACATAGGCATCCACACGGCCCTGGCGCAGGGAGTCCAGCGCTTCCTGGTGGGTCTGGAACTCCTGCACGACCGCCTTGGGCGCGTGCTGCGCCAGGATGGCGGGCCCCGTGGAGCCGGCCTGCGTGGCCACCTTCTTGCCTGCCAGATCGCTGTACGACTGCACGGTCTTGTTGCTTGCCTTGACCAGCACCCCGGCCTGCGAGGTGTAGTAGGGGCCGGCAAACGAGATCTTCTCGGCGCGTGCGGGGGTGATTGAGTAGGTGGCGATCACCATGTCCGCCTGGTTGTTGATGAGCACCTGCTCGCGCGTGGACGAGGTCACCTGTGCGAACTGGTACTTGGACGCATCGCCCAGGATGTAGCGCGTGATCAGCTGGGCCAGGCCTGCGTCGAAGCCGCGGATCTTGCCGTCCTTCTCGTTGAGCAGGGAGAACAGATTCGAGGTCTGGGTGCTGCCCAGGCGCAGCGTGCCGGTCTGCTTGATCTTACTGGCCCAGGTGCTGGAGGCGATGGTCGCGGCGTCGGCGACGGGGCCTTGCGCCACCAGGGCGTCAAACGCCGCTGTGTTCAGGGGCGCGCCCTGCGCAAAAAGCGATCCACTGCCCACGATCGCCAGCGTCACCACGGTGGATTTCAGAATGGATTTGATGGGCATGTGGTCTTCCTGCTTGGTCTGTGATGTAAATCTGGGAATGGCTGCCAGGGGCAAGCGCCGATTATGGCGACTCGCGGCCCTTGCTGCCGCACAAGGGCTCAGTCCCTGGTCACGCGCCGGTCATGCGCCGACCAGGTGCGATGGTGGGGGCTGCGGCATTGAGCGTCTCGATCGCATAGCCGGCCGCTGCCTTGTAGCGGGCCATGAAGCCCTCGCGCTCCTCGCGCGGCAGCACCTCGTCGATATGGTCGAAGACGCCGCCGCAGCGCTCGTCCACCAGCCCCAGCAGGCCGAAGGGGCCGGCCCCGCGGTTGCGCAGAACCAGGGCCGAGATGTCCTTGCACAGCCTGTCGTCATAGGCGCGCAGCGCCTGCGGGCCCACGCCGTGGTCCAGCAACTGCGCGCCCAGCACGCGCGCGTCCACGATGGCCTGGCTGGCGCCGTTGGAGCCCACGGGGTACATCACATGCGCCGCATCGCCCAGCAAGGCCACGCGGCCGTCCACCCAGGTGGGCACGGGGTCGCGGTCGATCATGGGGTACTCGAAGACATCCGTGGCGCCGCGCAGCATGGCCGGCACGTCCAGCCAGCCGTAGTCCCAGCCGTCGAAGTGGTGGATGAATTCCTCCAGCGCCACGCGCCGGTTCCAGTCGCCTTGCTGCCAGCCGCCGTCGTTGTCCACCGTGATCTCGGCGATCCAGTTGATGGTGGCCAGGCCCGTGACGGGGTCCGGCGGCGTGATGGGGTACAGCACCACGCGATGGCGCAGCGAGCCCACGCCCACGAAGGACGCACCGGTGCGCACCGGCACGCCCGGCGTGGTGCCGCGCCACATGATGGCGCCACCCCACTGGATGGGCGGCTGCGCGGGGTGCATCTGCGCGCGCACGGCCGAGTGCAGGCCATCGGCCGCCACCAGCAGTGAGCCCTGCACCTCCAGCCGCTGGCCATCGCGGGTGTCGATGAGGGCGGTCACGCCCTCGGCGTCCTGCCGGTAGCCCACCACGCGCCGGCCCAGCTGCACGGCGTCGTCGCCCAGGCGCTCCCGCACGGCGTTGAACAGCATCATCTGCAACTGCCCGCGGTGCACCGCGTACTGAGGCCAGTGGTAGCCCGCCTGCAGCCCGCGCGGCTCGGCATATACCTCGTTGCCGTTGCGGCCCACCAGCGCCCATTCCCGCGCCTGCAGGCCGATGGTGTCCAGCACATCGTTGCCGAAGCCCAGGTCATGCAGTTCCCGCACCGCGTTCGGCTGCAGGTTGATGCCCACGCCCAGCGGCTGCAACTGCGCCACCGACTCGAACACGATGCAGGGCACGCCGATCTGGTGCAGCGTGAGGGCAGTGGCCATGCCACCGATGCCGCCGCCGGCAATGAGCACGGGGCGGGATGGATTGTTGTGTGAAGCAGCAGCAGACATGCCGGGATTGTCCATGCAATGGCTGCGGGCGGATGTCCCATCTGCGGCGCGTGCATGGCGCAAACAATGTATGATGATCATCATGCGAAACACAAATTCCAGCGCCCGGGCTTCCGCCAAGGAGGCCACGCACGAGCGCATCGTCTCCGTGGCGGCGCGGGCCATCCGCCGCAGCGGCTATGGCGGCACCGGGGTGGCGGACATCATGAAGGAGGCGGGCCTGACGCACGGCGCCTTCTACGCCCATTTCGCCTCGCGCGACGCCATGCTGGCCGAAGCGGCGGGCAAGGCCTGCGCCGAGTCCTGTGCCGCCGTCGCCGACGTGGTGGCCAAGGCGCCGCCCGGCATGGTGCTGCAGGCCATGCTGGCCGCCTACCTTTCCAAGGAACATGTCCAGCGCGCCGAGGTGGGCTGCCCCCTGGCGGCCCTGGGCTCCGAGACCTCGCGCCAGGCGCCGGAGGTGCGCCGCGTGGCCACGGGCCACATCAAGGAAATGGTCGATCTCATCGCCCGCCAATCGCCGGACTGGGGACAGCCCGGTGCCCATGAGCGCGCGCTCGTCACCTTGTCCACCATGGTCGGCAGCCTGCTGCTGGCACGGGCGGTGGACGATCCGGCCCTGTCCGACAGCCTTCGCGAAGCAGCACTCAAGCACCTGTCGCCGGCCAGCCATTGATGGCGCATGCCCTGTGCATGTGCCTGGATTTTTTCGTCGTTACATATGATGACCATCATATAAAGGAAGACCATGAAGGCATTTGTTCTGGAAAGCCATGGAGCGAACCGCGCCTTGCAGCTGGCAGAGGTGCCCGAGCCGCAGCTGCGTGACGATGAAGTCCTGGTCCAGGTCCATGCCGCAGGCGTGAACCAGCTGGACTCCAAGATCAGGGACGGGCAATTCAAGCTCATCCTGCCCTATCGCCTGCCCCTGATCCTGGGCCACGACGTGGCCGGCGTGGTGGTCAAGGCCGGCCCGCGCGTGCGGCAGTTCAAGCCGGGCGACGAGGTCTATGCACGCACGGACGATTTCCGGATCGGCACGTTCGCGGAGTTCGTGCCGGTCAAGGAGTCGTCGCTGGCGCCAAAACCGAAGGGGCTCACGATGGAAGAGGCCGCCTCCATCCCCCTGGTGGGCCTGACGGCCTGGCAGGCCCTGGTGGAGACAGCGAAGCTGACGAAGGGGCAAAGGGTCTTCATCCAGGCCGGCTCCGGTGGCGTGGGCACGTTCGCCATCCAGCTGGCCAGGCACCTGGGTGCCACCGTTGCCACCACCACGAGCGCGGCCAACTTCGAGCTGGTCAGGAGCCTGGGTGCGGATGTCGTCATCGACTACCGCACGCAGGACTTCGAGGACGTCCTGCACGACTACGACGTGGTGCTCAACAGCCAGGACGGCAAGACGCTTGGCAAATCCCTGCGCGTGCTCAAGGGCGGCGCGAAGCTGGTCTCCATCTCCGGCCCACCCGATCCCGCGTTTGGCAGAAACATCGCGGCGCCCGCATTCGTTCGGCTGGTGATGCGGCTGCTCAGCTCCGGCATCAGGCGCCGGGCGCGAGGCCGTGGCATTGACTACTCCTTCCTCTTCATGCGGGCCAACGGCGCCCAGCTGCGCGAGATCACCCGCCTCGTCGAGGCGGGCGCCATCCGCCCGGTCGTGGACAAGGTCTTCGCATTCGAGTCCACCAACGAGGCCCTTGCCTATGCCGAAGCCGGCCATGCCAAGGGCAAGGTCGTCATCAAGATCCGTTGAATCTGTTTTTCCCCACCCCTGGAGTGCTCCATGAAAATTGAAAACGCTGTTGTTCTCGTCACCGGCGCCAATCGCGGCATCGGCCTGGCTTTCGCACGCGAGCTGCTTGCCCGTGGCGCCCGCAAGGTCTACGCCGGCGCGCGCGACCCCGCCACGGTCACCCAGCCCGGCGTGCATGCCCTGCAGCTGGACGTGAACCGCCCGCAGGACGTGGCCGCCGCCGCCGCGCTGGCGTCGGACGTCACGCTGGTGATCAACAACGCCGGCATCGCCCAGCCCGGCGGCTTCATGGCGCCCGACAGCGAAGAGGTCGCCAGGCGCATCTTCGAGACCAACTTCTTCGCCGTGCTGCGCATGAGCCAGGCCTTCGCGCCGGTTCTCAAGGCCAACGGCGGCGGGGCCTTGCTCAATGTGCTGTCGGTGGCCTCCTGGGTGAACGGCGGCGAGCTGGCCGCCTATTCGGCCAGCAAGTCGGCCGCCTGGTCGCTCACCAACGCCCTGCGCAGCGAGCTTGCAGGGCAGAAGACACAGGTGCTGGGCCTGCACATGGCCTATGTCGACACGGACCTCACGCGCGGGCTTGACGCGCCGAAGTCCAGCCCCGAGGACATCGTCAGCCGCGCGCTGGACGGACTGGAGGCCGGGCTCGATGAAGTGCTGGCCGACGAGCTCACCCAGCAGGTCAAGCGCGGCATGACGGCGGCCCGGCCAAGCTATCTGCCGCAGGGCGCCTGAGATCGGACCGTGCCAGCCATGGGTGCCCATCCGCATGGATCGGCGTGGGCTGGCACGATCGGTCAGCGCCGGTTTGGCCTATATTTCCATATTTGTTGAAATATCGTATGATTCGCCCATGGATGAATCTGAAGTCGTCGAATCCCTGGCCGCGCTTGCCCACCCCTTGCGCCTGCGCATCTTCCGCGCGCTCGTCGTGGCCGGGCCCGAGGGGCTGACGCCGGGCGTCATGGCAGAAAGCCTGGGCGCCGCCAACACCACGCTGTCTTTCCATCTCAAGGAACTCACCCGCTCGGGCCTGGTGACGCAGGAGCGGGCCAGCCGCAACCTGGTGTACCGCGCCGCCTATGAGCGCATGAACGGCCTGCTCGGCTTCCTGACGCAGAACTGCTGTGCAGGTGCGTCATGCGAGGTGGCCGACATGTCCTGCAAGTCCTGCTGACGCTGCTCCCCCGGTTTCCCCGCCCCGAACACTTCCTGCCATGACTTCCGACAAACCCCTGAACGTCCTGTTTCTGTGCACGCACAACTCTGCCAGGAGCATCCTGGCGGAAGGCCTTCTGAATCACCTCGGCGGCGGGCGCTTCAAGGCCTACTCCGCAGGCAGCAGCCCCCGCGACAACCAGCGGCCCCATCCGATGGCGATTGCGGCGCTGGAGCAGGCGGGCGTGTGCACCGAAGGCCTGCGCAGCAAAAGCTGGGACGAGTTCGGCGCGCCTGATGCGCCCCCTATGGACCTGGTCATCACCGTCTGCGACAGCGCCGCTGGCGAGGCATGCCCCTATTGGCCGGGCCAGCCTGCCACCGCGCACTGGGGCTACGCGGACCCGTCGCAGGCCGAAGGCAGCGACGAGGGCCGGCAGGCCGCATTCCGCCAGACCCTGCTGGCCATGCGGCAGCGCCTGGAGCGGCTCGTCAACCTGCCGCCATCGTCCCTGGCCAGGCATGCGCTGCAGCAGTCTGCCCGCGACCTGGCCCGTGACTGAAGCCTGCCACTGACACCTGCCACTGACACCTGCCACCGACGCCCGCCACCGACACCCGCCACCGACACCCGCCACCGACACCGCTGCGGCTCCCTCTGCCGCCTGCACATCCCCGAAGAAAACAGCACATGCTTGCGGCCCTCCTGATCTTTGCAGCCACCCTTGTCCTGGTCATCTGGCAGCCCGCAGGCCTGGGCATCGGCTGGAGCGCGTCGCTCGGCGCCATCGTGGCACTGGCCCTGGGGGTGGTGCACTGGGCCGATGTCGCCGTCGTCTGGGGCATCGTCTGGAACGCAACCGCCACCTTCGTGGCGGTCATCATCATCAGCCTGCTGCTGGACGAGGCCGGGTTCTTCGCATGGGCTGCACTGCACGTGGCCCGCTGGGGGCGCGCAAGCGGCAGGCGCCTGTTTGCCTTCATCGTGCTGCTGGGCGCCGTGGTGTCTGCGGTTTTTGCCAACGATGGCGCCGCGCTCATCCTGACGCCCATCGTGATGGCCATGCTGGTGGCCCTGGGCTTTTCTGCCGCAAGCACCCTGGCCTTCGTCATGGCGGCAGGGTTCATCGCGGACACGGCCAGCCTGCCGCTGGTGGTGTCCAACCTGGTCAACATCGTCTCGGCGGACTTCTTCGGCATCGGCTTCAACGACTACGCGTCGGTCATGGTGCCGGTGAACCTGGTTGCCGTAACCGCCAGCCTGGGCGTGCTGTTCCTGTTCTTCCGCAAGGATCTGCCCCGCACCTACGCCTTGGAGCGCCTGCAGCCCCCATCGGCCGCCATCCGGGATCTGGCCACCTTCCGCGCAGGCTGGGCCGTGCTGGCGCTGTTGATGCTGGGCTTCTTCGGGCTGGAGCCGCTGGGCGTTCCCGTCAGCGCCGTGGCCGCAGCCTGTGCGCTGCTCTTGCTGGCCGTCGCCGCCCATGGCCGGGTCATCAGCGCAGGCCGGGTCCTGAAGGGCGCGCCTTGGCAGATCGTCGTGTTCTCACTGGGCATGTACCTGGTGGTCTATGGCTTGCGCAACGCTGGGCTGACCGGCGCCCTGGCCAGGGTGCTGGAAGTATTTGCGGGCGGCGGCGTGTGGGGCGCCGCAATAGGCACCGGCTTTCTGTCGGCGGGCCTGTCTTCCGTGATGAACAACATGCCCACGGTGCTGGTGGGCGCCCTGTCCATCGAACACTCCGGGGCCACGGGGCTGGTGAAGGAAGCCATGGTCTATGCCAATGTGATCGGCTGTGACCTGGGCCCCAAGATCACGCCCATCGGCAGCCTGGCCACCTTGCTCTGGCTCCATGTGCTGGCCCGCAAGGGCATGACGATTGCCTGGGGCTACTACCTGCGCGTCGGCATCGTCCTGACCCTTCCGGTCCTTGCCATCACGCTGGTCGCGCTTGCCTTGCGGCTAAGCGTGGGCTGAGTGTGGTCTGAACGTGGGCTGAACGCCGACCGGCCGGCGCGCTGGCGCATCAGCTGCTGCCGTCCTGCGCAGGCATCGGCATATTGGCGCGGCGTTCGAACAGGTGGGCCATGGCCTTTGCCGCCGCCTCGGCCGCTTCGGCGCGGCGCATCTCGGCCGCGTCCTCGAACCCGCAGCCCATGGCCTGGGCCTCGGTGCCGGCGTAGTCGGCCAGCGTCTCGGCGCTGTCGCGGATGCTTTGCAGGGCGCGGGCCACCACATCCGTGTGGCGATGGCCCTTGGGCGTCTCCAGCCATGCCAGGGCCAACTGGGCGATGGCGGAGATTTCTGCACAGCCTTGCTGCACGAGATGGTCCACCTGGGTGAGGGCGTTGGACAGCTGCCGGGTGCTGTGGCTGTCTGTGGTGTGGGAGGGCTGGGCGGGGTTCATGCCATGTCCCTCCGCAGTTGGCCGGGCACAAAGGCCTGGCATGAGGGAGGGGCTGCGCCAAAAGACGGCGCGCAGGCGAGAGAAACGGCGTTCATTGTTCCGTGCTCCATTGCGGATCGAATCCACAGGCCATTGCATCTGCGTTGACTGATGGATTCGGTGTACCAAGCCTCGCTTTCGGAGAGGCTGTGCCGCTATACGACGGATGTTTTGAAGCATCAGCCCCGGGACAGGGGGCCGGGGCGGATGATAGCGCGGGAGGGTGGGGGCGCGACGTTTTTGGGGAGGCAGCTCGTAGTGGTGGAGTTGTCTGCTGTCGGCCCTAAGTCACCATTCGCGCAGTTGGTGTCGATGACAGCGATGCAGCGATTGCTGGCACTCATGCCCGTATCGTCAGCTTTCGATCACGGCCGCATATCAGTCATCCGAGCACCAAGGGTCAACCCAGCCCAGCGACGGAAGTAGCTGACGATGATCCAGGGGACTCCTAGAGGTCCGCTACTGCAGTCCATGAATAGCCACTGCCGACACAAAGCCGGCGTTCAGCGCCGTTCAAAGGAGCCGCGACGACTTAGCGGGTGTGTACCGTCATACTTCACGCAACGCTGAATCATTTGCAAAGTTGCCATGTACACACTCCGCACATCACGTCCTGAAGATGGCGCCGCTCTGGTTGACCTTTGGCGGCGTTCCGTAGACGCCACCCATCACTTTCTCAGTCCCGATGATCGAAAGGCCATTGATGCCGAAGTGGTCGAGTTTCTGCCTCATGCGCCGGTGACTGTTGCTGTCGATGAACATGACCAGCCCCATGGCTTCATGCTGATCGATGGCACGCACATGGAGGCGCTGTTCATCGATCCGGATGTCCGTGGCACCGGCATCGGCCGCAGGTTGTTGCAGCATGGATTGGCGCTGCACGGGGCATTGAGCACAGACGTCAACATGCAGAATTCCCAAGCGGTTGGCTTCTATCAACGGATGGGGTTCGTTGAAACTGGACGTTCGCAGGTGGATTCGCAGGGACGCCCTTATCCTCTTGTTCACCTGCGATACCAGGGCTAGCTGGAAGCAGGCCGCTGCGGCTTGGCGAGCCAAGCCGCAGCTCGCATGGGGCCTGCTTTGCGGCAGCAGCAACCCCTTACTGTGGACTGCTGCCCCCTTGGTTGACGCTCAGATACACGGTCGGCAACCACCGTTTTTGTACGCTTTTAATTTGATGGATAGACAACCAGATACAGGCATGAATTTGAAATTTAAGCGGCTCACTGAAGTTGATCCGGCTCACATTGTTTCGCTGAACAACAATCCAGATGTGCTGCGACAAATGCCGCTTGGAAGTGCGAATTTCGACCTGGTGAAAGCAAATGAATGGGCTCAGCAAAAAGATGCCCAGTGGCAGCAATACGGCTATGGGCCATGGGCGTTTGAAATTGATCAGCAATTTGCCGGCTGGGGCGGCTTGCAGTACGAGGAAGGTGATGCCGACCTCGCTTTGGTGCTTCACCCCAAGTTCTGGGGAAGTGGCAAGGCCATCTATCAAGAGATAGTGAAACGTGCATTCACTGGCTTGGGGCTGAACTCCATCACAATTTTGCTGCCACCTTCAAGAACCAGAATAAAAGGGATTCTCAAGCTGGGATTTCGGCCAGATGGCGCATTGGATATCGAGGGGACTCGTTTTTTGCGCTATCGCCTGCATGCACCCGGCAAACCCGCTTGACCAGATCTTTGAGCAGCGCGTCTTGATCCCACGCGCTCATACCTTGGCGAGGAAGGCCGCCGCATCACCCGCTTCACACTTCCAGTCTGCGAAGACCCCAACCAGGTTGCATTCCACGCAGTGGCAAGCGATGTAGTACCAGCGCACGTCGTGTGTGCCCTCGTACACGGAGACGCCGGACATCAGTTCGAACGTCTCGTTCTCGCACACGCACTCGTGTGCCTCGGGGGTGGCCTCTTCAACATATTCCGCGCTGTCGCCCATCAGGTGTTCCTGCCCGCAGTCGGTGCAGGTGCGGATGGCCACGCCGGCTTCCTCATCCGTCTGCAGCGCAAAAGTCCGGCACCCGCAATCGCATTTGGACGAGGCAAACCGGACGGCCTCATGAAGATTCGCAATGCTGTAGCTGCGCAGCTCGGCTTGGGTGTCGCCGGAAGTCGTCCCGTACCAGAACTCGCCCTTCTTCGTCAGTGCCATTGATACTTTTCCATTCTTCAAATTGGGCCTCTCGGCAGACCTGACGCCAAGCGTTCCCGATGTTCCGGATTTTGCCTGATGGCACGGTGAATCGTCGCCAAGGGGCCGGGCCGAGGTGGACGCCGACAAGGGCTGCGGAAATCCCTCGATGCTGGTTCTTGGAGACTGCAGCCAGAGACCATCAAGTTCAACTGTTGATCGCCGCCGATATTCGATGTTGAAGCTCCTGCGTCAGCTCTCAGCCTGAGACCATTGTTCGGAAATCTGCAGCTGCCGGCTGCTCCGCAGCGGTTGCTGCCGCCCAGGGCCTCCTCGCGAGCTTGCTGCCGGTGCCGCGCGTCAGCAGCCGTGAGCACGCTTGTGCGAAAGGAAGAAGCGCAGCATCTCGGCGCTGGCGTCGATTCCTCCTGGCGTGGTGTAGCTGCCCTCTGAGCTGCCGCCGGACCATGCGTGGCCTGCGCCATGCAGTTGCCAGTGTTCAATGGCGGTACTTCCGTCGGCCGCGATATAGGCAGAGCGGGTGAATCGCTGGCGGTTCGGCGCATGGCCCTGGATGACGCGAGGTGCGCCTTGGGGACTTTGCGCGCTGCGTGCAGCATTCACCACGGCCGCGCCGTTGTCGTGGTGCACCGTCGTGTCGGCATCGCCGTGAAACACGATCACTGGACACACGCTAGGACCGCTGGCCGAGCCTGATGCTGCGCCTCTTCGCATCGCCTCGAGGGCTGATGGCAGATTGGACGCAGCACCGGCGGGCAAGCCCGAATGCACACCCACGGCGGCGAACAGCTCAGGATAGGTGCGTCCCAATATGTCCGCCATTGCACCTCCAGCCGATAGTCCGGCGACATAGACACGCGATGCGTCCGCGCCATGGTCAGCCACCACCTGGCGTGTGAGGCCCGCCAGCAGTGCTGGCTCGCCCCGGCCCCGCTGCTGATGCTGGGCCTTGAACCAGTTCCAGCATTTTTGCGAGTTCGCATGCTGTGTTTGTTCAGGATAGAGCACCAATACACCAGCCCTGCGTGCCTGGTCATTCATGCGCGTGCCGGCGGCGAAGTCTTCCGGGCCTTGGGTGCAACCGTGCAGCATGAGGACGAGCGGCCGAGGCCCCGCTTCAAGTGCACTGCCTGGCGGCACATACAGCCGATAGGCCAGCTGCCGGCCTCCGTGCGAGTAGCTGCCGCGCAGCCATTGCTCGTCGCTGGAGGTGTCTGCCTGCGATGAGCCCGCAGGCACGGCGAGTTCGGGAGCATCGTCGATGAAACGGGCTTCGGCATCGACGATCCAGCCTTCTTCCCTGTGACTGGTTGCGGCTGTCTTGCCGTGGGGCGCGGGCGCGGGCGCGCTTTCGCCTCGCAACGTGCGCTGAATCAGCTCGGTTGCTTCCAGCAAATTGCCAGTGCGCGTCAGGCGTGTAGCCTCGCCCAGCATGTCGTGAAAAAGCTGTTTCATGGAATGGTTCTCAGGTAATGCGGCCGGCCAGAGCGGCACGAACGGCGGGGCTGGCCTGGAGCGCTCCCAGCACCGTGATGGATTCGATGGTTTCTGCGGCCAGCTGCGCAGGCACGTCCTGCGCGATGCTGGCCAAGCCCAGCACCCGGATCTGCAGCTTTTCCCCGGCAGCCTGCACCCGCAGGAGATCGGCCTGGGAGAAATGCTGCATACCCAGGACCAGCATCTTGCGGGCGACGACCTGTTGCAACGCGTCCGCGTGGCTGCGCAGGTGATTGCGTATCGCTGTACGGATGAAATCACTGCGGTTTGCGTAGAAGCCTTCGGCGACCAGCAGGTCGATTTGGCCCAGGTCGACATAGCCCAGATTGATGGTGAGCTTTTCGGATTCGCTCACGCGAGGGGTGGAGGTGGTAGTGGCCATGGAACATCCTTATGCCATCCATATGGATGGCTTCGGGATGGTTTCAAGGCCTAATGTTTCAATTTGGCGTTGCACGTCGTGTGGTGTCCGGTGGACGGGCTCTCCAGCGTGTCCGTTGCCATCATTGCCCTGTCACGTCTGGGCCGTAAGGTGGCCGGGCCGGGCCACCGCGCCCGGCGTTGCTCAGCCATGCGCCAGGAGGCTCCATGCAAGATTTGCAGGCAGGCTCGCCGCACGGCCCTTGCGTTTGGGGCCAGCCCGGCGAACGGTTCAATACCTGGAGTCATCTGGCAGCCCTGCCCGTGGGCCTGGCGGCCAGTGTGGTTCTCATCTGCGAAACGGTGGCCGGCGGCGATGCGCGCAAGATTGTGGGCGCTGTGGTGTTTGGCCTGTCTCTGGCGGCGCTGTTTGGCGCATCGGCCCTCTTTCATGGCTGTACCGGGGTGCGCAAGCGTTTCTGGCAGCGCGTCGACCACGCCTGCATTTACCTGCTGATTGCCGGCAGCCACACGCCCTTTGCCTTGATGGCGCCCCCTGGCTTGTGGGCTTGGCTGCTGCTTGGCGGCGTATGGGGGCTCGCATTCCAGGGTGCGATACGTGCACTGGGTTTCGATTCGCCGCCGCGCCTGTCCCTGTACATCAGCCTTGGCTGGCTCAGCTTGGGGGGCGCGGTGCCCGTGGCCTTTGGCCATGGCGCGCAGACCCTGGCCTGGCTGCTCGCCGGCGGACTGCTCTATTCGGCAGGAACGGTGTTCTACCGTCGTCTGGCGAGCATGCGCCACGCGCACGGCATCTGGCATCTGTTCGTGGTTGCCGGCAGCGCCTGCCATACCGTCGCGGTAGCCGGTTTGCTGGCCTGACCGCCTGCCATTCATGGCTTCGACACCCTGCCGTCCTGATGAGGCTGTTTGCTTACGCAATTTCGGCGGGGCGGACCTCATCGAAAATTCTGGCATGGGCTTAAAACATGGTCGAGGCGGGGTGCATCTATCTCTTCCTCATCTTCGAGGAGAAGGCCATGACTGCATCGATTTCACTGAGGTCACTGCTTGGCAGGCCGCAGGACCCTGATCTTGCCGATCAGGCGGTCCCAGGGCACGGCGTTCCTTCGCAGGACCCCGACCAGGCAGCACAGATTCGAATGGGCAAGGCAGAGGCCTTGCGGGAGTCCAAATCAACCATGGTGGCCGGGTTCATGATTTTTGGCGCAGCACTGGGGTCTGTACTTGGCGCAGCCGTGGGAGGACCGGTTGGAATATTCGTTGGGGGCGCCGTCGGTGGCCTGGTGGGCGCCGGATGCGGGGAGGCGGCTGGAGCCACGTGGATCAAACACAAGGATTGATGGACCGGCCGAATGCAGAAACCCGTCTTTTGCGTCCATTGAAATCAAAAAGGGCCCGAGGGCCCTTTTTCGTTACGGAGCGGCTGGATTACTGCTTCGGTTGCCCTTGATGGGCTTGCTTCTTTTGCTCTTCAGCGGAGCCCGGCTGATGCTGCTTGGGAGCAGTTTGCTGTGGCTGGGGCTTGCTGGGCTGGCCAACGGGCTGCTGGCTTTTGCCTGGCGTATTCTGGGAAACGGACATGTGAAACTCCTATGGTCTTCAAAAGCCAAGATGGCTCCTGAAAGTCCACTGTGTTCCTGGTCCAGGTGATGGGATGTAGTCAAACCGGCCGCAGACAAATTATGTTGTAAGCGTGGCGGCACAAGGGTTTTCGGGGGGCTTTCTGGATGCGGGGGCCCGCAGGGCCAGGCACAGATGCCACTGCCGGTATGTGCGGTACCGCACAGAGCCGGTGGGCCTGGCCCGTAAGATGCAAGAGCTTCATTTCTGCTGTCACCAGACTCTCTTGAAGTGCCGGGATGACTGCACTGGAATTGCCTTTATGCCCTTTTGCGCCGCGTCCACCGGCAATCATTTGCTCGCCTCCTTGCCGCCCGAGCCATGGCAGCGGTGGGAGCCTGCGCTGGAGCCCGTGGAGCTTGCCCTGGGTCAGGTGCTGTATGAAGCGGGCCGGGTCATGAGTCACGTGTACTTTCCCACGACGGCGATCGTCTCCCTGCTGTACGTGATGGAGAACGGTGCGTCGGCGGAGATCGCGGTGGTGGGCAACGAAGGGATTGTGGGCATTTCCCTCTTCATGGGCGGAGGGTCCACGACCAGCAGGGCGGTCGTTCAAAGCGCCGGCAGGGGCTATCGGCTGAAGGTCGGCGCCATGCAGGCGGAGTTCGAGCGCGGTGGCCCGGTCCTTCACCTGTTGCTGCGCTACACGCAGGCGTTGATCACCCAGATGGCCCAGACCGCCGTCTGCAACCGTCACCATTCACTTGACCAGCAGCTTTGCCGCTGGTTGCTGCTGAGCCTGGACCGGCTCCAGGGCACGGACCTGGTGATGACGCAGGAGCTGATCTCCAACATGCTCGGAGTCCGCCGCGAGGGAGTGACCGAGGCCGCGCTGAAGCTGCAGCGCGCCGAGATCATCCGCTATTCGCGTGGCCGCATCAGTGTGCTGGACCGTACGGGCCTGGAGCAGCGCTCCTGCGAGTGCTATGCGGTGGTGAGAAAAGAGTACGACCGGTTGCTGCCGGACATCACGGCTTGCTAGGTCCCGATCGCGGCCTCTTGCACAGGGATGACAAAGCAGCTGTGCGCTGCCAGCTCTGTCCAGCGCAGCCTCTGCGATACCTGGAGCATGACCGCCCCCTCCCCGTCACACCTGGCCGCCAGCGCGTCGGTGCTGCCGCGAATCAGGAGAAAGCGCATGCTGCGGCCCTCCCGTTTCAATACCAGTTCGGCCTGGGGCCAATGGGAAGGAAGGCAAGGGGTGAAGAACAGTTCCCCGGCGTGGATGTGCAGCCCCAGGATGGATTCCACCGCGGCGCGATGCATCCATGCAGCCGAGCCCGTGTACCAGCTCCATCCGCCCCGTCCGACAAAAGGGGGCAGGGTGTATACGTCTGCTGCCATGGCGTAAGGCTCGATGGCGTATTGGCTGCCCCATACGGGATGGCTGGCGCGATGGGCCGGACTCAGGTAGGTGAAGTACCGGTAGGGTGTGTCCTGGAGGCGCTCGCTGCCGGTGGCGGTGGCGGTGGCGGTGGCGTGCGCCGCCTGGCGCAGGGCCAGCGAAGCGGCGGCCATCACGGCCCACGCTCCGGCATGGGTGTACTGCCCGCCGTTTTCCCGCACCCCTGCCGGGTAGGCCTGGATGTAGCCCGCATGCGGAAGGCCATGGACCAGGGGCGGTGCCAGCAGCGGGATCAGGCCTGTATCGGGCTGGACCAGCTCCGTGTCCACCGCTTCCATGGCAATGCGCGGGCGCGAGGTGCCTGCCGTGGTGACCAGGACCGACCAGGCCTGCGCAATCAGATCGATGCGCGCCTCGGGCTGCCGGGCCGAGCCCAGCACCGTGCCGTCATCGAAGAACGCCCGCCGGTACCAGCGCCCATCCCAGCCCGCAACATCCAGGGCCTGGCGCCAGCCGGCCAGGGCTGTCTGCCAGGCGTCGGCACGTGCTTCGTCGCCGCAGCCGCGTGCCTGCGGTATCCAGTCCGTGACGATGGCGCACAGGAACCAGGCGAGCCATACCGATTCGCCCCGGCCTTGGTGACCAACAGCGCTCATGCCATCGTTCCAGTCTCCTGCGCCCATCAGGGGCAGGCCGTGCACGCCCACGGCAAGGCTGCGGTCGATGGCGCGCGCCGCATGCTCGTAGACCGAAGCCGAAACTTCGCTGATGCCCGGTGTTTCGTAGACATCGTCCACGCCGTCGGCAATGGCGGGCGCCTCCAGGAACGGAACCTGCTGCTGCAGCAGCGCCGTGTCGCCAGTGGCCTGGAGATAGTGCGAGCAGGCGAAGGGCAGCCACAGCAGGTCGTCGCTGCAGCGGGTGCGCACGCCGGCACCCGAAGGCGCATGCCACCAGTGCTGCACGTCCCCTTCGAGGAATTGCCGTGAGGCGCACAGCGTGATCTGTTGCCGCAGCACGCCGGGATCGGCCCAGACAAGCGCCATGGCGTCCTGCAATTGGTCGCGGTAACCGGTGGCGCCTCCCGCCTGGTAGAAACCGGCCTTGGACCACAGCCGCGAGGAGACCGTCTGGTAGGGCAGCCAGCGGTTCACAAGCACGTCCATCAGCGGATCGGGCGTGTGGATCTGCGTGGCCTGGAGCAGGCCATCCCAGTAGTCGCTGTTGGCCTGTTCTCGTGCCTGGGGGGCCAGGACGGTGGCTTGCTCCAGCAACTGGCGCGCCGCATCGGGACTCGTTGCATGGCCGATCAGATAGGTCTGCTCCCAGGTCACGCCGGGCCGAAGCGTGGCCAGGCGCGACAGGGCTGCGCAGGGTTCGAGCCCGTATCCGCTGCGCTGCCCCAGCTGTGCCGGGAGCTGCAAATGTCCGTCGGATGCAAAGAACTCGCTGCGGTCGCAGGTCCAGTCAAGGCTGTCGTGCTTTCCCGCGAGGGTGCCTTCGCCGGCATGCGATTCGCAGAAGAAAGCCGTGCCGCCGCCAAAGCCGCCTGCAGCCTCGGTCTGGGTGCATAGCAGGCCCAGAAAGCGCTTGTCGGGCGCCGGTGCCCACAGGGCCATGGTCTCCAGCGTGGCGCGGTCGGCCCGGCGCTCGCCCAGCATCCACTCCACCATGCCCGCCATCCTCAGGTGCATCTTGGAGTTGCCATGGTTGACCACGGTGATGCGCACTTGCTTGACGGCCGTCCTGATGTCCACGCACCAGCGCGCGCGGATGCCCAGGTCGCCGTGGCGGTGGGCGATTTCAGTGAAGCCCTGGCCATGCACCACGCTGTAGCGGGCCTGGGCATGCCCCCAGGCGCTGGGGGGCACGCTCCATGTCTCGCGTGTGCGTCGGTTCTGGAGAAAAAACCACTCGGACGGCATGTCGCAGACGGGATCATTGGACCAGGCCGTGACCTGATTGAGCCGGCTGTTGATCGCCCAGGTATTGCCTGCGCCGCTTTCGGATATCTGCCCTCCGAAGCCGGGGTTGGCCAGGACGTTGATCCAGGGCCTGCCCGGACGCCGGGATGCGCTGACATCGAATTGGAAGTGGCCATGGTCGCCGAGGAACTGTCCGGTCGATGCGGGGACAGCCGAGCCCCGGCTTGGCTGGACCGGTATTTTCTGGGGCAGATGCGCTGTGCGCCGCCGGCTGGCCTGGGCCTCGAACTGCTCGCTCCAGGCATGGATCTGTTGCAGCAATGCACGGCCATCGGCATGCAGGCGCACACATGCCAGGCGCTCCAGGCAGGCTGCCTGCGCGGGGGTGAGCGTGTCCTGGCCCAGGACATGAAAGCCTGTCGTGCTGAGCCCTGGGCGGGCGTTGCCGGCCGCCTCAAGCTGTTCGCCGATGGCGTTCAGCTCGGCCTGCACCGGCATGTAGTAGGAGTGGAACTCGCTGCTGAGCACGACCAGGTCGCAGGCCACGCCAGCGCGCGACCATTCGCCCAGGGCCTGTCCCAGTATGCGCAGCAGGCCCAGGCCCTGGGGCGCCGCGGCACTCACCACGATGATCGGCCTGTCGCCCGAAAGGCCCAACTGCCACAGCACGCGCCGGTCCTGGATCTGCGGCAGGCGGACGGCGCCTGCGCGATGCGGGTGCAGGCCGGGCTGCAGCTTGGGCAGGGTGAACATCAGCGCCGTGCCCAGCAGTTGCAGTGCCGGCAGGTACTCGGGCCGGGGCCGGTGCTGCAGGGCATCCTGGCCCTGCGCCAAGGTGGCGGAGATCACGGAGGTGCGCTCCACATAGCTGGGCTGGCGGTACTTGTCCAGGATGGCCATGAGGGTGCTGGCACTGTCGCAGGCGGCCGTCGCAAACACCACGCTCACTTGTCCGCCAGGGCCCACGCGCATGCGCACGCCCAGCACGGCGACGGGATCCAGGCCGGTGTCCAGCGCGACAGCTTCACCCGGTGCGGGCTCCAGGCACGCCTGCGGCTGGCTGGCCGCGTGATTGCGGCCGGCCCATTTCGCCCGATCGCTCTGGTAGCGCAGGCCCAGGACCTCCCCCTGCGTGCCGGCCACGAAATGGGCCATCTGCACCACCTTCTCCTCCTTGTGGCGGGCAACCCGCTCAAAACGCATGCCCTGCTGCTGCGCCAGCCAGTGCGCCTTCACGAACATGCTGGAGAACGCCGGGTGGGCCTCGTCCGCGCCCGCGCCGGCCAGGACCACCTCCATGGCCGATATCAGCTCCACGTCCATGGGCAGGTTACCCAGGTTGTTCAGCACGACCTTGCGCAGCTCGATATCGTCTTCAGGGCTGATCCAGACCGTGGTGCGCACACGCCATTGCGGCCAGCGGGCATCGAAGCACATGCGGTCCGGGTGGAACGTGCTGGTGTAGGCCGCCTGCGGATCGGGTGCCGGGCTGCGGGTCACGGACACCGGGGCGCTGTCCCTGTCCGTTCGCAGGTAGACAAAGCTCCCGTGCGCATCGCGCAGCAGGTCGTCGCGCCAGCGCGTGATGTGGGTGTTGCCCAGGCGGCTCCATCCGGCTCCGTTGGCGCGCAATGCAACGCTGTAGCGCCCATTGCTCAGCAAGAGGGTCGGCTCCAGGGCCCGGGCCCCCGGGACGACGGTGCGGATCGCGTTGGCAGGCCTTCGGGACTGGGCATGCAAAAAGGGTGCGGCCAGCGCGCCGGGCCTCAGGCCTGCAAGCTCGCGGGGGGTGCGCTCCTGCAGCAGAGTGGACATGGCCTGGATGCGGGGGTGGTCAGAGCCCCAGCGCTGTGCAACCCCTTGCAGCAGCACATTGGCCAGGGCCACGATGGTCATGCCCTGGTGATGGGCCATGTAGGTGCTGACGAGCGTGAACCTTCCGCCATGGATTTGCCGTGCGGCAGAAAAGTCCAGGGCCTCGTAGAAGCCATAGCGCCCGCGCGCAGCCAGGGCGGCCAGCGCGCGGAAGTTCGCGCACGCAGGTACCGCCGCCACCTGGCAGGCCAGCGCCGTGGCGTAGGGGGCGATGACTTTCTCTGCCATCGGCGTGCGGCGCAGTGCCAGGCAGGGCACTCCCTGGGAGGCGTACTGGTAGGCCAGCGACTGGTCGCGCGCCGCATAGGCGCTTTCCGACATACCCCAGGGAATGCCCAGGCCCTTGGCAAAAGCCATCTGTTCGCGCAGTGCGCAGCGGTTGGCCTCGTCCAGCGCGCTGCCCGCTGGCTCCACTGCCACCAGCGAAGGCATCAGGTACTCGAACATGGACCCCGACCAGGACCGCAAAATCGCGTTGCGGCCATGGGCGAAGAACGGCCGGCCCAACGCCTTCCAGTGCCTGGCGGGAAGGTCGCCCTTGGCAATGGCCAGCAAGCTGGTGGTGCGGGACTCGGAGGCCAGCAGGTCGTAGAACGATGCGTCGAGTTGCTGCTCCTCGAGCCGGTAGCCTATGTGCAGCAATTGCCGCCGCGGGTCGAGCAGGAAACGGAAATCCGCATCCCACGCCAGCTGTTCCAGGGTGTGGGCCATCGTCCGCAGGCGCAGGGAGATCGCATCTTGCTGCCCCGCGCCGACGGCGCTGACGTCCAGGGCCGCCGACTGCAGGGTGGCCAGCAGGTCGGCCAGCAGCCATGGCAAGGGGTCCTGCGGCCCGGGCGGGGTGTCGGCCACGGCCCCAGGTTCCGGCAGATCGAGCGCGTGAAGCTCCGCAAAGGCGTCGCGCAGCAATCCCTGCAGCATCATCTGGGCCGATATGTCTGCGGGATCGGCCAGGGGGCTGTCCAGCAATTGGCCGATAGCCGTCTGCTGCAGCGGGCGCTGCAACAGGCGCGCTGCGCCCGCCAGGCAGGGTTTCAACCGGCGCCTGGCCGCATGGATCGCCTGCTGGCTGGCCGCAGGATCCAGCGGGGCGCGGGCCAGCTCAAGGCAGGCGCGGGATATGGCAAGCAGATGGGCTCCCAGGTTGCCGCTGTCCACGGTGGAGACATAGCGAGGCAGCAGCGGCTGCAGGCTCTGGGTGTCATACCAGTTGAGGAAGTGGCCGTTGTGGCGCTCCATCCTGGCCAGCGTGGCCGAGGTCGCTTCCAGGCGCATCAGCAGATCCTGGGTGCCGATCCAGCCGAACTGCCGCGCACAGGCGGCGCTGAGCAGATAAAGGCCGATGTTGGTGGGAGAGGTGCGGTGGGCGAGCACCTCGAACGGCGCCGTCTGAAGGTTGTCCGGGGGCAGGTGGTTGTCGCCTTCGCCCACGCAGCGCTCGAAAAGCCGCCAGGTGTCACGCGCAATGTCCTGCAGCAGTTCGCGGTCTGTGGTCTGCAGCCCTGCATGGCTGAAAGGGGCCCGCCACGGGGCATTGCACAGCCAGACCAGGGCCGGGGTGAAAACCCAGGCGGACAGCAGCAGCCATGCCGCGGCTGGCAGCGGGGCGGGCAGCAGCCACAGGGCCGCCAGCAGCGCAAGCGCGAGCACGGTGCTGTGCCAGTGCCTTGACAAGGCCGGCGCCCAGCCGGGCCGGATGGCGGCATGGGATGCTTCGGCGGTGGTCCATTCCAGCAGATGCCTTTTGCTTACGGCCATGCGGTACAGCGTGCGGGCCACGGCATCCGCGTGGAGCATGGCCTGCGGCAGCAGTTGCGCCAGGTACCACGCGCCGGACAGTGCCACCTGCAGCAACTGCCGTGCGCACTGCAGGGCGAAGCGGCTGCCCACGAATCGCGCATGGTGCGGAAGGGCACCGGCGATGGCGCCTATCAACGGCCCGGTGATGCAGGCCGCCGCCGCCAGTGCCAGGGACAAAGGCAGGGCCAGGCCATGTCCTGCCATGGACAGCACGATCAGCAGCAGCGACACGGGCGCAACCAGGGAGCGGCGCAGGTTGTCGAACAGCTTCCATCGGTGGATGGCCGCCAGTTGCCAGTACCTGCCGTGCCACAGCACGGGCAGCAATTGCCAGTCCCCGCGCACCCAGCGATGCAGCCGGGCTGCTGCCGTGTCGCTGTGCAGCGGGTCCGACTCCATCACGGTCACATCGGAGATCGCCGCGCAGCGGGCCAGCGAGCCTTCCAGCAGGTCATGGCTGAGGATGCGGTCCTCGGGCAGGCGCTGCGACAGCACGGCGTGCAGGGCCTGCACATGGAGAAGGCCCTTGCCGATGAAACTGCCTTCTCCAAAGAGGTCCTGGTACACATCCGAAGTGGCTGCGCTGTAGGGGTCCATGCCCCGCTGTCCGGAAAAAAGCCACTGCCAGGCAGAGGTTTGCCGCGTCTGCGGCAAGGGCGACACCACGTGCGGCTGCAGGATGCCGTAGCCGCGTATGACCTTGCGCCCGGTGGCATCCAGTTCAGGCTGGTTGTGCGGGTGCTCGGCGATGCCTACCAAGGCCCTGACCTGGCCCGGCGGCAGTTCGGTGTCGCTGTCCAGCGTCAGCACATAGCGCACGCCGGCAGGCAGGTCGGACAGTACGCCCATCTCCAGGAAGGGGGCTGGCATTTCCGTCGCCAGCGCGGCCACCAGTTGCTCGAGCTTGCCGCGCTTGCGCTCCCAGCCCATCCACAGGCCCTGCGTCGCGCTGAAGGACCGGGGGCGGTGCAGCAGCAAAAAGCGCTGCGCCTGGCCCTCGCCGGCGGGGTAGCGCAGGTTGAGCGCCTGTATCTGTTCGCGTGCCTGCGCGAGCAGCGGCTCATCGTCGGCCGTGCCCTGCCGGTCCGCATCCGCCCAATCGCTCAGCAGCGCGAAATGGACACAGTGCTCGGGATTGGCGAGATAGTGCAGCTGCAGGCGGTGTGCCAGTTCGGAGATGGCAGCCGGCTTGCTCAGCAGCGCAGGAATGACGACCAGGGTGCGCGCCGAGGGGCCGATCCCCTCCTTCAAGAGAAAGCGCGGCAGATGCGCTGGAGTTGCGGACTCGCATATGAGCCGGTTCACCAGGGCCAAAACCGCCTCGGAGGCCGGGAAAAACATGAGCAGTCCCAGCAGGGCCAGGCCTGCATGGCCCACCCATGCGTCCAGCGGGCCCAGGGGCCCCAGCGGACCCTGCATCGCGGCGGCATTGCCTGCGCCGTTGAGGTGCAGCATCCATGCCACCAGGGCCAGCGAAGCTGCCACAACGGCGCCGATGTAGGTGACCGTGCGCGACACCAGGAGGATGGCATACCAGCGGTCCGACAGGGGCCGTCGCGCGCCGAACATGTCCTCCAGTTGGGCGCGTCCCTCGCCCTGCAGCCAGTACCCGGCCAGTTGGGCTGCGCCCTGCGACTGGCCCATCAACCGGATGAGGGCCCTGGCCACGGCGGCCTCGGAGCGATCAGGGCTGCGCGCGGCCAGGCGCTCTATGCCATGCAGCGTAGTGTTGCGGCTGGCATCGTCCTCGGCCAGGAAAACGGGCGAGGCTTGCAGTGCGCGCACGACCAGGCTGGTCCTGCCCACGATACCGGGCCAGTCTCCGGCGCCCACCAGCCGCAGCGAGGCCACCGCATTGCCCACGCTCAGGTGGTCGGCCGCGCTGTCGGCATGCTGCTGAATCTGCAGTGCCGCCAGATCGGGCACTGCACTGCGCAGCCACTCTTCGATCTGCATGTACGCGCCGTCGCTGAAGACCGAGCGATGCCCAAAGAGTGTTTGCGCCAGATGGGACAGGAAGACCTGGCCTACACCGCGCAATTGCATCAAGCGGTGGATTTCGTGGAAGCCGACGGCATCGAGCCTGTCGATATGGCCCGCAGCCAGTGTGGCCACCTCCTTGGCCGCCGCCTGGCACGCAATCCGCTCCGCCAGGCGCCTCAAATTCTCGACCAGAATCACCCGCAGCGTGGTGGGCAGCGCCCAGAGCTCACCCTGGCTGAGTTCGCTCTTGTTCTGGTATGCGTCAAGAAAACAGGTCAATAGCGATTCATCGAAGGCACCATCGGTGTGGGCGACAAAGGACCATGCCACCTGGTAGATGCGTGGAAGGCCTGTGAGCGGGGCCTCCTGCAAGACGGGCAGCGAGCGGTAGTAGCGGGTGGAAAGGCCTTCGCTGATCTCCCGCAGCTGATCCTCGATCAGGTGGAAATTGTCGAAAAGCCACTCTGCGCCGGATCCCAGCTCATGGCCCTCCTGGTGCAGGCCGGCGATGTACCTGAATGAGGTGCGCAGGGATCTGAGATTGTTTTCAAGACGTGGATAGAACGTCGCCTGGCCAAAACGGGGGCGGCCCACGGCATGCGCGCCCCCCAGGGTCATCCCATACTGTTCAAAGTATGCGCAGCCAAAAAGCTCCGACCTGATGGGTGCCAGGACTTCTCCATGGCGGGCATCCAGCAGGTGGCTGATATGTGGCGGTATCCATTTCCAGCGCTTGCGCATTTGCATTCATGGCTTCCGGGCAGCGCACTACAGAGCAAGCCACACGACGGCGGCCAGGGTTGCGATCAGCAGCATTCCCGTCAGCGTGCGCTCGCCCAGCATGCGGTGGATGGCCGTGAATCCCGTCCAAAGCGCGAGCAATGGCCTTCTCAGCGCATCGCAGTGCGCCAGGTGCTCGGTGAGCATGAGGCGATCCATCTGCGACAGGCTGGCAGGCCCGCCGACGCAGGAGGTGTCCCAGGTCGGGACGAGGTTGGAAAAGCGGGGCATGGGCGGAACTCCTGGTGCGGATTGCGCGGATGCAATCCCTTGGACACATGCCCTCTTGTAGGGGGCGCAGGCCGCGGCGTCTGTGCGCAGACGAACATTCACGGGCAACACGCGGCGATGTGCCCTACCGCACCGACGGCGATGTGCGAACAGGCCACTGTGGGATGGCATGGCAGGCACAGCGCAGCGCGTGGGTGCGGTGGACGGCGTTCCTGACCAGGGCGGGCAGCCTCCGCGCCATGCGCCAGTCCACTACGTTTCAAAGAGGTTCTCCCATGAAAAAAATCAAGGTCAATGCGCTCGCCCTGGCGGCGACAGTCCTGCTGATGGGCCTGGCCGGCTGCGGCAATATGTCCAAAAGGGATCAAAGCACGGCGATCGGTGCGGGTGCAGGAGCGATCGGCGGGGCCGTGCTCACAGGAGGCAGCGCTGTGGGAACGGTCGGTGGTGCTGCGGTCGGTGGAGTCATCGGCAACCAGGTCGGCAAGGACAAGAAGTAAACCGTGCCATGCAGGCTTGGCATCCTGCATGGTCATGCAGAAATCGCTGGCGGATCAAGGGCTTGTCTGTGAAATGGTGAAGGCGATATTCATCTTCCGGATCTGCGAATCATCCGTTTCCCTCAAGCATGGCGAATTCTGAGGAACACCATGGCTCAAAGGTATCCAAGGCACATCGGATCAAGAAGAACAGGTGCTTTTTTTGCAGACGAAGCAGGCCTTCGCCCCCACGCCATCCAGTCGGATTTCGAGCGAAATCACTGGCTGGGCGTCTCCGTGGAAAATCGAATGCGCAAGGGGCTTGAAGCCTGTTTGCAAGGCCTGCAGCGGCAATGCGATTCACTGCGCGAGGAGTTGCACAACACGCGTATCGCCCTGGGAAAGGCGCATTTCGAGCTTGACAGGACCAAGGCGGATGAACGCGCAGCGCATCACCTGGCGACACATGACCATCTGACCTCCCTGCCGAACAGGTTCTCATTCCTGGATCGGCTTTCCAGAGCGATCGGCTTTGCCATGCCCCAGGCCATTCCCATCGCGGTGTTGTATATGGATCTGGATGGCTTCAAGACAATCAACGATCTCCATGGCCACAGTGCAGGAGATGAAGTCCTCAAGGTCGTATCGGGCCGCCTGAGATCCTTCATCCGCCGCGAGGATCTGGTGTGCAGGCTGGGAGGCGACGAGTTCGCATGCCTGCTGGAGCCCTCTCCGGAAATGGAGCAGCTGCGCGCCTTGGCCAGAATGATCTGCAGGGAAATAGCCAACCCCATTCACTGCAACGGGCTGGAGCTGAAAGTGGAGGCCAGCATGGGCATCGTGATCGCACACGAATGGCCTGTGTCTGCGGAGCAATTGATTGCTGATGCGGATCGCGCCATGTATCGGGCCAAGCGCATGCGCAGCGGCTATCAGTTCAGTGTTTTTGAGGGCACTTAGGCCCGCCCCGTAAGCAGCAATACCACGACCACCACCACCAGCAGGCTTATCGCAATGCTGGGAGCGTATCCCCAGCTACGGCTGTGGGGCCATGAAGGCAGAGCGCCTACAAGCACCAGGATCAGGACGATTAGAAGAATGGTGGTCAGACTCATGATGCTCTCCAAGGCGCTTTGCAATGCACGGCGTAGAGTTGCATTGCATCGTGTTTCCAAGCGATGGTCTGTGCGCTGGCGCACGTCCTTGGATTTTTGACTTGTTGACTTTTGGCCTTTCAGGCCGGGGCGCCCATGATTCTTGAATAGATTTGTCTGTCTGCCGCGTAGCAGCTGCACGCCCTGTTTTCCAGCGCTGCGCGGTTCAATACCATCATCTCACCACGTTTGTAGGCAATCATGCCGTCGTTCTGAAATCTGCTGGCGATGTTGGTGATGCTGACACGCCGTACGCCCAGTATCAATGCCATGAATTGCTGTGTGACATGAAAGCTGCCGGCACATCGGTCGCTGCTCATCAACAGCCATCGGGCCAGACGGGAGGCTGCCGTATGGTAGTTCAGGCAGACTGTGAAACGTGCCTGTTGATGCAAGCGCACAAGTATGAATTTTTTAATCAGTTCACCGAGCATGGGGATCTCTGTGCACTGCTTTTCTAAATCCGTGCGGCTTATTCGCCAGCAGGTACCAGATTGCTGTACCAAGATCTTCCAAGGAAGAGGTGTTGCATGGCCTAGAATGATTTCTGACCCGACCATCGCCTCATTCCCTACCATGCCTATTCCCAGGGAATGTCCCAGGGAATGGTTGCTGTTGATTTCCATGACCAAAGAGATGCATCCGCTTTCAGGAAAGTAAGCGTGCTCCAAAGGGTTGCCTGCTTTGCTCAATTCTGATAATGCGATCAATTCGAAGATTTCACAGTGCTCAACAAAGTGATCTGCCGATGCAGGATAAAGCAGGCGTATTATCCTGTTTTCAATATTGGCATGATTGGCGCCCGAATTTTTCATACAATTCCAATGAAATGAGTTTCGTTCATTTCTCGTGATGGATACCTCGATGACTGACGCTGAAGCCGGGTCATCAGATAATTTTTCTGTTCAAGCAGGCCGCACTATTGATCATGGTGCTTTTTTGATTCCATGTATGTGCGGCTGCGTACGCAAAGCCCGCTGCCGGGAAAGCGGCTTTTTCATATGAAAATCAGTTCTGCTGCCGAATCCGAGATGAGGTCATTTAATTGCGCATCCAGAATATTTTTTCCATGATGTGCGCTGGCGAACAGAAAAATAGCAAAAATAGATCCAAAAATAACGCTGGCCGGCCTACGCAACTAAAAAAACGAAGAAATGCCACGCACGGAAGGCGCCATGACCGCCAATTCAAAAATCTCGGAACTTGGGCGCCGGCAGCGCCTTGCAGAACAACCAGCGAGTGACCGGTCTTGACCGTTGCAGCCACTCACGCACTGCGCCGTGAATGTCGCAGGTCAGCCTGAAGCAGCCAACCCAGGCGGGCGTCGCAAACAGCCGCTCCTGGCCGAACCAGCCCCCGATCACCCCATCCCAAAATCCACCCACCCCATCCCCATCCCCCGATTCACATGCCGCTGCCCACCCACCGCCAACTCCGAATCCAGCGTGGCCAAAGCAACAGAGATCCAGGAGCCCTCTGCGTAATGCGCGCTGTGCCACGTCAGCGATGAGCCGCATTGCTGGCAAAAGCAGCGCGTGATGCCGGGCGATGAGGCAAAGGAGCGCAATTGCTCCTGGCCCTGAGTGAAGACAAGGTCCTTGACCGGCACGCTGCCGTAGGTGGCGAATGCGGCGCCGTGGGCCTTCTGGCAGATGCGGCAGTGGCAGTGCGACACGGCCTTGGGGCTGGACCGCAGTTTATAGGCGATGGCGCCGCACAGGCAGCTGCCGGTCAGGGCAAGAGGGGGGCTATCCGGGGCATTGCTCATGGTCAGTCGGGCGCAAAAAAGGCGCATGCAATTGTGCATGCGCCCCAATGCCGCGAGAGGGACGCGCGGCAACCCCAGGAGTCATCCGTTTCGTCAGTCGCCGATGACCTGCAGCCCGCTGCCGTCCCCATGCGCCTGCAGGCACATTCTTCCGAGGTCGTTGAGAAAGCGCAGCACGGGCATCTCGCCCACGCAGGCGGGGATGGCGGCCATGATGTCGTTGTGCAGTTCCAGCAGCTGGTCGGAGGCCACGAACATGGCGGCGGATTCGCCGTAGTAGTGCCGCCAGAAGTCCTGCAGCAGGCCGTGGCGGGCCTTGCCTACGACCAGGGGATAGCCGTTTTCCCAGACCTGTGCGTCCATGGAAAGGCTGGCCAGGCCAGGGTCAACAGGCCGCGCGCTGGCGGGGATCAACAGTACACGTCGCATGTCCATGCTCATTTGCGTCTTCCAGGTGCGCCAGTGGACTCGGGCAACCCGGTCCGTGAGGAGGGTGAGAGGGTTCGCACCTCAGGCGGCAAGAACCGGTTCCCACTTTATTCACGTGTGCACAACAAGAAAATTACAGCTGATTACATGCGGCTAGCGATGCGCCGTGTGCCTGCCGTTCTCCGTTCCAGTTCGCCGTTCAGGCGCTGCGCGCCCCGCCTTCGATCTCGAACGGAAAGTCCCCGAAGCGCAGGCTGCCGCGCCGCCGCTCCACCAGGGCGGGCGAGGCGGCGCATTCGGGCAGGGCGCTGAGGATCTGGTGCTTGGCGCGGAAGATCTGGATGTTCACGTACGAGGGCTCCACGCCCAGCATGCGTGAGAGTGCCTCCAGTTCTATCCAGCCCTGGCTTGCGGGGGCCAGGCCTTTTTCTGCGTCCTGCTGGCGCACGCGGGCCAGGGTGACCAGGGTGTAGTGGTGTATGCGTTCGCCCAGCGCAATGGGCTTGCCGTCGCTCATGACGGTCAGGCTGGCGTGCTCTTCGTTCTGGCTGACGGTGAAGCGAAAGGACACTTCCGGCGGCTTGGGCGCACGCGGGTCGAAGCTGCTTTCCCGCGTGGATTCCAGGTCGTCGCATTGCACGAATTCCCAGCTGCCTGCGGAGGTGTGGACCATGGCACCATCGACCAGGGGCTCGGTGCCGTCGCCGGACTCCTGCAGCCAGCGGCCGTCCTCGAAGAAGACGTTGGCTTCGGGCTCCTGCGCGTCGGGCAGCAGGGTGCCGCGCGGGTTCAGGGCCAGGGGGCCGTCCTGGGGCAGTCCCGGGCCGGGGCTCAGGCAGGTGATGGGCGGTCCCAGGTCTTCCACGGTCCAGGCCGCTTCTGCGCCTTCGCCCATGCTGAGCTTGGCGCCCACCGCCAAAACGGTCCAGCGGCCGGCGACCAGGCGCACGCCGTTGAGCATGGTGCCGTTGCGGCTCTGGTCCACGATTTCCCAGGTCTGCCGGTTCCAGCGGAACAGTGCGTGGACCTGGGAGACGTCGGGCGCCTTCATGACGGTCTGGCAGACCGAGGGGTGGCGGCCGAAGGTATGCAGGGGCCGCAGCACGACGATGCGGCCGTCGAGTTGGTTACGAAAGAGGGCCATCGCCTCGAATTCTCCTTGGGGCTTGTGTGAACAGGGGGTGGGCTGGGGGCGCATTGGCCCGGAGCCGGCAGCCTGTTGCCAAGCTGAGAGAGTACATGCCCGCTGCGCGTTTCAGTTTGTCAAACGTACAGAGCCTGCGGATTCAGTTCGGATTCCTGCAGCGGCTGGCTGCGCCAGCCCAGGGCCACGAGTACGTTGCGCAGCCGTGGATTGCCCAGTTCCGGCCAGATATGGCACAGGCCGGGAATCACGACTTTGACGGTGTGCACAGGGATGTCGGGGCGCGAGTGGTCGTAGACGATGGTTTCCAGGCCCAGGCCGCGTGCGATGTCCACGCAGCGCGCAATGACCTGGGCAATGTCCGGCGGCGTGGTGTTCGGCGTGTGCCCAGACAGTGGCGCAGGCTGTTGCGGCGGCGCATCGGCGCTGTCCGCAGGGTGCAGGAAGGCCTGCAGTGGCTCGGGCACGGCAAAGCTTTTGCCGGCCGCGATCAGCTGGCTGATTTCGGTGAGGGCGCGTTCGCAGGCCAGTGCGCGGTCCAGGCTGCAGCCAAAGCCCACGGCCCATTGGCCGGTGTCAGCGTGGCGGCCCACGGAGACGACCACGGGTATGCCGAAGTCATGCGTGATGTCCAGCAGCCAGTACGACCATTGCGGGCCGCAACTGCGGTCCAGGCGCTGGCGCGTGGCCTGGTCGATGCCTTGCAGCGCAATGGCGGGCCTGCGGATCTGGCCGTACCACCAGATGGCGGCGGCGTCGCGTTCCACCAGTTCCATGAAGCCTTGGAGGATGGCCTCTTCCCGCGTGTTGCCTGCGGCGCAGCCGTTGGAGGTCCAGCCCACGTGGTGCAGGCTTTGCGCGGGCGCATGGGCCAGGCAGAAGGCCAGCGGCAGGTAGCGGCGCGCATCGGCGGTCAGGGACCAGGCGGGAGCCCACCACAGGGGCTCGCCCTGGCCGGCGCCGGGGGCCACGGCATGCGGCGGCTTGTCGGTGGCAAAGCCGGCGGTTTGCCGCTCGCTGAAGCGGGCCAGGTCCGTGGGCGCGATGCAGGGCGCGTCCAGCTCGGCGGCGGGGGCGATGACTACGGCTTCGTCGCCCTGGTGGAAGGCGGCGTAGCGTTCGACCGCTTCGCACATGGCGCTGGCGCGGGCCTGCATGGCCGACAGGCCCTTGCCCAGGCACAGCTGTGTTCCGGAGCCGGCCAGGCTGGTGCTGCCGGGGGCCGGTGTTCTGAAGATTTCGCTGCGGTAGACGTTGAGCGCTTCGTCGGTCTCGGCCGTCAGCGGCGTGACCCGGACAATCACGCCGGTCAGCGGGCTGACGTGCTGTGACAGGCGCTGCACCGTGGTCTCGGCCGGCACGCTGCGCCAGCCGCCGTCGGTGCGCGCGGCATGCGTGCCGGGAACTGGCGCAATGCGTTCACGCTGGCGCAGGGCCATCAGCCCCGGCGTGCCGCAGTGCGGGCATTGCGGGCGGGCGGCCACCGGGTGGGGCTGGTCAGGCTCCAGCGTCCACACGGTTTGCGCCGCATCGGTGTGCGCCAGCAGGCGCTGCACCGTGGGCAGCAGGGCCTGCAGCCGCGTGGCGATGAGGTCGGCGCCGGCGCGCACGGGCGGGCAGCGGTCGCTGTCCTGAGGCTGGCCGTGCTTGCCGCCGCGTGCGGGATGGTTGCGTTGCCAGCGGTGTGCGAGGCAATGCCAGCAGGCCGCTGCCTGGGGTTTGAAAAGCGGTCCCGCCATGGCCTGCTCGCCTGTTGGCCGCACCAGCAGCCAGGGCCGGCCTGCGGCACGCTGGTTGGCGTCAATGGCGCCCAGGCGCGGGTCCAGATAGTCGTCGCAGAAAACGATGGTGAGCGGGGCGGGTGCCTGCGTGGCCGCGGCCGCAGCCCAGCGGCAGGCGGCTGTGCTGTCCAGCGCTGCAGTCAGCATGACGATGTCGATCTGCTCCGATGCCTGCAGGCGCACGGGCGGGGCCGAGAAATCCGGTTGCAGATAACCGTGGCCGTTCACGTCGCTGTGCTGCACCGGCTGTACCAGGCCCTGGCGCAGCAGGGCGCCCAGGGCGTGCAGCATCTGTGCAAGCGGCGCATCGGGCGCTGCGGCGCAGTGCTGCATGAGGCTGGTGCCGGCCTGCAGCGGGGCGTTCAGCGCCAGCACGGCGGCGGAGCCCAGGGCCAGGGTGTCGCGTTCGCTGGCCAGCAAAAGGCGGTCGCCCTGCTGCACGGGCGGCAGGAATTTCTCGTGCCAGCGAAAGGCGTGGGCGAACAGGTCCGGGGCCATGGGCTCAGGCAAGAGACGGTGCTCCGAGTTCAAGGCGGACGACGGCATAGGGGTGCTGGCCGGTGGTGGCGTGGAAGGCGGCCTCGAACAACTGGTGCTGCTGCGAGAACCGGGCATACAGGTGCTCTTGCAGGCTGATGCGGATGGCGGGGTGGATGCGCTCTATCTGCGCGCCGTCGGCAAATCCCGAGATGACGGGCAGCCGCATTCCGCCCACCTGCATGGGCAGCCGCGCAAGGGCCGGGTGCACATGGTCGAGCACGACGGTGCACGGCGGGCTGCCGGGCGCGGCAAAGCGCTGGGCCAGCTGCTGCAGCATGGCCTCCAGCGCAGCCTGGGGAAGATAGGGGCAGACGCCTTCCAGCAGCACCAGCACGGGCTGGTTGCCGGGCAGGGCGGCGGTGTCCAGCCACGAGGTGTCGAGGATGGAGCAGGCGAGGTTGGCTTCAGGGCCTGCAATGTATTGCGCGCGCAGGGCGATGGCGTCGGGCAGGTCCACGTTCAGCCAGCGTGCGGTGCCGGCCTCGGGGGCCAGGCGGTTGCGCCGCGTGCACAGGCCCGCACCCAGCGCAATGCACAGGCCGGACGGATGGGCGGTCAGAAATTCGGTGGTGAGCCGGTCGAACAGCTGCGAGCGCAGCACCACGCTGCGTACAAAGGCGGGGTCGGCCGCATGGGCCTCGCTGGCCTGGGGCAGGGCGGCGGCAATGCGGCGCGCCTCGGGGTCGGAAAAAGGCGGCAGGTCCGGCAGTTCCGAGGAAGCTGCCGGACCTGCCGCCCGGGCACGTGCCGCCAGCGTCAGCAGCAAGGTGGCCGTGGCCCCTTGCAGCTGCGCCGGTGCCGTATCAGCAGGTGAAGGGGTAGGCGTCACCGGTGTTGTTGTAGGAGGTGAGGGCGATGGCCCACAGGTCCTGCTCGGCGGGTGCCACCGGGTAGTTCAGCACGATGCCGTTCTTGATGGCCGTGCCGTCTGCGCGCTGCAGGTTCCATTCGCCGCGTGCCGCATCCCAGGTGAAGGCCTGCTCGGTCTCGAAACGCACCTGGAAGTTGAACGGGTTGTTGTAGCCCAGCCATTGGCTCAGCACGGGGGCCTTGTCCTTGCCATCGTCACGCGTCAGCTCTGCGTGGAACTCGGGCGACTGCCAGGCCAGGGCGATGGCGCGCAGCACCACGCCGCCAAAGGCCAGCAGCGAGTCCGGGCCGCCGCCGGGGATGCCCAGGCCCGTGGGCAGGGCGGCCCTGAGCGTGCCGTTGCTCGGTTCCTCGAACGAGGTGCTGACGCCCATGAAGTTGGGGAACAGCTGGTAGTAGGCGGCCAGGGCCTCGGAGGCATGGGTCTGGGGCGCCTGGGGCAGGACGATGACGAATTCGTCGTCAGGGCCGATCCAGCCGGCCGTGAGCACGGGCTTCCATTCGGCGCGCTGGGTAGGGTCGTCGCTCAGGCGCAGCGACACATCGACCTGGGGCCACTGGGTCGGCAGGCTGAAGTCGCGGTGCAGCATGGGCTGGATGTCGCGCTGCCCCAGCAGATCACGGCGGTAGGCGTCATCCTGCCAGGAGCGGGCGATGGCCCGCAGGTAGGCAAGGCGGAATGCGAGCAACGGTTCAGTATTCTGCAGCTGGGTGGTCATGTGACTTCATCCTCGGTTCAAGAAAAATGCGCCTGGCCGGGCAGGGGCCCGGACAGGTGCACGGACAGTTCAGGCCGCAGCGCGGCCAGCTCACTCAGGCGCGCGGCCACGTCCGGCCTGGCGGGTGCCAGGGCCTGCGACAGGGCCAGCGCCTCGGTTTCGGTGCGGTACTTGCCGGCGGTGCGCGCAGTCCCTGCCGCCTGGACCAGGCTGTCCTGCACGGCTGTGTGGTCTGCGCCCATGGCCAGCAGGAAGCGGGCTTTCTTCAGGTGCAGCTCGCTGCTGTGCAGCCGTTCGTCCAGCACGTCGGCCAGGCGCAGGCACTCGTCGATCTTGTCCAGGGCCTCGGCCCAGCGCCCGCTGGCCGCCAGCATTTCGGCGACGAAGGAGCGGTAGTAGGTCTGGCAGTAGCGGCAGCCCATGTCCCAGAGCAGCTGCGCCGTGCCGCTGGCGCGTTCAATGCCCTCGGCGCTGGCGCTGCCTGCGCCGTCACCCAGCGCCCAGCAGCGGATGATGTCCGCATAGCCCGAGAACGCGGGCAGGCCGTAGCGGGCCGTGATGTCCAGCAGCTCGCCCGTGGTGGCCAAGGCGCTTTCCTTGTCGCCACGCGCCTGGTGGACCAGGGCCTGGTAGAGCAGGGCCATGCTCAGGGATGGGATGTGCGAGACCTCGTGCGCCAGGCGCACGGCGTCGTTCGCATCGGCCAGCGCGGCCTGGTCGAAGCCGGCGAACCAGCGCACCAGGGCGCGCCCGCAGGTGGCCCAGACGCGCGTGTCGAAGCCGAACTCGGCCGCATGGTGGGCATGGGCCACGGGGTCGTAGCGGGTGATGGCGTCGGTCAGCGCTTCTTCGGCCTGCTCGAATCGGCCGTCGGAGTAGTGGGCCAGGCCCAGGTAGGTCTGCGCGGCCACCAGCACGCCCGTGTCCTGCTGGCGCACGGCCTGCTCCAGCAGGCGGTGGCTGAGCTGGCGCACTTCCTCGCGGTTGCTGGCCACGTGGTGGTAGGTGATCAGCATCCACAGGTGCTGCACCTGCTTGTAGTCGGCCACCGCATTGGCGCCGGGGCCGGCCAGCAGCTCCTGCGACAGCGCGATGCTTTCCACCACCTGGGCATGGGCCCAGCCGTGCTTGTTCATCAGCGCCTGGGTCACGTAGCTGTTGACGTCCAGCCGCGCCTCGCGCTGGGCCACGCCCTGGAGCTGGTGCAGCCAGTCGTCGATGTGGCGCGCGTAGGCAATGGTTTCATCGTTGAGCGAGCGCAGCTGCGTGATGCGCAACTGCCGCACCGCAAGCGCCACGGCCTGGGCATGGTCGCCCGCGTCTGCCCAGTGCTGGGCCACGCCTGCGGGTTCTGCGGCAACGCGCTGGGGCTGGTGCTGCATCAGGGCCAGGGCCACGTCGCGGTGCAGCAGCCGGCGCTGCGATGCCAGCATGCATTCGTAGGCCGTGTCGCGGATCAGCGCGTGGCGGAACATGAAGGCGCCGGCGCCCGCACGTTCATCGGCAATGACCAGGCCGGCCTGGCCCAGTTGCGCCAGTTCCTGCTCGACCTCGCCTTGCGGGCGTTCCACGCAGGCGCACAGCAGGCCGAAGTCGAAGTGCCGGCCCATGGTGGCAGCCAGTTGCAGCAGCGGCTTGAGCGGGCCGATGCGGTCAAAGCGGCTGACCAGCGAGTCGCGCAGGGTCAGCGGAATGGCGGCCGGCAGCCCGGCATGGCGAAAGTCCCAGACGCCGTCCTGCTCCACCAGGTGGGCATCCAGCAGCATGCGCGCCATTTCCTGGATGAACAGCGGCACGCCGTCGGTGCGCTCCACCACGTGGCGGATCACGGCGGGGCTGAGCCTGCGCGGCGCCAGCGTCTGGCGGGCCAGCTCGGTGGCCTGCGCGTCTTCCAGGCGCCGCACGTCCACGCACTCGGCCTGCAGGCCTTCGGGCGGCTGCCATTGCGGCCGCGCCGTGAGCACCAGCAGCACGCGCCGCCCGGGCAGGCGCGCTACCAGTTGCTCCAGCAGTTCGATGCTGGTGGGGTCGGCCCAGTGCACGTCCTCGACGACCAGCAGCAGGGGCTCGGCTTCGGACATGTGCAGCAGCCATTGCGCGGTGGACTGCAGCAGCAGCGCCCTTTGCATGACGGCCGAGATGCGGCTGGGCTCGCAGTCGCCCAGGGGCAGCGAGAGCCAGGCGCACAGAATGGGCAGGGCGGCCTCGGCATCGCAGCCTGCGGCGCGCAGGGCTTCGCGCATCTGCTCGCGGTGGTCCTGCGGGGGATCGGCCGCCTCCAGCCGCTGCCGTATCAGGCCCAGGAAAGGGGTCAGCGCGGTGTTGCGGTGCTCGGGCTGGCATTGCAGCACCACGGTGTTCGCGCCCTGTGTCCTGGCGTGGACGAGCAGCATGTCGGCCAGGCAGGATTTGCCGATGCCCGGCTCGCCGCGAATCCACAGCGCATTGCCCCCGGCTTCGCGGGCCCGCGCCCATGCGTCGTTCAGGCGCTGCAGTTCGGGTTCGCGGCCTATGCACTGCAAGGCCGCATCGGACACAGGCCCTGGCAGTGGCTCGGCCGGCTGCTCCAGCTCCAGGCGATAGGTCTGCATGCCCGTGGGCTGGCCGGGCAGGCGCAGGCTGCCGGCTTTCTCGAAGCGCGCATGGCGGGCCAGCAGGCGATGGCTGCTTTCGCTGGCCAGCAGGGTGCCCGCATCGGCGATGGCCTCCAGCCGCATGGCCACGTTGACGGCATGGCCCGAGGGTGCTTCGCCGCCGACCACCACGGCCATGCCGGTGTGCAGGCCCATGCGGATTCCGAGGTGCAGTCCGTGGACCTGCTCGATGGCGGCCGCGCGGCTGCGGCTGAGCGTCAGCAGCTCCTGCGCCGTCATGCCGGCCTGGCGGGCATCGGTGTCGCTGGTGTGCGGGTAGCCGAAGAGCACCAGCATGCGGTCGCCCAGCGTGCCCGCCAGCATGCCTCCGCGCCGGGTGGCAACGTCGGAGAACAGCGTGAGTTCCTCGCGCTGCAGCAGTTCGATGTCTTCGATGTTCAGCCCCTGCGAGGGCTGGCCTGCGGTACGTGCCGCGCTGTCCATGCCGTGGGTGTCGCTGCCCGGCCACAGGGAGACGCTGCAGCACAGCACGGTGAGCTGGCGCACTTCGGAGAACACGCGTGTGGTGGCCACGGTGCGTGTCAGGTCCGCCTGCTGCACCTGGGCGGCTGCGGGCAGTTGGCCCACCAGATCGTCCAGCCGCACGCGCATGAGGTCCCTGAGCAGGGCCGCCGCCGAGTCGCTGCGCTCCGCGGGCCGCTTCTTGAGCGCCTTGCGCAGCAAGGTGGCGATGGGGTGGGTGGAGATGGCCGGCGGCAGCTGCACTTCCTGCGGGCTGAGCTGGCGGTGCACGATCTCGGCCACCGAGGCGCCCTGCACGGCGGGCGTGCCCGTCAGGCATTCGAGGAACATCAGCCCCCAGGCATACAGGTCGGTGCGGGCGCTGGGCGGCTCGCCGCGCAGCTGCTCGGGGGCGCTGTAGGCCGGCGTGCCCAGGCACTCGTCGCCCATGGTGAGCTGCGAGACCTGCGGGCCGGCAAACTGCGGAATGACGGTGCCGATGCCGAAGTCCAGAACCATGGCGTGCCGCACGGCGCCCGTGGAGGTGACCATCACGTTGTCGGGCTTGAGGTCGCGGTGCACGATGCCGGCCGCGTGCGCGCAGTCCAGCGCATCGAGCACCTCGGCCATGAGGCGGCCGGCCTCGGCGGCAGTCAGCACGCCCTGGCGGCGGATCAGGCTTTTGAGGGTCTCGCCGGGCACATACTCGAAGACGCCGTAGACACAGTCGCCTTGCTCGCCCTTGTCCAGCAACTGGACGATGTGCGGATGGTGCAGGGACGCGCACAGCATGGTCTCGCGGTGGAAGCGCTCCACCTGGCGGCCGCCTTCCTGCAGCCTGACGACCTTGATGGCCACCGATGCACCCGTGCGCCGGTGGCGCGCGCGGTAGACGGTGCCGTAGCCACCCGATCCCAAGGTTTCCAGCAGTTCGTAATCGGGTATTTCCAGGGGGGCTGGCGCCACCGGGGTCACCGCAGCTTGCGTGGGGTTGGTGATGGCATCGTGCATTTCAGCCTCGGTTGGGGGTCCTCCTGGAGGGTATCCAGTCGTCCATTTGTCATACGGCAGACCGTGCTTTTGATACCGTTCGTTACTATAGCGTACGTCCGAATGCAATTGACTGTTTTTGCCTACGTGCTTGCCTATGGTTGCCGTCGCCGTGGCGTCCGGCGCTCAGTCCAGTTGCAGCAGTGCGCTGACGGCGGTCTGCAGCATGTCCACCAGCTCGGGGTCCATGTAGCGGTACTCATCAGGGATATCGAGCACATGCAGACGCTTTTGCGCCAGCAGCCTGCCGAAATCGGCCTTGAGGCGGGACTGGTGCCTTTCCTCCATCACGAGAATCACGTCGGCCCAGGCCACATCGTCGGCCGACACGCGGTGGCGGGCGCCCGCACTGGTGCCGCCCGAGCGCACCTGCAAGGCAGGGTGCCTGCGCCAGACCTGCTCGGCCGTGGGACTGCGCCACTGGTTGCGGCTGCAGACGAAGAGGACCTTGAGGCGGTTGTCATTGCGGGGCATGGCTGACAAGGGGGATGGATGGTTGAGAGGACTGGCGCGCAGTGTAGGGCGCCGCGGTTTGCAGGCGCTGCGCCATCGCCTATGATGCGCGGCACCTGTGAATAATCACAGCTACTTGCAACCCACGGAAAGGTCTACGCACCATGAACGGTCACTGTCTTTGCGGCGCTGTCAGCTTTGTCTCTCCCCAGGCTCGGGAAATCGGTGCCTGCCACTGTGGATACTGCCGGCGCTGGGGCGGCGGCCCCATGCTGACCGTGCATTGCGGGCCCGATGTGAAGTTCGAGGGCGGCGAGCACATCGGCACCTATGCATCCTCCGAATGGGCCGAGCGCGCCTTCTGCAGGCAATGCGGCACGCACCTGTACTACCGGCTGCACGCCACGGGCGAGTACTTTGTGCCGGCCGGCGCCTTCGAGTCGCAGGACTTCGAACTGGCCACGCAGATCTACATCGACAGGAAGCCCGGCTACTACGACTTCGCCAACCAGACACCGACCATGACCGAGGCCGAGGTCATCGCCCAATACGCGCCCCCGCAGGAATGAGGCACAGCCCCATGCCCCTGCACGATGACTCCAGCGGCCTGGCAATGGAGCCTGCCGCACGGCCCGGCGATCCGCTCGACCGGGTCGATACACCCAGCCTGGCGCTGGACCTGACCGTCTTCGACGCCAACCTGCGCACCATGCAGGACTGGGCCGACCGCCACGGCGTGGCGCTGCGCCCGCATGCCAAGGCGCACAAGTGCCCGCAGATCGCGCTGCGCCAGCTGGCGCTGGGCGCGCGCGGCATCTGCTGCCAGAAGGTGAGCGAGGCCGTGCCCTTTGTGGCGGCCGGCGTGCGCGACATCCTGATCAGCAACGAGGTCGTGGGACCCGCCAAGCACGCGCTGCTGGCCCGGCTGGCGCGCAGTGCGCGCATGGCCGTGTGCGTGGACAACGCGGCCAACCTGGTGCAGTTGTCCGAGGCCATGTCGCAGGCGGGCGTGGAGATCGACGTGCTGGTCGAGGTGGACGTGGGCCAGGGCCGCTGCGGCGTCACGGGCCCCGAGGCCGTGCTGGCCCTGGCGCGGCAGGCGCATGACCTGCCGGGCGTGAATTTCGCGGGCCTGCAGGCCTACCACGGCGCGGTGCAGCACCGGCGCAGCCGCGAAGAGCGTGCGCAGGTCTGCCGGGAGGCGGCGCGCCAGGCGGCGGCATGCGCGCAACTGCTGCGCGACAACGGCATGGCCTGCCACACCATCACGGGCGGCGGCACGGGCAGCGTGGAGTTCGACGCGGCCAGCGGCGTCTACACCGAGCTGCAGCCGGGCTCCTATGCCTTCATGGATGGCGACTACGGCGCCAACGAGTGGGACGGGACGCTGGCCTTTCGCAGCAGCCTGTACCTGCTGTCCACGGTGATGAGCACGCCCGCGCCGGACCGCGTCATCCTGGACGTGGGCCTGAAGTCCACCTCGGCCGAATGTGGGCCGCCTGCCGTGTACAGCACGCCGGGCCTGCGCTGCGTCGCCATCAACGACGAGCACAGCGTGGTGCGCGTGGAGCCGGGCGCCCAGGCGCCCGCCCTGGGCAGCGTTCTGCAGCTGCTGCCCTCCCACGTGGACCCGACATTCAACCTGCACGACGAGCTTGTGGTGCTGCAGGACGGCGTGGTGCACGCGCTGTGGCCGATTGCGGCGCGCGGGCTGTCGCGCTGAAGACGGCATGAAAGAAGCCGCCGGCCTTGCGGCACGGCGGCTTTTTTGCGTCTGCGGCCTGCTGTGGCCTGTGGCTTACAGCTCGATCTTGGCGCGGCGGATCACGTCGCCAAAGCGCTTGTTCTCTTCGACGATGAAGGCCTTGAACTCCTCGGGCGTGGGGAAGTAGTTCTCGTAGCCAAAGGTCTGGAACTTGGGCTGGATGTCAGGCTCGCGCAGGACTTTCATGGTGTCCTGGCGGATCTTCTCGACCACGGCCGGTGGCGTGGACTTGGAGACGGCAAAGGCATTCCAGCCGGTGACCACGGCATCGGCCGGGCCGCCCGATTCGGCCACGGTGGGCACGTCTTCATAGCCCTTGAGGCGGTGGGGTGCCAGCACGGCCAGGAAGCGCAGCTTGCCCGAACGCATCAGCGGGCCGGCCGTGCCCGAGGAGCCCAGCGCAAAGGCCAGCTCGCCCGTGGCCACGCTTGTGTACAGCTGGCTGGTTTCCTTGTAGATGACGTGTTCCATCTTGGTGCCCGTCAGCGACTCCAGCAGGGCCGAGCCAAGGTGCACCGGGTTGCCCACGGACCACGAGCCGTAGTTCAGCTTGCCGGGGCGCGCCTTGGCGTCGGCAATCAGGTCGGCCACGGTCTTGTAGGGGCTGTTGACGGGCACGCAGACGAAGAAGAAGGTGCGAAACAGCGGCAGGACGACCTCGAAGTCCTTGTCGATGTTGTAGGGCAGCTTTTTGAACAGGTGGGGATAGGCGGCCAGGTGGACGTTGTCCAGCTGGATGATGTCCGTGCCGTCGGTGGCGCCGCGCTTGAAGGCCTCGATGGCGATGAAGCCGTTGCCGCCGGGGCGGTTTTCCACGATGACGGGCTGGTTCCACAGGCGCGCCAGCTTGTCGGCCACCAGGCGCGAGGTGCCGTCCGGCCCGCCGCCCACGGGGAACGGATTGATGATGCGCACCTGCTTGGTGGGCCAGTTGGCGGCGGCACCCGACTGGGCACGCGCGGGCGCCAGCGCGCCCAGGGCCAGGGCGCCAAGGGCGAGGCCCGCCTGGCGGCGATTGATGCTGAAGGCGCTGTCTTTCATGGTTTGTCTCCGAGTCGCTGTTGGGCTTGCTGGGTGGCTTGGCCCTATGCCGGGAATGCACGGGCCGCTCTTGTTTTCTACGCTCTCTTGCGGGAGCGGCTGGATCATCCAGTCGCCGCATTGTGTCAGTTCGCTGCAAAGCACCTAGCCATGGCTGCCGCTAGCAGCTATAGCAAAATGGCATAAGTGAGGAGACGATAGAACATGAATTTGCAGCAGATAGAGACCTTTGTGCATGTGGCCGAGACCGGCAGCTTCAGCAAGGCGGCCGTGCTGCTGGAGACGGCCCAGCCCGCACTGAGCCGCCAGGTGCGGGCGCTGGAGACCGAGCTGCGCGAAACCCTGCTGATCCGCACCGGCCGCGGCGTGACGCTGACCGACGCGGGCCGCCGCCTGCTGGAGCACGGCCACGCCATCATGCAGCGTGTGGCGCTGGCCAAGGAGGATCTGGGCAGCCAGCGCGACGAGCCCGTGGGCCGCATCGTGGTGGGCCTGCCGCCCAGCCTGGCGCGGCGCCTGACGCTGCCGCTGATCGACCTGTTCAGCAAGGACATGCCCAAGGCCCGCCTGGCCGTGGTCGAGGGCTTTTCCATGAACATCGCCGAATGGCTGACCTCGGGCCGCATGGACCTGGGCCTGGTCTACACGCCCGAGCCGCATCCGCACATCGAGGTCACGCCCGTGCTGGAAGAGCGCCTGTGCCTGATCGGCCCGGCGCGCACCCTGGGCGGGCGCAGCGGCGTGCGCTTTGACGAGCTGTCGCAGTTCCCGTTGATCATGCCGCAGCACGGCCAGATCTTCCGCAAGCTGATGGAAGCGCAGGCCACCCTGTCCCAGGTCAAGCTCAACGTGGTCTGGGAAGTGTCCAGCGTGCCGGCCATCCTGGACCTGGTGCGCGGCGGCTACGGCTACGCCGCGCTGACCGACAGCGCCATGCGCAGCCACCTGACCGATGCCGAGCTGGTGGGCATTCCCATCGAGTCGCCCCATGTGGTGAGCACGCTGTGCCTGGCGCAGTCGGCCAAGAAAAAGGCCACGCCGCTGATCCGCAAGACCTCGCTGGCCCTGCGCGAACTGAGCCAGCAGGTGTGCGCGCCGCTCTGAGCGGCTGCAGCGACGGAGGCAGGCCGCAGGTCAGCAGGCCTCAGAGCAGCGGCCGCAGCTCCCGCGCCGCCTCCTGCAGCAGCGGCAGCAGCTCGGCCGCCATGTCGGCGGGCGCCATGCGCTGGGGCGAGGTCACGATGTTGAGCGCGGCCACCGTGCGGCCCTCCATGTTGCGCAGCGGCACGGCCAGGGCCTGCACGGCCAGCTCATGCTCTTCCAGGGCCAGGCAGAAGTCCTGTCGGCGCACTTCGTCCAGCACGCCTTCCAGCGCTGCGCTGTCGGTGACCGTGTGGGCGGTCAGGCGCCGCAGATCGTGCGATGCCAGCCATTGCCTGAGCTCGGCCGCAGGCAGGGCGGCCAGCAGCACGCGGCCCGTGGAGGTGGCATGGGCGGGCAGGCGGCTGCCCAGGTGCAGGCCGTGGGCCATGAGGCGCTGGCCGCGCTCGTGCAGGGCGCTGCGCGCGACGATGACCACCTCGTGGCCATCGCGCACCACGCAGGAAAACGACAGCTGGGTCTGCGCCGCCAGCCGGTAGAGCACGGGCTGGACGATGCGCGGCAGCCGCGCCGAGGCCAGGTAGCTGCCCGACAGCCGCAGCACCTTGGGCGCCAGCCAGAAATGGCTGCCGTCCGTCTCCAGGTAGCCCAGGTGCGTCAAGGTCAGCAGATGGCGGCGCGCGGCCGTGCGCGTGATGCCAGAGCGCTCGGCCGCCATGGTGGCGTTCAGGCGCTGGCGCTCGGTGTCGAAGCTCTCCAGCACGGCCAGGCCCTTGGCCAGTCCGGCGATGAAGTCATCCGGGTCGATGGGAAAGGGCTGGTTCATGGGCGGGGAGGGCGGGCATGCAGGTAGTGCGCGATTGTCGCGCAGATTGCGCGATCACCGCGCAACGCGTGCTGCAGCCCCTCGTCTTTGCGCTGCCTCAAAACTAATCTTGGGCGCAGGCCATGGCATGAACCGGCCATGACATCGAACAACGCAACGGAGACAAATCAATGCGCACCCAAGTCGCCATCATCGGTGCAGGCCCTGCCGGCCTGCTTCTCGGCCAGCTGCTGTACCGCGCGGGCATAGACAACGTCATCATCGAGCAGCGCAGCGCCGACTACGTGCTGGGCCGCATCCGTGCCGGCGTGCTCGAACAGGTCACGGTGGACCTGCTGGAGCAGGCCGGTGCCGACGCCCGCATGCGCGCAGAAGGCCTGCCGCACGACGGCATCGAGCTGCTGTTCGGCGGCCAGCGCCACCGCATCGACCTGCATGGCCTGACCGGCGGCAAGCGCGTCATGGTCTACGGCCAGACCGAGGTCACGCGCGATCTGATGGAAGTGCGCGCCGCCGAGGGCCTGACCACGGTCTACGAGGCCAGCAACGTGCAGCCCGTGGGCTTCGATGGCGACAGCCCCGTCGTGCGCTACGAAAAGGACGGCCAGGTCCATGAGCTGCAATGCGACTTCATCGCCGGCTGCGACGGCTTTCACGGCATCTGCCGCGCCAGCGTGCCCCAGGACAAGGTGCGCACCTTCGAGAAGGTCTACCCCTTCGGCTGGCTGGGCCTGCTGTCGGACACGCCGCCCGTCTCGCACGAACTGATCTACGCCCAGACCGAGCGCGGCTTCGCACTGTGCAGCCAGCGCAGCGCCACGCGCAGCCGCTACTACCTGCAGGTGCCGCTGACCGAAAAGGTCGAGGACTGGAGCGACGAAGCCTTCTGGAACGAACTGCGCCTGCGCCTGGACCCCGAGGCCCGCGAGCGCCTGGTGACCGGCCCCTCGCTGGAAAAGAGCATTGCCCCGCTGCGCAGCTTCGTGACCGAGCCCATGCGCTTCGGCCGCCTGTTCCTTGCCGGCGACGCGGCCCACATCGTGCCGCCCACGGGCGCCAAGGGACTGAACCTGGCCGCCTCGGACGTGGGCTACCTGTCCAGCGCCTTCGCGCAGTACTACCGCGACAAGGCGCCCGAAGGCATCGACGGCTACTCCGAGCAATGCCTGCGCCGCGTCTGGAAGGCCGAGCGTTTTTCGTGGTGGATGACCTCGCTCATGCACCGCTTTCCCGACGCGGGCGGCTTCGACACCAAGGTGCAGGAGGCGGAACTGGACTACATCGTCAACTCCCGTGCAGGCTCGACCTCGCTGGCGGAGAACTATGTGGGGCTGCCGCTGGTGTGAGAGCCGGTGTGAGGCGCCGGGCGCCGCCGAGGCTGCGCCCGCATTGATGCGCGTCTGTCGCCACAGCATTGCGCAAATTTGCAGCCCGCCTCGCCCGGACGGGTGCGGGCGAGGAGTAAGCTTGTCGGGTTATGGCGCACATCACGTTTCCCCCTCCCTATATCGCCCCCCAGAATGCAGCGCAGTCGCTGCGCGACGCAGGCTATGCGGTGCTGCGCCCCGATGAATTCGCGGCCTGGGCAGGCGTGTCATTGACCGAGCTGCATGCGCTCGATGCCGACTGGGCCCAGCTGCCGCCCGATGCCTTCCTGAAGGACGGCGGGCGCTACCGGCGCCGCCGCCATTCCTGCTTCATCGCCGGGCAGGACGGGCTGCAGCAGGTGGAGCACCGCGCGCACTGGCAGCCGGTGGAATACAACGCCCTGCATGGCGGCATGCTGCGCATGTTCGATCCCATGCGCGACGCCACGGCGCAAAGCGCCACCTGGAGCCGGCTGCTGCTGGCGCTGGCCGGCCTGTCCGACCAGGTGTTCTGCGCCCAGGGCGATGATGTGCAGCACGAGCGCTGGTTCATCGAGTCCCACCAGTTCCGCATCGACACCACGGACGGCATTGGCCGGCCCACGCCCGAAGGCGCGCACCGCGACGGCGTGGACCTGGTGGCCGTGATCCTGGTCGGGCGCGAGGGCGTGAAGGGCGGCGAGACACGCATCTTCGAGGCCACGGGCCCCAGCGGCCAGCGCTTCACGCTGACCGAGCCCTGGTCGGTGATGCTGCTGGACGATGCCCGCATGATCCACGAGACCACGCCCATCCAGCCCGAGCAGCCGGGCGGCGTGCGCGATACCCTGGTGCTGACCTATCGCCGCCAGGGTTTCCAGGGCTCGGAGCTGACGCGTCGCCGCAAGGATTGATGCAGCTCAAGACGCTGGCGCATGATGGGCGCACACTTTGGTTCATCGACCCGGCCGCCCCCGATTGTTGACGGCGGCCAAGCACAAAGGAGAAAACGCATGTTCAAGCACATCCTGGTTCCCGTGGACGGCTCCAACAGCTCGATGCTGGCGGTACACAAGGGCGTGGAGCTGGCCAAGGCCTTTGGCAGCACGCTGACGGCGGTCTACGTGGTGGACCCCTATCCGTTCACGGGCGTGGGCGCCGACTTCGCCTACGGCCAGTCGCAGTACCTGAGCGCGGCCACGGCCGAGGCCAATACCACGCTGGACGCCGTCAAGAAGATCACCGACGAGGCCGGCATCACCGCCACCACCGTGGTGGGCGAGGGCCATGCGGTGCACGAAGGCATCGTGCGCGTGCTCGAGAGCACGGGCGCCGACCTGATCATCATGGGCTCGCAAGGCCGCCGTGGCCTGGAAAAGCTGATGCTGGGCAGCGTGACCCAGCGCGTGCTGGGCGCCGTGCGCGTGCCGGTGCTGGTGGTGCGCGAGTAATCACCGGGCCGCTCGGCCCTTCGCCGGGTGAAACGTCAACGGCTCCCTCGGGAGCCGTTTTTGTTGGTGCGCTGCAGGGGGAGAGGGCGCTCAGCGATTGAGCAGCCGTGCCAGCCAGCCCTTTTTCTTGCGCTGCAGTTCCAGCTCCTGCAGCACTTCGTTCTTGAGCCTTTCCTTCTCGGCGGCAGGACTGGACTCGCGCGCCATGCGCAGATAGGCCTTGGCCGAGTCCACGTAGCCGGTGTCTTCGTTGCGGATGTGGTTGAACAGCCAGCGCGAGAGCATGCCGTGCAGCTCGGCGGCCACGTCCTCGCCCGCATCGAAGCGGGTCTGCATCTCGATCACGCGGCGCGTGAACAGCTCGTGCACCTTCTTGTGCGGGCCGGCGAACATGTAGCCGGCGCTCTCGATCAGGCTTTCCTCGAACACGAAGTGCGAGACGGTGTAGTCGATCATCTCGCCGATGACATCGCCCAGGGCCTCGCGGTCGGGCGAGGAGCGCAGCTCGTAGAGCTTGTTGATGTAATCGACGATGCGGCGGTGCTGCCGGTCGATTTCTGCAATCCCGGTGTCCAGCTCGGGGACCCAGACCAGCAATGCCATGACGTTCTCCAGGAATTCGGTGATTTCCAGAGAAGTATTCACGGGACTGTCACATAGCTCCTTGATGCAGATCAGGCTGATCTGCATCAATGAAATGCGGCGTTGGCCATTGCAGGCGGTGCCGGGCATGCAGCCCTGGCACCGCAGGCATGTCACTCGATCTTGGCGCCCGAGGACTCGACGATCTGCTTGGACTGCTTGAAGTCGGCCTGGAACATCTTGTCGAAGTCGGCCACGCTCATGGACTGGGGCTCGGCGCCCTGGGTCTGGATGGCGTCGCGCACTTCGGGCATGGCCAGCAGCTTGTTCACTTCGGCGTTGACCTTGGTCACGACGGCCGTGGGCGTGCCCTTGGGCATGAACAGGCCGTACCAGGTGCTCACGTCAAAGCCCTTGAGGCCCGATTCGGCCAGCGTGGGCGTGTCGGGCAGCGAGGACGAGCGCTTGGCCGAGGTCACGGCGATGGCGCGCAGCTTGCCGGCCTTGATCTGGCCGATGGCCGAGGGCACGGAGGACACCAGCAGGTCCACGTTGCCGGCCAGCGCGTCCATCAGGGCCGGGTTGGAGCCCTTGTAGGGCACGTGCACCAGTTGGATGCCCGCCGCCTTCTCCAGCAGCACGCCCGAGATGTGGATGCTGGTGCCATTGCCCGGCGAGCCGTAGGTCACCTTGCCCGGGTGCTGCTTGGCAGCGGCCACGATGTCGGCCAGGGTCTTGTAGGGCGAGTTCACGCTGGTGGCGATCACGATGGGCGTGTAGGCCACGTGGGCCACGGGCACCAGGTCCTTGACCGGGTTCCAGGGCAGGTTCTTGTAGAGGTAGGGGCCCAGGACCACGTTGTCCTTCTGGCCCATGACCATGTCGTAGCCCGTGGGCGCTGCCTTGGCGGCCTCGGTGATGCCGATGGTGCCGCCTGCGCCCGCGCGGTTGTCGGGCACCACGGTCCACTTGCTGACTTCGGTGAGCTTGTTGGACACCACGCGCGCGAGGATGTCGGTGCCGCCGCCGGGCGGGAAGGGCACGATCATGCGCACGGGCTTGTTCGGATAGTCGGCAGCCGCACCTTGGGCGGCTGCGGAAAAGCTCAGGCCCATGGCGGCGGCCACGGCGGTGCAGGTGATCAGTTGGCGGAACATGAAAGAAGAAACTCCAGGGTCTGATGGGGCGGTGCAACCCTCTCGCAGCGGACCGGCAGTGCCGGGCCGCCCATGCGGTGGGTTGTCGATGATCGGGGAGGGTGGTTCCGCCATCTTGCATTGGGAAACCCGCTATTTGGGCGGATTTCCGCAATCTGTGCCACAGGGGCTTCCACCAAGGAGCAGCTTGTGCCTGCTCCAGAGGGAAGCGGGCTATTTTATGCCGCCTTGGTGCCTGGCCGCAGGCCAGGCGCTCAGGCCTGCGCCAACTGCCTGTCCAGCACGCGCACCGTCTCGTACAGCACCCGGGTGCCGTCCAGCAGCTGGGCGGGTTCTATCCATTCCTCGGGCGCGTGGCTGCGGCCGTGGAGGCAGGGGATGAAGATCATGCCCATGGGGCCGGTGGGCGCCATGTAGACGGCGTCATGGCCGGCGCCACTGGGCATGCGCATGTGGGCGTAGCCCAGGTTTGCGCAGGCCTGCTCCACGCCCTGCATGACGGGCGCGGAGCAGTCCGTGGGCTGGGAGCGGCTCACGTCGGCCATCTCGGCACGCACGCGCAAGGCGGCCAGGCCGGGCAGGACTTCGGCCAGCAGTTCCTCGGGGAAGCGCTCCAGCACGCCGGCGTGGTCGCTGCGCACTTCCATCATCATCTCGACCAGGCCGGGCACGGCATTGGAGGCATTGGGCGTGAGCGATAGCCGGCCCACGGTGGCCACCACATAGTGAGGTTGGCCGCTGAGCGCGGCGGCCTTGCGGTTGGCTGCATCGATGATGCGCGCCGCGCCCACCAGCGCGTCCTGGCGTATGTCCATGGGCGTGGTGCCTGCGTGGTCGGCCTGGCCGCGCACGGTGAAGCTCACGCGGCGTATGCCCACGATGTTCGTCACCACGCCGATGGGCAGGCCGCGCTGCTCCAGCACCGGGCCCTGCTCTATGTGCAGTTCCACAAAGGCGGCCGTGCCGCCGGCGCTGCGCAGCGGGCGGTCCAGCGCCTCGGGCCGCGCGCCGATGCGGCGCATGCCTTCGGCCAGGGTTTCGCCCTCGGGGTTGCGGGCGGCCAGCATGGCGGCGTCCAGCTTGCCCGACAGCGCGCGGCTGCCTATGCAGGAGATGCCGTAGTCGCTGGGTTCTTCGGACAGGAAGTCGATCACCTCGAACGGGTGCTGCAGGGCGATGCCGTTTTCGTGCAGGCAGTGCGCGACCTCGATGCCGGCCAGCACGCCGATGATGCCGTCGAAGCGCCCGCCCATCATCACGGTGTCGCAGTGCGATCCGGTGGAGATGGGGGCACGTTGCACCGGGCCTGGGGCAGCCGGCAGGCGGCCCACCAGGTTGCCGCCTTCATCCAGATGGACCTGCATGCCCGCAGCCTCGAACTGCCCGCGCAGCCAGGCGCGGGCCTGGTCGAATTCAGGGGAGAAGGCGCGGCGGGTCCACGGCACGTCGGGCAGGGTGAAGGTGGACAGGGTCTCCACGCGGCGCCACAGGCGCTCGGCGTTGATGGGAGGAAGGTTGGGGGCGGAGGAAGCGGGCAGGGCGGTCATCGGTCTCGGTGGCGTCTGGGGCAGCTGGAATCGGGCAGCCCGAATTCTCGCGCGAAAAAAGCAGTCCTCACGGCAGGGGGCGCAGGCCCGCCAGCAGACGCTCGAGGGTGTCGAAGCTCACGGGTTTGACGAGGTGGTGGTCCATGCCGGCTTCCCGCGATCGTCTCAGGTCCTCCTCCTGGCCCCAGCCCGTGAGCGCGATCAGCACGACCTGGTCGCGGCCGTGCTCGGCACGGATGCGGCGGGCGACCTCCAGGCCGTCCATGCCGGGCAGGCCGATGTCCAGCAGCACCACTTCGGGCCTGAACGCCGCGTGCATGGCCAGGGCGCCGGGGCCGTCGCGGGCAATCTCGACTTCGGCGCCCAGCAGCCTGAGCAGCATGGCCAGGGTGTCGGCGGCGTCGATGTTGTCATCGACTACCAGGATGCGGCCGAAGGCCGTTGCATCCTCGGGCTGGGCATTCGGTGCCTGTCCCGCCAGGGGTTGAGCCTGGGTGGGCAGGGGCAGGTGCAGCCTGAATTCGCTGCCCTGGCCCTTGCCTTCGCTGAGCGCCTGCACGCTGCCGCCGTGCATCTCGACCAGGCTGCGCACCAGGGTCAGCCCGATGCCCAGGCCGCCCTGCCCACGGCGGCCGTTGCGGTCCACCTGCATGAACAGATCGAACACCTTGCCCAGCAGGGCGGGCGGGATGCCGATGCCGTTGTCGCGTACCGAGACCACGGCCTGCGCGCCATCGGTCCAGGCGGCCAGAACGATGTGGCCGCCGGAGTGCGAGTACTTGGCGGCATTGTTGAGCAGGTTGGAGACCATCTGCGCCAGCCGCATCGGGTCGGCCAGCAGCGATACGGGCGCGGCGGGCAGTTCCAGGCGCAACTGGTGGCTGCCTGCCTCCATGACCGCGCCGCTGGCCGCCACCACGCCTTGCAGCACATCGTTCAGGTCCACCAGTTCCTTGCGCAACTGGACCTTGCCCGTGGTGATGCGCGAGACCTCCAGCAAGTCGTCCACCATGCGGATCATGTGGTTGACCTGGCGCTCCAGCATCTCGTGGCTGTGGCGCGCGCTGTCGTCGCCGCTGGCGGTGCGCTTGAGGATTTGCAGGCCGTGGCTGATGGGCGCCAGCGGATTGCGCAGCTCATGCGCCAGCGTGGCCAGGAATTCGTCCTTGCGTCGGTCGGCTTCCTTGAGGTGGTGCTCGGCCTGTTTGAGTTCGGTGATGTCCTGGATGACGGAGCAGGTGCCTATGAGCTGGCCGTCGTCATCGCGCAGGGGCGCGCAGCTGACGCGCATCCACCATTCGCGGCCATCGTCGTCGGTGTGCAGCATCTCCAGACCCGGCATGACCACTTCGCCGCGCAGCGCGCGCTTGCCGGGCCAGTTCTCGGGGGCAATGGGCTGGCCCTTGTCATCCCATCCCTTCCAGCGCGGCATGCGGTCCGCCAGGGTGGAAGGAATGGCGCGCGGCATGAAGCGGTCCATGAGCGCATTGCTCAATACCATGGTGCCGCTCATGTCGGAGACGCCCACGCCCGCAGGCATCTGGTCGATGATGGCGCGCAGCTTTTTCTCGTTGGCCTGCACGGCGGCGTGGACCTGTTCGCGCACACGCACCAGCTGCAGCAGCGATGCGATGCGCGCCAGCAGCTCGCGCGCCGAAAAGGGCTTGACCAGGTAGTCGTCCGCGCCCGCGCGCAGGCCTTCGACCTGGGCCTCCTGGCCGGCCCGCGCGGACAGCATGATGACGGGAATGGCGCGCGTGGTCTCGTCACTGCGCAGCGCATGCAGCAGCTCGAAGCCGTCGAGCACGGGCATCATCACGTCGGCCAGCACCAGGTCGGGCCGCTGGCGGTGGATGCTGGCCAGCGCGGCGCGGCCATCGCCCACGATCTCCACTTCATACAGCGGCTCCAGCAACTGGCCGATGTAGCTGCGCATGTCGGCGTTGTCATCGGCGCAGACGATGCGGGCGCGTGGAGGCTGCGTACCGCGCATGTCCCGCTGCATGGGCCTGGCTTCGTGGCTGGCAGCCGGGGCGGGCTCGCCGGGCAGCCAGCGCAGGGCCTCATCCACCTGCGGGTGCGATGCAGGCGGGCGCGCGGGCCGGTGCTCGGCCGGAAGATGCGCATGCCCCCTGGGCAGGCGCACGGTGAAGCGGCTGCCTTCGCCCTCCGTGCTGCTGACCGTGACGGTGCCGCCATGCAGCCGCGCCAGCTCCTGCACCATGGCCAGGCCGATGCCCGTGCCCTCGTGCGTGCGGGCCGGCTTGCCGGGAATGCGGTGAAAACGCTGGAAGAGATGGGGCAGGTGCTGGGCCGCAATGCCCGATCCGGTGTCGGTGACGGATAGCTCCACCGCACCACAGGCCCCCCCCGCGCCGTGCGCATCATGCACATCGCGCAGCGCCACTGCGATTTCGCCTTGCAGCGTGAACTTGAAGGCGTTGGACAGCAGGTTGAGCACGATTTTTTCGTACATGTCGCGATCCACATGGACCGGTCCGTCCAGCGGCGGGCAATCCACGCGCAGCCGCAGGCCGGCTTGCTCCACGGCCGAGCGGAACATGCTGGCCAGCTCGGCCGTGGTGCGGGCCAGGTCCGTGGGCTCGTAGCTGGCCTGCATGCGCCCGGCCTCGATGCGCGAGAAGTCCAGCAGGGCATTGACCAGTTTTTGCAGGCGCAGCGCGTTGCGGTGGATCATCTGCGTCTGCCCGGCCGGCACCTGGCCGCCGTGCTCGCGCAGGGCATCTTCCAGCGGGCCCAGGATCAGGGTCAGCGGGGTGCGCAGCTCGTGGCTGACGTTGGAGAAGAACACGGTCTTGGCGTGGTCCACCTCGGCCAGGGCCTTGGCGCGCCGCGCTTCCTGCTCGTAGGCCTGGGCGTGCGCGACCACGCTGCCGGTGTGGCTTGCCACCATGTCGAGGAAGGCGCAATAGTCCACATCCAGCGGGCGGCGCGGGCTGACGCCCAGCACCATCACGCCCGATACCTGGCCGTCGCCCGACCAGCGCACAGGCACGATGCGCGCCAGACGCGAGGCCTCGGGCCAGGGGCCGCCGGGCAGGGACAGGCCCAGGGGCGCCAGTTCCACATTGGCGGGCTGGCCCGGCTGGGCCGCCTGATCCGCCTGATGCGCCTGGACCGTTAGGTCCGCTCGGTCCGATGGATCGGATTGCACGGCCCGGTCCAGCGGCCAGCGCGAGGGGTCGGCCGCCAGCTCCATGTCCAGATCCATGCCCGTGGCGCAGAGAAGCCTGAAGGCCGGGCCGCTGGCGCCTGCGCTGCCCGCGGCAGGGGTGTCCACGCATTCGTAGATGATGGCGAAGGGCACGTCATAGGGGTTCTCGTCCAGCACGGCGCAGACTTTCTGGGCGGCGTCCCTGGCGTTGTGCATGTCCAGCGTGCGTATGCCCAGGCGGTGCAGCGTCTCCAGGCGCCTGCGGCTGACGATTTTTTCCGTGGTCTCGGTGCAGGGGCAGAACACGCCCTGCACGGTGACGCCGTCATCGGCCAGGATGGGGCCGTAGGTGAAGGTCACGAAGACCTCTTCCTGCGGCAGGTCGCGGTCGAAGAAGTAGCGGGCGTCGGTGGACCAAGTGGCCTCGCCGGTACGCATCACGCCTTCCAGCATGGGGCCGATATCGCTCCAGATCTCGCTCCAGCAGTGCGCGCCGGCCTGGCCCAGCGCCTGGGGGTGCTTGCTGGTTCCCAGGAAGGGGATATAGCCATCGTTGTAGATCAGGCGGAAGTCTTCGCCCCACCAGATGGTGATGGGAAAGCGCGAGCCCAGCGCCAGGCTCACGGCGTTGCGCAGGGTCTGCGGCCAGCCGTCCGGCGCTCCCAGGGGCGTGGCCGCCCAGTCGTGGGAACGCACGCGTGCCGGCATTTCGCCGCGCTGCGGCAGGAATCGAAAACTGTCTTCTGAGTTCACACTTTCTCCCACGGCAATTGCGGGTCTCGGGTCTCGGGCCTGGCCGCAGTCGCGGTTATTTTGACTTGGACTGGCCCGCCTGCCTGCCCCGGCCCGAGCCCGACAGCTTGCCGCCGCCGCTTTGCCTGTTCACGGTGGCCCAGGCGCGCTTTTCAGCTTCTTCGTGGCCTACGCCGCGCGACTCGTAGCTGTCTTCGATATGCCGAGCCTGGCGCTTTTGCTTATCGGTATAGGCCGATTTGTCACCTTGTGGCATGTCACTCTCCCTTGCGCGTCTGTTCCTGCTCCGGGGACGGTGGCAGCTCGATGGGCGGCGCCGTGGTGGGCGGGTCTATGGGCTCGGGCCCGCGCGGGCGGCCGGGCTGGCGGTTGGGATCATCGGGGGCCACGGGGTCGTTGGGCGTGGTCGGCACCTGGGGAATATTGGGTGCGTGGGGCAGGGGGTGGTTCATGGTGCGTGTCCTTTTGGGGGTGTGTGGTGATGGGGGGGTGCATGCCCTCTCAGCGCGCAGGCGTGGAGGTGGGAGCAGGGGCCGTGGCCGGATCAGCCTGCTGCGGCGCGGCGGAAGGCGCGGGCGGCGACGCGGGCTGTGTCGCGGGAGACGGTGAGGGCGAAGGCGTTCCAGTCGCTCCAGTGGCGCTGGGCGCATCCAGCCGGCCCTTGGGGGCCATGAAGTTGAACATCAGCACCAGGATCAGTGCGACGGCGGCGGTGAGTGCGCCTATGCGCAAGGGCCAGCGTCCGTCACGGATGTGGTTGTTCTCGCTGCGCTGGCGTTCGAGGGGGGCATGCATTCGGCGGGGTGAGTTGTCCATGGCGGGCTCCTTCAGTCCATGAGCTTTCACCTTAGGCCGGGCGGCGGCCTGCAACTGTCGGACAAGGCATGCCGTGCGGGAGCGACAAGCCGCTGCACGGCGGTGGGGCTTGGCAGGACGGGCCGGACAGGCTTTTGGACGGGCACGCCGCTTGCCACCAAGCCAGGTTTCAGGCGTGGCGCCTGCGCCGGTCGGCCGGTTCTATGCGCAGCAGCTGGCGGTACTTGGTGACGGTGCGGCGCGCCACGACCAGGCCCTGGGCACCGAGCTGGCGTGCGATTTCAACATCCGACAGCGGCCGGGCATCGGACTCGGCCGCGATGATGTCGCCGATCAACTCGCGGATGGCCGTGGCCGAGCAGGCATTGCCGCTGGCGCTGAGCATGGGGCGCGAGAAGAAATGCTTGAGCTCGAACACGCCCGTGGGCGTGGCCATGTATTTGTTGTTGGTCACGCGCGAGACGGTGGACTCGTGCACGCCCACTTCCTCGGCAATCTCGCGCAGCACCAGCGGCTTCATGGCCATGGCACCGAACTCCAGGAACAGCTGCTGCTTGCGCACGATGGCCTGCGCCACGTCGAGGATGGTGGAAAAGCGCTGCTCCACGTTGCGCACCGTCCAGCGCGCATCCTGCAGGTGGTCGGCCAGTTGGTTCTGGCCGCTGCGGCGGTGGCGCTGAAACAGCTGCTCGTAGACGCGGTTCAGGCGCACGCGCGGCACGACCGCGGGGTTGAGGTGCACGTTCCAGCCGTTCTGGCCCCGGCGCACGATCACGTCGGGAACGATGTAGTCCACGTGGGAGGAGCCGAAGTTCCAGCCCGGCCTGGGGTTCAGCCGACGTATGCAGTCCAGCGCCTGCGTGATCTGCGCGGGCGGCACCTGCAGCGCCCGGGCCAGCCGGGGCACGTCGCGGGCGGCCAGCGCATCCATGTGGTCCTGCACCATGGCCTGGGCCAGCTGGCGCAGGTGGGCATCGCCGATCTGCGGGCATTGCAGCAACAGGCATTCGCCCACGCTGCGGGCCGCCACGCCGGCCGGGTCCAGCGATTGCACCAAGCGCAGGGCAATGAGCATTTCCTGCGCGTCAGGTGAGGGGCTGAGGGCCAGCAGGCCGGCCAGTTCCTGCAGCTCGGTGCGCAGATAGCCGTCGTCGTCCAGCGACTCCACGATGGCGCGGGCCATGCACAGGTCGCGCGGCGTCATCGCCATCACATTGAGCTGGCCGTGCAGGTGCATGGCCAGCGTGGTCTCGCAGGCCGCCAGATCCATGGCCGTGCCTTCTCCATCTACCCCCTGGCGCGAGCCCGTATGCATATCGGCCAGCCACAGGTCGCGGTCGTCGGCGGGTTCGGTGGCGGGGCCGGGCAGGTGGTCGGCCGGGTCGGGCGGGTGCTGCATGCCGGGGAGATCGCGGTCCATGTCCAGACCGATGCCCATGCCGATGCCGAAACCGATGCCGTCATCCATGCCGGTGTCCGGGGCCAGGCCTGCCTCCGGGGCCAGCCTGCCCATGCCGCCTTCCCGGCCCTCTTCACCCAGCTCCTTGCCGTCGAGCAGCCCCTGTTCGTACTCGCCGTACTGCGCATCCTGCGGGTCTTCCAGGAACGGGTTGTCCTCCAGCTTGCTGCGCACCACGGCGGCAAAGTCCAGCGAGGACATCTGCAGCATCCGCACTGCAAGCTGCAGGCGGGGAGAAAGCGTCTGGGACTGGCGTATGTCCGCCCTGAGGTGCATGGAACCCATTTCATCTCCTTGGTGCGATGACCCGAAGACGCAAGCTCCATGCCGCCATGCGGGCGGCGAATCGTCTGGATACACTTTGGGCACGAAACCTGCTGTGGTCTCCCTGCGCAGGCGGCACGGGGCCCAGGGTTTTGCCGCCGCTGCGGGGGATCGGTTCTGGAACAGCGGGGCCGGTCATGGCGTCCACGGCAGAAATTGCCGTTTGGGCGCAAGGTTTTCTGCAAACTTTGCCATGTACCAGTCCACCAGCTTCCACACGGTCCCGCCCCCGGGGGCCCAGAATTCCGTTCCACGGGAGGCGCCGCGTGATGCCCTGCCCGAAGATCCCATGTCCATACGCCTGAGGTTGGTCCTGCTGCTGCTGGCCTTGCTGGTCTTTGTACTGGCGGCCTCGTCCTGGCTGCTGTTGCGCGCCTACCAATCCGAGCATGCGGCGCAGGAGCAGGCCGCGCGCGTCAGCAGCATGGCCGTGGCCCGTCTGCTGGACAAGGAGCCGCGCACGGCCGGCGCCGACCAGGTGCTGGCGGCCTTGCGGCCCTTGCTGGACTCCGGCTGGCCCGGCTTTCTGGTGGACAGCACAGGCCGCGCCCTGCCGGCCGGGCCCGGCGCGGCAGCCGACCTGCCTGCCTTGCCCGCCGATTTCAGCGAACGGCTGGCGGCCAGCCTGGCGCAGGCTGCGCCCGGCGTGAAAAGTGCGGGGCAAGGCGCAGAGCAAAGCGCAGGGCAGGGCGCAGGGCAGGACGCTTCGCAGGGCTGGCTGGATCTGCCAGATGCGCAGGGCGGGCCGCTGCGGGCCTTCTTCAGCAAGTCCGCCCAGGGCTGGACCTGGGTGAGCTGGGTCCCCTGTTCTGCGCTGGACCCCGCATGCTCCCGGCCCCTGAAGGGGGTGCTCTGGGTGGCCATCGTTTTGTTTGCGGTGGCGGGCCTGGGATTGGCGCGGCTGGCGCTGCGGGGCAGCGCGGCCCTGGTGTTGCCGGCAATGGGCGGCAATGCGCAAGACCATGGCCAGGGCCAGGGCGGCGGTGATGCCGGCCGGCCCAATGGCGCTGCGGTGGACGCTGCCGGCCTCGAAGAGGCCGCTGCCCGTCTCCAGAGCGAACGCCTGCAGGTGGTGGGGCGGCTGGCAGGCCGGTTTTCCCATGAGTTCAACAACCAGCTGGGCATTCTGAGCAACAGCGCCTATCTGATAGAGCGGCGCTCCGAGGACCCGGCGCTGAGCCTGCCTGCCCAGGCCATGCTGCGCTCGGTGGACACGGCCAGCCGCCTCACGCAGCAACTGCTGCGTTTTGGGGCGCACCATTGCACGCATGCGCTGGTGGTGGACCTGTACCGCTGGCTGCCCGGCCTGCAGGGCACGCTGGCCGTGGTCCTGGGCAAGCGCATGGCGCTGGAGGTGGCGGAGCCTGCCGAGGCCAGTCAGCCCGGCCAGCCGGCGCCGCGATTGGGCGTGCACGTGGACCCGGACGAGCTGGAACTGGCGCTGATCAGCATTTTTCTCGCCATCCGCGAAGCGATGACCGATGGCGCGCAGGTGCACATGGCCGCCCGGCCCCTGTCCGAGGATCAGAACCAGGATCAGGACCAGGCCGCAGCTTCTCGAGGGAATGCGCTGGTGGAGATCCGCATCGAGGCCCTGGCCCACGGGGCGGGCGCGGCCAACACCGGCACCGGCGAGGCGGGCGCGCCACGGCTGGAACGTGTGGAAAGGCAGGACCCGCCGCCTGTCTTCACTCCATTGAACGATGCCGATGCGGACGCCACCTGCGGCCTGCGCCTGGCGCGCCGCCTGTGCCTGGAGCGCGGCGGCGTGGTGCGGGCCGAGGGTGAGGAAGGCCGCTGCCTGGCGGTCTCACTGGTGCTGCCGCGCGTGGCCATGGCGGCGCAGGACTGTCTGGCGCAAAGGCTGGACTGACAGGCTGCCTGGCCGCTTTCAGCGCGGCACGCTCGGCTTGCACAGGTTGAAGATGGCCAGCAGCGCAACGGCGCAGGCCAGAGAGACGAAGATGGACATGGAGGTGGCCGGCGCCTCCGTCTGCGCATTCATGGCCGAAGGCCCCAGCAGCGGCGCCAGCAGCCAGCCGCCCAGCAGTGCGCCAATGGCGCCTATGACCACGTTGAGCAAAATGCCTTGCTCGGCCTGGGTGTTCGTGACCATGCTGGTAATCCAGCCGACCAGGCCACCCACCATCAGCCAGATGAGGAAGTCCATGCCATTGCCCTTGAAAAAAAGTTACGGTTGGTTGTCAAGGGCAATCGGCGTGCCTGGCTCCTGCAGGCCGTTCAGAGCCTTGGCTTGTCAGGGGCGGTGTCCTGGTCCGAGGTAGGGCGAATCTCTGCACGCTCCGCCTCATGGCCCGAAGGCGTCTGGGCATCCAGGCCCCGGTCGGGCGACTCGCTGACCTGGGGCAGGTCGGCGGCGTGCTCTATCAATTCCTCGATGATGAAGCGGCCATACAGTTGGGCGCGCTCGGCGCCGGCGGCCTTCAGGGCATCGGCGGCCGTGCGTGCGGCCTCGTCGTTGTCCACGCGCACCACCAGCCAGTGGTAGCCGCGTTCGGCCAGGGCCTGGTGGGCCTTGACCAGGTTGAGCTCCTGGCCCACGGCGGCAACGGGGCTGGCCTGGCGCAGGTCTTCATCGATCTGGGCCAGCATTTCCCGGTCGGTATAGCGCTGGATGTCCTGGGCGGGCAGGTCCAGCGCCTGCAGCGCGGCCACGCCGTCATCGGCCTGCGCAGCTGTGGGAAACGAGACCACCATGTGGCCCACGGGCTTGAAGACACCGTAGGCGCGGGGAGGAGAGGAGTCCATGGGCTTGTCCTTGGTTGCACGAAGGTGAAAGCAAGGTGGCAAGCAGCGTGCCTGCCGGCGGGTGTCAGCCGGGCTCGGCGTCCGTTTCGCCCTTTTTGCCGCCCGCATAGTCCCTGAGCCGGTTGTACAGGGTCTTGAGGCTGATGCCGAGCACGGCCGCCGTGCGTTCCTTCTGGTACTTGCACTGCTTGAGCGTGGCCTGGATGAGCAGCCGCTCGGCCTGCGCCATGGTCATGCCGATGGGCAGCTGTATGGTGGCCGGCTCCGTGTCGGGCAGGTCGTAGGTGGCGGCTGCATGGGCGTGGTCGGCGGGCGCATGCGCTGTGATGGTGGGGGTGATGGGCGTCCTCGATGGCGCTGTAAGTGGCGCGGTCAATGGCGCGCTCATTGGCATGGACCCCGCCTGCGGCATATGTGGCATTTGCGGCACTTGCGGCACTTGCGGCAGGTGCAGGGCGTGGGCGGCCGGATGCACCGGGGCCGGCTGCTGGGCAATGGCCACGGGCGGCCGGGGCAGCCATTCCTGGCTCACCAGCGGGCCGGGCTCCATCACATAGGCGCGCTGCACGGCATTGCGCAACTCGCGCACATTGCCGGGCCAGCTGTATTGCGCAAGCTGCTTGAGGGCCGATGCCGTGAATTGCTTGGCCTGGCCCTCGCGCTGGGAGATGGCCTCCATGAAATGCTGCGCAAGCAGCGGAACGTCGGTCAGGCGCTCGCGCAGCGGCGGCAGCTCGATGGGGAAGACGTTCAGGCGGTACAGCAGGTCTTCGCGCAGCTTGCCGCTGGCCACGGCCTCGTAGGGGCAGCGGTTGGTGGCGGCGATCACGCGCACATCGGTCTGCAGCGTCTGGGTGGAGCCCACGCGCATGAAGCGCCCGGTCTCCAGCACGCGCAGCAGCTTGACCTGCAGCTCCATCGACATTTCCGTGATTTCGTCCAGAAACAGCGTGCCCGTGGCCGCGCGCTCGAAAAAGCCCTGGTGCTGGCGGTCGGCGCCGGTGAAGCTGCCCTTTTCGTGGCCAAAGATCTCGCTTTCGATCAGGTGCGGAGAAATGGCACCGCAGTTGACCGCCAGGAAGGGCCGGCTGCGCCGCTGGCTCAGCTCATGCAGGGTCTGTGCCACGACTTCCTTGCCGGTGCCGCTTTCGCCCGTCAGAAAGACCGTGACCGAGGTACCCGCCACGCGCTCCATCTGCTGGTACAGCCGCTGCATGGGGGCCGAGCCGCCCCACAGCCGGCCAAAGCGCCCTTCCTGCGCGCAGTAGCCGGCGCCGGGCGTGGCGCCTGGCCTGTCTTGCGGGGTGATCTGGTCGAAGGCCGCGCCCGTGACGGTGCTGGTGCCCGTCTCCGGCAGGCCGGCCGTGGGGATCAGAAAGCGCGAAAGAATGTCCTCCAGCCGCCCGATGCCCACGGGCTTGACCAGATAGTCCATGGCGCCGCGGCGCAGGGCCTCGATGGAGGAGTCCAGGCTGGCGTGGCCTGTCACCAGCACGATCTGCGAGTCCTGCGGCACCTGCTGGTCGCCAAAAAGGTCCATGCCGTTGCCATCGGGCAGTTGCAGGTCCAGCAGCACCAGACTGGGCGGCTGCATGGCCATCTGCCGGCGCGCGTCGCGCAGGGTGTGGGCCACGGCGACCGAGAAGCGGTCCACGCCCACGAGTTCGCGCATGGTCGCTGCGGAATCCGCATCGTCATCGACGATCAGCACGTGGTTCATTGCATGGCCTCCAGGGGTCCTCGCCGCAACGCGTTTTGACAAAATTTCATGATCTGCCAGTTTAAGGGCGAGCATGCGGGCGTCTTTGTCAGTCCACAGGCACAGTGTTTGCCGGGCGTGCGGGAGGCGGGATCAGGGAGGCGGCTGGCGGCTGGCGCGCCGGCCGCTGCGGGGCTGCAGCAGCCCCAGGAACAGGCATTCCTTTGCGCTCAGTCCGCGCGGGCGCCTGTCCGGTGCGGTGGGAATGTCCTGTCCAGGTTGCTCGCACAGGGCCAGCACCTGGGGATGGATGTAGAACTTGCGGCAAACCGCACAGGTATTGCCCAGGCGCCGGGCGACCTGCGTGACCAGAGCGTTCAGCGCCGCCGCACTGGTGCCTGCGCCTTCTTGCGACGCTGCCTTGCCTGCAGTCAGCGCAAGTTCCAGCGCCAGTTCCAGCGCGTACACGCTGGCATGCCAGGTGCGGAAATCCTTGGCGCTGAAATCCGGGCCGTCTGAGGTATCTCCGGCATCAGCCCCATGGGCCGCAGCCTTGCCGCAAATCCTGCGGATGTAGTCGTTCACATGCTCGGATCGCACATGGTGGACTTCGCCTTCATCGTCGATGAACTGGAACAGCCGCTGGCCCGGCAGCTCCTGGCAGCGCTTGACGATGCGGGCCACGGCCCGGTCGGACACGCGGGCCTGCTGCAGCACGCCGCTCTTGCCCTTGAAGCTCAGCGTCAGCTCACCCGCGTGCACCTGGGCATGGCGGTTTCTGAGCGTGGTGAGGCCGTAGGAGCCATTGCTCTCGGAATACTCGTCATTGCCTATGCGCAGGGCCGTGCAGTCCAGCAGCCAGACGATGGCGGCCACCACGGTGTCCAGCTGCGGCCGGCCAGGCTTGAGGTCGCGCGCCACCGCCCGACGGATGGCGGGCAGGTGGCGGCCAAAGGCGCGCATGCGGTCGAACTTGACCTGCTTGCGCTGTTCCTGCCACTGCGGGTGGTAGCGGTACTGCTTGCGGCCCCGGGCATCGCGGCCCGTGGCCTGCAGGTGGCCCTGGGGATCGGGGCAGATCCAGACATCCACATAGGCCGGTGGAATGGCGAGTTTGCGGATGCGCGCCAGCGCCTGGGCATCGCGCACGGGCTTGCCGTCCTGTGCCACGTAGGAAAAGCCCTTGCCGCGCCGCACGCGGCGCCAGCCGGGCATGCGGTCGTTCACATAGGTCAGGGCAGGGCCGGGGCCGTCTGCGTTCGCTGCCCTGCCCCTGGCTGGCGCGGAGCTCAGTGCACCCCCTGCGGCGGCGGTGGCGGCGGGGCAATGGGCGGGTCGGAGTAGGGCGAAGGTGCAGGGGCCGGTGGCGGGTCGCCCACGGGGGGAACCAGCGGCTCGGTGGGCGGCGGGTTGACCGGGGGCGCAACAGGCGGGGTGACAGGGGGTGCAGGTACCGAAGTGATCATGGGAAGTTGCTCCTGTAGGTGGCAGGCCGGGCCGGCCTTGGTGTTGCCATGGCAAGCGCCATGCCTGGACCCGGGGTAAATGGCCCGGGTACAAGGTTGGTTGAAGTCCGGCGCGATGCCATCTGGTGGCAATGATGTGGCGCACGCCGGGACGGGGGTCAGGCCAGCGTTCTCAGCTTCGCTTCGCGGGCCCAGAAGCGCTTCTTGGCGCCTTCGATGAAGGGTTCGGGCTTGTCGATGGGAAACACGCCCTCGTCCGGCGTGATGCCGGCCGTCTTCATGATGTGCTGCGTGGCCTTGCAGGCGGCAATGGCCTTGAGGTGGCCGAAGGCGTCGCGGAACCAGTCCTGCGCGGCTGCCTCATGGGCCAGCGCCTGGCCGCGCTCCAGCGTGATGATGGACACCACGGCATCGAACTGCGCGGATGGCGATCCGGCCAGCTGGCCGTCGGCGGGCAGGTGGCTGCCGTCGTCCAGCGTGGCGCCGCCGATCTTGGGCGCAATGATCTTCACGCTGGCCTTTTGCGCCACCAGCGCCTTGTGGAAGGCGGCAACGTGCCGGGCGCTGGAGCCTTCGTCCACCAGGATGGCAACGCAGCGGCCCTGCAAGGTGGGCTTCATGCGGTCGATGATGCGCGTGGCCGGGCTGGGCGGCAGCTTTTGCGGGGGCACGGCAGGCTTGGCGGCAGGCGGCAGCTGGGGCAGGCCCAGGCCGTCGGCCACGCGCTTTGCCAGGTCGGCGTCTATCACCTGCAGGTGGCCGACCACGGCCAAGCGCACATGCGGCGTCTGTACCTTGGACAGCTCGAACACCAGGGCGCTGGCGATGTGGGCCTGCTCCTGCGCGCTCTGGCTTTGGTAGAACATGCGCGCCTGGCTGTAGTGGTCGGCAAAGCTCTCGGGGCGGATGCGGCCCTTGGCGCCCTCCTGCGCGGGCTGGGCAAAGTGCCGCAAGCCGCGGGCTGCCGAGGCGCGCGGGCTGTCGGCCTGCAGGCTGGAGGGCTCATAGGCCACGCGGCCCTTGGGCACTTCGGTCTGCATGTGGCCGTCGCGCTGGTGGTGGGCGAACGGGCATTTGGGCGCGTTGATGGGCAGCTGCGTGAAGTTGGGCCCGCCCAGGCGCGACAGCTGGGTGTCCAGGTACGAGAACAGGCGGCCCTGCAGCAGCGGGTCGTTGCTGAAATCGATGCCGGGCGGGATATTGGCCGGGCAGAAGGCCACCTGCTCGGTCTCGGCGAAGAAGTTGTCGGGCCAGCGGTCCAGCACGAAGCGGCCGATCTTGCGCAGCGGAATTTCCTCTTCGGGGATGAGCTTGGTGGGGTCCAGGTGGTCGTAGGGCAGGGCGTCTGCCTGCTCTTGCGAGAACAGCTGCACGCACAGCTCCCAGGCCGGGTAGTCGCCCGCCTCGATGGCCTCGAACAGGTCGCGGCGGTGGTAGTCGTTGTCTGCGGCCTGCAGCTTGAGGGCCTCGTCCCAGACCGTGGACTGGATGCCCAGCTCGGGCCGCCAGTGGAACTTCACGAAGGTGCTTTCACCCTGGGCATTGACGAGCCGGAAGCTGTGCACGCCAAAGCCCTCGATCATGCGCAGGCTGCGTGCGATGGTGCGGTCGCTCATGATCCACATGACCATGTGCATGGACTCGGGCATGAGGGAGATGAAGTCCCAGAACGTGTCGTGCGCAGTGGCTGCCTGCGGAAAACCCCGGTCGGGTTCCATCTTCACGGCATGGACCAGGTCGGGGAATTTCATGGCGTCCTGGATGAAGAAGACCGGTATGTTGTTGCCCACCAGATCCCAGTTGCCCTCTTCGGTATAGAACTTGATGGCAAAGCCGCGCACATCGCGCGGGGTGTCCACCGAGCCTGCTCCACCGGCCACGGTGGAGAAGCGCACAAAGATCGGCACTTGCTTGCCGGTTTCGGTCAGGACCTTGGCGGTGGTGTATTGCTCCAGCGAATCTGTCAGCTGGAAATAACCGTGGGCGCCTGTGCCGCGTGCATGGACGATTCGCTCTGGAATGCGCTCATGGTCGAAATGCGTGATTTTCTCGCGCAGGATGAAATCTTCCAGCAGCGTAGGGCCTTTTTCCCAGGCGGTGAGAGAGTTCTGATTATCAGGAACCGGAATGCCTTGCTGCGTGGTCAATCCGGGGTGCTGTCCGTCGGCCTGTTGCTGTAATTCTCCGCCATGGCCTGTGGGGGATTGCTTGGACGATTTCTTTTCACCAGGGGATTTCTTAGCCACGATTTACTCCTTGAAAGAAAGAGGATGGCCTGTTGTATGAGGCAATAATTATTGGAAGAGGCGATTGGCTGAACCAAAGGGCATCGTCAGCAAAGCTCTGGAGATAAAAAAAGGGCCCAGGGGGCCCTTTGCCAGTTCACGCTATCGGCAGCTTAACGCTGCTGATGGCTGCCCTGCTTTTGCTGTTCCCCTGGTTGGTTGCGCTGGGGATTGCTCTGTTGCTGCTGTTGGTTGGGATTGTTCGGGTTGTTGGGATTGCTTTGCTGCTGCTGCCCCGGATTGTTCTGTTGCTGCTGCTTGTTCTTGTCGTTTTGCTGGTTGCTGGCCGTGTTGCCTTGAGGGTTGTTGGTCTGTTGCGTCATTTCCGTACTCCTTAAGTAAACAGCGATGCCGTCATCACTGCAATTTCATTGTGCGACCGTGAAAATGGCGGGCTTGTAGGATATTTGGAAGATTACTTTTGGTAAAGCATTGGAATTTGCTATGGAGTAGCTTTGTTCCATTTTGTCGGTACAAATGGATGTGTTTCTTATAATGAAATTGCTTTTGTAAAAAATGCAGCCAGGCCAAATATGGGGTTATTTGGCGGTGGGGCGTTTTGCAGGGGGCCTGGCCGGGGTTTTTGTGGATTTTGTCGATTTTCTGGACGCTGGGGTCTTTGCATTTTTTACCGTTGACGCGGTATTTTTTTCCTTGGCTGCGGTGGCGGATGGTCCGCCTGCGCCCTTGCCCAGGCTGTTCTTGAGCAGGGCCGTCAGGTCCAGCACGGCCGCGTTGGCCGGCGCGGCGGGTGTGGTCTCCTGTTTTTCCACGTTTTGGACATCGCCCGCATGCGCCTTGGCCTGCACGAGCTGGTGGATTTCCTCGCTGAAGGAGTTGCGGAACTGGTCGGCGTCCCAGGCCTGGCTCATGTCCTTGATGAGGGCCATGGCCATGGTCATCTCGGCGCTCTTGATGCCGGCGGCCTTGGCGTCCAGTGGCGGCAGGTCCAGCTGCTCGAAGGAGCGGATCTCGCCGCCCCAGCGCAGCAGGTTCAGCACCAGCGCCCGGCCGCAGGGGATCAGGATGGCCAGGTGCTGCTTGGTCTGGATGACCACCTTGGCCACACCCACCTTGTTGCTCTTGCGCAGGGCCTCGCGCAGCAGGGCGTAGACCTTCTCGCCACGGTGCAGGGGGGCGGTGTAGTAGGGGCGTTCCAGGTAGATGAAGGGGATGTCCTGGGCATCGACAAAGGCCTCGATCTCGATGGTCTGCGTGGTCTTGGGAAAGGCGGCGGCAATCTCTTCAGCGCTCAGCACCACGTAGCGGCCCTCCTCGAATTCCACGCCCTTGACGATATCGGCCGTGGCCACTTCCTTGCCCGTGACCTTGTTGATGCGCTTGTAGCCCACGGGCTGCATGTTGCGCTTGTCCAGCCAGTCGAAGTCGATGTCCGAGCTGGCCGTGGCCGCGTACAGGCCGATGGGAATGTGCACCAGGCCAAAGCTGATGGCACCCTTCCACATGCTGCGCGCGGAGGTGGACGGGCTGGATTTGGGGGAGGCGGCTTTCTTCATGGCGGTGCTTTCTTCGATTCCTGCAGGACGGTGCTCAGCGCTGCGACTCGAAGCCCAGCGCCTTCATGGCGCGGCCCAGGCCCACGGCGGCCGTGCCGTAGTGCTCCCAGGGGGAGTTGCCCAGGCGCAGGCGCTGGTCTACCGAGCGAATGGTCCAGTGCGCGCCGCCCGTGAGCCTGTCCAGCTCGTTCCATGCCACGGGCACGGAGATGCCCATGCCCGGCCGCGCCCGGGCCGTCCACGCGCAGGCCGTGGTGGCGCCGAAGCCGTTGCGCAGGTAGTCCACAAAAATCTTTCCCACGCGGTTGCGCGGCCCGCTTTTGGCCACGAAGCGCTGGGGCACGGCATGGGCCAGGTGCTGGACCACGGCCTGCGAGAAGGCCTTGACGGTGTCCCAGTCCAGCAGCCGCTTGATGGGCACGACCACATGCAGGCCCTTGCCGCCGCTGGTCTTGAGGAAGGCCGGCAGCTCCAGCTCCTGCAGCAGCACATGCAGCAGGCTGGCGGCCTCCTGCACCTGCTGCCAGGGGACGCCTTCGCCGGGGTCCAGGTCGAAGGTCATGCGGTCGGGCCGGTCGATGCGGTCCTTGCGCGCGTTCCAGGTGTGCCATTCGATGGTGTTCATCTGCGCCGCCGCCACCAGGCCTTCGCGCCGGGACACCTCCATCAGCGGGGCATGGCCGGGGTCCAGTTGCGGCGACAGGGCGGCGATGCCCTGCAGCGGCGCCTGGTCGAGGTGCTTCTGGAAGAACAGCTCGCCCTCGATGCCGTCCGGCGCCCGCACCATGGCCACGGGCCGGGACTTGAGGTGGGTGATCATGAAGGGCGCCACCGTGGCGTAGTAGCGCGCCAGATCCATCTTGGTGATGCCGGTGGAGGGATCGATGACCCGCTCGGGATGGGTGATGGTCATCGAGGCGGGCAGTCGCGCCGCCCTGGCATTGCGGGTTTGCGTTCTTGCAGCGCCCGGCGTGGCTGCAGCGCTGGCGGAAGATGCGGTCGATGGCACGTGCTGTGGCTCCTCTTTGACAATACTGCGTGCAGTCTTGTCCGCACGCAGGCCCTGGAATACGGCATGGCGGACCTGGCCGTCCTCGGTCCACTGCGCGAACGAGACCTCGGCCAGCAGCGTGGGGCGCACCCAGTGCACCCCGCTGCCAAGGCCCCGGCTGTCCGCCAGCGGCGAGGTGCCGGTGGCAAGGCGCTCCAGGCGCTGGCGCAGGTCGGCCAGGGTGCGCCTGTTGAACCCCGTGCCCACCTTGCCTGCCGCGCGCAGCTGGCCGTCCTCGCCATGCACGGCCAGGACCAGGGCGCCCAGGCCCGTGCGCGTGCCCTGGGGATCGGTGTAGCCCGCGATCACGAATTCCTGGCGCAGGCCGCACTTGAGCTTGATCCAGTCCGCACTGCGCCGCGAGGCATAGGCACTGCCGCGCCGCTTGCCGATCACGCCCTCCAGGCCCAGCTGGCAGGCGGCGGCCACCAGGTCGGCGGGCGGGGCGTCAAAGGCCTCGCTGAAGCGAAGGCGCTCCGAAGGCGCCTTGTGCAGCAGCGCCTGCAACTGCTGGCGGCGCTGCTCCACGGGCTGGGGCCGCAGGTCCTGGCCGTCCTTCCACAGCAGGTCGAACGCGAAGAACACCAGGTGGTCGGTGCGCTCGCCGTCAAAGGCGTTTTGCAGGGCCTGGAAGTCAGGGCGGCTGTCGCTGTCCAGCATCAGCACCTCGCCATCCACCCAGCCCGATTGCAGGGGCAGTGCGGCAAAGGCGCGGGCCAGGGCGGGCATTTTGGTGGTCCAGTCCTTGCCGTTGCGCGTGAAAAGGCGAACGGCGCCGTCCTCGATGCGCGCCAGCAGCCGGTAGCCGTCGAACTTGCTCTCGAAGATCCATTGCCCGGCATCTGCAGGTGCATGGTCCACCAAGGTTGCCAGTTGCGGGGCCATGCTCTGCGGCATGGGGGCGGTGACGTGCGTAGCGACGGGCGTGGTGACGGGCGCTGTGGCGGTGGGCAGGGGAAGGCCGGCCACGCTGTCGGGCATGTCCTCGACCACGTTGAATTCGCTGGCAGCACGTTCCAGGCCGTCGTGCTCCTTGATCAGCAGCCAGGCGGGCTTTTTGGCATCGTCCTTGCCGCGCATGCGCACCAGGGTCCAGCGGCCCTGCAGCTTGTGGCCGCGCAGTTCGAACTTGAGCTTGCCCTTGCGATAGCCTTCGGCCGCATCGCCCTCGGGCAGCCAGGTGCCACGGTCCCAGATGATGACCTTGCCCGCGCCGTACTGTCCCGGTGGAATCTGGCCCTCGAAGCGGTTGTAGGCCATGGGGTGGTCTTCCACCTGGACGGCCATGCGCTTGTCGGCCGGGTCGTAGCTGGGGCCCTTGGGCACGGCCCAGCTCTTCATGCTGCCGTCCAGCTCCAGCCGAAAGTCGTAGTGCAGGTGGCTGGCCCAGTGCTTTTGAATGACGAATTGCAGGGCGCCCGCGCCGGGCTGCCCTGCAATCGCTTCACTGGAAGGTTCTGCCGAAGGTTCCGGTGTGCGCGTGAAGTCGCGCTTTTGCCGGTACAGCGCGAGCGAGGCCTGGGGTGTCGCCGCCTTGGCCGCCCCTTTGGTGGGGCGGGCCTGGCGGGATGCCTGGGACTTGCTGCGCGTGGCCGGCATGGCGGCATCCGTCAGTGGATGAGCGCAATCAGAATGATGATGGGAATGGGAACGCCCAGGAGAAAAAGCAGTATGGATCGCATGGCAAGCCTCCGTTGAATGGATTGAATTGGATTGATTGGGTTTCAGTGCCGGGGATTATCAAAAGGCATCGCGTTGACGACCACCCCAGGTGGCGCACAAGCTGCCCACAAAAGCGCCCAGCATCAGCGAAACAAACAGCCAGAGCATGGAATGGGCCGTGGCCTTGCGTGCCTCTTCAGCAGCCTGCTTGGCCTTTTGCTTGGCTTCTTCAGCCTTTTGCTCGGCCTGCTTTATCTGCATTTGCACGGAATCAAAGGTGCTACGCACTTTCTTTTGCGCATCTTCCACGGACATATCGGAGTTGCGCGCAATCAGCTGGGCCAGGTATTGCTCGTCGGCGGGAGACAGCTGGCCGGTGCGCAGCGACTGGGCAAAGATCACGCCGGCCTCGCGGGTGGCGCTGGCCAGGTCGGCGGGGGTGGCATTGCTGGTGGAGGTAGCAGCGCCGGAATTGCGGAACAGGCTGCCGGTCCAGTAGGCCAGGCCCTGGGGCGAGGCATCGGCGCCCGAGGCACCGGCCATGGCTGCGGCACCGCCAGCAGCCGCACCGCCCGCGGCGCCGATCGCGCCGCCCACCACGCTGGAGGCGCTGGTGGCCACGGTCTGCGCGGCCTTGAAGGCGCCGGAGACGGCACCGCCTGCAGCGGCGCCCATCAGGGCCACCATGGCCAGCGTGGCCAGTGCCCAGGACAGAAAGCCGTGGGCCGTGTCGCGGAAGTAGACCTCGTCCGTGTGCACGCCTTGCCAGCGTGTGCGCAGCCGCCCGGCCAGATAGCCGCCCACGCCGGCCGAGGCCAGCTGGGTGAAGGCGATCCAGGCCACGGCCGTCAGGCCCAGGGCACCGGCATCCAGGCCTTCACCGGACCATACCGACACCGACGACAGGCCCAGGCCCGTGCCCAGAATGAACAGCAGCAGCGACAGCGATGCCGCCGCCATGGCGCCGGCAAATATCGCGGCCCATGAAACGCCGCTGCGTGAGGTATCTACGGTGGCGACCGTGTTGACCACTGGCGCTTCAGCCAGGGGCGCGGATTCGGAATAGGCAATGGACATGGCCGACTTTCTTGGAGTTGAGTGCCCCATTCTTGCCAGTCGCAATAGACGCCGCTGTAGGAGGATTGGAAATGCAGGACTGGCAAACGTAGATGAAAAACGTCATCCTTTGCCAGATGACGATTTTCAAGCGAATGCGCAGGCCGGATATGGAAAATGCTGCCTGCAATCGGTAATTCTTGCAGAACATTTTCCAGGGCGGGTATTCGGGTTATTCAGGTCAGTGCAGCGATGCCTTTTCCATTGCCGGATATTCATCGCCGCATTGAAGCTGCCATCCGGAAAATGCTCAGGGCTGGCGCACGTCGGCCACCACCTGCTCGCCAAAATCGGCACGCTGCAGCCAGCCCAGCACCAGCGCTGCCGCCTGCTCGGGCGTGGACAGCTTGCCGCCCTCCTTGAGCTGGGCGAAGTTGCCTGCATCGGGGAAGGCGGCGGTATCCGCGCTGCGCAGCTGCACCTGCATGTCGGTGTCGATGACGCCGGGCGCCAGCGAGCAGATGCGCGCGCCGTGGGGCTTGAGCGCCTCGTCCAGCGCCACGCTGCGGCTGAAATGGTCCATGCCGGCCTTGGCCGCGCAATAGGAGGCCTGCGAGGCAATGGCGCGCCGGCCCAGGCCCGAAGAAATGTTGAGCACCTTGCGCGGCACGGCCGTCCAGCCCTCGGTGGCGGCCAGGAAGGCGGCCGTCAGCAGCATGGGCGCCTCCAGCCCCACGCGCATGGCCTGGGCAATGTCGGCGGGCTGCAGCTGCGACAGCGGCGCAATCTGCGGAATCACGCCCGCGTTGTTGATCAGGGTGACGCTGGCGTAGCGCGCGGCGTCCAGGCCGGCCAGCCAGTCGCCCAGCCTGCGGGCCGCGGCCTCGGGCTCGCCCAGGTCCACGCTCCACTGCTGCAGCGGCGCGCCCGCCGTGGCGGCCGCCTGGGCCAGGTCTTCGCTGGTGGAGCGCGACAGCGTGACCAGTTCATGGCCGGCATCCAGCAGTTGCCGGGCCATGGCCAGGCCCATGCCGCGCGAGGCGCCGGTAAGAATCGTCAGGGAAAGAAGAGGCGATGCATTGTTCATGCGGGCGATGGTATCGCTTGTGCCCGTGCTGCCGGCCCGGCCGCTGCCTGGGCGGCGACAGGGTCCGATGGCAGCAGCAGCTCGGCGCTGTGCGCCTGCCGGGTGCGCTCCAGCGCCTGCACGATGCGTTCGCAGGCACGCTCGGCCGCCTCGTGCAGGCTGGCGCCCTGCAGCCAGTGGCCGGTGAGCGCGGCACTGAACAGATCGCCCGTTCCCTTGGGCACCGCATCCACCCGCGCGTGGGTGATCACATGCACGTCATCGCGCGTGACCAGGGCCACGCGCATGCGCTGGGCAGGGTCGCCGTCCAGCTCGGGCGATGCGCTGGTCACGGCCACCCACTGCGTGCGTCCCTTGAGCAGGCTGCGCGCGGCCTGGACCACATCGTCCATGCCGCGCACAGGGCGCGCGGTCAGCCGCTCCAGCTCGAAATGGTTGGGTGTCAGCCCGTCGGCCAGCGGCAGCAGGTGGCGCTGGTAGGCCTCGACCATGGCGGGGTCCACATAGATGCCGCTGTCGTGGTCGCCGATCACCGGGTCCACCACCACGCGCAGGCCGGGCCGCTGCGCCAGCAGGCCGGCAACCCAGTCCGCCAGCAGCGTGGCCTGGGCCGGCCCGCCCAGGTAGCCGGCCAGCACGGCCTGCAACTGCCGCAACCCGCCGCGCGCGCCCAGGTCCTGCAGATAGCCCGCAAACCACTCGGCGGCAATCGCCCCGCCGTGGATGCTGGGATAGTGCGGCGTGTTGCTGAACACCACCGTGGGCACGGCCGCCGCCGCCAGCCCCAGCGCCTGCAGCGTGGGCATGGCCACGTTGTTGCCAACGCGGCCGTAGACGACCTGGGACTGCACGGACACCACGTCGATGGCCAGGGGTTGCAGCATGTCTTGGGGGGCGCAGGCGTTCATGGGCGTGGGGGAGCAATGAGAGGCAGGGACGTGTTTTATAACGCCTGCGCCCAGGCCGCAGACCCCACAATCGGCCGTGCATGACCAGACCACTGTGCGATCTGCGCGTGAAAAGAAAAAGGCCCGCCGAAGGGCGGGCCCGTGGAGCGCTGGGCGCCTGTGCGTTGTCAGGCGCCCAGGTAGGCGCGGCGCACGGCGTCGTTGGTCAGCAGGTTGGCGCCGGTGTCTTCCAGCACCACCTTGCCGGTTTCCAGCACATAGCCGCGGTCGGCGATCTGCAGGGCGCGGTTGGCGTTCTGCTCGACCAGGAAGACCGTGACGCCGGCCGTGCGGATGGTCTGGATGATCTCGAAGATCTGCGCAATGATCAGCGGCGCCAGGCCCAGCGTGGGCTCGTCCAGCAGCAGCAGGCGGGGCTTGCTCATCAGCGCGCGGCCGATGGCCAGCATCTGCTGCTCGCCGCCCGACATGGTGCCGGCGCGCTGGTGGGCGCGCTCACGCAGGCGCGGGAAGAGGCCGAACACATGTTCGATGCCGGCCTCGATCTGCGGCTTGTCCAGGAAGAATCCGCCCATCTTCAGGTTGTCCGTGACCGTGAGGTCCGAGAAGATGCGCCGTCCCTCGGGCGAGACCGCGATGCCCTTGCGCATGATGTGGTGCGAGGGCAGCTGGGTGATGTCCTCGCCCTCGAACGAGATGCGGCCCGAGCTGGCGCGCGGGTTGCCGCACACCGTCATCAGCAGCGAGGTCTTGCCGGCGCCGTTGGAGCCGATCAGCGAGACGATTTCGCCCTGGTTGACGTGCAGGCTCACGCTGTCGACCGCGCAGATGGCACCGTAGTGGGTGGAGATGTTCTCCAGTTGCAGCATGGCAGGCATCAGGCTTCTCCCAGGTAGGCCTTGATGACCCGTTCATCGTTGCGGATGGCGTCCGGCAGGCCCATGGCGATGGGTTTGCCGTACTCCATGACGAGGATGCGCTCGGACACGCCCATGACCAGGCCCATGTCGTGCTCGATCAGCAGCACGGCAATGCCGTACTGGCGGCGCAGCTGGTCGATCAAGCCCTGCAGGTCCTTCTTCTCCTGCGGGTTCAGGCCGGCGGCTGGTTCGTCGAGCATGAGCACGCGCGGCTTGGTGATCATGCAGCGCGCGATCTCCAGGCGGCGCTGGTGGCCGTAGGCCAGGTTGCCGGCCTCGCGGTTGACGAACTCGCGCAGGCCCATGACGTCCAGCCAGTGCAGGGCGCTCTCGATCTTTTCCTCTTCGCTGCGGCGGTAGCTTGCCGTGTTGAACAGGCCCGACAGCAGGTTGACGCCCGAGCTGCGGTGCTGTGCCACCAGCAGGTTTTCCAGCACCGTCATGGACTTGAACAGCCGCACGTTCTGGAAGGTGCGCACCACGCCGTGGTTGGCCACGTGGTGGCTGCTGCGGCCCTCGATGGCGCTGCCGTCCAGCGTGACGGAGCCGCTGCTGGGCTGGTAGAAACCGCTGATGCAGTTGAACACCGTGGTCTTGCCGGCGCCGTTGGGGCCGATGATGGCAAACACTTCCTGCGGGCGCACGTTGAAGCCCACATGGTCCACGGCCAGCAGGCCGCCGAAGCGCATGCACAGGTCTTTGACTTCTAGCAAATACTCGCTCATTGCCGGCCCTTGCTGCTATCTGTTGTCCCAAAAATCATGGTGTCGGCATGCCTCATGAGCGCACCTCCACATGGTGGCGGCGCATGGGCAGCAGGCCCTGCGGGCGCCAGATCATCATCAGCACCATCACCAGGCCGAAGATCAGCATGCGGTACTCGGAGAACTCGCGCGCCAGCTCGGGCAGCACCGTCAGCAAGATGGCCGCGATGATCACGCCCAGCTGCGAGCCCATGCCGCCCAGCACCACGATGGACAGGATCAGCGCCGATTCGATGAAGGTGAACGATTCGGGGTTGACGATGCCCTGGCGCGCCGCGAAGAAGGCGCCGCCCAGGCCGGCGAACATGGCGCCCAGCGTGAAGGCGGACAGCTTGATCTTCATGGGGTTCAGGCCCAGGGAGCGGCAGGCGATCTCGTCCTCGCGCAGCGCCTCCCAGGCGCGGCCTATGGGCATGCGCACCAGGCGGTTGGAGATGCACAGCGTGATCACGGCCAGCAGCAGCGCCATCAGGTACAGGAAGATCACCATGTGCAGCGAGCTGAACTCCAGCCCCAGGAACTGGTGGAAGGTCGTGCCGCCCTCGGTGGAGGGGTTGCGCGTCATCTCCAGGCCCAGCACCGTGGGCTTGGGGATGCTGGAGATGCCGTCCGGCCCGCCCGTGATGCTGGTCAGGTTGACCAGCATCAGGCGGATGATTTCGCCGAAGCCCAGCGTCACGATGGCCAGGTAGTCACCGCGCAGCCGCAGCACCGGAAAGCCGAGCACGAAGCCGAACATCGCGGCAGCGGCGCCGGCCAGCGGCAGCGCTTCCCAGAAGGACCAGCCGGCCCAGTGGAACAGCAGCGCATAGGTGTAGGCGCCCACGGCGTAGAAGCCCACGAAGCCCAGGTCCAGCAGGCCGGCAAAGCCCACGACGATGTTCAGGCCCAGGCCCAGCATCACGTAGATCATGGCCAGCGTGGCGATGTCCACCGCGTTGCGGCCCGCGAAGAAGGGCCAGGACACGGCGATCAGCAGGGCGGCCAGGATCAGGCCGTTGCGGTGGCTGGGGCGTGCGTGCGGCAGCGAGGGCAGCGAGACCTTGGGCATCTTCGCCGCGATCAGCGGGCGCAGCAGCTGCACCAGGAAGACCAGGGCGCAGGCCCAGGCCACCACCGTCCAGTCGGGATTGATGATGGTGCGGGTGCCGGCGCGCTCCAGGTGCAGGCCGAAGATGGGCGTGACGACCACGGCGGTCATCACCGTGGCGATCAGGGCGTCGCGCAGGTTCAAGGTGGGTTTGGCTTTCATCAGACCTTCTCCACTTCAGGCTTGCCCAGCAGGCCCGTGGGGCGGAACAGCAGGATCAGCACCAGCAGGCCGAAGGCCACGATGTCCTTGTACTCGGACGAGATGTAGGCTGCCGCAAAGGTCTCGGCCACGCCCAGCAGCACGCCGCCCAGCATGGCGCCGGGGATGGAGCCGATGCCGCCCAGCACCGCCGCCGTGAAGGCCTTGATGCCGGCCAGAAAGCCGATGAACGGGTTGAGCTTGCCCACGGCCAGCGCGATCAGCACGCCGCCCACGGCCGCCAGCATGGCGCCCAGCACGAAGGTGAACGAGATCACGCGGTTGGTGTCGATGCCCAGCAGGCTGGCCATGTGCATGTCCTGGGCGCAGGCGCGCGAGGCACGGCCCATGCGGGAATGGCGGATGTACAGCGTCAGCAGCACCATGAGCACGATGGCGACCACGATGATCAGGATGCGCGAGTAGGGCACATAGATCTCGAAGCCACCTTCGGCGCCGAAACGCAGCGCGCCCGGCAGCAGCGAGGGCACGGCCATGTCGCGCGCGCCCTGACCCAGGGCCACCCAGTTCTGCAGGAAGATGGACATGCCGATGGCCGAGATCAGGGCCACCAGGCGCGGGCTGCGGCGCAGCGGCTTGTAGGCCACCTGTTCCACCACCAGGCCGTAGACGCCGGTGATGAAGACCGACACCACCAGCATCAGGCCGATGATGGCCCATACGGGCAGGCCGCTTGTCGTGCCGATGGCCGACAGCGTGACCAGGCCGATGTAGGCGCCGATCATGTAGATGTCGCCGTGGGCGAAGTTGATCATCCCGATGATGCCGTAGACCATTGTGTAGCCGATGGCGATCAGGGCATAGATGGCGCCCAGGGACAGTCCGTTGAACAGCTGCTGTATCAGCTGAGGTAAGAGTTCTGACATGGTGTAATGCCGCCCCAAAACAGGAAAAGGCCTAAAAGGCCAGGATGCAGACAACCGGGACACGCGCAAGCGTGCCCCGGCCAGTCAACGAGGGGGATTACTTGGCAGCGACCGACTTGCTGCCGTCCTTGTGCCATTCGAACACCTGGAAGTCGAAGGACTTCAGGTCGCCCTGCTTGTTCCAGCCCACCGAGCCCAGAACGGTCTCGAAGTTGGACTTGTGCAGGTGGTCAGCCACCTTGGCGGGGCTGTCGCCCACGGCCTTGATGCTGTCCAGCAGCACTTGCGTGGCGGCAAATGCGGTCAGCTGGAAGGCGCCCGAGGGATTGCGCTTCTTGTCCTTGAAGGCCTTGACCACGGCGGCGTTCTTGGGGTTGGCCGAGAAGTCTGCAGGCAGGGTCACCAGCATGCCCTCGACGGCGTTGCCGGCGATGGCGTTGACTTCGGGGTTGCCCACGCCTTCGGGGCCCATCATGCGGACCTTCAGACCCTGCTCGGAAGCCTGGCGCAGCAGCAGGCCCATTTCAGGGTGGTAGCCACCGTAGTAGACGAAGTCCACACCGGCGCTCTTGAGCTTGGTGATGACGGCGGAGTAGTCGCTGTCGCCGGCGTTGATGCCTTCGAACAGGGCCACTTCCACGCCGGCCTTCTTCAGGTCGTCGCGCACGGAGGAGGCAATGCCCTGGCCATACGACTGCTTGTCGTGCAGCACGGCAACCTTCTTGGGCTTGGCCTTGTCCAGGATGAACTTGGCGGCGGCAGGGCCCTGCTGGTCATCGCGGCCGATGGTGCGGAAGATGAAGTGGTAGTTCTTGCCGTCGGTCAGGGCCGGGGAGGTGGCCGAGGGGGTCACGACGACCACGCCTTCGTTGTTGTAGATCGGGGCGGCGGCAATCGATGCGCCCGAGCAGACGGGGCCGATCACGTAGCCGATCTTGGCGTTGACCACGCGGTTGGCGGCCACGGGGCCTTGCTTGGGTTCGCAGGCGTCATCGACGGACACCAGCTCGATCTTCTTGCCATTGACGCCGCCAGCCGCATTGGCCATTTCCACGGCGGTGTTCACGCCTTCCTTGACCATGTCGCCGTACTGCGTCAGCGGGCCGGTGGTGGGAACCACCATGGCGATCTTGATTTGCGCATGCGCTGTGGAGAACAAGGCGGCACCAGCCAAACCCAGGGCGGCGACGACGGTGTGCATGCGGAACGGAATGCTCATGAGTACTTCCTTCAACTTTGGGTAAAGCGTTCTGAAAAACGCGGTGGCTCCTGTAGGGGCGATCCGCGCAAAGAAGCACAGATTAATCTCCTGGTTACCAATGGCAACAGGGTATCCCGGGGCTGGCGCGCATGCAGGCTTTTCGCTAAGGGCTGGATGTCATCGCAGGCCGCTTGTCAACGCCGGTTTTGGGCGACGAAAACGCCTGATGCCGACGGTGCACCCAGACGGTGCTGCATGAAACCAATATGACCGACTGCAAGAAGGGGAAACACGTACACGGAATGTTGCATTGCAGCAACGCGACAGGTGGCGCCGGTTTCCGTGTTTCTGCGGTGGATCAAAACGGCACGGTGGATTCGAAACGCAGCGTTTGGCCCGACAGGGGATGGGCCAGCTCCAGCTGGTGCGCATGCAGCAGCAGGCGCGGCGACAGGGCCTGCACGGCGGCATCGGCATAGAGCGCATCGCCCAGGATGGGATGGCCCAGCGCCGCCATGTGCACGCGCAACTGGTGGGTGCGGCCCGTCACGGGCTGCAGCTGCACCCGCGTGGTGGGTGTGCCCTGGTCTTCGGTGGCTGCGGGCATGGCGCGCCACAGGGTCTGGCTGGGCTTGCCCTGCAGGGCGTCGATGATGCGCAAGGGGCGCCGCTCCCAGTCGGCGGCTATCGGCAGGTCGATGCTTTGCCAGGCGTCGGCCTGCTGCGCGGCAGGGCGGCCGGCGATCACGGCCACATAGCGCTTGTGCACGCGGCGCTGCGCAAAGGCTTCGCTCAGGAGGCGCTGGCTGGCCAGGCTGCGCGCCATGACCACCAGGCCCGAGGTGGCCTGGTCCAGCCGGTGCACGACCAGCGCATCGGGCCAGCGCTGCAAGGCGCGGCCGCTCAGGCAGTCCTGCTTGTCGGGGCCGCGCCCGGGCACGCACAGCAGGCCGGAGGGCTTGTCCAGCACCAGCAGCTCGGCGTCCTCGTACAGGCAGGAGACACCTGCATCGGTATCTGCATCGGCATCGGCAGCAGTACCAGCACCGAGGCACTCCTGCAGCCGTTCAGCGCTTGAGCCGCTCACCGTTCATTCAGGAGCCTGTGCACGGTGGCGCACAGCTCCTCCACGTCATTGGGCTTGTGCACCAGGGCCCGGGCGCCAGCGGCCATGGCGGCCTGCTCGATCTCGGCGGTGATGTAGCCCGAGGCCAGGGCGATGGGCAGCAGGGGCTGGATGGACAGCGCCTCGTACACCAGGTCGATGCCGCTGTAGCCGGGCATGTTGTAGTCGGTGACCAGCAGGTCGTAGTCCTGGGGGGCGGCGCGCAGCGCCTCGGTGGCCTCGTGCGGATCGGTGAAGCCGCTGACCTGGTAGCCGCGACGGCGCAGCAGGCGCTGCACGAGGAAGACCAGGGCCTGGTCGTCGTCCACGTACATCACATGCTGTTGTGCGGCCTGCGGGTCGGGCAGCAGGGCGAACTGCGGGCCGGTCGGGGTTTCTGCGGCTGCCAGCGGCTCCGGCAGGCTGGGCGGCGTTTCGGCCACGGGCGCCTGGGCTGGTGCGTGCTCGGCGGGCGCCAGGGCGTCGGCCGGGGGAAAGTACAGCGTGAAGCGGCTGCCTTGTCCTGGAATGCTGTACACGTCCACGGCGCCGCCGTGGTTGCGCATGACGCCGTGCACCACGGGCAGGCCCAGGCCCGTTCCCTGGCCCACGGGCTTGGTGGTGAAGAAGGGCTCGAAGATGCGCTGCAGCGTGCGCGCATCCATGCCGGGGCCGTTGTCCTGCACCGACAGCGCCACGTAGCTGACGGGCGGCAGGCCCAGGCGCTCGCACAGGCGCTGGTCGGGGCGCACCAGGTCGGCGTCCATCTGGATCAGGCCGCGCCGCTCACCCAGGGCGTGCATGGCGTTGGTGCACAGGTTGAACAGGGCCTGCTCCACCTGCATGGCGTCGGCCAGCATGGGGGGCAGCTGCGGCGGCACATGCACCTGCAGCTCCACGGCGGGCGGCAGGGTCACGCGCAGCAGCCGCGCCGTGTCGCCCATGACTTCGCGCGCCTGCACGGGCTTGCGCTGGGGCGGCTCGTTGCGGCTGAAGGTCAGGATCTGGCGCACCAAGTCGCGCGCGCGGCGGCCGGCCTTTTCGATCTCCTGCAGGCTTTCGATGGCCGCGGCATTGCCGCCGCAGTCGGCCTTGGCCAGCTCCACGTTGCCCAGGATGGCGCCCACGATGTTGTTGAAGTCGTGCGCAATGCCGCCGGCCATGGTGCCCAGGGCCTGCATCTTGTGCGATTCGCGCAGCTGGTCTTCCAGCTCGTTGCGCTGGGCCTCGGCCTTCTTGCGGCTGGTGAGGTCGCGCGCGAACACGGTGGTGGTCTCGCCGCCGCTGTGGTGCTCGAAGGAGACACTGACCTCGACCGGAATCTCGCGGCCGCTGGCCGTGCGCGCCGTCATCTCGCCCAGCACGGCCTGCGTGGTCAGCGGTGCAAAGGACAGGGCCTGGGCTGCGTCGGGCAGGAAACGCTCCAGCGGACTGCCGAGCGCGTCGTGCGGCGGGCACAGGAACAGGGCGGCGGCCGTGGGATTGAACACGGTGATGCGCTGGTCCGAGTCCAGGCAGATGATGGCGTCCAGCGCCGAGTTGATGACCGATTCCAGCCGCCGCTCGCTCAGGAACAGCTGGTGGTTGCGCTGCTGCAGTGCCAGGCGCTCGGCCAGCAGCGGGCCCTGGTCCACCACGGCGCACAGGTACTGGGCAATGGGCGGACCGCTTTGCTGGGGGATGGCGATGCAGGCCACGTGCAGGTCGGCGCGCAGCTGGTGCTGCTCGGTGATCTCGAAGCAGACCTCGTGGGCCTCGGTGCGGCCCAGCTCGCGTGCGGCGGAGAAGGTCTCGCGCACGCGCTCGGCGTCGTCCGGGTGCACGAAGGGCGCGAAATTGACCAGCAGCCGGTCATGCTCGGAGGGCTGGAAGGCGCTGTGCGCCATGGCGTTGGCCTGCACCACCATGTCGTGCTCGTCCACCACCAGCAGGGGCAGGGGGATGCTGGCGAACAGGGCCTCGAAGCGCTCGGAGGCGCTTTCGGCCACGGCCTGGCTGTAGTCCAGCACGCGGTTCTGGATTTCCAGTTCGCGCTGGTAGTTGCGCAGCTCGGCCACCAGGGCCTGCAGCGGGTCGTCTTCGGGCTGGAAGAGGGGGAAGCGTTCGACGGGGGGCAGGTCGGCGCCGGGCGCCAGCAGCGCATGCAGGGGCAGGTGCTCGTCGTCGCGAGGCGGATCGGAATGGTCTGGGCTGCTCATCGCGGGCTGGCGCTGGGGAAAGCGGCACATGCCGCACAAATCCTGGTGGCCCGCGCCCGGCGTCCGGCAGATTACCGGAGCCCGGCGCGGGCAGGGCCGCAGTGTACGCGCGCCAGGCGGGGCGCCACAAGCGCCCCTTGCGGTGGCAGGTGCTTCAGCTCAGGTAAGCGTCCACGGGGATGCAGCTGCAGTACAGGTTGCGGTCGCCGTAGACGTTGTCCACGCGGCCCACCGGGCACCAGTACTTGGACTGGCGCAGGGCAGCCACCGGGTAGGCAGCGGCCTCGCGGCTGTAGGGGTGGGCCCATTCCGAGGCCAGCAGCGTCTCGGCCGTGTGCGGCGCGTTCTTGAGCGGGTTGTCGTCCTGGGGCAGGCTGCCCTGCTCGATGGCGCGGATTTCCTCGCGGATGGCGATCATCGCGTCAACGAAGCGGTCCAGCTCGTACAGGCTTTCGCTTTCGGTGGGCTCCACCATCAGCGTGTTGGGCACGGGGAAGGACAGCGTGGGCGCATGGAAGCCGTAGTCGATCAGGCGCTTGGCCACGTCCTCGGCCATGACGCCCGTGCTTTCCTTGAACTGGCGCAGGTCAAGGATGCACTCGTGCGCCACATGGCCGTGCTCGCCTGCGTACAGCGTGGGGTAGTGGTCGCGCAGCCGGGCGCTGATGTAGTTGGCGCTGAGGATGGCGGTCTCGGTGGCCAGGGTCAGGCCCTGGGCACCCATCATGCGGATGTACATCCAGCTGATGGGCAGCACGGCCGCATTGCCCAGCGGCGCGGCGCTGATGGCACCCGTGCCGCCCGCAAGGCCCGCCGTGGCATGGCCGGGCAGGAAGGGGACGAGGTCCTCGACCACGCAGACGGGGCCCACGCCCGGGCCGCCGCCGCCGTGCGGAATGCAGAAGGTCTTGTGCAGGTTCAGGTGGCTGACATCGCCGCCGAAGCTGCCCGGTGCGGCCAGGCCCACCAGGGCGTTCATGTTGGCGCCGTCCACGTAGACGCGGCCGCCATGGTCATGCACCAGCTTGCACAGCTCCTTGACCTGGGTCTCGAACACGCCGTGCGTGCTGGGGTAGGTGATCATGATGCACGCCAGGTTGGCACTGTGCTGCTCGCACTTGGCCGCCAGGTCCGCCATGTCGACGTTGCCGTTGGCATCGCAGGCGGTGACCACCACCTGCATGCCCACCATCTGCGCGCTGGCGGGGTTGGTGCCGTGGGCGCTGCTGGGAATCAGGCAGACGTTGCGGTGCGACTGGCCCCGGCTCGCATGCCAGCCCTTGATGGCCAGCAGGCCCGCGTACTCGCCCTGGCTGCCGGCATTGGGCTGCAGGCTGATGCCGGCGTAGCCCGTGGCCTGGCACAGCCAGTCGCGCAGCTGCTTGTCCAGTTCCGCATAGCCCTGCTGCTGGTCGGCCGGGGCAAAGGGGTGCACCTGGGCGAACTCGGGCCAGGTGATGGGAATCATCTCGCTGGTGGCGTTGAGCTTCATGGTGCAGGAGCCCAGCGGGATCATGCTGCGGTCCAGCGCCAGGTCCTTGTCCGACAGCTGGCGGATGTAGCGCAGCATGGCGGTCTCGGAGCGGTGGGTGTTGAACACCGGGTGCGTGAGGAAGTCGCTGCTGCGGCGCAGGCCGTCAGGGATCAGCGGCTCCACGCCCTTTTCGAAGGCGGCGAAGCTGGGCAGGGCCTGGCCGTCCCTGGCGAAGATCTTCCACAGCAGCTCGACATCGGCGCGCGTGGTGGTCTCGTCCAGCGAGATGCACAGGTATTCCTTGAAATACACGCGCAGGTTGGCGCCCAGGGACACGGCACGCTCCACGATGGCCTGCGTGGCCGCACCCGTGTGCAGGCTCAGCGTGTCGAAGCTGGGCACCTCGCGCAGCGGCGCGCCCAGCTCGGCCAGGCCGCGCGCCAGGATGGCCGTGTACGAGGCCACGCGGCGGGCGATGCGCTCCAGGCCCTCGGGGCCGTGGTAGACGGCGTACATGCTGGCCACCACGGCGGGCAGCACCTGGGCCGTGCAGATGTTGGAGGTGGCCTTTTCGCGGCGGATGTGCTGCTCGCGCGTCTGCAGTGCCAGGCGGTAGGCGGGCTTGCCATGCACGTCCACGCTCACGCCGACCAGGCGGCCGGGCAGGGAGCGCTTGAACTCGTCGCGGCAGGCCATGAAGGCGGCGTGCGGGCCGCCCGCGCCCATGGGCATGCCAAAGCGCTGGGTGGTGCCCACCACGATGTCGGCGCCCCATTCGCCGGGCGGCGTGATCAGGGTCAGCGCCAGCAGGTCGGTGGCCACGATGAAGGCGGCCTGCTTGCCATGGGCCTTGTCCACGTCGGCGCGCAGATCGTCAATGCGGCCGCTGGTGGCGGGGTACTGGGCCAGCACGGCGAAGTAGTCGCCCTCCATCAGCTGGTTCCATTCTTCCAGCGAGTTGGCCAGCAGCACCTCGATGCCCAGCGGCGCGGCGCGCGTCTGGATGACTTCGATGGTCTGGGGATGGGCATCGCCGGCCACCACGAAACGGTTGCTCTTGCTTTTGACGGAGCGCTTGGCCAGCGTCATGGCCTCGGCGGCCGCCGTGGCCTCGTCCAGCATGGAGGCGTTGGCAATCGGCATGGCCGTCAGGTCGCAGACCATGGTCTGGAAGTTGACCAGGGCCTCCATGCGGCCTTGCGAGATCTCGGCCTGGTAGGGCGTGTAGGCCGTGTACCAGGCGGGGTTCTCCAGAATGTTGCGCAGGATGACGCCGGGCGTGTGCGTGCCGTAGTAGCCCTGGCCGATGAAGCTTTTGAGCAGTTGGTTGCGGCCTGCCAGCGCCTTGAGCTCGGCCAGCGCCTGTGCCTCGGTGGCCGCCGGCGGCAGCGCCATGGGCTGGTGGCGCCGGATGGAGGGCGGGACGATGGCGTCGATCAGCGCATCGCGCGATGCCGCGCCAATGGCGCTGAGCATGTGGGCCTCGTCTTCGGGCGCAATGCCGATATGGCGGGCCACGAATTCGGTGGCGTTCTCGAGGGCGGCAAGGGGCTGGGTGGAGGACATCAGCATGGAGGGACCTGTCTCAAAAGCTGAAAAGCGCCAGGGCGGGCCCTGGCGCCCGTCCTGGCTGGAAAGTGGCGTCAGTTGCTCTGTGCGAAGGCCGTGTAGGCGGCTTCGTCGAGCAGCGCGGCCAGCTGGCCTGCGTCGCTGAGCTTGACCTTGAAGAACCAGCCTTCGCCCAGCGGGTCGCTGTTGGCCAGGGAGGGGTCGTCGCGCAGGGCTTCGTTGACTTCGACGATCTCGCCGCTGACGGGCATGTAGACATCGGCGGCGGCCTTGACGGACTCGACCACGCCGGCCACATCGCCCTGGTTGAAGCTGGTGCCCACGGCGGGCAGATCGACGAACACCACGTCGCCCAGCGCATCCTGCGCGTGGAGGGTGATGCCGACGATGGCCGCGTCAGGGTTGGCGGCGTTGATCCATTCGTGGTCCTTGGAATACTGGATGCTCATGGCTTGCTCCGATAGAAACTGAAAAAGAAACCTGTGAAAGGCGGTTTGAGAAAGGTCAGTGCGCACTGTAGCGGCATGCGATGGCAGGAAAAACGAATCCGCCGAACTCGATCCACGCCAAGCGCGCAGGCTGTCCTCAACCGCGGTGATAGCGGGGCGCCACGAAGGGCGTGGCCTGCACCTGCATGGGCACGGCCTTGCCGCGCACCATGGCCTGCAGCGTGGTGCCGATGGCGGCGCTGCCCGGCTCCACATAGGCCAGTGCCACGGGCTGGTTCAGCGTGGGCGACAGCAGGCCGCTGGTGACCTGGCCGACCTTGCGGCCGCTGGCATCCAGCAGCTCCGTGCCTTCGCGCACGGGCACGCGCTCCAGGGCCACCAGGCCCACGCGCTTGCGCGTGAGCAGCTCGGGCGACTGCAGCTGGGCCAGCACGGTGGCCGCGCCGGGAAAGCCGCCTTCGCGCTCGCCACCAATGCGGCGGACCTTCTGCACGGCCCAGTTCAGGGCGGCCTCGGCCGGGGTGGTGGTCGTGTCCAGATCGTTGCCGTACAGGCACAGGCCGGCTTCCAGGCGCAGCGAATTGCGCGCGCCCAGGCCCACGGGCCTGACTTCGGGCTGGGCCAGCAGGGCACGGGCAAAGGCCTCGGCGTGGCTGGCGGGCAGGGAGATCTCGAAGCCGTCCTCGCCGGTATAGCCGCTGCGCGTGATGTACAGCTCGGCGCCTTCCCAGTCGAAGTGGCCGCCCGTCATGAACACCAGCCCGGCCGTGTCGGGCAGCAGGCGCTCCATGGCGGCTGCTGCCTGCGGGCCCTGCAGCGCCAGCAGGCCCCGGTCGAACTGGGGCTCGATTTCACAGCGCTGGCCGATGCGGGCCTGGATGTGCGCCAGGTCTTCGTGCTTGCAGGCGCCGTTGACGATCAGGAACAGGTCGTCCTCGCGGCGCACGAACATCAGGTCGTCCAGAATGCCGCCCGCGTCGTTGAGCAGCAGGCCGTAGCGCTGGCGGTGTTCGCCCAGGCCCAGCACGTCCATGGGCAGCAGCGATTCCAGCGCCGCGTCGGCATCCGGGCCGCGCAGGCTGATCTGGCCCATGTGCGAGACATCGAACAGGCCTGCCGCCTCGCGCGTGTGCAGATGCTCGGCCATCAGCCCCTGCGGGTATTGCACGGGCATGGAGTAGCCGGCAAACGGCACCATGCGCGCGCCCAGTTCCTGGTGCAGGTCGAACAGCGGGGTCTTGAGCAGATCGGTGGTGGAGGCAGCGGTCAAGGAGGGACTCTCTTTTCGGCAAGGGGCAAGGCACAACGCCATCCCGGAATCCCGGGATGTCCTGCCCTGCTGTCCGCTTTACCTGAGAGATTCACCCGCACCTTCCATGCGTGGGGCTTGCTCCTTCGGTGGATGGGGCACACCGCCGTGCCCTGCATCTCTCTCCAGCTAGGAACGCCTGCGGCCGTGGCGGCAGGCGGTGCCAGTCCTTTTGCCTGAGCGTTCGGGGCGAACCCTGCGCCTTCGGCGGTGCCGCTGCCTGTGACCATTGCGGCCGGGCGGGCACTCTCTCCTGACCGGCGCATTCTAGCTGCGGCCAGCGTCCGCGCGGCTTCGGGATTTCCGCGGGCCGACTGCCGTTCCATGCGCTTGCCTGCATGGATGCATTTGCAAATTGCATAACTGTCTAAAAAATCTCCTACATTGAGATGCATCGATATATGAAATCTCGTGAGCGAGAAGGAAGAAGCGCACATGCAGCAGACGCTGGGAGACACATTGGCCTGGCCGGCACGTTACCTGCCGAACAAGGAAGCACTGGTCGCTTGGGAGGGCGGCGAGCGCCGCGCCTGGACCTACGCCCAGCTCGATGCCGAAGTCAACCGCCACGCCCACGGCCTGGCCGAGCTGGGCATAGGCCATGGCGACGTGGTCGCGGCCTTTCTCTACAACACGCCGGCCTTTGTCTTCACCATGCTGGCGGCCGCGCGCCTGGGCGCCATCTTCAATCCCATCAACTACCGGCTGGCGGCGCAGGAGCTGGCCTTCATCCTCAAGGACGGTGCTGCGCGCGCCCTGGTGTTCGAGCACGAGGGCGGCGAGGTGGCCGCACGCGCCCAGGCCCTGCTCAAGGCCGAAGGCGGCGGCATTGGCACGGGCATCGAGCACTGGATCTTTGCCGACGATGCCCCGGCCGACCCGCTGCCGGTCTGGGCCACGCAGCGCCTGTCCGCCCTGGCCAGGGGCCGCAGCAGCGCGCCGCCCCAGGCCCATGTGCGCGAGAGCGACCCCTGCATCCTCATGTACACCAGCGGCACCACGGGCCGGCCCAAGGGCGTGCTGCATACGCACCGCAGCAAGCTGGCGCACAACGCCCTCATGCACCAGACCATGCAGTTCACGCGCGACGACGTGGGCCTGGCCATGGCGCCGCTCAACCACACGGCCGAGCTGCACACCAGCTTTTTGCCGCGCCTGCAGGCCGGGGCCACCCAGGTGTTGCTGCGCCGCTTTGACGTGACCGAGGCCTGGCGCCTGATCCGCGAAGAGCGCGTGAGCTTCTTCTTCGCGGCGCCCACCATGGTCACCATGCTGCTGGCCGACCCCATCGCCTCGCCCGAGCAGGCGCCCGCGCTGCGGCTGGTGGAGTACGGCGGCGCCTCCATGGCGCCGCACCTGATCCGCGAATGGACACGCAAGGTCGGCAGCGACCTGGTCCAGGTCTACGGCACCACCGAGATGGGACCTTGCATGTCCATCCTCCTGCCGCGCGAGCAACTCTCGCACGCGGGCTCGGCGGGGCTGCCCTCCATGGGCCATGACCTCATCGTGGCGCGCCTGCGCGAAGACAACGCCCCCACCGATCCGGCCGAGGCCTGCCTGCCCGGCGAGGTGGGCGAGATCCTGGTGCGCGGCCCCTGCATGATGGCCGGCTACCTCAACCGCCCCGACGCCAACACCCGCGCCCTGGCGCACGGCTGGTACCACACGGGCGACCTGGGCCACATCGACGACGACGGCTATCTCTGGATCCGTGACCGCATCGACTACATGATCAATTCGGGTGCCGAGAACGTCTATCCGCGCGAAGTGGAAGACGCGCTGGTCGAGCATGCCGACGTGCTCGAAGTCGCCGTCATCGGCGAGGCTGATGAGCGCTGGGGCCAGATCGTCGCCGCCCACGTGGTCGCCAAGCCTGGCGCCACGCCCACGGCCGAGGCGCTGGACGCCTTCCTGGTCCACGGCGACCGCCTGGCCGCCTACAAGCGCCCGCGCCGCTACCACTTCCGCGAGGCCCTGCCCAAGACGGCCAGCGGGAAGATACAGAAGCAGTTGCTGAGGGTGGTGGTGGCAGCCTGAGGCTGCGGCCTGCGTTTACTTCTGCGCAGTACAGCACTGCGCCATCGAGTTGCGCAGCCACCGATGCATGGCATCCCCCTGCTTGCGCACATGCCAGGCCTGCTGGTAGGCAAACCGGGGCAGCTCCAGCGGCGGAGCGAAACGGCGCAGCGTTTTGTGGCGGCGCAGGTCGCCAATGGCGCGGCTGCCCACGGTCAGCACGAGGTCGGTGCCTGCCAGCACCTCCAGCGCCGCGCTCCAGTGGGGCAGGGCCAGCACCACGCGGCGGCTCAGGCCTTGGGCGGCCAGCGCCTTCTCGATTTCCTCGCTGGCGTCGGGCCGCATGGCCAGCATGACGTGCGGGCGCTGCAGCCAGTCCTGCAGTGACAGCCCGCCGCGTGCAGGCAGCACGGCCTGGTCGGCCACGCTCACGAACTGCTCCTGGAACAGATCCTGCACCTCGATGCCCTCGGGCAGGTCGGGTGCGTCGGGGAAGGGCCCCAGGGCCAGGTCCAGTTCGCCATCGGCCAGCTGGGCCAGCATCACCTCGCGCGTGGACTGGCTGATGGCCAGGTCCAGCCCGGGTGCGTGCTGGCGCAGATGCCGCATCAGCGGCGGCAGCACGATGCGCGATGCGTAGTCCGACAGCGCCAGCCGCAGCCTTCCGCGTGCGTGGGCGGGGTCGAACTCCGCCTGTGCCAGCAAGCCGTTGAGGCTGCCCAGCGCATCCGCCAGCGGTTGCACCAGGCCTTGCGCGCGTGCCGTCAGCGCCATGCGGCCACCGCGCCGCACCAGCAACGGGTCGCCCAGATGCTCGCGCAGCTGCGCCAGCGAATGGCTCATGGCCGGCTGGCTCTTGTGCAGGCGCAGGGCCGCGCGCGTCACATGTTTTTCGGCCAGCAGGGCGTGCAGGGCCAGCAGCAGGTTGAGGTCGATCCGGCGCAGTTCATCCATGCCATGAATATAGACCGTGCACACAAACGATTTCCATCAACGCACTGGATGCGAGAGCATGCAGGCATCGATTGACAGAAGAAGAAAGGTCTTACTGCATGACAGGTAAAAGCACATTCACCGCCCTTGCTCCCGTGGCCATGGCGCTGCTGGCGGGGGCCATCCTGCCATTCCAGGCTGCCAGCAATGCCTTGGTGGGCCGCCTGCTGGGCCACCCGCTGTGGGGCGCGCTGGTCTCGCTGGCCGTGAGCATCATGGTCGTGGTGCCTGCACTGTGGGTGCTGCGCGCGCCCGCTCCGGCCATGGCCCAGGCGGCAGCGGGGCCATGGTGGCTATGGATAGGCGGTGTGCTGGGGGCCATCTATGTGGCCAGCGCGGCCGCCGTCACGCCCAGGCTGGGCGCAGGCGGCTTCCTGGTCTGCGTGGTGGCGGGTCAGATCGTGGTCTCGGTGCTGGTGGACCACTTCGGCCTGATGGGCCTGGGTGCACGGCCGGTCAACGCAACGCGCCTGGCCGGCGTGGCCTTGATCCTGGGTGGCGTGCTGCTGGTGGTGCAGGGCGGGACGGCCCGTGCAGCGGCGGCCCCATGAGTGCCGCAAGCACGCCCTGCTTCAGCGGCGAAGGCCCCGGCCTTGCCCGCGTCAGGCGGGCATGCCCGGCGGCACGGCGGCCGGCCTTGCCGCTGGCGGACGTTCCTGGCGGGCATCTGCCGTGCCGGGCAGGAACCGGCCCAGCCGGATGACAAAGCAGGCCCCGCCTCCGGCAGCCGGCTGGAAGAACGCGTCGCCTGCGTGCAGCCTGGCGATGCGCCTGACCACGGACAGGCCCAGACCATGCCCGTTGACGTGCCTGGTGGCGCTTGCGCGTTCATAGGGCTCGAAAACCTGTCCTGCCGCTTCGGGCGCAAGGCCCGGCCCCTGGTCGCTGACGGAAATCAGCAGGTCACCGGACGCATCGCAGCGGGCGGCCAGGGTGATGTCGCCCGCCTTGGCATATTTGATGGCGTTGCCGACAAGGTTGGAGATGGCGATGCGCACCAGGACAGGGTCGCATTGCCATTGCTGCGGGCCGTGTTCCAGATCCAGTTTCAGGCGATGCCGCCGGGACCAGCCGACGAGCTCTGCAGACTCCTCCAGGAGTTCATCCAATGGCGTCTGCTCCAGTTGCAGCCGGAACGCGCCCGCGTCCAGCCGGTCGTTGATCAGGCAGGTGTCCACCAGGGTCATCAGCCGGCGCGAAGCCCTGCGTATCTGGGACGCCTGCTCGATGAGGGAGTCCGCGTCCGTCGTCGGGAACGTCTGCAGCTCGGTCGCGGCGCCGTCCACGATGGTGAGCGGGGTGCGGAACTCGTGGTTGATCATGTTGAAGAACTGGCGCTGCTCCAGCCGCATCTCGCGCTCGCTGTGCAAGGCTGTCTGCAAGGCCTGCTGGGCCGTTTGCAGCTGTGCGGTGCGCTGCAGGACCTTGGATTCCAGCTCGCGCTCGGCCGCCTGGGCGCGTGACAGGGCCTGCGTCCGCTCACTGCGCAGGGCACGCTCCGCCACCCGCGTGCGATTGGTCACCGCCATTCCCAGCAGGATGGCCTCGGAAACACGCCCGGCAAACCACAGCATCTGTGCCGATGGCAGCGCAACATCCGGCAGCAGGCCCTGGGTTCTCAGCAGGTTCAGGATGCCCAGGGCGGAAGGCACCGCAAACGCCAGCGCGCCCGGCAGGTATTGCCACTGCCTTCGGACCACCAGCAGGTACAGCACGAAGACCGCACCGAACGATGTGGACACCAGGGCCGTGAACACCACGGCACGCGAGATCTGCGCATAGCCACCCAACAGTGCCAGGCCCAGTGCGATGGCATTCAGCCAGGCCACTACGCTGAAGAGGTGCGCAGCCCAGATCCAATGGCGGCGGAACTCGAACAATTGGCTGAAAAACACCGTCGCCACCACACAGAAGCTGCAGTAGGCGATGGACAGCGCATGCTGGGGCTGGTCGGCGCCGGGCAGCCACAGGCCTTCGGGCCGGTAACGGAAAGCAGCGTAGGCAAAGCCGGCTGCCAGGAGCGCGGCGCAAAGAATGTAGAGCCTTTCCCTGAGCCAGCACCACAGGATCAGGCTCATCAGCGTGATGGCCAGGGCCGAGCCCATGTACGCGTAAAGCAGCATGGCGGCCGGCGCCATGCTCCTGCCGGGAAAGACCGCAATGCCCTGGTCTGCCTGGGGGTTGGGCAGCAAGCGGGTGAGCAGTGCCAGAAGCGCTGCAGCTGCCAGGGCCTGCACCAGGGTCTGCACCAGCCATTGCGCTGCAGCACCCGTTCGCCAGTGCCTCCGGCGGCCTTCGGTGGGGTTGTCTTGCGTGTGGATCAAGGGTCCGATTGGTTGAAGTGGCGTGCGCCCATATATGTCCGCCGTGCAGGCTTGCGGGGGGCCATTGTGCACCGGCGGCCATTGCGGGAAAGCGCTGTCTGTCGCCTGCCAAGTGCCCCAATGCAACAGGCCGCCCCGCTGCGGATAAGCGGGGCGGCCTGTAACGGGCTCCTGGTCTGGATCACGCATCCGGGCGCTGGCGGTAGTCGGCGGGGCTGGGTGAATGGTTTTGCTGCGCCGGTAAGCGTGCTCCCATGCAGACAAGTGTGCGCGTTTGGTCTCAGAAAATGCTGCTTTATTTCTTCAAAACAGGCGTTGCTACAGAAAATTATTCTGCGCCTGCCTGTTTTGCAGTAGATTGCCGGCCATGGACATCCTCGACAGAAAGATTCTTTCCGCCCTGCAGGCCAACGCGCGCGCCAGCCTGCAGGAAATCGGCGCGGCCGTGGGCCTGAGCGCCTCGCCCTGCTGGGCACGCATCAAGAAGCTGGAAGAGGCGGGGGTGATCGAGGGCTATACCGTGCGCCTGAACCCGCTGGCGCTGGGCCTGGGCGATACGGTGCTGGTGCAGGTCACGCTGGACAGCCATTCGGACAACACGCTGGAGAAATTCGGCGAGATGCTGGCGACCATTCCCGAGGTGGTGGAGGCGCATCTGGTCTCGGGCGAGTACGACTACCTGCTGCGCGTCGTCGTCAAGGACACGCGTGACTACGAGCGCCTGCTGCGCGAGAAGCTCTACAAGATCAAGGGCATACGCCACAGCCAGTCCAGCTTTGTGCTGCGCACGCTGAAGAAGGCCGACCTGCCGCTGGGGGTCTGAAGTCCATGCCCTCTGGCCAGGCGCCGCCGCCCGCTCCCTACCGCGAACACTCTCCGCCGCCCGCCTTGCGGCCGCACTTCCAGTGCCTGTGGAGCAGTACCGTGGCCCCGGACTATGCCGGTGGCTTTCTCGTGGTGCCCGATGGCTGCGTGGACATCGTCTGCAAAGGCGGGCGGCTGCTGGCCGTGGGGCCTGACAGGGTGGCTGCGCGGCCCGCGCTGGTGCCGGGGTCCGAGGTATGGGGGGCGCGCTTCGGCCCCGGTGCGGCCAGCGCCTGGCTGGGCCTGCCCATGGACGAGATCGTGGGGCAGGCGGTGGAGCTGGGCGATCTGCTGGGGCCGCGTGCGCGGGAGTGGGTGCATCGCATCAACGATGCGCAGCCGGGCGCTGGGCAGGCCGTGTTCATCCATGGACTGGTGCAAATGGGCCGCGACGCCCCAGCGCCGGACCGGCAGGCCATGGAGCTGTTCAATGTGGCGGCTGCAGCCGGGCGGGATGAATCCGGTGTGCTGGCCGCCATGCGCGCGCAGCTGGACATGCCCGAGCGCAGCCTGCGCCGCTTGTGCCACGCGCAGTTTGGCTACGGCCCAAAGACCCTGGAGCGCGTGCTGCGCTTTCAGCGCCTGCTGGCCCTGGCACGGTCTGACCGGCAGGCAGGTCTTGCGGCGCTGGCGGCGGACGCCGGGTATGCGGACCAGGCGCATCTGTCGCGCGAAGTGAGGGCGCTGTGCGGCATCACGCCCCGCGCTGCCCTGCAGCAACTGCTGGATTGAGCGGCCCGTCTGGCCGTTTTGTTCAAGACCGCTGCCACGGCGTGGCCGATGATGGCGGCCTACCAGCATTCAACGGAGCAGCACATGGGTATCAGGGGCAAGAACCACCAGATCGACAACATCGAGTTCAACGTGGCCGACATCGCGCGCAGCAAGGCGTTCTACGGAGAGGCCTTCGGCTGGACCTTCACCGACTACGGGCCGAGCTACACCGAGTTCAGCGACGGCCGGCTGACGGGCGGCTTCACCACCGGCGAGGAGGTGCGGCCCGGCGGCCCGCTGGTCATCCTCTACGCCGACGATCTGGCCGAGGCACAGCGCCGCGTGGAGGCAGCCGGGGCCGGGGCCGTGATCAGCCGTGCGGTGTTCGCGTTCCCGGGTGGCCGCAGGTTCCACTTCACCGATCCGGACGGCTACGAGCTGGCCGTGTGGTCGGCCGATGCCTGAAAGCCAACAGCCCGCATCTGCGGGCTGTTTTTCATGGGGACTGGGCCGGGCGTCAATCGACGTTGGAGCCCAGCTGCATGTCCTTGTACTTCACGATGTGCGTGCCCTTGACCAGGCGGTAGCCGCCCCAGATCAGCAGGAACAGCGGCAGGCCGATGTAGGTGGCGACCACGCCGGTCCAGTCGATGCGGTCGGCCATGAAGGCCTCGTAGTTCTGGCCCAGCGTGATCACCATGCACAGCACGAAGGCGAAGATGGGGCCGAACGGGAACCAGGATGCGCGGTAGGGCAGCTGGTTCAGGTCCAGGCCCTGGGCCTCGAAGCCCTTGCGAAAGCGGTAGTGGCTGATGGCAATGCCCAGCCAGGCGATGAAGCCCGTCATGCCCGACAGATTCAGCAGCCAGATGTAGACCAGCTGCGGGCTGAAGATGTTGGTCAGGAAGCACAGGGCCGCCACCACGGTGGTGGCCAGCAGGGCCAGCGTGGGCACGCCGCGCTTGTTGACATACGAGAACATGCGCGGCGCCATGCGTTGGCAGGCCAGCGTGTAGAGCATGCGCGTGGAGGCGTACATGCCCGAGTTGCCGGCCGACAGCACCGAGGTCAGCACCACGGCGTTCATCACGGCGGCGGCCGACAGCAGGCCCGCGCGCTCGAAGACCAGGGTGAAGGGGCTCACGCTGATGTCGCCCAGATCATTCTTGAGCAGGTGCGGATCGGTGTAGGGGATCAGCAGGCTGATGACCAGAATGGCGAAGACGTAGAACAGCAAAATGCGCCAGAACACCTGGCGCACGGCGCGGGGCACGTTCTTGGCGGGGTTCTCGGATTCGCCAGCGGCAATGCCGATGAGCTCCGTGCCCTGGAAGGAGAAGCCCACGATCATGGCCACGCCGATCAGCGCCGAGAAACCGCCCGCAAAGGGCGCGTCGCCCTGGCTCCACAGGGCAAAGTTGCCCCAGACGCCTTCAGGCGCGCCGCCCCGCACGATGCCCAGGATCATGAGCACGCCCACGCCGATGAAGAGGATGACGGTGGTCACCTTGATGGCGGCGAACCAGTACTCGGCCTCGCCGAAGCCTTTGACCGAGATGGCGTTGAGGCCGAACATGATGGCCAGGAACAGGGCGCTCCACAGCATGCCGTTGCCGTCGGGGAACCAGTAGGCCATGACCAGCTGGGCGGCCACCAGGTCCACGGCAATGGTGACGGCCCAGTTGTACCAGTAGTTCCAGCCCAGCGCGAAGCCGAAGCCTTCGTCCACATAGCGCGCGCCGTAGGTGGCGAACGAGCCCGAGACGGGAAGGTTGGCGGCCATTTCGCCGAGGCTGGTCATGAGGAAGTAGACCATCAGGCCCACGATCATGTAGGCCAGCAGGGCGCCGCCGGGGCCGGCCTGCGAGATGGTGGCGCCCGAGGCAACGAAGAGGCCGGTGCCGATGGAGCCGCCGATGGCGATCATGGACAGATGCCGCGCCTTGAGTTCGCGCCTGAGCGCGGTGGGAGCGGCATTCTTGGAGTTGTCTGCTGCCATGGATGTGTCGATTGGTGGATCAGATCCCGCGCGGCCGCTGGCCGGCGCGGGGGCAGGAATGCAAAACAGGAAAAACAAAAGAGCCGCTGTGTCGCGGCCCCATCAAGGTGCATGCACCACGAAAAGGCGTGATTGTCCGAGAACGCTGCCATCGTGGAAAGGCAGGAGTTTAATCCCCCTTCACCCACATAAGCGGAACTGAATCCGAACCCACTGTGTGCATGGCGCCACGCCGTCTGCGGCCCGCCTGCCTGCCTGCCTACCACTGTGTCTGCGCCAGCAGCAGCTGGGCCAGTGCCTTGATGCGCGGCGAGGCCTGGCGCGTGCGCGGGTAGACCAGGGACAGTTCGCGGGCGCGGCCCTCGTGCTGGGGCAGCAGCCGCACCAGCCGGCCCGCCTGAAGGTGCTCGCGCACCGCGAACTCCATGACCTGGGCCACGCCCAGGCCGCCCAGCGAGCCTTCCACCAGCGGATCGCCGCTGTCGAAGGTCACGGTCTGCGGCGCAGGCCAGTCCAGCATCTCGCCATTGCCCGCCAGGAACTGCCAGGGCACGCGCCGGCCCAGGTAGTGGTTGTAGACGGCCATGCAGCTGTGCTGCGCCAGCTCCTGCAGCGTCTGCGGCGTGCCGCGCGCCGCGAGGTAGGCGGGCGAGGCCACGGTCACCCAGCGCAGCGGCGGCAGGGCGCGGGCAATCATGCGGCTGTCTGCCAGCGGGCCGATGCGCACGGCCGCGTCAAAGCCTTCCTCCACCATGTCCACCATGCGGTCGGTGAAGCTGGTGTCGATCTGCAGCTGTGGATGCTCGCGCAGCAACTGCCCCAGCAGCGGCACCAGCACGATGCGGCCCAGCATGGACGGCGCCGTCATGCGCAGCACGCCGCTGGGCGCGCAGCGCCGGTCGCTTACCAGCTGGCGCGCCTCTTCCAGCCCGGCGATCAGCGGGGCGCAGCGGTCCACCAGCGCACAGCCATCAGGCGTGAGCGAGACGCTGCGCGTATTGCGGTGCAGCAGCCGCGTGCCCAGGTCCTTTTCCAGCTGGGCCACGGCGCGCGAGATGCGTGGCTGGCTGGTGCCCAGCAGCGTGGCGGCCTGGGTGAAGCTGCGGCTTTCGGCCACCTTGATGAGCAGGTGCACGGCGTTGAGATCCATGGCATGTCTCCAGATTCGATTAATGCAGTTTTGCATAAGAAAAATGAAAATCTGCTGTTTATCTTCACAAGTGCATTAATTAGGATCGGCGCCATGCCAATGACCGATTCCCCCGGCGCCCTGCGCCACCCGCGCGCCGCCCTGGCGCTGCTGTCCCTGTCCCAGCTGCTGATTGCGCTGGATGCCACCATCGTCTTCGTCGCGCTCGACGCCATGGGCCAGCAGTTGCAGATGGACGCGCACCATCTGCAATGGGTGGTCAGTGCCTACAGCGTGGCCTTTGGCGGCTGCCTGCTACTGGGCGGGCGCTGCGCGGACCTGCTGGGCAAGCGGCGCATGTATGTGGCGGGCATGGCGCTGTTCGGCCTGGCCTCCCTGGTCGGCGGCTTTGCCTCGCAGCCCTGGCAGCTGGTGCTGGGCCGCGCAGGGCAGGGCGTGGCCGGGGCGCTGCTGTTTCCGGCCACGCTGTCGCTGATCAACACCTTGTATGCGGCAGGGCCCGAGCGCAACCGCGCCCTGGCCGTGTGGAGCATGGCGTCGGCCGGCGGGCTGGCGGCCGGCGCGCTGCTGGGCGGCGTGCTTACGCAGACGCTGGGCTGGAACTGGGTGCTGTGGGTGCTGGTGCCCGTGGCCTGGCCTTGTGCCATGGCGGCGCTGCGCTTTCTGCCGCCCTCGGCCCAGACCGGGCGCGCCGCGCCGGGCCAGGGCTTTGATCTGGCCGGCTGCCTGAGCGTGACCGTGGGCAGCAGCCTGCTGGTGACGGCTCTGGTGCAAGGTCCTGAATGGGGCTTTGCCAGCGCCGCCACGCTGGGGACGCTGGCCGTGGCCATGGCGGCGCTGGCCCTGTTCTGGCGCATCGAGGCGCGCATCGCCTCGCCGCTGATGCCGCTGTCCCTGCTGCGCGTGCCCAGCCTGCGCGCGGCCATGCTGCTGACCATGATCTTCATGAGCAGCTTTGGTGTGCAGTACTACTTTCTGGCGCTGTATTTCCAGCAGATCTTCGGCTGGAGCCCGCTGCAGGCCGGCATGGCCTTTTTGCTGCCCACGGCGGTCTGCACGCTGGGCATCCGCTGGGCCGAACACTGGCTGCACCGCTCCACGCCGCGTACCGTGCTCGTGGGCGGCTGGGCCGCAGGCACCATCGGCCTGGCCTACATGGCCTGGGCGCTGCCGCTGGGCGGCAGCTATGTCTGGCTAGTGCCCGGCTTCGTGGTACTCAGCCTGGGCCAGGGCGCGTGCTGGACCGCCATGTGGGTGGTGGCCGGCCAGGGCGTGGCGGCTGCGCAGCAGGGCGTGGCCTCGGGCATTGCGGCCACGGCCCAGCAAGTGGGCGCGGCGCTGGGGTTGGCCCTGCTGGTCATGGTGGCCACGGCGCCGCTGGCCGGCATCACGGCGCCCGATGCGCTGCGCGAGGCCACGGCCCGGGGGCTGCAGCAGGCCGAATGGGGTGCTGCACTGATCGCGCTGCTGGGGTGGGTGGTGTCTGCGGGCATGCGCCGCGCACCGGCAAGCCAGGCCGTGCCGGGCGCGGAGCAGCCGGCCTGCTCGCCTTGAGGTCACTGGCCCGCAGTTACCATCTGCGGCTGCTCTGCACACCCCTCACCACCAACCCACATGGCAGAAACGAGCATCTCCAGCGACTGGGTCCGGCATTCGCAACTGGGCGCAGGCCTGGAGCGCATCGAGGCCTACTTCGGCGGGCACGGCTATGCGCCCCACAGGCACGACACCTATGCACTGGGCCTGACGCTGTCCGGCGTGCAAAGCTTTGCCTACCGCCGCAGCCAGCGGCACAGCCTGCCGGGCGGTGCCATGGTGCTGCATCCCGATGAATTGCATGACGGCCACGCGGGCACCGACGCAGGTTTTCGCTACCGCATGGTCTATGTGGAGCCAGCCCTGATCCAGCAGGTGCTGGGCGGCAGGCCCTTGCCCTTTGTCGAGGGCGGGCTGTCTGCCGATCCGCGGCTCAAGGCCGCGCTGCTGCCGCTGCTGCAGGGCCTGGATGAAGACCTGGAGCCGCTGGCCCGCGACGACGCCATCTACGACCTGGCATGGGCGCTGGACGCCGTGGCGGGCCGCCGCAACGTCCGGCGCCTGCCCGACCTGGGGGCCGTGGAGCGCGCCCGCGCCTGCATCCACGACGCGCTGGTGCAGGGCGTGACCCTGGATGCTCTGGCACAGGCCAGTGGCCTGGACCGCTGGCGGCTGTGCCGTGACTTCCGCGCGCTCTACGGCACCAGCCCCTACCGCTACCTGACCATGCGCCGGCTGGACACCGTGCGACGCCTGCTGCTGGCCGGGCAGGGCGTGGCCGATGCCGCACTGCAGGCCGGCTTCTTCGACCAGAGCCACATGGCGCGCCAGTTCGCCATGGCCTATGGCGTGCCGCCCGCACGCTGGCTCAGGCGCCTGGGCGCGGCCTGAGCTGCACGATCGTGCAAGACCGGAGGGATGGCGCTTCCTAGCATGGAGGCTTCACACGCTTTCATAAGGTCTGCCCATGACGTTCCCCGTTGAAAACCGCCCCTACGAGGCCATCAACTTCCCCGAGAAATTCAGCCGCTTCACCGGCCAGTGGAGCCCCCGCGTCGTTGCCGAGATGAACGACTACCAGTTCAAGATCGTGCGCGTGCAGGGCGAGTTCATCTGGCATTCGCATGCCGAAACGGATGAAGCCTTCCTGGTGCTGGACGGCGAGCTGCGCATCGACTTCCGTGATGGCCATGTGCTGCTGCGCCAGGGCGAGCTCTACGTGGTCCCCAAAGGCACGGAGCACAAGCCCAGCGCCGAGCGGGAAGCCCGCCTCATGCTGATCGAGCCGCGCGGGGTGCTGAACACCGGGGAGGAAGGCGGCGAGAGGACGGCGCTCAACGATGTGTGGGTTTAGCCAGCCCGCAGCCATCCCATGAACAAGGGGCGCCGCAGCGCCCCTTGTTCCCGGAAGTGCGGAGCGCTCAGCCCAGCAGCAGCGCGTCGTCGGCCAGCTTTTCGCCGCGTACCTTCTCGAACATGTGCAGCAGGTCTGGCACGTCCATGCGGGCGCGTTCTTCGCCGCTGACGTCGAGCACGACCTGGCCCTGGTGCAGCATCACCGTGCGCTCGCCCACGTCCAGCGCCTGGCGCATGCTGTGGGTGACCATCATGGTGGTGAGCTTGGCCTCGGAGACGATGCGCGCCGTCAGCTGCAGCACGAAGTCGGCCGTGCGCGGGTCGAGCGCGGCGGTGTGCTCGTCCAGCAGCAGGATGCGCGAAGGCTGCAGCGCCGCCATCAGCAGGCTCACGGCCTGGCGCTGGCCGCCAGAGAGCAGGCCGATGCGGTCGGTCAGGCGGTTTTCCAGGCCCAGGCCCAGGATGGACAGGCGCTCGCGGAAGTTGTCGCGCATCTCGGCCTTGACGGCGCGGCTCAGGCGGCGGAAGGTGCCGCGGCGCTGGGCCAGGGCCATGTTTTCCTCGATGGTCAGGTCCTCGCAGGTGCCCGCCATGGGGTCCTGGAAGACGCGGGCCACGCGTTCGGAACGTGCCCACACGGGCAGGCGCGTCATGTCCTGGCCGGCGATCTCGATGCGGCCCTTGTCCACGGACAGGTCGCCCGAGACGGCGTTCAGGAAGGTGGACTTGCCGGCGCCGTTGGAGCCGATGACGGTGACGAACTGGCCGTCGGGAATGTCCAGCGACATGCCGCGCAGCGCCCGCGTTTCGATGGGCGTGCCGGGGTTGAAGGTGATTTCGAGTTGTTGTGCGCTCAGCATGAGGGTTCTCCGGCGATCAGGACTTGCGCTGTGCAAATTTGCGCTTCAGTTGGGGGATCACCAGGGCGACAGTCACCAGCAGGGCGGTGACGAGGTTCAGATCCTGGGCCTTGAGGCCGATGAAATCGCTGTTGAGGGCCGCTGCGATGAAGAAGCGGTACACGATGGCGCCCACCACCACGGCCAGCGTGGCCCAGACGATGCGGCGCGAGGGCAGGATGGATTCGCCCACGATCACGGCAGCCAGGCCGATGACGATGGTGCCGATGCCCATGGAAATGTCCGAGCCGCCCTGGGTCTGCACGAACAGCGCGCCGGCCAGGCCGACCAGGCCGTTGGAGATCGCCATGCCCAGCAGGATCATGGCGCCGGTGTTCACGCCCTGCGAGCGTGCCATGCGGGCGTTGGAGCCCGTGGCGCGGATGGCCAGGCCCCGCTCGGTGGCGAAGAACCAGTCCAGGCCCAGCTTGGCGAGCACGACGATCACGAACAGGATCACCGGGCGCATCACATAGTCAGCCACGCTGTCGGGCTGCAGCAGGGTGAACAGCGTGGTCTCGTTGATCAGCGGCACGTTGGGGCCGCCCATGATGCGCAGGTTGACCGAATACAGGCCGATCATCATCAGGATGGAGGCCAGCAGATCCATGATCTTCAGGCGCACATTGAGCCAGCCCGTGATCAGGCCCGCGACGGCGCCTGCGGCCGTGCCGGCCAGCGTGGCCAGCCAGGGATTGGTGCCCGTGGAAATCAGGATGGCGCAGACGGCGCCGCCCAGCGGAAAGCTGCCGTCCACCGTGAGGTCGGGAAAGCGCAGCAGTCTGAACGAGATGAAGACGCCCAGCGCCACCAGGCTGAAGATCAGGCCGATCTCGACGGCACCGAGCAATGAGAAAAGAGACATAGGAGGAGCGACAGGCGCGTGGGACAGAAAACGACTTAAAAAAAGGGCAGGGCCATGTTGCCATGGCGCCTGCCACCGTGGGCGCACTGCCCGGGTTGGTCCCGGGCAGGCAAACCCCGGGTATTACTTGATCACCTGGGCGGCCGACTTGACCAGCGCGTCGGACAGCTTGACGCCTTGCTTCTCGGCGGCGCCGGGATTCACGAACAGCTCCATCTTGGTGCTGACTTCGGTCTTCATGTCGCCGGGCTTTTCGCCCTTGAGGATGCGCACCACCATGCGGCCGGTCTGCTCGCCCAGATCGCGGTAGTTGATGCCCAGGGCAGCCACGGCGCCGCGCTTGACGGAGTCGGTGTCCGAGGCCACCAGCGGGATCTTGGCGTCCTGGCCGACCTTGACCAGCGACTCGTAGGCCGAGACCACGTTGTTGTCGGTGTTGGTATAGATCACATCGACCTTGCCGACCAGGCTGCGCGCGGCGCTGCTGACGTCCACGGAACGGGGTGCGGCGGCTTCCACCAGGGTCATGCCCAGCTTGGGCAGCAGGGCCTTGAGCTCCTTGACCACCACGGCGGAGTTGGCCTCGCCGGGGTTGTAGACCATGCCCACGCGCTTGGCGTTGGGCACGACCTGCTTGACCAGATCCATCTGCTTGTCCAGGGCCAGCAGGTCGGACACGCCGGTCACGTTGTTCTTGGACGGCTCCCAGCTGGGCACCAGCTTGGCGGCCACGGGGTCGGTCACGGCGGAGAACACCACGGGCACGGTCTTGGTCGATGCGACCACGGCCTGGGCCGAGGGCGTGGCGATGGCCACGATGGCGTCAGGCTTGTCGCCCACGAACTTGCGTGCGATCTGCGCGGCCGTGCCGGTGTTGCCCTGGGCACTCTGGTACTGCCACTTGAGGTTCTTGCCGGCTTCGTAGCCTGCTTCCTTGAGCGCGGCCTGCACGCCGTCGCGCACGGCGTCGAGTGCAGGGTGCTCGACGATGGCGGTCACTGCGACCGACTTCTCGTCAGCGGCGTGGGCGCCGCCCGCGATGGCGGAAATTGCCAGGGCCAGCGCGCCCAGGGGCGCCCAAGACAAGTGCTTCATACGTGTATCTCCAACGTGCTTGTGTTTGTTCCTGTTTGCTCAGCAGAAGGCCGCACAGGACGGTCGCGGCGCTTCGCGGCAAAGTCTACTGCAGCCGCCCTGTACGCCTTGGCGTTTGGACGACCCGGTTTTCACCTATAGGTTTGTATCTAAAAATTGGCATGAAATCTGCGGGGAATGCCCTAGGTGCAACTTTTTCATGCGTGTTGGACAGGTTTGGCGGTGCAGGTTTGCGTCTTCAGGGGCCTGTTTTTGGCTTTGCCGTGCATTTTTATTGCGTGCAAGTGCCTTTCGGATGGCCTTCTATGCTTTCTGGGCCTGCATGGCTTTGACGGCGCTCAAAGAAAAAGCCTGCACAAGCAGGCTTGGGCAGGCTTCAGAGGAGGGCCGGTGTGGCGTGCGGATCACATGCCCGCGTAGTTCGGCCCGCCGCCGCCTTCGGGCGTGACCCAGACGATGTTCTGCGTGGGGTCCTTGATGTCGCAGGTCTTGCAGTGCACGCAGTTCTGGGCGTTGATCTGCAGGCGCTTGCCGCCCTGGGCCGTGTCGTCCACGAACTCGTAGACGCCGGCCGGGCAGTAGCGCTGCTCGGGGCCTGCGTACTTTGCCAGGTTGATGGCCACGGGCACCGAGGCGTCCTTGAGCGTCAGGTGGGCGGGCTGGTCTTCGGCGTGGTTGGTGTTGCTGATGAAGACGCTGGACAGGCGGTCGAAGGTCAGCTTGCCATCGGGCTTGGGGTAGTCGATGGGCTTGCACTCGGCCGCAGGCTTCAGGTAGGCGTGGTCAGGCTTGTCGCGGTGCAGCGTCCAGGGGATGTTGCCCTTGAGCACGAACTGCTCGATGCCGTTCATCAGCGTGGCCGTGGTCAGGCCCTTCTTGAACCAGGCCTTGAAGTTGCGCGACTTGTTCAGCTCTTCGTACAGCCAGCTGTTCTCGAAGGCCTCTACATAGGCGCCCAGCTCGTCGCCCTGGCGGCCTGCGACGATGGCGTCATAGGCGGCCTCGGCGGCCAGCATGCCGGTCTTGATGGCGGCATGGCTGCCCTTGATGCGGCTGACGTTCAGGAAACCTGCGTCGCAGCCCACGAGCGCGCCGCCCGGGAACACGAACTTGGGCAGGGACAGCAGGCCGCCGGCCGTGATGGCGCGCGCGCCGTAGCCCAGGCGCTTGGCCGGCTTGATGCCCTTGGACTCGTCGCCTTCCAGGTAATAGCGGATGTTGGGATGGGTCTTCCAGCGCTGGAATTCCTCGAAGGGGCTCAGGTAGGGGTTGGCATAGTCCAGGCCCGTGATGAAGCCCAGCGTGACCTTGTTGTCGTCCAGGTGGTAGAGGAAGGCGCCGCCGTAGGTCTTGCTGTCCATGGGCCAGCCGGCCGTGTGCATCACGAAGCCGGGCTTGTGGCGTGCCGGGTCGATTTCCCACAGCTCCTTGATGCCCAGGCCGTAGCTTTGCGGGTCCTTGCCGGCGTCCAGCTGGTACTTGGCAATGATCTGCTTGCCCAGGTGGCCGCGTGAGCCTTCGGCAAAGATCGTGTACTTGGCGTGCAGCTCCATGCCCAGCTGGAAGTCGCCCGTGGGTTCGCCGTCCTTGCCGATGCCCATGTTGCCGGTGGCCACGCCCTTGACCGAGCCGTCCTCGTTGTAGAGCACCTCGGCGGCAGCAAAGCCCGGGAAGATTTCAACGCCCAGTGCCTCGGCCTGCTCGCCCAGCCACTTGACCACGTAGCCCAGGCGAACGATGTAGTTGCCATGGTTCTGAAAGCAGGCCGGCAGCAGGAAGTTGGGGGTGCGCAGGGCGGATTTCTCGCCCAGGAAGACCATGGCGTCATCGGTGACGGGCTGGGTCAGGGGCGCGCCCTTTTCCTTCCAGTCAGGGATCAGCTCGGTCAGCGCACGCGGGTCCATGATGGCGCCCGAGAGGATGTGGGCACCGGGCTCCGAGCCCTTTTCCAGCACGACGACGGAGACATCCTGGCCTTTTTCGGCCGCCAGCTGCTTGAGGCGGATGGCCGTGGCCAGGCCGCCGGGGCCGCCGCCAACCACCACCACGTCGTATTCCATGGCTTCGCGCGGCCCGTACTGGGCCAGGATTTCTTCGTTCGTCATCGGGGTGTCTCGCTTGGATATTGAAAAAACAGGATGTTCGGCAGACCGAACGTTCGTTCGGCTGCAGCGCAAATGCCGCAATGCGGTGGATTCTATGACGTGCGTGGACCCCGTCGTTGCTGATAGGTGACAGCGCGGGAATCCGCCCTGCTGCACAGTGACCGGGGGCTGCGGGGCATGGTGCCTTGCGGTGGCGCTACAACAAGGAGACTGCAGGCATGCGCATAGAGATTCCAGAATATAAAAAATGCGTTCACGAGATGCGATTCAAAGTGCGCTGGGGCGACATGGACGCCATGGGCCATGTCAACAACGCCATGTACTTCCGCTATCTGGAGACTGCCCGCATCGACTGGATGGTTGAAGCGGGCATGGCGCCTGCGCCGGGCGGGCAGGGGCCGGTCATCGTCAATGCGTTCTGCAACTTTCACCAGCAGCTGGCCTATCCCGACGAAGTGCTGCTCAAGATGTACGTCAGCGACCCCGGCCGCACCACCTTCGAGACCTGGGGAACCATGGAACGCATCTCCGAGCCCGGCGTCATCTGCGCGGCCGGCGGCGGCACCGTGATCTGGGTGGACTTTCCCAGGCAGAAGGCCATCGAGTTGCCGGGCTGGGTGCGGGAGATGGTGGGATAGCGGCCCTGGCGCCCTTCAGATGATGTGCCTGGGCACTGCACGCCAGGCCGTGGCGCCCGGAGTGCCTGCGGGCGAGGGAGCCTCGCGGATCATCGGATGAACGACACATGCCGTGTCGTCCATGCCCGCATTCCCCAGGAGGTTCGATATGGATTGGTTGCAAAAGCTGCTGTGCCGGCTGTTTGGCTATCGCTGCCCGTTGAGCATCGAGCTCAACGGCGACAGCATTCTCAACGGCTACGGCGTGGACATCACGCCGGTGCAGCGCATCCAGGCGGCACGCCCCTGGTGGACGCTGGATGACAGGTGCATCAACGGCCTGCGGCTGCAAAAACTCATGCTGACGTTTGCCGACGTGCCGCACAACAGCCGCGTCACGGTCATCGCCCTGGGCGCCAATGACGGCTTCGGCCTGGTCCCGCCAGACGAGTACCGGGCCGACCTGCTGGAGGCCGTGCGCATCAGCCGGGAATGCGGCTCCACTCCCGTGTTCACGGGCCTGCCCGGCATGCCGCTGGGGCGCTTTCCCGTTGAATGGACGGACAACCTGGACGCCCTGAACGCGGTGATGCACGACATCGCCACGCAACAGGGCATACCGCACGCCGGCTGGGATGCGGATTTTCGCGGTGACGAGGACCTGAACCCGGATGGCGTGCACCGCACCCAGGCCGCCAGCGACAGGTTGGCCCAGTTGCTGATCCAGACCATCGACAGGCTGCCCCGCTGAAACCGCAGGCCCGGGCCGCCGAGCCGCACGGTTCAGGCCGACTGGCGCGGTACCCGCTTCGGTCTGGCTGGCAGCAAGGCTGCGGCCTGCTCGCCGCGCTCGGCAGGGTGTGCATGCCCCTTTGCTCAGAGTGGGAGGGGAATGTGCGACGGATTCGTTGAGCCGTGGAGCATCGGCTGCAGCCCGAGCATCAGATCAAGGTTCTGCACCGCCGCGCCAGCGGCGCCCTTGCCCAGGTTGTCGAACACGGCGGTCAGCAGCACCTGCTGGTCCTGCGGCTGTCCGAACACCGCGAGCCGCATCCGGTTGCTGCCATTGAGCGCGCGCGGGTCGAGCCGCTGCGCATCGGCGTCCTCCTCCATGGGTTGCAGCTCGATGCAGGGCTGGACCTGGTACCGCGCCTGCAGGGCAGCGTGCAGGCTGCGGGCGGTCACACCAGCGGGCAGCAGCCGCAGATGCAGGGCGATGGTCAGCACGATGCCTTGCCGGTAGTGGCCATAGGCAGGCACGAACACCGGCGCATGGGCCAGGCCGGCATGCTGCTGGATCTCGGGCACGTGCTTGTGGTGCAGTCCCAGGCCATAGACCTGCAGGGGCACGGCAGTCGCGGCGGCAGCGCCCTCATGGTCCAGCAGTCCTGCGCGGCCCCGTCCCGAGTAGCCCGATACCGCGTGAATGGCCAGCGGGTAGTCGGGCGGCAGCAGGCCCGCGTCGATCAAGGGCCTGAGCAGTGCCAGAGCACCTGTCGGATAGCAGCCGGGATTGCTGACGCGCTGGGCATGGGCGATGCGTTCAGCCTGGCCTGCCTCCAGTTCGGGCAGGCCATAGACCCAGCCCGGCGCGGTGCGATGCGCAGAACTCGCATCGATCACGCGCACGCCGGGCCGGCGCACCAGTGCCACGGCCTCGCGCGCAGCCTCGTCCGGCAGGCATAGCAAGGCGATGTCGCAGTCGTTGAGCGCCTCGGCGCGGTGCGCCGTGCTTTTGCGCTGGTCGGCCGGCAGTTGCAGCAGGCGCAGGTCGGTCCGATCCGCCAGCCATTCGCGCACCTGCAGGCCGGTAGTGCCTTGGTCGCCATCGATGAAAACAAGAGAGGTCATGGGTTGCTCCGATTGGGTGTGGAGCGCATGGTGCAGCGCCTGCCGAATGCAGGCCAGTTGAATCTGACAAACTACGGATTCATGATTCCTGAATTGCTGGCAACCTGGGACACCGCACCATGCGCGAAATCAATCTGGACCGTCTGCGCACCCTGCTGACGGTGGCCGACCTGGGCTCGTTCGCTGCCGCCGCCAAGGTGCTGCACCTGGCGCCGCCCACGGTGACGCTGCATGTGGCGCAGCTCGAAGAGCGTCTGGGAACTCGTCTATTGCACCGCGCACCGGCCGGCGTCACCGCCACATCGGCGGGCAGCCTGCTGATAGACAAGGCACGCCAGCTCCTGGCCGAGGCCGACGATCTCCTGCAGACCGTGCAGCGCCAGATCGCCACGCGCGGGGGCCGCGTGCGCCTGGGCGCCTCCACCGGCGCACTCGCGCACCTCTTGCCCCAGGCACTGGAAACCCTGGCCGCCCGGCATCCCGAGATCGATGTGCAAGTGGCGGTGATGACCAGCGAGGAGGCCCTGGCGCGCCTGGCTGCCGGCAGCCTGGACATCGGCATCGTTGCCTTGCCGCAGCCCGTGCTGCGCGGGCTGCAGGTGCAGGCCTGGCGCCAGGACCCCGTGCTGGCCTTCATCCCGGCCGCCTGGAAGCCGCCGCGGCACATCACGCCCGCCTGGCTTGCGGCCCGCCCCCTGATCGCCAACGACCGTGGCACCCGGCTGTCGCGCCAGACCGCCGAATGGTTTGCCGCAGGCGGCGCCCGGCCGCAGGCACGGATCGAGCTGAACTACAACGACGCAATGAAGAGCCTGGTGGCAGCGGGCTACGGCGCCGCGCTGCTGCCCCATGAGGCCGGCGCACCGCAGCCTGACCCCCGCATCACCACGCGGCCCCTGCGGCCAGCACTGTCAAGGGCGTTGGGCATCGCGCATCGCAAAAGGCCGGATGACGACGCGACGACGGTGACGATTGAGGTTTTGATGGGGATGCGGGGGCGTTGAAGGGGGAGGGGGCGCCGTGCGCTCGGGGCCATGGCTGATGTTGCTTGCGCCGCATCAAGCGCGGCCTGGTCGCCCGACTTTGCCCCGGAGCTCGCTGGGGTTGAGTACGTACTCGGGGCTGTCCACCAGACGTTGAACGGCCAAATCGATGAATGCACGGGCTCGTACTGGCTGGGACGACCTGCTTCCGAAGTAGACGAAGTAGCTGGCGTAGTCCGGCATGTGGTCCACGAGGATCGGGATCAGCTTGCCGGAGCGGATAAACGGTGCCGCGGTGACGCCCGCGAGCTGGGCCAGCACCTTGCCGGCCAGGACGGCTTGCAGCTCAAACAGCTCGTCGTTGCTGCAGATCGTCGGGACGACTGGCTGGTCGGCGGCCTGGCCGTCGATCTTCACCCGCCACGGCAGCACTTTCCCCGTGCTCGGATGCCGATAGGCGCTGCAGCGGTGTGTGGCCAGGTCAGCCAACGATTCGGGCACACCGTGCTTCGCGAAGTAAGAAGGCGCACCGCAGATGGGCAACTGAACCGGGAACAGCCGTCGTGCAATCACGCCCTCATGGGGCGACGGGCCGAGGCGAAAGCCCACGTCCACGCGATCCTCCACCCAGTTGCCGATACGGTCGTCCAGCAGGACGTCGGGCTGGATCCCTGGATGCATATCGCAAAACTCGTCGACCAGGCGCCAAAGAATCGGCTGGAACGTGGTGCGAGGTCCCGTGATGCGCAGCGGGCCCGCAAATTCATCCCGTGCCGACTTGGCGGACTGTAGCGCTCTGTGCATTCCCGTCACGGCCGGCCGCACGTCTTCGAACAGCCGCTGTCCTGCATCGGTCAGCGACATCACACGCGTTGTCCGATGGAACAGGCGCACGTCCAGATGGGCTTCCAGCTGGGCCAATGCCTTGCTTGCCGCCTGGGGGCTGATGCCAAGGTCTGCTGCAGTTTTGCGCAGGCTGCCAAGTTCCGCTGCCTTGATAAAGGTCGTGATGGATCGAAGCTCGTTGATCGCCATGAGTGGCCTCCTCGCGGCTTTCATTGTCATTGAATTGATGCTAATTCAACAACTCAAATGCATCTATTCAGATGCCAGTCCCTTGCCTAAAGTTCGTGCCATCGAACTTCTACAAGGCAAAGCTCATGCAACACGTCGTTCTGAACAACGGTCTTCACATGCCCATGGTCGGGTATGGCGTCTTCCAGATCGCCGATGCCAATGAGTGCCAGCGCAGCGTCGTCGACGCCATCGAAGCCGGCTACCGGCTGATCGACACCGCCGCCTCCTACATGAACGAAGAAGCGGTCGGCAAGGGATTGCGCTCCAGTGGCGTGCCGCGTGACCAGCTCTTCGTCACCAGCAAGCTCTGGGTGCAGGAGACCGGCTACGAGCGTACGCAGCAAGCCATCGACAAGTCCCTGCGTCGGCTGCAGCTCAGCTACCTCGACCTGTACCTGATTCACCAGCCCTTCGGCGACGTCCACGGTTCTTGGCGCGCAATGGAGGACGCCTACCGCGCGGGCAAGCTGCGCGCGATCGGCGTCAGCAACTTCCAACCGGACCGCCTGATGGACATCAAGGCGTTCAACGAGATTGCACCGGCGGTCAACCAAGTCGAAGTGAATCCCTTCCAGCAGCAGTTGGAAGCCGTGCCCTTCATGAGAGAGACGGGTGTGCAGGCCGAGGCCTCGGCTCCGTTTGCCGAAGGCCGCAACGGCCTCTTCCAGAACGAAGTGCTGCTCGGCATCGCCCGGCACTACGGCAAGTCGGTCGGCCAGGTGGTGCTGCGCTGGCTGGTACAGCGCGGGATCGTCGCGCTCGCCAAGTCGGTCCGCAAGGAGCGCATGGCAGAGAACATCGCCATCTTCGACTTCGCACTCAGCGACGCCCACATGGCAAGCATCGCCACGCTCGACACCAACACGAGCAGCTTCTTCTCTCACCGCGACCCGGCCATCGTCAAGTGGATGTCCGAGCGCAGGCTGGACATCTGAGTGACCGCGATGAACGCCGCGCAATCCTGCCCCATCCGCAACGAGAACAAGGTCCTGGCCATCATCGTTGCCAGCTACCTGATGATCGTCGTGGACATCTCCATCGTCATCACGGGTCTGCCCCGCATCCAGGCAAGCCTGGGCTTCACTTCGGCGCAACTGTCCTGGGTGACCAATGCCTATACGCTGGCTTTCGGTGGCTTGCTGCTCCTGGGTGCCCGCGCTGGCGACATCCTGGGCCGCCGGCGGATGTTCATCCTGGGGCTGGCGCTGTTCACACTCGCCTCCGTCTCCATCGGCCTGGCGCCTGGCGCAAGCTGGTTGCTGGTCTCCCGCGCTATTCAAGGTGTAGGCGCCGCCGTCCTTGCGCCGTCCACGCTCGCACTGCTGTCCACGCATTTCGCGGAGGGGCCAGGCCGCACCCGGGCGCTCTCGCTGTACGCGGCGGCTGCCGGTGTCGGCGCAACCCTGGGCCTGGTCTTGGGCGGCCTGTTCGCTGATTTGGTGTCCTGGCGCGCAGGCTTTTTCATCAACCTGCCGATAGGGTTGCTGCTGATCGTCGCTGCGCGTGGCCACATTGCCGAGACCCAGAAGCAGGAAGGCCAGTTCGACGTGGGCGGCGCCATCAGCTCGACCATAGGGATGACGGCGCTGGTCTACGGCCTGGTTCGAGCAGCCGAAGCTGGCTGGCACGATGGCCTCGCACAGGGGGCCCTGGTCGGCGGCATGCTGATGATCCTGCTCTTCATCGGCATTGAGCGCCGGGTCCGGCAACCCATCCTGCCGATGCGCCTGTTCACCAGCCCGCAGCGAGCCGGTGCGTACATCACTCGCATGCTCTTCCTGGGCGGCGCCGTTGGCTTCTGGTTCTTCTGTACGCAGTTCCTGCAGGGCGTGCTGCATCTGCGGCCCATGCAAGCCGGCATTGCCTTCCTGCCCGTGACGCTGCCCAACTTTGCCTCGGCCATGGCCGTGCCCGGGCTGGCCCGCCGCTTCGGCAACGAGACGCTGCTTCTCGCCGGCCTGCTGCTCGGAGTGGTGGGCCTCGCCTGGTTGGGTCAAGCGCATGCGCTATCGAGCTATTGGACCGGCATCGCCCCGCCCATGGTCCTGATCGGACTGGGCCAGGGCTTGTTGCTGGCGCCGCTGACCGCGGCCGGTGTGGCGGGAGTGGCGCGTGAGGACGCCGGTGCTGCCTCCGGCCTGGTCAACGTGGCTCACCAGTTGGGGGGAGCACTGGGGCTTGGACTGCTGGTTCTTGTCTTCGCCAGCGCTGGTTCGTCCATCGAGCAACAAGACAGTGCTGCCCTCGCGCATCGCATTGCTGCCGTCATGGACGTGGCCGCTGTGCTGCTCGGCCTGGCGCTGATCGTCTCGTGGTTCTTTATCGTCAAGCCGCACCGCCGCCATCAGGCGACACAACAGGAGGCGCTCTCGTGAAATCACTGCTTTCAATGGCCCTGAGCGGTGCGGTGACAGTCGCTGCGGCGCAGTCTTCCGGTCCTGGCGCAATGCCGCCCGTCGTCGAAGTTCGCTCCGCGTCTGCGCAGCAGGTCAGCGTTGGATCGGCCCAGACGTTCACCGGCGACGTCCGCATCAGCTCACCCTTTCAGGCGCTGCTCCCCGCAACGGCCGGTGGAGCGACCGTCACGTTCATGGCCCGTGCGCGGACGGCCTGGCATACCCATCCGCTCGGTCAGACGCTGATCGTCACCGAGGGACAGGGCCTTGTGCAACAACAAGGCCAGCCGGCGCTCATCATTCGCCCGGGCGATGTCGTGACCATCCCGCCCAACGTGCGCCACTGGCATGGCGCCGGGCCTTCAGGCTCCATGACCCACATCGCCATTGCCGAGAAAGAAAACGGCAGCTCCGTGGCCTGGCAGGACAAACTCTGCGAGCAGGACTACCAGGCCGCCGTGGTGAGCGCAGGCCTTTCCGCGATGGCCGGCCAGAGGGCACAGCAGCCGCAGAAGCCACAGAAGCCACAGCAGGTCGTGCAGCCTGCGTCCGATTCGCTGAGCCCCAGGCAACGCGCCATTCCGCTCATCGCCGCCTTCACGGCAATCAGTGACATGCCCCGGCTGGGCATGGCACTGAACCAGGGGCTGGACGCGGGCATGACAGTCAGCGAGGCCAAGGAGGTCCTGGTGCAGCTCTATGCCTACGCGGGCTTCCCCAGAAGTCTCAATGCGCTCGGCGAACTGCTCAAGGTCGTCGAGCTGCGCAAGCAGCGCGGCCTGCAGGACGCTCCGGGTCACGACCCCAGCCGAGCCGTGTCCACCGGCCGTGAGTTGGTGCTGGCCGGCCAGGCCAATCAGGCCAAGATTTCCGGTGGACCGGTCCAGGGCCCGGTGTTCGAGTTCGCGCCGATCATCAATCAGTTTCTGCAGGCTCACCTGTTTGGCGACATTTTCGAGCGCGACAACCTCGATTGGCGCAGCCGCGAGCTGGCCACGGTCGGAGCGCTGGCTGCGACACCGGGTGCAGAGAACCAGCTGCGGTCCCACATGCGAGCCAGCCTGCGCGTGGGTCTGACCGCATCGCAACTGCGGCAGCTGAGCCAAGCGCTGGCGCAAGAGGTCGGCCCCGAGGTGGCCGCCCGCGCCAATGACGCACTCGTGCAGGCCCTCGACGCTGCATCAAAAGGCAGATGATGAGCATCACCCGCATCACCCGCATCACCCGCATCACCCGCATCACCCGCATCTTCCGCGCAGGAGCACTTGTCTTGGCTGTATCGCTGGCAGGTTGCGCCTCTCATTCGGACAGTTCGCCGAGGCCCCTGGTCATTCAGCGCCAGGGCAGCTTCGCGGTCGGTGGCGTTGTGAAGACGGTGCCCGGCGTCTACGACAACGACAAGCCCACAAGCGCAGGGCAAAGCTTCCACGGCGATCACCTCTACGCCTTCTATCAGGTCCCGCAGAATCCGAGGCCTTTGCCCATCGTGATGCTGCACGGCGCCTTCCAGTCGGCTCGGAGCTGGGAAACGACGTCGGATGGCCGCGAGGGCTTCCAGAACCTGTTCCTGCGCCGCGGCTTCCCGGTCTACCTTGTCGATCAGCCGCGCCGAGGCAGGGCCGGCAACAGCACCGTCGCCACGACGACCGAGCCGACGCCCTACGACCAGCTGTTCTTCGACCAGTTCCGTTTTGGCAAGTGGCCGAGCTATTTCGACAACGTGCAGTTCGACCGCCAGCCGGAGACACTGAACCAGTTCCTGCGATCGGTAACGCCGAACACCGGCGCCTATGACGCCAACGTGATCGCCGAGGCGATGGCTGCGCTCTTCACCAAGACAGGCCCGGCCATCCTCTTCACGCACTCACAGGGCGGCGGACCTGGCTGGCTGACAGCCATCAAGAGCGCCAACGTCAAGGGCGTCGTGGCGTTCGAGCCGGGCAGCGGCTTCATCTTCCCGCCGGGGGAATTGCCGGACGCCATGCCCAGCGCTGCGGGAACCCTGGCGCCGGAGGCTGTCTCGGCACAAGACTTCCAAAAGCTCACCCGCATCCCCATCGTCATTTACTACGGCGACAACTTCCCCACTGAGCCCACCACCGAGCGCGGCCAGGACAACTGGCGCGTCCGGCTCGCCATGGCTCGCCTTTGGGTGGACGCCGTCAACAGGCACGGCGGAGATGCGCAGCTCGTGCATCTGCCGGAGATGGGCATACGCGGGAACACCCACTTCATCATGTCCGACCTGAACAACGTCCAGATCGCGGACCTGGTGTCTTCCTTCCTCACCAGGAAGAGGCTCGATTGACCCTTTCGCCTGGTCGCAAGAACCGCACAGATGTCTCAGTAGATCGGACGACCCATGACCCACGTATCCATTGACACGAAGCGCCGCGAGTTCCTGGGCACTTCGGCCATCGCAATTTCTGCAGCAGCCCTCGGAGCTACAGCCATGACCCTTCCCTCGCCGTCAACAGCGGCCGATTACAAGAAGAACCCCTTCACGCTCGTCTATGGCGACGCCATCACGCAGAACCTGCCTGGCAAGGTGAACATCCACCCGGTGAAGTACAAACTTGGCGGCTTGGACATCGTGGCCAATGTCTATACGCCGGCGAACTTCGACCCGGCAAGGAAGTACCCCGCTGTCGTCGTTGCACACCCCAACGGTGGTGTGAAAGAACAGACCGCCGGTCTGTATGCCCAACGCTTGGCCGAGCACGGCTACGTGGCGATCACGGCCGATGCAGCCTATCAAGGCGGCAGCGGCGGCCTGCCGCGTTCAGTGGACACGCCGATGAACCGCATCGAGGACATTCATGGCATGGCGGACTTCACCACCACCTACGCGGGCGTCGATGCGGATCGTCTCGGCCTCCTCGGCATCTGCGGTGGCGGCGGCTATTCGCTGGCAGCGGCGAAGACGGACAAGCGCTTCAAGTCCGTCGCAACGCTGAGCATGTTCAACTCCGGCAGGGTCCGCCGCAACGGCTTCGCAGACTCGCAGCTATCCACGATCCAGCAGCGCCTGAAGCAGGCCTCGGATGCCCGTGCTCAGCAGGTGGCCGGTGGCAAGATCCTCTACTCGGGCGACGCGGACATGACGGACGAACAGATCGCAGCGCTGCCGTTCGAGATGTACCGACAGGGCTATGAGTACTACTGGCGCACGCATGCCCATCCCGGCTCGACCTTCAAGTACACGACGAGCAGCCTGCTGGACCTGATGCGCTGGGACGCCACTGACCAGATCGAACTGATCGAGCAACCCTTGTTGATGATTGCCGGCAGCAAGGCGGACAGCCTCTACATGACCGAGGAGGCGTTCGCCAAGGCCAGCGGTGCCAAGGACAAGGAGCTGTTCAAGATCCAGGGAGCAACCCACATTGAAACCTATTGGGTCCCTGAATACGTTGAGGCCGTGGTGGCCAAGCTGGTCCCGTTCTACGGGAAGAGCATGTGACAGGGCGGGGTGGAACACTCGAGGCAACACGGGCGCGTGAAAGCGGCTGAGTCCAATGACAGTGAACGCCAACGCAGCCTGGCGGCTGCTGGAGGTCCGTTCTCGCGGCTCATGGATGGGTGCTGCCGGCCCGAACCGGGCCTTCACCAGGTGCACCAAAGCAGGTCGCAGTGTCCAGGCCCCAGGCTCCCCGGCATGATGGAGATGCCGGGGTTTTGCAGACAGCCAGCGAGCCGTCGGGTTTGTTTTCGACCTGGTATCAGGGATCTGTAGTTTGCCGCTTGACCTTCAACTCAAGTTGAAGCTTAAGCTCCATATCCTCTCATCACACAAGATGCTGCAAGGATCGATATGCAAACCATTTTGGGCGCCAATGGCCAGATCGCTGTGGAGCTGGCGCGCGAGCTCCAGCGCAACTACACGCAGAACCTGCGCCTGGTCAGCCGCAAGCCGCGCAAGGTGAACGATACGGACGAGCTGGTGTCCGCCGATCTGATGAATCCCGCGCAAACCCTGGAGGCCGTGCGTGGCAGCGAGGTCGTGTACTTCACCGCTGGCCTGCCACCAGACACCGAGTTATGGGAGGGGCAGTTTCCTGCCATGCTGCGCAACGCACTCGATGCCACGCGGGCAGCGCGGGCCAAATTTGTCTACTTCGACAACACCTACATGTACCCGCAAACCGCGCAGCGGCAGACCGAGGAAACCGCCTTTGCCCCGGTGGGCCGCAAGGGGCGCGTGCGCGCCTTGATGGCCGAGATGGTGCTGGCCGAGATGCAGCGCGGCGATATCCCCGTCGCCATTGCCCGCGCGCCGGAGTTCTACGGCCCCGGCAAAACCCAAAGCATCACCAACACCCTGGTGATCGGCCCGCTCAAGGCGGGCCAGAAGGCCAAAGTGCCGGTCCGTGACGACAAGCTGCGCACCCTGATCTGGACGCCCGATGCAAGCCGCGCCATGGCAGCCATTGGCAATGCGCAAGATGCGTATGGCCAGACCTGGCATCTGCCTTGCTGGGACGAGCGGCTGACCTATCAGGCCTTTGTGAACCTGGCGGCTGCAACCTTTGGGGTTGAGCCGCGCTACAAGGTACTGAGCCACCTGGCCATGGTGGTTGCTGGCTGGGTCTCCAAGCCCGTGCGCGAACTGCGTGAACTGCTGCCACGCTACGCACACGACAATGTGTTTGATTCGTCCAAGTTCAAGCGCCGCTTTCCCGACTTTGCTGTCACCAGCTACGCACAGGGCCTCAAGCAAATCGCGCAGGAGTCTTCATGAGTACGCCACGTATCTTGCATGCCGTCACCAATGTCGCTCATTACGACGACCCTGCGCACGCCACAGGGCTGTGGCTGTCGGAGCTGACCCATGCATGGGATATGTTTGCTGCGCAAGGGTACCTGCAGCAACTGGTGAGCCCGCTGGGTGGCGCCGTACCGCTGGAGCCGCGCGCACTCCAATGGCCGCACTTCGATGCTTCGGCCAAAGCCTGGCTCGATGATCCCGCGCGCATGGCCCTGCTGGCGAACACTGCGGCACCTGCCGATATCGTCGCGAACGATTTCGATGCCATCTACTTCACTGGAGGGCATGCGGTGATGTGGGATTTTCCCGATAGTGCGGGGCTGCAGCGCATCACACGCAGCATCTGGGAGCAAGGTGGCATCGTTGCATCGGTTTGCCACGGCTACTGCGGCCTGCTCAATACGCAGCTCAGCGACGGCTCTTTGCTGGTCGCGGGCAAAAGGGTCACGGGTTTTTCATGGACGGAAGAAATCCTGGCCGGAGTGGCCCGGTCCATGCCCTACAACGCGGAGCAGGAAATGAAGATGCGCGGTGCGCGCTATCAAAAAGCCTTGCTGCCTTTTACCTCGTATGTGGTGGCCGATGGCCGCCTCATCACCGGGCAAAACCCGGGGTCGGCCAAAGCGACTGCAAAGCAGGTGGTGCAGGCTCTGGCAAGGCGCTAGGGCCGCGTTCCAAACTGGCGCAGGCCTATGCCGCGCTTGCCCGCTTCTTGTGTCCGGTGCGCATGAGCTTGCCCATTTTTTCTTCAGCCGCTGCTTCAGAGGCCAAGGATTCGGATTGCTGGGCCAGTACATGGGAGAGCACGCGGCGTGCGTTGTCATGGCAATCCATGTTGTCTGGCCGCGCTTCAATATCGGTCAACAAAGCCTGCAACTGCTTTTTGCTGGTCTGCAGCTTTTTCTCCATGGCCTTGATATCGGCAATTTTTTGGCGCAGCGCGCCCACAACGGCCTCATGGTCCCAGCCTTGCAGGCCGGGCGGCAAGAGTGCACGAATTTCATCCAGGCTGAAGCCCACGCCTTGCGCCATCGCAATCAGCTCCAGCATCTGCACCATCTCAGGCGGATAGCTGCGGTAGCCATTCAAGCCACGCTCAGCCGCTTGCAGCAGGCCGCTTTGCTCATAAAAGCGAATGCGTGATGTGGACAGGCCTGTGCGTTTGCTCAGTTCACCAATGTTCATGCGCAACCTTCGACAAGGGGTCCTTGACCTTCAACAAGACTTGAAGCTTATCGTACTCGCAAGCCCTTCGTTGCGGCGGCAATTTGCGGCGAGTGCAACGTGCCCTTGTCGAAGAATGCGTGCTGGCGGCCATTCAAGGGCCAAGACACCTACCTCGCATCGCCTGGCTTCCTTGTTCCACTGCGTCGCATGCAGGCGTACGGCAGCACGAAGAGGTACAGACCGCTCAACAGCAAGAGAAAGAGCGGGGGCAGCGGCGAGTAGCTGACCCAGGAGGGAGGTTCCCCCTGCGCCCGGACAATGAAGTTGGCGAGGACGGTGACCGTGAAGGCAACGGACAGCCAGCGGTGGATCTGCCGGATCCGGTGGTTCCAGTTCAAGGCGGCCTCCCTTAGCGGCGCGCCTGGATCATCTTCCACCCGTTCCCCGACGGATCGCGGAAGCCTGCGTCCACGGTGCCGTACCGTGCCACGGGTTCCTGCGTGAATTCCACTCCGCTTGCGAGCATTCGGTCGTAGGCCGCGCGGCAGTCATCCACGGTCAGTACGAGGGGCGGCATGGCGCCTTTGGCCACAATCGCGCGCACTGCCTGCGCCGTTGCTGCGTCGAGCACGGGCGGGCCGGGTGTGAACAGGCCGAGCTGGAACGACGGCTGTTCCGGGTGCTGCACCGTGAGCCAGCGATAGTCGCCGTTTGCCACGTCCGTGTGGACGCGGAACCCGAGTTTGTCGACATAGAACGCGAGTGCTTCGTCTTGATCGCGCACATACAAACCAACCACTTCAACGCCTTGAATCATGGGATCTCCTGTTGTTCGGGTTCGTTTGTATCGCTTGTTGCCCGGCGTCGCTTCTCCGAAACTGCGGTCGTGAGGTCGGGGCGGTGCGCGGCGCTGACGATGCAGGCGGGCACGCGGCCCAGCTCGTGCATCGTCGCCCGGGCGCGCACCCGGACTGCGCTGGGACTGTCGCCTGTGATATCGCGGAAGGTGCGCCCGAAGGTGCCCAGGCTTGCCCAGCCTGTATCAAAGGCGATGTCGGTAATGGCCAGATCGGTTTCGCGCAGCAGCGTCATTGCCCGCTCGATGCGCCGCGTGAGCAAGTACCGGTGCGGCGGACTGCCGAAGGCCTGCTTGAACGACCGGGCGAAGTGCGCTTCGGACACGCCACTGACCTGCGCCAGTCGGCCGACAGGCCAGGCCTCGTGCGATGCGGCGTCAATGCTGTCCTTCGCGCGCAGCAGCCGGCGCAACAGTTCAGGATCCTGGTGTGCAAGGTCGTTGTTCATGCCGTCTCCGGTGCCATCGGGAAGCATTTTCGTCTCTTGGGAGTCCACGGTTTGGGAATAGACCCCTGCGCGCGAACTGTATGGATGGACAGTAGAATTTCGGGCTCGATAGTTTCCACAAGGGAAGGGTCTGGACATGTCCGCAGAACTCGAACAAGAAGTCGTCTCCATCTTCGAAGACCGCCTTTGGCATCACAACGGCTGGGAGGCCCGCGTCATCAAGAATGAAGACGACGATGGCTGGGCCGTTGCCATGACCCAGGACGGCCAGGTGGAGCCAAGCCTGGTCGGCCCGTGGACCATGGGCCGCGACAAGAAAAATCCCAAGCCGCTGGACGTTTCCGCCTTCAACACGCTCGTGAAGACGGCGCACGAGGTGATGCGCCGGCATGAGCAGCATCTGGCAGCGCAGTTGCACAAGGATGTGCAGATCATGGTGGGCGGGTCACGCGTGACCGTCTCTCTGGATATCGAGCCCGATGAAGACAATCCCAGCGCCACGCTCACCGCCACTGCTGCCGACGGCAGCGAGCTGGCCAAGGTGGGAGTCAGGCCGGACCATCAGCTCACCCGGACGTCTGCGCAAGCCTGGGCAGAGGCAGGCTACCCCCGTCCCAGCGAGGACTGAGCCGCGGGCAAGGCCGGGGAATCAGGGGGCTGTTTCACAGCGGCCTTCCAAGGCGGATATGCGGCTTTGCGGCTTTGCCACACGCTCTAGATGTGCAGCATGGCCAGCCCGCCCACGCCAAGGCCTAGCGCTGCCACGCCGAGCATGGCGTATTCCAGCCATTTCTTCTTGGTCAGCAGCGCGATGGCTGCAAGGGCAATGGCGACCTGCAGCGCGGTGGTGGCCTGCGCCCAGCGGTGATGCAGGTGCATCTGCATCTCTGACTTCTCGTCCCATTGCCGGGCCTCGGCTTCCAGGCGGTCGGCATCGCGCTTGATGTCGTCCTTTTCCTTTTCGTAGCGCTCCACCTTGGCCTGGTAGGCGGCCCGCCTGTCCTCCGTGGTCGCCAGATCACGCGCGAACTCGGACAGCGATTGCTTGGTGCTCTTGGCCTGGAAGAAGGCCCACTGGTTGGCCGCTTCGGTCTTCTTGATGGCTGCGTCGTTCTTGTACAGCCCGGCATTGGCCTGGGTGGCGCCGCCCATGTACGCGAAGATGGCTCCCACCGTGGCGATGACTGCCGTGCACATGGCGATCTGGTTGGTCAGGCTGCCGCCGCCGATGCCGTGGTGGGCGGTTTGGCCATGCTCGCCCTGGGCAGCATGTTCGAGTTCGTGATCGTGTGGGCCGTGGACGTGAAAGCCGCCGGAAGACATAGGTGCCAATTCCTTGATGCAATGGGGTGGCGCATTATGGGGCCGGCCTGGCGGCAATCCAGGGCTCCAGGATGTGCGGGGCGCATGGCCCGCTTGGAGGTCAGCGCCTTGGCTGACGGCCTGCAGATGGGGGAGGGGGATCAGGCGGCAGTCGCGCGGTGCGGCAGCGCTGCGAGCAGTATTTGACCTCGTCCCAATCACGTGCCCATTTTTTGCGCCATGTGAATGCAAGACCGCAGCACGCACACAGCTTGGAGGGCAGGTGGGGCTTCTTGTGCATGGTGCGGGCGTTCCTGCAGTTCAGCGCGTCAGCGTGGCCAGGGCGCGCCGGGCCAGCGCCCGTCCGCTGAGCCAGGCGCCTTCGACGCCTGCGCCGCACATCCAGTCGCCACACAGGCCCAGGCCCGCAGGCGCGTCCCACCAGCAGCGGTTGACCAGGTGCGGCGCCGGCAGCGCATAGCGCCAACGGTGGGCAGTGACGCGCAGGCCGCCTGGCAGAGAGTCGGACAGAGAGCCGGCCAGTGGCCCGGCCAGGGCCTCGAATGCCTGCAGCAGTTGCCGGGCCACGGATTCGGCGTCCGACTCGATGTGATCCTGGCTCCACCGTGCACTGGCATGCAGCACCCAGGTCTGAGGTCCTTGCGGCACTTGCGGCCCCTGCCGCCCTGGCTTGGCGCTGTCGCGTGCCACCCAGCACAGCGGGCCATCCGTGATTTCTGCCGCATCCCAGTCCAGCGGCAGGGGGGCGTCGGTGCGCAGCATGGCCACCCAGCAAGGCTGCATGCGCGCGCTGGCAGCCAGTGCCGCCGCATAGGGCGAGACCGGCTCCAGCAAGGCTGCCGCCTGCGGTGCAGGCACTGCCAGCACCAGGGCGCAGTATTCCGATCCGATCTGCCCGTGTTCAGCGCAGTGCACAGTCCAGCAGGCAGATTCGTACTGCAACTGCTGAACCGTGGCTTGCAGGTGCAGCCGTGCGCCATGCCCCTGTTGTGCAAGCCGCTGGACAAGAAACGCTGCGGGAGAGGTCATGCGCGGCACGCCCACCCAGCGGTCGGGGCCTGCATCTGCTGGCACCACGTCTTTGCCCTGCAGGCGCACTGCGCGCGGACGCCAGGCGGCGACAACGCCGAGCTGCTCCCACTGGCGCACCTCCTGCACAAACTCCGGGTCCTGGGCCGCAAACGATGGAGCGCCGTGATCGCACTGCCACGCACCCTGCGGATCCTGCGCGCGCCGCGTGCTCATGCGCCCGGATGGGCCTCGGCTTTTCTCGAAGATATCCACGCGGCAGCCAGCCTCGGCCAGCAGCTGTGCACATGCCAAACCTGCCATTCCCGCGCCGATCACCGCGACGGGGGGCGCGCCGTTCACAAGGCCTCCTGGCTGTGCGCTTCCTGGTGGCGCTCATGGCTGACCCAGATCAGCGCGCCGGTATCGACGCCCAGTTCCGCGGCCTTGGCGACGATGGATTGCAGCGTCTGCGGGGGCAGTTTCGGCTCCCTGGCCAGTATCCAGCAGTACTGCGTGTCCGGCCCCAGGACCAGCGCCCAGCGGTAGTCAGGGTCCAGGGCGGCCACATGGTAGCCGCCGTAGAACGGGCCGAAGAAGGAGACCTTGAGCGAAGCCGTGTCCGGCTTGCCCGTGAACAAGGCCTTGCCGACGGCGCGCTGCCACTGGCCCCGGGGCACGGAAAACCCCCGGTTCACCACCTTCACGCTGCCGTCTGCCTGCGGCGTGTACTCGGCGGTCACATCGGTCATGCCCCGCTCGAAACCATGGTCCAGCCGTGCCAGTTCATACCAAAGGCCCTGGTAGCGCTGCAGATCGAACGGTGAGACGGGCGTGACCGAGCCTGGCGGGCGCATGCTGGCGCAACCGCTGGCCAGCAGGCCGGCGCCAAGGGCCGTTGCCAGCAGGGTGCGCCGCCTGGCGGTGAAGACGGGGCGGGGGGCGGGAAAGTTCATGCGTATGTCCTTGATGTTCTTGTCGTCTGCCGCCATCGGGCGACCAGCGGTTGCAGATCCGTGAGATGGCGCACCGGCGTGATGCCCGCGACCGGGCTGGAATAAAGCGCCGGGCAAGCTCCACCGGCCCACAACTCGATGGCCGGCGGCAGGTGGCTGCGCAGCTCGCCCAGGCAAGCCTGCGCCATCGCTCCGTTGTGCGCGCTGCTGAAGCTCAGCCCCACGATGTCGGCGCGATGCGCCCGCGCGGCCTGGGCCACGTCGCCGATGGGCGTCTGGGTGCCCAGCGATACGCAGTTGCAGCCTTCCAGGGCCAGCAGGGCTTCGACCATGAGCAGCCCAAGTCCATGCATCTCCTGCGGCAGCGTGGTCAGCAACACCTTGGGCGCGGACGGCGGGGAAGGAGGGGCGAGCGAGGCGATCGCCTGCCTCAGGACGCCGGTGAGCACCTCGGTGTACAGGTGCTCTTCGAACACTTCAAAACGCCCCTGTGCCCAGAAATCGCCGACCGCCGTGGTCAGCGGGGCCACGAGCGCGGTCACGAAACCGGCCAGGCCCATGCGCGACTGGGCCAGGCTCAGGCAATGCCTGAGCTGGGCGGGATCATGTGCAGCAATGGCGTTGAGCATGGGTGCGAAGCGGTCAGAGTCTGCTGCGTTCTCTGGATTTGTCCTGGACAAATCCTTGCCCGGCGAGGTGTCGGCGCGGGCCAGCAGCGCCTGCAGGCCGTCCAGATCCACGCCCATCAGCTTGCTGGGACGCAGCCCCGTATCCATGAGCCGCCGGATCAGGGTCAGTTGTCGAACCTGGTCCGCCGGATAGCGGCGATCGCCTGCCGAATCCCGTTCAGGCCTTGGAAAGCCGTAGCGTCTTTCCCAGACACGCAGGGTGTCCTTGGCAAGTCCGGTCTCGCGCTCGACGGCCGAGATGGGCAGCCCGGGGCCAGGAGCCAAAGGCAGGGGGTCAGAAAGTGGCGTCATTGATCTGAGGGGGACAAAACGTCCGGCCATGGCCGGTATGTTTTGAGGGATTTTGCGAATTGTCTAGGACAAAAATATGTTTTGTCCAATATATTACATAGAGAAACAAAGCGCAGGCCCGCTGGCCGCCACCCGGCAGCCGCTGGCGCGAGTGCTTTGTAGATCCCGGCCAGGAGATGACGGCCCCAGGCGCAGGCGAGGCTTCACACCATGATCGCCGCGCCCTTGTGCAGTCTTTCCGGCCACGCAGTTCGTACCGATGATCATCATGAATTTGTCCAACTGGCCACTGGCCCGCCGTCTCGCAGCTGCCTTCGCATGCGTCATCGCCATTTTTCTTCTTGTCATCGCGCTGGCCGTGAGCAGCCAGTCCCGGCTCAAGGAGGCCCAGCAATGGAACGAGCACACCTTCAAGGTCATGTCCCAGGGACAGCGCATGCTCACGGGCATGGTCAACATGGAGACGGCCTCGCGGGGCTATCTCCTGTCGGGTGACTCCCGTTTTCTCGCTCCGTGGGATGAAGGACTCAAGGAGTTCGAGGCCTCCTGGCAGGAGGCCGTACGCCTGACCGAGGACAACCCCGCCCAGCAGCGCCGGCTCGACGGTATCCGGCTGCGCCACCGTGAATTCGTGCAGGCGGTGCAGCCGCTGCAGGCGCTGCGGCGGCAAGTTCAGGACGGCACGGCGACCGTCGAGGATCTGGTTCGCGAGTTCTCCCTGGGGCGCGAGAAGGCGGCCATGGATGGGCTGCGCGCACTGCAGGCGGACCTGGTGCGAGAGGAGGAGCAGCTCATGGCCGAGCGCCTGACGCGCACCGAGTCGCTGGCGGCAATGACGCTGGCGTTCGAGCTGGGCGGCGCGCTGGTGGCCGTCGTGCTTGCCGCTCTGCTTGGTACCTGGGTCACGCGCTCCATCACCGGCCCCATCGGACGGGCCATCCAGCTGGCACGTGCGGTGGCATGCGGGGATCTGACGCAGCGGGTGGAGGCCACCACCCACGATGAAGTGGGGACCCTGCTGCGCAGCCTCGGCGAGATGAGTGACGCGCTATCGCAGGTCGTGACCGTCGTGCGCAGCGGCAGCGAATCCGTGGCAAGTGCAAGCACGCAGATTGCCCAGGGCAACACCGACCTGTCCTCGCGAACCGAAAGCCAGGCCAGCGCGCTTGAACAGACGGCGGCCTCCATGGAGCAGCTTGGAGCCACCGTGACCCAGAACGCAGAGGGTGCCGGCAAGGCCAACGCGCTCGCGCAGCGGGCCAGCGGCGTGGCCGGGCAGGCGGGCGAGGTGGTCACCCAGGTCGTGGACACGATGAAGGGCATCAGTGAAAGTTCGCGCCGCATCGCCGACATCATCAACGTCATCGACGGCATCGCGTTCCAGACCAACATCCTGGCGCTGAACGCTGCGGTGGAGGCTGCGCGTGCCGGTGAACAGGGCCGCGGCTTCGCTGTGGTGGCCTCCGAGGTCCGCAGCCTGGCCGGCCGCAGCGCGGCGGCGGCCAAGGAGATCAAGGCCCTGATCTCCGACAGCGTCGAGCGGGTCGAACAGGGCTCTGTGCTGGCCGACCGTGCGGGGGGCACCATGGCTGAAGTGGTGACGAGCATACGCAGCGTCACCGACCTCATGGGCGAGATCAGCGCGGCTTCCGCCGAACAACGCAGCGGCGTGGCACAAGTGGGCGAGGCGGTCACGCAGATGGACCAGGCGACGCAGCAAAACGCAGCCCTGGTGGAGGAAATGGCGGCGGCAGCCACGAGCCTGCGCCAGCAAGCGCATGACCTTGTGCAGTCCGTGAGCGTTTTTCGCCTGGGGCCTCAGGCGCAGGGTTGAGGCAGGGTTGGCGCAGGGTTGACGCACCGGTGAAGACACGGTGCGGGACCCTGGGAGAGCGGGCCCCTCTACAGACGCCGGAGCATCAGCTGCTGCTGCCGTCCTGCCCGGGCACCGGCCGGCGTTCAAACAGTTGTGCCATGGCTTTGGCGGCTGCCTCGGCCGCTTCGGCGCGGCGCATCTCGGCCGCGTCTTCAAACCCGCAGCCCATGGCCTGAGCCTCGGTGCCGGCGTAGTCGGCCAGCGTCTCGGCGCTGTCGCGGATGCTTTGCAGGGCGCGGGCCACCACATCCATGTGGCGATGGCCCTTGGGCGTCTCCAGCCATGCCAGGGCGAGCTGGGCGATGGAGGAGATCTCTGCACAGCCTTGCTGCACGAGATGGTCTACCTGGATGAGGGCATTGGACAGCTGCCGGGTGCTGTGGCTGTCCGTGGCGAGGGTGGGCTGGGTGGGGTTCATGCCTTGGCCCTCCGTGTGGAAGGGGCGGCGCCAGCAGAGGGCGCGCAGGCGAGTGCGAGGAAAACGGTGTTCATGCTTGATGCTCCATTGCAAAGCGAATTCACTGGCCTTTGCGATTGCATTGATCCGTGAATTGCATTGACAGACCTCGCTTTCGAAGAGGTTGTGCCGCTGTGTGATGGAGGTGTTTTGAAGCACCGGCCCCGTGACAGGGGGCCGGTGCGGATGATAGCGCCGGCCGGGAGGGTCGGAGGCGGCAGGCCCGGCCATCCGGTTTTCCGAACGACGCAGGCGTTCCATCGTTCGGATTTCCGTGCCACCTTATGCATAAAAGTAAGGTCGATATAGGCGAATCAAGCAGTTAGCGCGGGGTGCAGGGGCCGGATGCGGCTGGCACGGTCTGTGCACTGTCAGGCGCAGGCCACGTGCATCGTGGTTGTGTATGCAGGGAGACAAGCCCGTCTTCGCTGTGGCATCCGGCCCGTGGCCGGCAGCCGTGGTGGCCGGGCTCGCTTGCAAGACCGAAATACGTCCAACGAAAAAATCCGCATGAAATTCAACCGCTTGACCACCATGGTGCTTGTGGCCATGGTCCTCGGCGTGCTGGTGGGCTATGCCTGCAACAGCTACGCACCCACGCCCGAGGCCGCCAAGGAAATCGCCAGCTACTTCGGCATCCTCACCGATGTCTTCCTGCGCATGATCAAGATGATCATCGCGCCCCTGGTGTTCGCCACCCTGGTGTCGGGCCTGGCCAACATGGGCGACGCCAAGGCCGTGGGCCGCATCGGCGGCCGCGCGCTGGGCTGGTTCATCGTGGCTTCGTTCTGCTCGCTGGCCATCGGCCTGATCTATGCGAACGTGCTGCAGCCCGGCCATGGCCTGAGCGTGGCCCTGCCGTCGTCGGCCGAGGGCCTGAACCTCAAGACCTCGGCGCTGAACCTCAAGGACTTCATCGCCCACGTGTTCCCCAAGAACATCTTCGAGGCCATGGCGACCAACGAGGTGCTGCAGATCCTGGTGTTCGCGCTGTTCTTCGGCATTGCGCTGGGCAATCTGCACAACCAGGCCGCGCGCTCCATGGTGGGCCTGATGGACGAAGTGGTCCACATCATGCTCAAGGTCACCGATTACGTGATGCGCTTCGCCCCCGTGGGCGTGTTCGGCGCTGTGGCCGGCACCATCACCATCCATGGCCTGGGCATGCTGTCGGTGTTCGGCAAGTTCATGCTGTGCTTCTACCTGGCCCTGGCCACGCTGTGGGTGCTGCTGATCGTGGCCGGCTACTGCGTGCTGGGCCGTGACATCTTCCGCCTGCTGAACCTGATCCGCGGCCCGCTGCTGGTGGGCTTTTCCACGGCCAGCAGCGAATCGACCTATCCCAAGCTGATGGAGCAGCTGGAGAAGTTCGGCATCAAGCCGCGCATCATCGGCTTCGTGCTGCCGCTGGGCTACTCGTTCAACCTGGACGGCTCGATGGTCTACACCACCTTCCTGGCCATCTTCATCGCCCAGGCCTACGGCATCGACATGACGCTGACGGCCCAGATCACCATGCTGCTGGTGCTGATGGTGTCCAGCAAGGGCATTGCCGGCGTGCCACGCGCATCGCTGGTGGTGGTGGCCGCCGTGCTGCCCATGTTCGGCCTGCCCGAGGCGGGCATCCTGCTGATCCTGGGCATCGACCACTTCCTGGACATGGGCCGCACGCTGACCAATGTGCTGGGCAATGCGATCGCCACGGCCGTGGTGGCCAAGTGGGAAGGCGCCGTCGATCCGACCGCGGCCACGGATGACGACGAGTCCCTGCTGCCCACGGACCATTCCGAGCAAGGGCGGCCCGCTGTCTCGGCCTGAGGCCCAGGCGGCGCTGGGGGGCACTGATAACATCGGTGCCTTCACCATGCCCGCCCGCCGCCCCCTGCGCCAGCTCATCCTGCTTTTGCTGTGGCTTGCCCTGAGCGGGCTGAGCGGCTGGGGTGCGTACCTGCTGGCGCAGCGGCTGGGCATCGCCGATCTGCGTGCCACGGGCATGCACCGGCTGGAGCTGTACGGCGCCAGCCTGCAGCGCGAGATCGGCAAGTACGCCTTCCTGCCCGACGTGCTGGCACTGGAAGGCAATGTGCAAAGGCTGCTGGCCGAGCCCGGCGACGAGCAGCTCACCAACCGCGTCAACGCCTACCTGGAGCAACTCAACGACCGCGCTGGCACGCTGACCGCCTACCTGGTCGATGCGCGCGGCCACGTCGTGGCCTCCAGCAACTGGCGGCGCTCCGACAGCTACATGGGCGAGGACCTGAGCTTTCGCCCCTACTACCGCACGGCCATGGCCACGGGCAGCGCGCGCTTCTTCGGCATAGGCACCACGCGCGGCGAGCCCGGCTACTACCTGGCCTCCACCCTGGGCGACGACACCCACACGCTGGGCGTGGCCGTGGTCAAGGTCAGCCTGGACCAGCTGGAGCAATCGTGGTCCACGGTGGAGGCGCCCGTGCTGGTGGGCGACGAGAACGGCGTCGTCATCCTGGGCACGGTCTCCGACTGGAAATTCACCACCCTGCGCACGCTGGACGAGGGCACGCGCGCCGCCTTCGACCACACGCGCCAGTACAACCGCCGCGCGCTGGAGCCGCTGGGCCTGCAGGTGCTGCGCGACCTGGGCCAGGGCGCGCGCCTGGTGCGCATTGCCCGCCATGGCGAGGAATCGCCAGGTTCGGTCTACCCGGTCAGCGGCCGCTTCCTGGCCCAGTCGCGCCAGCTGCCGGGCACGCCCTGGACGATCACCGTGCTCTCGCACCTGGAGCAGGTCGACCAGCTGGCCCAGAGCCGCGCGCTGGCCGCGGCCGTGGGCGCGGCCTTTGTGCTGCTGCTGGCCATGATGGTCAACGAGCGCCGCCGCCACCTGCGCGACCGGCTGGCCGCGCGCGAGGCGCTGCAGGCCGCGCACGACGAGCTCGAGCGCAAGGTGGAGCAGCGCACGGCCGACCTGTCGGCCGCCAACGAGGCGCTGCAGGCCGAGGTGGCCGAGCGCACCCACGCCGAGGCCACGCTGCGCGCCGCCCAGGACGAACTGGTGCAGGCCGGCAAGCTGGCCGTGATAGGCCAGCTGTCCACGGGCGTGGCCCATGAACTCAACCAGCCGCTGACGGCGCTGCGCACCCTGGCCGGCAACAGCCAGCGCTTTCTGGAGCGCGGCGATACCGAAACCACGCGCGTGAACCTGGAGCGCATGGCGCAGCTGGCCGACCGCATGGGCCGCATCACCGGCCAGCTGCGCAACTTCGCGCGCAAGTCCAGCGGCGCCAGCCAGGCCGTGCCGCTGGCGCATGCGCTGGACAATGCGCTGGCCGTGCTGGAGTCGCGCGTGGCCGAGACCGGCGCCCGCATCCTGCGCGATGATGGCGTGCCCGAGGCCGTGGCCTGGTGCGACCGCAACCGCATCGAGCAGGTGCTGATCAACCTGATCAACAACTCCCTGGACGCCATGCGCGGCCAGCCCGCGCCCTGCCTGGAGCTGGCCTGCGCCGTGGCCGATGGCCGCGCCCAGGTCACCGTGCGCGACCACGGCCCGGGCCTGAGCGAAGCGGCGCAGGCCCATCTGTTCCAGCCGTTTTTCACCACCAAGGAAGAGGGCGTGGGCCTGGGCCTGGGGCTGGCGCTGTCGGCCGGCATCGTGCGTGAATGCGGCGGCACGCTGACGGGCAGCAACCATCCGGGCGGCGGCGCCGTCTTCACGCTGAGCCTGGCCCTGGCACCCTCCACACCTTCTGCCGACACACCATGACCGACGCACTCAAAGTCCTGATCATCGAGGACGACCCCGACATCGTGCTCGGCTGCGAGCAGGCGCTGCAGCTCGAAGGCATCGCCTGCGAAAGCGTGGGCAGCGCCGAGCAGGCGCGCCGGCGCCTGTCGCGCGACTTCGCGGGCATCGTGGTCAGCGACATCCGCCTGCCGCGCATGGACGGCATGGCCTTCCTGCGCGAGCTGGTGGCCATGGATGCCGAGCTGCCCGTGGTGCTGATCACCGGCCACGGCGACATATCCATGGCCGTACAGGCCATGAAGGACGGCGCCCAGGACTTCATCCAGAAACCCTTCGCCCCCGAAACCCTGGTCGGCGCCGTGCGCCGCGCCCTGGAGCGCCGGCGCCTGGTGCTGGAGGTGCGGGCGCTGCGCCAGCAGCTGGACCAGCGCGACAGCCTGGAGCACCGGCTGATAGGCCGCGCGCCCAACATGCGCCAGCTGCGCCAGATGCTCACGGGGCTGGCGCAGAGCGCGGCCGATGTGCTGATCCAGGGCGAGACCGGCACGGGCAAGGAACTGGTGGCGCGCTGCCTGCACGAAGCCAGCGCACGGCGCGATGGCAACTTCGTGGCCGTCAACTGCGGCGGCCTGCCCGACACGCTGTTCGACAGCGAAATGTTCGGCAGCGAGGCCGGCGCCTATACCGGCGCGGGCAAGAAGCGCATCGGCAAGCTGGAGCACGCCAGCGGCGGCACGCTGTTCCTGGACGAGATCGAAAGCATGCCCCTGCCCATGCAGATCAAGCTGCTGCGCGTGCTGCAGGAGCGTGTGCTGGAGCGCCTGGGCTCCAACACCCTGATCCCCATCGACTGCCGCGTGATCGCGGCCACCAAGGTGGATCTGCTCGAACTCAGCAGGCAGGGCCTGTTCCGCGCCGACCTCTACTACCGCCTGAACGTGGCCACCGTCTCGCTGCCGCCGCTGCGCGAGCGGCGCGAGGACGTGCCGCTGCTGTTCGAGCACTTCGCGCTGCAGGGCGCCGCGCGCCACCAGCGGCCCGTGCCCGAGCTGACCACGGCGCGCGTGCAGCAACTGCTGGGCTATGACTGGCCCGGCAACGTGCGCGAGCTGCGCAACGTGGCCGAGCGCACGGTGCTGGGCATCGAGACCGGCTCGCCCCCCTTCGGCCAGCCGGCCGGCACCACCGCGCAGGACGCCGCGCCCCGGCCGCTGTCCGCCGCTGTCGAGGCCTTCGAGCGCGCCCTCATCGCCGACGCCCTGCGCCGCCACGCCGGCAGCCTGGCGCGCACGGCCGAAGCCCTGTCCATGCCCAAGACCACGCTGCACGACAAGATCCGCAAGTACGGGCTGGATGGGTAGGCACCCTCAACCCCTCTCCCCGAACTCCACGCTTTCGCGCGTCCAGTGCCGTGCCTGCTCGCTCAGGCTCAGCCCCAGGCCAGGGCGCGTGGGCACGAGCATGCGGCCATTGGCGATGTCCAGGCGTTCGTTGAACAGCGGCTCCAGCCAGTCGAAGTGTTCCACCCAGGGCTCGTTGGCGCAGGTGGCGGCCAGGTGCACGTGCAGCTCCATGGCGAAGTGGGGCGCCAGGCTCAGGTGGGCCAGTTCGGCCTGGGCGGCGATCTGCAGGAAGGGCGTGATGCCGCCCACGCGCGGCGCGTCGGGCATGAGGAAGTCGGCGCTGCGGTGGCGTATGAGATCGCCATGCTCGGCGGCGCTGGTCAGCATCTCGCCGGTGGCAATCGGCGTGTCGAAGCGCGCGGCCAGCGCGGCATGGCCTTCGTGGTCGTAGGCGTCCAGCGGCTCCTCGATCCAGACCAGGTTGAATTCCTCGAAGACACGGCACATGCGCTGGGCCGTGGGGCGGTCCCATTGCTGGTTGGCGTCGACCATGATGGGCGCGGCATCGCCCAGGTGGGCGCGCATGGCCTCCACACGCCGTATGTCCAACGCGCAGTCGGGCTGGCCCACCTTGAGCTTGATGCCGCCAATGCCGCGCTCCAGCGAGGCGCTGGCGTTGCGCTTGAGCTCATCGAGCGGCGTGTGCAGAAAGCCGCCCGAGGTGTTGTAGCAGCGCACGGATTCGCGCTGCGAGCCCAGCAGCTTGGACAGCGACAGGCCCGCGCGGCGCGCCTTGATGTCGTACAGCGCCACATCAAAGGCCGCGATGGCCTGCACGGCCAGCCCGCTGCGGCCCACGGAGGCGCCGGCCCAGCACATGCGCGTCCACAGCCGTGCGATGTCGCTGGGATCTTCGCCCAGCAGTTGGGGTGCGATCTCGCTGGCATGGGCGAACTGGCCGGGGCCGCCTGCGCGCTTGGCGTAGCTCAGGCCCAGGCCCCGGTGGCCGTCGCGGGTCTGGATCTCGGCGAACAGCATGGCGACCTCGGTCATGGGCTTTTGGCGGCCCGTGAGCACCTTGGCATCGCTGATGGGCCGGGCCAGGGGGAGGTAGCAGGACGACAGGCGTATCCACTGGATGCGGTCCTGGCTGGTGGTTTCGGAGAGCGCGGAAGAAGTCATGGCTGCGGGAGTGCGGTGGTTGGAAAAATGACAGGGGCAGGCATCAGTCGATGCTGATCTTTCCGGCCTCGATGACCGACTTCCAGCGCGCGTATTCCTGGCGCTGGAACTCGGCGAACTGCTGGGGCGTGCCGGCCACCATCTCGTAGCCGATGGAGACGAACTGCTCGCGCACCCGGGGATCGTTGAGCGCCTCGACAAAGGCCGCATGCGCCTTGTCACGCAGCGCAGGCGGCAGGCCCTTGGGCGCGACGATGGCCTGCCAGGAGGCGACTTCCACGTTCTTCACCCCGGCCTCGGCCAGCGTGGGCAGGTCCGGCAGCACGGGCGAGCGGCGCGGGCTGGTCACGGCCAGGGCGCGCATCTTGCCGGCCCGGATGTGCTGGATCACGGCATTGATGTTCTGGAACGAGGCATCGACCTGGCCGCCGATCAGGTCGGCATGGGCCGGTGCGCCGCCCTTGTAGGGGATGTGCACGCCCTGGGTGCCCGTCTGCTGCCAGAACAGTTCGGCCGTCAGGTGGTCGCTGGAGCCGTGACCGGCCGAGGCAAAGCTCATCTTGCCCGGATGGGCCTTGAGGTGGGCGACCACGTCGGCCACGCTTTTGTGCGGCGAGGCGGCAGGCACGACCAGCACGTTGGGCGACTGCACGGCCACGGTGATCAGGTCGAAGTCCTTGAGGGCGTCGTAGGGCAGGTTCTTGATCAGGTGGGGCACGATGACCAGCGGGCCCAGCGAGGTGACGAGAAAGGTCTGCCCGTCCGCCGCCGCGCGCTGCACGAAGGCCGCGCCGATGGTGCCAGTGGCGCCGGCCTTGTTTTCCACCACGAAGGACTGCCTGAGCTTCTCGCCCAGCCTGGGCGCCACGGCGCGCGCGACCTGGTCGGTGGAGCCGCCGGCGGGGAAGGGCACGACCAAGGTGACGGGCCTGTCGGGCCAGGCCTGGGCCGATGCAGAAAAGGCGGTGAGCGCGGCCAGGGCCAGCGCCATGGCACGAAGAATGTGATTCATCTTGTCTCCTGATTTGTGAATGACATCGTTGTCATTTCCGGGGAAATGAAAAAGCGCCGATGCCGTTTTTTTAGATGCAAGGATTTGCGCTTTCAGCAAAATGATATCGTTGTCATTTTGGCTGTCAATCACGATTTCTGCGATGCAGGGCAGGCCTGGCGCCCGTGCGTGGAGGGCGGTCTGCTATCTTCAGGCCCGTCCCCGATACCAGCCCGCGATCGCGCTTGCCCATGAACACACCCACACCACCCAGGCCCGCCACGCTGCACGACGTGGCCGAGGCGGCCGGCGTCTCGCTGATCACGGCCTCGCGCGCACTGGGCAATCCTTCCATCGTTTCGGAGAAGACGCGCGAGCGCGTGCGCCAAGCAGTGGAGGCCACGGGCTACATCCCCAACCTGCTGGCCGGCGGGCTCAAGTCCCGCCGCAGCCGCATGGTGGCCGGCGTGGTGCCCGCGCTGTCGGTGTCGCAATTCCTGCCCACGGTGCAGTCATTGACGGCCACGCTGGCGCAGGAGGGCTATCAGCTGCTGTTGGGCCAGACCTTCTACGACGAGCAGCGGGAGGAAGAGGTGCTCAACGCCATGATCGGGCGCCAGCCCGACGGCATTGTGATGATGGGCCTGGTGCAGTCCGACAAGGCGCGCGAGCGGCTGCGCAGGACCGGCATTCCCGTGGTGGAAACCTGGGACTTCAGCGACCGGCCGCTGGACATGGTGGTGGGCTTTTCCCACCTCAAGGTGGGCAGCGCGCTGGCCGGCTATTTCCTCTCGCGCGGCCTGCAGCGCGTGGGCATGGCCACGGGCAGCGACCACCGGGCCCAGCAGCGGCGCGAGGGCTTTCTTGCAGCCTGGGGCCGCGAGGTGCCCACGGTCACCGTATCCGCGCCCGGCAGCCTGGAGCTGGGCCGGCAGGCGCTGGGCCAGTTGCTGGCGCAGCAGCCTGATCTGCAGGCCGTGGTCTGCAGCTCGGACATGCTGGCCCACGGCATTTTGGTGGAAGCCCAGGCGCGCGGCCTGCGCGTGCCCGTGGACCTGGCCGTCTCGGGCTTCGGCAATGCCGATTTCGCGGCCCACCTGCTGCCGTCGCTGACCACCGTGCATGTGGACGGGCCGGGCATAGGCCGCCTGGCCGCCGAACTCGTGCTGGCACGCTGCAAGGGCCACAGTGCCGGGCGCTCGGCGTTCGACCTGGGGTTCGAGCTGATCGAGCGGGATTCGACCCGCCGAACTTAGAGGGTCAGCACACGGCAGCCGCCTGGCGCTCGGTCGCCAGCCCGAACAGGCTGCCCAGCACGTGCTGGATTTCATCAGGGGCCAGCTGCCTGGTTTCGGTGCCGCTGGCCGTGACGGTCTTGAGCGCGTCGCCCACCAGGATCATGCGGCCGGCCGGCTGGTGCAGCACCACCACCCGCTTTTGCACGAAGATGGCATCCGGGTGCGTGGAGTTCAGGTAGTTGGCGGGGGCGAAATCCACCCATTCCTGGGGCGACAGGTTGAAGGCGTACTGGTTGGCCCATTCACCGTCCACGCGGGCCTGCAGCAGGTATTCGCCCTGGTCGTCCAGACTCAGGCGGAAGGTGTCGCCGTCCTGACGGACCTCGGTGTCCAGCACGTCCAGGGCCATGGGGGCGCGTATGCCGTAGCTGCCAAAGCCCAGGTCGCACAGCCAGCGCCGTCCCTCGACCTCGGCCACCAGGGCCATGTGGGTGCGGGGCCGGCGTGCCGGATAGAACATGGGCCGCGCCGCCACAAAGCGGTAGGCAATGCCCAGGGCCTGCAGCGCCATGGCGAACAGGCCGTTCACCTCGTAGCAGTAGCCGCCCCGGGCGCCGCCGAGGATCTTGCCCGCAATGTCTTCGGGCACCAGAGAGACGATCTTGCCGGCCTGCACGTCGAGGTTCTCGAAAGGCACCGCGAACAACTGGTGGCGCATCAGCGAATGCAAGGTGGCGGTATCGGCCTGGGCGGAGTCACCGGCACTGAAGCCGATGCGGCGGAAGTAGGCCTGGAGATCGAAATTGCTGGCTTGCATGGGTTTCCTCGGGTTGCTTGATGGCTGCAACGATAAATCCGGGCAGCCAATGCCTGTATAAGCAGAATCCAAGAAAACTGACCTGTACAGATTGGCATGCCCACCACCAACGAACCCTTGCCCCAGTACCGCCGCATTGCCCAGGCCCTGCGCCAGACGCTGGCCTGCGGCGCACTGCGCCCCGGCGACAGGCTGATCTCCGCCCGCAGCCTGGCCGAGCGCGAACAGGTCAGCCTGCCCACCGCATTGGAGGCGCTGCGCTGCCTGGAGGCGGAGGGCCTGATCGTCGCGCGCCCGCGCTCGGGCTACTTTGTGCGGCAGGCAACCGGCGGCGCGGCGCTGCAGGCGTCCCGCCCGTCGTCGCGCCCCGTGCCCGTGACCCTGTCGGCCCTGGCGCGCTCGCTGTTCAGCAGTCCTGACACGCGCCTGATCCCGCTGGGTGCGGCATTGCCCGATCCGGCCTGGCTGCCCACGGCCCGGCTGCAGCGCGCGCTGCAGACCGCCGGGCGCCGCCTGGACGCGCACGGGCAGACCTACAGCATGCCGCCGGGCCGCGCCGACCTGCGCGGCCAGATCGCGGCCCGGGCCGCGCAATGGGGCGCGCGTTTCGGCCCCGATGACCTGGTCCTGACGGCAGGCGCCACCCAGGCCGTGCGGCTGGCGCTGCGCGCCGTGTGCAAGCCCGGCGATGTCGTGGCCGTGGAGCGGCCCGCCTATTTCGGCAGCCTGCTGCTGCTGGAGGACCTGGGCCTGAAGGCGCTGGAGATTGCCACCGATCCCCGCGAAGGCCTGCTGCTGGAGCCGCTGGCCGAGGCCATTGCCCGCCACCGGCCGGCTGCCGTGCTGGCATCGCCAACCGTGCAGAACCCGCTGGGCGCCAGCATGCCGGTGGAGCGCAAGCAGGCTCTGGTGGCGCTGCTGGAGCGGGCGGGCATTCCCTTGATCGAAGACGATGTCTATGGCGACCTTGCGGGCGACGGCCAGCGCCCGCCGGCCTGCAAGGCCTTCGACGGCAGCGGCAACGTGCTGTATTGCGGTTCGGTGTCCAAGACCCTGGCGCCGGGCTGGCGCGTGGGCTGGATTGCGGCGGGCCGCTTCCATGCCCAGGTGCTGCAGGTGCGCCTGGCGGGCGACTGGGCCGGTGCGCCGCTGCTGGAGGCTGCCGTGAGCGAGGTGCTGGCCAGCGGCGACTACGACCGGCACCTGCGCCGCCTCAAGTCCCGCGTGCAGGCCGGGGTGCAGGCCGTCACGGCCAGGGTCGAGGCCAGCTTTCCGCCCGGCACCCGCGTCTCGGCCCCGCGCGCGGGCTTTCTGCTGTGGGTGGAATTGCCGCGCCAGGTGAATGCACTGGAGGTGCACCGCCGCGCGCTGGAGCTGGGCATTGGCGTCAGCCCCGGCCCGCTGTTCTCATCGCGCTCGGACCTGCCCAACCACCTGCGCCTGAACTGCGCCAACGAGCCCACGCCGCGCCTGCTGGGGGCCGTGGGGCAGGTGGGGGAGATATGCCGGGGTTTGGTCGAGGGTGCTGCGGCGCGCCAGGGGGTACAGGTCGGCCAGCCTACTTCTTCTCGCGCGGCACGCGCCCCATGAGGAAGAACTCGGGATTGGGCTGCATGCCGGCAAAGCTGGCCATGCGGTTGGACAGGCCGAAGAAGGCGGTGATGGCGGCGATGTCCCAGATGTCCTCGTCGTCGAAGCCATGCGGGTACAGCGCCTCGAAGTCGGCATCGCAGATTTCATGGCTGCGTTCGCAGACCTTCATGGCGAAGTCCAGCATGGCGCGCTGGCGGGCGCTGATGTCGGCCTTGCGGTAGTTGACCGCCACCTGGTCGGCCACGTAGGGCTGCTTTTCGTAGATGCGCAGGATGGCGCCGTGGGCCACCACGCAGTACAGGCACTGGTTGGCCGCGCTGGTGGTGGTGACGATCATCTCGCGCTCGCCCTTGGTCAGGCTGCCTTCTTCCTTGAGCATGAGCGCATCGTGGTAGGCGAAGAAAGCGCGCCACTCGGCAGGGCGGCGCGCAAAGGCCAGGAAGACGTTGGGGATGAAACCGGCCTTTTCCTGCACTTCAAGGATGCGGGTGCGGATGTCCTCGGGCAGGCTGGACAGTTCGGGCTGGGGGTAGCGGGCGGTGGCCATGTGTCTTGTCTCCTGGGTGTGGTGGTTGTCGTTGCGTGCCATGTTCGCATGGCCTGCGCTGCGCGGGGTGAACGCGCATGACAGCCTGCCTGCCGCCGAGGTTGCAGATTGCGCCCGGGCTCAGGCGGGCGCCATGTCCGGCTCAGGCCGTTGTGCAAACCAGTCGCCCAGAAAGCCGGTGAGCGCGCGTATTCTGGCCGACATCTCGCTGCGCGTGGCGTGCACCAGGTAGATGTCGGCCGCAGGCAGCTGCCATTGGGGCAGGACCTCGCGCAGCGCGCCTGCGGCCAGCGGCGCGGCCACGTCCCAGAGCGAGCGCTGCAGGATGCCGTGGCCGTCCAGCGCCCAGGCCAGGGCCGCTGCGCCGTCGTTGGTACTCATCACGCCGTTGACCTTGATGTTGTGCTCGCTCAGGCCCTGGCGCGTGCGCCGGCTCAGGCGCCAGCTGCCATAGGTTTCGTCGCTCTCGCGGATCACGATGCAGCGGTGGGCCTGCAGGTCCGCAGGCTGGCGCGGCTCGCCATGGGCATCCAGGTAGGAGGGCGCGGCGCACAGCACGCGGCGGTTGGGCAGCAGCAGGCGGGCGGTGAGGGCGGAGTCGGGCAGGGCGCCAAAGCGCACCACGGCGTCAAAGCCCTGCTCGACCAGGTTGACGGGCCTGTCCGTCAATTGCAGTTGCACCTGCACCTCGGGATAGGCACGCGCAAAGGCCGACAGCGCGGGCGCCAGCCGCTGGCGGCCAAAGCCCAGCGTGCAGGCAATGGACAGCGGGCCGCGCGCCGTGGCGCGCGTGCCCGAGATGCTGCGCTCCAGCGCCTCCAGGTCGGCCAGGATGCGCGCGCCATCCAGCAGGTAGGCTTCGCCCTCGGGCGTCAGGTGGATGCGCCGTGTCGTGCGCTGCAGCAGGCGCACGCCCAGGCGCCGCTCCAGCAGGGACAGGCGGCGGCTGACGGCGGGCGGTGTCACGCCCATCTGCTGGGCCGCGGCGGCCAGGCTGCCTTCGCGGATCAGCAGCGAGAAGAAACGCAGGTCGGAAAAGCCGTCCATGGTGGATGCGGTGGATGGTTGATTCGTAAATTGAACTGATGGATCAATGCAGTATTTTGCTATTTATGCAGCCTGGTTTACTGATTAGCATGGCAGGCTGACAGTCATGAACAACGTAGAAGGAATCTCCGGGATGCACACAGATCCATGGATGCCGGGCCTGCGCCAGCAGCGCATCACGGTCGATGACGGGGTGGAGATCAACGCCTGGGTGGGCGGCCAGGGGCCGGCCCTGCTGCTGGTGCACGGCCACCCGCAGACCAGCGCGATCTGGCACCGCGTCGCGCCCCGGCTGACGCAGCAGTTCACCGTGGTGCTGGCCGACCTGCGCGGCTATGGCGACTCCTCGCGCCCGGCCGGCGACCCCGAGCATGTGAACTACAGCAAGCGCACCATGGCCCGCGACCTGCTGCGGCTGATGGCCCGGCTGGGCCATGAGCATTTCAGCGTGCTGGCGCATGACCGGGGCGCGCGCGTGGCGCACCGGCTGGCCATGGACTATCCCGCCAGCGTGCAGCGTCTGGTGCTGCTGGACATTGCGCCCACGCTGGCCATGTACGAGCAGACCGGCGAGGCCTTTGCGCGCGCCTACTGGCACTGGTTCTTCCTCATCCAGCCCGCGCCGCTGCCCGAGCGCCTGATCGAGGCCGATCCCGCCGCCTATGTGCGCGAGATCATGGGCCGGCGCAGCGCCGGCCTGGCGCCCTTCGATCCCCGGGCGCTGGCCGAGTACCAGCGCTGCCTGGCGCTGCCGGGCAGCGCGCACGGCATGTGCGAGGACTACCGCGCATCGGCCGGCATCGATCTGGAGCATGACCGCGAGGACCGCCAGCTCGGGCGCAGGCTGTCCATGCCGCTGCTGGTGCTCTGGGGCGAGGAGGGCGTGGTGCACCGCTGCTTCGATCCGCTGCGCGAGTGGCAGCTCGTGGCCGACGATGTGCGCGGCCGGCCGCTGGCCTGCGGGCACTACATCGCCGAAGAGGCGCCCGATGCACTGCTGGACGCGGCCCTGCCATTTCTGCTGCAGGCCGGGTGAGTGCCGTCATTGGAGGCACTCGGTACGGCATTCGGGCAAGCCGGCAAAGAGGGGAAAGGTGTAATCACGCCATATCCGTGACGCCATATGCACGACGCCATAGCGTTTTCCTCCGAATTCAATTGGCATGCCAATCATGTGCGGCAATGGTAAGCAATTGAAAAATCCGGGTGCCTGTCTTGCGCGGGCAATGCAGGGGGCGCAGATCTTGAAAACCGCTGCAGGCAAGGCCTGGCAAGCCCTGGGCAAGGGCCTGCGTCCATGCGTGCCTGCGACAGGAGGCATGGCTGCGTCAATGCGCAGCCCATTGCCGATCTGTGGTGAAACGCCGAACTGATACAGTCGCGCGGCCCGCCCGAGGGGGAGGGTCTTATTCATCACGGGATATTCACAATGAGCAACAAGAAAACCGTAGTGGCCGCTGCCGTGGCATTGGCCGTCGTGGGCTATGGAGGAACCAACTGGTATACCGGCCAGCGGGCCGAGGCTGGCTACAAGGAGGCCGTGGCCGAATTGCGCAAGGTGCTGGGCGAGAAAGTCGTCGTGACCGACGAGTACCACAAGGGATTCCTCTCCTCCCAGGCCAAGCTGGTGCTGCAGTGGCCTGCGGCGGAAGCTCAGGCCGCCGATGCGGCTGAAACGGCTGACGCGGCAAAAGCAGCCGACACAGCTGAAGCGCCCGCCGCAGCAGAGCCGGTCGCTGCGTCCAAGCCCGTGCGCCTGGTGGTGGACACCACGGTGCGCCACGGCCCGCTGGCCGGTGGCCGACTGGCGGCAGCGGTTTCCGAGACGCGCTTTGCGCTCGACGGCCTGGACGAAAAGAGCACTCAGATGCTGGCCAAGGCCGCAGCCCCCACGCTGACCAGCGTGCACCACTTCACGGGCGGCCAGGATGTGCGCCTGCTGCTGCCCGCCGGCGAGCTGGGCGACCAGGAAGTCGCCATGCGCTGGCAGGAAATGGTGCTGGACACGGCCCTGGGCGGTGGCAGCGTCAAGGGCACCTGGCGCTGGCCCGAGGTGGCCCTGCTGGGCCTGCCCAGCCGCGACAAGTCCATGGGCGTGGAAGAGGAAGAGGGCGAGGAGGAGGAATCCGACAACGACGAGGCCCTCCCCACCCAGCCGGCCGCAGTGCCCGTGGAGCGCACCAGCATCATGCTCACGGGCCTGGAGAGCAGCTTCGAGAACAAGGTCATCGACGGCCTGTGGGGCCTGGGCCCCGGCAAGGCCAGCGTGCGCATCGCCCGCTTCGGCATGAGCAGCACGCCCGCCGAAGGCGGCGAGGCCAAGACGCTGCTGGACCTCAAGAACGTGGACGGCAGCTCGGTCATCGAGTCCGACAAGACCACGCTGGGCATGACCACCCAGGTCAAGGGCACGGGCCGCATCGGCCCCATCGATTTCGAGTCCGTGGGCTACGAGGAAAAGATCCAGCGCCTGGACATCGAGGCGCTGCGCGGCTTCCAGCGCGTCATGGTCGAGGGCTACCGCAAGGAGGGCCTGGCCAAGGCGCTGGAATCGCTGGAAGAGCAGGGCATGGGCGTGCTGATGCAGAACGCCCCGCGCCTGGTGGCGGCCCTGCCGGCCTACTCCATGAAGCTGCAGGCCACCTACCAGGGCCAGACCGGCCACCTGGAGTACGGCGCCGAAGTGCAAAGCGCTCCCACGCAGGAGCAGGTTGCCCAGGCCGGCTGGATGCCGGCGCTGCTCAAGACCTCGGCACTGCAGGCCAATGCCAGCCTGCCCAAGGCCTGGCTGGAGCCGCTGATCAAGGCATCGGGCAAGCCCGATGTCTCGGCCGAGGACGTGGAGGGCATGCTGGGCATGGCCCAGGCCACGGGCTATGCCCGCCTGGAAGGCGACAAGCTGGTCAGCGCGCTCAAGATGCAGGCCGGCCAGGTCACGCTCAACGGCAAGCCCATCGCCCTGCCCATGGGCGCGCTGCAGTAAGCGGCCATCCACCTTCCGGGCGTCGCCCCGGAAGGGGTTCTCAGGGATGCCACTGGCTGGCGCGCACCACAGGGGCCTGTGTGCTGGCGCTGCCCGCCAGCGCATAGGACAGCTGGTTGGCCGCCGCCACCACGGTCTGCGCCATGGCTTCCAGCCGGGACTCGGGCAGGCGCGATGCCGGCCCCGAGATGCACACCGACCCCATCAGCCGCCAGTGCATGCCGAACACCGGCGCCGACACCGTGGCCACGCCCTGTTCGCGCTCGCCGATGGACCAGTGGTAGCCGCGCTGGCGGATCTGCTCGTACACCGGCCCCGGCTCGCCTGAAAACGCCAGGATCACGCGCCCCGGCGAACCCTGGTCCAGCGGCAGCCCCTCGCCCATGCGCGCATGGTGGCGCAGGGCCTGCGGCCCTTCCACGCGCACGAGGCAGGTGCGCACATTGCCTTCGCGCACATAGAAGGCCGCGCTCTCGCCGCTGGCCTGCGTGAGCGCGCGCAGCGCGGGCTCCAGCACGTTCTGCACATCGAAGCCCGCCTGGTAGCGCGCACCCAGCCAGCCTGCGGCCGGGCCCAGGCGCCAGTCCCCATCGTCCCTTTGCACCATGAAGCCCGACTGCGCCAGCGTACGCGCCAGCCGCAGCACCGTGGTCTTGTGCAGCGCGCAGCGCCGGCTCAGTTCCGCCAGGGACAGGTGCGACTCCCCGAGGGCGAAGGCGCCAAGCAGCTGCAAGGCACGCGTGACGGCGATTACGCCGCCGTCCTTGGCCGCGCTGGCCTTGTCATCGGGTGGCTGCGCCGGGGAAGGGGTGCTGGGGGGCTTTTTCATGGTGCAAGGCATGCAATTGGTTGCGCTGTATGAAACGGCATTGTATGGGTTGAAACGTTTTCATAAAGTTCGTCCCACGCACCGCAGCCATGCGGGCGTTGGACACAACAAACGGAGACAAACCGCCATGCCGATTCCCTCGCTTTCGCGTTGCCTCAACGCACGCCTTCTTGCCGCCCTGGTCGGCGTTGCCGCCATCGTGCCCATGGGCGCTGTACAGGCCCAGGACACCTATCCCCGCAAGCCCATCCGCCTGGTGGTGCCGTTTCCGCCCGGTGGCGGCACGGACATGATTGCGCGCACCGTGGCCCAGCGGCTGGCGGACCACAACAAGTGGACCGTGGTGGTGGACAACCGGCCCGGCGCCGGCGGCAACCTGGGCGTGGATGCCGTGGCCAAGGCCGCGCCGGACGGCCATACCCTGGTCATGGGCCAGACCAGCAACCTGGCCATCAACCCCTCGCTGTACGCCAAGCTGCCCTATGACCCGCTGAAGGACCTGGTGCCTGTGGCGCTGGTGTCCTCGGCGCCCATCGTCATGGCCGCGCCCGCCAACTCGCCCTACAAGACCTTTGACGACCTGGTCAAGGCCGCCAAGGCCAAGCCCGACGGCCTCACGCTGGGCTACTCGGGCAACGGCACGGTGGCGCACCTGGCCGGCGAACTGGCCGAGAACGCGGCCGGCATCAAGCTGCGCCATGTGCCCTACAAGGGCGCAGCCCAGGCCATGACCGACCTGGTGGGCGGGCAGATCGATTTCTACATGTCCGCCGTGCCCACGCTGCTGGGTCAGGTGCGCAACGGCAAGCTGCGCGCGGTGATGGTCACCTCGCTCAAGCGCTCCGACCAGCTGCCGCAGACGCCCACGCTGGCCGAGTCGGGCTACAAGGACTTCGAGGCCGTTACCTGGTTCGGCGTGCTGGCCCCGGCCGGGACGCCCCAGGCCATCGTGCAGCAGCTGAACAAGGCCATCAACGACGCGCTGCTGGTGCCCGAGGTGGCCGAGAAGCTGCGCTCCGAAGGCGGCGAGGTGCTGGGCGGCTCGTCCGAGAAGTTCGCCGCGCTGCTGCGCGCCGAGGTGCCGCGCTGGGCACGCATCGTCAAGGACTCGGGCGCCAGCCTGGACTGAGACCGGGGGGCAGGGGCGCCAGCCCTTCGCTTCCTCCGCCCTTCCTCCTCCCTTCCTTTTTCTTCCTCCATCGAGATCTCGCCATGGACTGCGACAGCCTTGCCGTGCCCGTCCGTTTGGCCTTTGCCTCGGGCGGCAGCGGAACCGTCTTGCAGATGCAGGGCGAACTGCTGCAAAGGCAGGGCGGCGTGCGCTTCATCCACGTGCCCTACAAGGGCGACACGCCCGCGCTGGCCGTGACCTCGGCGGCGCGCCTGAAGGCCCTGCCTGACGTGCCCACCATGGCCGAGGCCGGCATGGTCGGCGGCACGTCCCGGCAATTGGGCGAGCTGCAGAAATCCGACTCCGCCAAGTGGGCCCAACTCATCCGCGAGGCCGGCATCAAGGCCGACTGACGCGCGCACATCTTCCTGATCTTCCTGTTTTTCTTCCCCTCATCTCACCGAACCATCATGAGCCAACTCCCAGAAATCATCCGTGACATAGAGCGCGTGGACGCCCAGGTCGTGCAACGCGCAGCAGGCTTTCAGGCCGCCATCCTGGCCGACGTGGCGGGCCGCCGCGGCACCATGCATGCGCGCGTGGCGCCCGTGCACCAGGGCATGAGGGTGGCCGGCCCGGCCTTCACCGTCGAGGTGCGTCCCGGCGACAACCTCATGATCCACGCCGCCATTGCGCTGGCCCGGCCCGGCGACGTGCTGGTCATCGACGGCAAGGGCGACCAGACGGCGGCGCTCATGGGCACGCTGATGCTCAGCGCCTGCAAGAAGCTGGGCCTGGCCGGCGTCATCGTGGACGGCGCCATCCGCGACCGCCTGGAGCTGCTGGAGCTGGACTTCCCGGTGTTCAGCGCAGGCTTCAACCCCGCAGGCCCGACCAAGTTCGTGCCGGGCCGCATCAACCACGCCATCTCGGCCGGTGGCACGACGGTTCACCCGGGCGACCTGGTGGTGGGCGATGCCGATGGCGTGGTCGTCATCGAGCGCGACAAGGCCCCCGCCATGCTGGAGCTGGCCGTGAAGAAGGTGGCCGACGAGGCCGCCCGCATCGAGGCCATTGCGCGCGGCGACACGGCATCGAAATGGCTGCCCGCGGCCTTGCGCGCGGCCGGCGTGCTCAAGGAAGGGGAATCGCTGTGAGCACCATCATCGTCACCGGCGCCGATCTGGCGCAACAGGCGCTGGACCTGCTGGCCCGGCACGAGATCGTCTATGCGGGCAAGACGCCCACCGAAGAGGACCTGGTCGCGCTGTGCCGCGCCCATGATCCCGTGGCCATCATCGTGCGCTACGGCAAGGTGGGCGCGTCCGTGATGGACGCGGCGCCCTCGCTGCGCGTGATCTCCAAGCACGGCAGCGGCACGGACACCATCGACAAGGTGGCCGCCGCCGAACGCGGCATTGCCGTGGTGGCCGCGGCCGGCGCCAATGCGGCGGCCGTGGCCGAGCAGGCACTGGCCCTGCTGCTGGCCTGCGCCAAGTCGGTGGTGGCGCTGGATGCACGCATGCACGCAGGCCACTGGGACAAGGCCACGCACAAGAGCCTGGAGCTGGGCGGGCGCACCGTGGGCCTGGTGGGGCTGGGCGCCATCGGGCTGCGCTTTGCGCGCATGGCCGATGCGCTGGGCATGCGCGTGATCGGCTTTGATCCCTTCGCAAAGAACCTGCCCGCCTACGTGCAGCCCGTGGACCTGGAAACCATCTGGCGCGAGTCCGACGCGATTTCGCTGCACTGCCCGCTGACCGAGGAAAACCGGGGCATGCTCGGCGCCGCCACGCTGGCGGCCTGCAAGCGCGGCGTGATCGTGGTCAACACCGCACGCGGCGGCCTGATCGACGAGGCCGCGCTGCTGGCCGCCGTGCGCTCGGGCCAGGTGGCGGCCGCAGGGCTGGACAGCTTTGCGGTGGAGCCCATGGTGGCCGGCCACCCGTTCCAGGGCGAAAGGAACTTCGTGCTCAGCCCCCATATCGGCGGCGTGACCGGCGATGCCTACGTGAACATGGGCGTGGGCGCGGCCCGCAATGTGCTGGAGGTGCTGGCCCGCGTGCCTGCGGCGGCCGGCGCCTGAGCCAGGGCAGGGGCGCCGTGCGCGCCCTTGGCCCATGCATGTGCATGCATGTGATTTGAGGAGACAAGCGATGTCGAGGAATTTCCAAGAGGTCCGCCGCCTGGCCTTGCGCGGCGGCCTGCTGGCCGCCGTGGGGCTGGCCGCGCTGGGCGCCCAGCCCGCGCTGGCGCAGAAGGACTATCCGGCCAAGCCCGTGCGGCTGGTCGTGGGCTTTGCGGCGGGCGGCCCCACCGACGTGGTGGCACGCGCCTTTGCCGACCATGCGGGCAAGGCGCTGGGCCAGCCCTTCGTGGTGGACAACAAGCCCGGGGCCAACACCATCGTGGCCGCGCAGGCCGTGGCTGGTGCGCCGGCCGATGGCTACACCCTGCTGTTCGGCGCCACCAACCACAGCATGATCCCGGCGCTGTACCAGGGCCGCGTGAAGTTCGACGTGGTGCGCTCGTTCCGGCCGCTGTGCACGGTGGCCAGCAGCCCCACGGTGCTGGTCGTGGGGCCGGGCATGCCGGCGCGCAGCCTGCAGGAGTACATGGACCAGGCGCGCAGCCGGCCCGGCAGCGTCACGGCCGGCACGGCGGGCATGGGCAGTTCGGGCCATTTCGCCACCGAGATGTTTGCGCGGGCCAAGGGCCTGAAGCTCAACCACGTGCCCTACAAGGGCGCGGCGCCCGTGGTGACCGACCTCATGGGCGGCCAGCTCGACAGCTCCTTCGCCACGCTGGGCTCGGTGCTGCCCCAGGTGCGCAGCGGCAAGCTCACGGCGCTGGCCGTGGCCTCGCCCAGACGCGCGTCCCTGCTGCCCCAGGTGCCGACCTTTGCAGAAGCGGGTGGCGGCGACTACTCGGCCGATGTCTGGTACGGCGTGCTCGCGCCGGCCGGCATTCCCGACAGCGTGGCCCAGGCGCTGGAGCGCGTGGCCGTGGAGTTTGCCAAGAGTGCATCGGCCGCGGACAAGCTGCACGGCCTGGGCATGGATGCCGAGTCCAGCTGCGGCAGCGCCTTCGCGCAGCGCGTGGCCAGCGAAGCGGCGTCCTATGCGCAGATCGCCCGCGAACTGAACCTGAAGGCGGATTGATTCGGCCGCCGCCCCCTCGAAAAAATCTGGAGACAAGCCATGAAATTCCTTGCCGGAACCCTGATCGCGGCCTGTGCCCTGGCCGCCGCCGTGGCCCAGGCCGCCTTTCCCGAGCGGCCCATCACCCTGGTCGTGCCCTATGCGCCCGGCGGCGGCGCCGACGCGGCCGCGCGCCTGCTGGCCACGCGCATGGGCGCGCGGCTGGGCACCAGCATCATCGTGGACAACCGGCCCGGGGCCAGCGGCACGATTGGCGCCAGCCAGGTGGCCAAGGCGCGCGCCGACGGGTACACGGTGCTCTACGACGCCACGCCGTTTTCCATCAACCCGCATCTGTTTGCCAGGCTGCCCTATGCGCGCAGCGCGCTGCAGCCGCTGTCGCTGGTGCTGCTCATGCCCAATGTGGTCGTGGTCAAGGCCGACTCGCCCGTGCGCAGCGTGGCGGACCTGGCGGCCAGGGCCAAGGCGCAGCCGGGCAAGATCAACTTCGCCTCGGGCGGCAGCGGCACGGTGCAGCGCCTGGCGGCCGAGCTGTTCCGCCAGCGGCTGGATCTGGACATGGTCCATGTGCCCTACAAGAGCGGCGGGCCGGCCATTGCCGATGTGATGGGCGGGCAGGTGGACTTCATGTTCGGCACCATGGCGGCCACCTATCCGCTGGTCACGGGCGGCAAGCTGCGCGCCCTGGCCGTGGCCGCGCCCCAGCGCTCGGCGCGCCTGCCCGATGTGCCCACCGTGTCCGAGACCGTGATTCCCGGCTACGAGGCCTATGAGTGGAACGGGATCTTCCTGCCCACGGGCACGCCCGAGCCCGTGGCCGCGCGCCTGCACCAGGCGCTGGCCGAGGTGCTGCAGGAAGCCGAGGTGCGCCAGCGCCTGAGCGACCTGGGCGCCCAGCCCATGGGAACGACGCCGGCCGAGTTCGCGGCCTTCCTCCAGAAGGAAGACGCCAAGTGGGGCGAGGTGGTGCGCAAGGGCGCCATCGTGCTGGACTGAGCGCATGGCCATGAACGCATCGACCATCGCCGTTGCGCATTCGGCCGGCACGAACCGGCCTTTCCGCACGCTGCCGCCGCTGGCCTGCGACAGTCACATGCACATCTTCGATGCGCGCTTTGCGCCGTCGCCGCACTGGCCGCGCACTCCGCCGCAGGCCGACGTGGCCATGTACCGGCAACTGCAGCAGCGCCTGGGCACTTCGCGCGCCGTGGTGGTCACGCCATCGACCTATGGCACGGACAACGCCTGCACGCTCGATGCGCTGGAGCGCCTGGGCGATGTGGCGCGCGGCGTGGCCGTGGTCGCCCACGACGTGGCCGATGCCGAGCTGGACCGGCTGGCCGCGCACCGCGTCTGCGGGCTGCGCGTGAACTTTGTCTCGCCGCAGTCCTGGGGCGAGACCACGGCCCACATGCTGGTCACGCTGGCGCACCGGGTTGCACGGTTGGGCTGGCATGTGCAGGTCTTTGTGCAGCCCGAACAGCTGGTGGCGCTGGAGCCCGTGCTGGGTGCGCTGCCCGTCCACCTGGTCGTGGACCACCTGGGCCGCATCGACCCGGCTGAAGGCGTTGAGGGCGTGGCTGGCGTGGAGGGCGCGGCCCATGCCGCGCTGCGCCGGCTGCTCGATGGCGGCAATACCTGGGTCAAGCTCTCCGGCGCCTATATACGTTCATCGGTGGGCGGCCCTTCCTATGCCGACACGCTGCCGCTGGGCCGCGACCTGGTGCGCGCCGCACCCGAGCGCCTGGTCTGGGGCAGCGACTGGCCGCACACCACCGAGGCGCCGGGCTCCGTCAACGATGCCGACCTTGTCGATCTGCTGCAGGCCTGGGCGGGCACGGACGAGGCCATGGACCGCATCCTGGTGGACAACCCCGCAAGGCTGTATGGCTTCGACGGCGCGGCCTGACACTCCAAGAAAGACAGACACCATGTTCCTGCTGCAAGCCCCCCAGGTCTGCGAACTCGAATCGTTCACCACCATGCCCGACGCCCTGCGCCGCCCCGAGCGCAGCGACTGGGCCGATGCCAACCGGGGCGGCGCCGTGACCGACTCCTTCCTCGAAGGGCCGGTGTTCGACGCGGCCGGCCATCTGTACGTGGCCGACATTCCCTGGGGCCGCGTCTTCCGCATCGATCCCCAAGGCGCCTGGACCCTGGTGGCCGAGTACGACGGCGAGCCCAACGGCATGAAGTTCCTTGACGAGCGCACGCTGCTGATCACCGACTACAAGAACGGCCTGATGCGCCTGGAGGTGGCCACGGGGCGCATCAGCCCCTATCTGCAGCGGCGCAACAGCGAGCGCTTCAAGGGCGTGAACGACCTGGTCTTCGATGCCGAGGGCAACCTCTACTTCACCGACCAGGGCCAGAGCGGCCTGCACGATCCCAGCGGCCGCCTGTACCGCCTGCGGCCGGACGGCCGGCTGGACCTGCTGCTGGCCAACGTGCCCAGCCCCAACGGCGTGGCGCTGTCGCCCGACGGCCGCGTTCTCTACCTGGCCGTGACGCGCGGCAACTGCGTCTGGCGCGTGCCCCTGCTGCCCGATGGCAGCGTGGCCAAGGTGGGGCAGTTCTTCACCTCCTACGGCCCCAGCGGCCCCGACGGGCTGGCCGTGGATGACCAGGGCCGGCTGCTGGTGGCCAACCCGGGCCTGGGCCTGGTGTGGGTGCTCAACCACCGTGCCGAGCCCGTGCAGGTGCTGCGCGGCGTGCCGGGAAGCTCGCTCACCAACCTGGCTTTTGGCGGCGCGGACCGCCGCACGCTGTATGTGACGGACTCCACGCACGGGCGCATTCTGCGTGCCCGGCTGGAGGCGCCGGGGCTGGCGCTGCACGGCTTGAACAAGGGCTGAGGCGGCCGTCGCACCGTCGCACCGTCTCAGCCGTCTCAGCCGTCTCAGCCGTCTCAGCCGTCTCAGCCGTCTCAGCCGTCGCAACCGTTGCTCAGGGCCTGGCCGGCATGTCCAGGATCTCCCGGGCTTCCTGCAGCAGGCCTATCCACAGCTGCTCCTGCTGTATGCCGGCCTTGAGCACCAGGTGCTGCAGTCGCCGCTCGCGCGTGGGCGGCTTGTCCAGGAAGTCGCGCTGCTCCAGGCGCTGGTAGACGTCCAGCTGCGCCTGGTGCAGTGCCAGCAGCCGCTGCACTTCGTCCTGCAGTCCGCAGGGTCCCACCACCGCCTCGGCCCGCAGGCGGACCATCCATTCCTCGCGCAGCGGCTTGGGGTCTTCCTGCTCGGCCACCCAGCGCTTGAGCTCCTTGCGGCCCGTGGGCAGGATGCGGTACTGGCGCTTGCGGCCCCGGCCGGATGCGGCGGGCAGGGCCTCGATCCATTGCGCCTCTTCCAGTCGCGCGAGTTCGCGGTAGATCTGCTGGTGCGTGGCGTTCCAGAAATAGCCGATGGAGCGGTCGAAGCGCTCGGCAAGTTCCGAGCCCGAGCAGGGGTGCTCGACCAAGGCGGTGAGAAGGGCGTGTGGCAGGGACATCGGCAACAAAGGGACTGGCGCTGGGCGCCATCTTACGGGCCTGCATGGAGGTGCGGCCAAGCGCTGCAGTCATTTCTGCAATTTTTTGCGCAACCAGTTGCATAAATAAAGGAGGCTGACTACATTCATGCAATCAGTTGCATAAAAAAGCGAGACAGGCATGACCCACTACCCCCACCTGAATGCTGAACTGGACCTGGGCTTCACCACGCTCAGAAACCGCGTGCTCATGGGCTCCATGCACGTGGGCCTGGAGGAGGCGCCCAATGGCTTCGAGCGCATGGCCGCCTTCTACGCCGAGCGCGCGCGCGGCGAGGTGGGCTTGATCGTCACGGGCGGCATCGCCCCCAATGAGCGCGGCCGGCCCATGAAGGGCGGCGCCATGATGGTCAATGAGCACGAGGCGGACCAGCACCGCATCGTCACGCAGGCCGTCCATGCCGAGGGCGGCAAGATCGCCATGCAGATCCTGCACTTCGGCCGCTATGCCTACCAGCCCGGGCTGGTGGCGCCCAGCGCGCTGCAGGCGCCCATCAACCCCTTCGTGCCGCATGCGCTGACGGGCGACGAGGTGGAGCAGACCATCGAGGACTTCGTGCGCTGCGCAGCCCTGGCCCGCCATGCGGGCTACGACGGCGTGGAGATCATGGGCTCCGAGGGCTATCTGATCAACGAGTTCATCGCCGCACGCACCAACCACCGCGATGACGAATGGGGCGGCAGCTACGCGGGCCGCATGCGCTTTGCGGTGGAGATCGTGCGGCGCACGCGCCAGCGCGTGGGGCGGGACTTCATCATCATCTACCGCCTGTCCATGCTGGACTTGGTGGAGGGCGGCTCCACGCTGGAGGAAGTGATCGCGCTGGCCCAGGCCATCGAGGCCGCAGGCGCCACGCTGCTGAACACGGGCATAGGCTGGCACGAGGCGCGCATTCCCACCATCGCCACCAAGGTGCCGCGCGCCGCCTATGCCTGGGTCACGCAGCGCGTGATGGGGCAGGTGGGCATCCCGCTGATCACCTCCAACCGCATCAACACGCCCGAAGTGGCCGAGCGCCTGCTGGCCGAGGGCTATGCCGACATGGTCTCCATGGCCCGGCCGCTGCTGGCCGATGGCAACTTCGTGCGCAAGGCACGCCAGGGCCGTGCCGACGAGATCAACACCTGCATTGCCTGCAACCAGGCCTGCCTGGACCATACCTTTGGCGGCAAGATCACCTCCTGCCTGGTCAACCCGCGCGCCTGCCATGAGACCGAGCTGGTGATTGCGCCTGCGCCCGCCGCCAAGCGCATCGCCGTGGTGGGCGCCGGCCCGGCGGGCCTGAGCTTTGCCGTCACCGCCGCGCAGCGCGGCCATGCGGTGACGCTGTTCGATGCGGCCAGCGAGATCGGCGGGCAGTTCAACATTGCCAAGAAGGTGCCCGGCAAGGAGGAGTTCCACGAGACGCTGCGCTACTTCCGCCGCCAGCTGGAGCTGGGCGGCGTGGCGCTGCGACTGGGCCACCGCGTGGAGGCGGCCCAGCTCATCGAGGGCGGCTATGACGAGATCGTGCTGGCCACGGGCATACGGCCGCGCGTTCCCGCCATCGACGGCGTGGACCATCCCAAGGTGCTCGGCTACCTGGACGTGCTGCAGGGCGACAGGCCCGTGGGCGAGCGCGTGGCCATCATCGGCGCGGGCGGCATAGGTTTCGATGTGGCCGAGTACCTGACCCATGCCGGCGACAGCGGCGCCGTGGCGCCCCGCAAGTTCTATGCGGAGTGGGGCATAGACACGGACTACGCCCAGGCCGGCGGCCTGGCGCAGCCGCAGGCCGAGCCCTCGCCGCGCCGCGTGCACCTGCTGCAGCGCAAGTCCACCAAGGTGGGCGACCAACTGGGCAAGACCACGGGCTGGATACACCGCACCTCGCTGAAGGCGCGCAGCGTGGCCATGGGCTCGGGCGTGGCCTATGAGCGCATCGACGACGCCGGGCTGCACATCACCGTGGACGGCCAGCCGCAACTGCTGGAGGTGGACAACGTCGTGCTCTGCGCGGGCCAGGAGCCGCAGCGCGAGCTGCATGCGGCCCTGAGCGCGGCGGGCTGCAGCGTGCACCTGATCGGCGGCGCCGACGTGGCGGCCGAACTCGACGCCAAGCGCGCCATCGCGCAAGGCACCACGCTGGCGGCCAGCCTTTGAGGGCGCCGCCCGATTCCGTTTTCCACCTCAACCACCAGGAGACAAGCATGTCCCAGCCCCCGAAGAACGCCCATCCCGCAGTCGCCCGCTCCCTGGAGCTGTGGCATCGCATGGTTGCCGCCAGCGACCTGGGCGAGCTGCACACCATCGTCCATCCCGATGCAGTGTTCCGCTCGCCCATGGCCAACACGCCCTATGCCTCGGCACCCGCGCTGATGCTGGCGCTGTCCACCGTGGTCCAGGTGTTCGAGAACTTCACCTACCACCGCCAGATGGCCAGCGATGACGGCCTGGACGTGGTGCTGGAGTTCAGCGCCAGCGTGGGCGGCAAGAACCTCAAGGGCATCGACTTCATCCGCTTCGACGAGCAGGGGCTGATCCGGGAATTCGAGGTCATGGTGCGCCCCATGAGCGGCCTGCAGGCCCTGGGCACGGAGATGGGCAAGCGGCTGGGCGACAAGCTTCCCGCCTTCAAGGCCGTGGCCTGAGGGCAGGGCGCGCCATGAAAAACGCCCCCGAAGTTTCGGGGGCGTTTTGCCGTGGGCGTCAGCCGGTCAGAGCGTGCCGGCCTTCTGGCGGGCGATGGCATCGGCCACGCCCTTGCCGTAGGCGGGGTCGGCCTGGGTGCAGTGCGCTATGTGCTTTTGCACGATGTGCTCGGACACGCCGGCGATGTTGCGCGCCGTGTTCTCGAACAGGCGCTGCTGCGCATCGGGCGTGAGCAGGCGGAACAGGTCGCCGGGCTGGGTGAAGTAGTCGGCATCGTCCTCGCGGTAGTTCCAGCGGTCGGCCGCACCGTGCAGGGCCAGCGGCGGCTCGGCGAAGGCGGGCTGCTCCTGCCACTCGCCCTTGGTGTTGGGCTCGTAGGCGATGGTGCCGCCGTAGTTGCCGTCCACGCGCATGGCGCCATCGCGGTGGTAGGCGTGGTAGGGGCAGCGCGGCGCGTTCACGGGGATCTGGTGGTGGTTCACACCCAGGCGGTAGCGCGCGGCATCGCCATACGAGAACAGGCGCGACTGCAGCATGCGGTCGGGCGAGGGGCCGATGCCCGGCACCAGGTTGGCCGGCGTGAACGAGGCCTGCTCCACATCGGCGTGGTAGTTGCGCGGGTTGCGGTTGAGCTCCATCACGCCCACTTCGATCAGCGGGTAGTCCTTCTTGCTCCAGACCTTGGTCAGGTCGAAGGGGTGGAAGCGGTAGGTCTCGGCTTCATGCTCGGGCATGATCTGCACGCACAGCTTCCAGCGCGGGAACTCGCCGCGCTCGATGGCTTCGAGCAGGTCGCGCTGGCTGCTTTCACGGTCGGAGGCGACCACGGCGGCGGCCTCGGCATCGCCGAAGTTCTCGATGCCCTGCTGGCAGACCCAGTGGAACTTGACCCAGTGGCGCTCGTTGCTGGCGTTGATGAAGCTGTAGGTGTGCGAGCCGAAGCCGTGCATGTGGCGGTAGCCGCGCGGAATGCCCCGGTCGCTCATGACGATGGTGATCTGGTGCAGCGCCTCGGGTAGGCCGGTCCAGAAGTCCCAGTTGTTCTCGGGCGAGCGCAGGTTGGTGTAGGGGTCGCGCTTGACGGCCTTGTTCAGGTCGGGGAACTTGAGCGGGTCGCGGAAGAAGAACACCGGCGTGTTGTTGCCCACCAGGTCCCAGTTGCCTTCCTCGGTATAGAGCTTGACGGCGAAGCCGCGGATGTCGCGCTCGGCATCGGCCGCGCCGCGTTCGCCGGCCACGGTGGAAAAGCGCGCGAACACTTCGGTCTGCTTGCCGATGTCGGAGAACACCTTGGCGCGGGTATAGCGCGTGATGTCACCCGTCACGGTGAAGGTGCCGAAGGCGCCCGAGCCCTTGGCGTGCATGCGGCGCTCGGGAATCACTTCGCGGTTGAAGTGGGCCATTTTTTCCAGATGCCACAGGTCCTGCAACAGCATCGGGCCACGCGGGCCGGCCGTGAGCGAGTCCTGGTTGTTGGCAACCGGGGCGCCTGCGGCGGTGGTGAGCTTGTGGGTCATGGTCTCTCCTTGATCGAGGGGTGGTAGCGGCGCCGGCTTGCACGCAGGCAGCGCGGCGCTTGGAAAATCAATAGCTGTGTGCTATCGAATTGCTTTTATTGTTGTTTCGTTCTATGGATGCGGCAAGGCTTTGGCGATTGGCAAATCTCAACTGCGCCATAGCCAAAAAATTTCACCGCCCCCCGCATGCGCCGTGCCGGGCATGCTTTTTGCCAAGGCATTGTGTTGCGCGGGCGGATACGGCCCGTGTAGGCCGTCGCCCTGTCAGCCAGAGACCAGCTTGTGGACCAGATCGGCGGCCGTGGAGGCGCCGTACTTGCGCATCAGCCGTGCGCGGTAGATCTCCACCGTGCGGTGGCTGATGGCCAGGGCACGGCCGATTTCCTTGGAGGTAAGCCCCTCCAGCAGGCGGGCGGCCACCTCGCGCTCGCGCCCCGTGAGCTCGGCCTTGACGGGACGGTGGGCGCTGAGGTCCTCGAAGCTCCAGATGCCCGAGGCATGCGGGTCGCTGCGGTCCAGCGTGCGGCCCGTGACATGGCACCAGAACGTTTCGCCGTTGGCGCGCTTCATGATGCGGTTGTCCGAGTAGAAACCCCGGGCGTTGAGAATGGGCGCGATGCGCGCGCCCAGCCGCTCGTACTCGTCGGCGCTGGGGTAGAGGATCTGGAAGGTCTGGCCGATCAGCACCTCGCGCGAGGCCTCGAACATCTCGCAGACCTGGCGGTTGCAGTCGATCATGGTGCGATTGCGCGAGATCACGAGGCCGACGGGGGCGGCTTCGAACGCCAGCCGGTAATCTATATCCATGGGCAAATCTTTACGAAAAACTACCTATGCAAGTACGTAGTATCGTAGCGCATCCAATCTGAAGGAGACATGTGTGAAAAAGCTCTACCCCTCCGCGGAGCAGGCGCTCCAGGGCGTCGTGGCCGACGGGCAATTGCTGGCTGTGGGCGGCTTCGGCCTGTGCGGCATTCCCGAGGCCCTGATCGACGCGCTGCGTGACAGCGGCGCCAAGGGCCTGACGGTGATTTCCAACAACGCGGGCGTGGACGGCTTTGGCCTCGGCAAGCTGCTGGAGACGCGCCAGATCAAGAAGATGATCTCGTCGTATGTGGGCGAGAACAAGGAGTTCGAGCGCCAGTACCTGGCCGGCGAGCTGGAGCTGGAATTCACGCCCCAGGGCACGCTGGCCGAGAAGCTGCGCGCAGGCGGCGCCGGCATTCCCGCCTTCTTCACCAAGACCGGCGTGGGCACCATGGTGGCCGAGGGCAAGGAGCTGCGCGAATTCGACGGCGAGACCTATGTGATGGAGCGCTCGCTCGTGCCCGATGTCTCCCTGGTCAAGGCCCACCGTGCCGACAAGAGCGGCAACCTGCAGTTCCGCCTGACGGCGCGCAACTTCAATCCTGCCGCCGCCACGGCCGGCAAGGTCTGCATCGTGGAAGTGGAAGAGGTGGTCGAGGTCGGCGAGATCGCACCGGACGACATCCATCTGCCCGGCATCTACGTGCACCGCATCGTGCACAACCCGAATCCCGAAAAGCGCATCGAAAAGCGCACCATCACAGAAAAACAAGGAGCCTGACCATGCCGTGGACCCAAGACCAGATGGCCGCCCGCGCGGCCCAAGAACTCGAAGACGGCTTCTACGTCAACCTGGGCATCGGCATTCCCACCCTGGTGGCCAACCACACGGGTGACAAGGAAGTGTGGCTGCAGTCCGAGAACGGCATGCTGGGCATCGGCCCCTTCCCGACCGAGGATGCCGTGGACGCCGACCTGATCAACGCCGGCAAGCAGACCGTGACGACGATTGCCGGCTCGTCCATCTTCGGCAGCGACCAGTCGTTCGCCATGATCCGCGGCGGCAAGATCAACCTGTCCATCCTGGGCGCCATGCAGGTGTCCGAGAAGGGCGACCTGGCCAACTGGATGATTCCCGGCAAGATGGTCAAGGGCATGGGCGGCGCCATGGACCTGGTGGCGGGCGTCAAGCGCGTCATCGTGCTCATGGAACATGTGGCAAAGAAGAAGGACGGCACGACCGACCTCAAAATTCTTCCCGCCTGCACCCTGCCTTTGACCGGCGTGGGCGTGGTGGACCGTATCATCACCGACCTGGGAGTGATGGACGTGACGCCGCAGGGCCTGAAGCTCGTGGAACTGGCCCCCGAAGTGAGCTTCGAGGACATCCAGTCCAAGACCGGCGTGACGCTGATTCGCTGATGTTGCCGTGCACGGCCTGCCTTGGCAGGCCTGCGCAACGAGAGCCCGCCTTGCGCGGGCTCTTTTGCTTATATTTCAGATTTCGAGCCAATGGGAGCCTCTATGACGGATGTCGCGGCCGTGCGCAATCCACCGACAGCGCAGGGATGGAAGGACGAGGGCGTGCATTTCCTGCGCGCCGTCACCGACATGGCCGAGCATTGCAACGTGGTCACCGGCGAGCCCATCTTCAACGACAAGGGCGTCAAGCTCGTGGACAAGGGTGCGCGCATCGACGGCAACATGTACGAGCGCCTGGTCAAGCACAAGCTGCGCGACCCCATCGACAAGCACCTGGGCGTGGACAACCGCGTGGACGTGCTGGCCATCGAAGCCCAGGCCATGGTGCAGTGCGAGACCGTGGACCTGATGCGCCGCCTGGTGCAGTCGCTGGGCGGCACGGACCGGCTGCTGGCACCGCTGCGCCTGATGGTGCTGCCGCCGCAGATCGCCTTCAAGCTCACGGTCATGCGCGAGCAGCGGCCCGAGCTGTTCGCCCACAGCCTGCAGATGATGCTGGTGGCCATCTACCTGGCGCTGCAAAGCGAATGGAGCGAGCGTGAATGCGGCCCGCTGGCCACGGCGGCCCTGCTGCACGACGTGGGCATGCTCTACATGGACCCGGCCTGGACCGACCCCAACTACCGGCTCACGGGCGCCGAGCGCAAGCACCTGGTGGCGCACTCGGTCACGGGCATGCTCATCATGCGGGGCGCGGGCGCGTATTCGCAGGACGTGGAAATGGCCGTGCTCGAGCACCACGAGCGCATGGACGGCACGGGCTATCCGCGCGGCGTGCATGGCGAAGCCATCTCCAAAATGGGCCGGATCCTGTTGCTGGCCGAGGTGGTCTCGGCCTTCTTCGACAAATTCCAGGACCTGCCCGGCCAGCGCCTGTCGCTGATGCTGCGCATGAACCACCGCCGCTATCCGGCCGATCTGGTCGGCATCCTGCTGCCGCTGCTGTACGACGAGATCTCGCCGGGCACGCCGCTGCCGCCGCTGCAGGCCGAGGTCACGCACAGCGTGGCCGCCCTGTCGGCCGCCTTCCAGATGTGGGACACGTTCAGCCAGGCCTTTCCCGAGCGCTGGCAGGCCATGCCCGACCACCAGGCGGCCGTCTACATCGACTCCAGCATCGGCGGCCTGCAAAAGCAGCTGGCCGAGGCCGGCCTGCATCCCAGCCAGCAAACCGACCTGCTGGCCTACCTCAAAGACGATGTGCAGGGCATGAGCGAGCTGGCCCTGCTCAGCCGCGAGGCGCTGTGGCAACTGCAGGCCATCGTCAACGCCTGCCTGCGCCGCTGGCCCGCCATCAATGCCCGCACCCACGCCGTGGACACAGCGGTCGCGCAATGGTGCGAAGCCTGCATGCAGATCGACGCAACACCCCCAGCGGGCGGCGCAGCGAGAGCGCCAGCGCACTGAGACAGCCGGGCTTGCCCGGCTTTTTTACATCCGTGGATCTCTTGGGAAATCAAGAGTGCTGTATATTCATACAGTATTTGAAATTTCCCCATGACCACGCCCCACGCCTCCCAACCTGCGCAGCCCGCCCCCATGGCGGGCGCGGCGCGTGTGCTGCCTCAGTTGCAGGGCGTGTGGCGTGGCGATGGCTGGCAGCAGGCGCTGCAGCAGCGGGTCCAGCCTTCGGGCCATGCGCTGCTGGATGCGCAATTGCCGGGCGGGGGCTGGCCGCTGGGCGCCATGGTCGAGCTGCTGCAACCCGCGCATGGCCATGCCGAGTGGCCGCTGCTGCTGCCGGGCCTGGCGGCCCTGATGCAGCGCAGCGCGGGCCAGGTGGTGCTGGTGGCGCCGCCTTGCAGGCCTTTTGCACCGGGGCTGGAAGCGGCAGGCGTGGCGGCGCACCGGCTGTGCTGCGTGGAGGCCGACACCCACCCGGACACCCACCCCGGCGCTCACCCGGCAGGCGATGGGGCAGGGCTGGCCTGGGTCTGTGAGCAGGCACTGCGCTGCCGCGACGTGCTGGCCGTGCTGGCCTGGCTGCCAGCCGGTCTGCCCATGGCCACGCTGCGCCGGCTGCAATGGGCGGCCGCTGCGCAGGGGCGCATTCTGTGGCTGTGGCGCGAGGCCTCGGCCGCCCTGCAGACGGTGGCCTCGCCCGCGCCGCTGCGGCTGCGCGTGGAGACAGAGTTGGGGGAGCCGGGCGAAGGCGGCACGCCAGCCTGCCTGCGCGTGCAGTTGCTCAAGCGCCGGGGGCCTGCGCTGGAGCATCCCTTGAAGCTGCCCCTGCACCACTGGGCCTGGCAGGACGTGCTGCAGGCCCAGGCCCAGCGGCGCACCCGGCAGGCGGACGAGGCGCAGCGCTGGCTTCATGGACACGGGCAACTGCTGCCCGCCGAGGCGCCCGCCCTGCAGGCGGCAGCGCACACCCTGGGGTGAGATGCCATGGCACAGCCGAATCAAGCACTGCACTGGATTGCCTGGCCGCTGCATGCCGCGCAGGGCGATGGCCAGGGCAACGGCGACAGTGATGGCGAAGGCAGTGCCTGCGCGCAGCAGGCCTGGTGGGCCCTGCGCTGGACGCCGCGCGTGGCCCTCTGGTACGGGGCAGGGCAGGCCGTGGCGTTGATGGAGGTGGGCAGCGTGGAGCGCCTGTGGGGCGGTCGCCAGGCCATGCTGCTGGGCCTGCTGCGCGCGCTGCGCGAACAGCAGCCCGAGGACGGCCAGGCGGGCGGCCCCCGGATGCCGTTCTGGGCCCGGGGCGCCACGGCATGGCAGGCGCTGGCGCGTCTGCGCTGGCGCATGCAGGGCGCGGATTCGCGCCAGCCCTGGCCGCCTGCCGACGCACTGCCCATCTGGACACTGCCCGCACTGGAGCAGCATGCACCGGCCCTGGAGCGCATGGGCTGCCGCCGCTGGGGCGAGCTGCGCGCCCTGCCGCGCGCGGGCCTGGCGCGGCGCATCGGGCTGCCGGCCCTGCTGGCGCTGGACCAGGCCTATGGCAGCAGCCCCCATGCGCTGGACTGGCTGGAGCTGCCCGAGCACTTTGCATTGCGCGCCGACCTGGGCTATCCGGCCAGCGACGCCCAGGCCCTGCTGCAGGCCGCCCGGCCCCTGCTGCGTGCGCTGCAGGCCTGGCTGCAGGCCCGCCACCAGGGCGTGCTGGGCCTGCAACTGCGCTGGCACCACGATCTGCGTCGCGTGGACGGCACGGAACTGCCGGCCTGGGAAGCGCTGGACATCCGCACGGCCCGGCCCGCCCAGGCGCTGGAGCACATGGAGCGCCTGCTGCGCGAACGCCTGGCCCGCACGCCCTGGCGCGCGCCTGCGGACATGCTGGAGCTGGTGGCGCTGGACACCGCGCCTTTCGCGGCCGATGCCGGCAGTTGCCTGCCACCGGCCGCGCCCGGCCCGGCGCCGCTGGGCGAGGCGGCAGGCGCGACAGACGCAGCCAGCGGCATGGCCTGGCATGAATGGGTGGAGCGCGTCTCGGCCCGCCGTGGTGCGCAGGGCGTGCGGGTGGCGCAGCTGCAATCGGACCACCGGCCCGAGGCCATGCAGCGCTGGACCCCGGCCTGCGAGGCCTTGCAGACCCCGCAGGCCCCGCGGCGGCCCGCGCACGCGCGCAAGGCGGCCAACCCCTGGCAGGGCCTGCTGCCGCCCTGGCTGCTTGATCCGCCCCAGCCGCTGCTCCTGCAGGGCAGCCGCCCCTGCTGGCAGGGGCCGCTGCAATTGCTGGCCGGCCCCTATCGGCTGGAGGCCGGCTGGTGGGGAGAGCCGCAGGCCGATGCGGCGCTGGCCGTGCGTGACTATTTCGTGGCGAGCAACGCGGCTGTCGGCCATGTCTGGATCTACCGCGAGCGCACGCCTGCATCGGAGCGGCTGCCAGGCATGCCGGCCCTGCTGTCGCCCGCCGCCTGGTTTGCGCAAGGCATCTATGGCTGAACAGGACATCCTGCTGGAGCCGCCGCCCCCGCAGCTGCAGCGGCTGCAGCCCCCGCCCCAGGCCACCGGGCCGGTGTCCGGCATGGCATCGGGCCCGGGCCTGCCCGGCTATGTGGAGCTGCACTGCCTGTCGAACTTCAGCTTTCTGCGCGGCGCCTCTTCGCCCGCCCAACTGGTGCAGCGCGCCAAGGCCCTGGGCTACCAGGCGCTGGCCCTGACCGACGAATGCTCGGTAGCCGGCGCCGTGCGGGCCTTCGAGGCCGCGCGCGACTGCGAGATGGCCCTGATCCATGGCAGCGAATTCGCCTGGGGCCCGCTGCGCGTGGTGGCGCTGGCGCGCGATCTGAACGGCTGGGGCAACCTCTGCGAATTCATCAGCGCGGCGCGCGCCCGTGCCGAAAAGGGCCGGTACCTGGTCGATGCGGACAGCCCCTGGCATCTGCTGCGTGAAGGCTGCGAATGCATCGTTGTGCCGCAGCGTGCGCAGCTGTTGCCCGGCGATGTGCCCGCCATGGCCGAGGCCGTGCAGGCCGCCGTGGCGCAGCTGGGGCCGGGCTGCTGGCTGGGCGTGGAGCTGCTGCTAGCTCCAGACGACAGCCTGTGGCTGCAAAGCCTGCAGGACGTGGCAGGGTTGCTGGGCCTGTCCTGCGTGGCCTGCGGTGATGTGCACATGCATGCGCGCTCGCGCAAGCCGCTGCAGGACCTGGTGACGGCGCTGCGCCTGGGCTGCACGGTGGCCGAGTGTGGCTTCGAGCTGCACCCCAATGCCGAGCGGCATCTGCGCTCGCGCTTGCGGCTGGGCGGCATCTATCCGCGCGCCATGCTGGATGCAACCCTGCAGATTGCCGCGCGCTGCGATTTCAAGCTCAGTGAGATCCGCTACCACTATCCGCAGGAAACCGTGCTGCCCGGCATGGATGCACGCCAGACCCTGGCCTGGCATACCTGGCAGGGAGCGGCGGGGCGCTATCCCGAAGGCATTCCCAAGAAGGTGCGCAAGCAATTGCACAACGAGTTGAAGCTGATCTCCATGTGCGGCTACGAGATGTACTTCCTCACCGTGCACGACATCGTGCGATTCGCTCGCAGTCAGGACATCCTGTGCCAGGGCCGGGGTTCGGCCGCGAACTCGGTGGTCTGCTTCTGCCTGGGCATCACGGCCGTCGATCCCACCCTGCAGACGCTGTTGATCGCGCGCTTCATCAGCCGCGAGCGCAGCGAGCCCCCAGATATCGACGTGGACTTCGAGCACGCGCGGCGCGAGACCGTCATCCAGTACATCTACGAAAAATACGGCCGTGACCGTGCGGCGCTGACGGCCGTGGTCAGCTGCTGGCGCACGCGTGGCGCACTGCGCGACGCGGGCAAGGCCCTGGGCGTGGATGCGGCGCTGATCGACGCCATGGCCCGGCAGCACCATTGGTTCAGCGATGCCGAGGACCAGGCGGCCGAGCCGGAGCCCGAACCCGATGACCCCGCCCTGGGCTGGGTGCGCTCCAAGCTGCTGCGCTTGGCCCGGCTGCGCGAGCGGCTGGGCGACGACTGCCCGCAACTGTCGCCCCAGCGTGCGCGGCTGTGGCTGGAGCTGGCCCTGCAACTGCGCGACAGCCCGCGCCACCTGAGCCAGCACGTGGGCGGCTTTGTGCTGACCGACGGGCCGCTGACGCGGCTGGTGCCCGTGGAGCCGGCCGCCATGCAGGGCCGCTCGGTCATCCAGTGGGACAAGGACGATCTGGACACCATGAATCTGCTCAAGGTCGATGTGCTGGCCCTGGGCATGCTCACCGTGCTGCGCGGCAGCCTGCACGCGCGCGCCGCGCTGCGCGGCCCGCGCTGGGAGCTGGCCGACATTCCCAAGGAGGACGCCGCCACCTACGACATGATCTGCCGCGCCGACACCGTGGGCACCTTCCAGATCGAGAGCCGGGCGCAGATGAGCATGCTGCCCCGGCTGCGGCCGCGCGTGTTCTACGACCTGGTGGTCGAGGTCGCCATCGTGCGGCCCGGGCCCATACAGGGCGGCATGGTCCATCCCTATCTGCAGGCGCGCGAGCGTCGGCGGCAGGGCGGCGAGCTGGTCCTGGAAAAGCCCGCGCTCGAGAAGGCGCTCAAGCGCACGCTGGGCGTGCCCATCTTCCAGGAGCAGGTGATGCAGATCGCCATGATCGCGGCAGATTTCTCGGCGGGCGATGCCGACGAGCTGCGCCGCTCCATGGCCGCCTGGCGGCGCAAGGGGGGCGTGCACCGCTTCGAGCGCCCATTGATCGACGGCATGCTGGCCAACGGCTACAGCGCCGAATTTGCCCAGGCCATCTTCCGCCAGATGCTGGGCTTTGGCGAATACGGCTTCCCAGAAAGCCATGCCTACAGCTTCGCCATGCTGGCCTATGCCAGCGCCTGGCTCAAGCGCCATGAGCCGGCCTGTTTCCTGATGGCCTTGCTCAATGCCCAGCCCATGGGCTTCTACACCCCCTCGCAGCTGATCCAGGATGCGCGCCGCCACGGCGTGCGCGTGCTGCCCGTCGATGTGCTCCACAGCGACTGGGACTGCACGCTGGAGGCGCCGCACGAGCGCATTGCCGGCGTCGAGCTGCCGCAGCCAGCCGTGCGCCTGGGGCTGTGCATGGTGGCGCAGTTGCCAAAGACTTCGGGCGAGCGCGTGGCGCAGGTCCGCGCGCAGGCGCCGTTCAGGAGCACCGAGGACCTGGCCCTGCGCGCCCGGCTGCAGCGCGCCGAGCTGCAGGCCCTGGCCGCGGCCGATGCGCTGCAGGGCCTGTCAGGCCACCGCCGCCAGCAGATGTGGGATGCGGCGGCCCTGCAGGTGCAGCCGCCGCTGTTCGCGGGCGTGCCCGTGCACGAGGCGCCCGTGCAACTGGCCGCTGCGCCCGAGGGCGAGGAAATCCTGTTCGACTACGCGGCCACGGGCCTGAGCCTGCGCCGCCACCCGCTGGCCCTGCTGCGTGACCGCCTGCGCCGCCACGGGCTGCGCACGGCGCTGGAGCTGCGCGACACGCTGGCGGGCATGCGCGTGCGGGCCTGCGGCATCGTCACCGTGCGCCAGCGCCCGCCCACGGCCAAGGGCACGGTCTTCATCACGCTGGAGGACGAGACGGGCACGGTCAACCTGGTGGTCTGGCCCGATACCGTCACGCGCTGGGGCGAGCCCTTGCTGGGCGCGCGGCTGCTCGCGGTGGAGGGCATCTGGCAAAGCAGCTCGGATTGGGGCGGCGGCAAGGACCCCGGCGAGCCAGCGCCTGCAGAACAGGCCAGCCAGGAGGTGCCCGCCGTGCGCCATCTCATCGTGCACCGCGCCCGCGACATGAGCCGCTGGCTGGGCCGCCTGGGCGGCGCCGGCGTGGCGAGCCGCAATTTCCACTGAGGGCTGTTGCCATTGCTGCCGAAGCAGGCTCAGGCCATGCGGTCGTCCGCGCGGATGTCGGGCATCTGGTCGATACGCTTGCCGAACCAGCCTATGCGCTCGGTCTGGCGCACATCCAGCCTGGGCACGTAGGGCTTGATGTCGAGCACGGGCGTGCCGTCGAGCATGTCGTTGCCCAGGAAATGCAGCAGCAGTCCTTCGCGCCGCACCAGGCGCACGATGGACAGGCCCAGCCGGTTGGGCCGCGCCGGGGCGCGCGTGGCGAACACGCCGTGGCTGCTGTCGTCCATGAAGGGCACGACTTCCAGCTTTTCCACGGCCTGGTGCAGGTGGGTGATGAGGATCAGGTAGTCAAAGCCTTCGATGTCGCGCAGCCCGGCCTCGAACTCGGGCAGCAGCTCCACGCGGCCGGCCTCGTCGGCCGCGCCCGCCGTCTGTATGGGCATGCCCACCGGGTCGGTGAAGCGGCTGCGCACATGGCCGATGGGGCGGCAGGCGATGGCCTGCGCCGTGGAGCCGGCCGCGCTCATGCGCTCGTTCCCTGGGGATTGAGCAGGCGTGTCAGCGCGGCGATATCGGCCGCCGCAGCCATGCGCGCCGTGGTCTCTATGGAGCGGTAATGCCTGACGATGGCTTCGCCCGTGGAGGTGAGCGATGCGCCGCCGCCATGGGCGCCGCCGGCGCTGGTGTTGACGGCCGGTGTCTGCAGCGCGCGGTTCATCTCGTCGACCAGCACCCAGGCGCGCCGGTAGGACATGCCCAGCGATCGCGCTGCAGCCGAGATGGAGCCCGCCTCGGCAATGGCTTCGAGCAACTGCACCTTGCCGGGACCGATGGCAATGGTGCTGTCGTTGTATACGCGCAGGCGGAACTGGACTTTGGAGGACATGGGGAAAGGACTTGGCACAGGAGAAAAGCGAACGTCAAGGTTAAGCGAAATCAACGGCTTGCGCCGTCACAGGGGCTAAGGGGAAATACGCAATGCATGGATCGCTACAGCGAAGGGGTGCTCTGGCAGGGCGTTCCTGCACACGGGCCGTCGGGGCCGGCGCGCCGTTGCTGCCGCCAGGGCGCCCGCTGCCTGCGCATCGTCTGCGAGTGCATTGGCGAGGCTCTTGACCTGCCGGCGCCGCGTCTCGATGCCTGTGTGCTGCGGCGCTATTTCGTCACATTGCCACCGGGTTTGCTAGCCTTTTTGCGCCAATGCAGCGCGGCGCTTGCCGCGCATCCGGGCCACGCGTTTACTTCTTGCTGCTTTCTGCCAGCAGGCGCTGGCATTGCGCATCTTCCTCGGCGGCCGGCACCGTCAGCGGCACCAGCGCCAGGGCCGCTGGCGCCACCACGGCGGCGGCCACGGCCGCGCCCGCGCGCAGCAGCAGCGGGCCGGGCTCCACCCCTACCTTGGGCTGGGCGAAACTGCCGCGCACGTACAGCGGCGTGCGCAGCGAGAAGAACTTCCACTTCAGCGACTCGGGCACGATGCGCAGGTCCATGGTCTCCTGCGCCAGGCTGATCTGTCCGGTGGCCTCGATGATGGCCTCGGGCGTGGCCAGCTTGACGTTGCGGGTGCGCGCAATGCCCTGCTTCACGGTCAGGTCGGCAACGGCGCAGTTGAGCTGCACTTCCTTGTCGGCGCCGAACAGCTTGGTGACGATGACGCTGCCCAGGTTCAGCGCGGCCAGGTCCAGGAGCTGCTTGCTGAAGCGGCCATCGCGCACATACAGGCGGATGTCGCCCGAGCTGGTGCCCAGCCATTCGGCAATGGACTGGCCCCGGCCCTCCAGCCCCAGCGCGCCGTCCATGCTGCCCAGGCTTTTCTTCATCAGTTCGATCTCGGGGAACAGGGCCGACAGCTGCAGCCCCTGGACCTTGCCCTGGAGGCTGGCCTTGGGCGGCTTGGCGCCGCTGTCCACCACGGCCTCGATGTCCAGCCGGCCCTTGGCCATGCCGAAGCGCAGCGGGGACAGGCGCAGCACGCCGTTGTCCATGACGGCATGCACGCTGAAGTCCTCGATGGGCAGGGCCTCGGGGCGCTCGATGCGGTCGCTCTTGAAGCGCACATCCATGTCCATGGCGTTCCATTTGCTGGTGTCAAAGCGCTGCGTGGGCAGGGCCTTGCCGCTGGCCGCCTGCCGGGTCTTCTGGCCCTGCTTGGTGGACGGTGCTCCCACCACCGGCCCCAGGTCGGCCAGGCGCAGCTTGCGCGAGGCCAGATCGCCGCTGAGCTTGGGGCGCGGCTTGCCCGATGCGTAGTGCAGCGTACCGCGCAGATCGCTCTGGCCCACGCGGCCATCGAATTCCTCGTAATCCCAGACGGCGCGCCCCGGCTCCAGGCTGCCGACCAGATGGCCATTGGTGTCGAAGGGCGGTGTGCGCGGCAGCAGCAGACCCGTCAGAGGGAACAGGTCGGCCATGCTGGAGCCGCGCAGGCGCACCTGCAGGTCCATGCCCTTGAGCGCCCTGGGATTGTCGAGAATGCCCTCGGCCCGGGCGCGCAGGCTGCCCGCATGGGCCCACAGCTTCACGGGAAAGCGTGCCTGTTCGCTTTGCAGGTCCAGCACGGGGCCGATGAGGCCCTGGGCCTCGACCGTGGCCTTGGCGATGCGGCCGGTCAGGCCGACGCGCATGCCATACGGAAAGTCTGGACTGGGCGGCTGCACAAGGCTGTCCAGACGTGCGCGCACCGCCATCTGGCGCACGCCATCGCTCCAGCCCACCAGGCCGCCGCGCAGGCTCAATTGCGCTATCTGAAAGCGCCAGCGCGGCCCTGTGGACTCGGGGCGCTTGAAGGTCCAGTTGTTGCTGCCATCCTTGCGCCGGGCAAAGACCAGGTCAGGGCCTTCCAGTTGCAGATGGTCCAGCAGCACATGCCGGCCCAGCAGCGGCCACAGCCGCAGGCTGGCCGTGGCGCGCGCGGCCGTGGCCATGGTGTCGGCGTCGCGCGGGGGTGGGGCCATTTTCTCGTCGGCCAGGACGATGCTGTCGCTGTCGATCTTGGGCGCGGAAGGGCTGGCCTGCGAGTCCTTGCCCTTGCCTTCGTCCTTGTCCTTCGCCTTTCCCTTGGGCTGTTCCTTGGCTTTTTCCTCGGGAAGGCGGCCCTTGTTCAACTGGTCGGGCGGCGCAGGCAGGGCGGGCAGCTCGGCACTGCCCTTGGCCGGCTCCTGCTCAACCTCCCAGCCCTCGGGCTGGCCCAGGGTCAACTGCTCGGCCTGGACGGTGACGCCAGGAATCCAGTGACGCCAGCCCTGGTCCAGGGGCTGGGGCCAGGTCCAGCGCAGGCGCAGGTCGCCTTCAATGGCGAAGTGGCGGCCGGTGCTTTCGCTGACGCGCTCGTTGACCCAGGGCTTGGCCCGGTTCCAGTCGAAGGTGGCGATCAGGACCACAACCGCGGCGAGCAGCAGCACCAGGGCCGACACCGTCCACAAAAGGGCGCGCAGCCAGCGGCGGCGGGCTGGGCGGTGGGGTGCTGGTGTGGCGGGGCTGTGGTTCGCTGTGTCGGTCGCTGTGTCTGTCATGGCGCAGGGGGCCGCTAAATGGGGTTCGGTCCATCCTATCGCCATGAAAACGCTTGCCAAGGCCCGGGACGCGCTGGCGGGCAGCCGGCAGGCCCGCATACAGGAGATTGACCTACAGCGCGGCCTGCGGCTGGGAAGAGGCCGTCATCACGGCGTCTCCTGGCCCTGGCGCAGCCGGGTGGATGCCAGGGCGGCCACCACCAGCAGGCCCGCCATGATGAACAGGCCGTTGCGCGTGCTGCCCGTGGCCTGTTCGATCATCCCCATCACCGTGGGGCCGATGAAGCCGCCCACCAGGCCGCAGGTATTGACCAGGGCTATGCCGCCCGCCAGCCCCGCGCCCGCCAGCCGCGAGGCGGGAAACAGGAAGACCACGGACTGCACCACGAAGAACATCAGCGCCGTCAGGCTGAAACCCAGCAGGCCCAGGGCGGGCGAGGCCTTGCCCGCCAGCGCGGCCACCAGCAGGCCGGCGGCCATGGTGGCCAGGCCCGCCAGCAGCATGCGCCGGCAGCGCTGCGGGTGGGTGGCAAAGCGCGGCAGCCAGGCCGCACCTATGGCCGCTGCGATCCAGGGCACGGAGTTGAGCGTGCCGATCTGCAGCGGCGAGAGCTGGCCGTAGGTGCCGATGATGCCCGGCAGGAAGAAGATCACCGTGTAGATGCTGATCTGGTGGCAGAAGTAGACAAGGATGGCCAGCCAGATCTGGCGGTCGCGCAGGCAGTCCCGGAGCGAGTGGCCCACCTGGCCGGCGCTGGCCTGCTGGTCCTGCTCGGCCTCCAGGCGTTGCAGTACCTCGCGCGATTCGGCGGCCGTCAGCCAGGGCGCGCTGGCCGGGCCGTCTGGCAGCTTCTTCCAGACCACCCAGGCCAGCGCCACGGCGGGCAGGCCCTCGATCACGAACATCCACTGCCAGCCGTGCCAGCCCAGGAAGCCGTCCATCTGCAGCAGCGCGCCGCCCACGGGGCCGCTGAGGATGTTGGCAATGCACACGCCCAGCAGGAAGTAGCCGATGGCGCGGGCCCGTTCCTCGCGGCCGAACCAGTAGGTCAGGTAGAGCATCACGCCGGGGAACAGCCCCGCCTCGGCCGCGCCCAGCAGCACGCGCATCACGTAGAACGAGGTCTCTCCGGTGATGAAGGCCATGCCGGCCGACAGCAGGCCCCAGGTCACCATGATCCGTGTGATCCAGAACCGCGCGCCCACCCTGTGCATGACAAGGTTGCTTGGCACTTCCAGCAGGGCGTAGCTCAGGAAGAACAGCCCCGCGCCCAGGCCGTAGGCGGCCGCCGAGATGCCCAGGTCCACCTCGATGTGCGACTTGGCCAGCGCGATGTTGGTGCGGTCTATGAAGCTGATCACATAGGACAGCACCAGCAGCGGCATCAGCCTGCGGAAGATGCGGGCGTTGAGCAGCGACTGCCTGTCGCCGGCGGCAGGCTGCGGCCGTGCGGGCGGCGCGTGAACAGGGGAGGGCGATGGGTGATGGACCATGGCAAATCCTTGGAAAGATGGGTGGAGGAAAGCGGAGTCAGACGGTGGCGGTGGAGGCGGCGTTGCCGCGCGTGCCCAGCTGCAGGGCCACGCCGCCCAGCGCGCAGCCAGCCATGACCAGGAAGCACAGGGCATAGCCGCCGGGGCTGGTCCAGCCGCCGCCCAGGGCGATCAGGCTGCCCATCAGCACGGGCGCGATGCCGCCGCCCACGAACATGGCGGTGGTGATGATTCCGTTGGCCGTGGAGGTGGCCGCGGGCTGGGCGCAGTCCGAGGCCACCGCGTAGTAGATGGGCCAGACCGCATTGGCGACCAGGCCGAACAGCAGCTGCATCACCACGACCAGGGCCATGGTGTCGGCGAAGTAGAAGGCGCCCACGCTGGCGGCCATCCACAGGCCGCAGATCACCAGGGTGACGCGGCGCCCGATCACGTCCGACAGAGCCGGCCAGACCAGCTGGCCCACGATGCCGGTGAGCGTGAACACCACGCTCATGCCTGCCGATTCGGCCAGCGACAGGCCCATGATGTTGTAGAGGTAGGCGGGCAGCACCACGTTGATGCCCATGTAGACCACCTGCGTGAGCAGGGTGTTGCCAGCCGTCAGGGCGATGCTGCGGTTGGCCAGGGTGCTGCGCAGGGTGCGCCAGGCCTGGCCTTTTTGCACCTGCGCCGCCACGCTGGCCTGCGGCGGGGTCATGCCCCGGGCGGCGATGTCGGCATACAGCAGTTCCATCTTCTGCGGCGTGGAGTAGCGCGCCCAGAACCACATCAGCGGGATGGCGACGACCAGCGCGACAAAGAACACATAGCGCCAGTTCTCCTCGCCGAAGGCGTACAGCACAAAGCCGGCGACCAGGCCGCTGAGCATGGCGCCCACCGGATAGCCCGTGTGGTGGGCGCCCAGCGCGAAGCCGCGCCGCTCCACCGGCCACCACTCGGCGGTGTTGCTCACGCCCACGGGCTCGCCCCAGCCGGCGCCCAGGTTGACGCCGACGCGCAGCGCCACGAAGCCCGCCAGGCTGCCGCTGAGCGCCTTGAAGCCCGAGGCGAACGACAGCGCCGTATAGCCCAGCACCAGGGGCACCTGAAAGCGTGCGCGCTTCCAGCCCGCGCCGTAGCGGTCGCTCCAGATCGCCCCGGGAATGTCCAGTACGGCCAGGGCCAGCATCACGATGGTGGCCACCGTGCCCCATTCGTCGGCCGACAGGCCGAAGTGCCGGGAGATGGTCGGCCCCAGCCGCAGCACGATCTCGCGGTCGTAGGCATTCAGTACCCAGATCAGCCAGCAGACCAGCAGGGATACCCATGAATAGCGGTGGATCTGGCGCAGCGAAGCGCGCGGGGCCTGGGCCATGGCGGTCTCCCGGGCACCAGCGGGGGGTGCCGTTTCATTGTTGTGTGGATGAAGGCGCCGCTTCGCGGGGCGGGCGGCGTTGCGGTGCGAAGGCTCCGGGCCTGCATGCCCGGCTCCGTGCTCAGGCGCCGAAGCGCTGCTCGGGCAGGCCACGCACGCCCAGCCCCTTGACGGCGAACAGCGCGCCACGGGACTGGCCGTCGCCCGGGAAACGCGGCAACGGCGGCTTGCCCATGGAGGTGACGTAAAGCGTGTCGAGCCCGGGCCCGCCGAACATCACGCTGGTCACCTTGCGCACCGGCATCTCTATCACCCGGTCCACCCGGCCGTCCGGCGTGTAGCGCACCAGCTGGCCCGCGTACACCAGGGCCTGCCACAGGCAGCCTTCGGCATCGACCGTGGCCCCGTCGGCCGCGCCGCCACCGCTGGTGTCGACCGGGGCAAAGGTCCGGCGGCCGCTGGCATGGCCCGTGGCCGTGTCGTAGTCGTAGGCCCGGATCTCGCCGCTCCACGTGTCCGAGAAATAGAGCGTCGTGCCGTCCGGGCTCCAGCACGGGCCGTTCGAGCAGATGATGCCCTCGTCCAGCACATGCAGGCTCAGGTCCGTGTCCAGCCGGTACAGCCGCGCCGAAGGCTGCTCCTCCAGGGTGTCCATGGAGCCGAAGACGAAGCGGCCCTGCCGGTCCACCTTGCCGTCGTTGAGCCGGTTGCCGGGAAGGTGGGACTCGGGGGCGACGACCAGCTCCAGCTCGCCGCTTTCCAGGTCCAGCGTGTGCACGCCGCCGTGCAGCGCCACCAGGGCCGAGCGGCCGTCGCGGCGCAGTGCCATGGAGCCAATCTTCTGGCCGACTTCCCAGGCGCGCAGTTCCCGCCCGTCGGCCGTGCAGCGGAAGATGCGGCCGTCGAAGCTGTCTATCCAGTACAGGCGCTGCTGCCCGACGTCCCACAGCGGGCCTTCGCCCAGCGTGGTCTTGAGGTCGGCGACGATATCGATCTGCATGGGAGTCTCCTGTTCGGTGGCATGGGGGCTGGCCCGGGAAGGCGATTCAGAAGGCCACGTTGGCCGCACCCTTGAGGCCCAGCATCCGGCGCGCCTCGTCAGGCGTGGCGACGTCGACATTCAGGGCCTCGAGCACGGTGCGGATGCGGCGCACCTGCTCGGCGCTGGAGGTGGCCAGCTGCCCCGGGCCTATCCACAGAGAGTCTTCCAGCCCCACGCGCACATGCGAGCCCATGGCCGCGCCCATGGTGGCCAGCGGCAGCTGGTTGCGCCCGGCGCCCAGGATGGACCACTGGTAGTTGCTGCCCAGCAGGCGGTCGGCCGTGCGCCGCATGTGCATCAGGTCCTCCGGGTGGCCGCCGATGCCGCCCAGGATGCCGAACACCGACTGCACGAACACGGGCCCCTGCACCAGCCCGTGGTCCACGAAATGCGCCAGGTTGTGCAGGTGGCTGATGTCGTAGCACTCGAACTCGAAGCGCGTGCCCTGGGCTTGGCCCAGCCGCAGGATGCCTTCGATATCGGCAAAGGTGTTCTTGAAGACCAGGTTGCGGCTGTTTTCCAGGTGCTCGCGCTCCCAGGCGTGTTCCAGGTTCGGGAAGCGCTCCAGCATGGGGAACAGGCCGAAGTTCATCGAACCCATGTTCAGCGAGGCCAGCTCGGGCTGGAACTCGGTCACGGGCCGCATGCGCTCTGGCACCGTCATGTGCGGGCTGCCGCCCGTGGTGATGTTGACGATGGCATCGCACTCGGCACGGATCGCCTTGAGAAAGGGGCGGAACAGCTCAGGGTCCTGCGAAGGGCGCCCGTCGCGGGGATCGCGGGCATGCAGGTGCACGATGGCGGCGCCGGCCTCGGCGGCATCGATGGCGGCGCGGGCAATCTGCTCGGCCGTCACGGGCAGGTGGGGCGACATGCTGGGCGTGTGGATGGCGCCCGTGGGCGCGCAGGTGATGATGGCTTTGGTGCGGGTGGCCATGGAAGGTCCTTGCAAACGGTGAAAAGACGAGAGGAGGGGAGGAGGAGAGGGCGCTCAGCTCAGCGCCTGTGTCAGCCCATCGACGGCCAGCTCCTGGCCCGTGACATGGCCGGCCAGCGGGCTGGCGGCAAACACGGCCATGTTGGCAATGTCGCGCGCCGTGGCCATGCGGCCCAGCGCGGCCTGGTGCGTATAGCTGCGCGTGACGTCTTCCAGCGGCAGGCCGCGCGCCTGCGCCTTGGCGGCAATCACATCGCGGATGCGCGGGCCGTCCACGGCGCCCGGCAGGATGGCGTTCACCCGGATGCCGTCTGCGCCCAGCTCCAGCGCCAGCGACTTGGTCAGGCCGATCACCGCCCACTTGGACGCCGAATAGGCCGTGCGGCCCGGCATGCCCAGATGGCCTGCCGCCGAAGACAGGTTGACGATGGCCGCCTGCCGGCCCTCGCGTGCCGATTGCCGAAGCCGGGGCACGGCCAGCCGTGTGCACAGGAAGGCGCCGGTGATGTTCACATCCAGCGTGCGCTGCCAGTCGGCCAGGTCCAGCGTCTCCACCGCGCCCGTGGGGCCTGCCACCCCGGCGTTGTTGACGAGGATGTCCAGGCCGCCCAACTCGTTGTCCACGGCCTTGAACAGGGCCTGCACCTGCAAGGCATCCGACACATCGGCCAGACGGCCGCTGGCCCCGGGCAGGGCGGCAGCCAGCGCATCCAGGCTGGCCTGGGCCACGTCACAGACCATGACGCGCGCGCCGGCCTCGGCAAAGGCGCGGCTGATTTCCAGGCCGATTCCGGCGGCGCCCGCCGTCACCAGGACGCGCTGGCCGGCCAGAAGATCGTTTTTCCACATGCGGGGACTCCTTGGGATCTCAAACAAAGGTGAAAGGGATTCGGGTTGGGTTTGGATTTTGTATCTGTGATCACAGATCAAATATGGTGAATACCCTATGAGGCATGACAGCGGCGGCGCCGCGCTACCATCGCCGCCATGGCCATCAACGAACTAGTCACCCCACTCAAACGGCAGACCCTCAGCAGCGATGTCTATGCACAGCTCAGGGAATTGCTGATCACGGGCCAGATGATTCCGGGCGAGCAGATCTCGCTGCGCACTACGGCCAGCGCGCTGGGCGTCAGCGTCATGCCCGTGCGCGAGGCCGTGCACCGGCTGGTGGCCGAGCAGGCGCTGGAACTCACGCCCAACCGCGCGCTGCGCGTGCCCTTGATGACGGAAAGCGCCTTCCGCGAGATCACGCGCATCCGCGTCAACCTCGAAGGCCTGGCCACGGAGCAGGCGGCACGGCAATTGCCGGCCGCCGAGCTGGAACGCATCGCCGCCCTGCAGGACCGCTTTGCGGCCGAGATGGCCAGCGCCTCGCCGGACGGCGCGCGGCTCATCGCCTTCAACAAGGATTTCCACTTCGCCGTCTACAGCGCGGCCGGCATGCCCATGCTGCTGCAGATGATCGAGGCGCTGTGGCTGCGCATAGGCCCCATCCTCAACCACGACATGCGCTCGGGCTCGCGCCGCGTGAGCGAACAGGTGGCGGTCGGTCATCATGCACGCTTGGTCGAGGCCCTGCGTCGCGGCGATGCGCCTGCCGCGAAGGAGGCGCTGCGCGGCGACATCGAAAGCGCGGCCGATTACATCGTTTCGGCGGGCGTGCTGGTGACGGCGGACAGCGGGTTGAACGGCGTGGGTGGACTGAGCGGGCCAGCCTCGCCAGATGAAGAAGCCCGGTGACACGCAGAGGAATGAGGTAAGGAAGTAAGATTTCCGTGTTTTCTCTCATTTGCAGGAGCCGGCCATGCTTGCCAAATTGACGTCGAAGAACCAGATCACCCTGCCCAAGGCCGTGGTGTCCGAGGTGGAGGCCGCAGAGTATTTCGAGGTGGCTGTGGAAAACGGCCGCATCGTGCTCACGCCCGTGCACGTGCAGCGTGTCCAGCGCGCACAGGCCGTCCGCGACAAGCTGCAGCAGATGGGCATCACCGATGAGGATGTGCAGGAGGCGACCTCCTGGGCGCGCAAATGATGCGTGTCGTCCTGGACACCAACGTCGTGCTCTCGGCATTGCTGTTCACGTCCGGCCGTCTTGCGTGGATACGCCGGGCCTGGCAGCACCAGCAGTTGAAGCCCCTGGTCTGCAGGGAAACGGCCAGCGAATTGCTGCGTGTGCTCGCCTACCCGAAGTTCAAGCTGTCAACGGCCGAGCAACAGGCCTTGCTGGAGGATTTCCTGCCCTGGGCCGATGTCGTCACACTGCCGCAGCCCTGGCCTGCATTGCCGCTGTGCCGGGACGACAAGGACCAGGTGTTCCTGGTGCTGGCGCATGTGGGCCGGGCCCAGGCGCTCATCACCGGCGACGGCGACCTTTTGGCGCTGCGAGACAGCTTTCCCGGCCTGATCGTGACGCCCGATGAGTGGGCAGCGCTGCACAAGCGCTGAGGGCAGGAATCCATGCACAACGCCCACGACCCCAAGGTTCTTCCCATACGCGACGGCGTCAGCCCCAGCTGCGTGGTGCTGCCCAGCCAGGGCGGCGGGTTGCTGATCGATTTTCTGGCCGAGCGCCTGCCGGCCGTGGCGCGCGAAGACTGGCTGCGGCGCCTGGCGCTGCGCGAGGTGGTGGACGAGCATGGCCGCGCCGCCGATGCAGGCACGGCCTTTGCGCCGGGCCTGCGCTACTACTACTACCGCGAGCTGCAGGCCGAGCCGCCCATTCCCTTCGAGGCCGAGGTCCTCCACCGCGACGCGCATCTGCTGGTGGCCGACAAGCCGCATTTCCTGCCCGTGGTGCCGGCCGGCAAGTACCTGCAGCAGACGCTGCTGGTGCGGCTCAAGCGCGAGTTCGACCTGCCCGAGCTGTCGCCCATCCACCGCATCGACCGCGACACGGCGGGGCTGGTGGTGTTTTCGGTGCAGCGCGCCACACGCGGCATCTACCAGGCGCTGTTCCGCGACCGCGCCATCCACAAGACCTACGAGGCCGTGGCCCCCTGGCGCGAGGACGTGGTTTTCCCGCGCACGCATGAAAGCCGCATGGAGGAAAGCGGCCATTTCTTTCGCATGCACGAGGTGGCCGGCGCGCCCAACACCCGCACCCGCATGCAGGTGCTGGAGCAGCACGGCCGCTGGGCGCGCTACCGGCTGGAGCCCGAAAGCGGCAAGCGCCACCAGCTGCGCGTGCACATGGCCGCCCTGGGCCTGCCGCTGTGGGGCGACGGCTTCTATCCCGAAGTGCATGACATGCCCGAGGGCGACTACTCGCGCCCGCTGCAGCTGCTGGCGCGCAGCCTGGCCTTCACCGATCCTCTGGACGGCCAGTCGCGGCGCTTTGACAGCCGCCGCCAGCTGCTGCCGCTGACCGACCTGTAGAGGCTTTTCCACTGCCGGAAACCGTTGGTTTTTGCCCATGGCCCCGCCATGGGATAGGCCGGTTGCGGACATTTAACGGACAACTTTGTCCGATAATTGTCCGCATGACTTCCAAAAGACCCAGTGCCGATATCCGCCGCGCCCAGTTGCTGGACGCGGCCGATGCCGTGTTTTCCGAGCACGGCGTGACCGCGCCGCTGGACCTGGTGGTCGAGCGCGCCGAGGTCGGCCGCGCCACGCTGTACCGGCAGTTTCCTGACCGGCGCGCGCTGATGCTGGCGCTGCTGGAGCGTTCGCTGGACAACATGCGCCTCGCGGCCGAGGCCATGGCCGAGGACGACGATGCCTTCTACAAGCTGCTGTCGCGCCTGGCCGAGCGCATTGCGGTCTCGGCCCCCATCACCGATTACTGGCGCACCGTGGAGCGCGGCGACGAGGTCATCGCCCAGGCCCGCGTTGCCATGTGGCAGATCTTTCGGCCGGCCATGGACCGGGCCGTGGCCTGCGGCCATTGCCGCCAGCCGCTGACGCAGGCCGAGCTGTCCCTGGTCTTCGGCATGCTGGGCGCCTCGCTGCGCGGCGAGACGCCGCAGCAGCGGCGCACCCTGGCGCGCAAGGCGCTGCAGATCGTCTGGCAAGGCCTGAAGGCCTGACATGGCCACCACACCCACTCCACCGGGGCCCGTGCTGCCCCCGTCGCCCCCCGTCGTCTACCTCAAGCCCCCGCCGGACTGGGAAGAGCATGAAAAGCCCAGCCTGCCGGGCTCGCCGTCCATGCCGCTGCACCAGCCGGCCGTGCGCGCCGCCTATGGCCTGATCGCCGTGCTGGTGGCGCTGACGGGCGGCCTGGGCAATGCACTGTTCACGGCCAACCTGCCCACCATCCAGGGCCAGATGGGACTGACGTCTTCCGAGGCCGCCTGGCTGACCGGCGCCTACGTCATGCTCAACATGACGGCCAACCTGCTGGTCTACAAATTCCGCCAGCAGTTCGGCATGCGGCTGTTCGCCGAGATCGGCCTGGGCCTGTATGCGCTGCTGACGCTGCTGCACCTGGTGCTGGGCAGCTACACCAGCCTGCTCATGCTGCGCGCGGCCAGCGGCCTGGCGGGCGCCACCTGCAGCACGCTGGGCACGCTCTACATGCTGCAGGCTGCGCCGCGCAAGCATGTGCTCAAGATGCTGGTGATCGGCGTGGGGCTGGGGCAGATCGCCACGCCGCTGGCCTGGATCCTGTCGCCGGGCCTGCTGTTCAACAGCGAGTGGCACAACCTCTACCTGTTCGAGGCCGGCCTGGCCCTGATCTCGTTCGCGGGCGTGGTGGTGCTCAAGCTGCCGCCGGGCGTGCACATCCGCAGCTTCGAGCGGCTGGACTTCCTGACCTTCTTCCTCATGGTGCCCGGCGTGGGTCTGCTGATCGCCGTGCTGGTGCAGGGCTACAACCACTGGTGGCTGGACACGCCCTGGCTGGCCTGGATGCTGATCGGCTCCATCGTCCTGCTGAGCGTGGCGCTGTACATCGAGCACCACCGCCGCAACCCCATGCTGCAGACGCGCTGGTTCGTGCTGGCGCCCACGGTGCGCTTCGTGATCGGTGCGCTGCTGCTGCGCTTTCTGACCACCGAGCAGACCTATGGCGTGATCGGCATGCAGCGCATGCTGGGCATGACGGTGGACCAGATGCAGCCGCTGTTCATCGTCATCCTGCTGGGCACCATCGCGGGCATTGCCGTGTCGGCGCTGACCTTCGGGCTGGAGAACATGGGCAAGCAGATCGTGGGCTCCATCGTGCTGTTCGCGCTGGCGGCCTGGCTGGACCACAGCCGCACCAGCCTGGCCCGGCCCGAGGACTTCTTCGGCAGCCAGTTCCTCATGGCCGTGGGCGCGGGCCTGTTCATGGGGCCGCTGATGCTGATCGGCGTGGTGCAGGGCCTGAAGTTCGGCGCGCACTACATGCTGACGGCCATCGTCACCATCTCCATGACGCAGGCCATGGGCGCGCTCATGGGCTCGGCCCTGCTGAGCACCTACCAGATGCACCGCGAGCAGGTGTATTCGGCCGCCATCGTGGCCGACGTCGATCCCACCGACCCCATCGTGGCAGACCGCCTGCGTCTGCAGCAGCAAAGCCTGGCCCGCGTCATTGCCGACCCGGCCCTGCGTGCGGCCCAGGGCACGGCCCAGCTGGCGCAGGCCGCACGCCGCGAGGCCAATGTGCGCGCCTACAACGACGTGTTCGCGCTCACGGCCGGCGTGGCCGTGCTCTACCTGCTGTGGATGCTGGCCCTGGCCGGCCGCGCACGCCAGCGCGCCTTCGTGGAGCGCATGCGCGCCGCCGCTGCCGATGCCTCGGCCATGCGCGGCACCGATGCCGCCGCGCCGCAGGACGCGCCGGGCCAGCCACCCACCCAACCCGTCGCCCGCGCCTGAAACCGTTCGCCCAGAGAAAAGACAACAACATGAGTGACTCCGAAAATTCCAATGGCGGCACGGCCGCCTCTGCCTCGCCTGCGCCGGCTCCCGCTGCGGCGCCTTCGCCTTCACCTTCACCTTCGCCATCGCCCAAGCTCATCAAACCCTCGCTGCGCAGCGTGCTGGTGATGCTGGTGGTCGCACTGGCCGGCGTGCTGCTGGTGCTGCGTGCGTGGAACCTGTTCCCCTTCGCGGGCACCGTGGTCAGCACCGACAACGCCTATGTGCGCGGCGCCGTCACCGTGCTCGCGCCCCAGGTCAGCGGCTATGTGACCGAGGTGCTGGTGCAGGACTACGAGAACGTCAAGGCCGGCCAGCCCCTGGTGCGCATCGACGCACGCACCTACGAAGCCGCCCAGGCCCAGGCGCAGGCCCAGCTGGCCAATGCCCGCGCACAGCTGGCCAATGCCGACCAGACCCAGGCCCAGAACCGCGCCACGCTGGGCGCCAGCCGCGCCGGCCTGGCGGCGGCGCAGGCCGAATCCGACCGCGCCGCAGCCGAACTGCAGCGCGTGCAGGCGCTGTCCGAGCGCGGCTCCGTCTCGCTCAACGAGCGCGACAAGGTGCGTGCCACCGCGCGCCTGGCGGCCACCAACGTGGCCAAGGCCCAGGCCGACATCGAGATCAACGCCCAGAAGATCAAGGCGACGACGGTGAACCGCGCCTCGCTCGAAGCCCAGGTCCAGATGGCCGAGGCTCAGCTGCGCCAGGCCCAGATCAACCTGGACAACACCGTGGTGCACGCGCCCGGCGATGGCCAGGTCAGCGAGGTGGGTGTGCGCCAGGGCCAGTACGTCACGGCCGGCTCCCAGCTCATGTACGTGGTGCCGCACACGCTGTGGGTGGTGGCCAACTTCAAGGAGACCCAGACCGCCCAGGTGCGCATAGGCCAGGCAGTGCGCTTCAGCGTCGATGCGCTGGGCGGCGCCCACCTCACGGGCCGCGTGCTGGAGATCGCGCCGGCCACGGGCTCGGAATTCAGCGTGCTCAAGGCCGACAACGCCACGGGCAACTTCACCAAGGTCGTGCAGCGCCTGCCGGTCAAGATTGCAATCGATCCCGACCAGGAGCTGGCCGCGCGGCTGCGCGCGGGCATGTCGGTGGTGGTGCGGCTGGATACGGCGCAGCCTGAGCCCCAACCCGCACAGCAACCCGTACCCCAACCGGAGGCCCGCCCATGACCGCCCGCGCACTGGCCATGGCCATCGCCTGCGCCGCCGCGCTGGCCGGCTGCAGCGTGCCGCCGCTGAACACCGCGCCCGAAGCGGCCCGGCCCGCCATGCCCGCCCAGTGGAGCGGGGCAGGGCAGGAGCCGGCCGCCGCCGTCCAGGCATCGTGGTGGCAGGCCTTTGGCGATCCGCTGCTCACGCGCTGGGTGGAACTGGCCCAGTTCCGCAACAACGATGTGCTGCTGGCCCTGTCGCGCGTGGATGAGGCGCGGGCCAACCTGGATGTGGCAGGCGCTGCGGGCCTGCCCCAGCTCTCGGCCACGGTCGGCGCCTCCACGGGCCGCAGCCTGGGCGCGAGGGGCCTGGCGCACACGCGCTCGGTTCAGCCCGGCCTGCAGGCCAGCTGGGAGCCTGATCTGTGGGGCCGCATCGCCCACCTGGAAAAGGCCGCCGCCCTGCGCCTGCAGGCCAGCGAGGCCGACCGCGACGCCGTGGCCCTGGCCGTGGCCGCCACCACGGCCCAGGCCTATGTGGGCCTGCGCTCGCTGCAGTCGCAGCTGCAAGTGGCCCAGGCCACGGCCCGCTCGCGCGAACAGGCCCTGCGCCTGGCTGACGATCAGGCGCGCGTGGGCTACACCTCGCAGCTGCAGCTCACCCAGGCACAGGCCGAGCTGCAATCCGTGCAGCAGGCCGTGGAGCAGCTGGAACTGTCGCTGGCGCGCCAGCGCACGGCGCTCCTGCTGCTGGCCGGCGGCGAGGGTGACGAGCAGGCAGCCGCGCTCATGGCAACAAGCGACGGCCAGTCCGCTGCGCTGGGCGCACCGCCGCCTGCGCCGGCCGCCGGCCTGCCTTCGGCCTTGCTGCAGCGCCGCCCCGACATTGCACGGGCCCAACTGCAGCTGGCGGCCGCCGACGAAAGCCTGGCCGTGCAGCGCACCGCCTTCCTGCCCCAGGTCTCGCTGACGGCCAGCGCCGGCAGCCTGCTGGTCAATGCCCTGCAATACCACCCGGCAACGGTCTGGGCCCTGGGCGGCAGCGTGCTGGCACCTCTGTTCACGGGCGGACGGCTGCAGGGCCAGTTCGACGCCGTGACCGCCCAGCGCGACCAGGCCGCCTATGCCTACCGGGGCGTGGTGATCAAGGCCCTGGCCGATGTGGAAAACGCCCTGGTCGGCACCCAGCGCCTGCAGTCGCAGTGGCAGCACGCCAGCGAGCGCGAGGCGGTGCTGCAGCGTTCCCTGGGCTTTGCCAAGGACCGCTACGAGGCCGGCTACGCCAGCTACCTGGAAGAGCTGGACGCCCAGCGCAATCTGTTCCAGGCCCAGCAGGAAGTCATACGCCTGCGCCAGAGCCAGCTGGAAAACGCCATTGCGCTGTACCAGGCGCTGGGCGGCGGCTGGCAGGCCGCCACCACACCAGGCGCTACACCCGTTACTTCACCCGTCGCCAGCTCCGCCCGCTGATCAGACCTTCTCGATGCGCGCAGGCAGGCCCTGGCGCACCGTGGCGCCGGACACCCAGTCCACCCACACGTTTTTGCAGCCGGGCCGCGTGGGATCGGCAAAGCCCAGGTCATTGAGGTTCACGCCATTGGCATGCTCGGCGTTCACCGGCATGGGCTTGCCGTCGATGCTGTGGCGGCCCGCGCCCAGCTCGCGGTGGCCGTAGCCGTGCTCGATGGCCACGGTGCCCGGCATCACGCCGTCGCGCACCATGGCCACGGCCGTCACCGCGCCGCCCGGCGTGCGGATGCGCACCGTGTCGCCGTTGGCGATGCCCAGCCGCTCGGCGTCATCGCGGTGCAGGGACACCGGGTTGTGCGGATGCACCTGGCGCAGCCGCGAGACGGCAATCGACATGGAACTCATCAGGTTGGACTTGTACGAGGTCAGCAGCAGCGGCCATTGCTGCTCGCCGAAATGCGTGCGCATGGCGCTGCCGTCGGCCAGCCGCGCCGGATACCAGGTGGGGCAGCCGCTGTAGCGCTCGCCCGTCATGGCGTGGCGCATGCGGGCCAGCTCCTCGCTCCACACCTGCAGGGCAGGCGCGTGGGCCTTGCGGGTGTGGCCGTCCTTCCAGGCGTCCTCGATGCGGTCGAAGCGCCCGCCGCGCGTCAGCAGCATGGCCACCTGGCGCCATTCATCGTCCTTCAGGCGCTGGCGCAGCGCGGGCACCAGCCTGTCCACGCCGGTGATGGCGATGTCGTCATCGCTGGCCGCCGGCACGGGCTTGCCGCCTGCCCAGGCCACGTTGGCCAGGGCGTGGATGAAGAAGTCCTCGGCCGAGCGCAGCGCATGGGGCTGGCCCTGGGCGTCCTTGATGGCGGCCTCGCCAAAGCCGGGCAGGCCCAGCCGTTCTGCCACGGCAAAGAGGAAGCTCTCCACGTTCACGGGCTGGCCGCCGGCCGTGCGCGCCACGGCGGGCTGCACCACGGGCCAGCGCACGGTGGAGCTTTTGGCCACCACGTCGGCCCAGGGCGCCGAGATGCCCCAGCTCTCGTAGGTCACGGTATCGGGCACGATGAAATCGGCCAGCGCGCTGGTCTCGTTGATGAAGGGATCGATGGAGACGATCAGCGGCAGCTTCTTCGGGTCCTTGAGATCGTCCACCAGCGCATTGCGAAAGCCCGCAATGCCGTAGACGGGGTTGCTCATGTGGTTGATCCAGGCCTTGGCGCGGTAGGGGTAGCCGGCCAGCGCGCTGGACAGCATCTCGCTGGACAGGCCGCCCACGGCCGGGTACCACGGGGCCTGGGCGGCGGGGTAGTCCTTCGCGCCCTCGGGCTGGCCCTCGCGCTTGCGCTGGAATTCCGCGCTTTTCTCGTAGGGCTGGCGGTGGCGTGACAGCGCCAGGCCGCGCGGCTTGACCTTGCCGTCGAAGTTGGCGAAGTCGTAGCGCGGGCCCGGGCCGAAGGGGCCGAACGGGCCGGCATCCAGCACCAGGCCGCCTTGCACGTTGAGGTTGCCCACCAGGGTGTTGAGCATGCTGATGGCGTAGGCGGTGTAGAAGCCCGCGCCGCTCATGGTGCCGCCGTGCGCATCGGCCACGGCGCGCTTGCCATGGCTGGTGAACTCGCGCGCCAGCGCCTCGATCTCGCCGCGCGCCACGCCGCACAGCGCCGCGTACTCGTCCAGTGTCTTGAGGCTGGCCTGCTCATGCAGCTTGGCCAGCGAGGAGCAGACCGACAGCTCGGGGGCCTGGTCCGCGCCTTCGGCCTTCATGCCGGGCACGGCCACGCGGGTGCGCACCATCAGCTGTGCAGGCTCGGCCTGGGTGTGCGGCGCCAGGCTGCCATCGGCACGCTGCACCACGAACACATCCTGGGCCGGCTTGCCGTCTTCGGCTGGCGCGGGCAGGGCCCAGCCCAGGTCGGCGCCACGCAGAAAGCTGCCATGGCGCGGGTGGCCGGGCTCGTTGACCAGCAGGTGCGTGGCATTGCTCCAGGACGCCTCGCCCGCCGCCTGCATGGCGGCCGGGCCGGGCTGGGCGAGAAAGCCCGTGTCATGGCGCGCCTCGTCCAGGATGACACGGATCAGCGCCATGGCCAGGGCCAGGTCGCTGGCCGGCTTGACGGCCAGCCAGCGGTTGCCGCTGCCCGCAGCCAGGCTGGACGAGGTCGGCAGCACGGGCGAGACCACCACGTAGCGGAAACGGTTGTCCTCGCGCGAGCGGGCCTCGGCCAGCTCGCGGCCCTGGCGCTGGAAGGGGTTGCCGGACTGCGCGGGCGCCGCGCCGATGAACAGGCCGAAGCTGGCATGGCTCCAGTCCGGCTTGCCGTGCGGCATGCCGGGCAGGTCGCCCAGGGCCGCTGCCGCACCCACGCGAAAGCTCTGGCCGCAGTAGGCGCCGTGGTTGCTGACGTTCACGGTGCCGAAGGACGGCCCCGCAAAGCGGCGCAGCAGCTGGGCGCGGCCTTCGTTGGAGGCGTCGGTCACCAGCAACTGGTTGGAGCGCGGGCCGAACTCGGGGTTGTCGGCGTCCAGCGGCGTCCTGGTGTCCCAGATGGCGCGCAGGCCATCGACCTGGCCTTCGCCGAACAGATCGCCGCCCTCGCAGACTTCCTGCACCAGCTGCTCGAAGGAAATGCTCTGCCAGCGGCCGCTACCGCGCGGGCCCACGCGCTTGAGCGGGGTGAGCACGCGGTGCGGCGCACTCTGGTGCTCCAGCATGGACGAGCCGCGCGCGCAGGACGTGGCGCGGCCCTCCAGGCCCAGCTCCTTGCCCAGCTTGGCGTAGACCTCGCGCACGGGTTCTTCCATGGCGGCCGGGCGCGTGGTGGCCAGTGGGTGGTAGGGGTTGCCTGCCACGCGCAGGATGCGGTTGCTGGCGGTATCGACACGCACGCGCACGCCGCACTGCGTCCAGCAGCCCAGGCAGCTGGACGGGCTGACCACCTGGCCGGGCTGGGTGGCGAGCGCGCCCGTGGCCGGGTCGATGCGGAACTCCGGCGTCAGCGAATTGCCGCGCGTGGCGCTGGCCGTGGGCGTGCCCGAGGTGCCTGCGACCAGGCCCTTGGCACCGCGCGCCAGTGTTTCACCGTAGCCGGCCGCAAAGGCGGCCAGCCCACCGGCGGTGAGTCCGCCGCGCAGCAGCAGGCGGCGGCGTGTGGCCTCGGCATCCAGGGAATCTTCGGGAGCTTGGGGGAGTTTCTTCTTGTCGGTCATGAAAGGCTTTCTGTGGCGCGGCCGGCCGGTGGCGGGCCGCGCTCCGTGAATGGGTAAGGGGTCGTCAGGGCGGCGGTGTCAGAGGGCGCGGGCCGTGGCCGAGCGCGCGGGAAACAGCTCCAGCGCCCAGGTGGCGAGCGTCACCAGTGCAATGCACAGGCCGGCCACGCCCAGCATGCCCAGCAGGCCGTCGCCGCCCAGCGGCATGTGGTAGATGTACAGGCCCGCGCCGTACTTGGGCACGCCTTGCACGCCCATGAACAGCGCCCAGCGGAAGGCCCAGGCCGCGGTGGCCAGGCCCAGCCCCAGGGCCAGCGTGTAGCGCGGGCAGGCCATGCGCTGCCCGCCCCGCACCAGGGCCCACAGCAAGGCGGCACCGGCCACGGCCGAGCCCAGCATGCTCAGGCGCCAGACCGGAAACTGCTGCCACAGCTGCAGCGCCGCCTGGAAGGAGCGGCCCTGGCCCAGCCAGCCGGCAACGGCCCAGACCGCCACCATGGCCAGCAGGCACAGCGCCAGCGCCAGGCCCAGCACGCGCAGGGCCTGCAGGGCGCCGGCATCGGGGCGGTGGCGGGCGGGCAGAAAGCGCGCCGTCACCAGCATGCAGCCCACCGTGGCCAGCCAGCCCGTGAGCGCCAGGTTCAGCGGCACCCACAGCGTGTTCCACAGCGGGCGCGAGCGCACGGCCATCAGCTCGGCGCCGGTATAGGCGGTGATGGTCAGCGCCGACACGGCCAGCAGCGGCGCCAGCCAGCGCAGCCACTGCGGCCGGCCCAGCCACCAGGCCAGCACGAAGGCCAGCGCCAGTCCCACGAAGACGGGCAGCAGCAGGGCGCCCACCGACATCCACGACCACGGCGTGAAGTGCGCATAGAAATGCCAGAAGCGCGCAGGCTGGTGCAGGTCGGCCAGCAGCGACACGGGTGCGGCGATGGCGCTGACGGCCAGCACCAGCACGGCGGCCGGCAGCAGGCGCGCCATGGCGCTGCCGCGCGGCGCCCAGGCGCAGGCGGCGGCCAGCAGGGCGGCGCCCGTGGCAATGCCGGCCAGGAAGAAGTACTGCACGGCCCAGGGCAGCCAGGCCGATTCGTAGGCGGGGGTCAGGAGTTCGACGATGTGCATGGGGTGCTCCTTGCGTTCAGTGGGAAGTGACCAGCCGCACGCTGGCCTGCCCGTCCACGCCGTCGACGAAGGCGTCGGGCAATCCCAGGTAGTACACATGCGGGTCCGTGCCCATGGCGGGCTTGAGCACCTTGAGGTCCTTGGCGTGCTCGCGCATGCGCTGGCGGATCTCGCTGCCCTCGTCGTTGAGGTCGCCGATCACGCGGGCGCCGCCCACGCAGCTTTCCACGCAGGCCGGCAGCAGGCCGGCTTCCAGGCGGTGCTCGCAGAAGGTGCACTTGTCGGCGGTCTGCGTCTCGTGGTTGATGAAGCGTGCGTCATAGGGGCAGGCCTGCACGCAGTAGCCGCAGCCCACGCAGCGCTCGTTGTCCACCAGCACGATGCCGTCGCTGCGCTGGAAGGTGGCCTGCACCGGGCAGACCGGCACGCAGGGCGGGTTGTCGCAGTGGTTGCACAGGCGCGGCAGGTTGAGCATGGCCGGCGGCAGGTCCTCGTTGCCCGCGTGCTGCACCTCGTACTGCAGCACCGTGGTGCGGAACTGGCCCAGCGGCGGCAGGTTCTCCATGGAGCAGCTCACCGTGCAGGCCTGGCAGCCTATGCAGCGGCGCAGGTCCACCAGCATGCCGTAGCGCCTGCCGGCCTCGCCGGGGCGGCGCGGTGGTTGAAAACCTGGGGTGCCGGGCGTGGCCGCCGCCACGGGCAGGGCCACGGCCGCCATGGCAGCGGCCAGCAGGTCCTGCAGGAAGCCGCGCTTTCCTGCGGCGGGCTGTGCATGGGCGGCGGTGCGGGCGGGGATGTCCTGGGAGGAGGGCTTGCAGCTGCAGTCGTTGCAGCCGCTGCCGGCGCGGGATGTTTTTGGCATGGCCTGTCTTTCATCGTCCTGCGGCCACGGAGGGTGGTCGCTCAAACTCAATAAAGCATTAAAAATATGCTTTTTATATTGAATTTAATATATGAAATTCAGGGCCTTGGTGGCTTGATGTGAGTCAAGCAATGGGCTTTCCAAGTGGCTGCCGACTGCCTGCCATGGACAGGCGCCCAAGGCAGTCCATAGCGTGTGGCGCAGGGATTAAGACGGGGTTAACAGGGTGACTGCATTCCTCGGGAATGCGGGGCGCGTATCGGAAATCACCCTCTTGTTTCCGCGCGCGGCCCCGGTCTACGCTGCTTGTGTCGCCACTGCCAAGGAGTTCTCCATGAACCATGCCCTGAACAGCCTTGCTTCGGAACTGGACCTTGCCGCCGAAGCCGGCGAGCACCTGAGGCTGCAATTCACACAGGCCTGCGTGGACCGCATCGCGCACCTGCTGGAAGACCCGGACGTCATCCGCTGCGCACAAGGCCTTCGCCGCTACCTGGACGGCCAGATCGACAGGCAGGAGCTGGACCGCCTGGCCCGCGAGGCGGCCAGCCTGGCCAACCACCACCAGGGATCACGCTCCCTCGACGGCTGCGGCCATGCCGCCGTGTCCGCCACCTATGCCACGGCGCATGGGCTGGCGGGCCGGGCGCTGCAGGCGGCCGACTATGCGGCCTACGCCATGGTCTATGGCGAGGGCGGCCACGGCGCTGTCACGGACCGCGAATCGTTCGAGCCCGAGTACCAATGGCAGGCGCGCTGCCTGGCCTCGCTGGCGCAGGCCGCTCAGCAGCGCACGTAGCACCAGGCCGACTGCTGCAGCAGGGCCAGTGACTCGATGCCGCCCTGCGGCAGCACGCGCATGCCGGCAGGCGCCTCGCGGCCGAGCTTCCTGAGCGTGTTCGGGCAGACCAGCGCATGGGCCAGGGCGGCCGCATCCAGATGCTGCGGCGTGCCCGGCGCGGCGTCCAGCAGCGCCTCGACGGCCGGGCCGTTGATGACGATGCGGACCTCGGCACCGGGCCGGTCCTGGCGCAGGTTGGCCAGATTGCTGCGCGCACGGGCCAGGGCGCCGGGCGTGGGCGCATGCAGCACGATGCGCAGCGGCGGCGCATCCGGCCGGGCGGGGAACAGGTCGCTCCAGTCGCTGGAGGATGTGGAAGCGGCGGGAGAACGGCTTGTGCTCATGGTCGTCCTCGTCATTTCCTGCCACGCGGCCCCATGACCTCTTCCAGCAGGCCCGGCGGCAGGCCGGTGCGCACCTGCACCAGCCCCTTGTCATCCTTCCAGACCAGGGCCGGCGTGGCACGCAGGCCCCAGGTGGACATCAGCGAGGCATGGTTGGCCAGCACCTGCCGCGTGGCCTGCGGCACCGGGGCCAGCGGCGTGGCGCCCGCGCCCTCTGCGCTGGCGCGGCCGGCCTTGGCATAGGCGCGTGCGTGCTCGGCCAGGGCCTGCTCGGGCTGGCGCGCGGTCAGCAAGGCGGCGGCCTTGCCCTCGCTGCTGGGCTTGAGGATGCCCACCAGAATGTGGCGCAACTGCACCTGGCCGCTCTCCACCCAGGGCCGGGCATCGTTCCACAGCTGGTTGCAATAGGGGCAGTTGGGGTCGGTGAACACATAGACCGTACGCGGCGCGTCGGCGCGGCCATCCGGTATGGACTGGGCGCGCTGCACATCGCTCCACAGCTGCTCGCCCATGGGCTTTTGCACGGCGGCCTGCAGGGCCTGGGCGTTCACGTCGCGGCCCTGGGCGTCGATCACCGTGCCCAGCACCCAGTGCTTGCCGTCAGGCATGCGGTAGATGGGCACGGGCTGGCGGTCGCGGTAGGCGGCCCAGGCCTTGAGTCCGCCCACGGCCGGCAGCGGTCCCACCAGGGTCAGTCCCTGCTGGGCCAGAAACTCCTCCGATGGCAGCTCGGACGCCGCGGCCGGCAGGGCCAAGGCTGTCGACAGGGCCAGGGCTCCTGCCAGTGCAGGCAGGGGAAACAAGGGGGAAGCGCTCATGAACATTCCTTCAGATGCTGGGCCAGGCTGGCGCGCGACAGCTCGCCCATGCGCATGCCGCACAGCCGGCCGTCGGCGCCATAGAAATAGGTGGAAGGCAGGCCCCGCTGGCGCCAGTGCCCACCGGCCTGCTGCTGCGGGTCGAACAGCACCTGGGCCAGCGGCAGCGGGGCTGCTGCCTGCTCGCGCCGCAGGTAGCCCATCACGGCCTCGGCTGACTCGCCCTGGTTGATCCAGATGAAGCGCACATCGGGCCGCTGCTGCTGGGCCTGGGCCAGCACCGGCATCTCGCGCCGGCAGGGCGGGCACCAGGTGGCCCAGAGGTTGATCACCATGGGCCTGCCATCGGCCTGCTGCAACTGTTGCAGCGAGACCGGCTGCGCCTGCCCGTTGACCAGGGTGAAGGCCGGCAGGGCCGGTGCATCTGCGGAGGGCAGCGCCTGCAGCAGGCTGCCCAGCACCAGCAGGGCCGCCCCCGCGCCCAGCGCCAGCCCTGTGGCGCGGCGCAGCACTGGGGAGCGGCGGCTGCGCCACAGCATGTACAGCAGCGCGGCCAGCAGACCGGCCCAGAGGTTCCATCCCCCGTCGCGGATATCGATGATGCGGCCTGCGAAGGCCGGCATCCCGCTCCAATCCCAGGGGGCCGGCGCGACCTCGGTCCACCACTGCGCGACATAGGCCAGGCGCGCCGCCAGCAGGCCGGCCAGGGTGCTTTGCCACAGCAGCGCATCCACGGCCTGGCCCGTGCGCCTTTCGTTCCTGCGCGCCAGCCACTGCGCCAGCAGCCAGGCCAGCATGGCCACCACCACGCCCATCGGCAGGACCAGCGGCCCCAGCGCCAGGCTGGCAGGCAGGTGCAGCCAGGCGCCCAGCGCCGATAGCGCTGACGGCCCGCCAGGCTCTGCCGCTCCGGCAAGAACAGGCGAAGGCGCCAGCAGCAGGCCGGCAAGCAAGGGCAGGAAGGACGAAAGAAGAGGGGATGACCGGAGATGCATGGGCAAGGAGTTTCAGCCATGCAGGCTGACAGGTCGTGGATGCTGGCAGCGGGGAATTAACGGGGGGTTAACGGCCTCATGGCCATCAGGCTGCGACCGGTCCATTTCGCCCAGCCAATCCCATGGCCGCAGACAGCAGCAAGGCCGCAGCGGCCAAGCCGCCAGACAGCCAGAGCGTGGCGTGCAGCCCCCAGCCATCGACCAGTTGGCCGCCCGCCCATGAGCCCAGGGCAATACCGATGTTGAAGACGCCAACGTACAGCGCCGTGGCAATTTCCACGGCGCGTGGCGCAGCCTGCATCATCCAGGTCATCAGGCCCACCGATACGCCGCCGTAGGCCAGGCCCCAGACCAGCAGCACGGCGCCGCCACCGGTTGGCGATTCGCCCACGGACAGGAACAGCACAGGCGCCAGCAGCAGGCCCAGGGCGATCGCTGCCAGACTCGGCGCCGTGCGGCGCGCCGCGATGATGCCCGCCAGGAAGTTGCCCGCAATGCCCGCGATGCCGTAAGCCAGCAGCAGCGCGCTCATCCATTGCGCATCGAACCCCGACATCGTCAGCAGCAGCGGGCGCACGAAGGTGAAGGACATGAAATGCCCGGCCACCAGCAGCAGCGTCAGTGCCAGCCCGGCCTGCAGCCTGCGGTTGGCCAGCTGAAGGCTGAACTGGCGCAGGCTGGCCGAGCCTGTGGCAGGCAGGGCGGGTAGAACGGCCACGTGCAGCGCCAGCACCAGTGCGCTGAAGCCTGCCATGCCACCAAAGGCCCAGCGCCATCCCGCGAAATCGCCGATCAGCGCGCCCAGCGGCACGCCCAGCACCGAGGCCGCCGCCACGCCGCCAAAGATGATGGAAGTTGCCAGGCCCATCGACGCCTGGGGTACCAGCCGTGCCGCCAGCCCGCCCGCGATTGCCCAGATGCCGCCCATGCAAAAGCCCACCAGGACGCGCGCGGCCAGCAGCCAGATCAGCGACGGCGCCAGCGCCGAGGCCAGGTTGGCCAGCACTAGCAGGGCCAGCAGTCCGCACAGGATGCGGCGCCGGTCCATGCCGCCCGCCGCCATCACCACCAGCGGCGCGAACAGCGCGGCCAGCAGCGCCGGCAGCGAGAGCATCAGGCCTGCCCTGCCCATGGAGGTGCCCAGGCTGCCAGCAATGGATGTGAGCAGGCCGACCGGCAGCATTTCCGTGGTCACCACGGAAAAGGTGGCCAGGCCCACGGCGGACACGGCCAGCCACGGGCGGCGCGCGGCGGGTTCGGCCCGCGTGGAGGAAGACGAATTCATGGTCCAGATCCCTTCAAACAGGTGGGGGGTGTTGCACCGCCGTCGCGGGAGAGAGAAAATACATACGCTGCGTATGAATAGAATCCTATATACATACGCGGTGTATGTAAATAATCATGCACGCCGTATGCAAGGAGATTGGCCATGGTTCGCCGCACCCGCGCCGAGATGGAAGAAACCCGCGCCACGCTGCTGGCCACGGCCCGCAAGGCCTTTGGAGAGCAGGGCTACGCCGATGCCTCCATGGACGATCTCACCGCGCAGGTGGGCCTGACGCGGGGCGCGCTGTACCACCATTTCGGCGACAAGCAGGGCCTGCTGGCGGCCGTGGTCGAGCAGATCGATGCCGAGGTGGATGAACGCCTGAAGGCCATCACCGCCCATGCCCAGGATCCCTGGCAGGGCTTTCGCAGTCGCTGCCAGGCCTACCTGGAAATGGCGCTGGAGCCTGAAATCCAGCGCATCGTGCTGCGCGATGCGCGCGCGGCTTTGGGCGGTGCGCTGCCGCAATCGCAGCGCCACTGCATTGCGTCCATGCAGGCGCTGATTGCGGACCTCATGGCGCAGGGCATCGTGGCCCGGGCCGATCCGCAGGCGCTGGCATCGCTGATCTACGGCAGCCTGGCCGAAGCGGCTTTCTGGATTGCCGAGGGCGAGGATGCCGACCTGCGGCTGGAGCGCGGCGCGGCGGCGCTGGACCTGCTGCTGGGCGGGCTGCTGGCCCGGCCCTGAGCGGGCCACCTGGCCGCATTCTTGTGCGCGTGCCTGCGAGATTCGGCATGCTGGCGCACACCTCGCTACAAATCTGCGATGCTCAGTCGCTTTTCGTTCCCGACTTGGATACAGACGGCGGGGCCTGGCGCCAGGCCCTGCGGACAACAACATGCATGTTCTCTTGGTGGAAGACAACGCGCTGGTGGCCAGCGGCGTGCGAGCCGGCCTGCAGCTGCAGGGCTTTGGCGTGGATACCGTGGCCTCGGCCGGGCAGGCGGATGCGGCCATCCGTTCCTCGCATTTCGATGCCTGTGTGCTGGACCTGGGCCTGCCGGACGAGGATGGCCTCTCGCTGCTGGCGCGCTGGCGCGGCCAGGGCCTGCAGGTGCCCGTGCTGGTGCTGACGGCGCGCGATGCCGTGTCACAGCGCATCGAAGGCCTGCAGACCGGCGCCGACGATTACCTGGTCAAGCCCTTTGACCTGCACGAACTGGCGGCGCGCCTGCATGCGCTGCTGCGCCGCGCGGCCGGCCGCAGCGTGGACTGGATCGAGCTGGGCGAGGTGCGCATCAACCCCGCTGCCGGCCACATCCAGCGCCAGGGCCGCACGGTGGAGCTGTCGCGCCGCGAGTGGTCGCTGCTGCGCGCGCTGCTGCAGTCGCCGGGCCGCATCCTGAGCACCGAGCAACTGCGCGACAGCCTCTACGGCTACAGCCAGGACGTGGAGAGCAATGCCGTCAACGTGCATGTGCACCACCTGCGCCGCAAGCTGGGCCATGAACTGGTGGAGACGGTGCGCGGCGAGGGCTATCGCCTGGGCCTGCACCCATGATGCGCAGCCTGCGCGTGCGCCTGCTGGCATGTCTGTGCCTGGCGCTGTGCACGCTGTGGGGCGGGGTGGCGGCCTGGATGTTCTCGGACATGCGCAACGAGCTGCGCACCGTGCTGGATGACCGGCTGATCGCCTCGGCGCGCATGGTGGCAGGCATCGTCCACCAGTTCCGGCCTGCCCGGGAGCTGCCGCAGGACTGGAGCCCCATGCTCAACGTGATCGCGCGCGACGGCGTGGCCTGCGAGGTCAGCCTGGTGCGCGGCGAGGTCCAGCCCGTGCGGCCCGAATCGGCCCTGCCGCAGGTGCTGGCCAAGACCGAGGGCAGTCCCGTGTTCCCGCAGAGCATGCCGCTGGGCTTCTCGACCATCATCAAGGGCGGCAAGCCCTGGCGCACCTATGTGCTGGAGGACCACGGCGTGCGCATCGCCACGGCCGACCGCATCGATGTGCGCGAGGGCCTGATCCACGGCTTTGCCTACACCATCGTCCTGCCCTTCGTGCTGGCGCTGCTGGCCAGCATGGGGCTGATGTGGTGGGCCGTGACCCAGGGCCTCAGGCCGCTGGAGGCCCTGCGGCGCGAACTGGCGCGCCGCCCGCCCGGCGACGACTCGCCCGTGGCCCAAGGCCTGCAGACGCGCGAGCTGGCGCCGCTGGTGGGCACGCTCAACCAGCTGCTGCACCGCGTGCGCGCCGCCATTGACCGCGAGCGCCGCTGGAGCGACGACGCCGCCCATGAGCTGCGCACGCCGCTCACCGCCATCAAGACCCATGTGCAGGTGGCGCAGATGGCGCTGGCGGCGCCCGGCATGCCTGCCGGCCTTCTGGCGGCGCCGCCCGGCTCCATGGCCCGCGATTCGCTGGCCCAGGCGGGCGAGGGCGTGGAGCACCTGCAGCACACGCTGGAGCAATTGCTGCTGCTGGCGCGGCTGGAGCAGCATGAACCTGGCGCTGCCTCCGTGCTGGCCTGCGGCGATGCGCCTGCCGATGCGCTGCAGGCGCTGGACAAGGCCTGGCAACTGGCTGTGAATGCCGTGAGCGCCCAGACCCCAGCGCCCGCGCTGCGCACATGGCTGGACAACGGCCAGCCCGTGCAGGACTGGCCTCTGGCCATCTCCGAGCCCCTGCTGGTCTCGGCCCTGCGCAATCTGCTGGAAAACGCCCTGCGCCATGCGCCGCAGCATCCCGTGGAACTGGCCGTGCGCCCCATTGGCACTATGCCGGGCAAGACGCAGCAGCCGGGCACAGGCTATGTGGAGTTCACCGTGGCCGACCACGGCCCGGGGCTCAGCGCCGAGGAATGCGAAGAGGCCACGCGCCGCTTCTGGCGCAAGCGTCCCCAGGAGCATGGCAGCGGCCTGGGACTGCCCATCGTGCAGCGCATCGCCGAATGCGCAGGCGGCTGCCTGCTGCTGCAGCCGCGCAGCCTGTGGCGGCCCGAGGAAGGCCAGGCCAGCGGCCTGGTCGCGCGCCTCTACCTGCCGCTGGCGGACGGTCCGGGCCCGCAGGCCCCGGCCGCCGGCCCATTAGCGCCGGCCCATTAACGCCGGCTTAATCTCGGTTCCGTATCGTGCGGGCCTGGCTGGCCAGCCCTGCGGGCATTGCGCCTTGCGGGGCGGCGGCCGGTATCCCTATTCGATCCTGTCCGCTGCAGCCGTGCGCTCCTGGGTGCGTGGCGCGGACGCATGGCAGGGCAAATGCCTCTTCCCACGATGATCCGCATGAACAAACAGACCCTGTCCCGGTCGTGCATCGCCATCGGCATCTGCATGCTGATGGGCAGCGCCTGGGCGCAAGACGCCGCGCCCAAGGCACCAGCGCCCGCAGCAGCGCCCACAGCTGCGGTGCAAGGCAGTGCAGCAGCCGGCCAGAAAATCGCCCAGTCGGGCACGCCCCAGGGTGCGGCGGCATGCGCCACCTGCCACGGCGCCAAGGGCGAGGGCATGGCGGGCTTTCCGGCCCTGGCCGGCCAGCACGCCGGCTATCTGGCGCGCCAGCTCCAGCACCTGGCCGACGGCAGCCGCCAGGCCCCCGTGATGGCGCCCATGGCCAAGGCCCTGTCGGCCCAGGACCGCGCCGATGTGGCCGCCTATTACGCCAGCCTGCCGCTGCCCATCCAGCCCGTGCGCGGCCCCCTGCCCAAGGGCAAGGACGATGACGGCGCCTGGCTGGTCGAGCGCGGACGCTGGGCGGACGGCATTCCCGCCTGTGCCCAATGCCACGGCCCGGGCGGCGTGGGCGTGGGCGCCGATTTCCCGGCCATCGGCCACCTGACGGCCGACTACATGCAAAGCCAGGTCGCCGCCTGGAACAAGGGCCAGCGCGAGGCCGGACCGCTGGGCCTCATGGGCAAGGTCGCGCAAAAGCTCACGCCCGCGGACATCCAGGCCGTGGCGGCCTACTACGCCCGCCTGCATGGCGCCAGCTCCAGCACCAGCACCGCAGCCACGGCCTCCGCGCCAGCCAAACCCTGATGGACCGGGAGCCGAACATGTCCGACACACAACCCACCCGCGCCTCTCAAAACTCCAATACCGCCGAGTACGTCGTCGTCGCCTGCCTGTTCGCCGGCCTGGCGGGCGCGCTCGCCTATGGCATGTACATCAGCCAGCCAGACATGCCACCTGCGCCGGCCCGCGTGGGCGCGGTCCCCGCTGCGGCTGCCACCGCAGCCAGGGCCGATGCAAATGCGAATGCCCAGGTCACCTCCCAGGCCGTGAAAGTGGCTGCCGACGGCGGCGCCTTCACACCCCCCGGCGCCCGCGACATCCCCGACACGCCCATGGGTGAGTGGATTCGCCGCGGCGAGGCCATCTTCCTGCGCACGCCGGCCAACGCCGTGGGCTTTTCGGGCAACACCCTCAACTGCGTGAACTGCCACCTGGACGCAGGCCGGCTCAAGGGCGCCGCACCCATGTGGGGTGCCTACCCGCTGTACCCGGCCTACCGCAAGAAGACCAACCACGTGGACACCTTCGCCGAGCGCGTGCGCGGCTGCTTCATGTACAGCATGAACGGCAAGGCCCCCGACGACGGCCACGACATCCTCGTGGCGCTGGAGGCCTATGCCTACTGGATGGCACAGAAGGCGCCCACGGGCGAGAAGCTGCCGGGCGCGGGCTTCACCAAGGTGGGCAAGGCCGCGCAGGAGCCCAGCTTCGAGCGCGGCGCCAAGGTCTACGAGGCCAAGTGCGCGCTGTGCCACGGCGCGCAGGGCCAGGGCCAGGAAGCGGGCGGCGTGACCGTGTTCCCGCCGCTGTGGGGCAAGCAGTCCTACAACTGGGGCGCGGGCACGCATGAGGTGGACAAGGCCGCCAGCTTCATCAAGGGCAACATGCCCTACGGCAACCCCACGCTGGACGACCAGGAAGCCTGGGACGTGGCCACCTACATCAACAGCATGGAGCGCCCCCAGGACCCGCGCTTCACCGGCAACGTGGCCGACACGCGCAAGCAGTTCCACGACACCCCGTTCTCGCTGTACGGCACCGAGGTCAACGGCCGGCTGCTCAAGGGTCTTTGAGCAGGTCGGACAGGCAACGGCAGGCCGGGCGCAGGCCTGCGTTGCCGTGCATGGCAGGGCGCTGACGGCCGCCCTGCAAGCGCATCTGAGCCGGTGCGGCCTTTGCACCAGACGGCGTACGGTCATCGGTTTGACGGCCAGCATTTCATGATTTAATAAGAATCATTCTCACTGATTTGCCAGCGCATCCGGCTTGCATCGCAGCACACCGCCTTGCCGGCAAGCCAGGCCCGTGCCGCACAGGGCCATGCGCAAAGGCCTTCGCGCGACCACCGCGCAATGCTCAGGTTTGCCGAGGAAACCATGACCCAGACCTTGGACGACATTCAGCAACTGGCGCATGAGCACCAGGTGCTGCTGCGTGGCTACGGCCACGCCCAGTTGCGCAGCAGCGAGCTGCTGTGCCTTCAAGCCCAGGAAATAGAGAGGCTGCAAAGGCTGGTGATCCGCCAGCGCGCGGCCTTGATGGCCAAGGAAACCCAGCTGCTGTGGGCGCGCGAGGAGCGCGAGGCGCTGGAAAAGGCCATCCCCGGCCTCTCGCGCCGCGTCACATTGGCACGGCGCGTGGAGTCGCTGCTGGTGCGCGTGCAGGACCTGTTGCGCGAGCGCGCACGCTGGCAGCGCCAGACGGCCGCGCCCGTGGCACAGCCCGCCATGCCTGCGCGGGAGCCCGAGCAGGACGCCGAGGCCTTCGAGGCCAGCCTGCGCGAGGCCGATCTGGTGATCTGCCAGACCGGCTGCCTGAGCCACGGCGAGTACTGGCGCGTACAGGACCATTGCCAGCGCACGGGCAAGACCTGCGTGCTGGTGGAGCAGCCCGATGCGCTGCGCATCGTCCGCATACACCGGGGTGCCGAAGGCGGCGACAACCCCGCCATGACACTGACACACGGAGACACCACCGCATGACACGCAGCAAGATGCCCCTGAGCCCGGGTGGCGAACCCGAACTGCGCAGTGTCGGCCTGAAGGCCACGCTGCCGCGCATGCAGGTGCTGGAAATCTTCAGGCAGAGCGCATCGCGCCACCTGCATGCCGAGGATGTGTTCCGCCTGCTGGCCGAGCGGCGTGCCGAGGTGGGCCTGGCCACCGTCTACCGCGTGCTGTCGCAGCTGGAGGCCGCAGGCCTGCTGCTGCGCCAGACCTTTGAAAGCGGCAAGGCGGTGTTCGAGCTCAATGAGGGGCCGCACCATGACCACCTGATCTGCCTGCAGTGCGGACGCGTGGATGAATTCAGCAACGACCACATCGAGGCGCTGCAGCACCAGGTGGCCCAGGCCCACGGCTACCGCCTGGCCGACCACCGCCTGGCCCTGTACGGCCATTGCGGCGCGTGCTCGCAGCTGCCACCCGAATCACCGGCACAGCCCGTGCAGGCAAGGCAGCCTGCGCTGCAGGACAACGAATGAGCACCAACGACAGATCCCTGACCCCCGAGCAGCGCGCCGCGCTGGACCTGCTGATGTCGCGCCAGTCGCGCTGGCCGCTGCAGGAGCCGGCGCCCGGCCCTGGCGTGATCGACACCGTCATCGACGCGGCCTTGCGCGCCCCCGACCACGGCCAGCTGCGCCCCTGGCGCTTCGTGCTGGTGCAGGGCGATGCGCGCCATGCGCTGGGCGAGGTGTTCGTGCAGGCCGCCAAGGCGCGCGACCCGCAGGCCGACGCCGAGCGATTCCGCGCCAAGGCCCTGTCGGCCCCGCTGATCATCGCGCTGGGCGTGCACCTGCAGCCCGAACACAAGGTGCCTGAAAGCGAGCAGCTGCTGGCCGGGGGCGCTGCCGCCATGAACATGCTCAACGCCCTGCACATCCTGGGCTTTGGCGGCTTCTGGGCCAGCGGTGCCAACAGCCACGATGCGCGCGTGCGCGAGGCCCTGGGATTCGAGCCCCATGACCGGCTCGTCGGCCTGCTGTATGTGGGCACGCCCGTCTCGGCCGGCCGCGAAGCCCTGCGGCCGCCGCGCAACCGCTTTGTGCGCGAATGGCAGCCCGGGCAAGACCTGATGCAAGGCCGGGTCCTGGCCCTGTCCTCCAGCGCGGCCGACGAAGGCTGATCCTGGTTCCCTGAAACAAGGATGCCCGGCTTGACCGGGCATCTTTCGTTGCGGCTGCGCAATCGGCCTAAGCCGCCGTCTCGACCGACTTCAGCTGGTAGATGGCATAGAAGTGCACGCCAAAGGTCCAGCGGAATGCCGGCCCCACCAGCGAGTAGGGCGGGCCGTAGCCTTCCATCACCTGGTGCGCGGCCACCAGCTGCAGGCGCGGATGGGCTTGCGCCAGATCGGCCTCGCGGCGCAGGCCCCAATGGAACTGGGCCTGGGTGAGCCGGACAGAGGGGTGCTGGCTTGCGCGCCCGGCGGCCAGCCAGCACATGGCGTCGAACACCAGTTCCGAACCCGGCGGGCTGCATTGCGCAAACGTGGTCCACAGCGCCTGTATCTGCTCTTTTTGCAGGTACATGGAAACGCCTTCGGCCATCATGAAGACGGCAGGCCCTGACCTGTCGGCCGGCAGTCCCAGCCGCTGCCACCAGTCGGCGTCGGCCAGGTCGAATTCGCGGATCTCCTGGCGCTCCGATTGCCTGGGCAGCAACTGCCCGCGCAGTGCAACGACCGGCCCCAGGTCCGCATCCGTCATGCGCATCTGCCCGTTGTCCAGCCATTGGAAATAGTCGCTGAGGCCGCAGCCCAGGTTCACCACATGGCCCTGCGGCTGGCGCCGGAGAAAGTCCTGCGCCAGCGCGCGAAAGCAGTGCGTGCGCGCCAGCACGCCGTAGATGCTCTGCCTGTCCTGAAGCCAGCGGCTGCCGTCGTCGCCCAGTTGGGTCAGGGTGTCCAAGGCATGGGCATCGCTGACGGCCATGCCGGGAAACAGCCGGTCGCCCAGGGCGCGGGCGGTCAGCGGAATGCGCAGCGTCTCGCTGACGTCGGACAGTTTTTCCTGCCGGGGCATGGAGGGCGGCGCATCGGTGAAAGCCGGGCCGGCCGACGGTGCAAGAGGTTCGGGCATTGCTCGCTCCTGTGGTGCGCTGCAGGCCAGCATGCCAGGCCTGCGCACGTCATGAACCAGTTAACGGGAATCATTCATATTGGCTTGATGCAAGGCTGCCACGGCACGACCCGCGACGTTTCCAGGGCCATCATGCGCGAAGTCCGTTCAGAACCGGCAGTCCGCAGTCTGCACCAGTTGCGCAAAGGCGCCGCCCAGCGTGCGGTTGTGGTGGCCGATGATGAGCTCGGCCTGCAGCAGCGGCGAATCGGTGGTGGTATGGGCATCCGCCACCAGCACCGGGCGAAAGCCCAGGCCGGCTGCGGCACGGCAGGTGGTGTCCACGCAGAACTCGGTCTTCATGCCGGCGATGACCAGTTCGGCAATGCCGGCTTCGGCAAGCCAGGTGGCCAGGCCGGTGCCCTCGAAGCAGCTGGGCCGTGTCTTGTCGAAGACGCGGTCCCGCTGCGCATCGATGCCCAGCTGCGGCAGCAGCTGCGTGAGCGGGCTGCCCGGGGCGATCGGCGAGCCTGCAGGGCCGGTGTGGCGCGCAGCGAAGATGGGCGCGCCGGCTTCACGGGCGCGGGCGATCAGTTGTCGGGTGTTCGCCAGTACGCGGTCCTTGTCGAACGGCGCATCGCTGCCGTTGAAAAGACCTTGCTGCATGTCGATGACGAGCAGGGCACGCCGTGGGCCGTCCGGTGCGGCCGTCGAGGAGGGGGAGGAAGCGGCGGATGGGGCGGAAGGGGCGGACGCGGCGGAAGGGGGAATCTGCATGAAGTCTCTCCGGTGATGCCCTGGATGCACGGAGAAACGCAAAGGCCCCGTCCATCGTGGGCGGGGCCATGGGGGATGGTGGCTGCCTTGCGGCGCTCAGGTATCCGTCCACGGTCCGCCGTTGGCGGTCGTGGTGGTGGTCGTGAGGCGGTGCGTGGCAAAAACCATCCGCGCATCCTGAGGCCGGCGATGCGGCCTGTCAACCCTTGCGTGCGCGGGCCTGGCCCTCACGACTTGTTGACCTTGTGGTCCTCGCCCTTGGCTTCTTCCATGGCCTCGGGCTCCAGCTCCTCGGCGGAGCGGTTGAGGTGGATGAAGGCGCCCCAGCCCAGCAGCAGGACACCCACGGCGCTGACCAGGGCGGCGGGGTAGAGCAGGTGGGCGGGTTCTTCCTGCGTCTTGAAGGCGGCGACCAGTGCTTCGACGGCCAGCGCGACGACCAGCACCACCAGAAAGCGCGAGAGAAAGCGGCGCACGCGCGTGGGGCCGCTGATGTGGGCCTCGCGGATGACTTCCTCTTCGGTGATGGTCTGGGCGATCTGCAGCGCAACCACGCCGGAGGCCAGGATGCCCAGCGCCTCGACGATGCGCAGGCCCGATTCGCCATCCACGCCATGCGCCATGGCGTTCCAGCCCTTCAGGCCCGCGATCCAGAGCAGGGCCACGGCGGCCAGCGAAAACAGCAGCGCGATGAGGGCGTGCAACACGGTGAAAAGGGTATGGATGGCTTTCATGGCAGAGGGCGGGAAGTGGGCCGTGGCGCATGTTTCCACGGCTGCGGCGCGCCGCTTGTAGGAAGCGGCGAACAGCGGTGGACAGGCGGCCTGCCTGTCTGCGGTTCACGGGCATGGATAGAATCCGAGGACCATGTCCAGATGGTTCATCGCGGTTTTCTCCCTGCACTTCGTCGTCAGCGTGGCCTTGTCCACGCTGGGGCTTGCGCCATTGCGCGCCTTGCCGCACGAGCCATGCGAGCCGCCCGGTGTCCACCCGCGCGCCGCCTGCGCCGGCCCGGAGCGCGCGGCGGCGCCGCGGGTGGACACGGTCTCCCTGCTCGATGACTTCGACCACGCGCTGATGGACGATCAGCAGGACCTCCCCGATGTCGTGCACGCCGTGGACGGCATGCCGGCACCCCGCCTGCAGGCCGGGCGCCACATCACCGCCAGCCTGCGCGAAGGCCCTTGGCGCAGCCTGGCCCCGCCCGATCGGCCTCCCCGGGCAGCCTGATCCCCCATTGCCGTTTTTCTGACCTGCAGTGCCCTGCGCCTGCGGTGCCTCTGCCGCTTCGGGACCCTGTCCTGAATGCCCGGCTGCCGGGCTGGCCCCTGGCTTTCCTTCTTCCCGGACCCATCGCCGCATGGGCCCTTTCTGCCGCAACTGCGGCTCCCGGTTCCCACAACACGCATCATGGAAATTGCCATACTTTTTGCGCTGATCCTGCTCAATGGCGTCTTCGCCATGTCCGAGATCGCGCTGGTGACGGCGCGCAAGGCGCGCCTGCAAAAACTCATTGACGAGGGCGATGCCGGCGCCGCCGCCGCCGCGCAGCTGGGGGCCGACCCCACGCGCTTTCTGTCCACCATCCAGATCGGCATCACCTCCATCGGCGTGCTCAACGGCATCGTCGGCGAGGCCGCGCTGGCCGCCCCCCTGGCCGAGTGGCTGCAGCGCATGGGCGTGCCCGCGCCCTATGGCGGCTACACGGCCACGGCGCTGGTGGTGGTGCTGATCACCTATTTCTCCATCGTCGTCGGCGAGCTGGTGCCCAAGCGCATCGGCCAGACCTACCCAGAGACCTTTGCGCGCCTGATCGCACGCCCAGTCAACTGGCTGGCCCATCTGACCAAGCCCTTCGTGGTGCTGCTGTCCGTGTCCACCCATGCGCTGCTGCGCCTGCTGGGCGTCAAGGAAAACAGCGGCAGCGCCGTCACCGAGGAAGAGATCCACGCCATGCTGGCCGAAGGCACGACGGCCGGCGTCATCGAATCGCACGAGCACACCATGGTGCGCAACGTGTTCCGCCTTGATGACCGCCAGATCGGCTCGCTCATGGTGCCGCGCAGCGACGTGGTCTGCCTGGATGCGGATGCGCCGTTCGAGGACAACCTGCGCGTGATCGAGCAGTCCGACCACGCGCGCTTTCCCGTGGTGCGCGGCGGCATGGACTCCATCATCGGCGTGCTCAACGCGCGCCAGTGGCTGTCGCGCGCGCTGCAGGGCAAGGAGCAGGGCCTGACCGACCAGCCCATGCAGACCGCGCTCTATGTGCCCGAGACCATCACCGGCATGGAACTGCTGGAGAGCTTTCGCCTGTCCGACGTGCACATGGCCTTTGTGATCGACGAGTACGGCGAAGTCCAGGGCATCGTCACCCTGCAGGACCTGGTGGAGGCCATCACGGGCGAATTCCAGCCCCGCGATCCGCGCAACTCCTGGGCGCTGCAGCGCGAGGACGGCAGCTGGCTGCTGGACGGCCACATCCCCGTGCCCGAACTCAAGGACCGGCTGGAGCTGGCCACCGTGCCCGAGGAAGAGCGCGGCCGCTACCACACGCTGGCCGGCATGGTCATGCTGCTTACGGGCCGGCTGCCGCGTGTCACCGACACCGTGCAATGGGAAGGCTGGCGCTTCGAGGTGGTGGACATGGACGGCAAGGCCATCGACAAGGTGCTGGCCATGCGCGTGGACGTGTCGCTGCAGGTACCGGGTGGCGAAGACGGCGGTGCGGCCCATGCCGCGCGCTGAACGCCGGGGCCCGCGCGGCGCATGGAAACTGCTGGCATGCGCAGGCGCCGTGGTCTTCATGGCCGCCTGCCTGGACGGCGTGCAGGGCTATCCGCAGCAGCAGGCGCCCATCATCAGCCCCTACGACATGACCCAGGAGCAGCGGCTTGCCGAAATGAACGCCATGGGCGCGGCCGGCCATGCCGACCATCGATGGACCTACGAACTGCGCCCCGGCTGCGTGCTGCGCGTGGACCTGGACGGCCCGCAGGGCCCCAGGCCTTCGCATGACATCGCGCTGCTGGGCAGCGTGGTGGCCGTCACGGCCCAGCGCGAACGCGGCAGTTTCCGCGTGGAGCTGCAGCCCGGCGACGGCCTGCAGGCCGCGCGCTCCCTGGTGCTGGAAAGCGCCAAATGGGCCGACGCCAGCTGGACCCAGCTGCTGCTGCGCCTGATGCAAAAGGGTTGCGTGGAAATGCAGGGCCGCCCGCACGGCAGGACCACCAGCAGGCACTGAGAGGCCACGCAGAGCGGAGGGGATCGGCAGGCCAGGCAAGTGCGGCTTGCCTGGCCCCGCAAATGAAAAGCGGCACCGAAGTGCCGCCGGGTAGAACGCGGGGCACAAGGCCCCGCGCCAAGGCAGATCGCCGGCTTACTTGGCCAGCGTCAGCGTGCCCTTCATCAGCGCGGAGTGGCCGGGGAAGGAGCAAAAGTAGCTGTAGGCCTCGCCGGCCTTCAGGGCGGCGGTGGAGAAGGTGACGGAATCGCTCTCGCCGCCGCCGATCACCTTGGTGTGGGCGATCACGCGGGCATCCTTTTCCTTCACGAAGTCCTTGGCCGCGCCAGCGGCGATGCCGTCATTGGCCACGGGCTGCAGGTCGGCCGTCTTGCTCAGCACCCAGTTGTGGCCCATGGCCGTCTTGGGCAGCTTGCCCACGTGCTTGAGCTTGACCGTGAACTGCTTGCAGCTGGCGGGCACGCTGATGGTGGGCTTGTTGAACTGCATGGCGTCATTGCCTTCGATCTCGACGGCGCAGTCGGCGGCCAGCACAGGCGCGGCGACGGCAGTCATTGCGAGGGCCAAGAGGACGGGCTTCCATTGCTTTGCCATTGTTTTCTCCTTGAAAAGCGGGTGAGGTGGCTGGCATCCGAGGGCCATGGACCGGCAGACGGTCTGTCGCCATGGATGCCTTGTATGGCTGCCCCAAGCATAGACAGGATCGGGGGCGGCAGGTTGATTTGAATCAAGTCAAAAGAGTTCGAAGACTTGCGCTTGGAGCATGCGGTATGGCGTCGCGCATGCAGGGCATGCATTCGGGCTGCCGCAGGAAAACGGTTTTGCCGCCCGTGGTCTTTTGGCGACGGGCAACCCCACAGCTCGCATGCCTCTACTCACGTCAGTCACATTTGGGTACGATTGCCGAAAATAGAGGGAATGTATGAGATTGCTTGTTTTCATAGGCTCGATCATCGGCGCCATCTTTCTGCTGACGGCGTTCTTCGTCGACAGCTCCCATCAACAGGCGGCGCTGGCGGCCATGGCCTGCGCCAGCGTCCTCATTCCCTATGTGCTGTTCAGATTGCACTCGATCGCCGTCGAGCATGACCAGCTCGACCAGATCCTGCAACTGGTGCGAAAGTCCGGTAGCCAGGGCGAGGGGCTGGCGCAGGGAGGCGATGGGCCCCCTGAGGCGAGCGGGCCTGTGGCGCCCAGGTCCTGGATGTCCTGAGGCCTGGCATCAACAGGTCTGGGGGGTGTCAGGCGAACTGCACCACCACGCGCCGGTTGGTGCGGCTTTTCTTCTCGATCTTGGTGACGGCCACCGTGCCTATCTCGGCCGTGCTGCGCACATGCGTGCCGCCGCAGGGCTGGCGGTCCAGGCCAGGGATGTCGATGATGCGGATCGTGGAGGTGCCGCCTGGGGGCGCGGCGCCTGCGGTGCGCACCAGGTCGGGCTGTGCAGCCAGTTGCTCGGGCGTGATGCGGTCCACGTTCACGGCATGGCTGGCGGCGATCAGGGCGTTCAGGCGCTCCGTCAGATCGGCCTTGTCCAGCGTGGACTCGGGCAGGTCGAAATCCAGGCGTGCCGAGTCCGGCGAGATGCTGCAGCCCGTCACGGGCACAGGCACCAGCACGCCCAGCAGGTGCAGGCAGGTGTGCAGGCGCATCAGCCGGTGGCGCCTGGCCCAGTCAATCACCACCTGGACACGTTCACCCACCTGGGGCGGGGCATCGGTCTGCAGCACATGCAGGATGCGCTGCCGGTCATCGGCATAGACGGTGTCGATCAGCGCCAGGCTGCGTCCGTCGGCCAGGGTCAGCGTGCCGGTGTCGCCGGCCTGGCCGCCGCTGCGGGCATAGCAGACCGTGGCATCGAGCTCGATGCCTTCGGGGCTGACGGCCGTCACGGTGGCTTCGCAGCGGTCCAGGTAGGCGTCGTCGTCAAAGAGCTTGTGCGTCTGGGACAGGGGCATGGGGTGTCTCTGGGGTCATGTCGCGGTCCATGGTATCGGCGGCATGGCAGGGCCGGGCAGTACGCCTGGGCGAAAAGTCCCCAGTACAGTCCATGGCCCGCAGCGGTGGCAGTCGCCTGCTTGACAGCCTGTCAAGTGGCGGTGCCCGCGACCTGACAAGATCGGCGCCCGCACCGCGTGCGTGCCGGGGAACAATGGCGTGGCCGTTGCGGATGGCGCTACAGATTTTTCCAAAGCTGACGACATACGCAGGGCATGAATCTGTGAGTTTTCCGAGGGACTGTCCGGATGGATCAAGAACTTATGCTTCCGTCCGGTGCAGGCTCCACCCCCGTCTCCATCCCGGCAGGCCCTGGTTTGCGGCTGCCCACATTGTTCATCTCCTCATCTTTATGAGCACTACCGATCTTCACGCGGCTTCCCTGAGCGATCTCTATGACCAGCTGCATGAAAGCCTCAGCGACGAGGCCTTTGCCGCCGAACTCGACGCCCGCCTGCATGACGGGCGGGCCGACGAGGTACGCACCTTCCTGCGCGGCTGCGAGGAGCGTTGTCTCAACATCCTGGGGCATCTGAGCGGCAGCGACGCACCCTGGTCGCGTGACGGCGATCGCTGGCTGGCCTTTGCGCGGCTCACCGTGCCGCGCGGCCATGTGCTGTCGGGCCGCAGCGAGGAGCTGACCAATGCACATGTGGCTGCCGAAGTGCGCGTGCTGGCCGAGCAATGGCTGGCCCACGCCCGCAGCGCCGACCTGCCTGTGTACAAGGGCATAGGCTTGGTGCTCGGCAGCCTGCTGCCCTGGCTCAGCTATCCCGGCATGCCCTATGACGAGGTGACGTCCACGCTGGACTGGGCGCTGGCGCTGCGCGAGGAGGCCGGGTTCCGCCGCAACCATGAGTACCACGCGGCCTGGAAGCCCCTGGTCGCCCAGCTGAACGATGCCGACCTGCTGCGCTACGCCGCCGTGGGCGGCAAGCTGTTCGACGATGTGCTGGACCACTACCGCAACGAGCGCCAGCCCAGGCAGCCCAAGGGCCAGGGCTGGAAGGACTGGCTGCCTTTCTTTGCCGAGCATCCCCAGCTCTTCGACAAATCCTACATAGATGATCCCGACCTGATCGGGCAGCGCTGGGCCAGTGCCGGCGCGCCCCGGCGAGAGGAACTGGCCGCGCTGCTGCTCGGCCAATTGACCTACTCCCAGCGTGCCGAGCGGACGAGTGCATTGCAATTGCTGGACCGCCTGGTGGCCGAGGATCCCGCGCCCTTTGCCAAGCAGCTGCGCGAGAACGGCCGCTACCAGATCAGCCTGGCGCTGGCCATGCATGTCATGAAGCACGACGATGCCGCCTTGCTGCCCCTGCTGCTGCCCGCCATGGCCCAGCGCTGCGACCGCGAGGACGAGCTGCGCCGCTACCGCAGCGTGATCCGCGAACTGGTGACCCGCCGCCCGGCCGATCTGGCCGAGGTGCCTGTCAAGGATCTGGTCAATGTGCTGCCCGTGCTCGACACCGCCAGCCTGAAGGCCGCGCTGCCTGCGCTGACCGCCATCATCACCGGCAGCAGCGCCAAGGGCCTGCGCGCCGCCATGGCCGGCCTGGCCGCCCATATTCCGCTGGCCAGCTTGGTGGATGCCGGCTGGCTGAACAAACCGCCCAAGAACCTGCTGCTGACCTGCCGCGACGTGCTGCTGGCCCACCCCGACCCCGCTGTCGGTCCCTTGCTGGCGCAGTTGCTGGCCGGCGGCAAGCTGGATGCGGCCTCGGCCAGCAGCGTGCAGCAGCGGCTGCAGCAGTTGGGCCTGACAGGGCAGGGCGCCTCGACATCGGAAGAAAGCCAGGCAGATGCCGCATCGCCAGCGTCTGCCGCTGGCGGCGTGGATCTGGAAGCCCAGATCGCTTCCATCAAGCGCCTGAGCGCGGCCATCAAGCCCTTCGATACGCCCGAGCTGCTGGCGCTGTGCGCGCCGCTGTCCGAACACGCGGCCCGCGTGCTGCTGCATGTGTCCGCCATTGCCGAAGGCGGCCTGCCGCCGCTGGCCGGCGAGCTGCTGGCGCGCATTCCGGCCGACAACCGTGCCCGCCTGGCGCTGGCCCTGGTGCAGCAATGGATTGCTTCCGAGGGCGAGCCCAAGCAGCGCTGGGCGCTCAGGCTGCTGCCCGGCCATGCCGATGACCGCGTGGTCGATGCGCTGGTGGCCGCCGTCCAGGCCTGGAACCGCCCGCGCCTGCAGCGCGCGGCCGCCGCCGTGGAGCATCTGGGCGAGGTGGACAGCCTCTACGCTCTGCTGCGCGTGCAGGAGATCTCCGAATCGCGCTCGCTCAAGGACCAGGTGCAGCGCACGGCGCGCATCGCCCTGCGTGCCGCCGCCGCGCGCCGCAAGATGAGCGTGCCCGAACTCTTCGACGAGCTGACGCCGGACTTCGGCCTGGGCCAGGGCCTGACGGTCACGGTCGGGCCGCAGAGCTACCGCGTGGAGCTGCAGGGCGATCTGAGCCTGCGCGTCATCAACGACAAAAACAAGGCCAGCAAGACCATTCCTGCGGTCAAGGACGAGGCGCTCAAGCCCGAATGGGAGGCCGCCACCGCGCAGCTCAAGACCCTGACCACCAGCCTCAAGACCGTGGTCAAGCAGCAGTCGCCGCGCATGCTGGCGGCCCTGGTCAGCGGCAAGCGCTGGCCGCTGGATCGCTGGCAGCGGCTGTTCGTGGCCCACCCGCTGCTGCGCATCGTGGGGCGCAGCCTGATCTGGCGCGCAGAGGATGCGCCGGGCCTGGCGCGCACCAGCTTCCGCCTGGCCGAGGACTTCTCGCTGGTCGATGTGGAGGATGAAACCGTGGCCCTGCCGGCTGGCTGCAGCATCAGCCTCTGGCACCCGGCCACGGCCCAGCCCGGCGAGCGCGAAGCCTGGCAGGCCTACATGGCCGACTATGAGCTGGAGCCCCTGGTCGACCAGCTGGGGGCCTGCGCCGAGCAGCCCGCGCCAGGCCAGTTCAAGAACGGCATGCTGCTGCCGCCCGCGCCGATCACGCTGGCGCAGGAGCAGCTTGGCGGCCTGCTCAAGAAATTCGGCTACCGGCCCGGCCCCGTGGGCGATGGCCCCAGCATCAACGAGCATGTGTGGCGCCTGCCCGCGCTGGAGCTGAGCCTGGAGCTGTCGCACGGCTATTTCCCGCCCTACCTGGACCTGGGCCTGCCCGTGGCCGTGGAAGGCCTGCGCGTGCACGACCTGAGCAAGGAGTACGGGGCCAGCGCCGACCCGGCGCGGCTGCCCAAGCCGCTGCTGGCCACGCTGCAAGGCCAGTGGCTGGCCCTGGCGGCCAAGGCGGCTGTTTGAGCCTTTGTGAACCTTTGCTCCCTTGAAACGTTGGCCGCCCGACCGCCCATCACCCAAGACTCCACAGACCATGAGCAACAACGAGACAGCAGCGCTTCCCCTGCAGGCTTTGTACGAACTGCACACGGCCGCGCCGGCCGGGCGCGAGGGCATGCCGGCCTTTGCCGCCGAACTGGCAAAGCGCCTGGCCCAGGGGCGCGATGCCGAGGTGGCGGACTTCCTGCGCGACAGCAGCAGTCTGTGCCAGGAACGGCTGCACCAGTTGCCCGGCGAGCATGCGCCCTGGCAGCGCGACCACGCGCTGTGGCTGGCGCTGGCGCGCATCAGCCTTCCGCTGGGACAGTTCTATGGGGGCAACTCGGGCGTGCCCCGGCGCAGTGCCGAGCTGACCGCGGAGCTGACGGCACTGGCCCGCGCCTGGCTGGATGACTGGGGCAGCCGCACCCACCAGCCCTGGAGGCTGCGCGATGGCTACGACCTCGTGCTCAGGCAGGTGTTTGGCGTGCTGGGCCATGAAGGCATGTCCAGTGCCGAGATCACCGGCCTGCTGCGCTGGGCGCGGGAACTGAGCGCAAAGGCCGGCATTGCGCCCGGCGCGCAGTACTACTGCCACTGGCAGCACCTGCTGCACCAGCTGCCCGAGCCCGAACTGCTGGCCATGGCCATCGAGGACGGCGGCGGCCAGCTCAGCCGCGACATCGTCCAACGCCAGCTGCCGCTGCAGCGCACGCGGCCTGCAGGGCAGCGCTGGGCGCTGTGGCGGGATTTTTTTGCGCAATTCCCCGCCGTGCTTGACCAGCTGCGCCTGCCCGAGCCCGTGCTGATTGCATCGCGCTGGGAGACGGCCGATGCCGCGCGCCGCGACCTGCTGGCCCAGGACCTGTTCAAGGCCTTGTGCTTTGCTTCGGACGATGACTGGCCGCATGACCGTGTCCTGGTGGAGCGCATGCTGCAGACCGATGCCGCGCCCCTGGTCGCCTGGTTCAAGCAACTGGGCCACCTGGCGATCAATCCCGTCGTGGCGCAGCGGCTGTGGGACGCCCGGTGGCCGGCCCTGCTGCCGCTGCTATTGCCGGCCTGCGCAGACGGCTGCAAGCACGAATCCGACCGCGCCGGCTACGCCCCGGTGGCCGAGACCCTGCTGGCCGATCGCCCTGGCGACCTGGCCCGGCTGGCCGCCGGCCCGCTCACGCACCTGCTGCCCGCGCTGCGGGTGGACACGCTGCAGCGGCTGCTGCCGCAACTGGGCAAGGCCGCCTCCAGCAGTGCCTCCAAGGGCTTGCGTGCGGCGCTGGCACAGGCCCTGTCTGCCTTGCCCGTGGATGCGCCCCAGGCCGCCGGCTGGCTGGCCAAGCCCAACAAGAACCTGGTGCTGGCCTACCGCGATGTGCTGGTGGCCCATCCTGATCCGGCGTCTGGCAGCCTGCTGTCGGCACTGCTGTCCGGGGGATTGCTGGAGGTGGCCGAGCAAGGCCCGGTGCAGGCGCGCCTGAAGGATCTGGGTGCCGCAGCCCCGGTTGCGGACGCAGCCAGGCCACCTGCCGGCGAGGCCGCGCCGGCAGGCAGCGATGGTGCCGGCTCCCTGGCAGAGCTTGAAGCCCAGGCCGCCAGCCTGCAGCGCCTGTCGCCCGCCATTGCCGCGCTGGACCAGCCGGCGCTGCTGGACCTGCTCGCGCCCCTGTCGGCCCAGGCCGCGCGTGCGCTGCTGCACCTGGCGGCCACCAGCCCGCAGGAGCTGCCTGCGCTGGCCCACCAACTGCTGGCCCAGGCCGGCGCCGAGAACCGTGCGCGGCTGGCCCTGGCCCTGGTCCAGCACTGGGTGGCTGCCGATGGCGCGCCCGAATCGCGCTGGGTGCTCAAGCTGCTGCCCGGCGCGGCGGACGACCGCATCGTCGATGTGCTGTCCTCGGCCGCCCTGGCCTGGCACAAGACGCGCAAGGAGCGCGCTGTGGTCGCGCTGCAGCAGCTGGGCCGGCTCGACACGGTCTATGCCCTGTCCTGCGTGCAGGCCCTGGCCACCGGCAAGACGCTCAAGCCCAGCGTGCTGGCTGCCGCGCAGGCCGTGCTGGCCGAGGCCGCCGCGCGGCGCGGCATGGCGCTGGCCGACCTCAGTGATGAGCTGACCCCGGACTTCGACCTGGGCCGGGGCGTGCAATTGCAGGTGGGCGCGCAGACCTATGACGTGCTGCTGCAGGGCGACCTGTCGCTGCGCCTGCGCACGCCGGCCGGCAAGCTGGTGCGCAGCCTGCCGGCCCTGGCCGACGAGGGCCTGCGCACGGAGTGGGATGCGGCCGACGCGCGGCTCAAGACGCTGTCCAAGGGCATCAAGGCCGTGCTGCAGCAGCAGGCGCCGCGCCTGCAGTCCTGCCTGATGCTGGGACGGCACTGGCCGCTGGACACCTGGCGCCGCCTCTTCCTGGAACACCCGCTGCTGCGCGTGGTGGCACAGGGCCTGGTCTGGCGGGTGGAGCCCGCGGCGGGCCAGCCGTTCAGCCTGCGCATTGCCGAAGACCTGTCCCTGGTCGATGCCCAGAGCGATGCGGTGCAACTGCCGGCCGAGGGCCGCATCGCCCTGTGGCACCCCGCGCAGGCCACCGAACAGGAGCGTGCGCAGTGGCGTGAATGCCTGGCCGACTACAGCCTCAAGGCCTTGATCGAGCAGGTCGATGCGCCCGCCGACCTGCCGCTGGCCAGCCAGTGGCAGCAGGAGCTGCTGCAGCCCCTGGCACCGATACGGCTGACGCAGCAGGCGCTGGACGGCCTGGCAGGGCCATGGCGCTTTCATGCCGGCCCCGTGTGCGATGGCCCCGGCATCTACCTGCACCTGCGGGACTTTGCCGTGCAGCGCTGGCGCGTGGAACTGCTGCACAGCGCGGCCATGCCGTACTACGAGCCCGGCCATGAGATCGACATCGAAGGCTTTGCCCTGCGCGACATGGCCGCCGACCGCCTGCTGCCCCCGGCCGAATGGCCGCTGCCGCTGCAGGCATCGCTGTGCGCCATGCTCCAGGCCCTGGCCTCGCGCGCTGCGGGCGCGGCAGCCGCAGCAGCTGCAGCCCAGGTTTGACTCCCTCCAGAACCCCTGAATCCATGACCTCTTCGACCCTAGAACACACCGACCAGGCCACGTTGGAGGAACTGAGCGCCTCGCTGCCACCCGCCGAACTGGTCCAGGTGCTGGCCAGCCGCATGCGCGCGGGCCGGCATGACGAAGTGGGCGCCTTCACGCGCAAGGCCTTCGACGACTATTCCAACCCCATCCGCGCCCTGGGCAACTTCGATCTGCCCTGGACCCATGACCATGACCTGTGGCTGGCCTTCGCGCGGCAGACCATCCCCTTCGGGCGCAGGATTGACGGCAGCCTGGACGGCGACATTCCACGCCACAGCCCCGAGCTTGCGGCCGAGTTCGAGCAGATGGCGCGCGCCAGCCTGGCCCGTCCACCTGCGCCGGACGGCGACAACGACTACCGTGAAATCCGCATCCTGGACATGTTCGGCTGGCTCTGGTACCCGGGCATCAGCCGCGAACGGGTGATGCAGCTGCTGGACTGGGCCGCAGAGCTGAACGTCCAGTCCGGCGCCAGGTATGACAGAACCGACTGGAAGCTGCTGCTGGGCAGCCTGGACGACCAGGACCTGATGGAGCTGGCAGAGCGCGGCGGCGCGCTCTATGCCGACATCCGCGATGTCTACATGACGCGGCACAGCGACGTTCCGCACCCGCAGCGCTGCGCGCCCTGGTACGACTTCTACCGCCGCCATCCCGACTGGTTCGACGACAAGCCCATCAACGAAGACCCGGGCCTGATCGCGCTGCGCTGGGACCTGGGCGCCGATGCCCAGCGGCGGCTGGAACTGGTCAACCTGCTGCTGGGCAGGGCGGACCGCGAGCCGGCTGATTACTTCATCCCCATATTCGACCGCCTGGTGCGGGAGGATGCCGCGCCCTTCGTCGCCTGGATCGAAGGATGGCAGCCCAAGTACCACTTCGATGCGGTGGTCGCCCGCCAGATCTGGAAGGCACGCTACCCGGAGCTTTTGCCCCATCTGCTGCGCTGCATATTGCAGGTGTCGCGCATTGAGCCCTTCATCGGCCTGCTCAACCAGATGCTGGCCGAGCAGCCCGACTACCTGCGCGAGATTCCCACCGTGCGCCTGGCCCCGCTGCTGGCGCAGCTGGACCCGTCCATGCTGCATGCCCGGCTGCCCCTGCTGGGCGAACTGCTGGCGGCCAGCAGCTCGCGGGCGCTGCGCGAAGCGGTGGCGCGCTTCATGCAAGGGCTGGATGCGCAGGCCGTAGGCGCTGCCTTCGAGTCCAACGCCTGGCTGCAGCGGCGCGAGAAAGCGATGCAGCTGGCCTGCCGCGACATCCTGCTGGCCCATCCCGATCCCGGGGTCGCACCGCTGCTGCAGGCGCTGCTGCGCACGGGCCTGGACCTGGGCTCCGAAAGCATGGTCGAGGGCCGGCTGCTGGCCCTGGGCGTCCCAGTGCCGGGCGCTCTGACCGTGGTGCAGGGTGAGGAGGGCCGTGTCCTACTCGATGCGCTGGAGGCCCGCGTGGCGCGCTTCAAGCGCTTTTCCAGCAGCATCAAGGCCTACGACCAGCCCGAGACCCTGGCGCTGTTCGCGCCGCTGTCCGGGCATGCGGCCCGCACCGTGCTGCACCTGGTGGCCACGGCCGAGGAAGAGCTGCCGCCGCTGGTGGAGCAGTTGCTGGCCCATGTGCCGGCCGAAAGCCGCGCCCAGCTGTCCCTGCACCTGGTCAATGCCTGGGTGGCCCTGGAGGGCGAGCCCAAGGCGCGATGGGCGCTGCGCCTGGCCAACGGCCATGTCGACGACCGCTTGGTGCAGACCCTGGTGGCCGCCGTGAAGGCCTGGGGCTGGAGCAAGAAGCTGCGCGCCATCATCGCCGTGGAGCAGCTCGGTGCGCTGGACACGCTGTATGCGCTGTCCCAGGTCCAGACCCTGTCCAGCTCGCGCAAGCTCAAGGACCTGGTGATTGAAGCCACGCATGACGCGCTCAAGGCGGCCGCCCAGCGCCGCGGCCTGAGCCTGATCGAGCTGTATGACGAGCTGACGCCCGATTTCGGCCTGGGCGGCGAAGGCCTGGTGCTGGAGGTGGGCCCGCAGCGCTACCGCCTGCAGCTGCAGGGCGACCTGAGCCTGCGCGTGGTGGGCGACAAGGGCAAGGCCTCCAAGACCCTGCCTGCGCTCAAGGACGAATCGCTGCGCCTGCAGTGGAATGCGGCCCAGGCCGAATTCAAGACCGTTGCCGCTGGCGTCAAGGCCATCGCCAAGCAGCAGGTGCCGCGCCTGGGTACCGCCTTCATGACGGGACAGCGCTGGTCCGTCCCGCGCTGGCGCAGATTGTTCCTGCTGCATCCCCTGCTGCGCATCGTGGGCCGCAGCCTGATCTGGCGGCTGGAGCAGGGCGCCAGCTTTCGCATTGCCGAGGACTTTTCCCTGCTCGACGCCACCGACGATGCCGTGGAGCTGCCCGACGACGCACAGGTGCTGCTCTGGCATCCGGTCGATGCCGCAGCGGGCGAGGTTGAGGCCTGGCGCACCTGCCTGGCCGACTACGAGCTGCAGCCGCTGATCGACCAGCTGAACGCAGGCGCACAACTGCCCGAAGCCGGGCAGTGGAAGAACCATGCCCTGCACCCTGCCGGCCCGCTGCAGATACGCCAGGGCGCGCTGTCCGGCCTGCTGGCCAAGTGGAACTACCGCCCCGGCCCCGTGGGGGACGGCCCCGGCATCTACGAGCACAAGCTGGACCTGGCAGGCCCGCAGCTGTACATCGAACTCCACCACGGGCGCTACCTGCCGTTCATGGACCTGGACAACCGCGTGGACATCACCCATGCCGTGGTCTATGACAGCAGCCATCGCGGCGAGGATGGCCGCTGGCCCCGGCTGCAGCCGCAGCAGTGGCCGCGCGCACTGCAGGCCACGCTGATGGCGCAGTTCGCGGCCATCGCCGCCAAATCGGCCAGCACCAAAGAGAGCGACTGATGGCCACCAAACGCATTGCAGCGGCCACCCCGGAGCCTGCCGCCCAGCGGCTGCCGGCCGAGATGGCCCACGCCCAGGAACTTGCGGCCCTGCAGGCCGCCGACCAGGGCCCGCGCCCCGACGGCTGGCGCCTGAGCCCGCGCTCCGTGCGGCGCTTCATCCTGGGCGGTGCGGAACATGACGGCGGCGGGCCGGCCATCGCGCGCAAGATCCACGGCAACGATGCCCTGGTCGAGCGCGCCATCGTCACCCTGGCCGGCCAGCGCGGACTGATGCTGGTGGGCGAGCCGGGCACGGCCAAGTCCCTGCTGTCCGAGCTGCTGGCCGCCGCCATCAGCGGCGACAGCAAGCTCACCGTGCAGGGCGGTGCCGGCGTGGTGGAGGAGCAGATCCGCTACGGCTGGAACTACGCCCTGCTGCTGCGTGACGGCCCTGGCCCCGAAGCCCTGGTGCCCGGCCCGCTGCACCGCGCCATGGGGGAAGGGCGGCTGCTGCGTTTCGAGGAAATCACGCGCTGCTCCACCGAGGTGCAGGACTGCATGGTGCCCGTGCTCTCCGAGCGGCTGCTGCAGATTCCCGAACTCAAGCACGAGCAGCCCTGGCTGCTGGCAAGGCCGGGCTTCAATGTGATTGCCACGGCCAACCTGCGCGATCGCGGCGTCAACGAGATGTCGGCCGCGCTCAAGCGCCGCTTCAACTTCGAGACCATGCGCCCGCTCGAAGGCGTGGCCGCGCAGGCCGCGCTGATAGGGCAGGAGGTGGACCGCGCACTGGCGCAGCAGCGCATCGGCACCACCGTCGCGCCCGATGTGCTGGCCCTGCTGGCCACGGCCTTCCAGGAGCTGCGCAGCGGCAGCGTGGAGGGCACGGCCGTGGAGCGGCCGGGCACCGTGCTGTCCACGGCCGAGGCCATCGACGTGGCCTTCAACGCCGCCTGCCAGTGCTGGTACTTCGGGCAGGAGCAGGTGGGACCCGCCCACCTGGCGCGCCACCTGCTGGGCACGGTGATCAAGGACGACGACGAGGACCGGCGCCGTTTCGCCGAATACCTGCGCGTGGTGGCACGCCAGCGCGCAGGGCAGCCGCAGTGGCAGGACTTTGTCGCAGGCGGCCGTGAGCACTGACGCTGCCGCGTGGCTGGCGCCGCTGCCGCAGCTGCGCCTGGTGCCCGTGCGCCACCACAGCCCGCGCTGCGCCCACCACCTGCGCGCGCTGATGCGCGAGTTCAAGCCCACCCACGTGCTGATCGAAGGCCCGGGCGAGCTCGATGCCCTGCTGCCCGCGCTGCAACACGCCCAGGCGCGTCCCCCGCTGGCCGCCTACCTGCATGCGGCCATGGCCGGGCCCGGCGCGGCCGAGCAAGACTGGCGCTGCCGTTGCTACGTGCCCTTTGCCGCCTTCTCGCCCGAATGGGTGGCCCTGCGCGAGGCGGCGCGGCTGCGCAGCGCCGTGCGCTTCATCGACCTGCCCTATGCCGACAGGCTGGCGCAGGCCGCGCAGCTGGACTACTTCGCCTGTGCGCCCGAACCCCTGCTGGCCGACGAGCCCGCGCGGCGCGCGCCCGATGTGCTGGCCGGCCTCATCCAGGCCAGCGGCTGCCGCGACTTCGACGAATGGTGGGACCGGCATTACGAATCAGGCAACGAGGACGCCTCGCCCCAGGCGTACTTTGCCGGCGTGCTGGCCTTCAGCCAGCTGCTGCGCGAGCGCGAGCAGGGCGCGGGTGGCAGCGGCATGGATGCCGAGGACGTGGCGCGCGAGGCCCACATGGCCGCCCAGGTCAGCGCGGCCCTGGCCGAAGGCGGGCGCTGCCTGGTGGTCTGCGGCGGCTTCCATGTGCCCGGCATCGTTGCCGGCCTCTCGGCCCCCGCCCGGCCTGCGGACGCCAGGCCCGCCATCGATGTGGGCATACACCTCATTGCATACACGCTGCAGCGGCTGGAGCGCGCCAGCGGATACGCGGCCGGCATGCCCATGCCCGGCTATTACCAGGGCGTTTGGCAGGCGCTGGAGCAGGGCGCTTCGCAACCCGATGCCCAGGCCTGGCCCGAGATGGCGGCACGCACCGTGAACAGCCTGCGTGCCCGGGGCATGCCCGCCAGCCTGCCCGATGCGGCAGAGGCCGTGCGCCTGGCCCATGGCCTGGCCGCCTTGCGCGCCTGCCGCGGCGGCCGGGCCGAGCTGCTGGAAGCGCTGGACAGCGCAGTGTTCAAGGAGCATGCCCAAGCCCTGCGACCGCAGCCTATGGTGCAGCAGACCGGGCAGCAGACCGGCCAGCAGACTGGTCAATGGCTGCTGGACGCCGACGACTACGGCCAGCTGCCACCCAACGCGCCGGCCGCCCCGCTGCTGGTCGATGTGCAGGCCTTCTGCCTGCGCCACCGCCTGCCCGTGCGGCCTGCCGCACCCGTGCGTAAGGAGCTGGACATCTACCGCAGCGCGCGTCACCGCCGGCTGTCGCAGGGGCTGCACCGCCTGTGCTACCTGGGCGTGCCCTATGCGCAGCGCCTGGCCGGGCCGGACTTCGTGGCGGGCACGGGCCTGGCGCGTGTGCGCGAGGTCTGGACGCTGGGCTGGCAGGTCGAGACCACGGTGGCCCTGACCGAGGCCATGTGCCACGGCTCCAGCCTGGAGGAAGCCGCGGTGCACCTGGTACGCGAGCGCCTGGCGCAGACGGCCCACACGGAGCCCGCGCAGCGCGTGCTGGAGGTGCTGGTCATGGGCCTGGACGGCATTGCCCAGCAGGTGCTGGACACCGTGCAGGCCTGGATGGAGCGCAGCCACGACGCGCTGGCCCTGGCCCGCGCCACGGGCTGCCTGGCCCTGGCCTACGAGGCCCGCCATGCGCTGGGCGGCGTGGGCCTGGCGCGCCTGCTGCCGCTGCTGCGGCGCTGCTTTGCCCAGGCCTGCCTGCGCCTGCCCTGGCTGGGCGAGGGCGATGCATCCCAGCAGGCACAGTCCCTGGATGCCCTGGCCGATCTGCACGGCATGGTCTGCCGCCACGCGCCCTGGGCCGACGCCGGCCTGTTCCACGATGCCTGTGCCGCCCTGCATGAGGCAGGCGCCGACAGCACGCCCGCGCGCGTGCGCGGCGCCACGGCCGGCATTCTGAGCATGGCCGGCCGCTGGCAGATCGCGCAGACCGATGCCGCACTGCGCGCCATGCTGGGCCTGGCGCAGGTCGATGGCGCAGCCATGGGCGAATACCTGCAGGGCTTTTTGCGCGTGGCCAAGGGCTGGCTGCTCAGCCATCCGCCGCTGCTGCGCCTGCTCAGTGACGGCATTGCGCACTGGCCGGAAGACGCCTTCCTGGCCGGCCTGCCCGCCTTGCGGCTGGCCTTTGCCCAGCTGACCCGTGCCGAACTGCGGCAGCTGGCCGGGCGGCTGGCGGGTCTGTCGGGCGCGGCCACGCCACCCGGCGCAACCACGCTGGGCCCGGTGCACCTGCCATCGGACGAGGCCCTGGCGCACAGCCGCGCCCTGGCGGCCCAGGTGGGCCGGCTGCTGCAACCCTGGGGACTGTCATGAGCCGGGAAGATCCGCCAATGCACGAATCGCCAATGCACGAGCCGCCAATGCAGGAACAGGCAATCGATGCCGCCACCCTGCGGCGCTGGCGCCTCATCCTCGGGCCCGAGGCGGCCCAGCCCCTGGCTGCCGCGCAGCCGCTCGATGACGCCGATGCGCGCCGCGACGCGGCACTGGACTATCTCTACCAGCGCGAGCACCGCCTGCGCGAGCAGCCCGACGGTGCAGGCACCGACGCCTGGCAGGGCGGGGGCGGGCAGTCCGCGCGCCAGGGCGGCAGCGGCGTGCCCGAGCCCCAGGCCGTGCACTGGCTGGGCGAGGTGCGCGATCTGTTCCCGCGCAGCGCCGTGGAAACGCTGCAGCGCGATGCGCTGTCGCGCTATGGGCTCCATGGCCTGCTCAGTGATCCCCAGGTCCTGGCCGAGGCCACGCCCAGCATCGAACTGGTGGCCGCCTTGATGGCGGTGCGCACCAGCTTGCCCCCCGAGGTGCTGGCCGAGGCCCGCCGGCTGGTGGCGCGCGTGGTGGCCGATCTGCAGGCGCGGCTGTCCTCGCGCGTGCACTCGGCCCTGGGGCGGCGCAGGCGCCGCAGTAGCCGGGGCCAGGGGCAGATGAGCGATCTGGACTGGCCGCGCACCCTGCGCCACAACCTGCGCCACTACCAGAGCGAGGAGCAGGTGCTGGTGCTGGAGCGCCTGTTCTTCAGGGAGAACGAAGCACAGCGCCTGACCTGGGACCTGTGGCTGGTGGTGGACCAGAGCGGGTCCATGCATGAATCCGTCATCCACAGCGCCGTCATGGGCAGCATCTTTGCGCGCGTGCGCGCCCTGCGCACCCATGTGCTGCTGTTCTCCGATGCGGTGGCCGATGTCACCGGCCAGCTGCATGCGCCCGAAGAGCTGCTGCTGGGCGCGCAACTGGGCGGGGGCACCAACATCGGCGCGGCACTGGCGCATGTGGCCGGGCAGCTTGCCGCGCCGCGCCGCAGCGTGATCGTGCTGATCACCGACCTGTACGAAGGCCATGACGAGGCCCGTGTCATCGCCGAGACAGAGCGGCTGGTTGCCAGTGGTGCCCGCGTGCTGGTGCTGGCTGCGCTGGACCGCCGCGCCCACCCCGACTATGACCGCGACCTGGCCGCGCAACTGGTGGCGCGCGGCGCCCAGGTTGCCGCCATGACGCCCGACCATCTGGTGGATTGGCTGGCCCGGGCCATGCAGGGAAGTCGGCCCTCATGATGCAGGAATGGCTGCGCACCCTGGACGATGACGCCATTGCCGACTGGGCCAACAAGGGCCTGCTCAAGCGCGGGGCCAAGGCCCTGGCCGCGGTGGATGCAGGGCAGTGGGAACTGGCGGCCAACCAGGCACGCGCCGGCATCGAAGGCCATGTCCAGACCCTGGCCGGCGCGGGCTTTGCCACGCTGCAATGCAGCTGCCCCGCCTTTGGCCCCTGCCACCATCTGTGCGCCTTGCTGCTGGGCCTGCGGGCGCGGCTGGCCCACGAGACCCCGGCCGATGGCATGGCCCAGGCGCCCGCTGCTCCGTGGCTCGACGGCGATGCCGGCGCCGTGGCCCAGGCCTTTGGAATGGCCGCCCAACGAAAGGCCCTGCGCTGGATGGCCCAGGGCTTCGAGGCAGTGCTGGAAGAGGCCCCGGCCACCCTGATCGGCGAACTGTCCAACCCCGACGAAGTCACCGTGCGCCTGCCGCGTGCCGGTGGCCTGGCGGCGGCCAGTTGCAGCTGCAAGGCAGCGGCCTGCGCCCACCGCGCCCTGGTGGCATTGCAGGCCAGGCGCCTGGCGGGCGCACCCATGCCGGAGCTGCCGGCGCATGCGCTGGAAGCCGGCGCACTGCAGCGGCTGGCCCAGGCGCGCCAATGGCTGACCGGCTGGGTGCTGCAGGGCCGTGCAGGCATGAGCCCTGCCTTCCTCGACCAGGGTGAAGCGCTGGCCACCGAACTGCGCCAGGCCGACCTGCCGCGCCCTGCCAGCGTGCTCAACCTGCTGGTACGCGCCTTGCGTGACGAGCGCGCAGGGCGTGCCGGTGCAGCCGAACGCGTGGCGCCCTTGCTGGCCGCGCTGTGGATGCTGCTGCGCGGCCTGGCGCAACAGCCCATGCCACGGCCCCTGAGCGAACTGGCGGGCGTGCACAGGCGCAGCTACCGGCGCGTGCAAGGCCTTTGCCTGCACGCCGTGGCAGCCGAGCTATGGCATGCGCGCGGCGGGCAGCGCGGGTTTTCCGTGCATTTGCAGGACGCGGCCAGCGGTCGGTATCTGACCTGGTCCGCATCGCGCGCCGAAGGCTTCGACCCGGAGTGGGAACCGGCCGGGGCGCTGGACTCGGAAACCCTGGGCGGCCTCACCGCAAGGCAGCTGCTGCAAGGCCCCCATGTGCTGCTGGACGGCTGGGCCAGCGACGATGGCCGCCTGTCGGCGCGCGACGCCACGCGGCTGGCACCGGCCCGGGCGACCGGCCAGCTGCCGACCCAGGCAACCAGCCCGCTGCCGGTGGACGACGATCCCCAGGCCCTGCTGCAGCGCCATCTGCAGGAGCTGCATGCCGACCCCTGGCGCCAGCAGCCGCCCCTTTGGGCACGGCTGCAGGTGGCCGGCAGCGGCCTGGCGCAGCGTGACGAGCTGCTGCAGCGCTGGACGATTGCATTGCAGTCGCCGGTGCCAGGGCCTTCCCTGTCCCTGGTGGGCGATCTGCACGGCATGCAGGGCAGGGCGGGTGAGGCATTGCGCAGGGAACTGGCGCGCGGCCGGGTGCTGCAGGAAGTCTTTGGTCGCGTGGAGATCGCGGCAGGGCAGCTGCAGATTGCCGTGGCTTCCGTGCGCTGGCAGGACAGCGCGGACTGGCACCATCCCAGCACGGCCTGGCCGGCGCCGCTTGCCGAAGTCAGTGTGGAGAAGGCTCCATGAGCAATTCAAGCAAAGCAAGCAACGAGAGCACCACCGCACCGCTGCGCCATTGGCTGGCACAAGGCCAGGCCTGGCTGGCCGACATGCAGGCCGCAGGCCTGGCGGGGGCAGGCATGCCGCTGCTGGCCGCCGGCCGCGCCTGGGCCGAAGAGGGCGCGCTGCTGGGCTGGGGCGCCCTGGCAAGGCAGATGGACGGCGTGCTGGACCCGCAGCTGCCGCCGGCGGAGCGCGCGGCCGCGCTGCTCGATATCGCGGTCTGGGTCACGACCGCGCAGCGGCTGCAGGCCGGTGCGGATCAGTCCTTGCCCTGAAAAAAGCCATTGAGTTCGGCGCCCGGCGTGGCCTGGGCGAACGCGTCGAAGCGCCCCGTCTCGGCAATGGAGCGCGCCGCATGCAGAAAGCCGCCCCAGGCTGCGCGCGCCAGTGCGCCGCCCACGCTGATGCGGCGCACGCCCATGGCCTCGGCATCCTGCAGGCTCCATTCGCTGGCCCCTCCGATCAGCAGATTCACCGGCTTGGGCGCCACGGCCGCCACCACGGCACGGATCTGCTCGGCGCTGCGGATGCCGGGTGCGTACAGGCAGTCCGCGCCGGCCTCGGCATAGGCCTTGAGCCGGGCAATGGTGTCGTCCAGATCGGGCCGGCCCACGAAGAAATTCTCCGCACGCCCGACCAGCAAGGTGCCGCCACCGGCCTCGTCGATGGCGGCACGGGCGGCGCGCAGCCGGGCCACGGCTTCCTCGATGCTGCGCAAGGGGTTGGCTGCATCGCCCGACGAGTCTTCGATGGACAGGCCCGCCACGCCGGTGTCCACGGCCATGCGCACGCTTTCGGCGACCTCCTGCGGACCCAGGCCGAAGCCGCTTTCAAAGTCCGCATTCACGGGCAGATCGGTGGCCGCGACCAGGCTGCGCAGATGCTCCAGCGTCATCTCGCGGGAGATGGCGCCATCGGGCTGGCCCAGCGACCAGGCATGGCCCGAGCTGGTGCTGGCCAGCGCCTTGAAGCCCAGGCCCTGCAGCATGCGGGCGCTGCCCGCATCCCAGGGGTTGGGCAGCACAAAGCAGCCCTGGCGGTGCAGGGCGTGGAAGGTGGCGCGCTTTTGTTCGGTGGTGAGGGTCATGGGGGCACTCCGTTGCAGGGTCAGGGCGCTGGTGGAAACAGCAGGGGCCGGGCCGCCAGGGATGGCAGCACGCAAGCCACATCATGGGCGCAGTCCGGCACCACGACGAAGCGGCGTGGCCGCTGCGGCGCCAGCAGCTCGCGCTCGTAGGCCGCGAAGGCGTGGCCTCGCTGCAGCCGGAACGGGCCTTGCAGCATGGCGGCGCAGGACTTGTCGAGGATGGGATAGAACGCCCCCTTGTCCGCGCTGCTGTCCAGGGCGCCTTCCAGGTAGTCGATCTGCGCGGCCGCATAGCGGGCCCGTGCGGCAGCCGCATCGCGCCCCAGGTGGCCGGGCAGGTCCTGCAGGCCGTACTTCCAGCGGTCATGGCCCGGGCAGGCGCTGGCGGCGGGCGGCACCTGGAAGACAAAGCTGCACGCCCCCGGAAACGCCGCGCCTGTGCCGCAGGCTGTCCAGTCGGTGCTCTGCCCGGCCATCTGCGGCTGTGGCCGCACGGGATCGAAATACAGCCAGGTACCCGGGTCGGCGATCACGTAGCGCAAGGTGACTGTGCCCGGCGCATCGGCAGCAAAGGCCACGCTGTGCTGCAGCATCTGCGCCCCTGCCGAAAACCCCGCCAGGGTCACGCTGCGCAGGCCGGGCCAGCGCTGCACGAGCTCGGCCACCAGCGCATCCAGCGCGGCGAAAGAACCTATCGGATGCGGCCCCAGCGAGGGCTCGCCGGCCAGCCAGCCCGCGCAGGTCCATGCCGCGTCTGCGCTCCCGGCTGCGGGCACGCCACGGCTGTGGCAATGCGCAGCCTGTTCCTCGGGCACCTGGTACAGCGGGGCGATGACCAGGGTGTCCTGCAGCCGCTGCGCGCCTTCGGCGGCCCGCAGGCCGGCCTCGAAGCTGCGGTTGGCATCGCGCGGATGCCCGTGCATCACCACCAGCGCGGACCGGGGCATGGCGCCGTTGCTGGCCCCCGGCGCCTGCGATGCGTAGTAGCGCATGCGCCCCGCGTCGCCCGGCAGGTTGAAGGATTGCAGGCAGGCGGTGTCGGCCCGGTGCCTGCAAACGGAAGCAGCGGCGGAAGCATCGGCGGATGCAGTGGCAGACGCAGCCGCGGTGACAGGTTCGGGAGCTGGCGCTTGCGCCAGCGCCTCGACCGAGATCGCCAGAAACAGCAAAAGCAGGGAGCGCAGAGGACGGATGGACGGCATGTGCGGGACGTCATTCGCAGGGGTGGGTCGGCCTGCTAGTATGCGGGCGGCCGCAAGCCATGGCCTGGCTTGTTTCTCAAGACCCACTCCCTTGTCGCATATGCCACTTCTGCCGCGTTTCAGCCTTGTCCTCGCCTGTCTCGCACTGCCGGCCTTCGTTCACGCCGCAGACTTCGACAAGAAAAACTGCACCTACAAAGGCATCCGTCTCTACGGCAAGGTCCAGATCGTGCACTCCTTTCCCGACATCAAGGTCCAGGCCACCAGCTCTTTCCCGGACCTCAAGGTCAAGGTGGTGGACTCCTTTGCAGACAGTTGCGGGGAGTGGAAGATCGTCACCTCCTTCCCCGACTTCAAGGTCCAGATGGTCAGTTCCTTCCCGGACCTGAAAGTCGACATGGGCAGCTCGTCGCCCGGCGTGCGATAGCCGCCTAGCACTGTCCAGCATTGCCCCATCGCAGCACCGTGACCTCCTCCACACCCGACGAATTCGAAGCCCTGCACGACCAGGCCTATGCCGACATGGAACGCGGCGCGCTGGCCGAGGCCGCCCAGGCCTTCGAGGCGCTGGCAGCCCACATGCCGGACAACCGCCACTACCACTACATGCTGGGCCTGGCGCGCAAGTACCAGCGCGATTGGCAGCCATCGCTGGAGCACAACCTGCGCGCCATTGCACTGGCCGGCGAAGACGATGAAGCCAGCCTCTGGAATGGCGCCATCGCGGCCACGGCGCTGTCCGACTGGACCACGGCGCGCAGGCTGTGGAAGGCCTGCGGCATCCAGGCGCCCGGCGAGCAGGGCCCCATCGAGGGTGACTACGGCGTGGCCGTGGTGCGCCTGCACCCCTGGCAGGGCGGCGAGACCGTGTTCATGCGCCGCATCGACCCCGTGCGCGCCCAGTTGCTCAACGTGCCGCTGCCCGAAAGCGGCCATCGTTTCGGCGACATCGTGCTGCACGACGGCGCCTCCACCGGTCAGCGGTTCAACGGCCAGCGCGAAGTGCCGGTCTTCAACGAGCTGCAGCGGCTGGAGCCCTCGGCATTCCAGACCTTCGTGGTCTTCATCACCTGCGCCAATGCGCAGGACTTGCAGGAATTGCTGGGTACCGAAGCCCCGGGCATCGGCTATGCCGAGGACTGGACGGCCAGCATCCGCCACTACTGCATGCGCTGCAGCTACGGCACGCCCCACCAGCATGTCGAAGAAGCTTCGCCACCCGAGGGCGAACCGTCCTGGCAGACCGATCGCAACCTGGGCATCGCCGCAGTGGACCGCGCCGCCGTCGATGCCTTGCTCAACGCATGGCAAGCCGGTGGCGCCGGGCGCCGTATCGACGCAGTGCAGACCCGCGAACTGCCCGTGCCCGGCGAGGAAGAAAGCTGGGCCTGGTGGGTAGGGCCCGAGGGGGATGATGCGGCAGATGATGGGGCGGATACGCAGTAGAACGCACCCGGCGATTCGAACTTCTGCTGACCCGGGCCAAAGTTGCTTTCAGAATCCGCAGTCGCGCAAGGATCTTTGGCCGCAGCCAAGGTCAGTGCCTGTTCAACTGCGGAAATAGCTGGTCGGCGAGCGCCCAGTTTACCGGCGGCGTTCCGCGACCTGCAGACAAAGGCCAGACAGGATCGGCCCGATGCGACATGCCTGAGAACGCATCCTCTTGCATCTTGATGCGTTGCAGGAAGCCGTGGAAATGAAATGCGCCCGTGTAACCGGGGATGGACGCGTTGGTGATGACACCCAACTCCGCCAGAATTCTCAGACACCACAGCCGGGATGCATTGTTGCTTCCTCTCAATATCTTGGCTTGCGAAATTTGCTTGAGCAGCTCGGTCGTTGACGTCGTGGGATCAATGGAGTCAATGGTCGTGAGCAGCAATCTGAGCACTTGTGTCTGTGCTGGCTGATATTCGAGGCGGATATTCGTCACATCTTCAAGATCGATCAGATGGCTGTGACTTGGCTCTGTGGCGCAGCGGCCGGCGTTGGCGAAATCGCTGATCTGATCGTTGCGGCCGATCTTGTCGGTATGCAGGATGCCGCAGACGGCGCAGGGTACCTCCGTTTCCTCTGCGTAGTAGCGGTTGTGAGCGGCATAGTCGAATCGCTCCCAGTCATGGGCAGGAAGCTGGGAGGCTGAGTAGTACGCCATGACGGGTGTCATTGCACGGCGGACACCCGTTGCAAGGCTAGCAATGAACAATTCGGTTACGCGGTCACGCAGGGTGTTTTGCGTGACCAGCTCGCGAAGCCTTTTGACGCTTGCGTCATGTCGGAAAATTTCTGCGTCCATGGTCTCCCTTCCTGTCACTGGCGCTATGCACGGACGGGCGCATGCAGCCTAACTTTGAAGCCTTCCGACACGCTGTAGCGAGGGATGCCCTGCCCCTCATACCGCCGCATCAGACCAAGAAAGCGGTGCTTGAGCTGCATGGCCGCGCTGAACTCTTCCCAGGCGATCAGCGCACAGGGTGAGTCGCCGTAGGTACTGCAGATGCGCACCTGGCGCTGGTCCGGCTCCATCTGCGCCCAGCCGTCCTCACGCAGGCTGACGGCGCGCACCTGAGGATTGCGCAGATCCAGAAGCTCGGCGAGATAGGGCAGGTCCAGGTCGTTGAGCCAGAAGTAATTGAAGAAGTGGTGCATCACGTCCAGTGCATCGGGCGAGCCCCGGGCTTCGAGATCCATGTGCATGCGTGCGATGCCATCGCAGACGCTCATGCCCCGCACACGCACTGCGCTCAACTGGATGTCTTCGGTGGTGTTCTCGCAAGAGAGGGTGTGCTGCATGCTGCCTGGTGAGGTGGGACGGATACGGTGCTTGCCAATGTAGCGTGCACGGCCCCGGATGGACGATGGACTTGCTTGATCCGCGACGGATTGGCCTTGGCCGTGCGTTGAAGTGATGTGGCAAGCCGACATCGGCTTTCTGCAAGCAACGTCCGTCCACATCCTTTCAAGGAGAAACACCATGTCCCTGCGCAAAGCCTTCATGCTCGTCATTGCCATTGCTTCGTTGGCCGGCCTCGGCAGCGCCGCATCCGCCGCCACCTGGGACCAGGCCCATCCGCGCCGTGCCGAGGTCAACGGCCGCCTGGCCAACCAGGACCGCCGCATCCACAACGAAGTGCGCAAGGGCGAGATCAGCCATGGTCAGGCGGCTGCGCTGCACCAGCAGGACCACAGGATCCGCCAGGAAGAACGCCTCATGGCCAGCCAGAACGGCGGTCATATCACGCGCAGCGAGCAGCATGTGCTGAACCAGCAGGAGAACCAGGTCAGCCGTGAGATCGGCCACTGAGCAGGCACTGAGCGGCCACTGCGCGGCCGCCGCTCAGATCTCGCCAGATCTTGCGCACATGACACAAGGGCCGGCCGCCTTGAGGCGCCGGCCCTTTTTCATGTTGGCGCGCGGCCCGCGTTCAGGTTCTCAGCAATGGCGGCAGCGACCGCGCCGGGGCACCGCCTGGCAGGGCATGGCCTTGAGGGAACAGGTCGCGCGCCAGCCGCTGCGGGTCGATGCCGAAGCACTCGCCGGCTGCCGAGGCAATCAGCGCATCGACGCTGGTGGTCGGTTTCAGGTCCCGGTTCTCCAATAGCTGGCCGGGCTGCAGGCCAGGCCAGTCGGCCAGCACGCGGCCGCCCTGAACCGCGCCGCCCATCAGCATGGCGACGGCGCCTGTTCCGTGGTCGGTGCCGCCGGTGCCGTTGGCCGCAGCCGTGCGGCCGAACTCGGTGGCCACCAGCACCACGGTCTGCGACCAGGCATCGCCGAGGCCGTCATGCAGCGCCGCAATCAGTGCATCGAGGTTCTTGAGCTGGGCTGCCAGCCGGTTGTTTTGTGCACTGTGCGTGTCCCAGCCGCCGGTTTCGATCATGGCGATGCGCGGCCCGTCCTGGCGGGCAAGAAAGCCGGCTGCCAGCTTGCCCAGGCTGGCGCCATCCAGGCGCGGCCGGTTGTTGCCACTGTCCATGGCCACGCCGCGCGTGTCCATGGCGGAAGTCCAGAGAGCATGCAGCTGCGCATCTCCCTCGTAGAGCCTGGCCACGCGCAGCAGCAGGTCGTCACTGGCCTGGGGCAGGGAGGAAGGCGCGTAGGAGGCCACTTGCGCCGGCCCGCGCAGCGCCATGGGCACGGTGGGCGCGAAGGCAATGGCCTCTTCCCGGTGCGGCAACTGGGCGACCAGGCGGTTGAGCCAGCCGTCCTTGACCTGGTAGGGCGCGCTGCCTCCGGTTTCCAGCACGTTCTGGCCGTCGAAATGCGAGCGGTCGCTGTAGGGCGATGCGACCGCGTGCACGAACAGCGCCTGGCCCTGGGCGTAGAGCCTGCCGGTCTCGGCCAATGAGGGATGCAGCGCGAACATGCCGTCCAGCCGCGTGGCCGCCACCGTGTCCACGGCGATGGCGCCGCGCAGCCGGGCGTAGCCGGGGTCGGCATAGGGAATCAGGGTCTCCAGCCCGTCGGCCGCGCCGCGCTGGATGATGAACACGAAGCGGCGCTCGGTGGCTGCACGCGCCAGCGCCAGGTGGGGCGCGGCCAGTGCCAGTCCGGTGCCTGCGGCCAGCAGGCCCAGGAAATGTCGGCGATTGCGCCTGGCCATCGTGCTGGTCGCGATGTTCGTGGCGGTCGTATGGATCGTGGTCATGGTGTTCACCTGCGCAGGAAGTCGGGCGAGACCAGCAGCAGCGCGAGTGCACCGCTGCCGCTTTCGGATCGGGCAATGGCCTCGGCCGTGCCCGCGCCCAGTGCATCGCCGGGCAGCAATCGGGGGGCCAGCGCGCGCGCATCGACGCTGTTGCCGGCCTGGGCTGCGAGCCGCTGCGCCAGCTCGACACGGCGCACCAGCGCATCGGGCGCAGCCCAACTGGCGGCGATGTCGTCGTAACCGGCCGGCGAGCCGGGGCGCCACACCGGCTGGCCGAGCTGGTTGAGCAGGCCGGCGGCCTGAGCACCCTTCAACTCGCGCCGGCCCAGTGCGCGCATGGAAGAGACGGCCCATTCCCAGGGTGTCTTGAACTTCGTGGCTGGCGCGGCCCAGGGTTCTGGCGAATCGATCAGCGCGCGGTAGACGGCTGGCAGGTCCCCGCCGCTGCGCTGGTAGGCGGCCACAAGGCGCTGCACCAGCGCGGGCGGCGGATCGTCGGCGACGAAGTGCCGTGCCAGCTTGGTCGCGACATGAAGCGCGGTAGCGGGGGAGGCCGCCAGGTCGCGCAGGATGGCCAGCGCCTGCTCCTGCCCGCCTGCGGCATAGCTGCGGCCCAGCAGGCGGCGCGGTCCGGGCTCGTGCAATGCCGGTCGGTACTGGAAGCCGGCGCTGGCGGCCGGGCTGCCTGCGTCATTGCCCAGGCTCCAGCCAGTGAGCGCGCGGGCGAACTCGGTCACGTCCTGCTGGGTGTAGCCGCTGCGCACGCCCAGGGTGTGCAGCTCCATGATTTCCCGCGCCAGGTTTTCGTTCAGGCCGCGTGTCTTGTCCGGGTTGCGCCGGGCGGCGCGCTGTGCAGCGGGGCTGGCGGGTCCCACCGACTGGGCCTGGTCCAGATAGACCAGCATGGCCGGGTGGCGCACGGCGGCAAGCAGCAGGTCCTCGAAGCGGCCCAGCACGTGCGGGCGTATGGCCTCGGCTTCGTAGGCGCCGGCCAGGTCGAGCACCACGGGCTTTTCCACCGAGACCGCGAAGTGGTTCGACCAGAAATGCACCAGGCGTTCCACAAACGGCGCGGGTGTGTCGATGGCGCTGGCCAGGCGCGCGTTCACTGCGTCCAGGTAGCCGTTGCGTGCGCCACGGCGCAACTGCTGGCGGGCGGCGGCGCGCTGGTCTTCAGGCAGGCTGCGCAGCTCGCGCTGCCGGGACTGGTAGTCGGACAGCAGCGCGTCCGTGTCCGCGTGACCGGCCCAGGCAGGGGGCTGTGGCTGGTAGCGCGCGAACTGGTCCAGCAGCCAGCGCTGCGGGTCGGCGGGCAGTGCGTCGTCAGGGCGGGCACCCAGGCCGAAGCGGTTCAGGGCGATGGCGGCAGAATTCATGGCTTCACCTCGAAAAATCGCGGGCGTGGCGGGCGTGGCAGGCGCGTCCTGTGCTCCTCAGCGCCTGGCCGGGGATGCGGGCACATGGAAGGGGCCTTGCTGCGCTGCCAGCCCCTGCACCAGTGTCTGTCGCTCGGCCGGCGTGAGCTGTGCCGCGAAGTCGACCACGTGCGCTTCCACGCGCTCGCGCACCGCCGTGTCGGCGGCCCGGGTGCGTGCCAATGCAGCCTCGACGGCAGCGCGATCGAACTGCGGCGCAGCCAGCAGTCGAACCACCTCGGCGCGGCCTTCGCGGCTGCCTTGGGTCAGCGCAGCAGCCTCGCGCCGCACTTCACGCAGTCCTGTGCGGAAGGCCTGGCGCCGCTCGGGCGGCAGGCCGTCTGCGGCAAAGCGCAGTCCGCGCGCAGTGGCTGGGGGGCTGCCTGTCTGTGCTCCGGTGGGCGTTCCTGTCTGCGTGGACGTGGCTACCGACCTGGCCTCGGCCTGGTGTGCCCACCAGCGCCAGGTGCCACCGGCAATGCCGCCCACCAGAAACAGATTCAGCAGGGCAGAGGCCCACAGCCAGCGGCGCAGGTGCGTCGTGCGGGGGGCATCGCCGATGGGGGATTCGTTCATCGTCATTCCTCGCTTCCTTCCACCAAGGCGCTGCCCGTGTCGAAGGCGGTGCCGGGCCACCAGCCGCCTTCGGACTGTGCCGGCCGGGTCGTGGGCAAGACCGTGCCTATCAGCAAGGCCACGGCCAGGGCGCCTGCGGCCACACCGGCCAGGCCCGCACCGGCGATGCTGGCGCCGGACCACCAGCCATGCCACGGCTTGCGGCCGCTGGCGCGCACCGGCCGTGCGGGCGCAGTACCACGGGGCTGCGGCCATGCATGCGGCGATGGTTGGCCTGGCGCAGTCGCCATGCCTGGGCGCGCTTGCAAGCCGGCCAGCACTGCGCTTGCCAGCGCTGCGCTGGGGGGCGCGACGGCATGGCTGCCCAGCAGCGTGTCGAGTTCATTTGCACGGGCGAGCAAGGCCCGGGCCGCAGGCGCAAAGGCCGGCTGTTCCATCAACGCGCGTGCCGCAGCCTGCTCCTGTGCCGGCCAGCGCCGCAGGTCGGCGCCCCAGGCGTCGGCCAATTGTTCAAAGCGATCTGGCGTCATGGCGGTGATCCTCCAGGGTCTGCGGGTGCAGCGATTGCGCTCGTGCTCGTGCTCGTGCTTGCGTCCTGCAGGCGGGCGCGCAAGCTGCGCCGCGCACGGGCCAGCAGGCTTTCCAGGGCATCCACGGAGACGCCCATGAGTGCTGCCGCCTCGGCCTGGGGCAGCGCCTGGTAGTAATGCAGCACCAGCGCCTCGCGCTGGCGCGGCGGCAGTGCATCCAGGGCAGCGGCGACCCGGGCGCTGTGCTGCGCGTGGTCCAGCTGCTGCTCCGGTGTGGGGCCGGGGTCGGAGAAGGCGGCGGCTTCGGCGTGCTCGTCCAGCGCTTCTTCGCGCCGCACCGCGCGCCGGCGGAGCCGGTCGCGGCACAGGTTGAGCACCACCTCATGCAGCCAGGTGTCAAAGCGGGCCTGGCCCGGCCGCCAGTGGCCCACCTGCTGCCAGGCGCGCACCAGGCCTTCCTGCGCCACCTCTTCAGCCTCGGCCCGGTTGCCCAGCAGGCGCTGGGCCAGACCCAGCATGCGTGGCAGCTTGCGCTCCACCAGTTCGCGGGCGGCCTGCGGCTCACCGCGGGCCAGTCTCGCCAGCAGGTCGGCATCCGGGTCATCGATTTCAGCCAAAGGGCATCGGTGTAGTGGCGGGGTCAGCCAGTGTCGCGCGGCTCAACGCCAGCCGCGATGCCAGCCGTAGACCGGATGGTGCCAGCCCCAGCCGTAGCGCGGGTGGTATTGCCATACGAAGCCGACGCTGGGCATCGGATAGGCAGGCGCCACATAGGCGACGCCCGGCGGCACCGCATAGGGGCCGGGCGCCACGGGCGCAACAGGCGCTACCACGCAGCCGGCCAGCGCGGCCAGGCTGCCGGCGGCAAGCGCCAGCGCAAGCGGACGGACGGCGCGGCGAACAGTCAAACGCAATGAGGACATGAAAGACTCCTGCATCGGCCACATCAGGCGGCCTTATTGCGTTCAACGCGCGGGCAGCACAGATCCGTCGCGGGGGAGCGAAAAAATGTCGCGGAGAAAAGCGGGGGAGAGGTCGGAGGCGGGAGAGATCGGGCCCGCGCGGAAGGCGGTCCGTGGGGATATCAGTGGCGGATGTGTATCCGGGACTGATGGACTTTGCTCCAGGAAATCTGGAGCGGGCGAAGGGAATCGAACCCTCATCATGAGCTTGGGAAGCTCAGGTCCTGCCATTGAACGACGCCCGCTTTGGCTAAGTCATTGTCAAAGCACGGATTTCTTCGCTAAGTGCTTGTTTTTCTTCGAAATCTTGCGCCGTTCTTGCCGCAAAACTTCAACTTAGCATCCAACGAAATCTATCTACACTTAGGACTTTGGCGTAGGTTTTGGCGTAGGTTTTTGCTCCCTACGCCTTTGGCAATCAAACCTACGCCATGACTCTGGGGGGATTCTAGTGCTATTCGATTCACGGTCCGCAAAGCAGCTTCAGCCAGGCTCGCATCTGCTAGTCCAGGGGTGTGATGGATTGCGATTGGTCGCGTCCCAATCGCGCAAGACCTGGACCTATCGCTACAAGGATTCTGCTGGCCTCATGAAGCAGGTCAGGCTCGGCCATTGGCCGGAGATGTCGCTGGCTGAAGCCGTTTCGGCTTGGGGAGAAAAGCGCGATGGCCGCAGTGCTGGAGTTGATCCAGTTGCAGCGCGTCGCCAAGCAACCATGGCCAAGAACGGCCCAGCAGTGGCGACAACCGTGCGTGCGCTGCTGGAAGGCTTCCGCGATCACCTGGCGGGGCTGCGTCAAGCCGAGGGCGCGGCCCGGGCTTGGAGCGCTTTGGAGCGAATGCTGGATGAGGAGCCGGAGCTTGCGAGGACAGCGCCGCGTGACGTGACCCGCGCCCAAGCCTACGACGTGCTCGACAAGCGGCGAGACCTTCCTGCGGCAGCCAAGAAGCTACGGGCACTGCTGGGGCAGGCGTGGGATTGGGGGCTCGATGCAGGGAAGATCGATGGCGCGGCGCCGAACTGGTGGCGTAGCCTTCTCAAGGGCCAACTGCGTTCAAAGGGGAAAATCGTCGGGGGGGAGCATGTGGGGTTTCGGCGCCGGGTGCTGTCTCAGGCGGAGCTGCGCAAGCTCCTTCCATGGGCCCGGGCCAATATGTCGCAGAGCGCGTTGGATGGGCTGCTGCTTTACCTCTACACCGGCATGCGGGGTGTTGAGATTTTTGCCTTGCGCACTGAGTACGTGTCGCAGGAGGAGGATGGCTGGTGGATCACGTTCCCCGCCCACCTGCTCAAGATGGAACGGGATGCAGACACTGTGGACCACCGCGTTCCGCTGTTCGGTGAGGCGCTGGAGATCGTGCAGCGCCGCGTGTCCGGCGCCTGGGAGGGATGGCTGTTCTTCACGGGCCGGGGTGGGAAGTTCCGGCCGTACCACCGCAACACGTTCTCCAGTTACGTCTATTCGTTGATGCCGGAGTCCGCCAAGGCCAAGCGGCGAGCGGGTGAAGGGCTGATCTGCCCTGTGGTGGATTGGTCACCCCATGCGTTGCGGCGCACGGCGCGCACGCTGCTCAGCGCCATTGATTGCCCGGAGGATGTGGGTGAGGCCATCATCGGCCACAAACCCGGGGTCATGGTGGCCAGCTACAACCTCCACACCTTCGACGCCCAGAAGCAGGTCTGGGTGCAGAGGCTGTACGAGACCGTGCGCAAGCTTGAGGGCCTGCCCGCTTAGCCAGGAGGTGGTGAGGCGGACTTGCCAGGTTTCCCTGCGCGGCCGTAGCCGCTGTCTGGCGCCGGCAGGCACTCGGATGGTGGCCGCGACATCACCCAGGCCTCCACCTCTGCAACGATGAAGCCCACGCGGCGCGCACTGAGCTGCCGAGGCCTGGGGAAATCGCCGGTCTGCACCAGCTTTTGTATCTGCGACTCGGACAGATCCACCGCCCGCGCTGCCTCCTGAAGGCTGATCGAGATGGGGCGCATCGTCACGATGGCCAGCGCGTCCCCGCCGCTGGCAGCTTCGATTTTTTCTTTTTTGGTCATGGCGTGCTCCTCGATTGCCTGCGGTTGGTGCCAGGCGTGAAAAGGCCCGCGGGTGCGGGCCAGGTGGGTGGTTCGTCGTTGTCGGGGAGCGGCGCGCGCTTGTCGCGCCAGTGCTTGGGTTTCTTGCTGGCCATTCAAATCTCCTTTATCACTTGGGCGACTTAGGTGTGCCCAGGCCGTTGATGACGTGAGCGGCGTGTTGAAGCAGCTCGCCGGGTGGAGTTCGAGTAAAGGTCATGAGGGCAAATATGGAAAAGGTCCGCTTTCGCGGGCGACGGCGGGGCAAATGGCTTACCCTCTCTGCCGAAAAGGAGAGGGCAATGGCGTATTGGTGGGTCAATCACAAACAGACTTTCAATTCCGAGATCGAAGGCGGGTACATCTGGAGCCCCCAGCGCAAGGCCAACGGCGGGTACAACCAGACCTATGAAAACCTGCGCCTGGTGAAGAAAGGCGACACGGTGATTTCGTATGCAGATGGCCAGGTCAAAGCGATTGGCGTGGCCACGTCCGGATACCGAGACGAGGGCAAGCCCGAAGATTTCGGCAAGGCCGGCGACGCATGGCACGCAGATGGTTGGCTGGTGCCTGTTGCGTGGGAACTGCTCGAAAGCCCGGTTCGGCCTAAGCACCACATGGGTATGTTGGCCGGTGATCTCCCGGAGAAGTACTCGCCTATCCGTGCCAGCGGAGATGGCAACCAGGGGGTGTACCTTGCATCGGTGTCTCAGGCACTGGGCGAGAAGATCCTGGACCTGGCAGGCAAGGCCAATGACGCAGCGCTGGAGTTACACGATGAGCAGCTCGTGGAACTGGAGGAAGACCAGGTTCAGCAGGAGCTCAGCGCATCGCCCACGCTTTCATCCACAGAGATCGAGCAGTTGGTGAAAGCGCGCCGTGGCCAGGGCATCTATCGCACCAACCTCATGCAGATTGAAAAGCGCTGCCGCCTCACTGGGGTTTCAGACCCACGGCTGCTGGTGGCCAGCCACATCAAGCCCTGGAAGGAATCCACGAACGACGAGCGGCTGGATGGACACAATGGGTTGCTGCTGTCGCCCCATGTGGATCGCCTATTCGATCGCCACCTAATCAGCTTTACGGATGAGGGGCAGATCATCCCTGCTGGGGCATGGGTGGTGAAGGCAATGATTGCCTGGGGGTTGGATCCACAAATGAATGTCGGCCCCTTCCGTGCCCAGCAGAAGGCATATTTGGCACTCCATCGGGCCAGGATAACGAAGCATCCTCACTGAACAGCTACTCGCACAGGCCGTAGGCCGATGCACATGCGGTCGGTTCGTCGAGGCCGGCCAGCAAGTCATACTGCCGGCCTCCGCGCGTGGTCTTGGCCCACTCGATGCGTGACCAGATGTGCAGATCTGCGAAGACCTGGCGCCGGTCCTGCCCGAGGTGGGCGTCTGTCATGAAGGTTGATCCACCTCGTTTCGAGCACGCGCTGACGATTCGCTCCCATACGGCGATGCGTTCGATGTGCTCGGGCCAACGTACGGCGATCTGGCGCAGCTCGTCTTTGCCGCAGTTGATGCAGGGCATGCAGCCGACGCGGCCCATGCCCTGCAGATAGAGGGGATTCGGCTGCACGCGCCGGGAGGCGGCCAGCTCGAACACCTGGGCGGCTGTCCAGTCCACGATGGGCCGGAAGATGCGCAGCCGCGGTGCCACGCGCTCGGCCTTCTTGGCATTGCGGCGGCGCTGGGATTCGTCGCGGCGCACGCCCTGCCAACTGATGACGCAATAGCCGGCGTCCATCAGATCCATCTGGAAGCCTACGGCCAAGTTGCGCTTCAATTCCTCGGTGCAGAACTGGGCCATGCGAGACGGGAAACGGCCCTTCCACATGCACAGATCGAGGAACGGGTTGCCGCTCGGGTGCATCACGGCCAGGGCACGGCGCTTGGCCTTGTTCGACCAGCGCAGGCGGCGGCCGGCCTTGTCGCGCCCCGTGCGCACGTCACGGGCGATAAACATGCGCTTGGCCAGCAGCTGGCGGCTGAAGTCCGCGCGCAGCCGGTGGATGGTCACGCCCAGGGCCTGCTCCAAATAGGCCAAGTAGTCATAGACAGCCTGGTGCTCGTTACCGGTGTCGCAGAAGATCGGGACGACACTGCCGGGCGGGCAGCGCTCCAGGGCGAGCAGCAGCACGGCTGTACTGTCTTTGCCGCCGCTCACAGAAATGACGTGCTTTGTCGCCATGGGGGGATTCCTTTGGGCCAAAAAAAGCCGCTCGCGGCAGGGCCGGGCGGCTTCGGGATTGCCTCCGTGGTCGGAGGCTTATGGTGAAATTAGGGCTCTACAAAAAAGGAGCAGAGATGGACCGGTGCGACCCTGATGCCGAATACAAAATGGATCTCCGGCAGGTATCGTTTAACTTCTGGGTAGAAGATGGGCGTTACAGCGGCACCATCTCTGGGGATGCACTCGACAGGCTGGCAGGCGGAGATGCTGGTCTTCGTGCCGGCTGCCTTGATTCCTATAAAAAGAATTGGGAGCAGATCCACGGTATCGCTTCGTTGAAGTTGGCAGCAGGACTGGCTCCCCAGATTTCGTTGCTTGACGTGTAAGGACAGGTGTCCCATGCGCGCTGTGTGGTCCTGAGTTTCAAAGCACAAACAGAAAGGGATGCGGGGGCAAATGTTTCGCGTTTAAAGAAATGTGAGGTTATGTTTCTTGGATGTTGGGTAGGAATGCTGATTGCTCAGAGAGTTGGCAGGCTTGAATTTCCGAGCCTGAAGTCAAAGCTCATGAAAGGAACCAGCAATGGCACAGCATGAAGACCACGGCCGACAAGGTCAGAACCGTCAACAGCAGCAGGACTCTGGCGACGGAAACGGCCGACGCGATCAGTTTGACGAAAGCCGCCGCTCCTACGCAGGACGCGGGCAGGACCAGTGGCGCGATGAGGGCCAGTGGGAAGGAAATCGCAGCGGCTACTCAGGTAGTCAGCAAGGCGGTGGATACCCCGAAAGGGGCTACCCTGGCGGGCAGCAGTCCGCCTATCAGGGGTACCAAGGCGAGCAGCAAGGTGGCTACGGCGGCGGATACGGGCCAGCGCCCGGTCGTCGGGAGTTCGGATACGGCGGCGGTAGCGGATACGGCGACCAAGGCTATGGTCGTTCTCGACAAGATCAAGGCTACTCGCGCCATTCGCAGCAAGGCGGATGGGGCGGCCATGAACGCAGTGACTTTGGCCGAGATACTCAAGGCTGGGATCGTGGAGCGGGTGGAAGCAATTACGGCAATTCTGACCAGCAATATGTACGTCAGGGCCGGACAAGTGAACCGTTCGACCCTGACTATCATCAGTGGCGTCAGGAACAAGTTGACGCCTTGGATGAGGATTACCGCAACTGGCGAAACGATCGCTACAAAAAGTTCTCTGACGAGTTCAACAAGTGGCGCACAGAGCGCGACGCTCAACGCGGCAGCGACAAGAGCGGTGGTTCCGGTTCAGCCTCTGGTCAACAAGGAACAACTGGCAAGGAACATAAGTAATCCTTCGCTTGATGTACTGATTCCGTAGTTCGCCGGCCCCCAGGATTACATGCTTGGGGGCCGGTGGTGATTCAGCCAAGCTTTTTTGGAGATCTCATCATGGACCTTCGGATACGCGAACCTGAGCTACAGGCTATGCATGTCTGGCACGCGAGCATGGTGGTGCTTGCAAAACCCGGAGAAGCAATTGGAGTGCCCATATTTGAGGCACCTGCGGTTGCTCCTCCAGTTTCATCACCTGTCGGGATCGAATTTCCCTATCACCTGTTGGTTATCGAAGTCGATAATCCTGAGGACAGCGCTACTCAAGATCGCATTCGCTGTAGGTTGAGCGAGTTTGACGTTTAAGCGCCTGCTTTTTCCGGGATAAGAAATTCCGCGCGGTCTTTGTCCTTGATCCAGTTCGGCGGCTTGCCCCGGCCGGTCCACGTCGCGCCGGTGGCGGGGTCGCGGTACTTCGGGGCGCCCACGCTGCCCTTAGCCTTGCCCTGGGGGAAGACATCGGCAGCGGTCAGGCCGTGCTCTGCGATCAGCGCGCGGGCCTGGGCGATGCCCTCGGCTTTGTGCTCGGCCTGGGCCTGGGCAATCTGGGATTCGAGTTGAGCTTTTTGTGCGAGCAGGTCTTTGTAGGTTGTCATGTCGGTATTCCTTGAGATGAGCTGCGGGAGCCGAAGGGGTGGCCCGGGTGGGCCACCTGGTGATCAGCTGTTGACCGAGAAGGCGCCAATCAGCACGTCGGGGATTTGCTGGTCAGGGACCACGCCATCGCCATCGGCCACCGGCGCGAAGCTGGCGCGCACGACGTGGGCGAATTCCTCGGCCATCTGCTCCTCGTGCAGCTCCAGCCCCAGGATGCCCAGGGAGAAGGTGGGTTCGCGCTGGGATGTGAGGATCGACACGCGGACGTAGAACGTGCGCTCGGCCAGCTCCTTGTAGGGTTTGGTGGTCAGCCTGAGGTATGCCGGCAGCACGGCGTCAGCGCGGTTGGTCTTGGCAGACACGCTTTCCATTTCCGAGCGCTCGGCAGACAGCGCTTCCACGGAGGTCGTGGAGTTGTTGATCTGCTCGATGCTGACGCTGCGGATGCCGGCGACGACATGGCCGATGTTGAGGTCCGCCAGATCCTTGTCCAAGGGTTGCACCAGGTCGCGCCACTCTTCCAGCCATTCGGCCAGGGCTTTCTGGCCCCGGTTCTGGCTGACCAGGTTGCGCAGCGAGGTGTATAGGGCGGTGGCCTTGAGTTTCAACAGGGCCGTGTTGTCGCCATGGCCGGGCGCGGCTGGAGTGCCCTGGTTCAGGACGGCCTTCGCGGCCATGCCCTCGGCATTCACATAGATCGTGCAACCGTTCTCGCGGTGCTGACGCACGTAGCGGGCGAAGTCCTCGACGTAGGAGGTGCTCATGCTGTTGCGAGCGCGGCGGCGCAGCGGCAGATAGGACTCCAGGCTGGTGAGGTTGAATTCGTCGTGCAGGGCCACGACCGGCTGGCCGGCAGTCAGCGCGTGCTGCACGGACTCGTTGCTTTGTGCTGTGGCTTCGGCCTGGGTCAGCTGCTGGATTGCGGATTGATCGAACATGAAAAGTCCTCGGTTTGGGCGAAAAAAAAGCCCGCGGCTTCTGGAGCGGCGAGCAGGAAGCGGGAAAAGCGACAGGGGAGGCGGCTACGCGCCTCGGGGGATGAGGTCCATTTGGGCCTCGGGCATCACGGTCAGCTTGCCGAACTTGCCGACGTGCATCACGGTCTCGCGGGATACCTTCTCGCTGGCCTCGCCGTCGAGGGTTGGGCGCGAGAACTTCATGGCGTGCTTGATCGTGACCTGGTGGGTCTTCTTGATCTTGCTGATGTCCAGCTCGATGGTGATCTTTCCCTTGCGCTCGTTGTCCACGACAGCGGCGCTCACGGAGCCCAGAGCACGGGAGAGCATCAGCATGAACTGGCCGCCGTCGAACTCTCCCAGCACCTCGGTGGGATCGTTCACCAGGGAGGACGCGGAACTGTTGGCCGCCACCTGGCCCGGTGTGGGGCTGGAGGTGGCCGGCGCAGTGCCAGAGCCGGGGTTGGGGCCTTTGGCGGGGGTGGGAATGGTGGAGGACATGCCTTATTCCTTGGGGACAAAAAAATGTGCTCTGTAGCGGGCGGGCTTAGATTTGCTGGCCCTCGGCTTGGTCAAACTGCGCGGTCACAGTGCCTGTTGGCCCATCATTCCGATGGCAACGCCGATGCAGGCGCTGGCGTGCTTGTAGCGATTCACTTCCAGGCCAATCGGGTTGGATTCGCACTGGCCCAGCACCTGAGCCTGTGCGGCGGCCAGCAGGGTGATGACCCGGCCCGAAGGACTGTTCGGGTCGAAGCCAGGAATGTTCATGCCCGCCGCATCCGCGATGTGCGAAGGGATTGGAACGACCATTTCTACAGCCTGCCCCTCCTGGCAGCCGCTGCAACCGCCGCAGCCATTGGCCTGCTGGCCCTGGGCATCCGGCGCCGCAGCCGGGGGCTTGACCCCCAAAATCTCGCCCAGCAGAGCACCCACGCCGAGCTGTTCGGGGGCTTGCTGAGCGGCATCACCCGTGGGCGAGGTGGGCGTCGTGGGCGAGGTGCCGCTGGACGGGCTGCGCGAGGTCAGCTCGGTACGCTGGCGCTCCAGCACGGCGCCCAGGAGGGCCAGGGCGAGAAGACTGTTCAGGGGACTGCGGTGGCTATGCATGCTTTTGCTTTCGGTGGAAGGGGACAAGAAAAAGCCCGCGCGTGGCGGGCCGGTGGATGAAACAGGGGGGTGTCAGGCTGCAGGTTCGTCGGTGACGGCCAGGGCCTGGCGCATCGTTTCGTAGCCGTCGAACAGCGCCGCCAGCGGGCCGCTCGCGTCGGCAACCTGGGTGCTCAACTCCACGCCGGCAGTGGCGAGGGCACAGCCCATGGCGTACAGCCCGCCGTGGAGGGCACCGGCGTTGCCGCTGTGTTCGCTGTAGCCGTTCAGGATGTCGAGGATCGGCACCGCCACATGGGCCATGGCGTGCGCGTGGCCGTTCGGCCCGATGCTGGGGATGGTCTGCGGGCCTGCCTGGCAGGTGGTTTCCGTGTGGCTCATGAGCTGGTGCTCCAGGTCAGAAAAGGGGTGCTCCGGACATGGCGACCGCAGCAGCAATGCAGAAGGCCGAGTAGGCCGACCAGAGGAAAAAGCCGAAAAATTTGCTCATGGCAGCTCGCGCAGGCATTCCATGGATTGCGGGCCGGTCCACACGACTGCGTGACTGGGCGGGCACGCCTGTGCAGCGCTGTGGGCACGCTGCACTTCCGCTGCGCTGGCCACGGGGTCCTGGGCCGCGCCGGCATCCGCGCAGGCGCTGAGCACGATGGCCACCAGCAGGACAAGGCACAGCAGCAGCCAGCTGCCGGGCGTGGGCGCCGGGCCCGGCTCGGCCACAGGGCCAGGGCGCGAGGCCTCGCGGAGGAAGCGCGCATCGGGGTCGGGGTTGAAAAGTTCGGTGGGGATCACTCGCTGCATTTCGGCTCTCCTGAAACGACAAATCCGCCATGAGGCGGATTCGGTGAGGTTGCTGCTTGTTGCTGTCGGCGCTGGGCTGCAGCTTCGGCCAATTGGCGCTCTTCTTCTTTCCATTCGGCAAGAGAGCGCGGTTCATAAGCAGCTACATTGCGTTCGCCGCGAAGTCGGTGGAATCTGGTGGTCATGGTGGACTCCCAAAAAGTGCCCGCCCCACATCACTGCAGGGCGGGCCAAATGCCGCGAGAGCAGCCCCGCTAAAGACGAAGGCCGCGAGCGAAGAAGCTTGTGGAGTTGAAGACTATTTTCGAATACGGCTTTGAAAGAATGCTATAGACTACAAATACTCTTTTCCGAACGGAATAGAGTCATTTATTTAATACTATGGGAGTATTTATGATTCTTTCTAAATTGGTATCTATCGTGACACTGGCAGTTCCAGTATTGAGCGTCAATGCTGCACAACACTTTTGGGTTGAACCAAAGAATAATAATCTTAAAGATGTGGTGGTGGCAAATGACGTTGCGGGTGGTGCGGATGGGATTTATACATACAGTTTTGGTGGCACTCTGCAGAGACATTCTAATTGGAATGTTGGTGATTTTTCACACTTAAATACACCGAATCCCCTGAGTGATTTTCAAGCTTCAATCAATCCAAATGGTTATGGTTCGACATCGGTTCAGAAACAGGGTGCTCAAGTGACTTTGCATCTTCATTCATATAGTTTGCCCACTCCGTCTCCTATGGGGTGGTACTACATGGGCTGGGGACACCAAATTAACAAAAAGCCGTGGGCAGGTCAGTTTGGTTCAAATCCAAAGATGTGTTTGGAGCATTCGGAAACCGTTGTAGATAGCTACAATGAGGGGGCGGTATTTTACAATGGGGTAGCGCTATGGCTCATGGATAAAAATGGGCGACAATTCCACTACAGCATAAAGAGCTGGGATAGCCGATGGCCAAATCTCAATATGGATGAGAGTGCTTTTTATGACGAGGGTATATCTGGGTACTATGTTGGGACTGCATACGCGGAGAGTAGTAATTTCCTCTCGTTGATGCCATTTAGTCACTCCGTTAATGGCTCGAAAGGTGAAAATTTGAAATGGTATGGCATGTGCATTTCCAAGGCTCAATTGTCAGCGGCTATCAATGCTATGAACTCAAAAAATGGTAATTCACAAACCCATCTTGACCTGGATGCTGGTAACTATGAAGTAACTGGTTTGCAAATTTCTTCGGAAATCGGCAACCTCAGCACCCCATTTCTCCAGCGAGGTGCAGGCTGGTACACGAGTCGATTCGCAGGCATCCATCTCTACACTGATTATTAATAGTCACAACCAGCCGCTACAGCTGTGCCCCAAAGGTGTTCTCACGCGGAAATAGCCTGCGGTGGTGTGGCGGAAACAAAAAAGGCCTCGTGGGAGGCCTTTTTTGTTTCGCCCCGATGCGCTCGGGGAGGGCGTGCTGCATCTGGTAGCAGCTGCGCGGCATTAACATGCCGCACCGTTTTTTTGCTCCGTGGTGTCATCTCACTGCGTTCGTCACCGGAATGCCAGGGCGGTGTTCCATCGTCGGCTCCAGATGCGCTGGCGCGCACCCTTCACAGCCTCCCGCCTACTCTCTACAGGGCATCCCGCCCGCAGTTCCTTCCCTATGCCGTGAACCGTGCTTTGACGGACTGGCAACCGCGCGGAGACGCGGCACGCTGACCTGGCCCATGCCCAGGAGCGCCATTGCGCCGGACGAATGCCCCTCGGGTGGGGCAAGCAACATCGGCGTGCAACTTGTGAAAGACCGGGGCTTGCCCGGTCGATGCCGTGGTGCCCAACTTCCCTGCCTGTCCGCATGTGCGGTTGCTGAGTTGTTAGGTGAAGATTAGCGCATCGCTACTATTTTGGTCAATAGCGCATCGCTAATTTTTCGCATACAGATGGTGTGGAGGTCGCGCGGAGGTGGTTGTGTCTGTACAGAGGAGGAAGTCGGGAGTGTCACGCGAAGCGAACTTCAAAGAGTGCCTCTTCCGCGGCGATGTCCTGATTTCCCGCTCACTAGGCGTGTCGCGCGGGCAAAAAAAATCCCGCTCAGGGCGGGCAGGGGGTGGGCAGGGGTGTAGAGGCTGTGCGGTTCAGAAGGAGGCATCTTCGATGCTGGAGTTCAACCCCCGCCGCCCGCGCTACCAGATCCGGGTCCTTCTCCGCTCGGTCGGCCTTTGGCACTTTTCGATAAAAGTAGTCCAACAAACCAAAATACCAAAGCCCAGAGGGCCCAGTTCAAAATGAAAGCCCCGAAGGGGTGATCACTATCCAGCGCGGCTCCCCAACCGATACAGAAAGCGAGCACTTGAAAAGCAAAAGACCATACTCTGTTGCGCTGTCCCGTGTCTTGAGGGGTCATGAACTACCTCTCCATAAAAATATGAACTCAAAGGCGCCGGCCATTCCAGGCCCAAACCACGCGTCCAACGACGGTGACCTGATGATCTCCGTTCAGTATCTGGACTATTTTCGAGCTTGGATTGTCGCTTGTGACTTGCAGCTTTCCATCAAACGTGGGGCTTACTCGTTTGACATAGTTTTTTTCGCCTGCCTGGAGCACATATACGCCTTCGCGTGTATGCGGGTCTTTCGCGCCTGGGCCAGTATCAACTAGGAGGACATCACCGTCAGTGAACGTTGGCGCCATGCTGTCTCCATAGGCATGAATAAACCGAAGCTCGCTCGGGTTCTGAGGGCGAATATGTTGATTGATCCAATGTGGGGACAAGGCTAAGTCTCCAACGATCACGTCAGATTCAAGCAGCACCTCGCCTGGTCCCATGCTGGCACAGTTCGCCAAAAGGGGGACGCGAACGGCATCGGGCGCATGCCAGAACGGTATGGAGGGGTGGGATGCAGCAGCCATCTCTACCATCGCTGCATCTTGCGAAATTGGCTGGTCCATCCATCCGGAAGGTCTTCCTACGCGCGCCTCGACTTCGCGTGCAGCCTCCTTACTCATTGAACGCGGCTTCCCTGTTTTTGAATCTGGCAACGCGCGTATCCACTGGCTGATCTGAGCAGGAGCCTTACCTATTTTTTCAGCAAGTGCGGCCTGAGATCCTGCTTCATCGACAAGGATGGCAAGGCGGCGGCGGCGGGTCACTTCGATCGGGTCCATCGGGCGATGGTTTAGCAAAACGCTACTTTTGGCAAAGCGCGAGGCGCTATTGACGGTATGTAGCGTATCGCTAATAATTTGCTCATGAACCTCCATGAGTACATCTCCAAAAAGGGGCGTGGGTCGATCGGCGATCTGGCTGATCAGATCGGCGCGCACCGGCCTGATGTGTCCCGTTGGGCCTCAGGGAAGCGCGTTGTTCCAGAGAAATCGGCAGTAGCTATCGAGTTGGCTACGCAAGGAGCTGTCTCGCGACGAGACCTGCGCCCCAACGACTGGCAGGACATCTGGCCTGAGCTTGCCCAGTCCGCCGCCCAGGAGCCAGGCCATGCATAGCCCCCGCAAGTCCAAGCGGTCGGGCCCGCTGCCGCACCAGAAGCGCCTGTACCGCTCCCGCCAGGAACGCCTTATGGAGGCTTGGCACAAGGCCAGCCTGAACCTCCACGCGGCCATGCGGAAAACGATGGCTGCACTGCAACTGCCAGCCGCGGAGCTGGGCCATGTGTAAGCCGTACCGCTTGGTCGAGGCCCAGCCGACGAGCAATAGGTTTTCGGGGAAGCGTTGGTGCCGAGGGTCGGCGTTCTTTGTGACCCTGCAGCGCAGCAGGACGCACGTCTGGGAAGGTTGCCGGTACGCGTCAGCTTCCGTCTTGGGTGGGGTGTTGTGCCTGCCCCGCACGCCGGGCTTCTTCTGCAGTGTCCACGCGCTGAATGCCTTCCAGCAGTGCGTAGTAAGCGTCTTCGAACGTCTTGGCAACGATGCCCCGCGTGAAGTCGCTGTACTCCAACTCGATCTTCGAGAGCATCGCTCCAGCAAGAGTTGCTGTGGGCCCGATCAGTTCTTGTTTCATGTCCGCCCCTCTCGGGAATGGTTGTGTAGGAACTCCCATTCTGCTCCGGGAGGTGGCGGGCACCCCTTTCAAAAAACAAGCCGAGGAGTGAGTCCGCATGCGTGACGCCCCCCAAGTACTGAGCCGCGCGGAAATTGACGCGGCAGATCGAATCCTCAAGGCGCTGAAGGGGCTGGCCCCCGAGGAAGCGGAGCGTGTTCTGGCCCATGTCCAGGCCCGGTTGGACGAGGCTGAAGGTGGCGACGTGATGTTTGCCCGCGGTATCGCTGGCCCCAATGGCGCTCTGGACACCTGCATGAAGACGTGGGTTGACAGTGGCACTGCGGAGCTTTTCAGGCGTCGTGCGGCCATGCGCAAACAGAACGCGTCGGCCTGCCAGCGGGACTGCATTTACCTGCTGGTCCACGAGAAGACTTACACGTTGATGGTTGCGGAAAAAGCGTTGCATGACGCTGATGCTATGGACCTGCGGGAGCATTTGACAGGCCCATTTCCGGCCCGGAAATTCTGGGGGCCCGGGCAATGAACGCGATCACTGCAATTTCCGCCGCCGTGCTGACCATGAGCAGCCGCGAAATCGCCGAGCTGACGGGCCGCGACCACGGCAACGTGATGCGCGACATCCGTACGATGCTGGACGACCTGCAGGCTTCAAATTTGAATCCTGTTTGCGAAACAACGACTTACGCGGGCGCCAACGGCCAGCGCTACTCGCAGTACGAACTGGACCGCGACACCTGCCTGACCCTGCTGCTGGGCTACGACGCCGTGGCGCGCATGAAGGTGGTGAAGCGGTGGCAGGAGTTGGAGGCCCAGGCCGCTCCAGCCGTGCCGCGCACGATGTCTCAGGCGCTGCGCCTGGCCGCTGAACAGGCCGAGCAGATCGAGCAGCAGCAGGCCGCCCTGGCCCTGGCCGCGCCCAAGGCCGAATACGTGGACCGCTACGTGGCCGCCAACGGCGCGAAGGGCTTCCGTCAGGTGGCCAAGCTGCTGGGCGCGAACGAGCACGCATTCCGGGCCTGGCTGCAGGAAGAAAAGATCATGTACCGCCTGGGTGGCGAGTGGACTGCGCACCAGTGCCACATCGATGCCGGCCGCTTTGTCGTGAAGACGGGCGTGGCCCAGGTCAACGAGCATGCCTTCAACGCCACGAAGTTCACCCCCAAGGGCGTGAACTGGGTAGCCGGCCTGTGGGGCCAGCACCAGGCCCGCCTGGCGCAGGAGGGTGCGCAAGCATGAGTTCCGACTACACGACCCTCGCATGGCGCACGGAACTGCAGTCAGGCCCACGCCTGGTGTTCCTGGCCCTGTGCGACAACGCCAACGACGCGGGCAACTGCTTCCCGTCCATCCAGACCTTGGCAGACAAGTGCGGTTTGTCGGTCCGCGCTGTGCGTGGCCACGTGGCCGCCATGGAAGAGCAGGGGCTGGTGCAGCGCATTCAGCGCACTGGCTGGAGCTCCGAGTACCAGATCAATCTGAAGGTGCTGCGCGCGGCGGTATATGAATGCCTGTCCAAGCGCCCGCGCTTGACCGAATACGACCAGATGATCATGCGCTCCTGCGCGCCGGAACCCCCGGCAGATTCTGCACCCCGGCAGGATTTGCCGCCCCCTCAAACCCCGGCAGATTCTGCCGGGGACCCCGGCAATATCTGCAACACCCCCCGGCAAGATCTGCCGGGGACCCCGGCAAATCCTGCCGCCATAACCTACAAAGAACCTACAAAGAATAAACAAGGAAAAGGGAAAGGCGCGCGCACGGCTGCGAACGCCATCATTCGCCCTGACGGCGTGACCGAGCAGACCTGGACCGATTGGCTGACGCTGCGAAACGGCAAGAACGCGCCGGTGTCGGAAACGGTTCTGCGGATGGCGGTCAACGAGGCGGACAAGGCCAAGCTGTCGCTGGAGGACTTCCTGCAGATCTGGTGCTTCCGTGGCACGCAGGGACTGCAGGCCGACTGGCTCAAGCCCTCGGACTTTGCTGGCCGGACAGTGAAGGCCGCGAAGACGCCGTCCCCCGACAACTTCGGCGGCGTGAACTACGGCCAGGCGAGGAAGATCTGATGGACCTCCTCGCATCCCGCATCCACCGCCCGCCGCTGACGCGCGAGAGCACATGCCCCAGGCATGGGTTGTACCTGAGCAGCTGCCATCTGGGCGACATCTGGACGAAGTGCAACCTGTGCGCCGAGGAGGCCAAGGCCAAGGAACTGGCCCAGGCCCAGGACGAGCAGAAGCGCCAAGCGCGCGAAGAGTGGGAGAAGCGTCTGGGCACGGCCGCGATCCCCCAGCGCTTCCAGAGCTGCCGCCTGCGGACCTACATCGCGGAAACCCCGGAGCAGCAGGCCGCGCTGCAATTCGCCAAGGACTATGCGGCCAGCTTCGATGACGTGCAGCGCAAGGGCAGCGGCGCCATCTTCGTGGGTAACGTCGGCACAGGGAAGACGCACCTTGCCATCGGCATCGGCCTGCAGGTCATGCACACGCATGGCGCATCGGTGCTGTTCACGACCGTTGCGCGCGCTGTCCGCCGCATCAAGGACACCTGGTCCAAGCGGAGCGGCGAGTCCGAGGGCGAGGCCATTGCCGCCATGGTGTTCCCGGACCTGCTGATCCTGGACGAGGTGGGCGTGCAGTTCGGCAGCGACTTCGAAAAGAACCTGCTGTTCGACGTGCTCAACGAGCGCTACGAGCGCCGCAAGCCCACGCTGTTCCTGTCGAACCTGCCCATCGCCGACGTGGCTGCCTACCTGGGCGAGCGCGTCATGGACCGTCTGCGCGAAGACGGTGGTGACGTGCTGCCGTTCCAGTGGGAGAGCTATCGCGGGAGGGGCGCATGACGACCATCCACCCCTCCGTGACCCGCAACTACCTGACGCTGCCCTACACCTACACGCTGGCACAGGAGCTGTCGGCCAGTGAGCGGCAGCCGCTCCACCAGCGCAAGCGCGAGCCTCTGGCCGCTGCAGTCCTGGCTGCCGTGCATGCCGTGGGCTACGCCGTTCCGACGGTGCAGCACTGGCGCGACCTGGCTGACGCCGCGAACCTGTCCGAAACGCTGCTGGGCATGGGCGTCTTCACAGAGCCCGAGGCGCAGAGCCTGTTTGCCGATGCTGTGGCGGCCGTCGTGGACCTGGGCCGCAAGCACGGCCACGGCCAGGAGATGCGTCTGAACGCCGTCCAACTGGGGCACCTGGTCGAGTTCGGCGAGGCCTACGGCCAGGTGCTTGAGGTGATCCCGGCACGCACCTTCATCCGCGCGCACCGCGCGACCGAACGCCGTCTGCGCGAGCTGCTGGTGAACAGCCACGGCAGCGACACCCATGAATTCATCGTCGTCTGAACACCAATGGCAGCAACAACAAATCAATCTCAGCGCGGCAGCCGTGGCGCACCTCGTCAAGCTGGCCCAGCAACCCGGGTGGTGGGAGTACGTCAAGGCCAGGGCCAGGGAGCTGGACAGGGACGAGTCCCGGCTGTTCGTGGACATCGAGCAGCAGGTGGTGCAGCAGCTGCAGGCGCTCGCCTGGCGCCCGCCGCCACGCGCGTGACGGTGCCTGCTGGCCACCAGGGCCCGATCACTGTGCTGGGCATGGACCCGGGCAAGCACACGGGCCTGGCCTGGATCGTTGATGGCCATCTGCAGGCTCTGGAGGAGATCGCGCCTGCGCAGATCCTGCAGACGCTGCAGTGCAGGGCTCCCACGCTGGTGATCTTCGAGGACAGCCGCCAAGCCCGTCGGACCTGGACCGGCCAGGGCAGCGCCGCGGCGCGGGCCAAGATGGCGCGCAATGTGGGCGAGATCGATGCATGGTGCGTGCTGATCGAAACCCTGTGCGCCAGCCTCGGCATTGCCTGCTTCGGCCTGGCGCCCAGTGCGAAGGCCGGCAGTGCCCACGGCGCCAAGATCGATGCCGCCACCTTCAGCCGCCTGACCGGCTGGGCCGGCCGCAGCAATCAGCACCAGCGTGACGCCGCAATGATCGCGTGGTCCTTCCGGAGGGCCCGGCCATGAAGCGGATCTACATCGCCGGCCCGATGACAGGACTTCCCCAGTTCAATTACCCAGCTTTCAACCGCGCCGCCGCCACGCTGCGCGCCCAGGGCCACCACGTCGAGAACCCTGCCGAGAACCCCGCGCCAGCGTGCGGCAGTTGGGCCGGATACATGCGCCTGGCACTACCGCAGCTGTGCACCTGCGATGCGGTCTACATGCTGCCCGGCTGGCGCGGCTCCAAGGGCGCGCGCGTGGAGCACGGCCTGGCCCTGGACCTGGGTATGGAGGTGCAGGACTTCGATGCCGGCGCAGGGGAGGGCGGTGCCCATGCTTGATTTCCGGCCCGACCTTCCGCGCCGTGGCCAGCGCGGCCCCGTGCGTGCCGTGTCCCAGCACCCGCCCCTGTGGCGCGGCGCCAGCACGCGCGAGCGCATCGACGGCCCCGATGCCCTGGGGCGCTACCGCTTCTCCGTCTGGTCGGAAAACCGCTGCTGCCGCCTTGAGCAGTACGGCCCCACGCGCGTGTGCGTGATGAACGACCACGGCTTCTTGGTGCAGGTGGATGTGGAGGGCGACATCCGATGATCCAGAACCGGAGCACCTGGCCCCGCCGCACCTTTGGCCGCCGGCTGCCATCAGCCGCCCAGGTCGAGGACCGCGAGGACCTTCTGGCTCAGCGCGCGGCCCGCGCCATGGACAGTGCCCGAGCGACTGCCGGCATGGTGTGCACCAGCGTCGTAGTGATGGGCGCGGCCAGCACGGGCTTGGTCGTGCCCAAGGCCGAGATCCTCGAATGCGAAGCCTACCGCCGCGCCGTCGCCGCGCTGCCCTGCATCTGGTGCGGCATCTGCGATTTCTCTCAGCACGCACACCTCAACCTCGGCAAGGGCTTCGCGCTCAAGACCGACGACCGCACCGGATTCCCTCTGTGCTGCACGCGCCCCGACATCGAGGGCTGCCACGTCGCATACGACCAATACCGCCTTGTTGACGGCGGCCGCGAAGCCCACCGGGACTATGGACTCGAATGGGGTCGCATCACCCGCCACACCATCCTCGAATCCGGCCAATGGCCACAACGCCTGCCACTCTGGAGTGAAACCGCATGAACCAAGCCACCACCAGCACAATCCACAAGACAGCCGGCGGCAATCCGGACACGGGCGTGGTAGAGGCCGTGCCCACGCTGACGCAGGTCTATGAAGCCATTCGTCAGCTGCACGAGGCCGGCGAGGAGCCCACGCGCGACCGCATCCACAAGATGACGGGCCTGAACCTCACCACAGTGGACGACCGCATCAAGGTGCTGCGCGGCGAGGGAATGATCGCGGCGGTGAAGCAATGCTACCGCCCGGTGCACCAGCACGGGCCCGCGCGGGATGTCGTCATCGTGCACCTCAACGATGGACGAACCCTGGTGGAGATCGGAGATCACGTATTACACCTCGTCCGCTCCGAGGCTGCCCGCCTCGGCCAAGGACTGGCGGGCGTGGCCCTGGAGCACACGGCGTTGGCACGGGTCACTGAGCTGCAAGACCAATTGTTGGAAGAAGCTGTGAAGCGACGAGTGCTAGAAAGACAGGTTAAAGCCCTAAAGAACTTAAAGAAGCATGATCATCGACAAGCTGATCTCCATATGAATGAATAATGTTATCTCGGTAGGAACTAATTTTGCCCACGACCTGAAATAGAAAATAGACACTGAAGAATGTACTTCTGAAGTGGCTAAAATTAGCCTCATTGAAGTTAGTCAACTTGCTTATTATTTATATCATGCATGACGTGCGGAGTACCCTGATTCAGGGTTAAGATGTGGGTGGGGAGTGAGGTTTGGCTGTGCCCACCCTATACTGTAGGTAGTATGACAATTGACTCGCCATATGCGAATAGTTTGGTGAAAACTCATCTATCACGCAAGCCAAGTAGTATGCAAAGCCAGTAAGCGGGTTTTGATGCGAGACCCTGGTAAGGGTATACGGACAACTTATGCCGCCTTTTATCATTTCGAGTGGTGGAGCTGGGTAGTCGCGGCCATCAGGCCAATGATAAAGTTTATAAATAGTTTCATAACTCACCCAAAGATCGATACCTTGGTCGAAATGGTCATTCTCGTGATGCATCCAGTAAAAAGATAGATCTGGGATTAGAACAATGTCAACTTGACGACCGATAGGGCGGTTTCGAAAGCAATCGAGAAATGTGCTGGCTAGTTCCTTGACCAAATCAAGATTGCCCCCTGTTCCCATCCCAGAGCAAGGATGCCGAAGTATGGCCTGCAGGTCCCTATGTTTTTTTCTCCTGAATCGTTTCTGTAGTACGCCATGCCATTAGCGAAGTCGCATTTAATTGCATTTGCCGTCTCTGCCGCTTTCTCTAAATCGCGCTTGCGGAGGGTTAGCTTACATTCGAATGCTGCCAAGACACTTGAGTGATGGTACGATTTTAGATCATTGAGACGCTTTTCTCCACCTGGTTTTAGGATAACGAGATCTAGTTGGGGGAATCTGTTAAATCATCAAAATCAATTCTTGCTCGAGTTACAACTTTGAATTCATTGGGAATGAGTTTTCTGACTAACGAGGCAAAAATCTCTTCGGTACTTTCTCCAGCGCTGTCGGGATGGGAGCGCGAGGTAATCTTTAATTTTTCACGTTCTTCTAGCAACTGTCGCTGCGATCTTTCATCATAATGGACCTGTCTGAGATATGCTTCGGGAATCTCCATGAGGTCATGCTCGTTGTGGATTTTTGTCGGTTTGTTTGGGTTTGGGCTGTACATATTAATATTCTCGATTTTTTATTTTCTATGAATGACTGATTGGGAGTGTTGGCGGGAGGGTTTAGGATATTTCGGCATATTAACTGGAATTTGATTGGCCCACCACTAGCCAACATTGTCCTTGAATAATGGAACGATTGAATACTGAATCCGCTTCAGTGGTTAAAGCTGTCTAATCATAAGCTACCGCTTAAGACTGGCTAACACCACCGATCCACGAAGCGTGCACAGATGATCGCCGCTGCCAGTTTCAGCAGCGCTTCGTGGATATCCAGTCGTCTTTCAAAGCGGATTCGCAGCTTGCCAAAGCCTGCAAACCATCCATGGGTCCGCTCCACCACCCAGCGATGCTTGCCCAGTCGCTCGCTACTCTCAACGCCTCGCCTGGCAATGCGGCTGGCGATGCCCCGTTGTCTCAAATGCGCACGGCAACACTTGTAGTCATAGCCCTTGTCGGCGTGCAACTTCGATGGTCTTTTGCGGGGCGGCCCTCCCAAGCCTGCAATCGCAGGAATCGCGTCCACGTTGTGCCGCTTGGAGCCGAGCTTGCCTCAGTCCGTGGGGTTTGGGCCCGTTTCCTGGCCGCCTGGGGCTTCGAGGAGCCATCAAGGCTGGCCTGGCTCCAATCGATTTGGTCATGTTCACGCAAGCGAGTCAGCATGGCTTGGTGCTGCTGCTCCCAGACACCAGCGGCGTTCCAGTCGCGCAGGCGCCGCCAGCAAGTCATGCCGCTGCCGTAGCCCAGGGATTGGGGAAGGTCTTCCCATGCAATGCCTGTTTGCGGTCCGAACAAGATGCCGTTGAGGGCGGCCTCATCGCTGACTGCGAGCTTACACGCACCGCCTTTGGCAGAAGGCACGACGGCTGGGATCAGGGGTTGTAGCTGTCGCCACAGTTCTTTGCTAACCGGTCGTCTTGCTATGAGGGCAGCGAGCATAACTGCTCTGCGGGGGCCTGTGACGAAGTGGTGTTAGCCACTCTAAGAGGGCAATCAAGTCAATAGCGATTGGCTTTTGCGATCAGGCTGTTGGCATGTTTCTATGTGTTACATTGTTCGTGAGTTGCCGATTTTTTTAGTAACTTTTTTGGTTTGTCATAACTGCGGGAGATCGATTTGATTAAGACAGGGAAAACTTCTGACTTTGATGCTGAATACATTTCTATTGATCTTGCAAGCTCTAAGCACAAGAATCGAGTGTTGGATTTGTTCGCATCGGTTGATGCACTGGGTCAGAACTGGGAGTACGAGATCCGAGCCCAATGGACCTCGAGCAAGTTTCACCCCACCATGGTGATGACGGAGAACGACCTAATACAACTTGCGACTGCTTTGAACAAGTGGGTTGGCGATATTCAAGCTCGTCGTGCGGCCAAGCCATAGCCTCTCGAGTTGGTGAATATCTGGTGCGTGCAACTGAGCTGGTTCGTCGCGCAAAAATTTAGATAGCTCGGTCGGCTGCTTTTGGGGAATTGCTGAGTAGTTCATGACCCGTCTAGGGTTCGACGGCCCTTCGCCATGCCGGAACACTTCCGGCCATGGTCCAACGTCCTGCCGGCAAGTCCGAGCCTCAAAAGAAACCTGTTCCGAAGAAGCCTGCAGCCGCCAACTCGGCTGCAGGCGCAGCCTTGCCTGCCAGCCGCACGGCGGCCAGCGTCCCCGCCGACTGGGAGCGCATTGAACTGGACTACCGCGCCGGCATCAAGACCCTGCGCCAGATCGCCGATGAAAACGGCATCACCCATGGCGCCATCAACAAGCGCGCCAAGCGCGATGGATGGGAACGTGACCTTGGCGTGAAGATCCAGGCCAAGGCTGATGCCCTGGTATCCAGGGAGGCGGTATCCAGCCAGGTATCCATGGATACCAAGCTTCGCGAACGTGCCGTCATTGATGCCAATGCCCAGGCCGTCGCCGACATCCGCCTGGCCCATCGCCGCGACATTTATCGGGCACGGCGGGTCACCAACTCCCTGATGGACGAATTGGAGCTGATGGTCGGTGCCGAGAACGTCGCGCTGCTGGAGGCGCTGGGCGATCTGATGCGCCAGCCCGATGACAACGGCCAGGACAAGCTCAATGACCTGTACATGAAGGTCATCAGCCTGCCCGAGCGGGGCAAGTCCATGAAGACCTTGGCCGAGTCCCTGCGCATCCTGGTGGACATGGAGCGGCAGGCATTCGGCATGGATCCCAAGACGGGGCCTGGCCAAGGGCCCTGCGGCGATGGCGCTCCTCCTCGTGTCACTGTGGAGTTCGTGAAGCCGCCGGTTCGCCAGGAGGATGGCGATGAATGAGGCGCTCCTGCAGTTGCCCGAGAAGCTTCGGGACATCTGGCTGCCTCGCCGCTACAAGGTGATGCACGGCGGCCGGGGCGGCGCCAAGTCCTGGTCTGTGGCGTCGGTGTTGCTGGCTATGGCCGCTGATCGGCCGCTGCGTGTGCTGTGCGCGCGCGAGATCCAGAAGTCCATGCGGGACTCGGTGCATCGTCTGCTGAAGGACGCCATTGGCCGCATGGGCCTTGAGACCTTCTTCGAGGTGCTCGACACCGAGATCCGCGGCGCCAATGGCTCGCTGTTCCTGTTCACGGGGCTCCAGAGCCATACCGTGGCCTCGATCAAATCCTTTGAAGGGGTGGACCTGGTGTGGGTGGAGGAAGCCCACGGCGTCAGCAAGAAGTCCTGGGATGTGCTGATCCCGACCATCCGCAAGGAGGGCTCCGAGATATGGATGACCCTCAACCCGGACATGGACACGGACGAGACCTATGTCCGGTTCATCGACAGGCCCAGCCCGGACACCTGGGTCTGCCAGGTCAACTGGCGCGACAACCCCTGGTTTCCGGCGGTGCTCGATGAGGAGCGCCGCAAGTTCAAGGTCACGAATCCCGAAGACTACCCCAACATCTGGGAGGGGAAGCCACGGCGCGTGTCGGCGGGGTCTATCTACCGCCATGAGATCGAGGCCCTATACGAGCAAAAGCGGATCTGCGCCGTGCCGTACGACCCGACGTTGCCCGTTCACACGATCTGGGACCTGGGCTGGAATGACGCCATGACCATCGGCTTTGTGCAGCGCGGGCCACAGGACCTGCGTGTCATTGACTACATTGAGGACAGCCATCGGACCCTGGACTGGTACGTGGCCCAGATCGAGAAGCGCCCGTTCCGCTGGGGCACCGACTTCCTGCCGCATGACGGCCGCACCAAGAACTTCCAGACGGGCAAGAGCACCCAGCAGCAGCTTACGGCCATGGGCAGGCGCAGCGTTGTCGTGCTGAGCGCGATGAACGTGGAAGAGGGCATTAAGGGCGCGCGAATGATTTTCCCCCGCTGCTATTTCGACGAGACCAAGACCGCACGGCTGATCGAGTGCCTGAGGCGGTATCGGCGAGACATTCACCAGAAGACGGACGAGCCCATGGGCCCCATGCATGACGAGTTCAGCCACGGCGCGGACATGTTCCGCTACATCGGCCAGGCAGTGGACCTGATGACGAATGCCGCCATCGGCGAATACCAAGAGGCGCCAGCCCCGGTCTATTACTGAGGACGACACCATGAGCACCGCCCAGAACTACGCAGAAATTGACCCCGTGGACACGCCAGACGGCGATGTGCCTCTCACCCTTGCCGAGTACCGGTCCATTCACGAAGAGATCGATGCACAGCCCCGGGCCTGGCGCCGCACTGCCGACCGCGAGATGGACTATGCCGACGGTAACCAGCTGGAGACGGAGCTGATCCGGCACATGAAGTCCCAGGGCATCCCGGTCGTGCGCGAGAACCTGATCGCGGGCAGCCTGGAAGGCATCCGTGGCTACGAGAAGTCCTCGCGCACGGACTGGCGCGTGACCCCGAATGGTCAGCCTGGCGGCCAGGACGTCGCGGACGCGATCAACTTCAAGCTGAACGAGGCCGAGCGCAATGCAAAGGCGGACGATGCTTGCAGCGACGCCTTCTATCCGCAGATCGGCGTGGGCATCGGGTGGGCCGAGGTCAGCCGATCCGATGATCCCTTTGGCTATCCATACCAATGCCTGGCCATTCACCGCAATGAGATCCATTGGGACTGGTCTTCCATCAAGCCCGACCTCAGCGATGCGGGTTGGCTGCGGCGCCAGCGCTGGATGCACCCGTCGCGCATCGCGCGCGTCTTTCCAGAGCACAAGGAGCTGGTGCGCCAGTTCGGGCGCGCGGGCGTCAACTGGTGGAACGGCTATGACACCATGGATGCGGGTGCGAGCACTGGCCTGTCGCGGGCCTGGGATGTGGCGCGTGAATGGACCACCATGGAGGACCGTTGGTACAACCCGGTCAGCAAGGAGGTGTGCATGACCGAGCTTTGGTATCGCCGCTGGTCTGACGTGGTGGTGCTCAAGAGCCCGGACGGCCGCGTGGTGGAGTACGACGAGAACAACCCGGCCCATGTCTATGCCCTGGTGAACAAGGCCGCGAAGTCCATGCGCGCCACGGTGGCCAAGATCCGCCGCAGCTACTGGCTGGGCCCGCATGTCCTGTTCGACGGACCCACGCCCTATGCCCACCGCCACTTCCCGTACGTGCCGTTCTGGGGATTCAGGGAAGACAGCACCAACGTGCCCTATGGCTACATCCGCAACCTGCTGGACATGCAGGACACGTTGAACAACGGGAACTCGCGGCTTCGCTGGGGCATGGGCGCGTTCCGGACCGAGCGCACCAAGGGCGCCGTGGACATGACCGATGACCAATTCCGGCGCACCATTGGCCGCCCGGATGCCGACATCGTGCTGAACGCTCAGCACATGCAGCAGCAAGGCGCGCGGTTCAAGGTCGAGCGGGACTTTCAGGCCACGGCTCAGCAGTTGGAGCAGTTGGAGAACGCCCGGCGCGCGATCGAGCGGGTGAACCCCGCTGCGGCTGGTGCGTTCTCCGGGCGGCGCGGCACGGCCACCAGTGGGGTGCAGGAGCAGACCCAGGTGGAGCAGGCCAACCAGTCGCTGGCGTACATGATCGGCAACTTCAAGACCAGCCGCACCATGGTGGGCGAGCTGCTGATGAGCATGATCGTTCAGGACCTGGGCCAGGATGAGCAGACCATCATCATCGAGGGCGATGCCATCACGGCAGACCGGGCTGTGACCATCAACAAGCCCGAGGAAGATCCCGCAACGGGCATCCCCTATCTGTCCAACGACCTGCAGCGCACGCGCCTTCTGGTGGGCCTGGAGGATGTGCCCAGCAGCAGCACATTCCGCGCGCAGCAGCTGAGCACCATGAGCGAGGTGGTCAAGTCCATGCCGCCCCAGTTCCAGGCCGTCACCATGCCGATGATGGCCAGCCTGATGGATGTGCCGTTCAAGCGGCAGCTGGTGGATGCGCTGAAGGCTGCCGCCGCCCAGGAATCTCCCGAGCAGGTTGAGCAGCGCATTCAGCAGGAAGTGCAGGCTGCGATGGTCAAGGCAGGACATGACCTCAAGGCGCGCGAGCTGGAAATGAAGGAGCGCCTGACCGATGCTCAGATCAAGAAGGTAATGGCCGATGCCGTCCAGGTGGGCGTGCAGGCAGCGTTCTCGGCCATGCAGGGCGGGGCACAGGTCGCCATGAACCCGGCCATCGCGCCTATTGCCGATGCCATCATGACGGGCGCGGGCTACCAGAAACCCAATCCGGGCGGAGACGATCCAAATTTTCCAGTGCCTGGCGCGGCGCCTGCGGGTCCTGCCCCGCAGTCCGGTGGGCCGGGCGCGGCCGGCGACATCGCCCAGGTGCGCGAGAACACCAGCCCCGCATTTCCTCCCATCCCGCAGGAGCCGGCGCGCGGTATGGGTGGTATCGAGACATCAAGCACCGCTGACAATCTCGGGTGAAGTCCTTAGGGGCAGTCTGATGTTGAAATGCCTCTTCTGCTCACATCCGTTTGCCCATGAAGACGCATAGGTAGATCTTGATCAGACCGAGTTAGAGGGCAGTTTGTCCGCGCGAAGATTACGGCTGATCAGGCACTGTTTCACACGGTGATGGCACTCGTTTTCGGGTACATCCGTTGTCACGCGGAGGATCCCGCCAATGCATGTGATCTCCGCTTCGCCTTCTTCAAAATGGTGCTCCAAATCGAATGGTAATTGCTCGATTACTTGTGCAGCTTCATCTTCAGAAAGTTCATCTTGCATGAACTGCTCGTGGGAGGTGATCTTGTCGCTGTAGTAGGGGCGATAGCTATAAGTGGGCATTTGAAGACTTCCAAACATGTGCAAACACCACAGCGTAGTCGATTGCGGGACATAACCGAGCGCCGCGGATCCCTGCTGGCAGTTCTATTCCCACTCTGTCTAGGGTTGGCGTTTTGTTCCCTGCTTTTTGACACTGCTTCCAAGCCGTGGCGCATGTCGTTGCGGCGATGACTGCAGTGCTCCGGCGCTGCAGATTCAAGAGCAGATGGCGCGGCGCCCAGGTGCCGCACCGGATTGCTGGCCCTTTGCGGCCACGGCGATATGTGGCGGGACACGCATGACGACATCACACGAGAGTTTCTACAGCAGTATCGATGGCGCACTGACGCCGGAGCAGGCCGCCCAGGCATTGGCCCTGGCGGAATCGGGCGATACCGGCGACAAGCCGGAACCTGGTGGCGAGCCCGCGACCACCGCTGCACCGGATGACAAAGGCGCTGTCGACGCTGGCACCACAAGCGAACAGCAGACTGCACCTGCTGCGGGCGGCACCGAGGGGGCAAAAGCCGTTCCTGAAGCCGAACAGACCGCGGACAACACCGTGGTCCTGGCGCGGGACGGCAAACACACCATTCCCTTTGACGAGGTGCTGAAGATCCGCAAGCAGCGTGATGAGGCTCAGGCTACCGCAGACAACGCCCAGCAGCAGCTGGCCGCTCTGCAGGCCGAAGCCCAGGCGCGGGTAGACGCCGGACACGCGCCAACCAAGACCGACACCATGGCCGCCCAAGCGCAAGCGGCCATCGAGGCGGGCGCGGACGCGGACCTTTTCGGCGACTTCTCCGAAGCCGGCCTGCGCGATGGGCTGCTCAAGCTCCACCAGCAGTCTCGTGAACAGCTCCGCAATGAGCTGCGCGCGGAGCTGCAGCAGGAACTGAAGAAGGAATTGCAGCCGCTGCGTGAGCAGCAGTCCAAGTCCTCCTCCGATGCCCATTTGGACGCCATCTACACGGCGCACCCCAACGCGGACTCCATCGTCGAGAGCGCTGAGTTCAAGGCTTGGGTGGACTCGCAACCCAGCGTGGTCCGCAATGCCTATTGGGGCCTGTTCGACGCGAAGACCGGCGGTACCTCCGCCGAAATCGTGGAGGTGTTCGACGCCTACAAGGCGGCGACCGAGAAACCCTCGTCTCAACCCGCTGCGGACTCCAAAGCCGCAGCAAAGGCCGCCACCCAAGCCGTGCGGGCCGATCCTCCCTCAAGTCTCTCCAGCATTCCTGGTGGGCGCGTGGATGGTCTGTCGCCGGATGAGCGGATGGCTGAACTGAGTGGCGTGGATCTGCATTACGCGATGGAGGGCAAGACGCCCGAGCAGATCACCGCCTGGCTGAACAAACAGATGTAAAGGAGGTCCACCGTGTCCGACACCAAGACCAGCACTCCCTATGGTCACCCTGGGACCATGATTCAGCAGGCCGTGGGCGTGTTCCACACCTGCATGCAGCGCCGCACCACGCTCAACCGCCTGACCGGCAAGATGCCCACCGAGGCGGATGCCGTGGCCGGCACCAAGCGCCAGACCAAGCCCACGATGCCGATCGTGCGTGCCGAGGACCTGGGCAAGGGCAAGGGCGATGAGGTCGAGTTCCAACTCGACCAGCCCATTGGCAGCTACCCCATCATGGGCAGCGAGTTTGCCGAGGGCAAGGGCGTGGGCATGAGCTACGAGAACGCGCGGTTCCGTGTGAACCAGGCGCGCTTTCCCATCGACATGGGCGATCAGATGTCGCGCATCCGCACGCCCTACGACCTGCGCAAGTTCGGCCGCCCCAAGGCACAGCGCCTGATGGACGACTACATCGAGCATTCGACGCTGGTTCACCTGGCCGGCGCGCGCGGCTTCAACGATCACCTGATCGAATGGCGCGTGCCGCTGGCGTCGCACCCCAAGTTCTCCGAGATCATGGTGAACCGGGTGAAGGCGCCGACGCGCAATCGCCACCTGGTGGCTGGCGCGGGCGCGGTGGGCGAAGTCAAGGCCAACGCGGGCGAGCTGGTGATCGCCAGCGCCGACACGCTGAGCATGGACGTGGTGGATGCCGTGCGTTCGTGGATGGACCAGATCCCGCTGCCGCCCCCGCCTGTCGAGTTCGATGAGGACCTGGCCGCCACCGACAGCCCCATCCGCGTGCTCCTGGCATCGCCGGCTCAGTACAGCGGCTTTGCCACGGACCCGAACTTCCGCGCGTTCCAGGGCAACGCCATGGCACGCGCACGGCTGGCCAAGGATCATCCGCTGTTCCTGGGCGAAGCAGGTCTGTGGAACGGCATCCTGATCATCAAGATGCCCAAGGCAATCCGCTTCTACGCTGGCGACGAGCTGCGCTACTGCGCAAGCTACACCAGCGAGCAGGAGTCGTCGGTGCTGGTGCCCGCATCGTTCACCGACAAGTACGCCGTGGACCGCGCCATCCTGCTGGGTGGCCAGGCACTGGGTCAGGCCTTTGGCCGCTCCGACCACAGCGGCGTGCCCTTCTTCTGGAAGGAAGCGCCGGGCGACTTTGACGACAAGATGGAAATCGCCATCGGCGCCATCCTGGGCATGTCCAAGATCCGCTTCGCGGTCAGCCATGGCGACACCAAGCAGTTCACCGACCACGGTGTGACGGTGCTTGATACCGCCGTGCCCATCATCAAGCCACGCGGCTGATGCCCCGGGGCGGGCCACGGCCGGCCCCTCGTCACTTCCCCCAACTTCAAGGAGGCCACCATGGCAACCATCAAGAAGGCCGGCCTGGGCATGCTGCAGTTCGGCGGCTTCACTCCCTACGGCAACCTCACCACCTTGCGCGCCACGCTGCAGACCAATGCTGCAGGCGCGGCCATCGGCGCGGATTCCAACACTGCCATCGCTGCTGGCGATGTGGTCGTGCTGGAGAAGCTGCCCGCCGGCATGCTGCTCGAAGATGCCCAGGTCATCGTGTCTACGGCCATGACTGCGGCCGTCACGGGCTCGCTGGGCTTCACGTATATCGACGGCGTGGATCACGCCACCGTGCCCCAGGACCCCGAGTACTTCGGCGCTGGCCTGGTGCTGAACGCTGCCGCGCGCCTGCGCACCACCAGTTCCAAGGCGCCCGTGAAGCTCCCCAAGGAAGCCTATCTGGTGCTCACGACCGCCGGCGCGGCCAACGCTAAGGTCTCGCGCCTGGATGTGATCGTCCACGGCGAGCGTCTGGGCAACCAGTAAGCATCCGTGATCTGAAAGGGCAGGGCTGCGGCCCTGCTGCTTTCCATCGAGCACCCAAGGACATCACCATGACCGTTGCACAGACCCAGGCCGTCACCTACACGGGAACGGATACGCCATTCATCGACCGCATTTACCGTTCGCGCCTGACTTTCGACCCTGGCCAGACGCGTGTGGTCCCCATTGCGCTGGCGGCCCGGTTCCTGCGCCATTCGGATATTTTTCAGGAGGCGGCGCCTGAAGGGGAGGGCGTTGGACTGGCTGCAGCGCCGGTGCCGACTCAGCAGCCCGACGACACCGCTGCGCTGTTGGAGGCCGCGAAGAAGTCCGAGGACGAGCGGCGCGTGCAGGAAGAGGCCCGCTTCAACGTGCTGCAGCAGATTGAGAATATGGACAAGCAGGCGCTGCGCGACTGGACCAAGCAGACCTACAAGCTGGATCTCCCGGGCAACCTCGGGTTGGACAAGATGCGCGAGCGGGTTCGCGGCATGGTCGACCAGTACGGCAGCGCGCCATGACTCTTCAGGACCTGATCGCCCTGTTTCGATCCGACGCCAAGGATGTGGAGGAGCCGTATCTTTGGGGCGAGACCCAGGTCGTGGGCTGGTTCAATGAAGCCCAGTCGGAGGCGGCAGTGCGCGGCCGACTGCTGCTTGATGATTCCACGCCGGGTGTCTGCGAGATCGCCGTCGCGGCCGACATTGCCAGCTACCAGTTGCACCCCAAGGTCTACGAAATCGCCCATCTGCGGTTTGTCGGCGCATCGACCAGTGAAGGTCGAGAGCTGGCAGTGGTATCGCGCGAGTATTTGGATCGCAAGGATCCGTACTGGCGCGACCGCTGCAGCGATGAGCCTCGCTTCGCCATCCAGACCGAGACGCGGCTTCGCCTGGTGCCCACGCCGCGCGAGGCCGGGATTCTTCGGCTTGAGGCCTATCGGCTGCCCCTCAAACAGCTGACCCATTGCCACGACAAACCCGAGATTCATGGGGCCCACCACGCCTATCTTGTGCATTGGGCCCTGTACCGCGCGTTCGGGCAGCCTGATGCGGATGGCTTCGATCCGAGCAAGTCGCAGCAGTCGTACTCGGTCTTTGAAAGCTACTTCGGCATGCGGCCGGACTCGGACCTGCGCCGGGCCACGCGGCACGACCAGCCACACACCAACGTCATCCATCTGCCCTAGCAGGTGCTGAAAGGTTCGCAATGCGCGGATTCACTCCCAAGAAAGCCTCCGCAATGGAGCAACCGTCCGAATACACAGGGCCCCGTGGCTTTGCGCCCGGTCAGCGGGCTGCATTGGCCCAGGCCCAGAACCAGGCGCCCGACTCCATCCCCGGCATGTTCAAGCCGGGTGAGTTCGTCTTGCCGCCCGATACCGTGCACGCCATGGGCGGCGCTGGCGCGCTGCAGGCCGCCGTCGATGCCACCCACACACCAGCGCCCGAGCAAGCATTCGTGCCGCGCGGCTTCAAGCCCAAGGTGTTCTTCGCCAATGGTGGTGCGCCAGAGGACCAGATCCCTCTGGGCGGCTACCCCAAGGCGCCGACTCCAGACGGCTCGCAGTCCAATCCCATGAACACCGAGCTGGGCCGCAATGTGTCGAATCTGGCAAATGCTGCACCGGCTGGACTGGGCGGCGCTCTGTCCGTTGTGGGACGCACGGGCGGGGCGATCAGTGGCGCCATCAACTCCGGGACCAACGCCGCGCGTGGACTTGCGGTCGGCGCCGGGATCGGGGGAGGTGCCGCCGCAGCTTCAGCCCCTGCTGCCGCCTCTACGATGGCGAGCCCCGCGCCCTCCACAGCTCCAGCAAGCTCAGTTGCAACGCCGCAGGCCACGCCACCCACTGGCAGCACCATGGGCCCGCCCAGCTCGGCCGCGCCGCAGGAAATCCAGCCCGGGATCTTCCGGCAGGGCAACAGCTTCGCCGACAGCGCACAGGGCGCGGCGCTGGGCAACGAGCCGCGCGGGTTGCCATCGCGGCGCAACGACGCGGCCGGCGAGAACCTGGCCAGCCAGTACGCGGCACGCGGCTTCACGCCAGGCCAGCGTACCGAGGTCGAGCAGCCGCGCCTGGGCTTCCCGGGCTTTCGCACGCCAACCATCGCCCACTCGGGCAACGACTGGCAAGCCCGCAACGATCTGCGCAATGCCGAAGTTTCGGCCAGCTCCATCACCAACACGCGGCGCTTCGGCGGCCGTGGCGCCGAGAACAGCCCAGACATGCAACGGTACCGCGCCATGCTGGGGACCGATGCAGCACTGCGCCAGGCCCAGCCAGGTATGGAGGCAGAGACCATGCGCCAGAACGCTGGCCTCATGCGCGAAGACATGCAGCAAGCCGGTGGCCTTCAACGCGAGGCCATGCAGCAGGCCGGGGAAACCGGGCGCACGGGCATGCGCGTGGGCGTCGAGCAGCAGCGCCTGCAGGGCGAGGCCGAAGCGCGTGGCTTCAAGACCCGGGCCCAGCGTCAGGAAGAGCAGCTGCGCAATACGCTGCTCGATCCCAATGCCACTCCCCAGCAGAAGCAACAGGCTCAGCAGTCCATGCGCGCTATTCGGGGCGATGCAGATCCGTCGCCGTGGAAGGTCACGGTCACGCCGGCCATCAAGAATGCAGACGGGTCAACAACCCAGGGCAGCATCATCCGGCACAACGCCGTCACGGGCGAGGTGCAGCAGGTGGATGCGGCCGGAGCGAAGAGTCCAGCGGGGGCGAATTACACGCCTACCAGCGACTCGGTAGCCCTGCTTAAAAGCAATCCATCCATGGCCAAGCAGTTTGATGAGTATTACGGTGCGGGGGCTGCTCAGAAAGTACTGGCAGCGCGTTAGATTCAGCGGTGGAACTTTGCGAAGGGATTTTCTTCGTCATTGTTCTGCTGGATGGGTCGTGGCGCCGCGGCATCCTTCCCGTAGTCGGGGTTGGAAAACGGATTGGGCGAAGAGGCTGGATGTCCCTGGTACTTCTGCCCTGGGCCATTCCCCTGAGGGGCCGCCGCAGCTTGCCCTGTTGGCGCGGCTACGCGCATTCCCGCCGAAGACAGCATCACCACCGATCCGATGGACAGCGGCACCAGAACAATGCCCAGGATGATCCCGGGAACGCTGGTGCTGGTCTTCCCATCCTTGTCGTTTGGCCACTTCGAGAAGGCCAGCACCCACAGCACCACGAAGCCCAGCACAGGCACAAGCATGAGCAGTGCCCAGGCACCGCTGTGCCCCGATCGCTGCAGGATGCGCCAAGCAGGGACGACCATCAGAGCCGCAACGGGCGCGATGACAAGCAGTGCGATGAGCCAGTGAATGGCGCTGAAAGATCCCATGGTTCCCTCCTGTTGGCGGGACTGTAGCAGCGTCGCTGGATGTGCCAGCCGTGCACAGCATGACTTGAAGCTGGCAGTCCCATCGACCTATTGTGTGTTTTGTGGGTTTGCTGTATGTTTATACAGTATGCGAGGCAGAGGAAAGGCGTGCTCCGGGGTTCGCTGATTGGTTGTTTGCTGAGGGAGCCGATTGGCGTCGAGTCGCCAATCGCACTGGGGACAACGAAGGGGGCAGCTTGGGCGAGATGGGTTACATTCAGACACGTAACCACTCTTCAGGAAAAACAAATGCCTTTTGAAATTATTAATGCTGTAATTCACGGATTTGATAAAGAGAAATATGCAGAAGCAGTGTCTGGTATTGTGAAAAAAAATGAGGTTCTAGATGTCTCTCAGGCGCCCGTAGTTTCATTGGTAGAGGGTGTGGCTAAGCTCCTTGGGAAAAAAGAGAATAGTTTGGCTTGGGGTCGATTTGGCGATGATGCATTTCGAGGACCATTCCCAGATAGCTTTCAGAAATGCGTGTCGTCTCAGCCAGACCTCGCCGATAAAAGTGTTTTTTTAGCGCTGTCGCATGTTGCGGTTGACGCGATTGTCAGTAAGGCCATAAAAAGTAGACTGGCAACAGGGTCCAAAATACTTTTTGGCTTGTACAGGGGGATGACAATGAGCAGAATTTGATAATTGCTATGATTAAGCAGAAGGGCGGAATCAGATTGACAGAGGATTATGTGCCTGTCGATATTGAGCAAGTGGATATGACAAAATTAAGCCACGCGTCCGAGTTTAAGGTTTCGGATTACTTGAAATCAATGCAGGATGAAAGTGAGCAACTTAGACAAGGCGTCGATGTTGATGATTTGGAATTGTCATCATACCTTTCCTTTATAGCTAGCCGAGACTCAGATGATGCGGCGTCATATTTCATTGAGGCGTTGGGATGTGTGTTGCACAGGTCATCGAAGAGATCCACTGCGCTTGTTATACAGGCTGCGTATGATTATTGTGTAAAAAACCCAGCGCTCAAAGTACATGCCTCCAGAGTGAAAGAGGCCGTATGCACATATTTGAAGAAACAAATGGGTGCGGGTTTGGCGGCCTCGTTGGAGGATGTGAAGCAAAATGTGGAAAGAATTTTTCCAGTTGACTTGTCAAAGCACTTTGATGATTTTGTGGATATATTAAATGGTCCTGAATACAAAATACCAGTCAGCTTTTCAGTAAATGAAATGTCTCTGAGGAAATACTCTAGAATTGTACTGAAGGATGACGATGTTGAGATAAAGTTTGAAAAATCTGACTTTGGAACTTCTGTAAATTCAAAGGTTCAGTTCAATAGGGAAGAGGGTTACTTGAGAATCAGATTGTCTGATAAGCAAATTGATGAGTTAGACAAACATGTTTAAAAATGTCGTTGATCTATATAGAGCTGTCGGAAGGCCTCCATTTAAGAATGGAGCCCGTCTTCCTATTGACGTTGAAGAGACGGATGTTGTTTCTGACGCGTTGGCAGCTTATCAGCTGGTCGAAGAGGACTTTAGCCCCGTAGATCCGCTGCGCAACGGTGGAAAAATCGAGTTTGAGTTAAAAATTCCGAATTCGGAGCGCGGTGCTTTCTTCGAGACATTTGAAGATTTCATCCAAAATACTCCTACACTTTCCCGCGGTATTCTCAGAGATAATTACTATATCCGAGATCTTGATTATTGGGACGGTGATGAGAATAAGCCAGAGCAAATTGAGAAATTGAGTAGTGTAGTTAACTTCATTTTTAGTCTGCGAGGTTTTGTTTCGATATCAATTGACCGGGTGCAGGCATTTGAAGCTGATAAATTAATTTTCCTCAAACCCTCTGATGGTAAATCTCCGCAGAAGGCGGCTATCCTGAAAGTCAATCTAACCGTCAATGCAATTTCCGTCGAAATTCCAAGTTTTAAAATATTGGATGCGCTTAAAAATCAATTCGAAGGTAAGACTAAGCATCAAATAGAAGAGCGCATTCTTTTGATGAATACTGCAATTGCTGAAACTGTAGGTGAATGTGATGATGATAATGTGGATTTTGAGTATTTGGTGAAAAATTGGGGAGAGTAACAAAAAAGTATCTACATGATCTACACGCCTATGTAAGCTCTTTCTCCTTTGATTCTGCTAGAAAAAAGATTTCCGATGGATTGATTGAAAGTACGACGAAATTAAATAATGCGATTGGTGAGATAGGTACAAAGCTGCTAGCAATACCTGCATCTCTTGGTGTTCTGATTGTGATTAAAGATGCTGAAAACGTATTGAGTTTTATAATCGGTTTGGTTGGGGTCGTGTTTGCTAGTTTAATAATACTTAGAACCATCAGGCATTACAAAAACCAAGTTGATAATTTGCTTAATAGTTTTGAGTTCAATCTTTTAGAGTCGTCTAAGCCGAAAAAAACATTCAGCAAAGTTATACGAGATGAGATTGAGAGAATCACTCAATTCAAATGCAGGCAAGAAATAGAAATAAATAGAACTTTCAAATTCTATAAATTTATTGCTAGGTTGCCTATATTCTTTTCTGTTCTAATTTGTTTTTTGCATATCTATCCTTGGATTAATCTTTTTTTTGGTTTGATTTTTCACTGTGGAAGTGAAAATTTTTTGGCGGAAATTGGAAAAAATATTATTTTCATATATCAGCTAATGCTGGCTTAATGAGTTAAAGTTTTTTTGATTATTTTTAACTGGGTGATGACGGAAGTACCTGGCATTGGCGCCGCACCGAGCCCCCCGCCAAATGACGTTTAGAGGGGCTGTCTGAGCGCATAGCGCGCTTGGAGGCGGAGGACGCCGCCCGGCGCAAGTGGCCCTTGCCGACACCGGCCCGCACCAGCGGGCTTTTTTACGACCCCGCCCAGGGTTCGCGCGGTCCCGCCCTGGTGCTGACACTGGGGCATGGCACATCTCCCCATCCTCATCCTCTCTGGTGCGCTGTTCCTGGCGCTCGTCTTGGCCTGCGTTGCAATGTGCGCGGCGCATCGTGCGAGGGCTGCGGCGCGGCGAGCTGAAGCTGGCGCGCGGCCTGCTGACGCCGACTTGGCCTATGTGCGCGACGTGCTGCTGCTCGCTCGGCGGGAGTTCGACTTCCATGGTGGCTGCGTGGCCACCGACCGGCCTGACTTGCCGCTGGCACCAGAGACTAGCTGGACCGTCGATTTTTCAAGGGTGAGAGCGGCTATCGATGCAGCCAGTGATTTGCTGGATCGTGCGGCTCGCCAAACTGGTCACGAATGTGGTCGTTGTAGTAGCCGCCTGGCGAACGAGCTGCTTTCAACCCGGTCCAAATATGCTCCGGCACCCTCGGATAGTCATACGCGCGATCCGGGCTGCTCGTAAACCACAGGCGAAGGAGATGGGTTTCGGGGCTGTAGGAGCCCTTCACCAGGGTGCGCGACCCAGCGAATGAATGAGTCTCCATCGATTTGCCCCTTTCGGGTTGGCTGTGTAGGAGCACGCATCGTAGTCCTAGAGGGCCATCGTTCTTCCAATTGCCCACAGTGTGCGACCCGCGCGGCGTTGTCGTTTGTGACTTGGCCAAGCCGCGGCGTGACGCACGTCAAAGCAAGTAGGGAAAGCGACCCTCGTGCAACGCGCCGGCCCAGCGATAGCATGGCCCGACCACAACAAGGAGGCCTCTCCATGAAAATCGCATTCCTCGCAATCGCCCTGGCAGCAGCTACGTCGGCGCAGGCCGGCGACCTGTTGCCAAGCCAAGGTTCAGGCGCTACGTTCGCCTCGGGCAAGTCCACTGAATCGTCCCTGTCCTTCGAGGCTGCTGGACGCAAGGGCAGCAAGCGTGTCGGCGGATCGGGCAAGAGCGGGAAGGGTGGGCACTACGTGGGCGGGCGCAAGTAGGCTTGGCCAAGTTCTGTACAGGCCCGCTTCGGCGGGCTTCGTCGTCTCTGAACCCAGCCCTGCGCCAGAAGCTCATCATGTGCGTTCGCCTACAGCCCAGTTCTGATTTGGGCATTGCATTTCGGCAGCTGCGGCTGGTGGCGAAGCTTCTGTCGCCGGTGCGGCAATGGTGGGTGCTCGCAGTTGCCATAGCGGGGTGTGGTGCCGCTTCGCCATGAGCCAAATCGCCGCAGCTATCGCAAGCGCCGCCAAAATAAGCAGGGCCAGTGCACCCGCAGGCGACCACGGGGGTTGTTGGTCGCTGTCCTGGCCCGGCTTGCACTCATCCATGGGGACTCTCTGCCGAATTGGCAACGGCAGGAGTTGTTGATACTCGCATGTCAGTACGCTTTCGATTGTTTGAATGTGAGCGCATGCTACTTTTCTTTTGACTCTTGTACCAATATGTATCTTCTCCCAGGCTGTGAGGCTGTACAGGCGGCAATCTCTGTGCCTGCTCAGACTAGGCCAAGCCCTAACCCGGCACGTCAGAATTCGCCGCTCGACTGGGGTACAACAGGGTTACCGTTTTCTTCGAACTCAGTCATTCCCTGGAGTGCCTCCATGCCAGACTCCATCCAAGCCCCGTGCCCGTTATGCAACCTCCAGTGCACTGCCTACCTCGAAGACTATGGAAAGTGGATGCACTTTTCCTGCCGCTGTTGTCGCGAGTTGAAGGTGAACAAGATGGTGATCAGCAAGCTCCGCGCTGAATCCAATGACGTGCGCGAGCAGCTGTCGCAGCAGGCTCGCGCGCTGGGAGAGGGCGAATATCTCCACATCGCTGCAACGGATCAGGGCTCGTTGCTGCCCCGAGGGCAATCTGCCTGGACAGCTGAGGTGCGGACGCGGCCCGTGTGAGGCTATCGTCCTAGCGCGGGCGTTCCGTGCCACTATCACGCCATGATTCCTGCACCCCTCCTTCAGTTCACCGACGTTCGCACTCGCGTCTTCAACGGGAAGACGCTCATCGGCCTCAAGCACACGGCCAAGACTGCCTCAGGGCTCGATATTGCAACCACCTGGGTCGATATGCCTCCTGAAGATGTGGAGCGGCTGATCAATACGCTGCAGGACACGCTGGCCGAGTTGGGCCGCGAGTAGCCGGGCGCGCCGGCCTCATCCACAAGCCCCGCACGCCGGGGCTTTTTCACGCCCCCGGCTAGGGTTCGACCGCCATCGCACCTCTCCTTGAGAGTGGGGGGATGGCACAGAACCCATTCGCAAAGTTTCATCCCGAGGCAGACGCTGACGGGAGCCCAAACCCGTTTGCCCGCTTCCATGAGAAATCGCCACCGCGAAGCGGCTTCGAAGCAGTAAACGACACCGTCATCGAAGTCGCCAACGCGGCGGCCGGCGGCGTCTCTTCCGCTGCCAACTTCATCAAACCTGGAAACGCGGTCTCCGGCTGGATCGACAAGAACATCATCCAGGCCGGCGAAGCCAAGCAGAGCCCCGTCGTTCAGGCCGAAAAGCAACGCTTTAAGCAAAAGGTGGATAGCGCCGAGGGCGTGACGGATGAGCTTGGTGCGGTGGGCGGGTACATCGTCCGCAATCCTGTGCTCGCAGCAGCCCAGGCAGCTGGCTCGTTCGTTGGGCCGGGCGCGGCGGTGAAGGGTGCTGGTGCTCTTGGGCGCGCGGCCGGCCTTGGAGCGAAGGGTGTCGAGCGCGCGGCTCAGGCTGGCGGTGTTGCGGCTGGCGCGGCGATGGCGGGCGGGGATGCTGCGGGCACAGCCTATGACCTCGCCAAGAATGCTGGCGCCACGGAGGATGAGGCTGTCTCTGCGGGGCGCGGCGCCAGTGTCATCCCGGCCATTGTGGGCGGGGTCAGCGGCGCGTTTGGCGCGGAGCGTCTCCTGGCCGGTGGCAAGGGGTTCGCGGGCGGCACTGTTGCACGCGCGGCGAAGACGGGGGCGAGCGAGGCGGCTCAGGAGGCTGTTGAGGAAGGCGTCACGCAGTACGAGGGTCAGCGGGCGGCCATGCCATTCGATCCGACCATTGATCCATCCAAGGGCGTGGCTGCTGCTGCTGGCATGGGCGCAGCCTTGGGGGGCATTACTGGCGCCGGCACGTCGCTGCTGACTGGTCGGCACGGTGGCGCAGCGGAGGCCGAGGTAGGCCAGGCTGCCGCTGCTGCAGACCAGCTGCCAACGGACGCCGAGCCAACAGGACTGCCAGACGTTGCAACCTACGGAGCGGCCATCGACCAGATGGTGCGGCCCGAAAACCAGCAGCAGTACCGAGATGCACTGGCACGCGCTCAGGATGAATCCCTGTCCCCCGAAGAGCGAAAAGCCGCGGCGGATTCGCTGCACCAGGCGTTCAGCCCGGATCTGTTCCAGCAGGACAGCGAGAACCCACCCGCTGGCGAAACGCCTTCGGGCCTGTCGAAGGTGCGCGATGAATTCATGCGGCAGCTGGCTGTCCAGCAAGAGCCGGTCATCGATGAAGGACGGCTGCGTGAGCAGGGCATCACGCCTGCGCCGCAACTCGATGCCGCGCGCATAGACGCTGCCGTCGGTGAACTGCGCCCGTCCGAGGCCATGGGCCTGGACCCTGCTGCCGGCTCCCTGTCCGCAGCTGCTGCCATTGCCGTGGACTCCGGCGCGGCGGCTCAGGCCCAGCAGGCCAGTGCCATGGCCCAGGCCGCAGAGCAGGCGGCACGTGGACCAGCCAAGAAGAAGGCATCCGAGCGCCGGGTAACTGCAGACCCTGCCACCGGCGAGATCGCGGGCGGGGCCATGGCCACCTGGACGGATGAAGACCTGTCCAACGCATTCCGCTCTGCCCAAGCCAAGAACGTGCGCCTGCAGCTGGCGCGCGAGCTGTCGCGCCGCCGCGCTGAGCGTGACCAGCAGACCCCGGCCGCCGTGCCGGCCGCATCAGCCAATCCATCCACCCAGCAAGGAAGCATCGATGGCACACAAGCCGATCAAGCCCAGCCGCCGCGCGCGGAATCTTCGCAGGCAGCAGGAGCGCAGAGAGCGCCGGTTGCAGGTCCTGCAGCTGCGCAGGGGCTGACCAATGGCACCACCTCGTCTCAGCACGATGGCGCGCAAGCAGGTACGGCGCCAGGCTCGCAAGCTCAAGCGCCAGTCCAAACCCCTGCCCAGCGCATCGACGCCGGGCGCGCGGCCTGGGCCAGCATGTCCCCCGCAGAGCGCAAGGCCTTGGCCGGACGGCTTGAGGGCCTGAAGCCGGTCATCCGGAAGGCTCTCCCCGGTGCGACCTGGGAGCGGCTGAATGCGGACCTGCAACTCAAGATCGCGGACGCCATTGCGCCGCAAGGAGCAACCGATGATTCACCCGCACCTGCAGTACGGCTGGCAGATGAACGCCCAGCAGGCCCTGCGCCTGCTGCGGAGGCCGGGGGCGGTGAGCCGACGGGACGCGCGCCAGATGCGCAGTCTGCTGGGCCGCGAGGGGGAGGTGCCGGACAGCCTGCTGCCGGCATGCAACCTGCTGTACCTGGCCGAAGTGGCGCCAGCGAACCGGCTGCCGGTGTAGCGCCTGCTGCTGCACCAGCGCCCACGGCGGGTCAGCAGCAGGCCGTGGCCATCGCTCAACAGGGCAACGAGGCGCGGCGCGCTCAACTGCTGGCCGCCAGCGAGCGCTGGACCAGCATGCCGTCGGCCGAGCGCCAGGCTGTGGCAAAGGCCGCGAAGGGGCTGAACGCACCAGCACGGGCGGGCGCTCATACCCGGGCATGGGCTGACCTGGCGCCCAAGGTGCGCGAGAAGCTGGCCGCCGCCATGCCCGATGCTGCTGCAGCACCTGCAGCACCTGCAGCACCTGCAGCACCTGCAGCACCTGCAGCACCTGCAGCACCTGCAGCACCTGCAGCACCTGCAGCACCTGCAGCACCTGCAGCACCTGCAGCACCTGCAGCCGTGGACGCCGCGGCGCCTGCCTCGAAGAAGCCTCGCGGCGTCCTGGCCAAGAAGGTGGCCGCAGAGGAAGCGGCGCGCGCCGACTACTTCACCCCGGGCAACATCGTGAAGGGGTACGGGGATAGCCATGTCCGCGTGGTCTCGTACACGCCCGCCAATGCCGACGGCGTATGGAGCGTGACGGTACGCCAGGTGGAGAAGCAGGGCTCGGGCTGGCAGGATGTGCAGGGCGTGCGCGAGCGTACCCATGCCACGCCGCCCAGCGCGCGCGAATTGAAGGCCGGGCCAGTGGAGCGCACCGAGGAGTTGCCATTCCGGCGCGGCGAGGCGGAGGCCCAGGGCCTCACCGATGACCAGATGGCCAACCTGCTGCGCATCATGCGGCCCGAGCCGGCGGCATTTTCCGATGCGGCGCGGGCCCAGGCCGTGGGCCAGGTGCGCGCGACGGTAGATGCCATCCGCAAGGGCTGGAGCAACGGCCCCGAGGTGGTGGTGGCCTTCGACATGAACGACCCGGCCGTGCCCGATGCGGCGCGGCGCGCGGATTTGCGCCAGCGCAGTGGCGGCGCCAGTGGTGCGCCCGAGGGCTTCTACTGGCGCGGCAAGGCCTACCTGTTGGCCAGCAAGCTGAACACGCCCGCCGACGCAGCCCGTGTGCTGCACCATGAGGTGCTGGGCCACCACGGCCTGCGCGGCATGTTCGGCCCGGAGCTGAACAAGATCCTCAACCAGGTGGCCACCATGCGCCAAGCGGAGGTGGCGGCCAAGATCAAGGAGTACGGGCTGCGCGGCGTCACGGACCTGAGCCGGCGCCACGCGGCCGAGGAAGTGCTGGCCGAGATGGCCGAGAAGACGCCGCAGCTGCATTTCGTGCGCCGTGCCGTGGCCGCCATCCGCAACTGGCTGCGGGCCAACGTGCCCGGGTTCAGGGGTCTGAAGCTGAGCGATGCCGACATCATCCAGGGCTACATCCTTCCTGCGCGCGATTTCGTGGAGCGCGGGCAGCGCGCAGCAACCGATCGCATCGAGCCGGTGTTCAGTCGCGCCGACTCGGCGTCCGTCACGCCTGACGCCATCATTGGCAGCACGCTGGGCAGCGCATCGAAGCATCCCGACTACGCTGCGGCCAAGGGCGGGGATGTTGCGGCGGCCACGCGGCTGGCCGTGGACCTCGTGACGCCTGAGATGGTGGCGAAGGTGGCAACTGCGCTGGGTGGTGCGCGGCCGCGTGTGCTGCCGGTGGCCGCCGAGGAATCCTCGGGCCGCAACAAGATCCCGCGCGCCGTGGCCGAGGTCTTGGCTGCACGCCTGGGCCTCGAAACTGCGACGGGCATAGTGCAGGCGAATCGCGCGCGGCGCACCGGCCTGGATGGACTGGACCGCATCTTTGCACCTGTCGATTTCGCGGGCGCCGTAGAGCCGGGCGACTACCTCCTGGTGGATGACACCCTCACGCAGGGCGGCACGTTCGCGGCCCTGGCCAGCCACATTCGTGAAGGTGGAGGCAATGTGGTGGGCGTGGTTGCGTTGACCGGCAAGCAGTACAGTGCAAAAATCCAGCCCTCTCCCGAAACTCTGACCTCTCTCCGGCAAAAACATGGCGACCTCGAAGACCAATTCCGTGCAGCCACAGGCTACGGCTTCGACGCCCTCACAGAGTCTGAAGCCCGGTACCTTGCACGCTTCGAGCCGGCTCAGCGACTCCGAGATCGAATCGCTGAAGAAGGACGACGCGCAGGCGAGCGCGCAGATCAAGGCAATCCTCGCAAAGGCGATGCAGGCGACGAACTGAGCTTCAGCCGCTCGCGGCTTTCGGAGATCAAGGACAGCGCACTGGATCATCTCCAGAAGACGATGTCCCACCCGGGCAAGGTCTCTGTCTGGGACAAGACCATCGGCACCATGCGCCACCTGGCCGAACGCGCCCCAGCCTTCAAGCCGGTCTACGAAACGGCCCAGCGCAACATCGATGACGTGTCCATGCTGGCAAACGACGCGGCCGACCGGGCGCCGCGCCTGCTGCCGCGCGTGGACACCATCAGCGACCTCGTGGGCAAGAACCGCAAGACGCCTGTTTCCGCCGCCGACAACAAGGCCGTGGCGAAGCCTCTCTTTGAGGGCACGCTGCTGTGGGGCCGGGACGTGGACGGCAAGGCCGTGCTGGTGGACGAGCTGGCCAAGAAGTACGGCAACCTGCCCGCCGACGACAAGGCCCAGCTGCTGCTGCGCGCCGGCCGCCTGGACGACCGGATGCTGCGCGCGTGGCGCGGGCTGCCGCTGGCCCAGTACGAAGCGCTGGTGAATTCTCGCTTCGAGAGCAAGATGCTCAAGGCCGGCGCGGTCTGGACGGACGCCGAGCTGCAGACGATGTTCGGCGCCACGCCCAATCAGATTGCCCTGTACCGCGAAGCGCGCGCGGCCATCGACCGATCCATCGACATGACGGCCCGCGCGGACATGATGCGCGCGCTGGGCGACGAGTACGCCGGCCTGCGCGACATGGTGCTGGACGCGCCCAAGCTGTCCGATGCTCTGGAGCTGCTGACCACCACGCTGCAGGAGGATGCCAAGGCCAAGCCGGACATGGCCGAACGGCTGCTGCAGTTGAACAATATGGTGGTGGACCGGGCAGCCACGGCCAAGGATCTGCAGGACGGCGGGTATGCGCCGCTGTCGCGTTTCGGCCGTTACACGCTGGACGTGATTGACCAGGATGGCAGCCGCCAGTACTTCGGCATGTACGAGACCATGAAGGATGCCAACCTGGCCAAGATCCAGATGGCCCAGGCCTTCCCCGGCGCTGTGATCACCCAGGGCACCATGAGCCAGCAGTCCTTCAAGCTGTTCGCGGGTATCACGCCCGAGACGCTGGAGATCTTCAAGGACATGGTGGTGGGCAAGGAGGCCGACGCGGCCACGCGCAAGGTGTTCGATGAATACCTGAAGCTGACGAAGAACAACCACAGCGCCTTGAAGCGTCTGATCCAGCGCAAGGGCATCGAGGGTTACAGCCAGGACGTGGGCCGCGTGGTGGCCAACTTCATCTACAGCAATGCGCGCCAGGGCGCGGCGGGCCTGAATGCCGGCGCCATGGATCGCGCGATCAACGACATCCCCAAGGAGCAGGGCGAGCTGAAGGACCTGGCCATGGGCTTGCGCAGCTACATCCGCGATCCCCAGGAAGAGGGCCAGGCTGTGCGCGGCATGCTGTTCGCGCAGTACCTGGGCGGTTCGCTGGCCTCGGCCGCGGTCAACATGACGCAGCCCTTTGCGGTGACGCTACCCTGGCTGAGCCAGTTCGGCGGTATTCGTGGGGCCGGCAGCCAGATGGCCCGGGCCCTGAAGGACATGGGCACGCGCGGTATGAAGTACGAGACTGATCTCGCTCACGCGCTGAAGTCTGCCGAGGACGATGGCGTGGTGTCGCCACAGGAAGTTCACCAACTCATGTCCCAGGCCCGGGGTGCGGGCGGCCTGCGCTCGGGCGACGGCACCCGCGCCGGCGATGCGCGCGCTGCGGTCGGCAATGCCTGGGAACGCGCCAAGGTGGCATGGGGCCAGCCGTTCGCCCTGGCTGAGCAGTTCAACCGGCGCTCTACTTTCATTGCGGCCTTCCGCATCGCCAAGGCCCAGGGCATGGATGATCCGGGCGCCTTTGCGCGCAAGGCGGTGCTGGAAACGCAGTTCGTCTATTCCAAGGCCAACAAGCCCCAGTGGGCGCGCGGCGCGGTAGCCGGCACTCTTTTTACGTTTAAAACGTATAGCGTCTCCTACTTGGAACTGATGCAGCGGATGTGGAAGCAGGGCGGCCCGGAAGGAAAACGCGCCGTGGGCTGGGCCCTGGCCATGCTGCTGCTGATGGGCGGCGCCGGCGGCGTGCCCTTCATGGAGGACGCCGAGGACCTGATCGACGGCGTGGGCCAGATGATGGGCTACAACCTCAGTTCCAAGCAGTGGCGGAAGGAGGCGCTCGCGAGCATCGTGGGCAAGGAGTTGGGAGAGTTCATGGAGCAGGGGCTTTCGGGTCTGCCGGGTGCGCCCATCGATGTGTCCGGGCGCCTGGGCATGGGCAACCTGCTGCCCGGTACCGGCCTGCTGTTGACGAAGCAGAGCCGCGAACGAGATCTGCTGGAGGTTGCGGGGCCGGCGGGCGATCTGGTGTCCCGTGGCTTCGCGGCAGGACGCGAACTGGTGGGTGGGGTGATGAATCTTGACCCGTCTGCAGCGGGCCGCGCGGCGCTGGAAGTGTCTCCCACGGCCGTGCGCAATGCGGTCAAGGGCCTGGATATGGCCGCGAGCGGGATGTATAAGGACACCAAGGGCTACAAGGTGATCGACACGACCTTGGGCGAGGCTGTGGCCAAGGCCATCGGCTTTCAGCCCAAGAGCGCGGCCGAGATCCAGGAGGCCAACAGCTTCATGCAGCGGGCAAAGAGCTTCTACAGCCAGACCAGCAGCGAGATCAAGGCGCAGTGGGCGGATGCGCTGTTCCGCAAGGACGAGGGCGCACTGGTGCGTGCGCGCGAACGGCTGGCCGATTGGAACAAGAACAATCCGGAGCAGCCCATCGTCGTCAAGATGCCCGACGTGTGGAAGAAGGTGCGCGAGATGGGCAAAAACAGGACCGATCGGATCGCTGACAACTCGCCAAAGTTCCTGCGACAAGAACTTAGCAGAATGGTTGGTGCGCTCTAAGAATTTTCCCGTATGAGCAATGGGTTTAACTTCCGTCTTCGTACTTCTTCCTTTGCGACTCCCTCCATTTTTTAAAATTCTCCTCGCCGAATTCCTCTCCCAAAGCTCCCCTGGCTAAACCAACGTGTGTAAAGTAAACGTTTTTACTGTTTCTTTCCATTAGCTCTTCATATTCTTCCATGCTAGTTGCTCTTATTGCTGGCTCTGTGCGAACTGCATGAACCTCTTCCCGGTCAATCGCCATAACAGTTTCTAAATGTTTGGAAATTAATGATTCAAAGTCCTCTTTGGTTTTGATGTCAAAATGTTCTAGATCTTCCAGAAGTTCGGCATATGGCTCTTGATTTTCTGACTTGTTCGCCGCTGGGTATATTTTATTAAGAATGTATTCAATATTTGTTACATCTAGTTTTCCATTCTTTTGAATATTCTGAGACTGTTGATTAATATAAATATCTCGCTCAGAAAGAACGCGAGCTATCTCGAGATCTACTGTTTCCAATAGTGCTGAAACACGGTGTATAGATCTTCTAACTGGGAAGGGGACACTAGCTTCGTGTTTGTACTGAAGTTTGTGAGAGGCGGCTGCCCATATATGTTGCGCTATGGTTCTTGCTTGTAGTTCAATTTTGTACCCGGACAATCCTTCCATCGTAGGAAGAGTCTTCCACGTATCAGGTATCTGCAGTGTGTAATGTTGCGACATGTACCCAAACTGGGCCACGGGTAGTCTATCTGAGACATCTTCGTTTGAAATGATGTTAAATATTTTAATAATTTCATTGTTGAATTTCTCTAGATCTTTCTGAAAGAGAAATATTACTCTAATTCCAATTAAGTCACCAATTTCAGATAGTTTTCGAGATTTAATTTGTTTTCTTTCGAATTTTTCATTTATTGATGGCCAAGTCTTAATTCTGCTTTCAATAGGTACGCCTAGAGTTAGCTCCCATGTGTTGATAAGATGATTTAGCTGATCGCATATTTGTTTCTCTAGGCGATTAAGATCAGGGAGTTCTTTTAAATACAGATTGTATTGATCTAAGTTATTCATGTTTTCCTGCTTTTGAAGATTATCTTGATAGAGATATGAATTTTGTTAAATAAATCTTTGAGAAAATAAAGATGCGAGAAATTTGTTAAATAAATTCTATTTCTGATGTTTGTGAAATATATTTGTATTTAAACAGCTTTTGTCGTTCTCGACTAGTCGCCCCGGCTAGGGTTTGCCTTGGAACAGATGGGCCGAAATCATTCTTGCATGCCCGCCACCCCCAAACCCATTGGCCCGTTCCCCCTCGGAATGGACAACCGCGCGCCAGATTTCAAGCTCGGGCTGCCCGAGGGCGCCGGCCACCTGCTGCGTGATGCGCTGAACGTCGATGTGACGGCCCAGGGTTCGCTCAAGACGCGGGCCGGGTATGCGCTGGCGGAGCAGGGCCTGGACTGTCATTCGGGCTGGTCGCCGCTCGATAGCTCCTATAGCCTGTACTGCGACAGCGGCGACATCTTCCGCATCGATGTGGATGCTGCTGGCGCCACTGCGCGCACCCAGGTCGCCGCGGGATACGGCCGGGTCACGCCAGTCGTGTACTGCGAGGTCAACGAGGCCGTGTACTTCACCGACGGCATCCGCGTCGGGTCCTATCACCCCGTGCCCGGCCCAACGCCGCGCTGGCTCGATGCCCAGCCGCAGGTCGTGGGCGATGTGCAGTTCTCCCTGATGCCGGCGGGCAGCAGCATTGCCTACCAGGGCGGCCGGCTGCTGGTGGCCGTGGGCTCGGCGCTGATCTACAGCGAGCCGTTCACCCCGGGCCTGCGCGACGAGTCGCGGGGCTTCGAGATCTTCCCCGCGCCCATCACCTGCATCGCGGCCGTGGAGGCCGGCGTGTTCGTGATGGCGGACAAGACCTATTTCCTGGCCGGCGGCCTGCCGGCGCAGTCCATGCGCGCGGTGCTGCCCTATGGGGCGCTGCAGCAGCAGGCCGGCTACCGGCTCGCGGCCACGGGCGGCGCGGACGGTGCGCACTGGATGAGCACGCGCGGCATTGTCTCGGCGCGGCCTGACGGGTCGCTGGTCAACCTGCAGGCCGAGCACATCGCCATGGAGGCCTCGGGCGCTGGCGCAACGCTGTACCGCGAGGCCGACGGCATGCGCGCCATCGTGGCCACCCTCTCTCAATCCCCCAGCACTTCGGCCGGCGTGGGCTCCTATGCCCAGGCCCGGCTTGTACGAAAGGCCCAGCCATGAACACCAACCACGCCATTCCCTGCGGCTTCACCTACGACCTGGCGCTGCGGCGCCGCGCCGACGACGCGCTGGTGCAGCGCGAGCGCCTGCACAACCGCGTGCCCGGCGAAGGCCTGGACCTGATCGCCAACGCCTGTTTCAAGGGCGCGGCCATGCCGGCCAACCTGTTCATCGGGCTCTGGTCCGGCTCCTATGTGCCCAACGGCACCGAGACGGCAGCCACGTTGCCCACGCTGGTGACCGAGGTCACGCAGTACGACGGCACGACGCGCAAGGCCTGGGTGCCAGGCAACGTCTCGGCCGGCGGCGTGAGCAACGAGCTGAGCCTGGCGCGGTTTTCTTTCACCGGCATGCAGACCGTCAACGGCGTGTTCGTGAGCAGCAGCTCGGGCAAGGGCTCTGACACCGGCGCGTTGCTGTCCATCGTGCGCCTGCCCGTGGCGCGCGCCGTCGATCCCGCCTTCTACCTGGAGATCCTGGCGGGCTTCCAGTTCATCTCCGTTTCCTGATCCACCGCTTCCTGACCTTTTCGAGGACCATCACCATGACGACCAAAGCCTCTACCGGCCTTCGCAATCACATGCTCGCCACGGGCTCGCTCAAGGCGGCCCTGGATGGCGGCTTCCTGGAACTGTACGGCTGCCCGGAGGTCTCGATTCCGGCCACGGCCGACGCCGCGCTCGACCCTGCCGTGCACAAGCTGCTGGCCCGGATCTACAGCGACGGCACCTCGGCGGGCCTGACGCTCAGCACCACGGCGGCCGATGGCTTCATCGAGAAGCTGTCCACCCAGACCTGGACCGGCACGGTGATCGAGTCCGGTACGGTGCGGTTTTTCCGCTTCGTTGGCGCGAGTGATGCCGGAGGCCTGTCCATCACGCTGCCGCGCCTGCAGGGCACCGTGGCGCGCGCGGGTGCGGACCTGAACATCACCAGCGTGGACCTGGCGGTGGGCGCGCCGCAGGCGGTCAACTTCTTCTCCATCGCGCTGCCGGCGTTCTGATCGGGGCGCGGGCATGGCTGCTGGAACGCTCGTCTACGAGGCCGGGGCCCTGGTTCCCCAGGCCGACTTGCTCGTGGCCGTGGTGGCTGCCGATGATCCCTACCTGGGCCTGGACTTCCAGGACCTGATCGATGCGGCGCACTGGGCGTTCGGCTGGAACGGGGACGCGATCAACCCGTCGCGCGGCTTCCTGGACCTGGGCCTGCCGCCGGCGCCGGACTTCGAGGTCCGCGCTCCGGCCCAGCTGGTGCGCACGATCAACGTGGGGCTTTACCAGGTCACAGGGGCCGGTGAGCCCGTCAGTTTCACGGCGGATGTCACTCTGCTGTACAAGGCCACGAACGCGGGCGTGCATGAGTTCGATCTGGACGCGGCCGGTGCTGTGGTCAAGCCAGTCAACGTGCCTGCGACGGTGCAGGAGCTGCGCCTGGTGAGCCTGGGCGGCGGCATCCAGGTACTCGACGGCGAGGTGTTGCTGGGCGAGATCACGGCAGCTGAACTGGCTGGCACGGAATTCGAGTGGCACGAGATGCGGCCCTATGCGCTTTCAGCGACGGACCGTGTGCAGGCGGATGGGGCCTTCAACGGCATTGATCGCCTTGCTGCCTTCTGGTGGAACGGCACCAGCGGGGGCGGCCCCTCCGAGTTCTGGACCGACTTCCTGCTGGCGCGCGAGGAGGTGTGATGCTGATCCACAAGGACCTCAAGGGCGATGCCGGCGGGCCGGAGCACCAGGCGCTCAAGGGCATGCTGGACGTGGGCAACACCTTCATGACCGACCGGCGCGACGGCAGCGAGGTGCAGCGCTCGGGCGAGTTCGTCACCATGCGGCGCACGGGTGGCGAGGTCGTGCAGCTGGTGTCGCTGTGGGAGCCGCCGGACGCGCGCCGCCTGATGGACGGCTATGCACAGGCCGTGCCCGACGATGTGGCGCCGCCTGCCCCGGGCGCACCCGACGCTGTGCCCCGGGTGCAGCTCATGGCGTCCGTGCTGGACGAGCAGCAGGGGCCGCTGTCCTTCGGCAACCTGGCCGCTTCCAAGCTGCAGACCCGCGTGCCGCGCTTCACCCGTATCGAGGCCCGCGTGGAGACGGCTGACCATGCCACCAAGAACGGCAAGCGGCGGCTGTTCTCCCTGGGCGACGGCACGGTGCTGCTGGTGCGCGAGGTCTCGGCGGCCGGCGACACGCGGTATTTCGCGGGGATGAATCGCTTCGTGCAGCCGGTGCGCCGCGTCAGCCGCTGCACGGGCGTCGAGCTGGTGCGCATGGACCCGGACCGGCCGGCCGGCGGCAAGGTGCTGCTCTCGTTCGGCGTGCACAGCGGCCTGGGCTTTGATCCTGGGTCGCGCTCCATCGATTTCTTCGCAGACGACGATCGGCTGTACGACGCGAGCAAGGTCTATGCTGCCAATGCGGGCCTGCTGTTCGGGCGCGTGCTGTTGAGCATGCGCGCAGACCCCAGCAGCACCTATGCCGTGGCCGAGCCGGCCATGGCCAAGCAGGATGGCAAGAGCTATTTGAGCCTGGTCGCCGTGCATGGGCTGGCCGAGGACTGCTACCACCCCGATTCCTCGGGCCTGTACCGCCTGACCTGCACACGCACCACGGCCGATGGCGTGCAGACCTCCAAGATCACCATGCCCGCAGCGGTGGGTCCTGGGCAATACATGGCACCGGTGGAGATGGACCTGGTGCGCCTGTCGCCCCAGACCCTGGTGCTGGCCCTGCGCATGACCACGCTGCGCCTGCCCGGTGGTGACAGCCAGGGCGCGGCCAGCGCGGGCTGGGCCTATCTCTGGAGCGACGATAACGGCGCCACCTGGGTCCATGTGCCGCATACCGGTATCACGGATGGCAATGCCGCGCCCGTGATCGCCGCCATGGTGCCGCGCGACAAGGACACGCTGCTGCTGGTCTCGGCCCTGCAGCTGGACAGCCTGGTGCCCGCGCCCGATGCGGCCAGCGTGCAGGTCTATGCGTTCACCCGCTCCGGCGCCACGCGCATCAGCACCATCCCTGGCAGCCGGTTCAGCGCGGGCCTGCATGCTGGCGATGTGATCGGCGGCCTGCGGCACTACCCGCCTTACTGGGCCGTGGGCTACGGCGGCGGCGTGCGCGTGGACAGGAAGCCGCTGCTGTGGGTCCAGTTCGACCCCCAGTACATCCATGCCGAGGGATCGCCCGGCGTGATCGACTATCCCGGCAGCCGGGCCCTGCTCATGGTCTCGGCCGACGGCGGCGCCACGTGGGAGCGTCGGATGCTGCCCCAGCCCTGGCCCCAGCGCGTGGGCTTTGTCGTGGCGCTGGACCAGCGCACGCTGGCCATCCCCGTCTACGGCCCGCGCCAGACCGACGACAGCGGCGCCATCTTGCCGCTGGCCGTGAAGCTGCACACCAGCCGCGACGGGGGCCAGCGCTGGCGCGCCACGGCGCACAGCATGCGCTTGCCGTACTGGGCCTGGGTGGACGGCCAACTGCTGCCCGGCTCCAGCGGCTACGACATCGACGACTCCCGCTTCGACTTCAACCGTGGCGAGCTATTCCCCCTGCTGAGCCTGCGCGACGACGACGGCGAGCTGCTGCCCATGAACCCCGGCCGGCCCTGGATGGCCGACCACCGCGCCAAGGAGCCCGCCAATGGGTAACGCGCTGATCAAGAACAAGAAGCTGGTCGAGTTCGTGCCGGCCACGCCCGCGGACCCGGGGTTTCCGGGGCAGCCGGCCATTCCCGAGCGCATCACCTACGAATGGCGCGATGTGCGAGTGGAGGCCGGGTCCCAGGAGATGCAGAGGATCGAAGTGCCCACGGATGACGGCGGGCGGCTGGTGACCTGGCGCACGCCGCTGGATGCACTGCGTGAGCGGGTGGGAAACCCGAGCCTCAGCGCTGCGGCCGCTCACTACAGCGATGTCTGGGCCTACGTGCAGACATCCGACTATGCCGAGGCCCAGCGCGTGCCCCTGACCTGGACCAGCGCCTGGATCATGCGCCGCGAGAACGTGCGCATCGTGATCCCCGCCCAGCCCGCTATTCCCGCGCGGCCGCCGAAGGTCGCCACGCCGGAGCGCCGCACCTACGACTGGCACTTCGGCTGGAACGGTGGAGCGCACAGCCTGCGCGAGCTGCCGGCCAACTGGATCGGCACGGCCACCTTCGTGATCGGAAAGCCCGTGGGCGCCGTGGTGGGCTTCACCCTGGCCAGCCAGGTGCCGCGCGTCAGCCGTTCATCGTTCGCCAATGTGGAGTACGGCCTGGTCTTCGGGGATGGCCAGGTCAACGTGCGCCATGCCGGCGTCACGCTGCAGCGCGTGGGCTCGATGACGGGCAATGACACGGTGCGCGCCCATGTCGGAGGCGGGCGCATCGAATGGTTCCTGAACGACGTGAGCGTCTACAAGGGCCGCTTTGCGATGACCGCACCCTATGTGCTCGATGCCGTGCTGTATGCCGGTGATGACGTCGTGGACTCGCCCCGGCTGCAGGACGGTGTGGTCGAGCAGGACGGCACGGCCGTGTTGAACCTGGCGCCGCTGCAGGTGGAGGGCCAGGCGCTGGAGCCCTTGGAGATCCGCATGGGGCTGCAGCCGCTGGACCTCTTCGCCGCGGACAGGCCGCTGGCCCAGGTCAAGGCGCGGCTGCGGCCCCTGCGCGTCGCTGGCGATCCCATCCCGCGTGGCGCGCTACGGCTGGCCGGCGCCCAGGTCCGGGCATCGGACGCCCGCAATGACGCCGTGGCGCGGCCCACGCTGGCGCGCCTGCAGACCACGGCCGAGGCCGAGGTTGGCGAGGGCGCCTGGATCCCGCAGTACTCCATCGGCACGGCCTTCGTGCCGCCGCCCGTGGTCAACGGCGCCATCATCAGCGGACAGGGTCACGACTACCAGATGCGCCTGGGCCCGGCCTTCACCGTGGCTTCGCAGGATAGGCATGCCGAGGGCCGGTTGGCCCTGGCGCCCGTGCAGCTGCTGTCCGATGTCGAGGCGCTGACCCACCTGGTGCGGGCGCAGGACCTGCTGGGCGCCGATCTGGCGCTGACGGCCAGCGGCTATGTGACCGTGGTCATTGCCGAGCGCGTGGGTGCCTCGGGCGCGCTGACGCTGGGCGCGGCCGGTCTGGTGCTGGACGTGAACGAGCAGATCAGCAGCGGGGCCGAGACGGAGATCTCCGGGGCCATCGTGGCCAGCGTGCTGGAGCACCTGGGCGCCGTGGAGCGCTATCGGGCGCTGGTGTTCCGGGTCGTGGACGGCCAGCCTGTGCTGGTCGATCCGGGCCATGCCTGGGTCGTCAATACCGAATCCAGCGCCTCCACCCGCTACGAGGGCTACGCCTTCGACAGCTTCATGACCGTGGGCGGCCGGCAGTTCGGCGTGCGTGCCGATGGCGTCTATAGCCTGGGCGGCAGCACCGACGCCGGCCTGCCCATCGAATGGGGCGCGGGCCTGGGCAAGCATGACTTTGGCAGCCAGGCGCTCAAGCGGCTGGAGTCGGTCCATGCCGGCGTCTCGGCCACGGGCCAGCTGTATGTGCGCATCGGCGACGGCCAGCAGACCTACAACTACCGCGCGCGGCGCGTGGATGCGGCGCAGCGTGTGCAGCGCTTCGATCCGGGTCGGGGCCTGGCTGCCAACTACTTCACGTTCGACCTGGTGGGCGAGGGCGCCGCCGAGCTGGACAACATCGTCTTCGGCGTGGTCGCGGGCCAGCGCCGGATCGGGAGGGGATGACCATGGCCAATGGACGCGCGCTGCCATCAGCGATTCTGTTTGACGAGCTGCTGGGCCGTGCCTGGGGCATTGCGCTGAAGAAGTACGGCGAGGCCCAGGCCATCGAGTCGCCCGTGGCATCCTTCACGCCCGCCCGTACCAATGGCGCCTACCGGCTGCCGCAGTACAGCAGCGGATTCGATCCGGCGGATGCGGGCTCCTGGGTGGCTCAGCACGACAAGGAGCTGGCCAAGCAGCTGGATCAGGTGGCCGACGAATGGGCCGTGGAGTTCCAGGGCGTGATGGACATCGTGGCGCCCGTGGGCCCGGGCTGGCGCAATGCCGTTGACTGGCTGCGCGCCACCATGCACGGCCAGGACGGCCTGGGCTATGTCGGCCAGGACCACCGGATGGCCCAGGCCCGGCAGCAGGGCGTGCAGGTGCTGGGAGGACTCAACCAGCGCGGGCTGCCCGTGCCGTCCGGCGCGGCCCAAGCGCTGCAGGCCGTGGCCGGCGGCGTGGTGGACCTGTACCAGGGCCGACTGGGCGCCCAGATGACCGCCGACCGCGAGGCCGAGCGCCGCCGCCTGCTGGTGGACGCCGTCACCGAGCTGGCACGCCTGCGCAATGCCGCGCTGGACACGGCCATGGACTTCGTGTTCGGGCGCATGAACATCATGTACGACGTGTTTGGCCGCAACAACGAGTACCTGACGCGCGTGCGCCGCGACGACCAAGCCCTCGCTGCCCAGATGCAGGTGGCCAGCGCCGAGCTGCAGCGCTGGGATGCCCAGGCCCTGGCCAACCAGGATGGCAGCGCGGCCTCGCAGCGCACCGTCAAGGCCATGAACGACCGCGCCCTGGAAGTCATCGGCCTGAACGTCGAGCAGCAGGTCAAGCGCCTGCGCCGCCTGTCCACCGGCTCTGCCGCGGCGCTCAACAGTGCCGGCGTGTCCGTGAACTCGCAGGCTACCGAATCCAACACCGTGAACTACGAGGAGTAAGCATGGCTACCACCGGCATCGCAATGCAGGGCCTGTCGGCCGCCATCGTCTACACCGCCATCGACAAGATCGGCACGATGATCAACGACGCTGCAGGCCGGATGCAGTCCAAGATCGGCCCGGCCATCACCCAGATCATCGATGGCATCCCGGGCGAGCCCGAGGTGGCCAAGGCCAAGCACAGCAACAGCCTGTCTGCCGTGCTGACGGCCCTGGGCCCGGCCTCGGTCGAGACCTCGGCCCCCGCTGTGGGCCAACTGCCCCAGGTCATCGAGCAGGCCGTGGGCACGTTCTTCACGGGCTACAGCAGCGTGGTCAACGACCTGTTCCCGGGTCTGCTGGACGCTGGCGCCGATGCGGACGCCTGGATCCAGTCTGCCCTGGCCTCTGCGGTGGGCACGACCTACATCGAGAACGTGGACCGCGTGGCTGGCGACACCGCTTTCGCGCTGGCGCGCAAGGACGCCTGGGCAGGGGAGCGGGATCTGCTGGATGCCGCCGCCGCCAGCGGCCACCGCTTCGCCCCGGGCGCCACGCACAACGCCATCGCGCGGCTGCACGCCGAAAGCACCCGAGCAGCAGCCGATGCCATCGCGGCCACCCACGCCGCGCGCCTGCGCGAAGAGCGCGAAACCAAGATGCGCCTGGTGCGCGCCGAACTGGACCAGCGCATGGACCGCATCAAGCAGTTGCACCAGCAGACGGCCCAGGCCTTCCGCGACAAGCTGCGCGCCAGGGGCCTGTGGATCAGCGATCAGGACGCCGTGATCGACAGCTACAACCGCAGCTACGCGCTGCCCGCCCAATTCAGCGCCCGCCTGGCCCAGCTGGCCCAGGAAGCGGCCCAGCGGCACTACAAGAGCACGGCCGACGCCCTGCAGATCAGCGATGTGGCCGTGGACGTGGCAAAGCTCAAGATGGCCAACGGCCAGGAGATCGTGGACTTCCTCGGCAACATGATCACCACGCTGAACAACCAGGTGCGCGCCAGCGGAAGCTACAGCGGCAGCGAGCGCGATGTCACAGATTGGGACGGGTTTATAGGGCGACAGCTATAGCAGCCCGTATGCCCCGAAGAAATTCAAATACTTTGGGTCGCGCAAAGAAAGTGCGAGAACTTCATCTCTGATTCGTATGTGCGCATGATTTGCTGTGCTTACTTCCCGTTCGGCGTCGTCGTATACACACTCTTCAGGCGTTTGAGTTTGAGAGGGTCGGCGGTTTACTGCCATTTTTGCTTGGAAAGCTTCATTTAGTAATCGCTGCTTCATGCTGAGATTTTTTTCTGCAGCAACTAATGCTTTGATCAAATCTTGTACTTCAATGGGGAATATTTCTTCTATTTCCCTGTCGCCGGGATATATCTTCGGATGCACGCGGAATTCCTTTGAATTATTGAAGTGGCTGAGCATATCCCAATGATTTGAGATTGTGAGCTGATCCGGCATGCCCCGGCTAGGGTTCGCCATATGGTAGGTCGACTATGACACTGCAGGACATGACCAAGCCGGCCAAGTTTAACTTCACGATTTACCAGGGCGCCACGTTCCGGCGGCGCCTGCGCTGGTTCAATCCCGACAAGACCCCTATCGACCTGACGGGCTGCACGGCCCGTATGCAGGTGCGCGAGGAGGTCGATTCCGCAGCGGTGCTGCTGGAGCTGACCACCGAGAACGGGCGCATTGCCCTGGGCGGTACTGCCGGCACCGTGGATCTGCTGGTCGATGCGGGCACCACGGCGGCCATCGCCTGGAGCGGCGGGGTGTTCGATCTGGAAATCGTGCATCCCGGCGGCGAGGTCACGCGCTTGGCACAGGGCTCCTGCTGCGTGAGCCCGGAGGTCACACGATGAACGGCCTGCTCGTCGTTTGCGAGAAGGAGATCCTCGTGGAGCAGGCCGAGGACATCGAGATCCTGGCCGTAGCAGAGCAAGGGCCTCCAGGAATTCAGGGCCCACCCGGCGGCGGCGCCGGCGCGACCTACACGCATACCCAGTCCAGCCTGGCCACCGTCTGGACCATCGCCCACAACCTGGGGCGCTACCCCTCCATCACTGTCGTCGACAACCTCGGCGGCCAGCTTTACCCCGATGTCCGGTATCTCGATGCCGACATTGTCCAGATCACCCACAGCGTGCCGCTGACCGGCCGCGCTTTCTGCAACTGAGGACACGCCATGAAAATCACAAACCACCTCGACGGCTCCGGCAACCGCCTGACGAACATCGGCGATGCCGTCAACCCGCAGGACGCCATCACCAAGGCTCAGCTGGATGCAGCGGTCCAGGGTTTCAAATGGAAGGACCCAGTGCGTGCGGCCACCACGGTCAACATCACGCTGTCCGGCACCCAGACCATCGATGGTGTGTCCGTGGTCGCGGGCGACCGGGTTCTGGCGAAGAACCAGACTGCGGGCTCTGCCAATGGCATCTACCTGGCCGCCTCTGGCGCATGGACGCGCGCCACCGACTTCGATGCTTCCAGCGAGGTGTTGGGCGCGGCCGTCTTCGTGTCCGAGGGCACGGCCAACGGCAACAGTCAGTGGTTCATGACCACGGATGCTCCCATCACCATCGGCACCACGGCGCTGGTGTTCGCTCAGGTAGGTGGTGGTGCGAGCTATACGGCCGGCAATGGCATCTCGATCACGGGCGGTGTCATCTCGGTGGACCCGGCAGTGGTAGCGCGCAAGATGTCGGCCACCGTCGGCGACGGCACGGCCACCACCATCAGCGTGACCCACAACCTGAACACGCAGGACATCGGGGTCAGCGTGCGCGAAGCGTCGTCCAACGCTGGAGTGCTCTGCGACTGGGTGGCCAACGGAGCGAACACCGCCCAGTTCACGTTCGCCGTCGCGCCGACCACCGGGCAGTACCGGGTGACCATCACAGGCTGATCATGAAGTATCTCGGCTCCAAATCGAGCGCAGCAGATCTGGCCACACAGGACGACCTGCGACCAGCGCCTGTATTGACGGTCCTTGGAACCACCCACGATGTTTCCGCAGCCGAGGCGGGAAGATACCTCCGTTTCACATCGACTTCGGCCAAGACCTGCACATTCCCGCCAGAGTCTGTCCAGCCGCTGCCACTCAACGGTGAGTGGCATGTGCGAAATGCCGCTGCGGGCAACCTGACATTGCTGGCGGGCGAGGGTGTGACGCTCAATGCCCCCTATGCTGGAACTTTGGTGATCCCCACTGGAGGAACCGTAACGGTCAAAAGAGTGGGCACAGACATCTTCGACGTGATGGGTGTGACAGCGTGATTGCGGGCATCATCGCTTCGTCGCGGCACTCCAAGCGCATTGCCGTCACTGTTGCCGCCCAGCCCGTGGCCGTCGCGGGATATGCGCTGTACATCAGGCTTGATGACATGCCGGCCGGATTTTGGGATGGCATGGCGCGCCGCGATGGTGGTGACATCCGGGTGAGGACTGCGGCAGGGGCGGAGCTGCCCTTTGACCTGGTGTCGCTCAACCCGATTGCACGCACCGGTACGTTGTTCGCCAAGGTCGATATTTCTGCGTCCGGCCCAACGGCGGTTTATGTGCACTTCGGCGGCGCGGGAGATCTGCCCGTGCCGTGGACAGATCCCAATGGGCGGCATGCCGTCTGGTCCGCTTTTCACCGCGTTTTCATGATGGGTGACTCCTTTGCCGACCGCTCTGGCAAGGGGTCTGATCTGGTCTCGGGTGGATTGGTATATGGCCTGGTCAGCGCGAGCACATCGCCGAATCTTGGTGTCCACCAAGGCATCGCCTGGGATGGTGTGAATTACTTCGCTATCGGCACAAATGTCATCAAGAAATACGATTCTTCCTTCAACCTGATTTCTCAGAACACGAATCCGGTTGCAAGCGTCCCCGGCACAAACCACCTGGGAGATTCCGAGGTGGTTGGTGAACACATCTATGTGCCGATGGAGCAATACACGGACCCGGATGGCCACGCCAACATGTACATCGGCAGGTTCCTCAAATCGGACCTGTCATTCGTGGATGCCACGCCCGTCACATATGCCTCCGGCGTGCCGTCGGGCGTTGATATGTCTGGGTGCGCGTACAACCCTGCGGATGGGTTGCTGTATTTTGGCGCGTGGACCGGTGCTGGCACACGACTGTGGAAGTACGACATGGCCGCCAAGCAGTTCATTGGGGTGCTCAATCTGAGCGCTCCAGTGCTGCGCATGCAAGGCCTCACGTTCTGGCGCGGCGCCATCTTCATCAACCGGGATGACACCGACCAGACTGTGCGCGTGGAGCTGGATGGGACCGTCAAGGGCATGGTTTGGGGCATCGTCGGCGGGTCATATGAGGGCATCAGCCACACGGACGATGCGCTGCTTGTGCTGCACGATCCATCGGGGGATGCTGGTGTGGTGAGAACCCTGCGGGCACGGCAGCCTCGTTTGATCTCAAACGAATTGGGCGCATACATCGCTGGGGCGGGTCACTACCGCGCAGACGGACTGTCGCAGTTTTTGACCTGGACCATGGGCGGCAGTGCATCAACGATGATCACAGGCCTCTCACGGGCAATCATGAGTTACACGGTCACCGGCTCTGACAGTGGCGCGGGCGGCAACGTGAACCGTGCAACGCTGGCATACCGATCAATAGACCGCTGGGGATTCTGGAATAGCTCTGACAGCTGGATCAACAACGCGAGCGCGCCGGGAACGCAGACACCGGCTCGATTGCATGCAGTGCAGAAAAGCAGTTCCGGGCGGGATCTATATGTGAATGGCAGTCTCGCGGCTTCGTCTGCGAGCTCAGCAGTTCGACCTGGCTCTGGTGGTAGCCATTCGCTATACATCGGTTGCAATGATGCCCAGGTCGCTGAAGTCTGGGACGGGAATATCGGCTATTCGTATCTCTATCCCGGGATGCTGCCTGCAGCATGGATCGCAGCCGAAAGTGCCAATCTTTCGAACCCTTCTGCGTTCTACTCGTTGGGAGAGGTTGAGTAGCCCCCGTGTAGGGTTCGCCAGCGCGGGCCGGCCCCGGAATCATCGGGGCCATGAAGAAATACCTCGTATCCCTGCTCGCGCTGATGGGCATCCACCAGCACCTGAGCGCAGAGCAGCGGCAGGACATTGCCGGCGCCATCATGCAGGCCACGCCGGGCGCCGCCGCGACCGGGGTGTTCAAGGTCTGGGGCCTGCCGCTGAGCGACTGGCTCGTCGTGGCGTCCCTGGCCTTCATTGCGCTGCAGGCCGGATATCTGGTCTGGAAGTGGCGCCAGGACTATCAGCGTGCCCAGCAGCGGCAGCGCCTCGCGCGCCTAGCTGGGCTGAAGCCGGAGCCCGAAACCGACTGGGGGGCGCCATGAGCACGGCCCGCATGCCAGCCGCAGGCCTGGGCATTGGCGCGGCCATTCTCGCGGCCTGGATTGCCGCAGAAGGCTTCAGCGCAGACCCGATCATCCCGGTTCGCGGCGATGTGCCCACCATCGGCCATGGCGCCACTCGCTACGAGGACGGAACGCGCGTGACCCTGGCCGACCCACCCATCACACGCGAACGGGCGCGCGAACTGGCCATCAACCTGCTGGAGCAGCAGTACGGGGCTTGCGTGCGCGATTCGCTGGGCGACACGCTGGTGCACCAGGTCGAGTTTGCCCAGGCGGTGGACTTCGCCGGGCAGTATGGGTGCGGGGCCTGGCGCGGCTCCTCGATGCTGGCCAGGACGCGGGCTGGCGACTATGCCGGCGCCTGCAACGCCTACCTGGCATATCGCTTCATGACCAGCTCCCAGCCCCTGTCGGGCTACGCCGCCTACCAGTGGGGTGCGGACGGACGACCCACGCGGTGGCGCTACGACTGCAGCACGCCCGGCAACAAGATTTGCAGCGGCGTCTGGACCCGTCAACAGGCGCGGCACGCCGCGTGCATGGAGGCCCAGCAATGAACCCGATCCTCTGGGCAATGTGGTGGTACTGGTGGAGGGGAGGGCGGTGATCCCCGCGCTCTACACCCATCTGGGAGCCGCCGCCGTGGCCGCCGCGTTGGCATGGCAGTTCCAGGGCGCGCGCTTGGGCGCCGAGCTGGCCGAGGCCCGGGCCGAAGCCATCAGCGACAAGCTGGCCGTCAGCACTGCCCAGCGCGCGGCCGACGCCCGCGTGCGCAGCGCTGAGCAGACCATGAACACCAAATACCAAGGAGCTCTCAATGCCGCCCGTGACCGCGAGGCGCTGCTGCGCCGTGATCTTGACCAGCTGCGCGCTGTCTCTGACAGCCTGCGCGAGCAATCCGCAGATGCCGCCCGCCGACTTGCCAGCGCTCCCCCCGCTGCCGTCCTTGAGTACGCCACTGCCGTCAACGCCGTATACGACGACTGCCGCGCAGCGTATGGGGACATGGCAGCAGCGGCTGCAGGGCACGCAGCTGATGTCCAGACACTCGGTGCCGCCTGGCCCGTGATAGCCAGTCGACCGCTTAGATAAAATCAGGCCACCCGGAGGCGGCCTGATTTATTTTCTATCAATTTAGTAGGTCGAATATGCCCACCACCCGTAAGTGCTTAATCCCATGTAGCCGCCACCGTTAGGTCCTGTTCTAGCTATCTCTGAATCTAAGTGTAGCATTCCCAACTTATAATCAGAGGGATTGCCGGAAAGTGGAGTACATTTTCTAATAATTAGAGGGTCGCTAGACGGGGTTTTGCAAATTACTGCATTGGCAATGACGGAATTTAAATCGCTAAGCGCCTTTTGCATTTGAGCATAGGACACCGATATTGCATACCATCGCCACCCGTTCCAAGGTTGATTTGTCGATGTTGCAGAGCCTGGTTCCATTGTCGCGTATGTTGTATTTGGTGAGAAAGAGCTACCTATGATATATGCGACTGATGCAACATCATTGCTGATAGATTCTAATGGGGCTGGCCCATTATTTCCGGATGGGTAATCGAAGGCCCACGGCGCAAACCATATATATCTACCCTCTGGATCTGTTGTGTCTTGAAGGGTAAATGATAGGCCGGCATGGGCGCGAATATTTCCCTCGGCAGCTACGCTTGGAACTTGTAGCATCATTGAGAAGTGGAATTTGCTGGAGGGACCTCTAGAGAATGGTTTGTGATTTATATCTCCAGAAAATGCATACTGCAAGTTTGCCCCCATGATATTTCTGGGGTTGAGATACGAATTCCCACTTTCATCCGTTAAATTCGGAGCCCATGGCAAACTATATGCATTAAGCATTGCGCCAAACTTGGCTGAGAGAGCGCCTCCATCTAATTCATCATGCATCGACACAGCCGTTCCCCCGTAACTGGCGCCAGGCCTCCCTCGCTGATAATTTTGAAGCGGCGCTGGCACATTCGTTCCAGTAAAATCTCCCAGATTCCAAGTAGACACTGTTTCGCCACTGAAGTTAGCTGGTGAACCATCAATAGATCCAGTGGAGTTGTCAACAGACCATATTGGTTTGTTGAAGTTCTCTGCTGGATAATGGGTTGCATTAAATATGGTCTTTCCAACAATATTATTTATTGGCTGGCTGACATAATAATAGTCCGTTCCCGCATAGGCTAGCGTAGCTGACATTAGGGTAATTGATGCTACCAATCTCTTCATTTAATACTCCTTGGCTGCGCTTCATGAAATATTTGAAGCAGTGAATCTTAGTTGAAAAAGGCAGGTTGCACTTGTGAATTTCTTGGCCATTTCCACCATCTCGATGAAAGCTGTCGATAGTTAATGGTGATTGCTGATGGATTTTTGATTGAAGCAAAGCTATTTAATTCATCATTGCTTATGAATTGAACTGTGTTCTTGTCTTGTCTCTGAGTCCACAAAGTAGCATTTGGGATCCGTACCAAGCCTGCCACCCTGACGTGATCCAAGCCACGAATTACGCACACGTGAGCTTGAGCGGCTATCGTCTACGCCTACCGTCCGATGCCGAGCACGCGGCACTGGCCTAGATCGACCGCCGCGAGGGCTACGAGATGCGGCTGCTGGCCGCGCAGAGGGCGTGCACGCGATCGATCACGCCGTAGACGCCGGGTCAGCTGGTGTTACTCGGCTTGCCTCATCGTCGCGGCGCGCGCTGCTTCTGCCGCTTCTCGAGCTTCCTTTTCGGCTTGGATGACGCGTTGCTGCGGTGTCATTGACGCGCCGTCGTAGCCGCCTGTGGCGCGCTCACCGATCTGTATGTGGGAAATCCGCGACGCTCCGTAAAACAGGGCTGCAGCGATGATCAGTAGCGCGATGAATCTCATGCAGCCATTGTGCCGTCCGCCCATCATTATTTGACGGTCTTGGACGTACACGTAACTTTCGAGAAGCACTACATACCCTTCAGTTGCTGCTTACGCGCAAAGTGCCAAGGTTGGCCGACCATCGCCGGACCGCAACTGAAAACCGGAGTGGGCAAATGGCTAAACCACGATATGACGATTCTCAACTCAGAGATCTGTTGCTGCAGATGATGGAAACGGAACTCGGAGGTGAGCAGGTGTATAGAACTGCTCTGACCTGTGCCCTGAACGATGACCTTAAAAAGGAATGGGAAGAGTATCTCGAAGAGACGCTCAGTCACCAGAACGTGGTGCGAACCACATGTGAACTGTTGGGAGTCAACCCGGACGAAGCTTCGCCTTCCCGTGATGTTGTGAAGCACATAGGATCATCGCTGGTGAAGGCGATGGAGTTGGCTCTCAGGGGTGGTAGTGCGGCCGCTGCGCAACTCGTGGCGTGCGAGTGCGTGGTTCACGCTGAGACCAAGGACCACGCCAACTGGGAGCTTCTGGGCAAGGTCGCCGAGGTGGCTACAGGTGAGACGGGCAAGGCCCTCAAGGAGGCTCACGCTCGAGTGGAAAAGGATGAAGATCATCACCTGTATCACACCAAGGGATGGTGCCGCGAGTTGTGGATCCAGAGCTTGGGTATGCCAGCAGTCCTGCCTCCCCCTGAAGAGGTCAAGCAGGTTGAAACTGCCATCGGCGCATCTCGAGCGGAGCAGCAACGCGAATCCATGCTGTGATGCCTAGGCCGAGGTGGTTAGAACCCACGCAAGTGCCTCACAGCGCGGAGGTGCTGTTGCTGGTGGATGTCATCAACCCGCTTCAATTTCCCAATGCTGGGCCTTTGCTGCAGGAAGCGGTACGGGCTGCCCGGCGCATTGTGCGGCTCAAGGCCAGGCTTCGCGAAAAGGGCGTAGCTACGATCTACGCCAACGATAACTACGGCACTTGGCACAGCGAGTTCAGCGACATTCTTGCCGCCTGCCAGGGTTTGGCTGGCGAGCGTGGCGAGATCGCTCGGCTGCTTGCGCCTGATGCGGAGGATCTGGTGATTCTCAAGCCCCAGCATTCGGCTTTTCATTCCACTCCGCTGCTGCATCTGCTGGGCAGAATGCATGCGCGCAGGCTGGTCATCGTGGGGTTTGCTGCGGACATGTGCGTCATGCTCACGGCTACGGATGCACGCATGTCGGGCTACGAGGTCTGGGTGCCCAGCGATTGCACGGCGGCCGAGACGCCTGCGCGGCGGCAGCAGGCATTGCGGCAATTGAGACAGGCCTTCAAGTGTTCAGTGCGCATCTCAGCGCGTAGTCCCTGGGCGGGGCGGAATTGAAGGGGCGTTGGTATGTGGAACCTGGACATCCATCCGTTTGAGTTGTCCGTGCGTGCGCTGGCGGTCTATGTCCTGCTGCTGCTGATGATGCGCATGACGGGGCGGCGTACCGTGGGCCAGTTCACGCCTTTCGATCTGCTGGTGGTGATGTTGGTGAGCGAGGCGGCGGGGCCCTCAATGACAGGGTCTGATCAGTCCCTGCCTGGAGGGCTGCTGGTGTGCGTGATCCTCATTGCGTTGAATACGGCCGTGGGTTTCGTGACGGCGCGCTGGCGCGGGGCGGAAAAGCTGCTGGAGGGCGAGGCGGTGCTGCTGGGGCGGGATGGAACGATCTTCGAGGGTGCGCGCAAAAGCCACCGGGTATCGCGCAACGATATCGAGAAGGCGCTGCGCGAGGCAGACTGCGAGGAATCAGAAATCCGCTGCATGTTCCTGGAGGCCGACGGATCCATTAGCGTGCAGAAAAAGCAGTAGTCGAACCTGTCAATCCTCTGGGCAGCGCTCCATGGCCCAGTCCAGGGCGGCGTCGGCCGAGTGGTGCGGTCCGTCGAATGCCCTGATGCCGCGCTCGTCATCCCAGAGGGCGCCGTCCCAGCGCCGCGCAGCAGGGAAGGGCAGGCGGCCGTAATCCACCACGACCGCATACCAGCCCGGCGCCGTGGGCGCGCCGCCCCAGGTCATGCCATCAGCCATGGCGCTCAGCCAGCAGGCTGTTCCAGTTGCTCGGCGCCGCGCCCGACCCAATGCCAGAATTGATTGCGGCCATGCGAATAGCGCTGCAACTCAAACGTGATGCGCACTCGGCCGGCAAGCAGCGTTTCAATCTCACAGGTGATGTGTTGTGGCTGGCCCCGCCCAGCCACAGGCAACAGGCGTTGTGCTGCCGACATCTCTTCACCACGCACCTTGGCGATTACGCCGCGCTCAATGGGGTTTTGCATGGTAGCTCTCAGAAGGGGGCGTTTGACTGCTGCACGGACACGGGGCCGACACCGCTGTAGACCAAGTCGCCGTCCGAGTCGTAGACAAGAAACCAGTCGGGATGCAGCTGTTCGATGAAATAGTCCTCCGGCTTGCCCGGCATGACTTTGACTTCGGGCGTGCCGAACCAGCGCGGCATCGTGAGCAACGTGGGGAATTCCTCGTATGTGAGCAACATGCGGCCTCCTGGGTGGTCAGTAGTCGAACTCGCAGGACCACTCCTGCGCGTGCCATGCGCGGTCACAGTGCTCCAATCCGCTGAACTTCATCTTGCCCGCGCACGCGTAGATCAGTCGGGGCTCGAAGAGCTGGTTCTTGCGGTCGTCTCCGAGGATGCGCAGCACGGGGACGGTCCGCTTCTCGCCAGGCACGGGTGCGTGCAGCAGGTCCAGTTCGCCCCTGACCTCTTGCTGTGGTCCGCGGTGATAGCTGCGCGCGCCTGCCTCGCGGAGGATGGTGACTTTGACTTTCATGACTGTATAAATATACAGTAATACTATGCGTAAGTCAGCGTGCACTTCTACAAAGTGTTCCCCTCGTGCATCGATCGCTTCGCTTCGACGTAGGCTGCGTGAGCCTCTTCCGGGGTGTCGTACAGGCCGAGGTGATGCGTCTTGCCATGCACATGGAGAAAAGCTCGCCACCTGTTTTGGTGAGGGGAGACGCCGAGCAGTCCAGACTTGTTGCCCGCCTTGGCTGAGCGAAGGTTTTGAGTGTTGCGAAAGCGATCCGCCAAACGAAGGTTGGCGATCCTGTTGTCATCCCGGGCTCCATTGATGTGGTCGACTTGATCGGGCGGCCAAGCCCCATGAACGTAGAGCCATGCCAAGCGATGGGCGTAGTACAGCTTGAAGTTGATGCGGATTGCGATGTAGCCGCTTCGCATCTTTGCCCCCACCTGTGTCCCGGCCTGGTAGCGCCCCATGCGAACAAGGCGCTCAAATTGGCCAGTATCTGGGTCGTACTTCAGCAAAGATCGCAATTGGATGTCAGTGAGAGCTTCGCTTGTCATGGTCAGATGTCAGAGATGTAGAGAGTGAGGATGGGAAGGGCAGTAGTTTGGGTCATCACCAACGGAGGCCGCTATCTGTAATCGCTACAACACCCCACGAGAGACCGAGATCGAGCGCATGTGGCGCGTGGGATCGCAGAACCCACCACGCTGGTGGAAGCCGCACGTCACGCCGCTGGCCCTGGGTCCATACATCACTGCAGGCGGCGTGCTGGAGATCGGGCAATGGGGCATGATCCCGCGATCATCAAAGACGCGCCGGCCCGTGACAGCCGAGGGCCGGCCGATGTCGACCAACAACGCCAGGCGCGAGACTCTGGCTAGGTCGTGGACCTATGCCCCTGCCTGGCGCGCCGGACAGCGCTGCTTGATTCCAGTGGAGAGCTGGGTGGAACCGTACTGGGGCCTGGGCTCACGCAATGTCTGGTGGTCGTTCCGGCGCGCGGACGGGCAGCCGGCGGCCCTGGCCGGGCTCTACAGCGAGTGGCCTGACCCCGAGACAGGCGAGGTCGTGCCGAACTACACAATGATCACGCAGCCCGCGGACGGGCACCCGGTGCTGTCGCTCATGCACCGGCCCGGCAAGGAAAAGCGCGGGGTCGTGATGCTGGAGCCGGGCGACTGGGATGCGTGGCTGCATGGCACGCCGGACCAGGCCGACGCACTGATCAAGCTGCCGCCGCTGGGAGCGTTGCGGAGCGGCGCGGAGAAGGCGGAGGAAGAGGCTCTGCTGCCGGCCGAGCAGTTGCAGGCACTGCGCTCGGAAACCTGACGCACAACAGAACCCCCATAACGAAAGCCCGCGATGCGGGCTTTTTGGTGTCCAGTTCGGCGTAGGTTTTGGCGTAGGTTTCTGGAGATTCTCGCTGTTTTCAGAGGAGGCTTACGTTCTGCCATTGAACGACGCCCGCTTCTACTGGTGGATCAGCATCTTACGCGATGCCGGCATTTGACCCAATGCGGAGCGGTCCGCATCTTCAACATCCTGTCCTTCATGCCGCACCGGCATAAACCTCCGCTTGGTCGCCTGAACCTTGGCGCCGCTGGCGCTTCGCTGTGCGCACCCGATGTATGCCCGCCTTGCATCTCTACAAAGCGGGCCAAAGCCGCAAGCGGACCCCGCAAAAAAGAAGCTCGCCAGCGGTGCTGCGAGCTCGTGAATGCCTGCGACGTGCAGGCACGGGGAAGAAAAAGTCCGGTGCCCTTTTCAGGGCATGCCTATGAATTCCAGGAGGAGAACCATGAGTCAACCATAGGCCCGGCTGTTAACCGCATTTCAGCTCGTGACGGGGAACATCGGCCCTGCCAGCGTGGAGATGTACAGCGAGATGAGGGTCACCACGGACCAGAAAAATGTGAGGAAAAAATGTCGCATCACAATCTCCTTCACGTCATTGAACAAGTGCGCGAACCGCCCGAATGCAAGCCTTCGCAAAACGTCGGAAGGGGCTGCGAGATCTGGTGCTGCGCAACTGAATGAGCTGGTAGCTGCCCCTTACCGGAAAGGCATCCAGGAGACTCCGGTGGTAGCGGGCATCAGGGTCCGGATTGAAAGACTCACTCGGTACGACTTGACTCATGCTTATCTCCATCAGCAGGGCATTGCGGGTCTCGGGACTGACGCTATTTCAACTGCTTGTGAGGCTTCCCTGTGCGAGCCAAGTCAGGGTGCTCATGTAGGTCGAGCATGCCCCGTATGTATGAGTTCTTTCGACACGGTGTCCGCTTGGAGCTGCGGCCGTTGAAGGGGCAACGAAAAGGGCCCGCAAGCGGCGAAGCTGCGGGCCCTGGAAGAAAAATGCCGATGCCGTGGTGGCGTGCCTGGGGAAGGGATTTGAGAGGGAGGGAGGAGAAAGCTCCCAGGCTCGGCGGAATCCGTTGCTGGCCACTATGCAGACCTTTTCTGAAGGAAAGCTTTACGTCGTGTAAAGAAGTTGCAGGTCTGCTGCGTGAAGTCACCCCGGATGGCCAAGTGCTGCGCGCTGATTTACCGCCGGAGGTCACGCGGTATTTGGACGGAACACGCCAGTACGTTGTGACCCTGATGGCCACCGAGGTGGAACTGCAGCAGGTTGACGGCTGGGCGTTAACGGCTTGCTTGTGGTTCGTGCAGAGCGCTATCCCACTACTTGGCCGGATGGTCCTTGCGGTACAGCGTCCACTCTTCCATTTCCGTGCCGTTCGGCAGCACGCAGATGCCTTCCTGGCCCTGGGGCGTCTTCTCCATCCGGACTTGTCCGCCGATTTCACCGCAATAGACCGATGCGGGATTGGCCATGCCCACGGAGGGTGCCAGCTTCTGTTGGGTGCATGCGCTGAGTGCCAGTGCCACCAGGGCCACCAGCGCGATTCCTGAGAGTTCCAGTGCTTTGTTCATTGCGCCACTCTATACCTCTGGAGGTTGGGAGTGTTGTTGCGTCCGCAACCTTCGGTTTGCGATGCAAAGGTATGTCAGCGCGGCATTTTGTGCATAGAATGCTGACTCGCTAGCATACAACCAAAGAAAAGTCCATGACACCTGATTACAAGACGCTCCTGCAGCAAAAGGCAGAGATCGAAGCACGCATCGCCGAAGTCCTGAAAGCCGAAAAAGGCGGGGCCATCGCCAAGGTTCGCGAGCTCGTCCAGCAATTCCAATTGACCCAGGAAGATGTGTTCAGCACGGGCAAGCGCAAGTCGCCCGTCGGTGCAGGCGTGCCCAAGTACCGTGATCCGTCCACCGGCGCAACGTGGACCGGCCGGGGCAAGCCTCCTGCGTGGATCAAGGATGCAGTGGACCGCACTGCCTTCGAAATCTGACCAACAGCCCGCACTCGCGGGCTTTGTCTTTTCTGGCCACTCGCGCTCAGTGAGCCCACGGCCGTTCACAAGCGTCACCTTGCGCCAAGGCCGACGCCCTTGTCATGCTCTGCGCTGATTGCCTTAGCTGTGCTTGTCCGACAGGGCCGGTCCCGGGCGGCGACCATGCTTGAGGCCATGAACAAACCTACTCCCAACACCCCGGGCCAAGTGCCCACCTCGTCGTCCCGCAACCGGTTCGCCACCAAGCGAACCATGTACATCGTTGCCGCTATCGTGGTTGTGGCACTGGTGATCATGTTTGTGCCCTGGTAGGCGCGCATCGACGTACCGCTCCCGCCCCCCGTTCATGTCCGCAAGGGCATGAGAAAGCCCGCCATCTGGCGGGCTTTCGTTTTGGGGAATCGCTTGCCTCAGTGCGCGTGGTGCGCCGTGGGTGCTTGCGCCGGGGGGAGTCGGGCCAACTTCTGCGAGCAGTCGCTGCACACATGCCACGCGTGGAATTGGCGGGCTCCTGTGGCGGGTTTTTCCTGTTCGCACTGGATGCAGAAGACGGCGGGGGCCAGGTCCATAAGCCGGATCGGCTCTCGGCCTTTCTTGGGACTACGCATAGCTCTCCTTCAAAGTGTTGCTCCTCGGTATCCATTGGGCGCCGGGTTGGGAAAGGCCGGTCGTCAGCGGGCGCGCCATGGCGCAGCAGAAGCCAGCGCCATCGAGGGTGCGTGTTCAACTTACAGCCAAGCCGTCTCACGGTTGTGACTTCCGCATGACCGTGTGGGGAACGCGCCGCAGTGGTTTGACAGTGCAATTTGCGCAGTCTTAGAATTTGCCTCTTCCATCCCTGCGACCGCTGCGAGCCTGACATGAACCTGTGACGCCTTCGGACCCTAGTCCGACCGATCCCCCCGAAGCCCATTCCCGGCCCACGGCGGACGCCCGCGTCACCACCTTCATGCCCGTTGACTGCTCCGCGTTTTCTGAACGCAACCTCGCGTCGCCGTGCGGCCTCTTTATGAAAGAGTGCCCATGACAGAACCCATCGACATCCTTGCCCACAACACCGCCGCCTGGAACCTGCAGGCAGCGAAAGACTGCGACTGGTCGCGCCCGGTCGACAGCGCTGAAATAGCCCGGGCCCGTGCCGGAAGCTGGCAGGCGCGGCTCACGCCCGGCCCCTTGCCAGCGGGCTGGCTGGATGATGTGTGCGGCCTGCGCATCCTCTGCCTTGCCGGCGGCGGCGGCCAGCAGGGGCCCATTCTTGCGGCGGCGGGCGCGCAGGTCACCGTGTTCGATGCCTCTGCCGGGCAGCTTGCACAGGACCGCCATGTAGCGCAGCGCGAAGGCCTTGCGCTGACCTGCGTGCAGGGCGATATGCGCGATCTGGGCGTTTTTGCAGATGCCGGCTTCGACGTGATCTTTCACCCCATCTCCAACCTCTACGTGCCTGATGTGCGGCCCGTATGGCGTGAATGCGCGCGGGTGCTCGCGAAGGGTGGGCGCCTTCTGTCCAGCTTCTGGAATCCGGTGGTCTTCGTGGAGGACCGCGATCCCGCGTTGCGCGAGCAAGGGCTCATGCGGCCTGCGCGGCGCCTTCCGTATTCCGATGTGGTGGATTTGCCGCCCGCAGCGCTTGATGCCAAGCGGGAGCGCAATGAGGCGCTGGTGTTCGGCCATACGCTGGCCGATCAGATCGGCGGCCAGCTGGATGCGGGGTTGGTGCTGACGGGCTTTCATGAAGACTGGCAGCCCCATGCCCGTTTTGTGATCGAGAAGTTCGTGCCGACCTTCATTGCGACACGTTCGGTGAAACTCTGAAGGTGCTGCGGCCTGGCCTTGCCGCCCTCAGCTCGTCCTCAGGTCGCCCTCAGGTGCGCAAGGCCGGCGTCCAGGTCTGTTGCTGGGCGGGTTCGGTCACGGGCTGCGCCGGCTTCGGTCGGGGTGCTGGGCCCTTGGCCTGGGACGATGGCTGGGCCTGCCGTGCTTGCTCGGCGCCGGATTTGGCCAGCAGCATCATCACGGCCATGCAGATCAGCGTCAGCATGAGCACCACGCAGATGGGGCCCAGATCCACGGAGGCGATGTCCAGCCCCTTCAGCGACTGCCAGCGTTCTGAGCGTACTTCCAGTGGTTCTTCGGGATCGGCCATGGCACCTCCACTGCGTTGAGTGTGGACACATGCTAGGCGTAAGTGAGCATGCAAACAATATGGGGACTTCGCCAGGATGTGAGGGTATACAGCAGCCCCGGCTCGGTTGGCTTCACGCTTGAAGGCTCTTTCCGCTGCTGCCGTGTGACAGCTACTTGACCCACATCAACTGCACCGCCACGGCCAGGGCGATGGCCAGCAGCCCCAGCAGCACGGCCATTGCCACGACGGTGACCGCCCTGCGGCGCTTTGCCTTGCGGGGGTTGTGCAAACGGGGCGGGGTGGGAGGGGGTTGCGTGGCATCCAGGGCCGCAATTCTTGCCAGCCAGTCTTCGGCTGTGGGCAAGGTGGGGGTGGGCGATGCGCAGGGTGAGGCGGGGGGCGATGCGGGTGGTGAGACGGGCTTGCCACGGTTCATGGCTCCAGCTCCTGCCGCATTTCCTCCAGCACCTGGATGGCTCCCTGGATCATGGCCTGTCTGTGCTCCAGCGCAGCCTTTTGGGCCTGCAGCCGGTCCAGCTGCTCGGCGACCAGCACCTCGTCGGCCCGCAGCTTCTTCAGCCGCTCCTGTATGGCCTCCATTTCCGGGGCGCTCATCTGCCAATCCTCCAGCATCGAAGGGCGCGGAGCGTGGCCCGGACCCTTCTCACAATTCACACGAATGCCGGCAATTATCTGTGCGCCTTAGTGATTGGCTATGAATGAATTGACATAGATTGTCATTGACCGGCGCAGAAGGCCGAAGGCTGTGCAGTTGTTCAAAGCAGCCAGGTCCTGTTGGGCCGGTTGCCGTCGATTTCCACAAGTCCTGCGTCCTGCAGTATGGGCAGGATGTAGGTGATCACCACGGCTGCGTTGTCGTTGGCCTGTTTGGCCGCAAAGCCCAGAAAGCCGGGCCGGTGCTGGCTGGAGGCCACGATGCAGGGCCGCTCGGCGCCGTGATGCTCCTGGGCCAGATGGCGCAGCACGGCGCCGAAGGCTTCCCGCCTTATGCGCACCGTGTTGCCCTTGTGCGTTCTGACTTCCAGGCCGCTGTCGCTGCGGCGGATGACAGTGAAGGACGCGGTGCGTCCCTTGTCGGGCGTCTTCAGGGGCTTGTCCTGGGCGATGCCGTCCCAGAAGGCATTGAAATCGTTGTTGGAGAGCACGCGCACGAAAAAGAGGTCCATTGCCTGGAGGTTTTCTTGGACGTGGAGTCTCCCTGGCTTCGACTGGCCGAAGATGAGCAAATCTGAGCAGAGCCGCTCAATGTGCGAGAAATTTGAGGAAGATCCGGCCTTGCCGCGTTCTGACCTCGGTCCCTTCGATAAAGCCCATCAGTCTGGCCGAACCGTCCATGGAGTACAGCGCCGGTCCATCGATGCGGTAGATGGGCCTGGTCCCGCACCGGACGAATTCATCGCCTTCGACACGCCCGATTTCGTTTCCGTGCCCATCAAGCACAGTCCACGAGCCTCCTGCAATCATGGCCTCACCCGGCAGTTGCCGGTTCCCAAGTGAAACCACCAATCTAAGGAACGCGAGGTGTCTGAATCTGAGCGAATCTGAGCAGTCGTGTAAAGCTGGGCCGCCGACGCCTTGGGCAGGGTACTGTGGAAATTCGTGTGCGCCAGGCCCAAGCCGCATCGCACCGGCCAAAAGAAGCTGGCTGCGATCTAGGGGCACTGCATGCGTGGGCGATTGAGCGGTTCGCAGCCAAGTAGAATTGTTTCATATCAAAGACATGCTGCTCTGAAAGTTGCAGCGACCGGGCCCGCTTGGCGGGCCTTGTGCATGGGGCGCGGTCCCGCAGCCGGTATCTGGGTGCATGTCCTGATTCTCTGTAGGCCCGGCCTGCGATCCAATCTCGCGCATGGGGCTGAGCCTTCTCGTCAAATTGCTCTCATTTATGAAGATCTGCTGTCGCCAACCGGATGCGCCTGCGGCATTGCCTTTCGGCTTGCCCGGGGGCCGTGCCGTGTGGTGCACGCCGCGCTGCGGAGGGCGGGCGTGAGCGAACAGGCGCTGTACGATCTGGCCCCCGTTCTGGAGCTGATGCTGCTGGGCCTGTTGCTGGCGCTGGGCCCCCTGGCCTGGGTGTGGCTGCGCAACCGCAGCGGCGGCTCGCTCAAGCGGCTGCAGGCGCTGTCGGTGCTCACGCTGTTCCTGACCTTCGATCTGGTGCTGTTCGGCGCCTTCACCCGCCTGACCGATTCCGGCCTGGGCTGCCCCGACTGGCCGGGCTGCTATGGCAGCGCCAGCCCCATGGGCGCCCGCGCGCAGATTGCCGAGGCCCAGGCCGCCATGCCCACCGGGCCGGTGACGCATGGCAAGGCATGGATAGAGATGGTCCACCGCTATCTGGCCACCACCGTCGGCGTGCTCATCATCGCCATGACCATCATGGCCTGGCGGCGCGCGCGGCGCCTGGGCAGGGCGGGTGGCGCAGGGGTCGAGCGTACAGGGGCGGAGGGCACAGGCGGTGCCCTGAGTCCGTGGTGGCCCACGCTGGCGCTGTTCTGGGTCTGCCTGCAGGGCGCCTTTGGCGCCTGGACCGTGACCATGAAGCTTTTCCCGGCCATCGTGACCCTGCACCTGCTGGGCGGCACGGGGCTGCTGGCCTTGCTGTGCGTGCCCGCCGTGGGGCTGAGCCGTGCTGCGCGCCAGCAAGGGGCGACCGTGATTTCACCCGCGCTGCGCGCGGGGCTGTGGCTGGGCCTTGCGCTGCTAGTGCTGCAGGTGGCGCTGGGCGGCTGGGTCAGCACCAACTATGCGGTGCTGGCCTGCAGCAGTTTCCCGACCTGCCAGGGCAGCTGGTGGCCGGCCATGGATTTTTCGCAGGCGCTGCAGATCTGGCGTCCGTTGGGCATGCTGCAGGACGGCAGCAACATCAGCTTTGCGGGCCTCACGGCCATCCACTATCTGCACCGCCTGGCGGCCTATGTGGTGGTGGCTGCGCTGGCCGGGCTGTGGTGGCGTTTGGGTGAAGTGCCCGCACTGGCGTCGCAGCGCCGCGTGCTGGGTGCGTTTTTGGTGCTGCAGGTGCTGACAGGCCTGTCGAACGTGGTGCTCGATTGGCCGCTGGTGGCCGCGGTGCTGCATACGGGCGGCGCAGCTGCGCTGGTGACCGTGATTGTTTGGTGCCTGGCGGCCAGCCGCCCGGGCGCACTGCGGGACGGTCTGCCGGTTGCCCGTGGAGAGATTGCATGAGTAAACAAGCTTCCCTGAGTGTCGAGCCCTCGCGCTGGACACAGTTCTATGCCCTGACCAAGCCGCGTGTGGTGCAGCTGATCGTGTTCTGCGCACTGATCGGCATGGTGCTGGCCGTGCCCGGCTGGCCCAACGCCGACCAGTGGCTGCACATGGCGCTGGCCTGCCTGGGCATCTGGCTGGTGGCGGGCGCGGCGGCCGCCTTCAACTGCCTGGTGGAGCGCCATATCGATGCGCGCATGAAGCGCACCTCCTGGCGGCCCACGGCGCGCGGCGAGCTGAGCAGCCAGCAGGCGCTGGCCTTCTCGGCCATCCTGTGCACGCTGGGCGCGCTGGTGCTGCTGCTGTGCACCAACCCGCTGACCATGTGGCTGACGCTGGCCACCTTCGTGGGCTATGCCGTGATCTATACGGTGATCCTCAAGCCTGCCACGCCGCAGAACATCGTGATCGGCGGCGCCTCCGGTGCCATGCCGCCCGTGCTGGGCTGGGCCGCGATGACGGGCCAGGTCGGTCCCGAGGCGCTGATCCTGTTCCTCATCATCTTCCTGTGGACGCCGCCCCATTTCTGGGCGCTGGCGCTGTATCGCGTGGAAGACTACCGCCAGTCCGGCTTGCCCATGCTGCCCGTGACGCATGGCAGCGAGTACACGCGGCTGCAGATCCTGCTGTACACGGTGATCCTGTTTGCGGCCTGCATGCTGCCCTTCATGTACGGCATGAGCTCCTGGCTGTACCTGGTGGTGGCCGTGGTGCTGAGCGTGGGCTTCTGTGCCTATGCCTTTGCACTGTGGCGCAATTACTCGGACCAGCTGTCGCGCAAGACCTTCCGCTTCTCGCTGATCCACCTGAGCGTGCTGTTCCTGGCGCTGCTGATCGATCACTACCTCTGGCTGGGCTGATGGCCTGAGGGCCATGGGCGCGCAATGACAAACCGGGCCCTTGAGGCCCGGTTTGTCTTGGTGCCTGCCGCCTTACTTGATCTGCCGCTTTTCCAGCTTGCGCGCCAGCGTGCGCCGGTGCATGCCCAGGCGGCGAGCGGCTTCGGAGATGTTGAAATCGCTCTCGGCCAGGGTTTCGTGGATGTGTTCCCACTCCAGCGTCTTGATGGAGGTGGGGTTGCGTGACAGTTCCACGTCGGTGCGGCCTTCGAGGCGGCCGAAGGCGGCCTCGATATCGTCGGTGTTGGAGGGCTTGGCCAGATAGTGGCATGCGCCTAGCTTGACCGCCTCCACGGCCGTGGCAATGCTGGCATAGCCTGTGAGCACGACGATCAGCGCCTCGGGGCTGTGCTGGTGCAGCATCTGCACGCAGCTCAGGCCCGACGCGTTGCCCGCCAGCTTGAGGTCCATGACGGCGTATTGCGGCGAGTGCGTCTGCAGCAGCTCGCGCACTTCCTCGGCGCTGGCGGCCTGCAGCACGCGGTAGCCGCGCCGCTCGAACGAGCGCGTCAGCGTGCGCGCAAAGGTCGCATCGTCTTCAACCAGCAGCAGGAGGCGGGAGCTGTCCATGGGCGATTCGGGTTCCTGTGGGCGCCGCTTCAGGCGCCGGGTTCAATGGCAATCGATGACAGGGGCAGGCGGATCTCCACCTCACTGCCCCGCGGCGGGGTGTTCCTCACCTGAACGCGTCCGCCCAGCGAGCGCGCCACGTTGAGCACCAGGAACAGGCCCAGCCCCCGGCCCGGGCGCTCCGTCTTGGTGGAGATATGGCGCTGGCCCAGCTGTTCCAGCACGGCGGGAGCAAAGCCCGGTCCCTTGTCGCGCACGGTGATGCACAGCATGCCGGTGCGCACGGCCAGGTGCAGCGCCACATGGCGGGGGGAGGCTTCGGCCGCATTGTCGAGCACATTGCAAACCATTTGCTGCAACGCGGTATCGGAAAGAATGGGGAAGTCCTCGTCGGCCTGGACATAGTCGAAATGCTCCACGGCGTGGCGTGACTGCCAGTGCGCGACCACGCCGTCCATGAAGGCGCGCAGCGTGGTGGCCTGTGGCGCATCGGCGCGGGTCTCGCCGGCCGACATGAGCACGCTGGAGACGATGGACTTGCAGCGCAGCAGCTGCTGCTGCATTTCCTGCAGGTCGGCCAGCAGGTCGGGGTCTTGCGTGATGGCGGGCATGCGCTGCCAGTCGCCCAGGATGACGGACATGGTGGACAGCGGCGTGCCCAGCTCGTGCGCCGCGCCCGTGGCCAGCAGGCCCATGCGCACGATGTGCTCCTCTTCGCTGGCACGCTGGCGCATGTTGGCCAGCCGTGCGTCACGCCGGCGCAGGTTGGAGACGATGCGGCGCAGGAAGACGACCAGCAGCACCGTGGTCAGCCCGAAGCTGATCAGAATGCCGCTCACATACAGGCCGGGCAGCCCGTCCGGTCCCGCCGCGCCAATGGGCAGGGGCCAGTGCACGATGGCCAGCACCAGGGTGCACAGCGAGGTGCTGGCGACGATGATCCAGGCGTGCACGGGCCTGAGCAGCACGGCGCCCAGAATGCCCTGCAGCAGGAACAGATAGATGAAGGGATTGCTGGCGCCGCCGCTCAAATACAGCTGTATGGCCAGGGCCAGCACGTCGGCCAGCAGGGCCAGGAACAGGTTGCGCGCCGAGATCTGGCGGCGGTGGCTGCGGTACCAGTAGATGTAGCCAAGATTGGTGAAGACGCTGGCCATCAGCACCAGGGCCATGGCCGGCAGCGGCAGGGTGATGCCGAAGCCGTAGTGCACCAGGGAGATGGTGATCACCTGCCCGACCACGGCAAACCAGCGCAGCTGTATCAGCAGCTGCATGTTCTGGCGTTCGGTGGTGCGCTCGACGCGGAACAGGGACTCTGAAGGCGAATTCACGCGGGCGATTGTGCGCTACCGCAGGCAGCCGTGGCGCGGCAGGGTCTTGTAGAGGACTGGCGTAAAAAAGGCCACCGATGTCATCGGTGGCCCTGTTGCCTGCAGCGACGGCTTTACGGCCTTGCGGCCTTACGGCTTGCTGCTTGCCTGCCGGTCATTGCGCCTGACCAGCCAGGCCGCGCCGACCACCATCAGCGCCAGCCCGTACCAGGTCAGCGCATAGACCAGGTGGCTGTTGGGGAAGCGGATCACGGTCATGCCCGGGCGCGGCCAGGTGCCGTCTGCCACGGGCTGGCCCGGCAGGCCTGCGTCGATGAAGTAGGGGGCTGCATGGTCCAGACCCTGGGCCTGTGCAATGGCCGCCACATCGCGCGAGAACCAGCGCTGCTGCGCGGGATCGTTCTCGCGCAGGAAGCCGCCGCGCGGCTCGCTGACGCGCAGCAGGCCGGCCACCGTCACCGGGTCCTGGGGCGCCTGTGCGGGCTGATCCTGCCAGCGCGCGCGCTGCGCTGTGGGAATGAATCCCCGGTTTACCAGCACCTGGTTGCCGTTGTCCATCTGCAGCGGCGTCAGCACCCAGAAGCCGGCGCCCAATTCGGTCACGGCCTGGGTCAGCACGGTCTTGCCGGCCAGCCAGTGGCCGCTGGCCTGCACGGCGCGGTACTCGTGGTCGGCGGTCGTGATCTGCGGCCATTCGGCGGGCGGGGGCAGAGCCGCGGGCGCGGCGTGCACGCGCTGGTCCACACGCTCTATCAAGTCCAGCTTCCAGGCACGGCGCTGGACCTGCCAGCTGCCCAGGAAGATGAAGCCCAAAAACAAGGCGATGCCCACCGAGATGAGCATCGCCTGAGCGAGTGGGCCACGCCGGCGCGATGCGCCGGCGTGGCTGGAGGGCCCGGAGTTTCCGGATGCGGTCAAGGCGTGACCGAGGCCGGAGCCGTCTGCGCGGCAGGGTCGGCCGGCATGGTGTGCTGGGGCATCATGTTGGTGTTCATGTGGAACATGACCCACAGGGTGCCCGCAATGCCGATGGCCACGAAGACCACGGTGAAGATGGTGGACAGCAGGGTCCAGCCGCCTTCGATCTTGCCGTTCATGTGCAGGAAGAAGACCATGTGGACCAGGATCTGCACCACGGCGAAGCCGCCGAGCACCATCACGGCCGTTGCACGGTCCGAGATGACATTGCTCATCACCAGCCAGAACGGAATGGCCGTCAGGATGATCGAGAGCACGAAGCCCCACATATAGCCCGAGAACGTGCTGTGCGGGCCTGCGTCGTGGTGGTGATCGTCATGGCCGTGATGGTCGTGGTGACCGTGGCCATGGCCGGCGTGGATGTCGTGTGCAGCCATTTACAGCACCCCCATCAGGTAAACAAAAGTGAAGACGCCGATCCAGACCACGTCCAAGAAGTGCCAGAACATCGACAGGCACATCAGGCGGCGGTTGTTCTCGTGCGTCAGGCCGTGCTTGTTGATCTGGATCATCAGCGTGACCAGCCAGATCAGGCCGAAGCTCACGTGCAGGCCGTGGGTGCCCACCAGCGTGAAGAACGAGGACAGGAAGGCGCTGCGCTGCGGGCCTGCGCCCTCGTGCAGCAGGTGGGAGAACTCATAGAGTTCCAGGCCCAGGAAGCACAGGCCGAACAGGCCGGTGATGGCCAGCCACAGCTGGGTGCCGCCCAGCTTGCCCTGCTGCTTTTGCAGCATGGCGAAGCCGAAGGTGATGGACGACAGCAGCAGGAAGGCCGTGTTCATCGCCACCAGGGGCAGGTCGAACAGCTGGGCGCCCGTGGGGCCTGCAGCGTAGTTGCGGCCCAGCACGCCATAGGTGGCGAACAGCGCTGCAAAGATCAGGCAGTCGCTCATCAGGTAGAGCCAGAAGCCCAGAGCGGTGCCGTTTTCGGGATGGGGCTCCTCGGCGAGGTGGTACTCGCGCGGGGCCAGGGCGGCAGCGCCGCCTGCGGTGTAACGGGTATCAGACATGACGTGCCAGCTGTTGTGTGCGCAGTTCTTCCGTGGCCGCGACTTCCGCGGCGGGGATGTAGTAGTCGCGCTTGTAGTTGAACGTGTGGATGATCGACGCCAGCACGGTGGCGGCGAACGACGCAATGGCCAGGGGCCACATGTGCCAGATCATCGCGAAGCCGAAGACCGTGGACAGCGCGGCGATCACGACGCCGGCGCCGGTGTTGGACGGCATGTGGACGGGCTTGAAGCCGGTCAGCGGACGCTGGTAGCCGTGCTTCTTCATGTCCCACCAGGCATCGATCTCATGCACCACGGGCGTGAAGGCGAAGTTGTACTGGGGAGGGGGCGAGGAGGTGGCCCACTCCAGCGTGCGGCCTTCCCATGGGTCGCCGGTCACATCACGCAGCTGGTCGCGCTTGAAGTAGCTGACCACCAGCTGGATCAGGAAGCTGCCGATGCCCAGTGCCACCAGACCGGCGCCCAGGGCGGCGATCACGAACCAGATCTGCAGCGAGGGGTCCTCGAAGTGGTTGGCACGGCGTGTCACGCCCATCAGGCCCAGCACGTACAGCGGAGTGAAGGCGACCCAGAAGCCGACCAGCCAGAACCAGAACGAGCACTTGCCCCAGAACTCGTCGAGCTTGTAGCCGAAGGCCTTGGGGAACCAGAAGTTGATGCCGGCGAACACGCCGAACACCACGCCGCCGATGATCACGTTGTGGAAGTGGGCGATCAGGAACAGGCTGTTGTGCAGCACGAAGTCGGCCGGGGGAACGGCCAGCAGCACGCCGGTCATGCCGCCGATGGCGAACGTGCACATGAAGCCCACGGTCCACAGCATCGGCACCGTGAAGCGGATGCGGCCGCGGTACATGGTGAACAGCCAGTTGAAGATCTTGGCGCCCGTCGGGATCGAGATGATCATCGTCGTGATGCCGAAGAAGGTGTTCACGCTGGCGCCGGAGCCCATGGTGAAGAAGTGGTGCAGCCAGACCAGGTAGGACAGGATGGTGATACACACCGTCGCGTACACCATGGAGGTGTAGCCGAACAGGCGCTTGCGGCTGAAGGTGGAGACGATCTCCGAGAAGATGCCGAAGCAGGGCAGGATCAGGATGTAGACCTCGGGGTGGCCCCAGATCCAGATCAGGTTCACGTACAGCATGGGGTTGCCGCCCAGCTCGTTCGTGAAGAAGTTCGTGCCGACGTAGCGGTCCAGCGACATCAGCACCAGGGCTGCGGTCAGGATGGGGAACGAGGCCACGATCAGCGCGTTGGTGCACAGGGCGGTCCAGGTGAAGACGGGCATCTTCATCAGGTTCATGCCGGGTGCGCGCATCTTGATGATGGTCACGATCAGGTTGATGCCTGACAGCGTGGTGCCGACGCCGGCCACCTGCAATCCCCAGATGTAGTAGTCAAGCCCGACCCCGGGGTTCTGCGCCCCCAGGTTGGACAGTGCCAGCCAGCCGGAGGTGGAGAACTCGCCCAGGAACAGCGAGATCATCACCAGCACGGCGCCGCCCGTGGTCATCCAGAAGCTGAAGTTGTTCAGGAACGGGAAGGACACGTCGCGGGCGCCGATCTGCAGCGGCACCAGATAGTTCATCAGGCCGGTCACGAAGGGCATGGCCACGAAGAAGATCATGATCACGCCGTGGGCCGTGAAGATCTGGTCGTAGTGGTGCGGAGGCAGGTAGCCCAGGTTGTCGCCGAAGGCCATGGCCTGCTGCAGGCGCATCATCAGCGCGTCGGCAAAGCCGCGCAGCAGCATGACCAGACCGAGGATCATGTACATGATGCCGATCTTCTTGTGGTCGATGCTGCACAGCCAGTCGCGCCACAGCGGGCCCCACAGGCGGAACTTGGTGAGCAGGCCCAGCACGGCAAGGCCGCCGAGCACCACGGCGATGAAGGTCGCCAGCACGATGGGCTCATGCGCCATCGGGATGGAGTCCCAAGTGATGCGTCCCAGCAGCCAGTGGGCCTGTGCCGGGGAGGTATGTTCAGACATATCGAGTCTCTTAGGTCGTGATGGGAGCGGGCGGCGGTCTGGCCGTCGTCCGCGTCCGCTAACTGCTTATTGCTGCGCAGCGGCTGCGGAGCCGTCGCGCTGGTCCAGGAAGGCCACGACGCGGTCGGCGTTTTGCACCGTGCACACATCCTGGGGCAGGTTCATGCCCACGGCCTTGAGATAGGCTTCGCCGCCGGCAGCGTCGATGGCCATCATGTGATGCATGCACATCTTGCCTTCTTCGACACAGCGGTTGAGCACCTTGTCGTACAGGCCTTCGTCCACCGTGGCGAAGCGCTCGACCGGGTTGCGCTCGCTGGGCTTGACCAGGTTCAGGTAGGTATCGCGCGTCAGGGCCTTGCCTTCGGACTTGGCCTTGGCAACCCACTGATCGAACTCTTCGTTGCTCAGGCCATGGAACTTGAACGTCATGCCCGAGAAGCCGGCGCCGCTGTAGTGCGATGCCAGGCCGTGGAACACGCCGGGCTTGTTGATCACGGCGTTCAGCTCGGTCTGCATGCCGGGCATGGCATAGATCATGCCGGCCAGGTCAGGCACGTAGAAGGAGTTCATCGTCGAGGTGGCGGTCAGCTTGAAGTGGATGGGACGATCCACGGGAGCGGCCAGCTCGTTGACGGTGGCGATGCCTTTTTCAGGGATGAAGAACAGCCACTTCCAGTCCATGGCCACGACCTGCACCTCCAGCGGCTTGACATCGGTGCTCAGCGGCTTGGTGGCCGAGACGCGGTCCAGCGGACGGTAGGGGTCCAGCTTGTGGGTGCTGATCCAGGTGATGGCGCCCAGCGCGATGATGATCATCAGCGGCACGGACCAGATCACCAGCTCCAGCGTGGTGGAGTGGTGCCATTCGGGGTCGTAGTGGGCCTCGGTGTTCGACTGGCGGTATTTCCAGGCGAAAAGCAGCGTGAGGATGATCACCGGGATGATGATGATCAGCATCAGCAAGGTGGCCGTGACCACCAGGTTGCCTTGCTGCGCGGCGATGTCGCCGGCGGGGTTGAGCACGACGGCTTTGCTGCAGCCAGTGAGACTGGCTGTCAAAGCGGCCGCGGTGAGCCACGCAGGCCCACGGAGTTCCTTGATTTTTAGCATGCTAGGGGCGCAACAAGAGCGCGTTTACATAGAAACGCGGATTACAAGATCCGGGCAAATGTATTACGAAGTATAAATTTGTCCATTGGACATTTTGTCCAACGTCAAGGGGAGGCCGGGAACTTTCTGCTACCTGGGCGGGTGCACGGCAGGTGCCTGGCGGTCCGGAGGCCGCATTTTCGCGTCGCGCGCAGCAGGACAAACACCGAGGCCGGTCGAGGTGGAAACCGCCTTGCGCCAGATCAAGCGAGGGCGTAGAACAGAGCTGTCAGTGAGACGAGACAAGGAGCATCCATCTATGAGCGGCCTCGACACAACTGCAAGCTTCCCGGGCGGAAGCTATGAGAGCAAAGAATCTCTGTCCCGCGCCGACACCCACGAAGATGTCACGCCCAACGAAATCGCCGTCGGCGTGATCATCGGGCGATCCTCGGAGTACTTCGACTTCTTCGTGTTCGGCATCGCCTGCGTGCTGGTCTTCCCGGCACTGCTGTTTCCCTACCTTTCCAAGCTCGACGGCACGCTGATGTCGTTCGCCATCTTCTCGCTGGCCTTCGTGGCCCGGCCGCTGGGCACGGCGCTGTCCATGGCCGTGCAGCGGCGCTGGGGGCGGGCGACCAAGCTGACGCTGGCGCTGTTTCTGCTGGGCGTGTGCACCGTGGGCATGGCCTTCCTGCCCAGCTACCAGCAGGCGGGGGTGAACGCCATCATCGTGCTGGCGCTGCTGCGCATAGGCCAGGGCATTGCGCTGGGCGGCTCGTGGGACGGCCTGCCGTCGCTGCTGGCCATGTCGGCGCCCAAGAACCGGCGCGGCTGGTATTCGATGATGGGCCAGTTGGGCGCGCCGCTGGGCTTCGTGCTCGCGGCAGGGCTGTTTGCCTTCATCTACGCCCATGTGGGAGCCGACGAGTTCCTCAGCTGGGGCTGGCGCTATCCCTTCTGCGTGGCCTTTGCCATCAACGTCGTGGCACTGTTTGCCCGGCTGCGCCTGGTCGTGGGCCAGTCCTACACCGAACTGCTGCAGCAGCGTGAGCTGGAGCCCATGGGCGTGCTGCCGCTGATGCGCGACGAGGGACGCAACGTGGTGATTGGCGCGTTTGCCGCCCTGGCCAGCTTTGCGCTGTTCCACCTGGTGACCATCTTCCCGCTTTCCTGGATCTCGCTGTATTCGGACCAGTCGGTGACCCATGTGCTCGGGGTGCAGATCGTGGGCGCCTTCTGTGCGGCTGCCGCCATCATGGTCTCGGGCTGGCTGGCCGACCGTGTGGGCCGGCGCAACACGCTGGGCACCATGGCCTGCCTGATCGGCATCTTCAGCTTCCTGGCGCCCTGGCTGCTGGGCAGCGGAACGATGGGGAACAACGTGTTCATCATCGTCGGCTTCATCCTGCTGGGCCTGTCCTATGGCCAGGCGGCAGGCACGGTGACGTCCAACTTCCCCTCACGCTATCGCTACACGGGTGCCGCGTTGTCCTCGGACATGGCCTGGCTGGTGGGCGCGGCATTCGCTCCGCTGGTGGCCCTGGGCGTGTCCTCGCGCTTCGGACTGGTGGCGCTGGGGATCTATCTGCTGTCGGGCGCGCTGTGCACGCTGGCGGCACTGGGCATCAACCGCGCCATCGAGACGCGCGACTGAACGGGCGCAGCAAATCAAAGGCCGGCTCTGCCGGCCTTTTTCGTTGTGACTTCGCCTCAGGGGTTTTCACCGTAGCGCTGCTTGAAGTCGAATTCGAGCCTGTCGCAGTCCTGCACCGATTCAAACTGCTGCGTCTTGCGCTCGGCCTCTGGCCGCGCGGTTTCCTTGCGGCAGATCTTGATGGTTTCGCGCTCCACCCAGCGCGCCTCGCCTTCGGGCGTGGACAGCAACTGGCCAGCCAGCATGAGCACAGCGAAGAAGGCCACGGGCAGGCCGATGAGCCAGGGCACGATGCGGCTTTTTGGCGGCTTGGGCGGTTTGGCCGGATCGGATCCGTTGGCGCTGGCAGCGGTGGCCGGTTCGCTGGAATGGGGCTCGGGTGTCTGTGGTTGCGCCATGGTGTGCTTGCTGTGGTTCCGGCTGGCGATTATCCAGGGCGCCCATCGCGCGCAGTCTGAGCGGGATCAGGGAACGGCGAGATCGCCTGTGCTAGCCATCTCCCTCATCTCCTGCACCAGCCATTTCTCCAGCGCAAGAATGTCGGCCCTGCGCCCCGGATGGTGCGCCACCCACAGCTGCAGGCGCCGCGGACCGGCCAGTGACGGGCTGGAGATCGTGCTCAAGGGCGGGCAGATGGGAGTAGAGGCCTTCTTTGGCCACGTGCGTGATGGAGGCCAGGCAGGGCTCGCTGCCGCAACCATGGGGCAAACCTATAATGCGCGTTGGTCCCGACGGGACACCCTCCCGCCAGGGACAGCGCCCCGCGTGCGCGCTCCGAACTCCTAGACACCATGAGCACACCCACTTTCACCGTTGCCGACATTCGCAAGAGCTTTCTGGACTTTTTCGCATCCAAGGGCCACACCATCGTGGAGTCGAGCCCCCTGGTGCCCGGCAACGATCCGACGCTGATGTTCACCAACTCGGGCATGGTCCAGTTCAAGGACGTGTTCCTGGGCACCGACAAGCGCCCCTACAAGCGCGCCACCTCGGTGCAGACCTGCCTGCGCGCAGGCGGCAAGCACAACGATCTGGAAAACGTGGGCTACACGGCCCGCCACCACACCTTCTTCGAGATGCTGGGCAACTGGTCCTTCGGCGATTACTTCAAGCGCGAGTCGCTCAAGTGGGCCTGGGAGTTGCTGACCGAGGTCTACAAGCTGCCCAAGGAACGCCTGCTGGCCACGGTCTACGCCGAGGACGACGAGGCCTATGACATCTGGACCAAGGAAATCGGCCTGCCGCCCGAGCGCGTGATCCGCATTGGCGACAACAAGGGCGGCCGCTACAAGAGCGACAACTTCTGGATGATGGCCGACACCGGCCCCTGCGGCCCCTGCTCGGAAATCTTCTACGACCACGGCGCGCACGTGGCCGGCGGCCCTCCGGGCAGCCCTGACGAAGACGGCGACCGCTTCATCGAAATCTGGAACAACGTGTTCATGCAGTTCGACATGGACGAGCAGGGCAACGTCAAGCCACTGCCCGCGCCCTGCGTGGACACCGGCATGGGCCTGGAGCGCCTGGCCGCCATCCTGCAGCATGTGCACAGCAACTACGAGATCGACCTGTTCCAGGCGCTGATCAAGGCCGCTGCGCGCGAGACGCACATCACCGACATCGAGACCCCCTCGCTCAAGGTGATCGCCGACCACATCCGCGCCACTGCCTTCCTGGTGGCCGATGGCGTGATCCCCTCCAACGAAGGCCGCGGCTACGTGCAGCGCCGCATCGTGCGCCGCGCCATCCGCCACGGCTACAAGCTGGGCCAGAAGACCCCGTTCTTCCACAAGCTGGTCAAGGACCTGGTGGCCGTGATGGGCGATGCCTATCCCAAGATCCGCGAGCAGGAAGCGCGCATCACCGAAGTGCTGCGGGTCGAGGAAGAGCGCTTCTTCGAGACCCTGGCCAACGGCATGGAAATCCTGGACGCTGCGCTGGCCGGTGGCGCCAAGGTGCTGCCGGGCGACGTGGCCTTCAAGCTGCACGACACCTACGGCTTCCCCCTGGACCTGACCAACGACGTCTGCCGCGAGCGCGGCCTGAGCGTGGACGAGGCGGGCTTCCAGGCCGCTATGGAAGAGCAGAAGAACAAGGCCCGCGCAGCAGGCAAGTTCAAGATGGACCGCGCCCTGGAGTACACGGGCGATGCCAACGCCTTCACGGGCTACCAGAAGCTGGCCGAGGCCGCCAAGGTGGTGGCACTGTATGCCGAAGGCAGCGCCGTGCAGGAACTGAAGGCCGGCCAGAGCGGCGTGGTCGTGCTCGACACCACGCCTTTCTACGCCGAGTCCGGCGGCCAGGTGGGCGACCAGGGTGTGATCAGCACCACGGGCGCACGCTTCGCGGTCGAGGACACGCTCAAGATCAAGGCCGATGTGTTCGGCCACCATGGCGTGCTGGAGTCCGGCAGCCTCAAGGTGGGCGATGCCGTGCAGGCCGAGGTGGACACGCAGCTGCGTGCCGCCACCATGCGCAACCACTCGGTCACGCACATCATGCACAAGGCCCTGCGCGAAGTGCTGGGCGATCATGTGCAGCAAAAGGGCTCGCTGGTCAACGCCGAGCGCACGCGCTTCGACTTTGCCCACAACCAGCCCGTGACCGCTGAAGAGATCCGCGAGATCGAACGCCGCGTGAACGCCGAGATCCTGGCCAACACGCCCACCGATGCGCGCGTGATGGACATCGAATCGGCCAAGGCCACAGGCGCCATGATGCTGTTCGGCGAGAAGTACGGCGACTCCGTGCGCGTGCTGGACATCGGCAGCAGCCGCGAGCTGTGCGGCGGCACCCACGTGCAGCGCACGGGCGACATCGGCCTGTTCAAGGTGGTGGGCGAAGGCGGCGTGGCCGCTGGCGTGCGCCGCATCGAGGCGGTGACCGGCGAGAACGCGCTGGCCTACCTGCAATCGCTGGAATCCACGGTGGACCAGGCCGCCGCCGCGCTGAAGGCGCCGACGGCCGAGCTGAACACCCGCATCGGCGGTGCGCTGGAGCAGATCCGCGCGCTGGAGAAGGAAGTGGCTGCGCTCAAGGGCAAGCTCGCTTCCAGCCAGGGCGACGAGCTGGCCGGCCAGGCCGTGGACGTCAAGGGCATCAAGGTGCTGGCCGCCAGGCTGGAAGGCGCCGACGCCAAGACCCTGCGCGACACCATGGACAAGCTCAAGGACAAGCTGGGCGCCGCAGCCATCGTGCTGGCCGCCGTCGATGGCGACAAGGTGCAGCTGGCCGCAGGCGTGACCAAGGCCGAGACCTCGCGCATCAAGGCTGGCGATCTGGTGAACTTCGTGGCCAGCCAGGTCGGCGGCAAGGGCGGCGGCAAGCCCGACATGGCCATGGCCGGCGGCACGGACGCTTCGGGCCTGCCCGCGGCGCTGGCCGGTGTGCAGGCCTGGGTGGCAGAGCGCGTCTGACCCAGCTGCGCGGCAGATGATTCCTGCTGCCCCTTCTTCGGGACGCCCCGGTGGACTCCACCGGGGCGTCTTGCCGTGGGCGCTGCGTATGACCTACATGGCCTGGGTGATGGGCGTGCTGGCGCAGTCGGCCGCTGCCGCCGCGCAAAGCGTGGTCTTCATCAACCCCGGCCGGTCCGACGAGCGCTACTGGACCACGGTCAGCGAGGCCATGCAGGACGCGGCCAGCAGCCTGGGCATGCAGCTGCAGGTCCGCTATGCCCAGCGCGACCACCTGCGCCCCATCGAGATTGCGCGCCAGATTGCCGCCTTGCCCAAGGCGCAGCGGCCCCGCTACGTGATGTTTACCAACGACTACAGCGTGGCGCCTGAAATCCTGCGCACGCTGGAGGCCGCAGGCATCGACAGCTTCATGGCCTTCAGCGGCGTGCCCGAGACGTTGCGCGGCCAGACCGGTGTGGCGCGGGAGCGCTATCGCCACTGGCTGGGCAGCCTGGAGCCGGGCGCCGAGGAGGCCGGCTACCTGACCGCCAAGTCACTGTTCGCCGCTGCGCGGGCATCGGGCCAGGCGCGTGCGGCCGATGGCCGGCTGCACATGGTGGCCATTGCCGGGGACCGCTCCACGCCCTCCTCGGTGGAGCGCAATGCCGGCATGCGCCGCGCGGCGGCCGAGGCCAGCGACGTTGTGCTGCAGCAGGAAGTCTTTGGCGAATGGCGCCGCGAACGCGCCGAGCAGCAGGCGGCCGTGCTGTTCCAGCGCTATCCCGAGGTGCGCCTGGTCTGGGCGGGCAACGACGAGATGGCCTTTGGCGCCATGCAGGCCTGGCGCGCGCGGGGCGGCTCGCCGGGGCGTGACGCCTTCTTCAGCGCCATCAATTCATCGGCCGCCGCCATGACGGCGCTGCGCACGGGCGAGCTGTCGGCACTGGCGGGCGGCCATTTCCTGACCGGCGCCTGGGCCCTGGTCATGCTCTACGACCATGCGCACGGCACCGATTTCGCCTCCGAAGGGCTGGAGCAGGTGCGGCCCATGTTCACGCTGCTGGACAAGTCCCAGATCGACCGCTACGAGCACAGGATCAGCGCGCCGCTGGCCCCTCTGGACTTTCGCAGCTACAGCAAGCACCTCAATCCCCGGCTGCGGCGCTACGGATTCGAGCTCAAGCACCTGCTGCGCTGAGCGCCTTCCATGCCCCGCTTCCGTTCGATCGCCTCCCTGCTGATCCTGCGCATCATGCTGCTGGCCGTGGCCTGCATGCTGGTGTTTGGCGGCGCCCACGCCTGGTGGGAGTACCGCAAGGGGCAGCAGGAGTTTCGCCGCTCCATGGAGACGCTGGTGGCCAACAGCATGATCTCGCTGTCCGCCGCGCTGTGGGACATCGAGCCGGCCCTGGTGCGCGAGCAGGTGCAGTGGCTGGGCAAGCTGCCCCTGGTGGGACATGTGCAGCTGCGCGTCACCTCCACGGGCGAGATGTACGAGGCGGGCGAGCCCAGGGATGGCCGCGCGCCTGCCGTGTCCATGCTCATTCCGGCACCGCGTCACAGCCAGTCCAGCCTGCCGCTGGGCGAACTGCAGGTCTGGGAGAACCGGGGCCACTACCTGGAGGTGCTGCGCGACTCCACGCTGCGCGTGCTGCTGGGCTATGCGCTGTTCACGGCCCTGGTCTGCCTGATGGTGGCCTGGGTGATGCGCAGGGAGCTGCGCCAGCCGCTGCAGCAGATTGCGGGCTTTGCGGCCAACCTCAAGCCCAATGAGTTGTCGAGGCCCTTGGTGCTGGAGCGGGCGCGGCGCGGGCAGCGCGACGAGATCGACATGGTAGTGCAGGGCTTTGGCCAGTTGCAGCATGACCTGCGCGGCCACATCGAGCATCTGGACCTGCTGGTGGCCCAGCGCACGGCCCAGCTGGAGGAGCTGGTGGAAGAGGTCAAGCGCATGTCGCTGACCGATGCGCTGACCGGATGCCTCAACCGCCGCGCCATGGACGAGCGCCTGGCCTCCGAGGTCGCCCAGGGCCAGCGCCTGGGTGCGGCCCTGAGCGTGATGTTCGTGGACGTGGACCGCTTCAAGCAGGTCAATGACAGGCACGGCCATGCCGCAGGCGATGCCGTGCTGCGCGAGGTGGCGCTGCGTTGCCGGCACGCACTGGAGCGGGAGCCTTCGGCGCACTGGATGGCGCGCTATGGCGGGGAGGAGTTCCTGATCGTGATGCCGGGTGTGGCTGCGGCCCAGGCCTGGGCGCTGGCCGGGCAGCTACGCGAGGCCATACGCTCCACGCCCATACAGGTCCATGGCCTGGAGCTGGCGGCGACGGCCAGCTTTGGCGTGGCGCAACTGCAGGGCGCCGAGAGCGCGCAGGAACTGCTGCAGCGCGCCGATGCCATGCTCTACGAGGCCAAGCACGCCGGGCGCGACTGCGTGCGCGTGGCCGGCCTCGCCTGAACGGCACGGCGCCAGGGCCGGCTCAGAACAGTTCGATATCGTTGCTGTTCACCTGGGGGGCCAGCAGCCCCTGGGTGATCAGATCACCGTAGTACCAGGTCTGGTTGCGGCCATGCTCCTTGGCGTGGTAGAGGGCCTGGTCGGCATGGCCCAGCACCTCCACGGGTGCGCCCGTGCCCATGGCGGCAAAGCCCGTGCTCACGGTGATGCGGCCGACCTGGGGGAACTCGTAGCTCTCCACGTCGTGGCGCAGGCGCTCCAGCGCCTTGCGGGCATTGACCAGGCTGACCGAGCGCAGCAGCACCACGAATTCCTCGCCGCCGAAGCGGAACACACGGTCCTTGGCGTCGAAGCAGCTGCGCAGGATGTTGGCGACCAGGATCAGCACCTCGTCGCCATACAGGTGGCCAAAGCGGTCGTTGATGCGCTTGAAATGGTCGATGTCGATGGCAGCCAGCCACTGGCCGGGAACGTCTTCCGTGGCCACGCCCGGCATGGCCATCGGCGCCTCCTGCAGCGACAGGCGCAGGAACTGTTCGTCGAAGGTCTTGCGGTTGAGCAGGCCGGTCAGCGCATCGCGTTCGCTGTAGTCCAGCAGGCTCTGGTAGTTGTGATAGACGCCGAAGATGCCCTGGATCACATCGAGCCGGCTGGGCGAGAAGGCCGTGGACTGCGTGATCTCCAGGCAGTGGTAGGCCGTCTCCTGGCGCCACAGCGGCAGCCACAGCACGTGCTGGCCATCGGGCTGCACGGCCGAGGCGATGAGGGCGCGCTGCTGCAGCGCCTGCTGCAGCGCGGGCATGGAGGCCAGCTCCACGCTTTGCGGGTCATACAGGGCCTCGGCATCGGTGGACATGACCTGATCGCCCTGGCTCCAGGTGCGCGCACGCACGCAGTGCCTGCCGTCGGGCATGGCGAACAGCTCCAGCGCCCGCACCTGTACCACGCCATTGAGCTTGAACAGGGTGGACAGCACCGAGATTTCCAATCGCAGATGGTCCCTGTGGGCCGTCATCTCGACCAGATTCTGTAGCAATGGCTGCATGCGAGGCCTTGTATTGGAAGAGGGCGCGACCGGCTCAGCGGCGCTCAAACACCAGATCCCACACGCCGTGGCCCAGGCGGATGCCACGGTTCTCGAACTTGGTCAGCGGCCGGTAGTCGGGCTTGGCGGCATAGCCTTCGGCCGTGTTGGCCAGCAGGGGTTCCGCGCCCAGCACTTCCAGCATCTGCACCGCATAGGGCTCCCAGTCGGTGGCGCAGTGGATGTAGCCACCGGGACGCAGCCGCCGTGCCAGCTTGGCCACCAGAGGCTCCTGGATCAGTCGGCGCTTGTTGTGCTTTTTCTTGTGCCAGGGATCGGGGAAGAAGATGTGGATGCCGTCCAGGCTGGCCTCGGGCAGCATGTTGTCGATGACTTCGACGGCGTCGTGCTGCAGGATGCGGATGTTGGAGATGTCCTGCTCGCCAATGCGCTTGAGCAGGGCGCCCACGCCGGGCTCGTGCACCTCGCAGCACAGGAAGTTGTCATCGGGGCGCACGCGCGCGATGTGGGCCGTGGCCTCGCCCATGCCGAAGCCGATCTCCAGGATCAGGGGGGCCTGGCGGCCATAGGTGGCCGAGGCGTCCAGCGGCGCGGCCTGGTAGTTCAGCACGAAGCGCGGACCCAGCTCCTCGAAGGCCTTGGCCTGGCCTGTCGTGGTGCGGCCGGCGCGGCGCACATAGCTCTTGATGGTCTTGGGATGGGCCACGCCCTCGGGCGGCTGGCCGGTACGGGCGGCCGCAGGTGTGGAGGGCGAAGAGGAATCGTGCGGCGCACCGGGGGCAGCGGACATGGTGTTCGGGGTATCGCCGTCCATGGACTGCTCGGCTTGGGGGGAAGAAATTGGGTTCACGGGCTCAATTGTATGTATGGCGCCAGCCCCTGACCCAGAACTGCAGCGCTTCGCCCAATGCGGCCTGGGGTGATGGCTGGGGCAGTCCCAGGTGGGCGGCTGCGGTGCGCAGCGCGGTCACGGGGGCGCTCAGGTCCAGTGCAGGGGCGCCGTGCTGCTTGGAAAGCTTTTCGCCGTCGGGCATGAGCACCAGCGGCGTGTGCAGGTACTGCGGGTGACCTATGCCCAGGGCGCGCTGCAGCAGCATCTGGCGGGGCGTATTGTCGGCGAGGTCGGCGCCGCGCACCACATGGGTGATGCCCTGCAGGCCGTCATCGACGACCACGGCGAGCTGGTAGGCCCACAGGCCGGCGGCCCGGCGCAGGACAAAGTCGCCCACGCCGTGGATCACATCCTGCTGCTGGGCGCCCAAGCGGCGGTCCTGCCAGTGCAGCACGGGGTCGTGGCGGGTGAAGCGGTCCAGCGCAAAGCGCCAAGCCCGGGCGCTCTTGCCGTGCAGGCCGTCGCGGCAGGTGCCGGGGTAGGGCCGCTCCACATGGCGCTCATGGACCCAGCCCAGGTTTTCCCAGGCTGCCTCGATGTCCTTGCGCGTGCAGCCGCAGGGATAGGCCAGGCCGCCGGCCTTGAGTCGCTCCAGTGCGCTTTCGTAGAAGGTGTGGCGGCGGGACTGCCAGACGGGCTCTTCATCCGGCAGCAGGCCGCAGGTGGCAAGCTGGTTCAGGATGGCGGTGTCGGCGCCGGGCTGGCAGCGCGGAGGGTCTATGTCCTCGATGCGCACCAGCCAGCGGCCGCCATGGGCGCGTGCATCCAGCCAGCTGGCCAGCGCCGCCACCAGGGAGCCTGCATGCAGCAGGCCCGTGGGTGAGGGCGCAAAACGGCCGACATACGGGGATGGGGCGGGTGCGGAGCCGGTCTCGGCGGATTCAGGGGCGGCGGGAATCATCGGGGCCGGATGTTAAGGCCTTGCGCCGCCCCCTGCCAGGACCTGGTGGCCTGGTTCAGTCCGCAACCAACGCCAGGGCCATTTCCAGTCCCGAGACAAAGGCATCCTCCACGCGGCGGCCAATGCACCAGTCGCCGCACAGGCCCAGGCCCGCATCCTTGTTGCGCAAATGGCTGCGGCCCAGCGGCGACAGGGTCTGCGCATGGGGCCAGAGGTAGACGCTGGCATGGCGGGGAGGGATGCGGATGCGCGTGATCTCGCCAAAGGCCTTCTGCATCTTGGCCAGCACGCGCGGGGCGTCGTCGGCGCGGTGCTCCTGCGACCATTGGGGACTGGCCAGCACGGTCCAGCGTTCGCTTTGGGAGCGGCCCGGCTTGGAGGATTCTCGTGCCACCCAGACCGCGCGCTCATGCGTGGTGCGGGCCGCATTCCACTGCGGCCCCAGGGTGGACAGTCCGGCCTCGGTGGCCATGGGATAGGACAGCGTCAGCGCCCAGCAGGGCGCCATTTCCACGGCCGCCATGCCCTGCACCAGCGACAGGGCCAGGGGCGTGGTCTGCAGCAGCTGGCGCGCCTGGGGCGCGGGCAGGGCGAGTATCACCTCATCGAATCCCGCGCGGATCTGCGTGGTCGGCTCGGTCGTCTCCACATGCAGGCTCCAGCCGTGCGATCCGGGCTGGCGTTCGAGCTTGGTCACGCGCTGGCCCAGGTGCAGGCGGTCGGCATCCCACAGCGGCGCGGCCCAGGCCAGCGGCAGGGCCTGCATGTCGGGCGTGGCTACCCAATGGGCTTCGGTGGGTGCGGGGGCAGCGCTCGACTGGCGGCCCTGCGCATCCAGCACGCGCAGCGTGCTCACGCTCCAGGGGCGGCACAGGCCGGGCACGGTCTGCAGGGCCAGCTCGAAGCGCTTGTCGCGCACGGTGAAATACTGCGCGCCGATGTCGAAGGCGCCATGCGCGGCGTTGACAGAGCGCATGCGCCCGCCCACCTGGGGCAGCCGCTCGTAGACATGGACATCGTGGCCGGCCTGCATCAGCGTGCGTGCGCAGGCCAGGCCCGCCATGCCGGCGCCAATCACGGCAATGCGGCGTGCGCCGGCCTTGGGGCGCGCCTTGGAGGCTTCGGGGGGCTTGGTGGCCTTTTTCTTGACCGTGGACTTGGAGGCAGCGCGGGAAGCGTTCATGGAGCAGACCTTTGCGGGCAGTGGCAGATTCCGGGAAGCATGTCCTTTCCGGCCTGCTCCACCGCAGTGGCGTGGCAGGCCGGGACCTGTAACCACTCTACACCCGCGAAGACCGCCCGGCGGCGTGCGCCAGCTCAATGTCGGTGATGATTTTCCATGAGAGCGCGGCGCGTGGCGGGGCTCTCCAACTGCTGCAGCCACCACTGCAGCGCACGTGGCGGAACTTGCTGCGGCGCGCCGGACCATGCGTAGTGCACGCGCACATTGCGCGAGGGCCGGGCAACCTGGCGCGTCACCAGCAGGCCGGCCTGCACATACACATCGGCCATGAAATGGGGCAGGAAGCCGCAGCCTATGCCGCGCACCTGGGCCTCGATCTTGGCCTGCATGGAGTCCACGGTGAAGATGTCCTGGCCGCTGAGCAGGCCCATGCTGGCGCTGTCGCGCAGGCCTGAATCGGCCACGGCGATGATGCGGTGCTGTAGCAAGGTGGCGTCGGTGATGGGCTCGGGCGCCGTGGCCAGCGGATGGTGGGGCGCCACGGCAAAGACAAAGTCCAGCTCGCCCAGCTCGCAGGCCTGCAGGCCCGCCACGTTGCTGGAGTTGACCGCCACGCCGATGGCCAGGTCGGCCCGGCCCGAGGTCAGCGTCTCCAGCGTGCCGGTGAGGATGCCGTCGCGCAGCTTCAGCCGCGTGGGTGGCTGCATGGCGTAGAAGGCCTCGACCAGCTCCAGCATCGGCGTGCGCGCCACGGCACCATCGACCACGATGGTCAGGTGCGGCTCCCAGCCCGTGGCCACGCGGCGCACGCGATGCGCCACGGTGTCGATCTCATGCAGCAGGCGCACCCCCTCGCGCAGCAGCTCCCGGCCGGCCTCGGTGGGCTGGGCGTGGCGCGAGCGGCGGTCGAACAGCAGCACGTCCAGCGCATCTTCGATCTGGCGCACACGGTAGGTCAGGGCACTGGGCACCAGGCCCAGCTGGCGTGCAGCGGCGGCAAAGCTGCCGGCCTCGGCAATGGCCTGGAGCATGGCCAGGCTGTCGGGGGTGAGCACGTCGCGGGGGCTGGGCATGGGGCGTTATGGCTTCAAAAGCTTTGAATGATGCCATCAATCCTGCTGCGCCTTGCCTGCGGCAGCGGCTTCTACAGTGGAGCCATCGACGCAAGAGTTTCGAAGATCTGACACGTTGGAAAGGGACAAAAACATGATCGCCCTGCGCAAATCCCGGGAACGCGGCCATGCCGACCATGGCTGGCTGCGCTCGCACCACAGCTTCTCGTTTGCGGGCTACCATGATCCGCGCCACATGGGCTTTGGCAACCTGCGCGTGATCAACGAAGACCACATCGCCCCGGGCACGGGCTTCGGTTCCCATGGCCACAAGGACATGGAGATCATCAGCTACGTGCTCGAAGGCCGGCTCTCGCACAAGGACAGCATGGGCAACGAGCAGACCATCTCGCCCGGCGAGGTGCAGCGCATGAGCGCCGGCTCGGGCGTGGTCCACAGCGAGCACAACCATGCGCCGGGCCAGACCACGCATTTCCTGCAGATATGGCTGCTGCCCAGCGAAACGGGCATTGCGCCCGGCTATGCGCAAAAAGCCTTTGCCGACGAGGAAAAGCGCGGCCGGCTGCGCCTGGTGGCCTCGCCCGATGGCGCCGAGGGCTCGGTCACCGTCCATGCCGATGCCCGGCTGTATGCCGGGCTGTTCGACGGCGATGAGCAGGCCGAGCTGGAACTGCCCGCCGGCCGCAAGACCTATGTGCACCTGGTACGCGGCGCGCTGAGCGTCAATGGGCAACGGCTGACAACGGGCGATGCGGCCCTTGTGGAGAATGAACCGCGACTGCGCCTGCACGACGGGGAACAGTCCGAGGTCCTGGTCTTCGATCTGCAAGCCTGAGAGCGTGCACAGCACGCTCTGAAGATTCACGAGGAGTACCCATCATGTTGAACCGTCTGAGCAACCCGCTGGCGCTGGCCGGCCGCATCCTGATCGCGCTGATGTTCGTGCCAGCGGGCTTTCAGAAAATCGGAGGCTTCGCCGGGACCGTGGGCTATGCCGCATCGGTAGGCATGCCCATGCCGCAGATCGGCGTGGCCATTGCCCTGGTGGTGGAGATCGTCGGCGGCCTGGCCTTGCTGCTGGGCTGGTGCACGCGCTGGGCGGCCCTGGTGCTGGCCTTCTTCACGCTGGTGGCCAGCTTCTTCTTTCACGCCTACTGGAGCGTGCCGGCCGACGCGGCCATGATGCAGCAGCTGCTGTTCTGGAAGAACATCGCCGTGACTGGCGGCCTGCTGGGCTTTGCCGCCCACGGTGCCGGCGGCTGGAGCGTGGATGCGCGCCGCCATTGAGTGGGTCGGGCAGCGTTGGCCATGCCCTGATTTTTGTTAGGCTACTGCCTTGAGTGGGCCCCGCAGCAGCGCTGCGGGGCCCTTTGGCGTGGATGGATTGATGAATGCGGCGCTGGCTGGCCTGTGGCTGCGCAGGGCGTCCGAGGATTGGATTTCTTGTATGGCAGATATCGTGGTGGTCTACCACTCGGGTTACGGACACACCCAGCGCATGGCCCAGGCCGTGGCCGACGGCGCAGGCGCGCGCATGCTGTCGATCGACAGCGACGGCCAGCTGCCTGCGGGTGGCTGGGAGTTGCTGGCGGCGGCAGACGCCATCATCTTTGGATCGCCCACCTACATGGGCGGGCCGAGCTGGCAGTTCAAGCGCTTTGCCGATGCCTCTTCCAAGCCGTGGTTCGTGCAGGCCTGGAAGGACAAGCTGTTCGCCGGCTTCACCAACAGTGCCAGTGTCAACGGCAACAAGCAGACCACGCTGGACTATCTGTTCCAGCTGGCCATGCAGCATGGCGGCCTGTGGGTGGGCAGCGGCATGCTGCCGTCCAACGCGCGCGCCGCGCAGCGCAATGACCTCAACTGGATAGGCGCCTTCAGCGGTGCCATGGCGCAATCGGCCTCGGATGCCTCGGCCGCCGAGATGCTGCCGGGCGACCTGGAGACGGCGCGCGTGTTCGGCGAGCGCGTGGCGCAGCAGGCGCTGCGGCTGATGCGCCAGGCCGGCGCGGTTTGATCGGCCGGCTCCACTGAGCCTCACGCCCCCAGCCGGTCCAGCAGGCTGTACCAGGCCACTCCCGCCGCTATGTACAACCGTTGCAACCCATGCAGCGGTATCGGCTGAACCGGCGTTACCGGAAAAGGGCAGGCCAGCGCATTTCCGCCGGCCATCAGCGCTGCTGCCTCCCGCCCCAGCAGGGTGGCCATGGCAATGCCGCGGCCGTTGTAGCCCAAGGCCATGGTGATGCCGGGGGCAGGCTGGTGCAGATGGGGCATGAAGTCGCGTGTGACGGCGATGCGCCCGGCCCAGCGGTACTCGTATTGGAGGGGGCCCAGGCCGGGAAACATCAGCGCCACGGCGCGTTCCAGATGGGCATAGTCGCTTGCGCCCTGCGGGTCCGCAAAATGTCCGCGCCCGCCCATGAGCAGACGGCCTTGTGCGTCCTTGCGAAAGTACAGCAGCAGGCGCTGCGAGGTCGAGCCTGTCTCGCCCCCGGGCAGGATGTGCGCGCCCGCCTTGCCCAGGGGCTGCGTGGCCACGATGAAGCTGTTGGCTGCCAGCACCGTGCGCGCCAGACCAGGCCACAGGCCATCGGTATAGCCGTTGGTGCCCAGCAGCACCTGCCTGGCCTGTATGCGGTGACCCTGGGCCGTGGTGGCGACCCAGTGGTCCGTGCCCTGGCGCTCCAGTGCCAGCACGGGCGATTCGCTGTGAACCTGCACGCCCAGGGCCTGTGCGGCGCGCACCAGTCCGCGCACGTAGGCCAGGGGCTGTATGGCGCCGGCGCGTCCATCCAGCCAGCCGCCGGCAAAGGCGGGCGTGCCTGTGCGTGCTGCCGTGGCAGCGCGGTCCAGCAGTTCCACGCGCACGCCGCGCCGTTCCCACTGCCGGGCGCGTGCGTGCATGCCGTCCACCGCCTGCTGGGTGTATCCGACCTGCAGCCAGCCGGCACGCACGGGCGCGCAGTCGATGCCGTGCCGTTCGATCAACCCGTACACAAGGTCGGCCGAGCGGGAGACGGCGTCGATCAGCCGCTCGCCACGAGCGGCGCCGTGGATGCGCTGCAGTTCGTCGGGGTCGTACTTGAGGGTGGGGTTCACCTGGCCGCCGTTGCGGCCCGACGCACCCCAGCCGGGAGCATGGGCGTCAAGCACGCACACGCTGGCGCCGCTTTCGGCCAAATGCAGTGCTGCCGACAGGCCGGTATATCCCGCGCCGATCACCAGCACGTCGGTGGTGGTCAGCGGTGCCGCCAGCGGTGGCGTGGGCGGTGCGGCGGGCGCAGTGGCTGCCCACAGCGATGGCGCTGACGGGTGCGACAGCACGGGGCGTACCGACGAAGACGATGCGATGGAGGCGGTAGCTGCCTTCGTCATGCCGCACCTTCTGACGGCGCACAGTGCTGGTGCAGCACGCGCCGCAGGAAGTCCTGCGTGCGTGCATGGCGCGGTGCGCCCAGCACCTGGGCCGAAGGGCCTTCCTCCACGATGGTGCCGCCATGCAGAAAGCACACGCGGTCGGCCACCTCGCGAGCAAAGGCCATCTCGTGCGTGACCACGATCATCGTCATGCCTTCTTCGGCCAGCTGGCGCATCACGCCCAGCACGTCGCCCACCAGTTCGGGGTCCAGGGCCGAAGTGGGTTCGTCGAACAGCATGGCCTCGGGCTTCATGGCCAGGGCGCGGGCAATGGCCACCCGCTGCTGCTGTCCGCCCGACAGCTGTGCGGGCCAGGCCTGTGCCTTGTCTGCCAGGCCTACCTTGCGCAGCAGCTCCAATGCCTCGGCATGGGCCTGGCCGGGAGCCTGGCCCTTCACATGGATGGGGCCTTCCATCACGTTCTGCACCACGGTGCGGTGCGGGAAGAGGTTGAAGCGCTGGAACACCATGCCCATGCGGCTGCGCAGCGCGTGGATGGAGGGCGCGCGGGTGTCCACGCACTCCCCGAATGCGCGCACCTCCCCGCCCTGGTACGACTCCAGGCCGTTGATGCAGCGAAGCACAGTGGACTTGCCTGATCCCGAAGGGCCGATCAGGCACACCACTTCTCCACGTGCCACGCGCAGGTTGACGCCCCGCAGCACACGATGCTCGCCGTAGGCCTTTTCCAGGTGGTCGATCTCGATCATGGCGACTTCCTCCCCGCTCCAAAGCGCTTCTCCAGACGCCTGAGCCCCCATACCAGCGGCAGGCTCATGGCCAGGTAGAGCAGGGCGACCAGGGTGTAGACCGTCATGTTCTGGAAGGTGGACGCTGCGATCAACTGGCCCTGGCGCGTCATCTCGGCCACGGTGATGGTGGAGACCAGGGACGAGTCCTTGAGCATCATCACCAGGGTGTTGCCGTAGGGCGGCAGCGCAATGCGGAATGCCTGCGGCAGCACCACGCGGCGCATGAGCAGGGCGGGTCGCATGCCCATGGCCAATGCGGCTTCACGCTGGCCGGGGTCCACCGCCTCGATGCCGGCGCGGAAGTTCTCTGCCTGATAGGCCGAATAGGCAATGCCCAGGCCGATCACCCCGGCCTGGAAGGCGGTGAGCTGGATGCCGACCTCGGGCAGCACGAAGTAGATGTAGAACAGCTGCACGATGATGGGCAGGCCCCGTATCACATTGACCACGGTCGATGCGGCCCACGAGACGGCGCGCACGGGTGAGAGCTTGCCCAGCGCCAGCACCAGTCCGATCGCGCTGGACAACAGGAACGACAGCGCGGTGACCTGCACCGTGACCACCGCTCCTTGCAGCAGGATGGGCAGGAACTCTCGCGCGTGCTGCACAAATGCTTGCATGGCGTACTTTCCTCGAAGGTGTCATTGCCGTGCATTGCGCGGCAAAGGGGGGAGGCGAGGCGCGAGGCGACCCGGCGGGCGTCCGATGTACTCAGATGCCCCACTTCTTGACGATCTGGGCCAGGGTGCCGTCTGCCTTGATGGTGGCGATGGCCTTGTTCAGGCGGGCCAGGGTTTCGGTGTCACCCTTGCGCACCACCAGGCACACATCCCCCACGTTGGAGGGCTTGTAGCTTTCGGCCAGCTTCACGCCCTGGAAGCTGTGCTGGCGTATCTGGTAGGCAATGATGGGCTGGTCACCCAGCCCTGCCTTGATGCGGCCAAGCGCCAGATCGCGCGTCATGTCGGCTACCGAGTCGTAGCTGCGCACTTCCCTGAAGATGCCCTTTTTCTGCAGCAGGTCGTAGAACACCGTGCCCACCTGGGCACCGACGACCTCGCCCTTGAGGTCGTCCAATGACACATAGGCCTTGGCATCGTCAGCCTTGACGATCAGGCCCTCGCCGTAGGAGTAGACCGCATCGCTGAAATCCACCACCTGCTGGCGTGCGGCGGTCTTGAGCATGGCGGCCGAGATGATGTCGATCTTGCTGGATGTGAGCGAGGGGATCAGCGCCGCAAAGCTGGTCTGCTGCACATGGGCCTGGAAGCCTCCCGCCTTGGCCACGGCCTGCATGGTGTCGACCATCATGCCCTGGATGCTGTTGCTCTTGACGTCCAGAAAGGTGAACGGAATGCCGGTGGGCGTGGCGCCCACGTTGTAGCTGGCCGGGGCGCTGCCGCCTTGCGCTGCAGCCAGCGCGACGGCGCCGGCTGCACACATGCCCAGGGCGAGGTGGAGGACGCGGTGGACAAAACCTGGCATTGCCTGACTCCTTGGCGTGAACGACGGAAGGAAACAGCAGGGACAGGTCACCTTGGGGGCAGCCCCTCGCCTGCAGCGGAGAATTCTCGGAACCGCGCCAATGATCAATGTGGATGAATCTTTAGGAAATAAGAGAAAACCACTAAGCAATTCAAAGAAATCGATATGCGATTCTTTGGAAGTGGATGCCTATACTTGCGCCATGCAAGCAACGCCTCAACCCGCTTCGTCACCGATGGATGACGACACCAACCCACTGTTCAACCAGTCGCTGGAGAAGGGCCTGGCCGTACTCTGCGCCTTCAGCGCGCAGCACCGGAGCATGACGCTGGCCGATGTGGCTGCCGCTGCGGGCATCAACAAAAGCTCGGCGCAACGCATGGTGTTCACGCTGGAGCAACTGGGCTATGTCCGCAAGCATCCGCAAACCCGGCGCTACCAGCTCGCGCCGCGCGTCATGCGCGTGGGCTACAACTACCTGGCGGCCAATCCGGTGATCGACCTGGCCAATCCGTATCTTTCGGAGCTGACCAAGATCACGACCGAGACCACCTGCCTGACCGAGCCCGACGGGCTGGAGATGGTCTACGTGGCACGCTTCATCAGCGCCCAGTTTGTACCGGTGCACATGCCCATTGGCAGTCGCATCCCCATGTACTGCACTGCCTCGGGGCGAGCCTGGCTGAGCGCACTGCCCGATGAAGAAGCCCTGGCCCTGCTGCGCCAGAGCGAGCGGACCGCGCACACACGTTTCACCATCACGGACGAGGCCGCCATCCTCGATGAACTGGCCCAGGCGCGTCGGCGCGGCTATGCCGTCAACCGGGAGGAACTCTTTCTGGGCGACATGACGCTGGGCGCGCCCGTCATCGGCAGCCATGGCCGCCCCGTGGCTGCCGTGCACATCGTCGCGCCGACCAGCCGATGGACGGTGGAGGAGGCGCAAGCCCGCCTGGGCCCAGGGCTGCTGGCCTGCGCCCGCTCGCTCAGCAACTCGGTGCGTGCCCTGGGTTGAACAGCGGCCGATGCTGCAGCCGGTACGGCCGCATTGGTGTCGCACGCCGCAAGCGTGGCGTGCATGCCCCGGGGCTTCAAGTCAGGGCTGGGGGAGCAGTCTATGGAGACGGAGTCTCCTGGGCCTGCGGATGCTCCAGCTGGGGTGCGGCCGACAGGTCCGCGTCCACGGCCCGGCGCTCGTCAAAGACGAAGCAGCCGCCGTCATAGAAGGCGCCGTCGGTTTCCTCGAAGTACTTGAGGATGCCGCCTTCCAGCTGGTAGACATGCTCCAGGCCCTCGTCCCGCATCAGGATGGCGGCCTTCTCGCAGCGTATGCCGCCCGTGCAGTAGCTGACCACGGTCTTGTCGGCCAGATCGGCCTTGTGGGCGCGCAGCGCGGGCGGGAACTCGGTGAACTTGGTGATGCGCCAGTCGATGGTGTCCTTGAAGGCGCCGGCATCGACCTCGAAGTCGTTGCGCGTGTCCAGCGTCACCACCTCGCGGCCCTCGTCATCGTGGCCCTGTTCCAGCCAGCGGCGCAGCGTGGCGGGGCTGACCGATGGCGCGCGGCCCTCTGCCGGGCGGATGGTGGGGTGGTCCATGCGGATGATCTCGCGCTTGACCTTGACCAGCATCTTGCGAAACGGCACGGTGTCGGACCAGCTTTCCTTGGGGGCCAGGTCGGCAAAGCGCTCATCGGCGCGCAACTGGTCAACGAAGCTGTGCACCGCCTGGGCGGGGCCGGCCAGGAAGAAGTTGATGCCTTCCTCGGCCAGGAGGATGGTGCCCTTGAGCGCCAGGGCCTGGGCGCGTTCGGCCAGGGTGTCGCGCAGCGCCGCTGCATCGGGCAGCGGCGTGAACTTGTAGCAGGAAATATTGAGGATGTCGGACACGGGCAGGCAGGCGGGTGCGGCACAGGCCGCGGGTTGGATCGGGGTGCCGGCGAGAGGCGACCCGATCAGCCGCCCGACACCAGCAGGGCCTTGATTTTATTGGCCAGCTGGGCCACTGCCAGCGAAGCCGGTGCGCCGGGCATGGACTGCAGCAGCAACTGGCGGCGCATCACCGCCTCGCGCACGGCCGGGTCGGACGGAATATCGCCCAGGTGCGTGAGCCGCAATGGCTCGCCGGAGGCCGTGTTGACAAAGCGGTTGAGCACCTGCTGCAGCTGGCCCGTGATGGCGCGGCCATCTCCGGGGCGTGCCGCCTGGTTGATGGCCAGGCGGATCTGCTGGCGTTTTTGCTGGATGGCCAGCACCTTGATGGCCGCATAGGCATCGGTCAGCGAGGTGGGCTCGGGCGTGGCGATGACCAGCACCTCGGTGGCCATGGACACGGAGAACAGCACCACGTCCGAGATGCCTGCGCCGGTGTCCAGCAGCACGATGTCGTAGCGCGGGGCCAGTGTCTCGATGGTGTGCGTGAACTGCTGGCGGATCTCGGGCGTGAGCCGCGAGTACTCGATCATCCCGGAGCCGGCCAGCAGCACCGAGTAGCCTCCGGGTGCGGGCAGGATGGCTTCCTCCAGCGAGGAACGGCCGGTGAATACATCGTGCAGCGTGACCTTGGGGTAGAGGTTGAGCACCACATCCAGGTTGGCCAGACCCAGGTCGGCGTCAAGCACCAGGACCTTGAGGCCATGGCGTGTCAGCGCTGCGGCCAGATTGGCCGAAACGAAGGTCTTGCCCACGCCGCCCTTGCCGCTGGTCACGGCGATGATGTGTCCGCGCGGCTTGGCGCGCACGGCATCGCTCATCGGAACGGCAGCGGGCAGGGAGGGGTGGGGAATGGCGTTGTCGCTTACCACCTGGCTATCAGCGGAGTCCATCTTCGGGGTCCACATCGGTTGCAATATCTGGATTCAGCCCATTGTCAAACGGGGACGGGGCATACAAAGGTCCGAAAAGCAGGCTTTTTTCCTCCGCGCTTACCGTACTGTCAGGTTGTTCTTCAATGTGCACGCGGTTGCGGCCGGCGGATTTGGCCAGGTACAACTGTTTGTCGGCACGCTCGGTCCACAAGGTTGTGGTGCTGCGTATCCACTGCAGCGCATAGGCGCCGCCGATGCTGATGGTGATCTGCAGTGTCAGCGTGGGTGAGATGACGACCGGCATGCGCTCGATGGCGCTGCGTATGCGTTCGGCCACGGAGACGCCGAAGGTCGCAGGGCAGGCGGGCAGCACGATGGCGAATTCCTCTCCTCCGTAGCGGGCCAGCGTGTCCATGGGGCGCACGCAATTGGTCAGGGTACGGGCCACCGACTGCAGAACCCGGTCGCCCACGATATGGCCGTGCTGGTCGTTGATCTGCTTGAAATGGTCGATGTCCAGCATCAGCATCAGGGCCGCTTCGCCAGACCGCGCCACGCGGTCGATCTCGCGCTCGGCAATGGTGCGGAAATGGCGGCGGTTGGCCAGCCCCGTGAGCGGGTCGCGCAGCGACAGCGAGCACAGTTCATCGATCAGCGCCTGCAGATATCGCGTCGGCGAATCCGTGGGCAGATGGACCGCCCCACCAGCGTGGGTAACCAGCGCGTGGGCTGTGGCCAGGCGCAGGTCGCGCAGGTATACGGATTGGTGGGATGCGGGGGCAGTCACGGAGGGCTGAATGAAAAGCCAGTGAAGTGTATCAGTGTGTAGGCTCGATTGTCGCCGCGCCGGCATCGACTTTTGCACCATCGGAGGTAACAGATGTTGATCCTGGTGCAGGCACGAACGGCGGCAGGGCAAGGGCGGCGAGGAATTCCGCATCGGTGCGGTACAGCCGCAGGTGCGGTCCGCGGTGCAGGGCGCCTGCCCGCAGCAGCACCTGCTCGGCCGGCAGCTTCAGGCCCACCACATGCAGCACGCCGCTGCGCTTGGCCGCCAGCAGTTGCAGGCGCACGAAGGTTTCCACGCCCGTCACGTCGATGCGGTTGATGGGCTGGGCCAGCAGGCACAGATGGTGTGTCTCCGGGCGCAGCGCCCATTCGTCACCGATACGACGCTCCAGGGCCGAGGCAGAGCCGAAGTCCAGCTCGGCATCCATGCGCAGGGCCAGCAGGCCCGGCGCCAGCGGCGGCAGTTGCCAGAGGTTGCGGTCGCGCAGGCTGCCGTCGGGATGCTGGCCCACTTCGATGATGCGCGGATGCAGGCGCTGGTAGAGGAAGTAGCCCAGGCTCAGCACAATGCCCGCGAACACGCCCCAGTACATGCGCGGCGCCGTGACGATGGTCAGCAGCAGCGTGGCCAGCGCAATGCTGCCCTCCACGCGCGACACCTTGAACAACTGCAGCAGCACGCGCGGCTTGACCAGGTTGACCACGGCCGTGATCACGATGGCCGCCAGCGCCGCCTTGGGCACGTGGTACAGCGCCGGGATGAACCACAGCACCACGATGACCACCAGCAGGATGGAGAACACGTTGGACCAGCCCGTCTTGGCGCCGGCCAGCAGGTTCACGGCCGAGCGCGAGAACGAGGCGCTGGTGGCAAAGCTGCCGAACAGGCCCGCACTGATCTTGGACAGCCCCTGGGCGACCAGGTCCTGGTTCTCGTTCCAGCGCGTGCCGGCCTGCTGGTGCTCCACCTGGGCGCTGGAGGCCGTCTCCAGAAAGCTCACCAGCGAGATCACCAGCACCGGCATCACCAGGGCGCCGAACTCGTCCCAGCTCAGCAATCCCGGCAACTGGAAGCTGGGCAGGCCTGCCGGCAGGTGGCCGACCACGGCGCCCCCGTCATCGGCAAAGTCCGTGGCCCAGCTGATCACGCCGGTCAGCGCAATGATGAAGATGGCCGAGGGAAAGGCGGCGCGCCAGCGCTTGGCCAGCACCAGCAGCGCAATGCTGGCAATGCCGTAGAGGATGGACTGCCAGTCGAAAAGCTGCAGCGAAGGCGTGTTCCAGACCGCGCTCCAGGTCGAACGCAGTCCCAGCAGGGTGGGCAACTGCGAGGCCAGGATCAGCAGCGCTGCCGCCTGCGTGAAACCCGTGAGCACGGGCGAGGTAACCAGGTTGAGCAGCCAGCCGGCGCGCATCAGGCCCAGCGACCACTGCACCAGGCCCGAAAGAATGGCCATCCAGGCGGCCAGGGCCACCCAGTGCGCGGAGCCGGGTTCGGCCAGGCCCGTGAGGGAGGCGCCGATCAGCAGGGCACTCAAGGCCGTGGGCCCCACACCCAGGCGCGGCGAGCCGCTGAACATCACGGCCACCAGGGCAGGGACGATGGAGGCGTAAATGCCGGTGATCAGCGGCATGCCGGCAAGCGCTGCATAGGCCACGCCCTGGGGCAGAAGCATCAGACCAACGGTGAGACCTGCCCAGAACTCCCCGCGCAGCACGGCTGCCGAGGGTTTGGGCCATGCCAGGAAGGGAAACCAGCGCGCCAGGGAATGCATGGCCGCTATTGTCATGCTAACTGGATGGTGCCGGGATGTTCGAGCTTGTCCTACAGGCGCTTGCGTCGGCGTCGTATGGGTTTGTCCCAGGGCCATAAATAAAGTCGAGGCCTGTGTTGACCGCCTCACAACTATTCAAGGAGTAACCGCATGACTTTCATCACCCAACGCTGCTGCCACATCCTCGCCGTGTCCGCCCTTGCCTTCGGCCTCGCCGCATGCGGCAAGACCGAAGACACTGCCGGCCAAAAGCTCGACTCCGCCGTCCAGCAGTCCCAGCAGGCCGCGCAAAGCGCAGGCCAGAAGATCGACAACGCCATGAGCAGCGCCGGCACCAAGATCGAGGAAGGCGCGATGAAGGCCGAAACGGCCACCAACAACGCCATGAGCCAGGCAGGCGCCGCGCTCGACGATGCAGGCATCACCGCCCAGATCAAGGCCGACCTGATCAAGGAACCCGATATCTCCGCCCTCAAGATCGACGTGGACACCAAGGCCGGCGCCGTCACGCTGACCGGCTCGGTGCCCAGCGATGCGCTCAAGATGCGCGCCGGCGACATTGCCAAGGCCGTCAAGGGCGTGAACAACGTCAGCAACATGCTGGAGATCAAGGCCAGCTGATCGCAGCCACCGGCTTTGCTCCCTCAATGAAAACCAGGCGCTCTGTCCGCCTGGTTTTTTTATGCCTGAACGCCGTGGCCCAGCGCATAAGATGCGCTGCATGAGCACACCCGACCTGCAGATCAGCACCCATCTCATCCACCATCCCTACCAGCCGCCCGAAGGCTTTGTCGCGCCGCAGCCGCCGGTGCACAAGGCCTCGACGGTGATCTTCGAGAACGTGGCGGCCATGCGCCGCCGCCAGTGGCTGGACAAGAGCAGCTACACCTACGGCCTGCACGGCACGCCCACCACGTTCTTGCTGGAAGAGCGCCTGAGCGCGCTGGAAGGCGGCCTGCAATGCCTGCTGGTGCCCAGCGGCCTGGCGGCCATTGCCACCACCTCTCTGGCCCTGCTGCGCACCGGCGACGAGATGCTGCTGCCCGACAACGCCTACGGTCCCAACAAGACCCTGAGCGAGGGCGAGCTGGCCCATTTCGGCGTGCGCCACCAGTGCTACGACGCCATGGATGTTGCCGACCTCGAAGCCAAAATCACGCCCAAGACGCGTTTGGTCTGGCTGGAGGCGCCGGGCTCGGTGACCATGGAGTTCCCTGACCTCATCGCCATGGTGCGCCTGTGCCGCGCGCGCGGCATCACCACCGTGCTGGACAACACCTGGGGTGCGGGCCTGGCCTTCAATCCCTTCGACCTGCTGGGCGACGGCTCGCACAGCCTGGGCGTGGACGGCACCGTCCATGCGCTCACCAAGTACCCCAGCGGCGGTGGCGATGTGCTCATGGGCAGCATCATCACGCGCGACCAGGCGCTGCACATGCGCATCAAGCTGGCCCATATGCGGCTGGGCCTGGGCGTGGGCGGCAACGACACCGAGGCCGTGCTGCGATCGCTGCCCAGCATTGCGCTGCGCTACCACGCACAGGACCGCGCCGCGCGCGAGCTGGCGCGCTGGCTGCAGCAGCAGCCGGCCGTGGTCCAGGTGCTGCATCCCGCGCTGGAAGGCGCTCCGGGCCACGAGAACTGGAAGGCCCTGTGCGGAGCCGCCGGCGGCGGCGAGGGCGTGGCGGCCGGCCTGTTCAGCGTGGTCATCGACCCGCGCCACGGCCAGCCGGCCGTGGACCGCTTCTGCGACAGCCTGCGCCTGTTCAAGATCGGCTACAGCTGGGGCGGCCCCATCAGCCTGGTCGTGCCCTATGAGCTGCCGTCCATGCGCAGCTGCCCCACGCCCCAGCTGCGCAGCGGCACCGTGGTGCGCTTTGCCATCGGCCTGGAGGCCGTGCAGGACCTGCGTGCCGACCTGGAGCAGGCCCTGGCCGCTGCGTTCGCATAGTTGAGCGCCAGGCGCCGGTGACATGCGCCTGTCACCGGCAGCACCGATGCTCGTTGGCTTCATACCATCCCACGGGGGCCTCCAGGCCCTGGTTCAGCATGAAGCACAAAGAGAGCATCACCAATATCCTGCAGCACGCGAAGACCGCGTCCAATGGGTCCGGCATCGTGGCCAGCCGCCGCCATTTCGTGCGCGGCATGGGCGCATCGGCCCTGGCGCTGCCACTGGCCGGCTGCGGCGGCTCCGATGGCGACAGCAGCATTCCCGTCGAGTTCCGCCACGGCGTGGCCAGCGGCGACCCGTTGAGCGACCGCGTCATCCTCTGGACCCGCGTGACGCCACCCCAGGGCCATTCCAGCGATATCGAGGTGGAGTGGGAAGTGGCATCGGACGCCGACTTCAAGACCATCGTGGTGTCGGGCAAGGCCATGGCGCGCGCCACCCAGGACTTCACCTTCAAGGCCGACGCCACGGGCCTCAAGCCCGCCACGCGCTACCACTACCGCTTTCGCTGCCAGGGCATGACCAGCGCCACGGGCCGCACGCGCACCCTGCCCGTGGGCGCCGTGCAGCAGGTCAAGCTGGCCGTGTTCTCCTGCGCCAACTACCCGGCGGGCTACTTCAACGTCTACGCGCATGCCGCGCGCCAGGGCGACCTGGATGCCACCGTGCACCTGGGCGACTACATCTATGAGTACGCACGCGGAGGCTATGCCAATGGCAAGGCCGAAGCCATGCAACGCCAGAGCCTGCCGGCCAACGAAATCGTCAGCCTGGCCGACTACCGCCAGCGCCATGCCCAGTACAAGAGCGATGCCGACCTGCAGGCCCTGCATGCGGCGGCTCCCATGATTGCCGTCTGGGACGATCACGAAGTCTCCAACGACACCTGGATGCACGGCGCCGAAAACCACCAGCCGGCCACCGAGGGCGATTTCGAACTGCGCAAGGTGGCCGCGCTCAAGGCCTATCACGAGTGGATGCCCACGCGCAACGCGCAGCCCGAGATCATCTACCGCAGCTTCGCCTTCGGCGACCTGCTGGCGCTGCACATGCTGGACACGCGCGTCATCGGCCGCGACAAACAACTGGACTACGCCGACTACTTCACCGCCCAGGGCCTGGACGCGGCACGCTTCACCTCCGACATGGCCAATCCTGCGCGCCAGCTCATGGGCGTCACCCAGACCCAGTGGCTGGGCCAGCAGCTGGCAGCTTCGCAGGCCACCTGGCAGGTGCTGGGCCAGCAGGTGCTGATGGGGCGCATGGAGCTGCCGGCGCCCTTGCTGATGGACATCCTGAGCCCCGGCAGCGGTGTCTCGCTGCCGGCCTACGCGGCGCTGCTGGCCAAGGCGCAGGCGAACCCGGCCAGCCTGACGGCGGCGGAAAAGGCCATCCTGGCCCAGCCCAGCATTCCCTACAACCTCGATGCCTGGGACGGCTATGCCGTGGCACGCGAGACCGTGCTGGCCACGGCGCGCAGCCTGGGCAAGAACCTGGTCGTGCTGGCCGGTGACACCCACAATGCCTGGGCCAGCGAACTGCGCGACCGCAGCGGGCAGGGCGTGGGCGTGGAGTTCGCCACCTCGTCCGTCAGCTCGCCGGGTTTCGAGGAATACCTGTCGGGCCAGGACCCGGCCCAGCTGCGTGGCGCGCTGCTGCAATTCATCTCCACGCTCAAGTACTGCGATACCTCGCGCCGTGGCTACATGATCGTCACGGCCACGCCGCAGGCCTGCCAGGCCGAGTGGATCTACGTGGACACCGTGTTCAGCCGCCAATACCAGGCTGTGCGCGATGCGGCCTGGAAGGTGCTGCCCGGCCAGCCGGGCAAGCTGGTCCAGGCCTGAGTGCAGACTCGGGTACAGACCTGGGGGTCTGGGCGGGCCTCGGTAGTTTCCGCCATGGCAGCAGTGCCATGGCTGCGATAACTTTGGACTCGCTGATCCAGGAGGTCCAGGCATGCAGGCATCCCCCGCTCCCGAGAAAGCTTCCGACAACCCGGCCGGCATGCTGCAGGTGCAACTGCTGCGCATGGCCGATCCCTGGCGCTGGCTGGCCCTGGGCTGGCGCGATCTGCGGCGTGCGCCCGGCGTGGCGCTGTTCTACGGCCTGTGCTTCTGGGCCATGGCCCTGCTGATCGGCTGGGTGTTCCGCGCCAGCCCGGAATACAGCATGGCCATGGCCAGCGGCTGCCTGCTCATCGGCCCCTTCCTGGCCATGGGCCTGTACGACACCAGCCGCAGGCTGGAGCGGGGCTTGCCGCCCCAACTGAGCAGCTCGCTGACCTGCTGGGACACGCAGATGGGCAGCATGGGCATGCTGGTCATGGTGCTGCTGGTTCTGGAGATGCTCTGGGCGCGCGCCTCCATGGTGGTCTTTGCCGTGTTCTTCGATACCGGCATGCCGACCACGGCCGGCATGCTGCAGGCCGTGGCCCGGCCCGAGAACTGGGAATTCCTGGCCATCTACCTGCTGGTCGGCGGCGCATTCGCGGCCCTGGTGTTCGCCAGCATGGTGGTGGCGCTCCCGGCCATGCTGGACCGGGGCAGCGATGCGCTCACGGCCTGCATCACCAGCATGCGCGTGGTCGGTCTGAACCTGGCCGTCATGCTGCAGTGGGCCGCGATCATCACCGTGCTGGTGGCGGTTGCCCTGTGGTGGCATGGCGCGGGCCTGCTGCTGGTGGGGCCTTTGCTGGGCTGTGCCAGTTGGCATGCATACCGTTGCAGCGTGTGCGATTCCGCCGTGCCTGCGTCCACCATATCCTGAGGTTTTCCTGGCATGCCCCGTCTTGCGGCTACAGTGGGGCTTGCAACAACAGAGGAGTCCACCTGTGGCGACACCCAATTACGCCTATGAAAAACGCCAGCGCGAACTGGCCAAGAAGCAGAAGAAGCTAGAGAAGGAGAAGGCCAAGGCCGAAAAAAGACCCGACGACCATGAGGGCGGCGGCTCAGAAGGTAATGCGCAGGCATCTCCTGCAGCAGCCCGTCCCGGCGAGGAAGGCCGCGGCAGCTGACACCCTGCCTGCCCTGAGCTCAGGGCAGCAGCTTGCTGAGCTGGGGCCAGACGTTGTCCAGCATGCGCGGCTGGGCCTTGGCCGTGGGGTGGATGCGGTCGGCCTGGAACCACTGGGCCGAATCGGCCGCATCACCGATGCCGGCCAGCAGGAAGGGCACCAGCGGCACCTTCTGCTCCTGCGCCACCTTGGCAAACAACTGCTCGAACTGGCGCGTATAGCCGCTGCCATAGTTGGGCGGCACCTGCATGCCCACCAGCAGTACCTTGGCTCCGGCATCCCGGGCCGCGCGCACCATGGCGTCCAGATTGCCCTGTGTGCTTTGCAGCGGCAGACCCCGCAGCGCATCGTTGCCACCCAATTCGATCACCACCACCGATGGCTTGTGCTGCTTGAGCAAGGCAGGCAGGCGAGAGCGGCCGCCCGAGGTGGTCTCCCCGCTCACGCTGGCGTTGACCAGCGGCACATTCTTTGGGCTCTCCTGCAGGCGCTTTTGCAGCAGTGCCACCCAGCCCGTGCCACGGGCCAGTCCGTATTCGGCACTCAGCGAGTCGCCCAGCACCAGCAGCGGGCCCGTCTCGGCTGCCCACGTGGACGTGGCCGTCCAAGTACCCAGCAGGCCGAAGGCCAAGCCGGCCGATATAAAGTGGCGGCGTCGGCGCATTGCGCGCAGCTTGTCTTGCATCGTCTTCCCATCCTCCATGTCACAAAGCACTGCCCAGCCCCTGATCGAAGTCGAGCATGTCTTCAAGTCGGTCAGCGATTCGACCGGAACACTGGATATTCTGCGGGATATCGATCTGCGTTTTGCCGCAAGGGAAACCGTGGCCATCGTCGGTGCCTCGGGCTCGGGCAAAAGCACGCTGCTGTCCATTCTTGCCGGCCTGGATACGCCTACGCGCGGCACGGTGCGGCTGCAGGGCCAGGACATGTTCGCGCTGGATGAGGATGCACGCGCCGCCGTGCGCGCGCAAAAGCTGGGCTTTGTGTTCCAGAGCTTCCAGCTGCTGGGCAATCTGACGGCGCTGGAGAACGTGATGCTGCCGCTGGAGTTGGCGGGCAGCCGCGAGGCCCGCCGCCGCGCCACCGAGATGCTGGAGCGCGTTGGCCTGGGGCAGCGCCTGGGCCACTATCCCAAGCTGCTGTCGGGCGGCGAGCAGCAGCGCGTGGCGCTGGCCCGCGCCTTCGTGGTCGAGCCCGCCGTGCTGCTGGCCGACGAGCCCACGGGCAGCCTGGACTTTGCGACCGGCGAAACCATCATGGAGCTGATGTTCGCGCTCAACCGCGAACGCGGCACGACGCTGGTCATGGTCACCCATGACCGAGCCATCGCCGCGCGCTGCGAGCGCCGCGTGACCATCGAGGCCGGCCGCGTCGCCAGCATCGAAGAGGGGCAGGCGCTGGCGGCCTGATTGGAACGCCGGCAAGGGGTGGCGCTCAGGCCGCCACGGCCTCACGGCGCCCGGCTGCCTCGCAGGCAGCTGCCGTGAAGATCACGTCGGTCGAGGAATTCAGCGCGGTTTCGGCCGAGTCCTGGATCACGCCGATCACAAAGCCCACGCCCACCACCTGCATGGCCAGATCGTTGGAGATGCCGAACAGGCTGCAGGCCAGCGGAATCAGCAGCAGCGAGCCGCCGGCCACGCCCGAGGCGCCGCAGGCGCAGACCGCGGACACCACGCACAGCAAGATGGCGGTCAGCAGATCGACCTCGATGCCCAGCGTATGGGCCGCAGCCAGCGAGAGCACGCTGATGGTGACGGCGGCGCCGGCCATGTTGATGGTGGCGCCCAGCGGGATGGAGACGCTGTAGGTGTCCTCATCCAGGCCCAGGCGCTTGGCCAGCGCCAGGTTCACCGGAATGTTGGCGGCCGAGCTGCGCGTGAAGAAGGCCGTCACCGCGCTCTCGCGCAGGCAGGTCAGCACCAGCGGATAGGGGTTGCGGCGCGTCTGTGTCCAGACGATGAGCGGGTTCACCACCAGGGCCACGAAGAGCATGCAGCCTAGCAGCACGGCCAGCAGGTGCGCGTAGTCCAGCAGCTTTTCCAGGCCCGACTGGGCAAAGGTGCCCGCCACCAGGCCGAAGATGCCAAGCGGCGCCAGACGGATCACGCCCTGGATCACGCGGGTGATGGCCTGGCCCAGGTCCTGCATCACGGTGCGCGTGGACTCCGAGGCATGACGCAGGGCCATGCCCATGGCCAGTGCCCAGGCGAGGATGCCGATGTAGTTGGCATTCATCAGCGCACGCACGGGGTTGTCGAAGGCGCTTTGCACCAGGGCCATCAGCACTTCGCCAATGCGCCCGGGCGCGCCCTGGGCCGGGGCGGCATCCTTGAACTGGATGGTGGAAGGGAAGGCCATGCTGGCCGCCACGGCGACCACGGCCGCCGCAAAGGTGCCCAGCACATACAGCCACAGGATGGGACGGATCTGCGTGGCCTGGCCAGGCCGGTGGTTGCTGGTGGCCGAGACCACCAGCAGCAGCACCAGCACGGGCGCCACGGCCTTGAGGGCGGAGATGAACAGCGTGCCCAGCAGGGACACGGACTGGGCGGCCTCGGGCCAGAGCCAGGCCAGCAGGCCGCCAGCGACCAGGCTGATGGCGATCTGGCCTACCAGGCTGGTGCGGGCAAGCCGAGCGAAGAGGGCTTTGAGCATGATGGTTGGCAAAGAAAAGGAAAAAACTCAAGCGATGGAAAAATGCAAAGCGGCATGCCCGTGGCTACGGTGCATGCCGCAATGTGCAGGGCTGCTGGAAGGCGGCCAAGCCGCGCAGTGTAGCGGCTACGTAAAAACCACAGGAGCCGTTGCGCGCAGACGGGCTTCGCAAGGCGGGGCCCGGGGCACCGCTCAATTGGCGGGATAATTGCGCCCCATGTCGTCCCCCAAAGTTCTCTTCGGCTTCCACGCCGTCGGCGTGCGCATGAAGACCGCGCCCCAATCCATCATCGAGGTCTACTACGAGGCCACGCGCCGCGATGCGCGCATGCGCCAGTTCCTCGACCGCGCCAAGTCGGCCGGCGTCCGGCTGATTGAGGCCGACGGTGAACGCCTTGCCAAGCTGGCCGGCAGCCATGGCCACCAGGGCGTGGCCGCGCGCGTGGAGGCCGTGGCCCAGGTGCATTCGCTGGACGAATTGCTGGAGCAGCTGGAGGCTGACGGCATCAGCAAGCCGCTGCTGCTGGTGCTGGACGGCGTGACCGATCCGCACAACCTGGGGGCCTGCCTGCGCGTGGCCGATGGCGCCGGCGCCCATGCGGTGATTGCGCCCAAGGACCATGCGGTAGGCGTGAACGCCACCGTGGCCAAGGTGGCCAGCGGCGCGGCCGAGACCGTGCCCTATTTCATGGTCACCAACCTGGCGCGCACGCTCAATGAGCTCAAGGAGCGCGACATCTGGATCATCGGCACCAGCGACGATGCGCCCAAGACCCTGTACGAGGTGGACCTCACGGGCCCCACGGCCCTGGTGCTGGGCGCCGAAGGCGACGGCATGCGCCAGCTCACGCGCAAAACCTGCGACGAGCTGATCGGCATCCCCATGATGGGCGCCGTCTCCAGCCTCAACGTGTCCGTGGCCAGCGGCGTGTGCCTGTACGAAGCGCTGCGCCAGCGCGGCCAGGGCACCACGCCTGCCGTGTCTGCCGCCCCGGCTGACCAGATCTAGGCCGGCGCGCCGCTGGCGCCCGCACTTGCACCCTCGCCCGTGCCCAGTTCCACCACGCTCTCGAAGCCGCCCCAGAACATGCGCTTGGCGTCGAAGGGCATGGTGGCTGGGTCCATGGAGGCAATGCGCGGGTCCTTCATGACGGCGGCATTGATGCGGTCGCGCTCCGCGCGCGACGCATAGATGATCCATGAGAAGAACACGATCTCGCCTTCCTTGAGCTGCACGGCCTGGGGAAACGAGGTCAGCTTGCCCATGGGCACGTCGTCGCCCGCGCATTCCCAGTACTGCAGTGCGCCGTACTCCATCCATACCTTGCCTGCGGCCTGCGCCACCTCGCGGTAGGCCTGCAGGTTGGCCCGGGGAACGGGCAGCACGAATCCGTCGATGTAGTGCATGGCTCTCTCCTGGTGAAATCCGGCTTCAGAGCCGGGCTGCGAGCTCGGCCAGCTGGTCAGTGCACTGGCCCCAGCCGGTGTGAAAACCCATGGCTTCGTGCTGGGCGCGGTCGGCAGCACTCCAATGGCGCACCCGGGCGGTATAGCGGGTCTGGCTGCCTTCGGGGTCAAAGCTGACGATGCCCGTCATGAAGGGCTTGTCGGCAGGCACCCAGCCTTGGGTGAATGCGTCGGTGAAGACCAGGCGGCGGTTGGGAATGACTTCCAGATAGACACCGCTGCCGGGCATCTCCTGGCCTTCAGGGCTGCGCATGACGATGAGGCTGTGGCCGCCGGGCCGCACATCGTTGTCCACGCGGGACACGCTCCAGGAGCTGGGCGCAAACCATTGCTGGATCAGCGCGGGCTCGGTCCAGCAGCGGTAGAGCCTGTCGGCGGGAATGTCCAGCAGCCGCGTGAGCACCAGGTCGTTGGCGTGTTCGGGAAGGTCTTTTGCTGTCATGGCGCTTCTCATTGCATGGAATGCAGGCCGATTCGGTTGCCCTCTGTGTCCACCACGACGGCGCAGTGCCCGTGGGGGCCTATGGAGAATTTGGCCTGCTCGATGCGCCCGCCTGCGGCCTCGACGCGGCCCTGTTCGATGGCACAGTCCTCGCAGCCGAAATAGACCAGGGTGCCGCCGCCGCCGGAAGGTGCGCCGTCCATCCGCACCAGCATTCCGCCCGCGCCGGGGCCTGTCATGTCCATCGGAAAGGACAGCATCTCCTGGCTGTCGGAGCCATCTGGCGCCGGCAGATGCTCCAGCTTGCCCTGGAAGACGGTTTCATAGAACCGGCGCGCACGCGCCATGTCCTGCACATGGATCTCGAACCAGACGACGGGATTGGCGTTCATGAAGACTCCTTCTTGGGTGACAGAGGCAATGTGTCGGCCGGCCTTGTTCAGGCCTCGCCCTTGACGTTGACCATCCAGGGTGTGTTGAAGCGGTCCGTCACCATGCCAAAGCCTGGCGACCAGAACGTGGCCTGGAAGGGCATGGTCACCTTGCCGCCTTCGGCCAGCGCGTTGAAGATGCGGCCGCCTTCGGTGGCGTCGTCCACGCCGATCGAGATCCACATGCCCTGGGCCTGCTGGTAGCCGCCGCCACCGCAGTTGTCGGTCGCGTCCGAGGCCATCAGCGCCTGGTCCTTGATCTGCAGGTGGGCATGCATGATGAGCCCCTTGGCGGAATCGGGCATCTGCTCCATGCCCGGTGTCTCGCCAAAGGTGCTCTGGTGCACGATGGTGCCGCCGAACAGCTTGGCGTAGAAGGCAAAGGCCTCGGCGCAGTTGCCGTTGAAGTTCAGATAGGGGATGAATTGCATGGAATGCTCCTGAAGTGGTTGGTGGCGAGGGGAGAGGAGTGGGAGGATGGGCGCAGGAGGCCTCAGCGGCCGTCATGCGCCCGCTCAAGGGCGGCGATGTCCAGCTTTTGCATGCCCAGCAGGGCCTGTATCACGCGCTGGGCGGCGGCCATGTCGGGGCCCCCCATCCAGCCCGCCATCTGGGCCGGAACGATTTGCCAAGACAGGCCATGGCGGTCCTTGAGCCAGCCGCATTGACGCGCCGCCGGGTCGCCGCCCTCGGACAGGGCGCCCCAGTAGTGATCTATCTCGTCCTGCGTATCGCAACTGACCATCAGCGAGACGGCCTCGTTGAAGCGGAACATCGGGCCGCCGTTGAGCGCCAGAAAGGGCTGGCCGTCCAGCTCGAATTGCACCGTCATCACGCTGCCCGCCGGCCTGCCGTGGATGTCGTGGCCGGCTTCGCCATAGCGGGCAATGGCCGTGATGCGGGAATCGGGAAAGACTTCCGTATAGAAGCGCGCCGCCTGCTCGCCCTGGTTGTCAAACCAGAGGCAGGGCTGGATGCGGCCGGTGTGCAAAGCCATGCTTGTCTCCTTGGTGACGGTGAAAACCGTTTTTGCCGTTCGATGCCGGCTTTTTATCGATTTCTGCCCGGCGTGTGTACGCCGTTCACATATGCTAGGGACTAAAATGGACGCTGTCCACATCAGGCGCTGTCAGCTTCGGTGTCAAGCTGTAAATCGGCGGGGCAGGGCTGTCGTCCCTTATGCGTGACGTGGTCATGCAGAAAAAAAAGGAATCAAAACAGTGACGCAGCGACGTGTCAGGCGTGAGTCATACCACCATGGCGACCTGCGCCAGGCCCTGGTCGAGGCTGGCCTGGCACTGGCGCGTGAAGGTGGTCCCCAGGCCATCGTGCTGCGCGAGGCCACGCGGCGGGCGGGCGTAGCGCCGAATGCCGCCTATCGCCACTTTGCCAATCGCCAGGCCTTGTTTGACGCCGTGCGCGCTGCGGCCCTGGGCGCACTGGCCGCGGCCATCGAGGCCGAAATGGTCCAGGCCCGTGCCCTGCCCGATGCGCTGCAGCGCTCACGCGCCTTGCTGGCTGCCGTGGGCCGGGGCTACCTGGGCTTTGCCCAGATGGAGACCGGCTGGTTTCGCACGGCCTTTGCCTCCGTCGAGTACGACGTGGACCTGCCGCCCGACACCACGCGTGCGGCGGCCATGGGTCTGAACCCGTTCGAGCTGCTGGGCTACGCGCTGGACAGCATGGCCGAGGCCGGCGTGCTGCCGCCCGAGCGCCGTCCCCAGGCCGAGTTCCTGGCCTGGTCGGCCGTGCACGGCATGGCCTTGCTGGTGATCGACGGCCCGCTGCGCCGTGCCACACCCGAGCAGCGGCGTGCGCTGGCACTGCGCCTGCTGGAGATGGTGGAAAAAGGAATTTGATGCGCCCTGGGGCGGCGCTGCCGCACAATGGCCTGCTTTTTTCCTTCGCCCTCCGATGCCCGACGAACCTTCCCCCACTTCGCTGCCTGCCGCTGAACTGCCCGGCCAGCACGAGCTGCACGAGCTGCGCGAGCGCATCGCGCATGCAGCGCACATCGCCGTGCTCACGGGCGCAGGCGTCAGTGCCGAGTCCGGCGTGCCCACGTTCCGCGATGACAAGAACAGCTACTGGGCGCAGTTCAACCCGCAGGACATGGCCAGCGAGGCGGGCTTTCGCGCCCATCCGCAGCGCGTGTGGCAGTGGTATGCGCACCGGCGCGAGGCCGTGGCGGCAGTGCAGCCCAATGCAGGCCACCATGCGCTGGCGCAGTGGGCCTTGCAGTACCCGGGCCGCATGACCCTGGTCACGCAGAACGTGGATGGCCTGCACCAGCGCGCGGGCAGCCCCGGCGTGCTGTGCCTGCATGGCGAGTTGATGCGCGACCGCTGGCTCGAGCTGCCCCGCGCCTGCTGCGACCTGGCCGGGCTGAACCCTGGCGAGCCTCCGCAGTGCCCTGTTTGCGGCAACCTGGTGCGCCCGGGCGTGGTCTGGTTCGGCGAGTCCCTGCCCATGGGCGTATGGCAGGCCGCCGAGGCTGCCGTGCAGCGCTGCGAGGTGCTGCTGGTGGTTGGCACCTCGGGCGCCGTGTATCCGGCAGCGGGGCTGGCCCGAATCGCGCGCCGGGCAGGCGCGCACGTGGCCGTCATCAACCCGGCGCCTTCCGAGCTGGATGACGCAGCGCACCAGTGCCTGCGCGGCCCATCGGCCCAGATCCTGCCCGCGCTGCTGGCGGGCTGAGAGGCCCCGGGCCAGGGCGGGCAGGCTGCCCTGGCCTGCGCAGGTCAGTCCCTTGCGCCTTCTTCCTGACTGGCCTGGTTGAGCTCGGCCACGTCCTGAGCCGACAGCTGCAGGCGCGTGGCCTGCACCAGTTGCTGCAACTGGGCCAGCGAGGTCGCGCTTGCGATGGGCGAGGTCACAAACGGGCGCTGCATCTGCCAGGCCAGGGCCACGCACGCGGGCTGGCTGTTCAGGCGCGCAGCCACGGCGTCCAGGGCTTGCACAATGCGCAGGCCGCGCGGATTCAGGTAGGTGGCCACGGTCTTGCCGCCGCGCGCACTCTTGGCTGCGTCTTCGCTGCTGCGGTACTTGCCCGTCAGAAAACCCGCTGCCAGCGCATAGAAGTTGATGATGCCCACCTGCTCGGCCGCGCACAGCGGCGCCAGATCGCGCTCCAGCACGGCGCGGTCGTACAGGTTGTACAGCGGCTGCAGGCTCTCGTAGCGCGGCAGGCCCAGCTCGGCGCTGGTGCGCAGGGCCTCGGCCAGGCGCGGCGCGCTGTGGTTGGAGGCGCCGATGGACCGCACCTTGCCTGCGGCGATCAGGTCGGCAAAGGCGCCCAGGGTATCGGCCAGCGGCACGCTGGCGTCGTCGTCATGCGACTGGTACAGGTCGATGTAGTCCGTCTGCAGGCGCTGCAGCGAGGCATCCACGGCTTGGCGGATGTACTCGGGGCGCAGGCCCACCCGGCCCTCGCCCATGTCCTTGCCGACCTTGGTGGCCAGCACGATGTCGGCGCGCCGTCCGCTGCGCCTGAGCCATTTGCCGATCACGGTCTCCGACTCGCCGCCCGCATGGCCCGGCGCCCAGCGCGAGTACACGTCGGCCGTGTCGATGAAGTTCATGCCGGCATCCAGCCAGGCGTCGAGCAGCGAGAACGACGTGGCCTCGTCCACGGTCCAGCCGAAGACATTGCCGCCAAAGCACAGCGGCGAGACCTGCAGGCCGCTGCGGCCCAGGGAACGAAGGGAAGGGGCTTGCGCCATGTACGGCTCCTTTTGACGAAAAAACCAGGGTAGTCCTCAGGACCTCTCAGATCCAGCCCAGCGCACCCAGCAGCGCGCCCGCGCCCAGCAGCCACAGCAGGTGGATGCGCGTGCGCCACACCAGCAGGGCGCAGACCAGGGTCAGCAGCCACAGGCGCCAGTCCTGGGCCGGGCGGCCGCTGGCGCTGCCCAGCAGCCAGCCCGTGGCCAGCAGCAGCCCGATGACCAGCGGCCCCATGCCCTGCTTGAAGGCACGTACGCCGCGCCGGTTCTTGTTGCGCTGGCCCCAGCGCGAGGCCTGCCAGGCCAGCACGGAGCTTGGCAGCAGGATGCCGACCATGCAGATGGTCACGCCCAGCGCACCAAAGGTCCATGCCAGCGGCCCGGTGCCCCCGCCCGCGTTCAGGCCCAGGTTCCAGCCCAGCAGGGCGATGAACAGCACATTGGGCCCGGGCGCCGCCTGGGCGATGGCGATGGAGCTGCTGAACTGCGCCTCGCTGAGCCAGCCGTGGCCATCGACCAGAAAGCGGTGCATGTCGGGCGCCGTGGCAATGGCGCCGCCCACGGCCATCAGCGACAGCGTCAGGAAATACAGCAGCAACTGCAGCCAGTCGGCGGGCTGCAGGTTCAGGGCGATCTGTTGGGCGGCGTTCATGGGGCGAGCTTTCTCCAGGTCAGCACGCAGCCGGCACCGCCGACCACCAGCAGCACCCAGGCCAGCGGCACGCGCAGCACGGCCATGGCAATGAACGAGGCCAGCGCCAGGGCCGCGCTGCACCAGCGCCCCAGCGGGTGTCGGCTCAGCGTGCTGGTCAGCTTCAGCCCCATGCCCGCCACCAGGCCGGCCGCGACGGCGCCCATGCCGCGCAGCGCCCCGGCCATGGCGGGGTGGTCGGCCAGCTGCGAATAGATCACGGTCAGCGTCAGCACCAGCAGCATGGGAAAGCACAGCATCCCGCACACGGCGACCACGGCGCCACGCCAGCCGAAGTAGCGCTCGCCAATGGTGATGGACAGGTTGACCACATTGGGCCCGGGCATGATCTGGGCCACGGCCCAGTCCTCCACGAACTCGTCGTTGGTCAGCCAGCGCTTTTTCTCGACCAGCTCGCGCTGCACCACGGCCAGCACGCCGCCAAAGCCCTGCAGGGCCAGCCAGGTGAAGGACCAGAACAGGTCGCGCAGGTTGGCGGGGGCGGGGCGCTGGGCAGGCGCATCGGCGGTGTCGTGTGGCGGGGAAGCCTGGGGCGGCGATGCGGGCATGTTCTGGCTTGTGTCTGGGCCGCCCGGGCAGGGCCCGGGGACGGCATCGCTGTTGTCATGGGGTGGAACCGTGCGGGCCGATCCTGTCTCCGTGCCTGCCTCGGGGTGGCACGCACGGAATATTAATCCTGCGCAGCGGCCTCGTCGGCAGCGGCCCCATCGGCAACGGCGATGGGGGCATTGCAAGCGCAGATGGCTTGCTGCCGGCATGCACCCGGGCCTGCCCGCCGGCCTGCCTGAACAGGAGTAGATTCTCTCCACCCACACAACCCGAGGATCTCCGGCATGGACATGGATTGGAGCAAGGCGCTGCAGGAAAGCCTGGTCTGGCTGGCGGCGGCCTCAGTGATCACCGTCGTGGCTTTCGCGGCCGTGGCGCTGCTGCTGGTTCGATTCACCCGCTGGGGTCGGCAGTTCTGGCAGCTGGCCGGCCCGTTCCTGCACCCCAGAAACAGCTGGTGGCCGCTGCTGGTGTTCATGCTGCTGCTGGTGCTGGCCCTGGTCTCGGTGCGCATGAACGTGCTGTTTTCCTACTGGTACAACGGGTTCTACAGCGCGCTGCAGGAACTGGACCAGAAGGGCTTTTGGCGATTCCTGGGCATCTTTGCTGTGCTGGCCACCATCCACATCCTGCGCGAGCTGTTCAATTTCTATGTGAACCAGGCGTTCCGCATCCGCTGGCGGGTCTGGCTCAACGAGCGCGTGACCACCGACTGGATGCGCGGCGACGCCTACTACCGCAGCCACTTCCTGGACGAGCCGGTGGACAACCCCGACCAGCGTATCGAACTGGATGTGAACACTTTTGTCTCGAACTCGCTGACCCTGGCGCTGGGCGCCGTCAGCGCCGTGGTCTCGCTGGTGGCGTTCACGGGCATTCTCTGGGGGCTGTCGGCCCCGATTGCCGTGGCGGGCGTGGAGGTTCCGCGGGCCATGGTCTTTGCGGTCTACGTCTACGTGATCATCGCCACGCTGATCGCCTTTCGCCTGGGCCAGCCGCTGATCCGGCTGAACTTCCTGAACGAGAGGCTGACCGCCAACTTCCGCTATGCCCTGGTACGCGTGCGTGAATATGCGGAGAACATCGCCTTCTACCAGGGCGCGGCCATCGAGCGCAACACGCTTTTGACGCGATTCTCGGCATTGATCGCCAATGTCTGGGCCCTGGTCTACCGCAGCCTGAAGTTCGACGGCTTCAACCTCACCGTCAACCAGGTGGCCGTGGTCTTTCCCTTTCTGCTGCAGGCGCCGCGCTTTTTCAGCGGTGCCATCAAGCTCGGTGATGTGATGCAGACCTCGCAGGCCTTTGGGCAGGTGCAGGATGCGCTGTCCTTCTTCCGAACCTCCTACGACACCTTCGCCCAGTACCGCGCTGCGCTGGACCGCCTGTGCGGCTTTCTGGATGCCAATGCCCAGACCCGCGAACTGCCCCAGGTCGTCCACAAAGAGCAACCCGGCGCCCTGGACATCGAGGACCTGCAGGTCAGCCGCCCTGATGGCCACCACCTGCTCAGCGGCCTGCAACTGAAGCTCATTCCCGGCCAGGCGCTGCTGATCAAGGGGCCTTCGGGCAGCGGCAAGACCACCTTGCTGCGGTCCATTGCCGGCCTGTGGCCGCACGCCGAAGGCACGGTGGGCCGCCCGGGCGGCCACCAGGCGCTGTTCCTGTCTCAGCGTCCGTATCTGCCGCTGGGTGATCTGCGCACGGCCATTGCCTATCCCGCCGATGCCTCGCCGCAGGACGACGAGCGGCTGCAGCAGGCGCTGCGCCAGGTCAGCCTGGCCCATCTGGCCGACAAGCTGGATGTCAACCAGGATTGGTCCCGCATCCTGTCGATTGGCGAGCAGCAGCGCCTGGCCTTTGCCCGTGTGCTGTTCAACCGGCCCGCCATCGTCTTTCTCGATGAATCCACCTCGGCCATGGACGAGGGCCTGGAGCATGCGCTGTACAACCTGCTGCGCGAGCAGATGCGCTCGACCATGCTGGTGAGCGTGGGCCACCGCAGCACGCTGGCGGGTTTCCATACCCACGCGCTGGCGGTCGATGGCAATGGCGGCTGGACGCTGTCGGAAGGAAGCGCACCGCAGAGCGCGCCCCGGGCTTGATCCGCGTGCGGCCCTGGGCCGCGCGCGATCAATCGTCCATGGGCAAGGGATCGCAGTTGCCCAGGTCGGAGGGCGGCGGCTCGCGCAACTGGCTTACCGCGTCGCGCAGGGCGGTGCGCAGGCCCTCTTCCAGCACGGGGTGGTAGAAGGGCGCACGCAGCAGCTCGTGCACGGTTAGTTGCTGCTGCACGGCCAGGGCCAGCAGATGGGCCAGATGCTCGCCGCCCGGTGCGCACATTTCCGCGCCCAGCAGCAGGCCGCTGGCCGGGTCCGCATAGACGTGAAGCAGGCCCGCGTTGCGCTGCGCAGCACGGGCGCGTCCCTGGTGCGCAAAGTCCACACGGCCCACCACAAAGTCCTGACCCAGCAGCGCCTTCATGGGCTGGCCCACGACGGCTGCCTGGGGCGAGCTGAAGACGATGGACAGCGGCGTGCGCCGCTCGAAGCAGGCCACGTTCTCTGCCATGGCATTGGTGCCCGCGATATGGCCTTCGTCCACGGCCTCATGCAACAAGGGGCGGTCGCCATTGGCATCGCCCGCGAGGAACAGCGGCAGCTCGCCGACCTGCAGTGTCTCGCGGCTCACGGGCGGCTGCCCATGCTCGTCCAGCTCAAGCCCCAGCGTCTCCAGCCCCAGGCCTTCGAGCTGCGGGCGCCGACCCATGGCGGCCACCACGTGGTCCACGACAATGCGGGTGTCGCCTGCACGCACGACGATGCTGCTGTCCGGGCCCTTGCTCAACTGCACTTCATGGTCGGTGATCACCACCATCTCTTTCTCAAGCAGATGCCGCAATGCGTCGGTGACATTCGGGTCGGACAGGCCGGCAAGCTTCGGGCCGCGTCCCAGTGCGGTGACCTCCAGTCCCAGCCGTGCCAGCGCCTGTGCAATCTCCACGCCCAGCGGACCCAGGCCGACGACGGCCACGCGCGGGCCCAGCGTCTTGCGTTCGAACAAGGTGTCCGTGGTCAGGATGCGCTTGCCAAAGCGCTTCCATTCCTCCGGCACCACGGGGCTGGAGCCCGGAGCGAGGATGAGCTTGCGCGCAGCCAGCACCTTGCCGTTGACCTCGATCCGATTGGCTGCCAGCAGCCTGGCACGCCCGTCGATGGCCCGCCAGCCCAGGCCCTCCGTGGCCTTGATCGTGCTTGCCACGAACTCGTCGCGCAGCTTGCGCACGCGGCGCAAAACGGCGGGCAGGTCCAGCTGCAGCCCGCTCGCGCCGCGTATGCCGAAGGCATCGAAGTGATGGCGTGCATGGAAGGCGTTGGCCGCCTCGATCAGCAACTTGGACGGCATGCATCCCACCCGTGCACAGGTCGTTCCCCAGGGCCCGTCGTTGACGATGGCGAAATGCTCCGTGTGCTTGCGCACCTCGCGCAGCGCCGACAGTCCGGCCGAGCCGGCACCGACGATGATTACGTCGAGGGCGGTGGTGGGTGGGTTTTTCATGCTGTCTGATTCCTTTGACTGTGGCACCAGGTCCCGTGGAGGTCTCCGCTGCCGGTGGATGTGCCGAAAGGTGTGCCGACGGGAGTGCCGACTGAAGTGCCGACAGATGGTCGAGATGACTGCCTCGCCTGCCATGGGACATGCGTGCCAGTCTGCATGCTGGCGCTCGCGGCAGTCGTAGGCGAAGGGCCGAAACCGCTGCTGGACATTCAGGGCCCGGCCCGTGCCGCGCAGGGGCTAGCCGGATGCCCAGTGTTGCCATGCCGCGTCCGTGCGGCTGCCTGATGCGCCGACATCCGCTTCCCGCGCAAAGCGCCTGAGAGATGTCTCGGTAACCCTCAAATGGCTGACACGGCACAAGCGGCTTTGCGCCGTCTGCAGCCAGCGGCGCAGGGACCAATCAAGCTGCGCCACCACCCCGCCGTGCACCTGTGCGCTATGCAGGCGCAGGCGGCCATCGAGGATGAAGGCCTTCACCGTCCGGGCGGACAACTGCAGGTCCTCGCAGACCTGCCTCAGCCCGACGCCCTCGCGGACCCGGGTGCTCAGGCCGCGCCTGTGCATCTGGCAGCGAACGGAGCGCTCGCTGCGGTCCAGCCGGCGGCAGATCACCTGCACGGGCAGGACGCCGGCCCAGCGTTCGAGTGCAAGCAGTTCTGCGGGACTCCAGCGGCGGCGAATTGCGCCATTCAGCCATGCGCTGTCGGATGTCAGGCAGTGTTTGATTGCCATGGAAAGCTCCCATTCATATGGCGCTGCGCTGTGGCATGGCCTGAATCCCGGATGCCGATGAGACAATTATTGATGGGGGATTCTCGTGCAAGCTTTTGATTTTGTTGATTGTTTTTGTTGTTTTGATTGCTGCTCGGATGGACGGCTCCATACCGCGATGCCTATCGTGGGGCCGGGATGCGGATCACGGAAATAGCGTCTGCACCGGCGGGCATATGCAAGCCCCATGCGGATTTCCTGTTCGGCGCCCGATTTCCATGAACGACTTCTTTGCTTTTTCAGGAGAACCCTTCATGCGCCTTCAGCCAAAGCATTTGAATTTTTCCGTTGCGTGCCTTGCGTTGCTGGCACTGCCGGCCGCGCAGGCCCTGCCCATGCAGGACGTGGGCACGTCGGCAGGCCCGCAGTGCGTGGGCCTGGACATCAACAACAGTGGCCATGTCGTGGGCGCCTGTGCAGAGAGCGACGGCTCGTCCGCAGGCTTCGTGTCACTGGCGCCGGGCAGTGCGGCAGACCTTGTGCGCCTGTCGCCGGGGCGCAACTGCAACGCGGCGGCCATCACCAACAGCGGCCAGGTGGTGGGCAGCTGCCTGGACGGCAATTCGGTGTCCGTGGGCGTGTTCTGGAATGCGGCCACGCCGGCCACGGTGCAGACACTGCAGCCGCTGACGCTCGATGTGCGCAGCATGCCCACGGCATTCAACCAAGGCGGCTATGTGGCAGGCGTCAGCCTGAGCGGCAGCAACACGGCCCGCCCTGTCATGTGGCGCAACAATGAAACCACGGCACGCGCGCTGCCGGCGGGCCTGCTGGGCCTGAACAGCACCAACTGCGTGCCGTCCGATGTGGACAATTTCGTGGTGGGCGGCAACATGCCGGGCATCGTGGGCAACTGTCCCGACAACAGCGGGCATCCGCGTCCTGTCTATTGGTCTGCCGCAGTCCTGGGCGGCTATATGGCCACGGCCCTGAACCTGCCTCTCAATGCCGTCTTCTGCCGCGCAAAGACCGTCGTCAATACCCGCATCATGGGCTACTGCGATTTCGGTGCCCAAGGTGGACGCACCGTCGTCTGGCTCAACTCGTCCTCCAGTCCGCAGGTGCTGTCCATATCGTCCCCGCCCGCGCGAAACAGCGGCGTCGATCTCAACATCCTCGGCGAGGTGATTGGGCACTACCAGTTGGCAGACGGGCGCAGCATGCCCTATTACTGGAACAGCCAGACCGGTGTCATCCGAGATATTCCTCCGCTGCCTGGCGGCATGAATGCACGTGTGGTGGATATCGGTGACAACGGAACAGTGGCAGGCCACAGCGAACTGGCCGACGGAAGTTCGCACGCGATCACCTGGACCCCCTTGGGCGGCACCGTGGACCAGGGAACCCTCGCAGGCGGCGAGAACAGTGCGGCCTCGGCACTGAGCCAGGATGGCTGCTACATGACAGGAAGGAGCGAAGTCGCGCAATTGGCCACGCATGCCTTCGTGCAGAACCTGTGCACGCCATGAAGGCGCAGCCTCATCTCGCACCGTGCATAAAGGAAATACCATGAAGATGCGATATCCAAGACTTGCAACCACACTGGCAATTGTTGTGTGCGGGCTCTGGGTCCCTGCTGTGCAAGCGAACGGCATTTCATTCGAGAATTTTTCCTCCTCCAATACAGTGCAGGCTTTTGGAGGCTCAACTTCCATGATGTCTCCGATCATGGGCAGGGGAACGGGCGATTCGTCGAACTCGAAGGAGCTGCTTCGTCGCATGATGGCTTTGGATATAGAGTTGCTACCACTTCTAATGATAGCGAAAGGAGTATGAGCATACTTGCGATATGAATGCACCTGTGGGAAACAGGGGCGATATCGCAATGGTGGCTTGCCACAGCGAACTGGCCGATGAGAGCTTTCGCTCCAGGCGCCCATAGGCAACGCATGCATTTTTGCAGAACCTGTGCACTCCCTGGTCGTCAGTATCAATTCAAAAACGATGAGATAAAGGGGTTGAAATGAGATTTCGATATGAAAAATCATTGTCCATTATGGTGGTATTTGGTGTTTTAATGTCCTCATCTGCGGCGCATGCGAATAATATTTATTTTTCGGAAGATGGTCTAGTAAATTTGGAAAATAGCAGCCTGCATGCGGATGGTGGTTTCGTTAGAGCTGTCTCCCAATATTATTGTAAAGCTGTTTTGCTATTGAAAAATGACGAGCTGGAAGTTGGTTATTGCCTGTGGCATTCCTTTAAGAAATTTCATTAATCGGACCTTGAGAACAGGCTGTGCTAACTATTTGATTTCACGTGACTCGTTGTCCCGGCTTGCGATTTTGCATTGAGGGTATTCGATGGGTGATCACCAGCATCAAATCAGTCTGGCAATGCCATGCGGCCCAGCCTTCCGCCATGGCTGGGCGCCCGTTCCGGCGCAGGGGCATCGTCGGCCATCAACTTCCCCATCAGGCCTCGCAGGATTGCCAGCGTTGGCGCCTCGCTGCGCTGACGCAGCGTGACCAACCCGAAGCGGGCGGTGCTGCACATGGGCGGGTCCATGGGCAATTCGGCCAGGTCCGGGGCGACGGCGCGCACGGCCAGCAGCACGGTGTCGCTGTTGCGCGCAACGTCCACGAGGCTGGGCAGCTCCTCGCACTGCAGTGTGACGAACCGCGTCGGGTGGGCCGTGGCGCCATAGGTCTCCACCAGCAGCCAGGCCACCTGGTCGCTCAACGGGGTGGAGGCGACGGGGTAGCGCTGCACCTCCTCGAAGCGCAGATCCCGCTGCAGGCGGGCCAGTGGATGGTCGGTGCGGCACATGAAGGCGGCGCGCATTTCGTGCACGACGTCCAGCGCAAGGTCGGGTGCGGGCCTCAGCGCGCGCAGGTCCACGACCAGGGCGTCGAGCAGGCGCTCGCGTAGCGAGTGCACCAGCAGATCGGTGCTGCCGCGCGCCACCTCGGTTCGCACGCCGGGATGGTGCACGGTCATGTGCTGCAGGAACGGCGTCATCAATATTGCGCCGGGGCCCGATCCCAGGCCCACACGCACGGTGCCGGCCGCACCCTCGCGCAATTGGCGCCCCCTGTCACGCAGCGCGTCGGCCTCGGCCACCAGGGCGCGCGCCCGTCCCAGCATCTCGCGGCCGAAGGCTGTGAGTTCGCTGTGGCGGCCGATGCGGTCGAACAAGGGTATGCCCAGCTCCTGCTCCAGCGCGCGCACGCTGCGGCTGAGGGCCGGCTGTGTCAGATGCATGGCCTCGGCCGAGCGGCTGAAGGAGCCGGTCTGCGCCACCGATATGAGATGCCTGAGCTGCACCAGTGTCATGATTTTTCGCGCTCTGAAGTCTGCATGAAACTCATGCTAATGCAGCCAACAATGCATTGGACGTTCGATGACCCGGCTCCTAGGATGCCGCGTATCCGGCCGACCGAGCCGGAGCCATCCACCAAGGAGACATGATGAGATTTTTGTTCCAGCGCGTTTGGCTGACGGGCGCCGGCCTGCTGCTGAGCGCGGGCCTGGCCTGTGCGCAGAGCCCGTCCTCCAGGCCCGTGAGCCTGATGGTTCCCTATTCGGCCGGCGGCCCTTCGGACGCCATTGCCCGCATCTTCAGCGTGCCCCTGTCCAAGGCACTGGGCCAGCAGGTCATCGTGGAGAACCTGGGCGGCGTCAGCGGCGCCATGGCCGCGCAGAAAGTGCTGGCCGCTCCGCCTGACGGGCACTACGTCTTCCAGGGCTCGCCCAACGAGGTGATCCTGTCGCCGCTGGCCAATGCGGCCGTGCGGCTCAAGGCGGAGGATTTCCGCCTGGTCCATCCCGTGGCCGAGGCCGTGATGGTGTTTGTCGCCCGCAAGGACCTGGAGGCCGGCAATGTGGACGAGCTGATCGCGCTGGCCCGCAAAAGCGCCAGCCGGCCGCTGTCGTACGGCAGCGTCGGGATTGGCTCGCTCTACCACCTGATTCTGGAGAAGGTGCAGCAGGACGCTGGCATACAACTCATGCATGCGCCCTACAAGGGCAACGCGCCGCTGCTGCAGGACATAGGCAGCGGGCAGGTCGATTTCGCTGTGCTCGTCTACAGCGCAGCCATGGGCGCGCTGGCCGAGCAGGGCCGGCTCAAGATCCTGGGCCAGCTGGGGGAGCAGCGATCGGAGCTGCTCAAGAATGTGCCCACGGTGCGTGAGGGCCGGGAGCTGAAAAACTTCGCCTACAAGACCTGGACCAGCTTTCTGGTGCGCAAGGACACGCCGCAGGAGGTGGTGCAAAGGCTGCACCAGGCGATAGGCGCCATGCTCAAGGACCCGGGCGTGCGCGAGCAACTGGCCCTGCAGACGCAGCTGGCCGCGGCGCCCATGTCGCTGGCTGAGGCCGCGCAGTTCTATGAGGCCGAGACCGCCCGCTACCGCAGCATTGCCCGCTCCATCCGCCTGCAACCTCAGTGAGATGCCGCACATGAACACCCTTCTGGACACTTTGCGCGGCTCGGCCGCAGCCTTCGTCGATGTGCGCCGCGACATCCACAGGCACCCCGAACTGGGCTTCGAGGAGCACCGTACCAGCGCCCTTGTCGCGCAGCAACTGGAGCAATGGGGATACGAGGTGGAACGCGGCCTGGGCGGCACGGGCGTGGTGGGGCGGCTGGTGCGCGGCAGCGGCAGCCGGCGCCTGGGCCTTCGCGCCGACATGGATGCGCTGCCCATCGCCGAGGCCAATGAATTCGCCCATGCCAGCACGCATGCCGGCGTGATGCATGCCTGCGGGCATGACGGCCATACCGCCATGCTGCTGGCAGCGGCCCGGCATCTGGCCGAGCACGGCGGCTTCGACGGAACGCTCACGCTGATCTTCCAGCCTGCGGAGGAGGGCGGCGGCGGTGCCCTGCGCATGATGGACGATGGGCTGTTCGAGCGCCACCCCTGCGACGCCATCTTCGCCATGCACAACATGCCGGGCTTGCCTCAGGGGCGGCTGGCGCTGCGCGAGGGCGCAGCCATGGCGTCCTCCGACTACGCCACGCTCACCCTCACCGGGGTGGGCGGGCATGGTGCCATGCCGCACCGCGCGGCCGACCCCATCGTTGCGGCCGCCAGCATCATCATGGCCTTGCAGACCATCGTCTCACGCAACATCGATCCGCTGCAGATGGCGGTGGTGACCGTGGGAGCCATCCACGCAGGCAAGGCCAACAACGTGATTGCCCACAGCGCTGTGCTGGAGTTGAGCGTGCGTGCGTTGGATGCCGATGTGCGCAGGCTGCTGGAGCAGCGCATTCGCGAACTGGTGAGTGCGCAGGCCGAGAGCTTCGGCGTGCAGGCGCAACTCGAGTGGCGACCCGGCTACGCGGTGCTGGTCAACACGCCCAAGGAGACGGACTTCGCGCGCCAGATCGCGCTGGAGCTGCTGGGCCCGGAACATGTCACGCTGCAGGCGCCGCCCTTGCCGGGCAGCGAAGACTTCGCCTTCATGCTGCAGCGCGTGCCAGGCAGCTATCTGCTGATTGGCAATGGCGAGGGAAGCGAGCAAGGCGCCTGCATGGTGCACAACCCGGGCTATGACTTCAACGACGACAACATCGCCGTGGGCGCCGCCTATTGGGTGCTGCTGGCGCAGCGGTTTCTGGTGGCCGGTTGAACTGCTTGAGCCCGGCGCATCTCATTCGCCGGGGTGGACTTCCATCCAGCCCACGCGTCCTTGACCGCTCTCGTTGAGGCGGCCCACAAAGCCTTCAGCCTGCGACTGCGGCAGGCGCAGATCGAACTGCACCAGGGAGCCATGCTCGACCTGGAGCAGCTCGGCGCCTGCTGCATCGATCTCGCGGCGCACCAGGCCTTCCAGCGCATAGGGCACGGCGCAGCGCAGCGATTGCATGCGCTGCAGTGTCACTTTCTCAGCGGTCAGCAAGGCCTGGGCCACGGCATCGGTGTAGGCGCGCACCAGGCCGCCTGCGCCCAGCTTGACGCCGCCGAAGTAGCGCACCACGGTGGCCAGCACGCCTTCCAGATCCTGGTGGCGCAGCACGTCCAGCATGGGGCGGCCTGCCGTGCCGCTGGGCTCGCCGTCATCGACGGCTGCCGACTGGCCGCCTGCCAGCAGCGCCCAGCAGACATGGGCGGCGCCGGGGTGCTCGCGCCATAGCGCATCGACCACCGCCTGGGCGCTTGCGCGGTCGGCCATCGGCTGCACGCAACCGATGAAGCGGCTTTTCTTGATGATGAGTTCGCTGTGCGCGGGCGCGCGGAGTGTCTGTGGCATGGAGGGCGGCAAGCTTACCCGATCGTCCCTGGCCAGGTGTTTGGCGCATGGATTCATTACGCCTTTATTACGAAGCGCTACACATTTGTGAGCATGCGTACCTTGTGTTATTTCAGCTTCAGAGGGTTGCATCCAGGTTTGTCCTACAGAAATCGTGAAAGATTCGCAGTAAGCTTTCTGTCAAGGAGGCGCAACCATGAACACCCCACCTTCCCGCGATCCCGTTCTCACCGAACACACCTTTGGCCGCGATCATTTCAGTCCCCCGCCCATGGCGCTGGAGCAAGCTGGTCAGGACCATGAAGCCGCTGGCGGCGGCATTCCTCTGGATCTGGACCAGCGCATCCGCAACGTCGGCGAATGGTGATGGCAGGTGCCGCCTGGCCAAGTGCCTGCAGCGGCATCAGTGCTGTCAGGTCCGGCTGGACCGTGCAGCGGCCCGCCGACAGGCGGTGACCCTCAAGCGAACAGACCGCGAACCAGGCGCAGCAGGCTCTTGCCTCGCTGCGCTGGATTTATCATTTCCAGTTTCCAATTTCCACGTACCTACCCACCCAGGCCGGCTGCGCGAAGCGCCGGCCTTTTTGCATTCCTGCAGGAACCATGAGCACTGACACAGCCCGCAGCCATTGGCTGCTGGCGCCTGCCTCCGCCAGCGACGCCAGCCTGCCCGTGCCCCTGGGCGATGTGACGGCGCTGCTGGAGCAGGTGGGCCGCTCCAGCGCCAGCAGCGACGAGGTGGCCGGGCAGTTGCTGCATTTGCTGGGCCGGCACGTGCCGCTGGCGCAGTGCACCATCTTCTCGTTCCAGGGCCGATCGCGGCCGCGCATCGTGGGTTTTGGCGACAGGGCGCGCACGGGGGCGCTGCCCATGATTTCGCAGGACTACAGCGAGCGCTTCTATCCGCTCGACGGTGCACAGCGCGTGATGCAGGCGGAACTTGCGCGGCAGCAGCGTGACCCCCAGGCTCCCGCGCGCGTCTGGCTGCACCGCCAGCGCCCCTGCGATGTCAGCCATCCCGAGTACCGCCATGTCTGCTATGGGTTGCCGCGCCTGGTGGAGCGGCTCTCGCTGCTGACCCTGCAGCCTGGCGCACGGTGGCTGGCGGTGAACCTGTACCGGGGCGAGGAGCACGGCTGCCTTGATGCGCAGTCCATCGCACGCATCGAAGCCTTTGCGCCCCTGGTCATGCAGGCCATGCGCCTGCACTATGCGGGCCAGGCGCTGCAGGACGATCTGGCGGGGCTGGTGCTGGCGCGCCTGGCCGGGCGCTTTGCCCATCTCACGCAGCGCGATCTGGACGTGGTGCGCTGCGTGATCGAGGGGCTTGATGCCGAGCGGCTGGCGCAGCGCCTGGGCATCACCGTGTCCAGCGCGCGAACCTATCTCAAGCGGGTCTGCGCCAAACTGGGCGTGCAGGGGCAGCGTGAGCTGTTTGCCTTGTTGATGGCGCCCGAGGCGCTGTCCTGAGCCCCGGAGGCGGGCGCCGCAGTCTGTCCCCATCTGGGGACATCGTCAGGGCCGGCGCTGCCTACACTGCGCCCTGAACAAGACGCACGACGGAGACCCCCATGCACCAGCCCCATGCCCAGCCCAGGCAGTCCATCTACTACCGCTACCAGGTGCATCGGCCCTGGCTGCCATCGGAGCATCCGGGGGCGCAGCGGCACCCCGTCGTCATCGTCGGAACGGGGCCGGTAGGCCTGACCACGGCACTGGAGCTGGCGCGCCACGGGCAGCGATGCGTGCTGCTGGAGTCCGAGCTGCAGGTATCCGAAGGCAGCCGCGCCATCGTCTTCACGCGCCGCTCCATGGAGATCCTCCAGCAGGTGGGCGTGGCCGGGCGGGTCAGCGGGAGCGGGCTGCCATGGCGCTTTGGCAACTCCTTCTACCGGGGCCAGCGCGTGTTTCGCATGGAAGCACCGCACAGCGAGGACGACCGCTTCTTCCCCATGACCAACCTGCAGCAGCAGTACCTGGAGGAGTACCTGGTCGATGCCGTGCTGGCCCATCCGCTGATCGAGTTGCGCTGGGGCAACCGCGTGGAGCGGGTGGAGCAGGCTGGCGAAGGCGCGGCTGCAAAAGCGCGGCTGCAGGTGGACACGCCCGAAGGGCCGTATGCGCTGGAAGCCGACTGGCTGGTCGCAGCCGATGGCGCACGCTCGGGCATACGCACGGCCATGGGCCTGGTCATGGAAGGGGCGTCATACGAAGGCCGCTTCGTGATTGCCGACATCCGCATCGACCTGCCGCTGCCCACCGAGCGACTGGCCTTCTTCGATCCGGTGTGGAACCCCGGCAATACCATCCTCATGCACCGCGAGCCGCACGGCATCTGGCGCGTGGACTACCAGTTGCCTGCGGGCGAAGATCCGCAGCAGGCACTGCAGCCCGAATCGCTCAAGGCGCGCATCGACGCGCAACTGGAGATGATCGGCTTTGGCGGCACGCCCTGGGAGATGGACTGGAGCTCGGTCTACTCGGCGCGCGCGCTGACCTTGCCGGACTACGTGCATGGCCGCGTGGTCTTCACGGGCGATGCGGCCCACCTGCTGCCCATCTTCGGGGTCCGCGGCGCCAACACCGGTTTCCAGGACGCCCAGGCCCTGGCCTGGCGCCTGGCCCTGGTGGCGCGCGGCGTGGCGCCGGCCCGCTTGCTGGACAGCTACAGCAGCGAGCGCGTGGGCGCGGCGCGCGAGATTGTCGAAGAGGCCGGCAAGAGCACGCGCTTCATGGCGCCGCCTTCGCGCGGCTTCCGGCTGCTGCGCGATGCCGTGCTGTCGCTGTCGCTCACCCAGGCCTTCGTGCGCCCGCTGTACCACTGGCGCACATCACGCCCCCATGAGTACGCCCGCTCGCCCCTCAACAGCAGGGACGACGACAACCATTTGTTCAAGGGCGGCCCCGCCCATGGCGCGCCGCCGCAGAACGTGTGCCTGGCGCCGGACGACTATCTGCTGGACCACCTGGGCGGCGGATTCGACCTGCTGTATTTCACCGATGGCTCGGCCGTGCCGCCCGCGTTGAGCGAGGTTGCCCGCGTGGTGCGCGGCCGCGGCGTGGGCCTGCGCATCGTGGCCATCTCCAGCCAGGCGCAGCCGCAGCCAGTTCAGGGCGCTGACCTGACCCTTTCCGATAGTCAGGGCCGCTGCCGCGAACGCCATGGCGTGCCCGCCGATCCACCTTCTGGCGCCGCCTACCTGCTGCGGCCCGACCAGCATGTCTGCGCACGCTGGCTGGCGCTGGATGCGCGGCGCCTGCAATCCGCACTCGACAACGCCACCTGCACGCAAGGAGCCCAGGCATGAGCCAAGCACACACATCGCCCGACACGCTTGAATCGCCCGGCACCCTGGATATCGCCGGTCTTGAGGCCGTCTACGACCAACTGGCCACGGCCATTGACGCGGCAGGCCCGCAGCAGTCCGAGCTGTTTCTGGTCAAGCTGGCGCTGCTGGCTGCCGAGCGGCTGGGCAGCGCCCGGCAGTTCTCCGAGCTGGTGCAGGCGGCGCAGCAGGATCTTCAGCCTAGGGTAAACAGCTAGCCCTGCCGGGTGGTTGCGTGGCCGGCGCTGGCTAACATCGGCCCGGAATCAAGGATGCCACGACCCCATGGATGTGCTGAGCGAAGTTCTCGATATTTGCCGGTCAGAGCGCGCCGTGACGGCGCGTTTTGCGCTGACCGCGCCGTGGAGCCTGAAGTCAACGGGCGTCACGGGCGCCATGATCCGCATGGCGCGCGGCGCGCCTTACTGGATACAGGTGGAGGGCATGCAGCCGCTGCGGGTCGAGCCGGGCGACCTGGTCATGCTGCCCATGGGCGCGGCACATGTGGTGGCCTCGGATCTGGGCATGGCCTGCGAGCTGTTCTCGCGGCTGATCTCCCGACATGCCGAAGGCCCGCAGGACGAGAATCCGCTGGTCTTCAGCCATGGCGGCGGGGGCGAGGCGACCGACATGTTTTCGGCCCTGCTGTGGTTTTCGGCCTATTGCCGGCATTCGGTGTTCCGCATCCTGCCGCCGCTCATCCACATCCGTGCAAGCGATCTGCCGCTGGCCGATTGCCTGGCCGCCACCATGCAGTCGCTCACGCTGGAGACGCTGGCGCGGCGCCCTGGCTGGCGCCTGTCGGCCGCGCGCATGGGCGAGCTTTTGCTGGTCAACATCCTGCGCGAGCACCTGGCGCGCGAGGCCGCCGTGGGTGAAGGCTGGCTGCGGGGCCTGGGCGATGCCTGCATTGCCCGCGCCATCGTCTGCATGCACCGGGAGCCGCAGCGCAGCTGGAGCGTGGAGACGCTGGCGGCCGAGGCCGGCATGTCGCGCACCCGCTTCAGCATGCGTTTCAAGCAGCTGGTGGGCGCCACGCCCATCGGCTACCTGACGGCGCACCGCATGGCGCTGGCCGCACAGCAGATGGAGGCCGGCGGGCTGTCATCGGCCCGCATCGCAGAGAACGCGGGCTACGACTCTCCCAAGGTGTTTGCGCGGGCCTTCCGCCGCTGGTCCGGGCATACGCCCAAGGCCTATCTGGCGCAGGAGGCCGCAAAGAGGTCGGGCTGGCAGCAGCAGGAAGGCCGTATCAGGGGGCTGGAGCAAGACCCTTAGCCAGCAGGGTTGAGTGCCGAAACGTACACTGGCCGGTTCCTTCCGCACAGGCTCCCAGAAGCCGAACCGCCCATCATGAACGCCCCCGTTGACGTTTCCTTTTTCCATCGCGCTGCCAAGCCGCTGACCAGCTACCGACCGTACTGGGCCAAGCGCTTCGGCACGGCCCCGTTCCTGCCGATGAGCCGGGCCGAGATGGACCAGCTTGGCTGGGACAGCTGCGACGTGATCCTGGTGACGGGCGATGCCTATGTGGATCACCCCAGCTTCGGCATGTCGGTGATCGGCCGGGTGCTGGAGGCGCAGGGCTTTCGCGTGGGCATCATCGCCCAGCCCGACTGGCAGAGCGCCGAGGCCTTCAAGGCCCTGGGCCGTCCCAACCTGTTCTGGGGCGTGACGGCGGGCAACATGGATTCGATGATCAACCGCTACACGGCCGATCGCAAGATCCGCTCCGACGATGCCTACACGCCGGGCGACGTGGGCGGCAAGCGCCCCGACCGCGCGGCCATTGTCTACAGCCAGCGCTGCCGTGAGGCATACAAGGACGTGCCCATCGTGCTCGGCGGCATCGAGGGCAGCTTGCGCCGCATCGCCCACTACGACTATTGGAGCGACAAGGTGCGCCGCTCCATCGTGGTGGACAGCAAGTGCGACATCCTGCTGTACGGCAACGCCGAACGCGCCCTGGTCGAGGTGGCCCACCGCCTGGCCGCGCGCGAGCCCGTGGAAAGCATTACCGATGTGCGCGGCACGGCCTTCTTCCGCCGCGAGTCGGAAGCGGGCTGGTTCGAGCTGGACTCCTCCGTGGTGGACGAGCCCGGTGTGGTCGAGCCCCACATCAACCCCTACATGACCACCAGCGAGCAGGCCGAGGCCCAGGGCCAGACCTGCTCCAAGGAAGAGGGTGATGCCGCCGCGAAGCCGGACGGTGCCTCGGTCGCCGCCGTTCAGACCATCCAGTTCGTGCCCAACCCGTCGCTGCGCGGCAAGGGCAAGCAGCCGCCGCGCGACAAGACCGTGCTGCGCCTGCCCAGCTACGAGCAGGTCAAGGCCGACCCCATCCTCTACGCACACGCCAACCGCGTCCTGCACCTGGAGACCAACCCCGGCAACGCCCGCGCCCTGGTCCAGGCCCACGGCGAGGGCGTGACCGCGCGCGATGTGTGGCTGAACCCGCCCCCCATTCCGCTGACCACGGCCGAGATGGACTGGGTCTTCGGCCTGCCCTATGCGCGCAGCCCCCATCCCAGCTATGCCGACGCCAGCGGCAGCCATGAAGGCGAGACCAAGATCCCGGCCTGGGAGATGATCCGCACCTCGGTCAACATCATGCGCGGCTGCTTCGGCGGCTGCACCTTCTGCTCCATCACCGAGCATGAGGGCCGCATCATCCAGAGCCGTTCCGAGGAGTCCATCATCCAGGAGGTCGAGGACATCCGCGACAAGGTCAAGGGCTTCACCGGCACCATCTCCGACCTGGGCGGCCCCACGGCCAACATGTACCGCCTGGGCTGCAAGAGCCCCGAGATCGAGGCCGCCTGCCGCAAGCCCAGCTGCGTGTTCCCCGGCATCTGCCAGAACCTGCACACCGACCACGCTCCGCTGGTCAAGATCTACCGCCGCGCGCGCAATCTGCCGGGCATCAAGAAGATCCTGATCGGCTCGGGCCTGCGCTACGACCTGGCCGTGAAGTCGCCCGAGTACGTCAAGGAGCTGGTGCAGCACCATGTGGGCGGCTATCTGAAGATCGCGCCTGAGCACACCGAGTCCGGGCCGCTGACCAAGATGATGAAGCCGGGCATCGGCAGCTATGACCGCTTCAAGCAGATGTTCGAGCAGTTCAGCGAGGAAGCGGGCAAGAAGCAGTACCTGATTCCGTACTTCATCGCGGCCCACCCGGGCACCAGCGACGAGGACATGATGAACCTCGCCATCTGGCTGAAGAAGAACGGCTTTCGCGCCGACCAGGTGCAGACCTTCTATCCCAGCCCCATGGCCACGGCCACGGCCATGTACCACTCTGGCCGCAACACGCTGACCAAGGTGCGCCGCGAGATGCGCGACGTGAACGAGGAGTCGGTGGACATCGTGCGCGGTGAAAAGCGCCGGCGCCTGCACAAGGCGTTTCTGCGCTACCACGACCCGAACAACTGGCCGCTGCTGCGCGAGGCCCTCAAGGCCATGGGCCGTGCCGACCTCATCGGCAACGGCAAGCAGCACCTGATCCCCACCTTCCAGCCCCTGGTCGATGGCGGCTACCAGAGCGCGCGCCGCAAGAACAGCACGCAGGGCACGGGCGTGGCCGCACGTGCCGTGGTATCCCAGCAAGGCAAGGCCTACGCCCTCAACAAGGCCGGCGGCAAGAATGCCGGGCCGGGCAAGGTGCTGGCAGAGTCGCGCGAGCCTGCGGGCGATGTGCGTTTCCGTTCCAGCCAGCCCCAGCCGGGCCGCATGCTGACCCAGCACACGGGCCTGCCGCCGCGCCCCGGTGTGGGCGGTCCTTCCCGTTCTGCGGGCGCTGCCGGTTCGGGCCGCAAGGCGGCGCCGGGCGGTCGCAAGCCGCGCTGACGCGCCTTTGCCTCTAGCTGGCGGCCGGCGCCAGCGTGCCCTGCCATTCGCGGCGGGCGGCCTGGGCTCCGCTTTCAAAGTAATGCGTGTCCAGCGGCACGGGCCGTGCCAGGGCAAAGCCCTGTGCATAGTCCACGCCCACGGCCTGAAGGGCCTGGGCGATCTCGCGGGTTTCCACATACTCGGCCACGGTGCGCTTGCCCAGAATGTGGCCTATGCGGTTGATCATCTCCACCATGGCGTGGTTGCTGGGGTCCTGGAGCATGTCGCGCACAAAGCCGCCGTCGATCTTCAGATAGTCCACGGGCAGTTGCTTCAGATAGGTCAGCGAGGACATGCCCACGCCAAAGTCGTCCAGCGCAAAGCGGCAGCCCAGGGTGCGCAGGGCCTGGATCAGCCTGGTGGCACTGGACAGGCTGGCGATGGCGCTGGTCTCCGTGATCTCGAAGCACAGCAGCTGCGGCGCAATGCCATGCGTGCTCAGCTGTTCCTGCACGAAGTCCAGCAGCCCGTCGTCATCCAGGCTGGGGCCTGACAGGTTGATGGCGCAGGTGTCGATGTGGCGCAGTGCGGCCGGATGCTGGGCCAGCGTGGCCAGCGTTCTGGCGATCACCCACCGGTCCACCGTGGGCATGATGCCGTAGCGCTCGGCCGCGGGAATGAAGGTGGCCGGCGAGATGATCTGGCCCTGCTCGTCGCGCAGCCGCAGCAGCACCTCGAAATGCAGGCCCCGCTGGCCGTCGGGCTGCAGCGGTGCAATGCTTTGGGCGTACAGGCAAAAGCGCTCCTGCTCCAGCGCCATGCGTATGCGTGTCACCCATTCCATCTCGCTGACGTGGCGGGTGTACTCGCCATCGTCGCTGCGGTAGACGTAGATGCGGTTGCGGCCGCGCTCCTTGGCGCGGTAGCAGGCCATGTCGGCCATGCGCAGCAGGTCCTGGGCCGACTGGACCTCGCCGCCGATGTGCACCAGGCCGATGCTCAGCCCCGTGCGCAGCACCTGCTTGCCCCAGTGCACGTGCAGGGCCTCGGTCGCCTGGCGCAGCTTCTCGGCAATGCGCAGGGCGGGCTCGGGCGGGCAGTTCTCCAGAAGAACGCCGAATTCATCTCCGCCCAGCCGCGCGAGGGTGTCGGTCTCGCGCAGGTTGTGCAGCAGCAGGCGGCTGACCTCGCACAGCATCTCGTCGCCCGCCGGGTGGCCGCAGGTCTCGTTGATGAGCTTGAACTGGTCCAGGTCCATGTACAGCACGGCCGAGGGCCGCAGCCTGTGCTGGCCCTGGTTGAGCAGGCGCTGCAGGCGGCGCTCGAACTCGACGCGGTTCTCCAGCCCGGTCAGCCCGTCGTGGCTGGCATGCCAAGACAGTTGGTCCAGATATTGCTGCTCGCGCGAGACATCCCTGAGCACGATCACCGCACCGGCTGGGCGCTCTCCGCCGCCGCTGATGGCCGACCCCATGAGCTTGACCGGCACGATGCTGCGGTCATGGCGCCGCAGCCAGCGCGTGTGCTCCTCGCGCAATTGCTGGCCCGACAGCAAATGGGCCAGCAGGCTTTCCGCGGTCTGGGTGGTGTCGATGCTGTTGAAATGCAGGCCCTTGGCCAGGTGCTGGCCCTTGAGCTGCTGCTCGCTGCTGCCCAGCAGGCCCAGCGCGGCGGGGTTGGCATAGTCCACCACGCCCTGGGCGTCCGTGGTGATCACGGCGTCGCCCAGCGAGGCCAGCGTGGTCTGGGCCCTTTCCTTTTCCGTCAGCAGGTCGTTTTGCACCTGCTGGCGCTGCTGCAGCATGCGCCGCGTATGCCAGAGCGCCACCAGGATCAGCGCCACACCCAGCACCAGATGGATGCCCTGCAGCCACATCACCATCTGCCGTGAACTGCGGCCCAGCGAGGCGCTGAACTGCTGGGTGGCCGGTGTGACGCCGGCGTTGATCTGCTCGATCTCGCGTTTCCAGGTGATGGCGTCCTCGGCGCTGACGCTGCCCACGGCGTGGCGCTGCTCTATCTCCTGGGCCAGCCTGTCGAGCTGCTGCAGGTACTGATCGCCTTGTTTCCAGTAGCGATAAGGCTCTTCCAGAAGCTCGACATGGCGGAAGGTCTGCATGAGCCAGATCAGCGCCTCGGCATCTTCAGGGTGGTTGCCTCCCAGAAGAATGCCGGCACGCGCATCCTTGACCCTGGCTGGCACATCGTCCAGCGCCATGCGCGCCTGCCAGTCGCCTGCGGGAATGGCCATGGCCTGCTCGAAGCGCGCCAGATCGCGCGCCGAGCCGCTGTCCACATAGCGGCTCAGGGCGTAGATGGCGTCCTTCTGTGCCTTGGACCACAGGCTTTCCCCGGCCACAAAGGCCCGCACCGCAGAAACCAGGTACAGGCTGCCGCTGGCCATGACCACCAGCACCACGACCACCAGCACCAGGGGCCAGATGCGCTGCACCAGCTGCAGTACCGGCACATGGGCTGGGGGCTGGCTTTGCATGGGCGGAGCAGGGGAGGGTTGGCCGTGTGGGCGGCTCAGGCGCTGGCGCCAATGCGCCGCAGAACTGGCGCCGTATGGCTGGGTGGCTGACGCGTCCCGGATATCCGGGCGGTTGATGGATGTTCTCGAACCATGGGGCTGCCTCCAGATAAGCCGATTATGGGTGTTTCCAGATGTGTTCGGGTTGTCCGGTTGTATGCGCAACTCCGATTTAAGAGGAGCGGGCTATTACGGTAAAGAGGGTCATTGGCCGCAGCATGCCCGCATGCTGCGGCCAGCCATGACCTGCGCGGCTTGTAGGTTGCGGGCAGGTGGTGCTTTTAGGTGTCCGCCTACAAGCGAGGCTGTGCCTGGGGTGGGGCGGGCAGAGGGTGCAGGGGCAGATCGTGCTGCTCGGCCAGGTCTGCCAGCTCGGCGCAGGACAAGGGGGCCAGGAAGGCTTGCAGAGCTGCATGCATGGCGGGGCTGCGCATGCTGGCGATGCTGCCATCGCCATTCACCGACGCCACGGCGCACAGGCGGGCCGCGAAATGCGGCTCCAGGGCCGCCACGGCCACCGATCCATCGGCGCAGGCGTAGACGCGATAGCCTGCGTGCGCGCCGCCCACATCGCCATCGGGCCGGGTCAGGCCCCAATGCCAGGGCAAAGCCAGCCACTGCGCGGCCTGGGCCAGGCCTGTTTCCTGGAGACTGCCGTGGCCGCTGCGCTGGCGCAGCAGCCAGGCCTTGAGCACGGCTTCGCTGGCCATCAGCGCACCGGCCATGTCGGCAAACAGGCTGGGTGGCATGGCACCGCCCTGTACCAGCCCCGCCTCGGCCTGATAGGTCAGGTCATGGCCCGGCACATCGGCCAGGGCTCCCGCGCTGCCGACGATGCGCACCAGCGACAGCTGCGGATGGCGCTGCTGCAGCGACGTCCAGTCCAGCCCCAGCTTGGCCAGTGCGGCGGGGCGGAACGAGGTGAGCAGGATGTCGGCCGCATCCAGCGCATCGTGCAGCGCCGCCTGTCCTTCCTCGCTTTTGAGCTGTGCCTGCCAGACCGCAATGCCCTGGTGCATATCGGCATAGGCTTGCGGGCTGTAGTGCGCCATCGGGTCTGCACCGGCCACACCGGCTGCACCGGCCGCACCGGCCGCGGCGGGCTGTGCAGACGGAGGCTCCAGCTTGCTGCACTGCGCGCCCATGGCGGCACAGCGCATCAGGGCGGCGGGGCCGGGCAGATTCAGGGCCAGGCTCAGGATGCGCACGCCCGACAACGGCAGCCCGTTGGTGGGGGAAGAGGAGAGGGGTGCGTGTAGCGCAATGGGTTCAGCAGGCGCGTGATCGGGCATGGGAATGGGGCGTCTCGTTGTGCATTCGGTTTTCAACTGCACGCATGATCGCATCCATGCCTCCCAGGGCCTGGCGCATACCGGACGGTGAGGATGCAAAAGCCGCCCGGAAAAAGAAAATGCCGCCAGGGCAATGCACCGTTGGCGGCATGTCTGCAAACCCGGCACATGGCCGGGCAGCCGGGGTGGGGGTCAGACCACCTTGGCGATCGACTGGCAGACGTAGTCGATGTTCTTGCTGTTGAGCGCGGCCACGCACATGCGGCCCGTATCCGTGCCGTAGACGCCGAACTCGGTGCGCAGGCGCACCATCTGGTCCTTGCTCAGGCCGGAGTAGCTGAACATGCCGATCTGGGTGGTGATGAAGCCCATGTCCTGCTGGACACCGGCAGCCTTCAGGCCGTCAACCAGCTTCTGGCGCATGGCCTTGATGCGCACGCGCATCTCGCCCAGTTCCTTTTCCCACAGTGCGCGCAGCTCGGGGTTGTTCAGCACGGCGGCCACCACGGCACCACCATGGGTGGGCGGGTTGGAGTAGTTGGTGCGGATGACGATCTTGAGCTGGCTCAGCACGCGGGCCGCTTCTTCCTTGTCGTTGGCCACCACCGACAGCGCGCCCACGCGCTCGCCGTACAGGCTGAAGCTCTTGGAGAACGAGGTCGAGACGAAGATGTTCAGGCCGGCGGCCACGAACTTGCCGATCACGGCGCCGTCTTCGGCAATGCCGTGGCCAAAGCCCTGGTAGGCCATGTCGAGGAAGGCCACCAGACCCTTGGCCTTGACGGCAGCGATCACCTGGTCCCACTGCTCGGCCGTGATGTCATAGCCGGTCGGGTTGTGGCAGCAGGCGTGCAGCACCACGATGGTGCCGGCGGCGGCCGCGTTCAGGTCGGCCAGCATGCCTTCGAAGTTCACCTTGCGGTTGACCGCGTCGTAGTAGGCATAGGTGCCCACTTCGAAGCCTGCGTTGGTGAAGATGGCCTTGTGGTTTTCCCAGCTCGGGTCGGAGATCAGCACCTTGGCGGCGGGGCTGATCTTCTTGAGGAAGTCGGCGCCGATCTTCAGGCCGCCGGTGCCGCCGATGGCCTGCACCGTGGACACGCGGCCGGACTTGACGACGTCGGACTCGGCGCCGAACACCAGGCCCTTGACTGCGGCATCATAGGCAGCGATGCCGTCGATGGGCAGGTAGCCGCGGGCCGTGGGCTTGTCCATCATCGCCTTCTCGGCGGCCTGCACGCATTCGAGCAGGGGCAACTTGCCGTTGTCGTCGAAGTACACGCCCACGCCCAGATTCACCTTGCTGGGGTTGGTGTCGGCAGCGAACTGCTCGTTCAGACCCAGGATGGGGTCGCGGGGGGCCATTTCGACGGCGGTAAACAGAGACATGAAGCGTCCTTGGGATGTCTTGGGAGGTGGAAAAAACGCGGCTAGCCCCAAGCTACGGTAGGCTTTCGGGTTAACCCATGAATTCTAGCGATCTCGCCGGCCGATACTCACTTTTGCGAACCCACGTCATGCACGAAGTCTCTGATTCCTCTCCAGCACCTGAGGCCTCCGGCCAGTTCGTGCATTTCGCGGACTCCCCCTTCGAGCTGTTCCAGCCCTATCCGCCGGCCGGCGACCAGCCCGCCGCCATTGAAAAGCTGGTCGAAGGCATCCAGGACGGCGAATCCTTCCAGACCTTGCTGGGCGTGACGGGCTCGGGCAAGACCTTCACCATGGCCAACGTGATCGCCCGCCTGGGCCGCCCGGCCATTGTCTTCGCGCCCAACAAGACGCTGGCAGCGCAGCTGTACAGCGAATTCCGCGAGTTCTTTCCCAAGAACTCCGTCGAATACTTCGTCAGCTACTACGACTACTACCAGCCCGAGGCCTATGTGCCACAGCGCGACCTGTTCATCGAAAAGGACAGCGCCATCAACGAGCACATCGAGCAGATGCGGCTGTCGTGCACCAAAAGCCTGATGGAGCGGCGCGACGTGGTCATCGTCGCCACGGTCTCGGCCATCTACGGCATCGGCGAGCCTGAAAGCTACCACCGCATGATCATGACGCTGCGCACCGGCGACCGCATCAACCAGCGCGACGTCATCGCGCAACTGATCCGCATGCAGTACCAGCGCAACGACCAGGACTTCAGCCGGGGCAAGTTCCGCGTGCGCGGCGACACCATCGACGTCTTCCCCGCCGAGCATTCCGAACTGGCCATCCGCATCGAACTCTTCGACGACGAGGTCGAAAGCCTGCAATTGTTCGACCCGCTCACGGGCCGCGTGCGCCAGAGCATTCCGCGCTTCACCGTCTACCCCAGCAGCCACTACGTCACGCCGCGCGACAAGGTCCTGGCCGCCGTGGAAACCATCAAGCTGGAGCTGGCCGAGCGGCTCAAGCAACTGGTGGGAGACGGCAAGCTGGTCGAGGCCCAGCGCCTGGAGCAGCGCACGCGCTTCGACCTGGAGATGCTCACCGAGGTCGGCCACTGCAAGGGCATCGAGAACTACACCCGCCACCTCTCAGGCGCCGCACCCGGCGAGCCGCCCAGCACCCTGACCGACTACCTGCCCGGCGACGCCCTCATGTTCCTGGACGAGAGTCACCAGATGATCGGCCAGCTCAACGCCATGTACAGCGGCGACCGCTCGCGCAAGACCACGCTGGTGGAATACGGCTTTCGGTTGCCTTCGGCGCTGGACAATCGGCCGCTCAAATTCGAGGAATTCGAGCAGCGCATGCGCCAGGTCATCTTTGTCTCCGCCACGCCTGCAGACTACGAGAAGACCCACTCGGGCCAGGTCGTGGACCAGGTCGTTCGCCCCACAGGCCTCATTGATCCTGAAATCGAAGTGCGCCCGGCCACCAATCAGGTGGACGACGTGCTGCAGGAAATCCGCCTGCGCGTCGAACGCACGGAGCGTGTTCTCATCACCACGCTGACCAAGCGCATGGCCGAGCAACTCACCGACTACCTAAGTGAAAACGGCGTCAAGGTGCGCTATCTGCACTCCGACGTGGAAACGGTGGAGCGTGTGGAGATCATTCGCGACCTGCGTCTGGGTGTCTTTGACGTGCTCGTGGGCATCAACCTGTTGCGCGAGGGGCTGGACATCCCCGAAGTCTCGCTGGTCGCCATCCTCGATGCCGACAAGGAAGGCTTTCTTCGCGCCGAACGCAGTCTCATCCAGACCATCGGCCGCGCCGCGCGCAACCTGCATGGCAAGGCCATCCTCTATGCGGACCGTGTCACGGAGTCCATGAAGAAGGCCATCGGCGAGACCGAGCGCCGCCGTGCCAAGCAAATAAGCTTCAACGAGGAAAACGGAATCGAACCCAAGCAGATTGTCAAGCGGGTGAAAGACCTGATTGATGGTGTCTACAGCGAAAAAAGTGGCAAGGAAGCGGAACGCCTGCAGGCCAATCAGCTCGAAAGAGCGCGTGTCGAGGACATGTCCGAAAAAGATGTGGCCAAGGAAATCAAGCGTCTGGAGAAGCAGATGCTCGAACATGCGCGCAGCCTGGAGTTCGAACAGGCTGCGCGGGTGCGCGATCAGCTGGCGCTGCTCAAGGAGCAACTGTTCGGAGGCTCATCCGTGCAGGTTTCCTGAGGCGGCGCCTGGTCTGAAGCCCGTTAGCTCCTGTTACCCGACAAAATTGATGGGGAATGTGGTACACTAAGGGTCAACACTCAACAACAACAAAAACTTCGATGAAAAGAAGGGCTCTGAACCTTTTGAACAGGACGGAGTAAGGGCGGAGACTGTGCCCAACTCCAGTCAAATCGCTGGAGCGGGTGTTTCTGTAACGTACAAGCCTGACTGAAGGAGCTCGTAATGCGTCTCACCACCAAAGGCCGTTTTGCGGTCACTGCCATGATCGATCTGGCCCTGCGCCAGAACAATGGCCCTGTCACGCTGGCAGCCATCAGCCAGCGGCAACAGATTTCCCTGTCGTATCTGGAACAGCTGTTCGGCAAGCTGCGCCGCCATGAACTCGTCGAGTCCACCCGTGGACCCGGTGGCGGCTACACGCTCGCCCGCAAGGCTGGCGACATCACCGTGGCCGACATCATCGTCTCCGTGGACGAACCCATTGACGCCACCCAGTGTGGCGGCAAGGAAAATTGCCTGGGCGAAGCCGGCCGCTGCATGACGCATGAGCTGTGGGCCGCACTGAACCAGCGCATGGTCGAGTTCCTCGATTCCGTGACGCTGCAAAAGCTTGTGGACGAACAACTGGCCAAGGGCATCCAGATCGAGGACAAGCCCGTGGTGCGTCGCGCGATTTCCACGGCGCCCGTGGTCAAGCCCATCCGTGTGAATGCCCCGAACTCGGTATTCGCGCTGGGCAATGCCTTCGCCAAGTCCTGATCGACTTTTGACACCCTGAGGGCAGGGCACCGCCGCGCATGGCTGTGTGGCGCGGTGTTGTCCGCCTGGATGGATTCACCGGAGTTCATCGCCTTCCCGTTTTTTTGCCAGCCTGAACCTTGATAAGAGCCAGTCATGGACATGACCCCGCATTTCCCCATCTATCTCGACTATGGCGCGACCACCCCTGTGGACCCTCGCGTGGTGGACGCCATGATTCCTTGGCTGCGTGAGCATTTCGGCAACGCCGCATCGCGCAGTCATGCCTGGGGTTGGGAAGCCGAGGAGGCCATCGAGAAGGCCCGCGGCCAGGTCGCAGACCTGATCGGCGCGGATCCCCGTGAGATTGTCTGGACCAGCGGTGCCACCGAGTCCATCAACCTGGCCATCAAGGGCGCGGCGCATTTCTACCAGGGCAAGGGCAAGCACCTGATCACGCTCAAGACCGAGCACAAGGCCGTGCTCGACACCATGCGTGAACTCGAGCGCCAGGGCTTTGAGGTGACCTACATGGACGTGCAGCCTGATGGCCTGCTCGACATCGAGGCATTCAAGGCCGCGCTGCGCCCCGACACCATTCTGGTCAGCGTGCTCTTCGTGAACAACGAAATCGGCGTCATCCAAGACATTCCCACCATCGGCGCGCTGTGCCGTGAGAAGGGCATCTTGTTCCATGTGGATGCCGCGCAGGCAACGGGCCGCGTGGAGATCGACATGTCCAAGCTGCCGGTGGACCTGATGAGCATGACCGCACACAAGACCTATGGCCCCAAGGGCGTGGGTGCCCTGTATGTGCGCCGCAAGCCACGTGTGCGTCTGGAAGCGCAGATCCACGGTGGTGGCCATGAGCGCGGCATGCGCTCGGGCACGCTGCCTACGCACCAGATCGTCGGCATGGGCGAGGCCTTCCGCATTGCCAAGGAAGAAATGGCTGAAAGCAACGCCAAGGCCTACGCGCTGCAGCAGCGTCTGCTCAACGGCTTGAAGGATCTGGAGCAGGTCTTCATCAACGGCAGCATGGAGCACCGTGTGCCGCAGAACCTGAACATGAGCTTCAACTTCGTCGAAGGCGAGTCGCTCATCATGGGCATCAAGGGTCTGGCGGTGTCCTCGGGATCGGCCTGCACGTCGGCCAGCCTGGAGCCCAGCTATGTGCTGCGTGCACTTGGCCGCAGCGACGAACTGGCGCACAGCAGCCTGCGCATGACGATCGGCCGCTTCACGACCGAAGAGGAAATCGACTACGCGATCAGCACCATCCGCACCAATGTGGTCAAGCTGCGCGAACTCAGCCCGCTGTGGGAGATGTTCAAGGACGGCATCGATCTCAGCACCATCCAATGGGCGGCTCACTGAGCATTGGCCGGCACGCGAATCAAGTATTGAAGAGGTAGACATCATGGCTTATTCCGACAAAGTGGTAGACCACTACGAAAATCCCCGCAACGTGGGCTCGTTCGACAAGAACGACGAATCGGTGGGCACCGGCATGGTCGGCGCTCCTGCCTGCGGCGACGTGATGAAGCTGCAGATCAAGGTCAACCCCGAAACCGGCGTCATCGAGGATGCGCGTTTCAAGACCTATGGCTGCGGTTCCGCGATTGCCTCGTCTTCGCTGGTGACCGAGTGGGTCAAGGGCAAGACGCTGGATGAGGCGGCTGCGCTGAAGAACAGCCAGATCGCCGAAGAGCTGGCTCTGCCTCCCGTCAAGGTGCACTGCTCCATCCTGGCCGAAGACGCCATCAAGGCAGCGGTCGATGACTACCGTGCCAAGCGCACTGCGGTGGTGGCCGCCTGATATGGCGATCTCGCTGACCGATTCTGCGGCACGCCACGTGAGCCGCTACCTGTCGCGCCGCGGCAAGGGTATCGGCGTGCGCCTCGGGGTCAAGACCACGGGCTGCTCTGGCCTGGCCTACAAGCTGGAGTATGTGGACGAGCAATTGCCCGAGGACGTGATCTTCGAGGACCACGGCATCAAGGTGCTGGTCGATCCCAAGAGCCTGGCCTATATCGACGGCACGGAGCTGGATTTCGTGCGTGAGGGCTTGAACGAAGGCTTCAAGTTCCACAACCCCAACGAGCGTGATCGCTGCGGTTGCGGCGAGAGCTTTCGCATCTGACCGGCATCTGCCGGGTGGCCGGGCCTTTGTGGCCTGGAGGCATGCCCGGCAGGCCCTGATTTCTTCTACTCCCTCAAGAGGCCGCCTTCGCTTCGGTGCTGGCGGCTTTTTATCGACATGAACCTGCAATCGGACGATTTCGAGCTGTTTGCGCTGCCGCGCCAATTTGCGCAGGAGCGCAGCACCATTGACGCGCGCTGGAAGGAGTTGCAGCGCGAGGCCCACCCTGACCGCTTTGCTTCGCAGGGAGCCGCCGCGCAGCGCGTGGCCATGCAATGGTCGGTGCGCATCAACGAGGCCTATCAGCGGTTGAAAGAGCCACTCAGGCGCGCAGCGTATCTCTGCGAATTGCTGGGTGCACCCGTGCGTGCCGAGGACAACACGTCCATGCCCACCGCCTTTCTGATGCAGCAAATGGAGTGGCGCGAGGCGTTGGAAGAGGCGCAGGACGAGGCTGCCCTGGATGCGCTGGACGACGAGGTGCTGCAGGCGAGAAAGAGCATGCTGGCTGAATGCGGTCGTCAGCTGGACAAACTGCACGATGCGCAGGCGGCTGTGCAGCAGGTCAGAGCCCTCATGTTTGTTGCGCGATTTGCGCAGGACATAGAGCGTCGCCGCGATCAACTGGGACAATAACCCGCGATCCGCACCTCCCACGAGAGACCCTCATTCACAAGGCAGGCCGGCCGGCCCGGACCTGCAATTTCCCCGAGTATTTTCATGGCGCTTTTGCAGATTTCCGAACCCGGTCAGTCCCCCGATCCCCACCAGCGGCGCATTGCCGTGGGCATCGACCTGGGCACCACGCATTCGCTGGTCGCCGCTGTCCGCAATGGCGTGGCCGAATGCCTGCCGGATGACCAGGGCCGAGTGCTGCTGCCTTCTGTCGTGCGCTATCTGCCCCAGGGCCGCCGCGAGATCGGCCACGCCGCCCAGGCTGCACTGTCTACCGATGCGGGCAACACCATTGCCTCGGCCAAGCGCTTCATGGGCCGCACGCTGGCTGACATCGATTCGCCGGAAAAGCTGCCTTACCGCTTTGCGGAGCAGGAGGCCGGCCGTGGCGTGATCGGGATCGAGACCGTCGATGGCACCAAGACAGCCGTGGAGGTCAGCGCCGAGATCCTGGCCACGCTGCGTTTCCGTGCCGAAGACACCTTCAATGATGACATCCATGGCGCCGTCATCACCGTGCCCGCCTACTTTGACGATGCACAACGCCAGGCCACCAAGGATGCTGCAAAGCTCGCCGGCATCAACCTGCTGCGCCTGATCAACGAGCCCACGGCTGCAGCCATTGCCTACGGCCTGGACAACGGCTCCGAAGGCGTCTACGCCGTCTACGACCTGGGTGGCGGCACTTTCGATATTTCTATCCTGCGCCTGTCCCAGGGTGTGTTCGAAGTCGTCTCCACTGGCGGCGATTCGGCCCTGGGGGGTGACGACTACGATGCGGCTTTGGCCGAGTGGGTGGCCCAGCAGACCGGCGTGGTTCCCCAGACGGCCGAGGACAAGGCCCGCTGGCGCATGGCGGCACGCCTTTGCAAGCAGGCATTGACGGATGCACAGGTCGCAACGCTCACGGCCGAGCTGTCTACCGGCGCTGTGCATTTCGATGTAAAGCGCAGCGATTTCGATGCGAGCACGGCCCATCTGACGGCACGTTCGCTGGCGGCCGTGCGCCGCGCGCTCAAGGACGCAGGGCTGGCGCGCGACGAAGTGCAGGGCGTGGTGCTGGTCGGCGGTTCCACCCGCATGCCCCAGGTGCGCGAGGCCGTGGCCGAGTTCTTTGGCCGCGATCCTCTCATCAATCTCAACCCCGACGAAGTCGTCGCGCTGGGGGCCGCCATCCAGGCCAACCAGCTCGCTGGCAACAGCTCCAGCGGCGACATGCTGCTGCTCGACGTGATTCCTCTGTCCCTGGGCGTGGAGACCATGGGCGGCCTTGTCGAGCGAATCATCAGCCGCAACGAGACCATTCCTACAGCCCGTGCCCAGGACTTCACCACCTACAAGGATGGTCAGACGGCCCTGGCCGTCCATGTGGTGCAGGGCGAGCGCGACCTGGTGGCGGACTGCCGCAGCCTGGCGCGTTTCGAGCTGCGCGGCATCCCGCCCATGGCGGCCGGCGCGGCCCGCATCCGTGTGACCTTCACCGTGGATGCCGACGGCCTGCTGTCGGTAGGCGCCAAGGAGCAGACCAGTGGCGTCGAGGCCCATATCCATGTCAAGCCTTCGTACGGCCTGTCTGACGACGAGGTTGCCCGCATGCTGCAGGACGGCTTTGCCACGGCCCAGCAGGACATGCAGGCCCGCGCACTGGTGGAGGCACGTGTCGACGCCGATCGCATGCTGATGGCCACCGAGAGCGCTCTGCAGGCCGATGGCGATGTGCTCGCCGCGGACCAGCGCGCAGCCATCGATGCGCTGATCGACGCCCTGCGCGCCAGCGTGGGCTCCGAGGATGCCGCCGTCATCGAGGCCGCGACACAAGCGCTGGCCAAGGGCACGGAGTCCTTCGCCGCCGAGCGCATGAACCGCAGCATCCAGCAGGCCCTGGCCGGCAAGAGCGTGCAATCCCTTTCCTGATTTCTGATCCGACAGCAGATCCGTCATGCCCGTTATCAAAATACTTCCCCACGCCGAATACTGTCCCCAGGGAGCCGAAATCGAGGCGCCCGCCGGAACCTCGATCTGCGAGGCCCTGCTGGACAACAACATCAAGATCGAACATGCCTGCGACATGAGCTGCGCATGCACCACCTGCCATGTGGTGGTCAAGGCGGGCTACAACTCGCTGAACGAGGCCGAGGAAGAGGAGGAAGACCTGCTGGACCGCGCCTGGGGCCTGCAGCCACAGTCCCGCCTGTCCTGCCAGGCCATCCTGGCACGCGAGGACGTGACCATCGAGATTCCCAAGTACTCGCTCAATCACGCCAAGGAAAACCACTGAGGGCCAGCGCATGTCGCGTCAAATCATTCTCGACACTGAAACCACTGGCCTGTCAGCCGACAACGGCGACCGGCTCATCGAGCTGGGCTGCGTGGAGATGGTCAACCGCAAGCTGACCGGCAACAACCTGCATCTGTATTTCAATGCGGGGCGCGACAGCCATCCGGACGCGCTGCGCGTGCACGGCATCACCACCGAATTCCTCAAGGACAAGCCGCGCTTCGAGCACAAGGTCGAGGAGATCTGGGAGTACCTGCAGGGCGCCGAGCTCATCATCCACAACGCGCCCTTTGACCTGGGGTTCCTGAACAAGGAGCTGGAGCTCGCCAACCGCCCGCCGATCCGCCAGTGCGTGAGCGGGGTCATCGACACCCTGGTCATGGCCAAGGAGATGTTCCCTGGCAAGCGCAACTCGCTCGATTCGCTGTGCGATCGCCTGGAGGTGGACAACTCCGGGCGCACGCTGCACGGCGCCTTGCTGGATGCGGAGCTGCTGGCCGATGTCTACATCAACCTCACGCGGGGCCAGGAGGCCTTGTTGATGGCGGAAGAGCCTGTCCAGTCCGAGGGTGGGCTGGTCGTGGCGCAGGTGGATCTGGCCAGCTTCAAGCTGCGCGTGGTGCACGCCAATGATCAGGAGCTGGCCGCACACGAGGATGTGATGGTGCAGATGGACAAATCGAGCGGCGGCAAGACAATTTGGCGCGGCTTCGAAAATCAGTCCTAGAAGTTATGACATAATCTAAGTCTTGTCGCAGTAACGACATATGGGTGATTAGCTCAGCGGTAGAGCACTGCCTTCACACGGCAGGGGTCACATGTTCGATCCATGTATCACCCACCATTTTTTCCAAAGAGGTTGGCCTAGCAGCCAGCTTCGCGGGTGATTAGCTCAGCGGTAGAGCACTGCCTTCACACGGCAGGGGTCACATGTTCGATCCATGTATCACCCACCAGTTTTTTCCAAAGAAGTTGGCCTAGCAGCCGGCTTCGCGGGTGATTAGCTCAGCGGTAGAGCACTGCCTTCACACGGCAGGGGTCACATGTTCGATCCATGTATCACCCACCATTTTTTCCAAAGAGGTTGGCCTAGCAGCCAGCTTCGCGGGTGATTAGCTCAGCGGTAGAGCACTGCCTTCACACGGCAGGGGTCACATGTTCGATCCATGTATCACCCACCAATCAAGCCCTCCTGAAATCTGTTCAGGAGGGCTTTTTCATTTCCGCTCGGTGCATGGTTTTCAGGCCCTGGAAATTCCAATGCGTCCAGATGATCTGTGGCGCATTCGTGTCTGACGCCGTCTGATAATCGGCTGCTGGACGGCGAAAGGGCAGAAAGATGAGCGAACAGGTCGATTGCGTGGTGGTGGGTGCGGGCGTGGTGGGGCTGGCGGTGGCCAGGGCGCTGGCGTTGCAGGGCAGGGAGGTCATGGTGCTGGAGGCGGCTGAAGCCATTGGCACGGGCACCAGCTCGCGCAACAGCGAGGTCATCCACGCCGGCATCTACTATCCCGAAGGTTCCTTGAAAGCCCGTTTGTGCGTCGAAGGCCGGCAGCGTCTCTACGCCTACTGCGGTGAACGCGGCATTGCCCATCAGCGATGCGGCAAGCTCATCGTGGCAACGGATGAGGCGCAGCGCGGACAGCTCCAGACCATTGCACGCAAGGCCGAAGCCAATGGCGTCCACGACCTGCGTTGGCTTGAAGGCGCCGAGGCACGTGCCATGGAGCCCGCGCTGCACTGTGCGGCGGCACTGCACTCCCCCAGCACCGGCATCATCGACAGCCACGCACTGATGCTGGCTCTGCAGGGCGATCTCGAAAACGCAGGCGGCATGGTGGTCTGCCATGCCGAGGTGCAGGAGGCAGCCCTCACTCCAGGCGGCGTGTGGCTGCGCACGGCCGATGGGACGGAACTGACGGCCCGCACCCTGGTCAATGCGGCAGGTCTTCATGCGCCATTGCTGGCGGCCCGTTTGCAGGGGTTTCCGCAGCAGTTTGTTCCGCAGGCCTTCTATGCCAAGGGCAACTATTTCACGCTGTCCGGGCGGGCACCGTTCTCGCGCCTGATCTATCCCGTGCCCGAGGCGGCGGGCCTGGGCGTGCATCTCACGCTGGACATGGGTGGCCAGGCCAAGTTCGGCCCCGATGTGCAGTGGGTCGAGAGCCCAGGCGATCTGCAGGTCGATCCCGTGCGCGCCGACGCCTTCTACGCAGAGATCCGCCGGTATTGGCCGGGTCTGGCCGATGGCGCGCTGGTGCCCGGCTACGCCGGCATCCGCCCCAAGATCAGCGGCCCCGGCGAGGCCGCCGCAGACTTCGTGATTCAGGGGCCTCAGACCCACGGCGTTGCGGGCGTGGTACAGCTGCTGGGCATCGAGTCACCGGGATTGACCAGCTGCCTGGCCATTGGCACGCACGTGGCGCAATTGCTGGCCTGAGGATCTGCCGGTTCACGACACACGGCCACGGCAGGCCTTGTCTGACAAGGCTCAGGCCCTCTCGCTTCCCGGAAGCCCCGGAACAATTGGATAAGATGCTTGCATGTAACAAGGGCCTTGCCCATGTTGCGTGACAGGTATCGGGCGACATGATTGCCTGCTCCCCGCTGTATTTGTTTTCACCTCAATAGAAAGGCTCATCATGACGAAATCGATCACTGACACCGTCTCCACCGCACAAGCCGATCTTGAAAAACTGGTTGGCGACCTGCGTGGTCTGCTGTCCGCAAAGGAGCTGGATGCCGTGCCGGAAATCCATATGCTGCGCCAGCGTATCGATGATGGCATGTCCAATGTGCGTGAGTCCGCGGTGCGTGCGGCGCAGGAAGCGGCCCGCCAGGCCAAGGATGCTGCCTACGCTGCCGATCGCTACGCCCACGATGAGCCGTGGCGCGTCGCAGGTGCTGCCCTTGCCATGGGCGCCTTGCTGGGCTTCCTGCTGGGTCGTCGCTGATCAACGGCATGCCTGACCAGAAAAGGATGCCTGTGAATTGGATTTCCCTTCTGGGTTTGGATGCCTGGGTGGCGCGCTGGCGCGCTTCCGTGATCGAGCTGGCCATTGCCGCAGAAGACCGCACGGACCTCGCGCGGCTTGAATGGGCCGAGCACAAGCGCAGCATGCAGACGGTGGTCGTGCTGCTGATTGCGCTTGCTGGACTCAGCGTCGTGGTCATGCTCACGCTGTCGGTGGCCTTGCTCGTGCAGTTCTGGGACACCGAGCACCGCGTGCTGGTGGGCTGGCTGGTGGGCGGTGGCTGGCTGGCGGTCTGGGCCATCGCCCTGTGGCAATTGCTTGCTGCCGTGCGCCGCCTGGCCCGCCCCTTCATCCTTACCCGCAACGAGCTGAGCCAGGACTGGCAGGCGCTGAAGAAGAGGCTGTAGCCATGGTCGATGCTTCCAACGCTTCCCCGTCCCGCAACGCTGTCACGCCGCCCGCGCCCACGGGGCTCAATGCGGAGCTCTGGGTCACATCCACCGTTGAGCAGCAGCAGGTGATGCAACGCATTGCCCAGCAGCGCGAGCGCCTCAAGGCGCGCTCTGCGGCCGTGGCCCAGGCCCGGGCATTGAGCCGCTCTGCCACCCAGGTGCAGCCCGATGCACCGCTGGTGGAGCGTGCCATCACCTTTGCGCGCCTGCATCCCGTGGCCGTGGCCGTGGCGGCCGGTGCCGCGCTGATGGTGGGTCCGCGCAAGCTGCTGCGATTCGGCACCACCGTCATGCCCCTGATCCTGCGCTGGCAGCAGCGCAGGGGTTGAGGGCCGAGAAGCCTGCTTCTCTCCCAAAGAAAGAAAACGCCCGGCATGCCGGGCGTTTTCGCGTTCAGCGTTCAGTGCGCCAGCACTGGCTGTGTGGTGTCTTGACTCAGCTGCCTTGACTCGGAACGGCCAGGCAGCCACCTGTCTGGCACGGTCCTCAACGCAGCTGGGCTATGGCGCGTGCGGTCTCGGGCACCAGGGCAGGGCCTCGGTAGATCAGGCCGCTGTAGATCTGGACCACGTCGGCGCCTGCGCGGATTTTGCTGACGGCATCTTCGCCGCTGAGAATGCCGCCCACGCCGATGATGGGGTAGCGGCTGCCCAGGGCGGAACGCAGCTGGCGGATGACCTGGTTGCTGGCCTCCAGCACCGGCGCACCGGACAGGCCGCCCGTTTCCTGCGCGTGGGGCAGGCCCTTGACGGCTTCCCGGCTGATCGTGGTGTTGGTGGCGATCACGCCATCCATGCCATGGCGCTGCAGCGTGGCGGCGATGACGCCGACCTGCTCTTCATCCAGGTCGGGTGCGATCTTCACGAACACCGGCACCCGCTTGCCATGCTGCGTGGCCAGCTGCTCACGGCGCTCGGCAATCGCACCCAGCAGGGCGTCCAGCGCTTCGTCGCTTTGCAGGGCGCGCAGGTTCTTGGTGTTGGGCGAGCTGATGTTCACCGTCACGTAGTCGGCATGCGGGTACACGCCGTCCAGCGCCTTGAGATAGTCGCTGGTGGCGTCTTCGATGGGAGTGGTGGCGTTCTTGCCGATGTTCAGCCCCAGCAGCATGGGTTTGCCCTGGGCGCGGGCCTGCGAGCGCTTGACGTTGCTCAGGAAGGCATCCAGGCCTTCGTTGTTGAAGCCCAGGCGGTTGATCAGCGCATTGCGTTCGGGAATGCGGAACATGCGCGGCTTGGGATTGCCCGGTTGCGGGCGGGGCGTCACGGTGCCCACCTCGACGAAGCCGAAGCCCATGGCGGCCAGCGCGTCGATGCAACGTGCATTCTTGTCCAGACCCGCTGCCATGCCCACGCGGTTGGGGAACTTGAGGCCGGCAAGCTCGACGGGGTCACTCACCATGGGCTGTGCCCACGCCTGCTGCAGGAGCGTGTTCTGCCCCTTTGCCATCAGGTTCATCGTGAGATCGTGGGCGGATTCGGGGTCCATGCCGAAGAGAAAGGGACGGGTCAGGGCGTAGGGGATCAGAGACATGGGGATAATCAAAGGATTACCTGGATTTTCCCTCATGACGACATCTGCTGCCTCTTTTTCCCAAGATGAACTCAAAGCCCTGGTCGGGCAAGCCGCTCTGGCCTATGTGGTGCCCGGCGAAATCGTCGGCGTTGGTACCGGCTCCACGGTCAACAAGTTCATCGATGCACTGGCCACCATCAAGGACCAGATCCCGGGCGCCGTGTCCAGCTCCGTGGCCAGCACCGAGCGCCTGAAGGCGCTGGGCATCAAGGTGCTGGATGCCAACGAAGTCGCCAGCCTGTCGGTCTACATCGACGGAGCCGACGAGATCGACGGCCGCGGCTACATGGTCAAGGGCGGTGGCGCCGCACTGACGCGCGAGAAGATCGTCGCTGCGCTGGCCGAGCGCTTTGTCTGCATTGCCGATGCCTCCAAGCGCGTCGAGGTGCTCGGAGACTTTCCGCTGCCTGTGGAGGTGATTCCCATGGCGGCTGCCCAGATTGCGAACCGCTTCAAGGCCATGGGTGGCCGCGCCGAGATCCGCATGAAGGACGGTGCGCCCCTGGTGACGGACAACGGCCAGCACATTCTTGATGTGCGTGGCCTGAAAATCGCCGAGCCGCTGGCCTTCGAGTCCGACGTCAACCAATGGCCTGGCGTGGTGACCGTGGGAGTGTTTGCGCACCAGAAGGCATCGGTCTGCCTGCTGGGCACGCCCGAGGGCGTGCAGACGCTCAACTATTGAGCGAAGGCCCTCCGGCCTCGGCTAGCCGAGGCTCTCGAACGCCACGGCGCCTGTGATCCACGCGAGCAGGGCCAATGCACCCAGGCACAGCGCGCGCAACGAAGCTTGCGCGCGCTGTTTTTTGTGGCGCTGCATGAGCAGGGCTATGGCCGCCAGCCCCGTGTAGGCGGCAAGGAACGCAGCCGTCGCCATGTAGTAAGCCAGACGGTTGAGGCCATTGCCCAGGCCTCCGTCATGCATGAACCACAGTGTGATCAGGCAAGGCACCAGCGCCAGGATGGCCAGCCTGAAAGGCTCGCGCCATGAAGGCCTTGCAACCAGGGTCCACGCGATGAGCGCGGGCAGGCCGACAAGAATGCCCAGCCTGGCCAAAGTCCAGACCATGTCGGACAGCATGGAATCCACGGCCGGGCTCCTGACTGCGGCAGTGTCTGCCTAGAAACTCAAGCCTGCGGGGTTGTCGCTGGTGCGTGCACCAGGTGCAGGGGCGGGGATGGGGGTGCGTCTGTTTCCCTGTTCCTGGGCGGTGGGTGCCGCAGCGGGCGCTGATGCAGCCGGTACGGCAGGCTTGGGTGTGGTCAGGGGCTGCGCTGGTGGCCGCTTGTACTGGGCAGGCAGTTGGGAGCTTGCGGGATAGCCTGCGGCATCCAGGTACTGCGTCCATTCGCTGGAGGAGAAGCCGGTAAGAAATTGCTTGCCGACGGTGGCAAACGGCAGTCCGGTCTGCCCGCTGAGCTTGTTCAGGGCTGCCGCGTCCGCCTCGGTCTGCACCAGACGCTCGGCATAGGGAATGCCTCTGGATTGCAGCAACTGACGCGCGCTATCGCAGGGCGCGCAATCGGACGAGGAGTACAGCGTCACCGGAAAGCGGTCAGCAATCTGGCGCAGCGCATAGGGCAGGCCGGCGTTGCTGTCCGAGGCGCTTGCAACTGCCTGGGCGGCAGGCGCTGCCTGCTGCTGGGCGCTTTGGGCCGGGCGGTCCGAGAAGGTGACTTTTCCATCGGGGCCGACGATGCGGTACACCTGCTGCGCACCGGCCGGCATTGCGGCGGCAAGGCAGGCGAGGGCGAGGCATGGCATCAGGTGGCGCAGGGCGCCGCGGCCAAGGCTGGGAGAAGACTGCATGGACGATCTCGGTTTCGGAAGAAGGGTTTCGTGCCGGGGGCCACCACTCGTCGGATGGATGCCCGCACAGGAGTGCCTGCAAGCATAGCGTGCCATTCATCCTGGGCCATCTTCTGGAGCCACAGGATGTGGCTGCGCGCATCAGATGGGGTGGCCGGGCCAGGAAAAAGCGCCCCGTCGGGGCGCTGCAGACCTGGGGCCGGGCTCTCAGGCCTGGGCCATGCCCTGGTGGCGCAACAGCGCATCCAGCTGGGGTTCGCGGCCACGGAAGGCCTTGAACGACTCCATGGCCGGGCGGGCCCCCCCGGCCTCCAGAATCGCCTCACGGTAGCGGCGGCCTGTCTCGGGGTTGGGGGTTCCATCGGCCAGCATGGTTTCCTCGAAGGCCGCATAGGCATCTGCCGAGAGGACTTCAGCCCACTTGTAGCTGTAGTAGCCGGCTGCGTAGCCGCCTGCAAAGATGTGGCTGAAGGTGTGGGCCGAGCGGCTGTAAGGGGGCGACGGCAGCACGGCCACCTCGGCGCGCACGCGGGCCAGCAGCGGCATGATGTCTGCCTTCGGATCGTGCTCGGTATGCAGCAGCATGTCGAACAGCGAGAACTCGATCTGGCGCAGCGTCTGCATGCCCGACTGAAAGTTCTTGGCTGCGATCATCTTGTCGTACAGGGCGCGCGGCAGCGGCTCGCCGCTGTCCACGTGGGCGGTCATGTGCTTGAGCACTTCCCATTCCCAGCAGAAGTTCTCCATGAACTGGCTTGGCAGCTCCACGGCATCCCATTCCACGCCCGCGATGCCTGAGACGTCGCGCTCGTTGACCTGGGTCAGCATGTGGTGCAGGCCGTGGCCCGTTTCATGGAACAGCGTGATCACGTCATCGTGCGTGAGCAGGGCCGGCTTGCCATCGACGCCGGTGGCAAAGTTGCAGACCAGGTGAGCGACCGGCGTCTGCAGCCTGTGGTTGTCAGGGCGCAGCCAGCGGGTACGCACATCGTCCATCCAGGCGCCGCCACGCTTGCCCGATCGCGCCGGCTGGTCCAGGTAGAACTGGCCGACCAGCTCGGGGCCTTGCGGCGTGCTGCGCTCGATGCGGTAGAACTCGACGGCGGGATTCCAGACCGGCGCCGCGTCGCGGCGGATGGCCACGTCGAACAGCGTCTCGACGATCTTGAACAGGCCGGCCAGCACCTTGGGCGCAGGGAAGTACTGCTTGACCTCCTGCTCGCTGAAGGCATAGCGTGCCTCCTTGAGCTTTTCGGAGACATAGGCCCAGTCCCAGGGCTGGGGATCGGCCAGGCCCAGTTCATCGCATGCGAAGGCGCGCAGGTCGGCGACATCCTTCTCGGCATAGGGGCGGGCCCGGTGCGCGAGATCGCGCAGAAAGTCGATCACCTGCTGTGGCGAATGCGCCATCTTGGGAACCAGCGAAATCTCGCCGAAATTGCGGTAACCCAGCAACTGCGCCTCTTCCTTGCGCAGGGCCAGGATCTCCGAGATGTTGGCCGTGTTGTCGAAGCGGATGGCATCGCCCTCGGCCTGGTCGGAGGCGCGTGTCACATAGGCGCGGTAGAGCTTCTCGCGCAGCGCACTGCTGGCCGCGAACTGCATCACGGGCAGATAGCAGGGCATCTTCAGCGTGAGCTTGAAGCCTTGCTTGCCTTCGGCCTCGGCGGCGGAGCGGGCTGCCTGGCGCACATCCTGCGGCACGCCGTCCAGCTCTTCGGCCGTGGCGTAGTAGGCGAATGCATCGGTGGCGTCGAGCGCGTTCTCGCTGAACTTCTGCGTCAGTTCGGCCGAGCGTTCCTGGATCTTGGCAAAGCGCAGCTTGTCCTCGCCCCGCAGCTCGGCGCCGGAGAGCACGAAGTTGCGCATGGCATGGTCCCAGGCCGCACGCTGCTCGACATTGAGCGTGGCGGGGTCAATGGCCTTGTACTTGGCGTACAGGCGCTCGTCGGCACCCAGACGCGTCCAGAATTCGGTGACCTTGGGCAGGGACTCGTTGTAGGCGGCGCGCAGCTCCGGCGTATCGGCCACGCTGTTGAGGTGGCTGACAGCGCCCCAGGCCGTTCCCAGCTTCTCGGTGGCGACATCGAGCACGGCCGAGATCGAATCCCAGCGCGCCGGAAAGTCGGGTGCCGTGACGGTCTCCAGGGCCTCTGCGGCCCCGGTCAGCAGGATATCGATGGCCGGGCCGACATCGGCAGGGCGTATGCGATCGAAGAGGGGCAGGTCGGAGGATTCGAGGAGGGGATTGCTCATGCGTGTCAGATGCCGTCGGGTGCATTGAAATCAAGCGGCTCCCAGGGAGCCGCCCGATGCTTGTCAGCTCCTGGTCAGCCGGCGGCGCGCTCGGCCGCCTCCATGGTGTTGACCAGCAGCATGGTAATCGTCATGGGGCCGACACCGCCGGGTACGGGCGTGATGAAGCCGGCCACTTCCTTGACGCCGTCAAAGTCCACGTCGCCGCAGAGCTTGCCTTCGTCGTTGCGATTCATGCCCACGTCGATGACCACGGCGCCAGGCTTGCACATGTCGGCCGTCAGCACGTTGCGCTTGCCGACGGCGGCGACCACGATGTCGGCCTGGCGCGTCATGGCCGCGAGATCGGCCGTGCCGCTGTGGCAGATGGTGACGGTGGCATTGGCGGCCAGCAGCATCATGGCCATGGGCTTGCCGACGATGTTGGAGCGGCCGATGACCACGGCATGCTTGCCGCGCAGGTCCTTCATGCCGATGGATTCCAGCATCTTCATGCAGCCGTAGGGGGTGCAGGCCTTGAAGCCGACCTCGCCCACCATCAGTGCGCCTGCACTGGCCACGTGAAAGCCATCCACGTCCTTGAGCGGCGAAATGGTCTCGATGACCTTGTGGTCGTCGATGTGTGCGGGCAGCGGCAGCTGGACCAGGATGCCGTGGATGCTGGGGTCGTTGTTCAGCGCCTCGACGCGGGCCAGCAGTTCGGCCTCGGTCATCGAGGCATCGTACTTCTCCAGCACCGAATGAAAGCCTGCGTCCTCGCAGGCCTTGACCTTGTTGCGCACATAGACCTGGGAGGCAGGGTTGTCTCCGACCAGGACCACGGCCAGGCCGGGCGTGGTGCCGCGGGCCTTCAGGGCGGTGGCGCGCTGAGCGACTTCGGCACGCAGTTGGCGGGAGAGGGCGTTGCCGTCGATGAGTTGGGCTGTCATTGCAGTGAATACCAATAAAAATGCTGCTAGGGCTTGTTGATCAAGCGCTAGCAGCTCTTTGAAAAAAAGCGGTGGTGTCTTGGCTTATCCGGCGACGGCTGCCTTGGTCGCTGCAGCGGTCTGGCCCTGGCCCAGGGCGATCTTGAGCAGATCGGCCACGGTGTTGGCGTTGAGCTTTTCCATGATGTTGGCGCGGTGCGCCTCCACCGTCTTGATGCTGATGCCAAGATCGTCGGCGATCTGCTTGTTCAGCCGGCCGGCGACGATGCGCTCCAGCACCTGGGCTTCACGGCTGGTCAGCTTGGCCAGCAGCGCGTCGCGGCTGGCGGCCTGCTGGTGGCCGGCAAAGGCTTCGCGGGCATGGTCCAGCATGCGCTCGACCAGGTTCAGCAGTTCCTCTTCGTTGAACGGCTTCTGGATGAAGTCCAGTGCGCCCTTCTTCATGGTGTTCACCGCCATGGGCACGTCGCCGTGGCCGGTGATGAAGACGATGGGAAGGGGGGACTTGCGTTCGATCAGGCGGTCCTGCAGTTCCAGGCCCGTCATGCCGCCCATGCGGATGTCGACGATGAGGCAGGCGATCTCGCGTGGGTCGTAGCGCGAGAGGAAGGTCTCGGCCGAGTCGAAGCAGCGCACACGATAGTCCTTGCCCTCCAACAACCATTGCAACGAATCACGAACCGCTTCGTCGTCATCAACTACGTACACAGTGCCTTTTTTCGGGATCAAGCTCATGCAATCGTCCTTGTTGTGGGTTCAATGGTCGCTGCCGGCGTTGTCGCGTCGCCCGGCGGGGCCAGCGGCAGCCAGAATGAAAACCGGCAGCCGACAACCTCGGAACCATTGTAGAGGTTCTCGGCACGCATCCGGCCCTGGTGGGACTCGACAATGCTGCGGCACAGATTCAGCCCCATGCCCATGCCTTCGCTCTTGGTGGTGAAGAAGGCCTCGAAGAGGCGTTCCAGCACCTCGGGCGGCAGGCCCTTGCCGGTGTCCTGCACGTTGAATTCAATGACGCGCTGGTCCTCGATGGTGCGCGGCACCACGCGCAGCTCCACATTGCGCTGGTGGCTGGGGCGGCCCGACTGCTCGATGGATTCGGCGCCGTTCTTCATGAGGTTGACCAGCACCTGCTCGATGAGGATGGTGTCGGCCATGATGGCCGGCATGCGCTCGGCCACGTGGTAGGTCAGCTGCACATTGCGGCGGCGCAGCTCGATCCCGGCCAGCTCCACGGCCTCGCTGACCATATCGGTGACCTGGGCCAGGGTGCGGTTGGGCTCGCTGCGCTTGACGAAAGAGCGTATGCGCAAAATGATCTGCCCCGCGCGCTGCGCCTGGTGGGCGGTTTTCTCCAGCGCGAACTTCATCTGCTCTTCGGTCAGCGTGCCCTTTTCAAGCCGGGTGAGCATGCCGCTGCAGTAGTTGCTGATGGCGGTCAGCGGCTGGTTGAGCTCATGGGCGACGCTGGAGGCCATCTCGCCCATGGTGATCAGGCGGCTGACGGACTGGGCGTGCTCGGCCTGGCGATCGGCCTGCTCCTCGGCCAGGCGGCGCGGCGTGATGTCGGTGGCGATCACCATCTGGGCCAGGCGGCCGTCCACCCAGCTCAGGTAGCGCGATCGCACTTCCAGCCACTTGCCCAGTTCGGGCAGGTAGATCTCGGCGTTTTCGCTGCGTGCGCTGGTCAGCGAGTCGGTGGGCAGGCCCATGAGGCCGTCCTCGTCGTCCATGCCTTGCGGCTGCGAGCGCACGGGCAGCACGCCGGCCTGGGCGACGAGCTGCAGGTGGCCATCGGTCTGCGAGCCAAACCATTGCCGGTACAGCTTGTTGGCGAACAGCAGCTCGGCGCTGCCCAGCGGGGCGACGGACACCGAGGCGTCCAACGCCTCCAGCACGATGGTGAAGCGCTCATAGGAGGCGGACAGTTGCTCGCGGATGCGGTTGGGCTCGGTGATGTCGGTCATGGACGACATCCAGCCCGTGTGCTGGCCATGGGCGTCGATCAGCGGCGAGACATACAGGCGCGCATCGAACTGCGTGCCGTTCTTGCGCTGCACGCGCACCTGGAAGCCGCCGACGATGGTCTTGCCCGAAAGCTCTTCGCGCAGCTTGGAGTGCAGGTTGTCGTAGTCGTTGTCGGGCCAGTAGGAGTAGGGCGGCATCTGGCCGACCAGCTCTGATTCGCTCCAGCCCGTCATCTGGCAGAAGGCTGCATTCACATAGGTGATACGGCCTTGCAGGTCCAGCGCGCGCATGCCGGTGAGTACGGAGTTTTCCATGGCGCGGCGGAAGTTGGTTTCCGCGACCAGGGCCTCCTGGGCGCGCTGGCGGCGGCGCGTGTGGCGCCAGGTGGCCAGCAGCAGCCATGCCGTCATCGCACTGAGTGTGCCCACCAGCCAGAACAGGCCGCTGCCGACCACGCCCAGCGAGGTGCGATAGGCCTGGGCACGCAGCACCAGACTGTTGCCGACGGGAGCGACGGGGGCCTCGTCCTCGTTGGCAACGGTGCGCCAGCGCAGCAGTTCGGTGGCGGTCTGCTTGCGCGGTGTCAGCGGCGTGCCTGCCAGCACCTGGCCCCGGCTGTCGAGCATGGTCATGGCGTAGCGGGCCATGATTTCGGTGGGCGTTCCATAGCGCAGCAGGCTGTCGATGGAGTACTCGCCCAGCAGCTCGCCGATGTAGCGGCCGTCCTGTGCCAGCGGCACATGCAGTTGCAGCAGCGGCGCGGCTTCCCCCTTGTGGGCCAGTCCCTGCACGTAGATGGGTTGCTGCATCTCGCGCGCGAGCTGGTAGGCCTCCAGCGCGTCTCCGGCGCGCAGCACTTCACGCGGGATGCGCAGCTGCTCGCTGCTCACGGTGGGTGCGGACTGGCTGGCCAGGATGCGCCGCTGTGCATCGATCCAGGTGATGGACTGCAGTTCCGGGTACTGGCTGATGAGTGCTTCGGCGCGGCTGGCGAAGTCGGACTCGCCCAGGTCGTGGTTGCCGATGTCGCGCGCCATGCGCATCAGTTGCTCCTGGCGCTCCAGCAGGCGCAGGCGCACGCGTTGCTGGGCATATTCCACGTCGCGATGCAGCGCTTCCTTCTCGCGGTCGATCTCCTCCATGCGCAGGTACCAGAAGGAGGCCACGATGGCCGCCATGAACATCAGTACGGCCGCGAGGGGGGCGAGCGCCGCGAAGCGGTCCTGGCGCGTGGGGGAAAGACTGCGCCACCAGCTGCGCCACCAGCGCACTGGCGCGGCCACGCCTGCCATGGGGGCAGGGCTGTGCGTGCCGTGCTCGGAAGGGGAGGATTGCATGCGCCCAGTGTAGGGGAGAGTCTGACTGTTTTTAAGGAGTATTGGAGTCGCCACGGAGGCGCTTCGGCGACGTTCTTTGGGGTCTTCACTGTATGTGCGTTTGCAGCAAAATTTCAAATTATGAAATCAAAAAGCACCATTTGAAATTCGAAAAAAGTATGCGACACTCGCCGAGCATTGAGGCAGTGAATCGGTATTTTCAAGTTCGCCAGACAGGGTCTGTGCCGCGCAAGGCGTGGTGAACTACCCGCCTGCGTTGGCGCGCTGCGCCGCTCACTGGTTCGACCCCAAGACGCTACCTTCTGCAAGGAGACATTCCCATGACAGCTCAGACTGACCCGCAAGGCAATGCAGGCGTTCCCGCCGGCCTGGACCAACAAGAATCGCGCGAATGGATGGACGCCCTGTCGGCCGTCATCGACCGTGAAGGCGCCGAATACGCGCACAAGCTGATCGAGGACCTGCTCGAACACGCACGCCAGAACAGCGTGGACATGCCTTTCTCGGCCAACACCGGCTATGTGAACACCATCGAGACCTCGCAGGAAGCCCGCTGTCCCGGCAACCTGGAAATCGAAGGCCGTCTGCGCGCCTACATGCGCTGGAACGCCATGGCCATGGTGGTCAAGGCCAACCGCCTGCACCCGCCCGAAGGCGGTGACCTGGGCGGCCACATCGGCTCCTTCGCTTCGCTGGCCAACATGTTCGCGGCCGGCTTCAACCATTTCTGGCACGCCGAAAACGAGAACCACGGCGGCGACTGCCTGTATATCCAGGGCCACGTATCTCCCGGCATCTATGCCCGCGCCTACCTGGAAGGCCGCATTTCCGAAGAGCAGCTGCTGAACTTCCGCCAGGAAGTGGACGGCAAGGGCCTGTCCAGCTACCCGCACCCCAAGCTGATGCCCGAGTTCTGGCAGTTTCCCACGGTGTCCATGGGCCTGGGCCCGCTGATGGCCATCTACCAGGCACGCTTCCTCAAGTACCTGCATGCCCGTGGCATCGCCGACACCGAAAGCCGCAAGGTCTGGGTGTTCTGCGGCGACGGCGAAATGGACGAGGTCGAGTCGCTGGGCGCGATCTCGCTGGCCGCGCGCGAAAAGCTGGACAACCTGATCTTCGTGATCAACTGCAATTTGCAGCGCCTGGACGGCCCGGTGCGCGGCAACGGCAAGATCATCCAGGAACTCGAAGGCGAGTTCCGCGGCTCCGGCTGGAACGTCATCAAGCTGCTGTGGGGCAAGGGCTGGGACGAGCTGCTGGCCAAGGACAAGGACGGCGTGCTCAAGAAGATCATGGCCGAGTGCAACGACGGCGACTACCAGTCGTTCAAGGCCAATGACGGCGCCTACGTACGCAAGAACTTCTTCGGCCGCGATCCGCGCGCGCTGAAGATGGTCGAGCACATGAGCGACGACGAGATCTGGAACCTGCGCCGTGGCGGCCACGATTCGCAGAAGGTCTACGCTGCCTTCCACGCTGCCAATTCGCACAAGGGCCAGCCCACCGTGCTGCTGGTCAAGACCGTCAAGGGCTTCGGCATGGGCAAGATCGGTGAAGGCAAGAACACCGTTCACCAGACCAAGAAGCTGGGCGACGAGGACATCAAGGCCTTCCGCGACCGTTTCAACATTCCCATTCCCGACAGCCAGATCGCCGACCTGCCTTTCTACAAGCCGGCCGACGACACCCCGGAAATGCGCTACCTGCACGAGCGCCGCAAGGCCCTGGGTGGCTACCTGCCGCACCGCCGCGTGAAGGCCAGCGAGCAATTCACGGCACCGGCGCTGGATACCTTCAAGGCCATCCTCGAACCCACGCCCGAAGGCCGTGAGATCTCGACCACTCAGGCGTATGTGCGCTTCCTCACGCAGCTGCTGCGCGACAAGGAAATCGGCCCGCGCGTCGTGCCCATCCTGGTGGACGAGGCACGTACCTTCGGCATGGAAGGCCTGTTCCGTCAGATCGGCATCTACAACCCTGCTGGACAGCAGTACACCCCGGTCGACAAGGACCAGGTGATGTACTACCGCGAGGACAAGGCCGGCCAGATCCTGCAGGAAGGCATCAACGAAGCCGGCGGCATGAGCAGCTGGATCGCGGCAGCCACGAGCTACAGCACGAGCAACCGGATCATGATCCCGTTCTACGTGTACTACTCGATGTTCGGCTTCCAGCGCATCGGTGACCTGGCCTGGGCGGCCGGAGACATGCAGGCGCGCGGTTTCCTGCTGGGCGGCACTTCGGGCCGCACCACGCTGAACGGCGAAGGCCTGCAGCACGAAGACGGCCACAGCCACATCCTGGCCAACACCATTCCCAACTGCGTGAGCTACGACCCGACCTTCGCCCACGAAGTCGCCGTGATCATGCAGGACGGCCTGCGCCGCATGGTGCAGAACCAGGAAAACGTCTTCTACTACATCACGCTGCTCAACGAGAACTACGCCATGCCCGGCCTCACGCCCGGCACCGAGCAGCAGATCATCAAGGGCATGTACCTGTGCAAGCCCGGCCAGAAGGTGCCTGAAAGCGGCCTGCGCGTGCAACTGCTGGGTTCGGGCACCATCCTGCGCGAATCCTTCTTCGCCCAGGAACTGCTGCTGGCCGACTGGGGCATTGCCGCCGACGTGTGGAGCTGCCCGAGCTTCAACGAGCTCACCCGCGACGGCCAGGACGCCGACCGCTGGAACCTGCTGCATCCGCTGGACACCCAGAAGGTGCCCTTCGTCACGCAGCAGCTGCAGTCGCACAATGGCCCGGTGATCGCGTCCACCGACTACATGAAGGCCTACGCCGAGCAGATCCGCCCCTACATGCCCAAGGGCCGCACCTACAAGGTGCTGGGCACCGACGGCTTCGGCCGTTCGGACTTCCGCCGCAAGCTGCGCGAGCACTTCGAAGTGGATCGCCACTACATCGTGGTTGCCGCACTGCGCGCGCTGGCCGAAGAAGGCAAGATCAACGCCACCACCGTGGCCGAAGCGATAGCCAAGTACGGCATCAAGGCCGACAAGATCAACCCGCTGCACGCTTGAGTAAGAACGGGAGACACATATGGCATTGGTAGAAATTCAAGTCCCCGATATCGGTGATTTCGACGAAGTTGCTGTGATCGAAGTGCTGGTCAAGGCCGGCGATCAGATCAAGGCCGAGCAATCGCTGATCACCGTGGAGTCCGACAAGGCCTCCATGGAGATCCCCTCCAGCCACGCTGGCGTGCTCAAGGAGCTGCGCGTCAACATGGGCGACAAGGTCAAGCAGGGCAGCATCATTGCCGTGGTCGAGTCGGCGGAAGCCGCTGCCCCGGCACCTGCAGCCGCCGCACCGGCCCCCGCCGCTGCAGCCCCGGCCCCGGTGGCTGCGCCTGCACCGGCCGCTGCTCCCGCTGCCGCGCCTGCGGCCTCGGGCGCCGCCACGCAGATCGACATCAAGATTCCCGACATTGGCGACTTCAAGGACGTGGCCGTGATCGAGATGCTGGTCAAGGTCGGTGACACCGTGACGGCCGAGCAATCGCTGTTCACCGTCGAGTCCGACAAGGCCTCGATGGAAATCCCGTCGCCAGCGGCCGGCACCATCACGGCGCTGACGCTCAAGATCGGTGACACGGTCAACGTGGGCGACGTGGTCGGCCAGATGAGCGTGCAGGGCGCTGCCGCGCCTGCAGCCCAGGCTGCGGCCCCGGCACCTGCTGCAGCAGCCCCTGCACCGGCCGCTGCAGCTCCGGTGGCTGCCGCTGCAGCATCGGCTCCCGCCGCTGCACCTGCGCACAACCCCACCGTGGCGCCCACGGGCAAGCTGCCCCACGCGTCGCCCTCGGTACGCAAGTTCGCCCGCGAGCTGGGTGTGCCGCTGGACGAGGTCAAGGGCTCGGGCAACAAGGGCCGCATCACGGCCGACGACATCCAGGCTTTCACCAAGTCCGTCATGGCGGGCGCCGTGCAGACCAAGGCCCAGGCCGCGACCGCTCCCAAGGGTGGCTCCGGCGGCGGCGCAGGTCTGGACCTGCTGCCTTGGCCCAAGGTGGACTTCGCCAAGTTCGGCCCGGTCGAGCGCAAGGACCTGTCGCGCATCAAGAAGATCAGCGGCGCCAACCTGTCGCGCAACTGGGTCATGATCCCGCACGTCACCAACAATGACGAGGCCGACATCACCGACCTGGAAGCCTTCCGTGTCTCCACCAACAAGGAGAACGAGAAGAGCGGCGTCAAGGTGACCATGCTGGCCTTCGTGATCAAGGCGGTGGTTGCGGCCCTCAAGAAGTTCCCCGAGTTCAATGCCTCGCTGGACGGCGACACCCTGGTCTACAAGCAGTACTTCCACGTCGGCTTTGCGGCCGACACGCCCAACGGCCTGGTGGTCCCCGTGCTGCGCGATGCCGACAAGAAGGGCATCCTGCAGATCAGCCAGGAAATGGGCGAGCTGGCCAAGAAGGCCCGCGACGGCAAGCTGGGCGCTGCCGACATGCAGGGTGGCTGCTTCTCGATCTCGTCGCTGGGCGGCATCGGTGGCACGAACTTCACTCCCATCATCAACGCCCCTGAAGTGGCCATCCTCGGCCTGTCCAAGGGCCAGATGAAGCCGGTGTGGGATGGCAAGCAATTCGTGCCGCGCCTGACGCTGCCGCTGTCGCTGTCCTATGACCACCGTGTCATCGACGGTGCCTCGGCCGCGCGCTTCAATGCCTTCCTGGGCCAAGTGCTGGCGGACTACCGCCGCATCCTGCTGTAAACGGAGGCCCGACACATGGCAATCATCGACATCAAGGTGCCCGACATCGGCGACTTCGCCGAAGTGGGCGTGATCGAACTGCTGGTCCAGCCCGGTGACACCGTCGCCAAGGACCAGTCCCTGATCACCGTGGAGTCCGACAAGGCCTCCATGGAGATCCCCTCCAGCCATGCCGGCGTGGTCAAGGAACTCAAGGTCAAGATCGGCGACAAGATCGCCGAAGGCGGCCTGATCCTGACGCTGGAGGCCGCTGGCGAAGCGGCCGCCGCACCCCAGGCGGCAGCACCGGCCCCTGCAGCGGCGGCTCCGGCGCCTGCCGCTGCAGCGCCCGCAGCATCGGCTCCCGCTCCGGCCGCAGCCAGCTATGCCGGTGGCGCGGCCGATTACGACTGCGACGTGGTCGTGCTCGGCGGCGGTCCTGGCGGCTACTCGGCAGCCTTCCGTGCGGCCGATCTGGGCCTGAATGTGGTCATCGTCGAGCGCTACAAGAGCCTGGGCGGCGTCTGCCTGAACGTGGGCTGCATCCCGTCCAAGGCGCTGCTGCACGTGGCCGCCGTGGTGGACGAGGTCAAGCACCTGGAGGTGGCCGGCGTCAAGTTTGGTGCGCCCGAGGTCAACATCGACCAGCTGCGCGGGCACAAGGACAAAGTCATCGGCAAGCTGACCGGCGGCCTGGGCCAGATGGCCAAGATGCGCAAGGTCACCGTGGTGCGCGGCTACGGCAATTTCGTCGGCGCCAACCACCTGGAAGTGGAAGAGACCACGGGCGATGGCCAGGAAAAGACCGGCAGCAAGAAGATCGTGCAGTTCAAGCGCGCCATCATTGCCGCCGGCAGCCAGGCCGTGCACCTGCCCTTCATGCCCAAGGACCCGCGCGTGGTGGACTCCACCGGTGCGCTGGACCTGGCCAGCGTGCCCAAACGCATGCTGATCCTGGGCGGCGGCATCATCGGCCTGGAAATGGGCACCGTCTACTCCACGCTGGGCGCACGCCTGGACGTGGTGGAGATGATGGACGGCCTCATGCAGGGCGCCGACCGCGACCTGGTCAAGGTCTGGCAGAAGATGAACGCGCCGCGCTTCGACAACATCATGGTCAACACCAAGACCGTGGGTGCCGAAGCCACGCCCGAAGGCATCAAGGTCAGCTTTGCGCCTGCCAAGGACGGCATCACCGTGCCCGAGCCCCAGGTCTACGACCTGGTGCTGCAGGCCGTGGGCCGCACACCCAACGGCAAGAAGATCGCTGCCGAGAAGGCCGGCGTGGCCGTCACGGACCGCGGTTTCATCGAAGTCGATATCCAGATGCGCACCAATGTGCCCCACATCTTCGCCATCGGCGACGTGGTGGGCCAGCCCATGCTGGCGCACAAGGCTGTGCACGAGGCCCATGTGGCCGCCGAAGTCATCGCCGGTGAACTGCAGGGCAACAAGGAGCTGGCTGCCAGCGCCTTCAATGCCCGCGTGATCCCCAGCGTGGCCTACACCGACCCGGAAGTGGCGTGGGTGGGTCTGACCGAGGACCAGGCCAAGGCCCAGGGCATCAAGGTCAAAAAGGGTGTGTTTCCCTGGACGGCTTCGGGCCGCGCCATTGCCAATGGTCGCGACGAAGGCGTCACCAAGCTGCTGTTCGATGACAGCCCCGAGGCGCACGGCCATGGCCGCATCCTGGGTGGCGGCATCGTCGGCACACACGCGGGCGACATGATCGGCGAGATTGCGCTGGCCATCGAAATGGGTGCCGACGCCGTGGATATCGGCAAGACCATCCATCCCCACCCCACGCTGGGCGAAAGCCTGGGCATGGCGGCCGAGGTGGCGCACGGCTCCTGCACGGACCTGCCGCCGCAGCGCAAGTAAGCGCAAGGCCGGGCGTTCAGGCCTGGCAAGAACAGAAAGGCAGCTTCGGCTGCCTTTCTGCTTTGTGAGACGCAGATAAGGACACAGGCATCAGCCCAGACACCGGTCCAGACACAGGCACGGCAAAGGTGGCAGACCTGTTCAGGCCTGGGCGCGCAGCCACTGCAGCAATTGGTCGTGCACGCCATCTGGCGTGGGCGGAGCGGGGGACAGCAGGCAGTAGCGCGAACCGTCCTCGACAAAGCCCATGGGCGCTGCCAGCACGCCGTTGGCGATGTCGTCGCGCACCAGTTGCCAGGGTCCGATGGCCAGTCCCATGCCTGCCACGGCGGCCTGCAGGCTGAAATAGAAATGGTCGAACTGCAGCTGGGATCCCGACGGCGGCGGCTGGCCGCTGTGCTCTGCCCAGGTGGACCAGGCCCCGGGGCGGGTGCGGCTTTGCAGCAAGGGTGCCTCCGGGCGCAGCCCGGTGGCATGCCCCTCGTCGGAGCGCGTGCACCACTGCGCCAGCCGCTCGGGCCGGCAGACCGGGCCTATGCGCTCGGCAAACAGGGTCTCCGCATGACAGCCCGCTGGCGGAGAGAAGTCATCGCGTCGTATGGCCAGATCGATGCCGTCCGCGAAAGAGAAAGGCCCGCCGCCCGCCATCAGGTGCAGCTGCAACTCCGGGTGTTGTTCCTGGAACTGCGGCCAGCGCGGGATCAGCCAGCGCATGAGCAAGGTGGGCTCGCAGGACAGCACCCAGCGGCGCGCCTGCTGCGCGCGCGAGCGCAACTCCTGCGTGGCCTGGCGCATGCGCTCCAGGCCTTCGTGCACGGCCTGGGCCAGGTGGCGGCCCGCCTCGGTCAGGAAGACGCGGCGACTGCGGCGGTCAAACAGGGTCACGCCCAGATCGTCCTCCAGCAGGCGCACGGCCCGGCTGATGGCGCCATGGGTCAGGTGCAACTCTTCTGCCGCCTTGCTGAAGTTCTCCCGCCGGGCGGCCGCTTCGAAGCAACGCAAGGCCTGCAGCGACGGCAGTCGCTTGCTCGGGGTATGTGAGTTGAGTTCACCAACTGTGTCAGAAAACATCGTTATGAATTTTCATGGAAGGCCAATACTATCCGGCGCGTTGCATTGAATCGAATGGATAACCGATGACCGAATGGATAGCTGTAGTCACCATTACCTTGCTGGCCGTCATCAGCCCAGGGGCGGATTTCGCCATGGTCACACGCAACAGCCTGCTGCGCTCGCGCCGCGCGGGCCTGCTCACGGCGCTGGGCATTGGCCTGGGGGTGCTGGTCCATGTCGGCTATACCTTGCTCGGGGTCGGACTGCTCATGCAGCAGTCCACCTGGTTGTTCGACGTGGTCAAGCTGCTGGGTGCAGCCTATCTGATCTATCTGGGCGTGACCATGCTGCGCAGCCGCCCGGAGGGCGATTTGCCCAGTCAGCCCGTGGCCGCGCTCTCCGACATGGCGGCACTGCGCACGGGCTTTCTGACGAATGCGCTCAATCCCAAGACCACGGTGTTCGTGGTCAGCCTGTTCCTGCAGATCGTGGGACAGGACACGCCGCTGGCCACGCAGCTGGCATATGGCGGATTCATCTCGCTGGCCCATGTGGCGTGGTTCTGCATTGTGGCGCTGTGCTTTTCTGCCCAGCGGGTGCGTGCGCGGCTGCTGGCCGTGCGGCATTGGATAGACAGGGCCTTTGGCGGCATGTTGGTTGGGTTTGGTTTGCTGCTGGCAACGGCCAAGCTGCGGCTGTGACGTGGTGATGGTCTGACAGGAATTGGTGGGGGAGGACGGGCAAGCAGGCGGCTGCTGCCCGGCATGCGAGGCCTGCGAGGTGCCATCTGGTACCTCGCAGGCTTGGCTGTTTCTGGCGAGTGTCAGGTTTGCCCGGCAAGCGGGCCGGCGTCCCAGTGGCTTGCGGTTCGACCCGGTACGGCAGGGGTTCATGGTGGGGGCGTGCCATCGTCTCCATGGTGAACGCCGACGCCAAGGCCTGCTCCCATGCCCAGGCCGCCCATGCCTGCGGCGCCCATTCCTGCGCCGCCGCCACCGCCCTTGCTTGAAGCGCCGGATTCCGCGCCACCTTTGCGCGCCCCGCCCGGACGCGTGGGGCCCTGGTTGGGAACGCGCAGGCTGTCGGGGATCGGCTCCAGATCCAGCGCTTCGCGGATGAAGGCGCGCAGCGAAGTGACGAGTGCCGCAGTCTCGACAGGCTGGCCTGCCACCATGTCCTGGGCCGCTTGGGCGGCCATGCGCACCTGGTCTTGCGTCCCGAGCAAGATGACATCGGACAGCGCGGCTTCGACCGCATCGCGAATGCGCCGTTGGCGCTCGCTGCCAAAAGCCGGTGGTGCAGCGGCATCGGCGTCGTCGGCGGCGGGCCTGCGCAGATCGCGCAGGTGCAGGGGATTCACATGCAGCGTGCCCGTGAAAGAGCCGCCCAGCGTCTTGTAGGCGGCGATAAGCGACTTCAGGCGTTCATTGATCTGGCGGTTCTCACGCTCGCGCCGCTTTTGCACGGTCTGCATGAACAGCAGGCGAATGCCCATCATCAGGCAGGTGACCAGCAGCAGGCCCAACACCGTGGACAGCAGCGAAGACCAGGAGCTGAAATCTAGTGATGAGCGCATGCGCAAGGCCTCGGGAGTTGATCCAAGCCTTCAGTGTGCCTCCATACAGACGGGTCGGCGGGTAAGAAGAGTGCTGTTTGCAGGCGCCGCTTGGCCTATGCTTTCGATACTTCACACATCAGCGACAGGGCGCATGGCATGCGCCCCCGGGAGACAGCATCCAGTGAAAACAACGAAGCAGGGGGTGCATCCCTCATGGATCGTCGTGGCGGCCGGCGTCAGCGCGGCTCTGCATGTAGGCAAGCTGCCGCCGGCTGTGCCCGTGCTGCAGCAGCAATTGGGCCTGTCCCTGCTGCAGGCCGGCTTTCTGCTTTCCACCGTGCAGGTGGCCGGCATGGTGCTGGGCCTGGTGGTGGGTCTGGGTGCAGACCGCTGGGGGCTGCGGCGCAGCATGCTGGCAGGCCTGCTGCTGATGGCGGGTGCCAGCGCCCTGGGCGCCACCGCTACGGGGTTTGCAGCGCTGCTGGCCTTGCGTGCCGTGGAGGGGTTGGGCTTTTTGCTGGTGGCCATGCCGGGGCCGGGTCTGATCCGGCGCTGCGTGGCGCCAAGCGATCTGAGCGCGCGCATGGGCTGGTGGGGCACCTATATGCCGCTGGGCAGTGCCATCGGCTTGCTGCTGGGGCCGTGGGTGATGGCCTGGGCATCCTGGCCCGCATGGTGGTTGCTGTTGGGGCTGATCTCGGCACTCGCATGGGTCGCCGTCTGGTGTGGCGTGCCGGCAGACAGGCCGGTGCCCCTTGGCGCGTCGGTGGCGGGCGGTGGCTGGCGTCCTCGCCTGGCGTTGACCCTGCGCAGCCCCGGACCCTGGTGCGTGGCTGTGGCCTTTGCCGTGTATTCAGGGCAGTGGATGGCCGTCATCGGCTTTCTCCCCACGGTCTACGCCGAGGCGGGCCTGGGCGCCGCATTGTCGGGGACGCTGACGGCCGTGGTGGCGCTGGCCAACATGGTGGGCAACGTGGCCTCGGGCCGTTTGCTCCAAGGCGGCTGGAGCGCCACGCGCGCCTTGCGCCTGGGCTTTGGCTGCATGGCGGCGTGTGCGCTGCTGGCCTATCTGCAATGGCAGGGGCAACCGCTGGCGCCGTTGTGGCTGCGCTTTGTGGCGGTGGTGTTGTTTTCGGCGGCGGGCGGGCTGATTCCGGGCACGCTGTTTTCCATGGCGGTGCGGCTGGCCCCCGATGAGTCCACGGTATCGACCACGGTGGGTTTCATGCAGCAATGGTCCAGCGTGGGGCAGTTTGCAGGCCCGCCTCTGGTGGCGGCCGTGGCCGTGCAGGCGGGCGGATGGCAGTGGACCTGGGTGGTGACGGCGGCCATGTGCGCCATCGGCTGGTGGCTGGCCGGCGCGATCGGGCGCATCAGCGGTGCGGATGCAGCGCCGCGCGGGCGCGCTGCAGTCTGAATCACGCGTCGCGCGAGCCTATCAACGCCTTCAGGGCCTCTTCCATCTGCTGCGCATGGTCCAGCGCGGGCAGCCAGGCCTGGGGTACCGGCTGGGCGGGTGCCTGGGGAGCGGAGGCGGCCAGTTCGGCCAGGGCGTCATCGGGCTGCAGGGCCACCACGTTGCCGTTGGCGGACAGCTGGCGGCAGGCATCGACCAGCCATTCACAGTGCAGCACGATGGCGCGCGGCATGAGGCCACTGTCATGCGACATGCCGCGCACCAGGCTTTCGCCCAGCAGCAGTGCGCTGGCATACAGGCGCACGGCGTGGCGGTCATAGCGCCCGGTGATGGTCTGCAGCCCCGCGCCACCCAGGCGGCCGCGCAGGGACCAGCGGCTGGCGCTTTGCGCCTCCACCATGGCTGCGCGCAGTGCGCTCAGCGCATCGCTGCTGCGCGTGAGCTGGCCCAGCGCGACGGTGGCATCGGGCGTGTCGTGGGTGGCGGTGGCGCGCAGGGTGGCTTCCAGCCCCTCGGCCAGCTGGCCCAGCAAGGCGCTTGCCGAGCGCGACACGGCGCGCAGCGGATTGGCCGTGAAGATCACCTGGCTGAACATCAGGCCGACACCGGCGCCCACCAGTACGTCAACCAGCCGCGTCTCGCCCGCGGCGCTCGGCCCCATGCTCAGCACCAGCACGACGGAGACGCCCGCCTGTATCGGGACGACCGGCGGCTGCCCGAGCATGGCGGCCAGAGACAGGGCGACCAGCGAGGCCAGACTCAGCCGCAGCAGCGGAATGGTGTCGGGCAGCAGCCAGGCCAGTTCGCCGACGATGATGCCGATGGCGCAGCCCAGCACCAGGCCCCAGGTCTGCTTGAGGTGGCTGGGCAGGCCGGGCGCCAGGCAGACCAGGGCGGTGACGGCGGCAAAGACGGGTTTGGGGTGGCCGAGCAGATAGTGGGACAGCTCCCAGGCCAGCATCGCACCCAGGGAGGCGGCGATGGCGTCGCGCAGCGCCAGACGCAGGCGACCGGGCGCAGCGGCCATGCCGCTCTTGGGAGTTCCAGGGGGTGTTTTTGCTTTTGCTTTTCGCCAACGCACGAAGATTCTCCCTCCAGCATGCGAAATCCAGGTTCGCAAATGCCCAAAAGCATAGCGGCCGGTGCATGTCCGGCGTGCAGGAGAGAAGCTTCTTGCTTGTAAGAAAGCAGCCCGCGGCGGGGCGGGGCGGGTCGGCAGGTCAGGCGGGTTGGAGCAGGCCTTCGATGAAGGCCCATTCCTCGGGCGTGACCGGCGTGATCGACAGGCGGTTGCCCTTTTGCAGTACACGCATGTCGGCAAGCTCGGGATGCTCGCGCAGCTCGGCGATCTGCAGCGTGCGTGTCTTGCGCAGCGCCTGCACGTCCAGCGTGAGCCAGCGTGGCTTGTCGGGCGAGGACTTGGGGTCGTAGTAGGGACTGCGCGGGTCGAACTGCGAGGCATCGACGCGCAGGTTGCCTGCAATGCGGGCGATGCCGTAGATGCCGGGCTCGGCGCAACTGGAGTGCCAATACAGCACCCCATCGCCCACCTGCATGGCATCGCGTATGAAGTTGCGCGCCTGGTAGTTGCGCACACCGTCCCAGGCGATGGTGGCCTGCGGCGCGGCCAGCGCGTGGTCTATGGAGAATTCGTCGGGCTCGTTCTTCATGAGCCAGAACTGGCGGGCGGAGGTGGGGGCGGCAGTCATGCCGCGATTGTGGCAAATCCCCGGGCGCCGTGGCGGCGTTCCGTGCACGCCGGCAAGAGCGCGCCGGTGACGGGACAATCGCCTTCAGCCGGGCACCTCTCCCCAGCCCGCGAACCACAGGAACCCTGCATGACCGACAGCTCCACCTATGTCCCGCCTGCCGTATGGCAGCCAGCGCCTTCGGGCGGCACCTTTGCCAACATCAACCGCCCGGTCGCCGGTCCCACCCATGACAAGGCATTGCCGGTGGGGCAGCAGCCGCTGCAGCTGTATTCGCTGGCCACGCCCAACGGCGTGAAGGTCACCATCATGCTGGAGGAGCTGCTGGCGCTGGGCCATGCCGGCGCGGAGTACGACGCGTGGCTGATCCGCATCGGCGAAGGCGACCAGTTCTCCAGCGGCTTTGTCGAGGTCAATCCCAATTCCAAGATCCCGGCGCTGGTGGACCGCAGCGTCGAGCCGCCGGTGCGCGTGTTCGAGTCAGGCTCCATCCTGCTGTACCTGGCCGAGAAGTTTGGTGCGCTGCTGCCTGCCGAGCCCGCTGCGCGCACCGAGACGCTGAACTGGCTGTTCTGGCAGATGGGGTCGGCACCTTACCTTGGCGGCGGTTTCGGGCATTTCTATGCCTATGCGCCCGAGAAGTTCGAGTACCCCATCAACCGCTTCACCATGGAGACCAAGCGTCAGCTCGATGTGCTTGATCGCCAGCTGGCCCTGCACCCGTTCATTGCAGGGGCGAACTACAGCATTGCCGATATCGCCATCTGGCCCTGGTATGGGGCTCTGGTGCTCAACGAGGTGTATGGCGCGGCCGAGTTCCTGTCAGCCCATGAATACACGCATGTCATGCGCTGGGCCATGGAAATTGCCCAAAGGCCGGCCGTGCTGCGCGGCCGCCGCGTGAATCGTACCTGGGGAGATGAAGCCACCCAGGTGCCCGAGCGCCACCAGGCGTCGGACCTGGGCTGATAGCCGTCTACTGGGAGCGGCCCCAGGGGCCGCGATCGGGCTGGCGCCAGAAGCGCGAGCGCTTGCCGGAAGGCTCGGGGGTGGGCTCGGCCTCGCGCCCGTCCTTGTCTGTCCTGTCGGCCTTGCCAACCTTGTCGGCCTTGTTGGCCTTTTCCAATTGCTGACCTGTCTGCTCGACCTTGCGCGCCGTGCGATCCAGCCGCGAGGGAATGTCGAGTTCTGCGTGCTCGACCACACGAATGCAGTCCTGGATATGGCGCTCGCCCAGATAGCGCAGCGTGGCATAGCCCAGCGCTGCCGCTGCGGCCTGGCCTGCCAGCGGCACGTACTTGGCGGCCTGCGTGGCCGTCATGCGCATGCCGGCCGCGCGCGCCAGGCGCACCACCATGTCGCGCGTGATCAGCTTGCCGATCAGCACCGAGCCCACCATGGCCACGGCCTTTTGCACCTGCTCGCGCTTGCCGGGTTCCAGCTTGTCCAACTGTTCGGGCGTGAGGCCGAATTCGCGGTTGATGCGTGGCAGCAGCCGCGCCAGCAGGGCCGCATCCACCAGCCAGTCCAGGCCCGGAATGGGCAGGCTGCTGGCTGCTGCGCCGACCAGTGCACGCCGGTGCAGCAACTTGCGCGCGCTCTCGGCCGCTTGCGCCACATCTTGGCGCGGTGGTGGAGGGGGAGGGGTTTTGTCCGATGTGCGAAAGATCATGCGTGCCAGTGAAGACGGGGCAGATGTCGATCAGGAAAATGCGCCAGCCGGCGGATGCGGCTGGCGCGCAGGGTGGTCAGCGTGCGCTCTTGCTGCGCACCAGACTGTAGATGAAGAGGATGACGACGGCGCCCACGATGGAGGCGATCCAGCCGGCGGGTTGCCCGGCCTCGTACCAGCCCATGGCGACACCGACGTAGCTGGCAAGAAACGATCCTGCCACGCCGAGCAGGATGGTCATGATCCAGCCAAGGCTGTCATCGCCGGGTTTGAGTGCCCGCGCCAGCAAGCCAACGACCAGGCCAACGATGAGGGTACCAATCAAGGACATCATGCTTTTCTCCGAACTGAAGCTTCCATGCCGCGACTCTAGGGCCCGGCACCGGGTGGCCCTGTCGGACAGCATCTCAACCTGGGACGAAGCCAGAGCAGGGCCCTGAAAAACAAAACGCCTGCATGTGCAGGCGTTTGTGGATTGGCGCAAAAGACGCTGCGATCACTGCAGCTGGCTTGCCTGCATCTGCAGGGCCAGAGCGGCCTTGCTGGCGTCAAGGCCCAGGCCGTCGGCGTCCTGCACGCGGCGGGCTCCATCGAAGCGGCGAGCCCAGTACGCGCTTTGCATGCTTTCCACGCGAACCTGCGCACCGGTGCGCGGTGCATGGATGAAGTTGCCGTCGCCGACATAGATGCCGACATGGCTGAAGGTGCGGCGCATGGTGTTGAAGAACACCAGATCACCGGGCTTGAGTTCGTTCTTGTCGATTTTTTCCGTGGCCTGTGCCTGCTGGTCAGCGCGGCGCGGCAGGACCTTGCCCAGGGTTTCGGAGTAGATGGCGCGGACGAAGCCGCTGCAGTCGAAGCCGGTCTCGGCACTGTTGCCGCCGCGGCGGTAGGGAACGCCGATGAAGCCCATGGCGGTCACGACCAGATCGGAGGTCTTTTCGGCGACGCTTTGTCGTGCTTCCTTGACGAAGTCGGAAGTGCGTTCCGCCATGTGGT
>NZ_LWCN01000002.1:0-64572 GCF_001622915.1 Delftia sp. GW456-R20 | reverse complement strand
CATTCATGGCCAAGACACAATCGACGGTGATGTGCTCGACCAGGAGGATCGTGATGTACTCGACGCGTTGCTGTGTGGCATCCCAAACAATGAGCGCAGCCAGGTGTAGCCATGACGTATACATTCAATCAGTTGCAACGAGTGCATGCTCGGGTGCATGAGGACGCGAGCGAGCCTGTGGCAGAGGGGAAATTGGCGGCGGCTCACGCGCAGCGCGTCGGCGTGATGGATGACGTGATGGCCCAGATGCTGCTGTACGGCAAACGTACCATGGACCGTGACGAGCTTGATGCGAACGTGGCCATCATGATCGACCACATCTGGCAGCAGCTCGTCGGCTAGCAGCGTCGCGTCCATAGCAAAACTGTCAATGTTTATTTCCGGGAGCGAAAAAACATTGACAGCTGCTGCGCCAGAACTCATAATTTGGTCTCCAACTTGAAGAGAAGAAGGGCGAAACATGAAGACGCTGGTGATCGCAAACCGAAAAGGTGGGGTCGGCAAGACGACCTTTGCCGTTCATCTTGGCTATGCGGCGCAGCTGCTAAAGCTGCGTGTGTTGCTTGTAGATATGGATCCTCAAGGCAGCTTGGGCGTCTCGTTTTCAGCACCTGAGGGATCACCTCCTGGAACGCTGACAGCGTCCAAGTTGTATGGAGATTCAGTGCAGGGGCTCCTGCCAGAAGTCTTGGGGCCAAACCTTGCAATCATTCGAACTGATGGAGCGATGACCGCAGCTGGTGCCGTCACGGCTGACGGTATCTATGATCGTCCTCGGATAAACCTTGCCACGCTGGCGGCCGACTATGACCTATGCGTGATAGACACACCGCCTGGCGCGGGCACTCATTTGGCAGCGTCGTTGAATTCTGCTGATTATGTGGTTACCCCTGTATCTATGGGGCTCTATGAAACCCATGGCGTTGAAAAGCTGCTCCACACAATTGCAGATGCGCGTAAGGAAGCACGAAAGGCAGGCCGTAAATTGTCTTACCTTGGGGTTTTGCCTACCAAAACAAATATGCGTCGCCGTGCCGAGGTTGCACAGTTGGACGAACTGCGCGCTGCAGTAGGTGATTCGATGCTGCCAGCCAGTTTGCCTGAGCGCGCAGCTGTCCGTAACGCTGTGGAAAAGCGCATTCCAGTTTGGGAGAACGTTCGTGGCGAATCGCACGGTAAAGCTGCTGCAGAATGGCGCACAGCGTGCCAATTGGTAATATCAAAAGTGATGGAGTAATTGTAATAATATGACTAATAACATAAGTAGTTTGGCAAATGCCCTAAACGCTGGCTTTGGTGAGGGCGATCAAGGCGAATACCAAGTCGTAGATATTGACAGTATTCACATTCTCAAACAGGACCGCGAAGAATTCGAGGACGAAACTCAGACGCTGGAAGATCTAGGGAAGGATCTGAAAAAGGCTTGGCTGCAGCCGGTCGTGCTTCGCTTTCGCGAGGAAGGTGGATATTGGTTGGTGGCGGGCGAGCGTAGGATTCGAGCTGCTCGTATTGCGAATATCACTAAAATTCCATCGAGAATTTTTGATATGAGCGAAGAAGAGGCCATAGCTGCTCAGCGAGCAGAAAATATCCATCGGAAGAACTTGACACAGCGTGAGGAAGCGCAACGCGTCAAACGTGATCTAGATGCTTTAAATGGTGACACGAAAGCGTTGCTTGCTCAATATAACAAACCCAAGGCATGGCTTTCTAAAGTGATGGCTGTCCTGGATTTGGGTCCCGAAGCGTCTAAGCTGATCAGTGAGAATCTGACTGCAGACAAGGAAGTAATTGGGGTTGTCAGGCAGATCGAGAAGCGCGATCCTGCCGAAGCAAAAGCGACGGTGGACCTGATACGTGCCTCTGGCGGAAAAAAGGATGTTCGCCAGATTGCAAAAGAAGGAAAAGACAAAGTCAAGCCTCCGGCTAAGCCAAAGAAAGATCAACCAAATAATTCTTCTAGTGCCGCTGGATCATCTACATCCGTTGCGACTCCCCCTTCAAAGAAGCATCAGGAACCGGGGGCAGCATCGTTGTTCAAGAGTTTTGGTGCTCAACCTCCTGGTTCTGTTGAATTGTCGGATTCTTCGGAGAAGATTAATACTTCATCAAAGCCTGAAGCATTGAGTCCTCAAGACGCACTTGATGTGCTCTCTGATGTAGAGAGGCAAGCCATGGAAGGTCGCCTTCGCGCCTATTATCGGGAAGGGCGACTGTCGATGCCAGATCGTTTTACGCAGTCTCTTTTGGAGGGAATAAGAGATGGTGCCTATGGGACCAAGGGCGAACAAGCTTTGAACCTGGCCGCATTTATGCAAGGCGTTGTGGGGCCTGGTAAGGATTTTGAACTCGATGCGTGCATTGCGTCGGTCAATATCAATTGAGGCGATACATGCCATTAATGACGGAAGCGCAATTTCAGAAAGCTGCAGGTTATGCAAGGGTTCTCAAAGCAAACCAAGAGGCTGCTTTTAAGTATTTGGTAAATGGTGTTCCTATGGCAGTTATAGCAAGAGATATGAAATGTTCGCGGCAAAATATCCACCGAGTAGTTAAGAGAATTCAGAGTGCTGACTTAGAGCGTCAGGAATACGAGCGTCGAAAGGAGCAGAGCTAGGAGCGCGTGGCCGAGGGCCAGTGAATTGTAGTGAATTCCCAAATGATCAGAAAAGAAGACATGACCATGAAGAACAATGCGAAGGTAATTGCTTTCGGTGCGGTACTGATCTGGGGCGCGTGGACGCTGGTGCCTGTCTTATTGGCTACGCTCGCAGCACTGGTGGCGGTTGTGTTCTACGGCATTCAGGCCTTCACACTTCCGCCCTGGGCGCTGGGATGCGGAGCGGCTGCTTTGGTGCTGGCGATTTTCATGACCCTTCTTCTTAGAGAAGGTCCAAAAAAGCGACTTCTTAGGACGTTTTACGTTGCAGCCAAATTTTTGGGTCTTTTACTGGTGGCATCAGGGGCAATGATGTTGGTGGTTTCTAACTTGCCGGAAATACCAACTGGCGCACCATCAAATGTCGCAAAAATCGATGCAGGTTTGTCCACGGCTGCATTCGGCATGGTTGAGGCCTTTGCTTGGGTTGCCGTTGTCGCTCTTCCTGTGAGCTTGTGCATTTTGACGCTACATCGGGTGTGGTGTGAGCTGCATCCCAACAATTGAAAGCCGAGGTGACGGCGCGTAGCGCGGCCGTAGCCACCACATCGACCAGCTGCAGGTTGATCAAGCATGGTCCCTGCCGGCGGCGCGTAGCGCGGCCGTGGCCAACACATCGACCAGCTGCAGGTCCTGGTCGAGCTCATCGACCAGCTGCGGCCGGCGGCGGCGCCGCCCAGGCCTGGCCAGCGCCTGGTGCTGGGCCAACTGGCCAAGACATGCAGATCCACGTCCACCAGGCAGGCGCGTAGCGCGGCCGTGGCCACCACATCGAGCAGCTGCAGGTCCTGGTCGAGCTCATCGACCAGCTGCGGCCGGCGGCGGCGCCGCCCAGGCCTGGCCAGCGCCTGGTGCTGGGCCAGCTGGCCAAGACATGCAGATCCACGTCCACCAGGCAGGCGCGTAGCGCGGCCGTGGCCACCACATCGACCAGCTGTAGGTTGATCAAGCATGGTCCCTGCCGGCGGCGCCGCCCGGGCCTGGCCAGCACCTGGTGCTGGACCAGCTGGCCAAGACATGCAGATCCACGACCAGGCCGGCGCGTAGCGCGGCCGTGGCCAACACATCGACCAGCTGCAGGTCCTGGTCGAGCTCATCGACCAGCTGCGCCCGGCGGCGGCGCCGCCCAGGCCTGGCCAGCGCCTGGTGCTGGGCCAGCTGGCCCAGACACGCAGATCCACGACCAGGCCGGCGCGCTGCGCGGCCGTGGCCACCACAACGAGCAGCTGCAGGTCCTGGTCGAACTCATCGACCAGCTGCGCCCGGCGGCGCCGCTGCGCGGCCGTGGCCACCACATCGACCAGCTGCAGGTTGATCAAGCATGGTCCCTGCCGGCGGCGCGTAGCGCGGCCGTGGCCAACACACCGACCAGCTGCAGCAGGCGGCGCTGCTGCGCCGCCCGGGCCTGGCCAGCACCTGGTGCTGGGCCAGCTGGCCAAGACATGCAGATCCACGTCCACCAGGCAGGCGCGTAGCGCGACCGTGGCCACTACATCGACCAGCTGCAGGTCCTGGTCGAGCTCATCGACCAGCTGCGCCCGGCGGCGCCGCTGCGCGGCCCAGGCCTGGCCAGCACCTGGTGCTGGACCAGCTGGCCCAGACATGCAGATCCACGACCAGGCCGGCGCGTAGCGCGGCCGTGGCCAACACATCGAGCAGCTGCAGGTCCTGGTCGAGCTCATCGACCAGCTGCGCCCGGCGGCGCCGCTGCGCGGCCCAGGCCTGGCCAGCACCTGGTGCTGGGCCAGCTGGCCCAGACACGCAGATCCACGACCAGGCCGGCGCGTAGCGCGGCCGTGGCCAACACATCGAGCAGCTGCAGGTCCTGGTCGAACTCATCGACCAGCTGCGCCCGGCGGCGCCGCTGCGCGGCCGTGGCCACCACATCGACCAGCTGCAGGTTGATCAAGCATGGTCCCTGCCGGCGGCGCGTAGCGCGGCCGTGGCCAACACACCGAGCAGCTGCAGGTCCTGGTCGAGCTCATCGACCAGCTGCAGCAGGCGGCGCTGCGGCGCCGCCCGGGCCTGGCCAGCACCTGGTGCTGGGCCAGCTGGCCCAGACATGCAGATCCACGTCCACCAGGCAGGCGCGTAGCGCGACCGTGGCCACTACATCGACCAGCTGCGCGGCCCGGGCCTGGCCTGGTGCTGGACCAGCTGGCCCAGACATGCAGATCCACAACCCATCAACCAGCTGCAGGTCCTGGTCGAGCTCATCGACCAGCTGCGGCCGGCGGCGGCGCCGCCCAGGCCTGGCCAGCGCCTGGTGCTGGGCCAGCTGGCCAGCTGGCCAAGACATGCAGATCCACGTCCACCAGGCAGGCGCGTAGCGCGGCCGTGGCCAACACATCGAGCAGCTGCAGGTCCTGGTCGAGCTCATCGACCAGCTGCGGCCGGCGGCGGCGCCGCCCGGGCCTGGCCAGCACCTGGTGCTGGACCAGCTGGCCCAGACATGCAGATCCACGTCCACCAGGCAGGCGCGTAGCGCGGCCGTGGCCACCACATCGAGCAGCTGCAGGTTGATCAAGCATGGTCCCTGCCGGCGGCGCCGCCCGGGCCTGGCCAGCACCTGGTGCTGGGCCAGCTGGCCAAGACACGCAGATCCACGTCCACCAGGCCGGCGCGCTGCGCGGCCGTCGCCACCACATCGAGCAGCTGCAGGTTGATCAAGCATGGTCCCTGCCGGCGGCGCGTAGCGCGGCCGTGGCCAACACACCGAGCAGCTGCAGGTCCTGGTCGAGCTCATCGACCAGCTGCGGCCGGCGGCGGCGCCGCCCAGGCCTGGCCAGCGCCTGGTGCTGGACCAGCTGGCCGAGGCACCGAGGCATGCAGATCCACGACCAGGCCGGCGCGTAGCGCGACCGTGGCCACTACATCGAGCAGCTGCAGGTCCTGGTCGAGCTCATCGACCAGCTGCGGCCGGCGGCGGCGCCGCCCAGGCCTGGCCAGCGCCTGGTGCTGGGCCAGCTGGCCAAGACATGCAGATCCACGTCCACCAGGCCGGCGCGTAGCGCGGCCATGGCCACCACATCGAGCAGCTGCAGGCCCGGATCGAGCTCAGCGACCAGCTGCGGCCGGCGGCGCCGCTGCGCGGCCCAGGCCTGGCCTGCTGGCCCAGACACGCAGATCCACGTCCACCAGGCCGGCGCGTAGCGCGGCCATGGCCACCACATCGAGCAGCTGCAGGCCCGGATCGAGCTCAGCGACCAGCTGCGGCCGGCGGCGCCGCTGCGCGGCCCAGGCCTGGCCTGCTGGCCCAGACACGCAGATCCACGTCCAGGCAGGCGCGTAGCGCGGCCGTGGCCACCACATCGACCAGCTGCAGGTCCTGGTCGAGCTCAGCGACCAGCTGAGCCCGGCGGCGCGGCCCGGGCCTGGCCAGCGCCTGGTGCTGGGCCAGCTGGCCAAGACACGCAGATCCACGTCCTCCAGGCCGGCGCGTAGCGCGGCCGTGGCCACCACATCGACCAGCTGCAGGTCCTGGTCGAGCTCAGCGACCAGCTGAGCCCGGCGGCGCGGCCCGGGCCTGGCCAGCGCCTGGTGCTGGGCCAGCTGGCCAAGACACGCAGATCCACGTCCACCAGGCCGGCGCGCTGCGCGGCCGTCGCCACCACATCGAGCAGCTGCAGGTCCTGGTCGAGCTCAGCGACCAGCTGCGGCCGGCGGCGCTACATGGGTCCCTCCAGCCTCTGCTACGGGATACAGGCATGTGTGAGTTGTGATGGGCCGAGGTTGGTGAAATGCGGGCAGAGCCTCCGAGGGCGGGGGGGCATGGATACGCACGCGTATCCATGCCCCAAGGTCTTCAGATTCCCGAAGCGCTATGTCTGGTGCGGTTTCCAGCAAGGCGATTGCAATTTGGATGAAAAAAAAGATATTTTTCGATGGGATGATAATAAGAATTATCATTCCTATAAATCTTGGAAGAGTGGTTCTCATGTCAACTGAGCGAACACGGCGGAAGCTCTCTCGCGCGCACTTTGCGTTCATGCGTGCGCTTGCCCAGGGCCTCGATGCTAAGGAGAGTTGGGATCGATACATGGCACTGGAGGGGGATGGCGCAGACCGTCGCGCAGTCTCTCGTGTCATGAAGTGGGTCCGAGAGGAATTTGCGTCAGCAGCAACACGCTTACGCAAGCCCGGCACGGCTAGGTTGTGGCGACTTGACCTAGAAAAATTCTCAGGCCATCGAGAGCTTTCAGAGCGGCAGCCAACTCTGGAAGAATTCGTTGCTGCAAATAACTGGGAAGACTTTAGCGAGGATGAACAGCTACAAGCCTATATAGAAGTATATGGATTATCGAAACCTCGTAAGAATGGCCGAGAGAGATTTATTGCTAGGCAGCTACAAGCTCTGACATGGCTAGAGAATCAAGTCGCTCAAGAGCCAAAATCTGAGGATGCCCCGTCTGCTTGGTTAAGCCCCGCATTGGCAAGAAAGATCGAGGAAGCCGGTATCCCGACCATCTATAGCTTGGCGCAATACATCAATGCCCGTGGTGAAGGGTGGCATCGGAATATTCCTGGGGTGGGCGCTGGAAAAGCATCTCGAATAGTTGAATGGATGCTAGCCAACTCTTTATCCACGAATATCAAAATTGGAGAGCACGTAATGATTAAGCGCAAGTCACTTTCTGACAGCGCATTAGCTCAAGTTGTGACGCCTGCTACAGCTATACGACCCATGGAGAAATTAATTATTCCAAAGGTCTTAGATGGTAGTGCTGGAAAATTCAGAATGCCTGCAAGTTACTGCGCATTGAATGCTGAAAATGATTATCAGGCTGTGGAGGCCTGGCTGCATAGCAAAAGAGAAGGGCAGGGCGGTAAACCATCATCAACACAGCGTGCTTACAGAAAGGAGGTCGAGCGTTTATTACTGTGGTCCGTTTTAGAGCGTGGCAAAGCAATTTCATCAATTAGCGTTGAGGATGCCAGCGCATATATGCAATTCCTGAGTAATCCACCAGCGGCCTGGTGTGGTCCGAGGCACCATCAGCGATGGTCACCATTATGGAGACCAATTGAAGGGTCATTAAGCCCGAAGGCCAGAGGGCACACGATGACAATCTTAAAGAGCCTTTACGTATGGTTGAACGCTCAGGGGTATTTGTTTGGGAATCCTTTTGGAGCTATATCTCGACCAGTGGTGCCGGAACAGTCGATAGGATCAGGGAGAACATTGAGTTTAAAGCAAATAGAATATATGCTGCTAAACCTAGATAATGTAAATTCCATAAAACATCCCGAATGGCTAGGAATCGCTTTGCCATGGTTATATTACACTGGTCTGCGGCTGCAAGAAATGATAGATGCGAAATGCTCAGATGTTTTTGAAGGGCGTAGTCCGGGAGTTTGGTTGCAGCGCGTTATCGGAAAAGGTGGTAGAACAAGAATAGTCCCGGTGCCAGAGCACGTTATAAATAAATTAATGAATTCGCTTGAAAAAATGGGGCGACCAAGGAATCCATTCGATCCGACTAATTCGAGTAGTCCGATTGTATCAAATAATGGAGAATCGAGTATATCGCCGAGTGGCTTGTATAAAACTTTGAAAAGATACTTTGAAGCGTGTGCGAAAGAAATGGAAGCGGAAGATCCAGTATCCGCATCCTTAATTAGAAAGGCGAGTACTCATTGGTTGAGACATACCCATGCCTCTCATTTGGTAAATGGCTCCGAATCGTATGGAGCTGTTCCATTGCACATAGTTAGAGAAAATCTTGGACATACTTCATTAAATACGACTACAGGGTATATAAGTACGGAAATTGAGCAAAGAGCTCTGGCAATGAATGGATTTTTCAAGTATATTTAGTAATGGCAAACTATAGGAGAAGATGTTGAATCAACAGCAACTCGCCGAAGCAGAGAAGAATAGGATTGAGGTGGAAAAACAGTCTGCCGGTTTCCTATCTGGTAAAATTGGTCAATTTATCATATGGACAATCATTGTAATTCTTGGAATTAGCTACTGCAGCGATAAATTGAAGAGTAGTTCAGTTCCCGAAAAAGAAATACAGTTAACAAAAGAAAAGACGATGAATAGAAAAAATGCGCCCGAAGGCGCAAATGGGATTGCACGGTAGATTATCTATCTCCGTATTTGTCTTTTTCGTATTGTTCCTTTTCTCTTAGATTTTTCTCGTATCTATCCTTGGCGTCTTCGTAATCGGCCGGCGTGGTCCAAAATCCCCCCTTTTCTGGTACTCCGACATATACGGGCTTCTCCTGTTGGATAAGTGGGTTTGAATAATAAGATTCGCATACTCCTGGAAGATTACTGGATATTATTTGAATATCGCCGGTATAAGCTGAGGAGTTAAGAGCGTCCAGCGTACAGCTACCCGCTCCATTTGCAATATCATCGATCAGTTTTGGTATTCCGTCATCGTTTGCAATTGGGCATAAAGCAAGAAATGCTTTTCTCGCGCGAATGGTCCGGGTAATGGTTTTTAGGACGATGGAAAAATACTTGGTGAGGGATGGTCTGCATTCTGGTGGAGTTAGTGCCGCAGCTAGGCAGAGTAACGCCTCGCAAGCAGACTTTGCGTCGCCAGTCAGCATTGAGGCCCCGTAATCTAGCGCTACCTTGGCAATATCCTCGGCTGTCGCTACTCCATCCTTTTCGCCGGTATCAGGCTTCGGTTGCTCCGGATACTTGCTGCCAGGTGGACAGAAAAAGGGAAATGTATTAACGCATGGCTTCCCATCAGGATCAATTCCATGCACTGGCATTGAACCATTTTCATAACCGCTATCAGAATCAGTGGCTGTAGTGGGTGCTTCTGGTACTTCGTATGTGCTACCCGCAGGGCAGCGCTCAGATAGATAGTCAACACAAGCAGTGCCATCAGGGGCGGTCCCATAGATAGGTACATCATCGGTTTGGGCATCATTGCCGCCGCTATTTACCGTGTCCTTTCCTAGTTCATCAGGATAGGTGCTACCAGGTGGACAGAAGAAGGGGAAATTGTTGATGCATGATGTTCCATCAGGAGCAACACCCTTAACGGGCATACCTCCGTTCTCCCCACCAGAACTGTTATCTTCGCCTGACTCGTATTTGCTACCTGCTGGGCAACGCTCTGATAGATAGTCAACACAAGCAGTGCCATCTGGTGCAGTTCCGTATACCGGCATATCGTCTGCACGGACAGATAAGGAGAAAGAGACGACAAGGAAAAGAACGGAGAATTTCAATGTCTTTATCATAAAAAATTCCCAATCAGATTACATTACAAATCGGGGCGCTGTAATATAGCATCACGATTCCGCTTGTTCCAGTGGTGGACACATTCCCCAATACTGAGCCACCCTTGCCAAAACCAGACATATTGTTTTCGTCGGGCGGATTAGTTCCTGTCACGCCATTAGTCACTCGGGCGGCGAAGCTTCCATTGCCATTGAATACTGGTACGCCCGCCGTGTAGTTGTATCCTCCATACGCTCCATCTATAACAAACTCAAAATCAGTGCTTATCCAGCCGCCATAGACGAAGTGGCCATACTTCAATGCACCAAAGCTAGGCGATGCTCCCCTTCTGTTACTGCTTCCTGCTCCACCATTCATGGAGCTACCAGCCATCCCTATATATGTGGGAGTACCCATTAGCGGAACTGCACCTGTACCTCCCATCGAGGCCGATCCACCCCTAGCGGGAGAGCCCCAAGAATATCCCGGTAGACTAATAGATGAGCTAACTAAGGCACCAGATCCTCCACCATAATATCCTCTGCCGCCCCAACCCGAGTAAAGCCCCCCAATGCTAAAATTTCTAGAACCTGGTTCTGGTGTTGCAGATGCACCACCAGCTCCAATTACTACCCGAATTACGCTTGGCGGATTTCTTGAAAACTTAAATTCTGGAGATGTAACGCGTTCTCCATTGTTTCCAGTTGCGTTTGGTCCGGTTGGTGCATCTGCACCAGCTGCTGCCGCAATAAGGGCTCCGTTATGTAATACAGCAGTCGATCCACCACCTCCAGCTGAACCGTAGTTGTAAACAGGGGGACTGTCCCCCTCGTATCCCCGATCTTCCCAAGAAATGTTTCCGCCTGATCCGCCTCCAATAAGAATGGCTCCAATTTGATAAGAATCTTCCAACATCGAGCCAGGCTGAGCGGTGATCGTCCTGTCCTGCGTAACGAATACCTTACAGAACTGCTTTGCAGAAGTTGCGCCGTTATTGGACCCACTAGGACTGGCTGTTTCCAGAGAGCTACTCGGGATGTAAATATACTGTGCAGTAGAACCCTTTTGAACAACAACAGGCGCTGATTGTGCAGTCGATATATTTAAAACAACCAGTGGGGTGAACAAAATGACCATTTTATAATTCATTATTGATCACCTCGCTCGATAAGATTTTTCAGTCCCATTGGATCAATTGTCGCGGATAGCGCATCAGTCAAACTGACCTTCTTATCTTTCAACAGGCTCTTTAGCATGCTGTTCATAGATATTGAGTGCTGAAGATTTCCAGAATTAAGCATTGCTCGTAGTTGGTCATGCTTTTCCGGATCAGCCAATATGTTTATAACTTCTGGCTTATCTCCTTTGAAAAAGGATTCATATGCCAATTCCCAAGAGTGAGAGTTAATGCTTGGTATCAACGATTGTTGAATAACGCACACAAGATGGTTTGAAAGTATTTGAGCCTTACTTCGTTGCTCATCTGCATTGAAAAAACTAAGTAGCTTTTGAATAGCAGAGACAGCGTCTCTGCCGTGAGTGCTCAAGATCACAAAGCGCCCATGCTCTGTGGCTCGAAACGCCACTTCTGCCTCTTCCCGGGTGCGGACCTCCCCAACTAGAATGGCATCAGGTGTCTGGCGCATGGCATCTTTTAGCCCCTGCTCGAAGCTATCTACGTCTGACCCAACTTCTCGCTGACTCACCAAGCCTTTGCCCTGTGACAATACGTACTCGATAGGCTGCTCTATGGTCACCGCATGGATGGGGCGGGTATCAAGCATCTTTTGAAGTATGGAGGCCATGGTTGTTGACTTTCCAACTCCCGTGGGTCCACTCACAATGACTAATCCACGGGTTGCCCTTACCAATTGGCCAACAATAACGCCAAGGCCGAGTGTCTTTAGGTCTGGAATCTTTTCTGGCAGTTTGCGGATCATTACTTTTGTTTTAAGACGCGCAACTGTAGTGAATATGGTGCATCGAAGGCGCCACTTACCTAAACCAACCGACAATTCATTTCGAGGTCCCAAATCACCTCTGGCAATTTCAGGTTGAGCAACTGCGTCTGCTCCCCGCAACCAGCCAATTGTTTTCTGCAGCTCGGCATCGGACAATATGCCATATCCGGTGGTCCTCCAACCGCTAGGAACTCGAAAGCAAACTTCCCCGTCACTTTCCAACAAGATGTCGGAAAACTCCAGGACCTCGCTGAAGTCCATTAGCTTCTGTAAATATTCATCTATCGGATGGGATCCAGAGTTTATAAAATCAAGCGCATTCTGAAATTCTTCTGCCGTGTTAGGTTCTGCTGATGTTGTCATGATGTATATCTGTTATGAGCCTACGAAATCTGAGAGTGTTACTTTCCATCCACCTTGAATACCGCAAGCTTCCCTTTGTGTTGGATCCGAATCAATCCATTTACATAGAACGCGGTCTTCATCGGGTATTACGCCGCCTGACGCGCCCATAGACTTCGCATCCCTTATGAGGGAATCAAGGCCGCCAACGGCACCAATAGAATTTGGTGCGTAATTAGGGATGCCAATAGCGCCAGAGGCTCCTACAATCAACATCTCAACATTATCAGTCGGAGTTGGAGGATTGACGGATTTGTTATATATACGTCTGAAGATTGCAACCATGTGCTGTTGATGCAAGTTCAACTCAGGGAATGAGGGCTGCGCGAATTGCTTCCACTTAAGTAATCCAGCATCAATAGCACAGGTATGCAAAGTTAAGTTATTGGATTGAATGCCAGTTGCCTCAGGCTGGGGAGCGTTTGCATCGACCCCAAGTCGGCACAGTTTTTCTGCGCCTGTGCCATTCGACATAGCAGAGCGTAAGGAAGTAGCATTGGCCCTATAATAAGCCAAAGCCAACTCGCCAAAATCCTGAGTTCTTTCAGAGTTTGTTATGCCTCTGGCTTCTTCCAGTTGCGTATTTTGTTTTTGTATCGCAAGCATTCCTAGTGGAACTAGAATAGCCGTTGCAAGCAATATTTCATAAAGAGCAAATCCGTTCTGAGCTTTCAATGGATACTGCATGTCAGACTTTCTAATTTTGCACCTAGTTTGATTAATGCTGGCCAGTTTCTATTTGGAACGGGAGTGCAGAATTCGGGCGCAGATCCTGGGATTATCTTTGCACTCCATTCATGCGAAAATGCGCCATTAAGCAATGATGAGCGTGATGCTCCGATGGTGCGTAGATCAGCAATAGTAAGCACCCCAGTAAAATTGGGATTTGACTTTATGTAATCAGCAACAAGAAATTCAAAGGTAATTCTTGCCTGTGATCCTGCCTCTTGCTGCAAAACATTACTTGCTGGCCTTTCTATAATTGGCGAAGATAGGAATGAAAACGTGATGCCAATGGCTGTGGCACCAGCCGCTAAGACAGAGTAAAGCCAGATACCCATTTATACGCGATGCTCCATTAGATCTATTCCATCAGGGGAGGTTTGCGTTGCCGCAAAAATAATATTTTGCTGATATTCAACTTGTCCGCGAAGATCGTGAATAAGTGCCTTCCGGATCATTGAGCTCTGAGGAGAGTCCTCAGGTATTGCCAGAATACTGGCTGATATTCTTCCCGCTCTCAGCTGCTGATGAACAACAACCTTGAGAACTGTTCCTAAGTTGGCATAAACAATAGGAAGTGTACTTTCCTTCCGATCAGCGGCTAATTCTGCAACTGACGTAATACCTTCCGTGAGTTGAGTCCCAAAGCTAGTTGCTATTACCAGAAATCCATTCTGTGCGGCCCGTATACAAGCGCGAACTGCGCCCCCATCCCGAAGTTCTCCCACAAACAGCATCGGCGTTGAGGCGGCTGGCTGACTGCGCAAGATGCCGCGAAAGGCCTCTTCCCAGCCAACCTCGTTCCCACCAGCTGGCACTTGTCCCTGGTGGCATATACCCTCTCCATGCCACCCACTGAGCGGCATTTCAGGTGGATCCTCTAGCGTGTAGGCCACCCCGCCGAAGCGTCTGAGGCGGCTAACCACCACTGATGAACCTGTTGTTGTCTTCCCTGCGCCGGGAGCCCCACTGATCAGCATCAGGCCACCGCGCTTGACGCGCTCAGACATGAGAGTCTTTATAACGCTCGGGGCCAGAGGCGTGGGTAGCTCTTCCAAACTTGGGGGATGCGAGCGCAGCAGCTTCAACCGATACCAGCGCCCGTCCACAGACATATCATCGGTGTATCCTCGGTAATGCACGCCGTCGTCCTTGAACATAAAATCACGTTGCGCGATTGTCTGGCAACGCTCAATTAGTCGAATACAGAGGGAAGCCTCTGCATCGCTAATTTTTCTTGGACCTGGTGCATAGGCAATACAGTCGAGAACGTCAGCGACATTACCCCGCAAATGTACGTCAGATACCTTGTTTTTGTGAAATATGGACGAAGACATGGAGCTGGTATCGATGATTAGCGAACGGCCAGAGTTAGAACGCGATTAGCTACTGCACAGCCTGTGGCCATGGCATCGATATCTAGCTTTGTAGTTGCCGTTTTGACAGAGGATTCACTTCCGGATGCGCCGACACTTGCAATATAGGAAAGCTCCGCAACTGCCTGCGTGATCTTCGCGCACTCTTCAGAAGACCGCATCAAAAAGCTCACCGTCCCTTGAGCCGCAGCCGGCGCCTTAAAGACCACTTCATTCCCGTTCGCATCGTAGATCTTTGTTGCGTCTTTGGTAAACTGGCTCGGGATCCTGTTCAGCTTTATCATATTCGCCGCGCTAAATGAGTTCCAATTGCCACCAGAAAGGCCGAAGGTTTCCTTTGATTTTGAAAGAAAGTCAACGATGCCATTTATCTGGCTTGAAGTCTCTGTATCCTTTGCCAACGTCTTGTAGATGACAAAGCCCGCACCGCTGGCAATAACAATAATTGCTACAGCTAGAACGAGCTCGTTCAGGACGTATCCGCGTTGGCGTTGTGTACGGTTTGTGTTGCGGATGAATTTCATGTGTATAACCTCAATTAAGATGAATACGAACTTATGGGGTTCGATGGCCCGTTGATTTAGTTGCGGATAGAAATGCCGATTTGACCAGAGCTTAAAAGAACGAGCGTCAATATCGTGGCAGCGAAAGCCGAAAGTGCGAACGCAATTAACTTAAATTGCCTAGATATTTTTGCTAACAGCTCGTTGTTGATTCTGTCACTGAGTTTCAATAGTGCTTCAGCAAAATTACTCCGTTTCCCATAGGCACTTATGAGCCATTTTGCTTCGCCCTGATACAGAGTGGCGAGGGCGTCACCCTCTTTTCCGCCCTCTCGAAGTAATAATAGAACTGACTCTAGATGCTCGTAGAGCCATGGTGTAGAACAATCGCGCAGCCGTTCAATTGCTGTGCCGAAGCTGACTTTTGCGTTTACTAGGGCAGAAATGCCAGCTAGTGTAATCGCCAGATTTGCATTGGAGTAGACAGTGAATGGGAAGATATGCTTATCTACTTTATTGCGTAGGGGGCCTGGAGTCCAGTTTTCTGCGGAAATTTTAAAAAACGCCAAATAGACCAATGCGACAGCAATAGTTACAGGTATTCCAATTGGCACGAAGTCCGTTATTTTCCCTAATATCGATGGCACAAGCGGCCAGCGTTCGCGTGGCAACACTTGAGTAAACAGTGGTATTGTTTGGGATCGAATAAAAAACAATAGTGCGACTATGCCCGCCATTAAAAATGTCGGTGCTGAAAGGTTGGATTGTATGGACTGTACCAGTGCTGCATTTTTCAAAGCCACGGCCGCTGCTGTTCTCAGCCCTAAAGGAATAGTGCCGGCGTGCTCTCCTGCATCCAATGCCAACCGCTCCGCACCGGAAATGCACCAGTCCAAGCTTTCTGACATTCTTCGCACGTTGCCGGATGCCCCGCGCGAGTCCGCCAACAGCTTGTGTGTTATGTATGAGCGTGGATCCTTAATATCACAATAGTGATTGTGAATCTCTTCAATTGCGGAGAATAGAGGAACACCATCATCCACAAAGGATTCCAACAGGCCATAGAATTCCGCGCGATATTTAGCAGTGAAAGCAAGCTTCGCTCGGACTCTGGCTAGGTTGAATATCATCATGTCCCAGTCTTTCTGAAGGTGATACCTGCAGATTCATACTGCGGAATCATTTCTTCCTCCGTTAAGCCGTAGGTTTGAGCAGGTGCGTTCTTCACCTCTCTGGATGCCATGGAAAGCTCTGTCGTCAAGTGCTCGACGTGTTCTTCGATGGCCACCGGATCCAATATCCCTTGTTCCATCTTATATATTGCGTGCGCGAGAGCGGTGACTCCATGTCTTCCAATGGCTAGGGAAGTACCTTCTTTCCAATGCTGCTCTGCAGACGCCAATTCTCCCTTTTCCAAAAGACGTAGAAATTTCGTGTCTGGAATAAGAAACTCAGCAACTGCCGTTCTTCCACTGATACCCGAATGATCACATTTCGGGCAGCCCTCTCCTTGGACGGAAAGCTTCGGATTCGCCAGGCTCGTTACCTGGGATAGACGCTGGAAGACTGCCGGAGAAATCTTTTTCACCCCGCCGCCCATCAGAGGGATCTTGCATCCATCACAAAGTGTCGGCACTAGACGTTGATAAACAATGCCATTGATGAATCCTGGCATTGAAAGAAGATCCCAAGGTATTCCGAGCTCCCGTAGTCGAACATACGTGCCTATTGCAGAGTGTGCATGAACTGTTGAGAGTGCCTTGCGTCCTGCTAAGACCATATCCCGAACAACACCGGCACTTTCGACATCCCGTATTTCGCCAGGAACAACTACATCGGCATCCTGCCGAAGAATTCCCCTCAACACGGTGGCATAGTCCATGCTGCCCCCCACAGACACTTGGCATGCGCCTGGTACTATCTTCTCTACAGGATTTTCTGCAGTAATGACCTTTATTGACGTGCCGCGCATTTGATAAATCCGGCGCATGCATCCCGCCAATGATTCAGATTTTCCACTGTTTGTAGGTCCACAGAAGATTGTTATACCTTTACTTGCGCCAAGTAAAGTGTCAAGCGCTCCGAGCTGATCTGCCGTGTATCCACAGTCCTTAAGTTCGATGGATTCTTCTTTTAGAGATTGCAAACGCAAAACAAAGTGGAAATTCGGATTGGGTGCAATAGGCAAGGAAGAAAAGCGAATACCAACCTCTTCGCCGTCGTCAAGCTTCCACTTGATACCGCAATCTGCAAGAGTTCTATAGTTCCAGTCGATATCTTTGCTGCCTTCTTCGCCCTTCAGGAAAAGAACTTGTGCAAGACTTGCCGCAGTCTCGTATGTTAGGTTGCGCAATGGCTTAAGTGCGCCATCGATTCTAAGAAAAACGTCTGCGGTAGGAAGCCGGGTTTCGACGTGGATATCTGAAGCTCCCTTTTCGAGTCCACTTTGGAGGATTTCTGTAATAAGCTTTTCTGGCTTTGTAGCGGCGCTAGTCGTCTCGCTGGTTTGCCCAGCATATTTGTTGTGTGTGTGCTCAATGACGTCTGAGGTCGCGCGTAAAAAACGCACTTGATAACCGTTGCTTACTAATTCCTTCTTTAAGTTCAGTGCAGCACCCGTGCCATAGGATTCCGGGACGACCAGAATTGCCGCTTCGCCGGGCTTTGTTTCAATGGCCACCATGGATTTTCTTTGAAATGAATCCAGTGCCACTTTTGTAATAGCGGTGCCTGCAGGGACGGAATGAAATTCCTTAACGATTTCGATATTTCTGGGTGAATTATCTGCCGCTGCTCTGCTGTGCAAGATTTCCATTGCTATTGATCCTTTTTTTGCTTGTTCCTGGTCTGTTCCACTAACTTGAAATGGGGACCGTGGATTGGATGGTGTCGAAGGTCTTCTACGGAATTCGAACATAGGAGCCAGTCAGTTTGAGAGTTGGAGCGAGTGCGGCGCCGGAATTCGTTGTAAGTGGAGTTGTCGTAATTGTTTTGAGACTGACAGAGTCTCCTATCAGGACAGATGTTTCTCCAATCAAAGAGAGTGCTACGTCTGCGACCAAAGCAGATTGATATCCCACGGTGACTGGCTGTATAGCGGATAGCTTTTCCTGCATTTCGACTGGTATATCTGGTTTCGAGGGCGTTGGTACAACAATTGCCGCAAGCTCAGGAGAAACCGTGAGAGACAGTCCAGGAATACTGCCAATTTGATGAAATCTCGAAACTATTTCCAAACGTTCTTCCCGCTTTCTAGGAATAGATTTGAGATTTGGCAACGGAATAGTAGTGAGCAAAGTTGTATCGTCTCTTTGATATGGCTCTAACCCATCCGGATTTAGAAGGGTTGCTCCATTTAGCGCCTTCCATGTTAAATCGCATTTTTTCACGTCGCATGAAACGATATCAAGCCTGAAACCACCTGCCTGTAGTGGCTGTTGAGTTATATAATCAAGCCATACATTTACCATTTCCCTTGGGGAGACTGTGGCTTCAATTTCTGCCCTAGCGTTTTTTACTATGTCCTGCACGTCCTTGTTGTATTTTTGAATTTCGGCATCGATTCTTGCGGATTCGTTTAGCCTCGCTAATGCAGCTTGCCTAGCAAGTTCTGCCGCGTCCCTGGCGATTTTTAAGGACTGAAGTGCGAATGCCATCAAGCCTATTGCGATTACGATGCAGATAATAATAACTTGCGTGCGATACGGTGATTGCGGCTTCTTGTATTGGCAGAGTAGCCGTTTCTTTGCATCTACCTTTTTGAGCGTTGCGGCAACGGATCGCAGAGAATCGTGACTAGATCCAATTAGTACGCCATCAGGAGCATAGTCAAAGTATTCGCCGAGCGCCTTGCCTGCCCCTTCTGCTGTCGTTATGTTGTCGCAACTTGGCAAAGGTATCCCGTTTCGGACACAACCTACCCAGTAGAGACCATTTCCAAGTTCGTGATATATGATCGCGTTTTTGTCTACCGTGCCTATTGCTGCAAGTGCATTAATGAATACGCCAGCGCGAGGCTGTGACGAGGTGAATTCCCTTGATAAGACGGATATGTACTGACCTTCCCCGTTTGCAAGAGATAAGCACATGGCAGAGTTACGAATGCGCTTCGAGGCTTCGGATTTTGTCTGGCAGAGAGTTAGATCAGCTCCAATGACATATTTATCTTTGGAGACACCATCTGAAATCGTCTGGGCCTTGCTGATCTGATGCAACGTGGGATTCACCATCCGGTCCTCACTGTTTAAACGGCTGCAGTGGCGGCACAAACGTGCTTGTGTTTAGCGCATAGCCAGGTGGTTGTGCTGACGGCTGACCTGGTTGGGCTTGGGGTGAAGTGCTTGGAAGCGGTGCAGATTTCATTGCTAGATAGAACGTCGATTTACTTCCTTGCATTGCTACCCGCACACCACTTTCCATGTCTATATTTGATACGGTCATTCCTGGGCCTATAACGTCGCCCTGACCTACATCTTTGATACCAGAGGGACCGAGATCGACTAATGCTCGCATGACTCTCTTTGAACTGTATAGCGAGATTATTTGGGGAATGACCGTAGTTCCCATGCCTTTGAACTGAGCGATAGCTGCATTTGCTTGCATTAGTGCAAGTTGTTTTTGAGCCAAGTGGGTCTTTGTTTCAATATCTGCAAGTGTTTGTAGATGACTTTGTGCTTGAACATTACTGGTCATCAGCACCCAGAAAATGGTATGGATAAATCTAGCCATTGTTAAAGCCCTTGGAAGAAACGGATTTTGCATCGCCAAATACATCCATAACAATCACAACCATATTTCGCTGTGAGCTGCCCCTGTTGCTGACAGTGAGAATGCCAGTGGATTTATCAGATACCGTGCGTTGTTGCTCATATCCGAAAAGGACAAGGCTTTCTCCGTCTTCTAAAAATGCTTGTTGCTGCAGCGCTTGGCGGGCGATATTGGATGTTTGAATTGGTGCATCTGGCGTCCCTCCTGGAGTTAACGTCAAGGAACTCAGATTTAACTGATATTGCAGAAGCATACGGTTATCATCCAAATACCTCGGCACAATGTTTCCTGTTAGGCCAACAGTTCGCGTTGCTTGCGTGCTTGACCTTGAAACCCCAACATTTGGCACGACGACGACATTAGAATTCTCTACAAAGCTAACATCATTGGCAATCTGGAAAGGTGACGGCTGGCCATTTGCCGCAACTACTTGTGCGCTTTGTATGTTCGTTACATTTCCTAGACTGCGTAGTGCTTGAGCGACAACATCCACTTTGCTACCGGCGTTTGCAATGCGCATTTTGAACTCGCCAGGGGCGCCGGTATTTGGTTGTGCCAAATTGGACGGCGAAAGATCAACCCCTTTTGTACCTGCAGAGTTTGCAATCGCAGCGCTAATGCTCAAGCCATTAACTGCTTCATCGTCAAGAGTAAGACTGTATATTTTGACGTTCACATATATGTTTCTTGCAAACCGTTTATTGACGTTCTCAATATACGTGGCTATGCGGTCAAGTGTGGGCGGTGTAGCAGTGACCGTAATCATTCCAAGGCCCTCGTTCCCGATAACGCCTTGCGTTTGCGTTGATCCTGAGGCCGTCTGATTGGATGGATTCACTTGAGCCAAACCTTGCAAAGCTTGGTCTTCTTGCGCGTACCCACGAACAGCTGTCAGAACTGAATCAAACGCGTTAATTTTCGATGTGCCGCTAATCGACACATTGCCTGATGTACCGCCTCCCGATGAACTGCCAGCTGCCCCTCCCGAGGCGCCAGAGCCTCCTGCGCTCGATCCTCCAGCCCCTGCCAGTGAGATGGACGACGCCACTGTGCTTTCTGTTGTGGCTACGTGTACGGAAAATGAGCGTGTCTCTTCCAGAAAAAAGACAATTTCTTGAGTTTGCCGGTCAAAGCGCCAAAACAGATTTTGGCTTCTTGCCAGCTGATCCAAGAAACCCGACAAGTTTTCGTTCCAAATAAACCCAGGCGTAATTGTCGAGGTCTTAGGTTCTACTGCTGAACTTTGAAGGTTTGCTGTTTTTGGCCTTATTGCTTTTCTAACTGAATATCCGGTAGATCGCGATATATCGGCCATCACGCCATCGAAACTCTGCATCGCACTGCGATATTCGAATTTCTCGCCAAAAATCGCAGGCAGCTTTTTTGCTGCGTCCGTTATTACTATTTCTGTTCCGTTGAGTCGAGGCCCTTTGTGCCGCACTACAGAAGCGGTTGAAGCTTGAGCCCTAGCAACGTTTAGTGCGTTTTCTGTAGTTACCCGTCCGTCATTAACTGTTGTTGCGGCAGTTTCTATGCCGTGCATAGTTCCACATCCTGCCAATATAGACACTGTCAATGAGGCAAGAGCGAATTTATACACAGTTTTATTTTTTTGCATGGCTGATCTCCATAATCTTGTTTGCTTCCCATATTTCGAGACGCACAGGCAAACCATTTGAGTAGAGATGATTTACAGCACGTTCCGTGGCTACATCAACCGGCCCTGTATATTTAATCGGAGAAGCACCAGGAGGTATCCAGCTTTTCTCGCTTGACCAAATCAATGTCCAACCACTCTTCTTTGCCCAGTCGGAAAGCTGCTGATCTATCCGAATTCCGGGCATTATTAGAAATTCGGGTTCGTCAACAATTGTGGCCGCTGCCCCTTGTTCGACTTTTGTCTGCAGTGCAGGGTGCGAGGTTACTTTCGGAAGTTCGCTGCTCGTTTCTGTCGATTTCAATGCCTTAGGATTTGGCCGCCCAGGCATTACATTTATTTGGCCGGCTTCAAAGTTTGGTTTCAGTTGGAGCCCCGCCTGGCTTGTGGCTTGCTGTAACGCTACCATCCAGTCTACGGATGCATCCCACTTCAATACTGTAGCTTCTGGTATCCGATAATCGATAGTTGCCTGTAAAGGCGCGGGGACCAACTGTATTAATGCCTTTTCAATTAGCGCACTACCTGCAGGAACATACTGTGCGTTTGCGGTGGCGGCCGTAATCGCAAATACAGTGATGGCTAGTATTTTCATAGGAACCTCTATCTACCGTCTTGCGGTACTCGAAATCAACGGCAGAAATCCACTAGCCGCCGCTTTTTCTACACGCGTAACATATCCATTGTGGATTCCACGGACAAAGCTACCGCTGTTGTACGATGAAATTGCGGCCCTTAATGCATTCTGGCCTGGACCAAATTTCACGGATGCTCTTGCATACTCTGATGTAAGGATTGCCGCTCCAGCCGAAATATTCTTGCAGGGGTCAAATGCCGTTGAGGGTGTAAGTCCAACCCGTGCGAAATTTGACGAGTTGACTTGAGCAGCTCCCGCGTCGAATTTATAGCCGTTCGCATATAGCCAAGTCGCCCACTGAATTGCCTCGAATTGATTTTTTGGCTGACGAGACAATGTGTATTCGGATTCGCCTTTGCGTATTAGATAACCAATAGCATTTGGCCGAAAACCAGATTCGGTTTTAACGATGGCTCGCATCGTTGTGGTCGCTACTGTGGGAGCACAGTTTGCCAATAGCCCTTCAACGTCATCAATGATCACTTGATGCTCACTTGAGGTGTCTGGGCTGCGGTCCAGCGTGAAGAGAGGTCATCGGGATACACGAAGACTGTGCGCAGCATTGAGTCAGCACGACTGGCGCGGAGAAACATGTGGTAAGTGCGCTTCGTGGTGATAACGATGAGAGACGTTTCTATACCCGGCTCCAGTGGCATGACTGTGAGATGCGGCACCTCCTGTCCTCCCTGCCCTGCTGTCACCAAGTCCAGTTGCCACCTGACCTTGTCACCCGTTCTAAGCGGGGGAACTACTTTTTCCCCGGGCTGAAGCTCAATGTCGCAGACGTGGCCTACCGCGCATACGATCACCGGCGTAGATGCCCCATACACGTATCTGGTGGTTAGTGGTTTGGTATTTTGTAACGAGTAGTGTGAATCTCGCGCGTCACCTACCGGACCACTTTCCTGGCCAGTGACACGCCTAACACGTTGGTCGAGGGGGGTATCAGGATTGTTTCGCCCCCGCGAAACTTCTTCAGGGCCGACCCGATTGATTGGTTGGCGGTCACCCCTTGTGGTGGGGTAAGCCAGTTCATTCGAGGTGTTCTGAAACGTCGAACAGCCGCTAAGTGCGGCTGTTACAAGCAGGGGATACGCAAATTTCATGGCATTTCTGGCTCATCAAGATGAAACCAAAGAATACCATTTTTTTAACCAAAACTGTTATTTTGGTATGTTAAGGTATCCAAAAAGCTAGGTTTGGTTTCTTGGCGAACCCAAGTCTAAATTCACTTGCACGCCCTTGTAGTCCTTCAGCAGCCTGGCGTAAAGACGCGTCTGATCTTTGAACGTGCGCGGTCTAACACGATCCCTGCGGGTTGTTAAGAACACTTCCCTTGAACCTGTAGCGTTCCTGATGTGCGCAACGACATAGCACCCTGCATTCGTGGGTATGAGGCGAATTTTCTCTACAGCGCCTAGTTTCGCCAGGGCTTCGAGGTCCGCGGCAAGGACACTGTTTTGGGTTGAGCAGAGGGGAATCATTCAGGACTGGTATACACAAGTACAACAAAGGGCTTGCTGTGAGTGTAATTTATGCATAGCCAAAACAAACATATTGGATGATGTTTGCTACCAAAAATGTTGTTTTGGTATGATGATGGTCGAGTTTGACTTTTATGGCCAGTTGACCAGCGAAGCGGGCGCATGCTTCGTCGCTTAGAATGTTACCTAGCGATACAATTAAAGGGGTCACCAAGCCTCAGGATTGCTGGCAGCGTTGCCTTCCGTGGACTTGCGCCACGGGTGCTCCTGTTCGACGGAATTTTGCGCCATCACAGCTGTGGCCCTCTTCCACAAAATCCACACTTGTATCTATTCCTTGTCCGGCACTGTGTGTTAGCACAGTGCCAAAGATGATTTCGTGTGTTGCCGTGATGTTGATGCGATCAGATTTGCTGTGCCGGGGGAGTCTCATGCGGCAGAAGTATCTGCACCGGGATCCCTGCGAAATCGTTGGCAAGATTGTTGATCAGACGTGTCTGATCAACAAAAACCTTAGGTTCTTTGCGGTTGCGTCGAGTTGCCAAGTAGATGGGCCGCTGTGGCTCGTTGCGTAGGTAAGCAACGACATACGTACCTTTTTCACCGCTTAGTGAGACTACTACGAGCTTAATTAAGGCCCCTTCCTTAGCCTGGCGGATGAGGTCGGCATCGAGGATGCTGTTCTTTGTTGTACAGCTGGGAAGTGTGCTCATTTTCGTGTGCCTAAAGTGGCACTTTTTGGCAAACGCGCAAGTTTAAACTAGGGAATGTAAGATGGAACACAGCCGGAGGGATTTGATCGCATCCGAGGGGGCAACTGGAGCCCTTGTTGTCTCAGTTAAGGAGGGCAACGGAGCTACAGGATGCCTGTCTGCGCATCTCGCACAAGCAGCAGTCAGGACTGGCATGCGTGTGCTGATCGTTGATCTTACGCGGGGGGGAGCGCTTGGCGCAAGCTTTCCACCTAGTACAACGTCTGGGAACGCATCTGGGTTGACCGTTTCTCAGCTTTTTCGACCCCCTCCCCCTGTGCTCGACCCTGAGCAACTGTCGCCGTGGCTCTCAATCGTGCGGTTCGATGCTTGGCTTTTTGACGCAGCCCTCAGTGCAACCGACGCAGCGCAGCGGCTCAGTTCGTCCCTCGCACAATTTCTCATCCGGTATGACATGTGCATAGTTGAACTATCCGAGGATGACACTGCCGCCCTCCCGAGCGTGCTTGCAGAGGCATCTTGCCTGGTCACCACGTCAACCGTTGGAAATCGCGCTTCAGGTGCGGGACCTCGCCGCTTGAAGCGGTTGCAAGCTGGCGTCAGAGTCGCAGCAGCTAGCAACCCGAAGCTTCGGGGGTTGACGCTTCTCCCGCTGGCGACCCCTTTATCCCCCGTCATTACAGACTCTGGCAACAGATTGCTGGCTGATCGCCTGCTGTTTGCCACGTTCGGAGAACGTATCGCCCACCAACAACTCCTGGCAGCTTAGCTTGCATAGGTCATCTGTCACGTTCTCCGGCTGCACATAGGTCATCTGTCACGCCCATTTTTAGCCGGCATACCAAAAAATATCTTTTGGATCGTTTTTGCTACCACAATTTTTGTCCTTCGGTGACAAATGACCTATGGTCCGTCATTGCGTGACTTTTTGTAGACGGGCCGAGAAGCTGTAGGTTGACCAGACATGGCCCCTGCCGGCGTCGCGGCCCTGGCCTGGCGAGCACCTGGTGCTGGGCCAGACATGCAGATCCACAAGCAGGCCGGCGCGCTGCATCGAGCAGCTGCAGGCCCTGGTCGAGCTCATCGACCAGCTGCGGCCGGCGGCGCCGCTGCGCCGCCCAGGCCTGGCCAGCGCCTGGTGCTGGACCAGACATGCAGATCCACGTCCACCAGGCAGGCGCGTAGCGCGACCGTGGCCACCACATCGAGCAGCTGCAGGTTGATCAAGCATGGTCCCTGCCGGCGGCGCCGCCCAGACACGCAGATCCACGACCAGGCCGGCGCGCTGCGGGGCCGTGGCCCCACATCGAGCAGCTGCAGGTCCTGGTCGAGCTCATCGACCAGCTGCAGCAGGCGGCGCTGCTGCGCCGCCCGGGCCTGGCCAGCACCTGGTGCTGGACCAGCTGGCCCAGACATGCAGATCCACGACCAGGCCGGCGCGCTGCGCGGCCGTGGCCAACACACCGAGCAGCTGCAGGTCCTGGTCGAGCTCATCGACAAGCTGCGGCCGGCGGCGGCGCCGCCCAGGCCTGGCCAGCACCTGGTGCTGGGCCAGCTGGCCCAGACACGCAGATCCACGACCAGGCAGGCGCGTAGCGCGGCCGTGGCCACCACAACGACCAGCTGCAGGTCCTGGTCGAGCTCATCGACCGGCTGCGGCTGGCGGCGGCGCCGCTGCGCGGCCCAGGCCTGGCCAGTACCCGGTGCTGGACCAGCTGGCCAAGACATGCAGATCCACGTCCACCAGGCCGGCGCGTAGCGCGGCCGTGGCCACCACATCGAGCAACTGCAGGTTGATCAAGCATGGTCCCTGCCGGCGGCGCCGCCCAGGCCTGGCCAGTACCCGGTGCTGGACCAGCTGGCCAAGACATGCAGATCCACGACCAGGCCGGCGCGCTGCGCGGCCGTGGCCCCACATCGAGCAGCTGCAGGTTGATCAAGCATGGTCCCTGCCGGCGGCGCCGCCCAGGCCTGGCCAGCGCCTGGTGCTGGGCCAGCTGGCCAAGACACGCAGATCCACGTTCACCAGGCCGGCGCGTAGCGCGGCCGTCGCCACCACATCGAGCAGCTGCAGGTTGATCAAGCATGGTCCCTGCCGGCGGCGCCACCCAGGCCTGGCCAGCGCCTGGTGCTGGACCAGCTGGCCCAGACATGCAGATCCACAACCAGGCCGGCGCGCTGCGCGGCCGTGGCCACCACAACGAGCAGCTGCAGGTCCTGGTCGAGCTCATCGACCAGCTGCGGCCGGTGGCGGCGCCGCCCGGGCCTGGCCAGCGCCTGGTGCTGGACCAGCTGGCCAAGACATGCAGATCCACGACCAGGCCGGCGCGCTGCGCGGCCGTGGCCCCACATCGACCAGCTGCAGGTCCTGGTCGAGCTCATCGACCAGCTGCGGCCGGCGGCGGCGCCGCCCGGGCCTGGCCAGCGCCTGGTGCTGGGCCAGCTGGCCCAGACACGCAGATCCACGACCAGGCCGGCGCGTAGCGCGGCCGTGGCCACCACAACGAGCAGCTGCAGGTCCTGGTCGAGCTCATCGACCAGCTATGCGGGCAGAGCCTCCGAGGGCGGGGGGCATGGATACGCACGCGTATCCATGCCCCAAGGTCTTCAGATTCGCGGAACGCTATGTTTGGCGCAGGTTCCGCAGGGCTTGTCTGAACTCATCGACCAACTACGGGTGCGTAGTTGGACACCCCACAAGTCATCGCGTCGGATGGCGGCGCCGTCCAGGGGCTGCCTCAGCGGGTCACAAGGTGCATCTATACAAAATATATTTTTGGTATAGATGTTGCATACACCTTGTGTGTTGCTCTAGAATGGACAAATCGTAACTAGTGGTGCTGCGGAAAATGGCTAACAAAGAAGTTCAAATGTCTATCAAAGTTGAGGCCGACCTGAAGGCTCAATTCACAGCTGCCGCCGCAGATAGTCACCGGCCATATGGACAAGTTATACGAGATCTGATGCGGCTCTACATTGCGAGCCGTGGAACACCACTTACTGTAGATTCGGTTCGCCTGCGAGAAGATATTGCGCAACCATCTCAGCAAACGCGTGAATCTATTTCAGCATGAAACAGTCCGACCAAAGAGGCAGCCCTGGCAACTCTCTCGCCGAACGGGCAAGCAAGCAAGCAGAGAATTTGCAACGTAGCGCTTGGTTGAGAAGAAAGGGCGTAGACCCAAACGGTCAACATCAACTTGATTTATTGTTCCCGGAGCAACTGCAACGTACAGATTTGCGGCATATTCCTAATGACTATGCTCGCTCATCTTTGTTTACCGCGAGAAATAAGCGGACTCCACGTGAGAATTTGCTACATAAAACTTTATTTCATTATTCTCAAAGTGTCCAAATTCTTTACACAGGTCCCGAACTGCGCGCAGAAGACGATGAGGTGATTTGGCTTCAGATACTAAATTATGGAAAGAACGTTCCTTTCGGGGAGCCTTTCGATTTCTCTGTTAAAGACTTGGTCAAGGATGTTAGTTGGTCGAAAAATGGTCGATATTATGATAAAGCGCGAGAATGCATTTCTAGGTTAAAAGCAAACGAAGTTCTAGCGTTAAGCACAAAGGCTTATGGTAGAAGCGGATCAATATCATTAATCCAAAATTACACCGCCATAAATGACGTAGAGGGAAAACCGACTCAGTACCGAGTATGGCTTGATCCTGGATTGGTTTGTTTATTCGCTGGGAATACTTTTACGAGCCACATTTGGGAGATATATCGAGATTTATCGCCGGTTGGGCGTAGGCTAGCAGACCATATTGCGAGTCATCAGCAGCCTTTCCCATTAACATTGGTAACATTCCAAGGAATGTGTGGGTCCACGGATTTAAAAATGTTTAGTTGGAGACAGACAGTTAAAAGAGCCTGCACGGAACTAATGAACGCAGGTCTTGCTAAATCCATTATCCTTAAAGACGATTTCATCTCTGTCGTTCGCTAAGGCCTGGGCCTTAGCGTCACAGTCATGCCAGAGGCCGTCTAGCACGGTCTCCATTTAGCTAGGCGGGCTCCCACCCGCAGAAAATGAGAATGGCACGCCCAACGTCCATGGTCTAGTGTTGTTATGCTTCCCTGACCTCCCCTCGCCTACCCTAAATTTTTATCCATCCCTGTCAGGGATTCAAGGGCCGGGCGTAGCCCTGAAATACTCACCCGTTCAGTACTCATTTCATTCCGTTCCGCGTGCGGCTTCCGTTTTCGCCCTTGCCCCCTGCCCTGTATGGAAATTTACGGGTATCACGGCGAAGGGAACTCAGCGAAGCAATTTTTACAACACAGGAATGGATATTGACATGACATACCGAAACGAAATTAATACAGAAAACTTCCCGGCTCAAGAATCTTGCAATGCAAAATTTAAATTGCAGGAGACTGCAGTTCAATCGTCATTTGATTTTTCTGGGAGTAGTTCTCATCAAGAAGAAGCATGCATTAACAATTACGAAGAGAAAGTTAAGGCACGACGAGAGCGTTATGAGCAACTAGCTGCAAAGGCGACTAGTGAAGGAGCGACACTTTACAATCGGGCTCGCGAAATGGCCCAAGCTATTCCTTTTGGTCAACCAATTCTTTTTGACCATCATAGTGCTGGAAGAGACATAAATTATCGTAATAAAATTCACAATACCTTTGGAAAGTCATTTGCCGCTCAAGATAAAGCTCAGCATTATCTTAGGAAAGCCAGTGGTGTGGGAAATGGAGGTGTATCTAGCGATGATCCAAAAGCTATTGAGAAACTTAGGTCTCAACTATTGAATGCTGAAGCTTCTCAGGAATCGATGAAATCGGCAAATAGAGCTATTCGCGGGAAGAAGTCAGATGAAGATAAATTATCAGCTCTCATTGAGATTGGATTTACTCTAGAGCAAGCGAAAGAGGCAATGAGACCGGATTTTGCAGGGCGTATAGGATTTCCTGCTTATGCACTTTCAAATAATAATGCTAATATCAGTCGAATTAAATCTAGAATAGCAGAGTTGGAAAATAGTAAGACGCGAAATACTGTAGAAAAATCTGGTAATGGATATATCTATAGAGAAGACGTTGTAGAAAATCGTGTGATGTTTCTTTTCGAAGGAAAACCTTCTGAAGATATCAGAAATATTCTAAAGCGCCATTCTTTTAAATGGTCACCGGGGCGTGGAGCGTGGGTTCGACATTTAAACAATGCCGGAATTTGGGCCAGCCAGCAAGTGATTGCGTCTTTAGATCAGGCATAGCTATTACTGAGGTAGGCGCCTGTCGGGGGCGCCGCTGCGCGGCCCAGGCTTGGCCAGCTGGCCCAGACATGCAGAGCCACGACCAGGCCGGCGCGCTGCGCGGCCGTGGCCACCACAACGAGCAGCTGCAGGCCTGGCCAGCACCTGGTGCTGGGCCAGCTGGCCCAGACACGCAGATCCACGACCAGGCAGGCGCGTAGCGCGGCCGTGGCCACCACAACGACCAGTTGCAGGTCCTGGTCGAGCTCATCGACCAGCTGCGGCCGGCGGCGGCGCCGCCCGGGCCTGGCCAGCACCTGGTGCTGGACCAGCTGGCCCAGACATGCAGATCCACAACCAGGCCGGCGCGTAGCGCGGCCGTGGCCACCACATCGAGCAGCTGCAGGTTGATCAAGCATGGTCCCTGCCGGCGGCGCGGCCCAGACACGCAGATCCACGACCAGGCCGGCGCGTAGCGCGGCCGTGGCCAACACATCGAACAGCTGCAGGCCTGGCCAGCACCTGGTGCTGGGCCAGCTGGCCCAGACATGCAGATCCACGTCCAGGCCGGCGCGCTGCGCGGCCGTGGCCACCACATCGACCAGCTGCAGGTCCTGGTCGAGCTCAGCTGGCCCAGACACGCAGATCCACGTCCACCAGGCCGGCGCGTAGCGCGGCCGTGGCCGGCACAACGACCAGCTGCAGGTCCTGGTCGAGCCCATCGACCGGCTGCGGCCGGCGGCGCCGCCCAGGCCTGGCCAGTACCCGGTGCTGGACCAGCTGGCCCAGACCCACAGATCCACGTCCACCAGGCCGGCGCGCTGCGCGGCCGTGGCCACCACATCGACCAGCTGCGCCCGGCGGCGCCGCTGCGCGGCCCAGGCCTGGCCAGTACCCGGTGCTGGACCAGCTGGCCCAGACCCACAGATCCACGTCCACCAGGCCGGCGCGCTGCGCGGCCGTGGCCACCACATCGACCAGCTGCGCCCGGCGGCGCCGCTGCGCGGCCCAGGCCTGGCCAGTACCCGGTGCTGGACCAGCTGGCCCAGACCCACAGATCCACGTCCACCAGGCCGGCGCGCTGCGCGGCCGTGGCCACCACATCGACCAGCTGCGCCCGGCGGCGCCGCTGCGCGGCCCAGGCCTGGCCAGTACCCGGTGCTGGACCAGCTGGCCCAGACCCACAGATCCACGTCCACCAGGCCGGCGCGTAGCGCGGCCGTGGCCACCACATCGACCAGCTGCAGGTTGATCAAGCATGGTCCCTGCCGGCGGCGCCGCCCGGGCCTGGCCAGCACCTGGTGCTGGACCAGCTGGCCCAGACATGCAGATCCACGACCAGGCCGGCGCGTAGCGCGGCCGTGGCCAACACATCGAGCAGCTGCAGGTCCTGGTCGAGCTCATCGACCAGCTGCGCCCGGCGGCGCCGCTGCGCGGCCCAGGCCTGGCCAGCACCTGGTGCTGGACCAGCTGGCCCAGACATGCAGATCCACGACCAGGCCGGCGCGTAGCGCGGCCGTGGCCAACACATCGAGCAGCTGCAGGTCCTGGTCGAGCTCAGCGACCAGCTGCGGCCGGCGGCGCCGCTGCGTGGCCGTCGCCACCACATCGAGCAGCTGCAGGTTGATCAAGCATGGTCCCTGCCGGCGGCGCGTAGCGCGGCCGTGGCCAACACACCGAGCAGCTGCAGGTCCTGGTCGAGCTCATCGACCAGCTGCGGCCGGCGGCGGCGCCGCCCAGGCCTGGCCAGCGCCTGGTGCTGGACCAGTTGGCCCAGACATGCAGATCCACGACCAGGCCGGCGCGCTGCGCGGCCGTGGCCACCACAACGACCAGCTGCAGGTCCTGGTCGAGCTCATCGACCAGCTGCGCCCGGCGGCGCCGCTGCGCGGCCGTGGCCAACACATCGACCAGCTGCAGGTCCTGGTCGAGCTCATCGACCAGCTGCGGCCGGCGGCGGCGCCGCCCAGGCCTGGCCAGCGCCTGGTGCTGGGCCAGTTGGCCAGCTGGCCAAGACATGCAGATCCACGTCCACCAGGCAGGCGCGTAGCGCGGCCGCGGCCACCACATCGACCAGCTGCAGGTTGATCAAGCATGGTCCTTGCCGGCGGCGCCGCCCGGGCCTGGCCAGCACCTGGTGCTGGGCCAGCTGGCCAAGACACGCAGATCCACGTCCTCCAGGCCGGCGCGCTGCGCGGCCGTCGCCACCACATCGAACAGCTGCAGGCCTGGCCAGCACCTGGTGCTGGGCCAACTGGCCCAGACATGCAGATCCACGACCAGGCCGGCGCGTAGCGCGGCCGTGGCCAACACATCGAACAGCTGCAGGCCTGGCCAGCACCTGGTGCTGGGCCAGCTGGCCCAGACATGCAGATCCACGTCCAGGCCGGCGCGCTGCGCGGCCGTGGCCACCACATCGACCAGCTGCAGGTCCTGGTCGAGCTCAGCTGGCCCAGACACGCAGATCCACGTCCACCAGGCCGGCGCGTAGCGCGGCCGTGGCCGGCACAACGACCAGCTGCAGGTCCTGGTCGAGCTCATCGACCGGCTGCGGCCGGCGGCGCCGCCCAGGCCTGGCCAGTACCCGGTGCTGGACCAGCTGGCCCAGACACGCAGATCCACGACCAGGCCGGCGCGTAGCGCGGCCGTGGCCCCACATCGAGCAGCTGCAGGTCCTGGTCGAGCTCAGCGACCGGCTGCGGCCGGCGGCGCTGCTGCGCCGCCCAGGCTTGGCCAGCACCTGGTGCTGGACCAGCTGGCCAAGACATGCAGATCCACGACCAGGCCGGCGCTCTGCGCGGCCGTCGCCACCACATCGAGCAGCTGCAGGTTGATCAAGCATGGTCCCTGCCGGCGGCGCGGCCCAGACACGCAGATCCACGACCAGGCCGGCGCGCTGCGCGGCCGTGGCCCCACATCGAGCAGCTGCAGGTCCTGGTCGAGCTCATCGACCAGCTGCGGCCGGCGGCGGCGCCGCCCGGGCCTGGCCAGCACCTGGTGCTGGACCAGCTGGCCAAGACATGCAGATTCACGTCCACCAGGCCGGCGCGTAGCGCGGCCGTGGCCACCACATCGAGCAGCTGCAGGTCCTGGTCGAGCTCATCGACCAGCTGCGGCCGGCGGCGGCGCCGCCCAGGCCTGGCCTGCTGGCCAAGACACGCAGATCCACGTCCACCAGGCCGGCGCATAGCGCGGCCGTGGCCACCACATCGACCAGCTGCAGGTTGATCAAGCATGGTCCCTGCCGGCGGCGCCGCCCAGGCCTGGCCAGCGCCTGGTGCTGGACCAGCTGGCCCAGACATGCAGATCCACGTCCACCAGGCCGGCGCGTAGCGCGGCCGTGAGCACCATCAGGCGCATCGCGCCAATGCCGAGCCCCACTTGTGACAGATGACCTATATTTATCCACAAGGTGACAGATGACCTAGGGGGGGAGGATGCAAATGTCAGTCCTAGAAAAGACCTGTCGTGACATATGGCCTAGCTGGCGTGACAAATGACCTATGCGCTCAGGTTCATTCATAGGCCATTTGTCACAGAATTGAGTGCCATCTTCGATGTTGTGTGGATAAGTTATCCATGAATCGGCTTGAGCTCAATTTCTAGTGACAGATGACCTATGAATTGTGACAGATGACCTATGAATTCTGCTATTTGCAGGAAATAAATGGGTAAAACTTGTGACAGATGGCCTATAAAACCATGACAGATGGCCTATAAAACCATGACAAATGAACTATCCACAGGTTATGCAGGCCATTGATTTTTAACAAGTATTTCTATAGTTTATGCGGCGCTAACCGTTTTTTTTAACCCTTTATTTAACCTCGCCGCCTCTTGGGGGGTGCTTCGCTCCCCCCGCCGGCTCCTCCGGCCTACGGCCTCCGCCCGCGCCTTCGGCGCTCCCCGCCCGGCATCCCCCCAGAGGGCTACGCCCTCTCGCCCTTACGGGCTCACTCCCTTGAACAGTGCCGCTTCGCGGCAAGAACTGACGTGCTGCAGGGGCAGCTTGGTCTAAGCGGCGCGGCGTGCAAGCACGCCGCCCTGGATTGCTACGCTTCGCTACGCAACCACCCTTCGGGCGCTAAGACCGGGACAAATCGCGCGCTGCCCGTCCGCTACGCGGCCGTTCAGCCCGCTCAGCCCGGCGCCTGTGGGCGCCAAGCAGGAAACACCATGCTTATTCCAAAAGAATACAGTTCACCAGGAAAGGGGGTCCTCCTGCCCTCGAAGACGAAATAGGGCCCTGCCCTGGGGGCTACAGGCTGCAAACGCCATGCCATTGGTGCGAGAAGCACCCTGGGACAGTGAATCGCTTAGATGCGTATGTATCTCGACTGGTGCCGGAAGAAACGAGCAGCCCGTTGATATAAAAATCAAACGGTCAAAAAAAATACCCGGCCTAGCCGGGTATTTTTGCACTTTTTGGACAATCCGCTCAGATTGCCAAATTTCCTTGAATTTCGTACTTTGTACGATCCTTATCTTTGATCCAATTCGGAGGCTTACCGCGTCCTGTCCAAGTCGCTCCGGTGCTGGGATCGCGATAACGCGCCACCGAAGGGCTGGCTTGACTAGCTTGGCGGCGGCCTCGTTGAGCCGGGAAAATGTCTTCCGCTGTGAGATTGTATTGAGAAATAAGCTCTCGAACAGACGCAACAGCAGTTGCAAGCTCAGACTTGCGCGCATCTGCAATTTTGCTTTCGAGTTGTGCACGCTGAGCGAGCAATTCTTTGTAAGTTGCCATCTGAAGCTCCTTTGATGAACGTTGATCTTCATATACAACGCGTCTGCGGGCATATGATGGACTAATTATAATTGAATTCATGGCGTAGATTGCAGTATTTCAGAATCGAATCAAAATAAATATCAAACTTCAATTTGAAGTGACGTGCCTACGGCACGTGAAGGCGCTCGCCGCGCGGCGTACTCTTGTCGAAGATGGATTGGCGCTGTATCTCCGTTTCCCTGAATTCCTCGCCATTTCCGTTGACTTTGCGCTATGGCTGCCCTGGTATCAAGGGGGTGTTCATAACGCTACGCGTTACGAATGCTTCCCCCTTGCTTCCTGGTCCTCCACATCGCCGCAGCTCAACGGGCGACGAACTCAGGGAAACGGCAGCGAGAAACCGAGGGCCATCCTCTCGCCCCGAGAACATCAGTTGATGGGCTCGAAATCTAAGGACCCGGCCTGCCTAAATTCAGAAAGACCATCATGCTTGCATCTCGTTTTCGCCATAATTCGCCTACTTTGCGCAGCACTTCCCCTCTGTCCGATGAGCAAATGAGGGCTGTTGCACCTTCCATTTTCTCTGATGCCGCTCATGATAGCCGCTCTAGCCGTTATACCTATATTCCAACGTCTCGCGTTCTTGCTGGACTGCGAGAAGAAGGCTTCGAACCGTTCATGGTTGCGCAAACAAAGGTACGTGATGAAAGTAAACGAGACTTCACCAAACATATGATTCGGCTCAGACATGTTAGCCAAATTAATAGTACCACTGCTAATGAATGTATCCTTCTAAATTCTCACGATGGATCGTCTAGCTTTCAGCTACTTGCAGGAGTATTCCGTTTCGTTTGCTCAAATGGGCTTGTGTGTGGGGAAACCTCTGCGGACATACGCGTTAGGCATCAGGGGGACATTGTCAGCAATGTAATCGAAGGGGCATATACAGTACTGGAAGATTTTGAGCGAATTGATAATCAACGTGAGGAAATGAGGGGCATCAAGCTCTCTGGAGAAGAGAAACATATATTTGCCAGTGCTGCATTGTCTCTGAAGTATGATCCAGATCAGCCAAGCCCAATTACAGAAAAACAAATTATTTCCCCGAGACGAATTGACGACATTAATTCAGACCTTTGGAGTGTGATGAATGTCGCCCAAGAGAATATGATCCGAGGCGGATTACTTGGACGTTCTGCCACTGGGCAACGTCGCCGCACGCGAGCGGTAGAGGGAATAGACCAAAATATCAAGTTAAATCGGGCGTTGTGGATGCTCGCAGATGGAATGGCAAAACTGAAAGCCTAAACAAGAACGTGCCATAGCGTGGCACGTCCAGCCCTGCTGTTGGACCAACTGGCCAAGACATGCGGAACCATGACCAGGCGGGCGCACTGCGCGACTCTGGCCACCGCACAGAACAGCTGCAGGTTGACCATGCATGGCACCTGCAGGCGGCGCTGCCGCGCCGCCTGGGCTTGGCCAGCACCAAGTGCTGGCCTGGCTGGCCAAAGGCCCACCAACCAGAGTTATGTCGGCGCGAATGCGCGACCTGGCGCGTGCAATGAGACCAGGGCTCTGGTCGAACACTTCAAGTCGCTCGAATAAGCGCATTCCTCGCCATTACCAATAAAAAGAGTATGTAATGGAATGCGGGTGACATTGGATAGCTTCGAATGAATAGAAGATTCTCGCACTTAAGGCGAAATTGAGAAGTGGGCGATTGGTCATAAAATGTAATCCGTAAACATCACAAAAATCCAACACGCGATATGTTTCTGTTCACTGTTAGGAGAGAACGGCGATATAATTAATTTGCAAAACAATAAGACTGGCTTACTCATAAGATAGCTGGACTTCATGTTTTTTTCAAATTCTGTTTTAGGAGTTGAGGATGCTTGAGATAGAATGGTTCGTAAATATCGCGGACCACGGTGAAATGGATTTACACGGAGTCAGGAGAGATTGATGGGGCGTTATCTCAACGGGATTAATTATGACCAGCCTCTGCCTCCCCCATTGGTTTACGTCGTAACGCGCGACAGACTGCTATCCGGAAAAGGTATTCTGAAGGTTAGAACAAATGGATGGATACAAGCAGAGAACATGCCAATGGGAATAACCGGAGCAACTAAGCAAAATCCAAGCACTTACGAAATTTACGCACTCTTCGACTGCTTTATCTCGCGTCACGCAGCTATAGCCTGTGCCGCCGCGAGAATTGAGCACGAAATATCTGAAGAACGCTATAAATTCCAAGCCATTGAGAACAGGCTACGCGCAACATTGGCGACAGTCATTAAAGAAGTTGCAGACGACAAAGTCTGATATTGATTCCATCGCAACCCTTCTCCGGATGAGACAAGGAAGCTCCCAGATAGCCGCCAAGCTGGTCCTTGTTGAGGGGTTGCAGCCATCACTAGGGGAAAATTTATGAAAATCCATGCCACTGGGGAAGATTCATCATTCAGTAACGGAACGGAATTCGCATATGAACAAGCACTTGCAAATGCGAGAATAGAAGGATTTGTTCCAGATGCGAAGTTTACTGCAGACTATCTTGAAATGAAGAATGGGAATATTACTGCAGACGAGTTTCGTGCAAGAGTCTACAGCAATGCGAAAGCTGTAGAAGAAGAAGCTACTAAAGGTAAACCCTCCAGCGAAGAATAAAAATGAATGAGGACGTTATTAGGCGTTGGAATTCATATTTTTATCAAGGAACAAATGTCCTGATAAATTTACCGGGTTTCAGGGAGCCTAACGCACTTAAACAGTTTGAGTATGGAATGGCGATTTCACGGACTGTCGAGCTATCGAATTCTCCAATTAGTGGAAAATTCGATTTGGAACATTTGCAAGCAATACATAAGCATTTGTTCCAAGATACTTATGAGTGGGCGGGTAAGTTACGCGATGTGCCTATGGCTAAAGGGAAGTCTATCGGGTTTGAGAAACCTGAGCGGCTGACAGAGAGTGCATCGAAAATACATAATGACTTAGTCGCAAATGGATATCTGAAAAATCTAAATAAGAAGAATTTCGTAGAAAAACTATCTATATTGTATTCTGATCTAAATCGGTTACATCCATTTCGTGAGGGTAATGGGCGGTCTACTCGCGTATTTATTGGTCAAATCGCAGAGAGAGCGGGATACACATTAGATCAGACGCGTATAGACAACAGTAAAGGTCTATGGAATGACGCGGCAGCAAAAAGTATGGATGGGAATATCCAGGAGATTGCGAAAATATTATCTGAGGCGATAAGGCCTAGTCGTTCTGTAGCTTTTGAAAGGTTATCGCAGGAACGTGCTTTAGAGAAGCACCCCGAGCTAAAGCCACTCTTCGAGAAATTGGCGGCAACTGGTGCAGTGCTTGACCGGACGCATCCAGGAAACGCTAAAGCAAAGGACCACTTTCTGAATCATCAACGCAAGGAGATGATTCGAAGGCTAGACACTGGAGAAGTCAAAGGCTTAGCGATCTCGGAAAAAATAGATCAACGAGATGGGAGATTTGAAAATCAAATGAAGAAAGCACAAGATTTTGCAAACTCTTCAATCCAGGATCCCGTTGCGCGCGCTACATTTCTAGCTAAATTTCAAGAGCGGTTAAATGCCATTGAAAGGCAAAGTGCTGATTCCAAAACGAAGCAAGAAATATCCGGTCGATAAAAGGTCTGAAAATGAACGAGACACAGCTAATAGGTCGTTTAGGACATAATCCCCAGATTACTCGCGTAGGCGGCACCGTAATTGCAAATATGAGTATTGCTACGGCGGAGTATTGGAGAGATGGACAAGGCGAGGGCAAGAAACATACTGAGTGGCATGAAGTTGTATGCTATGACGGACTTGCGAGCCTAGTAGAAAACTATCTACGATCTGGCGATGAAGTATGGATTGCCGGTAATCTTCGCACTAAGCAGTGGATGGACGAAAGTGGGAAAAAAATAAAATCTACTAAGATCCGCGTAAAAGCTCTAAGAATGTTACGCGTGGCTCCAGACAAAGATCGAGTTCGCGATACGCTTGAAAGTCTCGCAGCAATAATTGAGCAGATGCAGAATCCAATACACAATTTCACGCTGAACGAATTTGCCTCAATGGTGGACTCAGCACGTGGAAAATTGGCTGGTGAGTTCTGAAAATAAGACTTATCAGGGACCATAGAAAGACTTTGGGCCGTTGATACGCAGGATATCAACGGCCCATTCAGACTAGTGGCGAAAGTTATTCCATTAACATTTCGCTCAGAAGTCGAAATTCATAACTTGATAAAAGGGGGAATTTGAAAGGTTTTCCTGTTTGATGCGCTTCGCGCAGACCGATGGCAATTTTGGTAAGATAGAGGTTCATCGCTATGATCCGAGAAAATTTAGCGGTATGCCCTCGAAGGTTGCACCCTTCGGGGGCTTTTTTTTGGGGGGGGAGAGCCGTTGCATCGGCTCAGGACTCCTTTGCTGTTAGAGCCAATCATAACGTCTAGAGGTTATGTGTCAAGCTCTTTTTGTGTTTCGCCTCCGCGAAACACAACCAACATGCCTGATGTAACGCCGGTGACTCGGGAACAGCACGTATGGCAGTTATTCCTTGGTCCTACAATAGACGTGCATGATTTCATTATCCAGGTCGCGGAATGCTCTTAAACTGCGGGATAGTGACGGCTGAAGTATCCCTGTTGCCTTCGCTGCTTGAGATGGGGATTTGCCGTCTACGAGTACAAGACGGACTGCGGATATAGCCGGCTCTTTAGAACGCAGTCTCTTCGCTAAGAAGAGGAATTTTTCGTTATCCACGGTTATATTTCAGTCAATTTCTGGCTGCTTCGAACTACGCCAAACATTCAACATATGAGCCATCCATTCTTCACCAATGCGATTTACAGCATACGGAATGGAATCGCCGGGAGCTAGTTCACGCATCCGGCCAGAGGCAACGGCTACATATAAGCGTTCTCCGCTAGATAAAGCCCCGGTGCGCCTATAATCGCCATTCCACGCTTCTCTAGCTATTTCATCAAGATATTCAAGAATAGATTCATTCATGGTTAATTAAAGACGTTGGGTCTATGTATATTGACTCTCTATGTTAACGCCTGGATGTTAAATGTCAATGGTGTCGCTTGGTTTTCAGATACTTGCGATGTCTCTCTAATCAAGAAATCGAGGATACCTTGCTTGGGCCCACCTGCACCACTTCACCCTAGGCACGTGCTCCACGTTGGATAAAAAAGATGTTGATGCGTGATGCGCTACGCGCTACAATGTAGCAGCATGATAAAAAGCTTCAGACACAAGGGGCTGCAGCGGTACTTTGAGACGGGAAGTAAGGCGGGCATCCAAGCTGCCCATGCCTCTCGGCTTCGTCTACAGCTGGCAGCGCTCAACCATGCGACCAAGCCGGAAGATATGTCCGCTCCTGCCTGGTCACTACATTCCTTGAAAGGGGATAAGAAAGGGCATTGGGCAATAACGGTGAACGGCAACTGGCGGATAGTTTTTACTTTTGATGGAACCGATGCCATATTAGTAGACTATTTGGACTATCACTGAGAGAACGAAATGAGTAAGATGCACAATCCTCCGCACCCTGGTGAAGTAATTCGCGAGTATCTTGGCAACGTTACCGTAACAGACGCGGCCCAGCAACTTGGCGTTAATCGTGTTACCTTGACGAGAATTGTATCGGGGCATTCTGGAATTTCTCCAGACATGGCCTACCGTTTGGCCAGCGCATTTGGCACCAGCCCCGAGCTTTGGGCAGGAATACAGATGCAATATGATTTGCATCGGGCTAGTAAGGAAAAGCGACCCTTGATTCAGCCTTTCACGGGAATTGCCACTGCATGAGCGGTAAAGGAATGAGAATAAATGAATAAGCTGGAATTTATTCGAATACTCGATGCCGGTAACGAGAACGTTAGCGACAAAACTGCAGACCTCTGGTTTCACATTCTTCAATGGGTGAAAAAAATGGGGTATGCAGATACTGCCGATACGCCAGCATTCGTAGAGTATGTGCAGGATTTCCGTAATGTTGAGATAGCTACCATCGCGAGGCACTTGGCCCGCTTGGCAGACGCTGGGTTTCTAGATGGTCATTTTGTCAGGCGAAAACTTCCAAAAATGGTAAGGGAAGAATTAGAAAGTAGCATTTCAGCGATGATCTTTGGTCATGGACCATCCACTTTACCTGCCTCCTTCAAGCGATATACGCTTCCTGGTGCTTCTTGTCCGCTTGAATTAAGTGCCGTACAGAATATGATGAATATGAATGAATCACGGGATCGAGAAATGTTGAGTCTTATGCCTAGTAAATTTTCTTAGTATAGGGAGAGAAGATGAAGAACAAAACAATTGCTATTGCCGTTATTTTCTTTTCCACTATTTTTATAGCTGGATGTGGTGAAAGTAAACAAGAGGAATTGGCAGCAAAACAGCTGCAGGATAGGGACGAGGCTCAAAAGAATAAGGCAGAGGGAGAAAAAGCGCTGACTTCAAAAAAGGGTTTTAATCCATTTTGATTTGTTTTGGAAGAATAGATAACAATGGTTGTCTAGAATAGAGAAGGCGGATGTATGTCAGCTGAATCTGTGAAATATAAATTGCGCAGGATAGACCACGCGAAAATGCGGGATGAGTTTGCTGCATTAGAGGCTAAAGAAGCACATCTAATTAAGAATGGCCAGCCCCTCAGGGCTCGTATTCGAAATTCGTCCAAATACTTTGGTCAAGGTGTTGAAGGCGCCCTTTTCCCAATATGCATACGTGCTGGTGGGGGCTATTGTGTTGCCGGTGGGCCGGGTGGCCAATATCGATTAGATGACGTTGACATTTTCGCAGTGGTGGACGATGCTCAGCAACCAGTTCAAATAACGTTTGAATGACTTAGAGAATTAATCCATCTGAGATGGACGAGGAACCGCAAAACGCCAAGTTGCCTGCGCGCAGTGTGTGCAACGGATCGAGGGAGCCGACCATGATTATGGGTATGTGCATTACCTATACGTTGCTGTAGGGGCCGAAAGCGTTGCCCCGTAACGTTAAGGGGCATCTATGTTCTCTGATGACGACTGGCGTTTGTGGGCTGTCTGCCTGCTGTGCCTTTGGCTTTTGAGCTAAAGGTACGCTGGAAGGGCCGTCAACCTTTGACGGCCCTTTCTGTCTGTGCAATTCAATACACGCAGATCCTCGACCGGGCCAGCGTGTAGCGCGGGCATGGCCACCACATCGAGCAGCTGCAGGTCCTGGTCGAGCTCATCGACCAGCTGCGGCCGGCGGCGGCGCCGCCCGGGCCTGGCCAGCGCCTGGTGCTGGACCAGCTGGCCCAGACATGCAGATCCACGACCAGGCCGGCGCGTAGCGCGGCCGTGGCCACCACATCGAGCAGCTGCAGGCCCGGATCGAGCTCAGCGACCAGCTGCGGCCGGCGGCGGCGCCGCCCGGGCCTGGCCAGCACCTGGTGCTGGACCAGCTGGCCCAGACATGCAGATCCACGACCAGGCCGGCGCGCTGCGCGGCCGTGGCCAACACACCGAGCAGCTGCAGGTCCTGGTCGAGCTCATCGACAAGCTGCGGCCGGCGGCGGCGCCGCCCAGGCCTGGCCAGCACCTGGTGCTGGGCCAGCTGGCCCAGACACGCAGATCCACGTCCAGGCAGGCGCGTAGCGCGGCCGTGGCCACCACAACGACCAGCTGCAGGTCCTGGTCGAGCTCATCGACCAGCTGCGCGGCCCGGGCCTGGCCTGGTGCTGGACCAGCTGGCCCAGACATGCAGATCCACAACCAGGCCGGCGCGCAGCGCGGCCGTGGCCACCACATCAACCAGCTGCAGGTCCTGGTCGAGCTCATCGACCAGCTGCGGCCGGCGGCGGCGCCGCCCAGGCCTGGCCAGCGCCTGGTGCTGGGCCAGCTGGCCAGCTGGCCAAGACATGCAGATCCACGTCCACCAGGCAGGCGCGTAGCGCGGCCGTGGCCACCACATCGAGCAGCTGCAGGCCCGGATCGAGCTCAGCGACCAGCTGCGGCCGGCGGCGGCGCCGCCCGGGCCTGGCCAGCACCTGGTGCTGGACCAGCTGGCCCAGACATGCAGATCCACGACCAGGCCGGCGCGCTGCGCGGCCGTGGCCAACACACCGAGCAGCTGCAGGTCCTGGTCGAGCTCATCGACCAGCTGCGGCCGGCGGCGGCGCCGCCCAGGCCTGGCCAGCGCCTGGTGCTGGACCAGTTGGCCCAGACATGCAGATCCACGACCAGGCCGGCGCGCTGCGCGGCCGTGGCCACCACAACGACCAGCTGCAGGTCCTGGTCGAGCTCATCGACCAGCTGCGCCCGGCGGCGCCGCTGCGCGGCCCAGGCCGGCGCGTAGCGCGGCCGTGGCCAACACATCGACCAGCTGCAGGTCCTGGTCGAGCTCATCGACCAGCTGCGGCCGGCGGCGGCGCCGCCCAGGCCTGGCCAGCGCCTGGTGCTGGGCCAGCTGGCCAAGACATGCAGATCCACGTCCACCAGGCCGGCGCGTAGCGCGGCCGTGGCCACCACATCGACCAGCTGCAGGTTGATCAAGCATGGTCCTTGCCGGCGGCGCCGCCCGGGCCTGGCCAGCACCTGGTGCTGGGCCAGCTGGCCAAGACACGCAGATCCACGTCCTCCAGGCCGGCGCGCTGCGCGGCCGTCGCCACCACATCGAACAGCTGCAGGCCTGGCCAGCACCTGGTGCTGGGCCAACTGGCCCAGACATGCAGATCCACGACCAGGCCGGCGCGTAGCGCGGCCGTGGCCAACACATCGAACAGCTGCAGGCCTGGCCAGCACCTGGTGCTGGGCCAGCTGGCCCAGACATGCAGATCCACGTCCAGGCCGGCGCGCTGCGCGGCCGTGGCCACCACATCGACCAGCTGCAGGTCCTGGTCGAGCTCAGCTGGCCCAGACACGCAGATCCACGTCCACCAGGCCGGCGCGTAGCGCGGCCGTGGCCGGCACAACGACCAGCTGCAGGTCCTGGTCGAGCTCATCGACCGGCTGCGGCCGGCGGCGCCGCCCAGGCCTGGCCAGTACCCGGTGCTGGACCAGCTGGCCCAGACCCACAGATCCACGTCCACCAGGCCGGCGCGCTGCGCGGCCGTGGCCACCACATCGACCAGCTGCGCCCGGCGGCGCCGCTGCGCGGCCCAGGCCTGGCCAGTACCCGGTGCTGGACCAGCTGGCCCAGACCCACAGATCCACGTCCACCAGGCCGGCGCGTAGCGCGGCCGTGGCCACCACATCGACCAGCTGCAGGTTGATCAAGCATGGTCCCTGCCGGCGGCGCCGCCCGGGCCTGGCCAGCACCTGGTGCTGGACCAGCTGGCCCAGACATGCAGATCCACGACCAGGCCGGCGCGTAGCGCGGCCGTGGCCAACACATCGAGCAGCTGCAGGTCCTGGTCGAGCTCATCGACCAGCTGCGCCCGGCGGCGCCGCTGCGCCGCCCGGGCCTGGCCAGCACCTGGTGCTGGACCAGCTGGCCCAGACATGCAGATCCACGACCAGGCCGGCGCGTAGCGCGGCCGTGGCCAACACATCGAGCAGCTGCAGGTCCTGGTCGAGCTCATCGACCAGCTGCGCCCGGCGGCGCCGCTGCGCGGCCCAGGCCTGGCCAGCACCTGGTGCTGGACCAGCTGGCCCAGACATGCAGATCCACGACCAGGCCGGCGCGTAGCGCGGCCGTGGCCAACACATCGAGCAGCTGCAGGTCCTGGTCGAGCTCAGCGACCAGCTGCGGCCGGCGGCGCCGCTGCGTGGCCGTCGCCACCACATCGAGCAGCTGCAGGTTGATCAAGCATGGTCCCTGCCGGCGGCGCGTAGCGCGGCCGTGGCCAACACACCGAGCAGCTGCAGGTCCTGGTCGAACACATCGACCAGCTGCGCCCGGTGGCGCCGCTGCGCGGCCCAGGCCTGGCCTGCTGGCCCAGACACGCAGATCCACGACCAGGCCGGCGTGCTTCGCGCCCCTAGTCACAGCATCAGGAAGCTGTCTGGCTACTTGGTGATGTTGGGCGAAATTCAACCGCTTGCCCCTATCTGAGGGTAGAGCCTCCGAGGGCGGGGGTCAAAGACGCGTCTTGACGACGCATCATTGACCAAAAAAAACCGGCCAACAGGCCGGTTCAACAAACTACCGCGTTAAGGATGGGCTCTGCTTGATAGGCCTTTGTAGCGTTTGCTCCTTTGCAGTCTGGTGCATCACTGCGGTTTCTATCGATTTTTCTACGTGAAGTCTAAAATTATCTTTAGCCTGAGGTGACTTAATACTCTGGGCTGACAACTCAGAAGCGTGAAGCCTTATTTCAGCTTGCCGGTGAGGAGTGAAATCCAAAACCTCTGCTTTCCCCGTCATTGATCCATAGACGAACTTCATGATTTTCCCCTCGGCAGAAACATCAGGAATTGTGCCTTCAAGCCTACGAATATCATGAGCCACTACAGAGTTTCGCCCCGTCTGTTGTACCAGATGGGTCTGCGTTTGCATGACAATAGGTCCTGCATACTCGTTCATTACCTTTGGCTGCAACACTCGGGCACCAGGGGTTCCAATTATGCTTTTGGCATAAACTGAATCCACGCTACCCAGAGGCTCACCAATAGAAATGGCTCTCTTTGCCGCAGAAGTAACGTCAGGATCTTTTTCTATTTCTGCACGGTAATGAATATTATTGCTCGCACGAAGCCCAATATCACCTGCTTGATAATACTTGATGGTTTGGTGTTCAGCATCGTGATATTCTTGAATATCACGCTTTGCTCGCACAACCGCCATTTCAGGGGACATTGCCCGAGCGCTTTCAATCATATCGCGCATGCCTTCCTCAAACTGGACAGTCTTCCTGTCTTCCTTTGCGCTGATTTTTTGAGATTCCGTAGCCATAAAAACTCCAATGCTGAATTCAGACGTTAATAGATTATTCAATAAATAGAATTATCTGGACCGTTCTTGTTCGCGTTGTTGTGTTTTCACCGGCTGTTGACGTGGATTCGACGGCGCACGGGACTGAGCGATTTTCTCGGCATTCATCGCTTCTATATGTTTCAGGAAAACCAAACGGGCTTGAGGTGTCTTAATTGCTTGCTCCGCGTAGGCCTGCGCATCTTTTAAAATCTCACCAGCACGAACCTGGGAGAAAGTCAAAACTTCCGACTTGCCATCCATCAAGCCATAAGAAATTTTAATTACTTTGCCTTGTAGATCACCGCTTGCGTTTAATTTTGTGATTTCCGCACCATTCTCTAAGCGGCTAATGTCATGGGCGACAACGGCATTTTTGCTAGCCTGCTGGACGATGTGGGTATCAGTCACCATCACAATTCTGCCAGCGTAATCCGTGAAAGATTTAGGAAGGTATACCCGCCCTGAATTCGTTCCTGCACCGGCAATATCTTTCGCCTCGCGCCAGTCCGCAACTGGCATGGACGAACCAACCGTTAAAGCGTCTTTAATGCCCTTGGAAAGCTCTGGAACTAATTCAACTTGCTTTCGATAATCAGGATTTCTCTGAGCATACAAACCCATCTCTACTAGGTTATCTTTTGTTATCTCAGAACTCATGTGGGTCTTGAACAGTTCAACAGCCTCACGTGAGGTCATAGATTCTGCGTGCTCGAAAATTTCCGTAGCATTAAATGGCTTCATTGCGAATGGCATAAGATACTCTCTGGTGAGTTGGTCGGTTAGCGCACCCCTGTTTCGCGGAGGCGAAACTCAAAATAAGAAGGATGAGCTACAGCTAGAAGCTGCAGCTACATTATCTATTAAATTGTTGAATAATGAAAGAGATTTCAGTGATTCTGCAATAATTCATCAACTGAACCGCTTTCAAAGCGCAGCGCTTCCTCAGTAGTTAGCGCGGGAACCTCATCCAATTGCTTGGCAAACTCGATGTATTTTCGCGACGCGAGCTCAGCAATTGCTTCGTCACGATCTTCTGCATTCGTACTGTCATCATTGATACCGAAAAGAAGCAGATCAGTAGGAAGCTCCTTAAATTGTGAATTCGGTAGTGCCGTCGCAGTCAGAAAAAAATCACTCCGGGCGACTTGGCTATGGTAGGCGGTCCAATTATCCAAGGGCTTCCTTATTGGTAGAGGAACCTTGCGAACTTCATCACCTACACGAACTTCATGCATTGGCACAGCTTTGAATCGCTGCAGAAAGAAATCGTCGTTGTAATAACGAATCTTGTCCGCGAGAATGACGGGTATCCCTGCTCTTACAACCAGCTCCTTCTCCTTGCTCATCTGTCTCACTTCCTGAGGAAGCATTACAGCCCGGGCAGCCAAGTTTACTGTCTCTGACAATCCATAGCGACCAACATTCAGGGCACCTATATTTGATCGCTGCTCACTTGTAGAGTCGACTGTGTCGTTTCCGATCAGCTTAGAGTATTCTTCTGATTCGCCAATAGTTGACGGAGTAAAGTGGACAGTCGCCCCCATATTTGCAATTATGTTTCTCGCGTCTTCTTTACTATAGACAGATTCTAGTTGTGACTTGTCCTGAATGATAAGTGCCAACCGCATGTTGTAACCAGCGATATAACCAACGCCTTTCGCAATTATTTGAACCTTCCCCATTGCTGTAAATTCGTCTAACATCAATAGGCATTGATATTTGAGCGCGGGATTTTGTTCTGGCAACTCCTTTACGTTTTCATTGATGAGCTGAGAAAAAAATAGATTAACGATGAACCCTGCCTGCATTATTTCGCCTGCAGGAATACACAAATAAATACTCATCTTCTTCCTGCGAACATCTCGTAAATCGAAGTCGTCAGCAGAAGTGGCTTTGTCAACAATAGCATTTGCCCATGGTGATAATGGTGCAACTAGGGTGGCTAATATTCCTTTTAATACAGTCTCACTGTTCGTGAGGAATCTATTGAGAGAATCTGTGCATGTCCGAGAAAATGGATTTCCAGTACTCTCTTGGTATTCAATCACCCCTCTGAGATATTCCGCAATGTCTCTCCCTTTTCCGGAAGCTTGGCGCAAGATTTCTCCAAAAGTCTTCGGCAACCCAGCAGACTCCAAGATCATCAAGCCTAACCCGACAAAGAGGTTACGTGCAGAGGATGGCCAAAATGGATCCTTTTCACTGTCCGGATATAGGAGTACCGCCAAAGCTAGCAAATCATTTGCACGAGAATTCGGATTGCTTGATACGTAGCTAAGCGGGTTCCATCGATGGGTTGTTTCAGAGAAAGGATTGAAATACCAGACTTCATTTTCCAAATGTTGCCTGCGAAATGCAGAAGTGAGATTGAAGTTTTCCTCTTTGACATCTAGAACAACAGTAGAGCCTTCAAAAGTCAAAAGATTTGGAATTACAAAACTAACACCCTTACCTTGCCTGGTTGGAGCAGCCACCAGTACAAATTCATAGCCAGAAAGTCTGAGTAGCCGACCTTCGTGTTTTCCTAGAAGAATACCTTTGGGAGAGTATAAAGACTCCTTTTGTATATCTTTTGAATCGGCTAAGCGCGCTTTACCATGCAAATCCTTGGGCCTCTTTCGACGTGTCATGAGCAGGCTAAAAGGAACACCAAATACGAGAAAAACGGCAAAACCAGCACAAGCTGCAACTTTTCTTTTAGTTTCTTTGTCGGCCGCTTGGATCCAAGCATGTTCAATAGACAGGAATCTAGCTTGGCTAGGATTTTGCCGATAAGATGCAAATAATATATAGCCTGCCAACATGTTCGCAGCAGCAAGAAGGGATACAAAAAGTGAAGCAGCGAAGAATATCTTTGTAATGACCTTTGCTATATTAGTATTCATTCTTTAGCCTCCTTTTTTCCTTCGGGTCAAAATATATCTCCGATATATGCCTATTGCCGTTTGGTGGATTTTGGAACTGGACAATCACATCAATAGTCAGATGCAAAAGACGTTTGATAGTCGTATAGTCGAATGTCTGTCCATTAGGGGACTTCTTTATAAGACCTGTCATCCGCTCAAATGCTTCTGCTGGGCTTCCGGCATGAACGCTTGTGATACTACCGGCTTGGCCACTTTGGCAGGCCTCAATAAACTCAAAACACTCATCGCCTCGTACTTCAGCAACCAGAATACGATTGGGCTTTGCGCGCATGCATGCTTCGAATAATTGTTTTGAGGTTACTTGCGCAGAACTCTGTCCACCCTTTGAATACAGCAGGTGTACGGTATTGGGTTGATCAACAAACAACTCTCTCACATCTTCAATTGAGATTAGCCGCTCATTGTGGGGGATCTCCTTGATCAATGCCTTCATAAATGTTGTCTTCCCGGAGCCCGTTTCGCCGGCAACAACGATATTCATACGGTTCAATACCGCTTCCTTCATGAACTCTGAATACTTTCTTTGGTTCAGAAGATCAAGAAGTAACTCTTCCGTAGGAGAGACTTCCTTAGAAGCCGGTTTGACAGAGCTAAACAAGCCAGCGGCTTCAAAGTCATTCAAGGATCTAGTAACAGCACTAGGTAATCTCAATGTTAGAGAAACAGTGCCCTCTTCTACGGACGGAGGACGAATTAGCTGTATACGTTCTCCACCGGGCAGCGGCGCAGAAAGAAGAGGCAAGGTTGGATCCCATTTTTGTGCCGAGAACGTTCCAACGGCAGTCCCCAGAGCGATGAGATGCTGAAACGTTACGGCGGGAATTATTTCACTATTCCAGACTCCATTTTTTTCATAATGAACAATGCCAGGCTTGTTGACCGCTATTTCTGTAACTTCTTTGTCTTCCATTAGCTCTTTAAATGGCGCTAGAAATAGTTTTACAGATTGGTCCCGGCTCGACTGTGGCTGAATAGTTCCGAGTCCCATTTTTATCGTTTCATTACGTTATAAACACCATCAAACCAAAGATCACGGTTCACCAGGACCATCAGTCTTTCCCCTCTGTTGCGAGTGAGTGTTGGCGGTATGTTGATTGTTGAGTCCAATACCTTTTCCGCGATGCTTTTTGTCGTTGTTGTTGTTGCTGTATATGGTTGGGTAGATCCATTAGCTCCAGCAGCTTGAGCACCCGATTTAGCGGTTTGGAGCCGTATAACGTCGTCGATCATAGAAAGTAGAAACGCCGCGCCAATTCGTTGCATCCAATGATTGTCAACATCGCCAGAAACCCCAACTGTGCCAATTGAGTCTGCAGCAGGTGAATCAACGTCAACCACTATCCCATTTGGTGTTTTTATTCTGGACCAAATGATGGCAATCCGTGCGTCTCCTGGCTTAAGCGTGCTCTTATACTCGCCGTCAATTGTTGAGCCACGTTCTATAAGAACAACTTTGCCGTTATCGGAGAAAATGTCCTGCGATACGACGCATTTGACTGGCCCTGCGACGGTGGAGTTAAGTTGAGTTTGAAGAGTGCAGGGTATAGAAGCGCTTTTAGCCAGAAGATAGTCTCTGTCGCCAAGCATGGTTGCTAGTGCTTGAGGAGTCTTGGTTACGGGGCCTTGGCTCTTATTTGCAAATGCTTGCACCGTCTTTGGCCTTTGCTGCGTATTACCAGCATTTAATCCTGCCGATAGACCTGCTGCACTCGGGCCCGCCTCGGGACCGCCTACAGCGCTTAATCGCTTTGCTATCTCTATTGCTTCATCTTCAGCAGACTTCGCGTCCGCGATTTGCTCGCTATCCAGCATCATGGAACGCCGTGTTGGAGATGCTGCAGCTGTAACCGGAGCACCTGTCATGGCTGGCGTGGTAATCACTCCGCTTGGCACAGTATCTCGTGGTGTGCTTGTCGCAACCACTTGAATTGGTGCAGTTTGGTCTTCGGTCACCGGGAATGTTTCGGGCAGCGATGCTTCGAGGTCGAAAGTCTTCTTTCCTCGATGTTGCGATACGTCTTCAGCCCCCCTCTTTTGATTAGCTTCTCGCTCAATTGCTGTGTTATGGAGATATGATTTAATTTGGAGGACGCCAAGTCCAACAGCACCGGCAATTCCAAAGAATACTGCGAGCAGAATATACACCCAGCGTCTGCTTTTTCTGCGAACCGGCTCGGCGTCAAACTTGGCGGGTGGGCCGACTACCTCAATTGGGGTGTCTTCCAAACGTGTTTCTTCGGTATTCACAGCTTGCCTCATGGTCTTATTTCACGCTTGATGGATTGAGACGTGGTGCCGCGTTCTGGCGCAACTCCTTCCACATCGAATGCTTCGTTAAAGATTCCAAGCACGTTTCCTGCAAGACGTAGTGTCCACATGGGGGATACTGCCTGCATCACAATAAAATCACCTTCGCGATGTGAATTCACGATCCATTCTTCAGTTGAGTCAGGAACGCTCCGGTAAATAACTGGTATCTCAAGATTGTTCGGAAATCTAAAATATGTAAATCGGCCGTCATCAAATACTTCTCGCGGCCGAACGTCACTGCTTTCGGAGACAATCTGGAGAGAGTATTCTCTATTTCTTTTTGAACTTACTTTTGGTGAAGCTGCAGGTTCTACCACTGATGGAATTGGAGACGGGACGGCAATCGGCTTTATGGCCGGCTTCGGGGAAGCAGGAAGATCAACAACAATTCTGGCGATTCGGTTTTCAAAGTTATCTTTTGTTGCTGTTACAGGAGATAGATCGAAGATAAACGCACGGGACTTTGTAACGGCTGTTAGTTGTATTGGCTTCGCGTCTTTCATTGCACGTATGAAAATTCGATGACCACGCTTAACTATCTCCCAAGTTTCTTGATCTGGATTACCACGTACCAAGGCATCTATTTCCTCGTTACCAGGCAATTCAACAAGTACGGGGCTGTCAACAACTGCAGGAACCCTTGTGGCCCTTTGGTCGCTGAAAGGCACCCTCACCGTTCTATCTGTCTCAGATAGGTAGGGAGTTGACAGAGAAAAAGAAGAGTGTGCAAGTAGCAACGAAAATATTAAAAGCTTGTTCATTTCTGCCACCCCGGTGCGTCCGTTGTGAGCTCGGGATCGATCTGGTAGCCCGTAACTGTGAATCCCAATGGATTTTGTACTAGATCATTCTCCTTCCTTAGAACTTGGCTTTTATATTCATACCGAATTAACGCAACCCAACGTGTAGTTTTGGATTCGCCACCCGTTCTAACTTCTTGTTGTGTTTTCTCGAAGCGTACTGTTGCAAGGTTTCCACCAGTTATTGACAAGGATATTATTTTTGGAGTTATTTGTACTTTATCAAGATACCTCTTTTCCAAGGAATTTGGCCCATCGAAGCGTGCTGCATATTGGTTATACACCTGGTCGCCTGCAAGAAGCTGGACTGTGTCATAGTCCATTTGCAGCAATCTATAGTTATAGCGTTCGTGCGATAAAACGAATTTGTTAACCCAATGTTTGTCATTAAGTTCTGTTGTATTAACAAAATCTTTTACCGTGGCGCCTACTGATACTTCGCCAGTTTGCTTGTCTACCGTATACATATACGGCACAACAGATTTCAAGGGAGTGAGTACAACTATTGCAGTGGCCTGCAAAGCGATAACACCGACTGCGAAATAAAAGCAACTCCATCCTCTTCGCTCTGATTTGCGTAGAACCAAGTTGATATCAGAGTCCCAGCTGTAATCGCCTCGCTCGTTGGAGCCATGAGCTTGAGAATCTTCTTTTTTCTTGATAATGTTCTTGAAATTCATGTCGATCCTTATTATTTCTTACGGCGACTATTTCCGCGCGAAGGAACCGGGCGACTGGCCCCCCCACGGGATGGACGTGAGGCACTAGAGTTAGCGACACTCGCGCCCTGGTTCGGTGAAGCTCCCGCGCTTGCAGGCCCGGAGGACGGCTGTGGGGCTCCGGTTATCGTGCCTGTGCCTGCCTGGACGTGAGCCGTACTCTGTCGCCCCATGTTGAACGCGTTGCCCATGCCATAGCCTGAACGGCCCGTCATGGGGTTGTGTCCGCTCATGGCATGGCCAAAGCCCTTTGCTGTTGTGGCGGCACGCTCAGCGGCCTGAGACGCAGAGTGACGCATCCCAGCGGTCGCCTGTAGAACCCGGGCTCCAAGAGTTGTTCGGCCAGCTGCAGCACCCGCCCCTCGCATGGCGTTGCCTGCTGCGCCCATAACTGCTCCACCAGCAAATGCGCCACCTCGACCGGCACCGCTTGCTGCAGGCGCTACAGAGCGCATGACCGCAGCGGGGCCAGCTAACGAGATCCCGACACCGCCTACCAGGTCGCCCGCGACTTGTGCGGCGCGAAGAATGAGAAATACCAAAATCCCGGCCGTGGCAAATGATGTTGCAGCGACTCCAATAAAATCGGAAGTCTCGGTGACGCCTAGCAAACCCTTTGCAAACTTCTGAATCAGACTATTTGATAGTCCAATAACGACACTAATTAATGCAGCAGTGATCGTGTATTTAAGTACTGCGCTGAGCCAAGAATCGAAAAACCGCGCGGTTGATTGAAAAGCGAAACATCCAACAAAAAGAGGTCCAAGGCCAAATATTAATGCAAGGCTTGCATCTATCATTAACAAGTTGATTGCTGCAACAACAGCATAGAATAGCAATCCAAACCCTATGACTGCCATGCACGCATAAATAAGAACGCCTTGGAAGTTACCATTCATAACGCTTATTTGCTGATTCGCAAATGGAACTAAATTGGCCAATGCATCCAGTCCATCAGAAACCGCTGAATCCAGGGCGATATAACTATTATCACCTTTGGCACCGAACACGGCCGCTAGATCTGTGCGTAGTTCCTTAAAAAAGCCTACGACCGTACTAGAGTATGCCCCTCCTATCAACGCAATATTTAAGACAAGAAATGGCCTCGCAACTTTCGCGAGCGCATCTAGAAAATACTGATGACCACCAGCGCCGCGAATGACTTCAAAACCATAGATCATTAACGTTAACGTCACTCCGGCTAGAATAATGGGAGAAACCCAACTTACCAGCTCAGAAGACTTTTCGACCAAGTCCGTAATGGTAGGAAGAATGCGACTCTGAAGGGAGTCAAAAATTGTGAAGGCCATATATATAGACTCGTTACGGCTATATCCTTTTAAAAGTTAGTTTTTAAAAGGGTCAAAGCCTGCTTTCGAGGTTAGCGCTTTTTGGCCAAGCTCTTTAATCTGTTGAGCGACCAGGTCTTTTTGCAGTTGCTGATTCTGCAATGCCATATCCATCAGCATTTTTTCATTTTGAAGCATAGCGGTTTCAGCCTGAATTCTATTTGTCAAATCCGCCGCTGCTTTGGCATCTGTTGTGTCAATGCTAGAAAGCATTTGCTGAAGCTTCGTTGCCCGCTGTTCGGATCTTTTGACAGAGTCTTGGACCATGGACAAAGTCGTCGGTGAAGAGTACGCGTCTGCTTCGCAGAGTTTGCGCATCTCTACATTTGTGGGAAATTGCAAGTCGCAGCCGTGTCTTGATATTGCGTCATAAATGCGTTTCGCATCCTTACTAGCCGCTGCTGCGCCCAAGCTTCGGATTGCATCTGCAGTTTTCAGGAGCTCAGGTGGCAGCGCTTGTCTGATGCCGGTCATGTCCAGTAAGGTGGACATCCCACGTGAGCCGGTGAGCGATTGCAATGTTGCTTTAGCCTGGACAAGCTGGTTCTTGGCAGTCTTCACCTGCTCTATCAGTTGTTGCAAATCCTTTGCATGTGCCTTTACAACCAGGATTGTTTGTGCGATGGATGCTGTATCAATAACCGGGATACCACCCGCGCGAGGCGCTTGCACAACTACCAATGACAATGCAATTACAAATGTTCTCGAAAATTTTGGAATGTTCATTCGTTTTCTCCGTTGGTAAATGGTTGTAGCCAATCGGCTGGATCGTCGCCGAGACGCATGCGCAATCGCTCTAGTCTTTCCACGTTATCCGTTGAACCGGATATAACCCGTAATTCATCATTGAAACCAGTCAGATCAAGCTTTGCGATTGATACAGTATGACCTTGCTTAATAAGAAACATCCGGCTGTTTTCTCCGAGACTTCTTACTACTTCAAATTCTGATTCTGTCAGTTTAAAGCCTTCGATGTAATCGCCTCGGTCAGCCGCTGGGTTTGGAAGAAATATGAATGTTGCCGTCTGCTCAATTAGAACTCGCGCAATATCGCTTTGCAGCGTGTCAGAGGGGCTTTGGGTCATGTAGACGCCAAAGCCGTTCTGCTTTCTAATTGTTTTCTGCTTGTTCTTGGCAAAATCTTCAAAATACTTGACGCTAAGAGCTTTCCAGTATTCATCCATGAAGAATGCAAACCTTCTGCCATCAATGAGCTTTTCCACACGGAACATCAAATACATCATGATGGCAGGACACGTGTTCGGATCATCTAAGATTTCCGTGTAATCAAAGCCATAAGGGCGCCCCTCTTCAAAAACCAATTCGTCATCTTCGCAGTCAAGAGCCCAACCGTATTGATTTCCCCTTGTCCATTTGAGAAGTCGATCAGAAAGATCGTTGCCGGAGCCAGGTGGCAGGTTCTGAAGTACCATCTCAAAACCGCGCATTTCGACTGGAGCCATTGCAACAGCGTTCACGGCGTGAGTTATTTGCGCTAGTTCTTTTGGTGAGTGATCTGCATCATTCATCAATGTGCAGAATACAATTAAATCATTCCAGAATTGGACGTTGTCAGAAGTTGCTTCCATTTTGAAAGGATTAAAGCCAGTTGGCTTATTCCGTTCCATGGAGAGATATTTTCCGCCTATTCCTCTAATGGCGATTTCGGCACCACGATCCTTATCAAAGAATACAATCTGCGTACCGTACTTGAGTAGATTCATCAAGAAAAACAGTGCGATCACTGTTTTACCTGCGCCTGATTGCCCAATGATCTGAGTGTTGCCGAGCGCCTTTTTCCCTGTCGAATCATCTTCCAATGGCGTATTGTGGAAGTTGAAATACACGGGTTGTTGCGCAGGCGATGATAGGATAGTGACCGCTTCTCCCCAGGGATTGCCGTCACGCTTTCCTGCCCCAAAATTGTGAAGGGCACACAAACCTGTGAAATTACGAGAGCTCAGCTTGGCCGTGCGTGGGCGATGACGAAAATTTCCAGGAAACTGCGCCGCATATGCATGATCCACGATTAAATCAATGCTAATTCCAAGGAATCCGGCTCCAGACAGTTGATCAATAGCCATGGCTCTGGCCTGGCGAACTACATCAGGATTCAGGCCCTTAACCTGCATCGTGTAGTGATATTCACCGAGAGAAAAATTTCCGGATTGAACTTGATCCATCGCTTCTTCGATGGCATCAATTTGGCTAACTGCTTTGTCCTGGCTGCTGATTAGTTGATTTCTTTGCCGCCTCAGTGCCTCTAATGCACTCAGCGTAGTCATTGGAGAAAATGAGTGTGTCTCCACGTATTCGCAAGGAAGGCCAAGCATTCCATTTAGAATGCCTGGCTCTGAATAGTCAGAGTAGTCTTTAATGTCAACAAATGCGGAATAAATTGATCCGTAGTGGTCGCGCGTTTCCATTATTTGATCGCCCCACAGCACTCTGGAGGTGGGAAGCTGGCGATATAACGGAACTTGCTTTGCTGGGACTTTCTGCCAGCTTCCATTTATCAGATATGCATAGAATTCCCGCTGTCCGCTGTAGACGACGCGGTTCTCTTCGTAATCCTCAAGTCGATCCACGCCATATTGCTTCAGTGAAGAGGAGATCTGTGTGTCCACACCATTCATCACCTCTATAGCAGCTAGTTCTTCTTGTCGAATATCTTCCAAAGACGTGCCTGGTCGCCGTATTGCTCGGGCGGCAGCGGTAGGGAAGGGGCGGTACAAAATCGTTATATAGAGCTCTGTGACCATCATGCCGCTCTCGCCCAGTTGTCCGTAGTATTTCTCCATGAGCGAGTGTGCGAATCCGTTGGGCGGTGACTCCAGGCGGTCCATGAGTTCACGACGAACACGATGAACCCAGAACGCATATTTGCCGTTCGATAGCGAACGCACGAACACATTCAAGGCATCCATCCGTGTCTCGATATCGTGATCGCTCAGTCCCTCAAACGGGAGCCCCTGTAGTTGCCACGTTGACAGGTAGTCACCGTTCTTTGTCGTGACAACGGAAGGTGTCAGCGCATTCGCGAAGGGAATGTACCGAGACAGATTGTCGTCACGGGCAGCGCTCAACTTTGAGTTGAAGAGATTCTTGAATGCGTCCATGCTTATTTATTCCTCGGAGATATGCACGTTTACACGTTCATGAGGCGAAGCACAATGTGCTCCCCACTTCGCCCGATTTCTCCGTGATTGAAACCAGCTTTCAAGCTGCTTTCCTTTTTGCAATAAACGGTGAGGGTCATCCGCAGATGCAAATCGCAATATGGCAAATATGAAAATACCTGCCAGTAATAGGATGAATCCGGCGTACCCGCCGATTAATATAAATGCCCACATGCTAACTAGTACACAAATTAGCATCAGGGCAAGCAGCACCATTTGAGGTACGCCTAGCCAAAGTACGGGGCGCGTGGCCCCTTTAAAGATAGGATCGCGCAAGGCTAGCCTATGAGCATCGATGCGATGCCAGAGGCTGCGCCAACAAGTACACCTCCCCAAAAGACTGGCGCCACGTCTTTCCATTGAGCCGCTTGAAACGACATCCGGAATCCCACAAACATGACGGCGATTGTGATGATGACGACCCCTACACTGAGAAGCCAGTTTGAAATAGTGGTAAGCGAGCTTTTCGCCTTCTCCAGCTGCGCAAAAGCCGGGGAGCTTGCAACCAATACATATGCGACAAGCATCTGCTCACGCAGTCGCATAGCCCTGGTGGAGAGCTTTTTAAAATTTGTCATTTGAGTTTAGGGTATCGGTTTCATTCAACAAACATAGAGGATCCTAAATGGATCCTCCCCTTTTTCTCAGCGTTCGGCCATTTGGCCGATACGCCCAGAACCTTTGCCACATAGCCTAATTGCGCGCCCTTTTCAAAGTGGCCACTGTAATAACAACTAAGGGCTGCATGAATCGATGTATACATGCCTGGAGTTTGCGTAGTGGCATAGCCAGCACGTTTTGCGCGCCTGTGGCAGTCTTCCAAGACGCCGGCTCCAGCCTTAAGATTCGCGCACACATCAAAGCCTGTAGCGATATTTTCTTTCCAACCCAATCGGCCAAAGTGGATTCTGTTTATTTGGCTTGTGCCTATCGAGTAGTTATAGCCGGCTCGCTCAAGGAACCGCACTGTGCTGACCGCTTCAGCAAGTGTTTTGGGTTGGCGTTCCAAGCGTCCACCAACCACACCAATCGCAAACGGGTTCCCTCCAGATTCGACGCGCACAACCTGTTGCATCAAGACGGGATCGATGTTCGGGGCACATGTCGCAAAGTCCATCTGGGTTCCTTACTTTCAGCAACCATTTTATATATTTTGGATCATTTGCACTACCAAAAGCATAATTTTGGCAGCCTATTTCGCCTCCGCGAAACTTTTTGTACCAGCGTCGCCTAACGTTTCAGAAGTAAAACAAGCAGTAGCAACGTGTTGATGCCGGCGACGGCTGCAATCACCCACAGCCAGCGCTCGAAACCAGCCAGGATCTTCTTGTTGGAGGTCTGAACTTCAGCCTCAGACTTATGCAGCGCTCCAAGCGTCTCCAGCTGTTTCTGCTTTACGTATCCCACAAGTGAAATAGCTGATGCTTTGAATTCATCAATAGATTCTGCTATTGCTGATTTTGTTGCTTCTACGTCCGCAGCAATCGTGGGAATATCGGTTTTTAGCCTCTCCACCTCCTGGACAAGCTCCAATATCGAACCCAGCAGCTCTACGTGCAATGCATCGACCGCCGTTCTTGGAGTGCGCTGCTTTTCGTTCATTAGGTCTGTGGGAACAGGGAATTAAATACCATGTCCATTTCCTTCTGGACACCTTTTGCTAGACGGCTGGCTATTAGTAGCGTTCCGAGAGCCCGCTTCTCATCAGCATCTTTTGTCGCAAGTATTTCGGCCTTCAGATTCCTATCTGAACAGATTGCAGATTCAATGGTTTGGTCTTTTTCTAGCATGGCAAAGACTTCAGTTTCATGAATGGTCGCGTCTAGAGAGACGCACACTCCTACTTTCCCCAGGGTTGTAATTAGCTCTCCAAAGGTGCGTTCGGCATTCAGATCGTCGGGAACTTGATTGAATACGATTTTGATTTTGCTCGGATCAACATCCATAGCCAACATGTCTCTGACGATTTTCAGCGTGTCTGCCTGCTGCTTGTCTGTTGGGACGGTTGGAATAACAAAATAATCAAAGTCTTCGTGAGCATCTCCTTGTTTTTTCAGCTGCTCGAATGCTTGTTCTATATTGGATGAACCGATATCAACTACCGCCCTATCCAATAACATTAGCTCGATAAGAACTTCCTTTATTTCCCGGCCGCGAAAATTAATTTTTGCGTCACCGCCTTCGTTGATCGATTCAACGGGTAGCCATGGGCAATTGCCCATGCGTGGCAATAGGAGATGCTTTGCAATTGTTGTTTTGCCAACGTTGCCAGAATAATTTAGGACCGCGATTTTCATTTGATAATCTTTTATTTTCTTGCTGATTGAGGATTTTCTGTTTCGAGAATTCATTTCTCTGGAGTTCCTTTCCCGGAAAGGCGCTTAAACGGTGATTGATAGCTTGTTATTCCCTTTGAAAGTATTTCAAGTCGCTTTTTCTTCTCGCGCTCTGCTTCGGATTCCTCCGCTGGCTGGAGATGTTTGACGGGAGCAGCGCCTTGTGCCGGTACGACCTCCCGCGAAGCACTTTGCTCGCTTGTTGATGTTGGCCTTGCAGTGCTGCTTGATGCGGTTACGGCTGAAGACGTGGCTACGTACTCGGTGGTTTTTGCTTTTTCGACAAGAGCCGCTGCATCAACAGGCGAGTTGTCGCCAGAGATTTCCTGAGCGCCGGGGTTCTTTGGCTTGGTCACTCGGTTTCGCGGAGGCGAAACCTGGGATGACTCAGGCGCTGCTTCCGCTTCGCGCGAGAAATACGGCGACTCGAAGATTCCTTTATCTACAGCTCGCTGCACTTCTTTACCGGCCGCTTGGGCAGCGACGTTCCCGCTGCCGTACTGTCTCTGAATCCAGACACACAATCCACCATAGGAAATGTTGATTTCTGCACGCTGCACGAACTCAAAAATATCTGTGCGCGCCATGCCGAGCGACACGCACTCTGCAATAAGCATGCGTACAGGGGCCAAGACGCTTGCAGATTTGGGAACCAAGCCGCGCTCTCTTTGGACTGCACGTGCAATTTCTACCAGGCGCGGATCGACGCTCAATTTCTCCCCCAAGCCTGCGTACTTGTTACCAGGTCATTCATGTATAGGTCCTGAAACACCTTGATTCGACAACTGTTCTACGACTAGACATCGTTGATTTGTCGCCATTCTACATAAAATGGATGTAAAAAACATACCAAAACACAAAAAATGGTATGATTTGCCCTTCTTTTGCTCACATCCCAACAGCTATGAAGTTGTTACTGTCGAATGCTTGTGAAGGGGCGTCCAATCATGTCGATTCAGCGTCGAGCACCGTTGATCAAGTGCCGCATGTGTGTGTGTGCCGTGCCATTGCATTGCTGGCATGTCGTCTAGTGCCCGTAGAAACCTTGCACATGGATTACGCACATCCGCAGCCATGGGAAAGAGGCACGTTGGGCAATGTTTACACCTGGCTACGCCAGGTCAACATTGCCCGTGCCAAAGGGTGCCCCTTTGAAACCCTTCGGCTACGCCTCTCGAAAAATGACCAATAACACACCACCGAAGAAGGCGAAAGCACGGCGCGAGAGCGTGAACGTTTCGCACCGGCTTGATGTTCGCGCGTATGAGTTGCTGCTTGAGCAGGCTGCGGCGGCGAGGATGAGCACCCGGGCCTGGCTGGAATCAGCGATCCTGAGCAACAGCACTACCGTTGTCCTCCCGCCGGATGAGGAACTTATTCGTGCCATGCTGTTTCAGGTTTCGCGAGCGGGCAACAACTTGAACCAGATCGCCCACAAGTTGAATGCGCTGGACATGGCCGGGCGCCTCACTCCGGAGCGCTTTGAAAAGGCCATGGCCCGACTTGAGAGCATCCACCAGCTATTGGAATGGGCGGTTCTTCGTGCTGGTAAGAATTAGCTCGGGTGCTTCTGGCATCGCAGAATACCTGGCTACAGGACGAAAAAAAGGCCGTGAATTCGAGCGTGAGCTTATCGATGAACGCTTAGTTCTGGCCGGCGATCTTTCCATAACGGATGCTGTCATAAACAGCATCAGAACTACTCAGCCTGGTGCATCCAGGTATTTGCACATCACGCTTGGCTTTTCCGAACGTTTCACTACAGCAAGCGTTTGCGGCCCTGGTGAAGTGAACTTGGACAAGATGCGGACGGTGGTGGATGAGTATCGCGAGATGCTCATGGCTGCGTATGAGCCCTATGAGTATTGCTGGTATGCAGAGGCACATGTGCCCAAGGTAACGCATGACATTCATGCGACGACGGGAGAAGCCGTAGAGCGGCTTCCGCATATCCATATTGTGTTACCGATGCGCAATTTAGCGGACGGGAAATATCTAAATCCGGCCGGATTTAGTCAACACAACATCAAATATGAACAGGCGATGCAGGAGGTACTGAACATCCGGCATGCATTGCGTAGTCCACTTGACTCCATGAGGACTGAGCCGGTGACCGCTTTAGCCAAGCACACCACCGCCACCGAGCTCGCGGCAGATAGTCCAAAGCGAATTCGAGCCATTCTAGAAAAACTGGTTAAAAGCAAGGAAATCACCAGCTTTGAGCAGTTGATTGAAGTGGCCGGCAAATTTGGAGAGGTTCGAGTTCGGCAGGGGCGTAGTGGGGACTACATAAATATTCTTCCCGCGTGGGCGTCCAAGGGGATTAATTTCAAGGAAGTCTATCGAGCGGACTTCGCAGACCCGAATTTCGCGGAGGCGAAACCTCAACCTAGCGCGCGCCCAGACTTTGAGAGCTTGCTCGACCGTTGGACAACTCAGGTCGCATTAGAGGCGCGCTATGTCAATAGCGCCAACAGGCAGCAGTACCGAGGTTTGAATATGGACGGTCGCCGCGCCTGGTTAAGCCAGCGTAAGGCCCAGTCCATGGCATTGGTAAGGGCCGAAGCAGGGCCCCCAGCAGATCACGAAATCGAGTTCAAGGAACCACATGAACGCACCCCCGAAGAACGAAGCCGCCTTGTCGCGGTCGCCACACTACAGTCCTCTTCTGATGAAGATCGCCGAGGCAGACCGCCCGGATCCTTTGCCAGCGTGCGCGACCTGTCCAGTTGCCCTTTGGCACAGCACGTCCGACCGTTTGAGTTGCTATTGCCAGAGCATGCACATGATGGTCTGGGACCTGGCCGCAGATCCGGTTATGCAATGCGACGGCAGAGAGATGGCGATCGCGAAACTCCAGGAAGAGATGGACAAAAGAATGGCCGAGTAACCTTTACATCGACCATTCGAGATTCTAAGAATCCTAAAGGCTATAGCCCTGATCAGCTAAAGAATGAAACTAGTCCTGTCTTAGTTATAGCCGCTGCTGCTAAACAGTTTGGTATTGATCCGGCGTTATATGAAATTACCAGTGCTAAGGATGGCACTCCTAGAATTCGCCATGCCGATAAACACTTCAATTTAGGGGACTTCTTTACAAAGCATATAGGTATTTCATGGGATAAAGCCAAGGTGGTACTGCAAAAGTGCTATCAAGAAACTCTTGCTGATTCTTTGCCTCCGCCAAATAAAGAATTGTGGGAGGCTTTTGGGAGTTGGCGGAATCAGCAGTTCACAAGATCGAAATTTGCACGCGACACAGCCAAATCTGAACTGTCAGACACCATTGCCGATGCACGCGCCAAATACCGGGCAATCCGGTTGAAAGGTAGAGATTTTCCGATTGCCAGACGACGAGAAATGGTTGCAGTGGCCAGAGCAGAAATGCTTGTGATGATCGAGAAAGCGAGACAGGACGCTTATGAGATAAAGCAAAAACATGCGGTGCCTAGTCGTAATGCTATGTATAGGACGTTTTTGACTGAACTTGCCAATTCCGGGAATCTGGCTGCACTAGGTGAGTTACGTAGATCTGCTAGGCCAGATAATTCTATGAACCCTTTTATTAGTGGAGCGGTAAGTAGAGTTGTATTTCCTCAACCATCATATAAGGTAGATTTCACTGGAAAGGTAACCTATTTTCATAACGAGCAGGCTGTAGTAACCGATTCCATAAGGGGAGTATCGGTAGTGGAAGCAAGCAGAAAATCACATGCACTGGCTCTAAAAGTTGCAGTGGCAAAGTATGGAAGGAATCTTACATTTACAGGGGATGCTGAATTTATGAAAGGTATGTTAGAGGCCGCTAGAGCCAGTGGATTGAGTATAAATATACGAGATGGAGCTAATATAAATGCGCCATTGTTGAAAATAGGACCTGAAGTCAATCGATAGGGAATAAGAAATGGAAATTCGCAGACTATTTATTGGAGAGAAACCAAGTCAAGCCAGAGACTTGGCTGATTATCTGGGAGTGGTGCGTAGGGAAATGGATTTTTCGAGTGCAAAAATAATGATGTTGTTACCTACTGCGTAGGACATATGAAGGAGGCAGCTACGCCGGAACATTATGACCCGCAGCTGAAGTCTTGGAATATTTCAACTCTTCCAATAATTCCCCAACCTGGAAAATGGATCTACCTCGTTAAAGAGAAAACAGCACCTCAGTTGAAAGTCATTGGCGAATTGATGAAGCTCGCCAAGACAGTTGTTAATTTTGGCGATCCAGATAATGAAGGCCAGGTACTTGTTGATGATGTACTAGACCATTTTTGCTGCAAGGTTCCAGTCTTACGTCTTTGGCTGCAGGCGCTTGACCCCGAGGCAATCGCTGCCGGGCTAAATAATCTTCAGCCGAATTCAAATTTCTCGGGTATGCGTGATGCCGGTAGAGCTAGAGGTAAAGCGGATTGGCTTGTGGGCATGAATTTCAGCCGCGCTTACACACTCAATGCAAGAGCGAAAGGCGGGGAGGGCGTTCTTCCAGTGGGCCGTGTTCAGACGCCCACTCTGGCACTAGTTGCAGACCGCTGCAGGGCTGTTCAGAACTTTGTGCCTATCCCATACCTGACCGTGCACGCAAAGGTTGCAGTCGCAAATGGCATTCTGAAAATGCTTTGGCAACCATCGGAAAATCAGCCAGGATTGGATACGGAAGGACGGCTTGTTGATCGTGCTGTCGCAGATAGTCTTGCAATGCGGTTGCAGGGAGTTGAGGGAGCTATAGATACATCCCAAACAAAGCCAATGGTGTCGCAGCCACCACTTCCATTTTCTCTACTTTCGCTGACCGTAGCTGCTTCTAAGGCATTCGGCTATAAGTCAGCGCAAGTTTTGGATGGGTGTCAAGCTTTGTATGAGAAGTACAAAATAACAAGCTATCCAAGAACAGATTGCGGATATTTGCCGGAATCTCAGCATAAGGATGCGCCAGATATTCTGGATGCATTAGCAAATAATATCCCAGGGGTGGCCGGCGCACTTCAATTTACCGATGTAAGTATTAAATCAAAGGCGTGGAACGATGAGAAAATTACCGCCCACTTTGGAATAATTCCTCGGCCGGTGAAAATTGACTTCGCCATTCTTCCAGAACTGGAGGCTAACCTTTATCAACTTATTGCAAGGTCATATCTCGCCCAGTTTTTCCCATTGCATGAATTCTTGGAAACGAAAGTTTCAGCGGTCATTGATGGAGAAACGTTCAAGGCCAGCGGTCGCGTGATAACGATGCCTGGCTGGAAGGTGCTCTATAACGATGAAGAAGATGAGAAGAACCCAGAGTTGCCATCTACTATTTCTGGTGAAGCGGCAACGGCGCTTGAAATAATACGAGAGCAGAAGAAAACAAAGCCGCCGTCTTTATTTGACGAAGCTAGCTTGCAAGAAGCCTTGGAAAACGTTCATAAATTTCTTAGCGATGCGGAAGAAAGAAAGGCAATGGCGAATGCCGAGGGTATTGGGACGCCTGCTACACGTGCCGCAATTATCGAGGAGCTTAAGAATCGTGGACTTCTAGTCGAAGAATTGCGCGGCAAGCGAACATGTCTCATCGCTTCTCAATCCGCATTTAGCCTTCTTGATGATTTACCTGAAATCATTAAAAGCCCAGTTATGGCGGCTCAATGGGAGAAAAAGCTTCGTGCTATTGAGTCAGGTAATTTGTCGATGGATGAATTTGTTGCAGAGCAGTCTGCGTTCATTACAGCGCAAATTGCTTTGATAAGGAAGAATATGCCTATCCCTGTAGTGCATGATTGCCCTGACTGCAAAGGAGGAGAATTGCGGAGAATTCGATATAAGAATAACTATTTTTGGGGATGTTCAAATTACAAGACTGGTTGTCGTTCAACTTTTCCAGACGTTGAAAACAAGCCATATATCCAACAGTGAAGGAGTAAGAGCAATGGTGACCTATAGCAAATACCAGATACAAAAGGCGCTGACAGCCGGTGAACTGCATGAGAAGTATTTGCAGCTGATGATAATTCTTGTGGACATGCT
>NZ_LWCN01000001.1:0-261699 GCF_001622915.1 Delftia sp. GW456-R20 | reverse complement strand
CGGAGGACTGGGCACCCAGGCGCATGGTGCCGCCCAGGTCGGAGTTCTCGTCGCGGGTCTTGACCGTGCCGTCGGCATCCTTCCACTCGGTGATCAGGGCGATCACGGGGTTGGCGGACTTGGGGTCGAACTCGGTGGAGTTGGCGCCTTCGAGGCCGGCCACGTGGCGGGCGTATTCGATGGTGGCCACCTGCATGCCCAGGCAGATGCCCAGGTAGGGCACCTTGTTCTCGCGGGCGTAGCGAGCCGTGGAGATCTTGCCTTCCACGCCGCGCGAGCCGAAGCCGCCGGGCACGAGGATGGCGTCGTACTGCGAGAGCTTGTCACGCGCATTGGCGTCGCTGATGGTCTCGGAATCGACGTGGGTGATCTTCACTGCCACATGGCTTTGCATGCCGGCGTGCTTGAGCGCCTCGTTGACGGACTTGTAGGCGTCCGACAGCTCGACGTACTTGCCGACCATGGCGATCTTGACCTCGCCCTGCGGGTGCTCGGTCTCGTGGACCAGGTCGTCCCAGCGCTTGAGGTTGGTGGGCGGCGTGTTCAGGCGCAGCTTGTCGCAGATCAGGCCGTCCAGGCCCTGCTCGTGCAGCATGCGGGGCACCTTGTAGATGGTGTCCACGTCCCACATGGAGATCACGCCCCACTCGGGAACGTTGGTGAACAGCGAGATCTTTTCCTTCTCCTCTTCCGGCACCTGGTGCTGCGCGCGGCACAGCAGGGCGTCGGGCTGGATGCCGATCTCGCGCAGCTTCTGCACGGTGTGCTGCGTGGGCTTGGTCTTGAGCTCGCCCGCCGTGGCAATCCAGGGCAGGTAGGTCAGGTGCACGAAGGCCGTGTTGTTGGGCCCCTGCTTGAGGGCCAGCTGGCGAACGGCTTCGAGGAAGGGCAGGGACTCGATATCGCCCACCGTGCCGCCGACTTCGCAGATGGCGACATCGACAGCGTCAGGCGTGCCCAGGCCGGCGCCGCGCTTGATGTACTCCTGGATTTCGTTGGTCACGTGCGGGATCACCTGCACGGTCTTGCCCAGGTAGTCGCCGCGGCGCTCCTTTTCCAGAACGCTCTGGTAGATGCGGCCGGTGGTGAAGTTGTTGGACTGCTTCATGCGCGTTTCGATGAAACGCTCGTAGTGGCCAAGGTCCAGATCGGTCTCGGCGCCATCATCGGTCACGAACACTTCACCGTGCTGGAAGGGCGACATGGTGCCCGGGTCCACGTTGATGTAGGGATCCAGCTTGATGAGGGTGACTTTGAGGCCGCGCGATTCGAGGATCGCAGCAAGGGAGGCTGAGGCGATTCCCTTGCCCAGGGAAGACACCACACCGCCTGTGACGAAGACAAATTTGGTCATGTCTTTTATTGGTGGTGGTAAAGCAGGATTATAGATGCGCCGCCGAATTCGCCGCGCCGCGCGGGGCTGCTCGGATGCTCCAGCTCTGCTAAATTGCGCGCCATGACTGAAGTGTTCGCAGGTAAACATCTGGTGCTCGGCCTCTCCGGAGGCGTGGCTTGTTACAAATCTGCCCAGCTGGTGCGCCTGCTGGTGCAGGCCGGGGCCACCGTACAGGTGGTGATGACCGAGGCGGCAGAGCAGTTCATCACGCCGGTGACCATGCAGGCACTGTCGGGCCGTCCGGTCTATGGTTCGCAGTGGGACGCGCGCGAGCCCAACAACATGCCCCACATCAACCTCAGTCGCGAGGCCGATGCCATGCTGATCGCGCCCTGCAGCGCCGACTTCATCGCGCGCCTGGTGCAGGGCCGTTCCGACGAGCTGCTGAGCCTGATGTGCCTGGCTCGCCCCATGGACCGCGTGCCCCTGTTGCTGGCGCCTGCCATGAACCGCGAGATGTGGGCGCACCCGGCCACGCAGCGCAACCTGGCGCAGGTGGCGGCCGACGGTGCGCTGGTGCTGGGCGTGGGAACTGGCGACCAGGCCTGTGGCGAGGTGGGCGACGGCCGCATGCTGGAGCCCGAGGAAATCATGGAGGAGCTGGCTGCCTTCTTCACGCCCAAGCTGCTGCAGGGCCGCCAGGTGCTGGTCACGGCGGGCCCGACCTTCGAGGCCATCGACCCCGTGCGCGGCATCACCAACCATTCCAGCGGAAAGATGGGCTTTGCCATTGCGCGCGCCGCGCGCGAGGCGGGCGCCCAGGTGACCCTGGTGGCCGGGCCCGTGCACCTGCGCACGCCGCGCGGCGTGCAGCGCATCGACGTGCAATCGGCGCAGCAGATGTTTGACGCCGTGCACCAGCAATTGCCGCAAGCCGGCGTGTTCATCGCCACGGCGGCCGTGGCCGACTGGCGCCCGGCCACGGCGTCAGACCAGAAGATCAAGAAGGACGGCTCGGGCCAGACCCCCACGCTGACCTTCGTCGAGAACCCCGACATCCTGGCGGCCGCCGCGCAGTCCGAGCCTGCGCGCAGCGGCCGGCTGTACTGCGTGGGCTTCGCCGCCGAAAGCCATGACCTGCTGCAGCACGCCAGCGCCAAGCGCCTGCGCAAGCAGGTGCCGCTGCTGGTGGGCAATATCGGTCCCGCAACCTTTGGGCGGGATGACAATGCCCTGCTGCTGATCGACGAGGCTGGCACCATGGAGCTGCCGCACGCCTCCAAGTCCCTGCTGGCGCGCCAGCTGGTGACCGAGATCGCCCGGCGCCTGCCGCCCGTCCGTTGACACCACCGAAGGCCCGCATGTCACAGAACACCTACGAAGGCCCCCGCCACGGCGACTATGTGCGCTATGTGGATGAGCTGCTGCGCGCCAGCCCCCTGTACCGCTCTGCGGCCCACGGCTGGATAGTGCAGGGACGCAGCGATTTCACCGATGCGGTGGCCACGCCGGGCGCGCAGTCCCAGTCCGTGGTCGAGCGCGTGCGCGAGCAGGTGCAGGCTGCGGCCGAGAAGGCGCGCATCGCCGCGCAGCAGGCTTCGGTGCCTGCCCTGCCGGGGCGCCAGCCGTCTGCAGGTGACAGGAACGGCGACAGGAATGGTGGCAGGGCCGATCGCGGCCGGCAGGCGGCGCGGGCACAGCAAGCCCAGGCCTCCTCCGCCGCCAAGGCCGTCAAGAAGACGGTCTTCAAGATAGGTCCGGGCCAGTTGCTGGGTATCGTGATCGGCCTGATCCTGGCCGTGGTGATTCCGGGCATCGGCCCCTTCATCCTGCTGCTCACCATCATCAATGCCATCGTCAAAGGCTTTCGCAGCGGGCTCAAGTCGTCCGGGTGACGGCGCGGGGCACAATGCGCGCTTTGCTTTTCAAGAGAGCCTGCCGTGAGGCGCTCCCCAGATTGTTTCCATGAACGTTGATATCAAGATCCTTGACGCGCGCCTGCGCGAGAACATGCCCGCCTACGCCACGCCGGGAAGCGCGGGCCTGGACCTGCGCGCCTGCATCGATGCGCCGCTGACGCTGGAGCCCGGCCAATGGCAACTGGTGCCCACGGGCATGGCCATGTACCTCAAGGACCCCGGCTACGCGGCCATGATCCTGCCGCGCTCGGGCATGGGTCACAAGCACGGCATCGTGCTGGGCAACCTGGTCGGCCTGATCGACAGCGACTACCAGGGCCAGCTCATGGTCAGCGCCTGGAACCGCTCGACCACGGCCTTCACGCTGCAGCCCATGGACCGCCTGGCCCAGCTGATCATCGTGCCCGTGGTGCAGCCCAGCTTCAATGTGGTCGAGGAGTTCGAGTCGGCTTCCGAGCGCGGCGCGGGCGGCTACGGCTCTACAGGCAAGCAATAAGGCGCTCAGCCAGAAAACGCCCGCAGCCGCGCTGCCCGGGCATCGCTCCAGGGAGGAATCCGCATGGCCAGGCCATCCCGGCGCACGCGCCACCGCCCATCCGCATCATGGACGCGCGTGATGCTGACGCAGGAAGACCGCATGCGCCGCCGCCTGCAGCAGCGCCACTGGCTGCGCCTGCATGCGGCGCTGACGGGCGGGTTGAGCCTGGCAGGCATGTCGCTGTTGAGTCTGGGCCTGCTGCACGCGGGCATGCACAGCATGGCGCTGCGCTATGGCGTGGCCCTGGCCTGCGGCTATCTGCTGTACCTGCTGCTGCTGCGCCTGTGGGCCGAGTGCATGCTGCGCCGCGACTGGGAGGGGTCCGATGTTCCCGATGTGACGCCCGGCGGCAGCGGTTCTTCACCGGCCCGCACGCCGGAGGCTGGCGGATTCGACAGCGGGCAGGGCGGCTCGTATGGCGGCGGTGGCTCCAGCGGCAGCTGGGATGACGGCGGCGCCATGTCCGAGGCCGCTTCCTCGGCCTCGCAAGGCTTTGATGTGCCGGGCATCGATGGTCTGGACGAAGGCGCCGTCGTCCTGGTCCCCGTGCTGCTGGTGTTTGCGGCGCTGCTGGTCGCGGTCACGGGGGCAGGGTCGCTGCTGTGGCTGGTCTTTGGGGCCGACCTGTTCCTGGCCGTGGCGGTGGAGGTGGCCTTTGCGCTGCTGATGGCGCGCACGCTCTATGTGGTGGAGCGCGAGGGCTGGCTGCTGGCCGCGCTGCGCCTGAGCTGGAAGCCGGTGTTGGGCGCACTGGTGGCCGCCGTGGCGCTGGGCGCGCTGGCCGACTGGCTGTTTCCGCAGGCAGACACCCTGGTGCAGGTGCTGCGTGCGCTGAGAGGACACTGAAAGGCCCCTGAGAGGGCACAGAGCCGCTGCTGTGCGGCTCCTGCCGTCACGCCTGTCTTTTTGCCCCCGGCAGGCGCAGCTGCATGCGCAGGCCGCCCAGCGGCGAGCGGCTGGCCGCGATGCTGCCGCCATAGGTCTGCACCAGGTCACGCACGATATCCAGACCCAGGCCTGCGCCGGGCCTGCGTTCGTCCAGGCGCTCGCCGCGCTCGAAGATGCGGCCAAGGTCGGCGTCTTCGATGCCGGGGCCGTCATCGTCCACCGTCAGCAGCAAGGGGCCGCCGGCCTGATCGTGCTCCAGGCCCTGGACTTCCAGGCTCACGGCCTGGGCTGCCCACTTGCCGGCGTTGTCCAGCAGGTTGCCCAGGATTTCCATCAGGTCCTGGCCATCGCCCAGAAAGTCCCAAGGCTGCACATCGCCCTTCAGCGCGAAGCGGATGCCGCGGCCGGCGTGCAGCCGCTCCATGGTGCGCACCAGCGAGGCCAGCGGCGGCTGCAGCGGCGTGCGCAGGCCTGTGGCCTGGCGGGCCGCAGCGCGGGCGCGTGCCAGATGGTGGTCCACCTGGCGGCTGGCGCTGGCAACCTGCTCGCGGACCAGTTCGGCCAGCGCCCCGCCTTCCTGCGCGGCGGCATTGCCGAGGATGGACAGCGGCGTGTTCACCGCATGGGCCAGGTTGCCGGCCTGCGTGCGCGCGCGCTGCACCATGTCGGCGTTCACATCCAGCACATGGTTGAATTCCTGCACCAGGGGCCGCAGTTCCTGCGGAAACCGGCCTTCGAGGCGCGGCGTTGCCCCCTTGCGCACGTCGGACAGGCCTTTGCGCAGCAGCTGCAGCGGCCGCAGCGCCAGTCGCAGCTGCAGCACCACGGCCAGCACCAGCCCGGCCGCCAGCGTGCCCAGTGCGGCGATCAGCATGGTGGTGAAGCGCTGCATGGGCTCGGCTAGCAGGGCGCTGTCGGCCGCAACGATCAGGCGCAGCGGCGGCGCGTCGGCTTCGGGCAATTGCAGGGGGCGTGCCACGGCCACGAGCTGGTGGCCCTGGCCATCGGGCAGCATGCCGGTGTTCAGCGCCGTGTCCTCGTGGTGCTCATCCGGGCGGCCGGCATCGGCGCGGAACTGGTGCCAGTCCAGCGTCTGGTCCCACAGCGAACGAGAGCGCAGCAAGCCGGCCTTCTCGGGCGGACCCGCGCCATCGCTCACCTGGTCGATCTGCCAGTACAGGCCCGACAGCGGCTGCGCCAGGCGCGGATCGCCCACGGCCAGTCCGACTTCGATGCGCCCGCCGGGCAGGCTGTTGACGGCTGCGCTGAGCTGGTCGAGCTGCAGCACCAGCTGCGCCTGCAACTGCTGCGCGATGTGGTCGCGGAACAGTCCGCGCAGTCCCCAGCCGGCCAGCAGCACGGCCGCCAGCACCCAGGCCAGCGTGCCGGCCAGCAGGCGCAGGCGCAGCGAATCGCCAAGCCGGGATACCTGTCTTTCCTGTGGCGCGTTCATGCAGCGGGCGCGCCTTCCACCAGCCGGTAGCCCAGGCCGCGCACGGTCTCTATGCTGCCGGCCGGCAGCTTCTTGCGCAGGCGGCCGACGAAGACCTCGATGGTGTTGGAGTCGCGGTCGCTGTCCTGCGGGTAGATGTGTTCTGACAGTTCGGTGCGCGATATCACCTGCCCCACGCGCTGCATCAGCAGGGCCAGCACCTTGAATTCATGGCTGGTCAGCGTGAGCGGCTGGCCGGCGACGCTCACGCGGGCATGGCGCGAGTCCAGCACGATGGGGCCGCATTGCCACTGGGCGCTGGCGTGCGGGCTGAGCCGGCGCAGCAGGGCGCGCAGGCGGGCCATCAGCTCTTCCATGTGGAAGGGCTTGGCCAGATAGTCGTCGGCGCCGGCATCCATGCCGGCCACCTTCTCATGCCAGGCGCCGCGCGCCGTGAGGATCATCACGGGCATGACCCGGCCCTGCGCACGCCAGGCGCGCAGCACGGTGAGCCCGTCGCGCACGGGCAGGCCCAGGTCCAGCACGGCGGCGTCGAATTCCTCGACCTCGCCCAGGTACTGGGCCGTTGCGCCGTCCGCGGCCGTCTCCACCGTATGGCCTGCCTGCTGCAAGGCCTGTACCAGTTGCCCGCAGAGCGTGGGCTCGTCTTCCACCACGAGGATTCGCATCTGCGTCTAGTCCTTGCGCTTGAAGCTCAGCACCTTGCCATCGCGTGCATCGATCTTGAGCTTGGCCACGCGGCCGCCCGATTGCAGCAGCCGGATCTCGTAGATGAAGCGGCCGTCGTCATGCTCGAACTCGACCTTGATGACCTGGCCCTGGTAGTCGCGCTCGACCTGGTCGAGCACGGTGCGCAGCGGCAGCACGCGGCCTTGCTGCAGGGCCTGGCGAGCGAGTTCATGGTCGCTGTCGCCGGCATCCGAGGGCGTGGTCCAGGAGGCCAGGGCCGCCGCCATCAGCAGCAGTGCGGCCAGCAGCATCCAGGACCTGCGAGGAGTGGAGAAGGATGGAGTGGGCATGGAAAACTTTATAGCCCAGCGTGGATGAACCTCGGATGAACGGCTGCTTCAGCTTGCGTTCATGGCCTGCATCGAACAATGGCTGCACGCCGTCGCAATCCAACGGAAACGAAGGCGCAGCAGCCGGCAGATGCGGTCTTTTCAGATGCATCGCCGACCCAATCGCCGGCCCAGTCGCCGACCTTCACATGCCAAGGAGAACCTCATGCCTTCCATCCGACAACTGATTTCCCGCGCTGCACGCCATGGCCTGACGGGCCTGGGCATTGTGCTGATCGCCACTGCCGGGCTGGTCGCCCAGGTGCAGGCCCAGGCCGCCGCCACGGGCGGGCCTTCCGTGACCGTACAGGCCGGCGAGGCCGTGGCCACCACGGTGGCCTCCGTGCGCGGCGCCTTCCAGGGGCCGGGCCTGAGCATCCGCGAAATCTTCGAGCGCATGGAAGTCCTGGGCTACCGCGACCTGCGCGAGATCGAGTGGGAGGACGGCCTCTATCAGGTCAAGGGCCAGACCGGCGATGGCCGCCCTGTGAAGCTCTACGTCGATGGCAACAACGGCAACGTGCTCAGCATCCGCGCACGCAATTGAGGCCGGGTGAGCAGGCTGATTTTTGTCAGCAAGTGTTCTGTCCGGTCGGCAGGCATGCGGCCTGGGACGTTGAAGCGGTATGCAGTCGCTGGCCGGTACGGTGGCTGCCCTTGATCGATCCACGGACAGTACACAGGAGATTCTCATGCCTTCCATTCATCGCTTGAGCGCCATGGGCGCCGGCTGCATTGCCGCGCTGATGCTCAGCGCCTGCGCGGGCTACCCCCAGCAGGGCGGATACCCGGGTGGCGGCTACCCTGCCGGCGGCTATCCAGCCGGGGGCTATCCGACCAGCGGCTACCCCAGCGGTGGCTATCCCAACGGCGGCCAGCCCGGCACGCCCTACCCGGGCGGCGGTGGCTATGAGCAGCAGGGGCGTGTGACCAATGTGCAACTGGTGCAGATCCAGCAGCCCAGCGGCATAGGCGGCTCGGGCATAGGCGCCGGGGCCGTGGTGGGCGGCGTGGTCGGCGGGGTGCTGGGCCGCCAGGTGGGCAAGGGCAGTGGGCGCGACATCGCCACCATTGCGGGCGTGGTGGGCGGTGCCATGGCGGGCAATGCCATCGAGAAGAACACCGGCCCTGGCGACCTGCGCGATGTCTACCGCGTCACCGTGCAGTTGAACGACGGCAGCACGCGCGTGTTCGACTACCAGAACAATCCGCAGCTGCGCATAGGCGAGAGCGTGCGCGTGGACAACAACCAGCTGATTCGCTGAGTACCAGGCTCGCTCCATGCAAAAGGGCTCCCCGCAGGGAGCCCTTTGCCATTTCAGCGCGGCAATTTCAGTGCAGCGTGTCGTTGCCCGGTGCCATGGGCTGGATGCGGAAGAATCCGGTGCCGGCCGAGCCGCGGCCGATTTCCTCCTCGGTGGCCTCGCGCACGCCTTCGACCTTCAGGTGCAGGCGCAGCGCGATGCCGGCCAGCGGGTGGTTGCCGTCCAGCACCACATGCTCGGGATAGATTTCCGTGACGGTGTAGAGCAGGTCTGGCTGCACGGCGCTGCAGCCCTTGGGCAGGGCGCTGGCCTCAAAGCTCATGCCTTCCTCCAGCTCGGCCGGGAACAGGGCGCGCGGCTCCAGGAAGATCAGGCTTTCGTTGTAGTCGCCAAAGGCTTCCTCGGGCTCCAGGTGCAGGTCCAGGGTCTTGCCCTGGCCGTGGCCCTGCAGGGCTTCCTCGATGCGCTTGAGCAGATCGTCGCCGCCGACCAGGAACTCCACGGGCTCATCGAGCACGTCCAGTTCCTCGCCCAGGGTGTCCTTGAGGGTCCAGGTCAGAGCGACCACGCATTGTTCTGTGATTTCCATGGTGTGCAGCTTGTGCGGCCCATGCCGCGGTGGGGAAAAAGAAAGACCGCCGCGCGCGCCCGTGTTTGACGAAGGCGTGCCGGCGGCCGCGTTGGCGCGATTTTCCCACGGCTGCCCGGCTGCTGCGCAGGCCGGGCGGCGAGTCCTGCCGATCAGAACGGATAGTGGCGGGGGGTGGTCTGCATGGTGATCCAGCGCGTCTCGGTGAAGGCATCGATGCCTGCCTGGCCACCGAAGTGGCCGTAGCCCGAGTTTTTCACGCCGCCAAAGGGCATCTGTGCCTCGTCATGCACGGTGGGGCCGTTGACGTGGCAGATGCCGGCCTCGATGCGCGCGGCCACGCGCCAGCCGCGCGCGGTATCGCGGGTGTAGACGGACGAGGACAGGCCGAATTCGTTGTCATTGGCCATGGCGATGGCCTGCTCCTCTCCGCGCACGCGCACGATGGCCTTGACGGGGGCGAAGGTTTCCTCGCGGAAGATGTCCATCTCGGGCGTGACGCCGTCGATCAGCGTGGCCGCCATCAGGGTGTTGGTGGCCTTGCCGCCGCACAGCAGTTTTGCGCCCTTGGCCAGCGCGTCGTCGATCAGGCGGTTGGCGCGCTCCACGGTGGCCATGTCCACCACCGAGCCCAGCACCACGGGGCCCTTGCGCGGATCGCCCAGCGGCAGCGAGGTGGCACGGGCCACCAGCTTGTCCAGGAAATCGCCGGCCACGGACTCGTCCACGATGATGCGTTCGGTGGACATGCAGATCTGGCCCGAGTTGGCGAAGGCACCGAAGGTGCAGCCAGCCACGGCGGCGTCGATGTCGGCATCGTCCAGCACCACGAAGGGCGCCTTGCCGCCCAGCTCCAGGATGGCGGGCTTGAGGTACTTGGCGCAGGTCTGGCCGAGGATGCGGCCCACGCGCGTGGAGCCGGTGAAGTTCACGCGGCGCACGGCCGGGTGGGCCACCATGGCTTCGACCACGGCGCCCGCATCTTCGGGCGCATTGGTTACGAAGTTGACCACGCCGGGCGGCAGGCCGCCTTCCTGCAGGGCCTCGATGATCAGGCCGTGCGTGGCGGGGCACAGCTCCGAGCCCTTGAGCACCACCGTATTGCCGCAGGCCAGCGGCGTGGCAATGGCGCGCACGGCCAGGATGACGGGCGCATTCCAGGGCGCAATGCCCAGCACCACGCCGGCGGGCTGGCGCACGGCCATGGCCAGGCTGCCGGGCACGTCCGAGGGAATGATCTGGCCATTGATCTGGGTGGTCAGCGATGCGGCCTCCAGGAACATGTTGGCAGCCAGGTGCACGTTGAAGCCGGCCCAGATGCCCGATGCGCCGGTCTCGGCGGCCATGGCGGCGGCAAAGGCCTCGGTCTTGGCCTCCAGCGCCTGCGATGCCTTCATCAGCATCTGGCGGCGCTCGGTCGGACCCAGCGCGGCCCAGGCGGGGAAGGCCTTTTGCGCGGCCTCGACGGCGCGCACGGCATCTTCGGGCGTGGCGGCCGGGGCGCGCGTGGCCACCGATCCGTCCAGCGGATTGCGGCGCTCGAAGGTGGCGCCATTGCCGGCCTGTGCGGCCTGGCCTGCGATGAGCATGGTTTGTTCGATCATGACTGTCTCCTTGGTATGCGGTTGTGGCGTTGGCAATGGCGTTGGCGCTGCCGGGCGTGCCGGTCATCGTAGAAGCAGGCGATGGCGCAGGCAGCCCGCTGCGCGCACAAAGCGCATGACGGATCGTGCACAGGCTCCGGGGTTTACCCTTGTCCTGGCTGTCCGCGGGGAAAGCCATGGGGCGCGATGGGCCTGCACTTTCCCATAATCACGTCCATGGCCGCACACAGATCCTTCACCCGTGCGGCGAGCAGGAGAGACCGCACATGACCGATGCCATGGTGTTGAGCACCGACGGACTGCCGCCCGGCGAGACGGCGTCGGCCTGGCACGCCTGGATGTCGCGCCTGTTTGCGGGCCTGGATACCGATGTCTATGGCGATCGCCTGTTCGAAGGCCATGTGCGCGTGGCCAATGCCGGCGATGTGGTGCTGACCCGTCTGGAGGCGGGCCGCCACCGCGTCATGCGCAGCATGCAGGGCCTGCGCGCCCATGAGTCCCCCTATCTGAAGATCGTCGCGCCCTGGGAGGGCGTGGCCAGCGTGCGCCAGCACAACCGCGAGGCCAGCGTGCGCAAGGGCAGCTGGGTGATCTATGACACGGCGCAGGAGTACGAGGTCACCAACCCCGAATGGTCCGAACACCTCATCGTGATGCTGCCGCGCCAGGCCATCGTGGACCGGGGCATCCGGCTGGAAGGGCTGATGGGGCGCAACGTGGGCGGCAGCTCGGGCATTGCCCGCATCGCGCTGGAAACCATGCGCAGCACCTACCAGGAGTTGCCCGGCATGGCGCCGCATCTGGCGCGCCGCGCGGGCGAGCTGCTGGTGGACATGGTCCATCTGTCGCTGCAGGAGCTGGCCGGGCAGGGCACGGCAGGCACGCAGCAACTGGCGCTGCAGGACCGCATCCGCGCCCATGTGGCGGCCCATCTGCGCGACCCGGGCCTGTCGGTGGAGTCCGTGGCCGCCGCGCTCAACTGCAGCAAGCGCCACCTGCACAACGCCTTCGCGGACAGCCAGACCAGCCTGGGCGCCTTCATACAGCACAGCCGCCTGGAGCTGTGCATGCGCGAGTTGCTGCAGCCCGCCCAGGCGCAGCGCACCATCACCGAGGTCGCCATGGATTGCGGCTTTGGCAGCACCGCGCATTTCAGCCGCGCTTTCAAGATCTATACGGGTCTGTCGCCCTCGGATTTCAGGGCCATGCGCAAGCCGGCCGGCTGACTGCCACGAAGCCATTGCGGGGCAGCTTGCGCTGGCGCCAGGACAGGGCAATGCCCGCATAGGACAATGCCGCCCTGTCTCTTCGCTCACTTCGGACCATTTCATGGACACCAACACACCGCTTGCCCTGCTGGGCGGGCTTACCGCTTCCCAATTCATGCGCCGCCACTGGCACAAGAAGCCCTTGCTGGTGCGCCAGGCAATCCCGGGCTTCAAGCCCCTGATTCCCCGCGCCAGGCTGCTGGCCATGGCAGGCGAGGACGGTGTGGAATCGCGCCTGATCCAGCAGCAGGACGGTGGCCACTGGAAGCTCAGCCACGGCCCGCTGTCGCGCCGCAGCCTGCCCTCGCTGCAAAAGCCCGGATGGACCGTGCTCGTGCAGGGCGTGGACCTGCACGACGACGGCGTGCACCAGCTGATGCAGCAGTTCCGCTTCGTGCCCGAGGCGCGGCTGGACGATCTGATGATCAGCTTTGCCACCGACCAGGGCGGCGTGGGCCCGCATTTCGACAGCTACGACGTCTTCCTGCTGCAGGCGCATGGCCGCCGGCGCTGGCGCATCGGCCGCCAGAAGGACCTGTCGCTGCAGCCCGATGTGCCGCTGAAGGTGCTCTCGAATTTCGAGCCCGAGGAGGAGTTCGTGCTCGAGCCCGGCGACATGCTCTACCTGCCGCCCAAGTGGGCCCATGACGGCATCGCCGAGGGCGAGTGCATGACCTACTCCATCGGCTTTCGCTCGCCCGCGCGCGACGAACTGGCCCGCGAGCTGCTGCTGCGCATGTCCGACGAGCCCGATGAACCCGAAGCGCCCATGGTCTACCGCGATCCCGACCAGCCCGCCGTCGAGGCCCCGGGCGAGATTCCGTCGAGCCTGCACGACTTCGCGCGCAAGGCGCTGGAGCGCGCGCTGGCCGAGCCGCTGGCGCTGGAGCGCGCGCTGGGCGAGTACATGACCGAGCCCAAGGCCAATGTCTGGTTCGAGCATGGCGAGGAACACGGCATGTTCGAGAGCGTGGTCCTCGACCGCCGCACGCGCATGATGTATGACGCAAAACACATCTTCATCAACGGCGAAAGCTATCTGGCCGGTGGCCGCGATGCCACCCTGATGCGCAAGCTGGCCGATACGCGCGCCCTGTCACGCGCCGATCTGGCCAAGGCCAGCGATGACGCGCTGGAGCTGCTGTCCTCCTGGTTTGACGCCGGCTGGGTGCGAGGCGGGCCGCTGTCCTGAACCGGGTAGACGCTGTGACGCAGTCATGCTAAGTTCGGGCATTCACCGTTGACAGCGTTCTGCTGATTCAAGGCGGACTCCGATAGATTTGTAAAGAATTGTCTTGGGTTCGTCAGTAAATTGACAGCAACCTGGTTTTGTTACACAGTGGACGCCAAGGCAGCTTCTTGCTGCCCCATTCGGACTTGGCAAGAGGATTTGTGCGGAATTGTTCAGAGGTTGTCAGTTTCAGTCAGCCTCGAAAAAATCTCCCTATAATTCGCTCCAAGTCGAATGAATGTGTTTGACGTGGCCTGGCCGCCGCGTACCGGTTGCCCGCATCCGGTGGCGCAAGTGGCGGGGCCCCTCCTGTGTACTGTCTTCTTACCTACTCTCTAGGAAACTGTGATGAAGAACTCTCTGATCCTGGCTACCGTGATCGCTGCTGCAGCTCTGGCCGCTTGCGGCAAGAAGGAAGAGGCTCCGGCCCCCGCTCCCGCACCCGCCGTTGAAGCTCCCGCACCGGCAGCTCCCGCTCCCGCAGAAGCTCCTGCTGCTCCCGCCGCCGACGCTGCTGCTCCCGCAGCGCCTGCCGCCGACGCTGCAGCACCTGCTCCCGCTGCTGACGCTGCCGCTGCAGACGCCGCCAAGGCTGCTGCCGACGCTGCCGCCAAGGAAGCCACCAAGCAGTAATTCGGCCCTCGCCGATGGCAGAGGTTTCGGCCTCTGCCGCGAAAGAACCGCATCCTTCGGGCTGCGGTTTTTTTTCGCCTTCGCTTTGCTGTGGTCCAGTAAAAAAGCCACCGGCAAATGACTGCGCGGTGGCTGCAAGCCAAGGGCAGACGCTGCCGCCCCAAGGCCCGAAAAGAGGCTTGCCTACTTCATGTCGTCGGTGATGACGCGCACGATGCGCTGGGCATTGGCCGATGTCTCGGGCTGGCCCTGGGTGTTGAGCACGGTGACGGTGGACTTGTCGCCTTCGCTGCGCACCTGGATCTGGTACTTGACCGGCGCGGCCGCATCGGGCGAGCGGCTGAACAGCTTGCCGAAGAAGCCCTTGGGCTCGACCTTGGCGTCAGGCGCGACATAGCGCACGAAGTAGATGCCGCGGCTGCGGTCACGGTCCTCCACGGTGAAGCCCGTGCGGTCCAGGGCCACGCCGACACGGCGCCATGCGCGGTCAAAGCCTTCGTCGATCTGCAGCACGGGCTGTCCGTTGGCGGATTCCATGCGCACGCTGCCGGTGGCGGCTGCCGTGGTGGTGTTGGCCTTGGCCACGGCATCGGCCTGCTCCTGGCTCACGCCGAGCTTGACCATCAGGCGGCGCAGGAATTCGGTTTCCAGTTCCGGGTCGGAGGGGCGCGGCTGCCAGATGGTCTGGTCCTTCTGGGCGCTGGTGTAGACCTCCTGCATGCCGCGGTGCGTGATGTAGACCTCGGTGGAGCCGTCGGCCGAGCGCTCCAGGCGTGTGCGGAAGCGGTCGCGCTCGCTGGTGGAGTACAGGCCGTCGAAGACCTTGCCCAGCGTCTTGCGGATCACGTCCTGCGGGATCTTGGCGCGGTTCTCGGCCCAGTCGGTCTCGATGATGCCCAGCTGGCGGTCTTCGGTGGTGAAGATGAAGCCGTTTTCCAGCCAGAAGTCACGCACGGGCTCCCACAGCTGGTCGGCCGGGCGCTTGATCACCAGCCAGCGCTGTTCGCCGTTGCGCTCGATGCGCACATCACCCATTGCAACGGTGGCCGTGCGGCCTTCGCTGGGCTTTTGCGCCTTGGAGTTGGCTTCCATGGCTGCGGCGGAGACCACGCCGCCGGGCACGGCATAGCGCGAATCCGTGGACAGCTGGGTCAGATCCGGGGGAACTTCCAGGGTGGGCGCCTGCTGCTTGCCGGCGCTCTTGTAGTCGATCTTGCTCTCTTGGAACGTGGTCGTGCAGGCTGTCAGGCCGATGGCCAGGCTCAGCAGGCTCAGACGTGCAATGGGCTGTTTCACGCGAATATCCTTGGTGCGTTCGGTCGGTGGGGCGGGGCGCCTCACAGCAGGCCAGCGGAGCCCAGGGCGGCTTCCACGGTGGCTTCCAGGTTCTTGCTCAGAGGTGTCATCGGCAGGCGCATGGCCGGGCCGCACAGGCCCAGGCGCGCTGCGGCCCACTTGACGGGAATGGGGTTGGCCTCGACGAAGAGGTTCTTGTGCACGGGCATCAGGCGCAGCTGGATGTCCATGGCGGTGCGCACATCGCCGGCCAGGGCCGCCTTGCACAGATCGCTCATCAAGCGCGGTGCCACGTTGGCCGTGACGCTGATGTTGCCGTGGCCGCCGCACAGCATCAGGGCCACAGCGGTCGGGTCATCGCCGGAGTACACGCCGAAGTCCTTGGGCACTTCGCGGATCAGCCATTGGGCGCGCTCGATGTTGCCCGTGGCTTCCTTGATGCCGATGATGGCGGGGATCTGCGCCAGGCGCAGCACGGTGTCGTGCTGCATGTCGGCCACGGAGCGGCCGGGCACGTTGTAGAGCACCACCGGCAGGTCGCCCACCGCTTCGGCAATCGCCTTGAAGTGCTGGTACTGGCCTTCCTGCGTGGGCTTGTTGTAGTAGGGCACGACCTGCAGCTGGCTGTCGGCGCCGACCTTCTTGGCGTAGCGGGCCAGCTCGATGGCTTCGTGCGTGCTGTTGGCGCCGCAGCCGGCCATCACGGGCACGCGGCCTGCGGCCTGCTCGACGGACACGCGGATGATTTCGCAGTGCTCCTCCACGTTGACGGTGGGGGATTCACCTGTCGTTCCCACCACGCCGATGCAGTCCGTGCCTTCGGCCACATGCCAATCGATGAGTTTTCGCAGCGCCGGGTAGTCAACACTACCGTCCTCGTGCATGGGCGTGATGAGGGCAACGATGCTGCCAGTGAGAGCGACGGAGGAGGATGTCATGTCCGCAAGAAAAAACGGGAAAGGATCATTCTAACGAGTGTCGGAGGCAGGCCCAAGGCGGGCGCCTGTAGGGATTCAGGCGATTGCAGAGCCTGACGCCTTCTGATGCGCCAGCATGGCCACGGGTTCCCTGCCTGTTGCATCGGGGCGCAGTGCCGCAATGCGCTGGACCATGCGATCGGGCTCGCCCAGCTGGCCGTGCTCGTAGGCCACGATGTGCCAGCCCGCGCAGGCCTGCAGCAGCTCGCCGGGCGCCAGCAGGAAATCGGGGCGGGAAGGCTTGCCGAAAGCCTCATTGCCCTGGGCAAAGGTTTCGTACAGCAGCACGCCGCCGGGAGCCACGCTGCCCAGCAGCGCCGGCCACAGCGGGCGCCACAGATAGTGGGTCACGACCACGGCGCCGAACTGCCGGCCGGGCAGGGGCCAGGGGCCGTTTTCGATGTCGGCGCACAGCAGCTCGCCCACGCCCTGCAGGCCGGCCAGGGCCTGGGCGTCGCGGTCCACGCCGGTGACGGCGTGGCCACGCGCATGGAACCAGCGCATGTGCCGGCCGGGGCCGCAGGCCACGTCAAGCACCGAGGCCTGGGGCGCCAGAAGGTGCGACCAGCGTTGGATCCAGGACGAGGGCGGCGTGGCTGCGTGCATGTGCAATTTTGGAAATAAAGTGAAAGCGGCCGACATTGTGCCGCCAGGCCTTCGCCGCTGCCGCTTCCATTTCAGAAGCAGGCCCAGATCTGGTCTGCCATGCCCAGCATGAACTGCGGCTGCAGGTAGAGCATGAAGACCAGGCCCAGCACCATAAGCACGGCGGCCCACAGCGCCAGCCTGCGCAGGATGCGTGGGCGGGGCCTGGTGGATGTCGTCATGGATGTCGTCATGTCAGGCAGCGGCCTGGGCTGCGCGCAACCGTGCCACGGGGGCTTCGCGTATGGGTAGGTTCAGCAGGCCGGCGGCCACGCCCAGGCCGATGGCCAGGTACCAGACCACCTGGTAGCTGCCCGTGTGGTCATAGAGATAGCCGCCCAGCCAAACGCCCAGGAAGCTGCCCACCTGGTGGCTGAAGAACACCATGCCGCTCAACATGGACAGATGCTGCACGCCGAAGATCTGGGCCACGGTGGCATTGGTCAGCGGCACGGTGGACAGCCACAGCAGGCCCATGGCGGCAGAGAAGATGTAGACCGACCAGGGCGTCAGCGGCGCCAGCAGGAAGAGCACGATCACCACCGAGCGCGTGAAGTAGATGGTGGACAGCAGGTAGCGCTTGGGCAGGCGCTGGCCCAGGTTGCCGGCCACGTAGGTGCCAACGATGTTGAACAGCCCCACCAGCGCCAGCGAGATGCTGGCCACCTGCGGTGCCAGGCCGTAGTCCTTGAGGTAGCTGGGCATGTGCACGCCGATGAACATCACCTGGAAGCCGCAGACGAAGTAGCCGGCCGTCAGCAGCACGAAGCTGGGCGTGCGCAGCGCTTCGGCGACGGCCTGGCCCGCGCTCTGGTCGCGCACGGGACGGGCGTTGCCGGGCTGGAAGCCCGGCTCGCGCAGGCCGAAGGCCAGCGGAATGATCATCAGCGCGCACAGCGACAGCAGCAGCAGGGCGTTGGACCAGCCGAAGTTCGCGATCAGGCTGCCTTCCACGGGCACCATGAAGAACTGGCCGAAGGAGCCCGCCGCCGCCGTCACGCCCATGGCCCAGCTGCGCCGCGCCACGGGAATCTGGCGGCCCAGCACACCGTAGATCACGGCATAGGTGGTGCCTGCCTGGGCTGCGCCGATCACCACGCCGGCCGTCAGGGCGAACCAGGTTGTCGTGGGCGCCATGGCCATGCCGGCCAGGCCCAGCGCATATAGCAGCGCGCCCACCAGGAGCACGCGGAAGGCGCCGAAGCGGTCGGCCAGCATGCCGCCGAAGATGCCGAGCACGCCCCAGGACAGGTTCTGGATGGCGATGGCCAGCGCGAAGGACTCGCGCGTCCAGCCCATCTCCTGGGTGATGGGCTGCAGCCACAGGCCGAAGCCATGGCGGATTCCCATGGACAGCGTCACGACTGCGCCCCCGCACAGCAGTATCTGCACCATGGACATGGGTTGGTTGTTTTTTTGCATGCGGCAAACTTTAGCGAAACTCCGGGTTTTGCGCTGTGCCGCTTGGGTCTCCCATGCGCCAGCGCGGCCCTTGATGGCAGCGGCTTTTTCGGGATAGTCACTGTCAATGACTGTGAATGCATCCAGCACTGAGCCGGGCCGCGCACTACAATCCGCCCCCATGGCAGTCAAACCATCTCCCACTTCCGCCAGCGAATACTCCGAAGGCTCGATACGCGTGCTCAAGGGCCTTGAGCCCGTCAAGCAGCGTCCCGGCATGTACACGCGCACCGACAACCCCCTGCATGTGCTGCAGGAGGTGATCGACAACGCGGCCGACGAGGCACTGGCCGGCTTCGGCAAGAAAATCCGCTTCACCCTGCATTCCGACGGCTCCTACAGCGTCGAAGACGACGGCCGGGGCATCCCCTTCGGCATGCATCCCGAGGAAAAGGCGCCCGTGGTGGAGCTGGTCTTCACGCGGCTGCATGCGGGCGGCAAGTTCGACAAGGGCAAGGGCGGCGCCTACAGCTTCTCGGGCGGCCTGCACGGCGTGGGCGTCTCGGTCACGAATGCGCTGGCCACGCGCCTTGAGGCCTGCATCCACCGCGAGGGCAAGGTGGCCACCATCGCCTTCTCGGGCGGCGACGTGGTCGAGCCCCTGCAGTCGCGGCCGCTGGCCGCGGGCGAACGCAAGCAGGGCACGACCGTGCGCGTGTGGCCCGATGCCCGCTATTTCGAATCGCCCCAGTTGCCCATGGGCGAGCTGATGCACCTGCTGCGCAGCAAGGCCGTGCTCATGCCCGGCGTCTCGGTGACCCTGGTCAACGAGAAGACGCGCGACACCCAGACCTGGCAGTTCAAGGGCGGCCTGCGCGACTACCTGCAGCAAAGCCTGCATGGCGAGGCGGTCATCCCCCTGTTCGAGGGCGAGGGCTTTGCCGACCGCCACCACGACAGCTTTGCCGAAGGCGAGGGCGCCGCCTGGTGCGTGGCCTTCACCGAGGACGGCGCACCGCTGCGCGAAAGCTATGTCAACCTGATCCCGACCACCGCCGGCGGCACGCATGACAGCGGCCTGCGCGACGGCCTGTTCCAGGCGGTCAAGGCCTTCATCGAGATGCACTCGCTGCTGCCCAAGGGCGTCAAGCTCATGCCGGACGACGTCTTTGCGCGCGCCAGCTATGTGCTCAACGCCAAGGTGCTGGACCCGCAGTTCCAGGGCCAGATCAAGGAGCGCCTGAACTCTCGCGATGCCGTGCGCCTGGTCAGCGGCTATGTGCGCCCCGCGCTGGAGCTGTGGCTCAACGAGCACGTGGAATGGGGCCGCAAGCTGGCCGAGATCGCCATCAAGGCCGCGCAGACCCGCCAGAAGGCGGGCCAGAAGGTCGAAAAGCGCAAGGGCTCGGGCGTGGCCGTGCTGCCGGGCAAGCTCACCGATTGCGAAAGCCGCGACCTGAGCCTGAACGAGGTCTTCCTGGTCGAGGGCGACTCGGCCGGAGGCAGCGCCAAGATGGGCCGCAACAAGGAAACCCAGGCCGTGCTGCCCCTGCGCGGCAAGGTGCTCAACACCTGGGAGGTGGACCGCGACCGGCTGTTCGCCAACAACGAAATCCATGACATCTCGGTGGCCATCGGCGTGGACCCGCATGGCCCCAACGACACGCCCGACCTGTCGGGCCTGCGCTATGGCAAGGTCTGCATTCTTTCGGATGCCGACGTGGACGGCTCGCACATCCAGGTGCTGCTGCTGACGCTGTTCTTCCGCCATTTCCCCAAGCTCATCGAGGCCGGCCACATCCATGTGGCGCTGCCGCCGCTGTTCCGTGTGGACGTGCCTGCGCGCGGCAAGAAGCCTGCGGCCAAGATGTACGCGCTGGACGAGGGCGAGCTGACCGCCATCCTGGACAAATCGGCCAAGGACGGCGTGCCGCGCGAGAAATGCCAGATCAGCCGCTTCAAGGGCCTGGGCGAGATGAATGCGGAGCAGCTGTGGGAGACCACGCTCAACCCCGACACGCGCCGCCTGCTGCCCGTGCAGTTCATGAACCTGGACTTCGCGGCGGCCGAGCAGGTCGTCACCAAGCTCATGGGCAAGGGCGAGGCCGCAGCGCGCCGCGAGCTCATGGAGCTCCATGGCGACGCCATTGAAGTCGACATCTGACCCATGACTGTGCTCCGCGCCGCCCTGAAGCACCGCCCGCACCTGGCGCGCGGCGCCGGGGTGCGCGCGCTGGCGGCGCTGGGCCTGGCCCTGGCGCTGTGGGGGCTGGCGCGGCCGGCGCATGCCGATCTCTGGGCCTTCGTGGACGAGCGCGGCATCACGCACTTCGCTGCCGAGGCGCTGGACGAGCGCTACAGGCTGTACTTTCGCGGCTCGGTCTATGACAGCACCGAGCAGGGGCTCAAGCCCCCGATGGTGCAGGCCGAGGCCGCCGCCGACGCTGACGGCAGCGGCGATGCCGGCCGCAGGCTGCAGGCGCATACGCGGCTGCAAAGCTTCTTCGACATCTCGCCGCGCTACAAGAGCGTGCGCGGCCATCTGCGCAAGGCGGCGGACCACACGGGCGTGGACTACGACCTGCTCAAGGCCGTGATCGCCGTCGAGTCGGGCTTTGACGCGCAGGCCATCTCGCCCAAGGGGGCGGTCGGCCTGATGCAGCTGATGCCGGCCACGGCCCAGCGCTTCGGCGTGGAGGCCAGCCGCCAGCGCAGCGTGCAGCAGCAACTGGCCGATCCGGCCGTCAACGTGCCGGCCGGCGCGCGCTACCTCAACCATCTGATGGGGCTGTTCCCCGGCCGGCTGGACCTGGTGCTGGCCGCCTACAACGCAGGCGAGGGCGCCGTGCGGCGCGCGGGCCAGGCCATCCCTCCCTTCCAGGAAACCCGCAATTACGTGAAGGCCGTGCTCGGCATCTACGAGCAGCTGCAGGGCGGGCGCGAGCGCGCGGGCCCTGCAGCGCCTGCAGCAGCGGCGTTGCCGGGCACCACGCCCCGGGTGCGCATGACGCTGCCCACAGGACTGCCCACGCCGCAATGAGCGGCATTCATTGCATTTTTTGAGATCACGATTTCTTCATGAGCGACCAAACCTCTCTGGATCTGGCACAACAGGCGGCCGGCGATGCACTGGACCTGGGCCAGTACGCGCAACGGGCCTATCTCGAATACGCACTGTCCGTGGTCAAGGGCCGGGCACTGCCCGATGTGACCGACGGCCTCAAGCCCGTGCAGCGGCGCATTCTGTACGCCATGGACCGCATGGGCCTGAGCTACAGCGGTCCCAACCACAACACGGCGGCCAAGCCCGTCAAGAGCGCACGCGTGGTCGGCGATGTGCTGGGCCGCTTTCACCCGCACGGCGACCAGTCGGCCTACGACGCGCTGGTGCGCATGGCGCAGGACTTCAACCAGCGCTATCCGCTGGTCGATGGCCAGGGCAACTTCGGCAGCCGCGACGGCGACGGCGCAGCCGCCATGCGCTACACCGAGGCGCGCCTGTCCAAGATCACGGGCCTGCTGCTCGACGAGATCGACATGGGCACGGTGGACTTCGTGCCCAACTACGACGGCAGCACGCAGGAGCCGCAGCAACTGCCCGCGCGCCTGCCGTTCGCCCTGCTCAATGGCGCCAGCGGCATTGCCGTGGGCCTGGCCACGGAAATCCCCAGCCACAACCTGCGCGAGGTGGCCGATGCCTGCGTGGCCCTGATCAAGCGGCCCCAGCTCAGCGATGAGGAACTGTTCCAGATCATCCCCGGCCCCGACTATCCGGGTGGCGGGCAGATCATCAGCAGCGCCTCCGACATCCAGGACGCCTATCGCACGGGCCGTGGCAGCCTCAAGCTGCGCGCGCGCTGGAAGATCGAGGAGCTGGCGCGCGGCCAGTGGCAGATGGTGGTGACCGAGCTGCCGCCCGGCGTCTCGGCGCAGAAGGTGCTCGAAGAGATCGAGGACATCACCAATCCCAAGGTCAAGACCGGCAAGAAGGCCTTGAGCCAGGAACAGACCCAGCTCAAGGCCAGCATGCTGGCCGTGCTCGACGGCGTGCGCGACGAGTCCAGCAAGGATGCGCCGGTGCGCCTGGTCTTCGAGCCCAAGACCGGCAAGGTGCCGCAGCAGGAACTGATCACGGCGCTGCTGGCGCATACCAGCCTGGAGTCGTCCAGCTCCATCAACCTGACCATGATCGGCCTGGATGGCCGCCCGGTGCAGAAAAGCCTGCGCCTGATGCTCGAGGAATGGATCGCCTTCCGCCAGACCACGGTCACGCGGCGCAGCCAGCACCGGCTGGCCAAGGTGCTGGACCGCATCCACATCCTCGAAGGCCGGCAGGCCGTGCTGCTGAACATCGACAAGGTCATCGCCATCATCCGGGCCAGCGACGAGCCCAGGCAGGCGCTGATCGATGCCTTTGCGCTGTCCGAGCGCCAGGCCGACGACATTCTGGAGATCCGCCTGCGCCAGCTGGCGCGGCTGGAGGCCATCAAGATCGAGCAGGAACTCAAGGAACTGCGCACGGAGCAAGGCAAGCTCGAAGACATCCTGGGCAGCGAAAGCACCATGCGCCGCCTGATCTGCAAGGAGATCGAGGCCGATGCCAAGCAGTTCGCCGATGCGCGCCGCACGCTGATCCAGGAGGAAAAGAAGGTCGTCGCCGAAGTCAAGGTGGTCGATGAACCCACCACGGTCATCATCTCGGACAAGGGCTGGGTGCGCACGCGCCAGGGCCATGGCGTCGATGCGGGCACGCTGAGCTTCAAGGCCGGCGACAGCCTGCACGGCACCTTCGAGTGCCGCACCGTGGACCAGTTGCTGGCCTTTGGCAGCAACGGCCGCATCTATTCGGTGCCGGTGGCGCAACTGCCGGGCGGGCGGGGCGATGGCCAGCCCGTGACCACGCTCATCGAGCTGGAGGCCGGCACCCAGATCCTGTACTACTTCGCCGGTGCCGAGGGCACGGCGCTGCTGCTGTCGGGGTCGGGTGGCTACGGCTTCGTGGCCATGGTGAGCGACATGGTCTCGCGCCAGAAGGCGGGCAAGGCCTTCGTCACGCTGGCCGACGGCGAGACGCTGTGCGCCCCGTCCACGGCCTACGGCGTGCCCATGGGCGCACGCGCCGAGCCGCAGGAAGGCGAGCAGGGCGCGGGCCTGCTGCTGCCGGCCACGCATGTGATCTGCGCTTCCACGGGCGGGCGCATCCTCACCTTCGAGATCGCCAGCCTCAAGCACATGGCCAAGGGCGGGCGCGGCCTCATGCTGCTCGACCTGGAGGACAAGGACACGCTGGCGGGCGCTGCCGCCTACACGCGCAGCATCCGCATCGATGGCGTGGGCCGCGGCGGCAAGGAGCGCAGCGAGACGCTGGAGATCCGCAGTCTCAACAATGCCCGTGGCACGCGCGGCCGCAAGGGCAAGTCGGCCGACCTGGGCTTCAAGCCGCAGAGCGTGACGCGCGTGGAGTAAGAGCGCGGCCGCCCCTGCAATGCCCTCCGCGAAAGGGGCGGATCAGGGGTTTCCTCTGGGTTTTTCCGCCCACCAGGCCTTCTTCCAGGCCTCAACATGGAGTCTTCCAAAATGAGGGAGACTGGATATGCTGCGACTTCGCATGGCACACAAGCTGTGGCTTGCAGTGGCCGCCATCGTGGTGGCGCTGGTGGGCGTGGTCGGCTTGTCGGGCTATCGCTCGGCCCAGGTCCAGGCCCGGTCCGAGGCGGTGACCCAGGAGATGCAGGCGCGGGTCCAGGCCGCCGTGCGTTGGATGGGGCTGACCGAAACCAACGCAGCCCGCACCCAGGCCGTGGTGGTCAGCAGTGATGCTGCCGTCGAGGCCGAGTTCAAGGACGTGATCAGCGCCACCTCGGCGCGGATCACCGAGGTGCAGAAATCACTGGAAGCCATGCCCCTGTCCGACGCAGACAAGGCGCAGATGGCCAGGATTGCGGCAGCCCGCAAGACCATGATCGAACTGCGTGCCCAGGCACGCCAGCTCAAGGCCGATGGCCGGCAGGAGCAGGCGTTGGTCCTGGTCAAGCAGTCCTACAACCCTGCCGTGGATGCCTATCTGCAGTCGCTGCGCGACTTCGTGCAGATGCAGGAGCAGGTGGTGCGCAGCAGCCAGGAAGAGATGGCCGCCTCGCGCAGGCTCACCGTGGGTTTTGCCGCTGCGGCCGTGGGCCTGCTGCTGCTGTGCATCGTCATCGGCGCCCATTTCCTGATTGCCAGCATCCGCCGTCCCCTGGCCGAGGCCAGCGAGCTGGCCGAACGCATTGCCGCAGGCGACCTGAGCGCAGGCGTGCAGGGACAGGCACAGCGTGCTGATGAATTCGGCGACCTGCTGCGCTCGCTGCAGGCCATGAGCGAATCGCTGTCGGGCATGGTGCAGCAGGTGCGCCAGAGCACGGACAGCATCGCCATCGCCAGCGCCGAGATCGCCACCGGCAACCAGGACCTGTCCGTGCGCACCGAGCAGACCTCCAGCAACCTGCAGGAGACGGCTGCCGCCATGGAGCAGTTCACCAGCACGCTGCAGCAAAGCGCCAGCAGCGCCCAGCAGGCCAGCAGCCTGGCGGCGGGCGCGTCACAGGTGGCGCAGCGCGGCGGCGAGGTCGTGGCCCGGGTGGTCGAGACCATGAAGGGCATCAACGACAGCAGCCGGCAGATTGCCGACATCGTGGGCGTCATCGACTCCATTGCCTTCCAGACCAATATCCTGGCGCTGAACGCCGCCGTGGAAGCGGCCCGCGCCGGAGAGCAGGGCCGGGGCTTTGCCGTGGTGGCGAGCGAGGTGCGCACGCTGGCACAGCGCAGCGCGGCGGCTGCCAAGGAAATCCGCCAGCTCATCGGCGCCTCGGTGGAGCGGGTGGAGGACGGCGCCCGCCTAGTGGGCGACGCGGGCACCACCATGGAGGGCATCGTGCAGTCCGTGCAGCGCGTGGCCGACACCATCGGCGAGATCACGGCGGCCTCTTCGGAGCAAAGCGCGGGCGTGGCCCAGGTCAATCAGGCCGTGGGACAGCTGGACCAGATGACGCAGCAGAACGCGGCCCTGGTCGAGCAAAGCGCGGCCGCGGCGCAAAGCCTGCGGGAGCAGGCCGAGCAGCTGTCGCGGACAGTGGCGGTGTTCAAGGTGGCGCACCTGGCGCCTTCGCCGACGACGCTCGCAAGGCAGGCTGCGCCGGCGGCGCGCACTGCGCACAGCGCGGCCGCAGCGCCAAGGCGGCCGGCAGCAGCCGTGGCGCCTGCGGCTGTCGGGCCGGTTGCCGCGCGGCCTGCCGCAGCAAGGGCGGCGGCGCCCAAGCTGGCCTCGGCGCCCCGGCCTGCCGCACCGGCAGCCGAGGATGGCCAATGGGAGAGTTTCTAGCCGCCTGCGAGCACGGCGGCGCCTTGCGGCGGCATGCCGATCAGGCCAGTTCGGCGATCAGCTCGATTTCCACGCAGGAGCCCAGCGGGATCTGGGCCACGCCGAAGGCGCTGCGCGCATGCGTGCCGGCATCGCCGAAGACCTGGCCCAGCAGCTCGCTGCAGCCGTTGGCCACCAGGTGCTGCTCGGTGTAGTCGCCCGTGGAGTTGACCAGGCACATCAGCTTCACGATGCGGCGCACGCGGCCCAGGTCGCCGCCGGCGGCATGCTGCAGCGTGCCCATCAGGTCGATGGCGATGGCGCGCGCGGCCTGCTGGCCGTCGGCAGTCTGCAGATCACGGCCCAGCTGGCCGGCCCAGACCTTGCCGTCCTTGCGCGCGATATGGCCGCTCAGGAACACCAGATTGCCCGTCTGCACATAGGGCACGTAGGCCGCCGCCGGGATGGCAGGCGACGGCAGTTCGATGTTCAGGGCCTTCAGTTGTTCGTAAACGCTCATCGTTGATTCCTTCGAGACAAGAAAAATCCGGCACCAGTGCCGGGGTGGCGGACAGTGTGACACAGCCCCTTGCACCCTGGCATGTCAGGGCCTGGGCTTCCGTCAGTCTGATTGTTGTCTGAATCCGAGGCGGTGCATGGTGGCTGCGCGGCATCCGCTCCTAGCATGTGTGGATGCACCCTGCGGCACCTGCCCAAACCCTCTCGCCGTCTTCCTGGACGCCCCTGCTGCTCGGCTGCGTGGCCGGTGCGGCCTGGCAGGTCACGCAGCCGCGCCTGTGGCCGCTGTGGATGTATCTGCTCTTGGCGGGCATGGGGCTGGCAGGCCTGGCATGGAGGGCATGGGCAGGCTGGCGCGGCCGTGGTGTGCACCGCCTGTGGGCCGCTGTCTGCGCCGCCTTGCTGGTGGGCGGGTTGACAGGCTGGCGGGCCCAGGACTTTGCGGGCCAGGCGCTGTCTGCGCCGTTGGAGGGGCGTGACCTGCGCATCGTCGGCGTCGTGGCATCGCTTCCCCAGAACATGGCCCAGGGCATGCGCTGGCGCATGGAGGTGGAGCAGGCTCGGATCGTCGGCAGCGAAGAGGTCTTGGCGCCGTTTCCTGCACTGATCGAACTGTCCTGGTACGCCCCCCGGGGCCGGCAGTCCAGGGGTGTTGCCATGCTGCCCGATCTGCGACCTGGCCAGCGCTGGGCGCTGACCGTGCGGCTCAAGCGCCCGCATGGCGCGCGCAATCCCCATGGTTTCGACTATGAGCTGTGGCAGTGGGAGCAGGGCGTGCAGGCCACGGGCCATGTGCGCGAACAGCCCGCTGCACGCCAACTGGCCGACACCGGCAGCCATGCCCTGCAGCGCTGGCGCCAGCAGATGCGCGACGCCATCTTGGGCCGCACATCCGCGCTTGCGGCATCCCTGCAGCGCATCGGCCTGGACCCTGCCCATGCGCCGCGCATGCTGGGTGTGGTGGCCGCCCTGGCCATGGGTGATCAGCAGGCCATTGCGCGGGATGACTGGGCGCTGTTCCGGCATACCGGCGTGGCCCATCTGATGAGCATTTCCGGCCTGCACATCACCTTGTTCGCCTGGCTGGCAGCCCTGGTGGTGGGGCGGCTTTGGCGCTGCAGCGCACGGGCCTGCCTGTGGTGCCCGGCGCCGCAGGCGGCCCTGCTGGCCGGCGTGCTGCTGGCGGGCGGCTATGCGCTGTTCAGCGGCTGGGGCCTGCCGGCACAGCGCACCGTCTGCATGCTGGCCAGCGTGGCTGCGTTGCGCGGCGCCGGACTGCGCTGGCCCTGGCCCGCCGTGTGGTGCCTGGCGCTGGCCGTGGTCGTGGTGCTGGACCCCTGGGGCCTGTGGCAGGCCGGCTTCTGGCTGAGCTTTGTGGCCGTGGGCGTGCTGCTGGCCACCGATGCGCGCATGCAGGGCGCGCAGCGGCCTTCGCTGCCTGCCCGTGCGCTGGCCTTGTGGGGCGAGCAATGGCGCATCTCGCTGGCGCTGGCGCCGCTGGGCCTGATGCTGTTCGGCCAGCTGTCGCTGTCGGGCCTGCTGGCCAATCTGGCGGCCATTCCCTGGGTGACCTTCGTGGTCACGCCGCTGGCCCTGCTGGGGCCCTTGTGGCCGCCCTTGTGGACAGGCGCGGCGCTGGCGCTGGCCCCGCTGCTGGAGCTGCTGCAATGGCTGGACCAGTGGGCATGGGCCCTGGTGCAACTGCCGCAGCCGCCGCTGTGGGCAGGGCTGGCTGCGCTGTGCGGTGGCCTGGCGCTGGTGGCTCCGGTGCCTGCCGGATGGCGCTGCTGGGGCCTGGCCATGTGCCTGCCGGCCCTGTGGTGGCCGTCGCCATCACCGGCGCATGGCGAGTTCGACCTGATGGCCGTGGACATAGGCCAGGGCAATGCCGTGCTGGTGCGCACGGCGCGGCACAGCCTGCTGTATGACACGGGGCCGCAGTACGGCCTGGACAGCAATGCCGGCGACCGGGTGCTGGTGCCGCTGCTGCAGGCTCTGGGTCTGAGGCTGGATGCCCTGTGGCTCAGCCACCGCGACAATGACCACACGGGCGGTGCATTGGCCGTGCATGCCGCGCAGCCGCAGGCGGAGGTCTGGGGGTCGGATTCCGTGATCCTTGACCCTGCGCTGGCCGGCCTGGGCGCTGTGCGCCGCTGCCAGGCGGGCCAGCACTGGGAATGGGATGGCGTGCGGCTGGAGGTGCTGCATCCGTCTGCCGGCGAACGGTTGCCCTCCGCACGGGCGCTGGCCCATGCCAATGCGGGCAGCTGCGTGCTGTTGCTGCGCTCGGCATCTGGCGTGCAGGCCTTGCTGGCCGGTGACATCGAGGCTGCGCAGGAGCGGTCACTGGCAAGGGCCGGTGTCCTCACGCCCGTGCAGTGGCTGCTGGTGCCCCACCACGGCAGCCGCACTTCATCGAGCACCGCCCTGGTGCAGGCCCTGGCACCGCGCTGGGCCATGGTGCAGGCGGGATATCGCAGCCGTTATGGCCATCCTGTCCCCGAGGTGGTGCGTCGCTATGAGGCCCATGGCGCCGGCGTGGTGCAGTCGGCCCGCTGCGGCGCGGCGCACTGGCGCTCTTCGGACCCCGTGCACCTGGTCTGCGAGCGGGAAAGGGCACGCCGCTATTGGGATGTGCACGTCACGCAGGGGCAGGGCGGATAGGGCGTGCGCCGATGGCGGAACAGGATGCATATGCTGGATACCGCTTGTCCAGATTGAGGTTACCTATCGCTACACTGGTGCGATACGAGGGCTGGCCCGTAGCTTGCTAGACCCCGTACACATGCAGCGACAGGAGGTGACGAATGCATCCATTTGACGAGATGTACACGATGACGCCGTTCGACGGCAGCGATGTGCGCCTGCACTACAAGGACTACGCGCAATGGCTTGCGCGCCAGTCCGAACAGACGCTGCGAGCGCGCAGCGCCGAGGCCGAGATCATCTTCCGGCGCGTCGGCATCACGTTCGCCGTCTACGGCGACAAGGACGAAAGCGGCGCCGGCAACGAGCGCCTCATCCCCTTCGACCTGATACCGCGCGTCATTCCCGCACATGAGTGGTCGCGAATGCAGGCGGGCCTGGTGCAGCGCGTGACGGCGCTCAACCGCTTCCTGCACGATGTCTATCACGACCAGGAGATCCTGCGCGCGGGCCTGGTGCCGCGCGAACTGGTGCTGAACAACAGCCAGTACCGGCCCGAGATGCGGGGCCTGGCGGTGCAGGGCGGCATCTACGCCCACATTGCCGGCATCGACATCGTGCGCGCTGCCAATGCCCAGGGCGAGGGCGTGTACTACGTGCTGGAGGACAACCTGCGCGTGCCCTCGGGCGTGTCGTACATGCTGGAGAACCGGCGCATGATGATGCGGCTGTTTCCGGACCTGTTCTCGCGCCATCCCGTGGAGCCCGTGGCCCACTATCCCGACATGCTGCTGGAGACCCTGCGCGCCAGCGCACCGGCCGGCACGCCCGAGCCCACGGTGGTGGTGCTGACGCCCGGCATGCACAACAGTGCCTACTTCGAGCATGCCTTCCTGGCCCAGCAAATGGGCGTGGAGCTGGTCGAGGGCCAGGACCTGGTGGTGGACAAGGATGTGGTCTACATGCGCACCACGCGCGGCCCGCAGCGCGTGGACGTGATCTACCGGCGCGTGGACGATGATTTTCTCGACCCCGAAGTCTTTCGCCCCACCTCCACGCTGGGCTGCCCCGGCCTCATGCGCGCCTACCGTGCCGGCAACGTGAGCATCTGCAATGCAGCGGGCACGGGTGTGGCCGATGACAAATCGGTCTACCCCTATGTGCCGGAGATGATCCGCTTCTACCTGGGCGAGGAGCCCATCCTGCAGAACGTGCCGACCTGGCTGTGCCGCAAGCCCGATGACCTGCGCTACGTGCTCGACCACCTGGACGAGCTGGTGGTCAAGGAAGTCCACGGCGCCGGTGGCTACGGGATGCTGATCGGGCCTGCCGCCTCGCGCGGCGAGATCGAGGATTTCCGCCGCGCGCTCATCGCCAATCCCGGCGGCTATATCGCGCAGCCCACGCTGGCGCTGTCCACCTGCCCCACCCTGGTGGAGCAGGGCATCGCACCAAGGCACATCGATTTGCGGCCCTTCGTGCTCAGCGGCAACCAGGTGCGCATGGTGGCCGGCGGCCTCACGCGCGTGGCGCTCAAGGAGGGCTCGCTGGTGGTCAATTCATCACAGGGCGGCGGCACCAAGGACACCTGGGTGCTCGGGGCCGGTGAGTCAAACGAGGGAGGACATTGAATGCTCAGCCGTACTGCCGATCATCTGTACTGGATGTCCCGCTACACGGAGCGTGCGGAGAACACCGCCCGCATGCTCAACGTCTCCTATGACACCTCCATGCTGCCCCAGGCGCCGCAGGTGGCGCGCAAGGCCTGGCAGGGTGTGCTGTCCATCAGCGAGCTGATCCCCTCCTACGCCGCCCGCCACGGCGAGGTGCAGCGCGAGGCCGTGCTGCACTTCATGGTGCGCGACGAGAGCAACTCCTCGTCCATCGCCTCCTGCCTGCGCGCTGCGCGGGAGAACGCGCGCGCCGTGCGCGGCGCGCTGACCACCGAGGCCTGGGAGACCCAGAACCAGACCTGGCTGGAGCTCAAGCGCCTGCTGGCCGAGGGCGACTGGGAGCGCGATCCGGGCCAGTTCTTCGAATGGGTCAAGCACCGCTCGCACCTGTCGCGCGGCGTGACGCTGGGCACCATGCTGCAGGACGAGGCCTTCCACTTCCTGCGCCTGGGCACCTTCATCGAGCGCGCCGACAACACGGCACGCCTGCTGGACGTGAAGTTCCACGCCATCGAGCGCGACTACCACGGCAGCGCACGCAACGGCGCATCGGGCAAGGCGGCCACGCCGTTCGACTTCTACCACTGGAGCGCGCTGCTGCGCAGCGTCTCGGCCTTCGAGGTCTACCGCAAGGTCTACCGCGACGTGATCACACCCGAGCGCGTGGCCGAGTTGCTGATGCTGCGCAGCGACATGCCGCGCTCGCTGCTGGCCAGCATGCTGGAGGTGGTGGCCAACCTGGAAAGCGTGGCCAACGCCCAGTCGCGCGAGACCCAGCGCAAGGCAGGCCGCCTGCTGGCCGACCTGCGCTATGCGCGCATCGACGAAATCCTGGCCACGGGCCTGCACGCCTATCTCACGCAGTTCCTGGACCGCGTGCACGACCTGGGCCAGGGCATCAGCCGCGACTTTCTGGTGCCCGCCTGAGTCCGCCGGCCGCCACACAGCACAAAGCCGCCCTCGGGCGGCTTTGTTCATTGGTTCATTGGGCGGGCCGAATTCAGGCCTGCGCGCTGTCCAGGTCCAGCACAACGCCCTCGGCGCCGCCGATGGGCAGCACGTCGCAGTTGTCGCCAGGGCCGCCACGGTCGATCACGATGAAGCGCGCCGGCGCATTCAACGCGATCAGCGAGTGGTGCCAGACGCCGCGCCGGTAGTTCACGCCCTGGCGTCCGTTGGTGATGAAGGCGCGCAGGTCGCCGGTTGCCACCTGTTCGCCCAGGGGGGCCACCACCACGATGAAGGGCTGTGCATCCAGCGGCATGAAGGCCTGGCTGCCCAGGGGGTGGCGCTCCATGCTGGTCAGCCGCAGGGGCAGCGCATAGGGCCGGGCATGGAACAGGTTGATCAGCCCATGGCCTTCGCTGCCGCCCGTGTCCACGCGGGCCAAGGCGTGGTAGCGCTCGGTCATGCCATCGTTGATGAGCAGCGGTGTGTGGCCTGTGCTGTCCAGGACCTCGCCAAACTCGGCAAAGGCCTCGGCGGTCAGCGGCTGGGCGCGCAGGCAAAGGCTGGCGGGGCGGGTCTCTGACAAGGTGTTCACGAAGTTTTGCCTCTTGTTTTCGTACTGGTAATACCAGTTTGCAGTTGAAGCGGATTCTTGTCAAACCTCGGGGAATTAGTTTTGCTTGCGTTGAATTGGGGTAAATGCGAGTGCACATGGCCAAGCGCTGGGGGTACCGTTCGCTTCGTAATTTCATACCGGTAATACCAGTTGGTCGCAACTCCTCAACCAAGGACTCCCTGATGTCATCTCTTCCCGCATCTGCCGAGGTCGCCGGCGCGGCGCCGGCGCTGGCCAGCGAAACGCCGGCCGAGGCCGCCGTCTACCGCAAGGTGGCCTGGCGCCTGCTGCCCTTCATCATGGCCTGCTATGTGGCGGCCTACCTGGACCGGGTGAACGTGGGCTTCGCCAAGCTGCACATGCTGGCCGACCTGCAGTTCAGCGAGGCCATGTACGGCCTGGGTGCGGGGCTGTTCTTCATCGGCTACTTCTTCTTCGAGGTGCCCAGCAACATGCTGATGCACCGCATAGGCGCCAAGGCCACCATCTCGCGGATCATGATCATGTGGAGCCTGATCTCGGCGGCCATGATGTTCGTGAGCACGCCCACGCAGTTCTACGTGCTGCGCTTTCTGCTGGGCGCGGCCGAGGCGGGCTTCTACCCCGGCATGATCCTGTACATGACCTACTGGTTTCCGTCGTACCGGCGCGCCCGCATGGTGGCGCTGTTCATGTGCGCGATTCCGGTCTCGGGCATCCTGGGCGGCCCGCTGTCGGGCGGCATCATGGACCTGATGCAGGGCGTGGCGGGCCTGCGCGGCTGGCAATGGCTGTTCCTGCTCGAGGCCATTCCCTCGATGATCCTGGGCCTGGCCGTGCTCTGGTACCTGGACAACGGCATCCGCGCCGCACGCTGGTTGACCGAGGCGGAAAAGACCCTGCTGGAGCGCAACATCGCCCGCGAGAACGCCAGCAAGAGCGATAGCCATGTGACGCTGCGCGCGCTGTTCTCCGACCCGCGCATCATCAAGATGGCCCTGATCTGCTTTTGCACCGTCATGGGCCAGTACGGCCTCACGTTCTGGCTGCCCAGCCTGATCCGCCAGTCGGGCGTGGAGGGGGCCTTTCACATCGGCCTGCTGACGGCCGTGCCGTTCTCGGTGGCCGTGGTGTCCATGAACCTGGTCAGCCGCAGTTCGGACCGCATGCGCGAGCGCCGCTGGCACCTGATCGTGCCGTTCTGCGTGGGCGCAGCGGGCCTGATGCTGTCGGCCATCTTCAGCGGCAACGTCTATCTGTCGCTGGCCGCCCTGGCGCTGGCCGCGGGCGGCAGCCTGGCGACCTCTCCGCTGTTCTGGAGCCTGCCCACGGCCATCCTGTCCAGCGCGGGTGCGGCAGCCGGCATTGCGCTGATCAACTCCTTTGCCAACCTGGCCGGCTTCATCAGTCCCTACATGATCGGCCTCATCAAGGATGCGACACAGAGCACCAATGCCGCCATGTTCGTGCTGGCCGGCGTGCTGCTGTTCGGCGCCTTCCTGACCTATACGGTGCCGGCCAAGCTGGTCAACAAGTAGAGGCACCAACGCCGCACGACCACACGACCACACGACCGTGCGGCAGCGGTGCGCAGTCGCTAAGATCAGCGCACCTGCCGCCCCCGACCCCGAGACCTGCCAACGCATGGAACCCAGCACCGCTTCCAGTCCTTCCGCCAGCACCGCCGTTGCCGGCAATGCCGCCCGCGTGATCCGCGAGTGGATCGAGGGCGGCGTGTATCCGGTGGGCGCGCTGCTGCCGTCGCAGCGCGACCTGTCGGAGCAACTGGGCATCAGCCGGACCTCGCTGCGCGAGGCGCTGTCCACGCTGCAGGGGCTGGGCCTGGTCGTGGCGCGGCCCGGCAAGGGCATGTACGTGACGGAGGCCACCGACGCCCCGGCCTCCGCCGCAGAGGCCTGGCGCTTTGCCGACTCGCATGCGCTCACCGATGTCTATCAGCTGCGCTATGCGCTGGAGGGCTTTGTCGCACGCCTGGCCGCCCTGGTGGTGCAGCCCGAAGACGTGGCGGCCCTGCAGGCCAACCTGCAGGCCATGCAGCAGAGCATCGAGCTGGCCGATTTCGTGCAGGCCACGCGCCTGGATTTCGAATTTCACCTGCAGATCGCCACCATCTCGGGCAACCATGCGATTGCCGACGTGCTGCGCGGCAGCGGCGAGGTCATGCAGGAAAGCCAGCGCCTGCCGTACTACAAGCGCGGCGCGCGCCATGCGACCGCCGAGGAGCATGCCGCCATCATCGAGGCCCTGTCCCAGGGGCGGCCCGAACTGGCGCAGCAGGCCATGGCCACGCACATCGTGCAGGCTGCCCAGCGCGCGGGCGTGCACTTTCCCACCGGCCTGTAGGCGCGCCGGCACGAGCCCGATCGGCCGGGTTTTTGGCCTTACCATCCTTGGCGCAACGCATTTTTTCCCTCTCTACAGACCGCCACGGATGCCGATCCATGACAAGCCAAGGAAATGAACTCTGCATACTGGCAGACGCCCTCGCGGCGCAGCGCGAAGGACTCTTGCAGACATGGCGCAAGGCCGTCAGGCGGGACCCGGCACTGACCGCCGGCGAGGCGCTTCCCCGCACCCAGTTGAACGATCACATTCCGGCCGTGCTGGCCGCGTTCGAGCAGCAATTGCGGGCCCTCGGCGGTGCCCCGGCAGGCGCTGCCGAGCCGCCGGTCGATGGCGAGCAGGCCGCCGCCCACGGCCTGCACCGCTGGCAACAGGGCTATGACCTGCATGAAGTCGTGCGCGAGCTGGGCCTGCTCAACGAAGTCATGGTGGCGCAACTGGAGGCCTATGCCGAGGAGCATCCCGATGCGCATGGCGCCATGCCCGTTGCGCGCAAGGCCTGGGCCGCCACCTACACGCGCGACGTGCAGGACAGCAGCACCCAGTATTTCCGCCTGCAGCAGCAGGAGGCCGAGGGCCATGTCCGGGACCTGGAAGCGGCGCTGCATGACGTGAGCACGCTGGACCTGCAGCGCTCGCAACTGTGGGAGCAGGTCGCGCATGACCTGCGCAGCAACGTCGGCGTGGTGGCCAATGTGACGCATGGCCTGGGCATGCAGCATGCGCCGGCGCAGTCGCGCGAGAAACTCCTGCGCATGCTGGACCGCAACGTCCAGTCGCTGCGCCATCTGCTGGATGACGTGACGGAGCTGGCCAAGCTGCACGCCGGGCGCGAGCATCGCCAGCTGACCTCCTTTGACGCAGCCGAGGTGATCACCCATCTGTGCGAGGGACTGCAGGCCCTGGCCAACGATCGCGGCCTGTACCTGCACCTGCAGGGGCCGGGGACGATGCCGGTGGAAGGCGATGCCTTGAAACTGCGCCGCATCGCGCAGAACCTGATACTCAACGCGCTCAAGTACACCCAGGAGGGCGGTGTCACGGTGAAGTGGGCTCTGGGCGATGGGGAGGACCGGCGCCGCTGGATGCTCTCCATCGGGGACACGGGCCCTGGCATGGCGCCTGCGGCGCCTTTGGTTGCCGCCCTCAAGCAGGCCACGGACATGGACCCTTCGGGCCACCTGGGGACGGCGGAGTCCGGGGAGGTCCGCACCGGGGGCGCGCCGCAGCAAGGCGGTGCGGCGGCCAGCTACCGCAGCGGCGCAGGCGAGGGGATCGGCCTGTCCATCGTCAAGCGGCTGGCGGAATTGCTGGACGCCACGATCGAGGTGCAGTCGGCCGCGCAGACCGGCACGACCTTTCTTCTGTTGTTTCCGCTGCGATACGCCGACGAGTGACCGATAGCCGGGCCAGAAGATGAAAAAACGGGCACACAGGCCCGTCGTTTCGAGTGCGGGGTGCGGCCTGTGCCGCCGCCCCTGAGTCCGATGCTCAGGACTCTTCGTCCATCTGCGACTGCAGGTAGTTCTGGATGCCGACCTTGTCGATCAGGTCCAGCTGGGTTTCGAGGTAGTCGATGTGCTCCTCGGTATCGTCCAGGATCTTTTGCAGCAGATCGCGCGAGACATAGTCGCGCACGCTTTCGCAGTGGGCGATGCCATCCTTGATGGTCTGCTGCGCGGTTTTCTCGCTGCTCAGGTCGCAAGCCAGGGCTTCGGGCACGTCCTCGCCGACTTGCAGCTTGCCCAGGTCCTGCAGGTTGGGCAGGCCGTCGAGCACGAAGATGCGGTCCATGAGCCAGTCGGCGTGCTTCATCTCGCCGATGGACTCCTTGTATTCCTTCTTGGCCAGCCTGTCGAAGCCCCAGTGCTTGTACATGCGGTAGTGCAGGAAGTACTGGTTGATGGCCGTCAGCTCGTTCTTGAGCTGGGCTTGCAGCCAGGTGATGACTTGTGCGTCGCCTTGCATGGGAAACTCCTTTGTTGTACGTGGGGGACCGCGCCGATCGCCGGCCGCTATAGGGGTGGATTGTCTAGGGTTTCTGCGTCAGATCAAGCAAACCCCTGTTGTCGCGCATTGGCTGCTTATGAGGCGCGTTCTCGTTTGCGGGCCGGCTGCCGACGCGGCTGCGGGGTTGCTGCATTGCCTTGTCATATTTCGGCCCAAAATAGCCTCTTCAGGCCGGTGGCAGGCTGGTCAAGCCCGCAGGCCTGGAGACCAAGGATGTTCACATAGTTTTTGACAATCGGATGAATTCAATCAATTCATTGGATCAATCGATTGCCTGGGCCTAGACTTCGTCCTGTGTTCACTCACCAACCACAAAGGAAACAGCAATGTCCGTGATCAACACCCAAATCAAGCCCTTCAAGACGCAGGCCTTCAAGAATGGCAAGTTCATCGAAGTGACCGAAAAGGACGTCCTGGGCAAGTGGGCCGTGTTCTTCTTCTACCCCGCTGACTTCACCTTCGTGTGCCCCACCGAACTGGGCGACGTGGCCGACCATTACGACGAACTGCAAAAGCTGGGCGTGGAAGTCTTCTCCGTGTCCACCGACACCCACTTCGTGCACAAGGCATGGCACGACACGTCGGACACCATCCGCAAGATCAAGTACACGATGCTGGGCGACCCCACCTGGGAAATCAGCAACAACTTCGAAGTCCTGCGTCCCGGCCAGGGCCTGGCTGACCGCGGCACCTTCATCGTCGATCCCGATGGCGTGATCCAGGCCGTGGAAATCACCGCCGAAGGCATTGGCCGCAACGCCGTCGATCTGCTGCGCAAGGTCAAGGCTGCCCAGTACGTCCGCAACCACCCCGGTGAAGTCTGCCCCGCCAAGTGGGAAGAAGGCGACAAGACCCTGGCTCCTTCGCTCGACCTGGTCGGCAAGATCTAAGCGGTACACCGCTTCCTGTTCACAGTTGAACTGTTGAAGACGCCCGGGTGCCTGGCGCCCGGGCTTTTTTTTCCGAAAATTCGTATTTCCCTAGGAGTCCGACATGCTTGACAACAACCTGAAAGCCCAATTGCAGGCCTACCTGGAGCGCCTGCAGCGTCCGGTGGAGCTGGTGGCTTCGCTGGATGACAGCCAGGGTGCGCGCGAGCTGAAGGAACTGCTGCTGGAAATCCGCGAGCTGAGCGACAAGATCACCGTCGTCGAGCACAACGACGCCGAGGTGCGCAAGCCCTCGTTCCTGATCACCAATCCCGGCGTGGACAGCGGCGTGCGTTTCGCAGGCGTCCCCCTGGGCCATGAATTCACCTCGCTGGTGCTGGCCCTGCTGCAGGTCGGCGGCCATCCGTCCAAGGAATCGGCCGAGCTGCTGGAGCAGGTGCGCAATATCGACGTGCCGCTGCACTTCGAGACCTATTACTCGCTGTCCTGCCACAACTGTCCCGACGTGGTGCAGGCGCTGAACCTGATGTCCGTGCTCAACCCCAAGATCAGCCATACCGCCATCGACGGCGGGCTGTTCCAGAAGGAAGTCGAGCAGCGCGAAGTCATGGGCGTGCCCACCGTCTTTGTGAACGGCGAGCGCTTCGGCCAGGGCCGCATGGAGCTGGCCGAGATCGTGGCCAAGGTCGATACCGGCGCCGCTTCGCGTGAAGCGGCCAAGATTTCCGCCAAGGATGCCTTCGACGTGCTGATCGTCGGCGGCGGCCCGGCCGGCGCGGCCGCTGCCATCTATGCGGCACGCAAGGGCATCCGCACCGGCATCGCCGCCGAGCGCTTCGGTGGCCAGGTGCTGGACACCGTGGACATCGAGAACTTCATCTCGGTCTCCAAGACCGAAGGCCCGCAACTGGCCGCCGCCATGGAGCGCCATGTGCGCGACTACGAGGTGGACATCATGAACCTGCAGACGGCGTCCAAACTGATTCCGGCCGCCACGGAAGGCGGGCTGATCGAGGTGCAGACCGCCTCGGGCGCCAGCCTCAAGGCCAAGACCGTCATCCTCTCGACCGGCGCGCGCTGGCGCAACATGAACGTGCCGGGCGAGGACAAGTACCGCACCAAGGGCGTGACCTACTGCCCGCACTGCGACGGTCCCTTGTTCAAGGGCAAGAATGTGGCCGTCATCGGCGGCGGCAACTCGGGCGTGGAAGCGGCCATCGACCTGGCCGGCATCGTGCGCAGCGTGACGCTGCTGGAGTTCGCCAGCGAGCTCAAGGCCGACGCCGTGCTGCAAAAGAAGCTGCGCAGCCTGCCCAACGTCACGGTCATCCTCAACGCCCAGACCACCGAGGTCAACGGCGATGGCAAGAAGGTCACCGGCCTGACCTACAAGGACCGCACGACGGAAGAGGTCAAGACCGTGGCGCTGGAAGGCATCTTCGTGCAGATCGGCCTGCTGCCCAACACCGACTGGCTCAAGGGCACGGTGGAGCTGACACGCTTCGGCGAGATCGTGATCGACGCCAAGGGCCACACCAGCGTGCCCGGCGTGTTCGGCGCAGGTGACTGCACCAACGTGCCGTACAAGCAGATCATCATCGCTGCCGGTGCCGGCTCCACGGCTGCACTGTCGGCCTTCGATCACCTGATCCGCCACTGATCAGCCGCTGACCAGTTGCTGCTCCGCCATGGTGCGGAGCAAGCCGGAGAAAGGGCCCGGATGCCATGGCATCCGGGCCCTTTTTTCATCGCCCGACCAGGGGCGGAAGGCCTGGCGCAGCAAGGGGAGGGCGGGGGCTGTTTTTCATGCCCGCGTCTTCAGGCGCGGGCCTTGTCGCTGTGGGTGTCGCGCAGATAGCTGCCTGGCGGCACGCGGCGCCAGCAGGGTTTGTTCCGGAGACCATGAGCCAGATCAAACCAATAAATGAGAACTATTCGCATATAATTTTTCTTCATCCAGCCAGCACATGACGCGCCAACGGCTGGCGGGCCACCCGCCAGCTGCTGCAAGCAGAAGCCAGCTCTCGCACATCCATGTTGATCAGAGAGAGAGGGCTTCGCAATGGCTTACGACTTCGCAATGCAATCAAGCGCCCGGCGGGCGCGCCATCCCCTGGCCGCCGCCTGCGCGCTGCTGTGCGCCTCCGCTGCCCTGGCCCAGGATCCGGGGCAGGCCGCCGCAAACGTTGCAAATGCCGGGGATGCCGACACGCAATTGCTGGCGCAGGCCGCGTCCGGGGTACGGACCCGTGCCCCGGCCCTCAAGGAGATGGTGATCAGCGCCTCGCGCGAGGTGCAGGACCCTGACACCCTGCCCATGAGCATCGACGTGATCGACGCCGGCCGCATGGAACGCGAGCAGGCCAGCGACATCCGCGAGATGGTCAACCTCCTGCCCAATGTCGAGGTGCCGCGTGCCCCGGCCCGCTTCTCGCTGGCGACCTCTCCGGCCGGGCGCGATCAGAACAGCGGTTTCAACATCCGTGGCCTGGACGGCAACCGCGTGCTCATGCTGGTCGATGGCGTGCGCCTGCCGCGCAGCTACAGCTTCAGCGCCAACAGCTTCGGCCGCGACTACCTGGACCTGGGCCTGGTGCAGCGCGTGGAAATCCTGCGCGGCTCCACGCCGGCGCTCTATGGCTCGGACGGCATGGGCGGCCTGGTCAACTTCGTGACCGTGCAGCCGGACGATCTGCTGGGCAAGGACAAGCGCATCGCCGGCCGCGTGGCTGCCGGCTACGACGGCTCGGACAACGGCCGCAAGCTGGGCGCCACCGTGGCGGGCCGTGCCAGCCCCGAATGGGCATGGCTGCTGTCGGCGGGCCTGGGCCGCTCTCACGCGCTGGAGAACATGGGCACGAACAACGTGACGGGCGCGGCGCGCACCACGCCCAATCCCGAGAAAGACCGCAGCGAATCGCTGATGGGCCGCCTGGTCTTCACGCCCAGTGCCGTGCAAAAGCATGTCTTCACCTTCGAGAACGTGGACAAGCGCGCCGACTACGCCCTGCTGTCCGCGCGCTCGGCCACCGTGGCCAATTCCGACTCGCGTACCGACATGAAGCGCTGGCGGGCCAGCTGGCAGGGCCAGTGGCAGCAACTGGGCACGGCGCTGGCCGACGAACTGCAGCTGATGGCCAGCTACCAGAAGTCCGACGCGCGCGAATTCGTCACCGAGACGCGCATCGGCCTGCCCTACCGCGAGCGCGACGTGACCTATGACGAGGACGCGATCCAGCTGCACGCCCAGGCCAGCCGCCTGCTGCGCTGGAGTTCTTCGGCCAGCGGCAAGTTCACCTACGGGCTGGACTACCTCCGCAACAAGGTGGTCAACGCGCAAAACGGCATCACGCCGCCCGTGGGCGAGAGCTTCCCGCTCAAGCGCTTCCCCGACACCACCGAAAGCGCCACCGCCCTGTTCGCCCAGGCCGAACTGCACAGCGGCCCCTGGAGCGTGACCCCGGGCCTGCGCGCCGAGCACTACAGCATCAAGCCCCGGCAGAACGGCTTTGTGCCCACCGTGGTCAGCAACTCCGACTCCGCGCTCTCGCCCAAGCTGGGCGTGATGCTGCAGGCCAGCCCGGCCTGGTCCGTCTATGGCAACTATGCGGCGGGCTTCCGGGCGCCCAACGCCGGGCAGATCAACGCCTTCTTCGAGAACCCGGTGGCGTTCTACCGGAACATTCCCAACCCCAACCTGCGGCCCGAAAAGAGCCAGACCTTCGAGCTGGGCCTGCGCGGGCGCATGGACAGGCTGCGCCTGGACGCCGCCGTGTTCACGGGGCGCTACAAGGACTTCATCGTCGACCAGCAGTTGGTTGCGGGCCAGCCCGGCAACGCGGCCAACCCCGCCATCTACCAGTCCATCAACGTGGGCCGCGCCCGCATCAGCGGCTTCGAACTCAAGGCCGACTACGACTGGGGCCGCTGGGCCGGCGGCGACTGGCAGACGCGCCTGGCCTACGGCTATACCGACGGCAAGGACACGCAGTCCGACAAGCCGCTGGACACCATCTCGCCCCAGCAACTGGTGCTGGGCGTGCGCTATGAGCGCTCTGCCGTGGGCGTGCAGTTCAACGTCTCGCACTGGAGTGGCAAGAAGGCCGGCGACGTGTCCAACGGCAGCGCCGCCTGGCTCAGCCCCTCGGCCACCGTGGCCGACCTGAGTGCCCAGTGGCGCATACGCCCCGACCTGCGCCTGAACGCCGGCATCTACAACCTGACCGACAAGAAGTACTGGCGCTGGGCCGATGTGCGCGGCCTGGCTGCCAGCACGACGATTGCCGACGCCTACAGCCAGCCCGGCCGCCATGTGCGGGTGTCGATGGTCAAGGATTTCTGAAGCATGCGCCTGTGGCGCGGGCGCATGCATGTGCAACGCTGCCAACTGAAACGCAAGGAGAACCCCATGCATCCATCCAAGAGTGAGAGCCTTGCCCAGGACGAGGAATACCTGCTGCCCGAGAACGAGGCCGCGCTGGCTGCCACGCTGGCCCTGATGACCGGCTTCGGCCACGGCTGCTGCGACACCCATAGGCCGGCCATGGCCGCCCGGGTGGCCGAGCAGCTCGAAAACCTGGCCTGCGCGGGCGGCTTGTCCCATGACATGCGCGCCCTGCTGGGGCGGCTGCAGCAACGCTGGCAGGCAGTGGCCGATGCGGGCGCGCCGTCGCGCTCGCACCGCGCCGTGCCCGATGCCGAAGTGTCCCTGCCTGGAGCCCATGCAGCCCAGCCGGTGCCCCATGCGCTCTGGCACGCACCGCTGGACACCCTGCAATGAGCAGCGCCGTCCACGATGCCGAGGAGAGCGGGCTCCTGATTCCCGTTGATGCTCCCGCAGTCCGCCAGCGCTTTGCGCGGGCGCGCCAGGGTGGCCTGCGCGCCAAGGAGGCAGCCGATTCCCTGGGCCTGCCGGAAGGCGCCGCCATTGCCGCGCATGCGGGCCAGCATGAGGGCAGCCTCCAGGCCGTGCCGCTGCGCGCCGAATGGCTGGCCATCCTGAAGGGTTTGCAGGACTGCGGCCCCGTGATGGCGCTGACGCGCAACGAGTCCACGGTCCACGAAAAGACCGGGGTCTACCAGAAGCTTTCGGCCAACGGCGGCGTGGGCCTTGCCCTGGGCCGCGACATCGACCTGCGAATGTTCTTTGCCCAATGGCATGCCGGCTATGCCGTGACCGAGCAGCCTGCCCAGGCCGGCAGGCCGGCCATGCGCAGCCTGCAGTTCTTCAATGCGCAGGGCCGTGCCGTGCACAAGGTCCATGCGCGCGAGTCCACCGACCTGCAGGCGTGGGAGGCGCTGGTGCAGCGTTTCGCCGAGCCCAGCGCTGGTTACCTGTTCCGCCATGCCCGCCCGCGTGCGCTGCCGCAGGCCGACGAGGCCATCGACGTGCCCGGCCTGAGCACTGCCTGGGCCGCCATGCAGGACACGCATGAATTCTTCGACCTGCTGCGCCGGTTTGGCGCGGAGCGCCAGCAGGCCTTCCGCCTGGTGCCCGGTCACTGCGCGCGGCTGGCGCCCGAGTCCGTGGCCCAGTTGCTGGGCGATGCGGCCGTGGACGGCCTGCCCATCATGGTCTTCGTGGACAGCGGCGGCTGCATACAGATCCACACCGGCCCCGTGCACAACATCCAGCCCATGGACACGCCCGGCGGCGCACAGTGGATCAATGTGATGGACCCGGATTTCAACCTGCATCTGCGCTGCGATCTGATCGCCAGCGTCTGGGCCGTGCAAAAGCCCACGGCCGATGGCGTGGTCACCTCGGTCGAGGCCTTCGATGCCCAGGGCGACCTGATGGCCATGTTCTTTGGCGAGCGCAAGCCGGGCCGGGCCGAGCTGCCGGGTTGGCGCGAACTGGTGGCAGGCCTGCCGCGCCTGGCAGCGCAGGCGCTGGCCTGAGCGCACCCAGTCCCTGAAAAGAAAGATCCGGCCCTGCGTCGGGCCGCGTCAGAGATGCACGGTGGCGGCCACCAGCCTGCCCACCAGCGGACGCACCACCATCACGCAGACAAAGGCCACAGGCATGGCCAGCACATAGGCCTGTATCACGCGCCGCAGGTAGTCGGCGCCCAGGCCGCTGTTGGCGCCGACGATGGCGCAGCACATCAGAAACGCCATGATGGCCGACATGTAGAAGGCAAAGACGATGGGTGCGAAGCGGCGGTGCAGCTTGCGGCTGCGGGGGGCTGCAGGGGAAATGGAGGCAGAGGCAGAGGTGGATGCGGAGGTAGGAGGCATGGACACGGATCCGGTCAGGCCGCTTGTCGATTCGGCGCGGCAAGTGCACGACTGTAGGCAAGGCCCGTGCTGCCGTGTAGAGGGCTGCAGCTTGGTGCACTCGTAAGCTATATTGATGAATCGATTTTTCATCCATAGTTTTTTGTGCCTAATCTGCGCTCCATCGAGACCTTCGTCAAAGCCCTGGAAGGCGGCTCCATTGCCTCGGCTGCACGCCAGCTGGGCATTTCTCCGGCGGCGGCCAGCCAGAACATCGCCCGGCTGGAGCGCGAGCTGGGCACGCGGCTGATCACGCGCACCACGCGATCCATGGCGTTGACCGAGGCGGGCGAGCGCTATCTGGCGCGCGTGGGCCCCGTGCTGCAGGAGCTGGAAAAAGCGCAGTCCGACCTGTCCCAGCTGCACGGCGAGTTGCAGGGCCGGCTGCGCATCGCCTGCATGGCAGCCTTTGGCCGCCATGTGCTGGCGCCGCTGCTGCCGGCCTTTGCCGCGCAGCATCCCCGGCTGGAGCTGGAGTTGCTGGTGGTGGACAGGCAGGTGGATGTGCTCAAGGAAGACGTGGACATCAGCGTGCGTTACCGCGATGTGCTGGAGCCCGGCATGGCCGTGCGCCAGCTGGCGGCCGTGCCGCGCGTGCTGTGTGCATCGCCGGCCTATCTGCAGGCCCATGGCAGGCCACGGACGGCCCAGGATCTGCTGGACCATGCCTGCCTGCTGTACCGGCGCGAGGCCGATGGCCGCTTCATGCGCTGGCCGTTTTCACGCGACGGCAAGCGTGTGGACCCGCAGCTGCGCGTGACCGCCATCGCCAGCGACGTGGATGCCCTGACCGAGATGGCCGTGGCCGGGGGCGGCATTGTCTGGATCGGCAGCTTCATCGCGCACCGCTACATGCGCGAGGGGCTGCTGCAGCCGCTGGCCCTGGGCCCGGCGCGCAAGGGGCAGCTGCATTTCGAGGACACCACGCTGGATTTCTTCGCCTGCTTTCGTGACCGCCAGTACGTGCCGACCAAGGTGCGTGCCCTGGTGGACTACCTGGTCGAGACGCTGCCGCAGCAGCCCATGCTGCGCTGGAACGTCCCGGCCTGAGCAGCGCAGGGGAGGCTAGTGCCCCAGGTGCTGGGGCAGCACCTCCTGCAGGATGGTGGTGGCGATTTCCTCGATGGACTTGGTCGTGCTCGACAGCCACGGTATGCCGCTGCGGCGCATCATGGATTCGGCCTCGGCCACCTCGTAGCGGCAATTGACGAGGCTGGCGTACTTGGAGTCGGGCCGGCGTTCGTTGCGGATGCTGGACAGGCGCTGCGGATCGATGGTCAGGCCGAACAGCTTCTTGCGCGAGGGCACCAGGGCGGGCGGCAGCTGCTTGCGCTCGAAATCCTCGGGGATCAGCGGGTAGTTGGCCACCTTGAGGCCGAACTGCATGGCCAGGTACAGGCTGGTGGGGGTCTTGCCGCTGCGCGAGACGCCGACCAGGATCACGTCGGCGCCCGTCAGGTCCTGGTGGGTCTGGCCGTCGTCATGGGCCAGCGTGTAGTTGATGGCCTCCATGCGCTCCAGGTATTCCTTGCTCTCGCTGATGTCGGCGAAGCGGCCCACGCGGTGCAGCGATTTCTGGCCCAGCTCCAGCTCCAGCGGCCGCACGAAGGTGCCGAACATGTCGAACACCTTGCCCTTGCACTGGCTCTCGATCAGGTCGAGCATGTCCTGGTTGACCAGGGTGGTGAAGACGATGGGCTTGTGGCTTTCCGACTCGGCCACATGGTTGATCTGGCGCACGGCCTGGTGCACCTTGTCCATGGTGTCCACGAAGGGGATGCGGACCAGGCGCGACTTGGTGTCGAACTGGGCCATGATGGCCGTGCCGAAGGTCTCGGCTGTAATGCCAGTGCCATCGGAGATGACGAAGATGGTGTGGGTGTGCATGGTGGTCGGACTCTGGACAGGGGGGCTGCCGTCGGTTCACGGCAAACGCCTACAATGGCGCCCATTATTCCCAATTTCCCATCCATGCTCGCTGCCGGCCTCCAACCAGAACAGCAAAGCCTCGCGCATGCCTGCGTGGATGGATCGACCGTGCCCGGCTTTGGCAGCCGGGGCGGCGCACGACGGTTTTCAACTTCTGGAGCTTTCCCATGTCTCAACTGTTCGAGGCCACCGCCCTCGTCGTTCCGTTTGAACAACTGAGGATGACCGATGTCGAGTCCGTAGGCGGCAAGAACGCCTCGCTCGGCGAAATGATCTCGCAGCTGCCGCAAGGCGTGCGCGTTCCCACGGGCTTTGCCACCACGGCCCACGCCTTCCGCCAGTTCCTGGCCCACGACGGCCTGGCCGACAAGATCAGTGCCAAGCTGGCCGCCCTGGACGTGGAAGACGTCCGCGCCCTGGCCCAGGTGGGTGCCGAAATCCGTGCCCTGGTCGAGAACCAGCCCTTCCCGGCAGATCTGGAGCAGGCCATCCGCGAGGAATTCGTGCGCCTGCAGGGCGGCAACGAGGCAGCCTCGTTCGCCGTGCGCTCCTCGGCCACGGCCGAAGACCTGCCCGACGCTTCGTTCGCCGGCCAGCAGGAAACCTTCCTGAACGTGGTGGGCATCGAGTCGGTGCTGCACAAGATGAAGGAAGTCTTCGCCTCGCTGTACAACGACCGCGCCATCTCCTACCGCGTGCACAAGGGCTTTGCCCACGACGTGGTGGCCCTGTCGGCCGGCGTGCAGCGCATGGTGCGCTCCGACCTGGGCGCGGCCGGCGTGATGTTCACCATCGACACCGAATCGGGCTTCGAGGAAGTGGTCTTCATCACCTCCAGCTATGGCCTGGGCGAGACCGTGGTGCAGGGCGCCGTCAATCCTGACGAGTTCTATGTGCACAAGCCCATGCTCAAGGCCGGCAAGAAGGCCCTGATCCGCCGCAACCTGGGCTCCAAGCTGATCCAGATGGTCTTTGCCTCGCCCGAGGAAAAGGCCGCCAGCGGCAAGCTGGTCAAGACCACCGACGTCGCCCATGAGCTGCGCAACCGCTACTCGCTGTCCGACGAGGACGTGCAGCAGCTGGCCCACTATGCCCTGGTCATCGAGCAGCACTATGGCCGCCCCATGGACATCGAATGGGGCAAGGACGGCACGGACGGCCAGCTCTACATCCTGCAGGCCCGCCCCGAGACCGTGAAAAGCCAGGCCAAGGGCCAGGCCGAGCAGCGCTACGCCCTCAAGGGCACGGGCAATGTGCTGGCCGAAGGCCGCGCCATTGGCCAGAAGATCGGCACGGGCCCCGTGCGCCTGGTCAATGACATCGCCAACATGGACCAGGTCCAGCCCGGCGACGTGCTGGTGACCGACATGACCGATCCCAACTGGGAGCCGGTGATGAAGCGCGCCTCGGCCATCGTCACCAACCGTGGCGGCCGTACCTGCCACGCGGCCATCATTGCGCGCGAACTGGGCATTCCGGCCGTGGTCGGCTGCGGCAACGCCACCGACCTGCTCAAGGACGGCACCCTGGTCACCGTCAGCTGCGCCGAAGGCGATACCGGCAAGATCTACGACGGCCTGATCGAGACCGAGATCACCGAAGTGCAGCGTGGCGAGATGCCCGCCATCAAGACCAAGATCATGATGAACGTGGGCAACCCCCAGCTGGCCTTCGACTTCGCCCAGCTGCCCAACGAGGGTGTGGGCCTGGCCCGCCTGGAGTTCATCATCAACAACAACATCGGCGTGCACCCCAAGGCCATCCTGGACTACCCCGCCGTCGATGCCGACCTCAAGAAGGCCGTCGAGTCCGTGGCCCGCGGCCATGCCTCGCCGCGTGCCTTCTATGTGGACAAGGTTGCCGAAGGCGTGGCCACGATTGCCGCCGCCTTCTGGCCCAAGCCCGTCATCGTGCGCATGTCGGACTTCAAGTCCAACGAGTACCGCAAGCTCATCGGCGGCAGCCGCTACGAGCCCGAGGAAGAGAACCCCATGCTGGGCTTCCGTGGCGCCGCGCGCTACATCTCCGAGGACTTCGGCGAGGCCTTCCGCATGGAGTGCGAGGCACTGCGCCGCGTGCGCGAGGACATGGGCCTGACCAACGTGCAGATCATGATTCCCTTCGTGCGCACGCTCAAGCAGGCCGAGCGCGTCACCCAGCTGCTGGCGGCCAACGGCCTCAAGCGCGGCGACAACGAACTCAAGCTCATCATGATGTGCGAGGTGCCCTCCAACGCCATCCTGGCCGACGAGTTCCTCGAGTTCTTCGACGGCTTCTCCATCGGCTCCAACGACCTGACCCAGCTGACGCTGGGCCTGGACCGCGACTCCGGCCTGGAGCTGCTGGCTGCCGACTTCGACGAGCGCGACCCCGCCGTGCGCAAGATGCTGTCGCGCGCCATCAAGGCCTGCCTGGACCAGGGCAAGTACGTGGGCATCTGCGGCCAGGGCCCTTCGGACCACCCGGACTTCGCCCAATGGCTGGCTGACGAAGGCATTGCCTCCATCTCGCTGAATCCCGACAGCGTGGTCGCCACCTGGCAGCGCTTGGCGCAGTAAGGGCTGGCAGCGTCGCCATGCATACGCCGAAAGCGCACTTGCATGACGACGCGGTCGGGGGACCGTCCGAAGGCGAGACCTTCGCCCCCGACCTGCACGACATCCGCCATCTGTGGCTCAAGGCCGTGCTGTTCGCGGTCTGGGTGGCCGTCTCCTTTGGCGCCTGCTACTACGCGCGCGACCTGCAGGCGCTGATGCCGGACTGGCCGCTGGCCTACTGGTTCGCGGCCCAGGGGGCAGTCCTGATGTTCCTGGCCATCGTCATCGTCTATTGTCTGTCCATGGACCATTTCGAGCGCCGCGAGGCCCGGGCCGCTTTTGCGACGGCACCGGCTCCCGCATCCCCATCGGCCGATACGCAACCGTCCGCACCGCCATCGCCTCCCGGCCATGGCTGAGCGAGCACCGCTGACGGCGGCCTCCCACTGGCGGCTGCACCGCATCGTGGCCCTGTACACGCTGGGCGTGCTGGGTTTTCTGGCCCTCATGTTCTGGGCCGAGCAGCAAGGCCTGTCGCGCCACTGGATAGGCCCCATCTTCCTGTTCTTCACCGTCATGGTCTATGCGGCCATCGGCGTGTATTTGCGCACCAGCGACCCCGAGGAGTACTACGTCGCGGGCCGGCGTATTCCGCCCTTCTACAACGGCATGGCGGCTGCGGCGGACTGGGTCAGCGCGGCCTCGTTCATCAGCCTGTCGGGGGCGCTGTACCTGCAGGGCTTTGCCGGCGTGCCGGGCCAGGCCGGAGGACTGGCCTACCTGCTGGGCTGGACGGGCGGCTTTTGCCTGGTTGCCATGCTGATCGCGCCGCACCTGCGGGCGATGAAGCTCTACACCATTCCCGATTTCTTCCAGCAGCGCTACGGCGGGCGCTGGCCGCGCGTGATCGCGGCGCTGGCGGCCGTGATCTGCTCGTTCACCTATGTGGTGGCGCAGATCTACGGCGTGGGGCTGATCGCCTCGCGGCTGACGGGTGTGCAGTTCGAGATCGGCATCATGCTGGGCCTGGGCGGCGTACTGCTGTGCTCCTTCCTGGGCGGCATGCGCGCCATCACCTGGACCCAGGTCGCGCAGTACGTGGTGATCCTGCTGGCCTTTCTGATCCCCGTGTCCTGGCTGGCCTACCGGCAGATGAGCAATCCCGTGGCGCCACTGGCCTATACGGCCCAGCTCAGCCAGATTGCGGAGATGGAGCAGCGCCTGCTGGACTCGCCGGCCGAGCAGGAGGTGATCGCCGCCTACCGCCTGCGCGCCGAGGTGCTGGAGGACAAGCTCAAGGACGTGCCGCGCGTGCTGGCCGCCGAGCGCCATGCGCTGGCCGAGCGCATACGCGATCTGCGCACGCGCAGCGGCGATATCGGCGCCATCATGGCCGCCAGCCGCGAACTGGCCGCCATGCCGCGCGACGAAGCCGCCGCGCGCGCGCTGTGGACACGCCAGCTGCAGGAAATGCGCGAGCGCGAGAAGCCGCTGGGCGGCATCCCGCTGCACAGCCTGCCATTCGCCGGCAACCCCGACGGATCGCCCCAGGAGCAGCAGATCTACGAGGACAGCCGGCGCAACTTCCTGGCGCTGATGTTCTGCCTCATGGCCGGCACGGCCGGCCTGCCGCACCTGCTCACGCGCTACTACACGGCGCCCTCGGTCTCGGGGGCGCGGGCCTCGGTGGGCTGGACGCTGTTCTTCATCGGCGTGCTGTACATGAGCGCGCCGGCCCTGGCCGTGCTGGTCAAGTTCGAGGTCATGAACAACCTCGTGGGCATCCGCTTTGACGAGCTGCCCAACTGGATGGCGCAGTGGGCCCGGGTGGATGCCTCCTTGCTGGCCGTGGAGGATGTCAACGGCGACGGCGTGCTGCAGTTCGGCGAGATCCGCATGGGCGCCGACCTCATCATGCTGGCCACGCCCGAGCTGGGCGGCATGCCCTACGTGGTCTCCGGCCTGGTGGCGGCCGGCGGCCTGGCTGCGGCGCTGTCCACGGCCGATGGACTGCTGCTGACCATCAGCAACGCGCTGGTGCGCGACCTGTACTTTCGCGAGCGCCGCCGCCGCGCCTCGCCCGAGCAGCGCGTGATCCTTTCCAAGTTCGCGCTGCTGGTGATGGCGCTGTCGGCCGCCTTCGTGGCCTCACGCCGTTCCTCGGACATCCTGCCCATGGTCACGGCATCGTTCTCGCTGGCGGCCTCGGCTTTCGTTCCGGCCATGGTGCTGGGCATCTTCTGGCGTGGCACCACGCGCCGGGGCGCCGTGGCCGGCATGCTGGCCGGGCTGGGCGTCACGCTGTACTACATGGTCTCGCATGTGCCGGCACTGCAGCCCGTGCTGCCCGAAGCGCTGCACGCGCGCCTGTGGTGGGGCATACAGCCGATTTCGTCGGGCGTCTTCGGCGTGCCGGCCGGCCTGCTGGTGACCTGGCTGGTCAGCTGCCTGGACCCGCGCCGCCGGGCGCCGGCGCGTTCCGTGCCCGCAAAAGCGTCCTGACGGGCAGAGGCCGCCGGGCGGGAGGATGGCCATTTTCTGCCCCGTTTTTGCGCTTTTGGCAGATCTGGATCATTGCCGGCCCCACTGAAGCCTGTGCGTGCTGGAAAACCCGCTTTTGGGAGCGGGAGGCTCATGACACGCTGCGAGCCGTGTCCGATCCGATCCCTTGCAGAGAATCCCGTCCGCCATGCATTTTGTGAAAACGTCCGCCGGCCAACAGGCATTCAAGGAACGCCATGCCGATCTCTCGCCCCGGTTGCGCTCGGCCTTTTTGCTGTTTGACGGGCAACGCAGCCTGGCGCAGGTGCTGCAGGCCGTCGCCGGCATGGGCGTGACGCAGGACGAGATCCTGGCGCTGGTGGAGCGCGAATGGCTGGCACCGCGCGACGCGGCCGAGCCCCGGCTGGGCGTGGTGGCCGTTGCGGTGCCTTCGGTCCCTGCCGCGCCTGCTGCAGCGGCTTCGTCCACGGATTCGGCTGGCGATGCCCCCGCGCAGTCCGAGCCATCGCTGGCCGTGCGCTATCGCAACGCCTATCCGCTGGCCGTGGCCATCACGGCCAACCTGGGCCTGAAGGGGTTCCGGCTCAACCTTGCCGTGGAAGCGGCCATGGGCTACGACCAGCTGGTGGCGCTGGCGCCGCGCCTGCGCGAGGCGGCCAGTCCTGCCAGCTACCTGCCGCTGCACGAGGCGCTGTTCGGCAAGGCACCTTGAATGAGGAATGGCCCGCACGCTCGCCGAGGGTGCGCTTTTCATCTTGGGGTGGCGCGGCAATGAAAAAGGGCAAGGCGCCTTCGCACCTTGCCCTGGCATGAATCCGTGGGTGCAGGCTCAGACGGCCAGCAGCTCCACGTCGAACTTCAGCGTGGCGTTGGGGGGGATCACGCCGCCGGCGCCGCGGGCGCCATAGCCCAGCTCGGCCGGGATGATCAGGGTGCGCTGGCCGCCCACCTTCATGCCTTGCACGCCTTCGTCCCAGCCCTTGATCACCATGCCGCCGCCCAGGGGGAAGACGAAGGGATCGTTGCGGTCCTTGCTGGAGTCGAACTTGGCGCCCTGCACGCCGTTGTTGTAGAGCCAGCCCGTGTAGTGCACGGTCACGCTGCGGCCGCGCTGGGCTTCGGCGCCGTCGCCCACGACGGTGTCTTCATACTGCAGGCCGGATGCGGTGGTGGTGAAAGCCATGGTGGTATTCCTTGAGAGAGAAACGGTAGGGGGAAAGGAGACGACCCGGCGGGCCGGTGGCCCTGCGCGGGAAGAGGCCGTGGCGCCTGGTTCCGCGCCCGGCCTGACATCACTTCTTGGCGCGCGCGGCCACCCAGCGGTTGGCAAAGGCCTGCACATCGGACAGGCGCTTGAGCAGGTCCTGGCCGGCCAGCGTCACGGTGTAGCCGTCGGAGCCATGCTCCAGCAGCCCGCACTCGCGCAGCTCCTTGATGCGGGTGTTCAGCGTGTTGGGCGTGATGCCGCCCACGCTGTCTTGCAGCAGTCGAAAGGTCTGAGGATGGCCGTCACGCAGCGCCCACAGCACGCGCAACGCGTAGCGGCATTCGAGTTTCTCGAACAGCTGGTTGATGGCGGCGTTTTCCTTGGAGCTCATGACGCTTCTCCTTGCGCAATGGTGTGGGTGAGCCGGCGGGTGCGTCCGGGTGGGACGCGCGCCGAGCCAAGTCCCGGGGAACTATAGCTCTGGATCCATTCTGCTACAAGTTTGGTAGCTCAAAACCCACAGCGGCAATGCCCCACGCTAGAGGAATACGCGTATGACCAAGCCAGTGTTGCAGGCCCGCCACGTGGCCTGCCCGCTGCGCGGCGGTTTCTCAGCTCTTGAGTTTGAGCAGATAGGTCATCACGCTGGCCGTGGTGTGCTCCAGCTCCAGAAAGCCGTTGAAATCGCGGCCCGCCTGCCAGGAAGACTCCCAGCGGTTCTGGCGCAGGGCGCGTTGCCAGCTCTCGTGCTGCGTGGCCTGCTCCACGGCGCCCAGCAGGGCCTGGGCACGTGCGGCGCTGACCTGCTTGCCGGTGAAGACGGCGCGCCAGTTGGCCATGTCCGCATCCAGCCCCTGCTCGCGGAACGAGGGCAGGCCGAACAGGCTGCGGCGCGAGGACACGCCGATGGCGCGCAGCTTGCCGCTGGCCAGCGCCTCGCTGAACTCGCTGTAGCCGGACACGCCCATGCGCGCATCGCCCTTGAGCAAGGCCTCCACCACCTGGGCGCCGCCTGGAAAGGGCTTGTAGACCAGTTGCTCGGGCGCCGCCTTGGCCGCGCGCGTGAGCAGGCCGGCGAACATGTGGTCCACGCCACCGGCCGAGCCACCCGCAAACGACTGGTGGGCCAGATCGCTGCGCAGCGCGGCCACCAGGTCCTTGGCATTGCGGATGGGGGAGTCGGCCGGTACGGCCACGACCAGGTAATCGCTGGTCAGGCGGGCAATCGGCTGCACATGCGACATGTTGACGGCCGGCTTTTGCAGTGCCACCGCACCGACCATCACCATGCCGCCGATCAGCAAGGCGTCGGGGTCCTTGCCATGGCGCTCGGCAAACTGGGCCAGGCCGATGGTGCCTCCCTTGCCGCCCACGTTTTCATACTCCACGCGCTCGGCCGCGCCGCTGGCCACCAGCGCCGCGCCCAGCGCGCGGCCGGTCTGGTCCCAGCCGCCGCCGGCATTGGCTGGAATGACGATGCGCAGGCTGGTCGCCACGCGCTGGGCGCTGCCGGCAGCACGTGGCGCATGGGCTGCAGGTGCTGCCGCTGGCGGTGCGGCCTGGGCCAGAGGAGAGCACAGCATGGCCAGGGCAGCGCCCTGGACCAGCATCTGGCGGCGGTTCTGGCGCGTTCCATCGGCGGTATGGGCGGCGTTGGCGGCGGTTTGCGAAAAGCTCGGAAGGCGCATGCAGTCTCCAATCGGGTTCGCGCGCCATTGTGGGCGCAAATGAATCAGAAAAGCAGATTATGTAAGCATGTGCGTCAGCTGCTTGACACAACACAGTACAGCGCAGTCCGGCCCGCGCGGCTCTGTGATCTCTGGGCCGGTGCGGTCCCTCAGCGCTCAGAAGTCGTAACGCATGCTCACGTTGACGCTGCGCGGCGCACCCCAGGTGTAGTACAGGCCCTGGGCATTGAAGTTGGTCACGCCAGAGAAGTAGTGCTTGTCGAACAGGTTGTTGACGTTGGCCGCGATGCTGAGATGGCGGTTGATCTGGTAGCGCGCCATCAGGTCCATCACCCAGTAGGCGTCCTGGCGCAGCGTGGCGGCGCCGCGGCTGGTGGAGATGGCGCTTTGCCAGCGCGCGGCGCCGCCCACGGTCAGGCCGGACAGCGCGCCCTGCGCGAAGCGGTAGGTGGTGCCCAGCTTGAACTGGTGGCGCGGGCTGGTGGCGGCGTTGTCCAGATTGCTGTTGATGGTCACGTAGCTGCCCTGGGCCTGCCAGCCCTTGGCCAGCTCGCCGGACAGTTCCAGTTCGAAGCCGCGCCTGCGCGCGCCCTGGACCGCGCGGTAGGCCGTTTCGCCATTGGGCATGAGCCCGTCTTCCACGGCCGTGTTGTCGGTGCGCATCCAGAAATGGGCGACGCTGGCGTTCAACCGCTTGTCGAAGAATTCGCCCTTGGCGCCGATCTCGTAGGTCAGGCCCTCCTCGGGCGGCAGGGTGCGTTCCTGCAGATCCTTGGCGCTTTGCGCCTTGAAGATGCTGGCGTAGCTGCCATACAGCGAGATGTTCGGGCTGACGTCATACACCAGGCCCGCATAGGGCGTGACCACGCCGTGCTCGCGCATGTTGTAGTTGTACCAGCTGATGTCGGTCACATCCTTCTGGTCGTAGTTGGTCACGCGCAGGCCGGCGATCAGCTTCAGCGGATCGGCCAGATTGAGGCGTGCCGCGCTGTAGAGATAGCTGCGCTTGTTGCTGAACAGGTCGTTGGAATAGGGGATGTTGTCCGCTGGCGCCGGGATGGCTGCGCCGCCCTGGCTGAAGTCCACCTGCGGCAGGTCCAGGCCGGGGCGCGCGCCGCGCAGCAGCGTGGTGCGGTTGCGTGCGGCGCCCGCGCCCACCAGCAACTCATGCTGGCGGCCGAACAGCGTGAACGGGCCTTGCACGTCGATGCTGATGTTCTGGTTGCGGGACTCGATGTCCTTGTAGGCCGCGAACTGGGCCGAGCTGGGCAGGGCGTAGCGCAGCAGGCCGATCTGCATGTCGGGCGTCTTCACCTCTTCATGCGACATCTGCAGCTTGGCCTTCCAGCCGCTGGCAAAGCGGTGCTCCAGGCGCGCGAAGCTGTTGAGCGACTCCTGCTCGTAGCCCGACCAGGGCGCGGCGATGTTCAGCGAGCGCGGCATCCAGCCGACGAACTGGCCGGTGCCCGTGTAGCCCTGGATGGGCGTGGTGCCGCCCGAGCCGCGCAGCTCGCGCTGGCGGTAGGTGATGCCGGCGCTCAGCAGGGTGTCGGGGGTGAGGTCGTATTCCAGCGTGCCGTACAGCATGGAGCTGTTGCTGTGCTGGTGGTCGCGGAAGCTGTCGCCGCTCTTGCGCGAGGCCACCAGGCGGCCGCGCAGGCTGCCTTCCTGGTTCAGCGGACCGGCAATGTCGGCATCGGCACGGTAGGTGCCCCAGCTGCCCGCGCTGGCCATTGCGCTGGCCTGGAAGTCGCGCGTGGGGCGCTTGCGGATCAGGTTGACCGTGGCTCCGTAGGCGCCGTCGCCATTGATCAGGCCCGACGAGCCCTTGAGCACTTCAACGCGGTCGATCTCGGCCAGATCGTCCAGCGAGTACATGATGTGCGTGTTCCAGCCCCAGCCATTGGTGAGCTGGCGGCTGCCATCGGTCTGCAGGTTGACGCTGGAGCCGCGCACGTTGAAGGTGGTCATCTCGCTTTGGCGGACCACGGCCACGCCGGGCGTCTGCTCCAGCACGTCGGCCAGCGTCTCCAGCTTGAAGTCGTCCATGCGCTGGCGCGTCATCACGCTCACCGACTGCGGCGTCTCGCGCAGCGACAGGCCCAGGCCCGTGGCCGTGCTGCTGGCTCCGGTCGCGGTGTAGGCGCCCGTGCCTTCCGTGGCGCTGCCGACCTCGGCCTTGGCGGTGACGTGCACCTCGCCCAGCGTGGTGGCGCCCACGGCTGATGCGGCAGGCGCTGTCGAGGACGCAGGCGATGCCTGCGAGCGGCGCAGCGTATAGCCGCCGTTGCCTGAGGTCGCGGCCGCCAGGCCCGAGCCCGCCAGCAGGCGGGTCAGCGCCTCGGCCGGCGCATGGCTGCCCTGCAGGCCCGGGCTTTGCAGATCGCGCACCAGCTCGGGCGTATAGGCCAGCAGCACGCCCGAGGCCTTGGCGAAGCGCGTGAGCGCGGCCTCCAGCGGTCCTGCCGGAATGTCGTAGGCCTGGGCGCGCTCGGTACCTGTCTGGGCCTGGGCCTGGGCCTGGCCCTGGCCCTGGGCATTCGCGGGCAAGGGCAGGGCGGACAGGCTCGCCAGTGCGGCGGCCAGGGCCAGGGTCAATGCGGACAGGTGGAACACGGGCGCAGGCTGCGCGGGGCGGAGGACGCGTGCCGCCGCGGTAGCGAGGCGGCGCTGGTGATGGAGGTCGGACATGTTGATGCGGTCTTTGGATCAGGGAGGAAACATGGCGCCGCAAAGCGCCTCTCCCCTGCTTGTCACGCGAGATGGGAAAAGGTACAGACCGATGTCACCCGGCCGGATTGTCCCGCCGCCTTTTCTTCATGCCGGACCTATGCGCACCCAGTAGCGCACCGGCACATGGATGCGCACGGGCAGCACCTGTACCAGGGACTGCAGGATGCGGTCCGTATCGGCGAGCGGGAAGACGCCCGACAGGCGCAACCCGGCCACCTCGGGTGCCAGCGTGATCAGCCCGGGTCGGTAGCGGCGCAGTTCGTCGATGAAGCGGTCCAGGCGCATGTCCGAGGCCACGAGCACGCCTTCGTCCCAGCCCGGCCCCTCGCCGGCCGCGCCGGCCGGCAGCGCCTGCGTGGCACTGAGCCTTGCCGCTTCGCCGCTGTCGACACGCAGCAACTCGCCCGTGCGGCTGCGGGCCTCGACCGCACCCTCGAAAACGGCCACGCGCGTATCCGCAGTCTCCATGTCATGGCGCACCGTGAAACGCGTGCCCAGGGCGCGCAGCCTGCCCGCGGGCGTGTCCACCACAAAGGGGCGCGCGGGCTGGGCCGTGTCATGGGCGGTGGTGACCATCAGCTCGCCGCGCAACAGCAGCACGCGGCGCAGCTGGTCGTCGAAGGCAAGGTCCACGGACGTCTCGGTGTTGAGCAGCAGCTGCGTGCCATCGGGCAACTGCAGGGAGCGCCGCTCGCCCTTGGCGGTGCTGACATCGGCATTCCAGGCCTGCCAGGGCAGGCGCTCATGCGCAGTCCATGCCGCAGCACCTGCGCCGGCCAGGCCAGCGACGCTGGCCAGCAGGCGGCGGCGTGACTGGGAGGTCTTGAGGCTGCGCGCCAGCGTGGCCGTGGCAAGGGGGCCATTGAGGGGACCGCTGTCCGGGCGTGCGTCAGGCAGCCTGAGCCGCGCATTCGTGGCCTCGATGCGCTGCCAGGCCCGCTCATGCAGCGGATGGGCCGCGCGCCAGTCCAGCCATTGCGCGCGTTGTTCCTCTGTGCACTCGCCTGACCACAGCTGCACCAGCCAGTCCACGGCGCTGTGGACCACGTCAGGCGGCAGCGCGGGGTCGGCACTATGGGTGGAAGCCATCGGCGCCATGGACGCGCCCGGCAGCGCAGCGCTGCGTCATGCCGCATGTTCCGGGAAGTAGCAATGCCGGATGGCGCGCGCCATGTACTGCTTGACCGAGCTGACCGAGACCTGCAGCAGCAACGCGATCTCGGCATAGGCCATGCCGTCCAGCTGGGCGTGCAAAAAGGCCGCGCGCACCTTGGGCGGCAGGCCGTCGAGCAGGCGGTCCAGCTCGCACAGCGTCTCCAGCACGATGGCGCGTTCCTCGGGCGAGGGCGCCAGCGGCTCGGGCTGCAGCGCCAGCGTGTCCAGATAGGCACGTTCAATTTCTCGGCGGCGCAGGTGGTTGGCCATCACGCGCTTGGCCACCGTGGTGAGGAAGGCGCGTGGCTCCCGGATCTCGGACAGTTCGGTGCGGGACTCCATCACGCGCACGTAGGTGTCCTGTGCGAAATCTGCCGCATCGCCTGCATGGCCCAGCCGGCGCTGCAGCCAGGTGCGCAGCCAGCCATGGTGCTGCTGGTAGAGATGGGCAAGGGCCTGGTGGGGAGTCACGGCGGGACAGGACACGAACGGTGAAGAGAGGGGATGCAAGTGATAAGCATTCTTATTTTACTTTGGGTGATGCTGGCACCGCCTTGGCGTGGTGCACGATTAAGCCGGTAAAGCTTGTGTAAATGCGATCAATTCTTATTTGTGGGCGGTAGAATCCCCGGGCCTTTCCTTTCCTGGGCTCCCGTGCCCGCCATCCGTGATGGTTGACGCCGCGTGGCGCTGCCGCCTTTTTCTGTTGCGATGACACCCCCCAAACCGGACCCTCGGCGCCGTTCCTACTGGCTCAAGACACTGCACGAGTGGCACTGGGTCAGCTCCGCGCTGTGCCTGATCGGCATGCTGCTGTTCGCCGTCACGGGGTTCACGCTCAACCATGCGGGGCAGATCGAGTCCAAGCCGCGCATCGTGCGTGGCGAGGCGGCATTGCCCGATGCGCTGCGCGTGCAGTTGGTCCAGCAGCAGGCCAGCCAGCCGCGCGACCGGGCTCCCGTGCCTGCGCCGTTTGCGGACTGGGTGCGCGGCCAGTGGGGCCTTGAGGCCGAGGGCCGCGAGGCCGAATGGACGGCCGACGAACTCTATGTCTCCCTGCCACGCCCTGGCGGCGATGCCTGGGTGCGCGTTGCCCTGGCCGATGGCGAGGCCGAATACGAGCGCACCGACCGGGGCTGGATCGCCTATCTGAACGACCTGCACAAGGGCCGCAACACGGGCGCCGCCTGGAGCTGGTTCATCGACATCTTTGCCGCAGCCTGCCTGGTGTTCACCGTCACGGGCCTGTTCATCCTGAAGATGCATGCAGGCAACCGCCCCTTCACCTGGCCCATGGTCGGCATGGGGCTGGTGATTCCCATGCTGCTGGCCCTCCTGTTGATCCACTGAGAACCGAAAGAGCCTTGCCAATGAATCCGCACTTCTCTCTGCGCTACACCATGGCGCTTGGCGCCTGCCTGGGCGCGGTCCCGGTCTTTGCCGCCGGCCTGAACGTGGGCGTGGAAATTCCGCGCCTGGATGTCGCCGAATACCACCGCCCCTACGTGGCCGTGTGGATCGAGCGCGCCGACGCTTCGGTGGCCTCCACGCTGTCGGTCTGGTACGACGTGAAGATGCGCAATGCCGAAGGCACGAAGTGGCTCAAGGACATGCGCCAGTGGTGGCGCCGCACGGGCCGTGACCTGACCCTGCCGATCGATGGCGTGACCAGCCCCACGCGTCCCGTGGGCAAGCACCAGCTGAGTTTCACCGAAGGCGCCAATCCCTTCGCCAAGCTGCCGCCCGGTGAATACAAGCTCGTGGTCGAGGCCGCGCGCGAAGTCGGCGGCCGCGAAGTGGTTACCGTGCCCTTCAAGTGGCCCGCTGCCAAGGCCGAGCAACTGAGCGCCAAGGGCAGCAGCGAGCTGGGCGAGATCAGCGTCGAGCTCAAGCCTTGAAATTGAAAGCCGCCGAGGCGCTGTGCGCCTTCCCCCTCACGAGGGGGACGACGCCATCGCTGCACGTGCCAGACCCATCCACGAACCAAGGAGATTTTTCATGAAGTCCAAGACCCGCTTTGCCGTCCGTCTGGCTGCCAGCCTCGCCATTGCCTGCGGCGCCTTCCAGGCCGCCCAGGCCCACAACCTGTGGCTGCTGCCCTCGACCACGGTGCTGTCCAAGGCCGAATGGATCACGGTGGATGCCGCTGTCTCCAACGACCTGTTCTTCTTCAACCACGTGCCGCTGGGCCTGGACAACCTCGTTGTCTCGGCGCCGGACGGCTCGGCCGTCGCGCCGCAGAATGCCCATCGCGGCAAGCTGCGCAGCGTGTTCGATCTGGACCTGCAGCAAAGCGGCACCTACCGCCTGGCCATCGTCAACGACGGCCTGTTTGCCTCCTGGAAGGACAAGGCCACGGGCCAGAACCGCCGCTGGCGCGGCTCGCCCGAGAAGTTCGCCGCCGATGTGCCCGCCGACGCGCAGGACCTGAAGGTGACCCAGTCCGTGGGCCGCATCGAGACCTTCGTGACCGTGGGCAAGCCCAGTGCCGTCAAACCTTCCGGCAAGGGGCTGGAGCTGGTGCCCGTGACCCATCCCAACGACCTGGTGAAGGGCGAGAAGGCCACCTTCGCCTTCCATGTGGACGGCAAGCCCGCCGCCAACCTGGAAGTCGTGCTGGTGCCCGGCGCCACGCGCTACCGCGACAACAAGGGCGAGATCAAGGCCACGACCGACGCCAAGGGCGAGTTCAGCGTGACCTGGCCCACCGCCGGCATGTACTGGGTGGATGCCGATGCCCAGGACAGCAAGACATCGCTGCCCCAGGCCAAGGAGCGCCGCCTGTCCTACGTGGGCACGTTCGAGGTGCTGCCCTGAGCCTTGCGTCCCCACCCGGGGCTCCGTCTGCGCCCACGCCCGTGCGCGTGAGCTTCGCGCCCGCCCTGTTGCAGGGCAGCGCAGGCCGGGGCCTTGCCGCGCCTGTGTCCACAGGCGCGGCGTCCTTTGCCGTCTCCGGCTACGCGCCGCAGGCCGTGCGGCGGGCAGACCCCGCCGCGCTGCAAACACTCACTGGCGAGGCCATGGGCACGACCTGGAGCGTGCGCCTGCACAACCCGGATTTCCGCCCGCTCGATGAGGCGTGCCAAGCCATAGAGGCTGCGCTGGCCCTGGTCGTGCGCCAGATGAGCAACTGGGAAGCCGGCTCCGACATCTCGCGCTTCAACCGCGCCGAGCCCGGCAGCTGGCATGCACTGCCGCCCGAATTCTTCACCGTGCTGGCCTGCGCACTCGAGTGGGCACAGGCCAGCGGCGGCGCCTGGGATCCTACCGTGGGGCCGCTGGTTGATCTGTGGGGCTTCGGCCCGCGTGCGGAAAAGGCGCAGGGCGCCGGCATCCCCGATGCCTATGCGCTGCGGCGGGTGCGCGAGCGCGTGGGCTACCAGCGCATCGTGCTGGACCTGGCGGGCCGGCGCGCGCTGCAGCCCGGCGCCGTGCATGTGGACTTCAGCGGCATCGCCAAAGGCTATTCGGTGGACCTGGTCGCCGAGCGCCTGCAGGCGCTGGGCCATACCGATTTCCTCGTCGAGGTGGGCGGCGAGCTGCGGGCCTGCGGTCAGCGCCCTGGCAACCAGCCCTGGCGCGTGGCCGTGGCCAGCATGGCGGACCAGTCCACGCCGCTGGCGCTGCCGCTGCGCGACATGGCCATCGCCACCTCGGGCGACCACTGGCATGCCTTCGAGCAGGGCGGGCGCCGCTACTCCCACACCATCGATCCGCGCAGCGGCGAGCCCGTGGCGCATGGCCTGACCAGCGTCACCGTGCTGCATGCCGAATGCATGCAGGCCGACGCCCTGGCCACCGTGCTCACCGTGCTGGGACCGCGCGAGGGCCTGGACTTTGCCGAGCAGCGCGGCGTGGCGGCGCTGCTTTGCGAGCGCACTGCCCAAGGCCCTGCCATGGCGATGACAACGGCTTTTGCCGCGCTGCTGCCGTGAGCGTTTCCTTCCCTTTTTCCGCCGTGTAGATTCCCGGTCCTGCCATGACCTTGTCCGACCCTGGGCTGCGCGTACTCGCAGCCGCCGTGCTGGTCCTGCTCTATGCGGCCATGTGCGCCGCCATCTGGTGGCGTGAGCGCCGCCAGCGCATGCGGACCCTGCAGGAAGCGGCTGCGCTGACCAGCGCACGCGAGGGCGCGCTGCCCCTGCTCGTGGCCTATGCCAGCCAGACCGGCCAGGCCGAGGAGCTGGCGCGCGAGACCGCACGGCTGCTGCACACGGCCGGAGAAAGCGTGCACCTGTGCGCCCTGGACGCTGTGGATGCCGACCTGCTGGCGCGCACGCAAAGGGCGCTGTTCATCGCCAGCACCTATGGCGAAGGCGACCCGCCCGACAACGCGGCGCTGTTCCTGGCGCACGCCATGGCCGATGCACGGCCGCTGTCCCATCTGCAATACGGTCTGCTGGCGCTGGGCGACCGGCAGTACGCGCAGTTCTGCGGCTTTGGCCGCGCGCTGGACAGCTGGCTGCGTGCCGGTGGCGCCAGGCCCTGGTTCGAGCGCATTGAAATGGACAACGGCGCGCCGCAGGCGCTGACCGCCTGGCAGCACCAGCTGACCCAGATCAGCAGCCTGGGCGACATGCCGGCATGGGAGCAGCCGGTCTTCAGCGAATGGACGCTGGCCGCGCGCCGGCACATGAACCCGGGCAGCGCAGGCGAGCCGGTGTTCCACATCGAGCTGCAGCCCCCTGCAACGGAGCCCGCGCTGTGGGAGTCCGGCGACCTGGCGCAGGTCTGCATTCCTGCGGACCCGCAGCATCCGCGCGAGTACTCCATCGCCTCCATCGCCCAGGATGGCTGCGTGCACCTGCTGGTGCGCCAGACGCGGCGCGAGGATGGCTCGCCGGGCCTGGCCTCGGGCTGGCTCACTCAGGGCGCCCCCCTGGGGGCAGCCATCACCCTGAGGCTGCGTGCGCACCGCAATTTCCGGCTGGAAGACAACCTGCAGCGCCCGCTGGTGCTGATCGGCAACGGCACGGGCCTGGCCGGCCTGCGCAGCCACCTGCGCGCGCGTGCTGCGGCGGGCCTGGGTCCCAACTGGCTGCTGTTCGGCGAGCGCAATGCGGCGCACGACCGGCTGTACGGCGACGAGCTTCAGGCATGGTGCGATGGCGGCGTGCTGCAGCGCCTGGAGCTGGCCTTCTCGCGCGACCGCAGCGAAGGCGCGCCGCGCGCCTATGTGCAGGACCTGCTGGCGCAGTCCGGCGATGTCTTGCGCCAATGGGTGGCGCAGGGCGCAGCCATCTACGTTTGCGGCAGCCTGCAGGGCATGGCCCAGGGCGTGGACCAGGCGCTGCACGCCGTGCTGGGCGAGGCGCAGATGGAGCTGCTGGTGCGCAGCGGCCGATACCGGCGCGATGTGTACTGAACCCCGCTTGCGCGAGCGCAAAGATGGGCCCGGTTTGCTCCTAGGAACGTAGCATCGGCACGACAGATAAATCCTATTGTGCTCGTGAGAATGGAAATGATTCTCAATGTTCATATAATTTCGTTACATATCCCCATCCCATCGCATAACCAAACATTTCAAAGCGAGTTTCACGGGCCCCACAGCCCGTTTTCCGTTTCTGGAGTGTTTGCATGTCGTATCGCGATCTGCGCGGAGTTCTTCCGTCGCGTCCTTCCCATCTGGCCCTTGTGGTGGCTGCCGTCTGCGCTTCGGGTGCCGTCTGTGCACAGACGGCAACAGGCAATGCCGCGCCCGCCACGGAGCTGCGCGAAGTCGTGGTCTCCGCCTCGGGTTTCGAGCAGGACATCAAGGAGGCGCCGGCCTCCATCACCGTCATCCCGCGTGAGGAACTGGCCAAGGGCCGCTTCGGCAGCCTGACCGACGCGCTGGAAAGCGTGGAAGGCATCGACGTGGGCGCCCCCGCAGGCAAGACCGGCGGCCTGAACATCAGCATCCGCGGCATGCCCAGCGACTACACGCTGGTGCTCATCGACGGCCGCCGCCAGAACTCGGCCGGCAACGTCACGCCCAACGGCTTTGGCGAGACGCAGACCAGCTTCATGCCGCCCATCGGCGCCATCGAGCGCATCGAGGTCATCCGCGGCCCCATGTCCACGCTCTACGGCTCCGACGCCATGGGCGGCGTGATCAACATCATCACCCGCAAGGTCGGCAAGACCTGGACGGGCAGCGTCAGCGCCGACTACACGCTGCAGGAAGAGTCGGAGTTCGGCGACATCAAATCCGGCAAGTTCTACCTGAGCGGCCCCATCAAGGAGGACCTGCTGGGCCTGTCGATCCGCGGCAGCACGCAGCGCCGGGCCGCTTCGGACATCACCTATGCGGGCGCCAACGGCCAGCCAGCCGTTCCCATCATGGGCGGCAACCCCGTCAAGTCCGAGATCAACAACCTGGGCCTGCGCCTGGCGCTCACGCCCAACAGGTACCACGACATCACGCTGGACCTGGACTCGGGCCGCCAGACCTATGACAACTCGCGCGGCCAGCTCGGCACGCTGGGGCTGCAGGGCGGCTACGGCCCCGAGCAGAAATACAACCGCGACCAGCTCACGCTGGCGCACACGGGCCGCTTCGGCTTCGGAACCTGGGACACCAGCTTCATGGTCAACCGCACCGAAACCATGGGCCGCACCGTTCCCCCGGGAACGCCGGGCGCGACACCGGGCGCTGCGCGCACGCTGGAGGTGGAAAGCAAGGTGCTGGACAGCAAGCTGGTCCTGCCCTGGGGTGCCCACCTGATCACGCTGGGCGGCCAGTGGTGGGATGCCGAGATGAAGGACGGCGTGGCGCCGAACAAGTTCGCCTTCACGCAGAAGGCCCTGTTTGCCGAGGACGAATGGAGCCTGACCGACGCCTTCAAGCTCACGCTGGGCGCGCGCTATGACCGCCACAGCCTCTTCGGCGGCAAGCTCAGCCCGCGCATCTACGGCGTGTGGAATGCCGCGCCGCAGTGGACCGTGAAGGGCGGCGTCAGCAACGGCTACAAGACGCCGCGTGTGGAGCAACTGGCGCCCGGCATCAACGGCTTCGGCCAGCAGGGCCGCCTGCCGCTGGTGGGCAGCCCCAACCTCAAGCCCGAAACCAGCCGCACCACCGAATTGGGCGTCTATTTCGACAGCCCCACGGGCTTTGCGGGCAGCGCCACGGTGTTCAACAACGAGTTCAAGGACAAGATCACCAGCGGCCCGGGCCTGATCAACTGCGACTTTGCGGCAGCGCCCAACCGCCCCGGCTGCGTGAGCTTCGGCAACTGGCCCCTGGTGGATGCCTTCGGCCAGTCCATCAACGTGGACGAGGCCGTCACGCGCGGGCTGGAGCTGAGCGCGCGCATGCCGCTGGCGCGCGGCTGGAACGCCAGCGCCAACTACACCTTCACCAAGAGCGAGCAAAAGAGCGGCCCCAACCGCGGCAACCCGCTGAGCGACACGCCCAAGCATGCGCTCAACGCCCGCCTGAACTGGGAGCCGGGTGCCCAGTGGAACCTGTGGCTGCGTGCCGAATACCGCAGCGAACGCTTCCGCGACCCCGGCACCAGCGCCAGCTCCCAGGCCGCCAAGGCCGCGCTGGGCAACTACAAGGCCTATACCCAGTTCCACCTGGGCGGCAGCTACCGCGTGAGCAAGCAGTTCACCATCAACGCGGCCATCTACAACCTGTTCAACAAGGATTTCGTGGACTACCAGCCCTACAACGTACCGGGCCAGGTCCAGGGTACCGTGATCTTTGGCAACCGCTACGCGAACAACCAGGAAGGCCGCCGCCTGTGGGTGTCTGCCAACTACGAGTTCTGAGGCGGGTTGCGGGGCGCCTGGCTGGCCTGCATGCGTGAAGGGGCCAGCCTGACCAGCACCTGCAGCGTGCGGTTCAGCGGCACGGGCACGCCCAGGGCCTCGCCGCGCCGCACCACGTAGCCGTTCAGGTGATCGATTTCGCTGGGCTTGCCCAGCGCCAGGTCCTGGGCGGTGGACGAAAACTGGCCCGGCATGGTGGCCGGCAGGCCGCGCACGGCAGCGGGCACGTCGCCGGGCAGGGCCACGCCGTCGGCCCTGGCCACGGCCAGGCATTCGGCCACCACGTCATCCACCACGTCCGTCACGCCGGGCGACTGCACCAGTGGGCCGTAGGGCAGCTGGCACAGCGCCGACAGCGCGTTGTAGGCGCAGTTGATCACCAGCTTGGCCCACAGCGCGCCGCGCACATCGGGCGATACCTGCACGGCAATGCCTGCCTTGCCAAACTGCAGGGCTACCTGTTCACTGAGTGCAGACGGAGCAATGACCAGCTCGCCGCGGCCGAAATGGCGCACATGGCCGGGACCGGCCATGGCCGTGGCCACATAGACCACGGCGGCCGCCACGGCAACGGACGGGCCCAGCACGGCGCGCACGCGCTCGTCGTTGTCCACGCCGTTTTGCATGGTCAGCACCAGGGCGCCGGGCGCCAGGTGCGGCTGCATCTCGCGGGCCGCTTCCTCGGTGGCCGTGGACTTGACGCAGAACATCACCACATCGGCATCGCGCACGGCGCTGGCCTCGGTCGATGCCTGCATGGGCACCTGGATGTCCAGCGCCGCCGTCTCCAGCCGCAGGCCATGCTGCTGCACGGCCTGCACATGGGCGGGACGGCCGATCAGCGTGACCTGGTGGCCGGCGCGTGCCAGCAGTGCGCCGAAATAGCAGCCCACGGCGCCTGCACCCATGACGGCGATGCGCAGCGGCGCGGTGGGGGAGGAGGGGCTGGCGGAAGAAGCGTCCATGGTGCGAATCGGATAGGCCTTTGATGGCGCCCAGTCTAGCCAGGCTGCCGTCAAGGGCCCATGCTGTCTTCCCTGCCGGGGGGGGCACTGCGGACTTCAGGCCGTCCTCATGCCGTGCTCATGCCGTCTGCAGGCACAGGTACTTGGTTTCCAGGTATTCCTCGATGCCGTGGCGCGAGCCCTCGCGGCCCAGGCCGGACTGCTTGACGCCGCCGAAGGGTGCGACCTCGTTGGAGATCAGGCCGGTATTGATGCCCACCATGCCGTACTCCAGCGCACGCGATACGCGCCAGATGCGGCGGTTGTCGTTGGTGAACAGATAGGCGGCCAGGCCGTAGATGGTGTCGTTGGCGCGGCGCACCACTTCGTCCTCGTCGTGGAAACGGAACAGCGGCGCCAGCGGGCCGAAGGTCTCTTCCTCGCAGACCCGCATGCTGTCGTTCACATCGGCCAGCAGCGTGGGCTCGAAGAACAACTGGCCCGGCACCGGGCGCCTGCCACCGGCCAGCAGGCGTGCGCCCTTGGACAGCGCGTCGGCCACATGGCTTTCCACCTTCTGCACGGCGGCCTCGTTGATCAGCGGGCCATGCGTCACGCCGGGCTCCAGGCCGTTGCCGACCTTGAACTCCGCCATGGCCCGCGCCAGGCGGCGGGCCAGTTCGTCATGGATGCCGTCCTGCACATAGATGCGGTTGGCGCATACGCAGGTCTGGCCCGCGTTGCGGAACTTGGAAGCCAGGATGCCGGCCACGGCCTGGTCGATATCGGCATCGTCGAACACGATCAGCGGCGCATTGCCGCCCAGCTCCAGCGACAGCTTCTTGACCGTGTCGCTGCACTGGCGCATCAGCAGCCGCCCGGTGGCCGTGGAGCCCGTGAAGCTGAGCTTGCGCACCACGGGGCTTTGCGTCAGCGCCTGGCCGATGTCCTGCGGATGGCCGGTCAGCACCTGGAACACACCGGCTGGAATGCCGGCCTCCTCGGCCAGCACGGCCAGGGCCAGGGCCGTGAAGGGCGTGCTTTCGGCCGGCTTGACCAGCATGGTGCAGCCGGCGGCCAGCGCCGGGCCGGCCTTGCGCGTGATCATGGCGGCCGGGAAGTTCCAGGGCGTGATGGCGGCGCACACGCCAATGGGCTCGCGCAGCGTCAGCAGTTGCTGGCCGGCCGTGGGCGACTGCAGCAGTTCTCCGTCCACGCGCTTGCCTTCCTCGGCAAACCATTCGATGAAGGAGGCCGCGTAGGCGATCTCGCCGCGTGCCTCGGCCAGGGGCTTGCCCTGCTCCAGGGTCATCAGCCGCGCCAGATCGTCCTGGTGCGCCAGCATCAGGTCGAACCAGCGGCGCAGGATGCCGGCGCGCTGCTTGCCCGTCAGCGCGGCCCAGGCGGGCAGGGCGCGCTGTGCGGCGGCAATGGCGGCTTCGGTTTCGCCGGCCTGCAGGGCAGGCACCTGGCCCAGGCGCTCGCCCGTGGCGGGGTTGAAGACGTCGATGGCGGGGCCGGAGCCCACGGCTCGCCAGCCCTCGGCGAGCAGGCAGGCCTGGCGGAACAGATCGGGGCGTTGCAGTGAAAGACTCATGGTGCGGCAGGGTGTGGCTGGGATGGGGATTCAGGCGGCGACTGGCTGGGACGCGCTCTGGGTGATGGCGCTGTCGATGATGTCCAGGGCCCTGGCGAACAGCGGCTGTGGAATCGTCAGCGGATAGAGAAAGCGGATGGCGTTGCCGTACAGGCCGCAGGTCAGCAGCAGCAGGCCCTGCTCCTGCGCGTGCCGGACGACGGCGGCCACGCGCTGCGCATCGGGCTCGCCGCTGCCGGGAAGGCGGAACTCCGCGGCCAGCATCGAGCCCAGTCCGCGCACGTCGGCAATGCCGGCATCCTGCGCCTGCAGGGCTTGCAGGCGCGCGCGCAGCTGGTTGCCCAGTGCGTGGGCGCGCTCGCACAGCCGTTCTTCATCGATCACGTCGAGCACGGCATGGGCCGCGGCCACGGCCAGCGGGTTGGCGGCATAGGTGCCGCCCAGGCCGCCGGGGTGGGGTGCGTCCATGATGGCCGCGCGGCCCACCACGCCCGAGATCGGCAGGCCGCCGCCCAGGCTCTTGGCCATGGTGATCAGGTCGGGCTGCACGCCGTAGTGCTCCATGGCGAACAGCTTGCCCGTGCGAGCGAAGCCGGTCTGCACCTCGTCGGCGATCAGCAGCATGCCGTGCTGGTCGCACAGCTGGCGCAGGCCGGTGAACAGGGCGGCAGGCACGGGGTGGAAGCCCCCTTCGCCCTGGACGGGCTCCACGATGATGGCGGCCACGCGCTGCGGGTCCACCGAGGTCTTGAGCAGCATGGCAATGGCGTCCAGCGACTGCTGCACGCTTACGCCGGCCTGCTCGCCGGGGAAGGGCGCGTGGAAGACTTCGCCCGGCATGGGGCCGAAGCCCTGCTTGTAGGGCGCCACCTTGCCCGTCAGTGCCATGCCCAGCTGGGTGCGGCCATGGAAGGCGCCCTGGAAGGCGATCACGGCCGAGCGTCCCGTGGCATGGCGCGCGATCTTGACGGCGTTCTCCACGGCCTCGGCGCCCGTGGTGAAGAAGGCGGTCTTGGCCGGGCCGGCGATGGGCGCCAGCGCATTGATGCGCTCGGCCAGCGCAATCGCGCTTTCGTAGGGAACGATCTGGAAGGCCGTGTGCGTGAAGCGCTCCAGTTGCTGCTGCACGGCCTGGACCACGCGCGGATGGCGATGGCCCGTGTTGAGCACGGCAATGCCGGCCGCGAAATCGATGTACTGCCGGCCCTCGGCATCGGTCAGCAGGGCGTTGTCGGCCTGCACGGCATGGAAGCCGCACATCACGCCCACGCCGCGCGGCATGGCGGCGTTGCGCCGGTTCTGGAGTTGCTGGTTCGGGGAAGAGGCGGTGGCGCTGGACATGAGAGGGTTCTCCGTTGATGGGGATGCAAGGCTTCCCGTTATAGTGGCCATTGGTTCCATGACTGGAGCCATCTTTTGAAAAGATGGTGGTGCCAATTGAGCGCGCCTCCACTTCCACCTCTATCCTCACTCCACCAAGGCAGGCATGGCAAAACCCTCCGTGTGCGCGGATCTCATCCTCCAGATGGACTGGCGCGGGCTGGGCGGCGACCGCACCCATCTCAACCGGGGCCTGTACCTGGCCATCCGCCAGGCCATAGACAGCGGGGCCCTGTTGCCGCGCAGCCGTCTGCCTGCCTCGCGTGACCTGGCGCGCGAGCTGGGCGTGTCGCGCAACACCGTCAACCACGCCTACGAGCAGCTGCAGGTGGAGGGCTATGTGCGCAGCCAGGTGGGGCGGGGCACGCATGTGGTGGACACCCTGCCTGCGGCCTTGCTGCTGAGCGGCGGGCGTGCGCCCGCACGCCGCGCCACCGCCGCGGCGCCCGCACCGGGCGGCGGCCTGTCTGCACAGGCGCAGGCCCTGCTGAAAACGGCCCAGGCCTCCGAGCAGCAATGGGGCGCCTTCATGCCCGGCGTGCCCGACGTGACCGAATTTCCGCGCGCCACCTATGCGCGCATCCACAACCGCCTGCTGCGCCACGCCGGGCCGCAACTGCTGACCTACGGCACGCGCGGCGGCGTGGACACGCTCAAGCAGGCCCTGGCCGAGCACCTGCGCGTGGCGCGCTCGGTGGACTGCGGGCCGGGCCAGGTGCTGATCACCGAAGGCGTGCACCAGGCCATCGACCTGGTGGTGCGCAGCCTTGCCGATCCCGGCGACTGCGTGTGGATGGAGGAGCCCGGCTACTGGGGCATTGCCAACGTGCTGCGCATGCAGCACGGGCTGCACCTGCACAGCGTGCCCGTGGACGAGGAGGGCATGCAACTGCCCGAAGGCCTGCCCGCGCCCCGGCTGATTTTCGTCACGCCCTCGCACCAATATCCCCTGGGCGCCGTCATGAGCATGGCCCGGCGCCGTGCGCTGATTGCCTATGCGCGCCGCGTGGGCGCCTGGATCGTGGAGGACGACTACGACAGCGAATTCCGCTTCTCCGGCAGTCCCGTGCCCAGCATGCAGGGCATGGAGGAAGGTGCGCCCGTGATCTACATAGGCACCTTCAGCAAAACCCTCTATCCGGGGCTGCGCATGGGCTACATGGTGCTGCCACCGGCGCTGGCCGAGCCCCTGCGGCGCATCCATTCCGAGCTGTACCGCGAGGGGCACCAGCTGCCCCAGCAGGTGATTGCCGAGTTGATCACCGAAGGCCACTACGCCGCCCACATCCGCAAGATGCGCCTGCTCTACGGCAAGCGCCGCCGCATGCTGCTGTCCCTGATCGAGCGCTACCTGGGCGCCGACCACCTGCCCTGGGTGGAAAGCAGCGCAGGCCTGCATTTCGTGATGCAGCTGCCGGGCCAGGACGACGATGTGGCACTTGCCGAGGATCTCCGGCAGGCGGGCATTTTCGTCAAGCCGCTGTCGCGCTATTACGCAGGCCCGCACAAGCGGCGCGGCCTGCTGCTGGGATACGCCTGCGTCTGCGAGGAGGAGATCGGTGCCGCCTTCTTCCGTATGCTGGCGGTGCTCGCAGCCCGGCATGGCCGGGGCTGAGGTTCTCTTTCCCAACCCCTTTGCCTGACGCACAAAGCTCCATGATCTCCATCCGCCCCGTTGATCCCCATGAATGGCCGCAGTACCGAGATATCCGCCTGCGTGCCCTGCGCGATGCCCCCGACGCCTTCGGCAGCACCTGGGCGGCAGAGGCTGCAAGGGCTGACGCGGACTGGGCTGCACGGCTGCAGGCCGCTGCTGCCGGGGGCAGGGACAGGGTGCTCTTCGCTGTCAACGGCGAACAGGCCTGCGGCCTGGTCTGGTGCAAGCTGTGTGCCGACGAGCCCGGCGTGGCCGACCTCTTTCAGATGTGGGTCGATCCTGCCGCGCGTGGCCGGGGCGCGGGCCAGGCGCTGCTGGCGCAGGCCGTCGCCTGGGCCTGGCAGATGGGCATGCGGCGTGTGCGGCTGGGCGTGACCGCAGCAGACTCTCCCGCCATGCGGCTGTATTTGGCGCATGGCTTCCGGGCGCAGGGCGATCTGCAGCCGCTGCGCGAGGGCTGCGAACTGCGGGTGCAGACGATGGCCCTGGACCGGGCCGGCGGCTGAACCGCTGCACGGCGCAGGCAGTCCCGGCAGTCAGTCCCGGCAGTCAGTCCCTATAGCCCCGGGGCGTCCACAGGGCCGTCCTGCGTCAACCCGGCAGCACGGCCGGTGAGGGCAACTGCCGGGTCTTGGCCAGTTGCGAATTGCTGTAGCGCAGGTCGGAGGTGACCTCCGCGCCCAGCCAGGCGGGCGATGGCGGCTGGATATCCTCGCTGGCCAGCTCGATCTCGGCCGTGACCAGGCCGGCCAGGGGGCCTTCGAACACATCGACCTCGAAGTCGAAACCGTCCACCGGCACGATGTAGCGCACCTTGTCGATGGCGCCATGCGCGCAGTGCTGGGCCAGCAGCGTCTCGGCATCGGCCAGCGGGATCCGGTATTCGAATTCGGCCCGGCTCATGCCGCGTGCCGGGCCCTTGAGCGTGAGAAATCCGGTGTCTCCGGCGATGCGCACCCGCACCCACATGCCGTTGTCGGCGATGTATCCCTGCGCCATGCGCACGCCGATCAGGCCTGCCACGATGCCAGGGTCGGCCACCAGGTATTTGCGTTCGATTTCGAGAGCCATGCTGTTGCCCGTGCAGACAAAGGCGGCAGTCTATCGCGCCACCGTCGCCCTGCCCGGCAGATGGCCCGCCACAAACAAAAAGCCCCGCAGGGGAGTGCGGGGCTTTCCAGGGGGGGCGGTTGCCGGCCCGGGGGCCGGCATCCACAGCGCCTTACAGCGAGTCGATGAAGCTGCGCAGCTTGTCCGAGCGGCTCGGGTGCTTGAGCTTGCGCAGGGCCTTGGCCTCGATCTGGCGGATGCGTTCGCGCGTGACGTCGAACTGCTTGCCCACTTCTTCCAGCGTGTGGTCGGTGGACATTTCGATGCCGAAGCGCATGCGCAGCACCTTGGCTTCGCGCGGGGTGAGGCCGTCGAGGATGTCCTTGACCACGTCGCGCAGGCCGGCCTGCATGGCGGCGTCCACGGGAGCGGTGTTGTTGGTGTCCTCGATGAAGTCGCCCAGGTGCGAATCGTCGTCGTCGCCGATCGGCGTTTCCATGGAGATCGGCTCCTTGGCGATCTTCATGATCTTGCGGATCTTGTCCTCGGGGATCTCCATCTTGGCCGCCAGGATGGACGCATCGGGCTCGAAGCCGAACTCCTGCAGATGCTGGCGCGAGATGCGGTTCATCTTGTTGATGGTCTCGATCATGTGCACCGGGATACGGATGGTGCGCGCCTGGTCGGCGATCGAGCGCGTGATGGCCTGGCGGATCCACCACGTGGCATAGGTCGAGAACTTGTAGCCGCGACGGTATTCGAACTTGTCCACCGCCTTCATCAGGCCGATGTTGCCTTCCTGGATCAGGTCCAGGAACTGCAGGCCGCGGTTCGTGTACTTCTTGGCGATGGAGATCACCAGGCGCAGGTTGGCCTCGATCATCTCCTTCTTGGCGTCACGGCTGGCGCGCTCGCCATCGTTCATGCGCTTGTTGATGCGCTTGAGCTCGTCCAGCGGCACGACCACGCGCGATTGCAGGTCGATCAGGTTCTGCTGCAGCTCCTGCACGGGCGGGATGTTGCGCTCGAGCACGTTGCTCCAGGGCTTGCCGGCCGCGACCTGCTGCACCACCCACTGCAGGTTCAGCAGGTTGGGCGGGAACTGGGCGATGAAGGTCTCCTGCGGCATGCCGCACTTGTCCACGATGATCTTGCGCAGCTCGCGTTCCTTCTTGCGCACGTCATCCACCTGGGCGCGCACGAGGTCGCACAGCTTCTCGATGGTCTTGGCCGTGAAGCGGATGGTCATCAGCTCTTCGGTCAGGGCCTTCTGCACCTTCATGTACACGGGCGTGCCGTAGCCGTCCTTGTCGTACACCTTGTGCATCTTGTCGAAGTTCTCGCGCATGGCGTCGAAGCGGCGCAGCGCCTCGTTCTTGAGTTCTTCGAGCTTCTTGGTCAGCGCCTTGGAGCCGCCCTTGCCGTCGTCGTCGTCCTCTTCGTCGTATTCGTCGAAGTCTTCTTCGGCCACGTAGTCGTCGTTCTCATTGGCGTTGACGAAGCCGTCGACGATGGTGGAGATGACGACCTTGCCTTCGCGGATTTCCTCGGACATGGCCAGGATTTCTGCGATGGTGGCAGGCGAGGCCGAGATGGCCTCCATCATGTCCATCAGGCCGCCTTCGATGCGCTTGGCGATTTCGATTTCGCCTTCGCGCGTCAGCAGCTCGACCGTGCCCATTTCGCGCATGTACATGCGCACGGGGTCGGTGGTGCGGCCGAACTCGGAGTCCACCGTGGACAGGGCGGCTTCGGCCTCTTCCTCGGCTTCCTCTTCGGTGGTGGCGGACTGGCCCGTGTTGTTCAGCAGCAGGGTTTCCGCGTCGGGCGTCTGCTCGTAGACGGCCACGCCCATGTCGTTGAGCATGGAGATCACGACTTCCAGCGTCTCGGCATCGACCAGCTTGTCGGGCAGGTGGTCGTTGATTTCGCTGTGCGTCAGGTAGCCGCGCGTCTTGCCCAGCTTGATCAGCGCCTTCAGGCGCTGGCGGCGGGTGGACATTTCCTCTTCGGTCAGGACGGTTTCGTCCAGGCCGAATTCCTTCATCAAGGCGCGTTCCTTGGCCTTGCTGATCTTCATGCGCAGGGGCTTGACCTTTTCGGCCGGGGCCGAAGTGGTCTCGACCTCGACTTCCACTTCGGTCTCGACCTCGGACTCGCCTTCACCTTCGCCGTCGATGTCGCCATCGATGTCGGACAGGTCGGCATCATCGATGTCGTCGCCGCCTTCCTTGGCTTTGGGCTTGCGGCCGCGCTTGGCGGGGGTCTTGGCAGCGGCGGTGGAGCTTGCGGCTGCCTTGGCCGGCGCCTTCTTGGCGGCGGCAGGCTTCTTTTCGGTCTGGGCGGGGGCGTCGTCGCCTTCGGCTGCCTTCTTGCGGCCGCGCTTGGGGGTCGCGGCGGCGAGCAGCTCGTCGGCCATGGCTTTGAGTTCGGCTTGGGACTTGGTTACCACGTCGGTATCTTTCTTTGCTTTGGCCGCAGATGCGGCGCTCTTCGGTCCTGCAGCGGCTTTGCCGGCACCGGCCTTGGCCGGGGCTGAAGAGGTTGTCGAAGTCTTGGGCTTCGCTGGAGCTTCGGGGGCCTGCTTGGACTTCACGGACTTTGAAACGGGCATGAACACCTCACGGTCAGGAGCGAACACACACAAAGGGAAACTCAAACAAGCGCCGCCTAGGCGCACGCGCGGACGGACTAGGTCCGCCAGGGAAGCGAAAAACGTTCCAGGCAAGATGTCTGGGCGAACATTTGGTGTGCAGTCCTTGCGGGAAATTGGGCCGTGCAGTTGCTGCAATCACGTGAGTTCTTCACGGGGCCCGGTCCGGAGGTGCTGCTGTCGCTCTTGCCGATAGCCCCTAATTATATCTGCTTACCTCGATTTCAAGAGGAAGTACGCATCTGGTTTTCCAGGACCTGCTGTCGGGCAAAGAGATCGCGATAGCGCTGGGCGGCGCTGGGGTCCCGTGCCATGTCGCGCACGGCTTCGTCGATCTGGGCCTTGATGTGGTCGATGACGATGCGGTTGAGCACGCCGCGCAGCTCGCGGCGCAGCTCGGACAGCTCGCCTTCGGGATGGGCGTGGGGGCCGCTCATCAGCTTGTCCGCCAGCACTTCATGGGGCAGGCCGCGCAGCTGCTCGCGCAGCACGGCGAAGGGCCGGGGGCCGGATTCCTGGAACTGTGCTTCCATCCAGCGGAACAGCGCGCCGTGCCCGGCGGCGCAGCGCGCCAGCGCCTCGAAGTCCTCGTGGGTGAGTTCTTCCATGAACTCCATGTGCGCCATGAGCAGGCGCGCCGCCTGGTCCGTGCGTGTGGCGGGTGCTACGCGCGGCCCCATGGGGGGCGGGTTGAAGTCGCTGCGGCCATTTTTGTCCCAGGGCTTGCGCGGCCAGGGCTTTTTGCCGCCGCGCCCGGGCTCGCCGCCGCGCCAGCCGCCTGCGCCGCCGCCCTGGCTGCCCCCCTCGGGCCAGCCCGAAGGGGTGTTGTATTCGGCCGGCTGGCCCCAGTCGGGCGCGGCCGGTGCATGGCTGGCCTGGCCCGGATGGTGGGCGCCACCGGCCATGGAGCCCCGTGCGGGACCGCTGCGGGCGGCTTCCTGCGACCACAGGTCCGAGAGATCGCGCGCATCCAGCTGCACGAGTTCGGCGATCTCGCCCAGCAGCTGGCGCTTGAGGGCGCCGTCGGGCAGTGCCGTCCACAGCGGGCGGGCATTGCTGGCCATGTGGGCACGGCCTTCGGCCTGGCCCAGGTCGCAGCCTTCGCTGGCCGCCTCGATGAGAAAGCGGCTCAACGGCAGCGCGTCGCCCACGTAGCGGGCAAAGGCTTCGCTGCCGTATTCGCGGATGAAGCTGTCCGGGTCATGCTCGGCGGGCAGGAAGAGGAATTTGACGCTGCGCGTGTCGCTGGCATAGGGCAGGGCCGCATCGAGCGCCTTGCGCGCGGCGCGCCGACCCGCCGCGTCTCCGTCGAAGCTGAAGACGACGGCTTCGGTAAATCGAAACAGTTTGTGAATATGGTCGGGTGTGCAGGCCGTGCCCAGCGTGGCGACGGCGTTGGCAAAGCCCAGCTGGGCCAGGGCCACCACGTCCATATAGCCTTCGGTGACCAGCGCATAGCCCATGTCGCGCAGGGCGGTGCGGGCCTCGAAGAGGCCGTAGAGCTCGCGCCCCTTGTGAAAGACCGGGGTTTCGGGCGAATTCAGGTATTTGGGCTTCTCGTCGCCGAAGACGCGGCCGCCGAAGCCGATGCACTCGCCCTTGACGTTGCGGATGGGAAACATCAGCCGGTCGCGGAAGCGGTCGTAGCGCTTGTCGTCGCCCTCGCCAACGATGACCAGGCCCGATTCTTCGAGCTGCGGATCGTCGTACTGCGGGAACACGCTGGCCAGCGACCGCCAGCCCGCAGGCGCGTAGCCCAGGCCGAAGCGCTTGGCGGTCTCGCCCGAGACGCCGCGGCGCTTGAGGTAGTCGATGGCCTGGGGCGATGCCTTGAGGTGCTTGCGGTAGGCGTCGCCTGCCTTCTCCAGCACGTCGGTGAGGGTGGCCTGTTTCTGCTTTTGCGCGGCCTGGCGCTCGCGCTCGGCGGGGCTGATGTCGTCCTGCGGCACCTGCAGGCCGACCTGGCCGGCAAGATCCTGCACGGCTTCGACGAAGCCCATGCCGGCATGGTCCATCAGAAAGCCGATGGCGTTGCCATTCTTGCCGCAGCCAAAGCAGTGATAGAACTGCTTGCTGGGACTGACGGTGAAGGAGGGCGACTTCTCGCTGTGGAACGGGCACAGGCCCATGAAGTTGGCGCCGCCCTTCCTGAGCTGCACGTAGCGTCCCACGATATCGACCACGTCGACGCGCGAGAGCAATTCCTGGATGAACGATTGGGGAATGGACACCCGCGTATTGTGCCTTCGCGGGGCCATCCGGCCGTGCCCCGGGGGCACTGGCCGGCGGTGCCCGGCCCTCAGCCCAGGCGCTGGAAGGTCAGCGTGAAGGCCACGCCATCGCGCGTGTTGTGCGCCTTGATCGTGCCGCCCATCTTGGCCATGTAGGTCCTGGCCACGAACAGGCCCTGGCCCCGGTGCTCGGCGCCGCCGGCGGCCGCCGGCTCCTGGGGGGCGGACACGCCCAGCTCGAAGATGCGCTCCAGCAGGTCCTCCGCAATGGTGGCGCCCTGGTTGTGCAGCGTGGCGCTGGCGGCGGACTCCGAGGCCGACAGCGACAGCGTGATGGCCGTGCCCGCGGGGCGGTAGCTGTCGGCATTGCGCAGGATGTGGGTGACCACGTCTTCCAGCGCAAACTCGTCGGCACGCACGATCACGGCGCCCGTGACGTCCCTGTTCCCGCCCCCGCCCCCTTCCCCGCTCCCGCCTTCGTAGACCACGTTGGCAATGCCCGCGAAGTGCGCGTTGGCGGCCACGTGGGACAGGAAGGCGTTCAGGTCCAGCCGGCCTTCGGGCACGTTGGCGGCCTGCAGCGCCTCGGCCGGCGATGCCGTGCCGTAGAGCACATGCACGGCCTGCTGCATGCGCTGCACGTAGCGGTGGCCGGGGTCGTCGGGCCCGTAAAGCACCATCAGCGATTGCAGGGGCGACATGATTTCGTGGCCCACGGCATGCCACATGTCGCGTTCCTGCTGGGCGCGCAGCTGTTCGCGCTGCAGGTCGTCCTTCACGCGCTGCAGCAGGTCGGCCAGTCCGCCGGCCAGAATGCCCAGCTCGTCGGAACCACGAAGGTCCGACACTTCAAGGTCGCCCAGGCGCGGGCCGACATGGCCGTCCTGCACGTTGTACGACACGGCGGCGGCGCGCCGGGTGAGGGCGGTCACGCGGCGGATCAGCCCCAGCTCGACGATCAGCCAGGCCAGCGCAATGGCGGCCAGCATGGCGCCCAGGTACCACGACAGGCGCGTGGCCACGGCGGCCAGGCCCTGCTCCACATCGCGCGGGTGGCCGGTGAAGCTGACGGTGTAGTTGCCCGTGGGCGTGTCCAGGATGTCCTGGCCCGTGGGCACGGCCGGGGTCATGGTGGCGGCGGAGACGCCGGCCGCATCCAGCGGCAGCCAGCTGATCAGGCGCAGCAGCCAGGGCGCCGACGGCGCGGCCTGCACATCCACGCCCTTGAGGGTGATGGCGCTGGCTTCGTCGGCACCCACCTTGCGGATCTGCACGCGCTCGCCCGGCAGCAGGCTGCGCGAGATGTCGTTGAGCGAGGCTGCCAGCTGCGCCCCAGGCGAGTTGCTGTCGAACAGCGGCGGCTCCGTGTCGCCGGGGGCCAGCATTTCCACTCGCACACGCATGCTGCCCAGGTCTTCAGGCGGCCAGACGGGGCGCACGTCCCTGCGGAACAGGGCTTCGCGGAACAGCTCGACCGGCAGGCGGATGGAGTAGTGCGTGCGGCGCAGGCAGTCGGCTGCAGGGGGTGTCTTGTCATTGCCCGCATTGCCCTGCACGCCAGGCGGCAGGTCGCGGCAATGGCCGTTCTGCCAGAGCCAGCCACGGAAATCGCGCACGGGCCGCGCGCGGGCGTCAAGCTGGGGCGTGCCGTTGTCCACAAAGCCGGTGAGCCGGCCGTGCTCGCCGTTGCCGGACTTGTTGCCCTGCTGCGGCATGGCCTCATAGGGCGCGATCCAGCGGTAGGTGCTGCCGCGCATGTCCAGCGTGATGCGGGCGCGGTGCGCCTGGGCGGGCTCGCGCGAGCCGCGCTCGCGCGGTGTCAGCTCGCCTGCGAAGAAGCTGCCCACCAGATAGATGAAGCCGCCTGCGTAGGGATTGTTGCCAATGGCTGCGCACAGCGAGGCGCCATCGGGATACTGCACCGAGCAGCCGGCCATCTCCACGGCCTGCTGGGACTTTTGCGGATCGTCGAAGTCGATGGCCGCGTAGGGCAGCAGCAGCGGCGCCAGCGGCGTCACGCCCTGGCCCAGGTGGCCGGCGTTGAGCAGGGCCAGCCGGCCCGAAGGATGGCGCAGCCGCGCCATGACCTCGGCCTGGCTGCGCACAAAGCCGTGCTGGTAGGCCTGCCAGGCGCGTTCCTTCTCGTCCTTGAGCACCACCACGCTCAGCGCCACCGTGGCCACGGCCAGCAGCACGAACACGCCGCGCAGCAGGATGCGCTGGCGGAAGGCGGCCAGGCCCAGGCGCGGCACTTCCAGCCGGGGCAGCTCCAGCCTGGGGTTGAGCAGGCGCTTCATGTGCGGACGGCGGCGCCGGCCTGGCCCACCCAGCGAAAGCCGCGCATGGGCACGTTCTCTATGCCTTCGAAGCCCGGGTCCACCTCGCGCAGGGCCTCGCGGATGGTGCTGACGTGCTTGCGCACGTTGTCGCGGTTGCGGCCGCTTTTGACCACCTCGAACAGCTCGTCGTAGGACACCACTTCGCCGCTGCGCTGGTGCAGCGTGGCCAGGATGCGCTGGGCCGTCAGCGGCAGGTTGATGCGCTCGCCGCGCCAGGTGGGCGTGCGCTGCCACAGCGGGTCCAGCACCAGGGCGTCGCCTGCGGGCGCTGCGGCGGCCTGCGCGGCCACGGGCGCCGCGCGCTGCGTGGTGCGCAGGATGTCCAGGAAGGTCTCGATGAAGTCCGCCTCCTCGAAGGTGGTCTTTTGCAGGTAGTCCCAGGCGTCCAGCGCTTTCATGATGCTGCGGTAGATGGCGGCCGGCATGGCCGAGACCACCAGCACCGGCGTGCCCTGGCCCAGCTTGTTGATGGCGTTGATCAGGGCCACGCCCGCATGGCGCTCGCGGCCCAGCTCGATGTCCAGCACCACGGCGTCGTAGTGCTCGCGGGCCAGGGCGGCCTCGGCCTCGTCGCGCGTGAACCACTGGTCGATCACGATGCCGCTGCGCGCACTGCGTATCCATCCCGCCAACTGGTTGCTGGTGGGCAGGTCGTCTTCGATCACGGCGATACGGGTCATGGGGCTGTGCGGTGGTGGGGTCGGGGGAGGCCGCCGTGGCGGTGTTCGCGGGATTATCTCGGCCCTGCGCCGGCCCGGGTGTGAGTTTTTCTTCCGGGGCCGGAGCGTTTGCGCAGCCGGTGTGAGCGCTTTGGTCCGTGCGCTGCGTTGTTGCTTCCGGGGTGGATCCGAACAATCGGTCCTCAATGAGCCACCCCTGTTTCCGGTGCCTCAGAAACAGCCAACAACAGCCAACAACAGCCATCACAGCCGAGAGAGAGAACACCATGAAAGCCACCTGGAACCGCATCATGCAGGCCCTGACGGGCCGCAAGTCCGCCCGCCTGGACGAAGCCGGCACTGCCGCGCCCGCAGCCGGGTCCGATGCTGCAACGCTGCCGGGCAACGCGCCCCGCCGCCAGCCCGTGGACTGGGCGGTCCTGCTGCCCACGGCACGTACCGTGCGCTGGCTGGCCATCGGCGCCGTGGTGGTGGCGGCAGGTCTGGTGGTGGTGCGCAACCCGCCCGTGCAGCACCTGGAGCAGGGCACGCTGGGCGTGCGCCTGAACCAGTTCACGGGCTCCGTCAGCCTGTGGCGCGATGGCAGCGTATGGGTGGTGCCGGGCCTGCACACGGTGCGCGTGTTCTCCCTGCGCGACCAGAGCTACCGCCCGGAGGCCATGCGCCAGGCCAATGGCAGCGCACCCCTGCAGTCGGTCGAGGGCCTGTCCCTGGGCCTGGACCTGAACGTGCGCTATGCGCTTGATCCCGCATCGCCCGCCGTCAAGGCCGGCAACCTGCCTCTGGACATAGGCGGCGACATCGTGGAGCCCGCCGTGCAGGGCCTGGTCTACAAGGTGTTTGCGCGCTACACCGTGCGCGAAATCTTCTCGACCAAGCGTGCCGAGATCGCCCAGATCATGGAGACCGAACTGCGCACGCGCCTGGCGGCCGACGGCGTCACGCTGCGCAGCATCCAGATCGGCAAGGTGGACCTGCCCGCCGAGTACCGCCGCGGCATGGACAGCCTGCTGGCCGAGGAGCTGGCCTCGGAGAAGATGCGCTACACGCTGGAACTCAAGGACAAGCGCGTCAAGGAAACCGAGCTGGACGCCAATGCCGACAAGGTGCGCCGCGAAGTGGCCGCCGAAGCCGCCGCGCGCGAGCAGGTGATTGCCGCGCGTGCCCAGGAAGAGGCCATGAAGCATGTGCTGCCCTTCAAGCAGCGCCAGATCGAGCAGCGCCAGCTGGAGGCCGAGGCCGAGCGCGTGGCCCGCGTGAAAGCCGCCGAGGGCAGCGCCCAGGCCCGCCGCATCGAGGCCAATGGCGAAGCCGATGCGCGCCAGAAACTGGCCGAGGCCGAGGCCTTCCGCATGGACCGCCTGGGCAAGGTCAACGCCGAGCAGATGGCACGCGAGGGCACCCTGGTCACGCGCTACCCGCTGCTCATCCAGAAGACGCTGGCCGACAAGCTTTCGGACAAGATCCAGGTCATCATCGCGCCCCCGCCGACCAATGGCGACTTCATCGGCGCGGCCCTGCTGGGCGGCAGCCGCAATGCACAGGCCGGCGCAGCCTCCGTGGCGGCCGAAGATGCCAACGCAGCCGTTCAGGAGCAATAAGCCATGCTGACCGTATCGACCTTGGCCGCCGCAGCGCTGGCCACCGGCATGGGCAGCGCCATCGTGGTGCAGGACCAGGCCAGCCTGCGCGCCGCGCCGCGCGATGGCGCCCAGCAGCAGGCCAGCCTGTGGCAGGGCGAGGTGCTGGAGATCAGGGGCGAACGCCTGGACTACCTCCAGGTCTGGGACCACAAGCGCGAGCGCGGCGGCTTCATCCGCGCCGGCGATGTGCGCCGCGTGGCCATGACCGAGGCCGATGCTCCCGCCTTGCTGGCCGTGCTGCGCTTCGTGCAGGACACGCCCGGTGCCGAGGCGCTGGGCATCGGCCTGGCGGCCGCCTACCTGCAGGCCGCGCCCGCCAGGACCCTGGCTGGCGCCGAAGGCGCGCAGGCCTTCGACGCACTGGGCGGCTTTGCCGACCGGCTGGCGCGGCGCGCCTCCGCCGCGGCGCCCGGCAAGGCCTCGGGCGCCACGCTGTCGGCCCACCTGGATGTGGCCAACGGCTACGGCCTGCGCTTTGCGACCTATGAGGTCGAAGGCCGCATGCAGGTCTGCTATGAAGGCGAATTCTTCCGCCGCGTGCTGGCCATGCCCGCCGCCGACGCGCCGCAGCGCGCCCGCGCCGCCCTGGCGCTGACACGGCCCGAATGCGTGGACCCCGATCTGCCGGCCCATGAGCGCGCCCGCATGCATGCCTGGCAGGCCGATGTGCTGGAGCGCGTGGACGTGACCGGCCTGCCGCCCTACCTGCGCGGCCGCGTGCAGATGCGCCGCGCCAGCGTGTGGGCGGCGCTGGCCTTTCAGCAGGCGCGCAAGAGCATGGCCGACCCTGCCGTGGCGGCATCGGCCGCCCGGGCGCTGGCCGAGTTCACGGGCGTCAGCAAGTCCGAGCTGCCCGATGAAGACCAGAGCGCCTACAACGACGCGGCCATGCGGGTGAGCGCCGTGCGCTGGGCGCTGTCGCCTGTTGCTGCTGTGGCTCCTGCTGCCGGAGCCCGCCCGACGCTGCTGACCGAGCCCGGTGCTCCCGGCGAAACCTGCGTGCTGCTGGTGGACGCCCAGCACGGCGCCAAGGCCCCTTTGTTGCGCCGCTGCACCTATGGCGTGGTGTGGGCCGCATCGGCCAGCACCAATCGCGAGGGCACGGCCGTGGCCCTGGCCGTGCAGCCGCTGGAAGGCTGGCGCGAACTGTGGGTGCTGCGCAAGACCGAAGGCGGCTGGCTGGCCGACGTGCTGCCCCCGGCCGCCACAGCCCCGGAGACCGGCGTGGCCGAATGGGCGGGCTGGGTGCCTGGCGGCCAGCTGATGCTGGTGGCGCGCGAGGCCCGTGGCCAGGGCCGCTACCGCAAGAGCTTCGAAGTAGTGCGGCTGGACGGCCTGGCCACCGAGCGCGTGACCGGCGATGTGTCTGCCCTGCCGCTGTTCCAGCGCTGGCAGGACCAGGCCTGGAAGCGCCAGTCCCTGAGCCTGCGCTGAAGCAAAAAAAAGCCTGCACCGGTGGGGTGCAGGCTCGTCTCCAACGATGCCTGGAGCGTTGCCAGGCGACTCCTCTAGGAACTCCTTGTTCGCCTTCCAGCGGTGCTGGCCGGCGAATCCAAGCGGCGATTCTACGAGTGAAGCCGAGGCCGTGCGGCCGAGTCATCTGATAAATGATGTCTTATAGAGGACTGTGGTTGTGCAGTCGCCTGGGGGACAGTCGGGGGCGCGCCTGCAGGCAGGTCAAGTGATTGTTCTGCATAAGTATTTTCAATTTTCATGAAATTCTGAAAGTTGTGATGCCCTGCAAAGACCATGCATGCCGCTTTGGTTATCCGGGCCTGTGCGGTGGCGAGCCGGGTGGATGCGCATCAAGCTTGTGTAAGCCTGTCTTGCTATATCTTCAGGTTTCGCCAGCCTGCGGCGGCAGGCGGGCATCTCACCAGAAAACCCAGCGAACCGGAGACCACGATGACCCACATTTACGACCAGCATCTGGAGCGCAACAGCGCCAACCATGCGCCGCTCAGCCCCTTGGGCTTCATCGCCCGCACGGCCGAGGTCTATCCCGAGCGGCTGGCCGTGGTCCACGGCACGCTGCGCCGCAACTGGGGCGAGACCTATGCGCGCTGCCGCCAGCTGGCCAGCAGCCTGCACAAGGCTGGCGTGGGCAAGAACGACACCGTGGCCGTGATGCTGCCCAATACGCCGCCCATGGTGGAGGCGCATTTCGGCGTGCCCATGGCGGGGGCCGTGCTCAATGCGCTGAACACGCGGCTGGATGCGGAAACCATTGCCTTCATGCTGGACCACGGCGAGGCCAAGGTGCTGATCGTGGACCCGGAGTTCACGGGCGTGGTGGCCAAGGCGCTGAAGCTGCGCCAGCGCAGCGCGCCGCTGCTGGTGATCCAGGTCGAGGACGCGCTGTACGGCCCGGCCGCCGAGCAGGTGGGCAGCCTGGACTACGACGATTTCGTGGCCGGTGGCGATGCCGGTTTCGACTGGCAACTGCCCGCCGACGAGTGGGACGCCATTGCGCTGAACTACACCAGCGGCACCACGGGCAACCCCAAGGGCGTGGTCTATCACCACCGGGGCGCGGCCATCAATGCCATCAGCAATGTGCTGGAGTGGGACATGCCCAAGCACGCCGTCTACCTGTGGACCCTGCCCATGTTCCATTGCAACGGCTGGTGCTTTCCGTGGACGGTGGCGGCGCGCGCGGGGGTCAATGTCTGCCTGCGCCGGGTGGAGGCGCAGGCCATCTTCGATGCCATCCGCAACCATGGCGTCACGCATTACTGCGGCGCGCCCATCGTGCACGGCCTGCTGGTCAATGCGCCGGCCGCCATGAAGGAGGGCGTGCCCGCCGGGGTCAAGGCCATGGTGGCGGGCGCCGCACCACCGGCGTCGATGATCGAGGGCATGGAGCAGCTGGGCTTCGACATCACCCATGTCTACGGCCTGACCGAGGTCTATGGCCCGGCCACGGTCTGCGCCAAGCATGCAGCCTGGGATGCGCTGGACATCGGCGAACGCGCACGCCTCAATTCCCGCCAGGGCGTGCGCTACCACCTGCAGCGCTCGGCCAGCGTGCTCGATCCGGAGACCATGGAGCCCGTGCCCCATGACGGCCAGACCATGGGCGAGATCATGTTCCAGGGCAACATCGCCATGAAGGGCTACCTGAAGAACCCGCAGGCCACGGACGAGGCCTTCCGCGGCGGCTGGTTCCACACGGGCGACCTGGCCGTGCAGCATCCGGACGGCTATATACAGATCAAGGACCGCAGCAAGGACATCATCATCTCGGGCGGGGAGAACATCTCGTCCATCGAGGTCGAGGACGTGCTCTACCGCCACCCGGCCGTGCTGGCCGCCGCCGTGGTGGCCAAGCCCGATCCCAAGTGGGGCGAGACGCCCTGCGCCTTCATCGAGCTGAAGGCCGGCGCCCAGACCACGGCCGAAGACATCGTGGCCCACTGCAAGAAGCACCTGGCCGGCTACAAGGTGCCGCGCGCCGTGGTCTTTGGCGAGCTGCCCAAGACCAGCACGGGCAAGATCCAGAAGTTCGAGCTGCGCCGGCAGGCCGGATCGGTCCAGGCCATCACGGGCTGAAGGCCGGGCCGCAGCGCGGGCAGCGGCTCAGTGTCCGGCCGTCTTGGAAAACAGCTGGATGACCAGCACGCCCGCCACGATCAGGCTCATGCCCGCCAGCGCGGGCAGGTCCAGCGTCTGGCCCTGCCAGAGCCATCCGACCAGGGAGATCAGCACGATGCCCGCGCCGGACCAGATCGCATAGGCCACGCCCGTGGGCACGGTGCGCAGCGTCAGCGACAGGAAGTAGAAGGCCAGCGCGTAGCCCAGGACCGTGACCACGCTGGGCCACAGCCGCGTGAAGCCTTCGGACTGCTTGAGGCAGGAGGTGGCCGCCACCTCGGCGACGATGGCCAGGCCCAGGTACAGGTAGTTGGACGCCATGCTCAGATGGCCGCGTAGCTGCCGGTGCCCTCGGGCCAGCGCGTGAGCACGTCGAAGCCCGTGTCGGTCACCACCACCATGTGCTCCCACTGGGCGGACAGCGACTTGTCGTTGGTGATCACCGTCCAGCCGTCGGCCAGTTCGCGCGTGGCCGCCTTGCCGGCGTTGAGCATGGGCTCGATGGTGAAGATCATGCCGGCCTCCAGCACCATGCCCTGGCCGGGCTGGCCGTAATGCAGCACCTGGGGGTCGTCGTGGTAGACCTTGCCGATGCCGTGGCCGCAGTACTCGCGCACCACGCTGAAGCGCTCGCGCTGGGCCACGGTCTGGATGGCATGGCCGATGTCGCCCAGCGTGGCGCCGGGGCGCACGGCGCGGATGCCGGCCAGCAGGGCCTCGTAGGTGGTCTCCACCAGGCGGCGCGCCTGGTTGGACGGCTGGCCCACGTAGTACATGCGGCTGGTGTCGCCGATCCAGCCCTCGGGCGTGGTCACGGCCACATCGACGTTGAGGATGTCGCCCTCGCGCAGGATCTGCCGGGCGTCGGGGATGCCGTGGCAGACCACGTGGTTGGGCGAGGTGCAGACCGTCTTCGGAAAGCCGTGGTAGCCCACGTTGGTGGGCACGCAGCGCAGTTCGTCGACGATGAAGTCATGGCAGAGCTTGTCCAGGTGCTCGGTGCTGACGCCCGGCTGCACGTGGGGCACCAGCATCTGCAGGACACGGGCGGCCAGGCCACCGGCCTTGCGTGATTGCCCGATATCGAGGGCGTCGTGCAGCGGAACGCTGCGCAGCTTGGCGCCCCTCATTGCAGGCCTCCGGACAGGCGCACGGGGCGCGGGCGGCGTGCTGCCGTATCGGCGGGAGCCGGTGCCGCTTCGGGCTCGCCCAGCTTCAGCGTGGCTGCGGCCTCCTGCAGCAGCAGGGCGCAGATGCCTGCGTAGTCGAGATGGGGATGGTGTTCGGCCAGCTGGCCGACACGCAGCCAATGCTCGGCCTGGGCGTTGATGGATCGACCCAGGGCCGCGCTGGACAGGCGGATCTGGTCGTGCAATTGGTCGGATATTTTGACGATTCCCATGGGGTGGCGATCATACGGGGAATATACGTTTCGTATATTGACAATCGCAAATCGCGGGCCCGGAGGCGGGGCATTCGTGCAGGCCTGCAGATGCAGGCCGCCATGTCGTCGTCGATGCTGCGTGACGTACGGGGTGGATGCTCTTGTGTTGATAGCGCAATGATCACGTCCGGCTGGCCATCCGGCAGGGATGATGTTTTTCCTGCAGCGCGGTCCTGTACAAGACTGGGCCTTGCGCGATCTGCGGTCTTCTATCAGATATCTGTTGCAGATCTGGGGCTTACCCCTAGCAAGTCGCCTGCTACCCAAACTGACAAGAATCAAGACTGTCTGGAAGCGAATGTCCTGCAAGCCGGCGCATGGTGCGGCCGGCCGGGCCTTCCGGCAGGGAGCAGCAATGGGCAAGGAACAAGAAGCGGGTTCGGCAACGGGATCGGGCGGGGCGCGCATCGTCGTCGTGGGCGGTGGCGTGGCGGGGCTGGAGATTGCCACGGCGCTGGGCAAGAGACGCACGGACGCCATCGGCTCGGTGACCCTGGTGGACAGCGATTCGGCCCATGTCTGGAAGCCCATGCTGCACACCATTGCAGCCGGCACGCGCGACCTGGCCCAGCAGCAGACCACCTACCTGGCCCAGGCCAGCGACGCCAGCTTTGCCTACCAGCCCGGCGAAATGTGCGGCCTGGACCGCGAGGCCCGCGAGGTGCTGCTGGCCCCCATCGAGGCGCCCGATGGCCGCGAGATCGTGCCGGGCCGGCGCATTGCCTACGACCGGCTGGTGATCGCCGTGGGCAGCGGTGCCAATGATTTCGGCACGCCGGGCGTGGACGAGCACTGCTTCATGATCGACTCGCGCCGCAAGGCCGATGCCTTCAACAGCGAGATCCGCCTGCGCATGGTGCGCTGCATGACCAGCGGCGAGCAGCTGCGCGTGGCCATCGTGGGCGGCGGCGCCACGGGCGTGGAGCTGGCGGCCGAGCTGGTGCAGCTGGCCGAGAGCGCCCGGGCCTACGGCGCGCTGGGCGAGGCCGCGCGCTTCGGCATCGTGTTGATCGAGGCCGGGCCGCGCCTGCTGCCCGGTTTTCCTGAAGAGATTTCCGAAGCCACGCGCCTGCGGCTGCAGGCCCTGGGCGTTTCGGTGATCGTCAACGGCCGCGTGCAGTCGGCCAGCGAAGAGGGGTTCGTGCTGGCCAGCGGCGAGTTCGTCCCCGCAGGCCTGCGTGTCTGGGCAGCGGGCGTGAAGGCCCCGGCCTTCCTGGCGCAGCTGGGACTGGAGACCACGCAAGGCAACCAGCTCAAGGTCAACGGCCAGTTGCAGACCAGCGACCCCCATGTCTACGCCGTGGGGGATTGCGCCAGCTTCACCCTGCCCGGCGCCAGCGTGCCGCTGCCGCCCACCGCCCAGGTGGCGCACCAGCAGGCCCGCTATCTGGTGGAGACGCTGCCGCGCCTGCTGAAGGAGCCGGGTTTCCGTCCCGAAGGCTTTGCCTACCGCGACTTTGGCGCCCTGGTGTCATTGGCCCATTACGACGCCTATGGATCGCTGGGCAAATTCGGCCTGTTCAACGGCGGCGTGATCCGCGGGCGCATGGCCATGCTGAGCCACATCATGCTGTACCGCTCGCACCAGGCCCGCATCTACGGCTTTTGGCGCGGCGGGCTGCTGTGGCTGATCGATTTGATGAATTCGCGCCTGCGCCCGTCGATCCGGCTGGACTGAGCGGCCGGGCCCGGCATCAAAGCAGCCCCTCGATGGGCAGCCAGCCCAGCACGCGCAGCATCAGGCGCTTGAATGCACTGCTGCCGGGCTCGGTGGTAGTGGTGAGTGGCTCAGGCGGCGTGCCGCTTTCCGTGGTCCAGCTCAGGCGGCCCTGTGCATCGATCTGCACGTGGTAGGCGGCGGACGGCAGGCTCTGGTCGAGCATGCGGCTCATCTGCGAAGCCATCTCGGGGCTGTCGATCAGCAGGCCCATCTCGGTGTTGAGGTGGGCCGAGCGCGGGTCGAAGTTGAACGAGCCCACGAAGATGCGCTCGCCATCGACCGCAAAAGTCTTCGCATGCAGGCTGGAGCCCGAGCTGCCGGGGCGGCTGCCCGAACCCACGCCCGCCTTCCCGCCCGAGGACGCGGCGGGCGACGGGGGCCCTTGCCGGGGCACGCCTGCATCGGCGGCGGGCGTGTCCGGCTCGCCGATCTGGCGGCGCAGCTCGTACAACTGCACGCCTTCCTCGATCAGCGGGCGCCGGTACCGGGCATAGCCGGCATGGACTACGGCCACGTCGGTCGCCTCCAGGCTGTTGGTGAGCACGCGCACGGCAATGCCCTGGCGGCGCAGGCCGGCCAGGGCGCGCACACCGTCCTCGGTGGGCACGAAGTAGGGCGAGACCAGGTCCAGCTGGCGCTGCGGCTGGCCGATGGCGGGTGCCAGCTGCGTGATCAGCAGCCCCTGCCTGGGCACCTGGCCCAGCACCTTGGCCGGGTCGTCGCTGACCAGGGTGGTGCGGGCCCATTGCAGTGGTAGGCGGCCGGCCAGCAGCTCTTGCGTGAACGGGCTTTGCGCCACGGCGCGCACATAGGCCTGGGCCTCGGGGCGATGCACCTCGGTGGCCAGGGCCTCGCTGGCGCGCGCCACCGCATAGTCGGGCAGCGGCGGCAGCAGGCTGGCCACGGGGTAGGCCGAGGCGCTGGCCCAGTACTGGTCGAACGAGTGCGCGATATCGGCCACCACCGGCCCCATGGCGACCACGTCCAGATCGGCGAACAGCACGCCGTCGGTGGCCGCGAAGTACTCGTCGCCGATGTTGCGTCCACCCACGATGCTGGCCTGGCTGTCGGCCGTGAAGCTCTTGTTGTGCATGCGCCGCTGCGTGCGCGAGAAATCCGTGACATAGCCCAGCGTCTTGGGCGTGCGCTGCGCAAAGGGGTTGAACAGCCGCACCTCGATCTGCGGATGCCGGTCCAGCGCGCTGAGCTGCGTGTCCAGCCCCGCCGTGCCGCCGTCGTCCAGCAGCAGGCGCACGCGCACGCCCCGGTCGGCGGCCTGGCGCAGTTCGTCAAGCAGCAGGTGGCCCGTGGTGTCGTCACGCCAGATGTAGTACTGCACATCCAGCGTGCGCTGGGCCACGCGGGCCAGCAGGGCACGCGCCGCGTAGGCGTTGCGTGCATCGGAAAGCGCGTGGATGCCAGTGAGTCCCGGATGCTGGTCCAGCAGCGGTGCCAGCGCCTGGCCCAGCAGCGTGGCCTGGGCGGCTTCTGGCGCCAGCGCCGTGGATTCGCTGCGGCCGGCCAGCGGCGGCAGGCTGCAGCCTGCCAGCAGCAGGGCCAGGACGAGCGCCTGGGTGGTGGCAAGGGCGCGGCGCAGCAGGGGCATGGTGCGTTCGGTGTTTGCGATGGTCAGTGCAGCCAGCGGATGAACAGCTGGATCACCGTGGCATTGACGATGTCGACGAAGAAGGCGCCCACCATCGGCACGATGAGGAAGGCCTTGTGCGAGGGGCCGTACTGGTTGGTGATGGCCTGCATGTTGGCCACGGCCGTGGGCGTGGCACCCATTCCGAAACCGCAGTGGCCGGCGGCCAGCACGGCCGCATCGTAGTTGCTGCCCATGATGCGGAAGGTCACCAGCGCGGCATACAGGCCCATCACCAGGGTCTGGGCCGCCAGGATCACCATCAGCGGCGCCGCCAGCCCCGCCAGCTCCCACAGCTTGAGCGACAGCAGGGCCATGGCCAGGTAGATGGACAGCGAGGCATTGCCGAAGACGTCGATGGCCCGGTCGAATACCTGGAAGTGAAAGACATAGTCCAGCGTATTGCGGATCACGACGCCGCCTGCCAGCGCCCAGACGAAGGTGGGCAGGGAGAACAGGGTGCCGGCGGTGAACTGCGCCATGAACTCGGCAAAGCCCAGGCAGCCTGCGAACAGGGCCAGTGTTTCTATGGCCGCGCTGGTGGTGATCAGGCGCGTCTGCTCGGGATTCTCGAAGCCGCCGTGGCTTGCACTTTCGCCCAGCGGGGGCTGTTTTTCGGGGGCGGCTGCGGGGTCGTGCACGGCAAGCCTGCGGCGCGTGATCAGGGCCTTGGCCAGGGGACCGCCGATCAGGCCGCCGATCACCAGTCCGAAGGTGGCACAGGCAATGCCCAGCGTGACCGCGCCCTGGATCCCGTATTCGCGCTCGAAAACCTGGCCCCAGGCGCCTGCCGTGCCATGGCCGCCCGTCAGGGTGACGGAGCCTGCGATCAGCCCGAACAGCGGGTCGAGCCCGAGCATCGTGGCCAGGCTCACGCCCACCAGGTCCTGCAGGCCGATGAAGACGGCGACCACGGCCAGGAACAGCAGCAGCGAACGGCCGCCTTCGCGCAGCTTGGCGAAATTGGCGCTCAGCCCGATGGATGAGAAAAACACCAGCATGAAGGCCATCTGCAGCTCGCTGCTGAAGCTGAAGGTGTAGCCCAGGGTCTGGTTGAGCACGAACAGGGCGACGGCGACGACCAGACCGCCGGCCACGGGTTCGGGGATGTTGAATTCGCGCAGCAGGCGCAGGTGCTGCACCAGCCATTTGCCCAGCAAAAGGACGAGGGCGGCGAAGATCAGGGTGTAGTAGGCGCTGAAAGTCAGGTGCATGGCTTCCGTGTTCTGGTGGGCGGGGCAAGGCAGCTCACCATACGATAGGCGGCATGCCGGGTGGCGATGTCAGGATAGCCACTGGTTCCGAGGCCTGCTGAAAGTGCCCTTCGGTCGTGCCCTGTGTCAGTGCCCTGTCAGCTGGCTACGGGGCCGGGCCGCCTGTCCTCGACGGTGAAGCGGGCCAGCGTGTAGATGCGGCTGTCGGCGCGCATGGGGTTGGCCACGGCACGCAGCTCGCTGGTCCAGCGTTCGGGCGTGATGTCTGCCAGGCCATAGCCGCGTTCCTCGCAGCGTGCGTACAGCACCTGCGGGTTGTGGGCGACGATGGCATCGACCTTGGCCTGTGTGGTGCCGCTGCGCGAGGTGATCGAGGTGCTGCAGAACTCGCTGGCCACGATGGGGTTGCGCCGTTCGGGCGCGGCCTCGGGATCGGCATGCACGGCACAGACGTAGTTCTGGTGCAGGTCGCCGCCCAGCAGCACGCTGTTGCGCGGCGTGGGCTGGGCGCCCGGCGTGAGGTGGCGCACCAGGCGCTGGCGCGCGGCCGGGTAGCCGTCCCAGCTGTCCGTGGCCTGCGATCCCGAGGGCGGCCGGTGCGCCGACAGCAGGGTGGGCTGGGCCAGGATGCTCCAGCGCGGCCCCTCGCTGCCCTGGTGGCGGGCGTCCTCGGCCAGTTGGCGGTACAGCCACTGCTCCTGGGTCCAGCCCAGGAAGCTGCGCGCCGTGTCCGACAGGGCCGCACATTGCGCAGGGCGCACGCTGCCCTTGTCTGCCTCGCCCTCGATGCGGCAGGCCTGGGCGCTGCGGTACTGGCGGCCGTCCAGCAGATGCAGCCGGGCCAGCCGGCCCCATTGCAGGCTGCGGTACAGCTGCAGGCCGCCGCCGCCATGCGATGCCCCGGCGCCCGTCAGCGCGCTGGCACGCAGCGGCATGTTTTCGTAGAAGGCCTGCCAGGCGGCCATGCGCCGGGCCAGGAAACGCGCGGCATCGCCCTGGCCCTGGTCGCCCGCGTAGTTGTTCTCCACCTCATGGTCGTCCCAGCCCACGGACCAGTTGCACAGGGCGTGCGCGGCCTGCAGCAGCGGGTCGCTCTTGTGCAGGGCGTAGCGGTCGCGGTAGTCCTGCAGGGTCTGCGCGGCGCGCAGGTTGTGCGTGCGGGCCAGGCCCAGCGTCATGGCGGGCGTGGCGTATTCGTAGATGTAGTCGCCCAGGAAGATCACCAGGTCCGGCGCATCCTGCACCACCTGGCGCCAGGCCGCGTAGTAGCCGTGCTCCCAGCGCTGGCAGGAGGCATAGGCCAGGCGCAGGCGCTGCGGCATGCTGCCGGGGGCGGGCGCCGTGCGGCAGCGGCCCGTGCCGCTGACCGCCTGTCCCAGCATGAAGCGGTAGTGGTACCAGCGGTCGGGCGCCAGTCCTCCCACCTGCACATGCACGCCGTGGCCCCATTCGGGCTGCGCCATGGCCTCGCCGCTGCGCACGATGTGGCGGAACAGCGGGTCGTGCGCCAGCTCCCAGCGGATCTTGAGCGCAGGCATGGCCGTGGTGTCGGTCTCGCCCAGCTGGGCCAGCGGTGGCGTCAGCCGCGTCCACAGCAGCACGTTGTCGGGTTCGGGGTCGCCGCTGGCCACGCCCAGCGTGAAGGGGTTGTGCGCAGGCCGCTCGCCCAGCCGGGCCCAGGCAGGCAACTGGCCCAGCGCCGTGGCCAGGCCCGAGCCGACCAGAAACTGGCGCCGCGGTGCAGGGACGGAGGCGCTGAAGGGCAGGTGCATGGCGGTTCGGGGCAGGTGGCGCAAAAAAGCGGGGAAAGACGGGGCGTGGCCTTGGGGTGGATCAAAGGCCGGCGCCTGCATTTCCAACTGGCTGCCATTGTGCGCCTGATGCCGTGGCAATGCAGTGCTTGCCGCGCTCCTTGGCCTGCAGCATGGCGGTGTCGGCGCGGCGCAGCACGTCCATGCCGTTTTCGTGGCTTTGCAACTGGGCCACGCCCGCGCTGAAGCTCAGGGGCCGGGGTGCGGGCTGGCCTGGGGGCTGAGCAGATGCGGGCAAAGGCGCCTGCTCCAGCAACTGCAGAAGGCGCTGCAGCGCCTGGGCGCCCGCCGTCTCCGGGGTCTGTGGCAGCAGCAGCACGAAGGCCTGGCCTTCATAGCGGCCCACCACGTCTTCCGGGCGCAGCCCTTGGCGCGCCAGCTGGGCCACATGCACCAGCGCGGCATCGCCCATGGCGTGCCCCAGCTCGGCATTGAGGGCCTGCATGCCGTCCATGTCGACCAGGGCAACGCTCAGCGGCTGGCCATGGCGCTGGGCGCGTGCCACCTCGCGGTCCAGCGCCTCGCTCACGCCCAGGCGGTTGAGCTGGCCGGTCAGCGGGTCGTGGCGTGCGCGGCGCGCGGCCTCGTCCAGCTCCTGCTGCAGTGTTTCGATGCGGGCCTCGCAGGCATCGACATGGGCGCGCAGCGCCTGCAGTTCCTCCTGGGCCACGCGGCTGCCGGCGGCCATGGTGCGCGTGGCCTCCAGCACCTGCTGCAGCAGCGGGGCTGCATCTTCCAGGCGCTGGATGCCGTCCAGCTGGCGTGCCGCCTCTTCCATGCGGGCGCCCAGCGTTTCGTTGCTGCTCGTGATCTGCGCCAGGTGCTGGACGAAGCCGCCCAGCATGTCCCTGAGCGCCTGCTGCGCGGCGGCCATGCCGTCCTGCAACTGCAGGCGCCGGTGGATCACGGTCTGCAGCTCGCGCCGTGCATCGGCCAGGGGTGCGGGCGACAGCGGCGGGGTGATGGCCTGCTCGATGGCCGTGAGCTGCTGCACCAGCCAGCTGCCATGCGTGGGGTCCTGGGCCAGGTGCTGCACCAGGGTCTGCAGCAACTCCTGCATCAACTGCAGGACCTGAAGCTGGTCGGCGATGGCGAACGACAGCTGGTAGTGCTGGTCGTGCAGGCGCCGCGCCAGGGCCTTGGCATCCACGGGCGGCGATTGCAGCTGCTCCATCAGCTGCTGGTGCAGTTGCCCGGTTTTGGTGTCCTGGGTGTCCAGCAGCGTGGACAAGGCCTCGAAGCGCCGCGCCAACTGCTGGGTCAGGTCGTCGGGCAGGGCCTGGACGGGCGGCGGCACGGGCAGCTCCACGGGCCTGGCCTCATGGGCAGGCGGCTGCAGGGCCGCGTTGGCATAGGCGGTGATGACCTGCTGCAGCCCTTGCCAGTCGCTGCGCTCTATGGCGGCGCCCAGCTGGTCGCGCAGGCGCTTCTGTCCGGGCGTCTGCGCAGGCAAAAGCGCATGCACGTGGCGCAGCGGGCCCTGGGGAAAGCTGGCGGGGCCGGGCTCGCCAGCCGCCTGTTCATAAAGGCGGGTGTAGTTTTCCGGGGTGGGCGGCAGGCGGTTCAGCGCCAGTTGCCGCAGGGTTTCGCGTGCCAGTTCGGAAGCGGAGCGCTCGGCCATGGGTGGGCAGTTGTTTCAGAATGCAATGCCCTCCAGTGTGGCATGGCCAGCGCCCGGTTCACTGCTCGTTGACCATCACCAGCTTGCCCTGCACCTGGCGCGATCCCATGCGCGCATAGGCGGCGTGCAGCTCGGCCATGGGCATGGTGCGGTCGATCACGGGCTTGATCTTTCCCTGGCCGTACCACTGCGCCAGCTCCTGCATCATGGCCGCATTGGCCTTGGGCTCGCGCCGGGAAAACTCCCCCCAGAAGACGCCCACCAGCGATGCGCCCTTGAGCAGCGGCAGGTTCAGCGGCAGGGCAGGAATCGGGCCTGCGGCAAAGCCCACGATCAGATAGCGGCCGCGCCAGGCGATGGAGCGGAAGGCCGGCTCGGCGAAGTCGCCGCCCACGGGGTCGTAGACCACGTCGGGGCCCTTGCCGTCGGTGGCTTCCTTGATGGCGGCGCGCAGATCGCCCTGGCTGTAGGTGATGGTGGCATCGGCGCCCTGTGCCTTGCACAGCGCGCATTTCTCGTCGGTGGAGGCCGCTGCGATCACACGCGCACCCGCCGCCTTGGCGATCTGGATGGCGGCCGTGCCCACGCCGCCCGCTGCGCCCAGCACCAGCACGGTCTCGTCCGCGCGCAACTGGCCGCGGTCGATCAGCGCATGGTGCGAGGTGGCATAGGTCATGATGAAGGCCGCAGCATCGACGAAGCTGAAACCGTCTGGCAGCGGCATGCACAGCGCGGCCGGCGCCAGCGTATGGGTGCCGAAGCCCCCGGTGCCCGACAGGCAGGCCACGCGCTGGCCCACGGCCAGGTGGCTCACGCCTTCACCCACGGCCTGGACCACGCCCGCGTATTCCGAGCCCGGCACGAACGGCAGCTCAGGCTTCATCTGGTACTTGTTCTGCACGATCAGCAGATCGGGAAAGTTCAGGCTGGCCGCCTTCACTTCGAGCAGTACCTGCCCCGGGCCCGGCGTGGGCGTGGGCAGCTGCGTCCACTGCAGTTGATCGACGCCTGTGGGCGTGGTGCAAAGCCAAGCGTGCATGGTGGTTGTCTCCTGTGATTGAATGCCTGGCCGATGATAGGAGTGTGGTGGGAATGCCTCCTGTCCCTCGGGCGACGAGACGCCCGCCTACAATCGCCCGCAATCCCTGCTGTATCCATGAAGATTCTCATTTGTAACGACGACGGCTACCAGGCGCCCGGCATCCAGGCCCTGTACGAGGCGCTGCGCACGGTGGCAGACGTCGAGGTGGTGGCACCGGAGCACAACAACAGTGCCAAGTCCAACGCCCTGACGCTGAACGCGCCGCTGTATGTGCACCAGGCCCACAACGGCTTTCGCTATGTCAATGGCACGCCTGCGGACTGCGTGCACATCGCCCTGACCGGCCTGCTGGGCTACCGGCCCGACCTGGTGGTCTCCGGCATCAACAACGGCGCCAACATGGGCGACGACACCATCTATTCCGGCACCGTGGGCGCCGCCATGGAGGGCTTTCTGTTCGGCATTCCCTCCATTGCCTTCTCGCAGGTTGACAAGGGCTGGTCCGAGATCGAGGCCGCTGCCGCCGCCGCGCGCCAGCTGGTCATGGACATGCAATCGCAGGAGCTGATCGGCCTGTCGCCCTGGCTGCTCAACGTGAACATTCCCAACATGCCCTTGTCCGCGCTCAAGCCCCTCAAGCTGTGCCGGCTGGGCCGCCGCCATGCGGCCGAACGCGTCATCACCCAGGAGAGCCCGCGCGGCGAAATGATGTACTGGATAGGCAGCGCAGGCGCGGCCAAGGATGACTCGGAGGGCACGGACTTCCATGCCACGGCGCACGGCCATGTGTCCGTCACGCCGCTGAAGGTGGACCTGACCGACCACGACAACCTGGGCTACTGGGCACAGACGGCGGCCAGGCTGGCGTCGGCCGGCCAGGGCGTGCAGGCGGCCCAGTGCGGGGTGGTGCAACCGTGAGCGAGCGCCGTCCCGGAGTTCCCTCGTGGGTGGCGCGCTCGGTGCAGACCCCTGCGCCGGCCTCGCGCGCGGCGCCTGCGCGCTCTGCGCTGGCGCCGGCCGGCGCCCATGCCCCGCAACAGCCTTCGGGCATCGGCCTGGACTCGGCCGCCGTGCGCGCGCGCATGGTGCAGCGGCTGGCTGCCACCGGCATACAGTCGCCGGCCGTGCTGGCCGCCATGGGATCGGTGGAGCGCCACCGCTTTGTGGACAGCGCCCTGGTCAACCAGGCCTATGAAGACACCAGCCTGCCCATTGGCCTGGGCCAGACGATCTCCAAGCCCAGCGTGGTCGCCCGCATGACCGAGCTGCTGCTGGGTTCGGAGGCCGCGAAGTCGGGCCTGGGCCGCGTGCTGGAAATCGGCACGGGCTGCGGCTACCAGGCGGCGGTGCTGGCCCGCGTGGCACGCGAGGTCTATTCGATCGAGCGCCTGCGCGGCCTGCACGAGAAAGCGCGCAGCAACCTGCGGCCCTGGCGGCTGACCAATGTCCATCTGATCTTTGGAGATGGCATGGAAGGCTATGGCAGCGGCGCGCCGTATGCGGGCATCATCTCGGCCGCTGGCGGCGAGAGCATGCCCTCGGCCTGGTGCGACCAGCTGGCCGTGGGCGGGCGGCTTGTCGCCCCCATGGTGGTTACGGGTGGTAAGCAGGCACTGCTGGTGATTGACAAGAGTTCACACGGGTTTACGCAGTCGATTTTGGAGGCCGTGAACTTTGTCCCCCTAAAATCGGGCATCGCCTAGAAGGGAATAACTTATGTTGGTATCGCGAAGTCTTGGGGCTTGGGGAACGGTGGTGCTGGCCGGCATGGTTCTGGCAGGCTGCACATCCCAAGTGAACAGGGCTCCCGTGGAGGACCGTGGAACGACCACCACCTCCTCCACCTCTTCCTCGCCATCGGCAGCCGTCAAGCCGCTGCCCGGCGTCGAAAACGCCGGCAAGCCCGGCTACTACACGATCAAGCCCGGTGACACGCTGATCCGCATCGGCCTGGAAACCGGCCAGAGCTGGAAGGACATCGCGCGCTGGAACAATCTGGAGAACCCCAACCTGATCGAAGTCGGTCAGGTGGTGCGCGTCGTGCCGCCGACCAGCTCGGACAGCGTCGGCACGCGCCCCTCGTCCACCGCCTCCTCCACGCCCAGCGGCTCGCCCGTGGTGGCAACGCCGCTGCCGCCCGTGGCATCGTCGGGCGGCTCCACGGCAACGCCTGCACCCGCACCGACCCCGGCACCCGCCCCTGCACCCGCAGCCGGCAAGGGCGCCGACGATGTGGACTTCATCTGGCCTGCATCGGGCAGCCTGATCGCCGGTTTTGACGAGGCGCGCAACAAGGGCTACGACATCGCAGGCAAGGCCGGCGATCCCGTGATGGCCGCTGCCGATGGCCGTGTGGTCTATGCCGGCGCCGGCCTGCGTGGCTATGGCAACCTGATCATCCTCAAGCACAACAACACCTACCTCACGGCCTACGCGCACAACCAGACGCTGCTGGTCAAGGAAGACCAGACCGTGCGCAAGGGCCAGAAGATCGCCGAGATGGGCAGCACCGACGCGGACCGCGTGAAGCTGCACTTCGAGGTGCGTCGCCAGGGCAAGCCTGTCGATCCTTCGCGCTACCTGCCTTCGCGCTGATGAGCCGCAGCACCAGGCAAACCGGACAAGCCCCTGCCCCGCAGGGGCTTGTTTCTTCTGCGCCCGGCGAATCGCCGTGGGAGCCGGTCGAGGACGAGGCCGAAGGCGGCGAGGTCGAGGCTGCCGCAGCCGAGCTGCGCGAGATCACCGTGCCGCCGGCCCAGCACGGCCTGCGCGCCGACAAGGTGCTGGCCGAATGCGTGGCCGAGTTCTCCCGCAGCTATCTGCAGCAACTGCTGGCGCAGGGCGCGGTCACGCTCAATGGGCGTGTGCTGGTCAAGCCGGCCACCAAGGTGGCCGCCGGCGACCGGATGGTGCTGGAGATGCGGCCCACGCAGCAGAGCATGGCCTTCCAGCCCGAGGACATGGCGCTGGACGTGGTGTATGAGGACGAGCACCTGCTGGTCGTCAACAAGCCGGCTGGCCTGGTCGTGCACCCGGCTCCGGGCAATTGGACTGGAACCCTGCTCAACGGCCTGCTGGGGCGCGACCCCAAGGCGCGGGAGGTGCCGCGCGCCGGCATCGTCCACCGCCTGGACAAGGACACCAGCGGGCTCATGGTGGTGGCACGCAGCCGCGCCGCCATGGACGCGCTGGTGGCCATGATCGCCGCGCGCGATGTCAGCCGCCAGTACCTGGCGCTGGCCCACAAGGCCTGGGGTCCGCGCAAGCGCCGCGAGGTCGATGCGCCCATCGGCCGCGACCCGCGCAACCGCCTGCGCATGGCCGTGGTCGACCTGGCGCAGCATGCAGGCAAGACCGCGCGCACCGACATCGACCTGCTGGCCGGCAACGAGGAAGTCAGCCTGGTGCGCTGCACGCTGCACACGGGCCGCACCCACCAGATCCGCGTGCATATGGCATCGCTGGGCCACCCGCTGGTGGCCGATGCCGTCTACGGCGGCAAGGAGGCTGGCGGCATGGCGCGCCAGGCGCTGCACGCCTTCCGGCTGGCCTTCACCCATCCCATGACAGGCCAGGCCCTGGTGCTGCGCGCGCCGCTGCCGCCCGATATGGCACAGGCGCTGGAAAATTGGGGGCTGAGCTACAATCCCGCCGAAAGCCTCTGACCATCTCTCGCATGGCATCCGTGGAGCGCTTGCTTCCTCTTCTTTGATTCGGCGCACCCTGGCTGCCACCTCTGGTGGCACGCGCGCCTTTGTTCCCGAGACGCTGAGCCATGAATACGGTAGATGCCAAGCGGGTCCTGGAAACTGCATTGATCTGTGCGCCGCAGCCTGTCACGCTGCGTGAGCTGCGCTCGCTGTTCGATGACGTGCTGGGCTCCGACACGCTGAAGGACCTGCTGCTGGACCTGCAGAAAGACTGGGCGCAAAAGGGTGTGGAGCTGGTGCAGGTGGCGTCTGGATGGCGCTTCCAGAGCCGGCCCGAGATGCGGGTCTATCTGGACCGGCTGCATCCCGAAAAGCCGCCACGCTACACCCGCGCGACCCTGGAGACGCTGGCGATCATCGCCTACCGCCAGCCAGTGACGCGCGGCGACATCGAGGACATACGCGGCGTGACGGTCAACAGCCTGCTGATCAAGCAACTGGAAGACCGGGGATGGATCGAGGTCATTGGCCACCGGGAAACCGTGGGCCGGCCCTCTTTGTTCGCCACCACGCGCCAGTTTCTGGACGACCTGGGCCTGCAGTCGCTGGACCAGTTGCCCATGCTCGAGGAGCCCGAATCCCAGCAAAGCCTGTTCAAGGCGCTGGAAGAGTCGGGTGCGCAGGAATTGGCAGCGGACGAGGCCGCGCCAGCCGGTGACGCTCCCTTGCCCGAAGAGCCCCCGGGCGAGGCAGATGCCGCGGGATCGGACGGGGCAGATGCCGCAATGGCAGCAGATACGGCTCAAGCAGATACAGCAGACCTGTCGGATGCAGCGGATGCGGCAGACGCAGCGGATGCGGCAGAGACAACAGACGCAACGGATACAGCGGATACAACGGATACGGACGGCGCTGCAAAGCAGGCCGAAGAAGGAAAGCCATGACGGGTAGTGATATCTCCAAAGACCAGGACGCCCAGCCGGCGTCCGATGAGGCCGGCGCGCAGCGCAAGGCCCGCCCTGCGCGCTCGCGCGCTCCCAAGGCCGGGCCGCGGCCCGGCGCCAAGCCTGTGCGCAAGCCGCGTCCGGCCGCCGAGGCGGTGCATGCCGAAGACACCGTGCAAGAGCTGGTGACGGCTGATGCATCAGAGCCGACCGACTCAGGGTCTGTCGAAGGCTACGATTTTGCGGACGTCATCTCGGGCGAACTCGACGCCGCCGAAGAGCGCGACGATGCCGCGCCTGCCAAGCGTGTGCTGCTGCCCCAGGTCGATTCGCCCAAGCTGCACAAGGTGCTGGCCCAGGCCGGGCTGGGATCGCGCCTCGAAATGGAGCAGCTCATTCTTGAAGGCCGCATCTCGGTCAACAACGAGCCTGCCCACGTGGGCCAGCGCATCCAGTTCGGCGACCAGATCAAGGTCAATGGCCAGCCCATCCGCTTTCGCATCGACCCGCCGCCGGCGCGTGTCATCGCCTATCACAAGCCCGTGGGCGAGGTCGTCACGCATGACGATCCGCAAAACCGTCCCACGGTGTTCCGCAAGCTGCCTCGCCTGCAGCATGGCAAATGGCAATCGGTGGGCCGCCTGGACCTGAACACCGAAGGCCTGCTGCTGTTCACCAGCTCGGGCGAGCTGGCCAACTCCCTGATGCACCCGCGCTTCGGCCTGGAGCGCGAATACGCAGCCCGTGTGCTGGGCGCGCTCAGCAAGGAAGAAAAGCAGCGCCTGACCGACGGCGTGCAGCTGGAAGACGGCGTGGCCGCCTTCGGCTCCATTGAGGACGGCGGTGGTGAAGGCGCCAACTGCTGGTACCGCGTGACCATTTCCGAAGGCCGCAACCGCGAAGTGCGCCGCATGTTCGAGGCGGTGGGCCATGCCGTGAGCCGGCTGATCCGCATCCGCTACGGCGCCATGGTGCTGCCGCGCGGCCTCAAGCGCGGCGCCTGGGTGGAGCTGGACCAGGCCGATATCCAGTCCCTGGCTTCGGCAGCCGGCATGCAGGCGCGTGCGCCCGCTGCACCCAAGCCACCGGCCGGAAGCCGCCGTGGTGGCCCGGCCGACCGCAATACCGTTCGCCGCGAAGGCGGCGGCCGCTACTTCGACGGCAATCGCCCGGCGCCCAACGCCATGCTCGACGGCCCGCGTGCCAAGCCTGCCGCCAAGGGCGGCAAGGCTGACGGCGGCCAGGGACAGGGCAAGGGGCAGGGCGGTGCAGGCGCGCGTGGCAAGGGCGGCGGCAGCCAGCAGCCCGATCCGATGCGTACATCGGTGGGCTACATCGGCTCCGACAGCCTGTCGCGTGCACGCCAGAACGCCAAGCGCAAGCCGGGAGGACGCCGCTGAAAGGCGGCCGGGCCGTCCGCCTTCTGTTTCATCCAGAGGTGGTCGGCCCGCCCTGTAAGCCTGCCATTTGGCAGCACCATGTCATCAAGGACTTTGATGGCACAGCTAGAATCAACGGTTTTGTCCAATTGACAAAAATCCATAGTAACCCTGATTAGGAACCATTCAAATGGCCATCGAACGCACTCTTTCCATCATCAAGCCCGACGCCGTTGCCAAGAACGTGATCGGCCAGATCTACGCACGCTTCGAAGGCGCTGGCCTGAAGGTCATCGCTGCCAAGATGGTGCACCTGTCGCGCGGCGAAGCCGAGCAGTTCTACGGCGTCCACAAGGAGCGTCCTTTCTTCAAGGACCTGGTGGACTTCATGGTCTCCGGCCCCGTGATGATCCAGGCTCTGGAAGGCGAGAACGCCATCCTGAAGAACCGCGAACTGATGGGCGCCACCGACCCCAAGAAGGCTGAGAAGGGCACGATCCGCGCCGACTTCGCCGACAGCATCGACGCCAACGCCGTGCACGGCTCTGACGCCGCTGAAACTGCAGCCGTGGAAGTGGCTTTCTTCTTCCCCGGCATGAACGTCTACTCGCGCTAATCCCCGCGTCTTCCGCGGCCGTCATGGTCTGTCCGGTGCAGGCCGTGCCTGCCGCGGAAGAGCCGAGAGCGGCGTGGCACCGGCCTGCCGACATGAATACCAATTTGCTAGATTTTGATCTCGACGGACTTGCCGCTTACTGCGAGCAACTCGGCGAGAAGCGTTTCCGCGCGACGCAGCTGTTCCGCTGGATCCACCAGCGAGGCGCCAGCGACTTCGACCAGATGAGCGATCTGGCCAAGTCCCTGCGCGAAAAGCTCAAGGCGTGTGCCCACATCACGGCCCTGCCGGTTCTGACCGAGCATGTGTCTGCCGATGGAACAGTCAAGTGGCTGTTCGACGTGGGAGGCGGCGATGCCGTCGAAGCCGTTTTCATTCCCGAAGATGACCGGGGCACGCTGTGCGTGTCGTCCCAGGCGGGCTGCGCCGTGGGCTGCCGCTTCTGCTCCACGGGTCACCAGGGCTTCAGCCGCAACCTCAGCACGGGCGAGATCCTGGCCCAGCTGTGGTATGCCGAGCATGCGCTGCGCAAGCGCCTGGGCACGGGCGGCGAGCGCGTCATCTCCAACGTGGTGATGATGGGCATGGGCGAGCCGCTGCAGAACTACACGGCCCTGGTGCCGGCGCTGCGCGCCATGCTCGATGACCATGGCTACGGCCTCTCGCGCCGCCGCGTGACCGTGTCCACCTCGGGCGTGGTGCCGATGATCGACCGGCTGTCCCAGGACTGCGCCGTGGCCATGGCCGTGTCGCTGCATGCGCCCAATGACGAGCTGCGCGACCCGCTGGTGCCGTTGAACCGCAAGTACCCCATCCACGAGCTGCTCGATGCCTGCGAGCGCTACCTGGAATTCGCGCCCCGTGACTTCATCACGTTCGAATACTGCATGCTCGATGGCGTCAATGACCAGCCTGAGCATGCGCGCCAACTGATAGAGTTGGTCCGCGCGCGTGGCGATGGCCGCAGCTGGTGCAAGTTCAACCTGATTCCGTTCAATCCGTTCCCGGCCTCGGGGCTGCTGCGTTCACCCGCAGCGCGGGTGACGGAGTTCGCCAGCCTGCTGAGCAATGCCGGCATCGTGACCACGGTGCGCAAGACACGTGGCGACGACATCGATGCAGCCTGCGGACAGCTGGCTGGCGATGTCAAGGACCGCACGCGCGCTGCCGAGCGCATGGCCAGGCAGCGCACCATTGTTCTCAAGCAGGTGCCTTGAGAAGACCTGGGGCATGCCTGGCATGCCCCGACGGAACAAAGGACAGTTCATGAAGTCAGTGGCTCGGCGGCTGCGAACGGGGGATTTCGGTACAGGCATGCGCTGGGCAGTGCCCGCGCTGGTTCTTTTCTTGGCGGGCTGCGCAGGCAAGCAGCCTTTGGTGCCCCCGACGAATTCTGGCTCCGGCAACGCTTCCTCCGTCTCCAATGCCTCGATGGCTTCTGCCGCCGAGGCCGATCCCCGCCGCCGCGCAAGCATCCGCCTGGAGCTGGCGGCTTCCTATTTCCAGGCTGGCCGCATCGATGTGGCCCTGGAAGAGGTGAACCAGGCGCTGGCCGCTGACCCCAGTTCCGCCGACGGCTACGGCCTGCTGGCCCTGATCTACATGCGCAACCAGGACTGGGACCAGGCCGACGCCAGCCTGCGCAAGGCGATGTCGCTGCGTCCCCAGGACGGCGACCTGCAGCACAACTACGGCTGGCTGCTGTGCCAGCGCAAGCAATACGCGCAAGCCCAGGAATGGCTGGACAAGGCCCTGGCCCAGCCCGGCTACCTGGAGCGCCCCAAGACCTGGATGGCCAAGGGCCTGTGCCTGCAGCAGGCCGGCCTGCTGGTCGAGGCCCAGCAGGCGCTGCTCAAGGGCTATGAACTCGATCCCGCCAACCCGGTGATCGCCTACCACCTGAGCAACGTGATGCTGCAGGGCGGCGACGCCAAGAGGGCGCAGTTCTACATCCGGCGCCTGAACAGCAGTCCCCAGTCCAATGCGGAAAGCCTGTGGCTGGGGATCAAGATAGAGAGGGCGCTGCAGCAATCTGCAGCGATGCGGCAGCTGGCTGACCAGCTGCACCAGCGCTTCCCCGAGTCCCGCCAATGGCTGGCCTACGAGCGTGGAGCATTCAATGAGTGAGGTGTTGGCGGTGCATGACGAAGCAGGTACGCAAGGCGAGAACGCACAAACTTCCATGACGGCGGGCACACTGCTGCGCCAGGCGCGCGAGGCGGCGGGTCTGTCTCTGGCCGGGCTGGCGGCGGCACTTAAGGTGCCAGCCCCCAAGCTGGAGGCGCTGGAGGCGGATGACTACGCTGCATTCCAGGACCATGTCTTCATGCGGGCCCTGGCGCAAAGCGTCTGCCGCACGCTGCGCATGGACTCGGCATCGGTGCTGGCCCTGCTGCCGCGCACCCAGCTCAAGAGCCTGGCCGATGATCGCGGCAGCATCAACGCCACGTTCAAGGAGCGCTCCTTCAAGGCCACCGGAACATCGCTGGGACGTGAAAACGGCTCGCGCAAGGTGGCCATCATCGTGCTGCTGCTGCTGGCCGCTGCCGCTGCCGTCTACTTCCTGCCCAAGCATGAAGGCGACGCCGAAGAGCCGCAGGCCGGCGCTTCCGATGCCGCTGCCCTGGTGCAGCCTGCAGGGACTGTGTCCGAGCCCGTGGCCGCCCAGGAGCCCGTTGCGCCTGCGGCGACGACGCCGGCCGATGTGCCGGCTGCATCTGCCCCTGCACCTGCATCTGCATCTGCACCGGCAACTTCAGCGCCTGCAGCGGCAGCCGTTCCGGCTCCTGCGTCCACCACAACCCCTGCTGCCCCTGCCGCCGATGCGCCTGCCGAGGGCGCAGCAGCGACATCGGCAGCCACCGCGGCGCAAACGCCTGGTGGCGTGCTGGTCATGAAGGCCAACGCACAATCGTGGGTACAGGTCAAGGATTCCAGCGGCCGCGTGGTGCTGCAAAAGACGCTGGCGGCCGGTGAATCCATTGGCGCCGAGGGCGCCCTGCCGCTGTCGGTCATCGTCGGCAATGCCAGCGGCACCGAGGTGCGTGTGCGTGGCGAATTGCTGGAAGTCGCCAAGACCACCCGCGACAATGTGGCCCGCTTTGAGGTGAAGTGACCGTGCAAGATCTCCCCATCACGCAGCAGCCGATAGCGATTGCCTCGCCGCTGCCGCGCAAGTCCCGCCAGGCCCGTGTGGTCTGGCGCAACAACGTCGTCACCGTGGGTGGCGATGCGCCTGTGCGCGTGCAGTCCATGACCAACACCGATACGGTGGACGCGGTCGAGACGGCCATACAGGTGCGCCAACTGGCCCAGGCCGGCTCGGAGATGGTGCGCATCACCGTCAACACGCCCGAGGCCGCCGCCGCCGTGCCCTACATCCGCGAGCAGCTGGACCGCATGGGCGAGTACGTGCCGCTGGTGGGCGACTTCCACTACAACGGCCACCGCCTGCTCACCGAATACCCGGCCTGCGCCGAGGCACTGTCCAAGTACCGCATCAACCCCGGCAACGTGGGCAAGGGCGACAAGAAGGACAAGCAGTTCGGCCAGATGATCGAGGCGGCGGCCCGCTACGACAAGGCCGTGCGCATCGGTGTCAACTGGGGCTCGCTGGACCAGGAACTGATGGCCCGGCTGATGGACGAGAACTCGCGCCGCGCCCAGCCCTGGGACACGCGCCAGGTCATGTTCGAGGCGCTGATTTCCTCGGCCGTCGATTCCGCGCGCCTGGCCGAGTCCATGGGCCTGAATGGCGACAACATCATCCTGTCGTGCAAGGTCAGCGGCGTGCAGGACCTGATCTCGGTCTACCGGGCCCTTGCGCAACGCTGCGACTATGCGCTGCACCTGGGCCTGACCGAAGCCGGCATGGGCACCAAGGGCACGGTGGCCTCGGCCGCCGCGCTGTCCGTGCTGCTGCAGGAAGGCATTGGCGACACCATCCGCGTCTCGCTCACGCCCCAGCCCGGCGAGGCGCGCACGCAGGAAGTGGTGGTCGCCTCCGAAATCCTGCAGGCCCTGGGCCTGCGCATCTTCGTGCCCAGCGTCACGGCCTGCCCGGGCTGCGGCCGCACCACCAGCACCACCTTCCAGGAACTGGCCAAGCAGATCGATGACTATCTGCGTGGCCAGATGCCGCTGTGGCGCATGAAGTATCCCGGTGTCGAGGCGATGAAGGTGGCCGTGATGGGCTGCATCGTCAACGGTCCCGGCGAGAGCAAGCACGCCAACATCGGCATCAGCCTTCCCGGCACGGGCGAGGCGCCCGCCGCCCCCGTCTACATCGACGGGGAAAAGGCGCTCACGCTGCGCGGCGAGCGGATTGCCGAGGAATTTCAGGCACTGGTCGAAAATTATGTGGCGCGCACCTATGGCGCCACCGCCGCTGCACCCGCCTGATCGGCTGCATCGAGCATTGCAGTTATTGCAAAATAGATAGCGCACCACGCTTTGCCTCATTGGCTCTTACGCGAAACAGGCGTTGAGAGCATGGGGCGAAAAAAGCGGGGTCAGCGCCTGTTTCCGAGCATTCATCGAACGAGAACAACGTGGCCAAACCCGAAAAACTTTCCGCCGTCAAAGGCATGAACGACATTCTTCCCGCCGAGTCCGCTCGCTGGGAATGGCTGGAAGCGCAGGTGCGTGAATTGATGGCGCGCTTTGCCTACCGCAACGTGCGTACGCCCATCGTCGAGCATACGCAGCTGTTCGTTCGTGGCATCGGCGAGGTGACGGACATTGTCGAGAAGGAGATGTACTCCTTCGAGGACAAGCTCAACGGCGAGCGCCTGACGCTGCGCCCTGAAGGCACGGCCAGCCTGGTGCGCGCCACCATCGAGAACAATCTGCTGTACGACGGCGGCAAGCGCATGTGGTACATGGGCCCCATGTTCCGCCATGAGCGCCCGCAGCGCGGCCGTTACCGCCAGTTCCACCAGATCGGCGCCGAGGCCCTGGGCTTTGCCGGCCCCGATGTCGATGCCGAACTCATCATGCTGGCCGTTTCCCTGTGGAAGCAGCTGGGCCTGACCCAGTGGCGCCTGGAAATCAACAGCCTGGGCCAGCCCGAGGAGCGCCAGGCACACCGCCAGGCCCTGATCGCCTACCTGGAGCAGCACCAGGACGTGATGGACGAAGAGGCCAAGCGCCGCATGTACAGCAACCCGCTGCGCGTGCTGGACACCAAGAACCCCGCCATGCAGGACATGGTCAACGGCGCGCCGCGCCTGCTGGACTTCCTGGGCGAGGGCTCGCTGGCCCACTTCGACGGGCTCAAGGCCATCCTGGACGCCAACGGCGTGCCCTGGACCGTGAACCCGCGCCTGGTGCGCGGCCTGGACTACTACAACCTGACGGTGTTCGAGTTCATCACCGACATGCTGGGCTCGCAGGGCACTATCTGCGCGGGCGGCCGCTACGACTACCTGATCGAACAGGTAGGCGGCAAGAGCGCGCCTGCCGTGGGCTGGGCATTGGGCGTGGAGCGTGTGCTGGAACTCGTCAAGGAGCTCGGCACCGACATCCCCGCGCCCACGCTGCATGCCTACGCCATCGTCCCCGATGTGGCGGCCATGCCTGTGGCGCTGCGCACCCTGCAGCAACTGCGTGAGGCCGGTGTTCGCGTGCAGATGCACGCGGCCAGCGCCGAAGGCATGGGCAGCATGAAGTCGCAGTTCAAGAAGGCCGATGCCAGCGGCGCACATTTCGCGCTGATCTTCGGCTCCGATGAGCTGCAGCAGGGCCTGGTCACCGTCAAGTCGCTGCGCGACGGCGCGGGCCAGCAGGTGCAGCAAGCCCTGGCTGATGCGGCCCAATGGGCTGCCACCCTACAATCGGCGGTTTGACCAGCATCCGCAGCTTTTCAAGCGACCGCTCCAGCGGCGACCTCCATACATAAAGCGACACAGGCGATCCATGGCAAACCATTTCGATCTTGAAGAACAAGAGCAGATAGAGCAGCTCAAGCATTTCTGGAATACCTGGGGCACGTTGATCACCGGCGTGCTCGTGGTCATCTTCGTCGGCTTTGCCGGCTGGAATGGCTACCAGTACTGGGAAAAGCGCCAGGCCACGCAGGCTGCCGCTCTGGCGCATGCCGTTGACGTGGCGCTGGCTGGCAAGGACGCGGCGCGCGCCGGCCAGGCCTTCGCCGATCTCAAGGACAAGTACGCAGGCACCACGCAGGCGGCCCAGGCCGGCCTGCTGCTGGCCAAGGCTGCAGTGGACGAAGGCAAGCTCGATGACGCCAAGGCTGCCCTGAGCTGGGTGGCCGACAAGGGCGACGAAGGCTACAAGGCCCTGGCCAAGCTGCGCCTGAGCGCCGTGCTGGAGCAGCAAAAGCAATACGACGAAGCCCTCAAGGCGCTGGAAGGCAGCATGCCCGAGTCCTTCGCCGGCATCGTGGCCGATCGCCGTGGCGACATTCTCGCGGCCCAGGGCAAGCAGGCCGAAGCCATTGACGCCTACCAGCGCGCCCATGCCGCCCTGGACAAGGGCGTGGACTATGGCCGTCTGATCGAGTTCAAGCTCAATGCGCTGGGTGCTGAACCCACCGTGCTGGCACAGGCCAAGACGTCGACTTCGGAGAAGCAACCTTGAAAACCTCGGCTGATCAATTGATGGCGATTTCGCGCCCGCGCGGCGTTGCGCGCTGGATGGCTCTGGGCCTGCTGGCCGGTGCCCTGGGTGGCTGCTCCACCGTGTCTTCGTGGTTCAGCAGCGACACCAAGCCCAAGCCCCAGGAGCTGGGTGCCAACCCCGGCCTGCTGGCCGTGCACCAGGCCTGGACCGCCAAGCTCGGCGCCGAAGTGCCGCTGGCCACCGACATCCATGTGCAGGGCGACACGCTGCTGATCGCTGCCAAGGACGGCAGCGTCACGGCCCTCGATGCACGCAACGGCAGCCAGCTGTCGCGCTTCACTGTTGGCGAGCCGCTGACCGCGGGCGTGGGCGGTGACGCCGAGCGCCAGGCCGTGCTCACGCGCAGCAACCAGGTCATCGTCTACTCGCAAGGCAAGCAGCTGTGGAAGCAGCCGCTGCCCGCAGCCGCCTACACGCCGCCGCTGGTCGCGGGAGGCCGCGTCTTCGTGCTGGCAGCCGACCGCTCGCTGGCCGCTTTCGATGCCGCCAACGGCCGCAAGCTGTGGACCGCACAGCGCCCGGGCGAGCCCCTGGTGCTGCGCCAGCCCGGTGTGCTGATCGCCGTGGGCAACACGCTGGTGGCCGGCCTGTCGGGCCGCATGGTGGGTATCGATCCCGACACCGGCGCCGTGCGCTGGGAGGCTCCGCTGGCCAGCCCGCGCGGCACCAATGACGTGGAGCGCCTGGTGGACCTCGTGGGCCGCGTCAGCCGTGTCGGTGACAGCGTCTGCGCGCGTGCCTTCCAGGCTGCCGTGGGCTGTGTGGATACGCAAAACGCATCGGTGCGCTGGACCCAGCCGTCCAAGGGCGCCGATGGCATCGACGGCGATGGTGATTCCGTGTTCGGCGCCGAGAGCAATGGCACCGTCCAGGCTTGGCGCCGCGGCGACGGCTCGCGCGTGTGGTCCATCGACCAGCTGCAGCACCGCCGCCTGACGGCGCCGTTGATGCTGGGCCGCTCGGTGGTGTTTGGTGATGACTATGGTGTGGTGCACCTGCTGTCCAAGACGGACGGACAGGCGCTGGCACGATTGAAGACGGACGACTCCGGCGTGGCCTCGCCCCCGGTATCGGCTGCCAATACGCTGGTGGTGGTAAGCCGCAGCGGAACTGTGTACGGCTTCAGGCCGGATTGATAGGTATTTTCGGGAATGAAGCCAGTTATTGCCCTGGTAGGGCGACCCAATGTGGGCAAATCGACGCTGTTCAATCGGCTGACCAAGTCGAGGGATGCAATCGTCGCGGATTTCGCGGGCCTCACGCGTGACCGCCACTATGGACAGGGCCGCCAGGGTAAGCACGAGTACATCGTGATCGATACCGGCGGTTTTGAGCCAGATGCATCCAGCGGCATCTTCAAGGAGATGGCGCGCCAGACGCAGCAGGCTGTTGCCGAGGCTGACGTCGTGGTCTTCGTTGTCGATGCGCGCCTGGGCATGTCCGCCCAGGACCACGACATCGCCAAGTACCTGCGCCGGCTGGGCAAGCCCTGCGTGCTCGTGGCCAACAAGGCCGAGGGCATGAAGGAAGGCGTGCAGCTGACCGAGTTCTACGAACTGGGCCTGGGCGACGTGCTGCCGGTTTCCGCAGCACACGGGCAGGGCGTGCGCGACCTGCTCGACCTGGCCCTGGGCCAGCTCAACCTGCCCGAGCCCGAGGAAGACGACCCCTTCGACGATGTGGCCCAAAAGCCCATCCGCCTCACCGTGGCAGGGCGCCCCAATGTCGGCAAATCCACGCTGATCAACACCTGGCTGGGTGAGGAGCGGCTGGTCGCCTTCGACATGCCGGGCACCACGCGCGACGCCATCTCGGTGCCCTTCGAGCGCGCCGGCCAGAAGTTCGAGCTGATCGACACGGCAGGCCTGCGCCGCAAGGGCCGGGTGTTCGAGGCCATCGAGAAGTTCTCCGTGGTCAAGACGCTGCAGGCCATCGAAAGCGCCAACGTCGTGCTGCTGCTCATCGATGCCACGCAGGGCGTGACCGACCAGGATGCGCACATTGCCGGCTACGTGCTGGAAAGCGGCCGTGCCGTGGTGCTGGCCGTGAACAAATGGGATGCGGTGGACGACTACCAGCGCCAGATGCTGGAGCGCTCGATCGAGACGCGCCTGTCCTTCCTCAAGTTCGCTCCCATGCATTTCATCTCGGCGGAAAAGCGCCAGGGCCTGGGTCCGCTGTGGAACTCCATCATCCAGGCGCACAAGGCTGCCACCTGCAAGATGCCCACGCCGGTGCTCACGCGCCTGCTGATGGAGGCCGTACAGTTCCAGACGCCCAAGAAGACGGGCATCTACCGCCCCAAGATGCGCTATGCGCACCAGGGTGGCATGAACCCTCCGGTCATCGTCATACACGGCAATTCGCTCGAGCATGTGACGGAAGCCTACAAGCGCTTCCTCGAAGGGCGATTCCGCAAGGAATTCAATTTGGTTGGCACGCCGTTGCGGATCGAGTTGAAAACCTCTCATAATCCTTTTGCCGACAAGGACAAGTAACAAGCTACGGGATTTCGGGAAAACCCTTGTGCGAACAAGGGCCCCAAAACACTGTGGTAAGGTGTCGGTTTACAACAACACTCTTCGAACACGGAGAATATCGTGAGCAACAAAGGCCAACTCCTCCAAGACCCGTTCCTGAACGCGCTTCGCCGCGAACATGTTCCGGTGTCCATCTACCTCGTCAACGGCATCAAGCTGCAAGGCCAGATCGAATCCTTCGACCAGTACGTGGTTCTGCTTCGCAACACCGTCACGCAGATGGTTTACAAGCACGCCATCTCCACCATTGTTCCCGGCCGCGCCGTGAACTTCTCCACGGCCGAAGCTGCCGGCAGCGACGCCAGCGCTTGAGCTCGCTGCGCCCTGATGCCTCCCCGCACCGCCGGGGAGCTTCCTCACCCTTCGGGAGAGGTTTTTCTTGAGTTCTGAATCTTTTGACCGGTCCACGCCAACGCCAGTGCTGCTGGTGGGCGTGGATTTCGGCTTTCCCCATTTCGATGGCGAGTTGGAAGAGCTGGGCCTGCTGGCCGGCACGGCCGGCCTGCGTCCCGTTGCACGCCTGACCTGCAAGCGCAAGGTGCCCGATGCGGCGCTGTTCGTGGGCAGCGGCAAGGCCGACGAAATCCGCATGCTCGCCCAGATGCACGGTGCCCAGGAAGTGCTGTTCGACCAGGCCCTGAGCCCGGCCCAGCAGCGCAATCTGGAACGCCATCTGCAGATGCCGGTCAACGACCGCACTTTGCTTATCCTGGAGATCTTCGCCCAGCGCGCGCGCAGCCATGAAGGCAAGCTGCAGGTGGAGCTGGCGCGCCTGCAATATGTGGCCACGCGCCTCGTGCGGCGCTGGACTCACCTGGAGCGGCAGATGGGCGGTATCGGCGGCCGTGGCGGCCCTGGCGAGAAGCAGATCGAGCTGGACCGCCGCATGATCGACGAGTCGATCAAGCGTACCAAGGAGCGGCTGCAGAAGGTCAAGAAGCAGCGCGCCACGCAGCGTCGGCGGCGCGAGCGCCATGGCATCTTCAATATCTCTCTGGTTGGCTACACCAACGCTGGCAAGTCCACGCTGTTCAATGCGCTGGTCAAGGCGCGCGCCTATGCGGCCGACCAGCTGTTCGCCACGCTGGATACGACCACGCGCCAGCTGTACCTGAATGAAGCCCAGCAATCGGTGTCCCTGTCGGATACCGTGGGGTTCATCCGCGACCTGCCGCACGGCCTGGTCGATGCATTCCAGGCCACGTTGCAGGAGGCGATCGATGCCGATCTTCTGCTGCATGTGGTCGACGCCTCCAATCCGAATTTCCCAGAGCAAATCCAACAAGTCCAGAAAGTTCTGAAGGAAATCGGTGCCCAGGAGGTGCCTCTGGTACTGGTTTTCAACAAATTGGACGCCGTCGATCCGGAGCGGCTTCCAGCGCAGTTGCAGGACCAGTACGAGCTTGACGGGCTGCCTGTTTCACGGGTGTTCGTCAGCGCCCGCTCCGGCGAGGGGCTGCCGCAGCTGCGGCAGTTGCTGGCCGAGCATGCGCTGCGCGCGGAGGCGGAACACGCCGAAGCGCACGGTGGTGATGAGCGGGATCAGGAGGAGGTGGATGGCGCGATGCCCCCTGGGCAGGACGCCGAATACTAGGGGCTAGCGCCCTGATTGGGCAAAATGCCGATTGGGTCCCTGTCTTTACCGAAGAAACCGAGACTTCTCGCATGAATCTTTCACAACGCGCCCATCGCTGGGCGATGCTGCCGCAGCGCCTTCGCGGGATGTTCAACCTGAATGATCCGCGATGGGGACGTGGCGACGACAAGAACGACGATGCTTCGCGCCCCGATGCCGACCGTCCCGCGCCGCCGCCCCCGCCTGCGGAGCCTGCACGCGACAACCGCGACAGCCGTGACAACCGCCCCTCGTCGGGCGGCGGCCAGCCGCCAGATCTGGATGAGCTGTGGCGCGACCTCAACCGCAAGCTCTCGGGCCTGTTCGGCGGCAAGCCGGGCGGCGGTCGTGGCCAGCCGCCCATCCGCAATGGCGGTGGCAGCCAGCCTCCGGACATGCGCAGCGCCGGCATGGGCGTGGGCCTGATCGCCGGCATTGCCTTCATCATCTGGATGGGCACGGGCATCTTCATCGTCCAGGAAGGCCAGCAGGCCGTCATCACCCAGTTCGGCAAGTACAAGAGCACGGTGGGCGCCGGCATCAACTGGCGGCTGCCGTACCCGATCCAGCGCCATGAACTGGTCTTCGTGACGCAGATCCGCTCGGCCGACGTGGGGCGCGACACCATCATCAAGAGCACGGGCCTGCGCGAGTCGGCCATGCTCACCGAGGACGAGAACATCGTCGAGATCAAGTTCGCCGTCCAGTACCGCCTGAGCGACGCGCGCGCCTGGCTCTTCGAGAGCAAGAACCCGTCCGAGGCCGTAGTCCAGGCCGCAGAGACTGCCGTGCGCGAAGTCGTCGGCAAGATGAAGATGGACACGGCGCTGGCCGAGGAGCGCGACCAGATCGCCCCGCGCGTGCGCGACCTGATGCAGACCATCCTGGACCGCTACAAGGTGGGCGTGGAAGTCGTGGGCATCAACCTGCAGCAAGGCGGCGTGCGTCCGCCCGAGCAGGTCCAGGCCGCCTTCGACGACGTGCTGCGTGCCGGCCAGGAGCGTGAGCGTGCGAAGAACGAAGCGCAGGCCTACGCCAACGACGTGGTGCCGCGCGCAGCCGGCTCGGCAGCGCGCCTGCTGGAAGAGTCCAACGGCTACAAGGCCCGCATCGTGGCCCAGGCCCAGGGTGATGCGCAGCGCTTCAGCTCGGTGTTCACCGAGTACCAGAAGGCGCCCCAGGTCACGCGCGACCGCATGTACCTGGAAACCATGCAGCAGATCTACGGCAACGTGACCAAGGTGCTGGTGGAATCGCGCCAGGGCTCCAACCTGCTGTACCTGCCGCTGGACAAGATCATGCAAGGCGTGAGCGGCAATGTGCCGGCAGCCGACAGCTCGGCGGCCCCCAGCACCCAGGCGCCTGCGCCTGCCGCCATTCCCGGCCTTTCGAACGATGCGCGCAGCCGCGACAGCAGTCGCAGCCGTGACCGCGAAGCACGCTGAGGAGCAGCCCAAGTGAACCGAGTTGGATTTTTCATCACCAGCATTCTTCTGGCGCTAGCGCTGCTCAGCTCCATGCTGTTCGTCGTCGATCAGCGCCAGTTCGGCGTGGTCTATGCCCTGGGTCAGATCAAGGAAGTGATCACCGAGCCGGGCCTGAACATCAAGATGCCGCCGCCGTTCCAGAACGTGCGCTACATCGACAAGCGCCTGCTCACGCTGGACAGCACCGACACCGAGCCCATGCTCACTGCCGAAAAGCAGCGCGTGGTCATCGACTGGTACGTGCGCTGGCGCATCTCCGATCCGTCGGAGTACATCCGCAATGTGGGCCTGGACGAGTCGGCTGGCGCCATGCAACTCAACCGTGTGGTGCGCAATGCCTTCCAGGAGGAAATCAACCGCCGCACCGTGCGTGAGCTGCTGTCCAGCAAGCGCGATGCGCTGATGAACGACGTCAAGCGCGAAGTGCTGGAGACCGTGCGCGGCGCCAAGCCCTGGGGCGTGGACGTGGTCGATGTGCGCATCACGCGCGTGGACTATGCCGAGACGATCACGGAATCGGTCTACCGCCGCATGGAAGCCGAACGCAAGCGCGTGGCCAACGAGCTGCGCTCCACCGGCGCCGCCGAAGGCGAGAAGATCCGCGCCGAGGCCGATCGCCAGCGCGAGATCACCATCGCCAATGCCTACCGTGACGCCCAGAAGGTCAAGGGCGAGGGCGATGCCGAAGCCGCCCGGACCTACGCCGAGGCCTTTGGCAAGGACCCGCAGTTTGCGCAGTTCTACCGCAGCCTGGAGGCCTACAAGGCCAGCTTTGCCAAGAAGAGCGATGTGCTCGTGCTCGATCCTTCGCAGACCGATTTCTTCAAGGCCTACCGCAGTGGTGGAAGCTCTGGAAAATAAGCGCGCCTGAGCGGCAATGCCGCCCGGCCCCTGCACGGCGCCCCTGTTGGGGCGCCGTTTTTTCTTGCGCCGCCGCTGTCGCCCGTGCACCGAATCGATTCGGAATACCGAACACCCGCCGTGGGCCTTGGGTCACCCCCAATTTGGGCTGGCCCGCAACAGCCGGTAGAATCACGTTTTTAACAGCCTCCCCCTTTTCCATGTCTGCTTGGGTCCTGCCGGATCACATCGCCGATGTCTTGCCTTCCGAGGCCCGGCACATCGAAGAATTGCGTCGAGGCCTGCTCGATACAGCGCGTGGCTATGGCTATGAACTGGTCATGCCGCCCATGCTGGAGTACCTCGAATCCCTGCTCACCGGCACAGGGGAGGCGCTGGACCTGCAGACCTGCAAGCTCATCGACCAGCTGACAGGCCGCACCATGGGTCTGCGTGCAGACACCACGCAGCAGGTGGCCCGCATCGACGCCCATCTGCTCAACCGCAAGGGCCTCACGCGCCTGTGCTACTGCGGCCCCGTCGTCCATGCCCGCCCTGACCGCCCCCGCGCCACTCGCGAGCCGCTTCAGTTCGGTGCCGAGATCTACGGCCACCAGGGCATGGAAGCCGACCTGGAGGCACTGCACCTGGCGCTGGACTGCCTGCGCAGCGCAGGCGTCACCAACATCAATGTCGATCTGGCCGATGTGCGCATCGTGCGCAGCCTGCTGGCTGGCGTGATGGTGGACATGCAGGTGCTGCGCGGCGTGCACGCTGCGCTGGCCGCCAAGGATGCGAGCGAACTCGAGCGCCTTACGCGCGACTTCCCTGCCGCCTCGCGCGAGGGACTGATGGCCCTGCTGCAGCTGTACGGCGGCATCGAGGTGCTGGACCGTGCCGAGAAGCTGCTGGCCCGCACCGCAGGCGTGCAGCCTCTGCTGGACCAGCTGCGCTGGCTGGCCCAGCGCCTCGAAGGTGTGAGCGTGAGCTTCGATCTGGCCGATCTGCGCGGCTATGCCTACTACAGCGGCACGCGCTTCGCCATCTATGTGCCGGGTGCCAGCGATGCGCTGGTGCGCGGCGGCCGCTATGACGAGGTGGGTGCGGTCTTTGGCCGCAACCGGCCCGCCGCCGGCTTCAGCCTGGACATCAAGCAGCTCGTCGCCGTCGTGCCCGAGCGCCCGCTCAAGGCTGCCATCCGCGCGCCCTGGGGCGACGATCCCCAGGTTGCGGCTGCCATTGCTGCATTGCGCCGGCAGGGCGAGACCGTGGTCTGCGTGCTGCCAGGGCATGAAAGCGAAGTGGACGAATTCCACTGCGACCGCGAGCTCGTGCAGGTTGCCGGGCAGTGGGCCGTGCAAGCCATCTGACGCATTTGTCAATTTCTTCGGATTTCATCGGATTTGAATATGAAAGCTACCAAAGGTCGCAACGTGGTCGTGGTCGGCACCCAGTGGGGTGACGAAGGCAAGGGCAAGCTGGTGGACTGGCTGACCGAAAGCGCCCAGGGCGTGGTCCGCTTCCAGGGTGGCCACAACGCTGGCCACACGCTGGTCATCAACGGCGTGAAGACCGCACTGCACCTGATCCCCAGCGGCATCATGCGCCCCGGCGTGAAGTGCTATATCGGCAACGGCGTGGTGCTCTCTGCCGCCAAGCTGTTCGAGGAAATCGAAGGTCTGGAGAAGGCCGGCGTGCAGGTGCGTGACCGTCTGCGCGTGTCCGAAGCCTGCCCGCTGATCCTGCCCTTCCACTCGGCGCTGGACGTGGCGCGCGAAGCTGCGCGCGAGCAGGGCGGCACCGAGAAGATCGGCACCACCGGCCGTGGCATCGGCCCCGCCTACGAAGACAAGATTGCCCGCCGCGCACTGCGCGTGCAGGACCTCAAGTACCCCGAGCGCTTCGCCACCAAGCTGCGCGAACTGCTGGCCCTGCACAACCACATCCTGGTCAACGTGCTGGGTTCGAAGAACTTCACCTTCGGTGACGCGCTCAAGCCGTACATCAAGGATGGCGAAGTGCAATTCGACGCGGTGTACGAAGAGGCCATGCGCCATGCCGAGCTGCTCAAGCCCATGATGGCCGATGTCTCGCGCGAGCTGAACGCCGCGCACGCCGAAGGCGCCAACCTGCTGTTCGAAGGCGCGCAGGGCACGCTGCTGGACGTGGACCACGGCACCTATCCCTATGTCACCTCGTCCAACTGCGTCGCAGGCAATGCGGCTGCAGGCTCGGGCGTGGGCCCCGGCATGCTGCACTACATCCTGGGCATCACCAAGGCCTACTGCACCCGCGTGGGCGGCGGTCCTTTCCCCACCGAACTGGATTGGGAAAAGGAAGGCACGCCGGGCTGGCACATGAGCACCGTGGGCGCCGAAAAGGGCGTGACCACCGGCCGCTCGCGCCGCTGCGGCTGGTTCGACGCCGCGCTGCTCAAGCGCAGCGCCCAGGTCAACGGCCTGTCGGGCCTGTGCATCACCAAGCTCGACGTGCTCGACGGCCTGCAGGAGCTGCTGCTGTGCGTGGGCTACGAGCTCGATGGCGAGAAGATCGACCTGCTGCCCATGGGCGCCGACGAGATCGCCCGCTGCAAGCCCATCTATGAGTCCATCCCCGGCTGGACCGATTCCACCGTGGGCGTGACCGACTACGACAAGCTGCCGGCCAATGCCCGCCGCTATCTGGAGCGCATCGAGGAAGTGACGGGCGTGCCCATCGCCATGGTTTCGACCAGCCCCGACCGGGATCACACCATCCTGATGCAAAACCCCTACGCCGCCCAGTGAACCACTGGCGGCTGAACCCCAAGATTGAACCAGGAGCCATTCCATGCTGACGGAAGACGGTCAACACCTGTATGTGAGCTACGACGAATACCACGGACTGATCGAAAAGCTCGCGATCAAAGTGCACCAGTCCGGCTGGGAATTCGACACCATTCTCTGCCTGGCCCGTGGCGGCCTGCGTCCCGGTGACATGCTCAGCCGCATCTTCGACAAGCCGCTGGCCATCATGTCCACCAGCTCCTACCGCGCCGAAGCCGGCACGGTGCAGGGCCATCTGGACATCGCGCGCTTCATCACCACGCCCAAGGGCGAGATCGCCGGCCGCGTGCTGCTGGTCGATGACCTGGCCGATTCGGGCCACACGCTGAACGCCGTGATCGCCATGCTCAAGACCAACTACCCGCCGATCACCGAGCTGCGCAGCGCCGTGATCTGGACCAAGGGCCTGTCGGCTTTCACGCCCGACTACTCGGTGGACTACCTGCCGACCAACCCCTGGATCCACCAGCCCTTCGAGCACTACGACACCCTGCGTCCCGAAAAGCTCATGGAGAAGTGGAAGATCTGATCGCCACTGCGCCTTTGGGTGCATGCCAGCGAAGGGAGCCTGTCGGCTCCCTTTTTCGTTGTGGCGGGTATTTCCATGCGCCGTTGTCATGCCTTGATGCAAGTCATGGATTGGCGCGCTTGCCGCGATATCTCGGGCCAACGTCGCGCAAATGTCGGTTTTTTGCACAGCAGCAAAAGCCGATGCCCCAGAGCGTCCGAGGGGCTGATTGGCGCAGCTACACTGCGCAGATTCTCAGAAGGTGGTGCTTTGTGAAACGTCTTTCCGTCGGGCGCTTGAGCGCGGCTGTGGCTTTGGTTGTGGGCGGCGGTGCGCTGGCCTGGCTGGCCGTGGCATCCCTGCCCGGATCCAAATCGGCCCGCGCGGCCTCGGCCACGTCTGCTGCCGTGCAGGCGCAAGCCGCATCGGCCCAGGCGGCCGCCGTTCCTGCCGCGCCTTCCGTTCCCTCGGCTACGGCAGCTCCCGCGGCCCCGGTCGCGCGTGTCACGCCGCCACCGCAGACTCAGGGCCCCACGCCCATCTTTGTGCTCAACTCGCTTGATGCCAACATCAGCATCGTGGACCCGGTCACCTGGCAGGAGACGGCACGCATTCCCACGGGCAAGGAGCCGCATCACCTGTACCTCACGCCGGACGAGAAATCGCTGGTCGTGGCCAATGCGCTGGGCGATACCCTGACCCTGGTCGATCCGCGCACGGGCGAGGTGCAGCGCGTGATCCGCGACATCATCGATCCCTATCACCTGCGCTTCAGCCCGGACATGAAGTGGTTCGTCACGGCGGCCAACCGCCTCAACCACATCGACATCTATCGCTGGGATGGCCAGAACCCGCAACTGGTCAAGCGCGTGCCCACGGGCAAGACGCCCAGCCATCTCTGGATCGATGCCAAGAGCACGACCATCTATTCCACCATGCAGGACAGCGATGCCCTGGTGGCCATCGACATCGCCACCCAGACCATCAAGGCCCGCGTGCCCACCGGCCCCATGCCGGCCGATCTCTATGGCAGCCCGGACGGCACCAAGCTGTTCATCGGCCTGACCGGCAGCGATGGCGTGGAAGTCTTCGACATCACCGGCCCCGAGCCGCGCAGCGTGGCCCGCATCAAGACAGCCGCTGGCGCCCACGCCATGCGCGCGGCCGGCGACGGCCGCCACCTGTATGTGAGCAACCGCGTGGCCAACACCATCAGCAAGATCGACATGCAGACCAACCAGGTCGTGGCCAACTACCCGGCACCGGGCGGTCCCGACTGCATGGACGTCTCCGCCGACGGCCGCTACCTGCTGGTCAGCTCGCGCTGGGCGCGCAAGCTGTCGGTGATCGACACCGTGGAAAAGAAGGTGGTCCAGCAGGTCAAGGTCGGCAAGTCGCCGCACGGCGTGTGGACGCTGGCCCACGCGCAACGCTGATGGACCGCCGTCTCTTTGCGCAATCGCTGGCCGGTGCGGCGGCTTTCGGCCTGCTGCGCCCCGCCTTGGCGGCGGGGCAGGGCACAGGCTGTGCCAAGACCGTGTATCTGACCTTCGACACGGGCCACATGGGCATTGCCGACCTGGTGGCCGATGTGCTCAAGCGCCATGCGGTGCCAGTGACGTTTTTCGCGGCCAACGAGCCCACCCAGCAAGGCGATGGCAGCCTGGGCGAGACCTGGGCGCCCTGGTGGCGCGCACGCGCTGCCGAAGGCCACGAATTCGCCTCGCACACCTACGACCACATGTACTGGCGCGGTGATCTGCGCGCCTCGAAGAACGGGCCGGTCACGGGTTTTCGCGTGCGCCCCTCGGCAGGGCCTCGCGCCAACGAGAACTTCACGGTCGATGCGGCAGGCTATTGCGACGAGATCCGCCGATCCGCACAGCGGCTGCAGCAGATCACGGGGCGCAAGCCTCTGCCGCTGTTCCGTGCGCCCGGTGGCAAGACTTCGCCCGCGCTGCTGGATGCCGCGCGGCAGGGCGGCTATATGCATGTGGGCTGGGCCAGCGCGGGTTTTCTGGGCGATGAGCTGCCCAGCGACCGCTACCCGAATGCGCAGCTGCTGGCCCAGGCGCTCAAGAACATCCGCAGCGGAGACATCCTGCTGGCCCATCTGGGCATCTGGTCACGCAAGGACCCCTGGGCACCTGCCGTGCTGGAACCTTTGATCACGGGCCTGCTCAAGCAGGGGTTCTGCTTCCGCACACTGCGGGAGCATCCCGACTATCGGGATTGGGTAGCAAAATTCGCATAGTGTCCGCGCGCGCAGCGCGGCGGGCGATGGGAGCGTGGTGTGGACTGGTGGATTCAGTGGTTCGGTAATGCGCAGCAGCGCCTGTTCGAGGGCGTTGTCCAGCCCCTGCTGTTCGGCCTGGGGCAGGCCAGCCTGCTGGAGGACGCCTATGGCGCCACGGGCTGGCTGCTGGTGGGCCTGCTGCAGATCTTCATCATGGTGGCGGTGATCGCGCCGCTGCAGTACTGGCGGCCGGTCGAGCCCGTCACCGACCGGCGCGCCATCCACGTGGACATCATCTATACCGTGGTGCACCGGCTGGGCCTGTTCAGGCTGGCCCTGTTCTTCACGCTGGACCCGCTGTGGGACGAGCTCATGGGCCGCCTGCATGTCTGGGGCCTGCCGAGCTTTCACCTGGACGGTGTCTGGCCCGGCGTCACCGACCTGGCCTGGGTCAGCCTGATCATCTACCTGCTGGCCTTCGACTTCCTGGACTACTGGATACACCGCGGCCAGCACAGCATCGGCTGGTGGTGGAAGCTGCATGCGCTGCACCACTCGCAGCGCCAGATGACGGTGTGGAGCGACAACCGCAACCACCTGCTCGACGATGTCATCCGCGACACCATCATCGTGCTCGTGGCCCAGCTCATCGGCGTGGCGCCAGGCCAGTTCGTGGCCATCGTGGCCTTCACCCAGCTCAGCGAGAGCTTCCAGCACGCCAACCTGCGCGTCTGGTTCGGCACCATTGGCGAGCGGCTGTGGATCAGCCCGCGCTTTCACCGCCGCCACCACGCCATCGGCATAGGCCATGAGCCCATGGCGCCCGTGCGCAACAAGAAGGCGCATGGCAACAACTTCGGCGTGCTGCTGCCCTGGTGGGACATGCTGTTCGGCACCGCCAACTTCGAGCTGCGCTTCGATCCCACCGGCGTGCGCGACCAGGTCCAGCCCAATGCCCAGGGCCAGCTGCGCGACTACGGCCAGGGCTTTTGGGCCCAGCAATGGCGTGGGTTCCTAAGGTTGATGGGTCGCGCTTGAGGCTGGGCTCGGGGTATGCTTGCCGGCATGGGCTTGCTACTCGATTCCTTCTGGCGTGCGACGGCGTATTGCCTGCATAAGCGGGTGATTGCATGGTCGCTGTTTCCCTTGCTGTTCATGGCCATCACGGCCTGGCTGCTGGGCTATTTCTTCTGGGCCGATGCCGTCGTCTGGACGGAAGGGGTCCTGCAGGGCGTGGGCTGGCTGCACACCGTCTGGTCCTGGATGGGCGTGCAATCGCTGCCCGAGCTGGTGGCGCCGGTGCTGGTCGTGCTCTCGGTCACGCCGGTGCTGGTCGTGGTCTCGCTGCTGCTGGTGGCGCTGTTCATGACGCCGGCCCTGGTCGAGCTGGTGGCCCAGCGGCGTTTTCCCGCGCTGGAGCGCAGGCAGGGCGCCACCCTGGTCGGCAGCCTGGTGTGGTCCGCAGGCTCTTCGCTGATTGCCTTGATTGCGCTGCTGGTGTCGGTGCCGCTGTGGTTCGTGCCGCCCCTGGTGGTGGTGATCCCGCCGCTGATCTGGGGCTGGCTGACCTACCGCGTCATGGCCTTTGACGCGCTCTCTGCCCACGCCAGCAAGCCCGAGCGCCGCAGCCTGTTCCTGCGCCACCGCCTGGCGCTGATGCTCATGGGCGTGGTCTGCGGCTATCTGGGCGCGGCGCCGGCCATTGTCTGGGCCTCCGGCGTGGTCTTCATCGCGGCCTTCTGGATACTGATTCCGGTGGCCATCTGGATCTATGCGCTGATCTTCGCTTTCTCCTCGCTGTGGTTTGCCCACTTCTGCCTGGCCGCGCTGCAGCGCATGCGCGAGGAGGAACCGGCGCTGCCCGACACTCCCATCGTGCCCTACGCTCCCGACGCGCCGCTCGGAGCCGGCGCGGCCTCTCCCCCCTCCACCCCGCAAGAAAAGACCTCATGACCCTTCAAGTAGGCGCACTCATCATCGGAGACGAAATCCTGTCGGGCAAGCGTGCCGACAAGCACCTTCCCAAGCTGATCGAGCTGCTGGGCGCGCGCGGCCTGTCCCTGGCCCATGCCGAGTACGTGGGCGATGACCGGGCGCGCATCACCGACGCCCTGCGCCGCGCCTTCGCATCGCAGGCCGTGGTCTTCAGCTTTGGCGGCATAGGCGCCACCCCCGACGACCACACGCGCCAATGCGCGGCCGAGGCCCTGGGCGTGCCGCTGGCACTGCACCCGGAAGCCGTGGCCCTGATCCGCGAGCGCATGCGCGATGTGGCCACCGAAGAAGGCAAGCCCTACGAACCCCAGCGCGCCGACAACCTGCACCGGCTGCAGATGGGCAACTTCCCAGAAGGCGCGCGCATCATCCCCAACGTCTACAACAAGATCCCGGGCTTTTCCTGCTCGGGCGCAATGGGCACCGTGCACTTCGTGCCCGGTTTCCCTGTCATGGCCTGGCCCATGGTCGAGTGGGTGCTGGAGCAGCGCTACGCCAAGCATTTCCACAGCTCGGTGCAGCGGGAGCATTCGGTCATCGTCTACGGCGGCATGGAGGCCACGCTGACGCCGCTGATGGTGGCCATAGAGCGCGACCACCCGGGCGTCAAGGTGTTCAGCCTGCCCAGCGTGGATGATTCCAAGCACGGCCGGCACATAGAACTTGGTGTCAAGGGCGAAGCTGGTGCCGTCACCAAGGCCTGGCCCACGCTGCTGGAAGGTTTGCACTCATTTGGTGCAAGTCTTGGCCCTGAATTGGTGCGCAATATCTGATTTACGGGCCGGCCCCTGAATCTGCACCGATTTGGTGAAGATGCCGGGCGGTGGATCGAATGCCGACAGAGGCCTCAATGTCATCCACAAGCCCTTCCCAAGGCGGCAGAATCACGGGGCTGGCGCGCCAAGCAGGTGCCAGTCTGCAGGCATGCACTCAATGGATGCAGCCTGGCACGCAAACTGCTTAAGAGTATTTATCTTTTTTGATCAGCCAGATTGGCAGGAGAGATCTGATGGCAAAGACCGTTGCAGACGTGTTGAACATGGTGAAGGAGAACGAGGTCAAATTCGTGGACCTTCGTTTTACGGACACCCGTGGCAAGGAGCAGCACGTCACGGTGCCGGTGTCGCACTTCGACGAAGACAAGTTCACCTCGGGCCACGCCTTCGACGGCTCGTCGGTGGCAGGCTGGAAGGGCATTGAAGCATCTGACATGCAGCTGATGCCCGATCCCGCTACCGCGAACATCGACCCCTTCTTTGAAGAGACCACGCTGTTCCTGCAGTGCGATGTGATCGAACCCGGTGATGGCAAGGCCTACGACCGCGATCCCCGCTCCGTGGCCAAGCGCGCCGAAGCCTATCTGAAGGCATCGGGCCTGGGCGACACCGCCTACTTCGGACCCGAACCCGAATTCTTCATCTTCGACGGCGTGCGCTGGAACACCGAACCCGGCAGCACCTTCTACGAAATCGAAGAGTACGAAGCACCCTGGAATTCGGGCGCCAAGTTCGAATCCGGCAACCGCGGCCACCGTCCGCGCAACAAGGGCGGCTACTTCCCCGTGCCCCCGGTGGACAGCACCCAGGATCTGCGCGCCGAAATGGTGCTGCTGCTCGAACAGCTGGGCATTCCCGTCGAAGTGTTCCACCACGAAGTGGCTGGCGCCGGCCAGAACGAGATCGGCACCCGCTTCAGCACCCTGGTGGAGCGCGCCGACTGGACACAGGTCATGAAGTACGTGATCTGGAACGTGGCCAACACCTACGGCAAGACCGCCACCTTCATGCCCAAGCCCTATCCGGGCGACAACGGCTCGGGCATGCACGTGCACCAGTCCGTCTGGAAGGATGGCAAGAACCTGTTCGCAGGTGACGGCTACGCCGGCCTGTCCGACTTCGCGCTGTACTACATCGGCGGCATCATCAAGCACGCCCGTGCCCTGAACGCCATCACCAACCCCGGCACCAACAGCTACAAGCGCCTGGTGCCCGGCTTCGAGGCTCCGGTCAAGCTGGCCTACTCGGCCAAGAACCGCTCGGCATCGATCCGCATCCCCTACGTGGCCAACCCCAAGGGCCGCCGCGTCGAGGCACGCTTCCCCGATCCGCTGATGAACCCCTACCTGGGCTTCTCGGCCCTGCTGATGGCAGGTCTGGACGGCGTGGAAAACAAGATCCATCCCGGCGAAGCCGCGACCAAGGATCTGTACCACCTGCCCCCGGAAGAGGACAAGCTGGTGCCCACGGTCTGCCACAGCCTGGACCAGGCCCTGGAAGCGCTGGACGCGGACCGCTCGTTCCTGACCAAGGGCGGCGTGTTCTCGGACAGCATGCTCGATGCCTACATCGAGCTGAAGATGGGCGAAGTGACCCGTTACCGTCAGGCCGTGCATCCGGTCGAGTACGACATGTACTTCTCGCTGTAAGGCGAGTCGGCAAAAAGGCGGCGCAAGCCGCCTTTTTTGCTTTCGGCCAGGACCTGGGTATGCTGGGCGCGGAACCAAAAGGGGTTGGCCCGCTCAAGAAATGACGTCCAGCCCGGAAGATGGAGCGATACTTGCCCGGATAAGCCGGGCCCTTCCGATCTGGCTACCCGAGGGAATGGAATGAAGAAACTGTTTGTGTCACTGCTGCTGCCCCTGCTGTCGGTGGGAGCCTGGTCCCAGGACGTGATCTACCGCTGCGGCAACGAGTACACCAACAACGTCAGCCAGGCCAAGGCCAAGGACTGCAAGCCGGTGGACGGCGGGCATGTGACGGTGATCCATGGCGGCAGCAAGCCGGCGGCCTCGGGCGGCAGCCAGGCACCGCGCACCTCCGCCGCTCCGGCCGCAGGATCGCCCGCTCCGGCCAAGGTCAACAGCAGCGCCCAGAAGGCCCGCGACTCCGACGCGCGGACCATTCTGGAAAGCGAGCTGGCCCGCGCCCAGGAGAAGCTGACACAGCTGCGTCAGGAGTACAACGATGGCAATCCCCAGCGCACCGCATTGGAGTTGCGCAATCCCCAGGGCTATCTGGAACGTGTCGAGCAGCTCAAGAGCAGCATCTCGCGGCAGGAAGGCGATGTCGCCGGCATCCGCCGTGAGCTGGATCGACTTCCCAAGAACTGACGGGCCTGCGCGGCCCACCGGAGCCCGGCCATGATCCAGGACGACCGGCCGGCGCCCCCGGCCTCCTATCAGGCGCTTGACCTGCTGTGCACGCTGATGACCGTGCTCGACGAGCAGGGTGCCGTGCTTTTCGCCAACGCAGCCCTTGAGAACGCACTGGGCCTGTCGCGCCGCATGCTCGAAGGCAGCGAGCTGGCGGCCTGCTTCACCGAGCCGGCCTTGCTGGACAAGGCCTTGCGTGGCGCCCAGGACAACGACTTCGCGGCCCTGCGCTTCGAGGCCAGCCTGCACCGCGTGGGCGGCGATGCGCTGCCCGTGCACGTCACGGTCTCGCTGGCCGAGCGGCCCGGCCATGTGCTGGTCGAGTTCTGGCCGCTGGAGCAGCAGGCCCGCCAGGACCGCGAGGAGCGGCTGCGCGAGCAGGCCCAGGCGCACAAGGAGCTGATCCGCAACCTGGCCCACGAGATCAAGAACCCGCTGGGCGGCATCCGTGGCGCAGCCCAGCTGCTGCAGATGGATCTGGACGCCCCCGAGCTGCGCGAGTACACCGAAGTCATCATCCACGAGGCCGACCGGCTGCAGGCGCTGGTGGATCGGCTGCTAGCGCCGCACCGCCATCCGCATGAGGTGGGCGACGTCAACATCCACGAAGTCTGCGAGCGCGTGCGCTCGCTGGTGCTGGTCGAGCACCCTGCCGGGCTGACCATCACGCGCGACTACGACATCTCCATCCCGGAGTTCCGGGGCGACAGCGCCCAGCTGATCCAGGCCGTGCTCAACATCGTCCAGAACGCCGCGCAGGCGCTGCAGGAGCGCATCGCCGCCGGTGATGCCGAGATCATTTTGCGAACGCGTGTGGCCCGGCAGGTAACTTTTGGTCGCCAGCGCTATCGGTTGGCATTGGAATTGCATGTGATCGACAACGGGCCAGGCGTTCCCGATGCCATTAAGGAGCGGATCTTCTATCCGCTGGTATCGGGAAGGGATGGCGGTTCGGGACTGGGGCTGACGCTGGCGCAGACCTTCGTGCAGCGCCACCAGGGGCTGATCGAATGTGAAAGCCAGCCGGGCCGCACGGATTTCCGCATCCTCATTCCCCTGCCTTGAGGCCCACGGAAGTCAACACTGCAACAAGGGAAGGATGCACCACCAATGAAACCGATCTGGATCGTGGATGATGACCCTTCCATCCGCTTCGTGCTGGAAAAGGCACTGGGCCGGGAAGGCTGGGCAACGCGCAGCTTCATCCAGGCTCGCGATGTGCTCACGGCACTGTCCGATGTCGATGCCGGCGACCCGGCGCGCCAGCCACCCCAGGTGCTGGTGAGCGACATCCGCATGCCCGGCGGCTCGGGGCTGGAGCTGCTCGAGCAGATCCGCGCCCAGCAGCCGGGCCTGCCCGTCATCATCATGACCGCGTACTCCGACCTGGACAGTGCCGTCTCGGCCTTCCAGCGCGGAGCCTTCGAATACCTGCCTAAACCCTTCGACCTGCCCAAGGCCGTGGAACTCATCCGGCGCGCCGTCGAGGAAAGCCTGCGCGAGGATGTGGCCGAGGCCCAGGCCCCGCTGCAGGCCGAGATGCTGGGCCAGGCGCCTGCCATGCAGGACGTGTTCCGCGCCATCGGCCGGCTCAGCCAGAGCCAGGTCACGGTGCTGATCACGGGCGAGTCGGGCTCGGGCAAGGAGCTGGTGGCGCGCGCGCTGCACAAGCACTCGCCCGTGGCGGGTGGCCCCTTCGTGGCCATCAACACCGCCGCCATCCCCAAGGACCTGCTGGAGTCCGAACTGTTCGGCCACGAGCGCGGCGCCTTCACGGGCGCCCAGACGCAACGGCGCGGACGCTTCGAGCAGGCCGAGGGCGGCACGCTCTTTCTCGATGAAATCGGCGACATGCCCTTCGACCTGCAGACGCGCCTGCTGCGTGTGCTGTCGGACGGGCACTTCTACCGCGTGGGCGGCCACCAGGCCGTCAAGGCCCATGTGCGCGTCATCGCCGCCACCCACCAGGACCTGGAGCAGCGCGTGCGCAACGGCGGCTTCCGCGAGGATCTGTTCCACCGCCTCAACGTCATCCGCCTGCGCCTGCCCGCGCTGCGCGAGCGCAATGAAGACGTGCCCATGCTGGCTCGCCACTTCCTGCAGCAAAGCGCGCGGCAACTGGGCGTGGAGCCCAAGCGCATGGGGGTCGATGCCATGCAGCGGCTGCAGACCTTCGCCTTCCCCGGCAACGTGCGACAGCTGGAGAACATCTGCCACTGGCTGACCGTCATGGCCCCTGCCCAGGTCATCTCGGTCAAGGACCTGCCCCCCGAGGTGCTGGGCGAAGCCGCCCCGCCCGTGGGCGGTGGCAACGGCGGCGTGCCTGCGCCGGCCACGCTGCCGCATGCGCCGGCGACGCTGGCGGAAGAGGGCCTTGGCCGACTGGCCGTGCCCGTGTCCGCGCTGGCCCCGCCGCATGACACCGCCCTGGCCGCTTCCGACCTGGACTGGGTCCATCTGCTGGGGCAACAGGCGCGCCAGCTGCTGGAGCACACCCACGCCCAGGGGCATGGTGAAGTCTGGGACCAGCTGTCCCGCCGCTTCGAGGCGCAGCTGATCCGCTCGGCCCTGGCCGTCACCCACGGCCGCCGGGTCGAGGCCGCCCAGCGCCTGGGCATTGGCCGCAACACCATCACCCGCAAGCTGCAGGAGCTGGGCATGGACGAGGACGCCTTCGAGTAAGGTAAGCCGGCGGGCGGCCGGGCCCTTGCCTTGGCAAGGGTCCGGCTCCTACAGGCCGGCGCCCGGGGTGCTGACGGGCCCGGCCGCCCGGGCTTGGGACAATGGAGTCCTCTTCGCTGGAACGGCCTACGTCCCGACCTATCGTGCCCACAGTCCTCTCCAACCTCTGGCAAAAAGCCAAGCCCGCTCGTCCGGGCCTGATGTACCCATCGACACCGCGCACGCTTGGCGAGCCGGTCGATGCGTACTGGCACGACCGCTACTTCCTGGAGCCTTACTTCGTTGCGGGGCGTGGTTACGACCAATACCGTCCCGCCTACGCACTGGGCTGGAAAGCGTCACTTGAACCCGAGCACGCGCAGCAGGATTTCGACGATGTCGAATTCGAGCTCGAAGAGCGCTGGGAGCAGGTTCGGGGCAGCAGCCTGCTGCGCTGGAGCCAGGTGCGCGAGGCCGTCGAGGCCTCATGGCTGCAGGCGCGCCAGCGCACGCCCACACAGCCAGTGGCCACCACGCTGGAATTGCAGAGCACGGCCCTGCTCAATGCCGTGCTGGCCCTGGGCCGCCAGGCGCATGCACGCCTGGGTGAATGCATGAATCCCATGCCCCAGGGGCTGATCGGACAGGTGCTGGCGCGGCATTTCAATGCCAGCCAGATCCTCGTCGAAGACCTGGAACGTGCCATCGGCTCCAGCGGCGGCGTGGTCCTGCCCGTGCGCGACAGCCGTGCCGCACTGCGTCGCAACGCCTTCTGGGACGGGCTGCTGGGCAGGGAAGAGGGCGCGGACTACGTGCTGGACCAGGCCGAGTCCTGCCAGCAGCAATGGCTAAGCGCCTATGAGGCCGCCGAGCAGGTACGTCTGCCCAGGGCGCTCAGCGAGATTCTTCACCGCCAGTCCCTGATGCTGCGCGGCCATATCGAGGCCATCCACTGGCTGCGCCGCTACATGCTGTAGCCGGCTGGCTGGAATTCAGCCCAAGGTCACGACCACGGGCGCGTGATCGCTGGGCTGAGGGTTCTTGCGCGGCGCGCGGTCCACGCTGCAGGCGCTGACGCTGGGACTGGGACTGGGTCGCAAGGCCTCGGTGACAGCCACCGGATGATGTCCATTGCAACGCCACTCCATGCCCATTGCCTCGCCAAAGGCTTTGGTGTCTTCGCGCAAGCCCGGCTACGATTCGATGATTGAGGGGGATTCCCGGTCGCAGGTCGCATTGCCCGGGATGTCACCAGATCTGTCGATTCCATAAAACGCATACCAATTCATGACCTGGCTCTCACAGGCACTGCCCTTGCTGGCACTCTTGGCCGCTTTGCCCCTGCTGTATGCGCTTTCGCTGGTGCTCACGGCGTTGAGCTATATGCGCCTTCGCCTGCGTACGGCGCCTGTGACGCTGGTGGATCGACAGGCTCTGACCCCCGAGTCGCGCACGGTGCTCGATGCCATGCGACCGCAGTTGCAGGCCCTGGGCTTTAGCTGGTGCGCCAGCCTGAAAGGACGGCATCCGCAGGTCATGGAGCCTGATCTGCCGCTGGAGCTCGATCTGTATGTTCACGCCGGCGGGCGGGCCTGGGCCCTGGCCCAGCCCGAGCAGGCTGAGAGCGCAGCGCATGGGCGTACCGTGGGCAGCGTGACCTGGCTGAGCTTCTTTGCCGATGGTTGCTGCTGGGTCGGCTTCAATGGTCGGCTTGCGTTGACGCCGGCTGCGCCGCCGGGCTGGACCTATGTTGACGATGCCCAGCCCGGCACGGCGCAGGCCTGGGCAGCCTATGAACGACGCCTGTCCGAAGACCCCGCGCCGGTGGTCCATGGCCTGGATGAGGTTGTGCAACGCCTTGGGTCACTGGCCCAAAGTCAGGCCGAGACTCTGCAGGCGCAGGGGCGGGCACTGCCGGCAGGGCAGGATTGCTGGAGGCTGACGTGGCGGCAGTCGCTGCGCATGGCCTGGGGTGCGCTGCAGCACGCAAGAAGGGAAAACAAGGCCACACCCGCAGCGGTGTCCGATGCGCTGGCAGATGCCCATGTCAGTGACGCCGGCGCCCGCCAACAGTCCGAGGCGCTGCGCTTCGCGTACCAGAAGGCGCTGATGCGCGCCCTGGGTTCCGCGCACAACCGCCACCGCAGCTTCTGGGTCACGGCGGTACTGTTCCTGGCGGTGGGCGCCGTGCTGTTTTCTTGGGATATGGCATGGATGCTGCTGCTGGTGGTCGCCGTGCATGAAGGCGGGCACTGGCTGGCCATGCGCTGGGCGGGCTACCAGCGGCAATCGGTCTTCTTCATTCCCGGCCTGGGCGGGATGGCCACCGGCGAGAAGCCGGATGCCACGCCGCTGGAGAAGGTGGGCGTCTTTCTGGCCGGCCCCATGCCGGGGCTGGTACTGGCCGTAGGTGTGATGGCCGCCGTCGGCTGGGGCCTGGCCCCGCTGCCGCCCGCATGGGCCATGCAGTTGCTGCTGTTGACCCTGCTGATCAATGCCTTCAACCTGCTGCCCATCACGCCGCTGGATGGCGGGCGCGTGGTGGAAGCTCTGCTGTTCGCGCGCCTGCCCGTGCTGCGGTTGGTGTTCGCGCTGGCGGGCATGGCCGCGTTGGGAGGGCTGGCCTGGTTCAGCCGCGACCCCTTGCTGTCCGTCATCGCGGGCGTGCTGTTGCTGGGCCTGCCGTGGCAATGGAGGGTGATGCGACTGGAAAGGGCCATCCACCTCACCGCGCGCACGTCCCCTGCCGCAGGGAGCTCAGGCGGTCAGGCGCCAGCGGCCAGCTTTGCTCCTGCCTGCGAAGCCGAGGCCGTGCGCCGCCTGTTCGGCGTGCTGCAGCAGCCGGCCTTCGCGCGCTGGCCCTTCATGCGGCGCGCCGCCGCCGTAGGTGCATTGCTGCCGGGCCAGCAGGCGCGGGCGCCCGGGTGGGGCGAGGGCGCGGCGGGCCTGCTCATCTACCTGGCCTGCCTTGCGCTCCCGGTGGCGGCGTTGGTTGGCATTTACAAGACGGCGCCGCAAGGGCGGCAGGCCATGGCTGCGCTGTGGGATGTGGAGCTTGAGCCAAGCCGCGGGTATTCGCCCGAAACGCATATGGCGGACATCGAGGATCGCCTGGTCCAGGCCCTGCAGCGGCCTGCGACGGACCCGACGCAGCAGGAGCAACAGGTTCAGGCCCGGCTCGATGCGGCCGAAGAGATGCTCTCCATCGAGGACTACCCGGCAGCCTCCGAGCGTGCCCGGGAGCTTTACCAGTCGGCCTGGGCGCTCGCGCGACCACGCGGGCTGCATGACTTGCTGCGCGCGCAGGCGTTGAAAGGCATGGCCGATACGGCCGATGAGCCCGAGCAGGCCGCGCAGTGGCACCAGCAACTGGTGGCTGAGCTGCAGGGGGCGCAAGGCCCTGTCCGCCTGGTACTGGCCAGCGCGCAGGCGCACCTCGCGCAATTCCCCATGCCGGGCGTGTCCATGGCCCAACGGCTTGGACTGATGGCACAAGCAGTGGAAAGCCACCGTGCCGAGGCCGACACGCTGGATGACGCCATGCTCTTGCATGCGCGCGTGAAATTGGCCCGCCTGCTGGACGTCAGCGGTCACCCTGAGGCGGCGCAAGCCCAGTTGTATGCCAACGTGGTCGCGCTGCAGGCCGCACAGAACGTACGGAGGATTGCCATGGGTTTGCCGGAGTACCAGGACTTCCAGCGCGGGATGCTTATGCAGGCCGAAGCGCTGTACGCGCGGTTCCTGGCCAGTCACGGCCAGGCTGAGGAGGGTGTGAAGCTGGCCCGCAACAGCCTGCAGCGGGCCGGGCGGCTGCAAGCCGACCATTACGCCAGCCGTGACAGCCAGAGTGCCTGGCTGTGGGCAGCCATGGCGACCGGGCAGCCGCTAGCAGTTCGCCAGGCCCTGGCAGGGCAGCATCCGGCGGGCCATGCGCAAGGCAAGATTGAGGCCGCCCGCGATACGCTCGCCGTTGCGCAATGGCTCGATGATCCCCAACTGCACAGTCAGGCGCTGACCGTATTGCAGCAACTGCCTGCGGCGCGCCGCGCCGGCCTGTGCCGCAGCCTGAGCCCGCGCGCTGACATCCACATCGACTGGCGCGACATGGAACGCCTGCGCCGTTACGAGTCGGTGCAGGCCGCAGGCTTGTGCAGCGGTTGATCGACCGCTGTCACAGCGCGGCCGGGTTCAGACCAACGTCACGACGACCGGCGCGTGGTCGCTGGGCTGCGGGTTCTTGCGCGGCGCGCGATCCACGCTGCAGGCGCTGACGCTGGGGCGCAATGCCTCGCTGACCAGGATGTGGTCGATGCGCAGGCCCCGGTTCTTCTGGAAACCCAGCATCCGGTAGTCCCACCACGAATAGCTTTTCTCCGGCTGGTCGAACATGCGGAAGGCATCGGTCAGGCCCAGCTGCAGCAGCGCCTGGAAATGCGTGCGCTCTTCCACCGTGTGGTGGATCGTGTCCTTCAGGCCGATGGGATCGTAGGAGTCGCGGTCCTCGGGCGCCACGTTGAAGTCGCCCACCAGCACCAGGCGCGGGTGGGCCGCCATTTCGCTTTTCACCCAGTCCTGCAGCGCCTGCAGCCAGCGCATCTTGTAGGCGAACTTGTCGGTGCCCGGCGCCTGCCCATTGACGAAGTAGCCGTTGATCAGGCGCACAGGGCCGCCTTCGGCATCGAGGGTGGCGGCAATGATGCGGGCCTGCTCGTCATCCAGGCCCGGAATATTGCGCACCACGTCGCGCACCGGCGTGCGCGTCAGCCAGGCCACGCCGTTGTAGGTCTTTTGTCCATGGCTGACCGCGTGGTAGCCGGCCTCCTGCAGCGCCTGCAGCGGAAACTTGTCGTCGGTGAGCTTGAGTTCCTGCAGAGCCAGCGCATCGACAGGGTTGGCCTGCAGCCAGGCCAGCACCTGCGGCAGGCGCACGGACAGGGAGTTGACGTTCCAGGTGGCGATTTGCATAAATAAATCCAATTAAATCAAATGATTGCGTGATTTTCGATGGTTGCTCTTGTGGTGGTTGCCAGCCTGTTCACCCGAAAAATCATGCCCTTGCCGCAGCAGTCAGCCCCTATTTTGATGCGCGATTGCGCTTGGGTGTTTTTCAGGCGATTCGGCAGCGCGGCTGTCAGCCCTGGCTTCGGCCAGCGTATCGGCATGCGGGGCCGTTGACGTGATGGGGCCTGCCTCGCCACGACCTTCATGGCACCGGGCAGACCTTGAATCAGATTGATCTGATTTCATCTCGGATGAAAGATGTCTACGATTGAAAATTTTCCAAGGAAATGCGGCCTTGGAATTTTTTCATTATCCGGAGGTATTCAAAATGCATATATTCATAGGTGCTTTTTGCAGAATAAACAAGGCTGTCATGATATTTATTTTGGCAATGATGGCCACCTCCGCATGGTCCGCATGCGCAATTATAGATACAAGTGATGGGTCAGGCTATTACAAGTATATGTTCAGTAATTTCAATCCTCCAGAATTCAATCCCAATGTGGCCAAGAACACGGTGATTTACTCAAAAACCGCTATAGCGGTAATGAGTAATGGGGTTGGCGCTAGATTGATGAATTGTAGTCCAATGGTCACGGGCTATATTGTAGGTAAATCTACACCAGTCAATAATATATACCCGACGACAGTCGAAGGTATTGGAATCAGGGTTTCGTCTGGATATGGTGCTGCGCCTGTAAGTACTGCGCAGTATTCCAATCACCCCGGATCTTTTGCATATCAATATTCCGTTGTCACAGTTGAGTTGATCAAGACCACAGATGGCGATATCACTGCAGGTGGCGTGCTGGACAGCGATTTCCTGTACGAACGCGCGACTGATGCATTTGGCCAGCTTCTCGCTCAATACAGCTTTTCCTCGCCCGTCGTCCTCCGGCCCAAGGTGCCCACCTGTACCCCACAGGCGCCGGAGCCCGTGCGCATGGCCCAGACTGTCACTCAAAAACTCACCTCAATCGGCTCAACCGGTGCTCCCCGCTCCTTCCTCATCTCGTTGTTGTGCAAGGGCGGCATCCCAGGTTCGTTGACCAACGCCTATGTCACCCTGACGGATGTGGCAAATCCTGGAAATATCGGCAATGCTCTGACCCTGTCGAAAACCTCGGTGGCAAAAGGTGTGGGTGTGCAGATCCGCAAGGATGACCAGATACTGGGCTTTGGCCCGGACTCCAATGCCGCCGGCAACAGGAATCAATGGTTTGCAGGGTCTGTTGCCTACGGGCAGGAGCGGTTGGATATCCCGCTGACGGCGCGCTATGTCAAGACCGAAGAGAACGTGACCATAGGCAGTGCCAATGCGGCGGCGACCTTCACCATCAGCTACCAGTAGTTCCCCCTGATCCCTTGCGCTTTCGGTCTGACCGCTGGCAGGCCATTCAGCGTGGTCAGGCAAGTCTGCGGGGGCGCGGCCATGCCCGCAGAATACGCAGATGCTTGATCTACTCGTCATTCACGCCACGCTGCCCGACGGCCGCCAGGACATGTCCATCGCCGTGCAGGGCGGGCGCATCGTCGAGGTCGCGGCCGGTCTTTCGGCGCCTGCCCATCAGGTCATCGATGCACAGCACCAGCTGGTGTCGCCGCCCTTCGTCGATCCGCATTTCCACATGGATGCGACGCTGAGCCACGGTCTGCCGCGCGTCAACCGCAGCGGCACGCTGCTGGAGGGCATTGCGCTGTGGGGCGAGCTCAAGCCGCTGCTCACGGCCGAGGCGCTGATCTCGCGCGCGCTGGAGTATTGCGACTGGGCGGCGGCCAAGGGGCTGCAGGCCATCCGCAGCCATGTGGATACCAGCGATGCCCGCCTGCTGGCCGTCGATGCGTTGCTGGAGGTCAAGCGCCAGGTGGCTCCCTATATCGACCTGCAGCTGGTGGCGTTTCCGCAGGACGGCGTGCTGCGCTCGCCCGGCGGCGTCGCCAACCTGCGGCGGGCGCTGGACAAGGGCGTGGACGTGGTGGGCGGCATTCCCCACTTCGAGCGCACCATGGCCGAGGGTGCCGACAGCGTCAGGCTGCTGTGCGAGCTGGCGGCCGAGCGCGGCCTGCTGGTGGACATGCACTGCGACGAGTCCGACGACCCGCTGTCGCGCCACATCGAAACCCTGGCCTTCGAGGCGCAGCGCCTGGGACTGCAGGGCCGCGTCACGGGCTCGCACTGCACCTCCATGCACAGCATGGACAACTATTACGTGAGCAAGCTGCTGCCGCTGATCGCAGAAAGTGGCGTGGCCGTGATTGCCAATCCGCTGATCAACATCACGCTGCAGGGCCGCCAGGACAGCTATCCCAAGCGCCGCGGCATGACGCGCGTGCCCGAGCTGCTGGCCGCAGGCGTCAACGTGGCCTTCGGCCATGACTGCGTGATGGACCCCTGGTACGGCATGGGCTCGGGCGACATGCTGGAGGTCGCCCACATGGGCCTGCATGTGGCGCAGATGACCAGCCAGGACGGCATGCGCGACTGCTTCGACGCCGTGACCACGCGCGCGGCGCGTGTGATGCACCTGGACGGCTATGGCATCGAGGCCGGCTGCGATGCCAGCTTCGTGCTGCTGCAGGCGCGCGATGCGGCCGAGGCGATACGGCTGCGCGCCACGCGCCTGAAGGTGTTCCGCAAGGGCCGGTTGCTGGCCGAGGCGCCTGCTGCAACGGCTGCGCTGCATCTGCCGGGCCGCCCGGCAAGAATCGACTGGCGCCGCTGAACCGGCGCCGGCCTCAGGCGCCGGCCAGGCTGGCCTCGCGCACGATGGTCTGCAGGGCCACCAGATCCCTGACCACCAGGCCCTGGGCTTCCACGCGAATGCAGGCGTCGCGCTCCATGCGCTTGAGTTCCTGGTTCACGCGCTGGCGCGAGGCGCCCAGCAACTGGGCCAGCTCCTCCTGCACCAGTTGCAGGCCTATGCGCAGCTCGCGCGGGTCGTCCAGCACCTGTGTGCCGTAGCTGCGCGACAGGTGCAGCAACTGCTTGGCCAGGCGTGCGCGCAGGGGCAGGGTGTTGAGGTCTTCCACCAGCCCGTAGGTCTGGCGTATGCGGTGGGCCTGCAGGCGCAGCAGGGCGTCGTAGAACTCCACATGCGTGGCCAGGATGGCGTGAAAGCTGTCCTTGTCCACGCACAGCAGCGTGGTGTCGCCATGGGCATAGGCATCGCGCGTGCGGGGCTCGTCAAGAAAGGTGGACATGGCACCGAACCAGGCACCCGGCTCCACATAGGCCAGCGTGGTCTGCCGACCCGACAGGCTGGTCGAGCTCATGCGCACGGCGCCCTGCGCACAGGCATACCACCTGTGCGGCACATCGCCGCGTGCATAGATCAGTGCCCCGTCCTTGAGCCGCCGGACCGTGGTCTGGCGCAGGATGTCATGGCGCAGCGAGGGCGAAAGGCTGCAGAACCACTGGCCGGAATTGATGGCCTCGCGCTCGGCGGGGGTGAGCATGGGCTCGTGGGTACTCGTTTGCAAACCGCTTGTCTCCAATCGGCCGCAATTTTAGGGCGTGCGGGCCTGCGGATAGGCGTGCAATTGCTCGCGCAGCAACTGCACGAAGCAGTCAGCCCTTTCGGTGGGCGCGTATTGGGGCGGCAGGGCCAGCACCACCTCCACCGCGCAGGCTGGAAGCAGTGGCAGCACACGCAGGTCGCGCGCGAACACCGAGGCCACGTAGGGGTTGACCACGCCCAGCCCCAGCCCCTGTGCAGCCAGGCTGCAGATGGTGGAGGAGTAGGTGGTCTCCATGGTGGAGCCGGCTTCTATTCCGTGTTCCTGCATGGTGTGGCGCAGTTGCAGGCAGATATCGTCATCGGCGTTGAGGGTCAGCAGCAGCTGGCCCTGCAGGTCGCGCACATGCAGCCGCGTGCGCGTGGCCAGCGCATGGTCCGGGTGCATGACGCAGACGGCGCGGCTGCGGTGCAGCACGGTGGCATCCAGCTCGGGCGTGCTCAGCGCCATGGTGCTGACCACCAGGTCGAAGTGGCCATGCAGCAGGCCCTCGCGCAAGGGCGTGGAGCCCAGGGTCTGCAGGCTGATGTGGGTGCCCGGGTAGCGCTGCGCGAAGCTGCGCACCACGGCCGGGATCACGCTCAGGCCCAGGGCCGGCGTGCAGCCTATGCGCAGCGTGCCGGCGCCGGACTGGCGCAGTGCGGCCAGGTCGCGCTCTATGCGCTCGCGCCCCAGGAAATGCTGCTGCACGGTGGCGAACAGTTCCACGGCCTCGGCCGTGGGGCGCAGGCGGCCCTTGTGCATGTCGAACAGCTTGAGCCCTGCGGCCGCCTGCATCTGGGCCAGCAGCCGGCTGACCGAAGGCTGCGTGGTGTGCAGCAGCCGCGCGGCGGCCGTGGTGGTGCCGGTCTGCATGACGGCACGGAAGGCCTCGATCTCTCGGGCGCTCAGGGGTCTGGACATGGCGATTCGGTCCTGCTCGGGGTGGCTGGCAATGTATATCTTTTCTGTATAGAGGCCACGGAAAAATGCATTTTTCCAAAGATGACAGGCTTTCTACACTGCCTCCATTGCATCGATTGCCCAGGCGCGGCAGCGCCGTCGAAAGGATTCCATGAACAAGACAACAGCACGTCGCACGGCCGCCGCAGTAATCGCCGCCGTCGTGGCGGGCATGGTGCCGGCAGCCGCCCTGGCACAGGACGGCTTTCCCCAGCCCGGCCGGCAGCTGCGCATCATCGTGCCGTTCACTGCAGGCGGCAGCTCCGACGTGCAGGCACGCATGCTGGCCGACCGCCTGAGCCGGCTCTGGGGCCAGCCGGTGGTGGTGGAAAACAAACCCGGCGCGGGCGGTCATCTGGGAGGCCGATATGTGGCCGATCAGCCGGCCGACGGCTACACGCTGATGGTGGGCTCCATCGGCCTGCATGCCGCCTATGGCGTGTACGGCAAGCTGGCCTATGACCCGGCAAAGGATCTGCGCGTGGTGACCGTGCTGGCCGAGATGCCGCATGTGGTGGTGGCCACGCCCAGCCTTCCCGCCAGCAACCTGGCCGAGCTGACAGCGCTGGCCAAAAAGGCGCCTGGCACGGTCAACTTCGGCTCGGCCGGCGTGGGCTCGTCCGTGCACATGATGGGCGAGCTGTACAAGCTGCAGGCAGGCGCGCCCATCGTGCACGTGCCTTATCGCGGCAGCTCGGCCGCGCTCAACGACCTGCTGGGCGGCCAAATCCAGCTCATGTTCGAGAACCCGCCCACGGTGCTGTCGCACATACGCGGCGGCAAGCTCAAGGCGTTGGCCGTCACGGGCAGCCAGCGACTGCCGGCCCTGCCGGACGTGCCCACGGCGGCCGAGTCCGGGCTCAAGGACTATGTGGCCACCTCCTGGACCACGGTGGCCGTCTCCTCCAAGGTGCCCGAGGCCATCGTCAAAAAGCTCAATGACGACATCCGAAAGGTCGTGGCCACGCCCGAGTTCCGCAAGGGCCTGCAAGAGCAGGGCATGAGCGCCGTCGCCAACAGCCTGCCTGAGGCGCAATCCTTCGTTGCCCGCGAAAAGCAGCGTTGGGACCGCGTGATCGCCGAAGGCCACATCTCCGCCCAATGAAACGCTCCATGACTTCGAACACCCCCGCATCCTTCGTCCCCTGCCGTCGCCTGGGCGATGGCCGCCAGCACCACTTCTTCGGCTACTACAACAAGTCCAGCTGGGACCGCAGCAATCGCCTGGTGCTGGCGCAGCAAACGCCGTGGATGGACCAGTACCTCACGCCCCAGGCGCGGGCGTCCATCGGCTACTTCGATACCGAAAATGGCGACCGCTTCCACGCCGTGGGCGAGACAGGCGCCTGGAACTGGCAGATGGGCAGCCAGCTGCAGTGGCTGGACGGGCTGGCGGGCCGCCAACTGATCCACAACGACAGGACGGCAGATTCCGGGGGGCGCTATCCGGGGTTCGGCTCCGTGGTCATCGATGTGGACAGCGGCGCGCGGCGCATGCTGCCCATGCCTGTGTATGTGGTGGCGCCCAGCAGCGCCTGGGCGCTGTGCGTGGACTACCGTCGCCTTTACATCACGCACGAAACCATTGGCTATAGCGAAGAGGGTGGTCCCTTCGCCTTGCCCCTGGCGCCCGAGGACGACGGCATCTGGCGCATGGAGGTCGCGACGGGCGAGGCAAGGCTGCTGGCCAGCTATGCGCGGCTCAAGGCCTTTCATCACCGCACATCGATGGACAAGGCCATCCACTGGGTCAGCCATATCGAGGTCAACCCGTCGTCATCGCGCATCCTGTTCCTGCACCGCTGGACCGAACGCGTCAAGGACGAAACCTGCTTTCTGCACCGCCTCATCACCATGGCGCCCGACGGCTCCGACATGCGCCTGCTCGAATGCTCGGACCATCCGCTGCCCCAGCTGGCCGCCGACTTCGACCCGATGGCCGTGGGCACGTTCGACTACGAAAAGTCCGAATACCAGATCTCGCATCCGCTATGGCAGGACGACAGCCACATCATTGTGTGGGGCCCGCATGCCGGGGAGATCCACTATCACCTCTATGACGATGTGGAGGGTGGTGACGTGCAAGTGGTGGGCGCAGGCGTGCTGGTGGAGAACGGCCACATGAGCTTCTCGCCCGTGGACACGCGCTGGCTGCTCAGCGATACCTACCCCGACGACCGCACGCACGAGCGCTTCCTGTTCCTGTACGACATGCACACGGGCGAGCGCCACGACCTGGGCAGCTTCTACGCCTCGCCCGATCTCAGCAAGGAAAACCGCTGCGACCTGCACCCGCGCTGGAGCCGTGACGGGCGCCAGGTCTGCATCGACTCCGTGCACGAGCACCAGCGGCAGATGTATGTGCTGAATGTGTCGGGGATCGTGGAGGCCCCGAGATAGCTATTTGCGGGGCCTTGGAACCTCAGCGCCCCCAGCGCAGCACCAGCGGATCGAGCCGCCGTGCAATGTCCAGCAACTGGCGGCGCACCTCGGGGTGCATGGGCGGCCAGGGCGCGCGCGGCGCGTCGCAGGCGATCACGCCGCCGGCCTTCATCAGCGCCTTGGCGGCCAGGAAGCCGGCCTGGCGGTTTTCGTGGTTGATCAGGGGCAGCCAGCGCTGGTAGAGGGCGAATGCGGTGTCGGGGTCGCCGTTTCTGTGCGCTTCGATGATGGGGCGTATGCCGTCGGCAAAGCCGCCGCCCGTCATGGAGCCCGTGGCGCCGGCCTCCAGGTCGGCCAGCAGTGTGATGGCTTCCTCGCCATCCCAGGGGCCTTCGATGGCCTCGCCGCCCAGGGCGATGAGCTCGCGCAGCTTGCCGGCGGCGCCTGCGGTTTCCATCTTGAAGTAGCAGACCTGCTCGATCTCGCGGGCCATGCGCGCGAGGAAGGCGGGGGACAGCGGCGTGCCTGCGGCCGGCGCGTCCTGGACCATGATGGGAATGGCGATGGCATCGGACACGGCCTGGAAGAAGCCCTGGATCTGGGGCTCGCCGAAGCGGAAGGTGGCGCCGTGGTAGGGCGGCATGACCATCACCATGGCCGCACCCATGTCCTGCGCGCGGCGGCTTCGCTCGGCGCACACTCGCGACGAGGTGTGCGTGGTGGTGACGATCACGGGCACGCGGCCCGCCACATGCTCCAGCGCCGTGCGCGTGAGGACCTCGCGCTCGTCATCGGCCAGCAGGAACTGCTCGGAGAAGTTGGCCAGGATGCACAGGCCGTCCACGCCCGAGTCGATCATGAAGTCCAGGCAACGCTTCTGGCTGGCCAGGTCCAGCGTGCCGTCCTCGTGAAAGGTGGTGGGTACCACGGGGAAGATGCCGCTGTAGCGCGGCCGAGAAATTCCGGGCATGGCGTGCTCCCTCATTCGACGATGCGGAACTGGTCCAGGTACTCGGTCTTGAGCGTGAGGCCCAGGCCCGGCACATCGTCCCTGAGCTGCAGGAAACCGTTCTCGGCCACGGGCTCGCCGTCGAAGATGTACCAGAACAGCTCGTTGCCCACCTCCACGTCGAAGATGGGGAAGTACTCGGCCATGGGCGAGGCCAGCGTGCTCATGGTCAGGTGGTAGTTGTGCATCTGGCCCGCATGCGGGATGACGGGCACGCTGAACGCCTCGCACAGCGCATTGATCTTGTGCGCGGCCGTGATGCCGCCCACGCGGTTGGTGTCGTACTGCACGACGCTGACGGCCTTTTTGTCGAGCAGTTGCTTGAAGCCGTAGAGGCTGAACTCGTGCTCGCCGCCCGAGATCGGAATGCTGGTGAGCCGGTTGAGTTCGGCGTAGCCGTCGATGTCGTCGGCGATCACGGGCTCCTCCAGCCAGCGCGGCTCGAACTTCTCCAGCTTGGGCAGCATGCGCCTGGCGTACTCCAGGTTCCAGCCCATGTAGCACTCCAGCATCAGGTCGCAGTCGTAGCCTATGACCTCGCGCACGGCCTCGACCGAGCGCAGGTTCTCGCGCACACCTTCCTGCAGATGGGCCGGGCCGTAGCCGAAGCGCATCTTGAAGGCCTTGAAGCCCTGGTCCAGGAATTTTTGCGCCTCTTCCTGCATGGCCTTGAGGTCGGTGCGGTAGAGCTTGCTGTAGTAGCAGGGAATCCTTTCCTTGGTGCGCCCGCCCAGCAGCTTGAACACAGGCTTGTTCACGCTCTTGCCCAGGATGTCCCAGATGGCCAGGTCCACGGCCGAGATGGCGGCCATGGTCACGCCCTTGCGGCCCCAGGCGTGCGTGGCGCGGTACATGCGCTGCCACAGGTATTCGTAGTCCCACGGGTCGTGGCCGACGACCAGGGGCGCCAGGTACTCGTCGATGATGGCCTTGGCGATGCGCGGTGCCAGCGCCACGTTGCCCAGGCCGACGATGCCGTCGTCGGTCTCGATCTCCACCACCGTCCAGGAATGGAAGCGGAAGGTGGACATGGTCTCCTGCGGCGCATAGAGCAGGTCCATGGCGTTGGAGCAGAAGTTGCCCTGGGGCGGCACGGTCTTGCCTTGCCATTCGTAGACGCGGGCGCGGACGGATTTGATTTTCATGATGGTGATGGCGAGGGTGTGAAGTCAGTCAGGGCAGGCGCGCGGCGCCCATGCGGCAGGCGATCAGAAAGGCCTGCCAGGTGGCCTCCACGCTGGCCCGGCCCTGGCCCGCGATGTCATAGGCCGTGCCATGGGCCGGCGTGGTGATGGGGATCGGCAGGCCGCCCTGCACGGTCACGCCGCGCGAGAAGCCCAGCAGCTTGATGGCGATCTGGCCCTGGTCGTGGTACATGGTCACGATGGCCTGGTACTCGCCGGCCTGGGCCTTCAGGAAGATGGTGTCGGCCGGGAAGGGGCCGTGGAACGGATCGGGCGTAGGCCAGTCGCGGGCCTGCAGCGCGCGCACGGCCGGCGCGATGATGTCGATCTCCTCGCGCCCGCAGGTGCCGCCATCGCCGTTGTGCGGGTTGAAGCCCGCCACCGCCACCTTGGGGGCTGCCATGCCGCTGGCCAGCAGCGCGCGGTAGATCAGCTCGGCCGCCTGCGCGATGCGCTCCTGGCTCAGATAGCCGGCCACGTCCCTGAGCGGCACATGCGACGAAATGCGCGAGGTCCACAGATCGCCCAGCGTATTGAATTCGCAGAAATAGCCGGTGACGCCCAGGTGCTCGGCAAAGTGGTGCAGCTCGTCCTCATGGCGCAGGCCGCCCAGCTTCATGGCCTGCTTGTTGAGCGGCGCAAAGCAGATGGCGTCGATCTGGCCGGCCTGGGCCGCGTCCATGCACCGGTCCAGCACCTGCAGCACCGAGCGCCCGCCTGCGGCTTCGGCACGGCCCTGGTGCACGGCATCGGGGGCCACCGTGTCCATGGCCAGGAAGGCGGGCAGGGCTGTGTCGGTGCGGCCCCGTGCATGGGCCATGCTGGCGATGGGCGCGGTGGACACCTGCAGGCCCGCGATGCGCTGGCCCTGCTGCCACAGCCAGGGGTCGCCGGCCAGCACGATGTTGGCCTTTTGCATGGCCTCGGGCCGCGCCAGCAGGCGTGCGATCAGTTCGGCGCCTATGCCGGCGGGATCGCCCAGGGTCAGGGCGACGACGGGAAGTTCGGATGCGGGCATGTGCGGCTCAGTCGATCTTGATGTGGTTCTTGCGGATGATTTCGCCAAAGCGCTGGTACTCGGCGTTGTGCAAGGCGATGAACTCCGCCTGGCCCATGGGCTGCAGTTCGGCGCCCACGGCCTCCAGGCGCGTGCGCGTCTCGGGCATGGCCAGCACCTTGTTGACCTCGTCGTGCACCCGGGCCTGCACGGCTCGGGGTGTGGCCGCTGGCATGTAGATGCCGTACCAGGCGCCTATCTCCACGCCGGGCAGGCCGGCCTCGGCCAGCGTGGGCACCTGGGGCAGCTGGGCGTTGCGCCGGTGCGATGTCACGCCCAGGGCGCGCAGCTTGCCGGCCTTGATCTGGCCGATCACCGAAGGCATGGTGTCGAAGCTCATCTGCACCTGGCCGCTGACCAGATCCACCAGGGCGGCGGCGCTGCCCTTGTAGGGCACGTGGGTCAGTTCAATGCCGGCCGCGTCCTTGAACATCTCGGCCGCGATGTGCTGGGTGCTGCCCGTGCCGCTGCTGGCGAAGTTGATCCTGCCGGGCTCCTTGCGGGCCAGGGCAACCAGTTCCTGCACCGAGTTGGCGGGCAGGTTGTTGCCCACCACCAGCACATTGGGCACTGCGCCCACATAGGCCACGGGCACCAGGTCGCGGTTGCTGTCGTAGCCCAGCTTGAGCAGGTGCGGGGCAATGGCATGGGCCGTGACGACGCCCATCACCATGGTGTGCCCGTCCGTGGACTTGGCCGTCATGTCCACGGCCAGGGTGTTGGAGACGCCGGGGCGGTTTTCCACGATCACCGGCTGGCGCAGCAGCGGCGCCAGCCGGTCGGCCACGGCACGGGCCATGGCGTCGGTGCCGCCGCCCGGGGCCGAGCCCACAAGCATGCGCACAGGCCGCGTGGGCCAGTCCGGCGGGGTTTGGGCCAGGGCGATGGCGGGCAGCAGGGCAGCTGCGGCCAGCAGCAGGGGGCGGCGTTGCATGTCTTGTCTCCGGTGCTTTTGTTGTGGACCCATGCTAGGCAGATGATTGATTGCCGTAAACTGAAAGTTACTGATGAATCAATAACCTTGGGTAATCAATTCACGGGATATTCCTATGGGCTCCATCGACCGCAGGGACAGCACGCCGCAACTGCTCAACCGCCTGCGCATGCGGCAGGTGGCGCTGATGCTGGCCATCGACCAGAAGGGCACGCTGCGCGGCGCCGCAGCCGAGCTGGGACTGAGCCAGCCGGCCGCCACCAAGATGCTGCATGAGCTGGAAAGCGCGCTGGGCCTGACCCTGTTCGACCGCGTGGGGCGCGGCCTGCAGCTGAACGCGGCGGGCGAGCGCGTGACGGGCTACTTCCGCCATCTGCGCGGCGGCATGGAGGCGCTGAACCGCGAGCTGCAGGAACTGCGCGAGGGCTGTGCGGGGCGGCTGGCCGTGGGCAGCATCATGGCGGCCTCGCCGGGGCGGCTGACACAGGCGCTGCTGGCGCTCAAGCGCCAGTGGCCGCTGCTGGCCATCGAGGTGGCCGTGGACACCAGCGACCGGCTGCTGGCCCAGTTGCAGGACGGCGTGCTGGAGGTGGTGGTGGGCCGGCAGACCGGACAGGCCGATCCCGCCCATCTGTTCCGCACGATTGATGACGAGGCCTTGTCCATCATCGTGGGCTGCAACCATCCGCTGGCGCGTGCCCGCAGCGTGGGCTTTGCGCAGCTGCAGGCCCATGGCTGGGTGCTGCAGCCGCCCGGCAGTCCCATGCGCGCACTGATCGACCAGGAATTCCAGGCCCATGGCCTGGCGCTGCCGCGCGGCCTGATCGAGACGGGCTCCATCCTCACCACCATGAACCTGGTGCGCAACTCCGACCTGATCGCCGTGATCCCGCAGGCCGTGGCCCGGGACAGCGCCGAGCACGGCATGGTCCGCATCCTGCCCTATCGCATGCGCCGCAACCTGCAGGCCTACGGCAGCCTGGTGCGCCGCGACCGGCCGCTGAGCCAGGCGGCCGCCAGCTTTCTGGCGCTGCTGCATGGGCAGGAGCCGCCGCCGGCATCCGCGCCCTAGCCGATGTACCGCGCCAGATGCGGGCTGACCCGCTTGCAGTAGCTTTTGCAGACCCGGCGCAGCACCTGGGCGGTGTCGGTGACGCCGGGCGGCGGGCTCTTGGGGTACCAGGTGGTGATGCGAAAGGAGGGCGGCGTGGGCAGCTCCAGCTCCACCAGCTCCCCGCTTTCGAGCTGCGGCGCCACCAGCATGCCGTGCATGATGGCGACGCCCAGGCCCTCGCGCACCAGCGAGACCAGGGCCGCCAGCGAGGGCGATCCCGAGATGCGCAGGTCGCTGGAGACCATGCCGCTTTGCACGGCCAGCTGCTGTGCCATGGCCACGGCCTGCTCGTAGGGGCCGGTGCCGCGCATCTGGGTCAGCAATTGCTTGCCCAGCGCCTTGTGCAGTCCATCCTTCCTGGGCACCAGGCCCCGCCTGGCAATCCAGTGCACGGGTACTTCCAGCAGGTTCTCGACCACGGCGAACTGGGGGTCCACGCCGCTGCCGGTGCGCACGATCAGGTCCAGGTCGCGCCGCATCATCTGCTCCGACAGGTGGGTGCTCAGATCGACGGTCAGGTCCAGCTCGATGTGCGGCAGGCTGGCGCCCATCGCCTTGACGAATTCGGGCAGGAAGGTGTGTACCGCCGTCTCCAGCACGCCGACCCGCAGGCGGCAGCCGATGGCGTCGTCGGACCTGGCGGCACGCTCCAGGGTGCGTGTGGCTTCGATGACGGCTTCCGCATGCCGCAGCAAGCGGGCGCCGGCATCGGTGATCTGCAGCGTCTTGCGGTCCCAGTGGAACAGGGTCACGCCCAGGTCCGACTCCAGCCCGCGTATGCGCATGGAGACGGCGCCGGGGCTGGCGTGCACCAGTTCGGCCACGCGGCGCACGCTGCCGATGCGTGCCAGCAGCACAAAAGTTTCAAGAAAACGGATGTTCATGGGGAGGCTGCGCGGGCTGCAGTGGCTGTTCAGTTTTCCTGGGGGAGGCTGCGCACAATTCCTGAGTGGACCGGTGGCCTGCTGCTTTTTACATTGGGGGGCATCTCCATTCAATAGAGGCTCCCCCATGACGCATTGGACCCATCCGACCGAATTCCGCCAGGAGGTGCGCGCCGGACGCTTTCGCGGGCAGACGGCCGGGCAGTGCCCCGGCTACACCCAGGGCAACCTGGCGATACTGCCGCGCGAGTGCAGCGAGGAGTTCCTGCGCTTTGCCCGGCTGAACCCCAAGTCCTGCCCGCTGATCGGCGTGACCGAGCCCGGCAGCAGCCGCGTGCCCGAGCTCGGCGATATCGATCTGAAGACCGACCTGCCCTCGTACTGGGTGTTTCGCGATGGTCACAGGGCCGAGCAGGTGAATGACCTCACGGGCCTGTGGCGCGACGACCTGGTGGGCTTCGTCATCGGCTGCTCCTATTCCTTCGAGGACGCGCTGCGCGACGCCGGCGTGCCCGTGCGCCATATCGACGAGGGCCGGGGCGCTCCCATGTTCATCACCGACATTGCCAACGGCCAGGCGGGCCGGTTCGGTGGCCGGATGGTGGTCAGCATGCGGCCCATGACGGCCGCCCAGGCCATCCGTGCGATCCAGGTGACTTCGCGCTTTCCCAGCGTGCATGGGGCGCCTGTGCACCTGGGCGACCCCGCGCAGATAGGCATTGCCGATATCGAGCGGCCGGACTTCGGCGAGCCCATGGCGCTCAAACCCGGGGAGATCCCCGTGTTCTGGGCCTGCGGCGTGACGCCCCAGCAGGCCATACGCTCGGCGGCCCTGCCATTCGCCATCACGCACGAGCCGGGCCACATGCTGGTGACGGAGTTGCGCAACAGCCATCTGGCCGCGTTCTGACGGCCTGCCTGCCTGCCTGGCTGCCTGGCTTGCGGCCCGCTTCGGCGGGCCTTTTTCTTTGCGTCGCCGGCCGGCAAGGGGCCGCTCCTGTTCAGTTTTCGTGAACAGAGGGGGCGAAAACTTCTCGATGGACGCGGTCCAGGTGCACTTTTAGATTGGACGCCAGTGGTGGGCACCGGCGGAGGGCCGTGCTCCAGGCCACGGTTTTCCTGACTTCAACTTCGAGACAAACGGGTTCCGACACCATGCAAGAACGCTCCACTCCCCATGACAGGCGCTGGCAATTCTGGATAGACCGCGGCGGCACATTCACCGACATCGTGGGCAAGCGGCCCGATGGCAGCCTGGCCACGCACAAGCTGCTGTCGGAAAACCCCGAGCAGTACCGTGATGCGGCCGTGGCCGGCATCCGCCACCTGCTGGGCCTCAAGCCCGGCGAGCCGGTCACGCCGGACCTTGTGGAGTGCGTGAAGATGGGCACCACGGTGGCCACCAATGCGCTGCTGGAGCGCAAGGGCGAGCCCACGCTGCTGGTGACCACGCGGGGCTTTCGTGATGCGCTGCGCATTGCCTACCAGAACCGCCCGCGCCTGTTCGACCGGCATATCCAGCTGCCCGAGCTGCTGTACAGCGAGGTGGTGGAGGCGCTTGAGCGCGTGGATGCCCGTGGGGAAGTGCAGCAGGAACTGGACGTGCTGCACCTGCACACCGCGCTGATGCAGGCCCATGCCCGGGGCCTGCGCAGCGTGGCCATCGTCTTCATGCATGGCTACCGCTACATGCGGCACGAGCAGATTGCGGCGCGCATTGCGCGGCAGGCGGGATTCACGCAGATCAGCACCTCGCACGAGACCAGCCCGCTGATGAAGTTCGTGAGCCGGGGCGACACCACGGTGGTCGATGCCTACCTCTCGCCCATCCTGCGCCGCTATGTACAGCAGGTCGCTGGCGAGATGCCGGGCGTGCGGCTGTTTTTCATGCAGTCCTCCGGCGGGCTGGCCGATGCGGGCAGCTTCCAGGGCAAGGATGCCATCCTGAGCGGGCCGGCCGGCGGCATCGTGGGCATGGCCCGCACGGCGGGGCTGGCCGGGCACGACAAGGTCATCGGCTTCGACATGGGCGGCACCTCCACCGACGTCAGCCACTACGCTGGCGCCTTCGAGCGCGAGTTCGAGACCCAGGTGGCCGGTGTGCGCATGCGCGCGCCGATGATGAGCATCCACACGGTGGCCGCCGGTGGCGGCTCGGTACTGGCCTATGACGGCTCGCGCTTTCGCGTGGGACCGGAGAGCGCGGGTGCCAACCCCGGCCCCGTGAGCTACCGCCGTGGTGGGCCCCTGGCCGTGACCGATGCGAACGTGATGGTGGGCAAGGTCCAGCCCCGCTACTTCCCCAGCGTGTTCGGCCCGGCCGCCAACGAGCGGCTCGATGGCGAGGCCGTGCGGGCGCGCTTCGATGAGCTGGCGGTGCAGACGGGGCGCAGGCCCGAGGAAGTGGCCGAAGGCTTCATCCGCATCGCCGTGCAGCAGATGGCCAACGCCATCAAGAAGATCAGCGTGGCGCGCGGCTATGACGTGACGCGCTACACGCTGCAGTGCTTTGGCGGTGCGGGTGGCCAGCATGCCTGCCTGGTGGCCGATGCCCTGGGCATGACCCGTGTGTTCGTGCATCCGCTGGCCGGCGTGCTCAGCGCCTACGGCATGGGCCTGGCGGACCAGACCGTCATCCGTGAACAGGCGATGGAGGTGGCGCTGTCTGCTGCGGCCTTGCCGCTGATCGCGGAGTCGCTGGATTCGCTGGGCGACGCGGCCAAGGCCGAGCTTGAGCGCCAGCAGGTTGGCGCCAGTCCCGTGCAGGTACGCTACAACGTGCATGTGCGCTATGAGGGCACGGATTCCGCCCTGGCCGTGCCCTTCGGCGGGCTGGATGACATCCAGGCGGCCTTCGAGTCGGCCTATCGCCAGCGGTTCGCCTTCCTGATGGCGGGCAAGGGCCTGGTGGTGGAAGCCGTTTCCGTCGAAGCCGTGATTGCGGGCGATGCGCCCAGCGAGCCGGTGCTGCAGGAGCATCCGCCGCGCGAGCATCCGCGCCGCGAAACCGTGCGCATCTACTCCGACGGTGCCTGGCACGACGCGGCCCTGGTGGTGCGCGAGGACCTGCGGCCCGGCGATGCCATTCCCGGCCCGGCCATCATCGCCGAGCGCAATGCCACCACGGTGGTCGAGCCCGGTTGGCTGGCGCGGCTCACGGCGCTGGACCATCTGGTGCTGGACCGCGTGGTCGCGCGCAAGGCCGAGTACGCGGCCGGCACCTCGGTGGACCCGGTGCTGCTGGAGGTCTTCAACAACCTGTTCATGAACATCGCCGAGCAGATGGGCCTGCAGCTGCAGAACACGGCCTACTCGGTGAACATCAAGGAACGGCTGGACTTCAGCTGCGCGCTGTTCGATGCCGAGGGCCACCTCATCGCCAATGCGCCGCACATGCCTGTGCACCTGGGCTCCATGGGCGAGAGCATCCAGACGGTGATCCGCAAGAACGCCGGGCGCATGGCCCAGGGCGATGTCTATGTGCTCAACGACCCCTACCAGGGCGGCACCCACCTGCCCGACATCACGGTCATCACGCCCGTGTACGTGGCCGACGAGGCCTCCCCCACCTTCTACGTGGGCAGCCGGGGCCACCATGCCGACGTGGGCGGCATCACGCCCGGTTCCATGCCGCCGTTTTCCACGCGCATCGAGGAAGAGGGCGTGCAGATCGACAACTTCAAGCTGGTCGATCGCGGCGTGCTGCGCGGCCAGGAGATGGTCGAGCTGCTGCAAAGCGGCGAGTACCCGAGCCGCAACCCGCACCAGAACCTGGCCGACCTGAAGGCCCAGATCGCGGCCAATGAAAAAGGCGTGCAGGAGCTGCGCAAGATGGTGGCCCAGTTCGGCCTGCCCGTGGTGCAGGCCTACATGGGCCATGTGCAGGACAACGCCGAGGAGTCGGTGCGCCGCGTCATCACGCGGCTCAGGAACGGGCAGTTCACGCTGCCGCTGGACAACGGCGCGCAGATCCGCGTGGCCGTCACCGTGGATACGGCGGGCCGCAGCGCGGTCATCGACTTCTCGGGCACCAGCGCCCAGCAGACCAACAACTTCAATGCGCCGCGCGCCGTGTGCATGGCGGCCGTGCTGTACGTGTTCCGCACGCTGGTGGACGACGACATCCCGCTCAACGCGGGCTGCCTCAAGCCCTTGAAGGTCATCATTCCCCAGGGCTGCATGCTCAACCCCAATGCACCGGCCTCGGTGGTGGCGGGCAATGTGGAGACCTCCACCTGCATCACCAATGCGCTGTTCGGCGCGCTGGGCGTGATGGCGGGCAGCCAGCCCACCATGAACAACTTCACCTTCGGCAATGCGCGCCACCAGTACTACGAAACCATTGCCGGCGGCAGCGGCGCGGGCGCGGTGCTGGACGCCGAGGGCCGGGTGGAGCGCGGGTTCAACGGCACCAGCGTCGTCCAGACGCACATGACCAATTCGCGCCTGACAGATCCGGAGGTGCTGGAGTTCCGCTTCCCCGTCATGCTGGACAGCTATGCCATCCGCGAAGGCTCGGGCGGCAGCGGGCGCTGGCATGGGGGCAGCGGCGGTGTGCGGCGCGTGCGCTTCCTGGAAGCCATGACGGCCAGCATCCTGTCCAACGGACGCCTGAACCCGGCCTTCGGCATGGCGGGCGGCCAGCCGGGGCAGCCGGGCATCAACCGTGTGCTGCGCGCCGATGGCCAGGTCGAGGCGCTGGAGCACATCGGCGCCGTGCAGATGCAGCCCGGCGATGTGTTCGAGGTCTGCACGCCGGGGGGCGGCGGCTACGGAACGGCGGCCTGACACACCGCCTGCAGGGGTCTGTCCGGGTGGTAGATGAGGGCCCGCCCGGCCAGGCCTGGTTCATCACCGATGCAATGCCATTGAAGGCAAAACGCTTCTCCATACCGAAGCGCAAGGAGACTGAAAAATGACAAGCCTTGACAATGCCAAGCCCCTGGCTGGCGAACAGTCGCAGGGCAGCTGGCTGGGCCAGCTCGAACCCCGGGAAAAACGCGCACTGACGGCCTCGTTCGGCGGCTACGCGGTCGATTCCTTCGACTACTACACGCTGCCTCTGGTCACGCCGATCCTGCTGTCGCTGTGGGGCATGAGCAAGACCGAGGTCGGCCTGATCGGCACCTCGACCCTGGTGGCCTCGGCCATCGGCGGCTGGATGGCCGGCATTCTGGCGGACCGCTACGGGCGTGTGCGCGTGCTGCAGTGGACCATCCTCGTGTTCGCCCTTTTCACCTTCGCCTGCGGCCTGGCGCAGACGCCGGGCCAGTTGCTGCTGGCCCGCACGCTGCAGGGTCTGGGCTTTGGCGGCGAATGGGCCGTGGGCTCGGTGCTGATCGCCGAGACCATACGGCCGGCTTTCCGTGGCAAGGCGGTGGGGCTGGTGCAAAGCAGCTGGGCCATAGGCTGGGGGGCGGCCGTGCTGGTGTCCATGGCGCTGTTCTCGTTTCTGCCGCCCGAGATTTCATGGCGGGCCATGTTCCTGCTGGGCCTGCTGCCGGCCTTGCTGATCCTGTTCATCCGCCGTTCCGTCAAGGACCCCGAGGTCTACCTGAAGACCCGCGCCGCCGTGGGCCGGGGCGAGCGCAGCGGGCACTTCCTGGACATCTTCAAGGGCGGCATGCTCAAGACCACGGTACTGGCCAGCCTGATGTTCACCGGCATGCAGGGCGGCTACTACGCCATTGCCGTGTGGCTGCCTACCTTCCTGAAGAACGAGCGCCACCTGACGGTGCTGGGCTCGGGCGGCTACCAGTTCATGTTCATCTTCGGCGCCTTTGCAGGCTATCTGTGCGGTGCCTACGCTTCCGACCGGCTGGGCCGGCGCTTGGCCTTCACGCTGTTCGCCATCGGCGCCGGCAGCCTGGCCTATGCCTATACGCTGCTGCCCATCACCGATGCCTGGATGCTGGTGCTGGGCTTTCCGCTGGGCTTTTTCATGTCGGGCATCTTCAGCGGCGCCGGAGCCTTCCTGGCCGAGCTGTTCCCCAACGAACTGCGCGGCTCCGGCCAGGGCTTTTGCTACAACTTCGGCCGCGGCATCGGGGCCACCTTCCCCGCGCTGGTGGGCGTGTTCAGCGACCGGTTGGGCCTGTCGCTGGGCACGGCCATCGGCATCTGCGCCACGGCCGGCTACGTGATGGTGGTGATGTTCGCCATGTGCCTGCCGGAGACGCGGGGCCGGGATCTGGCCGCGCAGTGAAGCGCTGGCCAGACCGGCCACGGCACGCTCAGTAGCTGCCCATGTAGTCGCGCTTGCCGACCTCGACACCGTTGTGGCGCAGCAGGGCATAGGCGGTGGTCACATGGAAGAAGAACTGCGGCAGGCCGTAGTGCAGCAGGTAGGCGCTGGCGCTCAGCTTCTTTTCCTTGGGCGTGCCGGGGCGCAGCACGATCTCGCGGGACTCGCTTTGCGCGAACTGCTCGGGCGCGAACGAGCCCACATGGTCCAGCGCCTTGGCGATCAGCGCCTGCAGGTCGGCAAAGCTGGTCTGCGTGTCGGGCCACGAAGGTACCTCGGCGCCGGCCAGGCGCGAGGCGATGCCCTTGGCGAAGTCCGCAGCAATCTGCACCTGGCGCACCAGCGGGAACATGTCGGGGAACAGGCGGGCCTGCAGCAGGGCGTCGGGATCGATGTTCTTCTGCGCGGCGTGTTCCTCGGCCTTTTTGAGCACGTCGGACAGGGCCTTCAGCATCTGCTGCAGGACGGGAATGGAGGCGGTGTACAGGGGGCTGGTCATTGCGGGCTCGCTAAGGATTGTGAAGGGCTGGCAATCGCATGCACCTGCATCCGTCGCCAGCCGGCACAGGCTAACAGCAACTGCTTTCACTTGCCGCCTGCGCTAGCATGCGCGCCATGCAAATCCCTGAAGCCGCTCCCTCGTTCGCAGGCCTTGGCCAGGCCGGATTCGGCGCCGCCATCTTCGACATGGACGGCCTGCTCATAGACTCCGAGCCCTTCTGGAAGCGTGCCGAGCGCGAGTCCTTTGCCGAGGTCGGCATCGACATCACGGCCGAGATGTCCCGCGTGACGGCGCCCATGACCACGGCGCAGGTTGCCGCGCACTGGTATGCCCACCGGCCCTGGCAGGGGCCCAGCCAGCGCGAGCTGGAGAGCCGCGTGGTCGCGCGCGTGGCGGCCCTGGTCAGCGCGCATGGACAGGCCCTGCCCGGCGTGCGCGAAACACTGAGCGCCTGCCGCGCCCTGGGCTGGCGCGTGGCGCTGGCCTCGAACTCTCCTTTGTCTTTGTGCCACCACACCCTGGATGCGCTGGGCCTGCGGCCGGCGTTCGACGCCATCGTCTCGGCCGAGCAGGTGGTGCGCGGCAAGCCCGCACCCGACATCTACCACTTCGCGGCGCAACGCCTGGGCGTGCCGGCCGGGCGCTGCCTGGTGTTTGAAGACTCCGTCTCGGGAACACATGCGGCGCGGCAGGCCGGCATGACCGTCATCGCCGTGCCGTCCGAGGACCAGTGCTTCGACGAGGCACAGCCTGCGCCGCACTGGGTGGTGCCCACGCTGGTGGCGTTGCATGGGGCAGCGGGCCGGTAAGGCATTGGCGGGGCCCGCATCGCATGGCGCGTGCCGGCCGCAAAGGTGTTGATGAGAACCATTCTCAGTACAATCGCCGCCCGTGCCGTCCTTCTTCGTCCTGTCCGTTTCCCATGCCGGCCTGCCTGCCCGCGTCCAGACCGCCGTGCCGGGAGCCTGCCCGTGAGCGCGCGCGTGCCAGGCGCGGACGATGATGCCGCTCCCTCGCTGCTGGCCCGCGTGTATGCGCGCTGGCACCAGCCTCTGCGCCGCCTGCTGGGCCGGCAGATGCGCAACCGCGAGGATGCCGAGGATGCGGTGCAGGAGGTCTTCGTGCGCTATGCGGCCTCAGGCAAGGCCCTGCCGCCCGAGGAGCAGGAACCCTATCTGCGCGTGATCGCCCGCCATGTCTCGCACGATGCCTGGCGCTGCTCGGCGGGCGCGCCGGGGCGCGAATCGGTCTCGCTGGATGAACACCTGGAACTGGCGCAGCAACTGCCGGCCGGCGAGGGGTCGGACCCCTTGCAGGCGGCGCACCACCGCGAACGCCTGGGCAGGCTGGAGCAGGCCATGGCCGAGCTGCCCGAGCGCCGCCGCGAGGCCTTCGTGCTGCACAGCATCGACGGGCTCACGCAGACCGAGGTGGCGCAGCGCATGGGCATTTCGCGCCGCATGGTGCACAACCATGTGACGCTGGCCATGGCCTATTGCGAACTGCGCGTGCAGTACGGCAGCGCCGAAGACATGCGCCTGATGCAGGGCCTGCTGGCGCAGGCCGCGACGGACGGGGAGGGCCGGGAATGACGCTGACCCCGAAACGCCTGCAACTGCACGCCCGCGCCGCCGACTACTTCGCCCGCCGCCGCGAAGCCGACTGGACTGGCGCCGATGAGCGCGAACTCGACGCCTGGCTGGCCGCCGACCCGCAGCACCGCAGCATCTTCGAGAGCCTGGGGCGCACGGTGCTGGACCTGCAGCAGTTGCGCAGGCCGGCGCTGGCCTGCGACGCGGCTGCTGCGCCGCAAGCCAGGGCGAGCGGGCCGCGTGCGCAGACACAGGCCCACTTGCCCGCGCCGGCACGTCAGCGCACACGCCGCGGCCTGATGCCTGCGTTGCTGTCGGTGGCTCTGGTCACGACGCTGGCCCTGGGCGGGGGCTGGTATGCCTGGGACAACCACGCAAGCCATGTGATCGAGATGGCCACCGGCCCCGGCGAGGTGCGCGAGGCCGAACTGCCCGATGGCACGCGGGTCACGCTGAATTTTTCCTCCAGGCTGCAGGTGCGCTACTACCCGCGCCGCCGCGAGACGGTGCTGGACCAGGGCGAGGCCTTCTTCCAGGTCGCCGCCGACCGCTCGCGGCCCTTCACCGTGGACAGCGGCGCCAGCCAAGTCCGCGTGGTGGGCACGGCCTTCAATGTGCGCGCCGGGCCGCCAGCGCTGGTGGTGAAGGTGCTGGAGGGCAAGGTGGAGCTGCGCCCCGATCGCCATGCGGCGGACGGCAGGCGCCTGCTGCTGGGCGCGGGCGCCGGCATGTCCGTCGATGCCCGCGACGGCACGCAGCATCCGCTGGCGGCCGGCGCGGACACGGTGGGCGACTGGCGCAGCGGCCAGATGGTGTTCCAGCAGGCAACGCTGGCCGAGGTCGCCGCCGATCTGTCGCGCTACCTGGGCCAGCCCGTACGGGTGGACGGCGATGCGCGGCTGGCCGCGCTGTCCGTGTCCGGCGTGGCGCTGACCGGCAAGCCCGAGGTGTTTCTGCGCTCGCTGCCGCACTTGTTGCCGGTGCGTGTGCAGGCCGAAGCGCAGGGCGGCTGGCGAATCTCGGCGCATTGAGTGTCTTGGCTGTTTGTAAATTAATGTAAACAACCCGCTTTCTCGGTTCGGCCACGTTCCCACTTTGGCGCGGTAGCGGGTTTTACCTTCATGGAGGCCGGGTTTTCTCGCGCCTCCATGGTTGCCAGCCAGGCCGCTGCCCAGTGCACAGCTCAGCCAACAACCGCGACGGCCGCGCACGCGCGTGGCGGGTGGACGCTCAACTGTCTGCCTGCCACCCACCGCGCACACCGCGACAGCGGGCAATGGACACAGTGCAGCAGGAGCAGGGATGCAAGCAGGAAAAGAACACGGCAGCGCCGCCATGGGCGCGGGCATTTGGGGAGGAGAGTTTCAGCACAGGGGCAGGCCATGGCGGCGGGCAAGGATGCCGTCGCTGGTGGCCGCAGCCCTGGTTGCGCTGGCGCAGCCTGCGGTGCAGGCGCAGCAGCCATCGTCCGTGCAGGCGGGGCAGGTGGGCCAGGCGGGTCAGGTAGGGGAGCTGGCCTTCAGCATCGCGCCCCAGCCGCTGGCCGGCGCGCTGCGCCAGTTCACGCAGCAGGCCCAGCACCAGGTGCTGTTCGATCCGCAGATCGTTGCAGGCCGCACTTCGCCGGCCTTGCAGGGCCGCTTCACGCCGCGCCAGGCGCTGGACCGGCTGCTGGCCGGCACGGGCGTGACCGTGATCGACGCCGTACCGGGCGCCTACACGCTGAAGGCGCCGCTCAGGGAGCCGTCGCCGGCAGCCGATGCTGCGCTGGGCACGGTGCTGGTCACGGCCCAGGCACACGCTGGCGATACCACGGAGGGTTCGGGCTCCTATGCGGCCTCGCGCGTGTCGCTGGGCAAGGGGCAGAGCGTGCGCGAGACGCCGCAGTCCATCTCCGTGGTCACACGCCAGCGCATCGAGGACCAGGGCCTGGTCTCCGTGGGCGACGTGATGCAGCAGACCACGGGCGTGACGGTGGACTACGCAGGCTCGGGCGGCCTGGGCGGCACGGCCAACAGCTTCTACGCGCGGGGCTTCCAGATCAGCAATGTCCAGATCGACGGAGCGGCGGTGGACGCCTTCAGCCAGGGCACCTTCGACCCCAACATGGCCATGTACGACAGCGTGCAGGTGATCCGCGGCGCGGACGGCCTGTACAGCGGCAATGGCGAGCCCGGCGGCTCCATCAACCTGGTGAGAAAGCGCCCCACGGCCCAGCCCCAGGTGCTGGCCTCGGCCTCGGTGGGCAGCTGGAACCAGCGCCGGGCCGAACTTGATGTGGCGGGCCCCCTGGCTGCCGATGGCCGGGTGCGCGGCCGCGCCGTGCTGGCGCACAGCGACCGCGAGTTCTTCTATGACTACGCCGATGCGCGCAACACCTTGCTCTACGGCATCGTGGAAGCCGATCTCACGCCTGCGACCAAGCTGACCCTGGGCGGCAGCTACGACAAGTCGGCCAGCCTGCCCTGGCGCGGTGGCCTGCCGCGCGCGGCCAATGGCGACGATCTGCACCTGCCGCGCCATACGGCACTCATGGCGGGCTGGGGCCATTACGACAGGACCAACAAGGAGCTGTTCGCCCAGTTGGAACAGAAGCTGGAGGGCGACTGGCGCGTCCGCGCCCATGCCAACTATGTCAAGGTGGACAGCGACAGCCGGTTGGCCGACGTCACCGGCGCGGTCGATCCGACGACGGGCCTGGGAGCCACGCTCAACGGCTTCTCCAACGACTTCTATTCCACCAAGAAGGCGCTGGATGCCAACGTCAGCGGAACGTTCTCCCTGCTGGGGCGCAGGCACCGGCTGCTTTTGGGCGCGGACTGGGCCAAGATCCGTGACACGCAGGACACCTTTCTGTCCGAGGTGGACATGCCGGGGGGCATCAACGTGTTCGGCTTCGACCCGGGCGCCATTCCCCTGCCCAGCTTCGTCTGGAAGACGCGCAGCTTCGCGGGCTATGGCGCCACGCAGAAAGGGCTGTACGGCCGGCTCAACCTGAGCCTGACGGACCGGCTGACGGCCATCGTCGGCGCACGCCGCGCCAGCTATGCAACGCAGACGCCCTGGCTGCGCTTCGACCGGGCCGGCAATCTCACCAGCCGCATCGTGTCGTCCAATAGCGAGAGCGGTATCTTCACGCCCTATGGCGGCCTGGTCTATGACATCGACGACCGCTGGACGGCCTACGGCAGCGTCGCCGAAATCCACAAGTCCCAGGCCGACAAGCTGGGTGGGCCCTTGCCAGGCACGCCGCTGGACCCCATCAAGGGCCGCAATTTCGAGCTGGGAACCAAGGGCGAGTTCAACGAAGGCCGGCTGATGGCCTCCATGGCGCTGTACCGCATAGAGCGCAATGGCGAGGCCGTGGCCGATCCCTCCTACCCCAACACCGACATCGGCGACGCGGGCCTGAACTGCTGCTGGCTGAGCAAGGGCAAGGTGGTCAGCCAGGGCGTGGAAGGCGAGATCTCGGGCGAGCTGGCGCGCGGCTGGCAGCTGTTTGCCGGCTACACCTTCAACCGCAACCACAACAAGACCCCGGGCATCGAAGGCATCTACCACTCCGTCACGCCCAAGCATCTGTTCAAGCTGTGGAGCACCTACCGCCTGCCCGGCGAGCTGTCGCAATGGACGATTGGCGGCGGCGCCAATATCCAGAGCGCACATTTCGTCAGCGGCACGGCCAAGGCCTTCAATCCTGACACGGGCAAGTTCGATGGCGCGGCCGTGCCCTTCAAGTTCAGCCAGGGCGGCTATGCCGTGTGGAATGCCAGCGTGCAGTACCGCATCAACCGCAACTGGCAGGCCGTGCTCAACCTGAACAACCTGTTCGACAAGGTCTACTACCGCACGGTGGGCACCAGCGGTGGCAACAACTGGTATGGCGAGCCACGCAATGTGATGCTGACGCTGCGCGGTAGCTTTTGAAGACCCCCTGAGGCGCTGCGCGCCTTCCCCCTGAAGGGGGACGACACCCTCGGTGCGAGGCGGCTCTTCCTCGGTGTCTCTGGTTCTGGAGCGCCCCGGTTTGCGAAGGGGAGGTCATCAAGGCCTAATCCTTATAGAATGAGAATCTTTCTCATTCATGTGGCACACGCCTGCACGTGCTGCCGCACCAGGAGCCTGTCTTGCCCGCCGCCCCCGCCGCTTTGCACCAAGAGGTCGATACGCTGTACCGCGTCCACCATGGCTGGCTCCAGGGCTGGCTGCGGCGGCGATTGGGCAATTCCACGGAGGCGGCCGATCTGGCGCAGGACACTTTCATGCGCCTGCTCACGCGCAGCGAGCCCATTGCCGCACGCGAGCCGCGTGCCTTTCTGACCACGGTGGCGCAGGGCGTGGTGGCCAATTTCATGCGGCGCAGGCAGATCGAAGAGGCGTACCTGGCCACGCTGGCGCATTTGCCCGAGCCGCAGGTGCCGGGCCCCGAGACGCGCGCCATCCTGCTGGAGACGCTGGTCGAGCTGGACCGCCGCCTGGACACGCTGGCACCCCCCGTGCGCCGTGCCTTCCTGCTGTCGCAGCTCGACGGCATGAAGCAGGCCGACATCGCGGCCGAGCTGCAGCTGTCGCTGGCCACCGTGCAGCGCCATATCGCCAAGGCCGCGCACTGCTGCTTCTTCGGCGGCTGAGCGCCAGCCCATGACCGAATTCCGCCACGCATCCACCGGCCTGCCCGTTTTTGAAGGCCCGCCCGTTTCAGAAGCCGTGAGCCTGCAGGCCGTGCAATGGCTGGTGGCCCTGCAGGCCTGCGATGCCGGCGAGGACACGCAGGCCTCATGGCGGCGCTGGCGTGCCGATCATCCCGACCATGAACGCGCCTGGCGGCACATCGAGGCCTGCGGCCTGCACCTGCGCGATCTGCCCGCACCGCTGGCGCATGGGGCGCTGCAGCCGCGCCACAGCCGTGCGCGCGGCCGGCGCCAGGCCATGAAGCTGCTGGCCCTGGCCGCGTTCACGGGCAGCAGCGCCTGGTGGATACAACGCGGCGATTGGCGCGAATGGTCGGCCGACCACCGCACGGCCACCGGCGAGCGCCAGGCACTGACCCTGGCCGATGGCACGCGCATCCACCTGAACACGGCCAGCGCCATCGACGTGCGCTTTGACGCCAGCCAGCGCCTGCTGCGGCTGCAGGGCGGCGAGGTGCTGGTCACCACGGCCAGCGACCCGCAGGCCCGCCCCTTTCTGGTTGAAACCGCGCAAGGGCGGCTGCGTGCGCTGGGCACGCGCTTTGCGGTGCGCCAGCGCGATGGCGCCAGCCATGTGGCCGTCTATGAGGGCGCGGTCGAGGTGCGGCCGGCCAACGCCCCGCAGGCCGTGCGCATTCTGGCCGCGGGCGAGCAGGCCGGCTTTGACCGCCTTGCCGTGGACGTGCCCCAGCCCGCCGACGAACTGGCCGCCGCCTGGAGCACAGGCCTGCTGGCCGCGCGGGACATGCCGCTGACCGACTTCATTGCCGAGCTGGCGCGCCACCGCAGGGGCCGCCTGGCCTGCGATCCCGCGCTCGCCTCGCTGCGCGTCTCGGGCATGTATCCGCTGGACGATACCGACCGCGTGCTCGACATGCTGGTGCGCACCCAGCCCATCGAGCTCACCGGCTTTGGCCGCTACTGGCTGACCGTGCGCGCCCGGCAGAACCGGACATGAGCCAAGACAGGCTGGATGATTGTTGTTGCGAATTGTTGCAATTTGATCGATGCCTGGACCCGTTGGCATGAGGTGTTTTCTTTTCTCGCGTGGCAAGTCTTGAAGAAGCCACTTTTCAGGGAAGAGATATTTCATGGTCCAACGACTTGCTCACACTGCGGCACCGGCCTTCCGGCGCCATTCGCTGGCACTGGCTGCCAGCACCACGCTGGCGCTGTGCGCCGTCAGCGCAGCCCTTGCGCCGCAACCCGCGCAGGCCCAGGCCCAGTCACCCTCCGAAGTGCGCAGCTACGCCATACCGGCAGGCCCGCTGGAAGGCGCGCTGGCCCGCTTCGCCCAGGAAAGCCGCGTCATGCTGTCGTACACGGCGGCCGACATCGCGGGCAGGCGCAGCGCGGGCCTGAGTGGAAACCATGCAGCGCCTGCGGCCCTGGATGCGCTGCTGGCCGGCTCGGGGCTGGCCGCCCATGCGCAGCCCAATGGCGGCTATGCGCTGCGCCCCTTGCCCGAGGTGCGCACATCGCGCGGCCAGGCTGCCGCTGGGGCAGAGGCGGGCCTGCCGGCCGTCATGGTGACCGACACGCGCATCCGTGACGGCGTCACCGAAGGCTCGGACTCCTACACCAGCGGCACGGTCACGCTGGGCAAGACCGCGCAGGCGCTCAAGGACATTCCGCAATCGGTCAGCGTGCTCACGCGCCAGCGCATGGATGACCAGGGCATGACCAACCTGCCCGACGCCATCCACAACGCCACCGGCATGGTGGCCGTGCAGGGCGTGGGCGCGGGCCTGGCCATCAATTCGCGCGGCTTCGCCGTGGACTCGCTGCAGTACGACGGCCTGCCGTTCACGCGCAATACCTACAGCCTGGGCAACTGGGAGCAGGAGTCGCTGGTGTTCTATGACCGCGTGGAAATCCTGCGCGGCGCGGCCGGCCTGCTGCAGGGTGCGGGCAGCCCCGGCGGCGCGATCAACCTGGTGCGCAAGCGCCCGGGCCGCGAGCGCTCCGTGGTCTTCACTGGCAAGCTCGGCTCCCATGACCACTACGGCCTGCAGATGGATGCCAGCACGCCGCTCAATGCCGAAGGCACGCTGCGCGGCCGCGTGGTGCTGGACGGGGACTACAGCCACGGGTTCACCGAATACACGCGCGACCGCACGCGCAACATCTACGCGGCGCTGGACTACGACATCAGCGCCAGCACCACGGTGGGCCTGGCCGTGGGGCAGCGCCACAGCCGCTCGCGCCCCATGATCGTGGGCCTGCCGCGCTTTGCCGACGGCAGCGACATCGGCCTGCCGCGCTCCACCTACACAGGCGCCATGTGGAACCGCGCAGGCAATGACCAGAACATGCTGTTCGCCGACCTGGAACACCGCTTCAATGCGGACTGGCGCTTCAAGATGGTGGGCATGGCCATGAACGAGAAGAACACCAACGTGCACCAGCGCGCCGTGGGCCCTATCAAGCCCGATGGCAGTGGCATGAGCTACGGCGATTTCGGCGTGGACTTCAACAACCAGCAGCGCGGCCTGGACATGTCGCTGTCGGGCCGTTTCAAGGCGCTGGGCATGGAGCAGGAAGTGCTGCTGGGCGCCAACTACGCTGGCTACACCACCAGCGACCGCTTCGTGCGCGCCTGGACCGCGGGCGGCAACATCTTCGATATAGACCACAACCGCCCCTGGCAGGACATGGAAAGCATCGCCGCGCGTGGCGCGGATGTGCGCAGCAACTACGACATCACGCAAAAGGGCCTGTACGGCACCTGGCGTGTCAGGCCCACGCAGGCGCTCACGCTGATCGCCGGGGGGCGCCTGGGCTGGTATGACTTCGCCTACCGCGCGCAATCGGGCGATTCTTCCACCAGCAAGACCACGGGGCGTTTCATCCCCTACGCGGGTGCCGTCTATGCGCTCAACGACACCTGGTCGCTGTACAGCAGCTACTCCACCGTCTTCGAGCCGCAGACCGCGCGCACGGTGCAGGGCGACCTCATCAAGCCGGTGCAGGGCCGCAACTACGAGGCCGGCATCAAGGGCGAGATGGCCGACGGCCGCCTGAACATGGCATTGGCCGTGTTCCGCTACGAGCACAAAAACCGCGCCGTCAACGACTACGACAGCGGCTTTGCATGTGATGACTGGTACTGCTCGCGCTCCTCGGGCAAGGTGCGCAGCCAGGGCCTGGAGGCCGAGATCTCCGGCAAGGTCGCCACAGGCCTGGAACTGGCGGCCGGCTACACCTACAACACCACGCGCTACCTGTCCGACCCCGACTACCAGGGCCAGATCTTCAACACCTGGACGCCCCGGCACATGCTGCGCCTGTGGGGCAGCTACCGCCTGCCGGGCGAGCTGGGCCGCTGGACGGTGGGCGCGGGCGTGAATGCGCAGACCGACACCCTCAGCTCCGACCGAGCCTTTCGCCTGGCAGGCTTTGCGCTGTGGAATGCACGCGTGGCCTACCAGGTCTCGCCCGAGCTGAGCGTGGCGCTCAACGTCAGCAACCTGCTGGACAAGCGCTACTACGTGCCTTCTTACAACACGGTGTCGGGCAACAACTACTACGGTGCGCCCAGGTCGCTGTTGCTGACGCTGCGCTACGCGCCGCGGATCTAGCGCGTGTTATGCGGCAGCGGCTGCCGCAACGCCAAACTCCTCGCTGTCCGCCTGGGCACCGTCGTCGAACACCAGGCGGCGCTCTGGCCAGCGCATGGCGGCGAGCTTGAAGCGCTGCTGCGGGTCCTCGCCGGCCAGGCGGGCGTTCCAGCGGCCGCCGACCGAGTAGTCCACGCAAAACACATTGCCGCGCCGGCCGTGCCAGGACAGCGGACCGGTCTGGCCGAACAGGTTCTCGGCCTGCGCGCCATGGAAGGACGGGCCGCCGCGATTCAGGCGCCGCCAGTAGTGGCCCACGACCACGGCCTGCGCATCCTCATATTCGTTCCACCAGGCCACGCGCTCGACGAAGCGCCACTTGCCGCCCGCGTAGAAGGGATTGCGGCATTCGCGCTCCACGCCCGAGGTCAGCACCTTGAGCGGATTGACCATGGCCTTGGCCAGTTCGCTCTCGCTGTGCGCGGGCAGGAAGGGCGGTAGCCAGTTGCGGTCTTCCAGGTCATGCGGCCATTGCTGGCGTTCGGCACGCATGCGCTCGGCCACCTTGTTGACCTGTGCCTGCTGGGCGGCCAGGGCCTCGTAGTGGTCGTAGGCGCTGCGTGCGCTGCCCAGCGGCAGCTCGCGCGCCATGGCGATCTGCTGCGGGCGCCAGGCCGCATGGACCACGCGCAGGTCCTCGCGCTCCATGGCGATCGGCAGGCGTTCCAGCAGGGCCAGGGTGTCAGGGATATCGCACAGCGGCATGCGCGCGAACGGCGCGTACTTGGGCGTATCGGAGGCCACGCGGCTGTCGAAGAACCAGCCGGAGCCGTCCTTGGCATCCTCGCGCAGCAGGTTGATTTCATGGTTGCCGAGCACGGCCAGCGCATGGCCCGACTCCAGCATGGGCACGACGCGGGCGAGCACGCCCGGGCTGTCGGGCCCCCGGTCGCAGAAGTCGCCGACGAAGACCAGGCGCCGACCCTGGGGATGGCGGCCCAGCGCGTCGTAGCCCAGGTGCCCCAGCAGCTGGTCCAGCGCCTCGGACTCTCCATGGATGTCGCCGACGATGTCGAGCGGACCGGGGGGCAAGGGCTGGACGAGGCTCATGGCGAAGAGGCGCGAAAGACGGCGAAGGCGTGGAAAAACGACATTATTTGCACAGACCCGCCGCGCCCGCCAGCCCCGTGTGCGACAGGGGTATGTCAGCGTCGTTGCAGGCGCACAAAGCTGTAGGGCAGCCCGTTGGCGGCCACATGGCGGCTGCGTGAGGCTTCCTGCCACTCGGGGCCGAGCGTGGGGGCGAAGGCATCGCCTTCGTAGTCGCGCTCTATCTCGGTCACCTCGATGCTGTTGGCCAGCGGCAGGGCCTGGGCGTAGATCTGGGCACCGCCCATGACCCAGACGTCGGCCGATGCCTGGCGGCCCAGTTCCATGGCCTGCTCCAGGCTGGTGGCATGCAGCACGCCGGGGGCGGCCGGCTCGGGCGCCCAGTCCTCCTGGCGCGTGACCACGATGTTGGTGCGCCCGGGCAGCGGCCTGAAGCGGGCCGGCAGCGAGTCCCAGGTCTTGCGGCCCATGACCACGGCCGAGCCCTGGGTCAATTGCTTGAAGTGCGCCAGGTCCTCGGGCAGGTGCCAGGGCATGGCATTGTCCTGGCCGATGACGCCGTTGGCGGCGCGTGCGTAGATGAGATGGATGGCCATCGGGCGGGTCTTTCTGCAGCCTCAGACGGCCACGGGGGCCTTGATGGGCTCGTGGTGCTGGTAGCCGACGACCTCGAAGTCCTCGTACTCGTAGCCGAAGATGGAGTCGGGCCGGCGCTTGATCTGCAGCGTCGGGTAGGCGAAGGGCTGGCGCGCCAGCTGGGTCTCGACCTGGGCGAAATGGTTGTTGTAGATATGGCAGTCGCCGCCGGTCCAGACGAAGTCGCCCACCTGCAGGTCGCATTGCTGGGCCAGCATGTGGGTCAGCAGCGCGTAGCTGGCGATGTTGAAGGGAACACCCAGGAAGATGTCCGCGCTGCGCTGGTACAGCTGGCAACTGAGCTTGCCGTCGGCCACATAGAACTGGAAGAAGGCGTGGCAGGGCATGAGCGCCATCTGCGGCAGGTCGGCCACGTTCCAGGCGCTGACGATGATGCGGCGGCTGTCCGGGTTGCTCTTGAGCTGCTTGACCACTTCGGCGATCTGGTCGATGTGGCCGCCGTCCGGCGTGGGCCAGTTGCGCCATTGCACGCCGTAGACCGGGCCCAGGTCGCCGTCCTCGCGAGCCCATTCGTTCCAGATGGTGCAGCCACGCTCCTGCAGCCAGCGCACGTTGCTGTCGCCGCGCAGGAACCACAGCAGTTCCAGGATGATGGATTTGAGGTGCACCTTCTTGGTGGTGACCAGCGGAAAGCCTTCGGACAGATCGAAGCGCATCTGGTGCCCGAACACGCTGCGCGTACCCGTTCCGGTACGGTCGGTCTTGGACACGCCATGTTCGTAGACATGGCGCATGAAATCTTCGTACTGTGAGCGGGCAGGGCGGGGCGCGGCAGTCATGTTCATGGCGGGGATTATCCCTTGATGAATACGGCGCCTTGTCCGACGGTATCCATGCCCCTCGAAACAAGGTTTGCAACCCCCGGTGCGAAAATGACTGCCGACGGGCGCCGGTGTCTTGCCTGGGCTTTCATACCGGCGCCATGATTTTTTCGCATCCGCTTTGACAAGGAGCTTGCGCATGTCTTCCATGCTCTCCCCCTGGCAGGCCGGAATCGCACTGGGTGCCGCCATGCTGGCGCTGACAGCCTGTGATCCGCGCTCTCCCACCGTTCCCACTCCCAAGGCCGTGCAGTCCGTGGCACTCGATGTGGCCGCGCCCGCGCCCGCATTGACGCTGAACTTTCCCGAGCGCACGCGCCTGCCGTCCACGGCCAAGGCTGGCGAGCCCGGCCTGGACAGCCTGGCCGAGTACCTGGGCAAGTACCCCTATGACGGCACCAACTACCTGGAGCAAGGCGTGCTGGCCGAGCGGCTCAAGGCGCTGCTGGGCACCAGCTACCCGACCCTGCTGAGCAATATGCGCACCGTGGGCCCGCTGACCAAGGAAGGCGATGTGTGGAGCATCGTCGGCCTGCGCCCGCACCAGGGCGGCGAGGAGATGGGCGCCATCGTGATCGATCCCGCGCGCAACGCACTGCGCGTGTGGCTGCTGACCGATGGCAAGCAGACCGACTTCTCCGACGCGGCCGGTGCCGACATCGCCTGGCCCAGCCAGGTGCAGAAGTCCTTTGCCGTGGTCGAGAGCAACAAGCCCGCTTCCTGATCTGCACCTGGCCGCACCTGGCCGCACCTGGCCGCACCTGGCCGAGTTTGGCCGCACCTGACGGCGTTTGGATGCAAGAAGGGGCAGCGCCGCCACGCGGCCCTGCCCCTTCTTGATAAGCCGGCGCTGCCGGATCAGGCGCGCGCCAGGATGCAGCCGGGATTCATCAGGCCTTGAGGATCCAATGCCTGCTTGATGGCGCGCATCATGCCCAGGGCCACGGGCGACTGGTACTTTTCCAGCTTGTCCACCTTGAGCGCGCCCACGCCGTGCTCGGCAGAGAACGAGCCGCCGAATTCGGCCACGGCCTCGTAGACCAGGTGGTTGACCAGGTGCTCGCGCTCATTGAGGAAGGCCTTGGCGTCACCGCCCTCGGGCGCCTGCACGTTGTAGTGCAGGTTGCCGTCGCCCAGGTGGCCGAAGTTGACCAGGCGCACACCCGGGATCTCGCGCTGCAGCACGGCATCGGTGTGCTCGACGAAGGCGGGGATGCGCGATGCGGCGATGGAGATGTCGTGCTTGATGTTCAGGCCTTCCTCGGCCTGGGCCAGGGGAATGCTTTCGCGGATGTGCCACAGCTCATGGGCCTGCGACAGGCTTTCGGCCACCACGGCGTCAAGCACGCAGCCGTCCTCGAAGGCCAGCTCCAGCAGCGCCTCGAAACGCTCGCGGGCATGCTGCTCGGACTCGCTGTCCGAGTTCTCGACCAGCACGTAATAGGGCGGCGCGCCGTCCAGGCCCGCAAAGGGCACGCGCAGCTGGGGCATGTGCTTGATCACCAGGGACAGCGCGAACTGGCCCATGACCTCGAAGCCCGTCAGGCCTGCGCCCAGGTGCCTGTGCGCCATGCCCAGCAGGCGCACGGCCGCTTCCATGGAGGGCACCGCTGCAAAGGCCGTGAGCTGGGCCGCAGGCTGGGGGAACAGCTTCATGGTGGCGGCGGTGATGATGCCCAGCGTGCCTTCGCTGCCGATGAACAGGTCGCGCAGGTCGTAGCCGGTGTTGTCCTTGCGCAGGCCCTTGAGGCCGTCCCAGATCTCGCCCTGCGGGGTGACCACTTCCAGGCCCAGGCACAGCTCGCGCGTGTTGCCGTAGCGCACCACCTGGGTGCCGCCCGCGTTCGTGCCCAGGTTGCCGCCAATCGTGCAGCTGCCTTCGGCGGCCAGCGACAGCGGGAACAGCAGGCCCTCTTTCTCGGCAAGCTCCTGCAGGCTTTGCAGGATGCAGCCGGCCTCGACGGTGAAGCTCAGGTTGTCGCGGTCGATGTGGCGCACGGCATTCAGGCGCGTGAGGCTGAGCACGACCTGCGTGCCGCTGTCGTCCGGTGTGGACCCCACCGACAGGCCGGTGTTGCCGCCCTGGGGAATGATGCTGGTGCCTGCGGCCGCGCATTCGCGCACCACGGCGGCCACCTCGGCCGTGCTGGCCGGGCGCACCACGGCCAGGGACTTGCCGCGCACGCGGCGGCGCCAGTCCTGTTCATAGGCCACGAGGTCGCCCTCGGTGAGGACATGGGCTTCGCCGACGATCTGGCGCAGGCGTTCAAGCAGTGCAGTCATGTTGCAACTTCTTTCAAAGACGTGAAGGCATGAAAACGGGGACTCAGCCGCCGGCCGCCTGGGCCGCGCGGCGCGCGCTGCGCTGGCGCCAGCGCACATGCAGGGCGCAGGCGGTGAACAGCATCAGGCACAGGAAAACTTCGAGCAGCGCCAGCCAGCGGCCGGGCGCGGGGTCGCTCCAGGCGCGCACCACGCCCTCGGTGAAATAGATCCACACCAGCAGGCTGACCCAGCGGTAGGTATACATGCGGTGCTTGAGCAGGCCGATCAGCGGAATCGCCAGCGGCAAGGCCTTGAGCACCAGCCAGGAGCCCCCGGCCCGCATGGGCGCCAGCCACAGTTCCCAGGCCAGGCTCAGCACGATCAGGCCCATGAGGCTGGAGACCGCCAGCCAGCGGGTGGCGGCGACATCGGCGCCGGGGCGAGAAATGGAGTCAGTCATCGGGGTGGCATCATATCGGCCATGGTCTTGTCCTTTGAACATGTGATTGCTTGGATGGTCACGCGCGTTCCCGTTTCAGGCACGCGCGTTGCAGCGGAGATATGGCGATGAGCGGCGGCCCCGGGCAGGAGCCTGCCGGTGGCCTGGAGGACGGTGCCGTTGCACTGCCCGCGCCCGAACAGGAGCGCAGCCTTTCGCTGATGGAGCGGCCCGAGCCTGTGGTGCCCCCATCCTGGCGCGAACGCCTGCGCTGCTTTCCCTGGCGCAATACCGCGCACACGCTGCGCGAACGCTTTCGCGAGGACCGGCTGGGCGTCACCGCCAGCAGCCTGACCTTCACCACGGTGCTGGCCCTGGTGCCGTTCTTCACGGTGGCGCTGGCGCTGTTCACGGCGTTTCCCATCTTCTCGCGCGTGCAGATCGTGTTGGAGCGCTGGCTGATCGACAGCCTGATTCCGGAGACCATTGCGCGCCAGGTGCTGGGCTATCTGACGCAGTTCGCCTCCAAAGCCAGCCAGCTGGGCATGGCCGGCTTTTCCATTCTGGTGATCACGGCGGTCGCGCTGATCCTCACCATAGACCGCACGCTCAACAACATCTGGCGCGTGCGCCAGCTGCGGCCGCTGGGCCAGCGCGTGCTGATTTACTGGGCCGCGATCACGCTGGGCCCGCTGGTGCTGGGCCTGAGCCTGGTGCTGTCGTCCTATGTGATGTCGGCCTCGCGCGGGCTGGTCAATGCGCTGCCCGAGGGGTTGCGCTTCATCTTCGATTCCATCGAGTACCTGGCGCTGGCCGCTGGCATGGCGGGCCTGTACCACTACGTGCCCAACACGGCGGTGCGCTGGCGCCATGCCTGGGTGGGCGGCCTGTTCGTGGCCACCTGCATGGAGCTGGCCAAGAAGGCGCTGGGCCTGTACCTGGCCTCGGTGCCTACCTATTCGGTCATCTACGGCACCTTTGCCACCTTGCCGATCCTGCTGATCTGGATCTACATGGCCTGGATCATCGTGCTGCTGGGCGCCGTGGTCACCGCGTATCTGCCCATCGTCATGGCCGGCGTGCAGCGCATGCCCGGACAGCAGGGCTGGCAGTTCGAGATGGCCGTGGAAATCCTGCAGTACCTGGAGCAGGAGCGCGAGTCGCCCGCCAAGGGCCTGTATGCCAGCGATCTGGCACGCCGCCTGCATGTGGACTGGCAGCAGATCGATCCGGTGCTGCAGGCGCTGTCCGTGCTCGACTGGGTGGGAACGGTGCAGGCACCTGGCGTTGCGGCGGGCAGCGAGGGCACCGAGCCCCGCTACATGCTGCTGGTGGACCCGCAACACACGCCCTTGGCCCCCCTGGTCGAACGCCTGCTGCTGGCGCCTTCCGCGGCCGTGCAGCCGCTGTGGGAGCGCACGGGCCTGGCGGGCATGACGCTGGCCAGCCTGCTGGAGAGCCGGCCCCGGCCGTAGTGCCCGGCGCGGCGCTAGAGCGCAATGCGTCCGGTGAGGATGTCGCGCCACATCACCCAGTCGCCGCGAAAGCTGTACAGCGGGCGCTTGAAGCTGGCGGGCCGGTTTTTCTCGAAGCCAAAGTGCCCTATCCAGGCAAAGCCGTAGCCGAACAGCAGGCCGCCGAGCAGGAACCAGAAACTGCCGGTCAGGAACAGCGCGAACAGGCACAGCAGCGCCAGCGTGGAGCCGACGAAGTGCAGGCGCCGGCAGGTACGGTTGCTGTGTTCCTGAAGGTAGAACGGATAGAACTCGGCAAAGCTCTTGAACTGGCGCGGGTCCACGGCAGCCTGTGCGGCGCCGGGCAGGGGAGCGGAAGCGTGTGACATGGCAGGCCTTCGCGTGCATGGGGTGGCTTCAACTTATACGCCGCTGCCTGGCCTTTCACCATCGGAGGAACCCGCGCGCCCGGGTTCGCAAAAGCTGCCCCGAGAGAGACAAAAGCTGCCGCATTCCGCCCCGCGCGTCGCCACGGTGTCGCCCTCTGGCGGCATGCAGGCGCATGATGTCTGCCGGGCCGGCGCCGACCGGCATGGAGTTTTTTTCGATGCCTTCCTCGTGCATGACCGACATCCCCGCATCCTTGAACGAAATCCGCATTCCCACGCCGCAGGGCAGCATCTACGTCAGGCGCTGGCAGGCGCCGGCGGCCGGCGAAGGCGAACAAGGCCCGGCGCGCGCGCCCATCGTGCTGCTGCACGACTCGCTGGGCTCGGTGGCGCTGTGGCGCGATTTCCCGCAGCAACTGGCCGAGGCCACGCGCCGCGATGTGCTGGCCTATGACCGGCTGGGCTTTGGCCAGTCCGACCCCTATCCGGGCACGCTGGGGCCGGGCTTTGTGGCCCGGGAGGCAGAGACCGTGTTCCCGGCGGTGCACCAGGGGCTGGGCCTTGAGGATTTCATTGTGCTTGGTCACAGCGTGGGCGGCGGCATGGCCGCCATGGTGGCGGCCCGATATGGCGCGCAGTGCAAAGCGGTGGTCACGGAGTCCGCCCAGGCCTTTGTGGAAGATCGCACCTTGCAGGGCATTCGCGCGGCCCAACAGGATTTCGCCCGGCCCGGCCAGCTGGCGCGCCTGGAGAAGTACCACGGCGACAAAGCCGCCTGGGTGCTGTCTGCCTGGGTCGATACCTGGCTGTCCCCGCCTTTTGCCGACTACCGGCTGGACGAGGCGCTGGAGCGCGTGCGCTGCCCGGTGCTGGCCATCCATGGAGAGCTCGACGAGTTCGGCTCCCTGGTCCACCCCGAGCGCATCCGCGACCGCGCCAGCGGCCCGGTGGAGGTGGAGATCGTGGCCGGCGGCGGCCACGTTCCCCACCGCGAGCAGCCCGAGCGCATTGCCCAGCGCATCGCCCGCTTCCTGGCACGGGTCTGATCCCGGGTGGGCTTCATGGGCCCGCCTGGGCGGACGCCGAGAGTTCCGGCGGAAACAGCGCCTTCTTGATCACGGCGTGCACGCCCCAGTTGCCGTCCACCACCTGCGTCACGGCGAAGTCCACGGCCACGGAGATCAGCGATACGGCTTCGTCCTCGTCCAGCCCGTGGGCCAGCATCAGATAGCGCCTTGCCTTGTGGAAGGCGTCACGCATGGCGCCTTCCAGCGATGACTTGCGATAGACCTGGGACTGCGCCTGGCTGCCCAGTTCGGCCAGGTGGTCGGTGAAGCTGAAGCCCTGTATCACCCATTCGGAGCCGGTCTCCAGGAAAGGGTGGTCCAGCTCTGCAAGGAAGCGGTTGTCCAGCGCGGCGCGCTTGTGCACCCGCAGCTCGAAGCTGCCGGTCAGCGAACATTCGATGGCCGTGCCGCACAGTTCCGAGTCGCCTTGGGATGCATGCGGGTCTCCCACCGAAAACAGCGCGCCTGGCACCGATACGGGCAGGAAGAGCGTCGCGCCCTTGCCGGCGCGCCAATTGTCCAGGTTGCCGCCGAAGTAGCTCGGCGGTATGGAGTCGATCAGACCGGCCTCTCGCGGTGCCACGGCCAGCATGCCGAAATGCGGACGCAGCGGCACGCGTGCCTTGTCCAGCACACCAAAGCGCCGGGTGATGCTGGCGGGGTCCACGGGCACGCCCGGGTAGTCGATGGTCGGATGGACCACGCCGAAGGGGTCGGTCTGCGGCGTCCAGCGGTAGTTGTAGACAGCGCGGGCCGTGGGCTCCTCGGGCAGTGCGTGGTCGATTTCGTAGATGGTGACCACTTCGCGCTGGCGGGGCTCCGTGATCTGGTCGCGGTAGTGAAAGCCCCACCAGGCGGCGGCGTTGCTGCCGAAGACACGGCCGTGGTGAGCGGGGCTGCAGCTGGGGCGTGGCTGCACGTCGAGGATGCGTATCTCCAGCAGGTCGCCGGGTTCGGCCTCATGCACATAGACGGGGCCGGTGCAGATGTGCACGCCGAAGCCCTCGCCCGCGCCGCGGCCGTAGATCGAGGCGTCCATCGGGCCCGCGCCGCGCCGGTCCACGGCCTTCTGGGCTGCGGTCCAGTGGAACACGCTTTCGGCGCCGGGATCGCCCTCGATCATGCGTTCCCAGTCGTCCGAGGCATGCTGGGTCAGCGTCTCCATGGTCACCACGTCACCCGAGCGCACCGAAAGCACGGGCTTGAGTGAACGGCTCAGGTAGCCCCAGTGCACGGTCTTGTCGGAGACCGGAAGGTAGTAATGCTGGGGCGACGCACCGCCATTGTCTGCGTGCGCCGAGCGTTTGGGCACAAGGGCCAGCGCCTGGGCGTAGCGTGCATGGTCGCGCAGCAGGGCCTGGAACGGGCTGTGTGCCAGGCGCGCTGCGGCCGGTTCTGCACCCTGTGCAGCGCTCTCGGCGGGCGAGGGGCGTCCGCGCTGGCCGGGCGGCGCATCCTGCACGCGCGCCGGACTGGCGCGATAGGCCTTGGGGGACAGGCCATAGCGGGCCGTGAAGGCGCGGCTGAAGTTGGCGGCATCGCCAAAGCCCCAGCGAAAGCACAGCTCGGCAATGGAGAAATGCTGCAGCGAGCGGTTGCTCAGGTCCATGCGGCAGCGCTCCAGCCGGCGTTCGCGCAGGTAGGTGCTGAAGCTGGTGGCCGCTCCCTTGAACAGCTTTTGCAGATAGCGCGTGGACAGCCCCTCGGCGTCGGCGATGGCATCGATGGACAGCTCGGCATCGCCCAGCCGGGTTTCGATGGCGCGGCAGATGCGGCGTAGATGGCCAAGCTGCACGGCGCTAGGCGGCTCGGCCGCCTCGGCCTGCTCCTGGTCGGGACTGCCGGCGCGCGGTGTCAGGCAGGTGACCAGCATGTCGGTGAGCGTGGCCTCCACCGACAGCAGATCGTCCTGTGCCAGTGTGTCGATCTGCTCTGCCAGTGAGGCCGCCATTGCCATGCACATGGCCCCCACGCCGCCTGTCCCGCCGATGTGCCGGGCCTCGGGCGGGCACGAGCGCAGCAGGCGCAACAGAAAGCTCGAGGACTCCAGCCGCGCAAGCAGCAGGCGGCCGTCGCCGGGCAACTGCAGCTGCCAGTCCCGGTCTGACTCCAGCAGCAGGGCCGAGCCGGCCTTGAGCGGGAACGCGGCGTCCTCGATCACCGCATTGGCGCTGCCTTGCAGCAAGGCGCACAGCAGCAGGCCCGGGCCGCGCAGCCGCTTGGCCACGGCCCGCAGCGTCAGGGGCGAGGTGGCCAGCGTGATGAACACCGATCCCAGTGGCGAGCTGCGCAGCGCCAGGTGGGTGGCCGGTGGTGTGGGCGCTTCGCCATGGATGTCTGCCCTGGACAGCGCCTCATTGAGCGCAGCCTGCCGCAAGGCATCGGGAAATGCGTGGGTGGAAAAGCGTCTTGGATCGTCGTGCATCAGGGTCGAACTATGAACGCCCGCGTACTGCCTGTCCAAGCCCGGCGCACCGGATGGCAGCCGCGACAAGTTTTTGTGCGCGCAGGAACAACCGGCCTGGACATGCTCGCCTGGACACTGGCGCTGCCGGCACCGATCCACAACAGCAGGAGTATTTTCGATGACCATCCCCCACCAGGAACATATCTGCGGCCCAGGCTGCCAGCACGGTGCTTCGCCAGCCGACGAGAAGCTGATCCGCGAGGAATTCCAGGTTGCACGCCGCTCCTTCCTGCGCGACGCCATGGTGGTCGGTGGCGGCGCGGTCTCGGCCGGCGCCATCAGCGGCGCGATGGCACCGTCCCGGGCCTTTGCCCAGGGCGCGCCTGGCGCCCGGGCCGGCCAGGGCATGGCCAGCCACTACTACATTCCCGCCTCTGCCAACACCGTGCTCTGGGGCTACTTCAGCAGATCGGCCAAGCCGGTGGTCGAAGTCGAATCGGGTGACTACGTGACCATGGAGACGCTGACCCACCATGCCAATGACGATGCCGAACGCATGGTCCGGGGCGACCCGGGCGCCGAGAGCGTGTTCCACTGGGACAGCCAGCGCAAGAACGTCGATCGCCGGGGAGCCGGTCCCATGGATGCCAAGAACGGCGCAGGCGGAGGCCAGGGCGTGCACATCTGCACGGGGCCGGTACGCATCAAGGGCGCCCAGCCCGGCGATGTGCTGGAAGTGCGCATCATTGATGTGGTGCCACGCCCCTCGGGCAACCCGCAGTTCAAGGGCCGGACCTTCGGCAGCAATGCGGCGGCGAACTGGGGCTTTCACTATGGCGACACGCTCACCGAGCCCCGAAAGCGCGAGGTGGTCACCATCTACGAGGTGGATGCGACCGGCGAGCGCAACTGGGCCCGCGCCGTCTACAACTACCGCTGGACGCCGCAGACCGACCCCTTTGGCGTGGTCCATCCGACCATCGACTATCCGGGCGTGCCCGTGGACCACCGCACGATCAGCAAGAACGAAAACGTGCTGCGCAATATCCGCGTTCCCGTGCGCCCGCACTTCGGCACCATCGGCGTGGCGCCGGCCGAGGTGGAGATGGCCAGCTCCATTCCGCCCAACCACACGGGCGGCAACATCGACAACTGGCGCATCGGCAAGGGGGCGACCATGTATTTCCCCGTGGCCGTGCCAGGGGCCAACTTCACCGTGGGCGATCCGCATGCCTCGCAGGGGGACTCCGAGCTGTGCGGCACGGCCATCGAGTGCTCGCTGACCGGCACCTTCCAGCTGGTCCTGCACAAGAAGGCGGACCTGCCTGGAACGCCGCTGGCCGAACTGGCCTATCCGCTGCTCGAAACCCAGGACGAATGGCTGCTGCACGGCTTCAGCTACGCCAACTACCTGGCGGAGCTGGGGCCGGATGCGCAAAACCAGATCTTCAAGAAGTCTTCCGTGGACCTGGCGCTGCGCGACGCCTATCACAAGATGCGCCACTTCCTCATGACCACCCAGGGGCTGGGAGAGGACGAGGCCATCTCGCTGATGTCGATTGCCGTGGACTTCGGCATCACCCAGGTGGTGGATGGCAACTGGGGCGTGCACGCGCTCGTGAAAAAGAGCATCTTCCCCGCGCGCGGCGCGTGAGTGCGTCCGGGCCCTGCGGGCAGGACCCGGCCGGGCTCAGCGCGCCAGGAAATCCCGGATGGCGAACAGCGTCTGGTCGGGCGCCTCGGTCATCTGGTTGTGGCCGCTGGGCAGGTGCACGATGCTGACCTGGCGCTGCGCGCCCCGGGCCGCCTCGATCAGGCCCTTGGCGGCCTTGGGCGGCGTCATCTGGTCCTGCTCGCCCAGGGCGAACAGGACCGGGCATTGCAGCGCCGCCATGGCCGCCTCGCCGCCCGCGTAGCTGTCGCAGGCCTTGAAGCCGGTGTGCAGCAGGTTGGTGCGCTCATTGCTGGCCAGCACGCGCCGGCCCAGCGCCATGCCGGCGCCGAATACCCAGCTGCCTGCGCCGCTGGGTGGCGCCAGCGTGGCGCGCGAGAACACATTGACCATGCGGATGGCCTGCTCTGGCGTGCTCAGTGCGGAGTCCAGCAGGGCGGGCGAGACCTTCATCGGATAGGCCGTGCCCACCAGCACCAGATGGCTGACGCGCGCGCCCAGCCGCGCGGCCGCTTCCATGGCGATCAGGCTGCCCCAGCTGTGGCCGACCAGCGCGGCCTTTCCGATGCCTGCCGCATCCATGAGCTGGCCAATGAAATCCGCCGCTGCCTCCACGCTGGCGGGCGCGTCACCCGCGCTGCGGCAGTGGCCGGGCAGGTCTATGGCCAGCACGTTCCAGCCGTGGTTGGCAAGGTAGCGGCTTTGCAGGGCCCAGACGCTGTGGTCGCACAGCACGCCGTGGATGAGGATGGCCGTGGGCTGGGCGGGGTTGAAGGCCTTGCCGCCGGTATAGGCGTAGATGGCGTGGCCCTGAACATCGATCTTCATTGTTGGTGTCTCCCTTGTCGGCTCACGCTGCCTTTTCAGCGGCCTTGAGGGCGCGCTTGAGGTCATCGATCAGGTCGTCGGCATCCTCCAGTCCGATGGACAGGCGTATCGTGCCCTGGCCGATGCCGGCCTGGGCCAGTGCTTCGTCGCTCATGCGGAAATGCGTGGTGCTGGCCGGATGGATCACCAGGCTGCGGCAGTCGCCCACGTTGGCCAGGTGGCTGAAGACCTTGAGCGTCTCGATGAACTTGCGCCCCTGGTTGCGGTTGCCCTTGATGTCGAAACTGAACACCGAGCCCGCGCCGCGCGGCAGCAGCTTCTTTGCCAGTTGGTGCGAGGGATGGGTCTCCAGCAGCGGGTGGCCCACGCGGCCCACCAGCGGATGGCTGGCCAGGAATTGCACCACCTTCTCGGTATTGCGGATGTGGCGCTCCATGCGCAGCGGCAGCGTCTCTATGCCCTGCAGGATCAGCCAGGCCGTGTGCGGGCTCATGCAGGCGCCGAAGTCGCGCAGGCCTTCGCGCCGCGCGCGCAGCAGGAAGGCGCCGGTGCTGCTTTCCTCGCTGAACACCATGTTGTGGAAGCCGTCGTAGGGCTCGGTCAGCTCCGGGAAGCGCCCCGACTTTTCCCAGTCGAAGCTGCCGCCATCCACCACGATGCCGCCGACCACGGTGCCGTGGCCCGACAGGAACTTGGTGGCCGAGTGGTAGACGATGTCCGCACCATGCTCCAGCGGCTTCATCAGCCAGGGCGAAGTCAGCGTGGAGTCCACCAGCAGCGGCACGCCGGCTTCATGGGCTATGGCGCTGATGGTGGGGATGTCCAGCACATCCAGGCCCGGGTTGCCCACCGTCTCGCCGAAGAACAGCTTGGTGTTGGGGCGCACCGCGGCGCGCCAGCCGTCGATGTCGCCGGGCTTGACGAAGGTGGTCTCTATGCCGAAGCGCGCCAGCGTGTAGTGCAGCAGGTTCTGCGAGCCGCCGTACAGCGCCGTGCTGGCCACGATGTGGCTGCCCGCGCCCATGAGCGTGGCGACCGACAGGTGCAGCGCCGCCTGGCCGCTGGCCACGGCGATGGCGCCCACGCCGCCTTCCAGGGCCGAGACGCGCTGCTCCAGTACGGCATTCGTGGGATTGGAGATGCGGCTGTAGACGTGCCCTGGGCGCTCCAGGTTGAACAGCGAGGCCGCATGGTCGCTGGACTCGAACACGAACGAGGTCGTGAGGTGGATGGGCGTCGCGCGCGCTCCGGTGGCGGGGTCGGGCTGTGCGCCCGCGTGCAGCGCCAGGGTGTCAAAGCCGGGGTCCGAGTAGCCGGGCATTCCTGTCTCCATGGTTGTCAAGGCAAGCGGGCATTGTGGGCTATATTTCCTGTCAGACACGGGCTTGCCGCAACCACGGCGACACAGACAAATTTGGAGATACGGCATGAAAGTAAGTGACATCCTGCGCGTCAAGGGCAACACCCTCTACACGGTGTCGCCGGACGAAAGCCTGGCCAGCGCGGTGCAGGTGATGTCGGAGCGCGATATCGGCTCCCTCGTGGTCATGGAGCATGGCGACGTGGTCGGCATGCTGACCTTCCGCGAAGTGATCCAGGGCTTCGTCAAGCACGGCGGGGTGGGCGAGACGCTGGTGCGCTCGGCCATGGACGACGCTCCCATGACCTGCACCATGGAAACCGACATGGATGAGGTGCGCCGCATGATGCTGGACCGCCACGCACGCTACATGCCGGTGATGGACAAGCGCATGCTCATGGGCGTGATCAGCCTGTACGACGTGGCCAAGGCCGTGGTGGACAGCCAGAACTTCGAGAACCGCATGCTCAAGGCCTACATCCGCGACTGGCCCGAGGGCGAGCGCCAGGGCGCGGACTGATCATCGGGGCGATATCGACCTTTCGACCTTTCGACCTTTCGACCATTTCACCTTGGGCAGCAAGGCCTCCGAACGCAAAATGCGGCGGAGGCCTTTGTCTTTGCGCGCAGGGCGCAAAGCAGATGGTCGCTTGAACAGCGAATGGACGGGAGGCCGCAGGACCTGTCAGTGCACGCGGCGGCGTTTGGGCTTGAGCAAGGCGCTGGGCGGCACGTCATAGGCCTGTCTGAAGACGCGGCTGAAGTGCGAGAAGCTGGTGAAGCCACAGGCCAGCGCCACATCGGTCACGCGCCGCGCATTGTCTGCCCGAAGCAGCAGGTGCGCCTGGGCCAGCCGTTCGTTCCAGAGCCAGCGGCTGGGGGTCAGGCCTTCGGTGGCAAACAGCCGCGCCAGGCTGCGCAGCGACATGCCCATGTCCCGAGCCACCTGCAAGGGCTTGAGCTCGGGGTCGTCGAGCCGGGCCCGCATGTACTGCTTGGCCTGGGCAAGCCTGTTGCGGGTTCTGAAATCGCCAGGGCTGGACGATGTCAGCAGCACATTCAGCAGCGAGGGGCGAAGGTCCTGCTCCTCGTCCTTGTGCTGAAGGCCTGGCGATGCCGGCGGAGTGCTGCCCGCAGGGTCGCTGTGATCCTGGCTTTGCGTTGAGTCGTAAGAGGCCTGCATTTCACGAACCTCCCGCAGTTTGCGGCTGGTGCCTGTGTGGTGATCCGCAGGCGGTTGAAAAAGGGTGGATTGCAATTTTAACTATGAATATTTGCAATTCGATAGCTATATTTGTTATCACCGGGCGATGGCTGCCTGCGCAATGCGCCGCCGCCCCAGGCACGGCGCTTGCGGGCTACCCGGGCATAATCGTCGGCCTATGAGCGGCAACACCTTCGGCACCCTATTCACTGTCACCAACTTCGGCGAATCGCATGGCCCGGCCATAGGCTGCGTCATCGACGGCTGTCCGCCCGGCATGGCGCTGAACGAAGCGGATATCCAGCAAGAACTGGATCGCCGCCGTCCCGGCACCAGCAAGTTCGTGACCCAGCGCAACGAGCCCGATGCGGTGGAAATCCTCTCGGGCGTCTACGAAGGCCGCACCACGGGCACGCCGATCGCGCTGCTGATCCGCAATACCGACCAGCGCAGCAAGGACTACTCCAACATTGCGCAGAGCTTTCGTCCCGGCCATGCCGACTACGCCTACTTCCAGAAATACGGCATCCGTGATCCGCGCGGCGGCGGCCGTTCCTCGGCACGGCTGACGGCCCCGACGGTGGCCGCTGGTGCCGTGGCCAGGAAGTGGCTCAAGGAAAAGTTCGGCACCGAGTTCCGCGCCTGCATGACCCAGGTGGGCGAGCTGTCGCTGCCCTTCGAGAGCTGGGAGCATGTGCGCAACAACCCCTTCTTTGCGCCGGTGGCCGATGTGTCCCGCTACGAGGAATACATGGATGCGCTGCGCAAGTCGGGCGACTCCTGCGGCGCCGCGCTGCGCGTGCAGGCCAGCGGCATGCCGGTGGGCCTGGGCCAGCCGCTGTATGACCGCCTGGATGCCGACGTCGCCTACGCCATGATGGGCCTGAACGCGGTCAAGGCCGTGGAGATCGGTGCCGGTTTCGACAGCGTGGTCCAGCGCGGCACCACGCACGGCGACTCGCTGAGTCCCGAAGGCTTTCGCAGCAACAACGCCGGTGGCATCGTCGGCGGCATCAGCACGGGTCAGGACCTGGAAGTGCGCATAGGCATCAAACCCACCAGTTCCATCATCACGCCGCGCGAATCCATCGACGTGCAGGGCCAGAGCACCGAGGTCATCACCAAGGGTCGCCACGACCCCTGCGTCGGCATCCGCGCAGCGCCCATCGCCGAGGCGCTGCTGGCCCTGGTGGTGATGGACCATGCGCTGCGCCACCGCGCACAGTGCGGTGACGTGGATTCGGGCCTGGCTCCCATCCCTGCCGCCGCGCCCTGAAAGCACTGCCAGGCCACCAAAGAAAAAGCCGCCCAAGGGCGGCTTTCTTGCGTCCTGCCGGCCTGATCAGCCGGGATTGCGCACCTCATCCATGACGTTCTTGAAATCGTCCACATCCTCGAAGCTGCGGTAGACGCTGGCATAACGGATGTAGCCGACCTTGTCGAGCAGCTTGAGCTCGCGCATCACCATCTCGCCCAGGCGGCTGGAGAGCACTTCGCGCTCGCCCAGGTTGCGCAGCCGCTCCTCGATGCGCTCGATGGCGGCATCGATCTGCTCTGTGCTCACGGGGCGCTTGCGCAGCGCGATCTTGAACGAGCCCAGCAGCTTGGCGCGCTCGTACTCGATGCGCCGCCCGTCCTTCTTGACGATGGCGGGAAAGCTGACCTCGGGCCGCTCGTAGGTGGTGAAGCGCTTGTCGCAGCCGCCGCACTGGCGGCGGCGGCGGATGAAGCCCCCATCCTCGGCCTCACGGGTCTCCACGACCTGGGTGTCCGGATGGCTGCAGAACGGGCACTTCATGGCAGGCCTCTATGCGTGCAACTCAGGCGCCGTAGACCGGGAAGCGGGCCGTCAGCTCGGCCACCTGGGCGCGCACGCGGGCCAGGTTGGCTTCGTCGGCGGGGTTCTCCAGCACGTCGGCCAGCAGGTTGGCTGTCAGGCGGGCTTCCTCTTCCTTGAAGCCGCGCGTGGTCATGGCGGGCGTGCCCACGCGGATGCCGCTGGTCACCATCGGCTTTTCGGGATCGTTGGGGATGGAGTTCTTGTTGATCGTCATGTGGGCGGCACCCAGCGCGGCTTCGGCCGCCTTGCCGGTGATGCCCTTGGCGCGCAGGTCCACCAGCATGACGTGGCTTTCCGTGCGGCCGGAGACGATGCGCAGACCGCGTGCTGTCAGCGTTTCCGCGACAACCTTGGCGTTCTTCACGACCTGCTCCTGGTAGGTCTTGAACTCGGGCGACAGCGCTTCCTTGAAGGCCACGGCCTTGCCGGCAATGACATGCATCAGCGGGCCGCCTTGCAGGCCGGGGAAGATGGCGCTGTTGATGGCCTTCTCGTGCTCGGCCTTCATCAGGATCACGCCGCCGCGCGGGCCGCGCAGGCTCTTGTGCGTGGTGGTGGTGACCACGTCGGCGTGGGGCACGGGGTTGGGGTACACGCCTGCGGCGATCAGGCCGGCATAGTGGGCCATGTCCACCCAGAAGATGGCGCCGACTTCCCGGGCGATCTTGGCGAAGCGCTCGAAATCGATGGCCAGGGCGTAGGCCGATGCGCCGGCCACGATGATGCGGGGCTTGTGCTCGCGCGCCAGCGCTTCCATCTTGTCGTAGTCGATGGCTTCTTCGGCATTCAGGCCGTAGGAGACCACGTTGAACCACTTGCCCGACATGTTCAGCGGCATGCCGTGCGTCAGGTGACCGCCTTCGGCCAGGCTCATGCCCATGATGGTGTCGCCGGGCTTGGCAAAGGCCATCAGCACGGCCTGGTTGGCCTGGGAGCCGGAGTTGGGCTGCACGTTGGCGGCTTCGGCGCCGAACAGCTTCTTGACGCGGTCGATGGCGAGCTGCTCGACCACATCGACGTTCTCGCAGCCACCGTAGTAGCGCTTGCCCGGATAGCCTTCGGCGTACTTGTTGGTGAGCTGGGAGCCCTGGGCTTCCATGACGGCAGGCGAGCAATAGTTCTCGCTGGCGATCAGCTCGATATGTTCTTGTTGACGCAGGTTCTCGGCCTGGATGGCGGCAAAGACTTCGGCGTCGACCTTCTCGACGGTATTGGTGCGTTGAAACATGGCAGTCCTGTGAACTTGAAATTCCCTTGAGGCCAAGGGCTGCCCAGGCGAACGGCGGAACACTCCAGATCCCGCGTGCGCATGGAGGCTGGGCGGTACGCTCCCCGGTGGTTCACAGAAGGTGGTCCTTCTCGGGCCTTCTGCTGGTTTCCACGTCAGCGGCAGCGGTGCGTGAAGCGGCTGCGCCTATCGCCAGTTGCGTACCCCGCTAGTGTAGCTGAGCCGGTGGCGCCGAAGATCTGGCAGGGGCGTTGCAGAAGGCGTTTGCGTGGGCCACCTGCAGTTGGATCGGGCATGAAAAAAGCTGGCCTTGGCCAGCTGTGCATTCACTATGCCGTGAAGTCAGGCTACAGCGCCGGCTCCTGGGACTGAAGGGCCACCTGCTCGGAGCGGGCAGAGGTATTGCTCGAGCTGACCGGCACGGCTGCAGGCGCAGCCGCTGCTGCCGGGCCCGAGGCCTCGGCCACGGGGGGGGCCGGCTTGGTGGAGGCAACCTGTACAGCCTGCCGGGGCTGATCGACCTTGGCGGTCATCAAAGGCACGGCACGCAGGCCGGCGGCCATGCGCAGGCGCTGGTGCTCGGCCAGCACCTTGGCGGCGTAGCCACCATCGGTGGGCAGGTTGGCCGCGCCCACGTAGTAGCGCAGGCCTCCTTCGATGGAGCCGGCGCGCTCGATGCATTCCTTGAGCACGCGCACGCCCACGCGCAGATTGCTGACCGGGTCGAAGGCAGCATTCTGGCCACCGAAGTTCTCATACTTGTCGGTATGCACCGTGGTCATCACCTGCATCAGGCCCTGCGCGCCGACAGCGCTTTGCGCAAACGGGTTGAAGCTGGACTCGATGGCCATGATGGCCAGGATCAGCGTCGGGTCCAGGCGGTTGACCTTGCCCAGGTCATAGGCCTCGCTGACCAGTGCCGCGATGGGCTCGGGCGCCACGCGGTACTTCTTGCTGAGCCAGAAGGCCACGGCTGCCTGCTCCTTGGGCAGGTTCTTGGGGTTGGTCGCCGTCGCCCGATCGCTGGCAGCGAGTTCGACGGGAACACCCAGCTCGGCCATCTGGCGAGCGGTCAGCCAGGAGCGCAGCTGGCTCTCTCCGGCATCGCGCAGGTCAGGGCGGGCGAACAAGGTGATGGCCATGAAGGCCACAGCAAGGCCCAGCAGGGCGAAGCTGTTGTGGATGATGGCAAGAAAACCGTTGGCCACATCGATGGCGAACGTTCGCGCGGCGGCGAAAAATTTTCCTGACGCTGGCATAGCTTTTTCCTTTCTAGGGGCACCAACCCGAAACGGCCTTCGCCGAAGCGAAGGCCGGTGAGGCTGACACCCTGGATTGGGTGCTGCGGATCCGGGAGGCTGGCGCTTGGTGCGCCATTGCGTTGTAGGCCTGCGGGATCTGCTCAGTCGTGAGGCAGCAGAAACAAAAAACGCTCTATTCGAGCGCTGGCGGATTCTAGGAGTTCACCAAATACACGGTCAACACTATGAAATCAACTTTTTAGATCAATGAATAATAACAAACCATGGATGCAAACACAGTTTTGAGGTCTTGAAGAGCGGGTGGCGTGCTACCGATGTACGTCGCTTCCGCCGTTTTCAGAGTGCGTCATGAAATTGCAATGAAATGCAAAAGCACTGGCAGGCCGACCCTGCGTCCTTCTATATTGGAGGCGACTGCTCCTGCAGTCGTCTCGCCAAGGTGGAAGACAGGTAAAAGTGGTGTTCGATAGTGCGGACACCGTGGTTCAAGTCTTCTTCCGCGGCCTTCCTGGAAGCAATCTCTTGCTTCCAAGCAGCAAGGACCATCCTCTCCTTGACTGCGGAAAACGGTCGGGACTTGTGCCCGCCGTAAAGCCCGGAAGCCGGTTCACGGCTTCCGGGCTTTGTCGTTCAAGGATGGCCGCAACGTCAAGAAATGTGCCGTAGTGCGGACCCAGCCGTTGCTGCCGCCCCAATTTCTGGTGCAATGCAGCCGTTGCCCTGTCCTGTGTCCCAGGATGAGGGCTGTACTAGTTACCAGAGCCCCATGCAATCTCTCTTCAAGCACCGCTGGCTGCGCAGGCTGGCCATCGCCCTTGTGGCGTTCCTTTTGCTGTGGCTGCTGCTGTGGGCGCTGGTGCCCGTTGTGGCCAAGAGTCAACTGGAAAAGCAGGCATCGGCCAAGCTGGGTCGTCAGGTCCGTGTGGGTGCGGTGGAGTTCCGGCCCTGGTCGCTGGAGCTGACCCTGAGGGACCTGCGCATTGCCAGGAGCCAGGCGGAAGGCGCGGCGCCGGAGTCCGTGCCGTCTTCATCTTCGTCCCCCCAGCTTCAGATCGACCGCATCTATGTCAATGCCAGTATCCAGTCGCTGTTTCGGCTGGCGCCGGTGCTGGATGCCATCGAGGTCGATGCGCCGGTGCTGCGCCTGACCCAGCAGAGCCTGGGGCATTTCGATGTGGACGATGTGCTGGCCAGGCTGGCCGAACCCGGCGACACGCCGCCCTCCAGGCCCGTGGGCTTTGCGCTGTACAACATTGCGCTGCGCGACGGCCGCGTGGAATTGCAGGACGAGGTCCGGGAGCGCCAGCACATGCTCGAGCAGTTGCAGCTGCGCCTGCCCTTCATCAGCAACCTGGAGTCCAAGCGCGAGATCAAGGTGCTCCCGCACCTGTCCTTTGCGCTCAACGGCAGCCGGTTTGAATCCAGCGCCCAGAGCACGCCCTTCACCGAGCAGCGCCAGACCGCTGTCGATCTGAGCTGGCAGGGCGTGGACCTGACACCTTATTTGGGCTATGTGCCCGTCACCGCACCTGTCAAGCCGCGTTCCGGCGTGCTGGATGCCAACCTGCACATCTCCTTTGAGCAGGCCGAGCAGGCCGTGGTCCGCATCACTGGGGAGGTCAGCCTGTCCGGCGCCGAGCTGCACGACCGCGACGGCGCCCCCCTGCTGCGCTTCGAGCGCCTGGCCGCCGTGCTCAAGAACGTGCAGCCGCTGCAATCGGTTGCGGAGCTGGAGTCCGTGCAGTGGAGCGCCCCCGAGATTTTTGCGGCCCGCGATGCGCAAGGCCGCATCAATTGGACGGCGATGGGGGGGGCTTCCTCCCCGGATGCCAGGCCGGCAGCGGAAAAGCCTGCCTCCGACGCGCCCCAGCCGTGGAAGGTCAGCCTGGACAGGCTGTCCGTTGCCAATGCCACGGTGCACTGGCGCGATGCCGCTCCCGACGCTGGAAAGTCGGGCGCTGCGCTGCAGGCGCGCGAGCTGTCGTTACAGGTGCGCGATATCCGCTGGCCCCTGGAGCAACCGCTGCAGCTTGCTGCCAGCATGCAGGTGCAGCCCGAATCGGCGGGGGAGGGGGCGAAACCTGCCGAGTTGCAGCTGCGAGGCGCCTTGACCGACAAGCAGGGCCAACTGGCCATCTCAGCGCGGCAATTGCCGCTGCAACTGGCAGCACCGTACCTTTCTGCCCATATCAAATCCGAGCTGACGGGCCTGTTGAGCACCGACGCCGGCCTGGGCTGGAACGGTTCCGCCATGGTGGTTCAGGTGGCCGGGCTGGGCGTGGAGCAGTTGAGCCTCAAGGACAAGGCCGCGCCCGTCGATATCGCGCACCTGCAGCTGGAACAGGTGCAGGTCAATCTGGCCAGCCAGCAGGTCTCCGTTGGCCGCCTGGCATTGCAAAAGCCGCAGCTGGCCGTGTTGCGCGATGCCCAGGGCCGGTGGATGTACGAGCAATGGCTGCCGCCCGCCTCCTCAGCACCCGCATCGCAGGACGCCGGCAAGGACAAGTCCCGGCCCTGGGGGCTGAAGCTGCAGGCGGTGGAGGTCGATGGCGGCGCCATTGCGCTGCGTGACGAAGCGCCCGTGCGCAACGCGGATTCGGCGCGCACCGTGTCGCTGGACCTGGGTTCACTGCGCCTTCGCATGGGCGCCATCGAGCCGCTGGCCGCCAAATCCGCGCCCACGCCGCTGGAGCTGTCCGCCCAGGTCGGCTCGGGCCGGCGCGTCCAGGCGGGCTCGCTGAGCCTGCGGGGGGACCTGGGGCTGGCGCCGCTGTCGCTTCAGGGCAAATTGCAGGCGCGCAGCCTGCCGCTGCATGCGCTGGAGCCCTACTTTGCCGACATGCTCAATGTCGAGTTGGTGCGTGCCGACGGAAATTTCCTCGGACAACTGCGCTTTGTCAGCCAACCGGCCGGCCCCGAGCTGGCGGTGCAGGGGGATGTCGAGCTCGTGGATCTGCGCATGCGCTCCGCGCTGGCCTCTCCCGTGCAAGCGGCGGGCGAGGCCGCAGGGCAGGGCGCGCCACGCACGGCGGCAGGTGCCGTGGCTGCCGTGCTCAGCGAGTCCACGGCCGACCGGGCCAAGGCCCGGTCGGTTGCCTTGGGACTCGGCCTGCGCGATGAACTCGTGGCCTGGAAGACGCTGGCCGTGCGCGGCCTTGACCTGCAGATGCAGCCCGCCCAGCCCCTGCGCCTGAGCGTGCGCGAGACGGCGCTCAGCGACTTCTTTGCGCGCGTCATCGTGCAGCGCAACGGGCGCATCAACCTGCAGGACATCGTCAAATCGGCGAAGTCCCAGCAGTCCCTTGAGCAGAACGCCGCGCCGGCCGCGGAGGGCACGGCGGCTTCTGTCGAACCGGCGCCGCCGCAGGCTGCCTCCGGGCCTGCGCCCGTCATCAAGATCGGGCCGATTGTGCTGACGGGCGGCAGGGTCCAGTTCTCCGACTACTTCATCCAGCCCAACTACTCGGCCGACCTCAGCGAGCTGGCGGGCCGCCTGAGCGCCTTCTCGTCCGAGCAGCCTGCCAGCCAGCAGGCGCCGCAACTGGCGGATGTGGAACTGCGCGGCCGCGCCCAGGGCACGGCTTCGCTGGAGATCACCGGCCAGGTCAATCCGCTGGCCAAGCCGCTGGCCCTGGACATACGAGCCCAGATGCGCGACCTGGAACTGCCCCCGCTGTCGCCGTACTCCATCAAGTACGCGGGCCACGGGATCGAGCGCGGCAAGCTCAGCATGGACGTCAACTACAAGATCGAGCCCGATGGCCAGCTCACGGCGCGCAACAAGCTCGTGCTGCATCAGCTCACTTTCGGCGAAGCCGTCGAAGGCGCGCCCGCCTCGCTGCCCGTGCGCCTGGCGGTGGCGCTGTTGGCTGACCGCAACGGAGTCATCGACCTGGACCTGCCGGTCAGCGGCTCGCTCAACGACCCGCAATTCAGGCTGGCGCCGGTCATCTTCAAGATCATTGGCAACCTGATCATGAAGGCCATCACCTCGCCGTTCTCGCTGCTGTCGGGCGCTTTGGGGGGCGGCAGCGAATCGGGCGTGGTGGCCTTTGCGCCGGGGCGTGCCCAGATCGACGGCAAGGCCCGCGAGAGCCTGGACAAGGTGGTTGCCTCCCTCAAGGATCGCCCGGCCCTCAAGCTCACCGTGATCGGCGAGGCGCGCGAGGCACAGGACAAAGAGGCCTGGAAGCAGGCGGAGCTCGATCGCCTGCTGCTCGCCCAGAAACGCCGCCAGGTGCTGCGCGACGGCAAGTCGGCAGAGTCCGTGACCGAGTTGCCTGCCTCCGAGGTACCGGCCTTGACCAAGGCGCTGTACAGTCGCGCCGACTTTGCCAAGCCGCGCAATGTCATCGGCATGGCCAAGGACCTGCCCACCGACCAGATGCGAAGTCTGCTGCTGGAGCAGATTGCCGTGCCCGACGACGCCATGCGCGAACTGGCGCTGGCCCGCGCCGTGGCCGTGCGCGACTACCTTGCCCAGCAGCAGTTGCCGCTTGAGCGCCTGTTTCTGGGGGCTCCAAAACTGGACTCCGACGACCAGGAATGGAGTCCGCGCGCCCAGCTCAGCCTGTCCACGCAGTAGCCCGGTTTTGGCTCCGCTTCAAATAACGGCGAGAATATGGTTTTCCCGGTCCGGCTAGCATGCCCGCATGCGGCCTGGCCGGCCGCGTCTGGCGGCCCGCGGCAGCCAGACATTCAACGATTGATTCATGTCTTCTCTTTCCCCCCGCAGCACCATGTCCGATGCACCTGAAGTGAGCCCTGCTTCTGCCAAGAATCCCGAACAACACCCCTTGGATGTGCTCACGGGCGGTGCCTTCTCCGCCGAAACCTCGGGTGATCGCGCCGCGCGCATCCGCGACTGGCTGGCAACCCAGCCTTCGGTCGAGCAATTGCAGGACGTCCTCAAGGAACTGAGCGCGCGCGACAAGGGCGCGGCCCGTGCCGTGCGTGAGCGCCTGGACGAGATCCGCCGCACCAAGGACCAGGAAAAGATCGCAGTGGAGTGGGCTGAAAAGGCCCAGGCGCTGCTGGTCGCATCGCCCTTCAATGCCGCCGACGCCATCGCCTGGCAGCGCGACGCCGCCAAGGCGGGCGCCCCGCTGTCGCGTGAGCCTCTGTCGCAGCACAAGGCCCAGCTGGCCGAGCGTGTCAAGGCCATCGAGGAGCTGCAGCACCGCGTGCAGGTCCAGCGCGAAGTGGCCGTTTTGCTGGCCCAGCGCATCGAGGTCCTGTCCACCAAGCCCTGGCGCGATGCCCAGGCTGTGCTCGACAACCTGCGCGCCGACGTGGCCCGTTGGCAGGAGCAGGCCGGCGAACTGACTGGCGATGACAACTGGGCCAGCGTGGACGGACGTTTCCCGCCCCAGTTGGAAGCCGCCAGCGCACAGCTGATCCTGGTCTGGGATGCCTTCCAGTCTGCACTGGCGCTGACCGAAGCTGCCGCCGCCGACGAAGCCGCTCCGCTGCCCACCGTGCCCGTGTGGGCCGATGAGCTGCGCGTGGCGCGTGGCCTGCCTCCCGAGGCAGCGGCTGCCGAGCCGTCCAAGCCCGCTCCCGCTGCCCGCAGCGCAGCCCAGCCCAAGGCGAAGACATCGCCTGAGCAGGTGGCTGCCGCCAGCAGTGCACTGACCCAGGCGCTGGAGCAGCTCCAGGCCGAGACGGCTGCCGGCGAAAGCAAGGCCGGTTCCGCCGCCGTGCAGGCCGTGCGCGCCGCCATCAAGGCCCATGGCCGCCTGGTGGACGATGCACTGGTCACCAAGGTGCATGAGGCCCTTCTGGCAGCTGGCGAGTCCGAGGGCTGGCCGCGCCAGAACGCCGACAAGCTGCGCGAGGAACTGGTTGCCAAGGCGGAAGCCCTGCTGAACCGCCCTGAAGGCCAGGCGCTGGGTGGCCGCAAGATCCAGGAATCGCTGCGCAGCCTGCGCGAGCAATGGAAGCTGGCCGACCAGGGCAGCTCAGCCAACCACGCACTGTGGAAGAAGTTTGACGAAGCCTGCAACACGGCCCACAAGGTGGTCGAGTCCTGGCACGACAAGCTGCGCACCGAAACCACCCAGTCCAAGGCACAGCGCCTGGCGCTGATCGAAGAGATCAAGGCCTGGGCAGCACAGCAGTCCGCCAGCGAAGACCTCAAGGGCGCGGCGCGCGCACTGCGCCAGTTCGCTGAACGTTGGCGTGAAAGCGGCCACATCGGCGAGAAGCTGTTTGCCGAACTGCAACCCCAGTTCAAGCAGGCCATGGCCCTGGCCGAGGCCCCGTTGCATGCCGCGCAAAAGGCCAGCCTGCAGCGTCGCCACGCCATGATCGACGAAGCCACGGCGCTGGGCGCAGCGCCCAGCCTGCGCATCGACGCCGTCAAGGCCCTGCAGCAGCGCTGGCAGGCCGAGGCGCAGGCCGTGCCTCTGGACCGCAAGCACGAGCAAAAGCTCTGGGATGCCTTCCGCAAGCCACTGGACGAAGCCTTCAACCGCAAGGGCACCGAGCGGGGCCCCCGCGCCGCAGCCGTGGCGCTCAGCGACCATGATCGCCGCGTGCTGGAAGCGTCTCAGGCCGTGGAAGCTGCCAATACCTCGGGTGACGTGCAGCAAATCCGCGCTGCGGTGGAGGCCCTGGAGCAAGCGCTGCGTGGCCGTGCCGATGCTTCCGTGAATGCGGCCCAGCCAGCGCAGGAACCTGCCGCTGCTGCTGCTGCTAGTTCGGAAGAATCCGAAGCCAAGCCGGTGCCGGTGCGCCCCGTGGTTGCCGTGCGCGGCGACGATCGTCCTGGCATGAAGAAGGAAGAGGGCGGTGCACGTGCTGCCCGTCCTGGCGACCGCCGCGATGGTGGCCGTGGCCGGGATGGCCGAGACAGCCGCGACAGTGGCCGTTTCAGCCGCGAGCCGCGCGAAGAGCGCGGACCGCGCCTGGCGGACCCCGCCTTCCGCGCCCAGCGTGAAGCCATGGAACATGCCCAGGACGCCCTGCGCAAGCTCGCGGCCCAGGCCCATGGTGAGGCACTGACCCAGTTGATGGCGGCATGGGAGTCGCGTGATGCTGCCCAGATGCCGGCTGCCCAGCAGCTTGGCGGCCGTGTGTCTGCACAAGTGCGCAGTGCCTGGTCGCAGGCCCTGGGTCAGGCGCCCAAGGGAGACGCGGGCGAAGCCCTGCTGCGCCTTGAAATGGCCGCCGACGTTCCCACACCTGCGGAACATCTGAGCGCCCGCCGTGCCCTGCAGCTGCAGCTGCTGACGCGCCGCAACGATCCTGCTCCGCAGGAAACCTGGGGCAACGATGCCGCCCGGGTGCTGGCATCGCCGCGCGATGATGCCAGCGCGCGCCGCCTGCAGAACGTGCTCAAGCAACTGCTGCGCAAGTGATGCACGGGAGGTGATCCTCTCATCCAGGAAGGGAGCCGCTGGCTCCCTTTTTTTGCGCCATGGATGCGGTCTTCTGAGGCCAATGCGTCTGCAGCGCCCAAGAAAAAAGGCCGTTGCATGTGCAACGGCCTTTTCATGTTTGGTGCCCAGGAGAGGACTCGAACCTCCACGGAGTTACCCGCTAGTACCTGAAACTAGTGCGTCTACCAATTCCGCCACCTGGGCATCTCAGGAAAGATTTAGATTGTATACCAAGAAAATGAACCCTCACGCCAAAAGCGCCGATGTGAACGACGAAATCGAGGGCAGTGTGCAGGGGCACCGCGACGGACATGGCTTCGTCATCCGCGATGACGGCGAAGGCGACATCTTCCTTCCCCCCCAATGAAATGCGTGCCGTGCTGCACAAGGACCGCGTGAAGGTCCGCATCGTGCGCCAGGACCGCCGCGGCCGGCCTGAAGGCCGTGTGGTCGAGATCATCGAGCGCCCTGCGCACAACATCATTGGCCGCTTCTTGCAGGAAAGCGGTGTGTGGCTGGTGGCGCCCGAGGACAAGCGCTACGGTCAGGACATCCTGATCCCCGCCAATGCCACAGGATCGGCCAAGATCGGCCAAGTGGTGGTGGTGGAACTGACCGAGGCGCCTGCGCTGTTCGGCCAGCCCGTGGGACGCATCATCGAAGTGCTCGGTGAAGTTGATGATCCCGGCATGGAGATCGAGATCGCGGTGCGCAAGTACGGCGTCCCGCATGTGTTTTCCGATGCCTGCCTGGCGCAGGCCAAGGCGCTGCCGGACAGGGTGCGGCCTGCCGACTGCAAGAAGCGCATCGATCTGACCGATGTGCCCCTGGTGACCATCGACGGCGAGGACGCGCGCGATTTCGACGATGCCGTCTACTGCGAGCCCGCCAAGGTCGGGCGCAGCAAGGGCTGGCGCCTGCTGGTGGCGATTGCCGATGTGAGCCACTACGTGACCACGGGCAGCGCCATCGACATCGATGCCTATGACCGCGCCACCAGCGTCTATTTCCCGCGCCGCGTGATCCCCATGCTGCCCGAGAAGCTGAGCAATGGCCTGTGCTCGCTCAACCCCGATGTGGACCGCCTGTGCATGGTCTGCGACATGCTGATCACCGCCAAGGGCGAGATCCATGCCTATCAGTTCTATCCGGCGGTGATGCACAGCCATGCGCGCTTCACCTATACCGAGGTGGCGGCCATCCTGGCCAATACGCGTGGCCCGGAGGCTGCCCGGCGCTCGGAGCGCGTGGGTGACTTGCTCAATCTTCATGGTGTCTACCAGGCGCTGCTCAAGTCGCGCGAGGCGCGCGGCGCCGTGGACTTCGAGACCACGGAGACGCAGATCGTCTGTGACGAGAATGGCCGCATCGAGAAGATCGTGCCGCGCACGCGCAACGAGGCGCACAAGCTGATCGAGGAGGCCATGCTGGCCGCCAATGTCTGCAGTGCGGACTTCATTGAGCAAAGCGGTCGCGTCGGCCTGTTCCGCGTGCACGACAAGCCCTCGCTGGAAAAGCAGGACATTCTGCGCAACTATCTGAAGGCCATGGGTGTCGGTGTGGCGCTGAGCGAGAACCCGGCCACATCCGAGTTCCAGGCCATTGCCAACGCCACCAAGGACCGTCCCGACTCCCAGCAGATCCACACCATGCTGCTGCGCTCGATGATGCAGGCCTTCTACACGCCCGAGAATTCGGGCCACTTCGGCCTGGCATTCGACGCCTATACGCACTTCACCAGCCCGATCCGCCGCTATCCCGATTTGCTGGTGCACCGCGTGATCAAGGCCGAGCTCGAAGGCACGCACTATCGCCTGCCCGAGCTGCCCACCCCCGGAGAAGCCGAGGCCAAGCTGGCCAAGCGTCTGGCATCACGCGTCAGCCCACCCGGCCAGAAGCCGCGCAAGCGCGCGCCCGCCGCCGAGGTCCAGGCCTGGGAAGCCGCCGGCCTGCACTGCAGTGCCAACGAGCGCCGGGCCGACGAGGCCAGCCGCGATGTCGAAGCCTGGCTCAAGTGCAAGTACATGCGCGAGCATCTGGGCGAGGAGTTCGGCGGCATGGTCTCTGCGGTGACCACCTTCGGCATCTTCGTCACGCTCGATGCCATGTATGTGGAGGGGCTGGTCCACATCACCGAGCTGGGCGGCGACTATTTCCGCTTTGACGAGGCGCGCCAGGAACTGCGCGGCGAGCGCTCGGGCATTCGCTATGGCATCGGCACGCGGCTGCGCGTGCAGGTTAGCCGCGTGGACCTGGATGGCCGGCGCATCGATTTCCGCCTGGTGCGCGATGGCGAAGAGCAGCCGGCCTCGGGCCGGCCCGGCAGGACGCCGGCGCGCACGGAAACCCATCAGGGCGAAAAATGGGGCCGCCGCGATGCCAAGGAAAAGCGGGCGCAGCGCAACTCGGGAGGCTCCGGCGGTGCAAGGCCTGAGTCTGATGCAGCGGCGTCGGCCGGCAAGCAGGGGCGCAAGGCGTCTAAAAAGGCCATGGTCAAGGGTGTGAACCTGGCCGCGCTGGAAGCTGAATATGCGAATGCCCAGCCGCGCCCGGCTACCTCGGCGCGGCAGAGCGACATGGGCGAGGCGGTTGCGGAACCATCATCCGCTGGCTCCGCTGCGCGACCCCGCAGAGGCCGGGCGTCCGAGGCGCGCAAGTCCGAGGCACGCAAGCCTGCGGCCACGGATGCTGCTGCCCACGGCCTGCCGCAGCTGCCCCCACCGTCGCCGGTGCAGGCACTGCGCGCCTTGGGCAAGAAGGCCTTGGGCGCCGTCAAGTCCAAGGTGACAGGCAACACATCCAAGCCCCGGCGCAAGTCCTGAGGGTTTTTATGCCCTGAGCTGCTGGGCCAGTGCGCTGGCGCTGAACGGGATGTGCGCAGGCCAATGGTCTGCTGCAAATCCATGGCGCCAGGCCGCCAGGGCTGCTGCCTGCGTGGGCTCCAGGCCCTGAGCCCACAGCGCGGCAATCAGCCCGGCCAGCACATCGCCGGTTCCTCCGGTCGACAGGCGGGCGTTTCCCGTGGGATTGATCCAGCAAGGCGGTGCATCGCTCTTTCCCTGGGGCCCGGCGATCACGGTGCCGGAGCCTTTGAGCAGTGCGGTGCAGTCGAAGCGTTGCGCCAGCTGCCTGGCGGCGTGCAGCCGCTGTGCCTGGATCTGTGCGGTGTTGGTCTTCAGCAGGCGGGCGGCCTCCAGCGGGTGGGGCGTCAGCACCGTGTGCAGGCCGCGCTGGCGGCGCTCTTTCAGGAGTGTGGCCAGCGATTCATCTTCGGCAACGGCATTCAGTGCGTCTGCGTCCAGCACCAGCCTGGGGGCTTGTTCCAATATCTGGGGCAGCCATGCGCGCACCGCCACGCCGCCCCCGCATCCGCAGGCCACGGTGGTGCTGCGCCAGTCCTGCGCTTCAGGGCTGCGCAGCATGATTTCGGGCCAGGGCGCGGTGGCCTGGCCTGAGCCGGCCGAGGCATCGAGCAGGGCGAGCATCACGCGCCCCGCGCCACCATGCAGCGCGGCCAGGGCAGCCAGCCAGGCAGCACCGGTCATGGAAATGCCGCGCTGTCCCAGCCCCTCTCCGCCAAGGATGGCCACGTCGCCAAAGCTTCCCTTGTGGCTGGCATGCGGGCGCGGGGTGCTGGCGCCTGGTGAAAACAGTTGTGCGCAGGGCAGGGGAGTGAGGATTGGCTCGCCTTTCGCCAGTCCCGTGTCCAGGTCATCCCACCATATCTGGCCGCAGGCATCGCGGCCACTTCCTGTGAACAGTCCGGGCTGCAGCGTCAGCAGCGCCAGCGTGTGCCGTGCGCTGCCTGGTGCGTTCGGGGGTACGAATCCAGGCAGGTACTGCCCGGTGTCGGCATCCAGTCCGGAGGCTATGTCCGCGCAAAGGACCGGGCTGGTGCTGGACTGCAGGCTGTGCAGCAGAGTGAGCAGGCGCTCATTCGTGCCGGTGCGTGGGCTTGCGGCGTCTGGCTGGCGCAGGCCGATGCCCAGCAATGCGTCAATGCACAAGTCCTGTGGCCCCATGTCGGCGGGCATGTGCTCGGTCCATTGCACGCCGGCTTCGTGGGCGGCGTCCCAGGCGGCGCGTGCATCGTCTGGCATGTGGGCGCGTTCGCGCACGCAGCTGACCAGAATGCGGCAACTGCGGGCCTTTTCTGGAGCCGCATTCAGGCTTTGTTGCAGCCAGGCGGCTGCCTGCAAGCCATCGCCGCCGTTGTTGCCGGGGCCACAGGCTATCCAGATGCAGCGTGCATGTGGAGCGATGGCGCGTGCCAGGCGTGCCAGGCCCGCACCAGCGCGTTGCATGAGGCTGTGCGCGGGCAGTCTGGCTGCCGCCTGCTGTTCCAGGGTGCGAGTGGCCGCCGTATCAAACAGCGGCAAGGCGGTGGATGTGGGAATGCGCAGCATGGACCGAGCATAGCGGTCTGCCGCCAGGTGGTGGATGGGGCGATCAGCCGAAGCGGCGCGGGTCGAGCAGTGCGCTGTCCAGGAAGCTGGCGCGGTTGTCCATCAGGTCGCTCAGCATGCTTGCGCACCCCTGCGCGATGGCGGCGCCGCAGCTGCCGTGTCCCAGGTTGAGCCAGATGCCGGGCAGTCCGCTGGCGCCCACCAGCGGCAGTCCATCGGTCGTGCACATGCGCGTGCCATGCCAGATCTGTACGCCCGAGGCCAGCACCGCGCTGCCAGGAAAAACCATGTTGAGGCGGTGATACATGCGCTGCAGCGTGGCCTCATGCATGGGGCTGCGGCGGCCCAGCTCTGCGCCGGCCACGATGCGCATGCGCTGGCCCAGGCGGACCAGGGTCATCTGCTCACTCCAGTCCACGATGGCGTGGCGGGGTGCATAACCTTGTTCGCGCAAAGGGGCGCTGACGCCATAGCCGTGCAGGGCGATCATGGGTGGGCGCAGGCCCAGCGGCGTGAGCAGGTTCGCGGCCTCGGCGCCGGCGCAGACGACGATGGCGTCGTGCGAGCGGGGGGTGTCTTCGCCCAGCAACTGCAGGCGTGCGGTGCGCCCGGCGCCGCCGGGTTGCAATCTCTGCACCAGGCGCTGCGTCTCGAATCGTGCTCCTGCCGACTGCGCTGCCTGGCGTTGCATCAGCGTGGCAAGGCGGCCATTTGCTGCGCCTGCCTGTGGAAAATACAGGGCGCCTGCGAGCGTGGTTTCCTCGCCCAGAGCGGGTTCGCGCAGCCGGGTCTGGGTGGCATCCAGAGCCTCGCAGCGCGTGCCGGCCTCGGCCAGTGCGTCCAGCGCAGGCTTGAGTTGTTCGTGCTCGGCCTCGCTGCCCAGCAGCACCAGGCTTCCGGCGACATATTCCGGGTCAAACTCCCATTGCCTCCACAGCGATTGCTGGAACTGCTGGCTGCGCTGCGTGAGCGCCTCCAGCGCTGCCATGGCGGCTGTGGGCGCGTTGCCTTTGCGCAGTTGCCGTCCGGCCTGGCGCCATTGCCATAGCCAGCGCAGCTGGGCTGCAAGGTTTCCAGAGCCCAGGCGCGGCAGGGCCTGCCGGCCGGGAAGGGCGGGGGAGCGTTCGGCGGTCGAAAGGCCGGGAACGCTCCAGGGCTGGAGCAGGCTGGGACCCAGCCAGCCGGCATGTCCGAAGCTGGCTTCTTCGGCGGCGGTGCCGTGACGCTCGTAGACGGTGACCTCGTGGCCGGCCTGTGCCAGTGCGTGGGCTGTCGCAACGCCAATGCTGCCGGCGCCCACAATCGCGATGTTCATTTTTGGGTGGAATCTGCTGAAGTGCCCGGATTATCAAGCGGATGCAGCTATCACTACAGGAGTGTGTGCATCTTGTGCAACTGCCGCGGCCGTGAGGCGCGCTGAGCGCGCTTTGAGAGCGAAGCCTCGGTTGAAGGGTGGCGTGTGCTAGAATCTTGCGGCTTTGCTAGGGGTTCCCCCTGATTTTCTCCGCGATTGCCGGGGGTCAGGCGAAAGCTTTTGGGTGCGGGGTGTTCGTCAAGAACGCCTGCCCATGCTTGGGGATCCTGCGCAAAGTCAATCGCAAACCAGTCCCTTCAAGGTGTTGCCCCCTGTGTTTCAGGGGGCAATTGTCGGGCTGGATTTTAGACCTAACCTTTGAGGTATTCATATGTCCGTCACTATGCGCGAGATGCTGGAAGCAGGCGTCCACTTCGGTCACCAGACCCGTTTCTGGAACCCCAAGATGGCCCCCTTCATCTTCGGTCACCGCAACAAGATCCACATCATCAACCTGGAAAAGTCGCTGCCGATGTTCCAGGACGCCCAGAAGTTCGTCAAGCAACTGGCGTCCAACGGCGGCACGATCCTGATGGTCGGCACCAAGCGCCAAGCCCGCGAAATGGTGGCTGCAGAAGCCCAGCGCGCTGGCGTGCCCTTCGTTGACCAGCGTTGGCTGGGCGGCATGCTGACCAACTTCAAGACCGTCAAGACGTCCATCAAGCGTCTGAAGGAAATGAAGGCCCAGCAAGAAGCCGGCCTGGAAGCCATGAGCAAGAAGGAACAGCTGATGTTCGTTCGCGAACTGGAAAAGCTGGAAAAGGACATCGGCGGCATCCAGGACATGAACAGCCTGCCCGACGCCATCTTCGTGATCGACGTGGGCTTCCACAAGATCGCCGTGGCCGAAGCCAAGAAGCTGGGCATCCCCCTGGTTGGCGTGGTTGACTCCAACCACAACCCCGAAGGCATCGACTATGTCATCCCCGGTAACGACGACTCTGCCAAGGCTGTGCAACTGTACGCCCAAGGCATCGCCGACGCGATCCTGGAAGGCCGCGCTGCTGCACTGACCGACGTGGTCAAGGCTGCATCCGGCGAGAGCGGTGACGAGTTCGTGGAAGTGGAAGAATCCGCTGCCTGATTGAGCTTGTCCGGCTGAGCGACCTCGTCGCTGAATAAGAAGCGGGGCTCAGGGTAGCCCCGTTTTTTTAGCCGAAATCCTGTAACGAATCGAACTGACATTGGAGAAATACGATGGCTGCAATTACCGCAAGCATGGTGGCTGAACTGCGCGCAAAGACTGACGCGCCCATGATGGAATGCAAGAAGGCCCTGACCGAAGCCGAGGGCGATCTGGTCAAGGCCGAAGAGCTGCTGCGCGTCAAGCTCGGCACCAAGGCTGGCAAGGCTGCCTCGCGCGTGACCGCCGAAGGCGTGATCGCCGCCTTCATCAATGGCAACCAGGGTGCCATGATCGAAGTCAACAGCGAAACCGACTTCGTGTCCAAGAACGACAGCTTCATCGCGATGGCCAATGCCGCCGCCAAGCTGGTCGCCGAGCAAAACCCCGCTGACGTGGCCGCGCTGAGCGCACTGGCCTATGAGCAGGACGGTTTCGGCCCCACCCTGGAAGATGTGCGCAAGGGCCTGATCGGCAAGATCGGCGAGAACATGTCCTTCCGCCGCTTCAAGCGTTTCGACGGCACCAGCCTGGCTTCGTACCTGCACGGTTCGCGCATCGGCGTGATCGTCGAGTTCGAAGGCGATGCAACCGCTGCCAAGGACGTCGCCATGCACGTGGCCGCCATGAAGCCCGTGTCCGTGACCAGCGCTGACGTGCCTGCCGAGCTGATCGAAAAGGAACGCACCGTTGCTGCCGCCAAGGCTGCCGAATCCGGCAAGCCTGCCGAGATCGTCGCCAAGATGGTCGAAGGCTCGGTTCAGAAGTACCTGAAGGAAGTCTCGCTGGCCGACCAGGTCTTCGTGAAGGCTGCCGACGGCAAGCAGACCGTGGCCCAGATGCTCAAGGCCGCCAACACCAACGTCAAGGGCTTCACCCTGTACGTGGTCGGCGAAGGCATCGAAAAGAAGGTTGACGACTTCGCTGCCGAAGTGGCTGCCCAAGTGGCCGCTGCCAAGGCTGGCGCCTGATTCGTCTGAGCGCCTGAACCGTTCCCTTCACCATCCACCACCATCCACCTTTCGGAGAAACACCATGTCCAACGCCGCACCGGCCCACAAGCGCATCCTGCTCAAGCTGTCCGGTGAGGCGCTCATGGGCGACGACTCGTTCGGCATCAACCGTGCCACCATCGAGCGCATGGTCTCCGAAATCGCCGAAGTCACCCGCGTGGGTGTCCAGGTGGCCGTGGTGATCGGTGGAGGGAATATTTTCCGTGGCGTGGCTGGTGGTTCGGTCGGAATGGACCGCGCCACCGCTGACTACATGGGCATGCTGGCCACCGTGATGAATGCCCTGGCCCTGGCCGATGCCATGGACAAGCAGGGCCTCATCGCCCGTGTCATGTCGGCCATTGCCATCGAGCAGGTCGTGGAGCCCTATGTGCGCCCCAAGGCCCTGCAGTATCTCGAAGAGGGCAAGGTGGTGGTGTTCGCCGCCGGCACCGGCAACCCGTTCTTCACGACCGATACGGCCGCGGCACTGCGCGGCGCGGAGATCGGTGCCGAAGTGGTGCTCAAGGCCACCAAGGTCGATGGTGTCTACACCGACGACCCGATGAAGAATCCCAACGCGACCCGCTATCACAAGCTGGCTTTCGACGAGGCCATTTCGCGCAACCTGGGCATCATGGACGCCACTGCCTTTGCGCTGTGCCGCGATCAGAAGCTGCCGATCCGGGTGTTCTCCATCATCAAGCCCGGCGCGCTCAAGCGCGTGGTCATGGGCGAGGATGAGGGCACGCTGGTGTACGCTTGAGCGTTTTGATCCCGCGTTTCACAGCTCTTCAAGGAACAAGAACATGACGATTGCAGACATCAAGAAGACCACCGAGTCCAAGATGGGCCAGTCCATCGAAGCGCTCAAGAACAATCTTGCGCGTGTGCGTACCGGCCGTGCCAACCCCTCGCTGCTGGACTCCATCCATGTGGATTACTACGGCTCCATGGTGCCGCTGTCCCAGGTGGCCAACGTGAACCTGCTCGATGCGCGCACCATCAGCGTGCAGCCCTGGGAAAAGAGCATGTCCGCCAAGGTGGAGAAGGCCATTCGCGAAAGCGATCTGGGTCTGAACCCTGCCTCGCTGGGCGATCTGATCCGCGTGCCCATGCCTCCGATGAGCGAGGAACGCCGCAAGGAAATGACCAAGCTGGCCCGCAACGAAGGCGAAGCTTCCAAGATCGCCGTGCGCAACCTGCGCCGCGACGCCAACGAAGCCGTCAAGAAGCTGGTCAAGGACAAGGAAGCCTCGGAAGACGACCAAAAGCGTTGCGAAGCCGATGTCCAGAAGATGACCGACAAGCACATCACCGAGATCGACGCGCTGGTGGCTGCCAAGGAACAAGACATCATGGCGGTCTGAGGCGTTCTGCCTCGCTTGCCTCAGGGTCCGTACCTTTGACAAACCAAGACTCCGGAGCGGTGCCGCGCCATATTGCCGTCATCATGGATGGCAATGGACGCTGGGCCAATCGCCGCTTTCTGCCGCGACTGGCCGGCCACAAGCAGGGCGTGGAATCGCTGCGCCGCTGTGCCCGCGCCTGCGTCCAGCGCGGCGTGCAGGTCCTGACCGTCTTCGCTTTCTCTTCCGAGAACTGGAACCGCCCCGAAGAGGAGGTTTCCGGTCTCATGGGCCTGCTGGCCAATGCCCTTGCCAAGGAAGTGCAGCAACTGAGCCGCGATGGCGTGCGCCTGCACTTCATCGGCGACCGCAGTGGCCTGAGCGAGAAAGTGTGCGCAGGCCTGGCCCAGGCCGAGCAGGTCACCGCACACAACAACCGCCTGGTGCTCAATGTCTGCTTCAACTACGGCGGGCGCTGGGACATTGCCCAGGCCGCAGCCCGGCTGGCAGAGCAGGGCGAGCCCATCACCCCGCAGAGCCTGGACCGCGCACTCGCGCTGGCCCATGTGCCCGACCCGGACCTGCTGATCCGCACTGGCGGGGAGATGCGCATCAGCAACTTCCTGTTGTGGCAGGCCGCGTATTCAGAGCTCTTCTTCAGTGCCAGCCTGTGGCCTGATTTCGACGAGGCCTGCCTGGACGAGGCCATTGCCGCCTTCACTTCGCGCGAGCGGCGCTTCGGCCAGACCTCCGCGCAAGTACACCAATCACAATCGAAGTCGTCCCATCAACAGACGACCTGAACAAGGGGGAGCCATGCTCAAGCAGCGAGTCATCACCGCCCTGATCCTGCTGGCCATCTTGCTGCCTGCGCTGTTCTATCCGACGGGCGTTCCGTTCGCCGTGGTGGTGCTCGTGCTCATGGCGGCGGGTGCCTGGGAATGGGGCCGTCTCAACGGCTTTGGCTCCGCTGGTGCCATCGGCATAGGTGCCATCTGCACGGCGATGTGCGTGGGAACCTGGGCCGCGGGCTGGCTGGAGCGTCCCCTGACCGCGGTCTGGGTGGTCGCTGGCTCCGCCTGGGTGCTGGGCGGCGCGGCACTGCTGCGCGCAGGCGTGGCCGGCTGGCCGCGCATTGCGGGGCCTGTGCGACTGGTCGGCGGAGTGCTGGCCCTGTGGCTGGCCTGGGTGGCCGTGGTGCAGGCACGCATGATGGGCATCAACTTCCTGCTGTCGGTGCTGGTGCTGGTCTGGGTGGCCGATGTCTTTGCATATTTCGCAGGCCGGACCCTGGGCCTGAAATTCACCAAGTCCAAGCTCGCGCCGTCCATCAGTCCCGGCAAGAGCTGGGAAGGCGTGTGGGGCGGCATGGCCGGCGTGCTGGTGCTGGCCTTGGCCTGGGTCTGGGCGGACCGCCACTACGCGGTGGCCGTGCCCAGTTTCTATTCGTTGCTGTTGGCGCGCGGGGCCTGGTTCCTGCTGCTGGCGGTTGTGTTCATGGCCGCGATGAGCGTGGTCGGCGACCTGGTCGAATCCCTGGTCAAGCGCAGCGTGGGCGTCAAGGACAGCAGTGGTTTGCTGCCCGGCCATGGCGGTGTGCTTGATCGCGTCGATGCCCTGCTGCCGACCCTGCCGCTGGCCATGATGCTTTCCTCTTTCGCGCATTCATGAAGCAGAAAATCACCGTCCTGGGCTCCACGGGCTCCATCGGTACCAATACGCTGGACGTGGTGGCGCGCCACCGCGAGCACTACGAGGTCTTTGCACTCAGCGCGGCCACGCAAGTGGACCTGATGCTGCGCCAGTGCGCCGAATTCAAGCCCGCCTATGCCGTCATGGCCAGCGCGCCACACGCGAAGCTGCTGGCTGAGCAGCTGCGCAGCAATGGGCTGGCGACCGAAGTGCTGCAGTCGCCAGACGCGCTGGAGCAGATCGCCTCGCATCCCGAGGTCGATGCCGTCATGGCTGCCATCGTCGGTGCGGCGGGCCTTGCGCCTTGCCTGGCGGCCGCGCGCGCGGGCAAGCGCCTGTTGCTGGCCAACAAGGAGGCTCTGGTCGTTGGCGGCGCACTGTTCATGGACACGGTCAAGCGCCACGGCGCGACTCTGCTGCCCATAGACAGCGAGCATTCGGCCATTTTCCAGTGCCTGCCGGAAGACCGAGCCAGCTGGCCCGATCGCGTGGACAGTCTGCTGCTCACGGCGTCGGGCGGACCCTTTCGCCTGCGCGATCCGGCCACCTTGTCCGAGATCACGCCGGAGCAGGCCTGCGCGCACCCGAACTTCTCCATGGGGCGCAAGATCTCCGTGGACTCGGCGACCATGATGAACAAGGCGCTGGAGGTCATCGAGGCACGCTGGCTGTTCGACATGGCTCCCGACAAGATCAAGGTCGTCATCCATCCGCAGCAGATCGTGCACTCCATGGTGCAGTTCAAGGATGCCTCGGTGCTGGCACAACTGGGCACGCCCGACATGCGCGTGCCCATCGCCTGCGGCCTGGCCTGGCCCCGGCGCATCGCCAGCGGCGCGGCGCCCCTGGATTTCGCGAAGCTGTCGGCCCTGACCTTTGAAGAGGCGGATGCCGTGCGCTTTCCGGGCCTGCACCTTTCCTGGCAGGCGCTGCTCGCCAGCGAGGGAACTACGGCGGTTCTCAATGCTTCCAATGAAGTCGCCGTTGCCGCCTTCCTGGAGCGACGCCTGGCATTTGACCGTATCCACGCTGTGAATTTGCGCACTCTCGAAACCTTGCTGCCGCCTACACTGGGCAGCCTGGACGACCTGCTGGCCCTGGACGCCCAGGCCCGCGAAATCGCGCACACCGTGGCGCGGCAGTGGCAGCTGTAATGCCGGCTTCGCGGGCCAGACCGGGTTTCTCGGTGGGCCTGCGGCGGTATCCAGGTGCGCATTGGATTCAAAGGAGTATCAATTGTTGCTGACCGTAGTTGCATTCGTGGTCGCGCTGGGCGTGCTGATTGCCGTCCACGAGTGGGGCCACTACCGCGTCGCTGTGGCCTGCGGCGTGAAGGTGCTTCGGTTTTCCGTCGGCTTCGGTCGCCCCATCCTGCGCTGGAAGCGCAAAGGTTCGGACACGGAGTTCGTCATCGGTGCACTGCCGCTTGGCGGCTATGTGCGCATGCTCGACGAGCGTGAGGGCGAAGTCCCTGCCGATCAGCGCCATCTGGCATTCAACACCCAGCCGCTGCGGTCACGTGCGGCCATCGTGGCGGCAGGCCCGGTGGCCAATCTCGTGCTGGCCATTGCGCTGCTGGCCATCGTCAATTGGATGGGCATGCAGGAGCCCGTGGCGCGATTGGCCACGCCGCCGGCGGGCACGGTGCTGCAGATGGCGGGCGTGCAGGGCGGTGATCGCGTGCTGCGCATCGCCTTGGGCGACCAGGAGTGGGAAGAGGTCCGCTCCATCAATGATCTGCGCTGGACACTGACGCGCGCCGCGCTCGATGACGAGTCGGTGCGCATGGAAGTGCTCCAGGGCCGTCGCACCGCTCCGTCCGAACTGCGGCTGGCGCTGGCCGGGCAGGTGCAGGGCGAGCCCGATGCCGCCTTCTTCGAGCGCCTGGGCCTGCTGGGGCCCTGGACGCAGCCCGTGCTGGACAAGGTAATTGCCGGTGGTGCCGCCGAAAAGGCCGGCTTGCGCCAGGGCGACCTGGTGCTGCGCGTGGGCAGCACCCCGGTGGATGACGGCACCCAACTGCGCAATCTCATCCGCAAGATGGGTGCATCGGGCCAGGTCCAGCAGCAGGTCTGGCTGGTGGAGCGCGATGGCAGGCAACTGCAGATCCCCGTGCTGCCCGATCTGGGCCGCTCGGAAGATGGCAAGGAGAGCATTGCCCGCATCAGTGCCTACATCGGCAGTGCTCCCGAGATGGCTCTGGTGCAGCGCGGTCCGCTGGAAGGCCTGTGGGCTGGCGTGCAGCGCACCTGGGAGCTGTCGTCGCTGACGCTGCGCATGATGGGCCGCATGGTGATAGGCGAGGCATCGCTCAAGAACATCAGCGGCCCCTTGACCATTGCCGACTATGCGGGGCGCTCGGCCAGCATGGGCCTGGTTCAATACCTCTCGTTCCTGGCGCTGATAAGCATCAGCCTGGGGGTTCTCAACTTGCTCCCCCTGCCGGTGCTCGATGGCGGGCACCTGATGTATTATCTTTGGGAGGGCGTGACTGGCCGAAGCGTGTCGGAAGTCTGGGCCGGGCGCTTGCAGCGTGCAGGCGTGGCGGTTTTGATGATGATGATGTCCGTCGCCTTTTTCAACGATATCAACCGGCTTTGGGGCTAACTTTTCAGCCGTTTTCGGCAAGCCGCAGCGGCGGCAAATCCATTCATGACTAAACGTATCAATCGCCTGGGCGTGCGCGCTGCATCGACCCTGGCTGCCATGGTTTTGGCTGCCAATGCAGCCTGGGCGCTGGAGCCCTTCCGGGTACAGGACATCCGCATCGAAGGCCTGCAGCGCGTGGAGCCGGGCACGGTCTTCGCATCCATCCCGCTGCGCGTGGGCGACCAGTATGACGATGACAAGGGCGCAGCTGCGATCCGCTCGCTGTTCGCGCTGGGATTGTTCAAGGACATCCGCCTCGAAGCCAATGGCAATGTGCTCGTTGTCGTCGTCGAAGAACGCCCGACCATCGCCGAGGTGAACTTCGCCGGCACCAAGGAATTCGACAAGGAAACCCTGCAAAAGGCCATGCGCGATGTGGGCCTGGCCGAGGGTCGTCCGTTCGACAAGGCACTTGCCGACCGCGCGGAGCAGGAGCTCAAGCGCCAGTACATCAACCGCAGCCTTTATGGCGCGGAAGTCGTCACCACGGTCACGCCCATCGAGCGCAACCGCGTGAACCTGACCTTCACGGTGACCGAGGGCGATCCGGCCCGCATCAACGAGATCCACATCGTCGGCAACAAGGCCTTCAGCGAATCCACGCTCAAGGACCTGTTCGATCAGGACACCGGCAACTGGATGAGCTGGTACACCAAGTCGGACCGCTATGCGCGCAACAAGCTCAACGCCGACCTGGAAACGCTGCGCTCGTACTACCTGCAGCGTGGCTACCTGGAGTTCCGCGTGGACTCCACCCAGGTGGCCATCTCGCCCGACAAGCAGACCATCTCGCTGACCCTGAACATCCATGAAGGCGAGCGCTTCGTGGTCTCCGGCGTCAAGCTGGAGGGCAACTACCTCGACCGCGACGACGAATTCAAGTCCCTGGTCAAGATCAAGCCCGGCGAGCCCTACAACGCCGACCAGGTCACGGCGACGACCAAGGCCTTCACCGAGCACTTCGGCAACTTCGGCTTTGCCTTTGCACGCGTCGAGGCCGTGCCGGACATCGACCGTGCAACCAACCGCGTGGCCCTGGTGCTGCACGCCGAGCCTTCTCGCCGCGCTTATGTGCGACGCATCAATCTCAGTGGCAACAACCGCACGCGCGACGAAGTGATCCGCCGCGAATTCCGCCAGTACGAGGCCTCCTGGTATGACGGCGACAAGATCCGCCTGTCGCGCGACCGTGTGGACCGCCTGGGCTTCTTCACCGAGGTCAACGTCGAAACCCAGGAAGTGGCGGGTTCGCCCGACCAGGTGGATCTGGTCATCTCGGTGGCTGAAAAGCCCACGGGTTCGCTGCAGCTGGGCGCTGGTTTTTCCAGCGCTGAAAAGGTTTCGCTGTCGTTCGGCATCAAGCAGGAAAACGTGTTCGGTTCGGGCAACTACCTGGGCGTGGACGTGAACACCAGCAAGTACCGTCGCACCATGGTGCTGTCCACCACGGATCCGTACTTCACGGACACCGGCATCTCGCGCACCTACGACCTGTACTACCGCACTGACCGTCCCTACTACGACGATGCGGCCTACAAGATCGTCACCTCGGGCGGCAGCGTTCGCTTTGGCGTGCCCTTCAGCGAGATCGACACGGTGTATTTCGGTGGCGGCGTGGAGCGCTCCGAAATCAAGCCCGGCACCTACCTGCCTCAGGCGTACAAGGACTATGCCGACAAGTACGGCTACTCCAACACGGGCATACCGCTGACCCTGGGCTGGTCACGCGACAGCCGTGACAGCGCGCTGGCGCCCAACTCCGGTCTCTACCAGCGCCTGAACACCGAGTGGTCGGTGGGTGGCGAGGCCCGCTATGTGCGCGCCAACTACCAGATCCAGCAGTACATTCCGCTGAGCAAGAAGTACACGCTGGCACTGAACGGTGAACTGGGCTACGGCAAGGGCCTCAATGGCCGTCCGTTCCCGCTGTTCAAGAACTTCTTCTCGGGTGGCCTGGGTTCGGTGCGTGGCTTCGAGCAGGGCTCGCTGGGTCCGCGCGACACCAAGGAAAACCTGGCGCTTGGCGGCTCCAAGAAGGTGACCTTGAACGCAGAGTTCATGATTCCCTTCCCCGGTGCCGGCAATGACAGGACTTTGCGTCTTTTTACATTCCTCGATGTGGGCAATGTCTACGGGGCCAACGAGAACTTCGATCTCGGGGAGCTGCGGGCTTCCACGGGCCTGGGCATCAGCTGGATTTCCCCGCTGGGCCCCCTGCGTCTCGCCTTTGCTCAACCCATCCGCAAGCAGACCGGGGATAAAATCCAGCGACTGCAATTCCAAATCGGAACCTCTTTCTAATGAAATCTCTATCTAGCCATTTTTCCCTGGCTGTGCTGCTTGGCGCCATGGCTGTTTCTGCGCACGCTCAAGAGTTCAAGGCCGGCTTTGTGAACACGGACCGCATCTTCCGTGAAGCGTCGACGGCCAAGGCTGCGCAGTCCAAGCTGGAGCAGGAATTCTCCAAGCGTGAGAAGGAACTGGTCGACCAGGGCAATACGCTCAAGAGCGCTTCGGAGAAGTTCGAGCGTGAAGCGCCCACCATGGCCGAAAGCCAGCGCGTCTCCCGTCAGCGTCAGCTGGTGGACCAGGATCGCGAGTTCCAGCGCAAGCGCCGTGAGTTCCAGGAAGACCTGAACTCCCGCAAGAACGAGGAACTGGCCCAAGTGCTGGAGCGCGCCAACAAGGTGGTCAAGCAAGTGGCCGAATCCGAGAAGTACGACGTCATCCTCCAGGAAGCCGTCTACATCAACCCCAAGTACGACATCACTGACAAAGTGATCAAGGCGCTGAACGGCGGCGGCAAGTAAGCCAGCGTCCAGGGCTGCATGCCGTGAGCGTATTGTTGGGTCAGATCCTCGATGCACTCGGTGGCGAACTGGTCGGTGGCGAAAGGGAGATGCCCATCTCCCGCATCGCGCCGCTGGATTCCGCCGGGGCCGGGGATCTCAGTTTTCTGAGCAACCCCCGCTACCGCCAGCAACTGGCCGCCTCCGAGGCGGCCTGCGTTATTGTGGCGCCCGCCATGCGTGAGCTGGCGCAGCAGCGGGGTGCCTGCATCGTGGTCCCTGACCCGTATGCCTACTTCGCCAGGGCCACGCAGTGGTGGAAGCGGAACTGCAGGTCTGTGGCGCCGGCCGGTATCCATCCAAGCGCGGTGGTGCACGAGAGTGCCATCGTTGATGCCTCTGCCACGATCGGCCCGCTCTGCGTGGTTGAAGAGGGTGCCACCATCGGTGCCCACACCGTGCTCAAGTCGCGCGTCACCATTGGCGAGAACTGCCATGTGGGCGCGCGCTGTCTGCTGCATTCCGGCGTGGTGCTGGGAGCGGATGGCTTCGGGTTTGCGCCCGAGAACGGAGCATGGGTGAAGATCGAGCAGCTCGGTGGCGTGCGGATCGGCGACGATGTGGAAATCGGCGCCAATACCTGCATAGACCGCGGAGCGCTGGACGACACGGTGATCGAGGACGGGGTCAAGCTCGACAACCTGATCCAGATCGGTCACAACGTGCACGTCGGCAAGCATACGGCCATGGCCGGTTGCGTGGGGGTGGCCGGCAGCGCGCGCATTGGCGCGCATTGCACCGTGGGAGGCGGCGCCATCGTGCTGGGCCATCTGCAGCTGGCCGACAGGGTGCATATTTCGGCAGCGACGGTAGTGACCCGTTCGCTGACACAATCAGGTGTTTACACGGGCATGTTTCCCGTGGATGAAAACGCCAAATGGGAAAAAAATGCTGCGACGCTGAAGCAGCTGCACTCCATGCGCGATCGCATCAAGGCCCTGGAGCGGCAACTGCAGCAATCGGCGGATCAAGGCCATAACGGAACGCAATGATGGATATTCACGCAATTCTCAAGCAACTGCCCCACCGCTACCCCTTCCTGCTGGTGGACAAGGTCACGGAGCTTGAGCGCAATACACGCATCAAGGCGATCAAGAACGTCACGTTCAACGAGCCCTATTTCATGGGCCATTTCCCAGGCCGTCCCGTCATGCCGGGCGTGCTCATCCTGGAGGCGCTGGCGCAGGCTGCCGGCCTGCTGGCCTTCGATGCCATGGGCCAGGTTCCCGACGAAAACAACATCTACTACTTCGTGGGCATCGACGGTGCGCGCTTCAAGCGCCCCGTGGAGCCGGGCGACCAGCTGGTGCTGGAGATCACCATCGACCGCGTTCGCGGCGGCATCTGGAAGTTCAAGGGCGTGGCCCGCGTCGAGGACGAAGTGGCCTGCGAAGCCGAGCTGATGTGCACCATGCGCAACGTGGGCTGACGGGCGCATGGCTGGCATTGAACGCATCCATCCCACGGCACTGATAGATTCCGCTGCACAGCTGGATTCATCGGTGTCGGTCGGCCCCTATGCCGTCATCGGGCCGCATGTGGAAATCGGCGCCGGCACCACGATTGGCGCGCATTGCGTTGTCGAAGGCCATACCCGCATTGGTTGCGACAACCGGATTTTCCAGTTCGCGTCCCTGGGCGCGCAGCCCCAGGACAAGAAGTACGCAGGCGAGCCCACGCGGCTTGTCATCGGTGACCGCAACACGGTGCGCGAGTTCTGCACCTTCAATGCGGGCACCGTGCAGGACCAGGGTGTCACGACCATCGGCGACGACAACTGGATCATGGCCTATGTGCATGTGGCCCACGACTGCGTCGTGGGCAGCCACACCATCCTGGCCAACAACGCCACCCTGGCCGGCCACGTGCATGTGGGCGACCATGTGATCCTGGGCGGCCTGACGGGCGTGCACCAGTTCACCAAGGTGGGCGCCCATGCCATGGCGGGCTTTGCCAGCCATATCTCGCAGGATGTGCCGCCCTTCATGATGGTGGATGGCAATCCCCTGGCCGTGCGTGGCTTCAATATCGAAGGCCTGCGCCGGCGCGGATTCGGGCCGCAGCGTATCCAGGCCATCAAGCAGATGCACCGTCTGCTGTATCGCCAGGGGCTGACCCTGGAGGCCGCGCGCGACGCCATTGGAGCGCTGGCTGGCGAGCAGCCCGAGGCCGCTGCCGATGTATCGCTGATGCTGGATTTTCTGGCCGCTTCGACCCGGGGCATTGCGCGCTGATCCGGCGCGCGAAAGGACGGCATGACAGAGAACGCGGCGCCATTGGCGCGCCTGAGTCCATCGATTGCCATGGTCGCCGGGGAAACCTCAGGCGACCTGCTGGCGTCCTTGCTCCTGGGTGGGCTGCAGGCCCGCTGGCCCGAGGCTTCGGCCTTTGGCATCGGCGGGCCCCAAATGCAGCAGCGCGGTTTTGAGGCATGGTGGTCCTGCGAGCGGCTGGCCGTGCATGGCTACAGCTGGGAAGTGTTTCGCCGACTGGCCGAGATTCTGAACATCCGCCGGCAGTTGCGCCAGCGCCTGCTCAAGCAGCCGCCAGCCGTTTTTGTCGGCATCGATGCGCCCGACTTCAACCTGGGCCTGGAGACCGATCTGCGGGCTGCGGGCATCAAGACCGTGCATTTCGTCTGCCCCTCGATCTGGGCCTGGCGTGCCGATCGCGTCGAGAAAATCCGGCATGCGGCCGACCATGTGCTGTGCATCTTTCCCTTCGAGCCCGAGTTGCTGGCCCGCCACGGCATAGATGCCACCTACGTGGGCCATCCCCTGGCCAGCGTGATTCCGCTGCAGCCCGACCGTGCCGCCGCGCGCCGTCGGCTGGGTCTGCCGGAAGATGGTCTGGTGCTGGCCGTGCTGCCCGGCAGCCGACGCTCCGAAATCCGCTATCTTGCAGCCCGTTTCTTTCAGGCTGCAGCTTTGGTCCGGAAGGCGCTGCCAGCTATTAAAATAGTAGTGCCTGCCGTGCCTTCGCAACTGGACGAGTTGCGGCGCATTGCCCAGGAGTCCGGCATGGCCTCGTCGCTGCACATCGTGCGCGGCCAGTCCCATGATGCATTGGCAGCCTGCGACGTGACGTTGATCGCCAGCGGCACAGCCACGCTGGAAGCCGCGTTGTACAAGCGTCCCATGGTGATCGGCTACAACATGCACCCCTGGAGCTGGCGCCTGATGCGTGGCAAGCAGTTGCAGCCCTGGGTGGGCCTGCCCAACATCCTGTGCGGCGATTTCGTCGTGCCCGAGCTGATCCAGGATGCGGCAACGCCCCAGGCGCTGAGCGCGGCTGTGCTGCAATGGCTGCAGGCGTGCGAACATTCCCCTTCAACCGTCGAGGCGCTGGTACAGCGCTTCACAGCGCTGCACCATGAATTGCGGCGCGATACTGCCGAACTGGCCGCCCATGCGATCGAGAAAATCATTGCCCCCACTGCCGCCTGAACAGGCGTGCCTGCCCTGGCATCCGCCGGGGTTGGTTGCGGGCGTGGACGAAGCGGGCCGCGGCCCGTTGGCCGGCCCTGTCGTGGCCGCTGCTGTCATTCTTGACGATCTCAATCCCATCGAGGGCCTGAACGATTCCAAGAAGCTCACGGCTGCGCGCCGCGAGGCACTCTATGACGAGATCCGTGCCAAGGCGCTGTGCTGCAGCATTGCCGAGGCCTCGGTCGAGGAGATTGATCGCCTGAACATCCTGCAGGCCACGCTGCTGGCCATGCGCCGCGCGGTACTGGGCCTGCGCCTGAAGCCGGTGCTCGTGCTGGTGGATGGCAACCAGCTGCCCGTGCTGGATGTGCAGGCCGAGGCCATCGTCAAGGGGGACTCGCTGGTGCAGGCCATCTCGGCCGCCTCCATTCTGGCCAAGGTCACGCGCGACCGCTGGTGCGAACGGCTGCATGAGCAATATCCGGAATACGGTTTCGACGGCCACAAGGGCTACGGCACGGCGGCCCACCTTGCGGCGCTGCGCCTGCACGGTGCCTGCGAGGAGCACCGGCGAACCTTCGCGCCGGTGGCCCACGTCGTGAGCATTGCCCGCATGGCCGAGCCCCTGGCCGCTGCCCGCGTGGCAGCTGCGGCGCAGGGCGCGCAAGCCTTGCTGCTGTCGGCCTGAGCGCCTTGCCGTTTCTTTCTGCGCCCGTGGCGCGCTGTTCCCTTTGCCCGAAAGCCTCACCATGAGCCGACAACCCGCCGCCACATTGATCCAGTCCCGTGACAACGTCCTGGTCAAGGATTTGCGAAGGCTTGTCCAGGACAGTGGGGCCTACCGCAAGCAAGGGCGTGTCTGGCTGGAGGGGGACCATCTGTGCCGTGCCGCGCTGGCGCGTGGCATGCAGCCCTCCGTGGCCGTGGTGGCCGAATCCTTCTGGCCGCTGGTGCCGCTGGAATGGGTGCAGGGCGCAGGCAAGTGCGTGGTGCTGGCAGATGCCCTGTTTGCCGAAGTCAGCGGCCTGGAGTCCCCGGCGCGCATCGGTTTTCTGATGGACTGGCAGGCATCGGCGGTCATCCGTGCCGGCGTGGCCACGGTGGTGTTGGACCGCGTGCAGGACGCAGGCAACGTGGGCTCCATCCTGCGCAGTGCCGCTGCCTTCGGTTTCAGCCAGGTCGTGGCCTTGAAGGGCACGGCTGCGCTGTGGAGCCAGAAGGTGCTGCGCGCCGGCATGGGGGCGCATTTCGGTCTGCAACTGGTCGAGTCGGCCTCGCCCGAAGACCTGGATGCGCTTGGCTTGCCCCTGATCGTGACCAGTTCCCACCAGGGCGAACTGATCCAAAATGCCGCGCTGCCCTGGCCTTGTGCCTGGGCCATGGGCCATGAAGGGCAGGGCGTTGGCGAGGCGCTGATGCAGCGGGCAGCGCAGCATGTGCGCATCGGCCAGCCGGGCGGTGAGGAGTCGCTGAACGTGGCTGCTGCAGCGGCGATATGCCTGCACGCAAGCAGCGTGAGTGCCGGCTCACGTCAAGGGTAATCCCGCCTCCTGTCAGGAGGCTGAAGCACGACCAGCCTATAATGGGCGGCTTTCAAGCATTCCACACTACGCCTAGCGACGCTTCCTCGCCACCCCCTGCAGACAAGCTATAACCCGCCCGGATCCGTCCGTGCGGCACGCTGGGCGTAACCGTAATTAGAACCGGAGAACCCAGTGCTTTTGTCTCTCAAGGGAGCATTCCCATCCGCCATCCTGGCGCTCGCAGACGGCACGGTCTTTGTTGGCAACTCGATCGGTGCGCAAGGCACCACGGTTGGTGAAGTCGTTTTCAACACGGCAATCACCGGCTACCAGGAAATCCTCACCGACCCCAGCTACTGCCAGCAGATCGTGACGCTCACGTATCCGCACATCGGCAACTACGGCGTCAACGCAGAGGATGTCGAGGCTGGCAAGGTCCATGCGGCGGGCCTGATCATCAAGAACCTTCCGCTGCTGGCCAGCAACTTCCGCAAGTCCGAGACCCTGCCCGACTACCTCACGCGCAGCGGCACGGTGGCGATTGCCAACATCGACACGCGCAAGCTCACACGGCTGCTGCGCGACAAGGGCGCACAAAACGGCGCCATCGTCGGTTTGGCCGCTGGCGAAGAAGTGACCCAGGCGCGCATCGACGAGGCACTGGCTGCGGCCAAGGCGGCCCCCAGCATGAAGGGCCTGGATCTGGCCCAGGTGGTGAGCGCAGCCCAGCAGTACGAATGGACGGAAACCGAGTGGAAGCTGGGCGAAGGCTACGGCCAGCAGCAGGCCCCGCGTTTCCATGTGGTGGCCTATGACTTCGGCGTGAAGTTCAACATCCTGCGCATGCTGGCCGAGCGCGGCTGCAAGCTGACCGTGGTGCCGGCCAAGACGCCCGCCAAGGATGTGCTGGCACTCAACCCCGACGGCGTTTTCCTGTCCAACGGCCCTGGCGACCCAGAGCCCTGCGACTACGCCATTGCCGCCACCAAGGAGCTGGTGGAGTCCGGCAAGCCCGTCTTCGGCATCTGCCTGGGTCACCAGATCATGGCCCTGGCCGCTGGCGCCAAGACCTTCAAGATGGCCAACAGCCACCACGGCGCCAACCACCCCGTCAAGGACCTGGACAACGGCCGGGTCAGCATCACCAGCCAGAACCACGGTTTTGCCGTGGAGATGGAGTCCCTGCCCGACACGCTGCGCGCCACGCACATCAGCCTGTTCGACGGCACGCTGCAAGGCCTTGAGCACAAGGACAAGCCTGCGTTCTGCTTCCAGGGCCACCCCGAGGCTTCGCCCGGCCCGCACGATATCGCCTACCTGTTTGACCGCTTCACGGCGCTGATGGAGAAACACAAAAATGCCTAAGCGCACCGACCTCAAAAGCATTCTGATCATTGGCGCCGGTCCCATCGTCATCGGCCAGGCCTGCGAGTTTGACTACTCCGGCGTGCAGGCCTGCAAGGCGCTGCGCGAAGAGGGCTACAAGGTCATCCTGATCAACAGCAACCCTGCCACGATCATGACCGACCCGGCCACGGCCGACGTCACCTACATCGAGCCCATCACCTGGCAGACGGTCGAGAAGATCATCGCCAAGGAGCGTCCCGACGCCATCCTGCCGACCATGGGCGGCCAGACCGCGCTGAACTGCGCGCTGGACCTGTGGCGCAACGGCGTGCTGCACAAGTACAAGGTCGAGCTGATCGGCGCAACTCCCGAGGCCATCGACAAGGCCGAGGACCGCCTCAAGTTCAAGGATGCGATGACGCGCATCGGCCTGGGTTCGGCACGCTCGGGCATCGCCCATTCGATGGACGAAGCCTGGGCCGTGCAAAAGGAAATGGGCTTTCCCACCGTCATCCGCCCCAGCTTCACGCTGGGCGGCACGGGCGGCGGCATTGCCTACAACCCCGAAGAGTTCGAGACCATCTGCAAGCGCGGCCTGGAAGCGTCCCCGACCAATGAGCTGCTGATCGAGGAATCGCTGCTCGGCTGGAAGGAGTACGAGATGGAAGTCGTCCGCGACAAGGCGGACAACTGCATCATCATCTGCTCCATCGAGAACCTGGACCCCATGGGCGTGCACACCGGCGACTCGATCACCGTGGCACCCGCGCAGACGCTGACCGACAAGGAATACCAGATCATGCGCAACGCCTCGCTGGCGGTGCTGCGCGAGATCGGTGTGGACACGGGCGGCTCCAACGTGCAGTTCTCGGTGAACCCGAAGGACGGCCGCATGATCGTCATCGAGATGAACCCGCGCGTGTCGCGTTCCTCGGCGCTGGCCTCCAAGGCCACGGGCTTCCCCATCGCCAAGGTCGCTGCCAAGCTGGCCGTGGGCTACACGCTGGACGAACTCAAGAACGACATCACGGGCGGCAAGACTCCCGCTTCGTTCGAGCCCTCGATCGACTACGTGGTCACCAAGATCCCGCGTTTCGCGTTCGAGAAGTTCCCCGCTGCCGACAACCGCCTGACCACGCAGATGAAGTCCGTGGGCGAGGTCATGGCCATTGGCCGTACCTTCCAGGAATCCTTCCAGAAAGCGCTGCGCGGCCTGGAAGTCGGCGTGGACGGCATGAACGAAAAGACCCAGGACCGCGAAATCCTCGAAAAGGAACTCGGCGAGCCAGGTCCGGACCGCATCTGGTATGTGGGCGACGCCTTCGCTGCCGGCTGGACGCTGGACGAGGTGCACAACATCACCAAGATCGACAAGTGGTTCCTCGTGCAGATCGAAGAGATCGTGAAGATCGAACTCGAACTGGACCAGGTCTACGAGGAAAAGGGCGATGCCGCGCTGGCCGCACTGGACGCCACCACGCTGCGCACGCTCAAGCAAAAGGGCTTCTCCGACCGTCGCCTGGCCAAGCTGCTCCACAGCAATGAAAAGGCCGTGCGCGAGGCACGCAAGACACTGGGCGTGCGCCCCGTGTTCAAGCGCGTGGACACCTGCGCTGCCGAGTTCGCCACCGACACGGCCTACATGTACTCCACCTATGACGAGGAGTGCGAAGCCGAGCCGACGGACAAGAAAAAGATCATGGTGCTGGGCGGTGGCCCGAACCGCATCGGCCAGGGCATCGAGTTCGACTACTGCTGCGTGCATGCTGCGCTCGCCATGCGCGAGGACGGCTATGAAACCATCATGGTCAACTGCAACCCCGAGACCGTGTCCACCGACTACGACACGTCGGACCGCCTGTACTTCGAGCCGCTGACGCTGGAAGACGTGCTCGAAGTCGTGGCTGTCGAGAAGCCTGTTGGCGTCATCGTGCAGTACGGCGGCCAGACGCCCCTGAAACTTGCGCTGGGTCTTGAAAAGGAAGGCGTGCCCATCATCGGCACCACGCCCGACATGATCGACGCGGCCGAAGACCGCGAGCGCTTCCAGAAGCTGCTGCATGAGCTGGGCCTGCGCCAGCCGCCCAATGCCACGGCCCGTACCGAGCCCGAAGCGCTGGAAAAGGCGGCCGGCCTGGGCTACCCCCTGGTCGTGCGACCCAGCTATGTGCTGGGTGGTCGTGCCATGGAAATCGTGCACGAGCAGCGCGACCTGGAGCGCTACATGCGCGAAGCCGTCAAGGTCAGCAATGACTCGCCCGTGCTGCTGGACCACTTCCTGTCCAACGCCATCGAGTGCGATGTGGACTGCGTGCGCGACCGCGAAGGCGCCGTCTTCATCGGCGGCGTGATGGAGCACATCGAGCAGGCTGGCGTGCATTCGGGCGATTCCGCCTGCTCGCTGCCGCCTTACTACCTCAAGCCCGAGACCGTGGCCGAGATCAAGCGCCAGACTGCCGCCATGGCCAACGCGCTGAGCGTGGTCGGCCTGATGAACGTGCAGTTCGCCATCAAGGAAACGGCCGAAGGCGACGTGATCTACGTGCTGGAAGTCAACCCGCGCGCCTCGCGCACCGTGCCCTTCGTCTCCAAGGCCACCGGCATCCAGCTGGCCAAGGTGGCTGCGCGCTGCATGGCCGGCGACACGCTGGCCCAGCAGGGCATCACCAAGGAAGTCACGCCGCCGTACTTCAGCGTCAAGGAAGCCGTCTTCCCGTTCGTGAAGTTCCCTGGCGTGGACACCATCCTCGGCCCCGAGATGAAGTCCACCGGCGAAGTCATGGGCGTGGGCAAGACCTTTGGCGAAGCCTTCGTCAAGAGCCAACTGGGCGCCGGCGTCACGCTGCCGACCCAGGGCAAGGTCTTCCTGACCGTGAAGAACGCCGACAAGCCGCGTGCCGTGGCCGTGGCCAAGGAACTGGCTGCGATGGGCTTCGTGCTGTGCGCCACGCGCGGTACGGCAGCGGCCATCTCCGAGGCCGGCATCGAGGTGCAGCTCGTCAACAAGGTGACCGAAGGCCGCCCCCACATCGTGGACATGATCAAGAACGGCGAGATCGCCATGGTCATCAACACGGTGGAGGAGCGCCGCAACGCCATCGCCGACTCGCGTGCCATCCGCACCAGCGCCCTGCTGGCGCGTGTGACCACCTTCACGACCATCTTCGGTGCAGAAGCTGCCGTCGAAGGCATGAAGTCCATGGGCAACATGGACGTGCACTCGGTCCAGGAATTGCACGCCCAACTGCAGGCTGCCTGAGATCCTTCCATTGCCGCTGCGCCTGTTTTTTGATGGCGCGCAGCGAGCGGCACTGTCCGACAGTGCCGCCGGGTTATCCCACCATTTCGGGTGGGTAAACACGGCATAATGGAACGAATCATTCGATGAAACCGCCGCGCGGCAACGTGCGGCGGTTTGCTTTTGGGGTGCAGGTCCAGCCGCAAAGTCGCCGGCCCGCCTGTACCAAAGAAACCGCGCAGCGCGCGGCGTTCGCTGAACATGGAGACTTTTCAATGGCCACCATTCCCATCACCAAGCGCGGAGCCGAGAAGCTCAAGGACGAACTGCACCGCCTGAAAACCGTGGAGCGTCCCTCCATCATCCAGGCCATCGCCGAGGCACGTGCCCAGGGTGACCTGAGCGAAAACGCCGAATACGAGGCCGCCAAGGACCGCCAGGGCTTCATCGAAGGCCGCATTGCCGAGGTCGAGAGCAAGCTGTCGGCTGCCCAGATCATCGATCCCTCTTCCGTGGATGCCGGTGGCCGCGTGGTCTTCGGTGCAACGGTGGAGCTCGAGGATGAAGACAGCGGCGACACGGTCAAGTACCAGATCGTCGGCGAGGACGAGGCCGACCTCAAGTTGGGCCTGATCAACGTCTCCAGCCCCATCGCGCGCGCGCTGATCGGCAAGGAAGAGGGCGATACCGCCGTCGTGCAGGCACCAGGCGGCGAGCGCCGCTATGAAGTGGTGTCGGTGCGCTACCTCTGATGCGTCGGCGCCTGTGCCTCGATCATTGAGGAAGGCCTAAGCCCATGAGCAACCTGTACGAGCGCATTCCCCTGCTGGCTGCTGCCCTGTGGTGGGGCAGCCTGTCGGCCATCGGCTTCATGGCCGTACCCATGCTGTTCGCCCAATTGCCCACGCCGGCTGTCGCGGGCTTCATGGCAGCCAAGCTGTTTGCTGCGCAGACCTGGGTGTCCATCGCCTGCGCGGCCCTGCTGCTGGTCCTGTCCCGGCGCAGTAAGGAGCAGGTCCTGCAGCCCTGGGCCAAGGCCTGTCTGGGCTTTGTGATCGCAGGCATGCTGCTGGCATTTCTGGTCCAGTACGGCGTGTCGCCGCGCATCGTTGCACGCGACAACCTCAAGTTGTGGCACAGCGTGGGCACGGTGATGTATGCGCTGCAGTGGCTGTGTGCGCTCGTCGTGCTGTGGCGCATAGGCAGTCCGTCTCAAACGAAAGCCGAGGCCACGGCCTGAGCCCGGTCCTGCCGGTTCGGTGCCATGCCAAACGAAAACGCCCACAAGCGCGGGCGTTTTTTTGTGGGCCGAGCTGCTCACTCGTGCCAGTGCTCGGCCACCCAGGTAGCAGGCTGGATATAGCGAAAGCGCCGATTGCGCCGGCCGGCCAACGCGTCGGGCGGGTTGCATTCTCCGTGGAAGATGACCACGCGTGCACCATCCGGCACGAAGGGCGGCTTCCAGTAGTTCGTCGGCCATGCGGGTATGCAGTGGTACTTGAAGCTGGGGCACCAGGCCTGCGGCCAGTACTTGAGCTTGCCCTGCTTGTGCAGCATGTCGGACAGGTAGGCCTGTTCGTTGCGGAAGCTGCTGCGGATCTCTTCGAAATGCGTGCGGAAGTAGTCCAGTACCTCGGGGTGGGCACCCAGCTCGAAGCGGTACACCGAGGAATTGCCCGTGATGCGCCAGGGACGCTTGTAGTCGTGGATGATCAGGAATTCGCCGGGCTCGGTGAAAAAATCGTCCAGCGGCCCGGTGATGACCACGTCCACGTCAAGAAACAGCGCCGTGCCGCGCAGGCCATGCAGGTCGGCGCTGAAGGTGGCCAGCTTGTTCCAGCCACGCTCGGGAATGCCGGCGGGCAGGTTCAGCGGCGGAATGGGCAGGCATTCGACTTCGTCACGAATCCCCACGCCGTCATCGGTCAGGCAGACAAGGCGAAAATCGCCCTTCAGATGCCGACGCACCATGGCGTAGAGCCTGTTGACATACTCCGGACCGTACTTCTTGCCCCACTTCATGCAGATCACGAAGCGCTGCTGCGCAGAGGGGGAGGCGGAGGGCGGTTGCGCGGCCTGGGCCACGCTGGCGGCATGGGATGCTACGGTCATGGATGCGGCGGACTCAGTCTGCCTGGCGCTTCTTGACCGACTTTTGCTTGGGCTTGGCGCGCTTGACCTGGCCACCTGCCGTCAGGCGCTGGTTGCCCAGCACGCGGATCTGCTTGACCTCGGGCTTTTGGCCGGAGCGCTTGCTGAACTTGAGCAGCTTGACATCGCGAGGACCGGGCATGCGGTTCTCGTCGACGGCTTTTTCCTTTTCTGGCATGGGGCGCCAGAGCACCAGCAGCTTGCCGATGTGTTGAATGGGTGCAGCGCCAAGTTCGTCGCACAGCTGCAGATACATCTGCTCGCGTGCGGCGCGGTCGTCGTTGAAGACACGGACCTTGATCAGGCCATGTGCGTTAAGGCCGGCGTTGACCTCCTTTTGCACGGCAGCCGTCAGGCCGTCACCTCCGATGAGGACCACGGGGTCCAGGTGGTGTGCGTTGGCGCGGTGTTCCCGGCGCTCGGCGGGAGTCAATTGAATTTGGGGCATGGCCGTATTATCGAGGCTGAAAGAATCCAGCATGAAAGTCCAAACAAAAAGCAAGAAGGTCAACAAGGCTTGGCTCAACAGCCACGTCAACGATCCTTACGTCAAAGCCGCCCAGAAGGACGGCTACCGCGCTCGCGCGGCCTACAAACTCAAGGAGATAGACGAGCAGCTCAAGCTCATCCGGCCGGGGGCCACGGTGGTGGATCTGGGCTCTACGCCAGGGGCGTGGAGCCAGTATGTGCGCCGCTCCCTATCGCCAGAAGGCGCGGCGGTGGGCGCGCTCAATGGCCGGATCATCTCGCTGGATCTGCTGCCCATGGAGCCCATCGAGGGCGTGCAGTTCATTCTGGGCGATTTTCGTGAGGAGCCGGTGCTGGCGCAACTGCAGGAGGCGCTGGGCGGCGGCAAGGCCGATGTGGTGGTCTCCGACATGGCTCCGAACCTGTCGGGCAACGGTACGACAGATGCGGCGCGCATTGCGCTGCTGGTGGAGCTGGCGGTTGATTTCTCCATCCACCATATGAAACCTGAAGGGGCCTTGGTCGTGAAGCTCTTCCACGGCGGGGCCTACGACGACCTGGTGGCGTTGTTCCGGCAGACCTTCAAGGTGGTCAAGCCGATCAAGCCCAAGTCCTCGCGAGACAAGTCTTCAGAGACGTTTCTGGTGGGCATGGGGCTCAAGTAGCTCTGCACAGCCGCCCGGCGCGGCCCTGACGCGGGTCAAGACCGCATTCAAGCTATGGCTGCTATAGAGGGATATAGGCGACCAGCCAGCTTGAAACACCTAAAATGAACCGCAAATACGCTTCGAGCACGCTGGAAGTCGTTTTATCTGTATCCCCATTGGAGCCCCGCTTGAACAATCAGTGGTTTTCAAAAATTGCCGTCTGGCTGGTCATCGCCATGGTGCTGTTTACGGTGTTCAAACAATTTGACACCCGTGGCGGCGCCGGCGCGTCCCATGTCGGTTACTCCGAGTTCCTGGAAGAGGTGCGCAGCAACCGCATCAAGAGCGCCACCATCCAGGAAAGCCCCGGCGGCACCGAGATCGTGGCCACGACCAACGATGACCGCAAGGTGCGCACCACGGCCACCTACCTGGATCGTGGGCTCGTGGGCGATCTGATCAACAACAACGTCAAGTTCGACGTCAAGCCCCGCGAAGAAGGCTCGGTCCTCATGACCCTGCTCGTCAGCTGGGGCCCCATGCTGCTGTTGATCGGCGTGTGGGTGTACTTCATGCGCCAGATGCAGGGCGGCGGCAAGGGCGGTGCTTTCAGCTTCGGCAAGAGCAAGGCGCGCATGCTGGACGAGAACAACAACACCGTGACCTTTGCCGACGTTGCAGGCTGCGACGAAGCCAAGGAAGAGGTCAAGGAAGTCGTGGACTTCCTCAAGGACCCCAACAAATTCCAGAAGCTCGGCGGCCGCATTCCGCGTGGCCTGCTGCTGGTCGGGCCTCCGGGTACCGGCAAGACGCTGCTGGCCAAGTCCATTGCGGGCGAGGCCAAGGTCCCGTTCTTCAGTATCTCGGGCTCCGACTTCGTGGAAATGTTCGTGGGCGTGGGCGCTGCCCGTGTGCGCGACATGTTCGAGAACGCCAAGAAGAACGCACCCTGCATCATCTTCATCGATGAAATCGACGCCGTGGGTCGCCAGCGCGGCGCAGGCCTGGGCGGTGGCAACGATGAGCGTGAACAGACCCTGAACCAGATGCTGGTCGAGATGGACGGCTTCGAGACCAACCTCGGCGTGATCGTCGTGGCTGCGACCAACCGTCCCGACATCCTGGATGCCGCCCTGCTGCGTCCCGGCCGTTTCGACCGCCAGGTGTATGTGACGCTGCCCGATATCCGCGGCCGCGAGCAGATCCTCAATGTGCACATGCGCAAGATTCCTGTCGGCCAGGACGTGAATCCGGGCGTGATCGCCCGCGGCACGCCCGGCATGTCGGGTGCCGATCTGGCCAACCTCTGCAACGAAGCAGCCCTGATGGCCGCGCGCCGCAATGCGCGTACCGTCGAGATGCAGGACTTCGAGAAGGCCAAGGACAAGATCATCATGGGCCCCGAGCGCAAGAGCATGGTCATGCCCGAGGAAGAGCGCCGCAACACGGCCTACCACGAGGCGGGCCACGCGCTGATCGGCAAGCTGCTGCCCAAGTGCGATCCCGTGCACAAGGTCACCATCATCCCGCGCGGCCGTGCGCTGGGCGTGACGATGAGCCTGCCCGAGAAGGACCGCTACTCCTACGACAAGGAGTTCATGCTCAACCAGATCGCCATGCTGTTCGGTGGACGCATTGCCGAAGAAGTGTTCATGAACCAGATGACCACGGGTGCGAGCAACGACTTCGAGCGGGCCACGCAGATCGCACGCGACATGGTCACGCGCTACGGCATGACCGACGCGCTGGGTCCCATGGTCTATGCGGAGCAGGAAGGCGAGCCTTTCCTGGGCCGCTCGATGAGCAAGACCAACAGCATGAGCGAGCAGACGATGCAGAAGGTGGACCAAGAGGTTCGCCGCATCATCGACGAGCAGTACGGACTGGCGCGCAAGCTGATCGAGGACAACTCCGACAAGATGCATGCCATGGCCAAGGCCATGCTCGACTGGGAAACCATCGACGCCGAGCAACTCGATGACATCATGGCCGGCCGCGAGCCGCGTCCTCCCAAGGACTGGGTGCCGCGCAACCCGCCGTCGTCCGACGGTGGCAACTCGTCCGGCGGCACGCCGGCAGTGGATGCCGACCCTGCGCCCACCACGGCCTGATCTGCTTGCCGCAGAATCTGCCAATCCCATGCAAAGGGCCCCGAGGGGCCCTTTTGCTTTGCTTGCCGGATGTGCTCAATCGCCCACAGCGGTGGCCGAGCGAGAGGCCCGGTCCGGCAAGCGCCTACCTTCAGGAAATCCCATGCCGCATCAATGGCAGACTTCGCGCTTTGTTCTAGACCTTCAGCGTCCACTGGTCATGGGCATCGTCAATGTGACGCCCGACTCGTTTTCCGACGGCGGGCGCCACAACACGGTGGAGCGGGCCTTGCGGCATGCAGAGCAGCTGATCGGTGAAGGCGCGCACATCCTCGACATCGGCGGCGAGTCCACCAGGCCCGGCTCACCGGCCGTGCCGCTGGACGAGGAATTGCGGCGCGTGCTGCCCGTGGTGCAGGGCGCGGTGAAACTGGGCGTGCCTGTCTCCGTCGATACCTACAAGCCCGAGGTCATGCAGGCCGTGCTGGATCTGGGGGCCGACATCGTCAACGACATCTGGGCGCTGCGCCAGCCGGGCGCGCAGCAGGTGGTGGCCGCGCACCCGAGCTGCGGCATCTGTCTCATGCACATGCATGGCACGCCGCAGGACATGCAGACCATGCCCATGCAAGGCGATGCCGTGCCCGCCGTGCGCGATTTCCTGCAGTTGCACAGCGATGCCCTGCTGGCCCGGGGCGTGGCGCGCGAGCGCATTGTCTGGGACTACGGCATCGGCTTCGGCAAAAGCGTGGCACAGAATTTTTCGCTGCTTGCGCGCCAGCAGGAATTGCTGGGCCTAGACTTCCCGCTGCTGGCGGGCTGGTCGCGCAAGGGCTCGCTCGGGCAGGTCAGTGGCCTTGCGCAGGGCCAGCGCATGGTGCCCAGTGTGGCGGCGGCGCTGCTGGCCGTGGAGCGGGGTGCGCGCGTGGTGCGCGTGCACGACGTGGCCGATACGGTGGCGGCATTGACGGTCTGGCAGACCATGCACGACAACAACTGAACAACAAAGGAGCACTATGGCACGCACATATTTTGGTACCGATGGAATTCGCGGCCTGGTGGGCCGCTCGCCCATCACCCCCGACTTCGCGTTGCGCCTGGCGCACGCCGTGGGCCGTGTGCTGCGGCGCAAGGAAGCCCGCCCGATGGTGCTGATCGGCAAGGACACCCGGATCTCGGGCTACATGCTGGAGAGTGCCCTGGAGTCCGGCTTCAACTCGGCCGGCGTGGACGTGATGCTGCTCGGTCCCCTGCCCACCCCGGGCGTGGCCTACCTGACGCGTGCCCAGCGCGCCAGCCTGGGCGTGGTCATCAGCGCCAGCCACAACCCTTACTACGACAACGGCATCAAGTTCTTCAGCGCACAGGGCACCAAGCTGCCCGATGCCTGGGAGGAAGAGGTCGAGCAGGCCTTGACCGAAGATCCCGTGTGGGCCGACTCTGCCGCTCTGGGAAAGGCCCGGCGCCTTGAAGACGCGGCAGGGCGCTATATCGAGTTCTGCAAGAGCACCTTTGACCATGCACTCACGCTCAAGGGCGTGAAGATCGTTGTCGATGCGGCCCATGGCGCGGCCTATCAGATCGCACCCAAGGTCTTCCATGAACTGGGGGCCGATGTGGTGGCCATAGGCTGTGCGCCCGATGGACTGAACATCAACGAAGACGTGGGTGCCACGCACCCTGAGGCTCTGGTGCTGGCCGTGCGCGCCAACAAGGCCGATTTCGGCGTGGCGCTGGATGGCGATGCCGACCGGCTGCTGCTGGTCGATGCGGCAGGGCGGCTCTACAACGGCGACGAACTGCTGTATCTGCTGGCAGCCGACCGGCTGGCGCGCGGCGAGGCCGTGCCGGGCGCCGTGGGCACGCTGATGACCAATATGGCCGTGGAGGTGGCGCTGAAGTCCCAGGGCGTGGGCTTTGTGCGTGCCAAGGTCGGCGACCGCTATGTGCTGGAAGAGCTGCACCGCCAGGGCTGGACCCTGGGCGGTGAGGGCTCGGGCCATTTGCTGGCGCTGGACAAGCACACCACGGGCGACGGCCTGGTCAGCGCACTGCAGGTGCTGCAGGCCTGCGTGCGCTCGGGCAAGAGCCTGTCGCAGTGGCTGTCGTCCGTGCAGCTGTTTCCCCAGGTGCTGCTCAACGTGCGGCTGCAGCCGGGCCAGGACTGGAAGCGCAACACCCAATTGGAAGAGGCCACCGAGGCCGTCAAGGCCGAGCTGGGCGATACGGGGCGGGTGCTCATCCGCGCCAGCGGCACCGAGCCTTTGCTGCGCGTGATGGTGGAGGCGCGCGATGGCGACCAGGCCAGCCGCTGTGCCGAGCGCCTGGCCAGCGTGGCCAAGAATTCGCCGGTTGCCTGAGCGGTTGCACGCTCCTGTGCATGGAAGGCCGAGGCTTCATGCCCCGGCTTTTTTTCGTCTGGATTCCGGTGCGCGAGGTGATGCGATGCGCGCGGTGATGCAGCTCGGTCAGCCCTGGCTGCGCAAGAAGGACTCCAGCGCCTCTGGTGCCAGCGGGCGGCTGAAATGGTAGCCCTGGGCCTCATCGCAGCCTTGCTCGCGCAGGAACTCCAGCTGTGCCTCGGTCTCCACGCCCTCGGCCGTGGTCTGCATGCCCAGGGCCTGGGCCATGCGGATGATGGCGCTGACAATGGCGCGATCGTTGCTGTCGTGGTCCAGATCCTGGATGAAGGACTGGTCGATCTTGAGCTTGTAGATCTGAAAGCGCTTGAGCTGGCTCAGGGATGAATAGCCGGTGCCGAAGTCATCCATGGCCAGGCGCACGCCGTGCTCGCGCAGCCGGTCCATGGTGGCTGTCGCCTGGCGCGGATCATGGATGGCCACGCCCTCGGTCAGCTCCAGCTCCAGAGAATCGGCCGGCAGGTCGCTGTCGAGCAGGATGCGGTTGATGATCTCGGGCAGTTGCTGCTGATGGAACTGGATGGCCGAAAGATTCACGGCCACCTTCAGGTCGCGCAGGCCCGCATTGCGCCAGACCTGCAACTGCTGCATGGCGCTGCGCAGCACCCATTCGCCGATCTGCAGGATCTGGCCGCTGTCCTCGGCCACGGGAATGAACTCGGCCGGTGAGACCGAGCCCAGTTCCGGGTGCTCCCAGCGCAGCAGCGCCTCCACGCTGCGCACGCGGCCCGTGCTCAGCGTGATCTGCGGCTGATAGTGCAGATACAGCTGATTGCGCTCCAGCGCCCGGCGCAGCGCATTCTCCAGCTGCAGGGCGCGCAGGGACTGGGCCTGCATCTGCGGAGTGAAGAAGCGGTAGGTGTTGCGGCCGGCCTGCTTGGCGTGGTACATGGCCGCGTCGGCGGCCTGGGTCAGCGAGTCGATGTCGTGGCCGTCGCGCGGGTACAGCGCAATGCCCATGGACGGCGCAATGGTCAGCTCATGGCGGTCGATCTGGTAGGCCTGGCGCGACGCCTCCTGCAGCTTGCCGGCCACGCGGGCCGCGCCCTGGGCATTGGCGCCGGGCAGCAGCAGCACGAATTCGTCGCCGCCGATGCGGGCCACCGTATCGCGGTCGCGCACGACGGCACGCAGGCGTCGGGCAATCTCCACCAGCAGGGCATCGCCCACGCGATGGCCCAGCGAATCATTGACATGCTTGAAGTGGTCCAGGTCCAGGAACATCACGGCCAGCGGCGTGTCGTTGGCCTTGGCCAGCTCGATGGCGCGGGCACTGCGCTCGGCCAGCAGCGTGCGGTTGGGCAGGCCGGTGAGCGCGTCGTAGTGCGCCATCCAGTAGATGCGTTCCTGGTCCAGCTTGCGGTCGGCAATCTCCCGGTGCAGGTTCTCCACCGTGGCGCTGAGTTCGCGTGTGCGGTCGCGCACCTGCTGCTCCAGCAGTTCGTGGGCCTGGCTCAGGGCCTGCTGGGCACGCAGGCGGTCGTCGATATCGCTCACGATCCAGATCGATCCCTCGCGCGCATCGCCCGGATTGATGAGCCGCCCCGTGAGCTCGCCCCAGAACAGGCTGCCGTCCTTGCGGCGCAGGCGGCGCTGCGTGCGAAAGGACAGGCCGGCGCTCAGCGTGCGGTAGGCCTCGCGTCCCAGGCTGCGCAGCTCATCGCGGCTGGGATGCAGGTGTTCGCTGTTGATGCCCACCAGCGCATGCTCGCCCGCGTAGCCGAAGATGTCTGCGTAGCACTGGTTGCAGCGGACGATGACGCGTTGGCGAATGAAGACGATGCCGACGCCGGCATTGTCGAGCAGGGCCTGCTGCTCGCGCAGGCTGCGTTGCAAGGACGCCGCCATCATCGAAGACGGACGTTCGAGTACAGGGTCGTACGCAATCGTCGGCGCGGACATGGCGAAGCGGTGGGGCGGTAATGAAGGGAGGGTGGGAAGCTTACAAAGTGTAGCACTTGTGCGAAAAACACTCTATCGGCCTTCCCTGACGCAAGCAGGGCCTGGGCCGTCATGGGCCGTCACTTGCCGGGTGCAACTTGCCTGCGCCTGTGTTTTCCGGAGGCTTCGGCATCCAGCCGATCGGCCAGCTCATACAGCACGCCATGCCGCAGGGCGCCATGCGTCACGCGCATGCGCTCGATGCCCAGGCTGGAGAAGATCGCCCGCATCACGCTCATGCCGCCGCCGATCATGGGGCGCAGTTCTTCCTTGAGCCCGTCCATGTTCACGCGGCTGACATGCCCTGCACGCAGCAACTGCGCCTGCAGCCAGTCCAGTCCCTGCCGCGTGATCCAGCCGGCCGTGCCATCGGGTGCATGGGCCAGCACCTTGACGATGGCACCGGCCGTGCCGGAGGACCCATAGGCATGGCTCCACTGCCCGGCGGCAAACCGCGCGGCTTCGGGCGCAATGATGTCGGCCACCGCCGCTTCGGCCTGGGACAGTGCCTGGGCCGACAGCTCTCCATCGGGAAAGTGGCGCAATGCCCAGGTCACGCTGCCAAAGGCGAAGGAGCGTGCCTGCAGCACCTGCCGCTGCTGGCCAAGGCACAGCTCGGTCGATCGGCCACCGATGTCCACCACCAGCCGCCGCTGGGGACCGGGTGGGAGCAACTGGGCGACGCCGCGATAGATCAGGCGCGCTTCTTCCTCGCCGTCGATGACTTCGATGGCGCACCCCAGGATGCGCTGGCCCTCGTCCAGGAAGACCTGGCGGTTCGATGCCTCTCTCAGCGTCTGCGTGGCCACGGCGCGAACGCGGTGGCGGGGCAGGTCGCCCAGCACCTGCGCATAGCGCTCCAGGCAGGCCCAGCCACGCTGCATGGCCTCCAGGCTCAGGGCTCCCTGTGCGTCCAGGGCGCTGCCCAGGCGTATGGCTTCCTTGCGGTGGCTGAACAGCTGTACCTTTGCGCCGTCGCTGCGGGCCATGGCCAGCAGGCAGCTGTTGGAGCCAATGTCGATGGCGGCCAGGCGGCTTTCGGGGGGATTGGAAGAGGGCATGCGCGACAGGCGGACGACGACACGGCTGCGGCAGGTTTGCAGCAGCCAACGCCATCCAGGGGGATGGCAGTGAGCTTAGCACCCTGGCGATACAGCGCGGCCCTCGTGGCTGCGTGACCTCGTCATGACCTTTGCATGACAGCGCCAGCGCAGCCCTTCATTGCCGGAAGTCGCTTGTATGACAGGTGTCATGCGTGGATGGGATCTATGTCATGAACATGTCACAAACCCGGGGCAGACTGCCCGAATCCCCGGCCCACGGGGTGACTACCGGGTCCTGCACAGGCCGGGCCCCTGCATCCATGCCCCAGACATTCACGCCGATTCCCGCCAGCGCCTCTGCCGCGCCTGCCGAACCAGAACATGAACAGGGGCTGCGCACCATGCCCGCAGGGCCGGCCTCGCTGGGCATGGCCCGCGAGACAGCGCCCATACCCGTCTCTGCACCCTTGAATGTCCCGATGATGCCCCTGGCCAAAAGCCTTTCCACCGCCCTGCTGGAATTGCAGGGCCAGGCGATGCCAGCGTCTGCCCCGGTCTCTGCTGCGGGGCTGGCCGCCGCGGCATACACTGGCCTGTACGCCACAGCCGAAAGCGGTGAAGTGCAAGAGCAACAGCAGCAGCAACAACAGTTTCTGGACCGCGACCATTGCATCCTGGCGTTCAACGAACGCGTGCTGGACTGGGCTGTGCGCGAGGATGTGCCGCTGCTGGAGCGGCTGCGCTACCTGTGCATCGTCTCTTCCAATCTCGACGAATGGTTCGAGGTGCGCTGCGCCCCCCATGTGACGGCGGCCAAGGCCGGCGACGCCAAGGGCCTGTATACGCTGCAGAGCTTTCGCTCGCTGATGGACAAGGCGCATGAGCTGGTATTGCGCCAGTACACGCTGTACAACCAATCGCTGATTCCTGCCTTTGCGGGGCAGGGCATACGCGTGGTCTCCCATGGCGAGCGCAGCAGCGCCCAGCGCAAATGGGTGCGCGAATACTTTCTGCGCGAAGTCCAGCCCCTGCTCATGCCGGTGGGCCTGGACCCATCCCATCCATTTCCCCAGGTGGCCAACAAGGCGCTGAACTTCATCGTGCGCCTCAAGGGTGTCGATGCCTTTGGCCGCGCCAACGAGGTGGCCATCGTCAAGGTCCCGCGCGCCTTGCCTCGCCTGGTGCGCCTGCCGGAGAAGATCGCGGGCAAGCAGCGCCTGTTCGTGAGCATCTCCAGCATCGTGCGCGCCCATCTGGTCGAGCTGTTCCCGGGGCGTGAGGTGGCGGAGTTCGCGCAATTCCGTGTCACGCGCCATTCGGACCTGGCGGTGGATGAGGACGATGTCAGCGACCTGCGCATGGCGCTGCGCCAGGGTCTGCACCACCGCCACTACGGCCAGGCCGTGCGGCTGGAGGTGTCCTTTGCCTGCTCGCCCATGTTGTCCGACCTGCTGCTGGGCCAGTTCGGCCTGCCGACCGAGGCACTGTTCCGCGTCAAGGGGCCCGTGAACCTGGTGCGCCAGTCGCAGTTGGTGGATCTGGTCGATGACCCCGCGCTGCTGTTCCCGCCGTGGCGTCCGGCATGGCCGCGCCAGCTGCAGCCGGGCCGCTCGGTGATGGCCCAGATCCGCAAGCGTGACGTGCTGATCCACCAGCCTTTCGAGAGCTTCGACGGCGTGCTGGAGCTGCTGCGCGAGGCCGTCAACGACCCCGAGGTGCTGGCCATCAAGCAGACCATCTACCGCACCGGCTCCGACTCCGAAATCATGCAGTTGCTGGCCGAGGCCGTGCGCCGTGGCAAGGAGGTGCTGGCCGTGCTGGAGCTCAAGGCCCGCTTTGACGAAGAGGCCAACATCAACTCCGCCGAGAAGCTGGAGGCCCTGGGCGCCCAGGTGGTCTACGGCGTGCTGGGCCTGAAGACGCACGCCAAGATGCTGCTGATCACGCGCCGCGAAAAGCGCAGCGGGCAGCTCAAGCGCTATGGACACCTGTCCACCGGCAATTACAACGTGCGCACGGCGCGCCTGTACACGGACATCAGCCAGCTGACCTGCGATGCGCAGATCACGTCCGACATGGATGCCGTGTTCAGCCACCTGTCCAGCCACAACCGCCTGCCCAAGCTGCACCAGCTGGTGATTGCGCCGTTCCAGCTGCACGACCGCATGCTGGCGCTGATCAACCAGGTGGGCGAGGCGGCGCAGCGCGGCGAAGAGGCGCGCATCGTGCTCAAGATGAATGCGCTGACCGACGAGCTGCTCATGCAGGCCCTGGTGCGTGCCGGCCAGCAGGGCGCGCGCATCGATCTCATCGTGCGCAGTGCCTGCATGCTGCCGCCGCAGCGCAAGGGCTGGACCGACAACATCCGCGTGCGCTCCATCATCGGCCGTTTCCTGGAGCACTCGCGCGTCTTCTACTTTGCCTGGGGCAAGCAGCAGGAGCTGCTGCTGTCCAGCGCCGACTGGATGAACCGCAACATGATGCGCCGGGTGGAACTGGCCTGGCCCGTGCGCGACCCCGTGCTGCGCCAGCAGGTGATAGACGAATGCCTGGTCGCTGGCCTGTATGACAACCGCGATGCCTGGACCCTGGAGGCCAATGGTGCCTACCAGCGTGCACCCTATCCGACCACGGGCCTGGGTGCGCAGCGCGCCTTGATGGAGCGCTACGGGCCCCAGGTCTGAGCTGCGTCACGGCCGGGCCCCCCGCGCTGTCCCGGCGCAAGCCGAAGCGGGTGGCCGTGCTCAGTGCAGATGCAGCTGCAAGGTCCAGGGCGTCTTCTGCCAGGCCACGGCCTCGGTGCGCAGCAGCTGGGCGGACTGGGGATAGCTTTTGGCCCAGCCTTCCGGCACGGTCAGGTGAAAGACGCTGTCCGAGCGATGCAGGCGAATGCCCTGCAGATCGGGGTCACGCCGGGCATGGCACAGCTGCACGGCCAGCCGCAGTGCGAGCAAGGGCCAGGCCACTGCCTGGTCCTCGATGGCGGCTTCCAGCTTGCGCAGCTTGCCCTGGTGGCCGAGCACGAGCTGGGTGATGCGCGCGCGCAGCTCCACAGGCCATGTTGCGGCACCGCAGTGCTCGGTGATGTAGGCGCCGTGCCGGTGGTAGGCGCTCAGGGAGATGCGCATGCCGATCTCGTGCAGGCTGGCGGCCGTGTCCAGTGCATGCGTGGACAGGGCATCGGGCGGTTGTTGCGCGTGCAGCGATTGCCAGGCCCAGCGTGCCACCTTGCGCACGCGCAGCGCATGCGGGGCGTCAATGCCGAAGTCCTGCTGCAGCGCGGCAATTTCGGCTGCCTCGCGGTCGGCGGGGGGCTCGTGCTCCAGCAGGTCGTGCAAAACGCCCTGGCGCAGCGCGCCCTGGGCGACTTCCAGTTCATTGATGCCCAGCAGGCCCAGGGCCGCAATCAGGATGCTCAGGCCTCCGGCGATGACGGCGCGGCGGTCTTCCTTGAGTCCGGCCAGCCGGATGCGGTCCACATGGCCGGCCTCCATCAGCTGCTCATGCAGCCAGCGCAGGCTGTCGGGCGTGATCAGCCCGCCGGAATATCCGTTGGCAGCCAGGATGTCGCCCACGGCGTTGGCCGTGCCTGACGAGGCATAGGCGCAGTCCCATGCAGTGGCCGGGTAGGCCGAGACGGTCTGGGTGAGGGCCGCCTGCGCGGCCTTGATGGCGGCCGAGAAATGTGCGCGCGACAGCGTGCCTTCGCCAAAGAATTGCGTGCTCCAGGCGACGCTGCCTATGGGGTAGGAGGCCACCTGACGCGCCTCGCCATGCTGGCCGATGATGACTTCGGTCGAGCGGCCGCCAATGTCCACCACCAGGCGCCGCTGCTGCGAGGGCGGCAACAGGCTGGAGACGCCGCGATAGATCAGCCGGGCCTCTTCCTCGCCCGAGATGACCTCGATGGGAAAGCCCAGCAGGGCGCTGCCGCGTGCGATGAAGACATCGCGGTTGCGGGCCTCCCGCAGGGTTTGTGTGGCCACGGCGCGGACCTGGTCGGCAGGAAAGCCGGCCAGGCGCTCGCCAAAGCGTGCCAGGCAGTCCCAGCCGCGTTGCATGGCCTCGTCGGTCAGCTCATGGTGCTCGTTGAGCCCATTGCCCTGGCGCACGGTCTCCTTGAGATATTCCACGCGCTCTATGCGCTGGTGGCTGCCGACGCGGCCTATTTCTAGGCGAAAGCTGTTGGATCCGAGGTCAACGGCGGCGAGCAGGGATTCTGGTGCCATGAAAGAAACGCCAATCAAGATTCGTCGAGCAGGAGTGCGCAGCGGTGCCGGGTGGCAGGGCTGCGCTTGTCTGGTGCCAGCTCGTGCGAGGCACAAGACTAAGACGGAATTGTGACACCGCGATGACCCGGGTCTTACAGACTATGGCCCAGCATTTGTGACGCCTTTTCTCCGTGTCATATCAATGTCACAAAGCCTTCTTACAGTCCAGCCATCGCATCTTTCAACCCCTAAGAGGTCTGTACATGAAGTTGTCTGTGATTCACATTCTGGTGGCTGGTGCTCTGTCTGCGGGCGGTATGGGCCAGGCCCTGGCCCAGCAGGAAGCCACCGGCGCCGGCGCCAGCTTCCCTGCGCCGCTGTACTCGAAGTGGGCCGCCGATTACCACAAGGCCACCGGCGTGAAGATCAACTACCAGTCCGTGGGCTCCAGCGCCGGCATCAAGCAGATCGAAGCCAAGACCGTGGACTTCGGTGCTTCGGACGAGCCGCTCAAGGACGACGAACTGGCCAAGAAGGGCCTGGTGCAATTCCCCACCGTGATCGGCGGCATCGTGCCCGTGGTCAACATCAAGGGCATCCAGCCCGGCCAGCTCAAGCTGACCGGCCAGGTGCTGGGCGACATCTACCTGGGCAAGATCACCAAGTGGAACGACGAGGCCATCAAGGCCCTGAACCCCGGCGTGACCCTGCCTGACGCCACCATCGCTCCCGTGCGCCGTGCTGACGGCTCGGGCACCACCTTCGGCTTCACGAACTACCTGTCCAAGGTCAATGCCGAGTGGAAGGAAAAGGTTGGCGAAGGCAAGGCCGTGAACTGGCCCACGGGTGCCGGCGGCAAGGGCAATGAAGGCGTGGCCGCTTTCGTGGGCCGCCTGCCCAACTCCATCGGCTACGTCGAGTACGCCTATGTCAAGCAAAACAAGCTGACCTACACGCAGCTGCAGACCGCTGGCGGCGCCTTCGTGTCGCCCGACGATGCCACCTTCAAGGCCGCTGCCGCCGGTGCCGACTGGGCCAAGAGCTTCTACCAGATCCTGACCAACCAGCCCGGCAAGGATGCATGGCCCATCACCTCGGCCACGTTCATCATCATGCACAAGGCCCAGGACAAGCCCGCACAGGCCGCTGCCTCGCTGAAGTTCTTCGAGTGGGCCTACAAGTCCGGCGACAAGACCGCCACCGACCTGGACTACGTGCCCATGCCTGACGCCGTCAAGAACGTGATCTTCCAATCCTGGGGTCAAGTCAAGGACGCCTCGGGCACCGCGATTTCCCTGAAGTAAACCCTGAAAAGGGGCCGTGGCGCACCGCCGGCAGGTGCATCATGGCCTCCCTGATCTCCCCACAAACCGCGAATAAAGGCGCCTCACGTGTCCACAACGTCGCCCTCGAACTCGCTGGCCGCCTCTGCACAGGCTTCCCAGCGACGCACACCTTCTCCGCTACGCCCCCCGATGCTGTCGGGGCGCGTGGCGGATCGCTTGTTTGGCGCTCTCGCGCGTCTGGCCGCGCTGCTGACGCTGGGCCTGCTGCTGGCCATCCTGGCTTCGCTGCTGGTCGGCGCCTGGCCCGCCATCTATGAATACGGCCTGAGCTTTCTGGGCCGCAGCGTCTGGGACCCCGTTCGCAACGAATATGGCGGCCTGGTCATGATTTACGGCACGCTGGCCACTTCGGCCATCGCGTTGCTGATTGCGGTGCCCGTGAGCTTTGGCATCGCCCTGTTCCTCACCGAGCTGTCGCCCGCCTGGCTCAAGCGCCCGCTGGGCACCGCCGTCGAGCTGCTGGCCGCCGTGCCCTCCATCGTCTACGGCATGTGGGGCCTGATGGTCTTCGGTCCCGTGCTCTCCACCTATGTGCAGCAGCCGCTGCAAAAGCTGTTTCAGGGCGTTCCTTATCTGGAAGCCTTCGTGTCCGGCCCGCCCGTGGGCATCGGCATCCTGTCGGCCGGCATCATACTGGCCATCATGATCATCCCCTTCATCGCCTCGGTGATGCGCGATGTGTTCGAAGTCACGCCGGCCCTGCTCAAGGAGTCGGCCTACGGCCTGGGCTCCACGACCTGGGAAGTGGTCTGGAAGGTCGTGCTGCCCTACACCAAGACCGGCGTGCTCGGTGGCGTGATGCTGGGTCTGGGCCGTGCGCTGGGCGAGACCATGGCCGTCACCTTCGTGATCGGCAACATGAACCAGCTCAACTCGCTGTCGGTCTTCGAGGCTGCCAACAGCATCACCTCGGCGCTGGCCAACGAGTTTGCCGAAGCGGGCGAAGGCCTGCACCAGGCTTCGCTGATCTATCTGGGCCTGGTGCTGTTCTTCATCACCTTCGTGGTGCTGGCCTGCTCCAAGGTGCTGCTCAACCGTCTGCAGAAGAATGAAGGAGCCCGCTCGTGAGCAGCACCTCCACCAAGATGATCAATGCCGCCGAACTGACGCGTGTGCGCCAGGCCAAGTACGCCAAGCGCAAGCGCGTGAACCAGGTGGCGCTGACCCTGTCGCTGGCTGCCATGGCCTTCGGCGTGTTCTGGCTGGTCTGGATCCTGTGGGAAACCATCACGCTGGGTATCGGCGGCCTGAGCCTGGCGCTGTTCAGCGAAATGACGCCTCCGCCCAATGAGGCGGGCGGCATTGCCAACGCCATCTTCGGCTCGCTGATCATGGTGGCCCTGGCCACCTTCGTCGGCACGCCCATCGGCGTGATGGCCGGTGTCTACCTGGCCGAATACGATGCGCGCGGCTGGCTGGCCAATACCACGCGCTTCGTCAACGACATCCTGCTGTCGGCGCCTTCCATCGTGATCGGCCTGTTCGTCTACACCGTGGTCGTGGCGCGCTTCAAGAGCTTTTCCGGCTACGCGGGCGTGGTGGCGCTGGCGCTGATCGTGATTCCCGTGGTCATCCGCACCACCGAGAACATGCTGGTGCTGGTGCCTGCCAGTCTGCGCGAAGCGGCCTATGCACTGGGCACGCCCAAGTGGAAGGTCATCATCATGGTGACGCTGCGTGCAGCGCGTGCCGGCGTGATCACCGGCGTGCTGCTGGCCGTGGCCCGCATTGCCGGGGAAACCGCTCCGCTGCTGTTCACGGCGCTGAACAACCAGTTCTGGAATGCCGACCTGTCCAAGCCCATGGCCAGCCTGCCGGTGACGATCTTCAAGTTCGCGATGAGCCCTTACGAGAATTGGCAGCAACTGGCCTGGGCCGGCGTGTTCCTGATCACCGTGGCGGTGCTCGGTCTCAATATCCTGGCGCGGTTCCTGACCCGCCAGAAGTAATGCAGCAATAAGCAATCAACAAGGACAAGGATCACGCAATGACTGCGACCTCTTCCACCGCGCTGAACTCCTCCAAGCTGACGGTTCGCGACCTGAACTTCTACTACGGCAAGTTCCACGCCCTCAAGGGCATCAACCTGGACATCCCCGAAAAGAAGGTCACGGCCTTCATCGGCCCGTCGGGCTGCGGCAAGTCCACGCTGCTGCGCACCTTCAACCGCATGTTCGAGCTGTACCCCGAGCAGCGCGCCGAAGGCCAGATCATGCTGGACGGCGAGAACCTGCTGACCAGCAAGCAGGACGTGGCGCTGATCCGCGCCAAGGTGGGCATGGTCTTCCAGAAGCCCACGCCGTTTCCCATGTCCATCTACGACAACATCGCCTTCGGCGTGAAGCTGTTTGAAAACCTCAGCTCCTCCGATATGGACGACCGTGTGGAATGGGCACTGCGCAAGGCGGCCCTGTGGGGCGAGGTCAAGGACAAGCTGCAGCAAAGCGGCTCGGGACTGTCCGGCGGCCAGCAGCAGCGCCTGTGCATCGCGCGCGGCATTGCCATCAAGCCCGAAGTGCTGCTGCTCGACGAGCCCTGCTCGGCCCTGGACCCGATCTCCACGGCCAAGATCGAGGAGCTGATTGCCGAGCTGAAGAACGACTACACCGTCGTCATCGTGACGCACAACATGCAGCAGGCAGCGCGCTGCAGCGACTACACGGCCTACATGTACCTGGGCGATCTGGTGGAGTTCGGAGACACCGAGCAGATGTTCTTCAAGCCCCAGCGCAAGGAAACGGAAGACTACATCACAGGCCGCTTCGGCTGAGCAGGAGCAATCGATGAACGAAAAACACCTTTCCAGCCAGTTCGACAGCGAACTCAACCGCGTCTCTGCGCGCGTCATGGAGCTCGGCGGCCTGGTCGAGTCCCAGATCCGCCAGGCGGTCTATGCGCTGTCGCGCTTCAGCATCGAGGCCGTGGAGCAGGTCGATGCCGCGGAAAAGCGCGTCAACGCCATGGAAGTGGAGATCGACCACGAGCTCTCGTCCATCATCGCCCGGCGCCAGCCCACGGCGCGCGACCTGCGCCTGCTGATCGCCTTCTCCAAGGCCACGGCCAATCTGGAGCGCATGGGTGATGAAGCGCACAAGATGGCGCGCATGGTCAAGTCCATCATCGAAAGCGGTGCTGCGCGCTCCCTGCCCACGGGCGACCTGCGCACGGCGGCCGAGATGGCCTCGGGCCTGCTGCGCAAGACGCTGGATGCCTTTGCGCGCCTGGACACCAAGGCGGCCGTGGCCATCCTCAAGGAAGATGATCTGATCGACCAGGAGTTCGACGGCTTCGTGCGCAAGCTCATCACCTACATGATGGAAGACCCGCGCACCATCTCGGCCAGCCTGGACCTGTTGTTCCTGGCCAAGGCCATCGAGCGCATCGGCGACCATTCCAAGAATGTGGCCGAGCTGATCATCTATCTGGTGGAGGGCAAGGATGTCCGTCACCAGACCATGGATGCCATTGAGTCGGCAGTGCTGTAAGTGCCGGAGGCGAACAACGGATGAAGAAGATGCCCATGGTCCTCATCGTCGAGGACGAGCCCGCCATCGCGGAGCTGATCGCTGTCAACCTGCGGCACAACGGCTTCCAGCCGGTCTGGGCCGAGGATGGCGTGACGGCTCAGCGCGAGCTGGATGCCGTGCTGCCCGACGTGATCCTGCTTGACTGGATGCTGCCCGGCGCCAGCGGCCTGTCCCTGGCGCGCAAATGGCGCGCGGACAGCCGCACCAAGGCCGTGCCCATTCTGATGCTCACGGCGCGCGGCGATGAACCTGACAAGGTGGCGGGGCTCGATGCGGGCGCCGATGACTACATCACCAAGCCCTTCTCGACCCAGGAGCTGCTCGCGCGCATCCGTGCCGTGCTGCGGCGCCGTGCGCCCGAGCAGATTCAGGACAAGGTCAATATCGGCGAGCTGGTGCTCGATGCCGCCGCGCACCGCGTGAGCTGGCAGGGCGACATGATCAAGGTGGGCCCCACCGAGTTCAAGCTGCTGCACTACCTGATGAAGCACCCCGAGCGCGTGCACAGCCGTGCCCAGTTGCTGGACAAGGTCTGGGGCGATCACGTCTTCATCGAGGAGCGCACGGTGGACGTGCACGTCAAGCGGCTGCGCGAGGCGCTGGGCATGGCCGGGGCATTGATTGAAACGGTACGCGGCGCCGGCTACCGGCTCAGCGCGCAGGCGCTGGCCTGAGGCCGTTTTTTCCGCATGAATCCACGCATGGCCTTCACGGGTCATGCCAGGGCGCCGCTGCCCCGGGCAGCGAATACAACGCAAAGAAGGCGCAAGTATGGGTTGGCGAGGTTTTCGCTTGTTGGCGTCCCAGATCGCGGGCGCATTGCTGGGCTGGTGGCTCTGGGGCGTCATGTCCGCCTCCAGCCCCGGCATGGCCGCCCAGGCCGTGGCGGCCCTGACGGGGGCGCTGTGCGCGGGCTGGATCTGGTGGCTGGTGGACAGCTGGAACGCCATGCGCCTGCTGTCCTGGCTGCGCCAGTCGGAGCTGCGGGAGGCGCCCGAGCTCAGCGGCATCTGGGGGGAAGCCAGCGTGCGCATGCGCCGGTGGCTGCGCCAGAGCGTGCAGCAGGTGCAGCAGGGCGATCAGCGCCTCAACGACATTCTTTCCGCCCTGCAGGCCAGCCCCAATGGCGTGGTCCTGCTGGACGCCGATGGGCGCATCGAATGGTGCAACCAGATCGCGGCGCGGCAGTTCGGCTTCGATGCCGAACGCGACCTGCTGCAAAGCATTGGCAACCTGGTGCGCGACCCCGAGTTCAGCGCCTATTTCGCCACCCAGGATTTCTCACGCGACCTGGTCATGCAGGGCCGCGAAAGCACGGCCTCGCGGCCCGTCAAGCTGTCGGTGCAGCTGTATGGCTATGGCGAAGGGCGCAAGCTGCTGCTGGCGCGCGATGTCACCGCGGTGGAGCAGGCAGAGGCCATGCGCCGCGACTTCGTGGCCAATGTCTCGCATGAAATCCGCACGCCGCTGACCGTGCTCGTGGGCTTTGTGGAGACGCTGCAGAACCTGCCGCTGGAGCCCGAGGAGCGCAACCGCTACCTGGGACTGATGGCCCAGCAGGCCGAGCGCATGCAGCATCTGGTGGAAGACCTGCTGGCGCTGTCGCGCCTGGAGGGCAGCCCCTTGCCCAGCAGCAACGAATGGGTACCCGTGGCCCAGCTGATGCAGCGCTGCGAGAACGAGGCGCGCGGCCTGTCTTCCATGCTCACGCGCAAGCAATCCCTGCCGCATGCGCTGAGCTTTCCGTCGGCCGAGATGCTGGCGCAGGCCGGTGAGGTGGCCGGCGCCAGCGCCGAGTTGCAAAGCGCTTTCTCCAACCTGCTGGCCAACGCCATGCGCTACACGCCGGCAGGCGGGCGCATCGAGGTGACCTGGGAGAGCCTGCCTGATGGATCGGCACGCTTTGCCGTGCAGGACTCCGGGCCAGGCATCGAACCCAAGCACCTGGCGCGTCTGACAGAACGCTTTTACCGTGTGGACCGCAGCCGTTCGCGCGACACCGGCGGCACGGGCCTGGGCCTGGCCATCGTCAAGCACGTGCTGCAGCGCCATGGCGCCAAGCTGGGCATCACCAGCGCGCCGGGCCAGGGGTCGGAGTTTTCCGTGACCTTTCCGGCCAGCCGTGTCCGCATCGCGGCCCCAGGCGCACGCGAAGTCGGCGAGGCCCGCGAAAGCCGCGCCGCATAGGCGTGGCCCCGTGTGAACGGCCGTTGCCGTTCAGCGGCTTGTGGCTTTGCGCACGATGGCGCTGAACACCAGGGCCGTCACCAGCAGCGCACAGGCACTGCTGGCCCAGAACGGGGCGGGCGTGCCATGGTGCAGCCAGGCGGGCAGGGCGCTGTCCGTGCCGTAGGCCAGCCAGTATCCGCCGGCCAGTCCGCCGCCCCACAGCAGCAGGCAGTAGATGACCAGCGGCGCCACGGTGATGCGGTAGCAGCGCAGCACGAAGAGGCAGAAGGTCTGCACGGCGTCGGCCACATGGTAGGCAGCCACCCAGGCCAGCAGGCTGGCGGTAGTGGCCACCACCTCGGGGTTGCTGCTGTAGATGCGGGCCAGGCCCTCGCGGGACAGGAACAGTGCCGAGGCCAGCACCAGTCCACCCGTTGCCGCAAGCCGCCAGCCCATGGTGACAAGGCGGCGCGCCATGGCCTCGTCCCCCGCGCCGCGCCAGTAGCTGATCCGCGCGCTGGTGGCAATCGCCAGCGACAGGGGCACCATGTAGCACAGCGCCGCAAGATTGGCAGCAATCTGGTGGCTGGCCGAGGACAGCGTGCCCTGGCGCGCCACGAACAAGGCCATCAGCGTGAACGAGGTCACCTCCACCAAAATTGCCAGCCCTGCAGGAACGCCCAGTCGAGCGAACTGCGCCAGTTGCGGCCAGTTCGGGGGCTCCATGCGCTGCCACAGCGCCAGGGGCGCATACAGGCTCTGGCTGCGCATCAGCACGAATGCGAGGGCGACCATGGCGTAGTTCACCACCAGCGTGGCCCAGGCACAGCCCTCGGCGCCCAGCGCAGGCAGGCCGGCGCCGCCAAAGGCCAGCCAGATCGACAGGGGGATTTTCAGCAGCAGCGACAGCAGCTGCAGCCAGGTCACCAGCAGGGGATGGCCCAGCGCCTGGTTCAGTGTGCTGTAGATGCGAAACAGCAGCGCGGCCGGAAGGCTCCAGGCCAGCACCGAAAGATAGGCCCTCACCTCCACCTGCAGCGGTGGCGGCACATCGGCCCAGCGCAGCAGCGCATCGGGAAACAGCAGCACGCCCATGCCCAGGGCGCAGGCGGCCAGCAGCATGTACATGGCCTGGCGCAGCGTGCGGCCTATGGCCTCGGGCTGTCCGGCGCCGCGATGCTCGGCCCACAGCGGCAGCAGGGCCTGGAAGATGCCCATCAGCGAGACATAGACACTCACGAAGATGGCCGAGCCCACGGACAGCGCTGCCAGCGCCTCTTCGGCGTAGCGGCCCGCCACGATGGTGTCGGTCACGCCGAAGGCCATCACCGCCAACTGCCCGGCCAGCACGGTCAGCGCGTGCTGGGCGATGGTGCGCCGTTCGGTGCCCAGTGGCGCGCGCGCGGGCTGGCTCATGGCCTGGCCTGGGCGCGGCTCGCCTCGGGCCTGCGCTTCAAGACCAGCAGGAAGTCCTTGCGATCGGTGGGGCGCACCACGCGGGCCACGGTTTCCCAGGTGCCCTGCAGGCGCGCGCTGTGCGGGTCCCGCCAGGTTTCTTCCTCGGCCACCATCCAGTCGCAGCGGGCGGCGCCGGCCATGCTCAGGCGTTGGGTGTCGATGTCGCCGTAGTAGCGCAGCGCCGCAATGTGCGCGCGGGGCAGGCCATAGGTTTGCACGCAGCTGCCGTCCTTGGGCAGTTCGGCCAGCACCTGGCGCATCTGCGGCTCGAAGCTGCGCGCGTGGTCCAGCAGCGGCAGCCACAGCGTCATCAGCAGCAGCCAGCCCAGCGTGGCACCGCTGGCCGGCAGCACCAGGCTCTTCCAGATGGCGGCGCGGTTGCGCGATGTGCGCCAGGCGACGAGCACGCACCAGGCCAAGGTGGCGGCAACCGCCACGGCGAAGGAGAACACCGAGAATTCCGGCGTGAACTGCGGAGCCAGCCTGGCCACATTGGCGGCCGGCTTGGCGGGAATGCCCGTCTGCAGCGAGAGCCAGATCACCCAGATGGCAATGGCGGCGGCGCTGAAGAACAGCAAGGTGAACCAGTCGATCAAGGCGCTGATGCTGCGGCGCAGCGTCGGCAGGGCAAAGGCTGCCAGCGTGGCGATGGCGGGCAGGCCCAGCAGCAGGGCGCGGTCCGCAGGCAGCGTGCTCAGCGAAGCGATCACCGGAATGACGGCGAACCACAGCGGCAGCGCCAGATGGGGATAGCGGCGAGGCGCGGCGATCTGGCGGCGCCAGACCCACAGGGTCCACATGGCCAGCGGCCAGGCCGGCCAGCTGAACCACAGCAGCAGCCTGACCAGGCTTTGCCATTCCTTGGCGGTGCCGCTGTCCACCAGGCGCCAGGCCCATTGGTCCAGCCACCAGGACAGTGCAGCCGCCAGCAGTGTGACGCCCAGCCACAGCGCGGTCCAGATGCGTGCCTCGCGCGGCGCGGGCGAGGGCTCGTCACCCCAGGTGCGCGAGAAGAACGCCATGGTCGCACCGCCCAGGCCGAACAGCGTGGCCACGGTCGGCGCGCCGCTCAGCGCCAGGCCCGGCAGGCCCAGCAGCAGCGCCAGCATGGCGGTGCGGCCGTGGTAGGGCATGGCTGCGGCGGCAAAGAACAGCAGGGCCGCGCAGCCGAGCTGGGTCATGTAGCTGGTGGTTTCATGGGAAAGCTGGGCCAGGCCCAGGCAGGCCACCAGGGCCAGCAGGCCGCCATCGGCCATGGCGCGCGCATAGTCGGTGGGCTGTGCCTCGCCGCCAAAGGCAAAGGCCACGGGGCGCGCGCCCGGCGTGCGCGCCAGGTAGTACACGCCCCACCAGGTGGCCGTCAGCGTGAGCACCAGCATGGCGATGAAGGGCAGGCGTGCCGCCATCTCCAGATGCAGCCAGGAAGGCGCTCCCTGCATGGCCAGCGCGCCAAGCCAGTACGACAGCAGGCCCTCGGATTCGGGCAGCAGGCCCGCCATGCGCGGTGCCAGCCACGAGGTATGGCCCAGGGCCAGCTCCCGCATGTAGCCGAAGGCCTCCATGTCGGCCATGCGCCAGGGGCTGCGCCCCACATATCCGGGCACGACATAGGCCAGGCACAGCAGCAGCAGCGACCAGCGGGGCAGGCGGCGCACGGCGCTTTGGGCAACGATGGCAGGGGTGGGCTGGTTCACTCACAGGACTTTCTGCAACGGAGGGCGCAAGAATACGCGAAGCAAGGGCCTCGAAAAGCGTGGAACATGCCTGGCCGGCAGGGATTGGCCGGACTGCGAAAAACAAAAGGGCAGCGCGGTTGCCCGTGCTGCCCTTCTGGCCGGAGAAGCAGGATTTACTTCTTGCCGAAACGGTTGCGGAAGCGCTCCACACGGCCGCCCATGTTGTCCACCGACTTTTGCGTGCCGGTGTAGAACGGGTGCGACTCGGACGAGGTGTCCAGCTTGAACAGGGGGTAGTCCTTGCCTTCGAAGGTGTCGGTTTCCTTCGTGTTCACGCACGAGCGGGTCACGAACTTGAAGCCGTTGGACAGGTCCACGAACAGAACTTCGCGGTAGTTGGGGTGGATGCCTTCTTTCATGATCTTTCCTTCTGATGCAAGTGCGGTAGCCGTGCCTGACCCGCTGCAACCTTTGTAGCGGTTCAAATCAAGCGTACTTTCCGCAAGAAAAAGCCCTGCATTATCGCATAGTGCTCAGTTGCGTGCCAAGCCGGCGGGCCTGGGGCCCGTGTACGCCGCGCGTGGCCGAATGATCTGCCGTGTGGCGCGCTGCTCCAGCGCCTGTGCCAGCCAGCCTGCGCAGCGGCCCAGCGCGAACAGCCCGAAGGCGCTGCCCGGCGGCAGCTGCAGGTGCCGTCGCAGGGCCACCAATGCGAAATCGACCGAAGGGGCCAGGCCAGTGAGTGCCATCACTTCGGCCGCCAGGGCCGCCGCCGGTCCCTGCCTGGGCAGCATTTCCAGCAGCAGGGCGGCGCGCACATCGCCTTCGGGGTAGAGGTGGTGGCCGAAGCCGGGCAGGGTCTCGCCGCGCGCCAGGCGCTGGCGCAGGCGTGCCGGGGCCTGCGCCTCGCCCAGCTCGTCCCGGAGCGCCTCGACGCGCGCGGTCGTGCCGCCGTGGCGCCCGCCCGTCAGGGCGGCAAGGCCTCCCACCACGGCCGCCCGCAGGCTGGCGCCCGTGGATGCCACGCAGCGCGCCGTGAAGCCGGAGGCGTTGAGTTCATGGTCGGCGCACAGCACCAGGGCCATGCGCACCAGGTCGGCGCCTTGTGCGTCCAGCGCCCAGGCCTGGGCGCATTGCAGGTGGATGGGGGTCTTGTCCGGCGCCTTGCCCAGCAGGCAGGCTGCCAGCAGGCGCAGGAGCGCTCCGCAGCCTGCAGCCAGCCGTTCTGGCGATTGCTGCCATGCGGCAGTGGCCGCGTCATCGCTGGCGACGGTGAACAGCGGCAGCAGCGTGTTTTCGCAAGGCTGGCCGGCCATGCGCTGCTGCAGGTCGGGCAACACAGGGGCGGCCTCCACGGCGTGTGCGGCGAAGGCGGCACCGGCCGGGTATTGCCAGAGCAGGGCGGCGGTTTCTTCCAACGTGTGCGAGCGCGCCCAGTCCACGGCGTCCTCGCCACGGTAGTAGAGGCGGCCCTGTTCTATCAGCGTGATCGATGACTCCAGCACCGGCAGGCCCCAGTTGAGCGCGGCCTGGGCGACTTCGCGGGGTTTGCGGCCCTGGCCGCGCTGGCGCGCGAGCTGCTCGACCTCTTCGCGCAGGTAGCGGCTTTCGCGCGGCGTGTCTGCCGCATGGGCATGAAGCAGACCCCGGCTGACATAGGCATACAGCGTGGCGCGGCTCACGCCCAGCAGTGCGGTGGCTTCGGTCGAGTTCAGGTAGTCGGGCATGGATGTGATGATATGTTGATTTATTTAATCAATATTGACAATATTTTCTGGAAATCTATGGTGCGGGTTCCAACCCTTGTTTCCGTTGCCAGGAGTGCTCCATGTCCAGTCTTCCGACCTCTTCCGCTTTTGATCACTGCGCCGCCCAGATCTGGGCGGCACTGGAAGGTGCCCAGGACGCGCTGCACCGTCTGGAGATGCGCGGGCAAGGTGCCTTGGCCTCGGTGTTTCCGGTCTCCGATCTGGCGGCAGCCAGCCTGGGTGTGGCAGGCCTTGCCATCTCCGAGCTGGTGGCCCAATGCGGCGCTGCCGCGCCGCAGGTGGTGGTGGATCGCAGACTCGCGTCCCTGTGGTTTGGCAGCAGCCTGCATCCGCTGGGCTGGGAGATGCCCGCGCTGTGGGACGCCGTGGCCGGCGACTACCGCACGGCCGATGGCTGGATCCGCCTGCATACCAATGCGCCCCACCACCGCGCAGCAGCACTGGCCGTGCTCGACGCACCGGCCGACCGGGAGGCTGTGGCGACGGCGGTCAGGCGCTGGGCGGCGCATGAGTTGGAGTCGGCCGTTGTCGCGCAGGGTGGCTGTGCCGCCGCCATGCGCGGGCTGGCTGCCTGGGCTGCGCATCCGCAGGGGCAGGCCGTGCAGCAGGAGCCGTTGCTGGCGTGGCAGGTGCATCCGCAGCCGGGCCGGGCCTTCAGTTTCAGTGCTGATGCGTGGCAGCCATCGGCGCAGCGGCCGCTGCAGGGGCTGCGCGTGCTGGATCTGACGCGCATCCTGGCCGGTCCCGCCGCCACGCGCTGGCTGGCGGGCCATGGTGCCGAGGTGCTGCGCATCGATCCGCCCGGTTGGGAGGAGCCGGGTACGGTGCCTGAAGTCACGCTGGGCAAGCGCTGTGCCCGGCTGGACCTGCGGGCGCCCCAGGATCGTGCCGTGTTCGAACAACTTCTGGCCGGCGCCGACGTGCTGGTCCATGGTTACCGGGACGGTGCGCTGGAGGGGCTGGGATTCGGGGCCGCGTGGCGCCGTCGGCTGAATCCCTCACTCATCGATGTGTCGCTCAACGCCTATGGATGGAGCGGGCCCTGGCAGCAGCGGCGCGGCTTCGACAGCCTGGTGCAGATGAGCGCCGGCATTGCCGATGCAGGCATGCACCGGCTGGGCCGTGACCGACCCACGCCGCTGCCGCTGCAGGCGCTGGACCACGCCACCGGCTATCTGATGGCTGCCGCCGTGGTGATGGCGCTGGTGCGGCGCATGCAGGGGCATGGCGGCAGCACGGTGCGCGCCTCGTTGGTGCGCACGGCCCATCTTCTGGCGGGGCATGGCGTGGGCGACCCGGATGCCTGCCCGCTGGCGCCGGTGAACGGTGCCGAGGATTTCAGCGCGGCGATCGAGGCGACCTCCTGGGGCGCGGCGCGGCGCCTGCGGGCGCCGGTGGAGGTGGCGGGTGCGCCCATGCACTGGGAGCGCGCGGCCTGTGCGCTGGGCACGTCTGTCGCAGCGTGGTAAGACGGGCGGCTGGAATGCAAAACGCCCCGCGTGAGCGAGGCGTCGTTGGGTGCCGTGGGCTGGATCTCTGAGATCAGCCGCCGCGGCGCATCATGTCGAAGAAGTCCACGTTGGTCTTCGTGGCCCGCATGTTCTTGATCATCAGCTCCATGGCCTCGATCTCGTCCATGTTGTACATGAACTGGCGCAGGATGCGGGTCTTTTGCAGGATCTCGGGAGCCAGCAGCAGTTCTTCGCGGCGTGTGCCGCTCTTGTTGAGTTCGATGGCGGGGAACACGCGCTTTTCGTAGAGACGGCGGTTCAGGGCCAGTTCGCTGTTGCCCGTGCCCTTGAACTCTTCGAAGATCACTTCGTCCATGCGGCTGCCGGTATCGACCAGGGCCGTGGCGATGATGGTCAGCGAGCCGCCTTCTTCCACATTGCGTGCCGCGCCGAAGAAGCGCTTGGGGCGCTGCAGGGCGTTGGAGTCCACGCCGCCCGACAGCACCTTGCCCGACGAGGGCACGACGTTGTTGTAGGCGCGGGCCAGGCGGGTGATGGAGTCCAGCAGGATGACCACGTCCTTCTTGAGCTCGACCAGGCGCTTGGCGCGCTCGATCACCATCTCGGCCACGTGCACGTGGCGCGTGGCGGGCTCGTCGAAGGTGGAGGCGATGATTTCGCCCTTGACCGAGCGCTGCATCTCGGTCACTTCTTCGGGGCGCTCATCGACCAGCAGCACCATCAGGTGCACGTCGGGATGGTTGGCCGTGATGGAATGGGCGATGCTCTGCATCATCATGGTCTTGCCGCTCTTGGGCGGTGCGACGATCAGCGCGCGCTGGCCGCGGCCGATGGGGGCGATGATGTCGATGATGCGGCCGGTGATGTTCTCCTCACCCTTGATCTCGCGCTCCAGGCGCAGCTGCTGGGTGGGGAACAGGGGGGTCAGATTCTCGAACAGCACCTTGTGCTTGTTCTGCTCGGGCGAGCCGCCGTTGACGGAGTCGAGCTTGGTCAGTGCGAAGTAGCGCTCGCCATCCTTGGGCGTGCGCACTTCACCTTCGATCATGTCGCCGGTGTGCAGGTTGAAGCGGCGGACCTGGCTGGGCGAGATGTAGATGTCGTCGGTGCTGGCCGTATAGCTGGTGTCGGGGCTGCGCAGAAAGCCGAAACCGTCCGGCAGGATTTCCAGCACGCCGTCGGCGAACACTTGTTCGCCTGCCTTGGCTCGCTTTTTGATGATGGCGAACATCAACTCTTGCTTGCGCATGCGACCGACGTTTTCGATCTCAAGCGCTTCGGCCTGCTTCAGGACTTCAGACACGTGCAGTGCCTTGAGTTCATTAAGGTGCATGGAGTGACTCCAGAACGGAGTGGAAAGAAACCAGGGGAAGGCGTTGAGCCAAGCGAAACACTGTGGAAGTGGGCTGGCTTGCCTGAGGGTCTCAGCGCGGCCTTCAATGCATAAGGCCGGTGATGAAGGGCATTATGACAGGAAAAAATCCGAAGGTCACAGGGAAATTTGCGCTGGCGCCTCGTTTATGCGCCAGTGCGATGCGGTGCTGCGGCCAACGCCGGCCCGCATCTGTGACGGCCCCGTGTGCGGGGCCGTCGGGGGAATCAGGCCAGGTGCTGTTCCAGGAAAGCGGACAGCTGTGCCTTGTTGAGGGCGCCCACCTTGGTAGCGGCCAGCTGGCCATCCTTGAACAGCATCAGCGTGGGAATGCCGCGGATGCCGAACTTGGCGGGGATCTCACGGTTCTCGTCCACATTCATCTTGGCGATGGACAGCTTTTCCTTGTAGGTCTGCGCTGCTTCGTCGAGGATGGGGGCGATCATCTTGCAGGGGCCGCACCATTCGGCCCAGTAATCGACCAGCACCGTGGTGCCAGGCTGCAAGACGTCGGCTTCAAAGCTTGCGTCGGAGATGTGTTTGATCAGTTCGCTGGCCATGGGTGGAGTCCTTGATTTTTCGCAATGAGGAAGGCGCAGGAAAATCCGCACCGCAAAAAGATTGTGACAGAAACCTATCACCTGCTGCACCGTATGGGCGGTAGCTCAATGCTATGACTGTCATAGCTGTTTATGGGGTGGCGACAGGGTTGCCGGGACTCCGGGAATTAGTGGCGCCCGCGCGCAGACCGGCCTGCGGCAGGGTATTCTGCGCGCCCGCGCTGCAGGCATATGTGCCGGCCGGCAGCGCCAAGTTGAATGCGAGCATGGAATGGAAACTGATGTGATGGATGCTTTTGAACCCGGTGCGGCAGCGCGCATGATGGACTGCGATGTGGCGGTGATCGGTGCGGGGCCTGCGGGCCTGATGGCGGCCGAAGGGCTGGCCGGCAAGGGGCTGGATGTCCATGTGTTCGAGGCCAAGTCCTCCGCTGGGCGCAAGTTCCTCATGGCAGGCAAGGGCGGGCTCAACCTGACCCATTCCGAAAACCTGCCCGCCTTTGTCTCCCGCTACGGCGAGCGCAGTGCCGAGGTGTCGCGCTGGCTGGAGCTGCTGTCCCCGGATCAACTGCGTGCCTGGGCCGGTGAACTGGGCGTGGAAACCTTTGTGGGCAGCTCGGGCCGCGTATTCCCCAAGGACATGAAGGCTGCGCCCTTGCTGCGTGCCTGGCTGGTGCGTCTGCAGACCCAGGGCGTGGTCCTGCACACGCGCCACCGCTGGCTGGGCTGGCAAGAAGGCGATGCGCTGGGCTTTGATACACCCGAAGGGCGGCTGCAGGTGCGGGCAAGGGCCGTGGTGCTGGCATTGGGCGGTGGCAGCTGGGCGCGCCTGGGCTCGGATGGCGCCTGGCTGCCCTTGCTGGAGCAGCGCGGTGTTGAAGTCGCTGCGTTGAAGCCTTCCAACTGCGGGTTCGATGTGGGTCTGGACGGCGCGGCTTCGGGCGGACAGATCGATCGCCGGGAGTTCATGGCCGAGCTGCTGGGCGCCAGCCCCCAGCCTGCGCGCGGCTGGAGTCCTTATTTCACCGAGCGCTTTGCGGGCCAGCCGTTCAAGTCTGTGGCGCTGTCCTTTGATGATGGCAAAGGCCATGTTTTCTCGCGCAAGGGCGAATTCATTGCCACGACCACGGGCGTGGAAGGCAGCCTGATCTATGCCGTCTCTGCGGCGCTGCGCGAAGCCATTGCGCGCGACGGGCAGGCCACCGTCCATCTCGACCTGCTGCCCCAGTTGACGCCCGAGCGCGTGCTGGTGGAAGTGCGCCATCCGCGCGGCTCGCGCAGCCTGGCCAGCCATCTGAAGGGGCGCCTGGGCCTGGACGGCATCAAGGCCGCCGTGCTGCATGAGGTGCTGGGCAAGGAAGGTGTGGCCGACCCTGTGCGGCTGGCCCATGCCATCAAGGCCCTGCCCATCACCGTGGTGGCGGCCCGACCCATTGACGAGGCCATCAGCACGGCAGGCGGCGTGCGGCTGGAAGCTCTGGACGCCAACGGCATGTGCGCAGCCGCTCCTGGCGTTTTCTGCGCCGGCGAGATGCTGGACTGGGAGGCTCCCACGGGCGGCTACCTGCTGACGGCGTGCATGGCCAGCGGCCTGCAGGCGGCGCAAGGCGTTGCGCGCTATCTCAAGGTGGATGGCGCAGAGCGTTAAGGGAGAGAGGGTGCCGCAGCGGGCCTGGACGGGGCAGGCGCCCGCAGGGCCTGCTGTTCAATGAAGGTGACGAGCCTTGCCCTCGGCACTGGTTTCACGGTTAGGGCTGCTTGGTTCCCCACCTGACCCGGTTGGCCGCTTCCCCATGCGAGGAGGCCCGTCACTCTCGATTATAGGGGCAAACACCGGGCCGCCCGGACGACATGGCCGGCCAAACCCGGGTCGCCTCGGGCAAGGGCGCCCAGCCCCGTAGAATCGCGGGATGTCTTATCTTGTGCTGGCCCGCAAATACCGCCCCCGCAATTTCTCTGAAATGGTGGGGCAGGAGCATGTCGTTCAGGCGCTCACCAACGCCCTGACGCAGCAGCGCCTGCACCATGCCTATCTGTTCACCGGCACGCGCGGCGTGGGCAAGACCACGGTCTCGCGCATTTTGGCCAAGTCGCTCAACTGCCAGGGCGCCGATGGCCAGGGCGGCATCACGGCAACGCCCTGCGGCGTCTGTGCGGCCTGTACCGAAATCGACAGCGGGCGCTTTCCCGACTACACGGAGCTGGACGCTGCCTCCAACCGTGGCGTGGACGAGGTGCAGAGCCTGCTGGAGCAGGCTGTCTACAAGCCGGTGCAGGGACGCTTCAAGGTCTTCATGATCGACGAAGTGCACATGCTCACGAACACGGCCTTCAACGCCATGCTCAAGACGCTGGAGGAGCCGCCCGAATACCTGAAGTTCGTGCTGGCCACCACCGATCCGCAGAAGGTGCCCGTGACCGTGCTCAGCCGCTGCCTGCAGTTCAACCTGCGGCCCATGGCGCCCGAGACCGTGCTGGAGCATCTGGGCCAGGTGCTGGGGCAGGAAGGCGTGGCCTCCGAGCCCCAGGCCCTGCGCCTGCTGTCGCGCGCCGCGCGTGGCTCCATGCGCGATGCGCTGTCGCTGACTGACCAGGCCATTGCCTTTGGCAGCGGACAGCTGCAGGAGGCCACGGTGCGCCAGATGCTGGGCAGCGTGGACCGCAGCCATGTGTTCCGCCTGATCGAGGCACTCGCCCAGGCCGATGGCCAGGTGGTTGTGGAAACCTCCGAGGCGCTGCGCCGCAATGGCCTGTCTGCCGCCTCTACGCTGGAGGAAATGTGCGCCGTGCTGCAGCGCATGGCCGTGGCACAGGCCGTGCCGCAGATTGCCGCCGACGCCAGCGATCCAGAAGCCGCAGAGATCGCCCGCCTTGCGGTGCTGATGCCGCGCGACGAAACCCAGCTGCTCTACAGCATCTGCCTGCATGGCCGGGCCGAACTGGGCCTGGCTCCCGACGAGTACGCGGCGCTGACCATGGCGCTGCTGCGGCTGCTGGCGTTCAAGCCGCAATCTGCAGAGCCCGCCCCGGGCGCGGCTGAAAAAAAAACTCCAGCGCTGACCCCCTCCACGGCGAAGCCTGAATCTCCCGCGCCCGTTGCGCAGACGCGGCCCGCACAGCCCGCTGTGCCCGAGGCTCCCGCTGCCCCAGCCAAGGCGGCCATGCCCGTCCCGCTCGCGCCTCCTGCTCCTGTCGCGCCTGTCGCATCTCCCGTGACCGCTGCGCCCGCCGTGGTCGCTCCCGTGGTGCAAGCCGTTGCGGCTCCAGCGCCTGTTCAGGCGCCCGTGGCCGTGGCCGCAGTTGCCAGGCCGGAACCTGTGCTTGCGCCTGTCCAGGAGGCCAGGCCTTCCGCTGCTCCAGAGGTGAAGCCGGCCGCCGGTGTCGCCCAGGAGCCCCTGGACGAGCCTGTGGATGAGCCCGTGGACGATGTGCAGGAAGACGAAGACTCTTCTGCCGATGAGGCGCCGCAGGCGCAGGATGCCGATGCGCCGGACGAGGGTGCCTGGGCCGGGATGCCCGATGAAGGCTGGGCCGACGAAGGCCGCTGGAGCGATGACGGAGATCTGGCCCTGGAGCCGCCTGCCGCTGCCGTGGCACGGCAGTCCGAACCGCAGATCGACACTCAGATCGATGCGCAGGACTTCGCTCCCGAACGTGGCCGCCAGTCCCCCGGTGCGCCTCCCGCGCCGACCGTGGAGCGCACGCCCGACGGCGATGTCTGGCACGCTGCCGTCCAGCAACTGGTGCAGGCCGAGGCCGTCACGGCGCTGGCACGGCAACTGGCGCTGCAGTCGCAACTGGTGGCGCGCGATGGCGATGCATGGACGCTGCGCGTGGAAAGCAGCTCGCTGGCCCAGCCCGCCACGCGCGAGCGCCTGCGTGCAGCGCTGGAGGCCGCTGGCCTGGCGCGGCAACTGAATGTCGAGCAAGGCGCCGTGGTGGACAGCCCCGCGCGGCGCAATGCGGTGGCCAGCCATGAGCGCCAGCGCATTGCAGAAGACATCGTGATGAATCATTCTCTGGTGCAGACCCTGATCCGCAGCCATGGCGCGAAAATCGTGCCCGGCAGTATCAAGCCCGTATCCATTCAGCCCTGACACGCTCCAGAGCGTTTCGTTTTTACCCTACAGAAGAAGGAACTCACATGTTCAACAAAGGACAACTGGCCGGCCTGATGAAGCAAGCCCAGGCCATGCAGGACAACCTCAAGAAGGCCCAGGATGAACTGGGCAACATCGAGGTGGAAGGTGAATCGGGCGCGGGCCTCGTGAAGGTGGTCATGACCTGCAAGCACGACGTCAAGCGCATCACCATCGACCCCAGCCTGCTGGCCGAAGACAAGGACATGCTGGAAGACCTGGTGGCTGCCGCCTTCAACGCCGCCGTGCGCAAGGCCGAAGAGACTTCCAACGAGAAGATGGGCAAGCTCACGGCTGGCATGCCCGGCCTGCCGGGCGGCATGAAGTTCCCGTTCTGAGGCAGGCCCCAGCGGTTGTGCCGAACAGCCTGGAGAGGCCATGCCGGCTTCTCCAGCTGCCCACTCGTGTGGAGTGGCCATCGAGCGATCTGCCCCTGCAGATCGCTTTTTTTCTGAGAACCTTCTCCATTGAAAGGAAGCTGCCATGTCGGACGTGCAATCGCTCGATGGCCTGATCGAGGCCTTGCGCAGGCTCCCGGGTGTAGGCATCAAGTCGGCGCAGCGCATGGCCTTCCACCTGCTGCAGCGCGACCAGGACGGCGCGCGGCAGCTGGCCCGTGCCCTGACCACGGCCGTGGAGTCGGTCACCCACTGCGAGCGCTGCCATACCTTCACCGAAGGCCGCATCTGCTCCATCTGCCAGGATGAAGGGCGTGACGCGGCCCGGTTGTGCGTGGTGGAGGCGCCCGCCGATATGGCGGCCATGGAGCGCACGGGTGCCTACCAGGGCTATTACTACGTGCTGATGGGGCGGTTGTCGCCACTCGACGGCATAGGTCCGCGCGATCTGAACCTGTCATCCCTGCTGGAGCGTGCCGGCGACGGCAAGGTGCAGGAGGTGATCCTGGCCACCAGCTTCACGGCGGAAGGCGAGGCCACGGCCCATGCGATCAGCGAGGCCCTGAAGGCGCGCGGCATCCATGTGACGCGCCTGGCGCGCGGCGTGCCCATAGGCAGCGAACTCGAGTACGTGGACCTCGGTACGATCGCCCATGCGCTGGTGGACCGCCGGTAGTGGCCGAGGCGGCTGGCGTTTCTTGTCTATTCATCAGGAGCCTGTATGCCGACCTCTGTCATCCTGCCGCCCGGCGGCTTCTCCATAGCGCATTGGTGCCTGCTGGTGGCGGCCCTGCTGCCGCTGGCCTGCGCCTACATCGCCAAGGCGCCCGGCATGAAGCACCGGCCGGGGCAGCGCGGTTTCGACAACCACGAACCCCGGGCCTGGCTGGCGCAGCAGACGGGCTACCAGGCACGGGCCAACGCGGCGCAGGCCAATAGCTTCGAGTGCCTGCCGTTCTTCATTGGCGCCTTGCTGGTTGCCTGGCAATTGGGTGCACCGTCCGCGCGTGTCGATGGCCTGGCCGTGGCCTTTGTTGTGTTGCGCATTGCCTACATCGCCTTTTATGTGACGGACCGCGCCACGCTGCGCAGTCTGGCCTGGGCGCTGGCGCTGGTGGTGAATCTGCTGCTGTTTTTCGCGGGCTACCGCTGAGGCCTGGGTGAGGCCTGGGTGAGGGCCGGGCGCGTGTTCACCGCGCGCCGTGCTGGCCCTGAAGCCTACGGTGTTTCACATACGGGCAAGCACCGATGCTGTGCATGCGGGCTCTGGGCATGATCGTGTTGCACTGCAGCAAAATAACCACCATGTCTTCCCACGTGCTTGATCGCCGAACCTTGTTGAGCCTCATGGGGCTGGGTTCCCTTTGGTCGCTTCCTTCCCTCGGTTCGGCCGAGCTGGTGACGATTTCCGTGGGCGGTCAGGGCCTGCTGTATTACCTACCGCTGGTGATTGCCCAGCAACTGGGGTACTTCGAGGCCGAGGGCCTGACCGTGCGCATCGATGACTATCCGGGCGGGTCGCAGTCGCTGCAGGCGCTGGAATCGGGCGCCGCCGATGTGTGCGCGGGTGCCTATGAACACACGCTTGTCGCGCAGCAGCGCGGCAGTGTGCTGCGTGCCTTTGTCGTGCAGGGGCGTGCGCCGCAGATTGCGCTGGGCGTGTCCTCGCGCTGGATGCCGCGCTACCAGACGCTGGCCGACCTGCGCGGGCGGCGCGTGGGCGTGTCCTCGCTGGGCGCATCCACGGCCCGGGCCGTGCAACTGATGCTGCTGGGTGAGGGTCTGGAGGCCGATCTGGTGCAACTGGTGGGTGTGGGCTCGGGGCCTGACGCCATGGAGGCGCTGCGCACCGGGCGCGTGCATGCGCTGTGCCATGCGGACCCGCTGATGAGCGTGCTGGAGGACAAGGGAGCCGTGCGCATCGTCAGAGACCTGCGTGATCTGCGCAGCAGCGCGCAGCTGTATGGCGGCTCCATGCCCTCGGGCACGCTGTACGCGACCCAGGCCTTTTTGCGCAAGAACCCGGCCAAGGCCCAGGCGCTGAGCAATGCCATGGTCCGATCGCTCAAGTGGCTGCAGACCGCCGCGCCCATGGATGTGCTCAGGGCCGTGCCTGCACCGTATCTGCTGGGCTCGCGGCGTGCCTATCTGTCGGCCTTCGAGCACATGCGCACCACGATCTCCCCGGATGGCCTGATGCCCGATGACGGGCCTGCCACGGCCCTGCGCGCCCTGGTCCGGCTCAACCCTGCGCTGGCGCGCAGCGGTATCGACCTGGAGCGCTCGTTCACCAACGAATTCGTGCGGCAGTCCCGCCAGCGTTTCCACACCTGAGTCCCCGGGCCGCACGCAAAAGAGCCCGCGAAAGCGGGCTCTGTGGAGTGGGGCAGTGGCGGTGCCTTCAGCGCCTTCAGCGCTTTTTCACCTTGGATGGCTTGCCGCCACGCGGCGCCGTGGTGACCGACACCTTGGCGTTGCGGTTTTGCGGCTGCACGGCCACCTTGCGTGCGGTTCCGGTGGACTTGGCCGCCCGGGCATTGCCGCCGCTGCTGGCGCGCACCGGCAGGTAGGCCACCAGCGATTGGCCGGCATGCAGGGTGGCGGAGGACTTCAGGTCATTCCAGTCCGCCAGATTGGACGCGCTGACGCCGTAGCGGTTGGCCACGCTGATCAGCGTGTCGCGCTTGCGGGCCTTGATGGTGGTGCGGCGCGTGACGATCTCGGGGGCAAAGCTGATCTGGCCATTGTCGGCCACGTGGCCGGCCACGTCGGCACGCACGTTGGCGCCGCGCGGCACCATGAGCGCGGAGCCGGCCTTGATCAGCATGCGTGGGGGGATGTTGTTGAGGGCGCGCAGGTCGGACTCGCCCAGGCCCACGCGCTGGGCCGCCTCGGCCACGCTGATGGTGGAAGGCACGGTCCACACGGTCCAGCTCGCGTACTGGCCTTCGTCGAAGGCCTGCATGTTGCGGCGGAACACCTTGGCGTTGTCCCAGGGCAGCAGGATCTCCGGCGTGCCGGCCGCAAAGATCACCGGCTTGCGGAAGCTGGGATTGAGCGCCTTGAAGTCATCGGTCGACACGTCGGCCAGCTTGGCTACCAGTTCCACGTCGATGTCACGGGTGATGGTGACGGTCTGGAAGTAGGGGTGGTTCTCGATCAGCGGCAGCTCGGTGTTGAACGCATCGGGGTTGGCCACGATGTTCTTGACGGCCTGCAGCTTGGGCACGTACATGCGGGTCTCGGCCGGCATCTGCAGGTCGGTGTAGCCCGTGGGCAGGCCCAGCTTCTCGTTGCGCTTGATGGCGCGGCCCACACTGCCTTCGCCCCAGTTGTAGGCGGCCAGGGCCAGGTGCCAGTCGCCGAACATGTCGTAGAGCTTTTGCAGGTAGTCCAGCGCGGCGCGCGTGGAGGCCAGCACGTCGCGGCGGTCGTCGCGGAAGGCGTTTTGCTTGAGGTCGAAATAGGTGCCGGTGGCCGGCATGAACTGCCACATGCCGGCCGCCTTGGCAGTGGAGACGGCCTGCGGGTTGAAGGCGCTCTCGATGTAGGGCAGCAACGCCAGCTCGGTGGGCATGTTGCGCCGCTCCAGTTCCTCGACGATGTGGAACAGGTACTTGCTGGAGCGCTCGGTCATGCGCTGTATGTAGTCGGGCCGGCTGGCATACCACTGCTCGCGGTCCTTGACCAGATCCTGGTCCAGGTCGGGCATGGCAAAGCCCTGGCGAATGCGTACCCACAGATCGCCCGTGGTCTCCAGCGAGGCCACGCCGCCGTTGCCGGCGCTGCCTGTGCCCAGCGGGCTCAGCGGTCCGTTGGGGTACATCGGGGAGTGCGGTGCGGTGCTGGGGGCGGGGGCCGTGCTGGCCAGGTCCGGGCTGCTGGTGGTGGCGCAGCCCGCAAGAGCCAGCAGGCTGCCCAGCAGCAGGGTGTGTAGCAGTTTCATCAGAAGACGTTTTTCCATTGGCGCAGGCCGGCCAGCACGCTGGCGGGGTCCTGCTGTCTCACCTGTGCGTCGAAGCCTGCGGCGGCGGCGGCCACTGCGGATTCGCGCGTTCTAAGAAAGGGATTGATGGAGCGCTCGGTCTCCATCAGGGAAGGCAGCGTGGGCCGGCCGGCCTCGCGCAACGCCTGACAATGCCTCTGGTAGTGAGCCAGGGCCTGGTTGTTTGGTTCCACGGCCTGCGCAAAGCGCAGGTTGGACATTGTGTACTCATGTGCGCAGCAGACCAGGGTGTTGTCCGGCAGCGCGGCCAGATCGTCCAGCGATTGCTGCATCTGCTGCGGCGTGCCTTCGAACAGGCGCCCGCATCCCCCTGAAAACAGCGTATCGCCGCAGAACAGCACGGGCTGCGCCTGCGCCGCCGTGCTGTAGAAGGCGATGTGGCCGCTGGTGTGGCCGGGCACGTCAATGACCTGCCAGGGGCCGCCCAGGGCCTGCACGGTATCGCCACCCTGCACGCGCTGCACGGGCTCGGGCAACTGCTCGTAGGCGGGGCCCCAGACCTGGGCGCCCGTGGCCTGGCGCAGCTGCGCCACGCCGCCGACATGATCGGCATGGTGGTGGGTGACTAAAATGCCCTGCAACTGCAAGTCCAGCTGGCGCAGGCTGGCCAGCACGGGCGCTGCATCGCCGGGATCGACGACCAGGGCCTGCCCTGCGTCGTACAGCAGCCAGATGTAGTTGTCGGAAAAAGCGGGGATGGGCAACAGGTTCATGAGCAGCAAAATTATAGGGACGCATCACTGGACGCAATCTGCCCTCGGCCACTACCTGCTGGAATGGGAGCAGCAGCGCTGCGACGAGGCGGTGGCCGATATTTTCGGCTATCACAGCCTGCAGTTGGGCATGCCCATGCTCCAGGGGCTGCGCGCCAATCGCATGCCGCACCGCTGGCTGGCCCTGGATTCCATGCAGGATGCGGTGCCAGCCGAGGCAGTGCCGCCGCTGGAGGTGCCCGTGGCGCTGCTGGCCGATCCGGCCGCGCTGCCGTTTTCCGAGGCCAGCCTCGACCTCGTCGTCATGCCGCACACGCTGGAGACCTCGCCGGACCCGCATGCCGTATTGCGCGAGGCGGCCAGGGTGCTGATGCCGGAGGGCCGTATCGTCGTGTGCGGGCTCAACCCCGCCAGTCTGCTGGGCGTGCAGCGCCGTGCCGAGCGCGGCGTGTATCTGCCCGATGTGGGCTGGGGCGTGGGCTACTGGCGGCTGCGCGACTGGCTGCGATTGCTGGCCTTCGAGATCGAGGCCGTGCAGTTCGGCTGCTATCGTCCTGCCGTGCAGACGGATCGCTGGCTGCGGCGCTGGCAGTTCATGGACCGCGTGGGGCGGCTGGGCTGGCCCATGCTGGGCGGCGTGTACTGCGTGGTGGCCGTCAAGCGCGTGCCGGGCGCACGCATGCTGGAGCCTGCCTGGCGTGGCCGCGCAGCCGTGTCGGGCGCCTCCGTGCCTGTGGCCCACCGCATGCCGGCGCAGGCGGTGCAGGGCAGCGATCCGCATTCCAACCGGCCTGAAGGCCGGGCCATTCAACCCAAGGAAATTTTTTGAATCAAGTTGTTATCTACACGGACGGCGCCTGCAAGGGCAATCCGGGTCCCGGCGGCTGGGGCGTGGTGCTGGAGGCCGGCAGCGCCAGGAAAGAGCTGTTCGGCGGCGAGCTGAACACGACCAACAACCGCATGGAGATGATGGCCGTGATCGAGGCGCTGTCCGCGCTCAGGCGGCCCTGCGATGTGGTGCTCTACATCGACAGCCAGTACGTGCTCAAGGGCATCACCGAATGGATCCATGGCTGGAAGGCCAAGGGCTGGAAGACGGCCTCCAAGGAGCCGGTCAAGAACGTCGAGCTGTGGCAGCGGCTGGACGCCCTGGTCCAGGGTGGCGGCCACCGCATCGACTGGCGCTGGGTCAAGGGCCACGCAGGCGACCCTGGCAACGAGCGGGCAGACGCCCTGGCCAACAAGGGCGTGGACCAGGCACTGGGGCGCTGAGCGCCTGGTGCGGGGGCGGGTGCAATGCCCGTCCCTTGCTTCCACCTCCCGAGACCTACCTACAACGCGGTAGATGAAAACCCCAGAACCAGAATTCGGCCCGCGCAGCTAATATTTCCATAAGTGGAAATTAGTTCGCGCCCTGCCAGGCATCTTCCGTGGCGTGGTGTTCAAAATTGCCACTTGTGGAATTTTTTTACCCATCTCACGATGAAAGAGCCTTGCGATGAAATACAAAGCAATTGCCGCATTGGCGATGCTGGGCGGCGCGGGAGCGGCGCTGGCCCAGAGTTCGGTGACGCTGTACGGCAGCATGGACCTGACCATGCCCTGGATCAGCGATGTGCGCGGGAGCCGGCTGACGCGCATGGATTCGGCCATTTCCCAGCCTGACCTCTGGGGCCTGCGCGGCTCGGAGGATCTGGGGGGCGGCATGAAGGCCTCGTTCCAGCTGGAGAACGGATTCCTCACGGACATCGGCTCGCCGATCTCGCCGACCAGCTACTTCAACCGGGCTTCCTGGGTGGGTCTGGACAGCGCGTCGATGGGCTCGGTGCGGCTGGGTCGCCAGGTCGATTTCACGGCCGGCACGCTGAGCCAGTGGGGCAACGGCTACCAGCTCTACAACTTCTATCTCTACCACCCCGGCAATCTGGACGGCCTGTCCAGCCAGTTTCCGGTGGACAACTCCGTGGTCTACCTGACGCCCAGCATGGGGGGCATGCAGTTCGGCGCGCAGTACGGTTTTGGCGAGGTGCCGGGCCGCTCGCAGGCCAACCGTACCTACAGCGTCATGGGCAGCTATTCCAGTGCCAAGCTCAATCTGGCCGTGGCCTACACCGATGCGCGTGGCCGTGCCTTCGATATCGCCGGGCGCACGGGCCTGGCGAACGCGCTGGGCCAGGACCTGGTGGCGGGCCGACCCCTGGTGCTCGACACCTTCCAGGTGCTGGGCATAGGCGGCGGTTACCAGCTCGATGCGCTTCCGGTCCGGCTCAACGCGCTGCTGACGCGCTCCACGCTCAAGTACGGCGGGGCCTCCAGCAACATGAGCGCGCTCGACCTGGGCCTGGCCTGGCAGACCAGCCAGGCCGTGACCATCAACACGGGCTACTCCTTCAGCCGCTTCGAGCAGACGAAGTGGAACCAGGTCCACCTGGGCGCGCGCTACGCCTTCTCCAAGCGCACGCAGCTGCATGCCTCGGTCACGCACCAGCGCGCCTCGGATGGCGTGGCAGCGATGAACTCCGTGGGCGTTGCCAGCGGGCGCACGCAGACCGTGATTGCGGCAGGCATACACCACTCGTTCTGAGAGGCATGAGACATGCAGCCCCGGCGACGCGGGCGCATTGGAGACCCCACGATGAAATTCACCCTCAATTCCCGAAGCGTGGCCTTTGACGGCGACGGGCAGACCCCCTTGCTGTGGGTGCTGCGCGATCACTTCAAGCTGCCCGGCACCAAGTTCGGCTGCGGCATCAGCATGTGCGGGGCCTGCACGGTCCATGTCGATGGCGAGCCGGTGCGCTCCTGCGTGCTGCCCGTCTCGACGGTGGGCGGCAAGGCGGTCACGACCATCGAAGGGCTGTCCAGCAACCGTTCCCACCCCATCCAGAAGGCCTGGATGGACAAGGACGTGCCGCAGTGCGGCTACTGCCAGTCCGGCATGGTCATGGCCGCTGCCGCGCTGCTCAAGACCCATCCACAGCCCACCGATGCGCAGATCGACGAGGCCATGACCAATCTGTGCCGCTGCGCCACCTACCACCGCATCCGGGAGGCCATCCATGCCGCAGCGTCCAAGCAATGAACGGGGCCGCACGGCCGGCTCTGCCATCTCGCTGCGGCGCAGGCATCTGCTCCAGAGCGCTGCTGCGCTGCTGGTGGCGCCTGCTGCCGGCAGCCTGCTGATTCCGCTGGCGCAGGCCGCGCCAGCGGAGGCCGGTGCAGCGGCGGCAACGGCTTCCTCCATCGGCGACTGGGTCTGGATCGAGCCTTCGGGGCAGGTGGTGATCGGCGTGTCGCAGTGCGAGGTGGGCCAGGGCATCTACACGGGCCTGCCCCAGGTGCTGGCCGACGAGCTCGATGCCGACTGGGCCAGCGTGACCGTGCGCTTCGTCACGGGGCGCGACGCCTACCGCAACGATGCGGGCGAGATGCCGTTCCAGCAGTTCGTGGGCGCGTCAATGTCGATGAACTATTTCTACGAGCGCATGCGCCTGGCCGGTGCCCAGGCCCGTGATGTGCTGCTGCGTGCCGGCGCGGCCCGGCTGGGCGTGCGGGCATCCCAGTGCAGCACGCGCGCCGGCCGGGTGCTGCACTCCGCGACGGGTCGCAGCGTGGGCTACGGCGAGATCGTGGCCGAGGCTTCCAGGCTGTCCATCGCCGCGCGCCCGCGCATGAAGTCGGCTTCCGAGCAGGGCCTGATCGGCCGCAACCTGCGCCGGGTGGACACCCCGGCCAAGGTCGATGGCAGTGCGGTCTTCGGCATCGATGTCGAGGTGCCCGGCATGCTGATCGGCGCAGTGCGCATGGCGCCCAGCGTGACGGGGCGCATCGTGCGCATCCGCAACGAGGCAGAGGTGCGCGCGCGTCCCGGCGTGCATGCCGTCGTGCGCACCACGCAGTGGCCCGACCCCGAGCCCAGCACCGTGGTCGTGGTGGCCGATTCGTACTGGATCGCCAAGCAGGCCGCCGACGCGCTGGACATCGAATTCGACGCCGGCGCGGCGGCCGGCGTGGACAGCGAGCGCATCCATGCGCAGTTCGTCGCAGGCCTGTCGAACGACAAGGCCGTCGTCGCCCGCAGCCTGGGCAAGCCGCGCGAAATGCTGGCGGCGGGCAAGCCGATCACGGCCGACTACCACTCGCCCTACATCACGCACGCCACCATGGAGCCGCTGGCCGCCACTGTCCATGTGCGCGACGGCGAGGTCGAGACCTGGGGGCCCTACCAGGGCCAGGACTTCCTGCGTGGCGAACTCGGCAAGGCCTGCGGGGTGCCTGCGGACAAGGTCATCGTGCACACCACCTTCCTGGGCGGCAGCTTCGGGCGCAAGTACATGCCCGACTTCGCCTTGCATGCGGCAGCGGCATCCAAGGCCGTGGGCCGGCCCGTCAAGGTCATCCGCTCGCGCGAAGACGACATACGGCATTCCTACTACCGGCCCGGTGCCTCGGGGCGGCTGAGTGCCGTGCTGGGCGCCGACGGCCTGCCTGCCGCGCTGCATGCACGCATCTCGGGCCAGTCGCTGTACGGCGCCATCAACCCCAAGAAGATGGCCGATGCCGGCGGCTGGGACGAGACCATGGTCGAGTCCATCTACGACCTGATCTACGGCGTGCCCAACCTGCTGGTGGATGCCGTGGACGTGCAGCAGCCCATACCGCTGAGCTATCTGCGCAGCGTGGGCACCACGTCCAGCGTGTTCTTCCTGGAAAGCTTCATCAGCGAGCTGGCCCACACCGCAGGCGTGGACGACTACCAGTACCGTCGCCGCCTGCTGGCCGGCCAGCCGCTGGCGCTGGGCGTGCTGGATGCGGCGGCGAAGGCCGCGCGCTGGGAGCAGCCCGCACCGGCAGGCCTGCACCGCGCCATGACCTTCAACGTCTACACGGGGCGGGGCGAGAGCTTCCAGACCTTCGTCGCGCTGGTCATGGAATTGCGTGTTGTGGAAGGCCGCGTGCGGCTGGAGCGCGCCATCTGCGCCATCGACGCGGGCCGCGTGGTCAACCCGGGACTGGTCAAGGCCAATGTCGAGGGCGGCATCGGCTTTGCGCTGACCAACACCTTCAAGAGCCGGCTGGGCTTTGACAAGGGCGTGGTGCAGCAAAGCAATTTCCACGACTACCCGCTGCTGCAACTGTCCGAAATGCCCCGCGTGGAGGTGGTCCTGGTCGAGAGCGACCGGCCGCCCCAGGGCTGCGGCGAAGTGGCCCTGGGCCCCACGGCGCCTGCCGTGGCCACGGCCCTGTTCCATGCCACCGGCCGCCGGTTCCGCTCCATGCCGCTGCCGCAGGACATCGCGTCCACCTGATCACCACCCCAACCCGTTTTTTTCGAGAAAAGGAATTTCATGCAAGTCGAACACATCACCCCGTGCATAGGATCGGAGATATACGGCATCGATCTCTCGGACCCGGCGCAGGTGCATGACCATGCGGACGCGCTGCGCCGGCTGCTGGCCGAGCGCCAGGTCATCTTCTTCCGCGACCAGACGCTGGACCCTGCGCAGCAGGTGCGCGTGGCCCAGGTGTTCGGCAAGGTAGAGCCCGTGTCCTCCACCTTTCCCTCGCACCCGGACGATCCCCATGTCGAGCTGCTGATCAGCCAGGGCACGCGCACCGGCACCGACATCTGGCATGCCGACCTGACCTGGCAGACCAAGCCGCCCGCCGGTGCCTGCCTCTACGCCGTGGACGTGCCGCCCACGGGCGGCGACACCATGTGGGCCAGCATGACCACGGCCTTCGCCTCGCTGGCGCCCGAGCTGCAGGCCTATCTGCGCAAGCTGCGCGCCACCCACAACTGGGAGGCGCCAGCGCTCAGGCAAAGCCTGATGCGCCGAGATCCGTCTGGCGAGGCCTATCGCGCCACCCGCCTCAAGCATCCGCCGCTGGAGCAGCCCGTGGTCCTGGAGCACCCGGTCACCGGGCTGCCCGTGGCCTTTGTGA